>OZ245760.1:0-2607500 GCA_965227695.1 Gammaproteobacteria bacterium
AGACTCACCTTTTCGTAATTTCTGGATCGCCTTTTGTACTTCCTTTTTGCTCGCGCCAAGACTTTTTAGTAATTGTCCCACGGCTTGCTTGTCATCCAGAACCGCCTCGCAAAATGCTTCACAGGCAATGTATTCATCTCCCCAGTCATGGGCAATCTTTTCAGTTAAATTCAGCAATCCGGCTAACCCTGAAGACACATGCACTTCACCCGCCGTTCCACTTACCTGTGGCATTGCATCAATCTGCTGCTGTAATTGGCTGATTAGTTTTTCGGGATCGATACCAGCATTGGCATACACGCTATAAGCACCACTGCCCTGATGTTGCAACATGGCCAGTAAAACGTGGGCTGGCTCCATCATTTGATGGCTGCGCTGTACTGCCAGTGACTGGGCATCCTGCAAAACGGTTTGGAAAGTTGTCGTAAGTTTGTCTGTTCTCATGTGCTTATTAGTTAAATTTCAGATGTATGTTTATCTGGGGTCACACACACCCAACTTCAAGTCCCCGATGGACACCTTGCGATAATTGTCGCGATTCTTCCGGTGATTCTCTCACGCCGATAGGAAAAAAATTGATCCATGTCATGATAGGTGCATAGTCCACCGCCATACACCTGGCCGATACCAGCATCGTTAATAATTATTTTCGCGGCATGATATAGATCAAGAAACCATTTGGCCGGTTTCTGTTGTGGTGATTCCCTGGGCATAAAGCAACATGCCAATGCAGGATTTTTTTGCAGGTAAAGATTATAAACATCATCGCCAACTTCAAAATATTTCTGGCTGATGGCAGGCCCAAGCCATACGTATTCCGGCATCGCAAACTCGCTCATCGTCACAATCGTGTTTTCAATCACGCCATTAATGATACCCCGCCAACCCGCGTGCACCGCACCCACGCATTGCCCTCGCGCATCTGCCAAAAGAATTGGCAGGCAGTCAGCTGTGAGTATGGCGCAGGCACTTTTTTCATCAGTTGAAAATGCCGCATCCGCTTGCACCTGGTCGGATGTAATCTTCGTTGCATTAACAACACAATTACCATGAATTTGCTTCAACCATTTAATTTCGACATCCTCGGGCAAGTATTTTTTTAGTCTATTACGATTTGTTAACACATGCTTTTGATTATCTGTCACATGCACAGCAAGATTAAAATCATCAAATGGTGGTTGACTTACGCCACCGACGCGTGTTGTGGCAAAAGCCTGGACTTTATTGCGCAGTGGCCAGTCCGGGTAGATCAGTGACGGCTTCATAAAGGCGTATGCGCACGAAGATTTTGCAGCAGAACCTGCATATCATCTGGCATATCGACGACCCAGCTCAATTCCTGTCCACTAACAGGGTGACGTAAAGCCAGACGACAGGCATGTAAAGCCTGTCTCGGAAAATTGCATAACATCTCATTGAGTTGTTGTGGAACCTTGGCTACCCGACTGACTCTTGGCGCATATAACTGATCGCCTACCAGTGGATGATTCACGGATGAAAAATGTACGCGGATCTGATGCGTTCTGCCGGTTTCGAGCTTGGCTTCAACCCAGCTATGACACTTAAATTTTTCAACTATTTTATAATGCGTACAAGCGGGCTTGCCACGTTGATTAACCGCCATTTTGGTACGGTGATACGCATGCCTTCCGATGGGTGTATCGATTGTACCTCCGGAAATTAATTGGCCGCGAATAATTGCATGGTAACGACGATCAACCTCTCGACTCTGTAACAATCGGGTAAGACCTGCATGCCCCTGCAGAGATTTGGCCGCCAGCATAATACCGCTGGTATCTTTATCCAGACGATGCACAATGCCGGCACGTGGTAATTGCGCCTGCTCAGGATAGCGATGTAGCAGGGCATTCAGAAGTGTGCCCTGAGGATTACCTGCTCCCGGATGTACAACCAGCCCCGCAGGCTTGTTAATCACGAGGATATGTTCGTCTTCAAAAATTATGTCGAGTGGAATATCCTGGCCTCGGTGTTGTGTATTTTGATCTTCCAGCACCGGCGTCAGAAAAACCTCTTCACCGCCGCGCACATGATAGCGTCCGGCCTGCGGCTCCCCATCCACACTGACTTGATTAAGCTGGATCCAGGCCTGGATTTTGGCGCGTGAAAATTGTGGGAACAGGGTCGCCAGCGACTTGTCTAATCTTAAACCTGCATGCTCCGGTGGAATGATCACAGTAAGATTATTTTCTTCGTGCATATCCTCGTCGCCTCTTCACTTATGTATAATTGAGCCAACGGCCCATCTCCATTAATAGCGGATTACTATGTTTAGCAAGTTTCCATACCAGTATTTATTAATCATACTTTGCCTGTTGAGCTTCTCTGGGTGCTCAACACTAAAAGGCCTTTTCGGCGATGATGACGACGAAGAACCCACAATAAGCGAGGATATCTCCGCTCGTCAACTTTATCAAAAAGCCAACGGTGAAATGCTTGGTAACCGCTTTGCCGACGCAATCGAAAGCTATACACTGCTGGAGTCACGTTATCCGTTTGGACGCTATGCTCAACAGGCACAGTTGGAGCTTGCATTCCTGTATTACCGACAAAGCAACATGGAAAGCGCGATTAGCAGTGCTGACCGTTTTATCCGGCTGAACCCTCAGCACCCTCATGTCGATTATGCATACTATATGAAAGGGCTGGCGAATTTCGACAAAAGTAAAACTTTTCTTAACTTCATATTGCCCAGGAACCCGTCAGACAAAGACCCGGCCCCCTTAATTGCCGCATTTGAAATTTTTAAAGAACTGATTCAGAAATTTCCTGACAGCGAATACGCCGATGATGCCAAGCAACGCATGATCTATTTACGCAATGAGCTTGCCGAACACGAATTGACTGTGGCTGATTTTTATATGCGCCGGGGCGCTTATGTTGCCGCGGCCAACCGCGCCAAATATGTCATGGAAAAATACCAGGGAGCTCCCTCAATGCCCCAGGCGGTATATACGCTCGAACTCGCCTATCGGCAACTGGGTATTAATGATCTTGCCTACGACACGCATAAAGTATATGCCGCAAACTTCCTTGGTGAAGATGGCGCATTACTGGACCCGGACTTTGCAACGACCAGAATCAGTTGTGCAACGAATGTTTGGGACAGGGTACTGGAAAAGTTGCGCCTGAAAACCTACTACTGCGATTAAATTGCCGCCTTATCTTTCCAGATACCTGATCGCGCCGGAGGTGATGGGATAACGGCGGTCCTTGCCAAAGGCACGTTGAGTGATTTTGATCCCGGGTGGAGCCTGTCTGCGCTTGTATTCACTTTGAAACACCAGCTTGATAACTTGTGAGACCTGTTGCTCGTCAAATCCCTGTGCAACAAGTTCATCCCGCCCGACATCCTGCTCAATAAACAGCTCGAGAATCCTGTCGAGCACATCATATGGCGGCAAACTATCCTGATCAACCTGGTTAGGAGCCAGCTCAGCACTCGGGGCACGCGCAATAATTCTTTCCGGAATAACACTATTTACCTGGTTTCTGTAGCGTGCCAACCGGTACACTAACATTTTAGGCACATCTTTCAGCGGCGCGAATCCACCGGCCATGTCTCCATAAAGCGTGGCATAACCGACTGCCATTTCACTTTTATTGCCTGTAGATATCACCATTTTGCCAAACTTATTGGAAATCGCCATCAGCAGAACACCCCGAATACGTGCCTGAATATTCTCCTCTGTGGTATCTTTTTCCATATTGCCAAACAACGGGGCCAGCGAAGCCTCAAATGTCTGAACCAGCGCATCAATATCAATCACAGAATATTTAACGTTAAAGTTCGAGGCCAGCTGTTGCGCATCTTCAAGACTCATTTCGGAAGTATATTTGGAAGGCATCATGACTGCATGCACCTTGTCAGCACCCAGTGCATCAACAGCCAACGCCAATACCAGTGCTGAATCGATACCACCGGATAAACCCACCAATCCTCCCTTGAAATTGTTCTTATGAATATAATCGTGCAAACCATACACTAACACCTGATAAACACTGGCGAGTTCCGAAGTTAGTTGGTCGGTTGCAGATTCATCACATAATGATAACGCCTTTGTTTCGGCATCCACTTCGATCAGCAAATAATCCTCATCACAAAATTTAGCCTGCGCCAGTTTTTGACCATCCGCAAGCAGCACAAAGGATGAACCATCAAAAACCAGTTCATCCTGCCCTCCCACCTGGTTTAGATACATCACGGGAAGGGCATTTTCGTGGATACGTTGACGAACCACCTGTTCACGCTGTTGCGGCTTGCCAATATTAAAAGGACTGGCGTTTATATTGATAATCACGTCTGCGCCTGACTGAGCGGACAGGCGAATTGGCTGTTTAGCCCACACATCTTCACATATCGTCACACCCAGGCGAACGCCGTGCAGATTAAACACACATGCCTGATGACCTGCAGTAAAGTACCTTTTCTCATCAAATACATTGTAGTTAGGTAATTCAATTTTGAAGTAGGTATGCGTCAGGTGACCATTCTGGATCACCAATGCCGTGTTATATAACTCCTCATTCTGATACCATGGTGCTCCAACGATAAGAGTAATGCCATAAGAGTCACTGACAAGACGCTCTACGGCACCTTGGATACGTAATCTGACTCTTTTTCTGAACAACAAATCTTCCGGCGGATAAGCCGTCAGCGCCAGTTCAGAAAAGACGATACAATCAGGATTGTGTTGCTCTCTCGCGTCACGGATAAACTGTAGCATCATGTTACAGTTTCCCTCGATATCACCAACGTGAAAATTTAATTGTGCAAGTAGTATTTTTATTGGCATCAGGATGAAAGACCAAGTCAGAATCTGCACAGGCAGATTATTCGGTGCGATTAATAACAAACATTGATACTATAGCAGGTATGCTCAATTTCTCTAGCTGCATCTGTTAATGCCATGAGTGACACCCCCTTGCCGCGTCGCAGAAAAGATGACCAGAAAGAATCACATCATTTTCGTTCTCTGCAGCTACTTAACATTTATCGTCTGATTATTGCGACACTGCTTTTTAGTTTCAATTTTCTAGAAATCACCTTCATTGGCAAAGTGCAGCCAGGACAGACCTTCTTTTTACTCAGCAGTTTTTATCTTTTATTTTCAGTGGCGTGCCTGCTAATCAGCACGCAAGCATGGCTGACACTGAGCAAGCAGGTGCACGTCAATGTCGTTGTTGATGTTATTTCCATCGCTCTCTTCACTTTGATGTCAGGAGGAATCAGCAGTGGCTGGGGCACACTGATACTGGCACCGATTGCCGGCGCATCGTTATTATTACCTGGCCAAACCGCGTTATTGTTTGCGTCCTATGGCGCGGTTGCACTCATCCTGCAGGAATTCTATGGGGATATCACAGGCCTGATTACTGATAGCTCATATAGCCAAACTGGGCTACTCGGTATCGCACTGTTTGCAACCGCTTTTCTTGCCATTACCCTCGCAAAACGTGTTTCGGAAAGTGTTGCACTGGCGGAAAAACGCGGCATAGATCTGGCCAATCTCGCCCAGTTGAACCATCATCTAATCAACCGCATTGAATCAGGCATTATTGTTGTTGATGAGAACGATGCGATTAAACTCATGAATCGCGCAGCCTACCAGCTACTTAATCTCACTACCTATTCAGCCAATCTCAAGTTGCGCAGTGTCTGTAGCGAACTATTCCATGCCCATCAGCAATGGCTGAAGATGTCTGATAATCAGGCCAGCGGCGATTTATTTCAGATCACTCGCAGCAACCAGTCAACACTGCAGGCACGTATTTCGAAAGTGGGCTTGCGTGCCGAAGACAAAGGTTCGGTGATTTACCTGACCGACACTTCAGAACTAAACAGACAGATCCAGGAAAGCAAGCTTGCCTCGCTGGGACGATTAACTGCAAGCATTGCGCATGAAATAAGAAACCCGCTCGGGGCGATTAGTCACGCTGCCCAGCTTCTCGACGAATCTGAGCAGCTCAGTGCAGACAACAAACGTCTGGCCAATATCATTCACGATCATACCAATCGTCTCAATAAAATCATTGAGAGCATACTGAGGTTATCGCGCAAGCAGGGCGCGAATCTTGAGTCATTTTACCTAAAACCGTGGCTTGAAGCGTTTGTCACTGAATTTCAGGAACTGAACAAGCTGGCTGATGGATGGTGCCACGTGGATATCGAAAGTGCCCAGATGCAGGTATTCAGTGATACCAATCATTTACATCAGGTGGTGTGGAACCTTTGCACAAATGCTGTAAAGTATGCAAAGAATGAGCAGGAAAACCAGCCGATCGTCTACTTTAGCGGCTATACCAACCCAGCCACACACACCAGCTATCTGGACATCGTCGATAAAGGACCCGGCATTAGCAATAATGATCAGGAAAAATTATTTGAGCCATTTTACACGACCAGCAGTACAGGGACGGGGCTGGGCCTGTATATTTCCCGGGAGCTGTGTTTGAGCACCGGTGGCGACCTTAGCTACAGCAACATACAGCCCGTTGGAAGCTGTTTTAAAATACGCTTTGCCAAAAGTGATCAAATTTAATAATTATGGTCAAACACATACTGATTGTTGATGATGAACCCGATATCCGGGAATTACTTGAAATCACCCTGAGCCGGATGAGTCTGGAACCGTATGCCGCCGGAAATCTGCGCGAAGCGAAAAATGTGCTGTCAGAACAACCCGTGGATTTATGCCTGACTGACATGAAACTTCCGGATGGCAATGGCATTGAGCTGGTCAATTACATACAAAAAAATCACCCGGATATTCCGGTAGCCGTCATCACTGCCTATGGCAGTATGGACACAGCCATCACCGCGCTTAAATCGGGCGCGTTTGATTTTGTATCCAAGCCCATTGATTTAAAAATGCTGCGCAAGCTTATTTCAGGCGCATTAAAACTCTCACCCAGCCAGCCGGACACCAGCAATCCTGCTCCCTCTGAGACGATCCGCACACGCCTGATCGGATCTTCTCCCGCGATGCAGCAATTACAGCAGACAATATCAAAACTGGCGCGCAGCCAGGCCCCGGTTTATATTCGTGGTGAATCCGGGGTTGGCAAAGAACTCGTTGCCCGGGAAATACATCTGCAAAGCCCACGATATGATCAGCCATTTATTCCCGTCAATTGTGGCGCTATCCCCACCGAACTGATGGAAAGTGAATTTTTTGGTCACAGTAAAGGCAGCTTTACCGGGGCGAGCGCCGACAAGCAGGGTTTATTTGAAGCCGCCCAGGGCGGCACCCTGTTCCTTGACGAGGTTGCCGAGTTGCCACTGCATATGCAGGTGAAATTACTGCGCGCCATCCAGGAGCGGGCCATTAAACCGGTCGGCAAGCAGGAAGAGATCAAGGTGGATGTACGCATCCTGAGCGCAACCCATAAAGATCTGTCTGACGAAGTCGATGCCGGCAATTTCCGGCAGGACTTGTTTTACCGGATTAATGTCATCGAACTGCCCGTTCCACCGTTACGCCATCGTGCTGAAGATATCGAACAATTAACCCGACATATGCTCGGGAGAATACAGCAAAACTACGATTCAAACGGATTGACCATTGACCCGCAGGCACTGGCAAAATTAAGCAGGTATTCTTTTCCGGGCAATATCCGCGAGCTCGAAAATATACTTGAGCGAGCTGCCACCCTCTGTGATGACAACATGATTACTCAGCAGGATATTCAATTACCCAAAGAGACACACCCTGTCGCGGACACCGCTCAACACATTGAAAGCGAGGAATCAAGTATCAGTCTCAGCCAGGACCAGCTCGAACAATACCTTGAAGAAAAAGAGAAAAAAGCGATTACCGCCGCCCTCGAACAGACCCGCTGGAATAAAACGGCGGCAGCCAAATTACTCGGTATTTCATTTCGACAACTGCGTTACCGGCTTAAAAAGCTGGATCTGGAGTGACAACCTGTGTCACTTACTGCCAAAATTATCCATAGAACACGAAAAATAGTCCTCTTATCAACTTCATCTGGCATATATTTCAATTTGTAAAGTATTGTTCCGCCTGGTGTTATTCATATATTCCCGATGTTGGCATGATATCTGAATAGCTATCCACAGTGACTGTCTTACAGTCGACCAGTTTCCAGGGGTTCGGGGGTAAACCTTAAGAGCGCAGGGAAGCGTAGGTACTAAAACTTACTAAACCAATACTCTTAAACTAGAGGAGCTTTAACATGAAAAAAGTACAACAAGGTTTCACCTTGATCGAATTAATGATCGTTGTGGCGATTATCGGTATTCTGGCTGCCGTGGCATTACCTGCGTACCAGGATTACACGATTCGCGCCAGAATGGCAGAGCCACTGGGCTTCATCGCGCAAATGAAAACATCAGTGTCTGAGTGCCTGCTGAGTACAAGTTCGGTTTCTCTGTGCAACACATCAACCTTGGCCGGAATCGATCCAGCCACCATTTCTGCAGGTTCCTCTTACGTTTCTACAGTTTCTGTTGGCGCAAATTCTGTTATTACGCTTACACCAAACTGGGCCAATCTTGGAGATGACAGTATAACAGCTGACCTTACATTCACACCTGACACAGACAATTTAAGTGGTGGTGTTTCATGGGACTGTACTGTTTCTGCTGCAGCTGCAAACAAATACGTGCCAGCTGAGTGTCGATAAGTTACTCAGTACTTGAAGAAGAAAGTCACTTGTAAGCCACGATAAGTGGCAAGATGACAGATCAGAAGGCGTAGTTTTCACTACGCCTTTTTCTTTTCTCCATATCTAACAACATTACAATGGATGTCTCTTATCGTAAAATTATTTACCTGCTGTTCGCTTTATCCATACTAACGGTTTTAATCTATTACCCATCATTAAGCGGCGGGTTCATACATGATGATCACGCCAATCTGGTTTCCAATGACGTGGTCAAAATTGAAACTCTCTCTTTCACTTCACTAAGAAATGCCGCCACCTCATCCAGTGCGGGGCGACTGAAACGACCTATCAGCATGGGGTCGTTTGCCCTGAATTATTATTTTTTTGGCGAGGACCCGTTTTCCTTTAAAGTCACAAATCTTGTCTTGCACATACTGACCGGATTTCTTGTTTTTTTCCTGGTATTAACTATCATCAAAGCACTGGGTCCAGGACGTACAGTTTTTTCGCCATTTGGTGTGGCTGCCATTGTTAGCCTGCTATGGCTGATACACCCCTTACATGTCAGCACGGTCGCCTATATTGTGCAGCGCATGGCGATTTTATCGACACTATTCAGCATCCTGGCCATTCTTCTTTACCTGATTGGCCGAATAAAATCTTTCACGAATACCAGGGCCAGCGTCAAATACTATATTTTATGTGCCTGTTCGTTTATTGCAGGCCTGTATTCCAAGGAAAATGCGATACTGATTCCCGTTTTCATACTGCTGATTGAAACCATTATTTTTTATCCACAGACAAATTCAACCCGTTACAAAAAGAGTTTCAAACTGTCTGTAACCACCGCGGTGATTTTGTCGATCATTGCCATCATTGCTTTTCGACATGAACTGTATACGTATTTATACGACTGGTATTATCGATTGCGTGAATTCACCTTAACTGAACGGCTTAACACACAATTCAGAATTATAGTTTATTATATCAAGTGGCTGATTTTCCCGAACATTCAGGAGCTCGGCCTGTTTCACGATGATATCCCCACTTCCCGCTCTCTTCTTTCGCCCATCACCACATTATTCAGCGTCTTATTTATTTTGAGTCTGTTAACGCTGGCGGCATATACCAGAAACAGACAACCACTGTTCACACTCGGCATATTATGGTTTTTTACTGGTCACTTGCTGGAATCGACAATCATTCCGCTGGAAATGATCTACGAGCATAGAAATTATCTTCCTTCAGTGGGACTGATATTGGCAATCACCAGTCCAGTGATTCACATTTTCAACAAATACAAAAAACTGTCGCGATACAGTTTCCATTTATTTGGTCTGATTACACTGGTATTCAGCTATACAACTTTTACACGTGCATCCCAATGGTCAGACACCATTAATTTTGCCTATTTCGAGGTGTTGCATCACCCGCAATCACTCCGGGCAAATCATATGCTTGGCATGCACTATAAAAGCATGGCGGAAGCGGGACATCACGAATACAAGGAGAAAGCATACAGACACCTCGAAAAAGCATCCAAAATTGGTCAGAAAAGACTTTTTTCAGAAGCAGCCTTGATTGCACTGGCCGATAACCTGAACGAGCCAGCCAAACCGGAATGGATAGACAGACTAGCCTACAAGCTTTCCACGCCTGCGCCAAGAATTGATGATATCCGGCTCCTTAGTGATATCACTGCATGCACAAAGAAGGCCTGTATACTGCCCACCGATGCTGCAGAGCTTCTGTTCAATGCACTGGAAGATAATCCAAGATTAGATTTGCGCAACTTAAACCACTCTGCCTACCATTCGGCTCGGGCCAACTTTATATTACAACGCGGCAAAAATCCTCTAGAGGCAGAAAACCACTTCATCCAGGCGATAGAACTCAATCCTAACAATATTCAAAACTATGTAGATTATGTTAATTTGCTAGTAGAATTAAACCGCACCGAGGAAGCAGTCTCATATTTAGACAAGGCAAGAAAAAGAAACAGGATATATGAAAATAAAGAGCTGCTAGATGCATTGGAAGATAAAGTCAAAATGAAAGCATTGCCCTAGAAAAAAGCTCCGTATTACCAATTCAATCTTCACCAAGAATATAATAATCACTATGACTTGTGACTACACCATTGTAATCCCCGCCAAAAACGAGCAGAAAAATTTACCGTCGCTATTATCTGGCCTTAATCAAACATTACCTGACTGCAAAATTATAATTGTCGATGATGGTTCTACTGATGAAACCAAAGCAATCGCGCTTTCACATGGCTGCCGGGTAATATCTCACCCGTACAGCCTTGGCAATGGTGCCGCAATTAAAACCGGCGCGCGGGCATGCACGACAGAATATATCATATTCATGGATGCTGACGGTCAGCACTCGCCGAAAGATGTCCCCAAATTACTTGATGAACTGGATAAAGGATTCATCATGGCAATCGGCGCCCGCAACCCGGACACACACGCCTCGATTTTCAGAAAATTTGCAAACACTATATACAACAAGATTGCGAGCTACGTGACCAACTTTGAAGTAAAAGATTTGACTTCAGGCTTTCGCGCAGTCAAGAGAGAGACTTTCAGTCGTTTTTTATATTTGCTGCCAAACGGATTTTCCTATCCTACAACCATCACCATGGCGTTTTTACGCAGCGGGTACCCGGTTGCCTATGTGCCCATTGATGCAAAAAAAAGGAAAGGAAAAAGTCATATCAATCCGTTAACCGATGGCCCTCGCTTTCTGATCATAATCCTCAAAGTCGGATCGCTGTATTCACCGCTTAAATTCTTTTCTTTACCCAGCTTCATGCTGTTTTCAATGGGGCTTGCCAACTACCTGTATACCTATGTAACAAAAGGCACATTTACCAATATGAGCGCCTTATTGATATTAAGCTCTATCATACTTTTCATGTTTGGTCTGCTTGCAGAGCAGATCACTGTTTTAACCTATGCGTCGAGCCAGCGCAGGGAAGATAAATAACAAACACTTGAACAACATGAAAGTACTTATAGACATTTGTCATCCAGCACACGTACATTTTTTCAAAAACATTATCCTTATTTTAGAAAAGAACAATCACGAGGTATTGATCACCAGTAGAGACAAAGATGTGACCATCGACCTGCTCGATAAACTCGCTGTCAAACATTTATGCATCAGCAAGGCACCCACATCTAAATCGCTGATCGGCTTCGCAAGAGAGCTAATAAAAAGAGATTTTCAACTGATAAAAATCGCGCGCAGGTTCAAGCCTGATATTATGGTTGCCATTGGAGGGATATTTGTCGCCCATGCAGGGCTATTTGTTAAGTCCAGAACCATTGCTTGTTACGACACGGAAAACGCCAAATTACAAAACTTACTTACCTACCCTTTTATAAACAAACTGCTGGTGCCAAGAGCATATAAGAGCTGGACACCAAGGAATCGTACAACACGATACAATGGATATCATGAGCTAAGCTATTTGCATCCTGGTTATTTTACCCCGAACAAGGAGATAGCCCTAAAAAACGGCCTGCAGCCCAAAGCAAAAAACTTCCTGCTTCGTATCGTTTCGTGGAATGCTAATCATGACATTAATGAAGCAGGCTGGACGAATGATTTCCTGAAAGAAATTGTTTCCGAGCTAAGCAGCCTCGGCAAGGTGATTATTAGCACTGAACGCACCTTACCGAAAGAATTAGATAAACACGTTTACCGGGGAGAGCCAGATGAATTACACCATTTACTGGCGTTTTGCAGTTTATACATTGGCGAGAGTGCAACCATCGCCTCTGAAGCCGCTGTTCTCGGTGTCCCTGCAATTTATATTGCCAACACCAGTAGAGGTTATATCGATGAACAGGAAGAAATGTATCAGTTAGTCCGGGTAATAAAAGATTTCAACGCCAGCGAGATAAGGAAAAGCATTTACCGGTTCCTCAAGACAGATTCTCAGACAATACGGCAAAGACATAATCAATTAAGAAAAAGCACATTAGATGTCGCTCATTTTGTATACGAGCAAATCTGCGATCAATTTAAAAAGTAGCGCAAATTCTCACTGCGTTAATTTCTGGACATGAATAACCGCATCAGCTCTATGAAAATTTGGCCTCCTTCAGTACTTTGCTGTAATCATGAATCCCAATTAAGTAACTTTCATGTGGTTCAATAAGGTCTCCCTGAAATTATCTAACGCCTCGCGATATTTGGAACTCATAATCTGGTCTCTGAAGTCTAAGGTTAATGCCTGATCCGATATCAGGCCGCTGGCCTGTTTATATCTATCTTACATTTGATCGAATCCTACAATTAGCACTATTTTTAACTCGTTGGTCATATCAATTAGCACAAAATCCTATCCATTTGCTACTATAAGCCACTGTATTATTGACTCTTTTACTTAGTACAACCCATAATAAACAAGGTTAGAAATTCCAGATTGTGGCATCTCCAGCACCCTCAGCAAGAATTGGCGGATTAGCGCTTCGTCTCATCAACGATGGGCTGATCTCAGAAGAAGACGCATCCCGTGCGCAGCAAAAAGCACGTGAGGAACAGGTCTCGCTTGCCCATTACCTGGTCAATAACAAGCTCGTACAGGCAAAGGCACTGGCAAATTGCGCGTCCATGGAGTTTGGCATTCCGCTACTGGATCTCGACTCACTTGATCTCGACTCCATACCCATTTCATTGGTCGCCGAAAAACTGATCCGTCAACATCACGCCCTGCCTATCCAGAAACGCGGTAATCGACTTTTCGTGGCGATTTCAGATCCCATGAATCTGATCGCGCTCGACGAATTCAAATTCAATACTGGCATATCCACGGAACCCGTTCTGGTAGAAGAAGACAAGCTTGGTCAGGTATTGGACAAAGCACTGGAGATGGGCGATACCTCCATGTCGATGGACGGGTTACTGGATGATGACCTCGATAACCTCGAGTTCTCAGCGGAAGAAGATAACGCCGGGGACGATGTCGGTGAGTCAGATGTCGATGACACACCAATTGTACGCTTTGTGCACAAAGTTCTGCTCGATGCGATCAACAAAAAAGCGTCTGATATTCACTTTGAACCGTATGAACGCACATTTCGCGTCCGTTTTCGCATTGATGGCGTCCTGCAGGAAATCGCCAGTCCGCCCATTACCCTTGGACCACGTATCAGTGCCCGCCTCAAAGTGATGTCGAGGCTGGATATTTCCGAAAGAAGGGTCCCGCAGGACGGTCGCATCAAGATGCAGCTTTCCAAAAAGCGTGCCATTGATTTCCGGGTCAATACCTGTCCCACCCTGTTTGGGGAAAAGATCGTACTGCGAATACTGGACCCCAGCAGCGCCATGCTGGGCATCGATGTTCTGGGTTATGAAGAAAATCAGAAACAACTTTATCTGGACGCACTGGCCAAGCCATATGGGATGATTCTGGTCACCGGTCCAACCGGTTCGGGTAAAACAGTCTCGCTGTATACCGGCCTGAATATCCTCAACACCCCTGATCGAAACATTTCTACCGCGGAGGACCCGGCCGAGATCAATATGCCCGGTATCAATCAGGTCAATGTCAGGCCTAAAGTGGGACTCACGTTCGCCTCGGCCCTGCGCGCATTTTTGCGTCAGGATCCCGATGTCATCATGGTCGGTGAGATACGCGACCTGGAAACTGCCGAAATTGCCATTAAAGCCGCCCAGACAGGCCACCTGGTGCTTTCCACATTACACACTAACGATGCACCGCAAACCCTGACCCGCCTGGCGAACATGGGTGTGCCGGCATACAATATTGCCTCCGCGGTCTCTCTTATCATTGCCCAGCGCCTGGCCAGAAAATTATGTGATCACTGCAAGGTGGTTGACGATATTCCCGAGGAAGCCCTGCTCGAAGAAGGCTTTACTAAATCAGATCTGAAAAACCTGACCATTTATAAAGCCACGGGTTGCGATCAGTGCTCAAGCGGGTATAAAGGCCGGGTGGGCATCTATCAGGTCATGCCTGTATCCGAAAACATGGGAAGAATTATTATGGAAGGCGGTAATGCAATGCAGCTTGCTGACCAGGCGGCTAAAGAGGGTGTCGCAGACCTGCGTGCATCAGGTCTACAAAAAGTAAAAGACGGCATAATCAGCCTTGAAGAGGTAAACCGGGTGACCAAGGATTAATCTATGGCAACAGCAACCAATAATCCGATTACATTTTTGTGGGAAGGACTGGATCGCAAAGGGTCCAAAGTCAAAGGAGAGTCACAGGCCGCCAGTGAAATTCTTTTAAAAGCCGATCTGCGCCGCCAGGGCATTAACCCGACAAAAGTCAAGAAAAAGCCAAAATCCCTGTTTGGTGGGACTGGCAAAAAAATCGTGCCCAAAGACATCGCTATTCTCGCCCGACAGCTCGCCACCATGATGACAGCGGGGGTACCGCTCGTTCAATCGTTCGAAATTATCGGTCGTGGTCATGAAAAACCGGCAATGCAGGATCTGGTGCTGGGCATTAAATCGGACGTCGAAGGCGGCACAGGCCTGGCCGATGCCCTTGAAAAGCAGCCCAAGTATTTTGACCCCCTGTTTTGCAACCTGGTGGCTGCTGGAGAACAGTCGGGCGCACTGGAAGCTCTGCTGGATAAAATAGCAACCTATAAAGAAAAAACAGAAGAACTCAAGGGCAAGGTTAAAAAAGCACTGTTTTATCCCACGGCAGTACTAGTAGTGGCTTTTGTCGTCATGGCGATACTGTTAATTTTTGTCGTTCCCCAGTTTGAAAGCATCTTCAAAGGCTTTGGCGCCGATCTGCCGGCCTTTACCAAGCTGGTCATCAGCATCTCCAATTTTTTTCAGCAATTCTGGTATTTAATATTTTTCGGCATTGGTTTAACAGTTTTTGCATTCATGCAGGCCAAGCAAAGATCACCCAAAATTCGGCGCAGTCTTGACATAATCTCCCTGAAAATACCTGTGATCGGCGGCATCCTTGAGAAATCGGCCATCGCACGCTTTGCCCGCACGCTGGCAACCATGTTTGCGGCCGGGGTACCCCTGGTTGAAGCGATGGAGTCCGTTGCAGGCGCCACGGGCAATGCCTTGTATTATGAAGCGACGATGAAAATGAAAGATGATGTCGCCACGGGGACACAGCTCCAGCAAAGCATGAAACAGACCGGTATTTTCCCCAATATGATGGTACAAATGGTATCAATTGGTGAGGAATCAGGATCCCTGGATGAAATGCTCAGTAAAGTCGCTGATTTTTACGAAGAAGAAGTGGATAACCTGGTTGATGGTCTGAGCAGTTTGCTGGAACCATTAATTATGGCAATTCTCGGCGTCCTTGTAGGCGGACTTGTCATCGCGATGTACTTACCTATTTTCAAAATGGGCGCAGTTGTCTAGGCGACAAAATATACGTGTACATCCTATCTTTACTTGAAAGCAATCTCGTCTTTCTTACCGGGTGCAGCTTTGTCCTGGGTTTATTGATTGGCAGTTTTCTCAATGTAGTGATAACGCGCTTACCGGTGATGCTTGAACGCGGCTGGAAAACCGAATGCCAGCTATTGCTGGACATTGATAGCGAAGAAACAAGCACGCGCTTTAACCTCATTACGCCCAGATCACGCTGCCCTTCCTGTCTTCACCAAATAAGCAGCCTCGAGAATATTCCCGTGGTCAGCTACTTTTTACAAAAAGGTCGCTGTCGCCACTGCGCGTCACCCATTTCAATACAGTATCCTCTGGTAGAAATTCTCACTGGCATACTCACCGCATTGATTGCCTACCAATTTGGATTTGGCTGGCAAATGCTGATGGCAATGGGTTTATGCTGGGGACTGATAGCACTTGCCGTGATTGATTTCAGAACAACCCTGTTGCCCGACAATATCACGCTGCCATTGTTATGGCTCGGCATTATTGCCAATTACTTTAATCTGTTCTGCACACTGGAAGAAAGTATACTGGGTGCTATTTTTGGTTATTTATCCCTATGGCTCGTGTTCCAGACGTTCAAGGTCATCACTGGCAAGGAAGGCATGGGCTATGGTGATTTTAAGTTGCTGGCACTGCTTGGAGCCTGGCTCGGATGGCAGTATCTCATTGCCATCATATTAATTGCTTCGGTAGTGGGAAGTATCATTGGTATTTTTTTAATTGTTACCAAAGTGCTCGGGCGAGATGTCCCTACCCCATTCGGCCCCTATCTTGCCCTTGGTGGCATCATATGTTTGTTGTGGGGAAATGAGGTAAGATCCCTGCTCAGCATATTCTAGAGCATTACAATGCTTCGCATCGGCATAACAGGTGGAATTGGTACAGGTAAAAGCACAGTTAGCCATTACTTTCAAACACTTTACAATATTCCGGTCATCGATGCCGACGAGATCAGTCGGCAATTAATTTCACCCGAAGGTTGCGCCTACCAGGAGGTGGTCGCATTATTCGGCCATCGGGCGGTACTCGAATCCGGCCAGCTAAACAGAAAATACATTCGCAACCAAATATTCGAACAACAAGCCCTCCGTCATGCACTTGAAGCGATTATTCACCCAAAAGTCGCCGACGCAATTATCGAGGAAACACAATCACTGTCCGCAAAATATTGTCTGATCGTGATTCCTTTACTAATAGAGTCCAATATGCAATCGTTAGTTGATCGGATATTGGTGGTTCATACTGAGCCATCTGACCAGTTATCGAGAGTAGCAAATAGAGATCAATGTGCTGAATCTGATGTTGAGAGCATTATCAAAACACAACTTACCACACAGGAGCGACTGGCCCATGCTGACGATATCATTAGCAATACGGGCACAGTTGAGGAATTGATTCCTCAAATCAGGCAGCTTCATCAAAAATACATGGCTTTAGGAGATTAGCCGCATCATAATTCAATCATGTCAGCGATGATCAATTTCGAACAGCCACTCAATGAACGTATACGTACATTTATGCGTATAGAAGAACTCTATTCACGCTGCAATTATTATATTAACAAAGAACAGGCGTTGGATAGTCATTCTGCTTTGTCAGCCCTGTTTGAGCTGATGGGCTTGGCTTCACGTGGCGACCTTAAACGTGAACTGATGAAAGAAATCAAGCGTCAGCTCACTAACCTTGAGCAGTTACATAGCACGCCAAATCTTGATCAGCACAAGCTGGAAACCATCATCTCCAGTCACAAAGAACTCATTAACCAGCTGGATAGTCAGACCGGACAGCTTGTAGGTCATCTTAAAGACAATGATTTTATCAATAGCATAAAACAACGTTCCGCCATCCCGGGAGGAACCTGTGATTTTGACTTGCCGGCATATCACTACTGGCTGACACAGCCTTCAAGCGAACGTAACCAAACCATTCGCGCATGGTTGCAACCTTTCGATATTATTCATACAACAGTCATGCACTGTCTTGAACTGATCAGGAGTAGCGCTGAAATAGAGGACTGTTCCGCGGCAAGAGGTTTCTATCAAAGAAACCTCGATCAGAACCAACCCAATCAGCTTATCCGCGTATTAATCCAGCCGGCTGAAAAATGCTTCCCTGAAATCAGTGCCGGCAAACATCGGTTCTCCATACGCTTTCTCGCACAGGCCAACCCAAATCATTATCCAAAGCAAGTTGAACGTGATATTCCATTTCAAATTGCCTGCTGTGCATTCTAAATCATAAAAGCCCGGATTGCGGCAATACCCTGCC
Organism: Gammaproteobacteria bacterium; assembly: GCA_965227695.1. Taxonomy (GTDB): domain Bacteria; phylum Pseudomonadota; class Gammaproteobacteria; order UBA4575; family UBA4575; genus UBA1858. The sequence goes on from OZ245760.1 coordinate 18,340, forward strand.
CGCCATGCATAACGGCTGTTCGATAATCATTGACACACATTCCTCCCAAAGCATACACAGGCACATTTGCGCAACTACATAACTGGTTGAAACCTTTCCAACCAATCTTATTTGCGTCGGGGTGACTCATTGTAAAATTAACCGGTCCAATTAACAGACAGCGCAACCCCAGTTGATTTGCCATAGAGATATCTTTCTCGTTATGGCATGCAGCCGAATAAAGTTCAAAGTCATAGATTTGCCGGTTACCCTCAAATACTTCTTTTAAAGAATGGCTATTTAAATGCACTCCGGACGGTTTAACACGAGGCAACCAATCAAGCGGACAATTTGCCAGGTACTTGGCTCCATATTCACTGCATAGATATTTCAAGCGATGCGAATTGGCAACATACCCGCTCTCATCAATATTTCCTGCCCGATGCTGTATCAGTCTTGCACCTGATTTTAGTTGCGATTCCACGCTTGAAAATAACTTCGCACCCAACACATATTCATCAGCAATCACATAATGCACAGGAAGTGTCAAGGCATCAATAATGGCACGGTTAGCTGCCGGGAAAGCGACATTTGCTAATTCACTTAGTGAAACCCAACGTCGGGACTGGTGTGCATTTAAATGCACATCTCCGGAGTAATTGGTTACCTTGAAACACTGAAAAGTGAGATTTCGATCAGTATATTGATACTGAGTGGCGAAGAATTTGGTTACAGTATGAGGTGTAATTCCAACTTCTTCTATCAACTCACGACGTAATGCGGTCTTAAATGATTCACCAGGCATTAATTTCCCACCTGGAAATTCCCAATACCCGGCGAGGTGCTTATCATGCTGTCTCTTAGCAATCAGCACCTGGTCATGCTGATTAAATATCACTCCAATCGCAATTGAATGCTGTAACATTGCACACCAGTCAACTAGCTGCGATAGTCTGCGTTAATTGTAATGTAGTCATGTGTTAAATCTGTGGTCCAGACAGTGTGGCATGCCTGACCACGATTAACCTGAATCACGATTTTAATTTCATTGTCAGCGACTGCCAATTTCCCGGCCTGCTCAGTATAGTCATGATCAATTTCACCGGCTGTCATCACACGCACGTTATTTATCAAAAGACTTGCTCTCGATAAATCAAGATTTTCATCTTCACATTTCCCTGCAGCAGCCATAATTCGTCCCCAGTTCGGATCGCTAGCAGACAGGGCTGTTTTTACTAACGGAGAATTCGCGACTGAGAACGCAATCGCTTTGGCTTGCCGGCGATCAAACGCACCTTCAACACTTACTTCAACGAACTTGGTGGCACCTTCTCCATCCCTGATAATTGCATGTGCCAGCTTTTGCATCACTGTTTTGAGCGCTTCCAGATAACGGCTTTTTTCATCCGCATTCAGGTCACTATAGTGAATCGTGGAACTGCCGGTGGCAATGAGCACACACGCATCATTGGTGGATGTATCACTATCGACGGTGATTGCATTAAACGATTGTTCAGTCATGTCAATCAACATGCTATGCAACGTGTGTTGGTCCACTGCCATATCTGTACCAACGTATGCCAACATGGTTGCCATGTTGGGCTGAATCATACCAGACCCTTTACTAATACCTGTGACATGCACGGTCTTGCCATGAATAACAAGCTTTTCACTCACCGCCTTTGGTACAGTATCGGTTGTCATGATTGCCCTGGCAGCATCTAGCCAGCCTTGCTCTGATAATGCATTCTTTAGACGAGGCAAAACCTGACTGATTTTAGTGACGTCAATCACAGTGCCAATTACACCCGTTGAGAAAGGCAGCACCTGGTTTGGTGAAACCCCCATTAGTTCGGACACAACTTGTGTCGTTTTGAGTGCCGCCTCCATTCCGGGCTGGCCGGTTCCCGCATTTGCATTACCGGCATTGATCAGCAGGTAGCGTGGCGAAGCCTCGCCGAGATTCTTGCGCGCAACAATAACCGGAGCTGCACAGAATTTATTTTTTGTGAACACCCCCGCGACGCTGGATGTTTCATCCAGTTCAATAAGTACAAGGTCATCTCGTCCCTGGTACCTGATACCAGCACTGGCTGAAGCCAGTCGGATGCCACTTATGGGATAAATCGGGCCAGGCGGCGCAAGATTAACAGCCATCAGATTCAATCACACACTGTATCACGACAGTTTGCCATGACAGTGTTTGAATTTCTTTCCTGAGCCACATGGACAGGGCTCATTTCTGCCGACTTTCTTGTCGGAACGAACAACCTGTTCAGGCTTGCTGGCCTCGGGCGGGGGACGCTGCTCGTGTGCGTCTTCTGCGGGCAACTGATCAGGATGCAGTATATCCGCAGCCTGCTCATGCTGCATCTGTAACTCATTTGCTTCGGGAACTTTTGGCTGTGCGATTGGTGTGACTTCTTCAGGCGACTGGAACTTCACATGACAGAGGAAGGCAATGGTATCCTGTTTGATCTCCTCAAGCATTTGCTGAAACATTTCAAATGCTTCACGTTTATATTCCTGCTTGGGATTTTTTTGTGCATAACCACGCAAGCCGATACTTTGTCGCAGATAATCCATGGCGGCGAGATGTTCTTTCCATTTGGAATCCAGCACTTGCAACATGACATCTTTCTGCAGTTTGTACATCATCTCCTGACCAAGAAGTTGCTGTTTTTCATCGATCAGGTTTTTCACAGCTGCCTGGATTCTCTCACGCAAAGGTTCTTCATACAGATTATCATCCTTGTCCAGCCAGTCCTGAATAGGTAAATCAACATTCACTTCTTTGCGTAATGCTTCGGTCAGCCCGGATATATTCCACTGCTCTTCCATGCTGTTGGGTGGTATGAATGTATCGATAATACTGGTTACAACATCATGACGAATATCATCAATATTCTGGGATATATCTTCTGAGCTCATCAGTTCATTACGTTGCTCATAGATCACTTTTCTCTGATCATTGGCGACGTCGTCATATTCCAGTAAATTTTTTCGCACGTCAAAGTTATGCGATTCCACTTTGCGCTGGGCGTTCTCAATCGCTTTTGTTACCCATGGATGCTCGATAGACTCGCCTTTTTCCATCCCCAGTTTTTGCATCAGTGTACGCACTCGCTCGGATGCAAAAATTCGCATCAGATTATCTTCAAGGGATAAATAAAAACGACTGGAACCCGGATCACCCTGCCTGCCGGAGCGGCCACGCAATTGATTATCTATGCGACGTGATTCGTGTCTTTCTGTCCCGATAATATGCAAACCTCCGGCATTAATGACTGCGTCATGCTGTTTTTGCCAGTCTGCTTTAATCTGATCAATCTGTTCCGGTGAGGTATCTTCGCCCAGTTCACCAAGCTCGGCATCCAGATTCCCTCCAAGTACAATATCGGTGCCACGGCCTGCCATATTGGTAGCAATGGTTACAGCACCTACTTTACCTGCCTGCTGGATTATCCGGGACTCCGAGGCATGCTGTTTTGCATTGAGTACCTGATGCGCAATACCGGCTTTATCAAGCAGTCCGGATAAGTGTTCTGATGCTTCAATTGAGGCTGTGCCCACAAGCACGGGCTGCCCCCGTTCCCTACAGTCTTTAATGTCGTCAATTATCGCCTGATATTTTTCTTGCAGCGTTAAATAAACAAGGTCACCGTGATCCTGGCGCTGCATTTCTTTATGTGTCGGTATAACCACAACCTCCAGGCCATATATAGACTGGAATTCAAATGCTTCTGTGTCCGCGGTACCCGTCATGCCACTTAGCTTTTCATATAAACGAAAGTAATTCTGAAAAGTAATAGACGCCAGCGTCTGATTTTCATTTTGAATTTTGACGCCTTCTTTTGCCTCAACCGCCTGGTGTAAACCCTCTGACCATCGCCTTCCCGGCATGGTTCTTCCGGTGAACTCATCGACAATGATGATTTCTCCGTTTCTGACGATATAATCGACATTCTTCTGAAACAGGACATTCGCGCGCAATGAAGCATTGATGTGATGCAGCAGACCAATATTTGCTACATCGTAGAGTGAGTCCTCCTCAGCCAGGAGTCCGGCCTCTGTTAGCAAATCTTCAATATGCTGATGTCCCTGTTCACTCAAGAAAACCTGTTTGGATTTTTCATCAACCAGGTAATCACCTTCACTCTCCTCCGAGGCCTGGGGAACCAGGTGGGGAACAATTTTATCGACTTTCAGATAAAGCTCTGAGCTGTCATCGGTTGGCCCGGAAATAATCAATGGCGTGCGCGCTTCATCAATCAGTATTGAATCTACTTCATCCACGACTGCAAAATATAAGTCTCTTTGAACACGCTGATCTGCGGAAAACTTCATGTTATCCCGGAGATAATCGAAGCCAAACTCATTATTAGTGCCATAGGTGATATCTGCGGCGTATGCCTCCTTGCGTTCAGCATCGCTCATGCCGCCGACGATCACCCCCACTGTCAGGCCGAGAAATTTATATAATTTACCCATCCAGTCAGCATCACGCCTGGCAAGGTAGTCATTAACGGTAATTACATGGACACTTTTACCCGACAGTGCATTGAGGTATACCGGTAAGGTAGCGACCAGTGTTTTCCCCTCACCTGTTCGCATTTCTGCGATATTGCCGTCATTTAGCACCATGCCGCCAATTAACTGAACATCAAAATGCCTCATTCCGAGCACACGTTTACCAGCTTCACGCACAACCGCAAATGCTTCTGCCAGCAGGTTATCAAGTGTCTCACCACCTGAAAGACGCTGCTTGAATTGCTGAGTCTTCGCCGCTAATTGCTCATCGCTGAGGTTGCTTATTTCTTCTTCGAGCTGGTTAATCTGTGTTGCAACTTTTTTGTAGCGGGACATTAAGCGCTGATTTCGACTACCAAAGATTTTATTAGCTAGCTTTCCAATCATGTCAGAGTATGCGTGTTATCGGGGTTATATTAAATATAGGAGTAATCTGTAATTATCCGTTTTTACAGCTCAGTTATGCGATATAAGTAGAGGCCAACAGCTAGGACGTATATTGAAGTGGTTCGCCAGCTTTAGCAACTACTGACGCAAATTCGAAGTGATATTCAAAGACGATTTTGAAAGATTTTTAGTAAAGAACTTTGTATTAGTTGGATTTGGAGCGGATAAACTTCATCGGGTCGACACGCACGCCATTTTTCAGCACTTCAAAATGCACGTGGGGACCGGTGGATCGGCCGGTGCTACCCATCTTGGCAATAACCTCGCCTTTTTTAACCATTTGCCCAACTTTTACACTCATTTTGTCATTGTGGCCATATCTCGTCACATACCCGTTACCATGGTCAATTTCTATCAGGTTGCCGTAACCGGCACGACTTACGGCTTCTGTCACCACTCCACCTGCAACCGAGATCACATTTGAGAGATGCTTACCGGCAAAATCCACACCCCGGTGAAACTCCTGTTTACCCGTGAATGGGTCCACCCGCTTGCCAAAATGTGAAGAAATCCAGCCTTTTTCAACGGGACGCCCCTGTGGATAAACTTCTTTCCTGAGATTTCGATTGGTGAGCATTACGTCCAGCGTGTGAAGTTTATTTTCCTGACTCTGCAGTTGGGAGGCGATTGTACCCAGTGTTTGCTCCATACTTGCCAATACATCCTGATTAAGTTCGTCTTCGTAATGATCCGGGCCACCAAATCCTGGTGATTGTGCAAAATCAATATCCTGGTCACTCAAATCAGCCATATTCATGAGTTTATTACCAAGTGCATCTAGCCGGTTGATATGAGCCTGATAATAAGCAATTTTTTGCGTCAGCGCTTCGAGATTAGCTGCGCTTTCCTGACGCACCTGCTCTAGCTGGGCGCGCTGTTGTTTGATATCGTATTTCCAGTCAGACACCAGCCCCTGATGACCGAATCTGATACCCAGCCAGTAGCCAGCTGCCAGCATCACAATTGCGGTTATAATACCCAATGTGATTCCAACAATGTATTGTTCCGGGCTAAAATACCTTACGCTATACAGGCGCTTTCCAGATCTGGGCAAAATTGTTAATTTCATGATCGAATTTAAGTCTTGAGCTGTCTGTTAACTGATGCGTTCTAAAGCGAGTCATTATAACTTGCATTGTACCTCTTAGATATTCGTTAAACATGATGAAACCCTCAATGCAGCCGATACTTTCCCTGATTGGGGAAAATTTGCTCAATAGAGCACAAAACATCCAATCAATGACCGCAAGTCTACATAGCCGTTTATCTTCTGATATGCGCGAGCATTGCTGGGTCATCGATATTGCCGGAAATATGCTCATCATAATCACAGATAATGCGGACAGAGCCACCAGTCTGCGCTATCAACAACATGAGTTATTAAAACAGATCAATGAAGAGTTTCGTGATTCACTCACGACCCCCGTCACACGATTAAAAGTTAAAATTGACTATAAATTAACCAAACTTGCCAGGGCACCGCAGATCTCTTCACCACGTGATGCCTCGGATGTTGCCACGGCAAAAAACTACTGCAACCGAATGCTGGCAATCCTGGAACACACTGACTGAACTGCTCGATATCAGATCAGGCTGCCGTGGCTGTTGCGGCAGTCTCCGCATACAAAATGGGCACATCATGCGCCTGCTCTTCAAAAGTTACCTCTTCCCAGGCCGACTGATCTGCCAGCAATGTGCTGAGTAACATGTTGTTTAATTCATGACCTGATTTATACCCTTTAAATGCCCCGATCAGACTATGCCCGAGCAGATACAGATCTCCAATTGCATCAAGGATTTTGTGTTTGACAAATTCATCCTCGTAACGCAGGCCATCTTCATTGAGGATTTTCTGATCATCTACCGCGATGGCATTATCCAGACTGCCTCCCAGCGCCAGGTTATGTGCCCGCAAGTATTCAAAATCACGTAAAAAACCGAATGTACGTGACCGACTGACTTCTTTGACAAATGATGTGGATGAAAAATCTATTTCAGCAAATTGAGGGCCTGCCTGAAATACCGGGTGGTCAAAATCAATGGTAAAGGCCACTTTAAAGCCATTATATGGCTGAAATTCGGCCCATCTGTCCTGATCTGTGACACGCACTGGCTTTTTAATTCTGACAAACTTTTTGGCTAGTTCCTGTTCCTGTATACCCGCAGATTGCAGCAGGAAAACAAAAGGACCGGCACTACCATCCATGATCGGAACCTCAGGCCCCGAAAGCTCAATCACCAGATTATCAATGCCTAACCCCGCCACCGCTGAGAGCAAATGTTCTACCGTGGAAATTCGAACACCGTCTTTCTCGAGTGTCGTCGAAAGCTGGGTATCACCAACATTATCTATACAGGCACGGATTTCAGGAGAATGCGCTATATCCGTGCGACGGAATATAATCCCCGCATCAGCATGGGCCGGCCGCAGGGTTAAATGAATTTTTTCCCCGGTATGTAAGCCAACGCCACTCGCCCGGATCACATTCTTCAGTGTTCTTTGTCTTATCATTATTACTTTCCAGAGTATTAAAGTGGTAGCCACACTTGAATCACCATCGCACTTGAGAACGATTATCAATTAGATGGTGACACCTGACTATCCCCAAATGTCGTATGTGTTTAGGACCACTAATCCGGCTGATAATTCCCAATTTCCAGCGACAACGGTTAAGTATGCTGTTAATCCGCCTGTCGACGCAGAAATGCAGGTATATCAAGCAAATCTTCATTATATGACCCATCAGTGGCATTGCTTATTTCTGCCTCATCCATTGCCGGCAGTGGAGCGCGGCTGACCTCCTTGATTTTCACATCCTTTTCTTTCGAACCCGCTGCGGAATCAACCAGGGTGACTTTTGCAGGCGCGGATGCAGGAGTGCTCTGGTTGCCCAACCCGGTTGCTACCAACGTCACGCGTAATTTTTCTTCCATACTTTCATCAATGGCAGTGCCGACAACCACCGTAGCATCCTCCGAGGCAATCGCCTCTATGTGAGAACCGACTTCAGCAATTTCGTTCATGCCAATATTTGGACCTGCTGTGATATTGACCAGAATGCCTCTTGCCCCGGTAATGTTAACATCCTCCAGCAATGGGCTGTGAATGGCGGCCTCTGCCGCTTCACGAGCACGTTCCACTCCAATACCTACCCCTGAACCCATCATGGCCATGCCCATTTCTGACATGACAGTTCGCACATCTGCAAAATCCACGTTAATTAAACCCGGGCAAGTAATCAGTTCTGCAATACCCTGAACCGCACCAAGTAAAACATCATTCGCCGCACGAAATGCTTCCAGCAAACTGGTATCGTCTCCCAGAACAGTCAGAAGTTTTTCATTGGGAATTGTAATCAGGGAATCCACCTGATTTGCTAATTCCTCAATGCCGCGATTAGCAATTTGTGATCGCTTGGAACCTTCAAAAGGAAACGGCTTGGTCACCACTGCAACGGTAAGTATACCGAGTTCTTTGGCGACTTCCGCCACAACAGGCGCTGCACCAGTACCAGTGCCACCCCCCATACCAGCGGTAATGAAGAGCATATCGGCACCGGCAATGACATCGTGAATACGATCTCTGTCATCAATGGCTGATTGGCGGCCTATTTCCGGATTGGCGCCGGCCCCCAGGCCTTTAGTAATTTCCGTGCCCAGCTGTAAAGTTGTCTTGGCATTAGTTCTTTGTAATGCCTGTGAATCTGTATTTGCACAAATAAAGTCAACGCCGTCAATTTCAGCATTAACCATATGCTGGACAGCGTTACCGCCACCCCCACCGACACCGATAACTTTAATTACAGCACTTTGACCATATGCGTCTACTAATTCAAACATTTTATTTCTCCTCTAGTCACTCAAAAATTTCAAAATTAATTAAAAATTTCCCTGAACCCAATTCTTCATTCGACTAAACACGGCTGAGAACCCTCCACTGTTTAATTTTCTATGCTCTGCAGATTGTTCGCTTAATTGTCCAAACAAAAGCAGCCCGACACCCGTCGCGTGAATAGGATTTCGCACTACATCAATCAGACCGCTGACATATTGCGGAACTCCTAAGCGAACCGGCATATGAAACACTTCTTCTGCCAATTCGACGACGCCTTCCATTTTTGAACTACCGCCGGTTAACACTATCCCGGCAGCAATTAAATTTTCATAACCGCTTCGCCTTAACTCAGCCTGTATTAAAGACATTAACTCCTCGTAACGCGGCTCAACGACCTCAGCAAGTGTTTGCCTTGCCAGTCGTCGTGGCGCACGATCACCAACACTAGCCACTTCAATGACTTCATCTGGATTAGTTAGCTGTCTAAGTGCGCAGGCATATTTGATCTTGATCTCCTCTGCATGCTGGGTAGGAGTGCGCATGGCAATAGCAATATCGTTTGTCACCTGGTCACCTGCAATTGGAATAACCGCGGTATGCTTGATTGCACCTTCTGTAAAAACTGCAATATCTGTCGTTCCTCCACCAATATCGACCAGACATATACCAAGTTCTTTTTCATCTTCGGTTAATACTGAGTAGCTGGAGGCAAGCTGCTCAAGAATTATATCGTCTGCATGCAAGCCACAGCGCTCAATACACTTAACAATGTTTTGAGCAGCGGAAACTGCACCTGTAACCAGATGCACTTTTGCCTCCATACGCACTCCTGACATTCCAATCGGTTCGCGAATACCTTCCTGTTGATCAATAATAAATTCCTGTGGCAATACGTGTAAGACTTTTTGATCTGCAGGTATTGCCAATGCACGGGCCGCATCAATCACACGCTCGACATCACTTTCCTGAACTTCATTATCTTTTATTGCAACAATCCCATGTGAGTTCATACTTTTAACATGACTGCCTGCAATACCAGCATAAACAGAATGTATCTGACACCCTGCCATAAGTTCTGCTTCCTCAACCGCACGCTGAATTGACTGGACGGTTGATTCAATGTTAACAACCACGCCTTTTTTTAACCCGCGCGAGGGATGTGTGCCTATACCAATAATTTCAAGCTCATTGTCATCATTTATCTCAGCGACAATTGCAACAATTTTGGAGGTCCCTATATCCAGGCCAACAATCATTCCGTTTTCAGTTTTCTTACTCATATCAGCAATGCCAATTAATTAACTATTCCAGCGAACTGCAAAACCATTACTATGGCGCATGTCAATTCTTTTAATTGCCTTGCGCTCTGCTTTTGTAAACATGGCGAAAGAATTTAAACAACGCTTTATGCTCTCATCGGTTTGTCCACGACCCAGGTTTATATTGATGCCGTCAGATAACGTTAACTCTTTATCATATCGCGCATCTTCTTTGAAAATTACAATTTCTGTTCCCAACGCTTTAAAACCTTCGTTATATTTATAGTAAAGCTCTATAATTTGTTTCTCCCTTCCTCGAGTACCCACCAACAGTGGATATTGCGCATAAGCTTCAACATCACCCACAAAAAATACTTCCGCATATTTATTTATCAGGTGCTGCTGACCCCAGCGAAAGTATGGCTGCTGCTCCTCTACACTAATAACAAGCCTTCCTGGCCACTTTCGTTTAATTGTCGCTCTGTATATCCACGGTATGTTGTTAAGCCGGTTTTCGAATTTCGGCAAATCAACAGTAAAAAAACCTTCATGCATAAATTCGTGAGCAATCATTTTAATTTCTGATTTATCAACTTTAGACAATGAAGACTGAACCTCTATCGTTTTAATTGGAATAGTTTCTACCTGCTTAACTGCCCACACTCCCGCAATTACCACCATGGCAACAAGTATCAGTTTTGCAACTTCAAGGAACTCTATTCTCACCGTTTCCCGTTGCTTAACCTGTTTCCTGCGATTTTTAAACTTTTTCTGCATGATCAGTTTTTCAATAATTAAAGTTTATTTGAGTGCCGTATCCAAAATGGCCATTACCAGCTGATCAAAGTCAATTCCGGCACTGGCGGCCGCCATAGGCACCAGACTGTGATCAGTCATACCTGGCACAGTATTCACTTCCAAAAACCAGGGCTGACCATGTTTATCGACCATCACATCAACTCTGCCCCAGCCGCTCGCCTGTGTCGCATTAAAAGCGGCTTGCGCCATCGCTTTCAAATTGTTTTCATGTTCAACATTTAAACCACATGGCAATATATATTGAGTCTCATTAGAATTATATTTTGCCTCGTAATCATAAAAGTTATTTGGAGTCTGCAGTTTAATCACAGGCAAGGCCTCATCATTTAATATCGCTACCGTATATTCATCTCCTTCTATCCATTGCTCTGCCATTAACTGTCCATTGAATGCAGTTGCATTGATCAGCGCATCATCAAAAGCTGTTTGATTATTTATTATGTGGATGCCCAGACTTGATCCTTCCATCGACGGCTTCAGAATAAATGTATCTCCAAGCAATTGTCTTACAGACTCATAAGAAGTCTGATCATTGACTTTGATAAAATCCGGAGTAGGGATATGAGCAGTTTTCCAAATTTGTTTGGTGATATATTTATCCATACATATCGCTGAAGCTAAAACCCCGCTTCCCGTATAAGGCATCTTTATAATCTCAAGACCGCCTTGCATAGTTCCATCCTCTCCCCCGCATCCATGCAAAGCAATAAATACACAGTTAACATCATTTATTTTGAGCAGACTGAATACATTTTCATCTACATCAATACTGATTGCATTGACACCGTTTTTTTGTAATGCCTGCATTACTGCTGCACCACTTTTTAAGGATATTTCACGCTCGCCAGAATGCCCGCCCATCAGCACTGCAACTGTCCCGTAATTTTTGCTGTGAATTCTCTTCATATCGTCTTACCGAGAAATTTCACTTCTGGAATAAGCTCTATATCGCACTGTTCAAGAACTTTGTTTCGTATATGCGTGATCAGGTTTTCTATATCACTGGCTGTTGCATTTCCTTCATTCAGGATAAAGTTAGCGTGTTTTTTCGAAACGCACGCACCCCCCACTTCATAGCCCTTAAGACCACATTCTTCTATCAGTCGCGCCGCATAATCACTTTCAGGATTCTTAAATACCGAGCCGCAATTTTTTTTACCAATTGGCTGAGATTCAGCTCTTCTTGCAAGTAAATCCTTTATCGAAATTATATTTCTATTGTTTATTCTTGGTTGCAGGGTGAATCGTGCGCCTGTAAACCACTCGTCTTTATAGGTTTCAACATAACGATATCCATAGTCAAACTCACATGCTTTACGCGTCACTATCTGACCGTGCCGTGTTATGCTTTCAACCTGTGTAACCTGATCCCATGTTTGTCCTCCAAACGCTCCTGCATTCATCTTTAAAGCACCACCGACTGTACCCGGGATACCAGCCAGAAATTCAATGCCCGCCAATCCATTCAAAACACTAACGCGTGCCAGCTTGGCACATGCAACACCCGCCTGAGCAATAATTGCATGGCCGTCTTTATCAATAGTGATTTTTTTCAAACCAGGCTGCGTAATAATCACAACACCTTCAATGCCACCATCACGTATCAGCACGTTTGATCCCAATCCTATCCATGTTATCGGCACTATCGGATTTATTTGTGATAAAAAATATCTTAAATCATCGATATCTTCGGGATGAAAAATACATTCAGCCTGCCCACCAACACCCCATGTATTATATCTTGCCAGTGAGACATCATAAGCAACATTACCGCGAGTATTTGGTGGTCTGTTTATTGCCATCACGCTACATCAACTCCTTCTTTGATTTGCTGATATAGAGCAGCAGGCAGCTTGCCGATACTCCCGGCACCAAGCGTAATTACGATATCTCCTGGCATTACGATATTCGTCAATGTACGACATAGTTCCTTGTCATCTTCAATTAGCATTGCATCCAGATTTCCACGCAAGCGCAATGCATGGACGAGCGCGCGGCTGTCAGCATTATTAATAACCTGCTCTCCGGCCGGATAAACATGCATTAACAAGAGCACATCTACTTCATTCAACACGCTGACGAAGTCATCGAACAAGTCCCGGGTGCGGGTATAGCGATGTGGCTGAAATATGGCGACGATACGTTGCCCCGGCCATCCATGGCGCACCCCTTCTATAGTTGCTGATATTTCTTTTGGATGGTGCGCGTAATCATCTATGAATTCGACTGCCCCACCCTGCAAGTCAAGTGTGCCTATACGCTGCATGCGACGACCTATGCCGGCAAATTGCTTTAGTGCATCAGCAATTTTTTGATACGGAATATCAAATTCAAGTCCAATTGCTATGCTCGCCAATGCATTGAGCACATTATGTTTCCCGGGCAGATTAAGGGTAAACGTCATTTCCTGCTTAACAGCTTTACCCTTGACTTTGAAAGTGGTTTTCTCTTGTATAAAACTGACATCCGTAGCGTAGATATCTGCATCTGTTGTGAACCCATAAGTGATATATGGCCTGGCCACATCTTTAAGCAGCGATTTCACTACCTCATCATCAATACACAACACTGCTAACCCATAAAAAGGAATATTGTGCAAAAATTCTACAAATGCATTTCTTAATTTATCAAAATCATTTTCATACGCAGATAAGTGATCTGCATCGATATTTGTTATCACCGCAACAATCGGCTGCAAATGCAGGAATGAAGCATCGCTCTCGTCTGCTTCAGCCACCAGATATTCACTGCGACCCAGTTGCGAGTTACTGCCGACGCTATTGACTCGACCACCAACAATAAATGTAGGATCAAGGCCCGCTTCACCCATCACAGTTGCGACCAAACTCGTCGTTGTTGTTTTCCCATGAGTACCCGCTACAGCAATACCATGTCTAAAACGCATCAGTTCCGCAAGCATTTCAGCTCTTTGAATAATCGGAATACGATTTTTATTTGCAGAAGCGATCTCTACATTGTTTTTATCTATAGCAGATGAAACCACTACCACATCCATAGCATTAACATTAACACCATCATGACTATCAAATATTATTGCGCCGAGGTTTTCCAGGCGATTTGTTGCTGCATTGGGATGACTGTCTGAGCCATATACCTTGAACCCCAAATTGAGCATCACTTCTGCAATTCCGCTCATACCAACACCACCAATGCCAATAAAAAAAACATTTTTTATCTTGCGCATCGCAATTTGAGGTGAGGGATGACTCATGACTTCACCTGCATGGCAGAATATCCACATACGCTCTGACATTCATCGGCGACACGTCTACCTGCATCCACAGTGCCAAGTTTTTTTGCAGCGTTAGCCATATTTGCCAGTTGATGCTTATCACTTAACAACGTTAACAGCAGTGATGACATTTTTTCTACGCTCATGTCTGATTCACGCAACAGACAAGCAGCACCGGCTTTAACAAAACTTTGCGCATTGGCAGTCTGATGATCATCAACAGCATGAGGATAAGGCACCAGTATCGACCCCAAACCCACAGCGGCAACCTCTGCCAGCGTGATGGCGCCGCTTCGACAAACAACAAGATCAGCCCAACTATATGCTTCGGCGACATCAACGATGAATTCATCGACTTTCACCTCCAGGCGATGCTGCTGATAAAAATAACGCACATTCTCAAGTTTTTTTTCTCCGGTTTGATGCCAGACGTCAAGACTAATTTTTTGAGACACAATCTTCACTGCCTGCGGCAACAAATCATTTAGCGCCTTAGCTCCCAGACTACCGCCAATAATCAATAGTCGTTTGTTACCAACCCTTTTATTGAATCTGGTTTCAGGATCAGCGATACCTCTAAATTCATCACGGACCGGGTTACCGCAGTATTCGCATGGCACCTTTTTATACTGTAATGGAAAACCTGTGAACATTACTTTACTTAGTGGCGCAAGAATTCGATTAGTCAATCCGACAATTGCATTTTGCTCATGGATAATTAAAGGCTTTCTTAACACAACCCCTACCAGAGCACATGGCCCCGAAACGAATCCACCCATACCCAGCATTGCACATGGCTTATGTTTTAAGATAATCCGAACACTTTCCAACATAGCCAGGCCAATAATAAATGGCGCACGTAAATATAGTGTAATCCCTTTACCTCTCAAGCCTTGTATATGCATTGTCTCCAGTTTAATTCCTGCAGCAGGTATCACTTTTGCCTCAATTCCCTTTTTGGTTCCCACCCATATCACAGGGGTACCGCGCCTTTTTAATTCACTCGCAACCGCTAGCGCAGGAAACACATGACCGCCAGTGCCGCCCGCTAATATCATTACCGGCTGCTTAATCATCACCGAGCACGTCTCATTGGTGTTCGTTTGTGTTTACGAACACGACGTGCACCCTGCTGGTTGGCTTCAATATAAACACGCATCAACAAGCCAACAGCAATACAGCTTGCCAGCAAATTACTCCCGCCAACACTTAAAAAAGGCAGACTTAATCCTTTAGTAGGCAGCAGCCCCATATTCACTCCAACACTGACGGTTGCCTGGAGGGCGAACCAGATGCCGCAACCATATGCAAGATGCTGGGCAAATGTCATATGTTGCCTTTGCGCATACCCTGCCAGCCAGAAACAGCGCCAGATAAAAAGAAGATATGCACTTAACAACAGAGTAATACCGATAAGTCCCAACTCTTCAGCAAGCACGGCAAAAATAAAGTCATTATGGGCTTCGGGAAGATAAAAAAGTTTTTGTACACTTTCGCCAAGACCTTCACCAAAAAAACCGCCACTACCAATGGCAATCAATGCCTGGCTTAACTGAAATCCGTCACCAAGAGGGTCCTCGAAAGGTCTCCAGAATGTTGTCACTCTCGACCACCTTTCTGCATCACTTCTGGCAAGCAGGTACATTACGCCAATCGAACAAATGGTAGACAATATAAAAGGAGCCAGCCTAACCCCACCCAGATACAGCATGATAAAAACCAGTGCAGTGAGCACTACGGTAGAACCGAAATCAGGTTCCAGCATTAGTAACACGGCAATGATACCCACTAAAACCATAGGATTAATAAATGCCTTGAAATCTTTATGCACATTGGCTCCATGACGGACAATATAACCAGCCAAATAAATAATCATGGCAATTTTGGCAAACTCCGAAATTTGCAACCCTACCGGGCCTATCGCCAACCAGCGACTACTGCCATTAACTGTTCTTCCGATGCCCGGGATTAACACCATCACCAGCAACGCAATCGTCACTATCAGCATCAATGGTCCCAGTTGTTCCCAGTAAGCCAGGCGAATTTTTGTCAAGACAAAAATACATAACCCACCCAATAACATGAAAACCATCTGCTTCTTGATATAAAAAAATGCATCCTGATATCCCTTATAGCCTAACTCCACAGTGCTTGATGTCATCATGGTAAAACCAAGACCACACACCACCAGCAGAGCATAGAACATTTGCATGTCGATAATGCTACCCACGGAGCGTTCCATGTTACCCATCTGGTCTTTATTCACGGTCATTAGATCCGCCTTCAATTTGCTTTCTTGCTTCATTCTGAAAAGCCAGACCACGTTCAATGTAGTTTGAAAACATATCAAAGCTGGCACATGCAGGAGAAAACAATACAGCATGTCCAGGAACTGCCATTTCCTGTGCCAGCGCAACACACTGTTTAATTGTCAAAGCACTTTCGGTAGTTACAAATCCGTTCAAAGCATCAATAAATATTTGCTTGTCCTGCCCAAATGCAATGACATGACTCACTTTCCCCTGAACGGCACTTACAAGCTCATCCAGAGACCCTCCTTTATGTATTCCTCCTAAAATAAGCACAAGCGGCTGCTTAAGCCCATTAATCGCGGATACTGTGGCGCCAATATTTGTGCCTTTGCTATCGTCAATCCACTTCACGTTATTATATTCAGCAATCAACTGACACCGATGAGGTAATCCTTCAAATGCACTTATCGCGTCAATAGCTTTCGCTTCATTTTTTATGTATGAATGTGTTAGTGCCAACGCGGCTAACACATTAAGTTCTCCCACCTCACCCATCACTGGTAGCTTGCTGGCTTGAATGATTTTTCGATTACCCTGCGCCAGCCATCGTCCGGAACGATCTTCAATAATGCCAAAGCTCCCCTGTGAGGGCGTATCAAGACCAAAACTAACATCTGCTTTGCAGTGAGACAGGTATTTTGATGTTTTGTTATCCCTCGGAATTACATTAATTCCGGAATTATTGTATATACTCGATTTTATAGAGGCGTAACTCTCTATGTTTTCATGCCGATCAAGATGATCATCACATATATTCAGAACAACAGCCGCCTGCGGCCTTAGAGAGTGACATGTTTCAAGCTGAAAACTGGATAATTCGAGTACATACATGTCGCAATCTTCATTGCGAAGTTCATCAAGCGCCGGCGCACCAATGTTGGCACAAGCCCTGGCATTGATCCCCTGACTTTGCAAAATGCGGGTAGCAAGCATGGTGACTGTGCTTTTCCCGTTAGTGCCCGTGACAGCGATATAAGGTCTTTTTACTTCCACAGCAAAGAGTTCTATATCACCCATGATAATCGCGCCTTTGGCCAGCGCTGCGTCAAACTCAGGTAAATGCGGGGAAATACCCGGACTTGTGACAATTATATCTGCCCTTTCGATCCAATCACTTCTCAGTTCACCAAAACTTATATGCGAAGCTGGAAGCATTGCTTTAATTGGCTGAGCGTTGGGTGGGAGTTCACGGCTATCCATTACTCTGAAGCTCTTGTTATGTGCCATAAAATATTCAGCCACAGACAAGCCGGAGACCCCTGCACCAATAACTAAATATTCATTTAAATCAACATTCATATAACAGTCTGCTTCCACAGTTAAATGTTCCCAGTCTTTATTTACCTGATTTTTAATGTTGCCAATCCAATTAGCACCAGGATGATGGTAATAATCCAGAAACGGACAATCACTCTTGGTTCAGGCCAGCCTCTCAATTCAAAATGGTGATGTAATGGCGCCATCCTGAAAATTCTTTTACCGGTGAGTTTGTATGAAGTCACCTGAATCATGACAGACAGTGTTTCCACGACAAACACACCTCCCATAATCACCAATACAATTTCCTGCCTGACCAATACAGCAACAATACCCAATGCTGCACCCAATGAAAGCGCGCCAACATCTCCCATAAATACCTGCGCCGGGTAGGCGTTAAACCATAAAAATCCCAGTCCCGCTCCAACAATTGAAGCGCAGAAAACCACCAGCTCGCCCGCCAGTGGAATATGCGGTATCCCCAGGTAGTCGGCAAACGCTGAATGTCCGCTGACATAAGCAAATATTCCAAGCGCACCCGCAACCATTGCTGTTGGCATAATCGCCAGTCCGTCCAGGCCATCTGTCAAATTGACAGCATTGCTCGAACCGACAATCACGAAATAGGTTAACAGTAAAAACCATGGTCCCAGATCGATAACAATATTTTTAAATAAAGGAACATAAAAATTAGTTTCGACAGGAAATGTGGCGGTCTGGTATAGCCACCATGCTGCCAATAATGCGACAGCAGACTGCAAACCATACTTCAGGCGCGCTGATATTCCGGCGCTGTTTCCCTGCAATAATTTTTTGATATCATCAAAAGCGCCAATTGCTCCAAACGCGAAAGTAACCAGGCATACCACCCAGATATAGCGATTTTCCAGATCCCCCCATAGCAAAGTACTGATTAAAATACTTAGTAGCAGAAATGCACCACCCATAGTCGGAGTGCCCGCCTT
This sequence comes from Gammaproteobacteria bacterium, assembly GCA_965227695.1. Lineage (GTDB taxonomy): Bacteria > Pseudomonadota > Gammaproteobacteria > UBA4575 > UBA4575 > UBA1858. The sequence goes on from OZ245760.1 coordinate 36,996, forward strand.
GAGCAAGTGTGTTTGAGGACCATCAGACCGAATATTTTGCCCTACGCTATAGTCAGAGAGTCGGCGAATCATAACAGGGCCTGTCAGAAAGCATATCACCAGCGCAGTCAGAACACCCAATATGGAGCGTAGCGTCAGATAACCAAATACATTGAATGCACTGTTATAATTTTCCAGATATTCGAACAGGTACAGGAGCATAATATTTAAACCTCCAGCTCCTGTTCGACCAGGCAATCTACGATGTCCTCCATATGCATACTGCGCGACCCTTTGACCAAAACACAGCAGTTACTATGCACCTGAGAAAGGAGCGCATGGCTTAATTCTTCGTGCCCTTCAAAGTGATAACCATGATTGCCAAAACTGTCAGATGTGTATTTAGCCAATTCTCCAACGGCAAATAATTTTTTTACTCCCGCTGACTTTGCCTGGCGTCCAATATCAGCATGGATTTGCTGAGCGTCTCTACCGAGCTCACCCATATCGCCGATGACCAGCCACGGCTCTTTTGATTGCCCACACAGAACACTTATTGCTGCGTATACCGATGCAGGATTGGCATTATATGTATCATCAAGTACCACATACCCTGTGTTACCTTTTTTAGTCTGTAGCCTGCCTTTTACATTTTCCGCATCCTGTAAACCTTGCTGAATAGTTCTGATATCAATCTTTAACTGGTGTGCTATTGCTGCAACAGCCAGGGCATTACTGGCATTATGCTTACCGGGTAAAGGCAGCTTCACTTTTGTCTGTTGTCCATTAAAATCAAGCAGCAAGGTATTTTGACCCTCAAATTTACCCCGCATATCCGCCTGCTCCTGGAATCCAAACGTGATAGTTTTGAGAGATTTTGCTTTCGCCATGTCTAACCAGGCGCAGCAATACTCATCATCTGCATTGAGTACAATGACATTGCCAGCAGCAAGTCCATTCATGATCTCGCCTTTTGCCCGCGAAACACCTTCAACTGACCCGAAACCCTGTAAATGCGCCGGGCCTGCATTGGTAATTACGGCAATATCCGGTTCAGCAATACTACTTAGATGATTTATTTCCCCGAAATCATTAGCTCCCATCTCAATGACAGCAAATCGGTGATGCTTTCGCAGTGTTAGCAGTGTTAGCGGAACACCAATATGGTTATTCAAGTTGCCATGCGTATAACAGGTGCTTGCTACAAGAGAGAGCACATTGCTTAACATCTGTTTAACAGTGGTTTTGCCATTACTTCCGGTAACCGCAATCAACATGGGCGCAACTTTTCTTCTCCAGGCAGTCGCCCAACGCGTTAGCGCCTGTAATGTATCATCGACAACAATAACAGGCAGGCTGGTTTCAATTTTTTTATGTGCCAACACCCCACTTGCGAGCCTCTCTACATGTTCATCAATAAAGTCATGGCCGTCAAAGTGCGCACCTTCCAGCGCTACAAATAGTTGCCCCTGATGCAATTGACGCGTGTCTGTGGTGATTGATGTAATTATATTATCCTCACCATGCAGCTGACCTTGCACCATCTCGGTCACCTCGCTCAACGTTAACCACTGGCCAGACAAATCAGACATGACCAATCCTCTGTAACTCACTTTTGACGACTTCCACATCGCTAAAGTTTATACAGTTACCATTTATGTATTGATATTTTTCATGTCCTCGGCCGGCTATTAGCACGGCGTCACTCTGACGCGCCATCTCCAATGCATATGCAATAGCATTTCTTCGATCGATGATGCTCGTATAATTTTGTGTTTTTTTACAGCCTTCCAGAATATGCTCAATAATCGCGGGAGGCGACTCATTACGCGGATTATCAGATGTCAAAATGACATAATCTGAATGTTGTGTGGCAATTTCTCCCATTTCGGGACGTTTGCCCTGATCACGATCACCCCCGCAACCAAAAACACAAATAATCCTTCCATGACAGTGTTTACGCACAGCCACCAACGCCGCAAACAATGCAGCCGGTGTATGAGCATAATCAACAATCACATTAAAATCCTGTCCGCTATTTACACACTGCATACGACCTGGCACAGGGTCAAGACTATTCAATGCAAAAATAATCTGCTCATTAGTTGCATGCATGGACACCAGCACTGAAGCAACACAAAGCAAATTCAGCACATTAAACTCACCTAATAAAGTCGAATGGACCTCAATTTCATCTCCTCGGACAGATAACCGCAGATTTATTGATGAAGGCTGATAGTCAATATATGTTGCATAAACATCCGCTTTTAGATTCGTTAACGAATAACTAATAACATTCATTGAGTCTGTTAATTGGTCGTACCACAGGCTGCCTGTTTCATCATCAATATTGATAACCGCATATTTTGCCTGGTGGTCAAAAAACAGGGCCGCCTTTGCCTTAATGTAAGCCTCAATCGTTTTATGATAATCCAGGTGATCGCGGGTAATATTTGTCAGTACTGCAGTGTGAATGGAAATATCACGCAGTCTATTTTGATGAATAGCATGCGATGAAGCCTCTAGCGCAACAACATCACAGCCACCATGCTCAAATTGGTTATATTCTTTGGCTAATCTCGACCTGGGAGGGGTAGTGTGCGTCGCCTCAGCCAGATTTTTTAACCGGCCATAACCCAAAGTACCAATCAATCCGCATCTGCGTCCTGTTTTTTCCAGCGCCTGTGCTACCAAATGTGCCACAGATGATTTTCCATCCGTACCTGTGACAGCAATAGTATCGATGCGCTGTGTCACATCGCCATACATTCGGAATATAATTTTATCCAGACTTTCACGCAGATTGTTGCAGCTAATAATTGGGACGTTATATCCGTCTGTTTTTACATTCACAACCAAATCAGGCGAACAGACAATCGCCACAGCGCCTTTATTAATAGCTTCGATACAATAACTAAATTCGCCGAAAGCAATATATATATCTCCCGGCTCAACATCTGCACTATACTCGCTAACGCCGGTAACCCGCACATCCTGCAATGCAGATACTTGCCCGATACCGGCAAGTAACTCACTCAACCATTTTGCAGAATCAGTCGCGTGTTTCATTACTCGTTGATTTCCGTTAATAAAATACCACGTTTTTTACGATCTATTACATCCGGTGCAATATTCAGCAGTCGCAGGCTACCTTCAGCAACACGCGAAAATAATGGTGCAGCCACCTCGCCGCCATAATATCCGGCCTGTTTAAGGGGTTGATCTACCAACGCGACAACGACGATATCGGGCGCTTTCGCAGGAGCCATACCCGCAAACAGAGCAATATATTTATCTTTTGAGTAACCTCCGTCCTGGGCTTTTCTGGATGTCCCTGTTTTTCCTGCAGCACTATAGCCCTGCATGCTCGCGCGTGTGCCGGTACCAGACTTCTCCAGCACACCCTTGAGCATATTGCGGACAGCTCTTGCGGTACGACCGGACATAACACGTTGGCCCGCAACAGGAGCTTCGTTCACAACAAAAGAAGCCGGCAAAAGGACTCCGTCATTCGCAATCACTGAGTATGCTCTTGCCAATTGCATCGCTGTAATTGACATTCCATAGCCATAAGCCAAAGTAGCCCGCTGGGTTTTATTCCAGTTGGTATAGTTGGCCAATTTGCCAGCCCGCTCACCGGGAAAACCTGATCCAGTAAGCTGGCCAAAACCCACAGATTGATACTGACCCCAAACCTGTTGTTGCGACATTTGCAGGGCAACCCGCACGGCTCCAACGTTACTGGACTTGCTCAAAATCGTTTTCATATCAATGACACCGTAATTGCTATGATCACTTACAAGCAAACCGGCAACATTAAAATATCCAGGCGCCGTATTTATTGAACTGTTGACCTGATAAACACCATTCTCAATTGCCGCAGCAATAAGAAACGGCTTAACTGTTGAGCCAGGTTCAAAAACATCTGTGATAGCACGATTACGTATTGCCGATACTTTCGCATTACTGCGATCATTAGGATTAAAAGCTGGAAGATTAGCCATTGCCAGAACTTCTCCTGAATCGACAGCCAGCACAACGACTGAGCCTGATCTGGCACCATGCTGGGCAATGGTTCGCTTCAACTCTCTGTATGCGAGATACTGAATACGCTTATCAATTGATAACCTGAGATTTTTTCCATGATGCGGCTCCTGTACTAACCCAATATCTGCGATCACTACCCCATGAGCATTCTTTACTACCCGTTTTTTTCCTGGCGAACCGTGCAACCAGTCATCAAAAGCCAGTTCTATCCCTTCCAACCCCTGATCATCTATATTAGTCAGTCCGACAACATGTGCAGCAATCTCACCCGCAGGATAATAACGACGATATTCACGAATAAATGAGACGCCCGGTGTTTTTTGCTGTTTTAGTCTGTCTGCAATATCTGGCAATACATGCCGCTTTAGATAGACAAATTGTTTACTTTTCCTTTGTTCAAGTTTTTTTTCAATAGAGCTTTCACTCACGTCTAGCAGCTTTGCAACATGAGTAATAGTCTGCGGATTTTGTAGTGCTGTTTGCGGGTGAGCCCATATTGAGTATACGGGCGTGCTGATAGCCAGGGCTTCACCATGACGATCAGTAATCACACCACGGTTTGCAGGCATCTCTACAGTACGTATATGCCGATTGGAACCCTGTTCATGATAAAAATCAGCATGCAGTATCTGTAATTGTGCCGCACGTGCCAGCAACAGCGCAAAGACTGTTACAACCGCAAAAAGAAGCAGATATCTTCGTCCATTAAATTCCTTGGCCGCTATTTTTTTCACTTCGTTTTCATCTCCAGCATAACAACATCAGAATGATTCACCAGATGCATTCCAAGCTCATTACTGGCAATCTGTTCAATGCGTGCCTGATTTGACCAGGCGCTCTCTTCAAGTAATAGCTGTTCCCACTGCGTCTGTAATTGTGATTCAACCTCCTGCAATGCCTGCAATTCCACAAAATGTCTCCTTTGCAGATGTTTACAGTACACCAAGCCCGATGCACTCATGACGACCAACAGATAGAAACTTATAAAAGCTGTCAATTTCATTTAAGTATCTTCCTGGCAATGCGCAAACGAGCACTACGCGCTCGCGGATTACACTCGATTTCCTCTTCAGTCGGACGGATAAGCTTACCCACGGGAATTAAACAGTTATCCAGCGCCGGCATTACAGGCAACTTGGCCGGAGTAGTATTGATCTGGCTTGATCTGCGAATGAAGCGTTTAACAATTCGGTCTTCAAGAGAATGGAAGCTAATTACAACCAAGCGGCCTTCATTTTTCAAAATATCCTGCGATGCATCCAAACCTTTTTGCAGTGCATTTAATTCCTCGTTGAGTGCAATCCGAATCGCCTGAAAAGTTCTTGTTGCCGGATGAACACCTTTGTAACTTGCGGGGTAGCAGGATGTAACAAGCTCTGCCAGCTGCCGCGTTGTATCAATTGTTCGCTTTTCGCGTTCAGTGACAATTTTTCGCGCAATCTGCTTAGCATATCTTTCTTCGCCAAATTCATATAAGACCGAAACTAATTCATGCTGCCTGACTGCTGCTAACCATTGCGCTGCTGTCAAACCTGAATCTGTATTCATTCGCATATCCAAAGGCCCGTCATGACTAAAGCTGAACCCCCTATTTGTTTCATCCAACTGTGGTGACGATACTCCAAGATCAAAAAACACCCCATCGACGCCCTGATGCAAATGATGCTCACGTGCAATCTTCTTCAGATTCGCGAAGGTTTCATGCAGAATTGTCACTCTGCTATCTTTGCTAAAATATTCTTGCGCATAAGCCACAGCATCCGGGTCCTGATCGATCACAAATAATCTTCCCTGCACGTTAAGCTTCTCAAGCAACAGTTGACTGTGCCCCCCTCGACCAAACGTGCAATCAACGTAGGTCCCCTCGCTTTTTATATCCAATCCCTGTAAAGACTCATGTAACAAAACCGGCACATGAGATAATGCCCTCTGCATGCGACACTAGACACTCAAAGATTCTAGTGACGACTCATTAACTACGGCATTTGCTTCTTCTTGAAGCCATTCATTGATAGACTCATTCCATCTGGCCTGATCCCATAGTTCAAACTTATTGCCTTGTCCGACCAGACAAACATGCTTCTCCAGGCCCGCATAATCTCTTAATTCCTGTGGCAATAAGATTCTGTAGTGACCATCTATTTCGCGTGGTTTTGCATGACCAAGATAAAGACGGTGCCACCGGCGCACTTGCTTGCTGACATTAGGTAATGCGCGAAGGTCACTCTCAAATCGCTCCCATTCAGGCTGAGGATAAATAAGCAAGCAGCGATCTATATCTACTGTCATAACAATTTGTCCACCACACGCTTCGTTAATCGCTTCACGATACTCCGTCGGTATCGTGACACGAGCCTTGGCGTCAATTGTTGTTGAAGTAATGCCTCTGAACATACCTGCTGTTGGATCCCCGAAATTACATTAAATACCACTTTCCCCCACATTCTGACACTATAGGAATCGATGATATAAAAAGCAAGAGAAAATAAGCCGTTTATCGGGATTTTTGCTTTGTAAGACAGTTACTTAGTGGATCTTTTAAAAGATTTTTATAACGAAAAATCAAGCAGATTAATGGCTTGATGGCGCTTGCTAAGAGACTACTTTAACTTTAAGGGTCTGCAAGCGGGAGTCAGTCATTAAGCCGGGTTCTGTCGTGGGCAATCATTCATCTGAGATATCTGTCACCAGACACCTTAAGCGACCTACCCGAGGGCAATGCGGACCACAAACGGTCATTTCTGACCCGCCCTCCTATTTGGTCTTGCTCCAGGCGGGGTTTACCATGCCGTAAATGTTACCATTTACGCGGTGCGCTCTTACCGCACCTTTTCACCCTTACCCGCGGTGTGCAGGCGGTATTTTTTCTGTGGCACTTTCCATGAGTTCACACTCTCCAGGGGTTACCTGGCACCCTGTCCTGTGGAGCCCGGACTTTCCTCTGTCATCCATCCGACAGCGATTACCTCGACCAACTCCCGCGACCACTTTAACATTGGCTAAGCCTTCGACGAAGCTTTTATTACTTGCATTAATAATACTCACGAGCAAGATGGTAGAGGGTATTTTTAGGCAAATCACTCAGATCACAGGCAAGTCTTACGGCATCCTTGTGACTCATTAAGCAACTTATCTGTTCAAACAGGCGCCTCATTTTTGCTGTTTCAATGGCACTTTGCTGGTCTGCTCCGGCACCCTCAAGAACAATCACATATTCTCCTTTGACAGGAATTTCACCGGTAGCAAATTTTTCCACTATTTCGCCAAGGGTTGCGGCCAGACACTGTTCATGTAATTTAGTGAGTTCTCTTGCAATCATCACACGTCGTTGTGCGCCGCAAACTCGAGACATATCACTGAGCATTGACTGAATACGGTGCTTGGCTTCATAGAATACGACAGCCTGGCTATACTGATTGAGTATTTGCAGACGCTGCACTCGTGCAGCAGACTTGGCAGGCAGAAACCCCTCATAAAAATATCGCGTAATGTTAAATTCATTCACCGATAACGCCGCAATTGAGGCGCAGGCGCCAGGAACCGGGATCACATCAATACTATTACGACGACACAATGAAACTATTGTGTGCCCGGGGTCACTAATCAAAGGGGTTCCTGCATCAGTGATCAAGGCAATGTTCTTGCCTTGTTTCAGCTCAGATAATAACTGAGGATCTCGCTGACTTGCATTATGCTGGTGATATGAAATCAGTTCGGTGGCCAATTGGTGTTCACGAAATAGTTTTTGTGCTACCCGTGTGTCCTCCGCTGCGACAATATCCACCATAGCAAGCGTTTCGAGGGCTCTTAAAGTGATATCCTTCAGGTTACCGATGGGCGTCGCAACAATATATAGACTAGCCAATGTATTTATTCCAAGATTTAACCAATAGAATGTATTCATGAATATAAAGACTTCTTACACCATAACACAATGGCTGATACTGGCGCTCGCGATCATTGCCATGAGCAGTTGCGGGACAAGCCAACAGATAAAGACAGCCATTGACCCCAACGAGATTGAAGTACAAAAAGCCGAGCGCCTCGTCAAGCACGGGGAATTTGAAAGTGCTGCGGGAATTTATTGGCAGCTGGCTCAAGCAGAATCATCGCCAAAAAAAGAACAGTTACAGTTAACCGCAGCCGAGCTGTTAATACAGGGCGGACATTACCAGCTTGCACAACAATACCTGAATTTTATTAATGAAAAAAATCTCACATTTAAACTGATACCCCGCAAGCGAATCGCACAATCCAGAATTGCCATCAGCCAGGAACAATTTAATAAAGTATTAGTATTGTTACCCGGATCGCTGAGTACACGCGCACCAGAACACCGTATAGACATGCTGGAGCTGCGTGCACAGGCATTTAGCGGGATGGGTGATACCCTATCAAGCTTATTGATCAGGACCGAACTGACCCATTATTTAAAAGAACATAACCAATCAACCCACAATCAGAATGAAATATGGCGACTGCTGGCTGTTGCCCGTAATGAAGAGTTGGCACGATGGGCGCAGCAGGAGAATATCCAGCTAAAAGGCTGGATTGCCCTGGCTCAAACCAAGCGAGCGCCATATGCCAATATCGACCAGCTTGACGCAGCACTCACTGCCTGGCGGCAAGACTATCCTAATCATCCGGCCTCGGATCAGCTACTCACATCTATACTTGAAAGTTATCAGAATTATTTCGCCATTCCCGAAAAACTGGCCCTCTTACTTCCATTGTCTGGCCGCTATGCACAAATTGCAGATGTCATTCACGCAGGTATCACTTCTGCACGCGAATTACATTCCGATGGTCAATACACACCTTCGATTGCACTGTATGATACCGGCGACAATCCTGCAGATATCCTGTATCACTATCAGCGGGCAGTGGATGACGGAGCGGACTTTATACTGGGACCTTTAAAGAAACAGGCAGTAGAAATATTGGCCCAGCAGGCTGAACTACCTGTGCCAATCCTGACCCTTAATTACACATCTGATCATTCAAACGCACCCGGCAATATGTTCCAGTTTGGTTTACTTCCAGAGGACGAAGCCATCCAGGTTGCAGAACGTGCCTCACTCGATGGCCACTTTAGTGCCGTTATCCTGTCACCGGCAGGAGAGTGGGGAGAACGGCTTGCCAATGCTTTTCGGACAAGATTTGAAGAATTAAACGGCCTCATACTGGATACCCAGTACTACATTCCGGAAAGCACAGATTTTTCTGTTTCACTTAAAACCGCTTTGCAACTTGACCTTAGTGAGGCACGCTATCGACAACTTCGTTCAACACTCGGGCGTAATCTGGAATTTGAGCCACGCAGACGACAGGATGTAGATATGATTTTTATGGTCGCCTCACCACGGACAGCGCGTATCCTGAGGCCCCAAATAAACTACTATTATGCCACTGATCTGCCCGTCTATAGCACCTCTCATATCTATTCCGGAATAGAAAATGTTTCCCGGGACCGTGATATTAACGGTGTTTTATATTGTGATATCCCCTGGCTGCTTAAAGATTCTGCCGACAACCAAATACTACATGAATTACTCGAACTTGAAGCGCCCGATGTTTACCGTCTACTTCCCAGATTTGCTGCACTGGGAATCGATGCATACTATCTTCCTACTAAACTTGCGGAACTTGCCGCACTTCCTTATGAGCGCTATAACGGGCTGACAGGAAAGCTACGAGTAGAACAGGACAACAGGGTGTTCAGGGAGTTAAACTGGGCCCAGTTCCAAAATGGCAGGCCTGAATTAATTGGACAATTTACACAATCAAAAGCACCAGAATAATGACTCGAACCAGAATTATAGGTAAAAAAGCTGAAGACATTGCCTGCCGCTTCCTGATAAAAAATGGTTTAACGCTAATCACAAGAAACTATCACTGTCGCTATGGTGAAATAGACTTAATTATGCAAGATGGTGATAACCTTGTATTTGTAGAGGTTCGTTACCGACGCTCCGATAAATTTGGCGGCGCCACTGAATCAGTCAGCCACACCAAGCAAAGAAAACTGGTATTTGCCGCCAACCACTATCTTCATACTTATCCTACCAGTCTGGCGATGCGCTTTGATGTGATCGCCATATCAGGCCACCAGGAGATTGAATGGATTACCAATGCTTTTATGGAAAATTAGCCTGGAAGACTTAATGTGAACGCGATTAAACTTATTGAAAAGACATTTGCTGATAGCATAAAAACAAAACAGGATGCACTGGCTTCTATCGCCGGCCCTATATCAGATGCCGCTTTGACAATGACTTCGAGTTTACTGGCAGGCAACAAAATATTGACTTGCGGTAACGGAGGGTCAGCAGCAGATGCGCAGCACTTTTCTTCAGAGCTATTAAACCGGTTTGAAAGAGAAAGACAACCCCTGCCTGCAATAGCTTTAACGACGGACAGCTCGACACTTACATCCATTGCGAACGACTATGACTATGATATGGTGTTTGCCAAACAAATCCGGGCTCTTAGTCAGTCTAATGATATTGTAATGATAATCACTACCAGCGGTGGGTCGGCAAATATTATACAGGCAATACATGCAGCTCATGAAAGACATGCACACATTATCGCTCTCACTGGAAGAGATGGCGGAGAAGTAGGCGCGCTAATGCAAAAAAGCGATATAGAAATTCGCGTGCCAGGCACGTCGACGGCACGTATTCAGGAAGTACACCTGGTGATATTGCATTGCTTGTGCGAATTGATTGATCAGCAACTGCTTGGATAGCCCAGCGTCTTTCGTGTTATCAAAAGATATCATCAGCTCATTAAGAGATATTTTTCCCGCAGACCAGTTATTACTGGAACCGGCAGACTGCTGGCCATATGGGTATGACAATAGCAAAAAGCATCATCCTCCCGACGCGGTAGTTTTTCCACTCACACACCAGCAAGTCGAAAATTGTGTCAGGCTATGCAATCTTCACCGGTTACCACTCACAACACGCGGCCGTGGTACTGGCACAACCGGCGCCTCTGTCCCGACTTCGGGTGGCATTATATTATCCATGGAGCGTATGACGGATATCATTGCCTTTGATCCTGGTAATCGAAGTGTCAGAGTGCAAACTGGAATCACCAACGCTGCCTTGCAGTCTTTTCTCAGACAGCATCATTTCTTTTGGGCACCGGACCCAAGCAGTGCGGACTTTTGTACAGTTGGTGGCAATCTCGCATGCAACGCAGCGGGGCCCCGAGCCATTAAATATGGGACGACGCGAGACAATACCCTGCAATTAAGGGCGGTTACCGGCCATGGAAAGTCCATTTCCACTGGCAGCAAAACAACCAAATGTGTGGTTGGTCTTGACTTGACACGCCTATTGATTGGCTCTGAAGGTATACTTGCAGTGATCACGGAAGCGGAATTAAAAATTCTTCCATTACCTCCGGCAAGACATTGCATCCGAGCGATGTTTCATAATCATCAGGAGGCATGTGCTGCAATTCAGACTATTTCCGGACAAATACATACACCCTGTGCGATAGAGTTTCTAGACCACCATGCACTGGAGTTAATCCGCACCCACAGCCATGTTTCATTACCTGAAAATGCCAACGCAATGCTCATGGTTGAAGTGGATGGTGACCATGAAACACTAGCAATAAGTAGCCGGTGCATATATAACCTACTTGCGCAACATGAATACATAGACCTTCAACGGGCAGAAAATGAGAAAGAAAGAACGGCTTTATGGCAAGCGCGCAAGGCACTGTCCCCGATATTACGAAATCTTGCACCCAATAAAATTAATGAAGACATAGTTGTGCCCATCCCCAATTTAAGCAAGTTAATTGATGCACTCGACCAGCTGTCATCTTCATACTCTTTGCCAATTGTTAATTTTGGTCATGCCGGAAATGGCAACCTGCATGTCAACATTATATATGATGCCAGTGATCAAAAACAAAATAGCCATGCAACCCAGTGTCTTGATGAGATATTCGACATCACTTTAAAATTTGAAGGGACAATATCCGGAGAACATGGAATAGGCCTCAGCAAGCGTGATTATGTGAACAGAGAAATAGGTATCGATGAATTAACACTCATGAAAGCCATAAAGCTCCAATTTGACCCTCACGAAATATTGAACCCGAATAAAAGCCTGCCCAACCAGACTCATCATAGAACATCACATTAGATTTCACACAATGCACAGACAGGCAGGTAACCTATCATCATGTGCCGAAGGCTACCATTGAAACATGCGAAAGCATGTGACTGACCTGTGTTGACAGCCTGATACCATGTTTCTGTATATGCATCAGGATCAGGCTAGAAATTATATGTTTACTGAGACACCATTATTCCCGGTGGAGATGATTTCATGCGTCTTTCTCAGGGCTCATTCCCACACGCATCAGCCGTTTTTGATAATGTGATATTGGGAGGTAATTCGTGCCTTCATACTTGCTCGGCAGACCAGACTGGCATTCTTTGTGCAGCCAGCAAATTCAAGGCTTAAAATACTTAAGCAGCAAAACTTGACTTGTGAAAAAATTTACATATTAGTCAGTCGTAATCAGATAACACTAGTCAGTTTGTTGTGTAGACTTGTTACCTGCAGTAACAACCTTATCTGACAGACTGTCGGGCAGAAAATCCAACACGGCTATTCCGACAGTAACAATTAACAGGGCGATGGCTACACCTGCCAAGCCCAGCAATATTTCCCATATGCTTGGCGTATATTGTGTCACATGACCATCGAAGAACGAGCTTGTGACTTCCATTCCCGGGAACATCTCCAGTGGAAATGCCTGCCCCCCCACGACAATGACATAAACTTGTGCCAAACCACCTAAAATCACCATGGCGCAAACTGCGGCAAGCGTCTTACGACAGTTTCTTGTTTGAGGCAAATAAATCAGCGCCAGCGGGATTATCCCGCCTATGATTACCTGCCCAACCCAGAACATGAGTGTGTAAGTGCCACCCTCCAGCAGAAGAAACTTTTCCACCTGGTGATGTTCGGTGGCATATAGATTTGTTAAGTGGTACACCGCAACAAAGTACAAAATACTGGCAATAAAAATACCCAGTAAAGTGCGTAATTTATTCAGAATATAATCACCCAGAGGCCGGTTAGTCCAGGTATAAGCGGCGAGAAGCACTAAAATGAAAAAAGCCATTCCAAACGCGAATGACATAATAATAAACATTGGTGCAAGCATTGCTGTGTCATAGGCACTGCGTGCGACCAGGAAACCAAAAATTGAGCCGGTACCGGTCGTCAAAATTAACCGCCATATAAACGCGACCAACCCTGCCTTTTTACTATATTTTTGCATGCCGGGATCCATCATCCACCATAAGTAAATTCCGACAATGACAAAAAAGCCCGTGTATAAAAAGATATTCCACGCAAATATTGATTTAAAATTATATTTCGTCATGGCAACAATAAGTCGGTCTGGTCGTCCCAGATCGAGTACCAGCACAACAAGCCCGCCTGCCAACAGAGCCAGGGCCAGTAACGCAGATAATCGCGCCAGTGGTTTATATTCAATTTTTCCAAAGACAGAGGCAATTGATGCCGCATTGAGTGCGCCAGATGCAGCAACTATCATAAATATTGCAAATACATGGGGTAATCCCCAGACAATCTGATTATCCATTCCGGAGATGACATGCCCTTCAACTTCCATATGATGAGCTGAAAGTAACCCAATCAGCGTGACCAAGGCCAGTCCAGCCAGTAACGCCCAGAATTTACCTGAACGGGCTTCTATTGAGCTATATCTAAGTGTTTCCATGCTGTTATAAACCTTGATATCTAACGCCAGTATTTAAACCCAGATCAGCCCGAATTTGTGTTCCACCGAACTTTTTGAGCTGTTTTGATATTTCGCTGTCCGGATCATTTAAATCGCCAAAAATAATCGCCTGATGGCCTTCTGTCTGGCACGCTTGAGCACAGGCTGTTGTATTTTCACCCGCATCGACTTTATGCACACACATGTTGCAGGAATCTACACAACCTTTACCACGCGGAGTAGCCGGTAATTGATTTTCCAATTTCTCATGTACAAAAGATCGCGCCTTATAGGGACAAGCCATCATGCAGTACCTGCATCCAATACAAGTATGCATATTGACCAGAACTATTCCATCCTCGCGTTTAAAAGAGGCACCTGTTGGACATACATCAACACAGGGGGGATGTTCACAATGCTGACACATCACCGGAAATGACTGGCTGTGTTCGGTTAGAGGGTCTGTGACGGTAATCTTTCTGATCCATTGCGAATCAGTTGTTGAACCCTCTTCGGGCCATAAACCATGCTCGTCATTACATGCAGTCACACATGCATCACAGTCTTCCGTACATTGATTGATATTGATCAACATCCCCCAACGCACCGCGTCTGTCACCGGTTGATTTGCCGGTTTCGCCCCGGCGGTTTGGTACAGCATTACTCCTGGTGCAATGGCTAATCCTGACACCCCGACAATACCACCGATAAGTGAGCGTTTTGACTGGTCTATATCCGAATCAGCAGAAGGTCGGGGTCGACGTATGAATTGATATGCTTTTGAGACTACCTTGTTCATTTTGACTGCGCTGATAGTAGTTTTGATCGTAAGATGAGTTCGCTGGCATCCACATTCAGATGTTGATGCGGATCCGTTCCATCAGCCTGATGTTGCTTTATTGCTTCGCGTACTGCGGACTCGGGTCGGTCCGCATGACATTGGAAACAATCAATACTGACTGCCGTATAAGTATGACAACTGGCACAAAAATGCTGTTCACTATTTGAGTATCGTGCATATTTACCTTCTGCATTGGGCGTAATGTGGCACTCAATACAGTTTTTCAAACTGTGCTTGGTTGTGCGAATTCCATGTATGACGGTCTCATCACGCTGATGAAGGATTGTTTCAAAGTGATTGGTACGCATCCAGTCCGGATCTTCAACGCACTGATCTCCTTTTGGCGGAGGCACTTTGGAACCATCTGCAATTGAGGGCATGCTGATAAGGGCCAGTAGCAAACCTGCCATGACGCTACTTAGGATGTTTATACGGGTAACTTTCATCATATTTATATCGTACTTTTATTACCGGCTCTTCCTGCATCCACCTGATGGAGCAACCATGATGATATTTAATCTTGCCAAACATGAATCACTGTTGGTATTTTCACATATTTACCAGGCATTGTATTTAAGTTACATCAAGATAACAGTCGTCCACACTGTTATCTCAATGTTGAAAGGGACACATTACTATACCCTCTTTATGTTGTGTTATGTCTATCAGGACAGTACCAGCAACAGGTTCCTGTTAATGATCCCCCAATGCCATATCAATGTACCCGGTCGGGCAGACGTCTGCGCAGATATGACAGCCAATGCACTTATTGTAGTCAGTATCAACATATCGCCCGGTGGTTGATTTGTCTTTGTTGACACGGAATACCGCATCCTGAGGGCAGTAAATTACGCAGTTATCACACTCGAAGCACATCCCGCAGCTCATGCAGCGATTAGCTTCTTCTACAGCCTGTTCTTCGGTAAGACCAATCATGCGCTCTTCAAAGTGTCCCAAAACTTCCTCGGAACCTGGAACAATGTTTTCTCTCAGCACGCGTGGCGTGTATTCAAAATGCCCTAAAAATAATCGATCTGCGGAAATAATCTCTTGAGCAGAACGATCTTCATAATTATGCACAGAGAAACCTGCCGAATCGGAGCCACGTGTTTCACCTACTGTATAGTCTTCGGGTTCCAGTCCTGTTTCCTGTAGTTTTTCTAACAGGCTAAAGTGGTGCACATCAACTTTGGGACGCTTTTTGTATTCTTTGTCATTAAGGTAGAAATCGACACTATCCGCGCATATCGAAGCCTGACCAATAGCGGTTGTCAGGAGGTGCGGCCGAATGATATCACCACAAACAAAATGCCCTTTTTTGCCGGGGACCTGATAATGCTTATCAGCATCCATCAGACCGCGGCCATTATCAAATTCTTCCAGCCCCTCGAGGTCACCGCCCTGGCCAATCGCCGCAACAATAAGATCACATTCGATATCATATTCAGTGCCTTCTACCGGCGTAGGACGACCATCCTTCATTTCACATTTGGCCATACGTAATGCCGTGGCGCGACCTTCATCGTTTACAATAACTTCTACAGGCATGACACCATTATCGATACGCACGCCTTCATGCAACGCATCGTGAACTTCATGTTCAGCAGCTGTCATTTCTTCCCGCTGGAATAAAGAAGTAAGAGTCACATCTGCTCCTTCACGCGCCGCGGCAAATGCAGAGTCGTGTGCCACATAACCACCGATGACATATTCAGGCGCTTCTTTTTTATCCAGGCTAGGGATCTTCCCTAAACGACGCGCAACAGATACCACGTCGATAGAGGTATCACCACCACCGACACAGACGACACGATCAGCTGTTACCTTAAGAATGCCTTTGTTAAATGCCTCGAGGAACTTAACACCAGACACACAGTTTGGTGCATCCCCATTTGGGACCGGCAAGCTTCGACCTGTTTGACAGCCAAGCGCCCATACCACAGCATCAAATTCTTTTTCCAGGTCCTCAGCACTGATATCACGGCCTACACGAGTATTGAGACGGACTTCGATATCGCCCATATCAAGAATACGCTGGATTTCGGCATCGAGAAAATCTCGCGGCGTTCGATAACCCGGGATGCCATACTTGAACATGCCGCCAAGTTCATCGTGGTCATCAAATATGGTACTGGCATGGCCTTTGCGACGCAGTTGATAGGCTGCTGCTAGACCTGCCGGCCCACCCCCTACGATAGCAACACGCTTGCCACTTAATGACGCAGGCGCTTCAAACTTGTAACCTTCTTTAGTCGCGGTGTCACCAATATACTGTTCTACTGCATTGATTCCCACGTAGTCTTCAACATGATTGCGGTTGCATCCTTCCTGACACGGAGCCGGACAGACCCGTCCCATCATGGACGGGAAAGGGTTGGCATCGGTGGAGCGGCGAAATGCATACTCCTGCATGGTCACACCTTCCGGTGGACGTTCAATCCCCCTGACTATGTCCAGCCAGCCGCGAATATCTTCACCCGAGGGGCAGCTTCCCTGGCAGGGCGGCGTTCGATGTACATAGGTTGGACATTTATGTGATTTGTCACCTTCAAATATTTGATCGCCAAAATTACCCCATTGGTAATCGCCATCTTCAAACTTGCGAAACGTAAGCTTGTAAGACATTTCATCCTTTGATGTTGCCATAACGTTGCTCCTGGTTACCTGATCCCGTTAATAAAGTTATGCTGCTTCTTCAGTGTTTGTTGTATCTTCACCGCCCGAGCGATCGTCTTCATCAGTCTGCCCTGTCAAGACGATTGCATTACTGACTAGCTGATGGACGCTGACAATCTGGTCCATGCTGAAATCGTAATATGGGAACACTTTGGAAAACTGACTCTTGCATATCGCACAGATAGCTGCCATGTGTGTTACACCATTATTATCCACTACGTGTTTGAGCGCTTGCATACGTGGCATGGCGCCTTTTACCCGTAGCTCTATTAAATCATCAGTGAGCAGCCCACCACCGCCACCGCAGCAATAAGTTCCTTCTTTAATCGCATATTCCGGCATGTCATAGTAGTTATTGCAGCACGCCCGAATAATATCTCTTGGAATTGTAAATTGACCCCCCGGAGTATCACCCATACGTGAGGCGCGCGCGACATTACATGAGTCATGATATGTGAGGGTCATATGGTCATTACCAGACTTATCCAGCTTGATTTTGCCGTCATTGATTAGCCCGTGAGTCACCTCACAAATATGCTGTGGTACAGGATATTTCGGATCCAGGAAATCAAAAGGCCCGGCAAGCGTATTCAAAAAGCTGTAAGCGACTCTCCAGGCATGTCCGCATTCGCCGAACACTATCCGCTTTACACCAAGATCAATGGCTGCCTTGCGGATGCGCATGGCGAGTTTGCGCATATTTTCGTAACTGCCAATAAACATTCCGAAATTTGCAGCCTCGCTGGCATAAGAACTCATTGTCCAGGAGATTCCGGCTTCATGAAACACTTTGGCATAACCGATTAAACCGTCGATATGTGGCTCTGCAAAAAAGTCGGCAGAAGGCGTGACAAGCAGTACTTCTGCACCCTTCACATCAAGAGGTAATTTAACACTCACCCCGGTATCATCTTCGATATCTTCTTCAAGACCTTCCAGCGTGTCGATCAGGGCCGGCTCAGGCAACCCCAGGTTATTACCCAGTGTTTGTGCTTTACCAATAATTTCGTTGCAATATTTCTGACCTTTACCCACAGCGTCCATCACTTCGCGCGCAGCCATTGATATTTCTGCGGTATCAATCCCGTATGGACAATAGACGGAGCAACGACGACACTGTGAGCACTGGTGAAAATAGGTGTACCAGTCATCCAGCACTTCTTCAGTCAGGTCTTCGGCACCAACAAGCTTAGGAACAAGCTTTCCAGCGAGCGTGTAGTAACGACGATATACTTTGCGGAACAGGTCCTGTCGGGCCACTGGCATATTTTTTGGGTCCGTTGTTCCCAGGTAGTAATGACATTTATCGGTACAGGCACCACATTTCACACAGGAATCAAGAAATACTTGCAGTGAACGATACTTTTCAGTTAATTCACCCATTTTATCGATGGCAACCTGCTTCCAGTTGTCAACCAGCTCACCCGGGTAACCCAACGGTGTCTGGAATTGCTCCTTTGCCACAAATGGCTGGCTATGGGCCATGGCCCCTTCTTTTAACTTGGGAATAATCGGGTATTCTCTTAACTCGGGAGTGTCAAATTCTGCAGCTGCCATATTTATTTACTCTCCAGCTTGATTGCCCAGGGCGCGACATGCCGTTGCTCTCTGGGATTATCGACCTGATTTCGCGTCGGGCTAAAGAACACGCCAGGAGCATGTAAAAGTTTTGAAATAGGAAAAATGGCCATTAAAACAATGACCAGCAATAAATGAACCACAAGCACAATATCTGTTGGCATTGTTCGTATATCAAACACCATCAGGCCCATCAGATATGATTTAAGTGTAACGATGTCGGTATGGGTAACAAACGTCATTAGCGCACCTGTGACTCCAATGCCTATAATCAGTAATAACATGAGGTAGTCTGAAGGTGCGGATATGAAGCGGACTCGGTCAACAACGATACGTCGTAACAGCAACCCTGCAAGGCCCAGTAGCATCAGAAATGACGCGTATTTACCAAAAGGCTGTATCAACTCTACCCACCACCATACAGGATCAGTGAAGTATCTTAAGTGACGCAATAAAACAAGCAATAAGCCAAAATGAAACATCCACCCGAACAGCCATATCCACTTATTGGATTTAAACAGGCTTTCAAAAATTGTGACTTCCTTGATCATCCGGAATGCAACGCCTGAGCGTGACGTAGGTGCCGGCGTTGTCGGTATTTTTAGAGGTGCCGGGCTCTTAATATATTTTCGTATTCGGTACGCTGTGCCCAATATCAGTATTGCCGTCGCAGCATAGAATAAAATGGCAAATAATATAGACATTAGCTAGGAACAATGGAGGTTTGAAAATCTGGGAAAAACAGGTGATACAGAGCGTGTAGCAACGATCCATACTATTGTGTCCAATCCGCATTCAATGCATTTTGATTGTGTTATCACTGAATCACCTGTTTTTGTGGCGGTCTAATATTTATACACAGCCTGTTGGTTTTGGCAGGCCGGCATATTTACATGCCTGTTTTGCGGGACCATAAGGGAATAATTCATACAGATATTTACTATTTCCTTTATCCTTGCCAAGCTTTTTACCAATAGCTTTTGTCAGTACACGTACGGCTGGTGCAATCTGGTACTCTTCGTAGTACTCACGAAGAAAATTGATTACTTCCCAGTGGTTTTCGTCCAGTGTTGCACCATCTGCTTCAGCCATTGCTGTTGCAAGCTCTGGGCGCCAGTCATTCAGGTTAGCTAAGTACCCTTCTTCATCAGTTTCGTAACTTTGGCCGTCAACTTCTATAGGCATTTGTTTCTCCTAGTTTGTTTACAATTATATTATATTGCGAGAACAGACAGTAATTACAGCCAGGACTGTACAGACTCGTGTTCAGCGGCCAGATCAACGAAGCCGCTGTAATCTACTACCTTTATTCCGTTCATCACATTATCTTCACTAAGCCCTCGTGCTTTTAAATCCGGACCCAGCACGTAAAACGAAATATTTTTCATGGCACTCTCAATTTTATTTGAATGGGCCGTGCCCTGCATTGCACCAATCACACCATCTTCAGTGAGCAGTATCGCACTGCCTGCCTTGGCCAGTTGCAGACATGAATCAAGGGTATTTCTTTCAAACGGACTCTTGTTTACTGTGTGCAGCATTGTCATAGCCAAATCCTCTAAAAACTGAATACTATATCTTGCTGATCAATGACCTCAGCAAGTTCGGCGCGTGATACCAGATGAATGGAGTCTTTCTCAGCCCAGTCATCATCCTCGTCTTCATATTTAAGCTCCTGAAGGTCGTTCAGGGTCAGACCACGCTCATCCAGTGATTCCTTTTCTATATAGATTTTCTTGATGTCATAGTCACCGAGCGCGGAATAGGTGGGCGAGAAATTTTTCATCCCTATTGCATCAGTATCCTGGCCTTTCATTAGCTGGTAAACGCCATCATCAGCAAAAACCAGACTGACATCCTGATCGAACGCGGCAGCAATTAGTACCACTTCAAGTGATTCCAGGGCGTAAATCGTACCGTATGGGGATTTACGGTTCATGTACATGAATTTTTTTACAATTTGATCGCCATCATCCATCGCTATTCTCCTTATGTGGGTCGTTTACTGTTAATCACCGAATACGACCATGCGATCTGCCTGGATACCTGCTTCGATTAACTGACCCAGACCCGAAATACGAAAGCCATCCAAAACATTATTAGCAGTTTTACCGTTGCGTTTAGCCTCGTCTTCATCGAGCATACCGCGACGCTGGGCTGCCGCCACACAAAGCACAAGATCAACATTGTGTTGTTTCGCCAACTCTGACCAGCGATTTGGGATATGCCGGTCATCCTGCGGAGGTACAGCAAGTGCTGTCCCATTATTCACACCGTCATGATAAAAGAACACGCGGAAGACCTCGTGTCCTTTTTCTATGGCCGCTTTGGCAAAGTTGTATGCAGAATCAGAGGCTTGATGGGTATATGGTCCTTCATTTACCAAAATTCCAAATTTCACAGACAGCCTCCCGCGCTAGAATCGAATATGCGTTGAGGCATTGAGACTGCGTCGTGCACCTCTCCAATTATCAATATGGAATTTAGTGAATGGCAGTCCAGTTAATTCAAAAAATCTTGGCCAGCCAACTCTTTCAACCCAGTCATTAATTCTCTCCCAGTCTCGGGCATCATCCTTGTACGCACGCAGTATTCGCTTAACGATGGCTGTCGCCTCTGGCCAGCGTGGCGGGTTGTTTGGAATACCTGCCGCAACAAGCTTCTGGAATGTAGGTTTTCCGCGAGCATTTGAGTGATTTCCTCCCACCCATATTGCCAGTTTTGTATGCTCAGCATCATTAATTTGCATCGGCGGACATGGTGGGAAACATGCACCACAGCATATACATTTTTTCTCATCAACTTCCAGAGATGGCTTACCATTGACTTGTGCCGGGCGAATCGCGGCAACAGGGCATCGCGCGACAACGGATGGACGTTCACACACATTGGAGACCAGATCATGGTTTATTTTCGGTGGCTTGGTGTGCTGTACATTGATCGCAATGTCTCCCTGCCCGCCGCAGTTAATCTGACAACAGGATGTTGTCATATGAACACGATTTGGCATATTGTTTTCTTTAAACTCGTCGATCAGCTCATCCATCATTGCCTTGACAACACCCGATGCGTCTGTGCCTGGAATATCACAATGCAACCAGCCTTGTGTATGAGAAATCATGGCAACCGAGTTTTTGGTACCACCCACTACAAAGCCTTCTGCTTCAAGCGCATCAATCAGCGGCTGGACTTTTGCTTCGTCTGACACCATGTACTCGATGTTGGAGCGGATTGTGAAACGAACATAGCCATCTGCATATTGATCGCCGATGTCACACAGTGTACGAAGTGTAAAGACGTCAAGTATACGCTGTGTTCCCGCACGAACTGTCCAGATCTGGTCACCCGTTTTAGAGACATGCAGCAAGACCCCGGGACGCGGATGTTCATGATAATCCCACGCACCATAATTCTTGCGCATGACAGGATGCATGTATTGGAAGCCGTCTGGACACCCCGATTCAATTGGTGCTCTATGCTCTTGTGCCATTTTTTGTTCTCCGAACTAAAAGCCTGCGATGTATAAACCGGCTTTGAGGTTAATTAATTACGTTAATAATACATTCTGCCGGGAAGTTAGCCAGCGGCAGCGGCTTTCTCTTCAGCTTTACGCTGGAACCATTTCTCGGCTTCTTCATCCCAGCCATCCATACGCACGTAAGAGCTTTGGCGCGGATCATTGACCATATTTGGATCCACCTCAATGCCAACGCCTTCCAGGAAGTTCACCAGGCCAATTCGCTCCACCATCTCGCCACAGCGCTCATGCTCAAGACCATTCTCAGCCCAGAAATCGATAGTTTCTTCAGCCATTTCTGTCAGCTTCTCATAATCCTCTTCCGTTTCCAGTTTCATGAATGGAACCACGACAGTGCCCATCAGGTCACCAATTTTCAGGGTTCGCTTTCCACCGATCAAAATGGTCGCGCCTTTGTCATCACCTGGAGATAATGCTTTGACCATTACGTTCATGCAATGCATACAGCGCACGCAGTTGCGATTGTCAACCTCCATCGTGTCGTCATCTTTAAGTGACAACGCTTTGGTCGGGCAGCGTGTTACCACGTTATCAATCACGTATTCACGGCCTTTGCGCGCGACGAATTTCTTGACCTCTTCCTGGTCAACTTTCATATCATCACGCCAGGTGCCAATAATGGCAAAATCAGACCGCTCGATCGAGTTCATGCAATCATTACCACAACCTGATACTTTGAATTTGAATTTATATGGTAATGCCGGACGATGCACATCGTCGGTGAAATTGTTTAGCAGTGTTCGATGTATTCTCATCTCATCGATATTCGACATTTCACATCGTGCCGCACCCACACATGACATTCCGGTACGCACGCATGGACCTGCACCACCCAGATCCCATCCATATTCGTTTATTTCATCGAAAAAATGCTGTGTGTTTTCAGTAGTGGTTCCGATAAACATAATGTTACCCGTCTGACCATGAAAAGTGACCATGCCGGAGCCCCACTTTTCCCAACTGTCACCTAACTGGCGAAGCATATCAGTGGTGTAATAATTTCCTGCGGGTGGCTGTACCCTGAGGGTGTGATACTCGCGTGATTCTGGAAATGCATCGCCGACTTCTGAAAAACGCGGAATGATTCCGGAACCATAACCAAACACACTGACGGTACCACCTTTCCAGTATCCTTTTCTGGTCTCATAGGAATGTTCCAACTGACCAAGCAAGTCATTAGCCATTCCGTTGATTCGCTTGTCATCATGCTTGTCACGAAGACGCTTAAAGCCAGATATAAAGCTAGGCCATGGTCCGTTTTCTAACTCATCAAGCATTGGTGTATCATGATGCTGGTCAGCCATTTTAATTTCTCCTATTCACCAGTTATTTTCTAACTTAGGGGTTATATTTTCCACGCGCGGAACAGCCTTCTACCGGCTGTATACAGGTGATCCAGTCTAGAGTTGAGCGCTGACAAGCAAAATCCTACCTATGGGGTGCGGGGGGTTGGCAGTCTTATCTCAACCGGGATATAGCGTCATAAGTTATTATAATAACCCCCTATTTAAGTGTTTGCTAAAATACGATATAATTCATAACAATCAGCTAGTTATGTAATTATTTAAGCCCATACAGTTTATTGGATGAAATTGATTTGATGCTTCAGGCTTCCCGGCTGAAATAGGCTGAACCTGGCAAAACGTTAACCCGGACACATATCGATAGTCGCTAATAATCATGCTGGACTTTGAAGACGATTACAGACGCTGGCGTGAGCATAAATTAACCTATTGGCCAAGCACAGCCACACTCAAGCCGACTCTCATCCACGATCCCGCTGCACTGCAGGAAGATGAAAAAGCGCGTCTTCGTAAACACTGCTCAACCACTAATTTTGCTCTTTATAGACTGGAGAACCCGGCGCCCGTCAGCAAATCCGTGATCAGCGCATTCGCCAGACAGCTTGGCATGCTGCAATTTGATCAAAATTTATGTGCGGACAATCAGCAGGTGTCTTCCCTGGAAGTGCGTGGAACCGGCCGGGCCACAGGCTATATCCCCTATACAGACCGGGCGCTCAACTGGCACACAGATGGTTACTACAATCCGCTTGAGCAGCACATTCGCTCCTTTCTTCTGCATTGTGTATGTAATGCGCCCAATGGAGGAGAAAACATCTTTGTTGATCATGAGATTATCTATATCAAGCTATATGATCATGATCCCGCCCTGATTACAGCTTTGCGTCAGCATGATGCGCTGACCATCCCGGCAAATATCGAACAGGGAATAATGGTCAGACCCAGCCAGACAGGCCCGGTATTTTACCGTGACCCGATCAGTCGCTCGTTACAAATGCGTTACACTGCCCGAGCCCGCAATATTCAGTGGAAACAGGACAAGACCCTGACCAGAGCGCTGGAAATGATTGAGCAGTTACTGACTGAGCAGCAGACGGTGCTGCATTACACACTGCAGCCGGGTGAGGGATTTATCTGTAACAATATACTGCATGGGCGCACAAGCTTTACAAATGGGAATATACCTGATCAAAAGCGTCTGCTGTATCGTATCAGGTCCTATGACCGGTTATTTTTCACCAGCAACTGAAGAAAAACATGCTCTCATTAAGCGAAATACTCATGCAGGACCATGGCATGCAAAGTTTTGAAGAATTAAAGACAGTCATCCGCGAACGCGCCCGTCAGGGTGAAATCTTCTTTCAGATGGATGTGCGCCCCCCGTTCAAAGATACTCCTGAAGATTGGGAAGATATACTCGAATCTGTTTTCACTTCTGCCCGGCAGGCCTAGACATGTACTGGAATGATGACAACAAGCAGGAAATATTTGAAGTTCCTGATGACATTGTTGATGTCAACTTTAAAATTAAATGTCCGCAATTACCGCTGGACCACGCTTATCCTCTTTCACAGGCAATTATTAGTGAGTTGCCCTGGATTGAGGACTGCGACATCACCGGTATTCACTTAATCCATGGCGCAGAATCCGGCAATGGATGGATCCGCCCCAGTGCACCAGACGACCTGATCTACCCCTCCAGGCGAACACTGTTTACTGTCCGCACACCACAAGAGCGTATCGATCAGGTCAAGGCACTGACCGGCAGAACCGTGCAACTATGTGACGTATCTATCGAGTTTTCAAAACCGACTGTGCGCAAACTTTCAAAACTGACCACGGTATTTGCCCGTTATGTGATCGCTGACAATATCGATGACGAAGATGCATTTCTCGATCAAATAGCCGATCAGCTGGCCCGAAAAAACATCGCACCAAAAAAAATGCTCAGCGGGCGCATGAACCATTTGCGATTTCCTGACGGCACCCTGAAGACGCGCAGCCTAATGATCGACGGACTTGAGCCATCCGAGTCCGTGCGATTACAGCAATACGGTCTGGGAGCCGGACGCCGATTTGGATGCGGGCTCTTTCTACCTCATAAGGGTATTGACGCCGTCAGCGAGACACAGGAAAAATAGCGCCCCGAAACCCAGCTGTGATGGCTTGATTTTATAAAATTATTTATCTGTATTTAACTTGCTTGTTAGGAGTACACGTTATGACAATCGAAGTCGACGGAAAAACTATAGAGACCACACCTTCCGGATTCCTAGTCAATATAGAAGACTGGTCACAACAGCTAGCTGAGGTGATCGCCAAAGAAGAAGGAATTGAACTCACTGACAGACACTGGGATGTTGTCAATTATCTACGTGATGAATTTATTAACAATGGCGGAAATCAGCCCAACACGCGCAATATGGTTAAAGCGATGAGCAAACACTGGGGAGATAAAAGCGTCAATGCCAAAACGCTTTACGACCTGTTTCCGGGTGATCCGAGCAAACAGGGCGGTCGCATTGGCGGGCTCCCTGAAAGCCGCCGAAAAGGAGGCTATTAGCTGGCAAGATGCTGGGAAGATGATATCGCATCTCGATCGGGATACAGCATCTGCGGGAGTATTACACTATGCTAATGTTTCAATCTTATTTATTGTTTTCGGAGGGACCAAGATGAGTTCTAAGCAGGACAAAATCAAAAAAATGCTGGAAATGCAGAAAAAGTTCATTGAACTCGATCGTGCCCGCGGCATTTCAGCAGAAGAATACTTCACTCCAGAATCAGGTGCAGAACTTGAAGGATACCGGCAAGAATATACTAAAATTGCCATGGACGTTGTTGACACAGCACATTCTGAAAAAGGGTCTCACCGCTAATTATCAGAAATGATCCCGACAAGAAAAGCCGCTCCTATGCGGCTTTTTTTTATGCCCGCAACATTCAAAAAGCCATACATTCTGTGAACTGCAGCACGACAATTTCTTCAGAATTTAAGCCTAATGTCACATAGCATGTATACAATGTTCAAGCAGTACAGAAATATAAGAGAGGTGACATGATGTCTGAGCAACGACGACAAATCGAGGACATGCACGCCGCAGATGCGTCTATTGACTATCCACAAAAAGATGACATGTTAAATCACGGTAAATCGAATAATAGTTCGGCACAAGACATAGGGAAGCATGGCAATGACATAACGCCCAACCTGGAAAACATTAGATCTGCGGGCCTCTAGACACAGATTGTTTTGAGTACCCGCATGTGCCACGACAAGGATCTTGCCCCAGCAGCGTCAATGTCCTGGCCTATATGAGTAATTTATTTCTTTGACTTGAATTCGTGCACAAAATTATGAAAAGCAGTTTCAGTCATATCGACTACCTGAACATCCAGACCACCCATACGACGATCAGGCCTTTTTCTCCTCTCCAGACTATCTACAGACAGTGACTGATTTGAGTCGATATTTCGTCGCTCCTTATTAGAGACGCGATTGTTTTTAGACAGATCCTTCATACTCTTTTTTCTATTACCGTTTCTCTGTGAGATATACTATCCGCACAATAAAGGATTTTATGCGAGTCATTTCACAATATGGTTGAATCACCTAATACTGAACAATTGAACAAACAGGAACATCAGGGAGTTTTATCCTTCCAGCCAGATCAAGCAGTTCTATAATAAATGCAAAACCAACTAACTCACATCCAAGCTGATCGAGAAGCTGCGCTGTCGCTGCCGCAGTCCCACCAGTTGCAATCAAGTCATCGACTATCAACACCCGACTACCAGGCATCAAGGCATCTTTGTGGATCTCAAGCCTGTCTGTTCCATACTCAAGATCATATTCAATGGCATGGACATCTGCAGGCAGCTTGCCTGGTTTTCTTACCGGGATAAAACCTGCTCCCAGATGATAAGCCAAAGGCGAACCGAGAATAAAACCCCGGGATTCTATGGCAGCAATATAATCGATCTTTTGATTGAAGAAGTGGTCTGAGAAATAATCAATCACGTAACTTAATGCGTGATGATCCCTGAGAAGTGTTGTGACATCTCTATAAACTATTCCAGGTTTTGGAAAATCACGTATTTCTCTTATAAAAGGTTTTAGATCCATACTTATAGCTGACTCCACATGCGCACCAGATTGACATACACTAAATCCACGTCTTTAGTATATTGCTCGCCGGCATGTCTGCGAAGTAACTGTTCACGCGCACGGGCAAGTTGATAGAGAAGCGTTCGCTGTTCAGTATCGCGAACCATACTTTGCACCCAGCTCACCGCAACAAGACGCACACCCCCTGACACTTCAGCGACACGATGACGTGTGGTTGCCGGATAAAGCACTGCATCACCCGCGGCATATTTTATTTTCTGCTCGCCATATTCTGTTTGTATGATCAGCTCGCCACCCTGATAATCCTGCGGCTCATTGAGAAAGATAGTGAGCGCCAGGTCTGAACGATACCGTTGCTGATACTGGCCAGCCCCCATCACCGGATCATCAATATGTTCACCATAGTGCATACCTGCTTGATAGCGCGCATAAAATGGACTTGCCACTTTCAGTGGCAACGCCGCACGCTGATAGGTTTTATGTCTCACCAGATTACCCATCACAATATTATTTAATGCCTGCATTTGCGGATCCGAATTATCCAATTCCTGATTATTCTTCACACTTGCAGCCATATGGCCCGCACTTAAGCGGCCATCCACAAAAGCAGCATCTGCCAGAAGCTCTTTTACTTTTGCAAGCTCCTGAGGCCCCAGTACGTTTTTCAATCTGATCAGCACGATATATCTCGATCCGTTATAATGTATGTATTTTGCCAAGGACTGCCAACATGATACTTAAAGTCATCGTCGATGAAAAAACCATTCCGATTGAAGTTCCAGATTATATGCTAAGTGAAGCACAAGCATTCTTTAATAAAATAGATTCAGACATGGATGCAGGTTGGCAGATGAGTCGTGAATGGGTAGAAAATCCCGGCACTATACAACGCTGCCAGATTGCCGCCGACCGCATCCTGACCAGCCTGCATACTGAAAGTGAAAAAATGGCCACATTAATGGCCGCCTACATCCTGAAAAAATTACCAAATGTAACGACGGTCGATATCGATACCGAGGGTGATATGACACAAACAAGCTTCAGCGAAGAGTGAAAAAATCCGCAGACAGGCCGCGCCTTGGCAGTATCCCGTGGCAAACTGACGGATCACTCTCTGGTAGCAGTCTGCGTTTCAGACACAGTTCCCGCTGACATTTAGCTCTATCTCCATTAAGAAATGTGCAATAGCCAGATGAGTGTCAACTTTCCTGACAACCTCAAAACCATTTTTTTGGTAAAAAGCCACCGCGGCAACTCTCGCATTTAACCAGCACCTGTCAGCACCCTGTTCTTGCGCATGGTGTAATAACTCTTTTAGTATCATACTACCAATACCAATTTTACGGTATGCCCTGCTTACCGCCATGTAACGTATTTGCATGTGGTTGCTCGTGCACGGGGTGATTCTTCCAACACCAATGACCTTTTTATTGTCATCAAGCGCTGTACAGTGATACGAGACATTTTCATATTCATCCCGCTCACTGCCCCGCGCAAGGCCTAGCGGACGACGCAGCAGTTGCCAGCGAAACTGAAAATACGCTTCATATTCGGCATGTGACGAAGGAGATGACAGGACTATATTATTCGTACTAGGCAAATACGACCCACGTGGTTGCAATATACTTAACATCACATTGCAGGGTTACCCCCCGATGTTCGTGTGTCCAAAACGGCGGGAATAATAGTAGTTTCCCAGTTTCGGGTTTGATTTTAACGTTCTGAAAAAGAAACTCCGTCTCACCACCGGGGCCACTCACATCATTCAGGTACCAGATTGCCACTAACTGGCGATGACTAAATTGGTGACTTCCGCCATCAATATGCCAGTGATAAAACTCACCGGGCTTTGTTCTCTGAAGTCCGTAACCCATGTCTTTGAAGGACCCGTTAAAAAACGGAAAAGCATGACGAAATTCACGGATTGCCAGACCGAGCGATCTGAATAGCGCCCTATCAACATCATGCCAATGTGACTTACCGCTTATCACCAGATCAGTTGATTGTTTAATACTGGTATCTTCACTGGCCGTTTGGCCAATGCGTCCCCGGTATTGATCATTTTTGTTTATTTCAAAACGCGTGATTACATCTTCACAAAACAGATCACTTAAAGCATTTCTTTTCTCAAAGATGAAACTACTTTCTTTAACCTCGCAAATATTCACAAGTTTATTATGACTCATCGGATTCCGAATACTTATAAAATGCTTTTTTCAATAAAAAGTTGAATTTGATTTTCAGGGGCTTGCTGCCTAAACATGTGCAGTGCCTGCTTACAAACGGATGACCAGTGCTCCTGGCCCCGCCCAACCCAGCGCTGCAGGTCAGACAAATCAGAAGTTTCACACCAATTCTGATAAGCCATCATAAATGAAGGACTCAACTCTTTTCGCAAAGGACTGAGATTTGCCGCGTAAAAATGCAACGAAGCACTTTGTCCGGTATTAATCAATTCTGGCAGCATCACTACTGTGTCAGCATAATAATCTTTCGCGGCGCGCAATATTAAATCAAGGCGCGCATTGGTTACACCTGAGAGGTATTCTCTCCATTGACTGCCCAACTGTCTACCCGTCTCAATTTCACCGCGCTCATGCAGCAGAATGGCTTGCGACTCTACCTCAGTCATTTCATCAAGTGCACCATTAATATCGTTATTGAAATCATAGTAGGAGAATGCCCGGCTGGCAGCATTTTCAGCCCTGTGCCACTGCCACTCCTGCATTTTTTCCCATAGCATGCGTCGAATTGATTCCTTGCGGATAAAAATTTTATCATGCAATGTCATGGCCGGAGGAGAACTCAGGTCACGTGCACACTCCTCTGAAGATATTACTATCTGATAATCATCAAGCTTTTCAGTCGCATCAAGTTTAGCCAGAAAAAAATGCGGCACCGACCTTGCGCCGACACCACCACTGTAAACCAGCCCCTGCGGCAGTAAAGAAGCATTGATGGCATCCGTATCAAAAGGATCATACATCTCGCCATTAATTTCTAATGGTTCGTATTGTTCATGATCGAGCTGATCCCATAACTGCTCCCTTTGCGAGACCCACTCACCAACTTCATCCTTGGATAGAAGCTCTGCATATGAATAACCCTTATCCCATCGACAGTACTCCCGCATTTTCATAAGGTAAGTACAAAGAGTAAAATTACCCGCATGATTTGCGTCAACAATATTACAGTTATGCTGCACTATTTCGCACAGAGATTCCGTCATCACCTTACACCTCTATATGATAAAATGTCACACCAAGGTACCAATAGTACCGTAGCAGCCGTTAAATACACAGCACATACCCGCATAAGTTATAAGGACTGTAGATGGCAAGATTAAAAGCCAAGTGGAATCAAAAAAACCGTGAACGCACACCTGAGCAAATCGCCTCGGCTATCGGCTTCAATACCTGGCTTCTGGCAACCGAGGCCTGTCTTAACCATGAAAACGAAGGCTTTGAAACTCACTCACAATCCCAGCGCCTTGATGTTATTTCTGAATATCTCGCGTTTGCGCTGCATCTGGTAGATCGCATGACCTATGGTGAACTGGAGGAAGAAGAACGCGTCCGATTCATTAATGCCCTGGGCGTCAATTTTGCAACCCTGATACATTCCAACCGACTGGATGCCAATGGCCCGGGGGAATATCGTACCCAATTTGTTTCTTTGCTGAATGATCGCATGGATGAATATTCCGAGTGCAGCTATGACAAAGACAGTGGACCAGGCTTTAATTTGAAACGCACTCTGGGCAATCACGTGATGAGTGTAATGGGGGAGAAAGATAAAAAGTGGATCCCGGATTATGTCATTGATATTGAAGCACCTAAAATTGTTAAGGGTTTGCAACGAATCATGGATGGTATGGGTGACTCATTGGATGACGCCAACTATGATATGCCCCCTATTCCGCAAGGAGGCACATGGGGTGAAGGTTAGAATATTCATCTTCATTGTGCTTATTTGTCCAAAGTATGTGCCTGCAGGCGACAGTATAATTGATAATCTGGAGGGGTTTAGTTGCAAGAAAGGTTCTCACCAGCAGCTCCATGATTTTTTTACCAACAGAAATTATGTTGTTGTTGCTCAGGGTAAAAATGCAGGTTCGCAACACCACTCAAATACTTTTGCCGAGATTTTATTTTTAGTTACACCTGACATGGCTTTTTTTCATGCATTGACTTTATCGCCACTGGATCACGGTCATTTCAATGCCTGTTTGTTTGCCTCGGGAAGAGAGATTGATTTTCAATTTGCCTCCCCTGTTCCTGGTCTGTTTGAACGCCATAATCGAGAGCACCAGGTCCTGATCAAACAAGGCCCGTCTCAAAATGCATCCTGCCCTGAAAAGAACTCATCATGCCAGAGTGAGGCTGAATGGCCACTGCTATTTAAACAGACATACATACTTAGTGCATATCATTACTCCACGGCACAAAATAGCGAAATTTACAATGAGTCCGTAGAACTCACCATCGATGGCAAGACGATTCGTCCTTCTCGCGGCAGCCTGGCAGAGCATGCGCGCAAGAAATATGCACTAAGATTACGCAATGCACTCAATGAGTCTGAACAAGAGGTCACCACCGCATTACAAACATACCAGCAAATCCACGCGCAGGTTGACCACAGATTACCGTTGATAATTTTATCCGTAAACAAGGACAGGGACTGGAAGATCACGCGAATTGACCGCATTAATGGTCTTGCCGAGATTATTCTCCATGGTAGTGAGCTAAACCTTTACCCCCTGAAGCGAGCGCAGTATCTGGAATTTATTGCAAAATCTCGCTAAGCGGCCACCCACAGCCCTCACCATAATGGATGCCGGATCATAACTGATTCATCTTCCTGCGTATCCAGCGCATCAAAAACCTCGTTTTGATGAAAACCAAATGACTCCAGCAATTGTTCCAGCAACATGCGCGTCAGCGGTGTCGGCGTTTGCATCAGCACCGAGGATTGCTCTGAACTTTCCTTGTCACGCGCTATGATCCTGGCACTGTAATAGGCGCCCTGTTTGGTAATTATCGCAAATATGCCTACATTTTCGTTAGGCATGCCTAAAAAATCATTCATGTGTGTTTTATTCCCTGGTTTCTAGCCGTTATACCCATACGCCGCGACGCTGAATGAGGATCTTCCGGTCTATTGTAGATGCAGTGATCTGCATCCTCAAAATATGAAATCCAGATACAGGTTTTGTTCGGATATCTCTCTTCGTTGCCCAGATTTAATGAAATTGTGGCTTCATTTGTTTTTATATGGCCGCTGAACGGTCATTTATGACTGTAGCATTACTGTACAACATCGCTTATAGTGGGCACTGCTGCAGATTTTGAATTGGCAATAATAGTTGTTCCCTCTGTGTTACCTCTTGTATTACCCGTTTCACCACCTGTATGCAACATCACATTGATTAATTATTTTTTTAAAGGTTTTATTTTTATGGCTACAGGCAGTGTAAAATGGTTCAACGAATCCAAGGGGTTCGGTTTTATCTCTCAGGACAATGGTGGCGCCGATGTATTTGTTCATTACAGCGCCATACAGGGAGCAGGCTTTAAAACTCTGAAAGAAGGCCAACAGGTCACTTTTGAAGTTGAAGATGGTCCCAAAGGACCACAAGCAACAAGTGTTGAAGCGGCATAGAAAACCCATCAGGTCATCGCGACACGCAGAACCCCGCTAATAGCACTAGCGGGGTTCTTTTTTTCTGGCTTTAACTAGCCTCCACACACTTATGCTGGAGCGAATATGAAAAAACTGTTTATTGGCAACCTGCCCGCCAGTACAAAGACCGAGGAGCTGGAAGCATTATTCTCGGAATTTGGAAGAGTAAGATCATCCAAACTTATCGTAGATGTATTTTCGGGTCAGTGCAAAGGATTTGGCTTTATAGAAATGGAGGGCCACGAAGCACGCGCCGCCATCGCCGGCCTGAATGGAAAAGACTTTAATGGCAAACCGCTTAAAGTAAACTTTGAAGCGACTAAAAATAACCGCCGTGGTAGCCGTTACTAACTTGTAAAATAATATACAGGCTGCCGAATAAAAACCGCTTAATGGGTAAAGCGGTTTTTATTTTAACATGGATCGCAAGTATGGCCTCGAAGTAGTCAGGCTTTTATCCAGTTCGACATATTATCAGTAGATTTGCCTTGCCCATCTTCATACCCGGCGGTATAAGCATCTGTTACGCGCTGTTCTTCCCGCTCGGGATGTCCCAGATAACCCCCTTGCCATCCCAGGATATATTCAGGGTCTACACCTTTTTGCTCCATTTGTGTGATTGCATCACGATATGCTTGATCCATAGTATGATAACTCCTATTTTTATATTAATGACTAAAATAAACTTAGTTTAGCTTGCTTGAAAACACCGTATCGCTGCGCCGCTTGCGATAACCTTTGAAACCGTCTCTGCACCTTCTGCCAGCGAATTTACCCGACCAAGATGAGTGAGCATAATTGCTGCAGAATAGGTCAGGCAGTCTCTTGCCGGCCCCTGTTTTCCATCGAGTGCTTCGAGACCGGCCCGGGCACTGACTTCTGCCAATCCATCAACATTAACAATTGATTCTCCACTGGAATCAAGCTGCATTACTGCCTCAGGCACGGCAACACAGCGTACTGTCTGATTAATGCCGGCCTGTGTTGCATTGACGTCGACTTCTTCTAATGGCCCTTTTAATCCGTGATACTCAAAATATTTGGCCGGTTTATTTAGTGCAGGTGTAATCCCGCCTTCCACGCCACGCACAAGTACCGCAGAATCATAGCCCGCCAGTTTAGCCAACTTTTCATAAACAGGAGGATAAGGCTTGTGCACATAACCGGTCATCAGATGTGTGGAGCGTTTGCCACATATGGGCTTGGCCAGTACCTCGACCGTTGTCAGAACCGGTCGTTTAATCATTCTCTTTCTTAGGGGAACCAAATCATGCAAAGGCTGGCAGAACTGCGCCTGATCTGTGTAAGCCCAGCCAATTTCAGAATTATTGATCCTGTCAGCGGCTTGGGTCACACTTAAATCGACGCTGATACCTGCCGCGCGCAACACCTTGCGCTGTGTGACACCGAATTTTGGTCCCACTTCTTCCAGACCATGACTTACTGCGGGCACTCCACATGCCGCAAGTAAAGCCGGTAAAAATGCGGTGACCGGTGCACCCCTGAGATAGCCATCATATGGTTCGGCAATATCGACCACCGTATCAACCTCTGCCACGACACGCTCAGTTTCATCAAGTATGGCCTGCAGACTTCCACCATTCTCTTCTTCAGTTTCACGCTTCATGCGCAGGGCAATCAAATATATTCCAGCCTGCACAGGGTCGGCTGCACCATGAAGAATGTATTTTAGTGCGGTGCGGGATTCTTCGAATGACAAATCCTTACTATATTCGGGTCCTGTTGCAACCCTTCCAATCGCGCTACGCATAAACGCGTCAACTACCTGTTGCGATTCCGCTAATGATCCTGTCATTGATTTTTACAGCCATGCTTGAGGTGGACGAAGCATACAAAATG
This sequence comes from Gammaproteobacteria bacterium, assembly GCA_965227695.1. GTDB lineage: Bacteria > Pseudomonadota > Gammaproteobacteria > UBA4575 > UBA4575 > UBA1858. The sequence continues at coordinate 72,413 of OZ245760.1, forward strand.
CCCTGCAGCATCAAAATATCTCTATGGAGGGGCGACTAACTTCTTGAAATTTATGGATATTATATCACATGATATGGCACTCATCAGGGGTATTCGGTGAGCTTTCAGTTTGTTTTAGAATTATCACACTTTAAATCCACGCATGAAGAGAGATCCCATGGATGAAGCAGATGAAATCAATTTCGCCAGCGGCATTCAGTCGTTCGAGTCAAAACATTTTTCACGTGCCATGCAGTTACTGTCGCCATTGGCAGAAAAAGGCCATGCCGATGCCCAGCATCGGGTCGCAATCATGTGTCAAAACGGGCTCGGGGTTGTAGAGAATCCAGACACCGCCTTTAAATGGATGAGCGCCGCCGCCGAACAGGGGCATGCACTGGCACAGCATGGTCTGGGCTTTATGTACATGGAAGGTGACTGTGTTGAACAAAATGGCGAAAAAGCCGTGTACTGGTTTACCAAAGCCGCCGAACAGGGACTTGCCGGTTCACAAACCACACTGGCAATGATGTATGAGCAAGGCACGCTGATAGAAAAAGACGAACACAAGGCGAACGAGTGGTACAAGAAAGCCGGCTTTTAAGGCGAATAAAACTGTTGATCAATTACTGCGAGTTCAAGCCCGGATTGTTAATATTTTTGTAGCTTTTAAAATGGTTAGGCGCCACCGCCACTTTCCTGATGACATTTGTAATTTATCAGCCTTATCAGGATCATCCCTCTAAATCACCACGATAATTTTTACAATGAGACCTGCACATCTGTTTACAGTTCTAAACAAAGAATTTCACGGAGCCACTGAAGGGCAACACACACCCGTAATGCTATGGGGCCCGCCGGGCGTGGGTAAATCACAGATCGTCGCGCAAGTAGCCGAGCATAATGATGCACCCATGATTGATATTCGACTCTCGCAAATGGAACCCAGTGATTTACGTGGCATACCATTTCGCGTTGAAAACAGCGTGGAATGGGCCGTCCCTGCCATGCTGCCAGATCAGCAAAGACACGGCAGCAAAGGGATTTTGTTCCTGGATGAAATAACCTCGGCGGCACCCAGCGTCTCTGCCGCCGCCTACCAGTTAATTCTCGACCGCAAGCTGGGTCAATATGAAATACCGGATGGCTGGGCAATTCTCGCAGCGGGTAACCGGCAGGGGGATCGTGGTGTTACATACACAATGCCTGCACCACTGGCCAATCGCTTTTCACATTATGAAGTAGACACCAATCTGGATGACTGGGTCGCATGGGCTTATGCCAATAATATTGATGATCGAATTATTGCCTTTTTACGTTTCAGACCTGACTTGATTTTCGATTTTGATGCGGCTCAAAATCCCATGGCTTTTCCGTCACCAAGATCCTGGGAATTTGCGCATCGCGCCCTTCACAAATTCATTGACCAGGGAACAATGTTACTTGAGACACTTCAGGCCTGTGTTGGTCCGGCTGCCGGAGTAGAACTGAATGCATTCATTGAAAACCTGGACTCTATGCCAAGCATAGAAGATATCATCCATGGCCGGGAAGTGGCTGTGCCCAAAGAAATTGACTTGCAATATGCCGTGGCTTCTGCACTCGTCGGGCAGGCGATACGCGTCAACGAATTCGACAACGCGGCATCCATTCAGGGGAATATTTTAAATTACGCGCATAAATTCCCCCAAAAAGAAATGGGAGTAATGATGATTTCGGATATGCACCGCGCCATTGGTGAAAAAATATTTGAACTGCCAGAATTTGCTGGCTGGGCTGACTCAGTCGCTGACCTTGTGCTTTACGAACAATAGGAAGAAGTCACCGTGAGCGACAACCCTGTGGATGCCAAGCTGGCTGCAGCACGCACGCGACTGATATTGGATAAACCGTTTTTGGGAGCACTGGTACTTCGCATGCCGTTAGAAATGGCAGATCCCGCCTGGTGCACAACAACGGCCACAGATGCCAGAAAAATTTACTATAATTATGAGTATATTAACCAGCTGCATAGCAGCGAAACACAGTTCGAATTAGCCAAGCAGGCTTTGCATTGTGCGCTTTCCCACTTTTCTCGAAGGGGACATCGGGTAAAGCACCGCTGGGATCTGGCTTGTGAGTATGCAGTCAATCCTATACTTATCGAAGAAGGTTTCCATGCGCCCCCTGGCACACTCGTGGAAGAAAGTTTTGCCGGCATGTCCGCCGAAGAAATCTACCATTGTTTGCAGGACAAGGAAGAAGGTGATGCCGAAAATTCAGGCGAGCATGATGAAGGCAATGACGAAATTACTGATCCTCTGGATTCAGAAAATAATTCTCCTCCCGACCAGAACCAGACAAACAACAAACCACCTGAAGCTGATAGTGAAGGAGCACCACAACCGGCCAGTATGACCCGCCAGGAAATGGATAATCTCTCTGTTCAGTGGCAACAACGTTTAGCCGGTGCGGCACAGCAAGCACAACAGGCAGGCAAACTAAGTGTCTCGATGGCACGCCTGGTCGAATTTATGCTGCAACCCAGGTTACCTTGGCGTGCACTGCTGGCACGACATATGAGCACCACGGCCAGGGATGATTACAGCTACTCGCGTCCCTCTTCACGCCGTGGCGAACCATCAATCTATCCCAGCTTGCGCAGCTCACAGGTGAATATGGTCGTTGCCATCGACGTAAGCGGTTCGATTGGTGACGAGGAAATGAATGAATTTTTGTGTGAAATAGATGCCATTAAAGGGCAGCTGCGTGCACGTATAAGCCTGCTCGCCTGTGATGCCGAGCTGGCGGATGGTTCACCATGGATATATGAATCATGGGAAACGCTGACCTTGCCCAAATCATTCGGCGGCGGCGGTGGCACTGATTTTCGTCCTGTATTTGACTGGGTAGAATCACAGGACCAGGCACCGGAATTGATGGTGTACTTCAGCGACTGTATTGGTAAATTTCCCCACTATCATCCCAACTACCCGGTAATCTGGCTGGTCAAAGGCAATGCCCCGACACCGTTTGGACAACGAATACAACTGAATTAATGGACCTATCAGACCAAGATAAGTTACGCCTCAACGTGTTGTTTGCACGTCCACTCCAGGCAATACGCATTGATGAATCACGAATGGAAATTCATGCCCTGTCAGAAAATGGCGAAGCGATAATCCGTTTGAATCCCGGCTGTAAAGATGAAAAATATCTGAAAATTGTTCGTCAGTGGCTTTCGTCGAAAGTACTTGGCTCACCCGGTGGATATCCGGTTTTTCTGAGGCGCTGGACCCGCATGGGTCCGGCGCGTCAGGATAGTCTGGAAAAACTGTTATTACTGGGTGAGCCGGAAGCCGTCGTTGCCGTAGTACATGCCAGTGGATTAACCAACGAAATCGCACGTCGCGCCTGGTGGTGTGCCCCTAACTCAGACAATGCACGCTGCCTGCTTGAGTGTGACGCTGTCGCCAAAGGTTCGATGGGGCCGGACCTGGCACAATTTTTAGTCGAGTTCCTGCCTTTTGAAGAGTCTTCAATGGCATTAATGAAATCCGTTCGACTGATTTTGCAGCCGAACCTGATTGACGAGCAAACCAAGCTCGATATCTGGAAGCGCGGCAAACGTCGTAATGCCTTTTATATTGGTTTCATCAGGCAGTGCCCACATTCTATACCTGTCAAAAGCAAACCCCATCCAAATTATGACCTCGTCAGTACTTGCTCGAAAAGTGGGAAGCTGGCAGCCCGATTAACATCTATTTTCAGCGCTCATGGACAGGCCGGGATAGAAGTTATTCAAACTGTGCTTGGCAAGCCGAATGACCAGGAGGTTGCGGTCGAGATTTTTAATACAATAGGGGAATACTTCGATATCAGCCATGGCAAGACTTATCGCTGGCGGGAACTGGAAGAGCTGGAAAACTTTACCAGCGAATTAAAGCATCAATACCGGCGCGAAATTGATGCTTTAGTCAATCAATGTCCTGATGCCAAAACTTCTATAGATGCATTACTATATCTATCCATGGTCAATGAGTCGCTTCTGGACCCTGTATTTGGTGTGACAGATGCTATCGGGTCAGTGATGCGAAAACGTATTGCACATCTTACTGGCCCCATTACCCAACAACTCAAATTATTACAACAAACATGAGCCTGTTACCAATTTTCCTTGATATTAAGCACAAAAGGTGTCTGGTCGTTGGCGGCGGCATGATTGCTACCCGAAAGATTAAAATGCTATTGAAGGCCGAGGCAGCCATTACCGTGATCGCTCCCAGAATCTGCCCAGAGCTTGAAACTCTTCATATAAACAATGCATTAACCATCCACTTCAGAGAATTTCAGCAAGCGGATATCGATCAGTCATATCTGGTGATCGCCGCGACCAATAATACTGAACTAAACAAGCAGATCAGTCAGCTGGCAAAAATGCAGGATATACTGGTAAACGTCGCGGATGACTTCAAACAGGGAAATGCGGTATTACCTTCAGTGATCGACCGAGATCCCATTCAGATTGCCATCACCACTGGCGGCGCTTCACCTGTGCTCGCCAGGCTCCTGAGGAGGAATCTGGAACGTTGCACTCCATCTGCCTATGGTTCACTCGCAACATTGGTTGAAAAATACCGCGAGGCGGCAACCCAAACCATTCCCGATGATGATACTCGCAGAAGGTTTTGGGAAGAAGTGCTGCAGGGGCCAATTGCGGAAATGGTGTTGGCAGGAAAGCGGTCAGCTGCGGAGGACTTACTGCAGACAAAATTAACTTCGAAACAATATGCATGCAATGATACAGGTGAAGTCTACCTGGTCGGCGCAGGACCCGGGGATCCGGATCTTCTCACTTTCCGCGCTTTAAGATTAATGCAACAGGCAGATGCCGTTGTTTATGATCGCCTGGTATCGGATCAAATTATGGATTTAGTTCGCAAAGGAGCGGAAAAAATCTATGCTGGCAAACAAAGATCCAACCATACCTTACAACAGGAATCCATCAACCAGTTGTTAGTTCGTTTAGCGAAACAGGGAAAACGGGTATTGAGGCTGAAAGGAGGCGACCCATTTATTTTTGGCCGCGGCGGTGAAGAAATTGAAACCCTGATGGAAGAAGGTATCCATTTCCAGGTGGTTCCTGGTATTACCGCCGCCGCCGGATGTGCGTCATATTCAGGTATCCCGTTAACACATCGTGACCATGCACAGGCATGTATTTTTGTCACAGGGCATCTAAGAGATGGAACAGTCAACCTAAACTGGAATATGCTTGCCCATGCACAACAGACAATTGTTTTCTACATGGGACTACATGGTTTAAAAATTATTTGCGACCAGTTAAGCAGGCATGGCCTGAGTCCGGATACACCGGCCGCGCTCATTTCCAAGGGTACGACACCCGATCAAAAAGTCCTGATCGGCGACTTGACCAGCCTGCCTACGCTGGTAGATGAACAGCACGTGCAGAGTCCAACCCTGATTATTGTCGGATCCGTCGTTTCACTTCATACCAAATTGCACTGGTATTTAACGGATAAAGAATTCACGGCGACTTAATGCGACTCTTCTATTGCAGGACACCTGAACTACGGCGGTGTGCAAATGACACTAATCCTATCACGCCGGTGACCAGCAGATAGAATCCAGCAGGAAGAGGAACCGGCGCAGGCGTCCCATAGTCTGCGAAAAATTCAACGCCGGCTGCGCACCAGCCATGGTCACCACCTGTACTATCCCCTGCATAGTTTGGGCATAGCTGGCTAAACGTTTTATAAGGATTCATCACTGTTTTAAGAAAATCACGATTAGCAAACAACTGTTCTGCGGTAGAATATTCTGACGGATCATAATACATTGCCCATCCCCATTCTCTGACTTTATTTGCCGTCACCTTTGTTTCTTCGTACTCAGCACCGCGCGAAAGGTCTACAAAAATGTTTTTGTCCCGTAAATACTCCGGCGCGTTATCATTAAACGTCCCGAGCACATAATTTTTAACATTGTTATATCCGCGCTTAATAAACCCTTCAGTAATTGTCACGAAATCCAGCGCGCCACGAATATTTGAAAGCGTACCCTCGGTTTCATTGTAATCGCCAAGAATAGTTCCCCGGGAATCAAGGTCAATACAATAATGTACCTGCATACCGGTGCCAAATAAACTCGCCTTGTATTCAACCATCGCAGCAGATGCGTGACCGGCAAACACCATTGATATAATGAATACAATCGAAGAAAGTAAATGTCGGGTTACTGGAGTGTAATGATGTAACATAATGTAACTCACTGTTATTTCTGAGGTTTATTTTGGCCGCTGTTCATATGGCCCTTGCTGCAAAGTTACTGTGACTCGCGTCACACGGGGTTGTAGTCATGCGTGAGTGGCCATTATTGACCGATAACTGGCCGCACATGAGAGCAATGAATCTTTAGACCGATTTTCTTAATGCAGTATTGTACTTAACTATCCCTGCTGAGTATGAAAATTAAGTTAATTATTATGACGTCTTTGTCATACTACCGGGCGGGCAAGCCTTATTATTCTTGCCTTTTCAAACAAATTGTCATGACTCGGCGATCCACCGGCATCTATTTCACCACGATTTATAGTGTCATGCCACGAGGTGGCAGGCTAAACATTGAATCCTGACGTTGCGTGACTTTAGGTTTATGATGGCCAATATGAATGATAAATCTGAAGTACAACCAGACCAGCCAGCACCCGACTTTGAACTTGTTGACCAGCACGGTAATGTCCACTCTTTAGACAACTATCGGGGCCATTGGCTTGTGTTGTACTTCTATCCCAAAAACAACACTCCCGGGTGCACTACTGAGGCTTGTGAATTTCGAAACGACTATCAGCTATTCAAGAACTTGAATGCATCTCTACTGGGAATCAGTGTCGATCATTCGCTCAGTCACGCTGAATTTGCAACCAAATATCAGCTACCTTTCCCGTTACTGGCCGATAACAATGGCACTACAGCAAAAAAGTATCAGGCATTATTTGATTTACACATTTTTAAATTTGCAAAGAGACGGACTTTTATTATTGATCCAGCCGGCATAATGCGGGTGCGATATAAAAATATCCACCCCAAGTCCCATAGCGAACAGGTTCTGCGTGATCTGGAAATACTCCAATCAAAAAAGTAGGATATAATTACTTATTGAATAATTGGAATCGTTCATCATAACGGGTTCCTTATATCAAGCGGTATAGGTGTCCCGATCCGCTAATAACAGATCGGGATGAAACAGGGAATCTGGTGTGAGACCAGAGCTGCCCCCGCAACGGTAATCAACTGATATATAGGCAATGTGCCACTGTGTAAAACATGGGAAGGCTGCCTTTATAAGCAACTGCACTCGATTATATTCTTTGTCAGTGATAGTACAGGCACAAAACAGCAAAGCTGCCATACGCTTACAGTGAGAGCCCGGAGACCGGCCTATCAACCGCGCAGCAAATTGCGGTGGGCAATTCGGGCTGCCTGTATTTCATGCCAAGCAGCATTAAAAACTGCAATGTGTGAAACACGGGTTATTACGCCTCATTGCATTTGCTCAAAACCTCTTACACAACGGGAGACACCATGAGCATATTGCACATTACCACGCTGCTACTGTTATTATTCTTTCCGGCTATAGGCATTGGCGACGAACTACTCCCGGGCATCAGCATCACCGCCAGTCGCAGCCCCATGCACACTAATCATACTCCAAATGCAGTGACCGTCATTTCCAGACAGGAAATTGATCGTCGCAATGCTACCTATGTTTCAGAAGTGCTCCAATCGGTTGCAGGTTTAAACATAACTACCCAGGGAAATCCGGGAAGCCTGACACAGGTACGTATTCGGGGATCAGAGGCAAATCAGGTATTAGTCCTAATCGATGGTATAGAAGTCAATGACCCGGCAGCAGGTTCGGAATTCAACTTCGCACAATTGCCGGCATATAACATTGAAAGAATTGAAATTGTTCGGGGTTCTCAAAGCGCATTATGGGGCAGTGATGCGCTCGCAGGTGTCATCAACATTACCACTGTCGGTGGTGCCAGAAAGGACAACCAGGTCGCGGTAGCTGCGCACCATGGCGCCAATAGGTTCAGTCAGGGTTATCTAAATTTTTCAACATCCACCGATAAAGTTAATTTTTCAGCCAGTGGCTCACTCACGGATAGCAAGGGTTTTAATATCTCCAACAGTGGCAGCGAACGCGATGGGTATCGAAATTCAAGCTTTAACACAAAAACCGCATTCCAGCCGAATAGTCAAATAACTGCTGGCTTCTCAGCACATTATACCAATGCCAGTAACGATTTTGACCCCGCCCCTTTCGGCGTACCACTCGACGGCTTGGGCAGAAATAACACTAATCAACTGTATACACGTGGCTATATCAAGATTACTTCTTTTGAAGGACGTTGGCGCCATATGCTTGAATCATCATTACTAAAAACACGCAATGGTTCCAATGATCCATTGTTTGGGATTTCAAAGACCGCTTCAACCAAAGAAAAGCACGCCTTCCAGACAACCATGGAATTTAAAATGTTTAATACATCGGCAAGGGAGCAATCTGTGACCATGGCCTTTGAACGTGAACAGGAAAGGTTTAACCAGCAGGGCGTTGCTTTTCCCGGCTTTGACCCTAATCAGCGACAAAAAATAACAAGCCTTGCAAAAATCGTGGAATATAAAGCTGCATTATCCGACAATTGGTCATTGTCCGCAGCACTTCGTGATGACGATAATGATGAATTCCGCGATCATCAGACCTATAAAGTGGGGATCAGTTATTTTCAGCCATGGAGCCACACCAAAATTTATGCGACACATGCCACCGGCGTAAAAAATCCTACATTCACAGAAATTTTTGGCTTTGCACCCAATAACTTTTTAGGAAACCCTGAACTTGAAAGCGAAACATCAGAATCCTTCGAAATAGGTTTTTCGCAACAATTATTCAATGGGAAGCTTACAATTGACAGCGCTTTGTTTTGGGAGGATCTGCAAGATGAAATTCAAACCATATTTTTACCCACCCTTGAGTCAACGACAGTGAATAGTGAAAACCGCAGTGAACGTGAGGGGCTGGAACTATCCTTCAATGCCAGACTTACTGATGATTTAACCATGCATGGTTCATATACTTACCTCAAAGCCCGTCAGCCCGACCAGACTGGCAGCACTGAATCTGAGATACGGCGTCCCAGGCACCAATGGTCAAATCAAATTAATTATAATTTTTCGCAAAACAGAGCACATCTAAATATCAGTATTGATTATATTGGCAAGCGCAGGGATCTTGATTTCAGCAATGGAACCCGTGTCACACTGGACGATTATATGCTGATTGATTTAAATACCAGATATCGCCTGAATAACAGGGTTGATATTTATGCCAGGATACATAATCTGCTGGATGAGAGTTATCAGGATGCATTTGGTTTTGAATCCAGGGATTTTTCTGTGTATACCGGATTCAAAGTAAATATATAAGATATGACTAATCGCTTGACCAGAATTTACACTCGCAAGGGTGACAGCGGCTTTACCTATACGGCTGATGGTAAACGCGTAGATAAAGCCAGCCTTTTGATTCATGCCCAAGGTGATATCGATGAGCTCAATGCAAATATTGGCTGTATTGTTGCGCATGATATCGACAGAACCATCGAAAACGTATTAGTGGCTATTCAGCACCATTTATTTAATATTGGCGCAGAGTTAAGCGCGCCTCAGTGCCATTTAATAAGTCGCGAGAATATCACTTGGCTGGAACGCTGGATTGACCATTACAATCAGCATTTACCGCCACTGGAAGAATTTATTTTACCGGGAGGCAGTGCATCCATCGCTCAGTGCCATGTCGCACGCACTGTTTGCAGGCGAGCAGAAAGAACAATGGTCAAATATTCAAATCATTGCGATATCCGCAATATACTCTTGCAATATCTTAATCGTTTGTCTGATCTTCTATTTGTGCTGGCTCGCAGCATAGGTGAAAAGCAACACACCTGCTATTACTGGGACCGGGAATTAATCCCGCCAGAACCTGATAGCAATGTCTGATCCTGTTCGCATAGGCATTGATTTGGGCGGCACAAAAACCGAGATCATTGCTTTAAATTATTCTGGCAATGAAATTTACCGTCAGCGCATTGAAACCCCTGCCAGCAATTACCACGATATACTGAACTGCATTAGAAATTTAGTTGTGAATACAGAAACCCGGATAGGGTGCACAGCCAGTGTTGGTATCTGCACTCCCGGGTCAATTTCTCCTGAAAATGGCTTAATAAGAAACAGCAACACCACCTGTTTAAATCAAAAACCTTTGCTAAGTGATCTGCAGAAGATACTAACGCGTGAGGTAAAAATAGAAAATGATGCAAACTGTTTCACCCTATCAGAAGCGATTGATGGGAACGCACAGTTTGGACAGATAATTTTTGGAGTGATTATCGGCACCGGATGTGGTGGCGGTCTTGTTATAGATAAAAAACTGGTGGCCGGCTGCAATTCCATTGCGGGAGAGTGGGGCCACAACCCGCTTCCCTATGCAACAGCTGAAGAACTATCTCTTCACAAATGCTGGTGTGGTCAATACGGCTGCCTGGAGACATTTCTTTCCGGCAGCGGATTTTCTGAAGATTATTTGCTTGCTACCGGGAAAAAAACTTCTGCGCAAACAATTGTACAGCGTGCACATAATGGCGATGATGATGCGAAACAGTGTTTATTACGCTATGAACACAGGCTCGCAAAAAGTCTGGCCTGCGTAGTTAACCTGCTGGACCCGCATGTCATTGTCCTGGGTGGCGGGATGTCCAATGTTTCCCGTCTATATAATAATATTCCATTAATCTGGAATAAATTTATTTTTTCAGATACTGTACGTACTAAACTGGTGCCTCCAATGTATGGAGACTCAAGCGGAGTTAGAGGAGCTGCAAGACTATGGAATGCGTGAATACCAGACACTCACTGCCGCCATGGCAATGGGTTTTGCTGATTATCTTATTGCTCACCGCCAGCAGACTTGTACCTCACCCACCCAATTTTACCCCTGTAGGCGCCATGGCATTGCTGGCAGCAACACATTTCAAAAGTCTCCGCACCGCGCTGATCATTCCATTACTTGCCATGCTGATCAGCGACATATTCCTGGGTATGCACAGCTCCATGCTATATGTCTATGGCTGCATTGCTATTATTGTGACAACCTGTCACCTGTTAATAAAACAGTCTACAATTTTAAACATGACGCTGGCAGCTGTTTTTTCTGCCATTCTTTTCTTTATCATTACAAATTTCGGGGCATGGCTCACTCACGGTATGTACCCTCTCACATTGGCAGGTTTGCTGCAGGCTTATATTGCCGGCATACCGTTTTTTACTAATACCATTGCAGGTCACTTGTTTTTTACCGGAATTGGTTTTTACTTGCTGCGACAGCTCCCGGTCGCAGTACATTTGCACAAGTGACTCTTTAGCGGCTACTTAACTACTTTTAAGTGCGGACGCTTAGTAGTGGGACCATCCGGTTCAGGGGGTGGAGTCACCTCGTTATCTTCTCCAAACATCATGCCCTGGCCATTTTCACGTGTATAAATCGCTAAAACAAAATTAACCGGAATATAAACAGACATTGGCTCTCCGCCAAAGCGCGCGTTAAATGTTACAACCTCATTGTCTATCGTCAGATCCTGGGTCGCCGTCGGGCTTATATTCAGGACGATTTTGCCATCCTGTTCATATTGGCGCGGTACCTGCACAGATTCGTCCTGGGTATCTATTAACAGGTGTGGCGTCATCCCATTATCCAGAATCCACTCCAGCATCGCGCGAATGAGATATGGACGAGTAGACGTCATGACTTAGTCAGGTATGTTACCGAACCCTCTGTGTAACTACGACAATCAACAGGAGTGGAAAACAAAATACTATAATGGGCGTAATTCCAACTCTTCTTCCGACAGGCTACTTCGAAAAGAAGGTCGATCAAACACGCGTTCGCTATATTCGATGATCGCTTTTGCATTGGCGGGCAGATTAATACCCAGACTGGGAAGTCTCCACAACAGTGGAGCAATAGAGCAATCTACCAGGCTGAATTCGTCGCTCAGAAAATATGGTTTTGCCTTGAATATTTCTAAGGAGCTAAGCAGGCTATCTTCAAGTATTTTTTTTGCTTGCATGCGGGTTTCTTCATCGCCATGCAGAATATCATCGACCGGCTTATACCAATCTTTTTCTATATGAAATAATGCCAGACGGGACTGCGAACGAGACACCGGGTCAACGGGCATCAGTGGCGGATGTGGAAATCTTTCGTCAAAGTATTCCATGATGACACGTGAATCATAGAGAACCAGGTCTCTATCCACCAAGGTGGGTACCGAGTTGTAGGGATTGAGTTCAGACAAATCTTCAGGTTTGTTGTTCTCGTCTATTTGAACTACGTCGGCGGTAATGTCCTTTTCAGACAGCACAATTCTGGTACGATGACTTTGAATACAGGTTGGATCCGAAAACAATGTCATCACCGATCTTCGATTAGCGATTAACGCCATAAATAGTCCACGCTTATGTTATTTAAAGTGCCTAGTGTACGTCTTTCCAGTAGTCACGCTTCATGAAGTAAACCAGTATGCCGAGTGCTGCAAGAAAGAATAACACACCGACGCCAATGGTCTGGCGTTTAAGCTGGATTGGCTCTGACATATAGACCATAAAGTTCACAATATCTACTACTGCCTTATCGTACTCTTCCTCTGTCATCTTACCGGGCGATACTATTTCAAACAGGTTTTTGTCTTTCACGCCATGGCCGGCGGCTTCATCACCTGAAGTATCTTCTTTCAATACCTGCAAACCCTGCAGCTCCCACAAAACGTGGGGCATTGAAGTACCAGGAAACTGCAGGTTATTCACTCCACGCGTCGCACTTTCGTCCAGGTAATAAGACTTCAAAAAACTGTAAATCCAGTCCGCTCCGCGTGAACGTGCACGCACACTCAGGTCAGGTGGCGGGGCGCCAAACCATTCTTTTCCCTGTTCTTCAGTCATCGCAACTGTCATCGTGTCACCGAACTTGCGTCCCGTGAAGATGAGATTATCGCGCATATTTTCTTCACTGATTCCAAGATCCTTTGCGACTCGGTTGTAGCGGCTATACTCAGCCGAGTGACAGGACAGGCAGTAATTCATGAACAAGCGTGCACCGCGCTGCAAAGATCTTTGTTGATGAATATCCACATGCATGTCAAACAATGGTCCGGATCCACCCGCGGCCCAGCTCGTTGGTGTCGTCAGGGGAAACGACCCAAGCAGAGTAGCTACACAAATAAACCTGACTATTTTGTTCATGAAGTTACCCTCTCTGGAACTTGTTTATCCTGATCAAGATTAGTAAATGCCGCACCGAGTAAAGTAATGAATAAATAGGCTATTGGAATCATCCATGTTTTCCATGTAAGGTCGGCAATTTCCGGATTATTCCTGAAAACGTCATACACAGTAATAAGCCCGGCAAGTATGATGAACCACATGATGTAGTACCCTACCGAACGCTGTGTGCTGTAGATACCCAGAATAACAAAGAACAGAAAATATAATTCAGATAATCTCAACGCCATTTGTGAGGCCATGGGTGTTACCGCCTGCATACCCAGATAACCGAGCCAGACAAAAGCAACCAAAAATACAAAAAGATTAACTTTATACAGGAAACTTCTGTACCTTATTGATTTTACCTTGTTTTTATCAATCCACGGGAGAAAGAACAATACGGCTACCGCAGCGCCCATGGCGACAACCCCCCAAAATGGATTTGGTATCGCTCTAAGCACTGTATAGAAAGGTGTAAAATACCATACAGGTGCAATGTGTTCCGGTGTTGCCAATGGATTTGCCGGTTCAAAGTTGGCATGCTCCAGGAAGTATCCACCCATCTCCGGCGCGAAGAACACTACCAGCGCAAAGAAGAACAGGAATACCACAACTCCGACGATATCTTTGACGGTGTAATAAGGATGAAATGGTATGCCATCAACAGGGATGCCGTCAGGACCTTTGTTTTTCTTGATTTCAACACCGTCTGGGTTATTCGAACCTACAGTATGCAACGCAGCGATATGAGCGACCACCAGGCCAAGCAATACAATCGGCACCGCAATGACGTGCAGAGCAAAAAAGCGATTCAGGGTTGCATCTGAAACCACATAGTCGCCTCGAATCCATAGAGCCAGGTCATCACCAATCACAGGAATGGTGCCGAATAAATTCACGATCACCTGGGCACCCCAGTAGGACATCTGTCCCCATGGTAACAAATAACCCATGAATGCTTCAGCCATGAGACAGACATAAATCAGCATTCCAAAAATCCAGATTAGCTCACGCGGCTCTTTGAATGATCCATACATAAGCCCGCGCAGCATATGTAAGTAAACAACAACGAAAAACGCGGATGCACCGGTTGAGTGCATATAGCGCACCAGCCATCCCCAATTGACATCCCTCATGATGTATTCAACTGAGGCAAATGCCAGCTCGGCATCAGGCTTGTAATGCATGGTCAGGAAGATGCCTGTGATGATTTGGATAACAAGTACTAAAAGTGCCAGCGAGCCGAAGAAATACCAGAAGTTAAAGTTCTTTGGCGCATAATATTTCGACAGGTGCGCTTCCCAAAATTCTATTACGGGCAGTCTGGAATCTACCCACCCAATAATTCCACCAACTTTGTTAGTCATTTATGCCGCTCCCTCGTCAAGTTCGCCAACCAGAAGTAAATTATCAGTAATAAATTTGTAAGGTGGCACTTCGAGATTTTTGTTGGCCGGGACGTTTTTGTAAACACGACCCGCCATGTCAAAGAAAGAACCGTGGCATGGGCAGTAAAACCCTCCTACCCAGTCCGGCCCAAGATCTTCCGGGGCCAGTTCTGGCCGGAAGGTTGGTGAACAGCCCAGGTGAGTGCAGATACCTACAAGTACCAGGATGTCGGAGGTCAGTGAACGCATTTGGTTACGTGCGAATTCTGGTTGCTGGGTTAACTCATCCGAATTGGGATCGCGGACCTTCTGCTCTGTTTTGGACAGCAGTGAAACCATCTCTTCAGAGCGGCGTACAATCCATACCGGCTTGCGTCGCCATTCAACCTGAATTTTTTGCCCGGGCTGCAGCTTGCTGACATCGACCTCTACCGGGGCTCCTGATGCCAGTGCGCGTGCACTGGGGCTCATGGTGGAAACAAATGGTACGACAGTCGCCGCGACACCGACCGCACCAACGACACTAGCACTGACGGTCAACATTTTACGACGGCCCGTGTCTACTACATGATCCGACATGTAAATCTCCTTATCGATTACCTAATAACCTGCATTTAGCCAGCTTCCCTCGCTATCGACCACACCAAATCGCGAATACAAATCTGCCACCTAAAAGGAAAGCGCGGTAGGATGGCGTAACTAGTAAAAAACGTCAAGGCAAATCGAGCATTCTACACCTGTCAGGCGGGATTTGTTTCATCAAAAAACCGATGTTCAAGTCCAAAATGGTCTGCCAGGTGAGCTGCCAGGGCCTGCACACCATAACGCTCGGTAGCATGATGCCCCGCCGCAATGAAGTGTAACCCGCATTCCCGGGCAATATGCGTCGTCTGTTCAGATATTTCGCCAGTCAGATAAACATCTGCCTGGCAGTCAACGGCATCGGTAATCAGATGCTGCGCGCCTCCTGTGCAAAAAGCGATACGCTGTACTTGTCCAGGTCCGCTATTCACAACGATGACGTTTCTGTCTAACTGTTGCTCGCAGTAGTCGACAAACTCAACGATATCAACAGGTTGCGCCAGCATGCCCACATTACCAATGGGCATTTTACAGTGCTTTTGAAGCGGCTCCAGTTGTGTTATTCCCAGTATTTGAGCAATTTTAACATTATTTCCCACAACAGGATGTGCATCCAGCGGCAAGTGATACGCAAGCAGGCTCAGATCAGCCTGCAATAATTTCTGTATTCGCTGTTTTTTCATCCCTGCAATCATCGCCTGTTCATTTTTCCAGAAATATCCATGATGCACTAACAGGCACTGCGCACCCCATTCTATGGCGCGTTCGATCACCGCCAGGCTGGCCGTCACGGCAGTAGCCAATTTCCCCACCTCAGATTGCCCTTCCACTTGCAACCCGTTTGGACAATAATCCGCAAACTGATCTATTTGCAGATAGCTATTGGTATAGCTGACGATATCTTGCAATGCTGTCATGTTACTTGATCTATCTTAAGGTTAGACGTTTAATCATAGCAGGGGGTTATGCTGACGTCAGGCCATGCGCGTGATACTGTAGCGAACCCATGTCCCCACGAAAAATACTTTTATTCCTGGCACAATCTGCGACCGTTGGCATCATTGCCGCAGCCGCATTGATTTTCATCATGCCCAGCACATGGCTGCAGATCGACAACAAGGAAAAAGACAAAACAAAAACATCTGCCAGTGCCTTGCCTTCGGGGCCTTTTTCTTATGCTGATGCAGTATCAAAAGCCGCGCCCGCGGTTGTCAATATTTATACTAAAAAACTGGCAGCAGGCCCGCGTCGATTAACTGCCACCAACCCCCAGCTCGAGCGCCTGCTCAAAAACATATACGGTGAACAGCTGGATCGCACCGTCACAAGTCTTGGCTCTGGAGTGATTGTGACACCACAGGGCCATATCCTGACGAATAATCACGTGATTGAAAATGCAGAAGAAATAGAAGTTTTTTTGGACGATGGAAGACAATTGACTGCAGCCGTGGTTGGCGCAGACCCGGAGACTGATTTGGCCGTGCTGAAAATACAGGCTAACAACGTACCCAGTGTCAGCTTTCCGGCATCCACCTCGCAGGCAGTGGGAGATGTGGTATTGGCGATTGGCAATCCTTTTGGCCTCGGCCAAACCGTTTCACAGGGAATCATCAGCGCAACAGGGCGAAACCAGCTGGGCATTAACGTTTTTGAAAATTATATCCAGACCGACGCCGCCATTAACCCGGGTAATTCAGGAGGGGCGCTGATCAATGCCAGGGGCGAATTGATTGGCATTAACACGATTACTTCATCAAAAAATGGCAATTCCGTCGGGATTGGCTTCGCAATTCCTATTGGACTTGCCCAACAAGTAATGTCTCACATGATTGAATATGGCCGCGTGCTTCGTGGCTGGATCGGTATTCGCGTGCAAAATATTTCACCCCAGTTATCAGAATCATTTGGCCTGTCTGATGTCGGAGGGGTACTGGTCTCCGGCATTGTTCGCGACGGGCCGGCTCACGCTGCCGGTCTGTATCCCGGAGACATCATCATTTCAATGAACAATCAAGCCATCAGTGAAGAAAAACAGGTATTATATGAAGTCATCCGCGTGCATCCGCAACAACCCCTTTATATCAAAGGCATCCGTCAGGGAAACATCAGGGAATGGAAAGTGGAGGTTGGCCAACGCCCGATTTATGGCTCTTTAACCTATTGATTATCATAAATCATTACACTTGCCGAATATATTGTGAACAATATTTATCGATATTTGTCAGAACGAACTAATTTATCAATTTGATGCCCAATTTGAACCTTACCATATACTATTGGTTTTAATAGTCAGACCCTAATTTGTGAACATAAAGATACTAAACCTTGCAGTCATATTTTTAACCTGCACTCTGTTTTATACGCCTGTCAGCGCAGCCAAGCCACCAGCACGGGTGATTGCTGGCTGGGTTGAAAAGATTCAGTTAGAAAACCACCCTCATCATATCAAGGCCAAACTCGACACTGGCGCCAAAACCTCTTCTATCTACGCCACAGATATTGAAGCGTTTAAAAAAGATGGACAAAGATGGGTGAGATTCACTTTACACTTGACAGATAGCGAAGGTAAGACATTCGAGCACTTGATGGAGAAGCCTCGCTCACGAAAAGCAAATATAAAAAATCATGATGGTGATCATGATCAGCGTTATGTTGTGGATCTGAATATTTGCTTTAATGGCAACTATTATACAACTGAATTTACACTTGCCGACCGAAGTGAATTTATTTATGGCATTTTGCTTGGAAGGAGATTTTTAAAGCTTACCGCACTGGTAGATGCGAACAAGACTTTCCTGACCACGCCGGCATGCAAGATCGATACAGCATTGCCCCAATAAACCTTATTAACACTCATGTACAAAGCGCCTGTGGTTTTTTGGTCCATCGTTTTTATCACGATTGGTCTTGCCATATTCTCCTACAAAAGCATTCAGCTGGGTTTTCCGTTGGCGGCAGACAGGCACACAGAAGCGTGGACCTTGCAAGCGTGTTTAAGCTTTGATGCTAACCAGCGTAATATCAAGGCAGCCCTGGATATACCGGATATCACGCCTGGATATACGCAACTGGAAGAATATTTTATCTCAGGTAAATTTGGCCTCAACGTTAAGGACAACCAGGACAATAAAACTGCCAGCTGGGCCATAAGAAATGCCAGCGGACGGCAAACTTTATACTACAGAACAACTGTTACCCGATCCGGCTCAAATAAAACCTGGTCAACAATCCCCAGCTATCCTTCGGCTCCGGAGTTCAAAGAACCTTATGCCACTGCCGTGCGCAAAATTATCGAAGATGTACGCAGTCAGTCAGCCGACACCTATACTTTCACCTTTGAGTTAATTAATCAGCTTAAATCATCGGATGCCAGTGAAAATATTTCCCTGATACGCGGACTTGCAGAGTCTGACCAGGAAATTGCAGACCTTGTGATCAAACTGCTCTCTGTTGCCCACATCCCCACACGCAAAGCCTGGGTGATTGCATTAACTGATGGTACCAATGATGCTCAGCCAAGAGTGCTGGTGCAGGCTTTCAACGGTGATGAGTGGCTTACTTTTGATCCAAGAAGTGGCAATGAAGGAATCCCGTCAAATCATTTTGTATGGAAAGTTGGGGACTCGCCTTTTTATCAGCTCCAGAATGCCAGGAACCCAGAGTTACAGTTCTCGGTGACAAAATCGTATATTGAATTACTGGATGTGGCAAAACAAAATGCAAAGCAAAGTGGATCGATGCTTGGAGCTCTCACCCTTTCCGCGCTTCCCATACAGAGCCAGAATACTTATAGGTTATTATTAATGGTACCACTTGGAGCCTTGCTTGTAGTATTTATGCGAACTCTCATAGGAGTGCAGACATTTGGGACTTTTATGCCTATCTTAATTGCCGTGGCATTTCGTGAGACACAATTATTTTGGGGGATTATCCTTTTTACGGGTGTAGTACTGATTGGCCTGTTATTACGTTTTTACCTGGAACATTTAAGACTTCTGCTGATACCCAGGCTTGCCGTTATTCTGGTGATTGTTGTAATTCTCATGCTAGCCATCAGCCTGATCACCAGCCACCTTGGCGTCGACAGACTGCTCTCAGTCTCTTTATTTCCGATGGTGATTTTAGCCATGACGATTGAGCGTATGTCTATCACCTGGGAAGAGAGCGGCCCCCAGACTGCCTTTCTACAGGGATTTGGCAGTCTGGTGGTCGCCAGTTTTGGATATTTGCTGATGACCAGTGATCATTTGTCTTATTTAATGTTCGTGTTCCCCGAATTTCTATTAATAATACTGGGTGTTTGTCTGCTGATGGGAAGATACACAGGTTATCGTCTGACTGAGTTATTTCGTTTTCGAGCAATGACCACAGAAAGTTCACGCTCACCATGATCAGATTCGCGACCCCAAGCACTTTGCGTAAATTCGGCATACTCGGTATCAATCAGCGTAACAGCGATTATGTGATGCGTTACAATCCCCGCCACTTATACCCGCTCGTGGATGACAAGCTCACTACAAAAAAACTTGCCTTGGATGCTGGCATTGAAGTACCGCCATTGTATTCCATCATCACAATAAACCATCAAATCAATTCACTTGAAACTCTTCTGGCAGAACATGAAGAGGTAGTCATCAAACCTGCCAATGGCAGCGGGGGCAACGGAATCCTGGTTCTGGACGGAAAGGTAGGAAAATTATATAAAACGGCAGGCGGCAACTTAATTAGCCTGAGTTCAGCGAAACATTATGTATCCAATATTTTATCAGGCATGTATAGCCTGGGAGGACACTCTGACAAAGCCTTTTTAGAGTACCGCGTCAAACCTGATCCTGTGTTTGACTCCATTAGTTTTAAAGGCGTCCCTGATATTCGCATTATCGTCTTCAAAGGAATTCCGGTGACCGCGATGATCCGTTTACCAACAAGTAAATCTGACGGCAAAGCCAATTTGCACCAGGGCGCGATTGGTGTCGGCATCAGTCTGGCAACCGGCAAAACCACCTATGCAGTTAATGGCAACCAAATGACAACAACCCATCCCGATACCGGACACCTTATTCACGGTCTGGAAATTCCCCAGTGGGACAAAATTCTTGGAATCGCCATCAAATGTGCAGACACGGTGGGGCTTGGGTATCTGGGAGTCGATATGGTTCTTGATCATGAACTTGGACCTCTCATGCTGGAACTAAATGCACGACCCGGATTAAATGTTCAGCTCGCAAACCAACAGGGTCTGAAGAAAATTCTGAAGAAAATTGAAAACGTCGGCCAGTTGCCCGCAGACATAAACCAGCGAATTTCTCTATCCAAATCACTGGCACTGACTGACTTTCAATAATAAAGCTTTGGATTGACGCTAAAGTCTGCGATATATGAAAGATCAGGTCGCAGTCATACCATGTAGCAATTCAACAATGCGTCCGCATTTGACAAAATCGATAAATTGTTGCGAAGTTATGAAAGACCTCGGCAACAATCATTCATTGTTCCGCCAAGGCTTTAGTTAACGCACTGCAAAAGATTTTATTTTCTTCTTTCGAGCCTACCGTGACACGCAGGCACTGATCAAGACCAGGCTGCCGGCTCAGGTTTTTAATCAAAACTTTTTGCTTTAATAATTTTTCAAACACGTCGTCTGCAGACTGCTCAAGCAGTCGGAAAAGAATAAAATTCGCCTCGCTGGGAAATGGTTGAATACCCTTGATGGCCGACATCTGCCCAAATAGCGAGCCGCGCATTGATCTGATGGTGTCAGCCTGTTCTGAAAATACAGAATAGTGATCAAGCGCAAACTCAACCGTCAGCTGTGTTAGCTGGTTAATATTATAAGGTAAGCGTATTTTATTTAATTCGGCGATCAATTCTTCATTACCTGCCAGCCAGCCAAACCTCACCGCCGCCAGACCAATTTTAGATGCAGTTCTTAACAACAGCATATTATTATGATCAGCCATATCCTCAACAAAACTGTCAGCAGCAAAAGGTCCATAGGCTTCATCTATCACTACCAGACCTTGACTCTTTTCAACAATATTGAGCACATCCCGGCGCTGCCATAAATTACCCGTTGGATTATTGGGATAAGCAATAAATATTAGGGCCGGATCATGCCGCTCTATCGCCTCTGACATAGACTGCATATCCAGCTGGTAATCCTCGGTTAACGGTACTATGTGACAGTCCACGCCAACTATGCGTGCGATCATTTGGTACATTGAAAAACTCGGGCTGACAGTCATTATCGATGCACCAGGCCTGGCTACTGCGAGGACCAGCAGCTGTATCAGTTCATCGGATCCATTCCCCAGCAAAATACTAGTAGCACCTTCCGGACCAAATTGCTTTTTTAGTTTTTTCTTAAGTACGTCCGGATCCGGAGCAGGATAACGATTGATTTGTGCACGACTTATGTGTTCGAGCCACTGATCTCTCATACTCACAGGCCAGTTGAAAGGGTTTTCCATAGCATCCAGCTTGATCATGCCGGAAGCGTCTGGCACTTCATATGTCTGCAGTGCGAAAATCTCTGAACGCAGGCGAGCAATAATTTGCTTGGTCATTTTTTTACAGAACGATTGCGCAGTTCTGCCGAGCGGGCATGCGCAGTAAGACCTTCACTATGTGCCAACTGGCTTGCGACGTTACTTAATGCCGCTGCGCCTTCATGACTGCAATTTAATATGGTCATGCGTTTCTGGAAATCATACACGCCAAGCGGTGAAGAAAATCTTGCCGTTGCATTGGTTGGTAATACATGATTTGGTCCCGCGCAATAATCGCCAAAGACTTCCGGTGTATGGTGCCCCATGAATACCGCGCCCGCATGCGCAATATGTTTCAGCAAAGTATGCGGGTCTTCCACTGCCAGCTCTAAATGCTCCGGGGCCACACCATTACTGATTACTGCAGCCTGCTCCAGGCTCTCAACTTCAATAAAGCAGCCATATGAGTTCACTGCTTGCCTGATAATGTCTGCGCGCTCCAGTGTAGGCAGTAAACGATTCATTGACATTTCTACCTCATTTAATATGTCGGCTGAGGTTGAAATTAATGTCGTGCGTGCTAACACATCGTGCTCTGCCTGTGAGAACAGATCCATCGCCAACCAGTCCGGGTTGGCCGACTCATCACAAATCACCAGCACCTCCGAAGGTCCGGCAATCATATCAATTCCGACTTTTCCAAATACCATGCGTTTTGCAGTGGCGACATAGATATTCCCTGGCCCCACTATCTTATCTACCGCAGGGATTGTCTGGGTGCCATAAGCCAGCGCTGCAACAGCCTGTGCACCGCCAATTGTAAACATTCGATCGACCCCTGCGATGGCAGCCGCAGCAAGCACCATTGGCTGAATAGCGCCATCAGGTGCCGGTGCCACCATAATAATTTCGGATACACCCGCCACCTTTGCCGGCACTGCATTCATCAGTACCGAGGACGGGTAAGCGGCTGTTCCGCCTGGCACATAGATACCAACACGCTCAAGGGCTGTTACCCGCTGCCCTAACAGGGACCCATATTCATCTTCGTATTCCCATGACTGCAAGCGCTGATGCTCAGCATAATCCCTGACACGTCGATGAGCCTGCTCGAGTGCAGCACGCCGGTCCGGATCTAGACTGTCCAGAGCTTGCTGTAATCCAGTGGAATTAATTTCCAATTCGCGGGCATGTTTGACCGCGATGCGGTCATACTGTTTGGTAAGTTTAACGAGCGCGGCATCACCCTGTTCGCGCACCTGCTCAAGTATCTCACTTACCTTATCAGTCACATCTGACTGGTGCTCGCTGTGCGTCCCTAAAAAACGGGTGAAATCATTTTTAAAATTCTCATGTCGGGCATCAAAACGTTGTATTGAAAGCATCACAGTTTTTACTTTACCAATTGACGACGAGCCTGAACCGCCCCGGCAAATTGTTTTAGCAGAACTACCGTACTTTCCCAATCGATGCATGCATCAGTCACACTCTGTCCATACGTTTCAGCTTTACCATCGACCACATTCTGGCGACCTGCCACGATATTACTTTCAACCATTACCCCAAAGATTCTTTTTTCGCCTGCAGAAAGCTGATTACATATATCAGCACCGACCTCGAGTTGCTTTTCGTGCTGTTTTAAGCTGTTTGCATGACTGCAATCCACCATCACGCGTGGTTCAAGGTTGGCTTTCTGCAGACTCTCACATGCGGCCTTGATACTCGCGGAGTCATAGTTAGTATTCTGGCCTCCACGCAGAATCACATGACAGTCAGGATTGCCGGCAGTGGAAAAGATTGCCGATTTTCCTTCTTTTGTGACAGATAAGAAATGATGTGGGCGTGTCGCTGACCCAATGGCATCAACAGCGACCTGCAGACCTCCGTCCGTCGCATTTTTGAATCCAACAGGGCAAGATAGTCCTGAAGACAATTCCCGGTGCACCTGGCTTTCTGTCGTTCGCGCCCCAATCGCACCCCAGCTAACAAGATCTGCGACATATTGAGGGCTGATCAAGTCGAGATATTCGGTCCCTGCCGGCATACCCATTGTATTCAAGTCAAGCAATAGTTCGCGAGCCAGTCTTAGGCCTTTATTTATTTCAAAGCTGTTATCCAGGTTTGGGTCGTTGATAAGACCTTTCCAGCCCACTGTTGTGCGAGGTTTTTCAAAGTACACACGCATCACGATGAGCAGATCATCCGATAGCTCGTTCCTGAGTGATAACAGACGGTTGGCATAATCACGTGCCGCAATCGGATCATGTATAGAACATGGACCGACGACTACGAGGAGACGGTCATCTTCACCATGTAAAACTTTTTGTATTTGTTCCCTGGCCTGAAATACACAACGAGACGACGCTTCTGTGACAGGAAATTCAGTAAGCACCTGCGTGGGCGGGCTTACTTCTTTCATTTCTACAATTCGTAAATCATCAGTTTGGTATTTCATCTTTATAATATTTCCTAGTTTACTTTTGTGATTGCATCCTGGAACTGCTCAATCACACCTTGCAGTGTTTCAAATCTGACTTTTAGCGAAGCTTTGTTTGCAACCAGACGGGAACTAACATCCGCTATATGCTCGAGAGGCTGCAGACCATTTGCGCGTAACGTACTACCAGTATCAACCAAATCAACAATCAGGTCGGCCAGACCTGTCATTGGTGCCAGCTCCATGGAACCATACAGCTTGATAATTTCAACCTGTTTACCTTGCTGGGCAAAATGCTGTTTGGCAGAACGCACGTATTTTGTCGCGATTTTCAATCGAGTACCAGTATTTGAAAATTCAGACTTGCCGGCGACCATCAGCCTGCACTTGCAGATACCCAGATCCAGGAGTTCATAGATCCCTTCGCCCCGGGATTCCATTAGAATGTCCTTGCCAGCAATACCCAGATCGGCCGCGCCATATTGAACATAGGTCGGGACATCGGTGGCCCGAATAACGACAACGCGCACCAGCGGATTCTCGGTATCGATTAAAAGCTTTCTTGTTTTATCCAGATCTTCCAGCGGGGCCATACCCATTCGTTCCAGCAATGGTATGGTGTCTTTAAGTATACGCCCCTTGGATATGGCTAAGGTAATTTTAGTATCCATACTTATTAATAAAACTAGTTTGGCAGTCTCTGGATATTGGCACCTAACTGTGCAAGTTTCTCTTCAATGCATTCATAGCCACGATCGATATGATATATTCGATCAACAATGGTATCACCCTTGGCAGCAATGCCAGCCAGTATCAGGCTGGCGGAAGCACGCAGATCAGTAGCCATCACTGGTGCTGCGGTGAGCTGATCAATTCCCGTGACAACCGCAGTATTGCCTTCAACACTGATTTTTGCGCCCATGCGCTGTAACTCCTGGACATGCATAAAGCGATTTTCAAACACTGTCTCTATAATCGTCGCTGAACCTTCCGCGACCGCATTCAGTGCCGTAAATTGTGCCTGCATATCTGTGGGAAAAGCCGGATACGGTGAGGTTCTGATATTTACACTTCTGGGGCGATTCCCTCTCATGTCCACCTGCACCCAGTCATCACCTGTATCAATATAGGCACCGCAGTCTTCCAGTTTCTGTAATACTGCGTCAAGTGTTCTGGGGGCCGTGTGCGTCACTTTAACACAGCCTTTTGATATCGCACCCGCAAGTAAAAATGTAGCGGTTTCAATTCGATCCGGCAGTACTGAATAGTTACAACCGGCCAGTCGGGGTACACCGTGAATGGTAAGACAGTCGGTGCCTATACCTTCTATATTTGCGCCCATGGTAACCAAACAATGTGCCAGATCACTGACCTCGGGCTCGCGAGCGGCATTTTCAATGACTGTCGTTCCTTCTGCCAGCGTCGCAGCCATCATCAGGTTTTCTGTGCCTGTCACAGTGACACAATCCATAACAATGCGCGCACCTTTTAGTCGTGTCGCTTTAGCCTTGATATAACCTTCTTCAACCTCAATCTCAGCCCCCAGTGTTGTCAGGCCGTGCAGATGCAAATCTACGGGACGCGTCCCGATGGCACAACCACCCGGCAGCGATACTTGCGCTTCTCCAAAGCGTGCAACCAGTGGCCCCAGGACGAGAATGGAAGCGCGCATGGTTTTTACCAAATCATAGGGCGCCTTAAATGCCTGAATAGTACTTGCATCGGCTTCAATTTTCATCGTCTCATCGACCGTAAGGGATACCCCCATCTCACCCAATAATCCCATTGTCGTGGTGACATCCAGAAGATGCGGGACATTGCCTATCGTCATCGGGGTATCCGCGAGCAATGAGGCTGCCAGTATAGGCAGGACCGCGTTCTTTGACCCTGAGGCCCGAACTTTCCCCTTAAGTGGCGTACCACCTGTCACTAAAAGTTTTTCCATGACACTTACCAAATGCTGTGAGTAAAGATCAGATGATGACCACGCGCAATGAAATTTGTTTTCCGGGTATCTTACCCTAGGATGAATAAAACAGTTTTTCTAAATGATTATTTTCAATAAGAACAGCAAGTTTGTTGTTGTGGCCTTGCACTTTGAACTGTTTATTTCTGAAATTGGCCCAGCGCGCCCAGGCTACGAGCAGCGCCAGTCCGCCGCTGTCTACATGTGCCACCTGGCTCACATCAATGCTTATCACGGCGGCGCTGGCAGAGGGAAATAGTTTTTTTGACTGAACCCATAACTCGGGAACGGTGTCTACGGTGAGGTCACTATCGACGCTAAAATGACCCTCACCCTGCGTTTGTAAATGTATCATGAAATAAGCAGTATTGGCATTTATGCGGCATTGGTACTGGCCAGGCGCTGTATCAGGGCATCCAGCGAGGTTTCACTAATTTCCTGTGAAAAGCTGGTGCGGAAATTCTTCACAAGACTCAAGCCGTCAACGACCAGGTCAAAAACTCTCCAGGCATCGTCTTTTCGCCGAAATACGTAATCTACCTGTAAAGGTGTCCCGGAGCCAATATCCAATTGGGATTTAACTCTGTGTCGCTTGCCTTTTTGCTCTCCCTGCGGGGGAAATACTGTGACTTTGGCATGCCCATAATCTGCAACCGATTTTGCATAGGTGCGAATCAGCATTGATTTAAATTCCTGTATGAACTGCTGTCTTTGTTGTTCGCTGGCAGTTTTCCAGTGTTTACCCAGGATCAGCTTGCCCATGGATTGCAGATCAATCACTGGCAAAATTAAATCATTGATCACCTGGTTTACATAACCTTCCTCATTTTTGATGCGGTCAGACTGTTCATTAATAATTTTCAGCAGCTCCGCCGAGGTTTGTTCGATAATCTGTTCGGGTGCTCTTTCGTCTGCAACAGACCATGAAGCATACGCGCTTAATATCAACAATAATACTGTGACTAATTTATTCATGGAATTTCCTTAATTCTAGCTAGAACTTGCGTTTGATATAAATTTACTAATTATTTCCTCTAAAACCACCGCCGACTGGGTAAATTCAATTTCATCACCGTCTGTTAGAGTGTCATCCTCTGCGCCAGGTTCCAGCGCTATATACTGCTCACCCAGCAGCCCCGCAGTATAGATACTGGCAGCGGTGTCTGTAGTGAAGTAATCATGTTTACGGTCCACGCGTAATGTCACCTTGGCCTGAAGCCGCTGAGGATCAAAAACAATATCACTTACCTGACCAACACGCACACCGGATACGGTGATCGCCGATCTTACCTTGAGCCCGCCGATATTCTCAAAATATGCAGTAAGGAAATACCCCTCTTTAGAGCTTAGCGAACCAAAATTACTGACATTCATTGCCAGTACAAATAGTGCCGCACCACCTATCACGACAAATAGCCCGACGGTTATTTCCATGAATCTTGTAGTCATAATTCTTCTCTCTTCACTCTATTTTTAATGATTAGATATCTCCAAACATCAAGGCAGTCAAAATAAAATCGAGTCCCAGAACCGCAAGTGCTGAGCGTACAACCGTCCGAGTCGTGGCACGACTGACACCTTCAGCTGTTGGAACCGCGTCATAACCTTCATACAAAGCTATCCAGTTACAGGCAATGCCAAATACAATACTTTTGACAACACCATTAACGATATCCCCGGAAAAATCCACATTGGCCTGCATCTGTGACCAGTAGGAACCTGCATCGACGCCAAGCAGGACAACGCCGACAAAGTAGCCGCCGAAAATACCAACAGCGCTAAAAATAGCCGCCAGCAAAGGCATGGAAATGATGCCAGCTAAAAATCTGGGCGCGATAATACGGCGAATGGGATCAACCGCCATCATTTCCATTGATGCAAGCTGTTCGGTGGTCTTCATTAATCCGATTTCGGCAGTTAATGCCGAACCTGCGCGGCCTGCATACAAAAGCCCGGTCACGACCGGTCCCAATTCTCTGACCAGCGACAACGCGACAAAAATACCAAGGGACTCTTCCGCATTGAATTTGGAAAAGTTGACATAACCCTGCAGACCTAAAACCATACCAACAAACAAGCCGGATATCGTTATGATAACTAGTGAGAGTACCCCAACTGAATAAATTTCCCGCAATGTGAGGCGAAAGCGGATAATCGCATGACCAATCCCCCGCAGGACAGCAAAAAAGAACATCACTGACCGGCCCAGCGATTCAAGCATGCGCAGGGAAACCTTGCCTATATTTTGCAACCAGTCGAGCATGTCTATCGTCCTGCCAGCAGATCTTCAATATAATCTGCGGCCGGATAATGGAAAGGAGCAGGGCCATCCGGATAGCCGTTTAAAAATTGCTGCACCCATTCAGACTTGCTGATACGCAAATCTGAAGGCGTCCCTGATTCTATGATTTCACCGTCTGAGATCACATAAATATAATCTGCAATGGAAAGAGTTTCTTCGACGTCATGAGATACAATAACGCTAGTCAAACCCATCGCACTATTTAATTGTTTTATCAAAGTCACTATGGTTCCTTTGGTAATCGGGTCTAATCCGGTGAAGGGCTCATCATACATAATCATCATTGGATCCAGCACTATGGCACGCGCCAGGGCCACACGACGTGCCATGCCACCTGATAACTCACTGGGCATCAGTGTTCGAGCGCCTCTCAGGCCAACGGCTTCCAATTTCATGAGGACTAAATCACGCATGATCTGTTCAGGCAGTTGCGTATGCTCGCGTAACGGAAAAGCGACGTTTTCAAACACATTCAGGTCTGTCAGCAATGCACCACTTTGGAATAACATGCCCATCCGCTTGCGTAATTCAAAAAGTGCGGCACGAGAAATGGCATGCACATCCTGTCCCTCCACAAGAATTTTTCCACCTGATGGTTTTAGCTGCCCTCCTATCAGTTTTAGCAGAGTTGTCTTGCCTGTTCCGCTAGGGCCCATAAGTCCGGTTACCTGGCCATGCGGTATATCGAGACTGAGGCCTTTGAAGATCAGCCTGTTGGCACGGGCAAAATGCAGGTCGCGAATTTCAACAAGGGGTTCGGTTTTCATAGGTACATCGAAGTTGGTCATATCGATTTTTTCGCGCAATCATACGTTGTCTGCTGATTATATGGAATATGACTATTAATTCATCATAATTAAAGTGCTTTTTGGACACCGGTAATCCTGTTGTCAAAATCAAAACATGTATAATCGCCACTTTCTCACATTGTTAATATATGATTGCCATTACTTTTGGTCTGCTGGCTGGATTTGCATTACTTATATGGAGTGCAGATCGCTTCGTTATCGGTGCAGTCGGCCTTGCCCATCACTTCAATATCTCACCAATAGTCATCGGAGTCGTTGTCATTGGTTTTGGTACTTCAGCCCCTGAACTATTAATTTCAGGAGTATCTGCATGGCAGGGCAACAGCGGTCTGGCAATCGGCAATGCCCTGGGTTCAAATATTGCAAACATCGCCCTCATACTTGGCGTTACCGCGTTACTTACTCCCATTTGGGTCGCCCGCCAGACATTACAAAGAGAGTTTCCTGTACTTTTTTTAGCCAGCCTGATTGTTTGGTTCACCCTGCAGGACTATCGCCTTTCATTCACTGACGCCTTGATTCTTATTTTTAGTCTGTTTGCGTTGATCGCCTATGTCGCAACTCATTCCGGCAAAGAGGAAGTTGAACCCAGCCAACCCAAATACGGTTTGGCAAAATCATTTTTATGGACACTAATAGGCCTGATTCTGCTATTGATCAGTTCCAGGATACTGGTTGATTCAAGCGTAAAGTTAGCCCAGGCTTTTGGCATTTCCGACCTTGTGATTGGTTTAACCATTGTTGCCATAGGCACCAGCCTGCCAGAACTCGCCGCATCCGTGACAGGCGCCTTAAAACACCATACCGATCTCGCCATCGGCAACGTGCTCGGCTCCAATATTTTTAATACCCTCGGGGTCGTTGGTGTGCCGGGGCTTATCCATATGTACAATATTCCGGAAGAAGTGCTTTCCCGCGACTTTCCCGTGATGATCGGATTAACTTTATTATTATTCATCTTTGCCCTGATTACACACAGGGGGAGTGGAATGCATAAGTTAACGGGACTGGCCTTACTGACCTGTTTTATTGCTTTTCAGTTCACGGTTTATTATCAAAGTGTCAACCAGTCAATATGAATACCCTGCATCCTGACAAAGTCATTCAGATAGCCCAGGCTGTTATCAGGCAGGAAGCAGACGCAATCCACGATTTGGAGCACAGAATTAACGGTAATTTTGTTACTGCCTGTGAGCATATTGTTAATATAGCCGGACGCGTGGTTGTAATGGGCATTGGAAAATCAGGACATATTGGCCGAAAAATTGCCGCCACGTTGGCCAGCACAGGCAGTCCGGCTTTTTTCGTTAGCGCTGCAGAAGCTGCTCATGGTGATCTGGGGATGCTGAGCAAAGGCGATGTTGCGATTTTATTATCAAACTCAGGACAATCGGACGAACTGCTATCGTTATTGCCCCCGCTGAAAAGACTGGGTATTCCGTTAATCGCCATGACAGGAAACCCGCAATCCTCACTGGCAACGAATGCCACCATTGCTCTGGACATCTCGGTAAAAAAAGAAGCATGTCCATTGGGCCTCGCGCCAACCACAAGTACGACTGCCATGCTGGCGATGGGTGATGCCCTGGCCATCGCACTACTGGATGCCCGCGGGTTTGATGAAAAAGATTTTGCACGCTCACATCCGGCAGGTCGACTGGGCAAAAGATTGCTGATAAAAGTGACAGACATCATGCATACTGGTGACCAAATACCGCGTGTCTATGAGCACGTTGACTTAAAGCAGGGTTTACTGGAAATGACGAGTAAAGGACTGGGCATGACTGTTGTGACCAGCGAAGACAATCTGGTGTTGGGTATTTTTACAGATGGAGACCTGCGGCGGGTTCTGGACAAGGATATGGATATCCATGTTACCCGCATCAAGGATGTCATGACCCGCAATTGCCATACTGCTGACCAACATCAGCTTGCAGCAGAAATTCTCGAAGTCATGCAAAAATTACGCATCAATTCCATCCCCGTCACAGATAAAAATAACCGGCTTATCGGCGCACTGAATATGCATGATCTCCTCAACGCTGGCGTGATATAGCCATGATGAATACAGAAACTGTTAACAAAATAGCGCGCACTATTGAATTAGTCGTTTTTGATGTCGATGGTGTATTTACCGATGGCATGATCTGGCTGAACCATTATGGCGAAGAGATCAAATCTTTTAATGTGCGCGATGGTCATGGTATTCGAATGTTGATGCACCACGGTATAGATGTCGCCGTTATTTCCGGCCGCCACTCACAGGCGGTCAATGTCCGCATGGAGGAGCTTGGTGTAACCACGATCATGCAGGGACATATCGATAAACGTGTTGCTCTCACACAATTATTGGAAGACAAAAGTCTTCCGGCAGAAAAAACAGCCTTTGTCGGGGATGATATTATCGACGTTCCGGCCATGCAGATGGCAGGGTTATCAATCGCGGTTGCGGATGCGCACCCGTGGGTAATCAGCCACGCCAATCACATCACTAAAGCAAATGGAGGCAAAGGCGCCGTTCGAGAAGTTTGTGAACTGATCATGGATGCCCAGGGTCTACTGGCGAAAGCATTAAGCTACAATGTGCAATGATTAAACCAATCCTGATAACATCAGCGACATGCCTGATAATTGCAGGCCTAAGCCATTACCTGGTCTCTGTCGAGAAAAAATACAGCCAGCAGGTCATGGATCGCCCCGGACAACTCAATTACGAGCACATGTTCAAAGGCTTCTCTTTAACCAATACTGACGTCAATGGTTCTGCGCATTCTGTCATTCGCTCACCATCTACACGGGTACTGGTCGAACAACACAAAACCTATATGGATATGCCTGAAATTACGCTGAGTCAGGATCTCCAAACACCGATTGTTATTACCGCCAGATCGGCACAGATGCACCATAAGGACAATACCACTACTTTAACCGGCAATGTCCGGGTAACACTGCCTAACGACCAGGATGAATCCGTGGTCATGATGACTGAAAAACTAGAGCTGAACAACATTACGCTCACTGCACAAACCGATCTGGCAGCAACCATTATCCATGAAAGAGGTCATATGCAAGGAACAGGCATTGAATTCAACCCTCATCTCAGACAATTCCAGTTTTTAAATAATGTGCGTGGCATCTATGAATAGCAAAATATATTTATTATTAATTTTCACCCTTTTTAATTATTCTGCCAGCTCTGTATTCGCACGCTCCGATGATAGTGAAAAACCAATTCACATCACTGCAGATACTGCCGAATTAAACGATAAGACCGGCGTCAGCATATACCGCGGTGATGTACAAATGGTGCAGGGCACCACCATCCTCACCGGAGACATTATTACTGTTTACACGGATAAAAACGAGGTTACCAAGATGATTTCTGTGGGCGATCTCGCAACCTATCAAGAAACCACGGATGATGGTGATATTGTTTACGCCGAGTCTGAAGAAATGATTCATAATAACGTGGAAAAGAAAGTCGAATTATTCCGGCGAGGCAAAATAACGCAAGTTGGCAATGTGATAAAAAGTGACTACATCCTTTACCTCACAGAAGAGGGACTCATTGACACAGGAACCAAGAAAGACCGCATTCAGATCACCATCCAACCCCGTTCTGAGGTAGCCGACAAAGATGCTGAGCAGTAACTCTCTATGGGCCCGACAACTGACAAAAACCTATAAAAAACGCCAGGTCGTCAATGGTGTCGATATCGAAGTTCACAGTGGCGAAATTGTTGGTCTGCTTGGGCCGAATGGTGCCGGAAAAACCACAAGTTTTTATATGATTGTAGGCCTGGTTCGATCAGACTCCGGTAGCATTGGTCTGAATGACCGGGAAATAACAAAACTACCCATGCATGCACGCGCTCAATGTGGCGTGGGTTATCTGCCTCAGGAAGCCTCGGTATTTCGTGGTCTGACTGTGGAACAAAATATTATTGCGGTCCTGCAACTGCGAAAAGACATCCACAAGACCATGCAACGTGAAATCTGTGATCGCCTTCTCCAGGAATTACAAATAGAACATATCAGAAACAGCAAAGGATACAGTTTGTCCGGCGGGGAACGCAGACGTGTTGAGATTGCCCGTGCACTTGCCATTCAGCCGCAATTTATTCTTCTGGATGAACCATTTGCCGGAGTGGATCCAATTTCGGTAATGGACATACAACGCCTGCTCAAACAACTTACCGATCGAGGCATCGGTTTATTGATCACTGACCACAATGTGCGTGAAACCCTGGGTATCTGTAGCCGCGCGTATATACTCAACCATGGCCAAATTATCGCCGAAGGGACACCTGATCAGTTACTGGACGATCAACAGGTGCGTGATGTATATCTCGGAACAAATTTTAAGTTGTAGCTCCCGGTAAGCGCTACCTCGCAGAAAAAATTGACCATTCCCCGTCGCTGGCAGCACCGGCAAGTGCTTCTCAAGTCAATCTTTTTATGTAACTATCGGTTACCATAACAAATAACAAGCAATATCTACGCCAATAATTAATGTTAAAACCATCACTCCATTTGCGTGTCGGTCAGTCGCTGTCAATGACACCCCAGCTTCAGCAGGCAATAAAATTGTTGCAGCTTTCATCGCTGGAGTTACAGCAGGAAATACAACAGATATATGAAACCAATCCAATGCTGGAAAAAGATGAAGAAAACACATCCGACAAACAGGAGTCTGGCGAAACCATCGATGACTCCACCAGCAGCCTTCCCGCTGAACAGGATATCACCCAGGCGTCTGACCAGATATCAGAAGACCTGCCAATAGATAGTAACTGGGATGATATCTATCAATCTTCCAATGTATATAGTGAAACCCCGAGAGAACCCCTGTCGGATATCTATGAAAATGAGAGTGATGACAGCAGTTCACTGCAAGATCATTTGCGCCAGCAAATTGATTTAATTCGGTTAAACGATACTGACCGTATTATTGGTATCACACTGATCGATGAAATCGATAATGACGGCTACTTGACTGACAGCATTGAAAATATTTACCAGGGGTTACTGGAAACGTTCCCGGAATTGGAAATTGACGAGGTCGAAGCAGTCCGCCATCTGATACAACACCTTGACCCAATAGGAACCGCCGCCGTGAACCTGTCGGAGTGTCTGCAAATACAACTCAATACACTGCCACCAGATACATGCTTCCTCCAACATGCCAAACAGATTGTCAAACACTATATTGAAGCTCTTGGGAGTCGCAATACCAAACTTATCCAGAGAAAACTCGATTTAACAGAAAACGAACTTCACAGTGCCATCCTGTTAATCCAGGCTTTAAATCCAAGACCCGGCGCCCAGATTACCAGTAGCCGCACTCAATACGTTATTCCGGATGTGACTGTATTCAAGCATGCAAATCAATGGCGAGTAGAGTTAAATGTCGAATCAACGCCAAAGCTGCGAATCAACAATACTTATGCAGATCTGATTAAACGCGCGGATAGCAGTGCCGATAACCACTACATGAAATCCCAGTTACAAGAAGCGCGCTGGTTTATTAAAAGCCTGCAAAGCCGTAACGAAACGTTATTAAGGGTCGCCACTTCCATTGTCGAACACCAGCGGAAGTTTCTCGAATACGGCCCTGAAGCGATGAAACCCCTCGTTCTGAGGGATATTGCTGAAGAGCTCGAATTGCATGAATCAACAGTCTCCCGTGTGACCACCAGCAAATACATGCACACACCACGTGGTATTTACGAATTCAAGTACTTTTTCTCCAGTCATGTCGGCACGGCCGACGGGGGGGTTTGTTCCGCGACCGCCATTCGCGCCATGATAAAAAAACTGATAGAAGACGAGAACCACCAGCGGCCGCTGAGTGACAGCAAATTGGCCCAACTGCTGGATGAAAAAGGCATAAAAGTCGCACGCAGAACAGTGGCCAAATATCGGGAAGCCCTTGCCATCCCCCCATCAAATGAACGCAAGCATCTGTAATAAAACAATTTTTTCCTGACTTGTGAGCTATAACTATTTATGACTTGAGTCAAATTAATCGACATTGGCCACACATTCACCAGCCATGCTACGTTATCATGTCACAGCAGAAGGGAGCAGGCAGCACGGACTGCAAAACATAATCTTCAGCGAAATACAACTGGCGTTGTATCATCATGGGGGTTATAAATATACTTTGAATTAACCTTTAATTCACATACATGGAGGGATCAATGCAGATAGAACTTACTGGGCACCATCTCGAAATTACACCAGCTATTCGCAACTTCGTTCACGAAAAATTCAAGCGCCTGGAAAGACACTTTGACCATGTCATCAACACACACGTTGTATTGTCCGTTGAAAAGATTCGCCACCAGGCCGAGGCATCTATGCTGGTCAGCAGAAATAAAATTTTTGCCAACGCAACCGCCGATGATATGTATGTTGCCATTGATGAACTCATCAATAAGCTTGACCGCCAGATCGTCAAACACAAAGAAAAAACCAAGGACCATCATAACCACGAAGGGATGCACCGCAACCTGACGTAGGCCCCAATCGTCCAAACCTGATAGAAATTATGGAAAATACTTCGCTCGCTCGCTACCTGGAGGCAGGCCGAATACTGCTGTTAGATGAAATTAGCAGTAAAAAGCGAGTGTTTGAGTTGCTTGGAGAACTGCTTGTTAAAGATCTGCCAAATATCCAGGCAACTCATGTGAGCGCAGCCCTGCAGGCAAGGGAGCGCCTCGGTTCTACAGCGCTTGGAGAAGGTGTGGCCATACCACACTGCCGCATCGACAGCATAAGCGAGATTCGCTGTGCCGTAATCAAGCTCCATCAAGGCGTTGACTTTGATGCTCCGGATAACCAGGATGTTGCGCTTTTCTATGCGCTCATGGTCCCGGAGGAGGCTACAGATGAGCACCTGAAAACCCTCGGCCTGCTTGCTGAATACTTATCCAAGCAAGAAAACCGCAACAAACTGAGGCAGTGTGAAACGGCAGATGAATTACTAGACATATTTGCAGAAACCTCTGATAAGCATGCCGCATAATACTGGCAGTCTGTAGCTATCACGCTTAGACTACGCGCTGTAATTCAATCATGCTGACCAGATGGCAGACAAGACAACACCACAATCCATCCTAGACTCACTAAGCGGCGAGCTTGAGCTTTCTATATGGTACGGTGAAGAGTTTGTTGATCACCCTTTCTCGCATCACAGTTTCAATGACGACTCCGCCACACTGGTTGGCTATTTTAATTTAATTCACTCAAGCCAGGCACAGATACTCGGCAATGTTGAGTTAAACTATTTAAATTCACTCAGCAATCAAGAAAAACAGCGCGCTTACGAACGCCTGTTTGGTCGCGACACTATTGCTATTTTTTTTACAGACTGCCTAATGCCACCTTTGGAACTAAAGTCTTTGGCTGATAAATACAAAGTTCCAATCTTTTGTTCCAATGTTTCATCTACCGGCGTAATTACCCATTTGCGATATTTCTTATCGCGCGCACTTGCCGATAAAGTAACGCTACATGGTGTTTTCATGGAAGTCAGCAGTCTGGGCGTGATGCTTACCGGAGAAAGTGGACTGGGTAAAAGTGAACTGGCGCTGGAGCTTGTGACCCGGGGACACCGGTTAATTGCTGATGACGCTCCGGAATTCATGCGTATCGCCCCTGATATCATCATGGGCTCGTGTCCACCTCTGTTGAGAAACTTTCTCGAAGTGAGGGGTCTCGGAGTTCTGAACATCCGCAAAATGTATGGTGACAGCGCGATAAAATTCAGCAAGTATCTTCGCTTAATTATTCATCTGACGGCGATGCAGTCTATTCCCAAATCAGAAGACCGCTTATCAACACCACAACTTAAAAAAAATGTTCTCGGACTTGAGATACCTGTTATCAGGGTCCCTGTCGCGGCGGGCAGGAATCTCGCGGTGATGACCGAGGCTGCGGTACGAAACCATCTGCTGACGCTGAAAGGGTATAATGCGGCAGATAACTTTATTCGCCTGCAACAGGAATCCATCAAAAAAGCGTCGTCATGAGAATCCTCATTATTACTGGCCTGTCTGGTTCGGGCAAATCTGTCGCCCTAAACACTCTGGAAGACGATGACTTTTATTGCGTCGATAACCTTCCGGTATCATTACTCCCAACACTGATTAACCAATGCCTGGAAGAAGAGAAACAGTATCATGAGAAAATTGCCATCGGGATTGATTCAAGGTCGGGCAATGCCAGCATTGACAAGTTAATTGATATTGTTCAAACCCTAAAAAATGATAATGTCCCTGTTGAAGTACTTTTTTTCAGTGCCGAAATCAATACACTCATCAAAAGATTCAGCGAAACACGTCGCAAGCATCCCTTAACCGCTCAGGATGTGCCACTAATCAAGGCAATTCACCTTGAGAAAGAAATGCTTAACAAAATTGCCGATTATGCAGATTTAAACATCGACACGACAAAAACCAATGTGCGCCAACTACGCGCACTTGTTAACAAGGTCGTTGCAAACAAATCCTCCGGCGACCTGACCATCGTGCTCCAGTCATTTGGTTTCAAGCACGGTATTCCGAATGATTCCGATTTTATGTTTGATGTACGCTGTTTACCTAACCCTTACTGGCAACCCAATTTGCGCCATTTGTCAGGCAAAGATACTGCCGTAATGAATTATCTGGGTTCATATAGCGAAGTTGACCGCATGATTCAGTCAATTATTGATTTCATGCAGACATGGATACCTTTATTTGAGCAAGAGAATCGAAGTTACCTGACTGTTTCTATTGGCTGTACAGGTGGTCATCACCGTTCCGTGTACTGTATCAACCAAATCGCTCATCAATTAGGCAAGAGCATTCATCAGCCAATCACCGTGCGACACAGGGAGTTTGAGTAAATACATGCCAGTAGGGGTTCTAATCATTACACATGGCGATATTGGAGAAGAATTGTTGCGCACCGCAACCTCCACGCTTGGTGGCAGCCTTCCGCTGCAATGTCGTGCATTGTCTATTGCTCCATCGTGTGATCCTGATCAGCAGCATGAAAAAGCACTTGCGATCATCTCGTCACTAAATGATGGTAGTGGCGTTTTAATATTAACCGACATGTTCGGCTCGACACCGAGCAATATTGCCAACCGTCTAAAACAGCAAAACGACGTCGAAGTAATCGCCGGGGTCAACCTGCCCATGTTTATTCGCATTTTAAATTATCCTGACGCGGACTTGAGCGAAATGAAACAAAAAGCGTTATCAGGCGGGCATGATGGCATCATTTCATGCAACGAGGGGAATTAAAAGGATGTTAGAAGACCAGGTAACGATTTGCAACAAACTCGGCTTACATGCACGCGCCGCAGCCAAGTTTGTCGCCGCAGCAAGTGAATTTGAGTCTGAGATTGAAGTAGAAAAGGATGGCAAACGTGTAAACGGTAAAAGTATTATGGGAGTAATGATGCTTGCGGCCAGCAAGGGCACAACCATCACCCTTTTTATCGAAGGCAATGACGCGCAGGCTGCCATGACCACAATCAAACAGCTTGTGCTTGATCGTTTCGGAGAGGACGAGTAACTTCATACCAGTAGAAAATCATATGGCATTAATAATTAGCGGTCTGGGTGTTTCAAGAGGTATTGCCATCGGCAATGTCCATCTGCTACTTCGCAGTTCCCTCGAAGTCTATGAGCGAACCTTACACCCGGACGAGATAAATGCTGAAGTCAAACGCTTTAAGTCTGCTGTTGACCGGGCGGGCAAACAATTGCATAAGATTCAGGATTCGATCCCATCTGAAGCCCCCAAAGAAATTGCTTCTTTTATCGAATCTCATCTGTTAATGCTGAATGATTCGATGTTATCCAAAGCGCCCATTGATATTATCAAGGAGGTTTACTGTAATGCCGAATGGGCATTGAAACTCCAGCGAGATAAGCTGGTCGCTGTATTTGAGCAGATGGAAGATGAGTATCTGCAAACCCGCCAGAATGATATAGACCATGTCATCAACCTCATCCAGAAAATGCTTTTCGACCAGCAATACGAAGTTGAAAAAGAAATACAGACATTGCGTGGCTCGATTATTGTTGCAGATGACTTAACACCTGCCGACACAGTCGTTCTACAACATCAGAATATCGCCGGGTTTGTCACTGAACTTGGCGGGCCATTATCTCATACGGCCATCATTGCCAGAAGCCTGGGGATACCGGCAATTGTTGGTATGCAGGATGCCCGTCAGCTATTAAAAGAAAATGAACAAATAATTATCGATGGCACTGAAGGCATGGTGCTGGCGGGTGTTGATGATAAAACCATCAAAGAATATCGCTCCAAGCAAAAGGAGCAGAGACAGGCACGGCGACAGCTGGAATCGTTACGGGATGTTGAGGCTAAAACCAAAGACGGAGTGAAAATCAACCTGCAGGCAAATATTGAATTGACTGATGACATAAAAGCCCTTAAGCACAGCGGTGCCAAAGGGGTTGGTTTATACCGCACCGAGTTTTTATATATTGACCGCGATGAACCAGCATCTGAAACCGAACAGCTAAACGCATACAAAAAAGTCATTCGCGCCCTAAAAGGCAGCCCAGTCACTATCCGCACTCTGGATCTGGGTGCAGAAAAAGAATTTGATCCCAAGTATAAAGGCCCCCTGGTACAAAATCCGGCACTTGGTTTAAGAGGTTTACGACGCTCGCTGAAAGATACTGAATTATTTAAATTACAGCTTCGTGCGATTCTGCGTGCCTCGGCACATGGGCCTGTTCGTGTCATGTTCCCGATGATAACCAGTCATGAAGAATTAATGTCCTCTTTAAGTATTCTGGACCAGGCCAAACGCGAACTAAAAGAAGAAGACAAGGAATTTGATAACGATATCCCGGTGGGCGTGATGATTGAGGTCCCTGCTGCCGCCCTGGTCGCCAATCGCCTGGCAAAACAACTCGATTTCCTGTCTATAGGCACTAATGACCTGATTCAGTACACCCTGGCAATTGACCGTATCGATGAGTCCGTCAATTATCTATACGATCCGCTCCATCCGGCGGTTCTAAAATTGATTCATCTCACTTTAAGAGCCGGCCTGCAGGCAAAAATTCCGGTGTCTATGTGCGGAGAAATGGCGGGTGATCCGCGCTATACACGCCTGC
This sequence comes from Gammaproteobacteria bacterium, assembly GCA_965227695.1. Lineage (GTDB taxonomy): Bacteria > Pseudomonadota > Gammaproteobacteria > UBA4575 > UBA4575 > UBA1858. Next base: position 112,905 of record OZ245760.1, read on the forward strand.
TCCTGGGAATGGGGTTAAGAGATTTTAGTGCTCATCCTGCCACCATACTCGATGTAAAATCCATAATTAATGACAGCTCAATAAAAAACCTCGAACCGCAATGCAAACGTATACTCAGTTCAGCGACACGACCAGATAAAATTCACACACTGGTTGAACAATTGAATGAATAAACTGGTATATAAATTAGCCATCTAACCTCTCACCGTGACAAGTTCAAGTGAGCGGCGGATGACACGCCTGCATAAAATGGACTCACTTTTTTTGTTATCATAAAGGTCCCGGCTACACTGATAGCCAGCATACTTAATGTTTTCCCGGACTTTTTATGTCAGATAACGCATCACGTGATAACCTGCAGATCATTTCTGAAGCACTCGACTCTGGTGAGATGCAACGTGCAGCACGTATTCTAAATGCGTTCCATCCCGCAGAAATAGCCCACTTACTAGAATCACTACCACAATCCCAGCGCATGTTCATCTGGAATATGCTGGATCATGATGATGACGGTGAAATTCTGTTGCATGTTGGTGATGAGGTACGCAGTGGCCTGATTGAGGTCATGAACAAAGACCAGCTTATCTCTGCAACAGAAGGGCTCGACCTCGATGATCTTGCCGACCTGTTAGCTGACTTGCCAAGTGCTGTCACTGAGACAGCACTCAATAACCTAGATACCAGCGACAGGCTACGCCTTCAATCCGTACTATCATTTGACGAACACAGTGCCGGCGGTTTAATGAACACGGATACTGTGACTGTGCGCAAAGATATTACACTGGATGTCGTACAGAGGTATCTGCGCATGAGACAGCATTTACCTCGCCACACGGACAGTTTATTTGTCGTAGACCGCTACGAACACTATCTTGGCACACTGGCACTGACAGACGTGATAACTAACGATTCATCGACGCTGGTGAGTGATGTCATGGAAGCAAGTGTTGAACCCATTCTGGCGACAACGGAGGATAATGAAGTTGCAAAAATATTCGAAAACCTGGATTTAATATCTGCACCGGTCGTTGATGAAAATAACCGTCTGTTGGGCCGCATCACCATAGATGATGTTGTCGACGTTATTCGTGATGAAGCCGAGCACTCGGTAATGAGTATGGCTGGACTAAATGAAGAGATTGATTTATTTGCTCCCATCACCAAGTCAACAAGGCGTCGTGCCTTATGGCTTGGCGTCAACATGTTAACTGCATTTCTGGCAGCCTGGGTAATCAGTCTTTTTCAGGGCACACTTGAAAAAATTATCGTGCTGGCTGTTCTCATCCCGGTTGTCGCCAGTATGGGTGGTATCGCCGGCAGCCAAACATTGACAATCGTTATCCGCGGACTGGCGCTCAAACAAATTGGTAAAAGCAATTCCAGAGTATTGCTTTTCAAGGAACTCGGTATTGGTATGCTCAACGGTTTATTATGGTCAGCGGTGGTTGCCTTAATAGCAATACTGTGGTTTCACGATTTACAGCTCGGCGGAATTATTGCTCTGGCCATGATGGCAAATTTAATCTGCGCCGGACTTGCCGGAGTGCTGATTCCAATTGCACTGCGTAAATACGGTATTGATCCTGCGTTGGCGGGCGGCGTGGTGCTAACTACAATTACTGACGTCGTCGGAATATTCGCCTTCCTGGGCCTGGCTACCTGGTTTTTACTGTAATCAACAATACAGCGTTAACCACTAAAAGTGATTAATGAACCTGCTAACGCGTTGTTAATACGCATCATTACGCGATTCCTCTTTACTTGCTGTGAATCCAGCCCCAGCAAATGTGGATGATCGATTAAAGGTTGTTAGTCCGCAGGTCGCCAGCACGCGCCGCATCGTGTAAAAAATATGTTTAGGTGATCAGGCTTTTGGCAGGGTGACGCCTGTCTGCCCCTGATACTTACCTCCACGATCTTTATAGGACGTTTCACAGGGCTCGTCTGACTCAAAAAACAGCATTTGTGCAACCCCTTCATTTGCATAAATTTTTGCTGGCAGTGGTGTTGTATTCGAAAACTCGAGCGTGACATGTCCTTCCCATTCCGGCTCAAGCGGGGTCACATTGACAATAATTCCACAACGCGCATAAGTCGATTTGCCCAGACAAACCGTCAATACTGACCTTGGTATGCGAAAATATTCAACTGTACTTGCAAGCGCAAAAGAATTGGGTGGAATAATACAAACGTCTCCCTCGAAATCGACAAAACTGTCAGATGCAAACGCTTTGGGGTCAACGACTGCTGAATTAATATTGGTAAAGATTTTAAAATGGGTAGAGCAACGTACATCGTAACCATAGCTAGATGTACCGTAGGAGATGATTTTCTCATCATTGACATGTTTTATCTGGCCTGCGACGAATGGCTGGATCATCTCCTGCTGTTGCGCCATTTGCCGGATCCAGCGATCAGACTTTATTGACATATTTATTTACAGTGGTGTCAGAAAAGGTAACTTAAAATCCCCTTTTTTACTAAACGGGATTGCATGACTAAAAATGGAGGTTTTTATGCTTCCTTTAACCATATAGTCCGCCGTTCCTGTGGCCAACACGTCGGGCAGTGTTTGTATTATCCCGAGATAGGAAAACCGCACCGGTAATTCGATGGTCTTACGTCCATAAGCAGGCACTGCAATTGACTGGTTGTCCTGTCCTGTCACCAGGCTGTTGCCCGATACAAACAGCTCATAACTCAGACCCCGTGCAGATAATGCCCTGTCATTCGGGTTATCAATATCCAGCGCGACGATGGCATCGACCCCTCCCAAAGTGGCATCGATCACCTGCAAGTCGCGCACCTGGACTTTAGGCTCCACCAGTGGCTTGGACAGGGGACCGCTACAGCCGGCACTGAAAAAAACCAGCGCGAAACACATTGCGATTTGGCGAATCTGCATAATGTTTGCGTTAGTTATTCTGAATAACAATCTTGGGAAATTTGGCACTGTAATCTTTACCCTGGGATGCCAGTTTAGCGGCGGTTTTGCGTGCAATCTCCTTGTATATTTCGGTCACACGGCTGTCAGGTGTGGCAATCACGGTGGGTTCACCCCCATCAACCTGTTCTCGGATATTCATATCCAGTGGCAACTTGCCAAGCAACTCCACGTCATTCTCCAGCGCCATCTTTTCGCCGCCTCCAGTGCCAAATATAGACTCTTCATGTCCACATTGGCTACAGATATGTACGCTCATATTTTCAACAATACCAAGTACCGGAACCTCTACCTTTTCAAACATTTTCAGCCCTTTGCGAGCATCAAGCAAGGCAATATCCTGTGGCGTAGTCACAATCACCGCGCCACTGACAGGGATCTTTTGGGCCAGGGTCAGTTGCACATCACCGGTGCCGGGTGGCAGATCAACGATCAGGTAGTCGAGATCTCTCCAGCGTGTGTCATTCAGTAATTGCTCCAGCGCCTGCGTCACCATGGGTCCTCGCCAGATCATCGGTGTTTCTTCATCAATAAGAAAACCAATTGACATCGCCTGTATGCCATGGCCCATCATTGGCTCCAGGCTCTTGCCATCACTGGACTCGGGCTGGCCGGAAACACCCAGCATGCGGGGCTGACTTGGGCCATAAATGTCGGCGTCAAGAATGCCTACACTGGCGCCTTCTGCAGCCAGTGCCAGTGCCAGATTGACGGCTGTGGTTGATTTCCCCACGCCTCCCTTGCCGGAAGCCACAGCAATAACATTTTTAATATTCTCCAGCGGCTTGAGACTTTTCTGGACCGAGTGCGCCTTGATATCCCAGTTAACTGCAATATCCACCTGATTGACGCCCTCTAATTGACTGACTTTGTCATTAATCAGGCTTGCCAGTGTTTCACGTATACTTTTTGCCGGATAGCCGAGCTCAATATCGATACTGACCTTGTCACCCTCAACGCGTATATCTTTAACGGCCTTGGAAGCCATAAAATTTTTGCCGGTATTCGGATCTTCTATTGTTTTCAGGGTATCTTCAACTTGCTCTACGCTGACACTCGCCATAGGGGAATCCTTTATTATTAATCTATTGATCAAGACGACGAGTTAACCACTCCGGGCCCCGGCTGCCTAGCCCCTGATCGAGATATTTGCCGGCTACCCCTTTCATCTAGCCGCGTTATGAGGAAGCTGGTAAGGTACGCGCTCAATCAGTACTTGGTTACATAAACACGTGGATATTAGAAGAATTTTAGTTACCAGTGCATTACCCTATGCGAATGGCTCCATTCATCTGGGACATCTCGTAGAGTACATACAGACAGATATCTGGGTGCGTTTTCAGAAAATGTGCGGACATGAATGCATCTATGTCTGTGCCGACGATGCGCACGGAACACCAATTATGTTGCGCGCACAACAGCAAGGAGTGACTCCCGAAGAACTGATTGCTGACACCAAAAAGGAACACGAGCAGGATTTCTCAGATTTCCATATTTCCTTTGATAATTTCCACAGTACTCACTCCGATGAGAACCATTATTTCTCAACCGAAATTTTCAGAACCCTGCAACAAAACGATTACATAAAAACAGATATCGTCACGGATCTCTTTGATCCACAGGAAAAAGTATTTTTACCCGACCGCTTTGTGCGTGGTACATGTCCAAAATGCCACGCCGAAGATCAATACGGGGATAACTGCGAAGCCTGTGGTGCGACCTACAGCCCCGCTGACTTGATAAACCCCCGTTCGGCACTGAGCGGCAGCCAACCAGTGCAAAAAGAGAACTTGCACTACTTTTTCAGGCTCAGCGCGCTGGAACCAGCCCTGCGGGAATGGACCCAGTCGGGACGACTGCAACCTGAAATTGCCAATAAAATTTCTGAGTGGTTTACCGGCGGTCTGCAAGACTGGGATATCTCGCGGGATGCACCTTATTTTGGCTTTGAAATCCCCGATGCGCCGGGCAAATATTTTTACGTCTGGCTGGATGCACCGATTGGCTACATGGCCAGTTTCAAGCACTACTGTGACCGTACAGGTGTTGATTTTGGCGATTACTGGAAGCCGGATAGCCAGGCCGAGCTATACCACTTTATCGGCAAAGACATTGCTTACTTCCATACCCTGTTCTGGCCCGCAATGCTGATGGGCTCGGGATGGCGTACACCCACCAGTGTTTTTTGCCATGGATTCCTGACTGTCAACGGGCAAAAAATGTCCAAATCGCGTGGCACGTTCATTAAGGCCAGGACTTACCTGAACCACCTGGCACCGGAATACCTGCGATATTACTTTGCTGCCAAATTAAATGATGGCATCTCTGACATTGACCTGAACCTCGATGATTTCCAGCAACGTGTCAATAGTGACGTGGTAGGCAAAGTCGTCAATATTGCCAGCCGCTGCGCAGGATTTATCAACAAAAAATATGCGTCTCAATTAACAGATCAATTTAATTCGGCAGAGACAAAAGAAGCGTTCGATGCGGCTGTTAGCTACAGTGATGCCATTAAAGAGTGTTATGAAAACAGAAAATACTCTGAGGCCATAAGGATCATAATGACTATTGCAGATTCTGCTAATCAGGTCATAGACAAAAACAAACCATGGGAACGCATAAAAAGCGAGCATAACCAAGAAGAAGTACAGCAAGTGTGCAGCTTTGGCATTAATGTCTTTCGACTTCTTATAGGATATTTAAAACCGGTAATGCCGCAACTTGCAGCACAGTCTGAAGACTTTTTAAACAGTAAAGCGACCTGGAATGACCTGGCCTGCGGACAACCTCTCCCTGCCGGACATACGATTAAAAAATTTAAGCCTCTTATAACCCGAATCGAGAAACAGGCGATCGAGAACATGGTTGAAGAAAGCAAACAGGTCACGACTCTTAAGGCACCCGATCCAATTTCCGAGCAAATCTCGTTTGATGATTTTACCAGACTGGATTTGCGTGTCGCACGTATTGTCAGTGCAAAACTGGTAGAAGGTGCTGATAAACTCGTTCAACTGACCCTGGACCTGGGTGAACCTGCCGGTGGCATACAAAAAAATGTTTTTGCCGGGATTAAAAGTGCTTACAGCCCCGAGGACCTCGAGGGCAAACTTGTTGTGATGGTCGCAAACCTGGCACCACGTAAAATGCGGTTTGGTTTATCCGAAGGCATGGTTCTGGCCGCCAGCGGGGAAGACAGTGGGCTTTTCCTGATACACCCCGATCGCGGAGCGTCGCCCGGAATGCGTGTAAAGTAAACATCGATGCAGGTACCGGTTTCCTATAGCAAAACACTGGCAGTGATCGATGAAAATCACTGTATAGGGTGCACATTATGCATCAAGGCATGTCCCTTTGATGCCATCATTGGCGCATCAAAACATCTTCATACTGTTGTGCAATCTTACTGTACTGGTTGCAAATTATGTATTGAACCCTGTCCTGTGGACTGCATCACCATGCAGGAAAATCCTGCGGCAAATCAGCTGAAACCGGAAAAACCCGACTTCGCTTCTCACCAGGCCTGCATCCATTGTAATGAATGTGTGACAGTGTGTCCTGCTCACATCAAGCCGGATTTTTTATACTCTCTCATTGCCAAACAGAAACTCCATAGCGCCCAGCACAATGCTGTCGAATCATGCACATTGTGTGGCAAATGCGACAATGCGTGTCCAAGCAAAATACCTTTGACATATTCTTTCTCGTACGCAATCGAAACGCTTAAACTGAAAAAAAACCGCAAAAATTTCACCATTGGCTGCAAACAGCGCAGACAATCGAGAGACAGAAGAATCAATCAACAGAAAAGAAAACAGCAGGCACAGTTGTCCAGCAATAAGCAAAATTTGGCCGCCAAGATAGAAGCACTCAAAAATGCGTCCTCTGGTTAATTTTTCAATCATAGTAGCCAAACAATGTGAATAAAGAAAAACGCATTAAAATTTTTCGCCGCTTATACCAGCAGAACCCTCATCCTACCACTGAGCTTCATTACAACAATGTTTTTGAACTACTGATCTCGGTAATGCTCTCTGCGCAGGCCACCGACATCAGTGTCAATAAAGCCACCGGCCCTTTATTCGGTGTCGCGAACAGTCCTGAAAAAATACTCCAGCTTGGTGAGAAAAAATTAAGGAACCATATCAAAACCATCGGACTGTACAATACAAAAGCCAAAAACATTATCCAGACTTGCAAGATTTTAGTTGAAAAGCACCATAGCCATGTTCCACAGGATCGCTCAGCACTCGAAGCATTGCCAGGTGTCGGACGCAAAACTGCAAATGTGGTTTTAAATACCGGCTTCGGTCTTCCAACCATTGCAGTCGATACTCATATTTTTCGTGTCAGTAACCGGACCGGTATTGCACCTGGTAAAAATGTGACTGAAGTTGAAAAACGCTTAATGCGGCTGGTGCCCGATGAATTCAAGCAGGATGCTCACCACTGGTTGATACTACTCGGACGCTATACTTGTCTTGCACGCAAACCAAAATGCCCTGACTGCGTAATAAATGACCTTTGCGAATACAAAAAGAAAACAATAGTTTAATCGGATCGTTTGAACACTGCCTATGTCCGTATCATTGCCATGGAACTCAAACACACCTTGAAACTCTAATTTACATGGTCGGGCTATAACCCTGATTATATATAAGGCTATTTATCCCTTCTTTGTCATTGTAATATAATGCGACTGCGAAGGGTCTTTTACTCACTGGAAGCCTGCTTCCAGACGATACACTCAATAAAATCTCGAACCAACTTAAACTCGTATGGAGATACTCAATGTCAAAAAAAAATGAACTCAAGCCTATCGCTGCCGCTGTCGGCGCTGCATTAACAGCCAGCGTCATTGCACTACCGACTGCAAACGCAGATGCCAACCCATTTGCCATGACAGAGCTGTCTTCAGGCTACATGGTTGCGGATAGCCATGAAGGCAAGTGTGGCGAAGGGAAATGCGGCGAAGGCAAGTGTGGCGAAGGGAAATGCGGCGAAGGCAAGTGCGGTGAAGGGAAATGCGGCGAAGGCAAGTGCGGTGAAGGCAAGTGCGGTGAAGGGAAATGCGGTGAAGAAAAGTCCGGTGAAGGGAAATGCGGCGAAGGTAAGTGCGGCTCTTAAGCAGGACCAGATAACCCGAAGTCAAGGTGTTAAAAAAACACCTTGACTTTAATCAATCACTAAAATGCAATCACACTGTAATATAGCACATAGCCGACTGTATCCTGATCTTGCCAGTGAGTCATCGACTTGCTTTTAAGGCTTTTAATTCCGGAACGCACAACAGAACATTATCAACCGTTATATCAGTCATTTTCCCCACCCAAAATTGATGAATTGGCCAATCCGTGATGTAAGAAAATACCAACCATCTCAGGTCTCATAAGTGGCAAGACTATATGCCATAACTTTTACCACAGCACAGATGCAGCCACTTGAAGCACTGCTACCATTTGGGAGTCACTATGATCAGCCTCATTGATAATATTAATCACATTTTCGACAAACTTCGTGCACTGGACTTTTTAGCTCCCTTGTTGCTGCGTTTATTTCTTGCCCCAATAATGATTTATGCCGGACTTTCTAAACTTGGCGATGTAAGCAATACCGCCCTGTGGTTTGAGCACTCGCTTAACCTGCCTCTTCCAACCTTGATGGTTTATCTTTCAGGAGGCGCCGAGTTCTTCGGCGGTATCGCACTGCTTATAGGTTTTGCAGTGCGCTGGGTAGCCATCCCGCTGATGATTACGATGGTTGTTGCTGCAACCACGGCCCACTGGGAGAATGGCTGGCATCAGTTCCACGAAGCCAATCAAACGGTTCCCTGGGAGTGGCGTACCGACCTGATTGAAGAGGGAAACAAACGCAAATCCATCATAAAGAATGTACTGCGAGAGCACGCTAATTATCAATATTTGAGTGAAACCGGCAGCATTACCATTCTTAAAAATGGCATTGAAGTGGCCACGGCTTATTTCATTATGTTACTGGCGCTATTCTTTACGGGAGCAGGTAGGTTTTTAAGCGTCGACTATTACTTATCTCTAATGTACCCTAGAAATTCGATTTCAAATAGTTGAATCTGGCCAATAATCATGGAACATCATGTGCACGCTTCACAGTACCGGGTAAACGGGGCAGGTCTTGGGCTCAGACGTGGGCATATGCTGGACACGCTGCTGGAAGCAAACCCCTCACAAATACAGTTTATGGAAGTCGCGCCCGAAAACTGGATTGGTGTTGGCGGACGCCTTGGAAAACGTTTTCAAGAGTACACAGAACGTTACCCTTTTGTCACGCATGGTTTATCATTATCGATCGGTGGACCCACACCAATTGATACCAACCTGGTGAAAGATATCAGGGCATTTCTGGAACAACACAAAATAATACAGTACACAGAGCACCTTACTTACTGCTCAGACACGGGCCATCTATATGACTTGATGCCAATCCCTTTTACGTCTGAAGCGGTTCACTACGTTGCTGACCGCATTAACCAGGTGCAGGATATTCTTGGTCAGCGCATCGCGATGGAAAATGCCTCATATTACGCAGCACCAGGTCAGGAAATGGAAGAAATCGACTTTATCAAAGCCGTGCTGGAAGAGTCCGATTGTCAACTGCTACTCGACATTAACAACATCTATGTTAATTCTGTCAACCACAACTATGACCCAGTGGCGTTCCTGTCAGCGCTGCCCAAAGAACGTATTACTTATGCACATATTGCAGGACACTATAACGAAGCTGAGGATTTAATTGTCGATACCCACGGCGCAGATGTCATTGATCCGGTATGGAACCTGCTAGATAAAGCTTACGAAGTGTTTGGTGTCTTCCCCACGCTCCTGGAACGGGATTTCAACATCCCGGAAGTCCCTGTTCTATTGAAAGAGGTAAACCAGATATGCACTTTACAAAGCAAGTGGGCGCAACCCGACAACATGATACAAGTACATGCCTGATACCGACCCGGGTTTTAAAAATATACAATATCGCTTTACCGCTCATTTAAGAGACCCGGAGAACAACCCGGCTCCTGGTGAGATTGAAGACCGCCGAATGGAAATATATCGGGGCCTAATCTACCGGAATATACAGAATTTTTTGTCAAATGCATTCCCCGTCACCAGAATGCTTTATAGTGATGATCACTGGCATAAGCTGGTAAGGCATTTTTTCTCTGCTCACCAATGCCATTCACCTTACTTTAAAGACATTTCAAAAGAATTCATTGATTATTTAACTAATGAACATCAAGCACAACCTGAAGATCCACCATTTCTATACGAGCTGGCCCACTACGAATGGATCGAAATTGTCCTGACACTGATGGATGGCGAGATTGATTGGAGTCGAATTAACAAAAAGGGCAATCTGCTGAAGGATATCCCGATACTGACCCCTTTTATGCAGCTGCAAAGTTACGAGTATCCCGTGCATAAAATTACACCGGATTTTCAGCCAGAAACACCAGGCCAAAGTCCTACTTTCATACTCATATATCGAGACTTAAAAGATAAAGTTGGATTTCTGGAGCTAAACCCTATCACTGCACGATTGGTTGAACTGATCAGTGAAAATCAATCACGGACAAGTGAGGACATATTAACCAGCATCGCCGAGCAGATACCCGGATTAACAAAAGAGTCTGTTCTCCATGGTGGACATATCGCCCTGAATGAATTATTCGGGAAAGATATCTTTTTAGGGACAAGAAAGGCTTAACCCAATGCAGCAAATTTTCTGAATCGAATCATTTACCCCAGGCGGGCAATAATATTTTCAGCAAAGGTGGTGGTACTCGCGCTACCACCCAAATCTACAGTCAGTCCCTCACCACTTCTGAGCTGTGCATCCAGTGCCTCTCGTAATCGCGTGGCCTTATCCGCCTGATCGACATGGTCAAGCATCAAGGCAGCCGCCAGCATTAGCGCCGTCGGGTTGGCGATTTTTTTACCTGCAATATCTGGAGCAGAACCATGTACCGCTTCAAATATGGAAGCATCCCGACCAATATTCCCGGACGGTGCCAGACCAAGGCCGCCAACAAGTCCTGCGATTTCATCAGATAGAATATCGCCAAACATATTGGTGGTGATCAGCACGTCGAACTGGTTGGGATTCAGGACCAGCTGCATAGCGCAGTTATCCACGATTCTCTCTTCGACTTCGATTTGCCCTTCATATTTCTTGCCTAGTTCTGTGGCTGTTTCCAGAAACAGCCCTGTTAATTTTTTAAGGATATTCGCCTTATGGACAATGGTCACTTTTTTGCGCTTATTCTTGATCGCCCAGTTGAATGCAAACTCCGCAAAGCGGGTGCAACCATAGCGGGTAATTATTCCTGAAGCCTCAGCGACGGCTTTTGGATCACCGGCAATCGGAATATAGTGCTCGACCCCTACATAAAGTCCTTCAAGGTTTTCGCGGATCAAAACAAGGTCTACGTTTTCAAATCGGCCACCCAGCAGGAAGCTTCTGGCAGGTCTTACATTGGCAAACAATTCAAATTCCTCTCGCAAACGCACGTTGATAGATCTGAAGCCACTGCCGACTGGTGTTGTCAGGGGCCCTTTTAGCGCTAATTTGGTGCGGCGAATACTTTCCAGCGTTGCCTGGGGCAGCGGATCTCCACAAGCCTGCTCGGCTGCCACGCCGGCCAGCTGCTCATCCCAATCAAAGGATGCACCAAGGGCATCGAGTACCTTAAGTGTCGCGTTTACGATCTCAGGGCCGATACCATCACCCGGTATTAAAGTGGCAGGGATTTTTTGCATGTGGCTCTATCCTTGTATTATTGGCGATAGCGATGGATAAAAATTAAACTTCCCGTGTCAGGTATTAATATTATCTCTTTTATTTATGTTTATTAAAACCAATTTTCGCGGTAGATATTAGGCTTAATATCGTTTGAATGGTTAACAAGACTGGCGAGATCGAAACTGTTTATACACAGGGGCGCAGGTAGAATAGCGGGTGTTTATTGATCATTCGCACGGTTTACTGATCCTGATTTTTGACAAAATCACGAATGAATCTTCTGATTTCTCGTGCTGCACTTGTATCGAGCTCATCACATAAAGACACAAAGTCATCACGCTCTTTTTGATTAATCCGAATAACAAGCTGACTATCTTTACTTTTATTCTTTTTCTTGTCGCCCATAACAGATGCACGGTTTAATTAGATATACAATGTATATACATTATATACCTTTCATCCTCGACAGGTCAATTTCATTAACAGACTTCGTTTAGCCTTAAACACCTATAAAAAAGCATCAAACTAGCTTGTTATTTGAAAATCATCCTGGGGTGAAAGCCTGAATCGCATTTTAACAAACCATAATTTTACACATAAATGATTATAATTGTGGTTCATTACGATCAGATGAATTTAATATAATCAGACATGTATGATGTTTCAGCAAATGAAGCAACACGGCGCACAGGGCCTGGCGCGCCATGTTGATTTTATTGGCTCTATTGGTCTCAGCAGAGCACGATATCGAAGATCGATACCACATTGCTTTTTAGCGATGAAAGACTATCAGATCAACCCCGTTTTTTAATTTCGGGTGATTGACATTTACGTGAATTATTTATTAATTGCACATTAACAGTGTGCCTGCAAAACGATCGCTATATCAATGATCCTGTCAGATCATATTCACCTGCCTCCTCGATACGGACTGGTACAATATCACCCACATTACATTGACGATGGCCATAAACATGTACAGTCCCATCTATCTCGGGCGCATCTGCATAACTTCTGCCAATGGCAACTTCTTCATTCACTTCATCAATAAGTACTTCTAATACACGACCAACTTTCTGTTCAAGTTTATCTTCACTGATTTCCTGCTGAAGCTGCATTAACTTATGCCAGCGTTGCTGTTTAATTTCGTCTTCAATCTGCCCATCAAGCAGATTCGACTGCGCACCCTCCACGGGAGAATACTGAAAACAGCCCACACGGTCGAGCCTGGCTTCACGCAAAAAATCAAGCAATTCATCAAAATCACTGTCTGTTTCTCCAGGAAAACCAACAATGAATGTGCTACGTATGACAATATCTGGGCATCGTTCACGCCAGCGCTGTATATGATCGAGCGTCTTTTCACTGCAGGCCGGGCGCCGCATTCTTTTCAGGACACGATGGCTCGCGTGCTGAAAGGGAACATCAATGTATGGCAGGATTTTTCCCTCGGCCATCAAAGGGATTACATCTTCAACATGCGGATATGGATAAACATAATGCAGACGAATCCAGATACCCAGTTCGCCCAGCGCATTACATAAATCAAGCAAGTTATTGTGATAAATCCTGCCATTCCATAATTGAGTTTCATGCCTGATATCCAGACCATACGCACTGGTATCCTGCGAAATTACCAACAGCTCTTTTACACCAGCAGCAGCCAGCTGCTCCGCTTCATGCATCACTTCATGTAGCGGGCGACTTTTTAACTTGCCCCGCATTGATGGAATAATGCAAAAGGAACACTTGTGGTTGCACCCCTCCGAAATTTTAATATAGGCATAATGTTCTGGTGTAAGCTTGATTCCCTGGGGAGGCGTCAGATTTATATACGGATTGTGATTCACAGGAACTGCCTGGCGCACCGCGGTCATGACTGTATCAACATCCTGAGGGCCAGAAATGCTCAGAACATCTCGTGGTATTGACTTTAAATCTCCCTGATTGACGCCCATACAGCCGGTGACAATCACCTTACCATTAACACTCAGCGCCTCGCTGATGACTTCAAGGGATTCCTGCTTGGCAGCATCAATGAAGCCACAGGTGTTAACAATAACAGCATCAGCGCCTTCATAACTGTCTGAGATCAGATAACCTTCACTGCGCAGCTGTGTAATAATTCTTTCAGAGTCAACCAGTGCTTTAGGGCAACCGAGGCTGATCATTCCAATGGCAGGATGACTGTTTTTGTGGGACATTATTATTGATTACGGGTAGTACTTATTTATATACATATATAGTAGGCTATTATTGTATTGATTCAGAATCTTTTATAACCAAAAACATATGGGGCAAATATTCTTTTCCGCAGCTCACAAATCCTCTGGTAAAACCGTTATTACAGCAGGTGTTTGCGCCGCTCTCACCGCACAGAATAAAACTGTACAGCCTTTCAAGAAAGGGCCAGATTATATCGATCCGATGTGGCTGGCAACAGCATCCCGGCGACACTGCTACAATCTGGACTTCTGGACACAATCCAATCAGGAAATCCTTGAACTATATTACCGAAAAAGTTCATCCGCAGATATCTCAATCACTGAAGCCAATAAAGGTTTGTATGACGGTCTCGATCTTGACGGCAGCAATAGCAATGCAGAATTAGCCAAGCTGTTGAAAGCACCGGTCGTGCTTATCCTGGATTGCCGCGGCACAACCCGCGGGATTGCCCCGTTATTGCAGGGTTATCAGCACTTTGATCCTGGTGTCAACATACAGGGGGTTATTTTAAATTTTGTAGGTGGCAACCGCCACGAAAGCAAACTTCGCAGTGTGGTTGAGCATTACACCGATATAAAGGTGTTAGGCAGTATCCAGAAACATGGTGATATGGCCCTTGAAGAGAGATACTTAGGACTCATGCCCAGCAATGAAACAGACAAAGCCAGGGAAAAAACGCAAGCACTTGCTAATATAATCGCACAACAGGTTGACCTTAATGCCATCCTTGCCATGAGTACCGATATCCCTGCCGTCAATATTACCCCCGGCAACTCGAACTATCGCTGCAACTTGCGTATTGGTTATGCACGCGACAAAGCATTCGGCTTTTACTATCCTGACGATCTCGAAACTTTCAGGCAATTGGGAGCAACACTTGTACCCTTCAACACACTCACAGATAAATGCTTACCGGATGTCGATGGAGTCTTTTTTGGTGGTGGATTCCCCGAGAAATGCATGCAATCACTCGAAGCCAATAAGCCTATGCGCGATCATGTTTACCAGGTGCTCAACGCAGGCATGCCGGCATATGCTGAATGCGGGGGACTGATGTATTTATGTAATCAGATTCACTATGGGGGGCAAAGCGCCAAGATGGTCGGGCTGATTGATACCGATTGTGAAATGACGCCCAGGCCACAAGGGCGTGGCTATATACAGTTCAATGCAAATCAGTCTGCATTCTGGCCGGACTCACAGCCCCGTTTTATCAATGCCCATGAGTTCCATTATTCCAGATTAGTGAACTTGCCCGCAGATACAAGCATGGTGTTTGATATTGTACGCGGACAAGGCATTATGAATCAAAAGGATGGTATTCATATCCACAATACCCTTGCCTGCTATTCTCATCAACGTCACACTAGCAGCAACCCGTGGATAGAACAATTTCTCAAATTCGTTGAATCACGTCGATAATCTATATTTTTCTACAACATGGGAAAACACGCCAACAAACCAAACAGGTAGTCACACATTATGGAAGAAGTATCTATCACCGAAGCAGCAGCAAACATCATCAAAAAATCGGCACTTGAAGCGCAGATGGACAATTTGCCTTTACGTATTGCCGTGACTAAAAAGCAAGACGGGTCTTTTCACTATGGCATGGGCTTTGATGATGTTGGCAACACGGAAAGCCGCGATATCACATTTCATTCTCACGGCATTGACATGGTGATAGCAGAATCCAGTATCGACCTGCTTAAAGGAACGATCATAGATTATGTCGAGTTAGAACCAAAACAGTTCCATTTTGTATTCCTTAATCCCAATGACCCAAATTACACTCCAGGCAAGCCAGAGTCGGATGAATAACCTGCGATAAAATCATGGAGAGGCTAACCAACACAGTCCACATTACACTCATCGGAATCGTCGTCGGGGTCTCACTGATAATCAGTACATTAGTCTTCACTGTTTATTCCGCATGGTTATTGATTGCGGGCGTGGTTATCATTTTATTCACTTTTTGGTATATCCATATATGCTATATTGTTCCCGCGGTACACGTAACACACTGGACGCAAATGATTCGGGCAGGCGATCTTGCAGCCCGGTTTTCTCACCGGCCAACGGGTGAATATGTCAATATATACCAGGATCTGCAGTTCATTGGCGAAATGTTGCAGTCGCTGTCATCGGATGCTGAAGCTCAGGTACAGCGGCATACTCAGCATATCGCACAAAAAACCCGCTCACTATCAATTCTGTATGAGGTTGCAAGCAGCATCAATCTTTCTCGCGACGTTGAATCACTGCTAAGTCAATTTCTGTTTAACATTACTGAACTTGTCGATGCACAGGCAGCAGCAGCCTATTTAATCAAAGATGAAAATCAGGTTGAACATCTCACTCACATTAACTGCAGCGAAGAACTCATTCATAACCATGGCAAGCATTGCCTTTTTAGTCGCGATAATATTTTAAACAAGGGCAGTTCAGGAATCTTAAACGTAAAACTGCTGGAGTGCGATGATGAGTGGTGCAAAAACTACTTCCATGATCAGGAGATATATATACTGATTGTTCCTTTGCAATACCAGCAACATTTACTCGGCGCCTATCATTTTTATATCCTTAAAGACTCACTGGATGATTTTGAAGACTTCGATGAGCTGTTTACAAGCATTGGTCGACATCTGGGGGCCGCGATAGAAAAGTCACACCTTGACGAGGAAACTACATCGTTATCTATCATGCGCGAACGCACGCATATCGCTAACGAATTACACGACTCTCTGGCGCAAACACTGACCAGCATCCGTTTTCAGGTGCGTGTACTCGACGAAACTTTACACCAGGGTGATGAAGCAAGAACCTGGGCTGAAATGGAGAAGATTGAAGCCTCCATTAATGAGGCTCACACTGAAATCCGCGAATTAATTGCACATTTTCGCTCGCCAACCGTGTTGGTCAGTCTGATCGCCTCTGTAGAACAAACCATTGATCGTTTTCGACAGGTTAATGACGAAATTCAGGTTTTTTTCCAGAATGAATGGCCAGACGTAAACTTGCCAGCCGAAACAGAGTTTCATATCCTTCGAATTATTCAGGAATCACTGACCAATATTCGCAAGCATAGCGATGCTGAAAACGTTCGAATCATGATGTGCTCGACCGCACCTAATGAATATATGGTGTTAATCGAGGACGATGGTGTAGGCTTTACAAAGCCACAAAAAAGCCAGCACTCCGGAGAACATATTGGCTTATCGATCATGCGCGACCGGGCCAAACGCTTTGGTGGAGAATTGACTGTAGAAAGCGAACCCGGCGAAGGGACTCGAATTATTCTGGAATTCAGCCATAATGCACATCAAGATCAACAATATAACAATATCTCATGAGTTCTAATTTACGTGTACTAATTATTGATGACCACACTCTGTTCAGAGACGGTCTGGAAAGTTTACTTGAAAGGCACAACATTGAGGTTGTTGGCTCTCTTGGCGATGGCCATGAAGGCATACGGCTGGCCCAGGAACTCAAACCGGATATTGTTCTACTCGATATGCGCATGCCAAATATCACTGGCCTGGAAGTCCTGAAGCAGCTACAGCTACATAATTTCCAGGCGCCTATCGCGATGCTGACAACCAGCAATGACGAACGTGATCTGGTCGAAGCCTTGCGTAATGGTGCAAAAGGCTATCTTTTAAAAGACATGGAGCCTGATGACGTCGTCGCCGCCTTACGCGAAATTGTAAAAGGTGAGACGGTGGTAGCTCCCAATCTGACCCAGATACTCGCCCGTGTTGTCAAAGGTGAGCCAATTTTAGAAACCGAACCCAGCCCGATTGATGATCTGACACCTCGTGAAGCTGAAATTCTCAGCTTGCTCGCTGAAGGACAAAGCAATAAAGTCATCGCCAGGAATCTTGGCATCTCTGATGGAACAGTAAAATTGCATGTCAAAGCAATACTAAGAAAACTCAACATCCACTCTCGTGTAGAGGCTGCCGTCATCGCTGTTGAGCATGGATTACGCGCAAATAAAAACTCACTCTAGTCTTTAAGGAATGAAAACCTACGATCAGCTTATTGCTGAAGCAGCTGGCTATATTCCAGAATTAATGCCCTGGGATTTAGCTGAGCTTGTGAGTCAGCAGCCAGCACCATTATTAATCGATGTGCGAGAACCGGACGAGTTCCACGCCATGCGCATTGCCAACTCATACAATATTCCACGCGGCGTACTGGAACAGGCATCTGAGCCAGGTTATGACGAAAGTCACCCTGTTTTAATGGCTGCACGTAATAAACAGGTCATTGTATTATGTCGATCTGGCAAGCGCAGTTGCCTGGCTGCCTACACGCTCCATCAATTAGGTTATCAGCACGTGGCTTCACTTAAAACCGGTCTGCGTGGCTGGAATGATTTTGACCAGCCCTTGCTAGATAGTAACAATAATGAAATTGATGGCGACAAGGCAGAAGAATTTCTCCGACCCAGAGTGTAATAAACTGCGTTCTGTTTGCCTATTGGAACACCGGATAAAAAATATAATATAAAGCTTTGTGATTTAGCACCGAGTAAACTATTCTTTAAACAGACAAACACATCCGCGGAATCAGCAATACCATGAGACCTTGGCAAAGAAATCGATTCGCACTCGTCGCAGCGATTTTCGCTTCAGTGGCAACCATTACCATGACAGGTTTTACCAACTCGCAAATATTCTCGCTCATCGCGTTATATTTTTTATTATTTTATCTTTATGTGAAGTTTTTTAACCGATACGACAAGAAATAGCCTGACAGGGTGACTGGATAATCCATGCGGTCACAACAGTAATCCCAGATTAAAACCCGGCTTACCGGCAACGATGGAAACGACAAGCCGCGACGCAGGCACGGGCAATAAGCATCATTAACCTGTGACTTAAATCAATCGTAATGCTTATGATATTTTCGGCGCGTCCCTGCCCGTTGGGTAATCACACCGCGTACAACACCCGGCCCTTCGACTTGCACAGATCGATAACCCTCATTAACTGCTTTTAGAAAATAGTTATCGCCATCCTGAATGAATTGTCGAAATATATACTCGCCATCAAGCTCGGCAATCACATATTTGCCATGCTCGGCATTGGCCGAGGGATCAATAATGATAATACAGCCATCGTTGAACTCTGGCTCCATGCTATCACCAAGCACGCGCAGGGCAAATGGCTCATCGTTCGCACATCCACCACCTGTATCGAGTTGAGTTAAATCAGAAATATCCGCCATTTGCACCCCTTTACCTGTCACTGCTGGGCACTTTTCTGCTGTAAGGCCCAGAGCTGAGAGTATAACCCATTACTGGCAAGGAGGCATTCATGAGTCCCCTGCTCAATAATTTTGCCTGAGTCCATTACGTAAATTTTATCCGCATCGACGATAGTGGATAAGCGATGCGCGATCATCAAAGATGTTACCTTTGTGGTCGCTTTTTGTATGGCTTTCATGACAGCAATTTCAGTGTGGCTGTCCAGACTTGAAGTGGCTTCATCAAACACCATGATTGCCGGTTTCTTGAGAATTGCTCTGGCGATAGCCACCCGCTGTATCTCGCCTCCTGATAATTTCAGACCGCGTTCACCAACCACTGTATCGAGGCCCTCGGGCAACCGCGAAATTAATGCATCAAGATTTGCCAGAGATATCGCCTGACCGATTTCTTCTTCGCTGGCCTGCGGATTTCCATACTGCACGTTATAACGAATACTCTCGTTAAACAGTACCGTATCCTGCGGTACCATACTTATATGCTGGCGCAGACTATCCTGCGTACACTTTGTTATGTTCTGGTGATCAATATATATTGACCCCTCGGTAACATCATAAAACCTGAATAACAGGCGCGCCAGTGTCGATTTACCAGAGCCGGAAGGCCCCACTATCGCGACTTTTTGACCTGGCAAAATTTGCAGATTAATATCCTCAAGTATTTTGCGTTCAGGGGTATAACTAAAGCTCACGTGTACAAATTTGATCGCACCTTGCGCAACATTTAGCGCTTGCGCATGAATATTATCTTCCACCTCCGGGGTCTGTTTTAATAAAGTCGCCAGCAGATCCATATCTGCGAGCGAATAAGTAATCTGCCGATAGACAATCCCCAACATATTCATGGGTACGAATAACTGTAACATCAGCGCGTTTACCAGCACCAAATCCCCGATAGTCATTTCACCGGCAACCACACCCTGGGCAGCAAATATCATGATACCAGTCACACCTAGCGCGATAATGACTGCCTGGCCAAAATTGAGCAGTGACATTGTATAAGTGCTTTTGATGGACGCCTGTTCCCACTGATTCAGTGTACTGCTATAACGCTCGACTTCCAGTTTTTCATTGTTAAAGTATTTGACCGTTTCATAATTAAGCAGACTATCGACCGCCTGTGAATGTGCCGCAGAGTCAAGCTTATTTGCCAGATGCCGGTAATGCATGCGCCAATTAGTGAACATAATCGTAAAGATCACATATATCACGACAGTAATCAGGGTGATTAAAGTAAACTGAGGCCTGTAGGAAGAAAACAAAATACCTGTGACCAGTAATACCTCAAACACCGTTGGGATGACTACAAATACAAAGTAATTAGATAACGAACTTAAACTCTGGGTGCCGCGCTCCAAATCCCGGGTTACCGAACCTGTACGGCGATCCAAATGATAACGCAGTGACAATTGATGCAAATGCCACAGAACTTCCGAGGATAAACGACGCACGGCATGAAACCGTGCGCGGGCAAACAAAACGTCCCGAAGCTCGTTGAACAGTCCGGTTGATAGACGCAACGCACCATAACCAAGCAGGAGTGCAATAGGTAATTGAAGGGCAATTTTTTCAACATCCAGGGAATCCACAACATGCTTCAACACCACGGGCACACTTACCGTGGCCACCTTCGCGACCATCAGGCTAACTAGCGCGAGGAGAATGCGCCCCCGGTATTCCCACAGATAGGGAAATAGCCGACGCAAATTTTGCCAGTCGGTCCGGGCAGTATGCGGCTCTTCAATCCTTGGATGGATTCCTCTCATATTGTCCTTTTTTCATCAATCATAGCGATTAAATTATGCCCGCTGGTTAATAAAAATTTTCTATTGGCCTTGGGCCTGTCTGATTGTGATGCTTGCATGGGTGGTGACTCAATATGTAAGTCCGCGATAGTACACAGCATTTTTATCACCGGCGCACTGCTGCACAGGTTATCCACAGCTTAATGACAACTCTATCCACAATATATTGGGGTTGACTGGTTATCCCACCTCAACTTATAGTGTTGATCGATTGGCCGGGGACCAAAAGACACGCGCCAATAAGTACAAAATTCCACGAATAATCATAAAGTTCCAAGAGAATCTTAATGCAACCTGATAATACAATAACAACATATGAAAATGGCCGCTCACATACCGCGGCAGATGCTCCGTCTGACTCTCCAAGTGAACTGGAACTGCAGTCGACCGCACCTGGCCACTATCGTGTGATTCGTCGCAATGGCAAAGTCACCAACTTTGACCGTAACAAAATCACGATTGCTGTCACCAAGGCATTTCTGGCCGTGGAAGGGGGAGAAGCAGCAGCCTCTACGCGTGTACATGATACTGTTGCTCAATTATCAGCACATATTGAGCAAGCTCTGACCCGTAACCGTCCCGATGGCGGCACATTCCATATAGAGGACGTGCAGGATCAGGTCGAGCTTGCCTTAATGCGTGGTGGACATCATAAAGTCGCCCGTGCCTACGTGCTTTACCGCGAACGACGCGCTCAGGAACGCGCTGAAAAACAGCAGCCTTCCGTTAACCCCGATCATGCCAAACTCAATGTTACCGATGCACACGGGCGCAAGAAACCGATCGACATAGACAGGCTCACGGCCGTCGTGAACAGTGCATGTGAAGAACTCAGCAGCGTCGAATCCCAGCCCATCATCGATGAAACATTAAGGAACCTATACGATGGCGTGCCTGAAAGTGACGTCGCCACGGCTGTCACCATGAGTGCACGTACACTGATTGAGAGAGAGCCTAACTATACCTATGTCGCAGCACGCCTGCTGCTGGATAATCTTCGCTGTGAAGCCCTCAGCTACTTAAATGGTAAACCCAGCAAGGCAACCCAGGAGGAAATGTCTGGCCAGTATGCTGATTATTTTGAGAACTACATACATGAAGCTGCGCGCCTTGAACTCATTGACCCAAAACTGGCCATGGACTATGACCTGAAAATTCTGGGCGAAGCACTTGAACCGGCCCGTGATTATCAGTTCACATATCTTGGCTTGCAAACATTATATGACCGCTATTTTATCCACACAGACGGAACGCGAATTGAGCTGCCTCAGGCTTTCTTTATGCGCGTTGCAATGGGGCTGGCCGTGAATGAAATCGAACGCGAAAAACGCACGATTGAGTTTTATCGTTTGCTGTCTTCTTTTGACTTCATGAGTTCTACGCCGACTTTATTCAATTCAGGCACGCTTCGCCCCCAGCTGTCATCCTGTTATCTCACTACAGTTCCAGACGATCTACATGGTATTTTTGACGCGATTAAAGATGATGCCATGTTATCGAAGTTTGCCGGCGGACTGGGGAATGACTGGACCCGTGTCCGTTCCATGGGATCCCATATCAAGGGTACCAATGGCAAATCGCAGGGTGTTGTTCCGTTTCTAAAAGTCGCTAACGATACTGCTGTCGCCGTTAACCAGGGCGGAAAGCGCAAAGGCGCCATGTGCGCATATCTGGAGACCTGGCATCTCGATATTGAAGAATTTCTCGATCTGCGCAAAAACACAGGTGACGATCGTCGCCGGACACATGACATGAATACGGCTAACTGGATTCCTGATTTATTCATGAAACGTGTAAGCGAGCAGCAAAACTGGACTTTATTCTCACCTGACGATACTCCAGATCTCCACGATCTGTATGGCGCCGATTTCGAGGCACGCTACTGCCATTATGAACAACTTGCCGAGCAGGGTGAGATCAAAAACTACAAGCGTATAGCTGCGACTGATCTATGGCGCAAGATGCTTGGCATGCTCTATGAAACCGGGCACCCATGGATGACTTTCAAGGATCCGTGCAATATTCGATCTCCGCAAGGCCACGTCGGGACTGTGCATTCATCCAATTTGTGCACTGAAATTACTCTTAACACCTCAGATGATGAAATTGCAGTATGCAATCTCGGGTCGGTCAACCTTGCTGCCCATATCACTAATGGTCAACTCGATCGCAACAAGCTTGAAAAGACCATCAATACGGCAATTCGCATGCTTGACAACGTGATTGACTATAATTACTACAGCGTTAACAAAGCCCGCACCTCAAATTTGCGTCATCGTCCAATCGGTCTTGGGCTGATGGGCTTTCAGGATGCGTTATATAAACTGCGTATCCCCTATGCCAGCGAACAGGCTGTTGAGTTTGCAGACAATTCCATGGAAATGATCAGCTACTACGCCATCCAGGCCTCAACCGACCTGGCAGCAGAGCGTGGAACTTACCTGTCTTACGAAGGTTCATTATGGTCTCAGGGCATTTTACCAATAGACTCTATTGCGCTACTTGAAAAACAGCGCGGCGGGTTTATGAACATGGATCGCTCAAGCACTCTTGACTGGGATGCATTGCGTGCACGCGTTAAAGCCGTCGGCATGCGCAATTCAAACACTATGGCGATTGCACCTACAGCAACGATATCCAACATATGTGGAATTACCCAAAGTATTGAGCCGACCTATCAGAACCTGTTTGTTAAGTCGAATCTGTCTGGAGAGTTCACCGTTTCAAATCCTTTCCTGATCTCCGACCTGAAGCGTCTTAACCTTTGGGACAACGTCATGATTAATGACCTTAAATATTATGATGGTAGCGTGCAAAACATTGACCGGATTCCTGAAGATGTGAAAAGCATTTATAGAACCGCTTTTGAAATTGATCCACGCTGGCTCATCGAAGCGGCGTCGCGCCGACAGAAATGGATAGACCAGGCCCAGTCGCTGAATTTATACATGTCTGAACCTTCTGGCCAGAAAATGGATAACCTGTACAAACTAGCGTGGGTGCGGGGCCTGAAAACCACGTACTACTTGCGCTCGGTCGGTGCAACTCATGTAGAAAAAAGCACCATGGAAAATCATCAGCAAGGCAAGCTTAATGCGGTGCAACAATCTGATGTAACTCAAACCAATGGAAGCGCAGCACCAAGTGCATGCTCGTTGCTTGAGCCTGATTGTGAGGCTTGTCAGTAAATTTTTTATACATACAACTAGAGGAGAAGGGCTGTTATTCGCGGTCCTGTCAGCCGGAGATAACACTGTTGTACCGGGAGTTTAGGTGTCAACAGTGCTGTCTTCCGCCTCCATAACCAATAGAGGAGAATCATTAATATGTTCAATTGGGACGACCCGTTAGCCGATGCCAATTCGTCAGGGCAACAAAATCCTGCTGCCAATATGCCAACAAAATTCAGTGCCACAGACTCACCTGCTATGGGTACAGATACACCTGTAGCCCAAACCGCCTCTCCACAAACCATGCCTGTCACAAACGAATCTGCCGGTGCCACCGGACTTGAAGATATAGAGATGGGCGCTGCGCGCATTCGCGTTGATGATAAAAAAATTATCAATTGCCGTGCAGACCTGAACCAGCTCGTTCCTTTCAAGTATGACTGGGCATGGCAAAAATACCTGGATGGCTGCGCCAATCACTGGATGCCTCAGGAAATCAATATGACTCAGGATATCGCGCTCTGGAAAAGCACTGATGGCTTAACAGAGGATGAGCGGACGGTAATCAAGCGCAATTTGGGTTTCTTCTCAACAGCAGATTCCCTTGTTGCCAATAATCTCGTGTTGGCCGTCTACAAACACATCACCAATCCAGAATGCCGTCAGTATTTATTACGCCAGGCATTCGAAGAGGCTTTACATACTCATGCGTACCAGTATTGTATTGAATCACTTGGCCTGGATGAAGGTGAAGTTTTCAACATGTACCGTGAAGTCCCGGCAGTCGCCAAAAAGGCTGAGTGGGCACTTCCGTTTACACAAAGTCTGGGAGACCCTCACTTTGCAACAGGCACCCCTGATATGGACCAGCGTCTTCTTCGCGACCTGATTGCATTCTATGTAGTTTTTGAAGGCATTTTCTTCTATGTGGGTTTTGTGCAAATACTGTCTATGGGGCGGCGCAATAAAATGACAGGCGTGGCCGAGCAGTTTCAGTATATTTTACGGGACGAGTCAATGCATATGAACTTCGGCATTGACGTCATTAATCAAATTAAACTTGAAAACCCGCACTTGTGGAACAGCAGTTTTCAGCAGGAAATGGTCAAGCTGATCACTGAAGCTGTGGAGCTTGAAATTCAATATGCACAAGATACCATGCCTCGTGGCATTCTTGGTCTAAACGCTAACATGTTTGCAGAATACCTGCACTTCATTGCTAACCGTCGCTGTGCGCAAATTGGTTTGCCGGAGCAGTATCCAGGGGCAACAAATCCTTTCCCGTGGATGTCGGAAGTTCTGGATCTGAAGAAAGAGAAAAATTTCTTTGAAACACGTGTTACTGAATATCAAACAGGCGGTGCACTCGTCTGGTAACCAAGTGCAGCGGTAGCCTGTGTCTCCGGGTTATGGGGCCACCGCACGGTGGTAAAGTTAGGCGGCAAACCTTTTGCCGCCTTTTTTATTATTTCAATGTGCTATTCAACGGTAATAGTAATTTTCTCGGAGATTACAGGTTTGTCGTGCGGAATATGATTATGATCACCGAGCAGCAACTGTAACGTATGTTGTCCGGGCTCAAGTGTAAGCACGGTTTCTGTTTGCCCCCCACCAAAATGTTTTATATTTTCATTCGCGGGTAACGGTTTTGATAAATCGGGAAGCGTTTCAAGATTAATCAATATGTGATGATGCCCGGTATGTTCACGATCTGTACCTGCCGGGGCAACACCCATCCCCGTTAACCCAAATTTTACAGTAAAAGTTGCAGGGACAGTCGCACCATCCGCAGGTTCAATGAAATAGACCTTAGCTCCTTCAGGGGCTTTTGAATAATTTAGCGACTCAGAGTAGGTTACATTGATTAAACCACTGAACATGAGTATACATAAAAAAAGTCGGGACATAATGATTCCTTATGATATTAATAGCAAATCTTCATCAGCCTAGGTGGCGATAATAGCCACAAAAATCTACAGGATTAACACTGATTCTTTATTTAACACTAAGACCCGTTAAACGATATAACATTCAATCAAATAAATCCATATCATGCCGCCGCCCTGTCATTTTATGTTTTAGGATAGGACCGCTTGCACATGTACCGCATTTGTTATTTGTTTTATCTCACCGGCGCGTTTTCCCGTGATGAAGAACATGACTCAAGCGGCAAAATAAATTACATACTGTTGTTTAATTTAAATCATACAAAAACAAAATGAATACCAGTATCTGGGACATATATATCAATTCATACATTGGTTCAAAAGGCTGTGTATGGGCTGGTCCAGATGCCGTTAGTCTTCCGCTGACTACGCCAGTTCATATAATCACCGCATGGAATCCTTATGAAAAAATTCTTTCACTTTCACAAAATACTAAACGCAATCGCGACTTACTGGATATGCTGAATCAATATAATATAGAAGTACTCGATGTCGTAGGTTATTCGCCAGGTGAAAAATGGAAAGAAGAGAGTTTTGCCGTTTCCGGTCTCAGTCGTAATCAGGCATGTCAAATAGCTATTAGATATGGACAACGGGGGATTTTTGAAATTCTTGAAGACATCCTGCTTGTTATAGAAGTCAATTCTCAAAAAATAAGACGAAGTCGACCTAGAATTATCAGGAATAAGTGTTACCATGTATGAACAGCAAATCACTGAGTCTACCTTATGAGCAAGCATATTAAATCTTCTCTTTCTACAACTGAGTACGAACCATTCATGGTCGGCGACAAGCAGGCAGGCGAAGTGCATTGGCTAACAACACAAAACTCCAGTGGCGCACCGACATACTCGGGTTTATGGCGTTGTGAACCGATGACTTTTGAGTACGAATTTCCTGGCGACGAAATATTTCATATTATCGAAGGCACGCTGAAAATAGATCTTGAGGATGGCAGCAGCGTGACCGTCAGCGAGGGCGATATTATTTCGTTTGACAAAGGCGTCAAGTCGACATGGACAGTACAGAGCTCATTCAAGAAATTTTTTGTGATTTCAAACTGTTAAGACAGCTTAAGTCTTCTTTGCTGAGACATGTGTATTCATCGCATATAGAGTGAGTAATGGAAAAGATAATATTGAATCCATAAATAGGGATGTCAGCAAATACCATGGTCATGTATTAAAGCATTTATACTGATTTATAATTTATTGGCCACTATTGAAATAAAACAGACTCATACATTATTGTTATAGTTGATTCCACTTCTTCTTACGCTGCCAGGGAATTCTGGTTAGAACAATTCCGAAAATCATACTGACAACCACTACGATTGCGCCTCGCGTAAACCATTCCCGATCTTTCATCGGTGATTTTAGCACTTCACTCTCAGCGGCCAACTTGTCAAATCGCTGTTTCTCCAGGGCCAGCTGAGACTTGAGGCGATCATTTTCTCTTTGTAGTTCCAGTGGACGTTGTGCAATTTCCTTAAGTTGCTGTATTTCTTTTTGCATTGCCGCCTTCTCTTGTGCGACAGCCTGATCAAATTTTGTTTTAAGCGTTTCAAACCGTTTTTCAAGTTTCGCCAAGCGCTCCCGGCCTGACGGCTCATTCATTAGATAACGTGATAGCACCCACCCTTCTCTGCCATTTTGCATTCGCACCCGGCTATAGCCTTCACTTTCCTCTAATACCTGCAATGGCGTACCACTTTTTATCTGACGAATTATTTCATGCTTGGTACTTTGACCCGTTCGCAGCATGATTTCAAATTCATCAGTGACATATTTTGTTTCTGAGGATGCCACCTGGCTTGCGACAAGCAAACCAATAGCAAAACATTGTTTAACTAACTTCATCTTATTATTGTCAGATATCAACACGTGAAACGGTGTAACCATCTTTTTCCATTAATGCAAGTACTCCTTTATCACCATACAGGTGCACGGCACCAACTGCAATGAAGGTATCACCAAGACGCATCGGTTTGCGCATGTAATGCTCCATCACAATATTCCGAATTTCTATTACATGACGCAGGTATATTTGCCGCCACTGCTCATTTTCAGGCTCATTCGGAATAAAACTTGTACTGATTTCATACATGCTTTTCAAATCCTGTTGCAGGTATGCATTTAACATTTCTTCTATAATATTGTGCATTCTTTCATAGCTGTTGACCGTAAATTTCAACAGGGCCACCTGGGCATCGATCGGCATTTCCTGCAAGGTAACAATAAATTCCTCAATTGACTCTACTTGATATAATTCTTTTCGCTGGTCAGCAGCACGCTCCAGCAAAGCATAATCAAGGATGATATCATTTGTTTTAGCGCGTACAGCAAAACTGCGCATTGCCGCCCATGGCCTCAAGGTTTTTACCAACTCAGGCTGCATACCTAAATCATCTACCAGTATTGTCTGTATCTTTTGAAAGGTTTCCCGGTCAACATACTTATCCAGCGTCTCCCCCCTGGGTAGTACCATGTCGTGTTTGATTAATTGACCGCCCTGGTATGGATTCCAGTAATGATCGCTCGGGAAGGCTTCCATAGCAAAACTTTTAGAGTCGTCAAGCACTCTGCTTACCTTCTCATGCAGCTTGCCAATGCGCGCATCATTCATATGTAATGTGCCAAAGATATGGCCCACGTATTTTCCGTCTTTTTCAATCTTCCAGAACAATCCCTTGTCAAAGCTCTGCCCGTCTTCCTTGGCGGATACATGGATAATCATAATCATTGCTATGATTAATACGCAAAGTATGTAAATTTTATTTTTCATCATGCTCTCCCGACACGCTACTGACAATTATAGAGAAAACTACTTTTTAACAATAAAAAAAGCCGCTACAGGTTAATGTAGCGGCTTTTTTGTGTCTTGACCAACTGACAAAATATGCAATGCTAGATTTTACGCAATGTTTTAGGCACCTGCTCATAAGCAGGTGAAATGGCATCATGCGGACATGCGTCCACGCAAGCATAGCATCTGATGCACTCGGTCTCATCAATGAACAGTGAATTGTAATAAAGCCCTGAAGTATGCCCTGGACGCACACGCTCAAAATCAGTCACATCATCGTTACTTACTTTGAAGTTTGTCGCCTCAACAATACAGTTCTTTATGGGTTTTGCCATTAGACACTCATCACAAAGCACGCATTTAACATTATCTATGACAGGCGCAGGGGAACGTGCATCTTCAAACTTATCATAATATATATCAGATGACGAAAGCCCGGCTTCCTTTAATACCTGAACACCATGATCAATCATTGGAGGTGGACCACAGAAAAATGCTTTGATATTTTCTGCATTCACGACCCCCTTATTGAGGTACTCTTCCTGGAAATACTGTGTAACGAAACCGCGCGGCCCATCCCAGTCACTATCTTCAGGCTCCTCTGACAGCACCGGAATAAATTTAAATGTCCTGCCGCCCGGCCACTCATGCTCAAACGCTTTAAGTTCATCGACCAGATAGAGATCTTTTTGGGTACGGGCACCGTAAAAGAAGTAAAAATCACGTTCAATGCCCTGCACTTTAGCTTGCTGGGCAATCGCATTAATCGCGCTCATTCCGGAACCACCGGCGATACCTACAATGGTCTTGCTGGAATCATCAAGCCCGAACTTACCCATCGGTCCTGAAAGCTCAACCTTTTCACCTGTTCGATCTTTTTGCGCCAGCCAGCTGGACAATTCACCGCCTTCAACCAGCCGGATAAAGAATGTGTACTCATTTGGATTTTCCATCTCCGGTGTTTGGGCAAATGAGTAAGAGCGCGGCTTCTTGATTCCGTCAACCTTAATTGTGCCATACTGTCCAGCACGTGCGCTGAGCTTGTATGAACCTTCAGGACACTTAATGACAACCCGATAGGTATCGTATGTAAGATTTTCAAACTTGGTAATCTCACCTTCATTAGTATGCACACGCAGTGTCTGAACATCCGGGTTTGGTTCCGGCAAAGTTCGAATATATATATCAAATGGATCGTTAAATGTTTCTAGCTTTGCCATTAGTTAAACACTCCTAGATGTAATTGTTCTGCCTGTTTGAGTATCTCTTCATCAGTGGCTTCAACACCCTGATTCCGTGGATCATCACGCCACTTCCTGATATACCCTTCTTTGCCTCCCCATTCCTGGAGTAAGGCCTGTTTGCGCATTTTTTCGTCTGCTTTTTCGACTTCGACCAAGACCGAATAAAATGTGGGACTCATACCAAAATCGGTCAGCATTTCTGTGTTCAGCGCATTGATGTTGACACCGCCAGGTGTATTACTGCCTTTGAACTGCTTTTGTGTTGAGCACATTCCAGACAACATTCCTTCGATAATGACAGCGTAGGCGTAGGTTTCGCCACGATCATTATACAATCGACACAGATCACCATCCTGCAAGCCCCGCTTGGATGCTTCCTCGGGACTGAGTTCTACCGTCGGCCGTGACATCATGGCCTGTAAGCGAGGCACAGACTGGAAAGAGTCTCCAATGAAGTAATGAGAGGCACTTGAGAGCACCTGTAGAGGATACTTGTCGCGTTTTGGATCTTCCTGACCTTCGATTTCAGGCACATAGCTTGGCAGCGGATCAACCCCTTCTTCCTTGAGTGCTTCACTATAAATTTCAATTTTTCCGCTAGGTGTCGGCCAGCCATTTTTCATGAAGTTGCGGCGGTCGGACTCGGTATTTGCTCGTGCCCACCCGTTCTTTTTGAGGTCTTCGTACTTGATACCTTCCATCAATGGATTGACTTCATCCTGGACCAGGATATCGCGGATGATCTCCTCATCAGTTTGTGTGAACGCATTGTCAGTGTCCTTGTCATACCCCATCTTCTTGGCCAGCATGCGGAATAATTCCGAGTTACGTACACTCTCGCCTTCAGGCTCGATAATGGGCTCGTTCATGACGTAATACCAGTTACCGTAAGTGGCAACCAGGTCCATTCTTTCGAGCTGCGTGTCGGCTGGCAGCACAATATCGGCGTATTCACACGAATCCGTCCAGAACGTTTCATGGACTGCCACAAATAGATCATCGCGCATCAGGCCACGTCGCACCCCGTTGGAATTTGGAGCACAGTTCGCCGGATCACTGTTGTAGATAAAAATCGATTTAATGGGCGGATCCATTTTTTCGCCATCCGAGCCGATATCTTCATCCAGCGCACGACCGATTTGCACCATGTTTACCACCCGCTTTGAGGCACGGTCACCCAGGTCTGGACGGTGAAGTTTGGCCAGGTCATGACGTAACCACATTTCTTCGAGATTACCAAAGCTGGCGCCACCACAGCGATGTCTCCAGGAACCGGTTATACAGGGCAGTATGAGAACCGCCCGACACATTTGCCCGGCATTCTGGTGTCGGTTTAAACCGTAGTTGGCACGTATCACCGCGATTTTGGCTGAAGCATATTCGGTGGCAAGTTTTTCTATGTCTGCGGCAGGGACCCCGGTTATTTTCTCCACTTTGTCAAGCGGGTAATCAGGGAGCTTGGTTTCCAGAAGCGCTTCCCACCCCAGTGTTTGTTCTTTCAGAAATTCAATATCATGCATTCCCTTATCGACAATGACCTTCATCATTCCCAGCGCCAGTGCCGCGTCTGTTCCGGGTCGTGGCTGTATATGCCAGTCAGCCATCATTGTTGTACGCGTTTGACGTGGATCAATAACAACCAGTTTGGCGCCGCGTTCCTTGGCTTCACGTATGAATGGGATCGCATGCACCCCTGTGCTTACAAGATTTGCCCCCCACAGGATAATGTAATCAGCTTCCTGCGCGGCCTCGTGAATTGAGGTGTTGGCGTGTGCCATGCCGTATGTATGCAAACCAGCCCACATCGCCGCATAAATGCAGATAGATTGTTCAAGACGTGCAGCTTCCATTTTATTCCAGAAGCGCTGATCCATCGTCCAGAAGCCAACCATGCCCATAGTGCCGGAGTAGGAATACGGCTGTACTGCTTCAGAGCCATATTTTTCAATTGTCTCTTTAAAATTGTTGGTGATGGTATCAAGCGCTTCATCCCAGCTGATTCGTTCAAACTTGGCGCCGGGGCCTTTGGGGCCAACACGCTTGTGGGGATACATGACACGATTTTCGTTATAGACAAAATCGAGATAATGATTGACTTTGTTACATAAGTATCCGCGTGTAATAGGATGGGTCGGATCACCCTGCACACGCACCGCTTTCCCCGTGGCGTCGTCGCGTGTCACCAGCATGGAGCATGAGTCCGGGCAATCATGCGGGCAGAATGAATGATGTACTGAATAGCCTTCCGGAACTTTTATGCGATCGCTGACTGCGGTGATTTTATTGCTGTCTGTCATTTGGTGTTGACCTCCTATCTACGCTGTGGTTTGGCGCTTTAATGATTATATTACTGATACCGAATCCGTTACTTCAAACATACTACAAGCCCATTTTTAGAACAACTTCAGGTGTCCATTTTGAACAAATGTAAAGCAAAATTTACGAAATTAACCCCCTGTTCACAATAAGGGTATCTGCCTTCCCTCCACCAGCTCCGAATCTGGCATTAAATTTGATGCGGAAATACCCAGCAAACGCACAGGTAAGTGCTTTACGATAGCATTATCCAGTAGCTCGGGTATCACGTGGATTATCGACTCTGAAGTGCGAAACCCTGAATGGCGGGAATAACTCCGCGTGACTTGTGTGAAGTCCGAAAACTTGACCTTGATCGTAATGGTTTTTGCCATCCCTCCAAACTGGCTGAGTTGCTGCTCTAATTGCTTGCTCTGTAAACTGAATACATTGAGCATTTCTTCATGCGTATTTAAATCTACCTCAAACGTATCCTCTGTACCGATGGATTTTCGCAAACGGTCGGCTTCTACCGCCCGATTATCCACCCCTTTTGCCGCATGATAATAATAATGCGCGGACTTGCCGAAAACTGGCTGTAATGCCTCAAGTTCCCAGGCAGCCAGGTCAGCTCCAGTATAAATTCCAAGGCCGTTCATTTTTTCTTCAGTTGCCGGCCCTATACCAAAGAATTCACGGATATTTAGGGACTTGACGAACTCCGGACCTTCTTTTGGTGAAATATACAGCAACCCGCTTGGCTTACATCGACCTGATGCAATCTTGGCCAGAAATTTATTATAAGACACACCCGCCGAGGCAGTTAATCCTGTGTGACGCCTGATTTGCTGGCATATATCCTTTGCTATCAGGACACCCGAACCGCCGCGGGTCATTTCCGCCGTGACATCCAGATAGGCCTCATCCAGCGCGAGCGGCTCGATCAATTCTGTATAATTCGCAAGAATTGTTTTTATTTGTGCGGATACATCCCGGTAGACAGCAAAGCGTGGTTTAACGAATATTGCTTGCGGGCAAATGCGTTTGGCCACCGCGCACGGCATCGCCGAGTGAACACCAAATTCTCGTGCCTCGTAGCTACACGTCGCCACAACACCACGATGCTCCGGATCACCACCGACGATCAACGGCTGGTTTCGATAACATGGAAAGTCCCGCTGCTCGATGGCAGCGTAAAAAGCATCCATATCAATATGGATGATGCTTCTTTCAGACATCGCAAGCTGAATCCCTCATTTGCCAACGCAATTATGTTGGCATTCGCCTTTAACAAACCTTGATAACTCACAAATGTGAGCGGATCGCGTTGACCCGCCATGCGGTTAAACGTAGCATTTAGTGTAACGGATTTTAACCCTGCGGGCTTATACTTTTGGAACCTGATCATCTACGATCACCCATAACACTGGAGACACACTATAATGAGCAGTTCAAGTTCAACTCTTCCAGCCACCATTCTGGTGGTGGTTGCAATCATCCTTTTAGGCATTTTTTATTACCTTGACCGCTCGGCGGACAACTCAGACCTTTCTGCTATCACCGAAACTGCAGACACCGACAGCATGATTGCAAAAAAGAAAAAGTATGAAGCCAACAAATCGGCCTTCTCTCACTCCGGTTTTGACGGTTCCATGCAGGATTATCTCGGTTATGTAGAAAGCGGCATGAAACCAGACGCGGACGTTGTATCACATACCGGTTTTAGCGGCACTGGTAGCGACTATGCACAACAGCATCGTGATAAAGAAATCACCCAGATTATTAAAAATGTTGGTGACCATCATGGCTTTAGTGGCTCCATGAACGATTATGCCGCAGGCAAATTCGGTTCAGGTTATACAGGCAAATCCGCAGATGGCACCAAGTATAAAGTAGCCAACAACGCTGGCGATGATAAGGCAGCTAACCATGGCGGGTTCAGTGGTTCGATGAAGGACTACGAAAAAGGTAATTATGGCGTAAAAGCTTCCAGCCAGGAAACTGGCAAGGCACAGTCAACTAAGATGCCTGCCAAGACTGATTCCGCTAACAATGCCTCTCACAGTGGGTACACCGGCTCAATGGATGATTATTTAAAGAAGCACCAGTAGACTAATTCACTGGCAATCTGGCACGTAATTCATCGCGGTCAATCCACCAGCTGCGACCTACAATGGCATCAATGACCTTACCTAGACGGGCAAATAACTCGTCTAGGTTGTTCAGCTCCAGCATTTCAATCCAGATCTGAATAGACTCTTCATCTTCAATTCCTCGATGGCGCTTGGCCACCATGGCAATAAGCTGCTTGGCTAAGAACATCAGGCTGTCTTTATCTTCGTCCGGGGCGCGCAATTCTGCCAGGTATAACGCCGCGACACTCGCAACAGCTGCTCCATCAGAGTTATCTGGTGTTTCTTCAACGATATAAGAGAGCATATCTACTGATAATGCTGGATCAATGGGGTAGGTGACCGCCAGCCAACAACCATGTCCCAATGCAATAATCGAGTCCTCCTGTTCGGCTAAATAAAGCAACTCACATGCCTCAACGGCTTGCTGGTAGGATTCAGCTTCAACAAACGTTTTCACCAGCGGACGCGCTTCCTGCCAACAGGTGGCATTCTCACCCAGCCCCAGCCTGGCTCTGGCTATACCGAGCTTTGTCCTGGCAACCTCAACAGGTTCTGCATCATTACCAAGGTCTGCTAACTGTTGCATGTACGTCTGCAACTCTTTCTCAAAGAATACCCGTGCATCACCGAGGTCCTGACCACTCAGGGTTTCCGACATTGCCCTGGAAAGAATTTCTCTACTCATAATATATTTAATCTATATATTTTTAATCCGCGCTGATTAAGGAAGATTATTTTCAAAGGTAGCGATTAATGAGCCGATCATGTCGCCAATACTGGTCCCTGACCGATTGTATTACCGCGATCTATTTGGTATTGATCGATAGTGGATATCACCAACATTAGTGGCTAGCATGTGCGAAAATCCGACCAAAAAAAAGCCCCCAAATGGGGGCTTTTTATTTAGCACGCTTAGTACTTAAGGGAATTATGCGTAGCCGGCGACCTGATTAATTTCAGCCGCCACCTTGCGCTCGCCTTCTGAGGCCATCTCTTCATCCCATTTGCCTAATTGCTCTTCCATATACTTGTGCCAGATCGGCGGAAGCAATGTCAGCGCAAACAGCGTAAAGTACCCGCGACCACAGTTCGGCGACCCTACTTCGTCCAGCTCCCAAAAATGGGTCTCGCCTCGGTCATGATGATCGCCCTGACGGCCAATCTCTATGAAAAACCAGCTCGTAAACGCCGTGCTGTTATCCCAGCTGTGACGATAGTCAATCGGCTGACCCTTCTCGCGGATTAACCCATAATGCTCCAGATAGTTCAGCGCTTCCAGCTCAAAGTTGGAAATCAGCCACACAATCGCCAAACAGCCAATGCCAACCCAGCCACCAACAAACCAGAATAACAATACCGTCGGTAACGACATCATGTAGCCGCGTATCCAGCGATTCTGCCATGACAAAAAGGGTACGCCCAATCGCTCCAGACGCTGCTTCTCCATCATGAACA
Organism: Gammaproteobacteria bacterium; assembly: GCA_965227695.1. Lineage (GTDB taxonomy): Bacteria > Pseudomonadota > Gammaproteobacteria > UBA4575 > UBA4575 > UBA1858. The sequence continues at coordinate 148,979 of OZ245760.1, forward strand.
AAAACTTGCTCTGACCAATCCCGGACAACGGATAATGCTTGAATAAACTGCGTCCGCGCGGCGATGTCGCCGGATCATCCTGATGGCCCAGCTCCAAATGATGGTTGTATACGTGCGCATAACAAAAATGCGCCTTGCCTGACAACGCCATCATCCAGCGCGCAATCACAAAACTGAACCCTTTCGTATGCGCCAGCTCATGCCCGTAGATAATACCAATCCCGGCAAATATCCCTGTCGATATCGTCGCACCAATTAACTGACTCCCGGTAATCCCGTCCTGTATCGTTAACCCCAGTAATGTCGACTCGCCAATCGGTACGCCAGTCATGTACTGAAATATCCGCCATGCCAGCGTGATCTGAAGCAATACGAATATGCCTAGCATCCCGTACATCACACCATTGTGTAACGCCGGTATCCCGTATAACTCGCCATTCTCGTCAAATCCAGCACCCGGTGTCTGCGCCTTCGTCAGCGTGTCCACCACAATCCCAATGCCCAGCAAGGCTACACCAGTCCACACCCACGGACCGCCTGCCAATACTCCAAACATCGCCGCCAGTATCATCAATGGCGCTAAAAAATAGCGTACGTTGATTAAAAATCTCTTCATCGGTACCTCCTTACAGTCACCACTAGAAGTTTAATTTTATTGTTTTAGATATAGCTTTGTATCTGACACTAACTATACCAAAAAGATTCTTAATTACCAATGCCATACAAACAAATGATAATCTTTTGTCTTGTACATTAGACTGACAATGTACTAAAATTGTTCCATTAAACTGAACATATCAAGTACATAAACTTAGACAAACGATTAACAAGACAAGCGTCATGAGTTTAGAGACTAACGTCACAAATCCACAGCACCCGATTCAGGTTGTCGCCAGAAGGACCGGGCTGACCGCCGACGTTATTCGCGCCTGGGAACGGCGCTATCGGGCGGTCACGCCGCAACGTGCAGCCAACAGTCGCCGATTATACTCGGATCTTGATGTTGAAAAGCTAAGCCTGCTAAGAAGAGCCACTGCCGCGGGCCGGCGCATTGGCGATATCGCCAGCTATAGTATTGAAGAACTTTATCGCCTGGTGGATAATGATGAAAGTGCCGCCGCCCAGGCGCGTAACCTCCCGGCAGAACGTCCCAACACAGGCTCAGTCATGGAACACTTTGAAGAGTGTCTTGATGCCATTAACCACATGCAACCTAACGCACTGAAAGCCAGCTTGGTGAAAGCTGCGAATACTCTAGGGATCCCTTTTCTGCTGGAGGATTTGCTGCGTCCACTTATCGCTTACGTGAAAGATGAGTGTCGTCGGGGGACCATGCGTTTGTCACAGGAGCGCATGGCAACGTCTATGGTACGGTCGTATATGTGCACACTGACTGCTTCGGAAGTAAAGCATGACCGCCAGCCTTCGCTGATTGTCACCACACCCATCGGCCAAAAGCATGATCTTATTGCGCTAAGAATGGCGGTAGCTGCCAATTCTTATGGATGGAACACGATCTTTTTGGGCACGGAACTACCCGCAGATGAAATAGTTTTTGCCTGCATACACTCTCAGTCTATTGCCGTCGCGCTGGGCATTGCCAGGCCGGCAGATGACCCACATTTACCCAATGTAATCAGGCAGATTAAAAGCTCACTACCAGAAAATATCACTTTGATTGTATGCGGTAGTGCCGTATCAGGTTACACTGAAGTGATTGAGGAGGTGGGCGCCATTGTCGTGCAAACCATGGGAGAATTGCGACTGGAACTTGACCGGCTGAAGCGACCCATCGCCGCTTTCCTGGATCAATGACCTCAACTGAAACTAAACGACTACCAACAACAATAACTATTAAATAATAACGAATAACTATGAGTCGACCATCCCGCTTCACTTACAATGAACTTCTTGCCTGCGGACATGGAGACATGTTTGGCCCGGGTAATGCGCAATTACCCACACCCAACATGCTGATGATGGACCGTATCACCACCATTAATGAAGATGGCGGTCAATATAAAAAAGGCAAAATAATCGCGGAACTGGACATTAAACCTGAACTGTGGTTTTTTGAGTGCCATTTTCCAGGTGACCCGGTGATGCCTGGCTGCCTGGGTCTTGATGCCATGTGGCAGTTGGTCGGATTTTACCTTGCCTGGCGTGATAATCCCGGTAAAGGACGTGCTTTAGGCGTTGGTGAAGTGAAATTCAGCGGCCAGGTGTTGCCTTCTGCAAAGAAAGTGACCTACGAAATTGATATCAAAAGGGTCATCACACGCGGGGTTTCACTGGGTATTGCTGATGGAATCATGCTGGTTGATGATCGTGAGATTTATCGTGCGAAAGATTTACGGGTAGGACTGTTCACATCAACGGATGATTTTTAGCCATATACTTCATGCCCATATGCACCTTAAACGTGAAACTCTGTTGAATTAAAATGCATGTCCCGGTCCCAGAGGCCACGCCATAAACACCCATAAAGACAGCAACATCAACCAGCCAGCAAGAAAAGCCATGCTGTAGGGCAGAGTCAGGCTGATCAATGTGCCAATACCGGCATGGCGCTGATATTTCTGTAGCATTGCCAATATTATTACCATATATGGATTCAGTGGCGTGATCACATTTGTCACCGAATCACCGATACGATAGGCCACTTGTGTTAACTCAGGCGCAACACCCGCCTGCATCAGCATAGGCACGAACACGGGCGCCATAAATGCATATTTCGCAGACATGGAACCTATCAGCATATTGCCAAGACAGGCCAGCAAAACAAACCCAAGTATTAATAGGGTGACATCTATTTGCAAAGAAGACAGCCAGCTACCACCCGACAGGGCAAGCATCTCTCCGAGTCGAGTATACTTAAATACTGCAATAAACTGTGACGCAAAAAATGCCAAAACAATATAGGGGCCCAGGTCGGCAAGTGTATCCGCAAGATGACGGGCCATCTGTTTGCCACTGGTAACCGTGTTGGCACGCCACCCGTACACCACTGCGGGGACTATAAATAAAATAAATAACAGCGGGACGGTGACCTCAACCCAGCGGGCAAATCGCGCCCCCTGCCCATACAGGGGTGCACCCGGGATATTCGCAGCCATGACGACCAGGCAAAGCAACGACAAAAATACCAAAGCCGCACTTAGCAGGGCCTGTTTTTGGCATGAATCGAGTAAAGGAACAGATATTGAATCACACCCGGGGCCTTGCTCGAATTTTCTGGTTTGTGGTTCCACCCAGTATACTGTCACCCACCAGCCGACCAGTGTGAGCATCACTGTCGAGGCGATCATAAACCACCAGTTACTGGTGACGGCCACCTGGTAATCAGCATCCAGCAATTGTGCCGCAGACTCTGTGAAGCCAGCCAGCAAAGGATCAATACTGGTGATAAACAGATTGGCGCCAAACCCGGCAGACACGCCCGCAAAAGCGGCCACAATTCCAAGCACCGGTGAATAACCCATCGACATAAACAGTACTGCCGCGATTGGCGGTAATACGACATAGCCAGCATCCAGTGCAAGTGAAGACATGATGCCAACAAATATAATCGCCGGAATCAGGTAAGCCTGCTTAATCGCCCGCCCGGCAAACACAATTAAAGCAGGCAGCAAACCACAGCGCTCCGCCAGTCCTATGCCCAGCATACCCACCAGCACAATACCCAGCGGCGGGAATTCGATGAAATTTTTAACTAATGTGCTCAGCCACCACCAGATGCCCTCACTACTCAACACGGAATTGGCCTGGATATACTGATTGCTGCCATCGACGGCTTGGCTGTCAATCTGCCAGTCCAGCCATACTGACAGCTGCGCCAGAATAATGACCACGGCTGTACCAATCACAAACAAGATCGCCGGATCCGGTAATCGGTTTCCGGCACGCTCAATAACGGCCAGCCAACCGCGTTGTATATCGCGGGACATAATCAGTTAAGAATGCACAAACAACCTGACTGCACTTTATATTGCCGGATAAATACACTCATAACTTTTGGCTAATCGCCCAGGCTCCTTTCCACAATTTCAAATACATCTTTGGATAATTGCGGCGTGGCTTTAATTTGCGCCAGTGCCGCCTTCATTAGTCGCTGCCTGTGCTGATCATATTTTTTCCAGTCAATCAATGGTTTTACAAGACGTGATGCCACTTGTGGATTTATGGCATTGAGTTCAATTATTTTTTCTTTCAAAAAAGTATAACCAGCGCCATCCCGGTGATGAAAGACAGTTGGGTTTGCCGAACAGAATACGCCAATTAACGATCGCACTTTATTAGGATTTTTAATCGAGAATCCGGGATGCCTGAGCAACATTTTGACTTTCGCCAGTGTATCTTTTCGACGTGATCGCGCCTGCAGGGAGAACCATTTATCCATTACCAGTGAATCATGCTTCCACTGTTTTTCAAAACTGTCTAATGCCTGTTGTCTAAATGCATGATCAAGATTATTCACCGATTCAAGTGCAGACATCGTATCGGTCATATTATTTGCATGTTCTATCTGTTGCCTGGCCAGATCTATATATTGCTGACTATTTAATATATTCAAATACAGCAGACACACTCCCGCCAAACGACGTTTGCCCATATCTACTGCAGTGTAACAATAATCACCATCTACTTTATTAGCATGATAAATATCCAGTAATTGCTGTTCCAGAGAACTGGCAATCATCATTTGCAGGGTATGTCGGGCTTGATATATTGCATCAACATCAATAGGCCGACTCAGTTCAGCAATAAAAGATTCCTGCGGCATAATCATCATTTCAGCCTTATATGCAGAATCAATTGATTGATCAGCAAGCACAACTTGCAGGGACGCCACAAACTGTGATGCGTCGGGAAGCGACCTGCCAGACTGGATTGAATCTATGGCCGCCAGCAGCCACCGGGTGGCAAAACGCTGTCCTGCATCCCAACGATTAAACGTATCCGAATCATGTGCCATCAAAAACACAAAATCATCATCGCTGTAAGAAAAATTTAAATTCACCGGCGCCGAGAACCCGCGTAAAAAAGAGGGTGTTGGTTTTTGCCTGACATCTTTAAACACAAACCGCTGTTTTTTTTCAGTGACATGCAAGGTCACTTCTTCGGCAGCACGGTCGCAATTTTCAAGGTATAGCGGAATCGTCGAGCCATTCTCGTTAAATAATGCAGTGGTTACCGGAATAAAATATGGCCGGGGATGTGGTTGCTGTTTATTTACTGGAAGTCGTTGTTCGAATTCCACATGATATTCCTGCCGTGCCTGCTTCCAGTCTGCCGTGACATTCAATGCCGGGGTGCCGCTTTGGGAATACCAGTTAAGAAAATTCCCCAGGTCAAACCCATTGGCATCTGACATGGCTGCAGCAAAATCATCAGTGGTGACCGCCTGGCCATCATGTCTTGCAAAGTAATTATCTATCCCTTGGCGAAAACCATCTTTTCCCAGTAGCGTCTGATACATTCGTACAACTTCTGCACCTTTCTCGTAGACAGTCAACGTGTAGAAATTATTGATCTCAACATAGGAGGCAGGCCTGACCGGATGAGCCATCGGCCCATCATCTTCCACAAACTGGTGCGCGCGCAGATAACGCACATCCTGAATACGCTTGACAGCACGCGAGGTGACATCCGATGTAAACTCCTGATCACGAAAAACTGTCAGGCCTTCTTTCAGGCTCAACTGAAACCAGTCCCTACAAGTGACACGGTTACCCGTCCAGTTGTGAAAGTACTCATGAGCGATGACGCCTTCAATGCTCATGAAATCAGCATCGGTAGACGTATCGCTACTGGCCAGAACGCATTTTGAGTTGAATATATTCAGCCCCTTATTTTCCATTGCTCCCATATTAAAATCATCAACAGCGACAATCATATATGTGTCGAGATCATATTCCAGGCCATACGTCTGTTCATCCCAATGCATGGCTTTCCTGAGAGAAGCAATGGCATGATCACATTTGTTTATGTTGTGCGGTTCGGTGTAGATTTCGATGCTTACCGGGCGACCACTGGCGGTTGTGTACTGATCACGCGCACATGATAAATTCCCTGCGACAAGCGCAAACAGGTAACTGGGCTTTGGATACGGATCAACCCACTCGGCAAAATGTCTGCCATGATCAAGCTCACCATATGCCGTCCGGTTACCATTGGATAACATGACCGGATGGTGAGTTTTATTTGCTTCAATTCTGACACTGAATAATGTCATCACATCGGGGCGATCAAGAAAATATGTAATCTTTCTAAAACCTTCCGCTTCGCATTGTGTGCAGTAATTCCCGGAAGACAAATACAAGCCCTCCAGAGCGGTATTTTTTGCCGGGTCAATTTCCACCACAGTTGATAATGTAAACTGCCCGGGAGGATTATGAATGTAAAGACCTTCCTGACTGATATGATATTCATTTTCAGTTAACGGCTTATCATCAATACATATCCTCCTGAGTTTTAACTGTTCACCGTTGAGATGGAGCGGGCCCTCGCGGACAGCCGCAGCATTAGCCTCGAGCCTGAGCACCGCATGAACCAGTGTTTTGTCATCATATAGCTCAAAACGCAGGGCAGCTTTTGGAATCCAGTAGCTGGGTGGCTGGTAATCTTTCAAATAAATTGTTTTCGGGGTGCCTTCTTTCATAATCGTCACTATTTTGATCACTGTATGTTTGAGTTAATATCCGCACAGAAAATATATATACAGGTAGTGTAATGATAAATCTGAACCCAATATACATAAATATCTCCGGTTATCGTTTTACGCCCATTGAGGATGTAGAACACACGCTTAATACACTCAAGGGCATGTGTGCAGATCTCGCGATCAAAGGATCAATTTATCTGGCCACTGAAGGAATCAATATTGGTGTATCAGGCAATATTCTTGAAATTCAGACATTCTGTAATCGACTCAATCGTCACCCGCGTTTCCACAATATAAAATTTCATGAACTGTATAGCAGTTACTGCCCTTACCGTAAAATGACTGTGAAAACCAAGGCAGAGCTTGTCCCAATACAGGACAACTCACTCAAAGTGGGAAATTATAATCATCAGTACCTACCGCCCATGGAGCTAAAAAAATGGCTTGATGAGGATAGAGATTTCATACTACTTGATATGCGCAATGATTTTGAATTTGATCTCGGTACTTTTGATCGCGCTACGCAGTTAAATCTAAGGCGTTTCAGAAAATTACAGACCAAATCCGCACAACTGGATCAACTGCCCACGGATAAGCCTATTGTCACATTCTGCACCGGCGGTATTCGCTGCGAGAAAGCCGCTCCTTTTCTGGAAAAATATGGATTTGACCAGGTATACCAGTTGGAAGGAGGAATTATTGAATACTTGCGCCAGACAAAAGGAGCGCATTGGCATGGCAACTGTTTCGTATTTGACGATCGCGTCACCCTGAATTCACAATTGGCTCCTGAGCAATTTCACTTATGCACGGATTGTCAGCGTATCCTTGATGACACTGAAGCAGAATTTTGCCAAACATGTCTTTCTCAGCATACCACTCAAAATGCCGCTGTTTGATTTCTGTTTTAATTTTACCAGTGGTAAATTCCGGCAGGATGAACAAAGTGTTGTTCGCCGCGCCAATCAGGCTGGTGTGAGCCATTTTTTAATACCAGGCTCGGACCAGGAAGATAGCAAACACGCGGCTGAACTGGCAGAACGTTACTCAGATGGGTTTTATGCTGCGGTTGGTGTGCACCCGCACATGGCAAAAAGCTGGCAGGACAACACCCGCACTGTCCTTTCAGGACTGGCGCAAAGCCAGCGCGTCAGGGCAATTGGTGAAGCAGGTCTCGATTACAACCGAAATTTCTCGACCCAGGCACAACAGGAATATGCTTTCCGAGAACAAATCAAACTGGCAATTTCCTGCCAGTTACCGTTGTTTTTGCATGAGAGAGATGCGCATGAAGATTTTCTTTCTATCCTGCAGGATTACCGGCATGATATTGGTCCGACTGTTGTCCACTGCTTCACAGGCAGTCAACGCGCTCTGGAGAACTACCTGAAGATGGGTTTATATATCGGCATCACCGGATGGATATGTGATGAACGCCGCGGCACACATTTACACGAACTGGTCAGACTGATCCCACAGGAGAGACTTGTCATTGAAACTGACGCGCCGTATTTATTCCCGCGCAGTTACCGGCCGAGACCAAAGAAAATGATCAATGAGCCATGTTATCTACCACATATTGCGCAACAGGTAGCTCTCCATCGTGGGGATGGCGCAGAATCCCTGAGTGATTATACTATGGCCAATGCCATCAGATTCCTTAATCTGTAACACAAATCTGTCTGCAAAACCGGGGCCCGCATCGCATGAAAATACAGTCTGCCATTGAAAAAAAAATTTCCGACTCACTTCATCCAGTTCACCTGGAAGTCCTCAACGAAAGTAGCAGTCATAACGTTCCACCGGGCTCGGAATCACATTTTAAAATCACCATTGTCAGCAGTGAATTTGATGGAAAGCCACTAATCTCGAGGCATCGCATGATTAATCAATTGCTCACTGCCGAACTGGCCGGTGCCGTTCACGCGCTGTCAATGCATACATATACTCCCGACGAGTGGCATGAGAAAAACCAGCAAACGCGCTCATCCCCGCCTTGTCTGGGTGGCGCAAAACGTCAGCAAGAGATGTAACGATCATGGTTATTCATTACTATCATTAACACGATGACAATTCGTAATGCGAAAGAAGAAATTGTTCGCAGAATTTTTGAATTACGTATAGAGCATCGCGATCTGGATGATGCAATACACGCACTGGCGAAGGCAGATTATGTCGATCAATTACAACTGAAACGCCTGAAAAAACGCAAACTCAGTATTAAAGATACGATACGAAGACTGGAAAGCGGCTTGATCCCGGATGTTGATGCCTGAGTTATTTTCCCGAGATAACCTCAAGTGCACTTTTCATCTTGCAGTCATTCACCGGAAAGCAGATTTCTGCTGAAAATTTATATTGTTTACGCAGTTTGTCAAAGTGATGATCAAACTCAGATTCATATAACACAATAAACCTGATGTCCTCATTGGTTTGCGCTACTGCAATGATTGATTCAAGATTACTCAGGCGGTCACGAAAAGTATGCTGATAATTAAACTCTGCAACAATGGCGTCAAATTTCTTTCTTTTGAGAAGAGAAAGGGCCTTGCGCAGTGAAGACTCAATAGTGACTTCATAACCATATTGTTCATAGAGGGCACGAAAATCAGGATACCCTCCCAGCTCAATGACTGCCAGCAGGCGTTTATTCTTCAATAGCGTACCTTACGAATAGAACGATCGGGCTGACGTGTGATTTCGCCGGTATGCAGCGTGAATTCGCCCTGCCGCCGGTCATGAAAATATAGCTCCAGGGTCTCATGGATCACGGGGAAAGCAAGCTCGGACCAGGGAATGTCCTTCTCCTCCAGAAATTGTGTTTCCAGGCTTTCCAGCCCTGACTGCGCCTGACCATCTTCAATATCTGCTTTAAACATCATATAGACCTGGCTGATATGTGGCAGATTATAGACGGCAAAAAGTTCAAGGTTTGAAACCCTGGCAGTGGCTTCCTCGTATGTTTCACGCGCGGCGGCTTGCTGGATGGTTTCCTGATTCTCCATAAATCCTGCTGGTAATGTCCAGGTTCCGTAGCGTGGCTCTATCGCCCGCTTACAAAGCAGTATTCTCTCCTGCCATTGCGCGATACAACCCGCGACTATCTTCGGGTTTTCATAAAAAACAGTTTCACACTGCGGACAACAATGCCTGAGACGATTGTCACCCTCTGGTATCTTATGTTCAATCTCACTTGAACCACAGCTGCTACAGAACTTCAATCACGCTACCTTGTTCGGTTATTTTTTAGGTACTTTAACACAACCTTGCAAAATGTAGCATGTCAACATAGCTTTATGGACTACTCTGATTGCTTTGCCCAAAAAGATCTGTGAGGGCAAATGGTCTGCTAAATATATAACCCTGCCCATAATCAACCCCGATCACCTTTAAGGCTTTAATTATTTCAGGTTTATCGACAAATTCAGCAACCGTTTTTATATTCATTGTCCTGGCTACATTAGTAATTGCCTGCACCGTTGCAAATTGGGTTGCATCATCCAGCATTGCAGTTACAAATGAACCGTCAATTTTAACATTATCAACTTCCAGTTGATTGAGGTAGTTAAATGAGCAGTAGCCAACACCAAAATCATCCAGCGAAAAACGATAACCAATGGCCCTCAGATTGCGAATAAAGTTACGTGCACGATTAATACTTTTAACGGCAACACTCTCGGTAATTTCAAAACAAATACAATTTGGAGGCACCTGGTATTTGTCACCCAGTTCAATCAGAAATTTCTCGAATGAAGAATCTACAATTGAGTGTGCTGATAAATTAATTGACACATATGGCAGACTTAAGTCACTTTGATGACGTCCGGCAAACTGCTCAAATACCTTTTTACAAACCCATTTATCGATACGTGTTGTAATTTCCAATGATTCTGCGGCAGCAATCAAATCCTGTGGCGATACATATGCCTCATTTTTATGATCATATATTCTTATTAATATTTCATAAGAGTAATGCACGTCAGGGTTATTCAGCAGAACAATAGGTTGCACGAACAATTCAAACTTATCATTTAGTAACGCATCCTCGATGATCAATGCATATTGCATTCTGTCCGAATGATACGCCATCATTGTATCGTTGGAAGATGTGCTATGCACGCGATCCCTTCCATTTTCCCGGGCCGAGGACAAGGCTAGTGCACCTTGGGCAAACAACTGATCTATATTAGTTACCTCAGAGTTTATGGAGGTGACACCAATCGATAAAGTGACAGGGATGACGGTGTCACAGTATTGAAAATTATGATGACGCACATAATCATTTATTTTTTCGCAAACATTTACAGCCGTTTCTATTTCGGTATTTTTGAGAATTAAACCAAACTCATTACTACCCAGTCTGCCCAGGTAATGTGGCATATCCACATATTTTCTTATCATCTCGGCAAGCTCATTCAAGACATAATCACCGGCCACATATCCATACTTCTCATTAATAATTTTAAAGTGGTCAACATCGATGATGCACATGGTGTGCTGTTGTTGATTACCTGGCGTGAGCGTCGCAAGCAACAGAGACAGTTGTTCAGTGAATACGCTACGAGGGACAGGAAACTGCTCATCATTAAATGAGCTTGTCTGCTGCACAACAAAAACAAAATAATGCGGCAAATTTAAAAACTGTCCGATACTTATGGTAATACTGATTTTGCGTGAGCCAATTTGCAAAGTTGTCACGCATTTGGTCTTTTGTTTGAGTTGGTTAGCAATCCTTGCGCGACTGGTTGCATCATCCAGGAATCGATTTAAAGGCTTGCCGACCACCGCAGATTTAATGCTTTTGCGAAAAGCATCATTAATATACACAATCAGGCCATCATCCATAGAGAGAATGGCCATTGGCAAGGCAATATCATCAGGGCTAATAAACAATTGTTGTTCAGGCCCTGCCTCAAATTGGCAAATACTATTTTCAGGCGACATCAGCACACAGTTTTGTTCATCATGAATCAATTGTAGACAATGCTGTGTCAAAATACTGACAATCGATGACGCGCTGTTCGTTTCCCTCGACTAACCGCTATCAGGCAAAACAATTGCGTTTAACTGTTTATGCCGGGAATTGTCATATGGTTGCGTTATACCGCCTGAAGTCTCCGCGGGTTGAAAATACTACCGCGTCCCTAGTCCTCTCCCGTTGCCACCGGGCGCGAGGGGTCCCGTATCCATTGACTCCATGACCCGATAAAGATTTTAGTCGGCGGTAGTCCTGCCACGGTCTGTGCCAGTATATTGTGACAGGCTGTTACCCCGGAGCCGCACATATTGACGACATTCGACAATGGCTGATTATTAATCACACTTATATAGCGTTGTTTAATGATCTCCGGTGTCTCAAACACCCCATCTTTAGTCAGGTTTCCTGAGAACGGCAGGCTGACCGCACCAGGCACGTGCCCGGGGACAGGGTCGGTCGACTGGTCTTTGGCAGAATAACGCTCGGCAGATCGGGCATCAATTAGCGTGATATTTGCAGCTTCCATTTCACGTTCAACGGTTGTGACATCCATCAGCCATGACATATTTGCCTCGCCGGTAAAATCGCCTTGCGGAAATTCCACTTCTTCCTGTGACAAATGGTAGCCTGCTTCATTCCATTTTTGGATTCCCCCATCTAAAACAGCCACATTCTCATGACCAACCCAGCGCAGCATCCACCATAGGCGGGCAGCAAATGCACCTGATATATCATCATAGGCGATAACCTGTGAATCATTATTCACCCCCCATTGCCTTAACTGCTCAATAAATACATCGGGTTCTGGGAGTGGATGCCGTCCTGAGGTGGACGTCATTGCGGATGATAGTTGTGTGTCCATGTCAGCAAACTGTGCGCCTGGCAGGTGTCCTTCCCGGTAGTTATTAAGGCCCGCCTGAGGGTCTTTAAGACTAAAACGGCAATCAAACACACGTATATTTTCCCGGGTAATAATTTGATTGAGCTGTTGCGCTGAAATAATAGTTGTATAGTTCATAGTATCGACCTGAGTAAAGTTGCCGGGTTACATACTTTGGCTAAAGTTGAGTTAATGTAAACAAGAAGTACCATGCGTTTCAATCCGCATAAAGTGATAATCAATTATTTTTTCCTGCGGCGAATCCGGTAAGTACGCATAGCCGTCAGAACCTGCTCGCGAGGTACCTCATCGAGGGATGCATATTGCCTTTTAATGCACTGAATTGTATGTGTGATATTTCCAACGCAGGACACGTCATGTCCCGCATGAATTGATTCCAGCCCCATCAGTCCACCAAACTGTATTTTAGCCCATGTACCATGCGGGACCTGGGTAAGGTCATCCTCCAGGCCAAATTCATCAAGACCAATCCGCTTCAGATAGTCATATATATCAGTGCATTGCTGATGTGCTGGTTCATCACAACAGACGATATCCGGACCATTTCTGCGCGTCACTCTTTGCGCATTTTGACATGCAAATTCATTTCCAATCTGTGTCATGGCAAACACACAAACATCATCTAGCATAAATTATTCCCGGTTGGTTTCAGCTGGCACTGTCATACATGCAATGTCTTCATTACCGCGCACAGGCTCTATAAAAAAACGTGACGCAGGCAACTTTCTTGCTGTGCAGATTCTTTCAAACAACACAATAGCAGGTAAAGGTGCACATACATATACATCATGACATGATAAATCCTGAAAATTGCGCATCACACGCTCCAGGGCTTTCTCTACAATGATACTGCCCATCTGACTTTGTTCCTTTAATTGGTCAAAAGCCTGATGCAATGCTATGCCCTGATAGCTAAACTGATCTAAAGCATCGCCCCAGGAGCGACATAAGTTATTCATGTACAAGCCATCACTACCACAGGACAACCAGATCAAATCAATAGAATAATCCTGCTCCTGCGCAGTAATGTGCTCCAGCAGACTTTTTATGGCGGCAAAACCGGCATCAAAAGCGAACAACAGTATCGACCTGTCGGCACTTTCATCGAATACAAAATTACCAAAAGGACCATGTAATTCAAGGGGATCTCCCGGTCGCATCACATTTGCAATGTGAAACGAAACCGGATCATTTTCTGATATGCGCACATGAAACTCTATTCGCCTGTCTTCACAGGGGCAGCTCGCGATAGAAAAATATCCGCTTCCGATCCCTGCAATTTCTAACTGCATGTACTGTCCGGCGAGAAATCTTAACCTGTTGGTTCTTGGCGTCTGCACAAGTAATCTGACAACCGTACTCGAGAGTGCATCAATCTTGCGCACTTTGACGCCAACACTCTGTTTTGGGATATCTGCCACCGAGCTTGCCACCGGCGCATCTATCACCAGATTTTGTTTGGCTGCACAAACACACGTCAAAATATAGTTTTGTAACTTCTCAGCCTCGGGAATCACGTATTCATGAGTCCTGATTTCCTCTACTTCCCCACTCACCAGCTTCGCTTTGCATAGGCCACAGGTACCAATACTACAGCCATACTCCAGTGAAACGCCGGATCGGATGGCCGCTTCGAGGATCGTTTCTCTGCACTGAGAAATAAAAGTATCCTGCTTGCCAAGCAGTTCAATTTCATATTCCATAGGTCGTTAACAGGTTCCTTACCGCCCTTCGACTATCAAGGTATTACACCCTGTCGTAAACAATGACGCGTATTGACTTCTTTGCAGCTATGTTACATCCGGGATGCAAATTATTTCATTTAAAAACTTGCGCATATTAGTGTTGATATCGTTACTTGCCATCATCGCTAACCATGTGAAAGACCAGAAACTTGTCACACAGGGGTGGTATAAAACATTGGAAGTTGTCATTTATCCGGTTAACCCTGCAAACAGTCGTATGGTGGAGCGATACATAGCAACACTGACCAATGATCACTTCTCAGATATTGAAAACTTCATCGCCAGAGAGAGCCAAAACTACAATATTATCAGCAGTAAACCTGTCCAGATTCGCCTTGGCAAAACCCTGCTTGCCACACCGCCACAACCTCCAGCTCCGGACAACAACCCTGTTAAGTCAATTTTCTGGAGCCTGAAACTTCGCTGGTGGATGTGGCGGCATGCCCCTGAAGAACACAACCAGAAATATCTGGTTCGCATGTTTGTGCTGTATCATGAACCATCACTGACAGGTCGTCTTAAGCACTCTGTAGGACTACAAAAAGGCCTGGTGGGCCTGGTCAATGCCTATGGCGTGCACTCCCAGACACGACAAAACAATATTATAATAGCACATGAGTTACTTCACACTGTGGGTGCAAGCGACAAATATGATGCAATGGGTCAACCAGTCTTACCGGATGGTTTGGCAAACCCCGAACAAAACCCAGTATATCCACAAAAAAAAGCCGAGATTATGGCGGGTCGCCGCGCATTAAGCGCGTCCCGCGCAGAAATGCCCCGAAGTTTTAAAAATATTGTTATTGGCAAAAAAACTGCAGAGGAAATTGGCTGGTCAAGTGCGTTATAATCTGCGTCATGATTACTCACTATCGTCTGATAGATAACTATATAACCAAGGATGGATCAACCATTCGTGAGTTAATGCACCCGAAATCACATGGTAACCATAACCAGAGCCTGGCAGAAGCCACCGTGCCTGCAGGAGTATGCACACAGTTGCACCTTCACAAGCATTCGGAAGAAATTTATTTTATCACCCACGGCGAGGGGATAATGAGATTAAATGACGAGCGCTTTGCGGTTTACGAAGGCGATAGCATTCATATTGCAGCCAACACACCACACCAGATCCATAACAAAACAAAACAACCACTGGTATTTCTTTGTATGTGTAGTCCCGCATATGATCACCACGATACATTTCTGCTTTAGCGTTTAACAGTCAGGACATATGCCTAACCTCACAGACGAATCCATTGACCTGAATGCCGTTGTCCCTTCAGCGAGTGTACGTTTAGGTGTTATCTCAGACACGCACAACCGTATAAACAGGTTTGTGATCAATGCACTCAGCGGGTGCAATGTCATTGTCCATGCCGGGGATATTGGTGAAGCCGGTGTGTTACATCATCTGGAAAAAATATGTCCTTATGTATTTTCAGTGCGCGGCAACAACGACAACGAAAATAAATGGCCACGTGGTGATTTGGCAGTTCTGGCGACTATCCCCCATGCGTTACAACTACATTTTCACAACCAGACCATTGCTATTATTCATGGTCATCAGTATGAGCCCGCTCGCAAGCGCCATGACAAACTGCGTCAGCACTTCCCACAGGCAGACATGATCATTTATGGTCACAGTCACCGTTACGCATGCGATCAGCAACACAGACCATGGGTGATCAACCCCGGCGCGGGGGGTTACACGCGTACATTTGGGGGTGCTTCATGTATCGTCGCTACATTTCGCGAGGACAACTGGGCAATCGAACCATACAGACAGGGCCCCTCCGCCAGTTCTTAGCGCAAGTTGCCCTGGATAATCTCGCCGTCCGGGTGCAATAAAGAGAGATATTCAATCGTATTATTATATTCCACCGCGACTCCATGGTAGCGATCCGCACCATTTATACTGAACTCAAATGCATAAAAACGTCTGAGCCTTAATCGTCCATTTTTTCGCGCCGGAAATACTTTACTAGTTTGAATCGACTGATCAAGTAACTGCACGTGATTCTCAATACAAAAAGCCTGACACATCTTCGTCGCATATTCACGCGAACGCAAACCGTCCATCCAGAACCAGACCAGACCGCCGATCAGGGCAATGATTAACAGTATTTCCAATGTGTTCCCGGCACCTGTGTGCAAGCTGCAGAACAGATTATGCGCTTAATACCATTAGCCGCTTGAAGTTCATTGTCAGTCAACGAGGCAGTCAATGGCCTGGCTCACATTCAAGCGTTGGTCAATGCTGCAAAAATCGAATCCCTGATCTCGTCGACTTTACCAATACCGTCCACTTTGACATATTTTGGCGCTTTGTTGTCACCCTTTGCAGCCCATTCTGAATAATAACGAATGAGTGGTTCTGTTTGCTCATGATAAATTCGCAAACGCTCACGTACCGTATCTTCTTTATCGTCATCGCGCTGAACCAGTGCTTCGCCGGTAACATCATCTTTACCTTCTTCCCTGGGCGGATTATAAATGACATGGTAGGTGCGACCTGAAGGCAAATGGGCGCGACGGCCACTCATACGTTTGATGATTTCTTCGTCGTCCACATCTATTTCAACGACGAAGTCGATATCAACACCCTGATCTTTCAGGGCATCAGCCTGTGCCAGAGTACGCGGAAATCCATCAAACAAAAAACCGTTGGCGCAATCCTTTTCCTGAATTCTCTCCTTGACCAGGCCGAGTATAATTTCATCAGAGACCAGTTGACCCGCATCCATCACTTTTTTTGCTTCCACACCAAGTGGTGTGCCTGCCTTGACTGCGGCGCGAAGCATATCGCCAGTGGAAATCTGTGGAATATTGAATTTTTCTGTGATGTACGTTGCCTGTGTTCCTTTCCCGGCTCCAGGTCCACCTAATAAGATTGCTCGCATTGTTGTATACTCCTTGTTTTATATTATTATCTGCCTGTCATTTTGACACACACTTTTGCAGTAACCTACTGTATTAAACTGATTTACCCTGGTATCAATGCCTTCAATCACTCAATTATTATATCCAGCTATCCTGAATAAGGCATGTGGTATGCAAAAATACTCTACAGAACCGGAGTTGCATAGCAAAATCAGACAAAGACCAGCCACACTACTTCCAATATTTTTACATCCTGAGGCTAAATAACCATGAGCAAAAAAAATGCATTTTATGCCCAATCCGGCGGCGTCACCTCGGTAATTAATGCCACTGCATGTGGCGTCATAGAAACAGCACGGCAACACAAGGACATCATCGGCAAAGTATATGCAGGCCGCCATGGCATCATTGGGGCGCTAACGGAAGACCTGATAGATACCTCCAAAGAATCTGCACGCGCTATCGCAGCACTGCGCCACACACCTTCCGGTGCATTTGGCTCATGTCGTTACAAACTAAAAAGTATCGAAGAAAACCGTGCACAATATGAACGTCTTATTGAAGTATTTAAAGCCCATAATATTGGCTATTTTTTTTATAATGGTGGCGGTGATTCACAAGATACTTCTCACAAGGTTTCCCAGTTGAGTAAAAAGATGGGTTACCCGATTCAATGTATCGGAATACCTAAAACGGTTGACAATGATCTGCCCGTCACGGATTGCTGCCCGGGTTTCGGTTCAGTTGCAAAATACGTGGCTGTATCTATCCGTGAAGCCGGTTTCGATGTCGCGTCAATGGCAAAAACCTCAACCAAGGTTTTTGTAATGGAAGTCATGGGAAGACATGCGGGCTGGATTGCCGCAGCAGGTGGACTTGCCGCTGAAAAAGAAGGCGATGCGCCACATATTATCTTATTCCCTGAAATTCCTTTCAGGAAAACAGCGTTCATGAAGCGTGTCAGGGAGTGTGTCAGGAACTTTGGTTACTGCGCCATTGTTGTTTCCGAAGGTGCTGCCTATAAAGATGGCACATTCCTCGCCGATGCCGGCAGCGTAGATGCCTTTGGCCATAAACAACTGGGCGGTGTTGCTCCTGTTGTTGCCCAAATGATTAAAGAAGAAACCGGTTATAAATATCACTGGGCGGTCGCAGATTATTTACAGCGCGCCGCCCGGCATATTGCCTCTAAAACTGATGTGGAACAGGCCTATGCTGTCGGCAAGGCCGCAGTGGATTTTGCACTCAAAGGCAAAACCGCCATCATGCCCACGATCGTGCGCACTTCCAATAACCCTTACCGATGGAAAATTGGTAGCACATCACTTGCTCGCGTGGCCAACATTGAAAAGAAAATGCCCTCTGGCTATATTACCAAAGACGGCTTTGGTATCACCAAGCGTTGTCGAACCTACCTGTCGCCCCTGATAAAAGGTGAAGATTACCCTCCGTATAAAAACGGCTTACCCCAGTATGTCGAGTTAAAAAACATACCTGTGCGTAAAAAACTTAATACAGATTTCAAGATCTAGACATGAGAGAAGTCGAACGCCTGATTCAGGAAGAAAAAGCAAAAATACTTGGTGAAACGGCGAAAATTTCCTGGCAACAGCTTGAGCAATTTTATGCACAGGGAAAACTTATCCTGGTAAGTGATTCACTTAACCTGGTAGATGTCGGATATTCTATCTCGCTCGATGATGCGACAAAAATCATTGAGTGGATGGAACATGGTTTATTATTAAAACAATTTGATGACCAGGCCAGACAATGGCACCACAAAAACGCTGAAGTCTGGAGCGTTGTGATCCATCCCTGGGTGCTGGTACAGGCTGTCAGTGATTAGCTAACATGGCTTAAAACTTTTTATTTTTTCTAAGATACCAATGATGAAATGGCCGGAGACGGCGGCATTATGATTTACTCTTCTGTCGAATTGTCAGCGTGCCATCCTGGTGTGTCACCGACAGGTTTTTAAGGAAAGACATCCCGAGCAGTATTTCCTCGCTGTGCATATTTGGATTGATGTCGGCGCGAACGTCATATAAAACAATATCACCAATGCTGATTTCATCCAGTATGGTTGCATATACCGTAATATTACCATTGGCCGTCGTTGCCGTAATGGGCCTGCCTTTTTTAAGCCCTACCCGGTTTGCCACTTTCTCGGGCACAGAAACAAAACTCGCCCCGGTATCGACAAGAAATATAACTGGCTTTGAATTTATTTCTCCACTCGCCACGTAATGTCCATGACGACTGCTTTGCAGTATTACTTCCCTGCTGCCATCCGTGTGAAGATAAGTATTGAGGTTTTGATTGGGATTGTACTTATTACCGAGCATATTCCCGAACAGCAATGTCAAAAGTGCTATCGCTGCAATCCAGGACAGCACGATCATCCATTTCCCAGCACTACTGCTAAAATCATTGTTCAGCTGGCTCATCAGTTTTAATATAAAAAATAATTAATATTCAGAGTCTCACTGCACGCAATTGTTCCGCCGCGTCCTCGGGGCTCACAGTGCTTACAAATAATCCTGAACCCAACTCAAATCCCGTAGGAATACTTGTTCGCGGACACACTTCCAAATGCCATACATAACTGGACTGACAGCTTTCCCATTCTGGTGAATGCGGTAGCGAGTGGAGGAAAAAATTGTACTGGACACCACCGAGCACCTGATTCAGTCTTTGCATCGTATGCTTGAGAACGGTGGCGAAATCTTTCATGTGTTCGTCCCGGATATCCAAAAAGTCTGCCTGATGCATTAAAGGTAATATCTGTACTTCCCATTCGAAACGACTGGCAAACGGTTTGATAGCAATAAAAAACTCGCCCCGTTCAATAATATACTGTCCAACATCAATTTTGCGTCGCACTTCTCCAGATTCCCGATCATAAATCGTTGCTTCAAATGTAAGCGCTTCATCAACAAGCGTGTGAAAAATATTTTGATGAAACTTTTCATAATATTGCCGGGTACAGGTCAACTCATTAACAACATTTTCCGGCACGACCGGCATCGCTACAATTTGACTGTGCGAGTGCGCGATGCTGGCACCCGCGGCTGCGCCAAAATTCTTGAACACCAGCACATATTTAATACGTGAATCGCTGGCATAGATTTGCTGCATACGATCACGAAAAACAGAAAACATTCCTTCAATATGCCTGACTTCCATATCACTCACACCGATGCCATGATTACGATGATCTATCACAACCTCATGACGGCCATAACCATCAATCACTTTTTGCAACCCAAAATTTAACGCGTTGCCACTCTGCTGTGGACTCAGCACCGGAAACAAATTTTCCACGACACGCACCTCCCAGTGTTCTGCTGACGGCCAGGCTGCCACCGTGGGTGGTGTCATACTTTCATTGCCCACACAAAAAGGACACTTCTCAACGTGCTCACGTATATCACGCTCTACCGGTGCCTCTTCTTTTCGTGGCCGCAAGCCTCGCGCAGTTGACACAAGTACGGACTCAGAGGGAACAATCGGATTGATTCTGATTTCCCTGATACTGCTTTCTGCTTTCGACATTACACTCTCACAAAATTAGCACGACAAACAATCATTACATGCATACCTGAAAATCACCATACTAACCAGTTTTAGAGCGGTATAAACCAAAACCATCAGCTTCGCAATAAAGTCAGGTTTAAAACCTTGAATGATGTGCTCATGAGGGACGAATACGTTTTAATCAATATGTTTTGTAGGTGTTTATCGCCCTGTTTGACCTATATCAATGACGAGCCAAATTTTGGCCCAGTACACTTGCAGCACTCATTCTTTCACTAACTTTAAAAAATATTATGATTTATCAAATAGTGTCCAGGGCTATTCTTGGCTTCCTATGTTTATCAGTTTTTTCCTCAACAGTTCATGCCGCGAATTTCAACGTAGATGACCGCTGGATCGTCAGGCTACGCGCAATTCATATCTCGCCCGATGACAGCAGTGGAGATGTTGCAGTCAACGGAACCGCAGTGGGCAACACCGGGGTAGGTGTTGATGAAGACACGGTTCCTGAACTTGATATCACTTATATGATTACACGCAATATAGGCCTTGAGTTGATTCTTGCTACATCCAATCATAACGTTACGGCACGCGGCGCACCTGCCATTAGCAGCCTTGGCGAAGTCATAGACACCAATGTCTTGCCCCCGACGCTGACATTGCAATACCACTTTAATCCGGAAGGCAAAATCCGTCCGTATGCGGGTATCGGTATTAATTACACACAGTTTTATGATGAAAAAGTCCGTGGTCCACTTGATGTCGCCGGTTCCGATGTTCGACTTGACAGTTCATGGGGACTCGCCGCACAACTGGGTGTCGATTATATGTTGCAAGATCACTGGTTTATCAATGCCGATATCAAGTACATTAAAATCGATACCAAGGCGACTTTTCATGACACCGCTGCCGGAAGAGTCGAGGTAGATGTTGACATCGACCCGATTGTGGTGGGACTTGGTTTTGGGAAACGTTTTTAATTCAACTCTAATCCCCTAATCAACGTCTGCGATTGTCAAGGTTGCAAACGATATAATCGTCATCAGTGCTGGACTTGTCTTGGGCAAACCACGCTGAAATACATGAATTTTATTCTTCCTATCCCATGAGATATGCATGCCGTCAGTGCGGCATATCTCATTGTTGTTTTCGCGCTTTCACGAAGCACTTCGAATCTAGTCTTTACTTGATATGAATCATTTATCGGACTCATCGATAGCGACAGAATAATCAGGCTTATTTAATCAACATGTATAAATAAAAAAACATTTCTGGAGGGTTTATGCATAAATTTTTAGTTAACTTAAGATATTTTTTCACTCCCAGTTTAATCTTCCTGGCGCTGGTCGGGGTGGTTCTCGGAGGCAACTGGGTATGGCTGGGCGTGTGCCTGTTTGGCGCGGCAATTGTTGCTGATTACCTGACAAGTGCCGTCAAGGGCATTCACTGTGAACCGGCGGGCCGTGATGAAGATGGTGAAACCTATGGCAGCCCCGGTTTATTGAAGGCCATGATGTGGGCACAGTATCCTGTGTTTGTTGCTTTGCAACTTGCGCTGGTCTGGCGTGTATATGAATATACATCGGGTGTTCCCATTGGCACCATGGAGTTATTGGGCATCACCGTCCAGACCGGAGTCACTGGCTGGCAAATGGTGGGAGCAACTATTTCAGCAGCCATGTTCCTTGGCCTTGGCATTATGTTTGGTCACGAGCTTGCACATACCAAAGGACCAACTTTTGTGCTGGCGCGCTGGATGATGGCACTGAGCGGAATCGCACACTTTTGCTACGCACACGTTTATAACCATCATTTGGAATTGGGTCATCAGGATGATCCGGCCACGTCACCACGAGGCAGAAGCATATACAAGCACTATCTGCTCTCGCACTTCGGTCAGTCACGGTTTCTTTACATAATGGAGCAGCAGCGTCTTAAGCGTTTGGGCGTGCCTTTCATTTCCTGGCAAAACCGCTGGATTCGTGGCTACGCGATGAGTCTGCCTACCATTGTATTATTCTGGATGGCCGGTGGCTGGGTTGGTCTTGGCGTGATGGTCGTTGCCTGGGCAATCGCCGGATTCGAGCTTGAAGTGCTTAACTATCTCGAGCATTACGGTCTTATTCGCGAGAAAGGCAAGCCAATCGAATACCATCACTCATGGGATGTTGGCGAATCTCCAATCACACAGTGGGGATTTATCGAGATTGGCCGCCAGGGCGATCATCACGACCGCGGTGAAACACACTTTTGGGAACTGGAAGAAGTAGGATCTCCCGATACTGGTTACGGTTACTTTGCCATGTTTGCAATGCTTCTTGTGCCTCCTGTCTGGGAAGCTTTCATCAAACCAAGACTGGCGGACTGGGATCAAAACTATGCCAGCGAAGGTGAGCAGAAGATTGCGGCACGCATGAATTACCGTGCAGGCTGGCATGACATGCCTCTTTGTGAAAAACCGTAGATTTAATACTAAAGGAGATTATCCATGAAAACTTTTTCAGCACTGATCGCGATTGCTGTATTCACTTCTTTAGTGGGAGCAGTACTGGTGATGCTTGGCGTGGAGCAGCATCACACCAACCCAGTCTGGGCAATTGGTACTTCAATCGTGTTTCTAATCACTCTCTTGATCGACGTATGGATGTTCTTTGCAATCGCTGGTGAAGAAGCCTACGAATGGGAGAAATAACGTCAAACCGTAGTACCTCCACAAGAAGTAAGACGTAGATATTAGCGCGGCATTGGTTGAGAAACCCGCCGCGCTTTTTTTAATTCAGGACTCTGCAATCTTTAACAGGCGATCGTGGTCTTTTATCTCAATAGACCGTCGTGTGACTTCCACGATACCCTCATCGCCCAGCTTAGAAAGAATACGACTCACCGTTTCAACCGCAAGGCCGAGATAATTTGCGATATCCTGCCGGCTCATTGACAGGATGAATGATTTACTGGAAAGCCCTCTTTGCTTAAAACGCCCGGAAAGACTCAACAGAAAGGTCGCGATGCGTTGATCGGAGTTTTTCTTCGCCAGCAGAAGCAACATTTTATGATCCTGGGAAATCTCACGACTAATGAGTTTTAACAGTTGCTTTTGCAGACTTGGAATTTGCAGACAAATTGTTTCCAGTTCATCCAGCGGTAGTTCACAAATACTACTTGTTTCCAGCGCCTTGCTGCTGCAATTATGTATTGACTGGTCGAGCCCGGCCAGCCCCACAATCTCTCCGGGAAGATGAAAACCCAGAATCTGTTCTTCCCCGCTTTCCATCACGGTAAACGTTTTTACAGACCCTGAGCGCACCGCATATATACTTCGATTACGGCCTCCCTCCTTGAATAACATATCACCTGAGTGCACTACACGACGTGCCTTGATCAGGTCATCCAGGCGTTGCATTTCTTCATCCTGCAATCCCCTGGGCAGACATAACTCTGCCAGACTACAGGTTTTGCACGACTCGCTTAAAGCTCGAAAACTGACATTCGTTTCTGTCAAACCCAAATCTCCGTATTCCCCACACAAAATTGACAAATTCCGTGTGGCGTTGATCCATATCAATTACAGCAACTGCGGTTTTCGTTACATTTACACTATAGGGTGAAATGACCATATAGTTACTGTAGTTATCAATTAATAACTCTGGAATGATGACGTAAATTTCTTAAAATGTCATCAAAATACTAATGTAATCTGGACACAATTTTAATTAAAATACTCGCCATAAATGTTCTAACTGGTCATAAATTAGCACAAATATCCTTGCGCTGGTGCCGACTCCCAGACAGCATGCACCATACAAAAGAATAAAAATACGGCTTCCATCTGCCATGAGCATGATAAATACGCTTTCTTACATAACTAACACATTGATTTAACGGAGATTTAGAATGGGTCTATTTGGATTTGGCGGGAAAAAAGAAAAACCCGCAACCGCAGGCAAAAACGACAAAATTTCATTCAACGGTGGCTCCGACGCTGTCACTGCCAAATGTATCCTGACAGCAGGCGTGCGTGGAGTTGAAATGGATATTAACCTGTCAGGTGACAGTGCCAGCCTTACCCACGGCCCAGTCTCCGCAAAAGGCGAGAGTGCCTGCGTGACCTATTTTGACAAAAAAGGCACAGGCCAGTCCCTGCGCCCTAAAAAAGCCCGCATCCTGGGTGACCAGAACTACTGGATGGATCTGTCTTGCCAGTACCTTGATCAAGGTGAAAAAATCAGTGAAATACTCACCAGACTGGATAGCAATCTTGCCAGCCAGGATTTCGTGGTAGGACAGCTATCGCTGGCGGACCCCGTTGTGGCGGGCAGCGTGATCGCGATAAAAAAAGCAGGCAATCTCCCCTCGGGCTTATCAAATATAGACGCATGGCTTGGCCGGGTTGAACAGCAAATCCCCGAGAATTTACGCTCCAGGTACATGAGTCAATTAGGTTAGGCAAGCAATCACACCGGCTAATCTGCAATTAACCAATATTTATAAGTAAGGATAAGATCATGGATTTATTTGACCAACGCGCAGCAGTGGACGAAAGTGAAGGGCAGTATGGACTGTCCGGCGAAATGAAAAAAACTCAGTATGTACTCCAGTTACTTGGAGCACCGTGGTGCCCGGATACCCTGAAAAGTATTTTAACAGCCGCTGAACAGGGCATGGAAATGACATGCGGCCTGGTTGACACTTCGGAAAATGAACAGAACTCCAGTGACTATTTAGCAGTCTCGGAATTTGGTGTCGTGCCAGCACTTAAAGAAAGTGACTATAGCACTGCCGGTGTCAGGGCAATTACAGAATTCATTAATGCACGCGGATTAGGCAATACCTTAATCCCCATGAATGCTGTGCATGCCTCGGACCAGGATTGCTGGATTGAGATTGCCCGCACCCAGGCAGAGCCTGCCATTAACACCCTTGTCGCGGAGTGTGTATGTGCTGACAACGCAGATGCCGGTAAGGTAGATGAAGCCAAAGCGACGCTTGCACCCGTCCTCGACCAGTTGAATGCAGCTTTAGGCGAGCATGACTATATTGTTGGCAAGAACTTCTCTCTTGCCGATATTCACTGGGAAGCAGATATGCACCTATTAAGTTTAACTGCCGGTAATGATTTAATTGAGTCGCGCAGTAACATCAAGAACTGGGTAACCCGGCTTAAAAACAAAAAAAGCGCCTGTGGGCAGGATGTTAAAGCGGCATCATTCCTGCCAACCGCAGAAGATATCAAAGCGAAGAAATTACCCCCTATCATCAAAATCGAAGATTTCTAGCTTTTTATTGCTATCACCCCGATCAAAGCCCCTTTTTCAGGGGCTTTTTTTATGTCAAACCATTTATCAAAGTAACAGACTGGATTATTCGCGGATAGCTCATACAGCCATTCCGACACTGACAAGAACGCTATTGATTCGAATGAATATCCAGCGTGAATAGCAACACCAGGTTACCATCACGCTGTCAGCTTGACCTGTGGCTTTTAGCCTGACCCCATGCCTGTGATTATATCAGTTTGCTCACTATATACAGATTAAGCAATAATACTGACGAAAGTGCTCACCGCACAAATTAATCGACTCATATGCCAATAATTATATTAATAAGTTTTTTAGTGCTGATGTGCATGGCATGGTATGTCTACAGGCACTATAAGTCAGTGCAACGACACAAAAGATACAATGAGCCCATCCCTGAACAATGGGTCCCACTGCTAAAGAATAATGTTCCGTTATATTCGCGCATTCCGGATAATCTCAAACGCCATTTTCATGGCTGCATTCAGTTATTCCTCGATGAAAAAGAATTCGTCGGCCATGGGATTAAAATAGATGACGAGATTCGCCTTACAGTTGCCGCAAATGCATGTTTACTTTTGTTGCATCGAAGACAGATCCGATTTCCCGGCTTTAGCACCATTATTATTTATCCGGAATCCTACATCGCAACACACTCTTATTCCAGCGAGGCCGTACAAAGTGTAGAGCTCAGTCATCGTGCCGGAGAATCATGGGTGCGTGGGCCTATTGTTCTTTCCTGGAGAGACAGCCTAAAAGGGTCGTTAAACGTGCAGGACGGCCATAATGTTGTGCTGCATGAATTTGCACACAAACTTGATGAGCAGACAGGCAGCATGAATGGTTTACCGCCATTAAGTGAAAGCTCGCATTACCAGGAATGGAGCCATGTCCTCAATAATGAATTCTTGTCGCTTAAACATCGATCCACGCATAGAAAGAACTCCGTGCTCGACGAGTACGGCACAATATCACCCGCTGAATTTTTTGCTGTTGCGACAGAGTCTTTTTTTGAAAAACCGCAACAAATGAAAAAGAAATTACCTGAATTATACCGTCAATTTCAACGATTCTATGAAATTGATCCCGCCGGCTGGTAGCCCTGCCAGGTCACAACAGGACCATGGCTTTATTTAAGATCAACCATGTGTGAATTCACTCTAGAACATGTTTCGTGTTTTCCCGATTTGTATTTCGTTTATCATCATAAGGCTCTCATCTGCTTTTGATTGCATTAAATAATCAATTTCCGCCCGATCATCGCTGCCAAGCCATGAATAGGCATCATCCACATCGATGATAACCGGCATGCGATGATGAATTTTTTTCATTGACCGGTTTGGTTCAGTAGTACAAACCGACATGTCACAGTGTCCCTGCTGATTAACTTCATATATCCCAGCCAGCATAAATGCATCATCGTATGTTTCAATTCGATAACGGTCGCGCTTTCCCCTGGGCTGATTTTCGTTCCATTCATAAAAGGCATTAACCGGGATTAAACAGCGCCGCTTGCGGATGGCTTCACCCCAGACTTCACTATGCCATATAGGCTGGCCCTTGGCGCTGATGCGTCTTGAATTAAACAAGCGCCTGTTTTTATCCCAATGCCGATGCCAGCCCCAATTCATCATCGTGGCAGATAAATTCCGGGGTTCATCCGAAATAATGCAAGCAACTGGCTGATAGTACGGATGCAGTTTCTCACTCAATTGAAAATCCGGAACATGCGTATCAGGCACACCGACACGTGTCATCAGTTTCCTGATTGACTGTCGATTACTTACATTGACTCTTCCACACATACTGACTCTTTTGTGAATTAAATATCTGACTGACAATACTGACCCATACGGATAACAGGCCAGCGTGCAACCATATAATCAGGATATACTCAGCAATCAATTATTGCCATGTCATGGTAAATTAGTTACTTATAAATATCCGAATATGAGGTCATAGAAATGTTTTTCATCACAAATAGACAATTCGACGCATCAAAAAAAGGCTATGACAAATTTACCAGACATCCCAACGCCAAAGGGCCCAATGAGTTACAGGCAATTGAAATTACAGGCGTCAATAGCCCCCGCTTCAGACTTTTAAAAGATCGACTTTCCCTGTCTGAAACCCGTTTATTAAAAAATAAGTTCAAACTTGATATCGACGAATCACAGCCACACTACGCAAGCCTGAAGGTTGCCTGTCAGGTTTTTGAACGGGCGCGCAAGGAGAAAAAAAATGTCCTGTTATACGTTCACGGCTATAATAACGATATTAAGGATGTCTACAGCACCGCCCGTGAAATTGAACGTATCTACGATGTTATTGTCGTGACTTTTACCTGGCCGGCTAACGGTGGTGGAGCCTTGTCAGGCACCTTATCCTATCTTGCGGATAAACGCGATGCCCGCGCCTCCCAGGATGCCTTAAACCGTACGATCGATCTTGTCGCCAAGTACCATGCCTTACTGACCATGGCGGCAAGAAAGACCCTCATCGACAAAGCCAGCAGTAAATACGCCGACAATCCTACCAGGCAACGTGAGTATTTGTCGGAACTCATTAAAAAGGACTGCGATCTGTCAATTAGCCTTTTTTGTCACAGCATGGGAAATTATGTTCTCAAATATGCACTGACCAGCAGCTTGTCTGAAGCACGCAAGCTGGTTTTTGACAATATCATCATATGTGCTGCGGACACTAATAATGAAAATCATCGACAATGGGTGGAACAATTACAGGTCAGGCATTCGATTTACATTACGCTCAACGAGAACGACTATGCCCTGTCATGGTCCAGACGCAAGCCTGGTGAACAACAAAAAGCCCGCCTTGGCCATTATCTCAAGCGCCTGAATGCTGATAATGCAATTTATGTCGACTTTTCAAGCGAAAAATCTGTCAACAACAGTCACTCTTACTTTGATAAAAGAACGGTAAATAACAACAAAGGGGCCTTGAGGTTCTTTAAAAAAGCATTCTCCGGTGAGAATGTGACATCCTACTTAGACTACTATGCGCATAATAATACTTATAGACCAAAATAGTCCGGATAACACTTTACCCATGCCAATCTGAATCCGGGCTGCTACAGTCGCCCGCTTGTGTCTGTTCAAACCGATCAGACATCATTAATCCGCTCGAATTGACCGTCTGTATTCCACCGCTATTTGTGGGCAGATCTGCCCGATACAATAAAATGACTAATTGTCACAATTTGTAACATCACTGTATTATTTTCGAATTAATATGCAGGACAGTCATATAAATTACGTGCAGGTAACCCTGAGGTGAAAAAATGCCCGATCAAGCGCAACTGGATAACTTATTCAACGCCTTTAAAGTCAGTGCAGAATATCAGTACAAGCTGGATGAACTGAGAAACAGTTTTGATGAAAACCATGTAGAAATTTTTTTAGAAAAGCTTGAGGCTTTTGACAACATTGATGAATTACTCGCTGAGTCATTCATACCAAGTGAACACTCCAATCAGTTTATCGATTTTGTCAGTGAATTGATTGTCAGCAAATCATTTAACAATACAGTTTTGAAATAATTTCATACGGTTTTACATAGCCACACCCCGACACTGACGATCATCTTGTTGAAGCAATGTGTTCAACAGAATGATCGTTGACTGCCTGCAACAACAATACATTCCAGGCCG
Organism: Gammaproteobacteria bacterium; assembly: GCA_965227695.1. GTDB lineage: Bacteria > Pseudomonadota > Gammaproteobacteria > UBA4575 > UBA4575 > UBA1858. The sequence continues at coordinate 178,651 of OZ245760.1, forward strand.
GACTGCAAAGCATCGAGCAAAATCCAGATACAGTTTTTGCCCAGTGCTCAAAACATTTCTGATGAGTCAACTTCTTCCTGCGCATCTTTTGAGTTGCGCGCAGGAATGAAATCACCTGTTATCATTTCCTCATAACACATTCCGGGGCCAACCATGGGATAGACACCCGCATCACGATCGATGATTACTTCCAGGAATGCTGGGCCAGGGAACTCCACAAACTCTTTAATTACTTTTGGAAGATCTGCCTTGTTTTCCAGTCGAACTGCGTATTCAAATCCATCTGACTCTGCAGATTTAATAAAGTTTTTCTTATGCAAGGATTTATCACTGGCAGACAAACGTCCCTTAAAAAACAGTTTCTGCCATTGCTTGACCATCCCGTCACCAAAGTTATTAAGGACTACTGTTTTGACAGGCAGCTGATAAGTTGTGACTGTTTCCAGCTCGCCCAAATTCATTCGGATACTTGCATCACCATCAATATTTATGACCATCAGACCGGGTTTGGCAAACTGTGCGCCGATGGCAGCAGGAAGACCAAATCCCATGGTTCCCATACTTCCGGATGTCAGCCATAAACGCGGCTGCTTAAAATCGAAATACTGCGCGGCCCACATTTGATGTTGGCCAACACCTGTACTGATAATCGCATCCCCTTTCGTATGCTTGTTTATTTCCTCAATGACTGCATATGGCTGAATTGTCTCGCTGGTTTTATCGTAGTTCATTGCATAAGTGGCCTTCAGATCGGCAATATGCTTATTCCATTCGCCATAGTCGGCATCAAATTGATAAACCTCTTTCCCATACTCCAGCAAACATTTTAAACTCTGGGGCAACAACCCAACATGATGCCAGTTTACTGATTTCACTTTATCAATTTCGGAGGGATCAATATCAAAGTGGGCGATATATTTTGCATTGGGTACAAACTTTGCCGGCACCGCAGCCACACGGTCATCGAAGCGCGCACCTATTGCGATCAGAAAATCACAGTCGTCCGCGGCATAATTTGCAAATGCCGTCCCGTGCATCCCGAGCATATGCAGTGATCTTGGTTGCGTTGTATCATAAGCCCCGATGCCCATCAGGGTAGTGACTACCGGGATTTCGAAAGCATCCGCAAACTCTCTGAGCTGGGCCGAGGCTTCACCGTTAATTGCACCACCGCCGGCATAGATCAGCGGCCGCTCCGCCTGTGATAAGGCATCAAAAAACTGTTTCTTCTTGTCTGCTGTTAATTCAGATGAGATCACAGAATGCATTCGCTCCCGATAACCTCTTACAGGCAAACGTCCCCTTCCCTTAAATGGACCCACCCAGTTTTGCACGTCTTTGGGTATATCAATGACAACCGGGCCAGGCCGGCCGGTGCGCGCGATTTCAAAGGCCGTTCTGATTGTCGATTCGAGTTTGGCCGGGTCTGTCACCAGGAAAATATGTTTGGCGACTGCACCCATGATATTTGCGATGGGGGCTTCCTGAAAACCATCACTGCCAATCGCTGCAGTCGGAACCTGCCCACAAATAACCACAATTGGAATTGAATCGGCCATGCAGTCCCTCACCGGTGTGACAGTGTTAGTGGCTCCGGGACCTGATGTGACCATCACCACACCGACTTTACCACTGGCGCGGGCATAACCGGATGCCATGAATCCCGCACCCTGTTCATTAGCCGGGACTATCAGGGGCATCGCATCGTTGTTATCATGATTGTAACGAAACACAGCATCGTAAGTGGGTAAAATTGCCCCTCCACTGTACCCGAAAATAACATCAGTCCCTTCCTGGGCAAGCACCTGCACAATAATGTCAGCACCCGACATTTCGCGACCCGCTAGCGGGTGATTAGAGGCTTGTTCGATTTCGAGGGCTTGTTGGGCAGCACTTTGCATGGTTTGTATAATATCTTGATCAATAAAGAGATATATCGAAGCTAACTTATTAATAGGTAGCTAGTCAATTACCATGAAGTGACATAGCAAGATTGACGTGGACTGCTCTGTGCAGACCACAAATCCGGATCATCACGACATAACATGAATTCTACAAGAAACGGAATTGGCCACATTGCCACTTACCTGTACATCCCGAGAATATCGCTGCTGTTTACTTGCACCAGGGCAGTGAACAAGTTAGCTTAAGGAATTATCTTACGCCAACAATGCAAACAACATGGATTCAAGCAATCGCGCTAAAAGTTATAAACCGGAAGAGTATTTCATCGACAAAGAGCCTTATTATGAGCCGGTGTCCGATGAAATAGAAGTTTTCGAGGCGGCCTACGCCAACAAGTTGCCGGTATTGCTCAAAGGACCAACAGGATGTGGCAAGACACGCTTTATGGAGTACATGGGCTGGCGATTAAAAAGGCCACTAATGACGGTCTCATGTCATGATGACTTAACGGCTTCTGACCTGGTCGGGCGGTACCTGGTCACGGGCGGTGAAACCGTTTGGGTTGACGGACCTCTGGCGCGTGCTGTCAGAACTGGCAGTATCTGCTATCTGGATGAAATTGTTGAAGCACGAAAAGATACGACTGTCGTCATACATCCATTATGTGATGATCGACGGGTACTACCCATTGAAAAAATTGGCGAACTGCTTGAGGCACCAGAAGAATTCTGCATGGCCATATCCTATAACCCAGGTTACCAAAGTGTATTGAAAGACCTCAAACAAAGTACACGCCAACGCTTCGTCGCGCTTGAGTTTGACTACCCTGAAGCCAGTGTAGAGCAAAAAATCATTCAGCGCGAAACACAAATCGATAACGACACCGCCAGACAGCTGGTTAAATTTGCCCAAATGACACGCAATCTCAAAGGCAGCGGCCTGGATGAGGGTGCCAGCACGCGTTTGCTGGTCCATGCCGGTAAATTAATTCAAACCGGCGTTAATCCTGTCACCGCATGCAGAAGCGCAATTTCCCAGGCACTCACTGATGACCCTGAAATGCTGTCCGCCGTTTACGAGCTCAGTTCTTCTGTATTCTAGATAAACTGTACACGGGCCACCTTTTATCCGGGTCATGCAGGGCTAGATATTCACACTCGTAAACAACCTGGCTGGTATTGGTCACTCAATACAGCCGCTACGTTTAAGTCAGAAATAGTTTCATCTGTACTCATGGACCGGTGTACAATTTTAGTGCACATAATAAAACCAAAATATCAATTACCAGGAGCAGAAAAATGGATGAGGCGACAAAAATCAAGTATCTGAAAATAGCTTTAGTGCTTATCGGGCTTACTTTTACTTTTATACTATTGCCACTTACCATTTACTGGCCATCCGGCTGGTCATGGCATGGTGAAGGACGATCGTATTACCTGGAGATGATCCTGGTTATTTACGCCACTTTAGGTATTTTTTTAATGTATGCGGCCCGTAACCCTTTGCAGCATCGCAGTCTGATCTGGTTCACCGTATGGTCAAGTGTGGCTCATGGTGCCGTGATGGCGTGGCAGTCATTTGATGGCGCCCATAATATGGGACACCTGTTGGGTGATGTCCCGGCGCTGTTTATTGTTGCTGCAGTACTGGCTTACCTGACACCAAAGAACGCTTAGTCATTACCAATAAAGCCGGCCCATGGGCCGGCTTTATTTGAGACATAATGTCAGAGTAAAGATTTAAAACAAAGCAATACCGAGGGCAAAGATCAGCGAAAGTCCAACAATCAGCAGGGCTGTCTCTGCAGCGACAAAGCGACAAAAGATAGAATTACCAAACATGGTTTTCTCCTGGAACGATAAATTTAAGTAAGTTTAGTATAGTAGTATTTACTAATATAAGCAATAGCTAATGCTTATATTCGGATAAAAGGAGAAATTTTTAACGCAACCGGGTGTTTTAATGCGTTTTTACACCCCCACGGCACTATAATCCGGAGCAACCAGTATCAATTTCGTGGAAATCATACATATTTTGCGTTCATCCATACAAAAGGAATGGTAATTTGATTCAAAATGTTTTCTTTTTTGTGTTGCTGATTACTGCAACACTCGCGTTTCTGGCCATTCTATTCCCGTTTTTTGAACCGATTTTATGGGCAGTGACGCTGGCAGTACTATTCTCCCCTGTACAAAAGAAACTATTACAGCATCTTCATAATCGCGAGAATCTGACGGCACTACTGACCTTACTTATCATCTTATTCGCCGTGATCGTTCCGGCGATGTTGCTCTCTATCGCAGTTGGTAAAGAAGGGGTCTCACTTTACCAGGCAATCGCCAAAGGGGAGATCAATTTATCCGGACCCATCAGCTGGGCACAGAATACCTGGCCATCATTGATCGAACGGGGCGAATCCCTCGGTATTAACCTGGAAGAAATCAAGCAAAAACTCTCTTCATCCGCCCTGAAGGGCAGCCAGTGGCTGGTTTCTCACCTGTTTACGGTGGGCCAGAACACCTTGAGTTTTACTATTATGTTTTTTTTGATGCTTTACTTGTTGTTCTTTTTTTTGCGCGATGGCAAAAAGATCATTGAAATGATTATTCATACACTACCCATTGGTGATGAAAGCGAACGCCTGTTACTGGCAAAATTTGCAGAAGTTTCTCGCGCAACAATCAAAGGCACCTTGCTCGTCGGCATCGTACAGGGTGTTATCGGTGGTATCACATTTTATCTGCTGGGCATTCAGTCTGCTGTTTTCTGGGGGGTTGTGATGATACTGCTGTCCATTCTGCCTGCCATAGGCTCCGCGCTTGTGTGGTTACCGGCTGCCATTTACCTGTTCACCAATGGCATGCTGATGAAGGGTGTCATCCTGATATTCGTGGGCGTATTTGTGATTGGAATGATCGATAATATTTTACGCCCGATACTCGTTGGGCGGGATACAAAAATGCCTGACTATCTTATTCTTTTAAGCACACTGGGAGGATTATCATTGATAGGCATTTCCGGCTTTGTGCTGGGGCCAGTGATCGCAGCATTTTTTTTATCGATATGGGTGATGTTCGCTAACGAATATAATTCTGACAGTACTAGGAAGTAAGCGTCTTGACATGCTGCTTTAATACCGGAACCACATCATGCTCAAACCACACATTGCGTTTTAGCCAGAGACGGTTTCTCGGAGAAGGATGAGGAATAGGTAAATATTGTGGCGCATAACTTTGCCATGCCCTGACAGTTTCCGTTAAGGTCGATTTACAAAAATCATTCAAATAATATTTTTGGGCATACATGCCTACCAGTATCACCAGTTCAATCTGAGGCATCAATTCAAGCAAAGGCGGATGCCATTGCGGCGCGCATTCACTCCTCGGAGGTAAATCACCGGATTTTCCCTTGCCCGGATAGCAAAACCCCATCGGCATTATTGCAATTTTATTATTATCGTAAAATATGTCGCGGCTTAAACCCATCCAGTCGCGCAGTCGGTCCCCGCTGGCATCATTCCATGGAATGCAGCTATGATGCACTTTGGCGCCTGGCGCCTGGCCGATAATGAGTAATCTTGCTGTGCGCGAAGGAACAACAATCGGGTTTGGCGCAAACGGGAGTTGATGATCACATCGTTTACATGAGCGAATTTGACGGGTCAGATCGCTTAGCTTCTTTTTTGACATTATCGTTTTCGTGATCGTCGCCTGCCTTTATAGGCAGATATCTCCTGCATTATCAGTCCGTAGGGGAGCTGATCTATCGTAGAGTACTTTTTAATGGCGAGGTTCAGAACATGATGGATATCCTGTTCGTCATAATCAGCAGGTTCAACTGTTTTTACCAGGCCCTTGATACCGCCATTTTGTATTTTTATTTCAGTATTATGCGGAAGCGGTTCTTCTACGCTGGTTTGCTGTATTAAAAATCGGGCTTTTTGTCTCAACTTTTCCAGTAACTGTGTACACATCTGCTGGGCCTGCGGTGAGCGACACGCGACTCCCTCGCGATCTGCCAAATTGAATCGTCTCGCTAAAGCGCAGTTACATACTCGCGAGTTAATCGCTTTTTCGTAGACACAACGAGTGTGGTTAAGTGTTTGATAGGCAGAGCGATATTCTTTTTCGTCCATTGATTAACCAGACTCAGCTAACGCCCTATTTTTCCCATTCACGCAAAATAGGCGCATCGCGGTTTTCAGTCAGTCTCGATTCTGCCATCTCTTCATTATCGGCAAACATAATTTTAATATCACTGGCATCCTTAACCTTCAGTTCTTCACGTAGCTGGCGCGCAAAGGCCTTTGCCTGCTTATAATCATCAAAACTATCTTGAAATTCAGCTGACCGTACAGCACCATTGGTGCCCTTAGTTAAATGAAATACAAAATAAGGCATAATTATCTGCTCTGTGGTTGATCAGCAGTCATTTAAACACTGTTACATACATATGAAAATAACCTTGTCGGGGAAGATCTAGCTCTGTCTGGCCGGAGAAACCCTGTATTTTTTATTTGCATTTTCACATTCTTTTAAACGACATAGCGATGAAAAACTCATTTACATTTGCAACCAAATTAGACGAAGTCCCACCAGGCAAAACTAAAAAGATCTGTTTTCCGCAACAAAGCCCTGTCTTACTGGCAAATGTTAATGGCCATATCTATGCAGTGGATGACACCTGCACGCACGAAGACTCGTCACTTTCTCTCGGCTGCCTGCGCGAGGATAAGGTAAAATGTACATTGCACGGAAGCTGGTTTAGTGTCATCACAGGTGAGCCGACGGAAGAACCCGCAGATGAGCCCCTGCAATGCTATCCGGTTAAAATCATTAACAATGAAATCTGGATAGATCTTTCACCATCCAAGCATTGAGCTATAAATTGTCCGCAGGGTAATTAACGATGCGCTTTTAGTGTGTGTATAGCAGTGAGCAACCGACTCATCCTGGCATGGTGTTAAGCGCAAATGCCACTTTTATGTGCTTATTCCATATCGAGACCATCTACTTCTAATGGCCCGTCATTAATAACCTAATGAAAATAAACAGTATTTATATGTGCGCAATGCAGGACGAGTAACTGCCTATGTTGGCACTTATATTGCAGCATGAATCATGATGTGAGCCCAATTCAAGAGGAGTTTCTATGAAGGCATTATGTTTGTGCGCAACACTCGGTTTGTCGACGCTGGTAAATTCATATGCCTGTGATGACATAAAGACAACACAGGCTATCGTTGAATACGTTTGCCATTACTCTCTGGTCAGTGATACACAATGTCGTATATGGAAAGAAGACGTACGGCAGATGAACCAAAACAATGAGATCATTATTGATTCATTTATTGGCTGGGATAAAAAAATGGCGTCGGAGCAACATACCGTCGCTGAAGCCATACCCGGCCAATAGTCTATTACGTTTGTATTAGCATGCTCCATCCCTGGACACAGGGATGCAGACCAAGACTAGTTTAACACTGTTGCATACCATGATACAGATTTACGACATGGCGTGCTTCTGCAAAAAATAGCCAACGCTCAATCAGCACCCCGGCAAAGGCACTGACGACGGCTATTGTGCTGGCCAAAACCACCGGTAACACATGGATACCGGCCCATAGCATTAATGCAGGTAATACAAAAGCAAGTAGCAATACCAGCCAGCGCAACACAATTAAACGAGCACGGGCAACCTGGTAACCGAACTCATCGGTAAGAAAAGTGCCTGCTGTATGTCCTACATCCAGCAGGCGGACCATACTACGTGTAAAAGCAGTGGCAGTATTTATATTTGGACCCGCCGGCGTTCCAATCCAGAAGAAGTAAACCACTTTGGCGATTGCAGCAATGGTAATAACATAGATTGCGCTCATCACAAGACTGGCTGTAACCATCCCGTGAACAGATGCCAGCAGAATAAAAATCAAGCCACCCAGCATGACACCAAGCAAAATATAATTTACGGGGGTTAATGCATTATGCCACTGACGAATTGTTTTAAGGCAGGCATAAATCATTCCGGTCGAAAAAATGATTACGATTGACCAGATCGCAGCAAGTAAGGAGATCAACACGAACCAGTGACCGTCATCCATACCACGCCATATAGAAAACATGTACAACCCTGCAATAGGATAAAACAATACCGCAAGCAGTCCCTCACGCGCCAGCCAGGAAGTTCTCACACGGCTGAATGCCCGCCATGCATTTTTTGGATTTGCCAAATGGAATGTTGATGACACTAAGCCAAGTGTGATCAGTGTCAGCGCAATGATACACGCGGCAAGTACGCCACTCGCACCCAATTCGCTGCCAGGGTTAACAAGATGATACAGAATTGTTATCGCGAACAGGCCATAACCTGCCCCGGAGGTTACGGTAAAAAATATAACTGAAAATGCCGGATGCATTGATCTTCCTTGATATGTTTATCTGGTCACCAGACGATTAACCCAATCTTTAACTTTATTGATTGGATTTGTTTCATTGATATATGTTTCAACATGCTTTTTTTCTCGTGGCGGCAAATATTTATTTACCGGCTCGTACCCAAGTTCAGGCATCAGTGATTTTCCATTGCGTTCGCGGGTGATGACCGATACTTCTGAATTCGGGTCATCAAAATCACCAAAATAGCGTGCATGTGCCGGGCAAGTCATCACGCAGGCAGGCTTGCGTTCATCTTCAGGCAAATTGTTGTCGTAAATTCGATCAACGCATAATGTGCATTTTTTCATTACGCCATCTTCACGATCCAGTTCACGCGCACCATACGGGCATGCCCATGCACAATAATTACAACCCATGCATTTATCCTGATCGACCAGCACGATCCCATCTTCCTCACGCTTATAAGAAGCACCAGTCGGACAAACAGTCACACAGGCTGCATCATCACAATGCATACAGGACATTGGAAAATGTACTGTTTTACTGTTTGGGTAATCACCAACCTCATAATTTCTGATGCGGTTGAACCATACGCCGGTTGGATCTTTTCCGTATGGCTCAAAATCTGTCAGTGGTCCTGTAGTTCCTGATGTATTCCATTGTTTACAGGCTACAGCACATGCATTACAACCCACGCATGTGTCCAGATCTATTACCAGTCCTAGCTTCATTATTAATTACTTCCTTTTGGTTTTACCACGCATCAGAATATCTTTCAGTGAACGATTGATTCCTACCGCCTTGTGTGTCTGATAACGTAACTTGTCTTTTTTAATTTCTGACCCGGGCAGTGGTTTAATTGTCTCGAAGTTCGGCCAGACACCTATCTCACCTTTCCTGGCAGGATAGACTTTGACCTGCAAGTCATACCAGGCTGCCTGGCCCGTAATAGGATCTGAGTTTGTTATCGGGCGTCCGGTATCACCGCACGGCAGATGCTCATTAATTATGTGATTCAGCAAAAATCCCTGATTGGATTCATTCGCGTCCGGATCAAGCCCCCATGCGCCGCGCTGTTTGCCAATCGCATTCCAGGTCCAGATCGTATGCTTTTCTGTCCCTTCCATTAACTTCACTTGCACGCGGATCCTGCCGGTTTTGGATTCGACCCAGATCCAGGACAAATCTTCAATGCCCATATCTTCTGCCTGCTGGCGATTCATATACATATAATTTTGGGCCAGTAACTGACGCAACCAGGCATTTTGTGAATCCCAGGAGTGATACATCATCATCGGACGCTGTGTTATCGCATGAAACGGGTATTCTTCCGGTGATGTACAGCGCTGTTCGAGCGGAATAAAGTATTCCGGCAGAGGGTCAAAGAAACGTGATGTACGATACTGATCGCGCTCATCCCTGGGCTGGGGTCCATCATATAAACCCAAACCCGCCAGACGAAATTTCTGTAATGTTTCCGAGTAAAGCTCCATGATAATCGGCTCGGACCGGTCTATGAAACCCGCCTGCTTGGCAAATTCCAGATAATCCTTGTTGGCAAAACGATAAAATCGTTCGTGCTTTGCCAGGCGATATTCAAAGAAGCATTCATTTTCTACATATCGATCCCATTGATTCGGATTAGGCTCACCACGCAGACATTTTTCACCGTCTTCACCTCGCCAGCCGGCGAGAAAACCGATACCGGGAGTTTTTTCATAATTGACAATAAAATCTTTATAGTCTTTGTACTTGGGCGATCCGTCTTCATTAATAAAAGCGGGGAACTTAAGGCGTGACGCCATCTCTACCATCACTTCCTGCCAGGGACGAACGTCAGATGTCGGTTCCACAACAGGTGCCCTGATGGCGTCACATACTGCATCCGGTTCGGAGATGGGTCTGTCCAGCATTGAAATAGTGTCGTAACGCTCGAGATAAGTTGTATCCGGCAAGACCAGATCTGCAAACGCAACGATCTCTGAATGAAAAGCGTCCACGACCGTCAGGAACGGCAGTTTATATTCACCGTTTTCATCTTTCTCGCGCAAAAGATCGCGGACTTTTCCAGTATTCATGGAAGAGTTCCAACTCATATTTGCCATAAAGAAAATGAGTGTATCGATTGGATAGGGATCCCCATTCACGGCATTGGTGATAACCATATGCATCAGGCCATGGTTGGCGATCGGCGCTTCCCACGAATAGGCTTTATCTATGCGCAGCGGATTACCCTCATCATCGATAACAAGGTCTTCAGGGCAGGTAGGAAATCCAAGCGGTGGACTATCCAGCGCTTCACCTGGCGCTTTTGGTTTCGCCGGCTTATTTGGCGGACATACATGCTTGGGGTAAGGAGGCTTGGCCAAATGACCGCCTGGCACATCAACGCTACCAAGAAGCACCTGCAGCAAATGAATAGCACGACAGGCCTGAAATCCGTTGGAGTGTGCCGAGATACCACGCATCGCGTGCATCGAGACAGGACGTCCAATAAAGCTGTCATGCTTGCGACCTGCCCAATCTGTCCATTCCGTTTTTATTTCAATACTTTCTTCAAATGCCACATGCGCCATCTCCATGGCAAGTCGCTCAATCATTTCAGCCGGCACACCACATACTTTGGTTGCATTCTCAGGCGCATACTCATCTGAAAGATAGCGTTCGGCAAGGAGAGTAAAGGCCGTTTTGACTGTAGTGCCCTCGGGGGTTTGGTATTCACCAAACAGGGCCGGTTTGATGTCCGCAAGTGTGGCATCAACAAATGTGTTCTTTTCCAGATCCCACGCCAGTGGCTTGTCCTGTTCATTGCGATATATCAGACCATCGCCCTTTTCGTAGGGAGTGTGCACCACGAGGTGAGTGGAATTGGTATAACGAACTATATATTCCCAGTCAAAAAGGTCATGCTTCAATAAAACATGCACCATGGACAATGCCAGCATCGCGTCTGTACCCGGTTTAATCGGCACCCACTCATCTGCAATGGCCTGGTACCCGGTGCGCACCGGGTTAATTGAAACAAACTTGGCACCGCGACGCTTTAACTTTTCCAGTCCAATTTTAATGGGATTTGATGAGTGATCCTCGGCCACCCCCCATAACATAAAATATTTAGTTCTGTCCCAATCCGGATCCCCGAATTCCCAGAAGGCATGACCTATGGTGTATAAGCCTCCGGCGGCCATATTTACCGAGCAAAATCCTCCATGCGCTGCCCAGTTCACGGTACCGAACTGCTGAGCCCAAAAGCCCGTCAATGCCTGCATCTGGTCCCGGCCGGTAAAGAATGCCAGCTTTTTGGGATCGGTTTCACGAATTTTTTGCAGCCTCTGCGTCAGATAGTCGAGTGCGGTCTCCCAACTGACAGGCACAAAATCACCTTCCCCGCGTTCACTACCTTCGCGACGCATCAGCGGCTGAGTAAGCTTGGCCGGTGAATTCTGCTTCATAATTCCGGCGTTGCCTTTCGCACACAGCACACCTTTATTAATCGGGTGATGCTTGTTTCCCTGAATAAAACGCACCTGGTTATCTTCTACTGTCACCTTAATACCGCAGCGACACGCACACATGTAGCAGGTAGTGTACTTGTGTTCTTGCTTACTATGATCTTCAAATTGGGGTAACTTTGATGGCACCGTTGTTCCTTTATGGGTATTTTGCTCGTCGCTGAGCGGCCTGTTGGTAATAAACTGGCTTTATCCAGGGAATAAGTACAGCTTAATATTCTTATACACTAACGTAAATACGGCTAATAGCCAATTAAACTTGCTAATACCTATATAGCGCTGGCCTCCCGCGGGGCGGCACATTACATACCATCTTCCATTTTCATGCAATACTCTCAACTGTCTGATTTTAATGATTTTATTGAGATATTCGCGTTTTTTATGGCGATCATGTAATGTGGATTGACTAACTTCTCGAGTGACTGATCATGGAAGCATATGAGGGACTTGTTCAGACCATTGCCTTAACGCTGGGTGTCGCCTGGGCCAGTGGCATCAATCTGTACGCGACGCTGGTGGCGCTTGGCATCATGACACAAACCGGCTACGTTGAGCTTCCGCCTGATCTTCAGGTGCTAGCGGATCCCCTGGTGATCGTCGCGGCTGGCTTTATGTACTTGGTCGAATTTTTTGCTGACAAGGTCCCCGGGGTAGATACCGGATGGGATACCTTGCACACCTTTGTACGTATACCTGCCGGCGCCATATTAGCTGCCAGTGCCCTGGGTGACGTTTCTGTTGCCGCCGAAATTGCTGCGGCAATTGTCGGGGGAACCATTGCGGCGGGCACTCATTTCACAAAAGCTGGTACCCGTGTCATGATTAATACTTCACCAGAGCCATTTTCAAACTGGACTGCATCAATTACAGAAGATATTGCCGTCATTGCAGGTTTATGGGCGGCACTTCAGCACCCGGTATTTTTCCTGATACTGCTCGTCCTGTTTATCATGCTCATGGTTTGGCTGTTACCAAGATTATTTCGCGCCATCAAAAAAGTGGTCGGTTTTTTCATTAATTTCATTTCCGGCTCAAAGGCAACAGAGAACACCAAAAAATCCGTCCCGGTCACGTCTGCACAAGCTGCTGAAACAAACAAAATGACCCAACAATAAACGGACCAGATTATCTACAATTGGGTGTCTTTTCCTACTACTAACTAATTGTTCTAAAAACGATGTAAGCCCGGTAAACTACCGGGCCGTTACATACAATCCGCCATGCAAGGACATAAAGGCAAACACTATGTCAGACTCCAACTGGGTAGACGCTAAAGTAATTGAGAACTTACACTGGACTGATGCATTATATTCCATAAAAGTGGAAGCAGAGATCGGCGACTACACAGCCGGCCAGTTTGGACGCCTTGGGTTAATGATCGATGACAAAATCGTAGGTCGCCCCTATTCTTTTGTCAGCGCACCGCATGAAGAATATTATGAATTTTATTCCATTAATGTTCCTGAAGGCCTGTTATCGCCAAAACTTGCTGCGCTTAAGCCAGGAGATCATGTTTACCTCGGCAAAAAGGCCAATGGTTTTTTAGTCCTTGATGAAATACCTGAAAGTGATGATTTATGGATGATTGCGACAGGCACTGGTATTGGCCCATTTCTCTCGATCCTAAAAACCCAACAACCCTGGGAACGATTTAACAAATGCGTATTGGTGCATGCAGTACGCACCGCGGCTGAATTAACTTACCGCGACTTAATTGATGACATAAAAGCCCGGCATCCCGACCAGTTTATATACATCCCTTTTGTCAGCCGTGAAAAAACCGATTTTGCATTGCCGGGACGCGTGCCGAAGGCACTGAAAAAAGGTACTTTGGAAGCGCGCGCACAGCTCAACATTGAGAATGGTAAATCACAGGTAATGTTATGCGGTAATCCGGATATGGTAAAAGATGTGCGTGAAACGCTGGAAAAACGTGGGCTCACAAAAAATTTACGTCGAACGCCGGGGAGTATCAGTACTGAAAATTACTGGTAACAATACCTAATAGATAGTGTGGCATCATGGTACCGGTTGCCAGACTCCCTTCAAATGCACCTCACTTTAACTGACGGGGAGTAATCAGGCTGATCATGTTGCCAGACTCTTGCGCAATAGCCTGCCAGTCATCGACACAAAACCGAACGGAATAAACCGCACAGGTTGGCAAATTTTGCAGATAGTTCCCGGTCAGGTAATTGCATAATTCTGTCAAGCCCGGGTTATGGCCAATGATCGCAACCTGGTCATCGTGATTATCAATATTTTCAATGACGCTGACCAACGTGTTTAAACTGGCCAGATAAAGTGCATCTACATAATTTATTTTTTGTGCAGGGACCTCAATATGCCGATTGAGCGCATCACAGGTTAGCCTGGCACGCCGCGCGCTACTACAGTAGACATGCTCAATTGTGTAATTATGAGTAGCCAGATATTCGCCAATCAGCGCGGCATCCCTAAATCCTCTCTTGTTGAGCCCTCGATCATAATCGCCACATTCTTGCTCTAACTCAGATTTTGCGTGACGGATAATATGCAGTGTTTTAAATTTCGTTATTTTGCTCATTGATGTTTATTGCCTGCCGGAGAACCTGTAGAATAACTTTTAATCCTCACTTATTCCAAGGTAGTAAAATATAATGTGCACTCGCCGGTTGGTTATCACCTGTCTTATCCCGTTATTGTTTTCAACCCATCTGTTTGCGAACGATGCTATCAGCATTAATCCGGGCATGTGGGAAGTAACAACGCGCATGACCTCACCCATGTCACCCAACCCGCGTACTCAAACCAGCGAAGAATGCATCACAGAAAACCTGATTCGCCCCAGCGACCTCGCACCACAGGAAAGTGGAGAATGCCAGATTACACAAACCAATGTGAGTGGAAACTCACTCAACTGGACAATGCAATGCCATACCCCTGGCGGCAAGATGAGTGGGGAGGGTCACTTTACTTCACATGGTAATACCGGCTCCGGCAAAATGACCATGAATATGAATATCGAAGGTCAGTCATTTAGCATGGAAATGTCCTGGGAGGGAAAACGCACTGGCGATTGTTAAGAACGACAGCCCGGACGCGGCAATAATTTCAATTAAATCATTAGTACAGCGGCGCCAGTCGCTGTTTTTTTATATCACTATCACTTTTTAAGGAGAAATATTCACATGTCCGAGAAAATAGTCATGCGTGTTGGAGAATCACTTGTAGCGGGTGGTCCACCGGGTACAGCGGCAGAACCAGAAGTAATCATCGGAGAACTGGACGGACCGGTTGGCACGGCATTTGCCACCCTGCTTGGTGACCAGGTCAAGGGACATTCGCGCGTTCTTGCCATCATGAATACCGATATTCAGGTAAGGCCTTCAACCTTGATGGTGAGCAAAGTCACTGTGAAAGATGAACGTTATACCAATATTCTAATGGGTACCGTTCAGGCCGCCATTTCAAATGGTGTACTGGATGCTGTTCGCACTGGCGATATTCCCAAAGAAAAAGCCAATGATCTTGGAATAATCGTCTCAGTGTGGTTAAACCCAATGGTCGCCAAAGCCGATGATCTTGATCACAAAATCCTATTTGATATTCACCGCAAAGCAATGGCCAGCGCTATCCACAAAGCGATGAACAACGAACCGGATATAGACTGGTTACTGGAAAACCAGGAACAAATCACACACAAATATTTTCAAATGGGTTTGGACGGCAAAATTTAAGTCTGAATACATTTTGGGGCAGTCAAAGCAGATGGCTGCCCCAAAACATCTGGCTATTTTTGTTATTTAAAATCCTGCCTTCTTGATCAAATAGTCCATTATTTCTTGAGATAATTTTCAGTGCATGCCTGCGCTGTTCCGTGCACGTGAAAATCCGGCCAGCGCTGCGATCCCTGCGCCTAAAAACCATATTGCTGCGGGTAGAGGTACAGGATTAACCTCAACACTTATGCCGCCGGATTTCTTCTGGATAAAGGCAAATCCGTCTGCATCGTCGGTATCTGCAAGCAGATTATTTTGAATCTGGAAGTTAATGCTGGTCTCTTCCGTCCACTCCCAGTCGTTATTATTTTCAAGCGTCCAGGCATTCAGCGCAGAGAGATCATCAGGCGAGGTAATAGAACCAGTTTCGGAGAAACTGACGCTCGAGGCCGCGGTCCCATTGATTGTCTGGGTATTGCTGGTGACCTGGGTACGAATAGATGCACTTACCTCTGACCCTTGACCGCTCAGAGTATAATCACCCGTTTCAATGACACTCAGCGCGTCGAGAAAAAATCCACTGCCAGAAAGGGAATTGATAATAATATTTAAAGTATCCGTCACCAGAACCGGCGCGGTATTCCCCGAGGTCTGGTTCAGAAAGTTCACCGGGTTAAAGTTGATACTATTGCCAACAACATTGCCAACCCCGAATAAGGTAGAATCATCATAGGTAAATGAGACATCCGTCCCATTGACCGTAACCATTGCCGCACTCGCATTGAGCGAGCTCACGCATAATATGATCGCTGACACCAAAGACATCACTAAGCGACTAAATTTCATGTTTATCCCCAATATTCGAAAAATCTAAAACCCGGTAAATTGATTACTACAAATTGATTTGGCAAATTGACT
This sequence comes from Gammaproteobacteria bacterium, assembly GCA_965227695.1. Classification (GTDB taxonomy): domain Bacteria; phylum Pseudomonadota; class Gammaproteobacteria; order UBA4575; family UBA4575; genus UBA1858. Next base: position 195,082 of record OZ245760.1, read on the forward strand.
TGGCACCAATTCAATCTACATCACCACGTGCTCGGTGGCTTAAGTATAAAAAAATCAGTGGTAATTAAAAATAAATTTCTGATGAATGTTTAATGATAAAATTGTCACATTTGCGGAAAACCTGAGTGTGACCCTGCAAAATGTTATACTTCATACTTAGATTTTATATGGGTTTTCATCCCAACTGTTCGAGATTGATGTATTTACAAATTTTCCCGACCGGCTCCTTGTCGAAGCTCTTAAGACTGGTGAAAAAAACCGACATTGTTCTGTCCAGAAGCTGGCTATGATGGGGTTTATCCACAACCGGGCAATAAAAGTGACACTCAGGCAATCAACTTAAATTGAAGCTACTTCCTATATGGTGAATTTACCGACGGTTAAACAACTGAGATACCTGGTAGCACTTGAAAAGCATTTGCATTTTGGAAAAGCTGCCGAAGCATGCTTTGTGACTCAGTCCGCTTTTAGCGTGGCAATTAAAGAGCTTGAAACGATACTCAATACCTCGCTCGTGGATCGCACCAACAGGAGTGTTGTATTTACCTCGACGGGAACGCTGGTTGCGCAACAGGCCCGCCTGGCACTTTTTGACATGGAAGGCATCCTTGACATTGCCAGGGCGAACCAGCAGCCATTAAGTGGACCACTAAAGATGGGGGTCATACCCACGATTGCGCCTTTTTTACTGCCACGCATATTACCCGCCATACGCAAACGATACCCGAAACTCGAGTTATATCTGAAAGAAGAGCAGACGCACCATATACACCAGCTACTGCTTGATGGTGAACTTGATCTATTATTACTCGCACTTCCCGTTCACCTGACCAATACAGAATCGATCAGTATCTTCAATGACCCTTTCAATCTTGCCTATCGCAAAGGCACCAAGCTGATTGATCCGGAGAACTTTTCTCCGAACAAGCTGAATGAATCATCGATCCTTCTCCTCGAAGACGGCCATTGCCTGCGCGACCATGCAATGAGCGCATGTAATATTTCAAGGAAAGAAAAAATCAGTAAATTTTCTGCCAGCAGTCTATATACATTGATACAAATGGTGGACAGCGACCTCGGCGTCACCTTCGTGCCACAGATGGCGATTGACAGCGGTATACTCAAACACACCAGAGTCTCTACCTCGCCAATGAAAGATAAGTCGTATCGTGAAATTGGTCTGGCCTGGCGCAAGTCCAGTGTGAGAAAACCCGAGTTCAATCTTCTGGCAAAAATTATATCTGATTGTATCAACCGCCAGTGAAGGGTCTTGCGCTTTCATGAAACAACCATTACACATTTTCTATAAAAAAAGCCCCGCGGGGTTAGGCGGGGCTGACGGCTTAGTGTGAATCGGCTTAGTAATACGGAGGCAACAACTAAGCACATATATGAGCAATGCAGGAGTTATGCCAGCGATATATTAGCAGCCAATACAGATAGTTAATATTTTTCGAATGAATCCCACCTATTTATTTGCACTAATCCGGCACACTTCATGCTTTAGCGTGAAGCAATACCTGACTAATGAATGACACTGATATCTTTCCAGCGACCGCGTTTAAAACGCATATAAAAGACACCGCAATACAACATCACATGAATAGTCAGTATCCACCACAGTACTAATAACTCCTCATCAAAAAATTGTACATATAAATAGCATGGCAATACCAGGCAACCAAGTGATACAAGAAAACTCATCCTCATAATAAATCTGGTATCACCCGCTCCTTCAAGCGCTCCCATAAATACCAGAAAAATGGCATCACATAAGCCAAAAAATGCAATGAATCGCAGCAATACAATAATCAACTGTTTATCCTCCTGGGTATTTCCCAGTTCGCCATATGATGAGAATGGGTGAATAAAAATAGAAGGTATCAGCAAGTATAATAATGCCAGGGTTCCGAAAAAAATAATCGCGATATGTATACCGGACCAGGTGGCTTTTTCCGCAAGCCATGGTTTTTGCTCACCAAGACGCTGACCGACAATAACAGAAACACCGATCATCAGGCCCACCATGGGCAAAAACGATAATGCATTTATATTAATCGCGATATTACTTATCGCAAGTTCACGTGTCCCTATTTGACCCATAAACATAAGGAAGGCAGTAAGTGAGGACATATCGATAAACAGCCTCATCCCGTTAGGCATTCCGTAATGAATTAATCGTGTGAATAAACGATAGTTAAATTTCCAGCCGCTATAAACCTGATATAAACATTCATGCTGTGTACGAAAAACCAACATAAGCAAAACCAGGCAACCTGAAATCACGGCGACGTTCGTTGCTATTGCAGCCCCATAAATGCCCATCACCGGAAATCCAAGCTTGCCAAATATCAGCAGATAATCAAGCGCGATGTTAATAATGGCAATTAATACATTGACCCACATCACTAGGATTGTTTTGCCCATGCCAGAGAAAAAGCTGTACAAAACATTATTCATTACCACAAAAATCGCTGAATACATCAACGTCTTAAAGTAGATAGTTTCCAGATCTTGTACTTGCTGTGAATGACCGACAAATGCAAAGAACTCATCAGCAAAAACATAGGCAGGAATAACACACAGTAAAGAAAATAAACTAAAATAAATGCCCTGCCATATGATGGCACCAATCATTGTTTGCTCTTTAGCACCAAAATACTGAGCGACAAAGGTATTTACATATGCGGCAGTTCCAATAAAAAAACATAGCATCGAAAAACTTGCTAACCCGGCAGGCACCGCTGCAGCAATCGATTCAGGAGAGTCCCAGGATAAAAACATACGATCGAAAAAAATCAGCAGGCTCCACGAGCCTGTGCTAAATATCAAAGGGACCGCAATAACCAGCAATTCCCGGTAGCCGCCTTGCGCTGACCAGCGCTGCTTCAAAAAGCCTGTCATATAATTCAGCACTTGGTACTCAGATCCTGATTTACGGTTAAATATAATTATTCAGGCTACATGCTTTTCAGAGATAAACGTGACCCAGGAGAAAGGTGGGTTATCTTTATTTGCAAACTCGATGTTAATAATTTTTGAATATATAACATTTTTATATTTTGCAAATTATTAACTGTAGTTAAACACCCAAGAGCAACCAGGCACTCGTCACAAGGTTCAAACATGCCCGCGATTTAGGAATCTGCGCTTTGTGTCTTTTCAAGCTGTAATGCCGCAATCACTTCTGGATGTGCAATAGATGACATCTGAAATTGACTGATCATATAGTTCATCACACGCACTTTAGCCCAGGGTATTAACAGCCCTGCACTCAGGATAATAGCAAACATATTGGTTAAATAAATATACATCATCGGCTTTACCTCAAGTAATCCATTAAAAGACATCAACGGCACCACCGCTGACACTGGCCGAACATCCTTAAAATTGATGAGTAATGTGCTTGACCATACCATGTTGAATATTTTTGTTTTTAAATATGCAAGCGCTAGAACATACCCGACGGATGCAAACAGCAACAATATCGCGAATGACAGGAATATCGCTGTCCTTATATCTACCGCCCTGGAGGGATCATTTGCGCCAAGAAAAAAAAGAGTTAGTTGATCCCCATAAAGAATTGCCGCACTGAGTGCACCCATAACAATACTGAGCAATACAATAATTAGCGCGATTGAATAGTATCGATAGAAATGACCTGCACTAGCCCTGAAATTAAAGACGTGATTTCCATACTGATGGTTATCTATTTTGAATTTGGTAATAACGTATTTGTAATACGGGTAAATTAACCCGAGTGTCAGAGGAATTAGAACCCCCAGTCCTGTGATCCATTTTGCTGCTTCGCTTAAATTTTTATTGAATGAGAAATTTATAGCTCGATATGAAGAATGGCGCGCATCACAGGCCAGGCTTTGCAGCGCGAACCATGGCAGAATCAGGAAAAAAACTAACAACATTACTATTATCAAAGACGGGATAAAGTACGCTGTTATCAAGCTGATTCCAAGCAAGACGAATAGAAGCAGCCTTTGTTTTAGCATCACCACTGGATTTGGATTATAGCCAAGAGGCGAGTCAGCAATGATCGTATTTGAATAAAAAAACTGCTTTTCCCGTATTTTTGCCCAGGGTGAGTAAACACCTAGCGTCAGCAAGTTAAGAAATAAATTGATAATCCAGATTCTGAAATAATCACCTGTATGCCCTATAAAATCCACACCTACGGGCTTTAGCATTTTATCTTTTATTTCAAAGTCCATGATAAATCAAGCGAATCATGATATCAGTAATATTTAAAGTCACATGCCATGAAACTAATAGCGCAAATTCTGGCAATATAGCCAGTGACAAAATTTCACGAAACGCCACCGCGTTTTCTTTGTACTATTTTGTTGGATATTTTGCCAATATTTTCAACTTCGCACTCCACTATATCACCGGGCATCAAGAACTCGGGTGGTGTTCTCGCATATCCGACTCCACTGGGTGTTCCCGTAGCAATAATATCTCCTGCTTCCAATTCCATTCCCTGGGACAATACAGATATCACGTTGGCAATTTTAAAAATCTGATGGCGGGTATTTGATTCCTGCTTCAGATCTCCATTCACCCAGCTGCGCAACTGAAGACTATGCGGGTCATCAATTTCATCGGCTGTTACGATTACAGGTCCCATGGGACAACAGCCTTTGTAACTTTTTCCTATATAAAACTGTTTATGCCATTTCTGCCTGTCTCTTGCAGTTACATCATTGATGACTGTATATCCAAATACATGCTGCATGGCATTTTCCTGACTTATACCAAGACCAGATTTCCCAATGATAACCCCCAGTTCAGCTTCCCAGTCCATTTTGGCGGACACGGCAGTATCAATTTCGATATCGCTGTAGGGCCCGTTCATGCTATTGGCCGCCTTGGTAAATACTACCGGAGACCTGGGCAGTTTTACTTGTTCCTGGCTTTCACCTGTTGTTTCGGATACGTGATCGAGATAATTCAGGCCAAGACATATGATATTTTGTCTTGGCCTGGGGATGGGTGAATGAAGCTTGACATTTTTTCTATCTACACAAAATGCGTCTTCAGGGTTTGATGACAATTCAGTTAGTTGTTTCCACGCCATCTCGCCAGCATCCAGCAGCGCGAGCATGGAATTAATGGATGCATCCCATTTCGGATGACGATACGGAAGGAATATACGCTCGTCCCTTTCAACACCCAGCCAAATTTTACTATCAAACTCACAGCTAACTAATCGCATAGACACACACTCCCATGGTAATGAATTATTCCGCTAAATTTCCCAAACAATTTAATGTTGTATCATGTAAGCTTGCTTACATATTGCCGGTCTATATCTGAATTTACCACCACCACAAGCTTGTCGTGAAGAGAATTATAATATTTTTAATTATCGTTGCATTGATTATTTTAACCATAGTTCTCTTTGATCTGGGCCACTACTTCTCTTTTAGTGAACTGGTATCGAAACAGGCCGCCCTGCATGCCATCGTTGAAAAGCAGCCTTATCTAATGGCAGCTATTTATTTTTTAATCTACGTCATTGTTGCTGCTGCATCAATTCCGGGCGCAGCGATACTAACGCTTACTGGTGGCGCGTTATTCGGGCTGTATGCTGGAACGCTGCTTGTCTCATTTGCTTCCACGATTGGTGCTTTGTGTGCGTTTTTAGTTGCACGTTTTTTATTACATGATTTTGTTCAGTTAAAATTTTCTGACCGCCTTGCATTTATTAACCATAAAGTCAAAACAGAAGGAATTTTTTATTTATTTTTCTTACGCCTTGTCCCAATATTTCCTTTTTTTGTGATCAACCTGTTACTTGCTCTAACACCAATACGCACCTGGACTTTTTATTGGGTAAGCCAGGCAGGCATGCTTCCTGCAACGCTCATTTATGTCAATGCTGGCACTCAGCTGGCTAAAATATCATCCCCGTCAGATATCGTTTCCCCTCCTCTCTTATTTGCACTTACGCTTCTTGGTTTAATGCCCTTTATTACAAATCAACTTATGCTCTCTCTAAAAAAGCGCATTTTATATAAAAAATTTAACAAGCCTTCTTCTTTTCAATATAACACCATCATAGTTGGTGGCGGCGCTGCCGGACTTGTCGCGGCTTACACAACAAAGACCCTGCAGGGTAAAGCGCTTCTGATTGAACAAAATAAAATGGGAGGAGATTGCCTCAATACCGGATGTGTTCCATCCAAAGCCATCTTACGTAGTGCCAAGTATGTTTCTGATATAAAAAAACATAGGCAATTTGGCATTACCCGTGCGGTCTGTGAGTTTGAATATAAAGATATACTGAATCGCATCAAAAGCATCATTTCTGAGATAGAACCCAAGGATTCCATGGAACGTTACAGCGCACTGGGCGTTGATTGCCAGCAAGGCAAGGCCACTGTCATATCGCCATGGGAAGTACAGGTTAATGGCAATACTTTCACAGCGAAAAATCTCATTATCGCAACAGGTGCGCGTCCAGACATCCCTGAAATTGTTAATCTTGAACAGACACCCTATTTCACCACGGAAACAATCTGGTCACTAAGCGAGCTGCCGGAAAAACTACTTGTCATTGGCGCCGGACCTATTGGCTGTGAACTTGGACAGGCCTTCGCCAGGCTTGGTTGCAGTGTGACTATCGTTCAACGCGGTACAGGTATACTGCCCAAAGAAGACAGGGACGCCGCAAGTCTTGTCGGGCAGTCCTTACAAACTGACAATGTCACGCTGATAAACCGTTTTCATGCTTGCGAAATTAGCCGTCAAAACAATGAATATGTGATGACAGGCTCGAGGGATAATGAAAAAATTACGATTACTTTTACACATTTATTAATTGCAACCGGCAGAAAAGCACGCCTTGAAGGTCTCGAACGTCTCGATTTAACTCTCAATAGTGAAGGTAAAATTGTAACCAACACTGCCCTGCAAACTAATTATCCCAATATATTCGCCTGTGGTGACGTGACAAGTCCTTTACAGTACACGCATGCTGCCTCACACCAGGCATGGTACGCGGCCTTTAACGCACTTTTTCAGCCTATTAAAAAAATAAACTGCCGTCTCGATAATATCCCTCGCGCGATTTTCACCGAACCTGAAATTGCCAGCCTCGGCATCACTGAAGAAGAAACCCGCGAGAGCAATAAAGACTATCAAATCACTACCTTTCCTATGGATGATATTGATCGCGCAATCACGGATAATGTGACTACTGGATTTATCAAGGTGATTACGCCTAAAAATAGTGACAAAATTTCTGGCGTATGTATTGTCGGCCATCATGCTGGTGAGTTAATCGCAGAATTCGCATTGGCAAAAACCAATGGACTGGGCTTGAATAGTATTTTGAAAACAGTACATATCTATCCCACCCAAAGCGAGATCAATCGAATGGTTGCCGGCAAATGGCGTCGTACCAGGCTCACTGAAGCCACCATTAACCTACTTAAAAAATACCAACAGTGGAGACTGGGAAATTAGACCACCTTTATGCGAGAAACCAAACATTTATTATTTCCCGGTGATTTTCCAGCTATTGAACGTGATCAATCCGCGACGTTACAGGTAAACCTCGGCTACAAATGCAATCAATCATGCACACATTGTCATGTTAACGCGGGACCTTCGCGCACAGAAATGATGTCTGATGAAACAATGGAGTCTGTAGTAAGGTATCTTTCCCAAAGGCGGGTCTCCATGCTGGATCTCACAGGTGGCGCTCCCGAGTTACATCCACGCTTCAGGGATCTGGTCTCAACCGCACGCAAGATGGGCATTGTAGTTCGCGACCGCTGCAACCTGACTATATTATTTGAACCTGCACAAGCCGGCCTTGCTGATTTCCTTGCCAGCAACCAGGTGGAAATTGTAGCCTCCTTACCCTGCTATACTGAAGATAATGTCAACAAACAGCGTGGCAAAGGCGTATTCACATTAAGTATAAAAGCATTAAAAAAACTTAATGCGCTGGGTTATGGAAAAACAGACCGCCTTCGCTTATATTTGGTCTATAACCCAAGCGGTCCTATCCTTCCGCCGCCACAGGCACAGCTGGAACAGGACTACAAAAAACATCTGGCAAATGACTATGGCATCTATTTTGACGGCCTTTTTGTATTAACCAATATGCCCATTCAGCGCTTTGGCAGCAGTTTGCTTTCTACCGGCCATTTTGAAAGTTACATGAAAACCCTGCGCGAGAGTCATACGCCTGCAAATATGAACACAGTCATGTGCAAGAACACAATAAGTATCGACTGGCAGGGGTATGTTTATGATTGTGACTTTAACCAGATGCTCGACGAGCCGATCGTTGACTCAGGTAACCGTTCGCTTCATATTGAAGACCTTCTCACGCGTGACATTCATTCAATAAAAGTCAAAACCGGTAATCACTGTTATGGTTGTACAGCGGGCCAGGGTAGTAGTTGTTCCGGCGCTTTAAGCTAACCATATACCTTTTATGTCGGCATGATACGATAGCTCTCATATTTGACCTGTATTCAGCACAGCTGGCCTGCACTATTCGTAAAAACATTTAATGAATAAATCATTTTCCTTTTTGCTAACATTACTGGTATTTGTATTTTGCAGCACCTTATCGGCTGACGGTCCTCCAGAGTATTCCAAACCCGTCGTCGTCGATATTGCAAAAATAAGGCAGCTTGCTCCTACCGCGCAGTATTCAGGCAGTGTAATCAGCAAATATGATGCACGTATTTCCGCCGAAGTAGAAGGACGCCTGACCTGGGTAGCAGAAGTTGGATCCTTAATTAAACAAGGCGAGGTTATTGCCAGGCTGGATGATATCTTCCTGCAGCAACAGCGCTCAGAAGAACTCGCACTCATTCAAAGCGAACAGGCCAAGCTCGAATTATATCAAAAAGAAGTGCAGCGCTATCAGCGCCTGATCCAGCAAAACAATGTTGCCCAAAACCAGTTGGACCAGTCAATTTCAGACCGCACCGTGGCACAAAGTAATATTATCGCCGCACGCGCAAGGCTTGCACAAATTGAGGAAAGAATCATTCGATCATCACCGCGCGCTCCATTTGCAGGCGTCATTACCGAACGCTTTGCAGAGGCTGGCGAATGGTCTGAACGTGGTAACCAGTTGGTGCGTCTGGTGGATACCAGTCACCCGGAGATTCAGCTTCGGGTTCCCCAAAGCATCTATCCTTTGCTTCATTCCGGCAAAATATTAAACGTAAGCCATGACGAGCAGACTATTCAGTCCCGTGTGGTAACGATTGTACCGGTCGGCACAACGACCTCAAGATTATTTGAGTTACGCCTGAGCCCGGAGGTCCCGCTGTTGCCGGGCACCCTGGTAAAAGTATCTCTGCCGACCGCCAAACCCAGGCAGGTCATCTCGGTTCATCGTGATGCATTGGTGATCAGAAAAGGCGGCATTAGCATCTATAGAATCAATGACAACAATCAGGCTGAACAGGTACCGGTTAAAGTAGGCAGCGGGGATGCTGACTATATAGAAATCGTTGGTGATCTGGCCGCCGGCGACCGTGTTGTCACCCGCGGTGGCGAGCGTTTACGCCCTGGCGAGACGGTGACAGTTATCAATGAGTAGTCCAACCAAACTTGCACTTGGTAACCCAACTGCAGCATTAGTCACTGCATTACTTATCATTTTATTTGGTCTTTTGTCATTACGGGTATTACCCATCCAGCTTACGCCTGAAGTCGAAAGGCCCGAGATTACCATTACAACCAGCTGGCGGGGAGCCGCACCCGAAGAAGTTGAAGCTGAGATTATCGAACCACAGGAAGACCAGCTGCGTGGTTTGCCGGGTATGACGGAATTATTATCTGAGGCAAGTCAGGGATCAGGCAAAATTACCATTTCATTTGATGTTGACTTTAGTCTGGAGCGCGGTCTCATCGAAGTCATTAATCGGCTAAATCGCGTGCCCCAATACCCATTGGAAGCCGATGAACCGATTCTCAGTACGGCCGGTGGACGCAGTCGTCCAATTGCCTGGTTTATTATTAAGCCTGGTGAAGGCAACAAAACCGGCATTGAAGAATATCGCGATTACGTCGAAGAAGTAGTGCAATCACGCTTTGAACGGGTCGCCGGAATCGCGCTCTCCGAAGTGCGAGGTGGCAATGAACAGGAAGTTCGTATCACAGTCGACCCGTATCGCGCAGCCGGCATGGAGATAGATATCATCAATGCTGCCCGGATTGTCGGCAACAATGAAGATGTCTCAGGGGGCACAACAGACATTGGCAAAAGACGTTATATCCTGCGTTATACAGGAGCCCTGACACCAAAGGACTTACAATCACTGGTGATTGAATGGCGCGATGGACAGCCTGTTTATTTGCGTGATATTGCCACCGTAGCCATACAGCCTGCTGATCGTGACAATTTTGTCATTACCCGGGGAGAACCTGCGATTGCAGTCAATGCATATCGTGAATCGGGTGTGAATGTTCTGGATGTAATGCTTGACCTGCAGCAAGCGACTGATGAACTCCGACAGGGTCCGTTAAAACGCTCAAACCTGACCATAGAACAGGTCTATGACGAAACCATCTATATAGATAGCGCAATAGAACTGCTGCGCAGCAACCTCGGTCTCGGTATTGTTTTGGCTGTTGTCATTCTCTGGTGGTTTTTAAGGAGGGTTAAAGCCACTCTGGTTGTCACCATCACCATTCCATTGTGTTTATGCATTGCATTCGTGGTTATTCTTGCCTCCGGGAAATCCATTAATGTCATTTCCCTGGCCGCGATGGCCTTTTCTGTGGGCATGGTCATGGATGCTGCCATTATTGTTCTGGAAAATATTGTGCGCTTAAAAGAAAAAGGCAAGTCAGGTTTTGATGCAGCACTTGAAGGCACCAGGCAGGTCTGGCCGGCATTGCTGGCTTCAACTGCAACCACAGTGGCTATCTTTTTACCCGTGCTGTTTTTGCGCGACCAGAGTGGACAGCTGTTTGCGGACCTGTCTATCGCGATTACCGCTTCAATCATTGCCTCCTTATTTGTCGCAACCGTCCTGATCCCGACTGCCAGTATGGTTTGGCTCAGAAACACAACTTTTGAAGATCGCCATAGTCACCTCTGGGATGGCATTACAGAAAAGATAGCAAGCATAAACAGATCATCAGTGATTCGCGCAGGTATAGCGATCATGTTAATCATTATTCCCATCACCAGCTCTGTGTATTTTTTCCCGGAGAGGGATTACCTGCCCACGGGCAACCGCAACCTGGTATTTGGCTTTGTGATACCACCACCCGGAGTTAATATTGAGCATCTTAAAACAGAAATGGGAGACGTCATTGCCGAGCGCATTCAACCATATCTTTCCGGTGAAAAAGAACCCAAAATCAAACATTACTTTTTCGTCGCCAATTCCGGTTCTATATTTATAGGTGGCCGCGCCGCCGACCCTTCCCAGGTTAACCAGCTGGTTACCGTTTTAAATCAGATCGTCAGCGGCTTCCCGGATACCTTCGCGGTGGTTCGAAAAGCATCGCTGTTCTCAGGTTTCGGGGCTAACCGTGAAATAGAGGTGAACGTGCAAGGCCGCAATATTGACGCATTGATTGAAGCAGCACTGACAGGATTTATAGCAATCCCGCAAAAAGTTCCGGGTGCTCGCGTTCGCCCTCGCCCGGGATTGGAACTTGCAGAGCCTGAGCTTCAATTAGTGCCACGCGATGACCGCCTGCGTGAAACAGGCTGGAATCGAGAAACATTATCGCAGATATCCAGAGTACTGGGTGATGGCTTGCAGGTTGGTGAATACTTTGATGGCAAAGAACGTCTCGATATCATCGTGAGGTCGCCGCAATGGGAGACGCCTGAGCAGCTTGGCGCGATTCCCCTGCACACCCCGCAGGCCAGCGTTATTCCATTTGGTGAACTGGTCGATATCGTTCGAACAGCTGGCCCGGATACCATTCGCCGTCTCGATAGGCGCAGAACAATTACGCTGGAAGTCACCCCCCCTGAGGATTTACCCCTGGAACAAGCACTTAGTCTTATCCAGACGGAAGTGGCACCATTAATGGAACCTCTGCTGCCGGAAGACGGGGTAATCCGTTATGGTGGCTCTGCCGACAATCTTAAATCTGCCATCAGTAACCTCAGCGGCAGTTTTATGGTTGCCTTGATTATTTTATTGCTGTTAATGGCAGCATTATTCAGATCTTTTTTTGATAGCCTGCTGGTAATGCTAGCCCTGCCCCTGGCGACAATTGGCGGCGTTATCAGCCTCAAACTCCTCGGCCTGTCGGCAGATCTGCTGACACTTATTGGGTTTATCATTTTGTTGGGGCTGGTTGTAAACAATGCCATACTCCTCGTTTACCAGGCAAGAAATGCCGAGCGGGAAGGAATGACAAGATCCGAGGCGATCAATAACGCAATACGCACTCGTGTGCGGCCCATCTTAATGAGCACATCGACCTCGGTATTTGGCATGTTGCCACTGGTGATATTTGCCGGCGCCGGTGCAGAGCTCTACCGTGGACTGGCAGCGGTGATAGTCGGTGGGATGATCGTGAGCACGGTGTTTACACTCGTATTAATCCCAAGCCTGCTGCAATTTGATTTTAACAGGCAAATCAGAAAAATTAACCAACCCCAGAAGTAATTTCAGTGTTTATTTACCAACAACCATTATTCTCATCTCGCTATGGCTTTTTAATTGCCTCACGCAGTCAATTTTGAGCACACACAGCAAGGAAAAAACTTTAAATCTACCGCTAAATCAAATTCCCGACTGTCTATCTTTGGAGATATATTCAGCTTTGGGCTTTAAGCGTCTAATCGCGCCAACTAATGACATGAGATCCAGCCAGTGTCTAGAAAACAGCCCCAAAATCCACTACTTAAACAGATCCAACTGGCATGTAAAAACACCAGTGTCAGCGCGCGTGAGGTTCTCAAAGAGCTAAGCCTCGACGATATAAACATGCTTAAATCAGGCGATTTATCCACCGACTACCTAGTCTCACTTGCACAGGATCTCCATGAAGAAAAAAAATTATTCAGCACAGTCCATGATGACTTGGGCGATAGTAATCGCTATGATCCCACACAGCACGATGACTCATCACATTTATAATCGTAATATTTACATTAAGGTAATCATTGACTAGCGAAAAAAAAATAGTAATTGGCAGTCAGGAATGGTGTTCACTTAATCAACTTGGTATACCGGCCATTAAAGCCCGTATCGACTCAGGGGCAAAAACTTCATCTCTGCATGCATTCAATATCCATGCATTCAAGAAAGAAGGGGCACCCTGGGTCAGTTTCGAGGTGCATCCCTTACAAATGAATCGCTCAACGATTATCCGTTGTGAGCAGCAGGTACTTGACCGGCGGGTAGTCAAAAGCTCCAGCGGTGAATCCGAGAAAAGATATGTGATAAAAGCAGAGGTTACTCTGGGGACTGAAACCTGGCCGATAGAGATCACTTTGACTAATAGAGACTCAATGGGTTATCGCATGTTGCTGGGACGCGAAGCGATGCATAATCGAATATTGGTCAACCCTTCCGAGAGTTTCCTGCATGGCAAGATGGAACCGGAGTATGTCAAATCGCTTTATGGGAAACCCATCACTCATACCAATGGGTTACGTATCGGGGTTTTAGCCAGCAATCCTGATCTTTATAGTAATCAGAGAATCATTGAGGCAGGGGAACAGCGTGGCCACCAGATGCATTTTCTGACGATCAAGCAATGCTACATGAAGCTTGACCCCAACAATCCAGAAATTCATTCCCGGGGCGGAAAAGTAATAGATCAGCTTGATGCGATCATACCACGCATACGCCCGAGTATTACATTCTATGGCTGCGCCCTGATAAGACAATTTGAAAATATAGGAACATACTGCCTGAACTCATCTTCTGCGATTAGTCAGTCGCGTGATAAGCTTTTTTCACTACAAAAGTTACAGGAAAACAAGCTTGAAATTCCCCTGACAGGGTTTGCCAATTCACCGATTGACACCGATGACCTGATTGAGATGGTCGGTGGTGCACCATTAATCGTAAAATTACTGGAAGGTACCCAGGGCAAAGGCGTGGTTCTTGCTGAAACGCGCAAGGCTGCCGAGAGTGTAATCAACGCATTCAAATCGCTAAAAGCCAATTTACTGGTTCAGCAATTTATCAAGGAAGCCAATGGCAAGGATATTCGTTGCCTTGTCATTAATGGCAAAGTCGTTGCAAGCATACAAAGGCAGGCACCACCGGGGGAGTTTAGAGCAAATATTCATCTTGGCGGTATCGCCTCTTCGGTCAAGATCACTCAGGAAGAAAAAGCATTAGCCATCAAGGCAACCAGGGTTTTCGGTCTTAAAGTCGCTGGCGTTGATATTATTCGGTCCAGCCGTGGTCCGCTATTGCTTGAGGTCAATTCGTCCCCGGGGCTCGAAGGTGTCGAAACGGCCACGGGGAAAGATATTGCTGGTGCAATGATTGTTGCTATTGAAAAAGCATGCAACTGGAGAAGAGAGGTTACTCACCCATAACAGGTAGCATTTATTTTATCAAATTTTTTAGAATTGACTTGCGAGCACAGAGCCACCGGCCATCTGTGGCCATGGCCGGGAACTTTACTTTAGACTGACTCAGTAGTGTATTGCACGTGGCAATTCTTTTGCCTGCTTTACCCAGTCTTCTACCTGTGAAGCCGAGGGAACCTGCCTGACCAGCTTTTTATCTTCATTCACACTCACCATTTTTTCATGCAGATTTGCTGCATTACGCTGTGCAAGCTCCGGCACAGTATCCACTCCGGCACATTCCAGCAGATCGGCGTATTGCGTACTCACCCCTTTGATGCGTGCAAGATCCGCACGATTCAGCCATTTTAAAACCAGTTTTTCACTGATATCGCATTTTTCCGCAATTCCCTGCCGGCCTTTTTTTTCCCCGCCCACTTCCAGTAACTGCTCAATCGAGTGGATACCACCTTCCTCTAGTTTTTTTGAATATGCCTCACCAATACCTTCGATGTCAGCCAGCTTTGTCATATAGTCTCCTGTTTTATTGGTTTTGTTACTATTTTAAGACTGCCGGCCAGTCACTCTGACCGTGAAACTATTGTCTTTGTTTATTTTTATACAGTTTTAATCGGATGTCTATTTTTCATTAATAAGCAGCTCACGCAGATGCGCGAATCGCTGTAATGCCTGCTCGTCTACCCTTGGATATTGCAAATCAAGTGATTCGAGAGTTTCAGCAATAATTTTTGCCACGATGTAACGCATATAAGGCTTATTATCGGCGGGAATGGCATACCATGGTGCATAATCACGCGAAGTCGCACTTAATGCAGCTTCATATGCCCCCATGTAATCATCCCAGTACTTGCGCTCGTTAATATCGGCTTCAGAAAATTTCCAGTTTTTCTCCGGTTCATCAATGCGACTTAAAAATCGCCGGCATTGCTCTTCCCTGGAAACATTTAACCAAAACTTTAATACGACCGTGCCATTGTATGCCAAATGCTTTTCAAGATCGCGGATAGACTCATATCGTTTCTCCCAGATTTCATGCATGTCTATCTTTTCCGGAAGTTTTTGCTGATTGAGAATTTCCGGATGCACTTTAACAACAAGCACTTCTTCATAATAACTCCTGTTGAATACACCAATACGCCCCCGTTCAGGCAAACGAACAGAACTTCTCCACAGAAAGTCATGGTCCAGTTCGTTTGCAGAAGGTTTTTTAAATGAAAATACCTGGCAACCAGCCGGGTTGACTCCGGTCAGCGCATGTCGAATGGTGCTGTCTTTCCCTGCCGCATCCATTGCCTGAAATATTAAAAGCAAAGCGTGGCTGTCATGTGCATACATGATGCGTTGCAGGTCATGTATTTTTTTTGTCAGTTTTTTTAGTTTCTTTTTATATATCTTGTCATTAAGCTTCTTTTCTCCAACAGAAGTGATTGCCTGTTTATAACTGAATGACCCATCAAAGGGAACCAGGTACTGATGTTTGACCGCGCTAAACATTTATTTACTCCTGTGACAGACTAGATTGTTGGGCCACCCTAATCGTTTTGTTTCCTTGTGCAATCCAGTCTTTAATACCTTTACTGACATTATAAACCCGTCTGAAATCATGCTGCCTGACCAAATAATTTCCAACCATGTTACTTCGATTTCCTGTACGACAGATAAGGATCAACTCATCGTCGGGAGTGACAATCTGAGCCACCTTATGCATCCATTGCTTTGCTTGTGGTTGGCGCCTTTCATCAAAAAACATGATTGGCAGACTGCCCTCTACAATACCAGTCTGGTCCCACTCTGATGGTGTTCTCAGATCTATCACGGTGACACCTGCTTTAATCAGACTTTTAAGTTGTTGTGCATCGATCTGAATTACTTCGGCATATACGCTGCTTGCCGAACAAAGGATATAAAGTATCAGCCATTGTTTAAATTTCATCATAATCTCATATCAGTTCGTAAATATGGCCTGACAATTTTGATCAATATATTTTTGCAGGCGTTTCTTTTTCGCGTCTACCACGTTTTTTTCAATATAGACACGTTTACCGTTTTCATCTAACTCATAATACGTCACCCCTCCCTGTGCCAGGTCGCTCAGTTCAGCCCGTGCTATATAGCAGTTTGATTTAACCCTGTCTTTTTCCTGCTGTTGTTGCTGGCGCATATTTTTTCTTTCAAGCCGCTCGGACTGCAGATAATCCGAGTATCTTTTCTGCTTTTCATAACGGCTTGATTCAGTATCCCGACCCGTCTCTCCGGGTAATGCATAATTTCTCCTGAGTTTTATTTTTTCGGCACCCTCATAAGGAGGTATCTGAGAATAACTGACACGCCCATGTTCATCAACCACACGATATATATTCGTTGCCGTCACAATGTTCAGACCAGTGAGAAAAAAAACCAATAATACGGTTCTCATCATATTGTTATCACCGCACATATTGAGTAGAAAAATAATCCTTCAGAAAAGAGTCAAAATCCTTTTCATCATTTTCTTCCATTTCTTTTTGTCTCAGTATACTCCGCTCAACTTCATCAGAGATTACACAACTCACGGTTTCACATTTTCCGCTATGTGCAAAATACTGGCTATAATCTTTTCCAAGTGCTTCTATATATTGATAATAAGACACCTTATCATTGCGCATTGTTTCCAGCATCCGCGCCGAATAAGTATTTTCAATGTTCTCAACAGATGGATAATGCCGGTTTATTGCTTGCATATAACCAGGATTGCTATCTCCATTATCCATACATTCAGCGACTTCCTGCAGTCCGCCAAATATATCTTTTGCCATTACCCTTAATGGGACACTGCGGCCATTATTCCTCAGGTAAAGATCCTCCTTGCGGCCATGATGTGAAACTTCGTACTCATTAATATCAATTTCTTCACGTTCTTTTCTGTCAATTAATCGGTCGTCTGCCAACAAACAATAAACAAACAATACTTCCATAAACCTGAGCTGATCAATGGATACACCATATGGTGAAAATGGGTTCAGATCCAGCGATCTAATTTCAACATACCGGACGCCCCTCTCTAATAGTGCATGGGTGGGCTTTTGATTCCTGTGTGCTAACTGTTTCGGCCTGACTGTACTGTAGTACTCGTTTTCTATCTGGAGAATATTGGCATTCAACTGTCGATAATCATCATTCACTTTCACACCAATATCTTGATAAGGCTGGTACGGTGTTTCAATCGCATGTGTCAGACAACTCACGTAGTCATCAAGGCTGTCATAGCACGCCTTGATACCAATTTCATTTTCCCGGCTATTGGTATAACCGATATCACCCAAACGCAGTGAAGTCGCATATGGCGCATACAGGGTGTCTTGATCCCATTGTTGCAGATCTTTTACCCCTTCATGACTGAAACTTTTATCTACCGCCGGAGACGCGCCAAATAAATACGGTACCAGCCAGCCTACTCTCTGAAGATTACGGATCAGCTTGAAATACTGTTCATTTATAAAGTGCTGCTCTGCACGCCTGTCTTGCTGACAGAACTGCCAGTTTGGCCAAAAGCTCAAAGGCATCGACAGGTTGACATGTATCCCTGCGATCACCTGCATGACCTTACCGTAGCGATAGCCAAGGCCGCGCCTGTAAACGTTTTTCATTCTGCCAAGGTTGCTGTGACCATATTCTGCAATTCGAATATTATGCTCACCCTCTAACCTGCATGGCATACTTGCTGGCCATAAAAATTCATCTTCCAGAAAAGGATAAACAAATTGATGTATTTGCCCCAGAAATTTCATGGCCTGTTCAGCCGTTTCATGGGCCGGGGTAACAAACTCAAGTAATGCCTCAGAATAATCAGTGGTAATATATCGATGAGTTAATGCTGAACCCAGGGCCAACGGGTGATCTGACATTGCAATAAATCCATCCGAACCTACCCGTAATGATTCTTTTTCAATGCCTATTTTCCCCACCTTCAGCTGCGACTCTAACCCATGCTGATGAATTAAATTCAGGTTATGTTCAACAGATTTCCGCATAGTCGATATCTTTTATGGAAGGTATAATTGCCATTTAAATTATAATTATCCTGATTAATTAGGCTGGTACGCATGTTCAAGTTAAAATTATATCAAAGCATGCCCTATCGTTGTCCGTATATTCCCGCTAACATCGCCTACCACCACACTTCGGCACCGGGCGCAGGGTTATCAAAAAGTATTTATAGCCAGCTTATTAACCTGGGTTATAGACGCTCCGGAGAGCGCATTCATATACCCAATTGTCATACCTGTCAGCAATGCGTTTCTCTGCGTGTCCCGGTTGCCAGTTTTTCACCCAGTCGCAGCCAACGCAGGACCCTCAAAAAAAATAACTCGCTCAAAGCAGCCATTATCAGCCAACCGGATCCAGCTGAATATTATTCTCTCTACCAGACTTACATCCATCATCGTCATCCTGAATCTGAAAATATGCATGACGTAAAAGCTACCTTCAGCGATTTCTTATTTAGCTCATGGTCCGAAAGTTTTGTCATTGAAATACGCCTGCCTAACAAAAAGTTAGTGTGTGTCTCAATTTGTGATCCGTTAAACCAGGGGTGGTCGGCTGTCTATACTTTTTATGACATTAATTTCACCGAATATAGTTTGGGAACATACGCTATACTATCTCAAATCAATCTCCTGAGGCAGCACAAAATGGACTATTTATATTTGGGATACTGGATTCGGGATTGCAACAAAATGAATTATAAAAAACAATTCAGACCCTGTGAGGGCTTCATTCAAAACCGCTGGACTTTAATCGATGAGTAACAGGAATAATTTTTCACCCGATTACTACGATTTGCCTTCGACCGACCATATATCAAGATTGATAATGACAAACAGCCATTCCAGGGAGACGACCATCCTTGAAAACAAACCTGGCAAACAGGCCTCGGTAAAAATACTTTTTAATATTGCCAATTCTAATAACATGCATATTTCCGCGGGCGAAGCACAACATGGTCTTTTACTTTTTGGCGACTATGTACTTGAAGAAACACAACAGCCCGGGGCTCATCCTAATATTCGCCTGCTCATGGACATAGTCGAAAATAAAGAAGCGTGGTCAGTGACCGTCGAATGATGTATTAATCCTGTTCCAGTCAAACGCGTCACCCGGATCGGTTTTTCGACCGGGGGCTATATCGCTATGCCCCACTATCTGATTGCTGCTTAAGCCCGGATAATTCATTTGCAAACACAGTACTGTTGTACGCAACACCCGATACTGCGCATCTGTATATTGAATTTTATCCGCACCTTCCAGCTCGATACCAATCGAGAAATCATTACAACGCCGACGATTTTGAAAACAGGACTCTCCTGCGTGCCAGGCTCGTTTATCAAAGGGCACAAACTGTATCAATTTACCACTACGCTCAATGAACAGGTGACTCGATACCTTAATATTTCCAATTTCTTTGAAATACGGATGCGCTTGAGTGTCTAATTTATTCAGGAAAAAATCTTTGACATATTCACCCCCGAACTGATTAGGGGGCAGGCTGATATTATGCACAACAATCAAGTCAATGTCAGAATCCCGCGGACGTTCATCATGATTTGGCGATTCAATATATTCAGCGCCGACAATACAGTGAGTGGTGGGGTCAATTCGCATTTATTTATCTTGAATTCATTCTCTTCACATACAAATTTCACATATGCATTTATCAAAAAGTATATAACAACTCATTCGCGATAACCTCCAATCGGTCGGATACATGTTCTAGCGGTATTGGCGGCATCAATGGAACGACCTGCACCACCTCATTACCATCATCGACCACTTTTCTCTCTTCTTTGAATAGATTACTTACTGACTCTGTGGCTCTGTCAAACTTCACTGGTAACGGAAGTATCCGGGGCACCGTCAGTCAGACCGGGCCATTGTTTACCAATGAAACAAACGGCGATGACGGATTTATCGATTCCCGCAGTGGGAATGTAAATACATCAGGCAGACTACGGGTGATTTACGATTACAGCGAACACCCTCCTGTCCCACTACCTGCCGCTTTCTGGTTCTTTGCCTCTGCACTGACAATTTTGATCTACTTTAAGAAAAGCAGATGTCACTAGGTAATATCGATACTCTTTAATACAGGTAGATGCGTATCTGATGTACGTGCCTTAATATTTCATTCAAACAAAAAAGCCCCGCAGAATTAATTGCGGGGCTTTTCAAAAGTGACTGATGGAATTAAAACTACATCATTCCACCCATGCCACCCATGCCGCCCATGTCCGGAGCCCCCATTGCTTGAGGTTCATCCTTTGGGATCTCGGCTACCATTGCCTGGGTTGTGACCATCAGGCCTGCGATTGAACCGGCATTCTGCAATGCGGTTCTGGTGACCTTGGTAGGATCAAGTATTCCCATTTCTATCATGTCACCATACTCACTAGTGGCTGCATTGTAGCCGAAGTTTCCTTCACCATCGTCCACCTTGGCCAGGATAACAGAGGCCTCGTCCCCTGCATTGGTGACGATTTGACGAAGCGGTTCTTCCATCGCACGACGTGCAATATTGATACCGGCTGTCTGATCAGCGTTATCGCCAGTGACATTCGCCAGTGCTTTACGTGCACGAACAAGCGCGACTCCACCACCAGGTACAACACCTTCTTCCACTGCCGCGCGTGTCGCATGCAATGCATCTTCAACGCGTGCTTTCTTCTCTTTCATTTCAACTTCTGTGGCAGCCCCGACTTTGATGACGGCAACCCCACCAGCAAGTTTCGCCATGCGCTCTTGCAGTTTTTCCTTATCGTAATCGGAAGTCGCTTCCTCTATCTGGGCACGAATCTGATCGACACGGCTCTTAATTGCATCTGCCTGGCCAGCGCCGTCAACAATAGTCGTGTTCTCTTTGGAAATTTGAATTCGCTTGGCAGTACCAAGATCTTCAAGTGTTGCCTTTTCCAGCGACAACCCTACTTCCTCTGATATCACGGTACCCCCTGTCAAAATTGCAATATCTTCGAGCATCGCTTTTCGGCGGTCGCCAAAACCAGGTGCTTTCACGGCTGCAACCTTGACGATTCCGCGGATAGTATTGACAACCAGAGTTGCAAGCGCTTCTCCTTCCACATCTTCTGCAATGATCATTAATGGCCGGCCGGCTTTAGCGACACCTTCAAGCAAAGGAAGCAGGTCGCGAATGTTTGAAACCTTCTTGTCATGCAGCAGGATGAATGGATCCTCCATATCACAAGTCATATTATCCTGATTATTTACAAAATAAGGGGAAAGGTAACCCCGATCAAACTGCATGCCCTCGACGACGTCGAGTTCATTCTCAAGAGCTTTGCCTTCTTCGACTGTAATGACACCCTCTTTGCCGACCTTGTCCATGGCCTCGGCAATGATGTCACCGACCGAAGAATCCGAGTTAGCAGAAATACTGCCCACCTGAGCAATTGCCTTGTTATCAGAGCAGGGCTTTGAAAGGGATTTAAGCTCTTCCACAGCCAGCGAAACCGCCTTGTCTATTCCGCGTTTTAAATCCATCGGGTTCATGCCGGCAGCTACAGCCTTCATCCCTTCACGAACAATAGACTGCGCCAATACAGTCGCAGTTGTTGTACCATCACCGGCAACATCAGAAGTCTGTGAAGCAACTTCCTTGACCATTTGTGCGCCCATATTTTCCAGCTTGTCTTCCAGCTCGATCTCTTTGGCAACTGACACCCCGTCTTTTGTGACTGTCGGCGCTCCAAATGACTTGTCCAGAACAACGTTACGGCCTTTGGGACCAAGTGTTGCTTTCACTGCATTTGCCAGGATATTCACGCCAGCAACCATTCTGGCTCTGGCTTCATCTCCAAAAGTAACTTCTTTTGCACTCATTTGCGTTTACCTTCGTTTAAATTTAGTTTAAAAATTGATGTAAGTTTGCTTACCCTTCGATAACAGCCATCACGTCATCTTCACGCATAACCAGCAGATCTTCGCCCTCGACTTTTACCTCTGTGCCTGAATATTTTCCAAATAACACAGTGTCGCCTACCTTGAGATCCAATGGACGCACTTCACCGTTATCACTGATTTTTCCATTTCCCACGGCAAGCACTTCTCCCTTGATCGGCTTTTCGGTCGCAGAATCAGGAATAACAATACCACCAGGGCTGGTGCGCTCTTCTTCCATTCGTTTAACTACTACACGGTCGTGTAAAGGTCGTAAATTCATGCCTTATTTCTCCTGACAGATAATTAACTGCAAATTCTTTATAAATTAGAGAGTTACTGAATTTGTTAGCACTCTCTTTGAATGAGTGCTAATAATACGGTTCACAATACCTTTGTCAAGACGATTTTTAAAGTTTTACACTTCATCATCTTTCTTGTATTCCCCCTCAATAACATCCTGGTTTTGTCGCTTAGAATGACCCCCGGCTTGTGACCGGTAAGTAAACCCATTGCCTGTCATAGTAAAATTTTTCAGAAAACGGGCAATAATGGCCTGGCGAGTCCAGGGAATTAAGCACAGGAAACCAATCGCGTCGGTCAGAAAACCAGGCGTCAGTAGCAATGCACCGCCAAAAACCAGGGCTATCCCCTCCAGCATGGTATTGGCAGGAAGCTGCCCGGTCGAAACCTGTTGCTGAAATCTGGCCATGGTACTGAACCCCTGGGCACGAAGCAGGGTCACACCAAGCAGGGCAGTAATAATTACTAGCAGTACGGTAGGCAATGCACCGATGAGACCACCAATCTGTATAAATAAATAAATCTCGATCAGGGGAACGCCAATGAACAGCGTAAAAAGTATCGGGAAAGCGCGCATTAGTCGAGTCTAGTCTTGCAGTGCATGAGTCATATATAGTGGCGACTAAAAGTAATTACAATAGCTTGAGAAAAAAATTATAAAAATGCCTTCATCGAATCATGCCGACACACTGGTGGTGTTAACCACAATCACTGACATTGATAAGGGAAAACAACTCGCCCGTCAGATAATCAGCAATCATCTGGCAGCCTGCTGCAACATAGTGCCGCAAATCACCTCTGTCTATTACTGGCAGAATGAACTGTGCGAAGATCAAGAGTGTCTACTGGTAATGAAAACAGCCCGGCACCGGTTTAATGAATTGAACAACTATATTCATGCCCAGCATCCATATGAAACACCGGAAATCATCGCGATACCAATCACTGCAGGTTCACAAGAGTACTTATCATGGGTTATGAAAGAAACCAGTTAACCAGGCAATCACTATGGCCTATCGCCATATTTGTATTTTTACTGAGCTGTCTTTTCAGTCAATCACATGCCTCCGGATTATTCGGCGACTCAGGACAGGATGACTTCCTCAAAGTTGATGAAGCATTTCAACTCACATCAACAATCACTTCAGACAACCAGATAAAATTACTTTGGTCTATTGCTGATGGTTACTATCTATACAGAAAACGTATCAATGCCAGCAGCGAACAGGCGGGTGTCACTATCGGTGAACTCGAATTGCCAGCAGGCAAAACCTACCATGATGAATTTTTTGGCGATGTCCAAATCTATGAAAACAGTCTTGAAATTGATCTGCCGGTCACTGCGCAACATAGTTCTATTGAGGTTGTCGTTGGTTACCAGGGTTGTGCCCATGCCGGCTTATGTTATCCGCCGGTTCAAAAAACGCTCGCGCTGCAATTACCAGCCGCATTGACGAGCAGCGCTTCAACCGACAACCCGGTAAAGTCGTCAACCGTTAACAGTGAAATACCATCAGGCGTCAATGAAGAAGACAGTATTCTCGCCGATCTTAAAAATGCCAATCCGGTTTTCGCATTAATACTGAGCCTGGGATTTGGGATATTAGTGGCTTTTACCGCTTGCATGTATCCCATGATTCCGATACTCAGCTCCCTTATCATGGGTCAGGGTGAAAACATCACCACCTTCAAAGCCTTTACACTCTCCTTGAGCTATACACAGGGAATCGCCATTACCTTTGGTATTCTCGGGGCCATTATGGCTGTGATTGGCGAGGCCCTTGGCATCCAGGGCAGCCTGCAGACACCCTGGGTATTAATCCCTTCTGCCCTGCTTTTTATCGGTCTGGCGCTGTCCATGTTTGGCTTTTATGAAATTCAGGTGCCAAGCGCCCTGCAGAGCCGGTTAAACGCTCGCAGTAATCAACAGCAGGGGGGCTCTCTGGCTGGCGTGGCAATGATGGGAGTACTTTCTGCGCTGATTGTTGGTCCATGCGGCGGGCCAATTTTACTTGCCGTGCTGGCATTTGCTGCCCAGTCACAAAACCCACTGGCAGGATTTCTCTATCTGTGGGTATTTGGCACAGGCATGGGGCTTCCACTCCTGGTGATGGGCTCCGGCGGGGGCGCTTTATTACCAAAGGCCGGCACCTGGATGGAAAAAGTCAAGGCTACCGGGGGTGTCATTTTAATTGGCCTGGCGATCAGCTTCCTGGAAAGGCTTAGCCCAACCTATATACCGCCTGCCATTATTATGCTGATGTGGGGGAGCCTGCTGGTGATTGTCGCGATTTACCTTGGCGCTTTGCAGTCCCTGCCTGAACAAACCAGCGGATGGAGCAAATTCTGGAAAGGAACTGGCATTGTACTGTTGATTTATGGTGCTGCATTTCTGGTTGGCATTGCCGGCGGAGGTAAGGATACTGTCAAGCCATTAAGCGGCATCATCAGCGCCGGCCCTGCCGGCAGCAGTCAACATCCTGCTTTTACACGTATAAAAACCATCGAAGACTTGCAACGAGAACTTAGCGCCGCCAAAGCTGCGGGCAAACCGGTGATGCTGGACTTTTACGCTGACTGGTGTGCCTATTGCAAAGTGATGGAAAAGAAAGTTTTCCCGGACCCCGAAGTCGTTGCCGCACTTCAGGGGGTTGTAACACTGCAGGCAGATATTACTGTTCAGGATGAACACGATAAGGCGCTTTCCAGACACCTGAATATGCCTGCACCTCCCGTGTTATATTTTTGGGACCAGCATGGCAATGACCTGCGCAGTCAACGCCTCACCGGCAGTGTCACCGCCGAGCAGCTGGCCCGGCACCTGCGCGCACTCTTTGGCGAACAATAAGCAGCTTTTCATCCCGCATAATACTGCAATCTTGCTGTAAAAATCCCATAGTTTGCCGCTATTTTCGTCTATCTTGGGTTTTGTTAGACAGCTATGGCATTTTACGGCACAATGCTCGGCAAAATACACACAACCTGTATACGAATCTGAATCTGCGCATGAGCAATATCCTTCTACTGAATGGCCCCAATTTAAATTTACTTGGCACGCGTGAACCTGACGTGTATGGCTACGAAACACTGGAAGATATTGTTAATCTGCTAACCACACATGCCCGCGGCATGGGACATGACTTACAACATTTCCAGAGTAATGCAGAGCATGAGCTCATTAACAGATTACATGCCGCAAAATCTCAGGCCGTTGAGTTTATTATCATTAATCCCGGCGCATTCACGCATACCAGCATCGCGCTAAGAGACGCTTTTCTCGGGGTGGCCATACCATTTATCGAAATACATATCTCAAACGTATATGCCCGCGAGTCATTTCGTCAGAAATCATACCTGTCTGATATCGCGGTAGGAGTGATTTGCGGCATGGGAACGTATGGATATCAGCTTGCAGTGAATGTCGCAGACAACCAGTTAACCAAATAACAGAATCAGTCATATGGATATACGCAAAGTAAAAAAACTTATCGAACTGCTGGAAGAATCCGGTATCGCAGAAATTGAGATCAAAGAAGGTGAAGAGTCAGTGCGCATTAGTCGCAATAGCTCCGAGTCGACACAAGTACCAATACAGTATGCCGCCGCACCCGTTACAATGCCGACACCCGTGCCAGATACATCCGCTTCAGGAACACCCGCCAAAGACACAAGTCCGGACAGTGACACTATCAGTGGCCACCAGGTGACTTCCCCCATGGTAGGCACCTATTATGAAGCCCCCTCGCCGGGCGCACCTCCGTTTACAGAGGTCGGCAAGCAAGTCAAGGAAGGGGAAGTACTATGTATAATTGAGGCAATGAAAATGCTCAATCAGATAGAAAGCGATAAATCTGGTACGGTCAAGGCAATACTGATAGAGAATGGTCAACCTGTCGAATTCGGGCAGCCATTGTTCATCATCGAATAGCCATATTGGTACACCTGTAACACTTTAATTACCATGCTAACCATTGTTTTAAGCAACCTGGTCTATGCATTTTTATCCGGCTTTGCTGATTGTTGCCGTCGCCGTACATATGACTTGCAAAATTTCCGCTCAAGTCCCAGCAAAACGCTGAAACACTCAATTAAGTTAACCCGCTATGCTAGAAAAAGTTGTAATTGCCAACCGCGGTGAGATAGCTCTTCGCATACTTCGCGCCTGTCGCGAACTGGGCATCAAAACCGTGGCCGTTCACTCCACGGTTGACCGTGAATTAAAACACGTCAAACTTGCAGATGAATCTGTTTGTATTGGCCCACCTCCTTCTACGGAAAGTTATCTGAACATCCCGGCGATAATCAGTGCGGCAGAACTTACAGATGCCAGTGCCATACATCCCGGCTATGGCTTCCTGTCTGAGAATGATGATTTTGCTGAACGCGTGGAATCAAGTGGCTTCATTTTTATTGGACCTACAGCCGAAACGATTCGCCGCATGGGCGATAAAATTTCTGCCAAGAACGCCATGCAGGAAGCTGGTGTGCCCTGCGTACCTGGTTCGGCCGAACCACTGACAGATGATTTTTCCCTGAATTCAAAATTAGCCCACGAAATTGGTTACCCGGTCATTGTTAAAGCAGCGGGTGGCGGCGGCGGACGTGGCATGCGTGTCGTTCGCGGCGATGAAGAATTGGCCGATGCAGTATCTCTCACACGGGCCGAAGCGACAGCCGCTTTCAATAATGGCACGTTATACATGGAAAAATTTTTAGAAACACCGCGCCATATTGAAATACAGGTACTGTCGGACACACATGGCAATGCCCTCTATCTTGCTGAGCGCGACTGTTCCATGCAGCGCAGGCACCAGAAGGTTATTGAAGAAGCACCCGCGCCGGGACTTACCGAGAAAGAAAGGAAGTTCATAGGTCAGCGCTGCGCGGATGCCTGTAAACTACTTGGTTATCGGGGTGCAGGCACATTCGAGTTTCTATATGAAAATGGTGAATTTTATTTCATTGAAATGAATACGCGTGTTCAGGTAGAACATCCCGTCACTGAATATATCACCGGCATTGATATCGTTAAACAGCAGCTACTGATTGCCGCGGGCGAACCCCTGTCGATGAAACAGGAAGATATCCATATTAATGGTCACTCAATTGAATGCCGGCTTAACGCGGAAGATCCCGATACTTTCATTCCCTGTCCCGGCAAGATAACACGCTATCACAGCGCTGGCGGATTTGGTGTAAGAGTAGATTCTCATATTTACTCCGGTTATACGGTGCCACCTTATTATGACTCGATGATAGGGAAACTCATCACTTATGGAGAAGATCGTGAGACTGCGATCAAGCGCATGCAGGGCGCGTTACAGGAAATGATCATTGACGGCATCAAAACCAATATACCCCTTCAGTTAAGACTGCTGTCTGATCCGGGATTTTGCAAAGGTCAGATCGATATACATTATCTTGAACGTTTGTTAGAGGGCAGTCGATAACCGCTCACACGCATGCTCCAACTAAGAATACAGACCGTTGCTGAGTCAGCAGAACACATTGAAGAGTTATTGTTTAACTGCGGAGCGGTCAGTATTGCCTATGAAGATGCTGCAGATGAACCAATACTGGAACCTGAGTTTGGCACCCATCCTTTATGGTCAACGCTGTTTATGCAGGCTAATTTTACATCCGCTGAAAAAGTACAGATTGCATCAAAAGCTCTGCAGAATAACCAGCTTGTTAAACAACATATTGTCCTCAGACAGGTTGATGATCACGACTGGCAAGGCGAGTTTCAGCAACAGTTTTCCCCGATGAAATTTGGCGATCTGTGGATTTTTCCGTCATGGGAAGACAACCCGGATCCCCAAGGACTGAGTCTGCAACTTGACCCCGGCCTGGCTTTTGGTACAGGCCACCACGCCACTACCAGCTTATGCCTGCAGTGGCTGAGCACAGCACCATTAAATGGCCAGCAAGTTGTCGACTTTGGTTGTGGTAGCGGCATATTGTCGTTAGCTGCCTATCAGCTTGGAGCCCGGCATGTCTATGCCATTGATATCGATCCTCAGGCGTTAATGGCCACCGAACAAAATATCATTCGCAATCAGTTACCACTTGACTGTTTCACTATCGGCAATCGTGATTGCCTGACTCAAGGTCATGTCGATATTATCGTGGCTAATATTCTTGCCGCGCCATTACTTGACTTTTACGATTTTTTTTATCAGTTACTCGCTCCGCAAGGCACTCTCGTCGTATCCGGAATACTGGACTCACAGATAAAAACAATCACCCGGCACTATGCTTCATGCTTTAACGACGCGCAAATTACCCGGCAAGATGAATGGGCGTGCATCTCGTTTCAACGTAGCTAACGCGTAAAAAGGCCTGGGGTCTGTGAACGATTCTCGGTAAACTTGTTACATGTATACTCGCTGTCCAAGTTGTCGTGCTGCCTTCAGCATCAGTCAACAGCAATTAGAAATTGCTGCAGGCGTTGTTCGTTGTGGTATATGCGAACATGTTTTTGATGCCAAGCTGTTTCTGTTTAATCAGGAACCCAGACCGGCAGAGGCAGACAACGGGGCTGATAACGAAATTACAGATGTTACAGGGGCTGTCGATCTTGAACTGAATAGTGAACCACACACGACTATAGACCTGGAAATTCTAGACCGGGACTTGCACGACCACGCCAGCACAGCTGATGAGGACATCATAGGCACGGAGCAGCCCAAAGGTCATTCAGAATGTGACACGGCTGAATCCGAAACCGGACATTCTGGCGATGACAAGGTCATTCCCAAAATAATCGCGGACCAGGTGTCCAGCCTGGAGAAACCGTCCCCGGAAATCAAACCGGTGCAATGGCTGGGAATGATAACACTCATCGTATTACTTGCATTTTTGGGTATTCAGACAGTGGCAGCTTTTAAAGCAAATATAATTCCATCTTCGTATCAGGGCATAATCTGTCAATGGTTAAAATGTTCAGTTGAGCTACCCCGTGCACTCGATAAAATAGAAGTGCTTAACAGAAGCATACACACACACCCGACGGAACCAAAGGCACTGATGGTGACCCTCACGATTATTAATCGTGCACCTTTTACGCAACCATACCCCGTAATTCAGTTACTCTTTTTAAATACAAGCGGTGATATCATCGCGGCAAGGCAATTTAGCCCCAATCACTATCTGCAAGAAGAATGGTCGGCCGATCGCCTTATGGCTTCCATGACGCCTTTGTCAATTCAGCTGGAAGTGCACGATGTCGGCGAAGAAGTCGTCAGCTACAATTTTGACTTTTTTTAATCCTGAATGTAAGCCAGAAACTCTCGCAATGAAAGTCGGACCATATAATCTATCGAATAAATGCTTTCTTGCCCCCATGGCAGGAGTGACTGACCTGCCATTTCGCTTGCTTTGCCGCAAACTGGGAGCCGGCTATACAGTGACAGAAATGATCAGTGCAGACCTTAAGCTCTGGCATAGCCCGAAGTCAGCTCAGCGACGTTCGCACATGGGTGAACCGGCCCCCCGGGCCGTACAGATCGTGGGGTCTGATCCGGAGCAGCTTGCCCAGGCCGCGCAATTCAATGTCGATCATGGTGCGGATATTATCGATATCAATATGGGTTGCCCGGCAAAAAAAGTCTGTAAAGTACTCGCAGGTTCGGCACTGCTGGCAGATGAGGCGCTTGTAAAGCGTATACTTTCCAGGGTCGTAAATGCTGTCAATGTGCCGGTGACATTAAAAATACGCACAGGCACCGACCAAAACCACAAAAATGGAGTTGAAATTGCCAGAATCGCAGAAGACTGCGGCATTCAGATGCTCACTGTCCATGGCCGCACACGTGCCTGTCGCTTTCATGGGCATGCAGAATACAGCACGATCTGCAAGATAAAAAAGTCAATAAATATCCCCGTCGTGGCTAATGGAGATATAAATTCTCCAGAAAAAGCAAAAAAGGTCTTGGCAATTACCAACGCAGATGCGATTATGATCGGGCGCGCGGCACAGGGTCAGCCGTGGCTATTTCGCCAAATTGACCACTATCTGAAATTCAATGAAAAATTAGAAGCGCCGCCACTGGCGGAGATACGAACTATTATATTGAATCATTTACAAGAACTGTATTCCCTGTATGGAAAACAACAAGGAGTGCGAATTGCGCGTAAACATATTGGCTGGTACTTAGATAATATGATTGGCTCGTTACAATTCAAAAAAAAGGTATTTTCCGTAGCTGATGCAGATGTCCAGTTCGATATGGTACGTAGTTATTTGCAAGACGCAGAATTTAAAATGGAGAACGTTGCATGACAAGTTCAGTTTCAAACTTAAATGTTTCTGAGTTACATCCGGTAACTCCCTCACAGACGCTTAGAGAATCTGTTGCGGAATCTCTACGCAGTTATTTCAGCAAGTTAGATGGCCATGCGCCGGATGACCTGTACCGTATGGTTATAGAGGAAGTAGAAAAGCCGCTACTGGAATCCGTTATGAATTACTGTGGTGGCAACCAGACCAAAGCAGCAAAATGCCTGGGACTCAACCGTGGCACCCTGCGCAAAAAGCTTAAACATTACGACGTACGTTAATTATTTTCTCATTCACGCTTAAACTATGTCGTCAGCGACAAACCGCCGGGTTCAGCGCGCACTGATTAGTGTTTCTGACAAATCAGGCATCGGGGAGTTTGCAACAAAGTTACATCAGGCGGGTATTCAGATACTTTCAACAGGCGGCACAGCCGCACTATTACGTGCGGCTGATGTCCCTGTCACGGATGTCAGCGAGCATACACACTCACCTGAAATAATGGACGGACGTGTGAAAACACTCCACCCGAAAATTCACGGTGGTATCCTCGGACGAGCCGGCGTTGATGATGATGTAATGCAGCAACATGGAATAGACGCCATAGATCTCGTGGTTGTCAACCTGTACCCGTTTGCGCAAACTATTGCTCAGCCCGAATGTACGCTGGCACTCGCGATAGAAAACATCGATATCGGCGGACCTGCGATGATTCGTGCTGCTGCCAAGAATTTTCAGCGTGTCAGCGTCGTTGTAGATCCGGCAGATTACTCTGCCGTACTGGCCGAGCTCGCAAATAATGATCAAACGATCGGCCAGCCGCTTCGCTTTCATCTGGCATGCAAAGCATTTAGTCACACTGCAGAATATGATGGCCGGATTGCAAATTACCTGGGGCAACAAAATGAAAACCCCTGCCCTGATAGCATTCATTTTACTTATAATAAAAAACAGGTATTGCGTTATGGAGAGAACCCACACCAGACGGCCTGTTTCTATTCGGAACCACAGCCGGAACAAGGCACAATTGCCGCCGCAAGACTCACTCAAGGTAAAGAGCTGTCATTTAACAACATTGCCGATACAGATGCCGCACTCCAATGCGTTAAGCAGTTCAAGCGTCCTGCATGTGTCATCGTGAAACATGCAAACCCTTGTGGCGTTGCCGTCGCAGAATCCCTTGAACAAGCATATCAGTTCGCCTTTCGGACCGATCCTACCTCAGCGTTTGGCGGCATTATCGCCTTTAATCATGCCCTGGATGCGAAAACCGCAAAAACAATTCTGGACCAGCAATTTGTTGAAGTCATTATCGCCCCTGGCATAGATTCAGATGCCATTCATATACTGAATACCAAGCCAAATACACGAGTACTGGATTGCGGCACTATCGCGATCACCCCTGCCGGTCATGATATGCGCAAGGTCAGTGGTGGTTTGCTTTTGCAGGATCAGGACCATGCCACGGTACAGGCATCCGATTTAAATATAGTGACTCAGCGCAAACCCAGTGAGCATGAAATCCGTGATCTGCTATTTGCATGGAAGGTTGCCAAGTATGTTAAATCAAACGCTATTGTTTATGCGCACAATGAACGTTCTATCGGTATCGGTGCCGGTCAGATGAGTCGCGTCTATTCAGCTAAAATTGCCGGTATTAAAGCACAGGAAGAAGGGTTGAGAGTGGAAGGTTCAGTCATGGCATCAGATGCCTTTTTCCCTTTCAGGGACGGTCTTGATGCCGCACATGATGCCGGTATCAGCGCCGTGATTCAGCCCGGTGGCTCACGCAATGATAAAGAAGTCATTGCTGCCGCTGATGAACATGGCATGGCCATGGTATTCACCGGCATACGCCATTTCCGTCATTAAGCGCTCTCGCTTGGGTTCAGCTAATATCCAGCATGATGTAATATTATCCAGAGACAATGGAAGTTTACTGACAATTTATTTTACGCCTTGACTGCTGGCTATATTGTTCATCCACAACCGGCTTATTCGCCTTATGCACCTGGTCTCCTCATGCAGACTCAAAGTCGTCATCACAATTTCAGCTCGCAATAGAATTTGAAACTGTCATTTCAAGCGGCTTACGCTAAACCAAGGAAATAAATATGCCGGTCATTATTCAGATTGCACAAATCATGTTTCCTCTGGTTGCAATTGTAGTAATCGGGATATTGGTTGGTATCAGGCAACAGCCGGCATTAGAAACTATCAACAACATCAATTTAAATATTTTTATTCCGGCACTGGTGTTTTCTTCCCTGTTACAACAGCAGTTCCAGCTTAGAGAATATGCATTACTCGGTATAAGTGGCCTGATAATGGTATTGTTAACCGCTATTGTAGCAATACCGGTAGCAAAACTTTTTAGTGTTAGCTATCGTACACTTGCACCTCCCCTGATGTTTCATAATGCTGGCAATATAGGTTTGCCTTTATTATCTCTCGCGCTTGGCCCGGAGGGTTTGGCCGCAGGATTAATATTATTCCTGATTGGTAATATTACCCACTTCGGCTTAGGATCTTACATGCTTGACCATCAGGCAAAATGGTTACGCAGCATCACATCCCCGGCTATCATCGCCGCAATCCTGGCGCTTAGCCTGCAAAGCCATATCATTCTCATTCCTGAATTTATTATCTTACCCTTTGATATGCTCGGTAGCATTGCAGTCCCTCTGATGCTTTTCTCTTTGGGTGTACAACTTAGTCGTGCGAACTTTGAATACTGGAAACTTGGTCTCCTGGCCGGCCTGGCGACACCCATAATCGGTGTGTCGTTAGCGCTTATGATTGCTATTGTTATTCCTCTTACCAAAATACAGCTGGCCGCACTGATACTTTTTGGCGCTTTGCCACCTGCAGTAATGAATTTCCTGTTTGCTTCACGCTACCAGCAGGAACCAACGAAAGTTTCTGCTATAGTATTAATAGGCAATGTTCTTGGGATATTCAGCTTGCCGACGGCTTTGTGGTTTGTTTTGCCAGGTTTGACATAAATTGAGTAAATTTTTATGAAGAAAATATTAGTAATAGGCAGTGGAGGCAGAGAACATGCACTGGCCTGGAAGTTTGCACAGTCGTCCCTTACGCACAAAGTCTACGTCGCACCTGGTAATGCGGGCACAGCGCGGGAACAGAAAGTGGAAAACATCAATATTTCCAGTGATGATATCCCTGCGCTGATTGAGTTTGCCAGCCAACAAGCAATTGACCTCACTATTGTTGGCCCTGAAGGCCCTTTGGTCGCAGGGATCGTTGATCAATTTAAAGCGCATAATCTATGTATATTTGGCCCTTCCCAGATTAATGCCCAACTAGAGGGTTCGAAAAGCTTTGCCAAGCGATTCATGCAGCAATTCAACATACCCACTGCTCACTACCAGGAGTTTACAGACACGGAGTCTGCACTGGGCTACCTCTCCAGCCAAAACTTTCCGATTGTAATCAAGGCCGACGGCCTCGCCGCAGGTAAAGGTGTTGTTATTGCCGAGGATTTACAACAGGCAAATGATGCCGTGATATCCATGCTCAGTGGAAGTGCTTACGGCGATGCAGGCAGAAAAATCGTCATCGAGGAATTCATTCAGGGCGAAGAATTAAGCTTCATATGTATCGTCGATCATGACGTCATTATTCCACTGGCCAGTTCTCAGGATCATAAAGCACGCGATGCAGGTGACCTGGGACCAAATACAGGCGGGATGGGCGCATACTCGCCAGCGCCACTGGTGACCAGCACCATGCACGACAAAATAATGTCCAGTGTTATTAAACCAACGGTACTTGGCTTTATACAGTCCGGTCATCCTTATCAGGGGTTTTTATACGCAGGCTTAATGATTACACCTGAGGGTGAACCTAAAGTACTTGAGTTTAATTGCCGTTTTGGTGACCCCGAAACACAGCCAATATTAATGCGTCTGCGCAGCGATTTGTCACAACTATGCTGGGATACAGCCCGTCATCAATTAACCCTGCAACCGCTTGAATGGGATACCCGGTCTGCGCTTGGCGTGGTGATGGCTGCAGGCGGTTACCCTGACAACTATTCAAAAGGGGATGAAATTACAGGCCTTGATTCAGTCGCCTCCCCCGACACCAAGATTTTTCATGCAGGGACCTCCATGAAGAATGATGGAGAAATCGTGACATCGGGCGGGCGGGTATTATGTGTCACCGCGCTGGGTGATGATGTCGCAGCAGCCCAGGCAGCTGCTTATAATACAGTCAGAAAAATTTACTGGAATAATGTTTACTATCGAAATGATATAGGTTACAGAGCCCTGTGAAACTTGGCCCGGTAAAAGTTAAATAGACGATTCTGACTTCTATCTTTTCATTGCTTCAAAGAATTCGGCATTGTTCTTACTGGTTTGCATACGTGCCAGCATAAATTCCATCGCTTCAATTTCATCCATTGAATGCAGGAATTTTCTTAATATCCACATTTTCTGGAGAACCTCCGGTTCTATCAGGAGTTCTTCCCGGCGTGTGCCGGAGCGGTTAATGTTGATGGCAGGATAAATTCGTTTCTCTGCTACGCGACGATCAAGGTGTATCTCCATATTACCTGTTCCCTTGAATTCTTCGTAAATAACTTCATCCATTTTAGAACCAGTGTCAATTAGTGCAGTGGCCAGGATAGTCAGACTACCCCCTTCTTCAATATTCCTGGCTGCACCAAAGAAACGTTTTGGGCGGTTAAGCGCATTCGCTTCAACACCACCAGACAATACCTTGCCTGATGAGGGTGCGACTGTATTATATGCACGCGCCAATCGGGTAATGGAATCAAGCAATATCACTACATCACGCTTGTGTTCAACGAGTCGCTTGGCTTTTTCGATCACCATTTCCGCGACCTGAACATGGCGGCTGGCCGGCTCATCGAACGTACTTGAGACCACTTCACCCTGTACCATGCGCTGCATCTCGGTCACTTCTTCAGGTCGCTCATCAATCAGTAACACAATCAGGTAGCATTCAGGATGATTGGCACTGATACTTTGCGCAATATTCTGAATCATAATCGTTTTGCCGGCTTTCGGGGGCGACACGACCAACCCACGCTGGCCTTTACCAATGGGTGAACATACGTCAATAATCCGTGCTGTAATATCTTCCGTGCTTCCGTTACCACGCTCGAGCTTGAGCATTTCGTTTGGATGCAGCGGAGTGAGGTTCTCAAACAAAACCTTGGTCTTGGCATTCTCAGGCGCCTCAAAATTAATCTGATCAACTTTGAGCATGGCAAAATAGCGCTCGCTGTCTTTAGGCGGTCTTATTTTGCCGGCAACAGTATCCCCTGTTCTTAGGCCAAAGCGACGAATTTGACTGGGTGAAACATATATGTCATCTGGACCTGCCAGATAGGAGCAATCTGCCGACCTTAAAAAGCCAAATCCATCCTGCAGAATTTCCAGCACACCATCACCAAATATATCTTCCCCGCTTTTTGCGTGCGCTTTCAATAGGGTAAATATGATGTCCTGCTTGCGCATACGGGCAACATTATCTATACCCATATTTCTTGCGAGTTCGACCAGTTCAGCAGCAGATTTAACTTTAAGTTCGGTGAGGTTCATAGATTACTTGTTGTTTTACTTGAATTTATATGGAGTGTTTATTGGGAAACCAGACTGAATGAACCCAGGCAGTTGACATATCGTTCGGGTACCAGGAAACTGGTTTCTTGCCGGGCTTGGCAGTTTTTTACAGTAAGTAGAGTATTATTTATAACGTTTTGCGCCCGTTACTGGTTTGGGCACCATCGGGCTTGGCAGCGTTAATTTGCAAGTTAGCACTAAATTCTGAAGGCGTCCAGTAAATTTAGCATGCCAAATGGCCGTTAATCTATCTTTTAAATGCTCTGATCAATAAAAGCGGTCAACTGCGACTTTGATAGGGCGCCTACTTTGGTTGATTGAACATCTCCGCCCTTGAAAATCATCAATGTAGGTATGCCCCGAATACCGAATTTGGGTGGCGTGGCCGGATTTTCATCAATATTCAGTTTTGTAATTTTTAACTTGCCTTGATAATCCGCCGCTATTTCATCAAGAATGGGAGCAATCATTTTGCAGGGTCCACACCATTCCGCCCAATAATCAACTAATACGGGAATGTCGCTTTGCAAGACTTCCTGCTCAAAAGATGCATCAGTTATGTGCGTGATTTTGTCACTCAAGAGTTTGCGCTCCTAAAGAAATAATTGAAGGTTTGTTCATTTCTATCGACATTTTTAACGCATATTTGCTTGGAAAACAAGACGCACCGGGAATAATGCACTCAGCGTTACTTCACATACTTCTTTGATATAAGCGGGTATACTGCTCAGATGAAGAAAAAAAACTGTATCGCTATACTTGGAGGAAGTGGCTTTGTCGGCTCAGAAGTATGTACCCAGCTGGTCGCAGCGGGTTATTCTGTTCGATTGCTGACTCGACACCCCGATAAATGCCGCTCACTGAGAGTGTTACCTTCGTTATCTGTTTGTCCTGTCTCGGCATACAATGCTTCATCTATCTCAGGATTCAGCAGTGGTTGCCAGGCTCTCATCAACCTGGTTGGGATACTCAACGAAAAAGGCAACGACGGCAAGCAGTTTCATGAAACTCACGTTGGCACAACACGAGAAGCTTTAAATGCCTGTGAGCAATCCGGCATATCACGCATCATTCAACTGAGCGCTCTGAATGCCGATCCTGCTGCCGACAGTTATTACCTAAGCACCAAGGGAAAAGCGGAAAACTATTTAAAAACATTTTCCGATCAGCACATTGATTACACGATATACAGGCCTTCAGTCATATTTGGCGAAAAAGACAGCTTCCTGAACCGTTTTGCCAGGCTCCTTAAATACTCACCCGGCATTTTCCCCCTGGCGTGCCCCAATACCCGGTTTGCACCGGTATACGTAGGAGATGTGGCCCGGCAAATAGTGCATTCGGTTGGCGAGAAATCTACCTTTAATCGTAGTTATGATTTATGTGGACCATACAACTACACATTAAAAGAGCTTGTCCAATATACTGCAAGCATATGTGGTTACAAGCGCAACATTATCGGACTGCCCAATGCTTTATCCAGGCTACAGGCCAGCATTCTGGAACACTTCCCGGGCAAGCCTTTTTCCAAAGACAATTTTAAGTCACTCCAGCTTGATAGCATATGTCGCGACGGCAGCACGTGTATCACTTCATTGCAGGCTGTCGCGCCAAGCTATCTATGTAGCAGCCGTATAGCTTCCAACAAATACAAAACTGCATAACAGGCTCTAACGACATAGGCTGTTTTCAAGCTGTGTCCGTCGTTGCTGCATCTTTAATCCACGCAATCCTTCTACAGACCGATAAAAGTTTGCAAGCTTTTTATCGCAATTGTGAAATAAATTAATAAATTGTGGTACCAGGTTTTGATAAGTTGCGAATGCGTTGAGCCGGGCATTGTTAACATCTTCCAAAAACCATGACCCGTACTGATCATAAAGTTGTGCGGATTGTAATAACGTGGTCATTTCAGTGTGATAATGCTTGAGAGCATGCTGTTTTTGTTGCTGTTTATTGTAATGGTCCTGTGAAGATTGATATATTGTTCTCAGACGCGTTCTTAAATCACTGATTACTTGGTAAAATTGTCGCAAGTAAAGATTGTTGTGCTGATAGGCGGACAGCAATTCCGTCTGATTTGACATTCGCAACCACCGTTCTGTACCCAGTTGTGCCAACGCCGTTGCAAAAGCCTCATTCAAGGCGGTATCGTTTTTAATGTACAGTTTCTGGTGCGCCAGCTCGTGAAAGATATGTTCGGCCATGGATACATTATTGCCACTCACCATGCTACTTAGTACAGGATCTTTAAACCATCCAAGTGTCGAATAAGCAGGGACTGGTGCCACGTAAACCTCATATCCCTGCTGTTTGAGTTTTGAAGAAAAATTCACTGCGTGGCTTTTTTCAAAATAGCCACGGTAGGGCACACATCCAGCCACCCAAAAACACCATAATTTTGGCTGCAAAGAAAAAGGCCTGGCCGCAAAAACCACCCAGGTTACATAGTCTCGCTCCAGTTCAACGTACGTTTTGTAGCTTTGATTATCGGGGAGCAACAACTCATTAGTGGCAAATTCACGTATCTCAATGAGCTGTTTAAACAGATTTTTAGAGGTTTCGTCTGTGGCTGTTTTTGCAAGCATATCTATCGACTCGCGTTGCTGCATTATCTGCAAATGCCCGCGTGCCGCCTGCAACCAATAAGCAGGCGATGTGCAAGCCGCCATATGAATAAGACTAGTGATTAATAAAATTCGTATTAAAATAGTCGTTTTTATTAACATCAATTTGGGATTTCCCATGAAGAAATATCTGGTTGGCGGCGCAGTTCGTGACAGATTACTTAGTCTACCAGTCCATGAACGAGACTGGGTAGTTGTCGGTGCTACACCAGAGCAACTATTACAACAGGGCTATCGGCAAGTAGGCAAAGACTTCCCTGTTTTTTTGCATCCACACACACATGAGGAATATGCGCTGGCGCGCACAGAACGCAAGTCAGGACTTGGTCACAGGGGCTTTGATATTTTTAGCAGTCCTGATATCAGCCTTGAAGATGACTTACGCAGACGTGACTTAACGATCAATGCCATCGCTCAAGATGAAAATGGTATCCTGACAGATCCTTTTAACGGTCAAAAAGACATAGATAAACGCATACTCAGGCATGTATCGGCAGCATTTGCGGAGGACCCTCTGCGTGTATTGAGAGTCGCGCGTTTTGCAGCAAAATTCTGGTCCCTTGGGTTCACAATTGCACCTGAAACTCTTGCCTTGATGACTTCAATCTGCAACAGCGGTGAACTCGAACATTTATCAAAAGAACGCATATGGCATGAAACGGAACGTGCATTATCGACCTCGAATCCGGAAATTTTTATCCATGTACTCATGCAGACGGGCGCAATTGAGCGAATTGCGCCCGAGTTATCCCAGTCACTCAGTAAAAAGAAATCATTACTCAGGTTATCCAGAATCAAGCATATCAATGCTACTGAGTGTAGATACGTCTGTCTCGTTTTGCTTGCCTGCCAGGCTGAAGATACTTTTAATATTGAAATTGCTGATACGATCAGCCATTCATTAGCCTGCCCCGGCAACCTGCATAAGCTTACGCGACTTTGCGTACAGTTCTTCTCGTCGTGCTGCAATCTTCTTTCCAAGAGTGAAGATGAAATATACCACCTACTGCATGCACTTGATGCTTTTCGACGCCAATCACGCTGCATGCAAATGATAAAATGCATGCAATGTGCCCAACCAGTTTTAAATCAAACGTGTGGCGACTCCTTGACGTTCATGGGACAACTGATAGAAAGTTTGAATTCTGTCTCGCTAGATGAAAACAAAAGAAAACAGCTACAGGGAAAAGCGATTGGAGAAGCAATTAAACGATTGCGTATCAAAGAAATCC
The DNA here is from genome assembly GCA_965227695.1 of Gammaproteobacteria bacterium. Lineage (GTDB taxonomy): Bacteria > Pseudomonadota > Gammaproteobacteria > UBA4575 > UBA4575 > UBA1858. Next base: position 235,590 of record OZ245760.1, read on the forward strand.
GAAACCAGTTACAGCGATTAAACAAAGATAAATAATAACAGCCCCAGTATAATCCGGTAAATAACAAAAGGCATCATACCGATAACATTAACCAGCCTTACAAAACCTTCAATACAGGCGTACGCGACAATACCTGCTACCAAAAACACACACATGACAGCTAAATAATCCAAATTTACATCTGTCACAAACAACTGGGAGGATTTGTAGGTGATGGCTGCAAGTATGGTGGGAATTGATAATAAAAATGAATAGCGAGCTGCCGCTACCCGGCTTAACCCCATCATTAAACCCGCCATCATTGTAACGCCCGATCTGGATGTTCCCGGGATTAATGCAAAAGCCTGTGCAACACCTATAAATAATATCGCCTTCCAAGTTAAAGCATATTCATCAATTGATTCACGATGATTCCGATCAGCATACGCCAAAAGCACTGCAAACAAAATTGTGGTTGCCGCAATCACATCAGCATCACGCAAATACGTCTCTATGATATCAGCAAACAATAGCCCAACGATTATGATCGGGATCGTGGCTATAATAATTCCTTGCATTAACCTCAGAATTTTTGCATTTTCTTCCCGCGTGGGAGTCTTGATTGCATGCATCATCTGCATTAATTCTTTTCGGAAGTAAAGCAACACCGCCAGCAGACTGCCAGCATGAGCGGCAACATCGATCAATAGACCCTGGTCTTCCCAGCCCATCACAATAGACAGCAGTACCAGGTGAGCCGAGCTGGAAACCGGCAAAAACTCGGTAAGACCCTGGATAATACCCAAGGCGATTATTTGTATGTAATCCACTTTTTCCTATTTTACAGTCTGTGTAAAAGATTCCGGTTTGTAAAATGGCAGGCTGATAGATCCATGTTTTTGCTTAGTATCATAACCTGAAATCGTTCCCCCATCTCACCCGGCAGCAATAATCTTTTTAATTCTGCATGATCATTCATGGTAACGATATGTGTGGAATTATCCAGTTGACTTAAAATTCCGCTCGCAAGTAAAAAATTTGCTTGCGTGCTATAACAATCCACTTTCAATTTTGCTTTATCGGCAGCTTCTGCCAACGCCGTAAAATCTACACTACATGAAATATCCTGCAAACCTGGCCATAACAGTGGCTGTTCATTTGCCACATGTCTAAAATGACAGATTAACGTCCCCATCGTTCTTTGATGATGATAATATTCAGCACGAGGATAACCATAGTCGATATAAAAAAATATTCCCTGCTTCACAAATGCAGAAATATCCTCAATAAAACTATCATACTCGAGACTAACTTCAGCAAAATAATCAATATCGTTTTGTTGGATCAACGTTTTCGGTACTCTATTACACACCGTATTTTGCAGGCGGGCATCTGCTTTGCGTTCAACAAATTCCAGTTCTTGCTTTTTGTCCAGCCCAACACAACGCTCGGCAATCATCCCGCCTTTTATTCTTAGCAGTTTGACTGGCAACACGTCCAGCACTTCATTTGCTATCACCATGGCGCATGCTAGTGGCTGCGACACTGAGTGTTGCCATACAAATTCACACAGCGAAGCATGGCGCTCAAGCCTTGATTGCTGTTTTCTTTTTAACTGCTCACTCTTTTCAATAATAATGTATTGCTCAGGAACACAGCCGATGTATTTCAGGTGTGTCACCAAATCATCCGCAAACTTCCCGCTACCAGCACCTACCTCGACAATTTGAATTGCTGGATTACTTTTTTTTAACTGTTGGAAATAATTTGCAAACGCGAGTGCAAAATAATGGCTACGCTCAGGACTGGTAGTGAAGTCTCCCCCGGCGCCAAACAGCTCATCTGCTTTTTCATAATAGCCTGTGTCCTTTGCAAATAGGCAAACCTGCATGTAGTCGTCAAACCCGATCGCGGATTGTGCACTATCAATTACTTCGACAATTCTTTTTTTGCATTTAGCACTATGCTCCCGCTGCCATGCAGTTGGCACAGGCATTTGTATATTCGTCATTTTATCCCTTATATGTCCAGCTCAGTCCCTCACTTCATTTCGCTGGCATGATATATTCACGCTCTGTCGGCCTCAGTATACATTTATCAATTAACCCGCATCAGAAAGGACTTTATGGAATCAAAAAACACACGCGTGGCGATTGTCACCGGAGCTGCACGTAGAATCGGCGCCAGTATCGTACGCAAGCTTCACGCACAGGGTATGAATATTGTCCTCCACTATCGTGGATCAGACAATGAAGCCAGGGCGATTGAACGAGAACTTAATGCTGTCAGGCCGAACAGCATAAAATGCCTTTCATTCAACTTGCTAGACTGTGAAAACCTCGAAGTCTTTGTAAATCAGGCAGTTTCCATATGGGGACGTCTTGATGTATTAATTAATAACGCTTCTACCTTTTATCCGACAGCTGTGAATGAGATAACCCAGCAACACTGGCATGATCTGATCGGTGTTAACTTACAGGCACCGCTATTTCTAACGCAAGCCTGTGCCAGTCATCTGACCTTTTCCAGAGGTTGTGTAATCAACATTGTTGATATCCACGCTGACCGGCCACTAAAAGGCTATACCGTTTACTCGGTGGCGAAAGCAGGCCTGTCCATGCTGACCAAATCCATGGCACGTGAACTGGCCCCTGATGTGCGTGTCAATGGCGTCTCGCCCGGAGCCATTATGTGGCCCGAAAATGAACATTATGAAGCTCAACACCAGGAGATAATTGATCGCACCGCTCTCAAACGGGAGGGCCATCCAAGCGATATTGCAGAGACTGTTTGGTTCCTGATCGACGCAGCCGGTTATATCACCGGCCAGATAATCTCGGTTGATGGTGGTCGCACTCTGAGCAACTGATTATCCAGCATGTCGCTAGCGCTGTTCAACAGAAGAGACTGATATCTTTTGGGGTGGCAGACTATCAACCAGTTCTACCCGCTTTAAACTCAGCTCGCGCTTATCGAACTGCTCCCACAATTGTGCGAAAGTTGTTTTAAGAATTGGATGTGGCATATCACCGGCAATGTCGGCAAGCGGCTTGAGCACAAAAGCATAATTTGTAATATCGGAACTCGGAACATGTACACCCTCATTATTTATACTCAGGGTGCCATACAATAGCTGGTCCAGATCAATCGTACGTGAAATAAACTGGTTTTTGCTTGTTCTGACCCGCCCATGACGAGCCTCAAGTTCGCGCAGATAGTGACGCACCTCATGGGGTGACATTTGTGTTTGCACCGCCACCACAAGATTAAAAAAATTTTCTCCGGCAAATCCTTCTGCGGGCGTTTCATACACGGGCGACATTTGCAGGTCGCCAAATTTTTCTTTTAGTTCATTGATTACCTGAGAAATATGACTTTGTTTATCGATATTGCTACCGATCCCTATATATACTTTTGGCATTACTTAAGCCTTTTACCTCGTTCTATTGTCACACCCACCGCAGCAGAGCCCCTGACCGCACCCGGCTTGGCGATTGAAATTTTCAGCCATGGTATCTTGAATTCCTCCATAATCGTGGTGGCAATTTTTTCAATAAGCGTCTCCACCAGTTGTGGTTGACAATCGGCCACAATAGCCCTGATTCTCTGAGAAATTGCTTTATAATCAAGAGTATACGATAAATCATCTGTTCTGGCGGCATGTGTAATATCGGTTGCCATTTCCAGATTAATCGTAATTTTTTGCTGCACTTGCCGTTCCCAGCCAAACACTCCAATGACCGCCTCGAGGCTTAAGTCACGTATAAAAACTGTATCCATAACTCATTGATGTCCGTTTGTGTAAATTTTTTCAGGTGAAAGATATTGGTATATTGTGAAGCAAACCCCTTTCTGGTAAGGTACGCCGCCCAATCCAATTATACAAACACAAGAACCTGTACAAATGTCTAGAGTATGTCAAGTAACCGGTAAACGCCCTGTCGCGGGCAATAATGTATCCCATGCGCATAATAAAACGCGCAGAAGATTTTTGCCTAACCTGCATACCCACAAGTTTTGGGTCGAAAGCGAGCGTCGGTTTATCAAACTACGTCTGTCCACCAAGGGCATGCGCATTATCGACAAGAAAGGCATTGATGCGGTACTCGCAGATATACGTGCACGTGGCGAGAGCGTGTAACATCAACTATCAGGAATAAACCCCATGCGTGATAAAATCAAGTTAGTCTCAAGTGCCAATACTGGTCACTATTACACTACTACCAAAAACAAGCGCACAATGCCTGACAAGCTTGAAATGAAAAAGTATGACCCCGTCGTGCGCAAGCACGTGATTTATAAAGAAGCTAAAATTAAATAAAACTTCTTACTCTTAACGTTTTAAAAACCTGAATATCCCGCTGTTCTGAGCAGTCATATTGCGTGGAAATGTTTCAAGTGTGATTGTATACGGGCTGTATTGAATAGCTTTTCAGGGACCTGGCAAAATCTTCCAGCACGCGAATACCAGTCGCCTCTGCTTCCTGGCACCACTCGGCGATCGCACACAACATACCTTCATTGCTATGGTATTTTTGCGTCCATACCTGTAACAGGCGCTGTTGATACTCATATACTGTTTTTAACTGCAGGCTATCGTGCAAAACCTGGTTAAGGTATTCAATTTGTGGTGCTGTCATGCGGCTTCGCTCTCGCACCAGGGCCTTCTTGATTCGCTTCAGCGCACTGCGATAGTGGCCTTCGGCCTGACTTATTTCTGCTTTTAACACTGGCATCGTTACATGCCTGGCATAGTCCGCCATAATATGGAGTCGGCTGGAGACCATCATACGAACGGCATTGATATCCAGCCGTTCTTTATTGATGCTTTTATTCTTGACGGGCTGAGGCGCCACTTTTTTTACCTCGGCCAACCCGAGCCCACTCAGGATGCGCAAGTAAAGCCAACCGATATCAAACTCCCACCAGCGCATGGAAAAGCGCGCCGAACTCGGGTAGGCGTGATGATTATTGTGCAGCTCTTCACCACCGATCAGAACACCCAGATTGAAAAGGTTAGTTGAGCCATCCTGTGTTTCAAAATTTCTGTAGCCCCAGTAATGGCCCCCACCATTGACTACGCCCGCAGCAAAAAATGGTATCCATATCATCTGGATAGCCCAGTAAGTGAGCCCTATCGGACCAAACAGGGCAATGTATACAAGCATTAACAGGCCCAGACCGCTATTACTGAAGCGTGTGTAGAGATTGTCTTCTATCCAGTCTTCCGGTGTCCCATGACCAAACTCCTGGCAGATCCTGCTGTCCGCAGCTGCTTTACGGTATAATTCTGTCCCCTCAAACAATACCTTTTTAATCCCATGGACATGCGGGCTATGAGGGTCATCTTCACGCTCGGTACATGCATGATGTTTGCGGTGTACTGCAACCCACTGCTTTGTTCCCTGTCCGGTCGTCAGCCATAGCCAGGCACGAAAAATATGACTCACAAATGGGTGTAGCGTCACCGCACGATGTGATTGACAACGATGTAAGTATAGCGTGACCGAAATGATTGTCAGGTGGGTCGCTGCGAGCACACAGATTAACTCACCCCACCAGGGCAGATTCAAGAATCCATCAAACATTTTAAAACCTGACTTTTAGTCTACTTTTAACATGGAAATATTGTTAAATCATACGCACTGTTCGCCACAAGCGGCAAGCAGGAAACTCACTTAAGGACGATCCGTGCTGATTTGCAGACGAATATGCCCATGAGCATGCACGTTACCTGACCAGTGCCTGTCTATAAATAATGTACCTGAATTATCCAGAATAATACAAGGTCCAGTGATTGACTGATCACAGGTGAGACACTCACGCCGGTATACCGGTATTTGCTCTTCCTCAGAAGCCACAATGCAATGTGCCACGGGTGATGCAGGCTTGCCTTTTTTGACTTTTTCAAAGGGCGGAGCAGGAATGTCCTGATATGCCCATAGCCGAAGCGTCACAAGTTCGATCGGATGCTGCGGCAAGTTAAAGCCGTAACGCTTTTGATGCGCACTCAAAAACTGCTCGCTTGCATCAATAGCCTCATTCCACCTCAGGCGAATTGTGCTCGACTGCCCCCAATAACGAAGTTCAATCCATCGTTCGAGGCGCTGCGCACTTTGCCCGGCCTGTGTGAGCTTACATACCGCTTCATCTTGCAGCTGGCCGAACATGGTTTTGACTTCATCTCTGCCCACCTCTGTCCAACGCTTGCATACTGACCTAGAACTCATGTGCCCGACAGGCGCATACAACATGCCCTGGGCTGATAATATCCCGGCATTATATGGGACGAGAATCTGCGCTATTCCGAGTTTCGAAGCAACCGCACACATATGCAGTCCTCCTGCGCCACCAAAAGGGAATAAAACAAAATTCCCCGGGTCATAGCCACGATGAATTGATATCACCCTGAGTGCCTCAGCCATATGCGCATTTGCCAAATCAATAATCCCCTGGGCGGCATCCTCCAATTTACAGCGCATTTGCTCTGCAATGCGTGCAATCGCGTCAATTGCAGCAGACTTATCCAGCTTCAAACCACACGACCAGGTATGACCTGCGGGTAAGCGCCCCAGCACCACATGTGCATCGGTGATAGTCGCCTCGCACCCACCCTGACCATAACATGCAGGCCCGGGCGCGGCCCCGGCCGATGAAGGTCCGACATGTAAACCGCCGGCGGCATCCACACGCGCAATGGAACCACCCCCTGCTCCAATTGTATGAATATCAAGCAATGAGATGGCTAACGGGATTTCAGCGATATGTGCATCGCTGGTAAATTTGGGCCGTTTGTCAATCAATGATACATCCGTAGAAGTCCCACCCATATCGAGTGTCAGTAAGCGGGGCTGGTCACAGGCTTTTGCAATGGCACTGGCTGCCATGACGCCTCCGGCAGGTCCGGACAACAAAAGACGAACCGCCTGATCACTGGCACTCCCGGCGGGAAGGGTGGTGGCATCACTTTGCATGACGTGTACGACAGTATTAAGGCGTGACTGCAGATCGCTAAGGTATTTTTTTGTTTTAGGCCCGAGGTAACTATTGAGCCAGGTCACCATCGCCCGCTCATATTCGCGTTGCTCTGGCATAATTTGACTCGACCGGGTGACGAAAAACTCATCCTCAAGCTCTTTCTCTATCGCCTTTTCATCTTCGCTATTCAGAAACGAGAACAGCATGCATATGGCGACCGCTTCAGCGCCGGTCTCCCTGATTTGCTCAACCAGGTACTGAAGCTGTGCTGGCGTCCAGTTAATCAGGCGTTCACCTTGTGCACTGACACGCGCCTCAAACTCAAAACACAGACCGGCATCGATTAACATTCTCGGGGCTTGTGGACACAGGCTGTATAGATCTTTACGGGCCTGACGGCCAATAATCATTAAGTCTTTTAAACCAGTATTGGTTATAAATGCTGTTTTTGCTCCTTTTTCTTCCAGCAGGGTATTGGTCGCAACCGTTGTACCGTGCACAATGTGAGCCTGTTTTGAATCAACGCCAAGTTGCTCCAGTCCTGCAATAATCGCCTGCTCCGGCGAGTCAGGTGTGGAAGGTATTTTATAGCTAACATATGATCCATTTTTATATAAAATGAAATCTGTAAAGGTTCCACCCGTATCAATACCGACTAATTCGACCATAAGCGCCTGTGTTTTAATTTTAACCTCCCGCAAATGAGTGCCATTATTCAAGCCAACCATGTAAGCCACCACTACGGACGCTATTCCTCCGTGACTGACTTAAGTCTAACGCTGGAATACGGTGAGGTCATGGCTTTGCTCGGTACCAACGGGGCAGGTAAAACAACCACCTTACGCCTGCTAACCGGGGAGCTGGCACCGGATTCTGGAAACATTTCCATTAATAATATCGATATAAGCCGTCATCCACTCAAAGCCAAACAAAAGTTAGGCTATCTCCCCGACCTTGCACCACTCTACGAAGACCTCACGGTCGATGAATTTTTAACATTTTGCGCACATATCCATGGTTTGTCGAAAAAACATGGACGCAAACGCATAAAAGCGGTCAAGCAGTTTTGCGAGTTACAATCCGTTGAACACCGCCTGATCAAAAAGCTTTCCAAAGGATATCAACAGCGTGTTGGTATCGCACAAGCCATCATCCATGAACCTGAAGCCATCATTCTGGATGAACCAACCAATGGGCTGGACCCGACACAGATTCAGGAGATGCGTGATCTTATCTTGTATTTGCGCGACCACGCTGCGGTATTGCTATCTACTCATCAATTGAATGAAGTCGAGCAGGTGTGTGATCGGGTACTGATGTTAAAAAACGGACAGTCCGTTCTATGCGAAAAGATAAATCAATTACAACAAACCAATCGAATTCGCATACGATTTTTGTCTACTATACCTGCTGACGAATTAACCGGTCACCAATATGTAAAAACTCTGCACCCTATTAATGATACAACGGTGGAGATATTAACAGAAGAAAACCTGGATCAGGTTAAAAGCGCTTTACTGACGCAGGCCTGCGCTAATGGCTGGGGAATCATAGAAATTCATGATGTGCAACAGACGCTCGAAGATGTTTTCGTCTCCGCAGTGTTCAGAGATACGGGATAAAAACATGCTTGCTTTCCATATCACCCTCAACGAGTTTCGCCGCATTTGGATCCAGCCCCTTGTTTGGGCCGTGCTTGGCATCACTTTCATCATCATTGCACTATTGTTCCTGACGTTACTGAATAATTTTTACCATGATATGCAGAATAAGTTTTCCGGAATTGCCAGTGCTCCCGGTGTCACTGACGCGGTTTTTTATCCGATGCTGTTCTGGAGTACGATTATTGGCGCATTAATGATGCCAATTATTACATTGCGCACCGTCACTGAAGAGAAAATACGCAGACAGGACACGCTGCTGACCTGCGCTGCCATACCCTGCCACACAATTATATATAGTAAATTAATGGCCATTATATCGGTGGCATTTGCCTTTGGTTTCTTAAATCTTATTTTCCCTGCCACTATAAGTGCTATGACAAACCTGGATTGGGGGAAGATATATGCCGCCATGCTCGGAATGCTATTATTCCAGATCAGCTTTGCATCTGTGTGTCTGTGGATTGCAACATTGACGCACAACATTATGTTTATAATGCTTAGCAGTCTCGGGATATTATTTCTGTCGTTTATATTATTTTTTTCTGCAACCTCGGAAGGAAGCATCAGTGCTTTATTTTTATATTTATCCGGATTTTCTCACCTCCTCAACTTTCTTTCCGGCCTGGTAACCAGCAAGGGGATTTTATTTTTTATCATCACTACACTGTTTTTCGTCAGCTTATCTACCATACATTTACGTTATAAACGGGATTAAGCACTTTGCCAAATCATAAACGCCAGATGAGCTTAAAACGCTACTTTTTCTCAATGTTGAGTATTGGTTCACTGGCTACTCTTTTATGGTTAAACAGCTACTCCAGCTGGCAAAGTGACTGGACATTCGGATCCCGCAATACGCTATCCTCAAGTAGTATTGAATTACTCAAATCGATGCAGAGTCCAGTTAAAATCGACGCCTTTTTCGATAGCGACAATCAGACCCGCATGCAACTGAAGCGTTTTATTGAAAAGTACCAGCACAATAAAAAAGATATTTCTCTGCATTTTGTAGACAACCATCTGCCGGGGGAACAATTAAAACAGCTTGGTTTCACCCAGCTTGGCCAGCTTAAAGTCCAGTATCAGGATAGAACCGTGTTTATCAATCGCATGAATGAAGAGCAAATGACCAGCGCTCTTTACCAGGTGTCCCGCAAGCAGGATACCTGGGCGGCGATCATACAGGGACATGGCGAGAAAGACCCTTATGATGAGAGCATCAATGGCTTGTCAAAACTGTCAGACAAAATCAACAATACAGGTCTCAGAATACAACCCATCAATCTCACCACAAATAGCATCATCCCCGATAATACCCAATTTATTATTATCGCAGGTGCACGAAGTGCTTACCTGGGCAGTGAATTAAAACTGATTGAAAATTTCCTTAACCAGGGTGGCAATTTGCTTTGGTTGCGTGACCCGGCAAGACAAAATAACTTTAATAGTATCGATGAAATTTTAGGCATCACCCCTGTGCCTGGAGTTGTCATTGATGCCAATACAAAGTTGCGGGTATTACTGGGGATCAAACATGCCGCCGTCATTCCGGTAACACAGTTTTACAGGCACAAGATCACCCAGGACCTGGAAACACACCTGCTATTTCCGTTCGCATCTGCATTTAGAACCCAGGAGCAATCAGAATGGCAAACCAGTATATTATTCAAGTCACTGGACCGCTCCTGGTCTGAAGTTAGTGAGCTAGATTCAGAGCAGTTAAAATTTGAAGAGGCACTGGGGGATACACAGGGACCGCTAGCGCTTGGTGTCTCGTTAACCAGGAATATAAACGATAAAAACCAGCGTGTTGTCGTTATTGGTGATTCTGACTTTATGGCCAATGGCTACATCGGCAATGGCGCAAATTTTTCATTGAGTCTAAATTTGTTAAATTGGCTGGCTGACGACGATGCCCTTATGTCTATTGCACATCAACCTGCCCCTGATCAGGCAATCACACTTGGCGATAATGATGTTCTATTCATCTCCCTGATACTATTAATCATAGTGCCCGGTACCTTAATAACCTCAGGAATTGCCATTCGCTGGTTAAGACATAGACACTAATTTAAATATCAGTAGAGTTTTATGCCAAATCATTCTTTAGATCCTGTTCTGCAGCTAAGCGTCCAGCCAGAAATATACAAGTCTCTCAATCCGTCTTTCGCCATCAACTATGGTCTCGAGTCTAGTCAGGCAGATGCTGATCAGGCTAATCATGTCGCCATCAGAAGCCTGTTATCCCGACCATTTCATGAGACATGGTCTCTTCGCAACGGCCAACGACACGATGTTAAGGGCTGGCATATCTTTCAAAATGATGAATACCTGATGGCCGCTGTACCTGGTGTTGATCTCAATACCCTCAATCTCGAGCAGGCAGCAGAAAAATGCTATTCAATGATATTTCAGCAAATGGAAAAATGGAGTTATCCGTATCTTGTTCGCACCTGGAACTATTTTGCTGATATTACAGAGGGACATCCGGGACATCATAACAATTATCAGTTATTTTGTAGCGGACGCGCCCGAGCCTATCAAAAACATAATTTAATCGCGCAGCCTTACCCTGCTGCCACAGTTATTGGGTCGCGGTTTGGCGGACTAACCGTATATTTTATCGCGGCAAAGTCCGGTGGAATTGGCATAGAAAACCCGAGACAGGTAAGTGCGTTCCGCTACCCGTCTATTTATAGTCAGGATCCACCTCTTTTTTCACGCGCTTTTCTGCATCGTAATTACAATCAGGAGGTTTTATTCATCTCCGGAACTGCCAGCATCACCGGGCATCATACCCGGCATGAAGATGACGTGATTAGCCAAACCGGCGTCTGCCTTGAAAATATTCAGCATCTGCTGAATACCGCCTCGACAGAATATGCATTTCCCGAGACAACATTCAGTGAACTGAAACAGCTTAAAATATACCTCAAGCATGATCAGCAACTTGATGCTGTCAAAACTCATATCGAACATGAAATGGACATCAGTGCACCGGTGATCTACTTACAGGGTGATATGTGCCGTTCCGACCTGCTGGTCGAGATAGAAGCGCTGGCTATTCATCCCGCGTTGTAGCCAGCCATGCCTGAGTTACCTGAAGTTGAAACCACCCGCCGCGGAATCGAACCCTATGTTACCGGCAAAACAGTCAGCTCTGTAGTTATTCGCTGCAAAAAACTGCGCTGGCCTATCCCCGCTAATATGACACAAAAGTTAGCAGGTCAGACATTCGTATCAACAACCAGGCGGGCCAAATATTTACTACTTAGTACTCAGCAGGGCTGCCTGATAATACATCTGGGCATGTCCGGCAGCCTGCGCATACTAAATGTCAATAGCCCGGCAAAAAAACATGACCATGCAGATATTATCTTTGACCAGTACCTATTACGATTCCATGACCCGCGACGATTCGGTGCCATATTATGGACAACAAAAGACCCGCAGCAACATAAACTCCTCAATGCTCTGGGTCCAGAGCCATTTTCAGATCAATTTAACGCGCATTATCTATACCAGCTCTCTCGCCACCGAAAAATCGCCATTAAGGATTTTATTATGAATAGCAGCATTGTCGTTGGAGTGGGCAATATCTACGCCACTGAAGCTTTATTCATTAGCAAAATTCATCCAAGGAGAGCGGCCGGTAATATTTCTCTCAAACGTTATGAATTATTGGTCAGCACAATTAAAAACGTACTGGACGAGGCGATCAAAAAGGGGGGAACAACTTTAAAAGATTTTACCCATGAAAATGGCAAGCCCGGCTACTTTCAGCAACGATTAAATGCCTATGGTAAAGCCGGTCAACCCTGTGTTGTTTGCACAAATCAATTAAAAGCGATAAAACAGGCCCAGCGCACGACTACGTATTGCCCTCACTGCCAGCACTAAACTAGTTCACCACCGCGTTACCTTCACCACGTGGATCGGAGGCCGCTTCAACCGAGTTATTTACACTATCCCAGATAATCACCTGCATATTTCCATAACGGCGTGACAATTCATTAAGTTCGTGTCCTTTGTTTATCAATGCTGATTGCTCCGTCTGGTCAAATGCATTTTTTTCAAACTGAATTTCATCCGGCAGGTACTGGTGATGAAATCTTCTTTGATTAACGATTTGGTTTGCATTTGCTCCCTGCTGGTAATGGATAAGCGCAATTGCCAGCATGCTTATAATTCTGCTACCCCCCGGTGTGCCAGCAATCAGCGTGCGCCCATTTTGGCGTGCAAATAATGGCGTCATGCTTGAAAGCATACGTTTGTGTGGTGCTATTGCATTGGCCTTTGACCCAACCAGACCCCAAACATTTGCGACTCCCGTGGCAATAGAGAAATCATCCATCTCGTCATTCAATAACACGCCGGTTCCGGCAGGCACGAACCCGCTTCCGAACGGATAATTGATGGATAATGTCGCAGACACATAATTACCCTCGCGATCAAGTACAGAAAAATGTGTTGTATCTTCACCTTGACTCAAAGGACTTACTGGCAAAGACTCACTGTTGCTTGCCTGGGCTGGTTTAAAATCTCTGAATTTTTGTCGGGCATACTGCTTTGATAGCAGACGCTGCATTGGTATATCAGTAAATGCGGGATCACCGAGGTAAGTCGCACGGTCCTGATACGCACGACGCATCGCTTCAACTAGCGCATGAATTGAAGTTATATTATCAAGGTCAATCCTGCCATAATCCTCCAGCATCGATAATATTTGCGAAATCACTACACCCCCCGAGGTTGGTGGTGGTGGCATGATAATGTTCAAATCGTGGAAGTGTGCTTCTACTGGTTGACGGATTTTCACGTCATATTGCTGTAAGTCTTCCATGGTCCATATGCCGCCTGCCTGACGGGTACCGTTGACAAGCAAGTGTGCCAGGATGCCATGATAAAACACATCTGCCCCGTGCTTCGCAATAAGATCAAGCGTGTTGGCAAGGTCGTGCTGATAGAGTAAATACCCTGGCTGCGGAATATTGCCATCATCAAGAAAAATCTGGCTGGCCTGCTCACAGGCCAGCAAGGCCTGGTGTCTCAGACGCGCCAGTGCGGAGTAACGCGGACCAACTTTAAAGCCATACTTTGCATATTCAATGGCAGGAGACAGATTATCGGCAAATGACAGCCGCCCGAAGTTTTGCGTGATTATTTCCAGCGCGGCCACAACCCCCGGTATGCCCGCGGCCAGTGGTCCATCAATAGATTGTTGTGTCAGTTCACCCTGGTCATCCAGGTACATGTCTTGAGTCGCAGCAAATGGTGCAATCTCACGACCATCAATCACGATATCTTTATTCCGTTTGGCATCATGAAGTAACCAGAACCCGCCACCACCGATACCACTACCAAACGGCTCAACTACCGCTAACGCGGCACTGATTGCGACAGCTGCATCAAAGGCATTACCACCGGATTTTAGTATTGTTTCACCGGCCTGGGTGGCCAGCGGATGGGCGGTCACAACCGCATCACGTGCTCCGTCATTGCCCGCAAATAGCGGCGTTGCAATGACGATTAAAAACAAAGACCAGATACGTAACCGCACGAGATCAGCGCTTGGTAAGTTGTTTATACTTCAATTCCAGCTGTTGCCTGGACTCTTTATGATCTGGATCAACAAGAATACAGTCCACCGGACAGACTTCGACACACTGTGGTGTATCGAAGTGTCCGACACATTCTGTGCAGCGCTGCCACTTGATTTCATATATTTCCTCACCCTCAAAAATGGCATCATTTGGGCACTCAGGCTCGCAAACATCACAGTTTATACATTCATCTGTAATATAGAGTGCCATAATTTACTCGCGTGTATATTTAGCCTTGAGTGCCTGCTCAACGCAGGGATGGACATATTTTGATATCTCTCCACCCAGCGAAGCAACTTCACGCACAATACTTGATGAGATAAATGAAAACTGTTCGGCAGGCGTTAGAAAAATAGACTCCAGTGTGGGGTCCAAATGGCGGTTAATACTGGCCAGCTGAAATTCAAACTCAAAGTCAGACACTGCTCTTAATCCCCGGAGCACAGCCACCGCCCCTTTATTCTTTGCAAACTTGACCAGCAGACCATCAAATCCGCAGACCGTCACGCTTGGCAAATCTTCAAAAACTTCATTTGCCAGATCAACTCTTTGCTGCAAATCAAACACAGGTGCTTTTTGCGGGTGCGCGGCAACCCCGACTATAATTTCGTCAAACACATTCAAAGCGCGCCGGACGAGATCCGTATGACCGTGTGTTATCGGGTCAAATGTGCCTGGATATACCGCAATTTTTGCCATGATGTATATTAAAGTGACTCTCTTGTAATAAGCCCATATTGTACTTTACCGGCCCTTGACTGTCTCTTCCAGTGCCAGCCCGGTGGCAACGCTCCGGGGTGCTGATGGTCTGCATATTCAACATAAATATGACCATCGTCTTTAAGCAATTGTGCATCCACGACGCTTTCGATCACCACGCCAGGTTGATACTTACTAAAAGGGGGATCAAGAAAAATGATATCGAAGCAACTTTGCGCGTTACAAATAAACTGCAGCCCATCCGCGCAAACCATATGAAATTGCTGAGACTTGAGTTTGTCCGCCTGTTGTTGCAGCATATCAACGACACGGGGATCGTGATCAACCAATATGGCAGAAAAAGCACCACGAGACACAGCCTCAAAACCCAGCGCCCCACTACCAGCAAATAAATCAAGACACCGGGATCCGTCCAGATAGGGCTGTAGCCAGTTGAATAATGTTTCTCTGGCACGATTAGGGGTGGGCCTGACATCATCACTTGATAATACGGGCAACTTGGTGCCTTTCCAGCATCCGGCTAAAATCTTAACGTGTTGAGGCGCCGATACTAGCTTATGCGTCTTCTTGACTTGTTTGTTCACGACCGACAACAACTGTCACAAACGAGTCCAAATCGAGGTGCTCGCGGAAGGCTTTTTTCACATCCTGAAGTGATACGCGCTTAATATTTTCAGAGAAATCACTTAAGTAATTCAGCGGGAGGTCATAATAACCAATCATTGACAGATAACCCAGCAGATCTTTATTACTATCTATCCTCAATGGAAAACTATTGATAATGCTTTGCTTGGAAAGCGCCAGTTCATCCTCTGTAGGACCTTTTTCAATATAGCCTGCCAGCACCTGTCGACAAACCTGGATAGCCTCAGTTACCTGATCACTGCGTGTCTGAAGTCCGAGCATAAACGGGCCTTGTTGCCGATAAGGTAAAAAGTAACTGTAGACGCTATAAGACAATCCACGTTTACTGCGTACCTCTTCCACCAGGCGCGAAGTAAATCCACCGCCACCGAGTACATGATTGCCCACATACAGATTAAAGTAGTCGGGGTGACCACGTTGAATGCCTGTCTGCCCCATCCTTACATGGGCTTGCTGAGAGGGAAAGTCAACATGCTTTTTTGCAAGAGAAGACTTTTTAACAGCAACCGGCGGAGCAGGCAGTTTACCTACTGGCAATGACTGGCTGATCTTCAGTGCAATTGACTCTGCTTGTTGGCGGGACAGATCTCCAACAATTGCCAGCACACTATTTGCCGCGACAATATACTGCGCATGGAACTGTTTGACGTCCTGAAGCGAAATCCTGCCGACACTCTCTTCCGTGCCATTCGATGGCTGGCCATAGGGATGCTCGCCATACAGCAAGTCAAAAAAAGTTCGACTAACAATCTCGCCGGGGCGCTGCTGGCCTTCCTGCAGGGAAACGAGTAATCGCTTCTTATCTCTTTCAAAATCACGTGACGGAAATGAAGGTTTACTCACCACTGCGATATACATGTCTAACGCCTGGTTAAACAGCTCTTCATTTGACAGGCTTCTCAGAGTAGCACTGGACCTGTCCAGATCCACACTGACACCAAATTGCGCTCCCACATCTTCAAATCTTGACGCCACTTCATCTGCGTTCATCTGGCCTGTGCCTTTGTCCATTAGTCCGTGCATGACGGAAGATAAACCCGGCAAAGCACCATCACGCGCACTGCCCGCATCGAATGTCAGTGCAATATCAACGATGGGCAATTCTGGAGTGTTAACATAAAGCACTTTCACGCCATTGTCTGTCTGCCATGTACTTATCTCTGGCAGGGTATGTCCTGTGGGAGAGTAAAGGCCAACAATGAAAAACACAGTCGCCAGCAGCAGATAACTTCGCTTGTGGATGATCATTTTCTTCCTCCCGGACCCTTGTGCTCAACCGGCGTGAGATAGGCAACTGTTTTACGATCATCGACCAGATATTTTTTTGCAACCGCCTGAACCTGGTCAGCTGTCACGGCCTCGATATTTCGGGTGTATTTTTGCATTGTTTGCCAACCGAGCCCGACCGTTTCGAGCGAACCAATCAGGTATGCCTGACGCTGGACCGAGTCCTGCTGATATATTTCACTGGCAACCACCTGCGCCTTTACACGCGCCAATTCATCACTGCTGATCTTTTCATTCCTGAGCTTGTTTATCTCTGTGTAGATGGATTGCTCCAGCTCTTTGAGTGATATGTTTTTATTGGGCGTGCCATCAAATAGAAACATACTGCTACGCGCGGAATACAGATGATATCCGGCACCTGCTGTTGCCGCAATTTCCTTGCCTCTGACCAGATTTTTACTGAGACGTGAGCTGCGCCCTCCATCGAGTACGCCAGCTAGTACGTGCAGGGCATATGCCTCATCTTCATTATTCGCAGTGTTTAGAGAAGGTACCTTATAACCCATGATTAAATAAGGTATTTTTGCAACCGCCTTGACTTCAACCCGGCGTTCCCCGGTTTGTTCGGGCTCAAGTCTTGCCTTGGCGGGCTCAACATTGCGTGAAGGTATTTCTCCATAATATTTTTCTGCCAGATCAAATACTTCTGTGGGCACGACGTCTCCGACAACGACCAGTATGGCATTATTGGGTGTGTACCATGCCTCATACCATTCACGAAGATCGGACACTTGCATATTGTCCAGATCATTCATCCAGCCAATCACTGGATTCTGATAAGGACTGCTGGTGAAGGCTGCTGCATTAAATTGTTCATACGTGAATGCGTTGGGATTGTCTTCCGTGCGCAGGCGTCTTTCCTCTTTAACCACTTCCAGTTCTTTTTTAAACTCGTTTTCATCCAGTGTCAGATGCGCCATTCTATCCGACTCAAGGTCAAAACTGGTTTCCAGTCCGTCTATACCAAAAAGCTGATAGTAAGCTGTAAAATCCCGGCTGGTAAATGCGTTATCGCGCGCGCCAATGCCGGCCAGTATTTTTGAAAATTGCCCAACTGGATATTTAGGTGTGCCTTTGAACATCATATGCTCAAGTACATGAGAGACCCCGGTAATGCCACCATGTTCCTTGGCTGAACCCACCTTGTACCATACTTGAGCGGTAGCCACCGGTGCACGACGGTCCTGTTTGACAATCACCTTAAGCCCGTTATCCAGCGTCTTCTCCTGCACGGTTGCCCAGCCAGTTGAGGACAAAAGAATGCCGATCAACAGGAGATTTATTGATAAGATTATTTTCTTCATGCGCTTATGTTAACAGTGATTAGGTTACGATAAGATCAAAGCTATGTGACTCTGCAAATATTTTTTCGTTCAGTCACAAGCATAACATTAATACTGCCAGACGTTATTTACCCATATGACTGACCAAAATTTGCTCGACCGTCTTAAAGCGGGCTTAACCAAAACAAGAAACGTAGTCGCCGAGAATATTCATGAAAGTGACACCCGGCCAATAGAAGATATCATTACCGAAATTGAAGATGGTTTATTGATGGCCGATGTGGGCATCGATACATGCAATATAATTATTAGCGAACTTCAGGCGCGCATAGGTCAGGAAAAACCACCTATTGATGTGCGGGGTTTACTGGCACAGTGCGTATTTGAGCTGCTACAGCCATGTAATCAACCCATGCTGCTTGGAAGAATCAAGCCATTTACAATCCTTGTTGTGGGCGTGAATGGCGCTGGCAAAACAACAACCATCGGCAAACTTGCCAGAAGGCTGAAGAAAAACCGCAAATCTGTAATGCTCGCTGCAGGAGATACTTTTCGTGCAGCCGCCGTAGAACAGCTCGTCACCTGGGGCGAGAGAAATGATATCCCGGTGGTATCACAGGCCACGGGGGCGGATAGTGCTTCTGTGATATATGATGCACTGGAATCCGCCCAAGCACGTAATATCGATGTCCTCATTGCCGACACCGCCGGACGCCTGCATACCCAGAACGATTTAATGGCAGAATTGGAAAAGGTTAAGCGTGTTATGGCAAAAATTGACCAGGACGCTCCACATGAGACATTGCTTGTACTGGATGCCAGTATGGGTCAGAACGCGCTAAAACAGGCACAGCAGTTTCATCAATCAATGACTGTTACCGGGCTTTGTATCACAAAGCTTGACGGCACCGCAAAAGGCGGCGTGGTACTTGCCATTGCAAATAAGCTCGGTCTTCCCATACGCTATATTGGTGTGGGTGAAGGAATTGACGACTTGCAGGTGTTTGATGCGAGAGAGTTCACCTCAGCCCTCATTGGCTCGCCTGTCGATTGATATAACAATGATCCGTCTGCAAAATATTTGTAAGCGTTACCCGGAAAGCGGTGAAGTGCTGAGTCGTATCAGTATTCAACTGAATGAAGGAGAGATGTGTTTTCTTACCGGGCCATCCGGTTCAGGTAAAAGCACCCTGTTAAAAATAATAGCCCTCATTGAACCTCCGACACGTGGGCAACTGTACTTCGACAAAAAGAATGTCACCTCACTCAGCAAAACACGTATTTCAGGATTCAGAAGAAAAATGGGCCTGGTGTTTCAGGATCACAGATTACTCAATGACCGCAATGTTTTTGAAAACATTGCACTACCATTAAGGATAAACGGCTTCAACCCAAAAGATGTGCCACGTCGTGTGCGGGCAGCCCTGGACAAGGTTAATCTGCTAAAAAAAGAACGTGCCATGCCTATCTCTCTGTCTGGTGGCGAGCAACAGCGGGTGGGTATCGCCCGTGCCATCGTGCATCGCCCACGCATATTACTTGCTGACGAGCCTACCGGTAATCTGGACCCCGATTTATCGGCCGACATCATGAAACTCTTTTCAGACTTCAACCAGGTGGGGGTTACTGTTCTTATCGCAAGCCATGACGTTAATTTGATCCGGCAATTTAACAAGCCGCTATTACAATTAGATAATGGCGTCCTGCTGAATAGCTCAATTGCCTGTGAAACTGTCTGATGAAACATATACAAAAGAAAAACTATAATGCCGCCGCCATTTTCTGGCTGGAGCATCATCTGGAAAGTTTTAAAGGCAGCTTAAAGCAGCATCTGGCCAATGCACTGCCATTTAGTTTCACGGTGACAATGATTGCGATCGCACTTTCCATTCCACTTAGCCTGTACATATTTTTTGCCAGCACCCAGCAACTGACACAGGACTGGGATAGTGATAGGCAAATCACTCTTTTTTTAAACGATAATATTGACATGACCGGCGCTAATGACCTGGCGCAAAAAATTAACAGCAACTCGTTAGTATCAAGCACTACCGTAGTGAACAAACACAAAGCCCTGGAAGACTTCAAGCAGCAAATGGGAGTCGGCGCGATGACTGCAGATCTGCCCGAAAACCCGCTTCCCCATTTAATTGTGGTTGAACCTCACCCATCAGTGAACGACACAGAATCACTCAACAAATTAAATACACAACTGCAAAACATTGAACAAGTACAACTCGTTCAGTTTGACTTGCTCTGGTTTCAGAGATTACAGGCGATTCTTAGCGTAGTGAATAGAATTCAATGGGTTATTGGTATCATTCTATTATTTGCAATCACTATTATTATTGCCAATGTTATCCGCTGGGAAGTCACCGCACGCCTTCGTGAAATAGAGATCTTCAAACTGGTCGGCGCGTCAGATGCTTATGTGCGACGGCCGTTTTTATACAGTGGTTTGTGGCTGGGCTTCACTGGTTCCGTGCTGGCACTGATAATTGTAACACTCAGCTCGTGGCTGGTTGAACGGTCAACCCACCGACTTATGTCGCTGTTTGGAAAAGAATTTGAACTTCAATCGGTATCATTCAACCTGGCAATAATTATTATCGCAGTAATCAGTTTGCTCAGTGTCATCGGGTCATGGGCCGCCGTCACACACAGGCTTCGGCAATATTACTAGGCACCTTCAAGCGACTTAGTGTGAGACTTCTACCAGTCCTCGACAAGATTACTCGCGGTGAGCCTCCAGTTAATGGCGTCCGCGGTATCAAAAATCAATTCTCTTGAATATGACTGACGGTCGCGATCCTGTACCCTTTTTTGCATATGTGGCAGACCTTTTTCCAGCCAACCGTCTATGGTCGGCTGATCAACTCCAAATATATGGGCAAGATCAGCTTTACTTACTTGAACTCCTGGCATAGACCTATCTCTTTTAAATTCACCGCATGGCGGAGTATGTTGTAAAAAATAAGATCCCACGTGGTCTTTATTTTGACGAATTATTGACCGTTTTCGCGAGTGACAACCTGGCTGAATGTGTATGACAGGCTAATACTTTTGTCATGACAGGCGTAGTATAAACCATCCGCATCCGCGGATTTTGACCTGTCATACCCGGATAATGACCGTCTATCAGCACAGCTATCCCTCTCAGGGCATCTTAAACGCAACCCTTCCTCTAGTTGGGTAAGTGTGCAAAGTTACCGGATCACGGGGAGGAAACATAGATACCAGTCGCCTCTATGGATAATTATGGTCGATGAAGTGGAAAGTGCCTTCAGACAGGCCAGCCATTGAACTAACTCTGCGGTTAGCACTCTAACGCTGTGAGTGCTAAAATATAAATTACGATTACTCCGGAGAGCTAACCTATGAGCAACCAATTGGCGTTAACGTTCCCCCACGAGCTGAGTTTATCTGCGGGTAGCCTGGATGCATACATCAATGCAGCCTATCGATTGCCTATTTTGTCTGCTGATCAGGAATACGACCTTGCGACACGCCTGCGCGAACACCAGGATCTTGAAGCTGCCCGACAGCTTATCACACATCATTTGCGCTTCGTCATACGGATTGCACGGGGTTACAATGGTTATGGGCTGGCGCTGGCAGATTTGATCCAGGAGGGCAATATTGGCTTAATGAAAGCTGTTAAGCGCTTTGACCCCAGTCAAAATGTGCGCCTGGTATCGTTTGCCGTGCATTGGATTCGCGCTGAAATACATGAATATATCCTCAGAAATTGGCGCATTGTTAAAGTTGCGACCACAAAAGCCCAACGCAAACTGTTTTTCAATTTGCGCAGCAAGAAACATCGCCTTGGATGGTTAAATCGTGAAGAAGTCGAATCCGTGGCTTCAGACCTGGGCGTCAAGCCGAGCGAAGTTCTGGAGATGGAATCACGTTTAAGCGGGCAGGACCTTGGCTTTGATGCGCCTTCGGCTAACAGCGGCGAAGAAGAGGAGCATATCACTTCACCGGCGGCCTATTTAACGCACCTAGATGATGATCCGCAGCAGCAATTTGAGAATGAAGACTGGTCTCAGCACCAGATGACACGATTACATAGTGCGCTGAAAATCCTCGACCCGCGCAGCCGTGAAATCATTCAGGCGAGGTGGCTCGATGATAACAAGCCTACCCTGCACCAACTGGCAGAGCGCTACGATGTTTCCGCGGAACGAATCCGCCAACTGGAGAGTAGTGCCATTAAAAAACTTCAGGCACACGTCTGTGCCTAGCGTTAGAGTGTGACGCCCGGACAGGTCAGTCTATTACTTAATCAGAAACATATAACTGTCAATAAGCAACACGGCAAATAGAATCATTAAGTAGATAATGGAATAAACAAAGGTGTTGATGGCCTTTGTTCTGCTCTTGGTAACCTGCAGACTGATCGCATAATACAAAAACACGGCATTCAGCAGTAACACACTAACCAGATAAAACCAGCCGGACATTCCGGTAAAAAACGGCAATACCGTGACTACACACATGAGAATTGTGTAGAGGGTTATTTGTAAACGGGTAAAGTCATCTCCATGTGTAACTGGCAACATGGGTATGTCAACTTTTGCATACTCCTCTTTTCTGTATAACGCCAGCGCCCAAAAATGAGGCGGCGTCCAGGTAAAGATAATTAGCAACAGTACCAGTCCGTTCGCCTCAACATTACCCGTAATCGCGGTCCACCCAAGAAGCGGCGGTGTTGCACCTGCAAGCCCGCCAATCACAATATTCTGCGGAGTTGCCCGTTTGAGATACATCGTATAGACAACAGCGTAACCCACTAATGAGGCGAATGTTAATATTGCCGTTAATATATTCACCTTTAAGATCAGGATAAGCATCCCGATCGTCCCGATGACTGCAGCAAATGTCAGTACCGATGCCTTACTCAGCGCACCAGAGGGTAATGGACGTAGTTTAGTGCGGTCCATAGCCGCATCTATGCGGCTATCTGCGACATGATTGATTGCAGCGGCGGAACCGGCAACCAGGCCGATACCCATAGTTGCATACACGAATGTGGCTATAGCAACATTGCCCGGATCAGCCAGTAACATGCCAACAATTGCAGTAAACACCATCAAAGCTACGACTTTAGGCTTGCATAGCTCCAGGTAGTCTTGCCAACGCACAAAAAAATTATTGGTCATGCTCATTGAAGATAACTGGGATTTTGGGCTCATATTCTGATAATTCATTCAGCTTAGTTGCTGCGCGCATATTTTAGCATATATGCACTGGAGACAAGACTGGCCAGGAGCAGCAAGGCGACGGCGTTATGCATGACAGCCACCGGGAGTGGAAGCTTGAACACGATATTTGAAATTCCCAACCCGATCTGAACAAAAAGCAACAGGGTGATTATAAATGCATTTTTCTTCAATAACTGTCGTGCGTCACTGAACTTGCAAAGTCTTGATGCATAAAACAAAATCGCAATAGAGGTGACCAGTGCACCAACTCGGTGGACGTAATGAATAGCCACGCGCGCAGGGTGATCGAGGACACCGAACTCATAATCTACACCCAGCCCACGCCACATGATAAAAGCATTTTTAAAGTCCATTGGTGGCCACCAGGATTGCTGACACTTGGGAAAATCTACGCACGCCAGTGCAGCATAATTTGAACTGACCCATCCCCCCAATGCAATTTGCCCGGTCAGAATTACAATGACAAATAACGACAGAAGAAACAACGGTCGTGCCACCGATACGCTCATGGAGGGCTGCAGGCGAGAAGTTTTCAACCATTGCCAGACTAACAGGTTAAACAGCGTAAATCCGCCAAGCAAGTGGCCCATCACGATTAAAGGCTTTAATTGCATTGTCACTGTCCACATCCCAAGTGTGGCCTGAAACAAAAGCACACCTGCCAGTATCACACCCGCTGGTATATGCCTATCACCGTTTTTATCCTTTTTGAATAGAATCCACACAATAGCAAATATCAATAAGCCAAGTATCCCGGCAAAATAACGATGAATCATTTCTTTCCATGCTTTATCAGCCTCTACTGCACGCTCAAAATTCTGATGTGCATGAGCAACTTCTGTTTCTGTTGCAGGTACACCCACCAGGTGTCCATAACAGCCCGGCCAGTCCGGGCATCCCAAACCTGCATCAGATAATCTTACATACGCCCCCAATACAACCACGACAAATGTCAGTATCAACGTTGCAAACACCAGATTTTTAAATGTATTGCTCATCCCTGTTACCCAATGTTAGAAATTTTCAATAGCTTTTTTATATCCTTCAACACGCCTTTTGCAGTGGCTTTTTCATCGTAGCGCATCATCAAATTACCGAGTGGATCCAGCAGGTAAACATTACCAGGCTCGAGTATTTGATTGGCATCGGGTATGTTTTCCAGCTCAAGATGATCTAAATTGCCAACCAATACTTCCTCGTTGCGCATAGCAATCTCATCTTGTAGTTCACCGGAATCAATCAGCAGCGTCAGTTGAATTCTGTTCATGTCTCTTCCGGTGGCTGCTTTTGCCTGTCGAAGTTTAAATAGCGTTGCTTCACATTCAAGATCACAACCATTAGGGGTATAGACCAGATATGTCCATTTGCCTTTCAAGTCATCAAGTGATTTTATGCCATGTTGTGCAATTGTGATTTGAATATTTTTTAGCGGTTTCGCAGGGTGTATTAATTCGCCATGCGCGACTGAATTTGTGGATGGCAGGTAATCTCTTAATGAATACATCGCAATCGCAATCAGTAACGGTACAACAAACACTGCGATCAGCATATATCCGGATAATTTAGAATTTTCTTTTTCCATTTTTTTCAATTAAAGGTTTGATACTGTAAAGCCACCAAAGTACCAGTAATGCAAATGCCATGGCGTACCACTGGAATGCATAACCATAATGCTTTTGGGCAGACAAACTGCTTTCAATCCAGTCTCTCCGATATCCATTCTCCTGGTTTGCAGCCAGCCGCAGAGTAAAAGGCTCCAATCTCACTCCCAGGCGATCACCGAGTTGTTGATAATCAACGAATTGTATTCGCCTCGGCCATCCACGGTCTTCTCCATCAGCAATACCGCCCAAACTATATGCCTTGTCATACGGAACATATACACTCCCTGAAACTGTCTGCAGCGCTTCTGCTGGCATGGATACGTCTGGCAGAATCTCCCGACCCCGTGTCTGTGGAATCCAGCCACGATCAACCAGAACCCAGGCATTCTGCTGTTCTACATACAAAGGGGTTAAAACATTATACCCGGTGATCCGATCGCGTACCTGATTATCAAGCAAAAATTGCCGCCTATTGTCATAGACACCGACCATGCTGACTTTCCTGTAGCGCCAGCTTTCCAGGTCCTGTAACGGGAGACCGGGATGACGATAGGACTCCTGCTGGTTGACATTCGCTGACTCAATCCCGCTTTTTATATTTCCGCGACTGAGCTGCCAGCTTCCAAGACTCAAAAATAACGCAAGCGTTGCCAGAGTCATCAGTTGCACCAGCATAAATTGTACAGATTTCCGTTTCATGGGTAAGCCTTATCTAGAGCATAAATCATCAATGATCGTTATACTTGCCGCAATTACACACTAGGGCTACATATGCTAATTAAAATTTTCGTTGTGCTTTTATTCCTGCTCATTATAGGTAGCCTTGCATCCGCACTGTTTCACTTGCTGATTTCCCGAGAAACGAACGATAAAACTGTGCGCGCATTAACCTATAGAATCGGCCTGTCAGTATTGGCATTCCTAATCCTGATTATCAGTGCCAAGTTTGGCTGGATTGAACCGCGCGGATTATAACTTTTTCAAGGCCTCAGACGAAAAAGGCGCCTGACAGGCGCCTTTTTCGTACTGCATTTCAGCTTTATATCATATAGACAAAGATAAACAGGCCAAGCCAGACAACGTCCACAAAGTGCCAGTACCAGGCCACTGCTTCAAAGGCAAAATGCCTTTCCGGGGTAAAATGCCCCTTGATACAGCGAAGCAGTATGATGGCCAGCATAATTGCGCCTATTGTCACATGCATGCCGTGAAAACCTGTCAACATAAAGAAGGTTGTCCCGTATATGCCGGAGCCGAGTGTTAGCCCCAGATCCTGATAAGCATGCACATATTCTATACCCTGGAAGTACATGAATATCGCACCAAGCAATACCGTCAAAAACAGACCAAGTATTAATTGACCCCTGTGATTGGCTTTTAGCGCATGATGCGCCCATGTAAGGGTGACACCACTTGCTAACAGTATGGCGGTATTGATAGCCGGCAGACCCCAGGCAGGCATATGCTTGTATTCGCCGCCAATATTACCCGGGCCATTTGCATCAGTCGGCCAGCTTCCTTCATAGCCGTTCCATAAAAATGCATTGGTATTGATTCCATCACCTTCACCACTTAGCCATGGTAAAGAATATTGCCTTGCATAAAAAAGTGCGCCAAAGAACGCCGCAAAGAACATCACCTCAGAGAAAATAAACCAGAACATACCCCATCGAAAAGACATGTCTACTTGCAGATTATACATCCCCTTCTGGTTTTCTTTTATCACGGTACCAAACCAGCCAAACATCATGAACAGCACAATCGCAAGGCCTACCATCATCGTTGGTGAGCCCCATGAAACATTATTCAGAAAGTTTGCGAAACCTACCATGAGTACACATAAACCAATTGACCCTACAATCGGCCAGTGACTCCCATGCGGGATGTAATATGAATTTTCAGCGTGTGCCATAACTTAATCCTTAGTTAAATGCGATGACTGATTCGTCTGAATCAAAACCTTTTGTTTTTAAATCTTTTATTTTTGCGTTTTGTGTTATGTCGAAAAACGTATATGAGAGCGTGACCACACTCACATCCTTTGGCAATTTTGGGTTAATCATGAAGCTAAGTGGCATTTCCACCTGTTTACCTGCTTCAATTGGCTGGTTTTCAAAACAGAAACATTCTGTTTTCACTAAATGCTTATTCGCGACATATGGTGTCACACTCGGAACAGCCTGCCCCACCATTGGTAATGGCGTATTATTTTTTGCCAGGTAATTGGTGGTATATACGCGCCCCGGGTGCACTTCCATTCTGGACACTGCGGGTTTCACGATCCAGGGCATCGACTGGTTAAGTGACACGTCAAACTCAACTGTTACGGTGCGTGATGTATCTTCTACTATCTCCTGAGATACCAGTTGTTCATTGGCGTCCTGGGTGAACCTAAGGCCCGTGATATCGCAGAACACATCGTAGAGCGGGACGAGCAGATAACCAAACCCAAACATGCAAACGGCGACGACTGCCAGTTTTGTCGCGACATTGGTTGATGATTTAGCTGTCAATTTGCATTCCCCACTAAAATGTAAAAACCAACATAAATAGCCAAGGCAACCAACGCCAGTATCAATACTGTGATATTGGCTGCCTTTTGCTGTTTACGTTTATCGCCCATTTCCAGTTCAGCGTTACTTAACTACTGGTGGCGTCGTAAAGCTATGGTAAGGTGCCGGCGATGCAATCGTCCATTCCAGACCTTCGGCATTTTCCCAGACCTGGCTCGTGGCTTTCTCGCCACCTCGGATTGCTTTGATCACCAGATACAAAAATATCAGCTGGGCAAACCCAAAGCCAAACGCACCGACCGTCGCCATCATATTGTAATCTGAAAACTGCAGTGCATAGTCTGGAATTCGCCTCGGCATCCCTGCCAGGCCAACGAAGTGCATGGGGAAGAATGTTAAATTGACGAAAATTGTCGATAACCAGAAGTGCAGTTTACCAAGACTTTCGCTGTACATGTTGCCGCACCATTTTGGCAACCAGTAATATACCGCGGCAATAATGGCAAACACAGAACCCGGCACCAATACATAATGGAAATGTGCCACGACAAAATAAGTGTCATGATACTGGAAGTCCACCGGGGCCAGGGCCAGCATTAGTCCGGAGAATCCACCGATGGAAAACATGATAATAAAGCCCAGTGCAAACAGCATGGGTGTCTCAAATGTCATCGCCCCGCGCCACATTGTAGCAACCCAGTTAAACACTTTCACACCTGTCGGAACTGCGATCAGCATGGTTGCGAACATAAAGAACAATTCCCCTGCCAGCGGCATACCCACAGTAAACATATGATGCGCCCAGACAATAAATGACAAGAATGCAATGGACCCTGTCGCATAAACCATCGACGCATAACCAAACAGAGGTTTACGCGCGAACGTTGGGATAATACTAGAGATAACACCGAATGAAGGCAGAATAAGGATATAGACTTCAGGGTGTCCAAAGAACCAGAAAATATGCTGGAACAGTACGGGGTCACCGCCACCTGCCGCATTAAAGAAGCTGGTGCCAAAAAATTTGTCGGTCAATAGCATGGTGACACCACCGGCCAGTACCGGCATTACCGCGATAAGCAAATAGGCAGTAATCAGCCAGGTCCAGACGAACAGCGGCATTTTCATTAATGTCATGCCGGGTGCGCGCATGTTAAGCACGGTCGCGATGACATTAATTGCACCCATGATGGATGATAACCCCATGAAGTGTATGGCAAGGATCACAAATGGGAATGCATCGCCCGTTTGCAAAATCAGTGGCGGGTAGAGCGTCCAGCCACCTGCCGGACCGCCACCGTCCATGAATAAAGTTGACAACATCATGGCAAAGGCAAAAGGCAGGATCCAGAAACTCCAGTTATTCATGCGCGGTAATGCCATATCGGTGGCACCAATCATCATTGGAATCAGCCAGTTGGCAAGCCCGGTAAAGGCTGGCATCACCACACCGAACACCATGATAATTGCATGCATGGTGGTCATCGAATTAAAGAACTGGGGATCCACAAATTGCAGTCCGGGTTCAAACAGTTCAGAGCGTATGATTAGCGCCATGGCTCCGCCAATCAGAAACAGAATGAAAGAGAACCACAAGTATAAAGTACCAATGTCTTTATGGTTTGTGGTAAACAGCCATCGTTTTATCGAATAAGGACTTTCCTGGTGATCATCGTGGTGATCGTCGGTAGCAACCGTACTCATTGTTTACTCCTTAAGTTATATACATGAAATATTGAATTCGTGACTTGCCCAAACAGTTCCTTTCTTATTGCGTATTGGACGCAAGCTCAGCGGTTGGCTCCAGCGTCGTATTGTCCGCCAAAAACTGTTTGAATTCTTCTTCTTCAACAGCACGAACCACGATCGGCATATAGCCATGATCGCGCCCGCATAATTCGGCGCATTGACCTCTGTATACGCCAGGGGTATTGATTTTGGTCCATGCATCATTGATGAACCCTGGGATAGCATCTTTTTTGACAGCTAAATCAGGCACCCACCACGCATGATTGACATCATTGGATGTGATTAAAAAGCGCACTTTTTTACCGACCGGCAGCACCAGTTCATTATCCACTTCCAGCAGATAATTTTGATTTTTTTCCTGCAGGTTGTTTATCTCATCTCGCGGCGTCTTGAGTACACTATAAAATTCCACCCCTTCGTCGATATACTCATAGTGCCACAACCACTGATACCCGGTAATTTTGACAGTCATGTCATATTCACTGGTGTCTTCCATGGCCACAAGTGTCTTGGTTGCCGGGATTGCAAGGCCGACCAGAATCAAGAATGGAATGATCGTCCACACTGCCTCAACCGTTGTACTCTCATGAAAATTGGCGGGTGTGACCCCTCTTGATTTGCGATGGGCAAAGATGGAATAGAACATGGTTGCAAATACAAGTACCGCGATAATCACTACAAGCCACAGGGCAAGCATATGTAAATCAAATACCTGTCTACTGATATCAGTGACGCCAACTGGCATGTTAATTGGCTGCCCGGCGGCATTGGCAACACCTGACATAGCGACGATCCCGCCAACACCTGTGAGCCCTTTTAGCCCGAAATTACCACTCATTTTTCAATACTCCCTAATAATAAAACTCATAAACTTGTCGGCAAAAGCGCTTTTGTAATGGAGGTGGCCAGCTCTTTTCTCTCCGGCTCTGTTAAGCACGCCCCAATCTCAAGCTCTTTTCCTTTTGACCTCATTACCAGCCTGGTTTGTCTGCTTGGCAAAGCAGGCGGACGTAATTCTATTTTTGTCCATGCCCGCTGAAATTCGTATTGTCGTCTTGAATTTCTGCGCCCGATTTCTACTTTTACGGTATTCGCATCGATTGAAATAATTTCACGGTGTGTTGATTGCAGACCACTCCAGTAAAGTATTCCCGTCAGCATCAGTATTTCAATGCCGGCAAACGGCAATATGACCCACAACCCCTGCAAGGCAAACGCCCCCGCAATGCTAAAAGAGACGAATGCGAGGCTGGCGACAAAAACCATATTCTCCTGCCAAGACATCGAGCAATTTGGCATCACTACGAAGCGGGAGAGCACTTTCTCAGTGTCAGCTTCGGTGTTCATATCCTGCCAGTTATTCTTTACCTAGAACATTCAATTACAGTGAATACTTATAAGCTTATATTAGCAATGATTGATGTAGAAGTCATAGCTACTGTTATAGATATTTATCACTTGTTTTCTACACTCTTGACCTAAATCATGCTCCGTTTGGGCAAAATCTATACAAATTTACCCGGTCAGGTTACTTTTTGTTCATCAAGTGCACTAATAATGCTCATCCGGAAATTATTTTGCCCCAATTTAACATATCTTTCCCTGTCTGAAGCGCAACGGTTGCCATTCAGGGCCTGTCAGTCCCGGTAACGGTTTTCCTGCACGGTGTTTCTTCCAGCCATGACCATATATCACTTCATAGCTGGCGGGATACTTACCATTATCAAGAATATAGCTGTCATATTGCCTCAGCACGCTATTCAAGCGCGATTTACCCATTAAACCTCGGGCACGATCCTGCAAATGATTGGTCGCTCCGGTCGCCTGCAGATCACGAAGTAGCTGCACAGGGCTGGAATATTCCACGGTAATAATTTCTGACTCAATCACCGGACTCTCAAATCCGGTGGCCAACAACTGGTCTCCCAGTGTCTGCATGTCGATAAATGAAGACACATGACGGCCTGAGCCTGTGCTTGCAAAACAATCGCGTAACTCTCTTAATGTTTCCGGTCCAAAAGTAGAGAACAGGAACAGACCTTCCTGTTTCAGCACACGCAGACTATCAAGGAACGCGTTTTGAGTATCATCGCACCATTGATAAGTGGATGCAGAAAAAACAACATCGAACGAATTTTCCTGATAAGGCAAGGCAGAGGCATCACCGCATACCGCATGCTGGGGGACCGATATGGAACGCCGTGCCAATTCAAGCATTGGCACGGCAAAGTCGTATGCATAATAGTTTTCCTGTCCAAACATTTCACTTAACGGCTCGCACGCCAGTCCGGTACCACTGCCCACATCAAGCAGAGATCGCATCGTCCGGGTCCGCAGGGTACCCAGCTTATCTATCAAACGCGCAAGTATTTCTTTTTGCAGGATTGCCGCCGCATCATATGACGCGGCTGATCTCGAAAAAGCGCTCTTTACTCTTTCCCTGGAGAATGTCATGGATGATTTGAACACATGGTTATAAATATCTATTAAGTATTTCTGTCACCTGTTCTGCATGAGAAACGTGGGGCACATGCCCGGCATGCGAAATCATATGGATGGGTGATTGAGAAATCATTGCCACATGCCTTGCTGCCGCACTTCGGACCACTGCATCTTGCTCCCCATGAATAAACATCGTGTCACAGTCAAGTCCGATCAACTGATCGGTCAAGTCCAGGTCATTTAACAAGGCCAGCCCCAGCCCGCATTCTGTCAAATTATATTGTTCAAAAGGACAGATTTTTTTTAACCGTGCAAGTGTTATGTTGGCAAATTCATCACCTCTGACCTGTAGTGTTAAAAATTTTTTTAACGTGCGAATTGGGTCTTGCTGGTACTGCTTGCAAAAAGACTCAAACCAGTGATAATCAATGCCCGCATGGGCATTGTGCGGATCAACAAAGTTTGACACGGAAGAAAGAAAACAGATTTTTTTTACCCGCTCCGGGTAGAGTGTGGCCAGGCGGATAGCAATCAGACCGCCCATAGACCATGCAATAATGTTAATTTGGCTGACAAACATTGCCGCGAGCTCATGAATGTACTCATCAAAATCCTTCAAAGATGTGTTCATTTTGTTTTCCATCACCCATGTCGGCACATGGCAATGAACATGGCAGCCACTGTCCAGGGCAGGTATGATGGAATTCCACACACCACATGTTGTACCCCAACCGGTGAGTAGCAATATTTCTTTACTCATGAGTTAACATATCTGTTCTTAATTAAAATCATGTCCATTAGTGCTTCTTTGTTAATTTATATTTTGCTTGGCTACCTGATTGGATCAATATCCAGTTCCATCATCACGGCGCGCATGATGAACCTACCGGATCCGCGCAGCCTGGGATCAGGGAATCCTGGCGCAACAAATATGCTGCGAACCGGAAATAAAAAAGCCGCAGGCATAACACTGGTAGGTGATCTGTTGAAATCACTGATTCCTTTACTGGCAGCACGCGCACTAAACGCCGACATCCTGGTATTATGCATGGTTGGACTGGCCACAATTCTGGGCCACATGTATCCCGTTTACTATCGCTTTACCGGTGGCAAGGGAGTCGCAACGACCGTCGGTGCCTTGACGGGGATATATTGGCCCCTGGCTGCCATATGGATTATTGGCTGGCTGGTTACCGCCAGACTTTCCGGCTATTCTTCGCTCGCGGCCCTGGTTGCCACAACGCTCACACCTGTGGCGAGCATGGCACTGAATCAGCATGCCATTGTTACAATGACATGTGTTTTCATTGCTATTATTGTTGCCTGGCGACATCGAAGCAATGTTACCCGGTTACTCAACGGCCAGGAGTCAAAAATTAAATTCAGCTCTGACTGAGATCTTCCAGTGGCCAACGTGCCCTCACGTTAATTTCACTGTTATTGGAAAAATGGCCAAGCTGTGCGTGCTGAAGGCCGGCATAGGCAATCATAAGCCCATTATCTGTACAAACACTCAGATCAGGAAACAAGACATTCAGACCCGTGTCGCTGAGTTGCAAAAATTTCTCCCTTAACGCCTGATTTGCACTCACACCACCTGCAATAACCAGTGTATCCAGCCCGGTATCCTGCATTGCGCGCTGACATTTTACAAACAGAGTCTCAATCACCGCGGCCTGGAAAGCATGGGCGATGTCTGCCCTGGCTTTTTCTGATTTATCTGATTTTTGATATTCCAGCAATGTGTGCGTTTTCAGCCCGCTAAAGCTGAAATCAAGACTGGGGTGATCAATCATCGGACGAGGAAAATCATCTCGTCTGGAAGTGGATTCCAATGCCAGCTTCTCAATGAGCGGACCACCGGGATAGCCCATGCCAAGCTGCTTGGCTACCTTATCAAAAGCCTCACCCACGGCATCATCACGACTTTCACCCAACAGACGATAGTTGCCAAGCGCGTGAGCCTGCACAATCATGGTATGACCACCGGAGACCAGTAAACATATGAAAGGAAAAGACAGCCCCGAAGGTTGATTCAGAAATGGCACCAGTAAATGAGCTTCCATGTGATGAATTGGCAGTGAAGGGACACCCAGAGACCAGGCCAGGGTCTGGCCAAATGATGCGCCAACAAATAAGGCGCCAATCAAGCCAGGTCCAGCCGTATAGGCGACGGCGTCCAGTTCATTTAATGTCATCTGAGCCTCATCCAGGCATTCCTTGATCAGGGGAATTAATTTGCGTATGTGGTCACGTGAGGCCAACTCGGGCACCACGCCACCATACCTGGCATGCAGTTTGACCTGGCTGTACAGTCGTTGGGCCAATATCGTGCTATTTTCATCGATGATCGCCACCCCGGTTTCATCACAGGATGACTCAATTCCTAATACGTTCATATGGTTTTTTGTCACCAGTTTCCGGAAAAAGTCAGTTTTTGGTTGTAATCGAGCATAGCGCAATTATAATCCAGCGTCTTTTTCATAACATTTAACAGATATGAGGATTTATGCCTGGAGTACGAGTAAAAGAAAATGAGCCATTTGACGTGGCACTGCGTCGATTCCGTCGATCATGTGAAAAAGCGGGTGTGTTAACTGAAGTACGACGCAGAGAATTCTATGAAAAGCCAACTGCGGTACGCAAACGTAAAGCAGCGGCGGCAGTGAAGCGCAACCTGAAGCGGGTGTTCCGCACTTCATTAAAACGACGTCGGTTATACTAATCACCCGATCCCGCCAGCCGTGACCGACGCCGAAACAAACACCCTGAAACAGTCACTCACGGCAGACATGAAGTCTGCCATGAAAGCTGGTGATAAAGATCGGCTAGCGACTATTCGCCTGATTTTATCAGCGATCAAGCAAGTTGAGGTAGATACGCGCTCAACGCTTAGCGATACGGATTTAATCGCGATCATTAATAAAATGAGCAAGCAACGACGCGAATCCATCGAACAGTTTGAAAAAGCAGGCCGGAACGACCTCGCGGATAAAGAGAAAGCCGAATTAGCTGTACTTGGAGACTATCTTCCGCAGGCTTTAAATCAGGATGAAATCGCCCGTATCATTCACCAGGCAATCACCCAGACAGCCGCCTCATCGATGAAGGACATGGGTACGGTTATGGCGATTCTCAAGCCGCAGTTGCAAGGGCGTGCAGACATGAGCCAGGTCAGCCGGCAAGTCAAACTTCTACTTTCGTCCTAGTTAAAACTCTGTCTGTGTCACCACAAGCCCGTTTTACATCAGGTCGATGCCAACTTAATCCTATGTCCGACCACACCAATCCGGAAGATTCCTGTCATGGCCGCGTTAAAAAATGACCGTCTGATCCGTGCGTTATTACGCCAGCCCGTCGACAAAACCCCTGTCTGGATTATGCGTCAGGCCGGCCGCTACCTCCCGGAGTACCGGGCTACCCGGCAAAAAGCAGGCGACTTCCTGACTTTATGTAAAACGCCCGAGCTGGCCTGCGAAGTCACTTTGCAGCCGCTCGAGCGTTTTGATCTGGATGCGGCCATACTCTTCTCGGATATCTTAACCATCCCCGATGCCATGGGCCTTGGGTTACAGTTTATCGAAGGAGATGGACCCCGTTTCAGTAATCCGCTTAAAACACCTGCAGATATCAGCAATCTTGGCGTACCTGACCCCCATACTTCATTAAGCTATGTCACTGATGCAGTTTCACTGATTCGACGTGAACTGGATGGTCGCGTGCCATTAATTGGTTTTTCAGGCAGCCCATGGACCTTGGCCACTTATATGGTGGAAGGGGGAACTTCCAAAGACTTTAGCAAAGTCAAAGCGATGCTATATGATCGTCCGGCAGATATGCAAAATCTGCTAAATATACTAAGTGAGAGTGTCGCGGCGTATCTGAATGCACAAATAGAAGCGGGCGCCCAGGCCGTGATGATTTTTGACACCTGGGGAGGTACGCTGACTCCACAGGACTATCGCGACTACTCTCTGCAATCAATGATTAGCATCGTAGAACAGCTACATCGCCAGTATGATGGACATACCATTCCCGTTACTCTCTTTTCCAAGGGAGCCAACCATTCGTTAACCTGTCTCGCCGATTCCGGTGCCAATGCGGTGGGACTGGACTGGACCATCAATATTGGGCAGGCACAGTCACTGGTCCAGGATAAAGTGGCTTTACAGGGTAATCTTGATCCGGCAGTGCTATACAGTTCTGTGGATAGCATAAAATCTCACGCACAGGCGATCCTGGATGACTACACCGGGGAAACGGGTCATGTCTTTAACCTTGGCCATGGTATTCACCCCGCCATTGATCCTGAAAAAGT
Source organism: Gammaproteobacteria bacterium (assembly GCA_965227695.1). GTDB lineage: Bacteria > Pseudomonadota > Gammaproteobacteria > UBA4575 > UBA4575 > UBA1858. The sequence continues at coordinate 271,603 of OZ245760.1, forward strand.
GAATGCACTGATTGATTTTGTCCACCACTATAGCGAATTACAGCGCAGATCCTGATATTTATCTAGAATAACTGCTCTGGCAGCTTGGCAGGATTCGTCACTGACCCCTGGTTGGTTGGCGCAGTATGCAATGAAGCGGGGCCAGTAAACTCAAGACCCGGAACCTGGTCGACATGAAATGCTTCCGGGATACCCACTCCGCTGTGCTGGTCAACGATAGCGCCGGTATCCGGATCCACCCTCAGCATCACCATATTATCCGGAAGAGAAGATTTAACTTCTGGTTCATCACGCAATGCGACGCGCATATAATCTACCCATATGGGCAGTGAGGCCACCCCCCCGACCTCTCCCCGCCCAAGGGGACGGTTATCATCAAAACCAAGCCATACCACGGTAGCAACATTGGCTTGATAACCCGCAAACCAGGCATCGTGCTGATCATTTGTTGTTCCCGTTTTTCCTGCGATATCATTGCGTTTCAGGGCCAACGCCCGTCGACCAGTGCCAAACTGAATGACATCTTTCATCATGCTATCCATCTGATAGGCATTCACTGCCGAGATAACGCGTGGAGCTGCCCGGATTTCCTCAGAGACGGATGCATCGGCTTTAACCAGCCCCAATTCTTCCATCTCTTCGGCATGAAGGGATATTTGTGCCGCGAGTCGCATGCATTCTTCATCACATACTCTTACAGGGTTCTCACGCCACAATAGCTCTTTGTCAGCACTTTCAACCCGGTCGATAAAATAAGGCTCCACTTTGTAACCACCATTCGCAAACACTGCATAGGCATTCGCCAATGTCATTGGCGTCACGGCGGCACTCCCGAGTGCCAGTGTGAGATCGCGCGGCAGCTGTTCGACATCAAAGCCGAATTTGCCCGCGTGCTCTCTGGCCAGCCTGCGTCCAATATCACGTAACAGGCGAATAGATACCATGTTGCGTGATTTTGTTAATGCCTGACGCAGTCGGGTGGGACCAAAAAACTTTCCGGAGTAATTTTGTGGTCGCCAGGAATGCTCGGTAGCTCGATCTTCAAATACAACCGGTGCATCATTGATCATGCTGGCCGGGGTAAAGCCCACGTCGAGTGCGGCAGAATATATGAATGGTTTAAATGCCGATCCCGGCTGACGCCTGGCCTGAGTGGCACGATTAAATTTGCTTGCAAAGAAATCAAACCCCCCGGTCAATGCCAGTACAGCGCCATCCATCGGTCGCAGCGAAACGAGTGCGCTTGCTGCATTGGGAATTTGACGTAATTGCCAGCCCTTTTCACTACTGGCAACCCGAATAATATCTCCGGCAGCCAGCACTTCGCTGACAGTTCCGGGCGCCGGGCCGGTGCTGTTTTGTGTTTTATATTTCCTGGCCCACTGCACCGAGGTGATAGTTAACTGGATGATTTCATTCTCCAGCACCACAGTGGCGGATTCATCATTTACCTGGGTAACAATACCTGGCTGTAAACCACCAACACTGCGCATCTCGGAAACCAGTTCTGCCACAACATCCACATTGGTCAGCTTGTCCAGAGGGATGCTTCCTTCTGGGCCACGGTATCCATGGCGGACATCGTATTCAATAATACCCTTTTGAACTGCCGCAACAGCTGCCTGCTGTTTTTCTGCATCGATCGTTGTGTAGACGCGATAACCGTTGGAATAAGCATCTTCACCATATAAATCAACCATTTTGGCACGCACCATTTCACCCACGTACGGGGCATTTACTTCAATATTGGCAGCGTGACGTTGCGCGATGACTTGCGTGGAAAGGGCTTCCTGGTATTGCTGCTCAGAGATCATTTCAAGCTCATACATACGTCCGAGGACATAATTTCTGCGCACACTTGCACGCTCTGTGTCATTGACCGGGTTAAATTTTGACGGAGCTTTGGGCAACCCCGCGATCAAGGCTACCTGTTCAATAGTCAGCTCAGAGACTGGCTTACCATAGTAAACTTCGGCGGCCGCGCCGACACCATAGGCACGCTGGCCCAGATAAATCTTGTTCAGATATAACTCCAGGATCTGCTGTTTGGAAAGTTCTTTCTCGATCCGCAGCGCCAGCATAATTTCTTTTATTTTTCGGGTATAAGTTCTTTCCGGGGTCAAGAAGAAGTTTCGAGCAAGCTGCATGGTAATGGTGCTGCCACCTTGTGCCTTCTGTCCGGTTATGACTAGATTTATTACCGCTCTTAGCAGACCTTGGTAGTCAACACCGGGATGTTCAAAAAAGCGGTCATCTTCGGCGGCCAGGAAAGCATTGATCATGGTCTGTGGAATTTCCTCATAGCGCATGGGTATGCGTCGTTTTTCACCATATACGGCGATTAGCTTACCTTCGCGGCTATACACATTAAGCGGCGTCTGCAGTTTTACGTCTTTTAGCGAATCAACAGAAGGTAACTGAGGGGAATAAATGAGGTATGCCGTCGCCAACACTGCAACTGCAACGACGGACATCACGATTAATCCGACAAAACCCAGCTTAAACAACTTTATATTCAAAGACATATGATTAAAATGTTAGTAATTCTGTAAGTTACGTTTCTATGGCAAGATCGGTATGAAAGAGTTCGGCTTAAACTAAATTGTCAAAAACTCACATCTTGTTATAGAGTTCGGCTTATAATTTTATAAAAAATGCAAATAGATTAAATAACTAACGGAAACTTAAAGTGCTTCCATTTACATCGCGAAAAAACCCTGTTATCGGCATCGATATCAGTTCAACTTCCGTCAAGGCCCTGGAGCTGTCCAGCCATGGCTCCGGATATCGTGTTGAATACTATGGCGTAGAGCCCCTGCCGGCCAACTGCATTACGGAAAAAGTCATTTCTGATGTCGATGCTGTGGGTGACTCTATACGAAAAGTTCTCAAGCGAATAGGAACAAAAGCCAAAAAATGCACTCTCGCGGTGGCGGGTTCTGCGGTCATCACCAAAGTGATTACCATGCCGTCATCACTATCGGACTCGGAAATGGAAGGGCAGATACAGATTGAAGCAGATCAGTACATTCCTTATGCACTCGAGGAAGTCAATCTTGATTTCAATGTCCTTGGCCCGACCGAAGGCAACCCGGAAACAGTCGATGTACTACTTGCAGCTTCGCGAAGTGAAAATGTAGAAATGCGCGTGGCCGCGGCAGAAGTCGCCGGACTCACCCCGATGGTTGTGGATGTTGAAGCCTATGCCATTGAAAATGTATTTCCATTACTGGTCGACCAGGTGCCTGATCAGGGTATCGATAAAACGGTGGGTATTCTTGATATAGGCTCAACCATGACAAGCCTGAATGTGATGCAAAACGGTGCCATGATCTATACCCGTGAACAACCATTCGGAGGCAAGCAGCTGACTGAAGAAATCATGCATCAATATGGCCTGACCTACGAAGAAGCCGGTCTTGCCAAAAAAGAGGGCGGCTTGCCGGAGAATTATATTACTGATTTGCTGGAACCCTTTAAATCTACCGCGGCCCAGCAGGCAAATCGGTTTCTGCAGTTTTTTTACTCAGCCAGCCAGCATTCCACCGTTGATCACATCATCCTGGCGGGTGGCTGTGCCTCGATTCCCGGGCTTGATGAAAAAATACAGAATGAGCTTGGTATTTCAATTTCCATAGCAAATCCATTCACCAATGTTTCACTTGGCCCCAAAGTTAACCCGCAGGCACTTGGCAATGATGCACCTGCCCTGTTGATCGCCTGTGGTCTGGCACTAAGGGCTTTTGATTAAATACTATGGCTAAAATTAACCTACTTCCCTGGCGCGAAACAGAACGCAAAGAAAAACAACAAGAGTTTTTCATTATGCTGGGTGTCGGCGCAGCAATCGCGGTCCTTGCCGTATTGCTGGCACACTTTCAGGTCGATGCACGCATAAACGCTCAGGAACGCCGCAATGATTACCTGAAAAATGAAATCATTGTTCTTGATGAAAAAATCAAGGAAATACAAAAGCTTGATGCAACACGTCGCGCACTGATTGAACGCATGGAAGTGATTCAAAATCTGCAGGCAACACGCCCGAGTATTGTTCACCTGTTTGACGAAATCGTGAACACATTGCCCGATAGTGTTTACCTGACAGAGCTGAGTCAAACTGGCAATAAAATAAGCCTCTCGGGCCGCGCCGAATCCAACGCACGTGTCTCAGCTTATATGCGCAACATAGAAGATTCAGAATGGATGACCAAACCCACGCTGAGTGTGATATCCGCTGAAGAGAGTGAAGAAGGACTGCGTATCAGTTCTTTTTCACTACAATTAGCTCAAACCAGCCCGGATGCTGAGTCCGTCAATAGCGAAGAGTGATGCAGCCATGAATCTTTCCGAACTTAATAACATCGACTTGAACAACATCGGAACAGCACCCCTGGCGGTGAAAGTCATCGTCATTGTGCTTGCCGCAGCTTTAATCATTGGCCTTGGGTATTATTTTGATACAAAGGAACAACTGGCTTCCTATGACTCTGTCAAAGCAAAAGAATCCGAACTTAAAAGAACCTTTGAAGTCAAGGTGAAAAAAGCGGCTAACCTGGAAGAGCATAAAGCCCAGCTTGAGGAAATGAGACGCACATTCGGGACATTACTGCGCCAACTTCCAAGTAAAACTGAAATACCGGCATTAATTGTCGATATATCACAGACAGCCCTTTCCAGTGGACTTGAAATAAAACTCTTCAAGCCAGGCAATGAAATCGAAAAAGAGTTTTACGCGGAGAAACCTATCGAATTGGTGATGAATGGAGACTTCCATCAATTAGCCACATTCGCAAGTGAAGTTGCCGCGTTACCGCGAATTGTGACACTTCACAACATAAAACTAACACCAGGAAAAGACAGCGATAAAATGACCATGAACGCTTCCGCAAAGACTTATCGCTATCTTGATGACAGTGAAGAATAACGTTATGAACAGTTCAGAAAAAACATGCATTCAAAAAATCTTCAGCACAATATTCCTGTTGCTGATGTTAACTGCCATGACAGGATGCACTGAGGGTATGTCAGACCTTGAAGCCTGGGTTGCAGATGTCAAATCCCGACCACACAAAGGCGTAGAACCGTTACCTGAAGTCATTCCTTATAAAACGTTTGTCTACCAGCAGGGAGATCGCCGCGATCCATTCGATGACAGTATATTCAGGCCCAAAATCGGACAGACCGCGCCTAAACATTTTTCAAGTATCACGCCCGATACCAACAGGGTTCCTGAATATCTGGAGAGTTTTCCACTGGATACCCTTCGCATGGTTGGCACCATGCAACAGAATGAACAGACCTGGGCGCTGATTAAGACACCGGATAACACTATCCAGCGTGTACTGGATGGTAATTATCTTGGGCAAAACAATGGCAAAATTATCTCGATCACAGATGACAAGGTTGAACTGGCAGAGATTATTCCCGATGAGTTTGGTGGCTGGAGAGAGCGCTCCACCTCAATTGCTTTAAGTGAATAAATGCCATGTTGAAGCAACGGATTAAAGAAATCTTCCTTAACAGATTAATGGAATGGTAAGCATTATGGATATCTATCACTCGCACAATAATCAATACTCACTAAAAAGCATTGCAGTGATGCTTTTCTACAGCCTTTGCTTACTGATTTTAAGCACCCCGGTATTCGCCGAAAATCAGCTCAACGATGTTAAAGTCGCCGCACTTCCGGATGACAAAGTTGAAATCACACTTGAATTTGCTGACGCTCCACAGGAGCCGCTGGCTTTTACCACAGACAATCCTGCCCGGATTGCGCTGGATTTTGCCGGCACCAATCTGGCTGTAAAAAACCGCTTTCAGGATGTTAACATTGGCCAGGCAACAACAATCAACACTGTCCAATCCAGTGGGCGAACACGCGTCGTCGTCAATCTCAATTCATTACAGGAATACCAAACACGTCGTCAGGGAAATAACTATATACTCACTATCGGCGATATATCCGCATCTACCAAGCCGGTGATTGCGAAGAACACAGCGCCAACAACTGCAGCACCCACCAGCTCAGTGTCAAATGGGCAAAACAATATAAGCCTGATCGACTTTCGCCGCGGAGAAAATAACGCAGGCCGGGTTCTTATCAGCATGTCTAATCCGAATGCGCCTGTTACGCTTACTGAACAGGGTGGAAATATTGTTGTCAATTTTAAAGCAACAACCCTGGCGGCCGCCTTAAGCAAAAGATTTGATGTCAAGGACTTCGCCACCCCTGTGCAATTCATCGAAGCGTCCAGTAAAAACCGTGATGTACAAATTGTTGTGCAGCCCGACACCAGTCTTGATTATGAGCATCTCGCCTATCAATCAGACAATCTGTATGTCCTGGAAGTCCGTGAGATCCCCCAGGAACTTGTTGAAACCCGCAGAAAACAGACTTATGAGGGCGAACGTCTGTCGCTCAACTTCCAGAATATCGAGGTTCGCTCAGTACTTCAGTTGATTGCAGACTTTACCGGACTGAATCTGGTGGTCAGTGACTCCGTCGGTGGCGCACTCACACTGCGATTAAAGAATGTCCCCTGGGATCAGGCACTGGATATCATTCTGAAAACCAAGGGCCTTGGTATGCGAGAGAACGGCAATGTTCTTTACATCGCGCCAAATGAAGAAATCGCTGCACGAGAAAAACTGGAGCTTGAATCACAACAACAGGTAGAAGAGCTGGCACCACTTCGTTCCGAATTCATGGAAATCAATTATGCCAGCGCATCCAACCTGGCTGACTTGCTCAAGGATTCAAATAACTCCCTGCTATCGGAGCGGGGTCAGGTCAGTGTCGATCAGCGTACCAATACATTGTTAATTCAGGATACTGCACTGAAACTCAATGAAATCCGTCGCCTGATTGAGCGCCTGGATATTCCGGTCAAGCAAGTGTTGATCGAGTCTAGAATTGTGGTCGCCAATGATGACTTCAGTAAAGACCTGGGTGCCAAGTTTGGCGTGTTCAATGTCGATGGCAGAGACCTTGGTGCTAATAAAGTTGCGGATGTGACAACCGGCAACCTGAACACTCTGGAACCACTAACGGCGGGTGACCCGATCCCAATCGAAGACACGTTAAATGTTAACCTGCCTTTGGCAGATGCCACCCGCGCAGGACAGTTTGCACTATCGTTCTTAAAACTGCCTTTTGGCTACGCGGTAAACCTTGAACTGTCCGCCGCCCAGGCAGAGAGCCGTGCAGAGGTCATGTCTAATCCCCGTATCATTACTGCCAATCAAAGCACGGCCAGAATTGAATCAGGTACCGAGATCCCTTACGTCTCTCAAACCTCATCGGGTGCCACGGACGTTGAATTCAAGAAAGCGGTTTTATCACTAGAAGTCACTCCACAGATCACACCTGATGACCGTGTCAACATGGAAGTATCCGTGACCAACGACAGCGTGGGCGATGTGGTCTCGGGCGTACCAAGCATAAATACCAATGAGGTGACTTCAAATGTGCTGGTGGACAACGGCCAGACCATTGTCCTTGGCGGGATTTACACAGAAGACAATACCGAGTCGTACACCAAGGTACCTTTCTTTGGTGATATCCCGGTAGCAGGCAGATTATTCCGACGCGACAGTCTGACGCAGGATAAACAGGAACTGCTTATCTTTATCACGCCCAAAATAATTGATGAGCAATTGAATCTCACCCGCTAACCCCGACCGGTCTCAAACAGACGTTAAAAAGCCTCGCTAAAGCGGGGCTTTTTTCGTTTACAATAGCGCGATTAAAATAAACAAAAATTTATTGATGCATTCAAACATAATTTTGATCGGGCCAATGGGCGCCGGCAAATCCTCAGTCGGTAAACGCCTGGCCCGACAACTGCACCGAAAATTCTATGACTGCGATAAAATACTGGAGGAACGAACGGGCGTGGCCATTTCAACCATCTTTGACCTGGAAGGGGAGGCCGGCTTCAGACAGCGTGAGACTAAAGTACTGGAAGAATTGGTGAACTTGAATAATGCAGTGATTGCGACCGGCGGAGGTGTCGTGTTGCGTGATGCAAATATTAAGTTGATCAAGGCTCACGGAGTGACTATATATCTCAGGGCCTCAGTACAGTCTCAACTCAAACGTACGCGTCATGATAAAAAAAGACCGCTTCTACAGACCCGGGACCGGCATGCTACACTTGAAAAACTGGCAAAACAACGCAACCCCATCTACGATAAAATGGCAGATATCATTATCAATACCGATAACCAGACGATCACATCGACCATCGAGGAAATTACCTCAAAATTTAACAATTCTCCCTTATAAAAAATGCGCACATTAAATGTAGATCTTGGTGCCCGCTCTTATCCAATTTATATTGGTGAAAACCTGCTGGCAGATGCAGATATTTTAACGCGCTATTTTCATGGGCAGATTGTTGTTATCTCTAACCAGACTGTTGCACCGCTCTATATGCGCCCGCTATTAACTGCGCTGAGTCCGGCTGCGCCAATAGAAATAATTCTGCCCGATGGAGAGCAGCATAAAACTTTAGCGACCGTATCTTCGATATTCGACCAATTACTGGAAAAAAGATGTGCCCGTGATACGACGATTATTGCCTTGGGCGGCGGTGTGATCGGGGATATTACCGGTTTTGCCGCCGCCTGTTATCAGCGAGGCGTTGATTTCATACAAATACCAACCACATTACTTTCCCAGGTTGATTCTTCCGTCGGCGGCAAAACCGGAGTCAATCATCCACTCGGCAAGAATATGATTGGCGCCTTCTACCAGCCCAGTTGTGTCGTGGCTGACATCAACACATTACGCACCCTGCCAGCACGTGAACTCAGCGCAGGACTTGCAGAAGTGATCAAATACGGGGTTATTGCCGATCGCCAACTGTTTACATGGCTGCAAAACAATATGTCTTCGTTGCTGGCACTGGAAAGTAATGCAATCGCTTATGCAGTTGAGCAGTCTTGCCGATGCAAAGCAGACATCGTTTCAAGTGATGAACAGGAGAAAAGTGGACGCCGCGCGCTATTAAATCTTGGCCATACTTTTGGTCATGCGATTGAGACAGGCTTGGGATATGGTGTATGGTTACATGGAGAAGCCGTCGGATGCGGCATGGTATTGGCCGCACAATTTTCTCAACGCCTGGGATGGATAGATGAGAATGATGTCGATCAAATCACTCAACTTATCTCATCAGCCCGGCTACCGACCCAGCTGCCCCAGACCCTCACTCCAGACAGGATGATAGAGTTGATGTCTATAGATAAAAAGGTCAGGGAGGGCAAATTGTATTTGGTTCTGCTTAAAAGCATTGGTAATGCGTGCTTAACCAGTGACTATGACCCGGCGCAACTGCATCAAATGCTGATGGAACTCCATCAATCATCACCGGTATGACAACCGATTCTGCAGACATGACGCATTCAGTCAATGCAGACCGCTGGCTCGCCCCTTATGCGGCCACTGAAAGAGACTCCCTGGGCAGAAAATTCAAAGAACCCGCCTGCACGACGCGCAGTGAATATCAGCGTGATCGCGACAGAATTATTCACAGCACTGCTTTTCGACGGCTGGAATACAAAACACAGGTGTTTATTAATCACGAAGGTGATTTATATCGAACCCGCCTGACACATTCGATTGAGGTCGCCCAGATTGCCCGTTCAATATCTCGTGCATTACACCTCAATGAGGACCTGACCGAAGCGATTGCACTGGCACATGACCTTGGCCATACCGCATTTGGTCATGCCGGGCAGGATGCCTTGCATGCATGCATGAAAAATTTTGGTGGTTTTGAACATAATCTTCAGTCACTAAGAGTGGTGGATCATCTTGAAGAAAAGTATCCTGATTTTGATGGTCTTAATCTGACATTTGAGACCCGTGAAGGCATTCTTAAACACTGCTCGGTCAAAAATGCCCGTGCCATGGGCCCGATTGGGCAACGCTTCCTCGATAGAACCCAACCCAGCATTGAAGCCCAGCTTACAAATATCGCAGACGCTATCGCATATAATAACCATGATGTGGATGATGGCCTGCGCTCAGGGCTGATTAATCTCGAACAACTACAGCAAATAGAATTATTTCACCGTCATTTTTCTGTTGTCGACGGGAAATTCACTGACTTGCCAGACAAAAGAAAAGCACAGGAAACTATTCGTCGCATTATCAATGAATTAGTATGTGATTTAATCAATAATACACGCCACAACATCCACAAACATCAAATTATGACGTTGCAGGATGTACGTCACTGCCAACAGCCTGTTGTTGCTTTTAGCCAGCACATTAAAAAGCAAATGGATGAACTCAAGTCATTTTTACATGCAAACTTGTATCAACACGAACAAGTGAATAAGATGAGCGCTAATGCAAATGAGATCATAACTAACTTATTTAACAAGTTTTTTAATCATCCAGAATTACTTCCTGATGAACACCAGAAAAAAGCCATGATACGTGAGAAGGTAGGCGGGGAAGATGCTTTCGCTCGTGTGATTGCCGATTACATTGCCGGAATGACAGACCGATATGCACAAATTGAATATCGCCGGATTCACCCTTAAACCTGCATTAATCAGATAGCACTATGAATGATGATACCCCTCTCTCTGATCCCAACGCACTAAGCGAGGAGCAACTCGAGGCATTGGGCTTGAGAGAACATCCATTTAAGGACCATGCAGATGAAGCATATCTGTATACCGACAGTCAGCTGGAAATGACTGCCAATATCATCATGGAATATCTCACTAACCCAACAACGACCATTGTCCTGTTGGGTGAGACTGGCCTGGGCAAGACGACTTACCTGCGCAAAGTCCTCAGGCTGGGTTACCAGCAGTACCAGTTTTGCACTTTACGTGCGACGGCCGATACTGGATTTGACGCCATTGAAAATAAAATCAAACAGCGCTGGCATCTCAATGATACACATGAGCAGTCTCCTGTTGCGGATCTTTCGATAGAAAACTACGTTATCCTTTATCTGAAGGAATATCCTCACGCGGTGCTGATCATTGACGATGCGCATCTGCTCCAAAAAGAAACCCTGGACCGTCTTTTTACACTGAAGCACCGAATCGGGCTGGCCTGTCCCACCAGCCTCGGCTTTATACTGGCCGGGGAAAATATTCTTAAAGTCTCCATTGCGGACCTTGAAGATTCAAATCCAGCCTGCACCCAGGTTTATCAAATCAATGTGCGGCCTTTTTCCTATGAGCAAACAAAAAACTACATAAACCATCGACTTGATGTGGCAGGGCTTGAAAGTGATGTGTTATTTGACGAAGCAAAAATTACAGAAATATACAAGGCTTCAGGTGGCAACGTAAAACAAATTCATGAGCTGGCGATACGCAGTTTACAAGGCCAGGGAAATGAGGCCACGCTCAGCGATTTTGATGACCCCAATATTATTATCCGCCGACCAAAGCCCAGAATCCCCGTACTGTTCCTGACTTTACTCGCCATTGTCGGCGCGGGTTTATATATTAATTTTAAAATCGGCGATGATTCACAGGAGGAAACAACTATCCCCCTCGACACGCCTGCAAATGCACCCACACTGTCACCTATTGCGCAGGAGTCTCATCAACCCAAAAACCTGCAAACGCCGTCTCTGCCGTTACCTACAATCCCCGACATCGATAAAGACGGAATTAAAAATCAAGCGCCATTGTTGAGTCCTGATCATTCTGGTAAAGACGGAGAACCAACAACGTCACCGAAACTCCCTTCATTACTCGCTGAGTCAATAGAATCACTCGATGAGAAACAACTGGCCGGACTGAAAGAATCCCTTACTAAAGTGGCTGAATCTTCCCGCGAAAAGAAGAGTGAAACATCCGCTCAGCCTGCCAAACCCGTCACGGTCAAGGAGAGTGGTCAACCATCCGCTTCCGCGGAATATGGCGTTGCCTGGTTAAAAGGCCTGAACCCCTCGCATTATACTTTGCAGGTTGTCGCCACACAGGAACGCAGTCAACTTGAAGCACTGATCAAACAGGTCAACCTGAAAAAAGATTATGCCTACTTCAGCAAACCGGTGAAAGGGAACACTTATTATGTGCTGGTTGTAGGAGACTATAGTAACCGGTCTGAAGCCCTTTCCGCAGTGACATCACTACCCGGCAATCTGAAAAAAAATAAACCCTGGCCCGTGTCAATTCAATCCATAAAGCAGTTTGTTGAATAACCAAACCGGTCCGGCATATTAAACTGTGCCGGTTACCCGGAATGATATGCGATATATTGACATGTTCGCATCAGCGAGTAGTCTCTAATGATCTGAAATTGCAATCGGGCGCCAGAGACTAATTGCATGGCCGGCAAAATACCCCAACCTTTCATCGATCGTGTATTAAATCAAACGGATATTGTTGATTTAATCCAGGCCTATGTGGAGCTCAAACCAAAAGGCAGGGAATACAGCGCCTGCTGTCCATTCCATGGGGAAAAGACACCTTCCTTTACTGTAAGTCCCGATAAACAATTTTATCACTGTTTCGGCTGTGGTGCCCATGGCACTGCGATCAATTTCCTAATGGAACATGAAGGCCTGCAATTTATCGAGGCAATTGAGTTACTCGCCGAGCGTTTAGGGTTGGAGATAGAACAACAAACCGATTACTTCCCGCAACACGAACAGCGTGAAAATTACCAGGTCCTGGAAACAGCCAGCCAGTATTTTCAGCAGCAATTACGCAATCACCCGGCTGCCATTAAATACCTTAAGGATCGCGGCATTACCGGCGAGAGTGCCAGCCGGTTTAATATTGGTTATGCGCCACAGGGTTTTGACAATTTAAAAAGTTATTTATCGGGTAAGTTTCCCCAACAAACCCTGGTGAACAATGGCTTGTTGTCTGAAAAGGCTAATGGTCATGTTTACGACCGCTTTCGCCATCGAATCATATTTCCAATCAAAGATCCGCGTGGACGCGTCGTGGCGTTTGGCGCCCGGGCGATGGACGACCATCCTCCGAAATACATTAATAGCCCGGAAACCGAACTATTTCATAAAAGCACCACATTATATGGTGTTTATGAAGCCAGACAGGCACTGGGGAGGCTGAACCAACTGATAATTGTGGAAGGCTATATGGATGTCATCGCCCTCTCACAGCACGATATACCGCATTGTGTCGCCACGTTAGGCACTGCAACAACATCACAGAATGTACGTAATTTATTGCGCCTGACCTCCGACTTAATATTCTGCTTCGATGGTGATCGTGCTGGCAAGGCTGCTGCCTGGAAAGCATTGCAGAATATCCTTCCCGAATTTAAAGACGGAACCAGTATTCGCTTTGCCTTTATGCCAGCAGGTGAAGACCCGGACTCTCTGATTCGCAGTCTGGGCAAAACAGCGTTTAATGAATATCTTACAAAAGCCAGTCCTCTGTCGGAGTATTTTTTTGCAAACCTTGTCAGCAATATAGACATGACTACCGCCGATGGCCGGGCAAAACTGGCTAATCTTGCCCAGCCACTGCTTTCCCGGTTGCCAAAAACAGTATTTCGTGACCTGATGTACCAGGAACTAAACCGGCGCGTCGGAGCCACTATCACGGCAACCAATTCAGCCCCGACCGAGAGTCATGTATCAAGCAATTTAACAAACAAAAAAACCAGTCGCTCGTTAAAATATACCAAAAGCCGCCTGGCCATCGCCTTATTAATCCGTGACCCACAACTGGCACAGCATGCTCTGACGATGGAGGAACTAAGCTACCTTCAGTCGATGCCAGGAATCAAACTTTTTGTCCGGCTACTTGAAATTATCGATCAAGACCCAAATATCAGTGCTATCGCCCTGGTAGAGAGATTTCATAACGATGAAAACTACCAGGCACTGCAGAAACTTCTGATGTGGGATCCACCGGATATGGAAAATCGTGAGTTATCCTTTAAACAGACGATGCAGCGTTTCAAGGAAGACATCCGCAGGATTGCGCTGGAAGCATTCATTCAGCAAGAAAATACATAATTAACTATATGGAATTTAACCACCAGGAACGACGATTTTGTTACTAAACATCTCATTTGGCATGTTTATATATCAGATAGACTTGCATATAATGGGCGGTTTGATTAAACGTTATTGTCCGCAGGTAGCCTAATGGATTCAGACACAAATACAGATCAGCAGAGTCAGGAATACAGCCTGAAAGGCCTTATCGCCAAGGGTAAGGAGCAGGGCTACCTTACATACGCAGAGGTGAATGATCACCTTCCAAACTCCATTGTTGATCCTGAACAGATCGAAGATATCATCAGCATGATTAACGACATGGGTATCCGCGTTCATGAACAGGCGCCGGATGAAGAGTCCCTGCTGCTATCGGAATCTGCTGCGTCTGCCGATGATCTGGCCGAAGAAGCCGCGGCTGCACTCGCCTCGGTCGACAGCGAATTTGGACGAACCACTGACCCGGTGCGTATGTACATGCGTGAAATGGGTACTGTGAACCTGTTGACCCGTGAAGGTGAGATCAAAATTGCCAAACGCATTGAGGAAGGACTCTCGCAAGTACTCTTCGCCATTGGCCACTATCCTCGCTCCATTGAAACATTACTGGTGTTGTACGCAAAAGTTGAAGCCGAGGAAATGCGCCTGACCGATCTTATTTCGGGTTTTATAGACCCCGATGCGGAAGAGGAAATTCAAACTCCTACAGTGGTTAACACTGACGAGGCTCAAAGCGACGACAATACAGAAGACACCACTGACGACGATGCCAGCGACGATGATGATGACAGCACCGAAGAAGAAATAGATACCGGTCCTGATCCTGAAGAAGCGCGCGAGCATTTTGAAAAACTGGCAAAACTTTACAAATCTTCGCAAACTGCCAGCATCCAGAAGAGTCCCAAGAAAGCCCATGCGGCTCGTGAAGAAATCGCCGAATGGTTCATGCGCCTCAAACTGACCCAGAAAGTCATTGATGCACTGGCCGCTGACTTGCGCACCACTGTGAGCAGTATACGTAATCATGAGAGACTCATCATGGCACTGTGCGTCGATTACTCACGCATGCCAAAGAAAAAATTTATCGAGTCATTCACTGAGAACGAAACCAACCCTGAATGGGTGGGCGGATTGATCAAGTCCAATACCAAATTCTCCGAATCACTCAAGGAAGTCCAGGAAGAAGTTGTTAAAGAGCAACAGAAACTTGCCTCCATCCAGGAATCAGCCAAACTGAGTATTGCCGAAATCAAAGAAATAAACAGGCGTATGTCAATCGGCGAGGCCAAAGCAAGAAGGGCCAAAAAAGAAATGGTTGAAGCGAACCTGCGCCTGGTTATCTCCATTGCTAAAAAATACACCAATCGCGGCTTACAGTTTCTCGACTTAATCCAGGAAGGCAATATTGGTCTGATGAAAGCGGTTGATAAATTCGAGTATCGACGTGGCTACAAATTTTCTACTTATGCCACCTGGTGGATCCGCCAGGCCATTACCCGGTCTATTGCTGACCAGGCACGCACCATTCGTATCCCGGTACACATGATAGAAACAATCAACAAACTCAACCGCATCTCCAGACAGATGTTACAGGAAATGGGAAGGGAAGCCACGCCAGAAGAGTTATCTGAACGCATGGAAATGCCGGAAGACAAGGTGCGCAAAGTGCTTAAAATAGCCAAAGAACCGATTTCAATGGAGACCCCTATTGGTGATGATGAAGATTCACATCTGGGCGACTTCATCGAGGATGCCAATATCGAGTCGCCTGTTGAAGCGGCAGCCGGCGTTGGCCTGAGCGAAGCAACACGTGAAATACTGGCGTCACTCACACCCCGCGAAGCAAAAGTATTACGTATGCGTTTTGGTATCGATATGAATACTGACCACACACTTGAAGAGGTGGGTAAACAGTTTGACGTCACTCGTGAGCGTATCCGCCAGATAGAAGCTAAAGCCCTGCGTAAACTCCGCCATCCCACACGCTCTGAGCAATTGCGAAGTTTCCTGGAACTTGAATAATTCTGATTTCCAGTAATAATAATGCATCTATAATCGCACTGTCAGGGCCCGTAGCTCAGTTGGTTAGAGCAGAGGACTCATAATCCTTTTGTCGTAGGTTCGAGTCCTACCGGGCCCACCACTTTATATTATCTATTTCGCGGTTTAGTGCCTGACAACAGACAATAAATTTTAATAACCATGTCGCAGAGCGTGCAGCCGCTACTGACGGGGCATGGCATCCAGGCAAAATACAAAACCGCATATGCAGATTAGCTCGCCTTGGCTAAACTGACTTCAGGCTCTCCCTGCCATAACATTTCGTAACCGATCTCATAATAATTTTCAGCAAAGTCGGCTAACGCTTCAAATTTTTCTTTAAAGACTTTATCCGCATGTGACTTTTCATGCTGCTCGAATGATTTCCAGTAGGTCACTATGGCAATATGACTGCCAGTGTCTTCATCAGAATCCATTGAGCCTTCTTCCGAAATGAAACCGCCAAATTTATATACCTGGCCACCGATAAAACCACCTTCTTCGTCACCATAAGTATTTTTGACGACATTGCACATTTCACCCAGTTGTAGCTCAACATCTTCCAGGCTAACCCCTTGCTTGAGCTTGACAACGTTATACATCATGACACAACCAAATGGCACTGTTAGCGGTTCAAACATCATTTTCTCCTTGGGATTAACAATATTAGTAAAACAGTATATATAAATATTTAAACGAGGAAATACTCTGATTTATATACCCATAAGTTGTAATAATTATGTATTTTGGAGATATTCACTTCTGAATAGCGAACTCATCAGCATGTCATCAACAACTCAGTTTACTTGGATGTCAGACACTAAAGTCTCCGCTTATACTCGGAAAGCACACAGCCCTGACATAATGAAGTCAACATGGCCTCTGCTATAAGCCAGGAACCCGTTTAAATTATCCGTGTTTCTGACAAACGATGCTTACTACTGTAAAAATTTTACGCCTGGCCCTTGAAATTTTTTTAAGCTCCCCCATCTGTATTTGCGCGGAGATAATCGCCCGCTATTTTTAATTATTTAATTAACACCCTGATTTTTATTTAATTTTAAATAGGAGGCAGAAATGGTTCAGCATGATGGTATTCAACCTGTACTTAATCGATTTCAGAATCAAGTCAACCGAGTCATGGAGGATGTGATTCCCGAGGCCCAAATTTCAGGCTCACGTACTGCTGAGTGGTCACCGCACGTTGATGTGCTTGAATATGATGATCGCTTTGAGTTGTATGCGGACATGCCGGGCGTTGGCACTCACGCAATTGATATTAGCCTGGAAAATAACATCCTGACAGTAACCGGCGAGCGCACTAAACTGGCTCTTGCAGAAGAGAAACCACGAGTTCGACTTGAGCGACCCGCTGGTAAATTTCATCGTCAATTTATATTACCCAATGTCGCAGATACTGACGATATCACGGCCAACAACAAGGATGGTGTACTTCAAATCATCATTAAAAAGAGAGAAGAAGCAAAAAGGCGAAAGATTGAAGTTCTTAAAGCACACTAATAATTGATTCTTTTGTCATGGTGAAGGGTGATGTTAAGGAACTATCCTTCACCAGTCACTGAAAACATTCACTGTAAAACGAAAAATTAAAGGTGATGATAGATGGACGTAAACACAATTTTAGATCATTTATGTAAAGCTGACGAAGAATTTACCAGGCTATATTGTTCGGCACAGGGTGATAAATCACTGGTAGAAAACAATCTTGAATACAAATTAGCAATTGCAAAAGCATACGAATCGGCCAAACATTTAGGTGCATTTATTGGCAAAAATCCGTTCTCAGTAGAAACCCCGACGCCACAGCACCATACTAATTCAGCTGAATAACACAGCAACGCACTCAATTATGACCATCAGAGCACTCATCCATTTCTCGTAATTTTGACATCGCTTGACTTCGCCACCTGTCTTGTCACCATCGCCCGCGCATTGGTGACAAAAAACCGACGTAAAGGCATGCCCCTCATTAAAGGGTGTCTGATTGCTGTCGATAGCCTGTGAAAATAATCAGGTTTATTGCCCCGGGTGATCATGGAACAGTTAAGTGAAAAATTACTATTATTATTAAAGTCCTGCACAAATCTGCCAAGTCCGCCGGCAGTGGCAACCCGAATCATTGAGCTAAGCTCGAGTGCGACCGCCAGTCTCGGCGATGTCGCTGAGGTCGTCAGTGTAGACCCGGCCCTGAGCGCGAAACTACTTCGAATGGCGAATTCCCCGCTCTATACAAAACAAAGAAAAGTCGAAAATCTCAGGCAGGCCATCATTTTGTTTGGCCTCGATGGCACATTGAATATCGCATTGAGTTTTTCCCTGCGACAGGGTGTACAGGATGATAGTAATTCAGGGCTTGACTATAGCATTTACTGGAAACGGTCACTGGCCAGCGCCATGTTAAGCCAGGCGATTGTCCAAAAACTGGGCGGCGACTCCAAAGACAGTGCTTTTTTATCCGGCATCCTGCAGGATATTGGTATGCTTGCCTTAGATAAAGCCAGGCCCGGATTGTATGATGCCCTGGAGGATCAAAGTGACCACCGTCAGATTTGCACGATAGAACAATCTGACCTGGGCGCGGATCACAGTCATGTCGGTGCGTGGTTACTAGAACAATGGCATATTCCTGAGCGCCTGATTGACCCGATCCATTTCAGCCATGCTGATCGTGATTTTGATGACAATACATTATCCAAGGCTGTCGCCTGTTCAAGCTTACTTGCCGATATTTTTATCGCGAGTGAAAAAACCATTCCTGCCCTGATAGCCGACAGAATCAAGCAGGCCAAAAAGATCATTAGCCTCAATGATGATACATTTAACCAGATCATCAATTCGGTCTCTGAAAACTATTCTGATCTCGCATCCATGTTTGATATTGAAATGGATGATTCACTGTTACTGGACTTCATCTCAGAACAAGCCAAGGAAATTTTGATTTTAAGAAATTTAAATCAGATAAAAGAATCGGAATCATTACAGAAAACCGCAAAACAGTTACAGTCAAAAACGGAACAGCTCGAGGAGATGAATCGCAGGGATGCGCTGACCAGGTTGTTTAATCGACGCTATTTTGATGAAGCAATGAGCACTGAATTTGCCAATGCCACCAGGTACAAATGGCCTCTCGGACTTATTTTTATTGATATTGATTTTTTCAAGAAAATTAATGACTCTCTTGGTCATGCCGCCGGAGATGCCGTACTCACTAAAGTCGCTGAAATCTTAATTGAGTGCACGCGCGATTCAGATATTGTTTGCCGTTATGGCGGTGAGGAATTCACTGTTATTTTACCAGGAACTAATGTTGATGGGGTGGAAGTCACATGTCAGCGTATCATTACTGCATTCAGAAATACCGCCATACAACTG
Organism: Gammaproteobacteria bacterium; assembly: GCA_965227695.1. Lineage (GTDB taxonomy): Bacteria > Pseudomonadota > Gammaproteobacteria > UBA4575 > UBA4575 > UBA1858. Next base: position 291,000 of record OZ245760.1, read on the forward strand.
AATAATGAAAAAATTGTACATGTCACTGTTTCGGCAGGTGCTTATGTATATGATGGCTCCTGCACCGAAGTTAATAACTGGAATGAGCATGTGAAGCTAGCAGACCAGGCAGCCTACCAATCCAAAAATAATGGACGGGACCAATATAGCCTGCTAACTGACACATCTAAAATTAACTCACAAAAGCTGGCCGGCTAACGATTACCCAAGTGCCTGCTCAAGATCAGCAATGATATCTTCGGCATCCTCTATACCAATAGAGAGTCTGACAACATCCGGTCCTGCACCCGCAGAAATCTGCTGCTCTTCTGTTAATTGACGGTGCGTGGTAGAGGCAGGATGAATGATTAATGAACGTGTGTCACCAATATTGGCAAGATGTGAAAATAGCTTGCAGCGATCAACAATCTTCACGCCGGCTTCATATCCACCCTTAACACCAAACGTAAATACCGCACCCGCACCCTGTGGACAGTACTTCTGCCCAAGTTCATAGAAAGGGCTGTCTGGTAATCCTGCATAAGAAACCCAATCGACCTGGGAATGGGTAGTCAGCCACTTGGCAACCTCGAGCGCATTGTCTGCATGTTTTTTCATGCGCAGTGGCAATGTTTCCGCGCCGGTCAGTGATAAATACGCATTCATGGCAGACATAGTTGGCCCAAGGTCGCGTAACCCAACGGCATGCGAATACATAGTGAATGCAAGTGGTCCAAACGTTTCATGGAAATTCAGCCCATGATACGCACCACAACTTTCAGACAATCCTTTAAACTTGTCATTTTGCGACCAGTCAAAGTTACCTGAATCAACCACTGCACCGCCCATGGCGTTACCATGCCCGGATATGAACTTGGTCGTGGAATGGACAACAATATCCGCACCAAACTCAAACGGGCGACATAACGCAGGCGAAGGCAGGGTATTATCAACAATCAGTGGCACACCGGCCTCATGCGCGATATTGGCAATTTTTTCAATATCACAAACCACGCCACCCGGGTTTGCCAGGCTTTCAGTGAACATGGCTTTGGTTTTTGGCGTGACGGCTTTGCGAAAGTTTTCCGGATCGACCGGATCGACAAATTTTACATTCCAGCCGAATTTTTTAAAGGAATGGCCAAATTGCGTAATTGACCCCCCATATAATTTGTTTGAAGCGACAAATTCGTCGCCACTTTCCATCAGGGCAAAAAGTGCCAGCATTTGTGCTGAGTGCCCAGAGGCGGTACATGTTGCACCAACGCCTCCTTCCAAACTTGCTACTCTTTCCTGGAAAACACTCACTGTCGGGTTTGTCAGGCGTGAATATATAAACCCGGCTTCCTCCAGGCCAAACAATGCCGCGGCATGATCGGCATCTTTAAATACAAAAGCCGTGGATTGGTTGATTGGTGTAGAACGTGCACCAGTGACAGGATCCGGCTCTGCGCCAGCGTGTATTGATCGAGTGGCAAATCCATATTTTGAGTCTTCAGTCACAGTATCCTCTTATTATTAATTGATTTAAAAGCACCATCATAACGCACTTGGGCACTTTTTTTAACCGCGCCACAAATAAACACCCTATGGTTATCCGTTATTTGCCTCAAACCTGTGTCGATTTGGCCTAAACCTGCAATTACGCAAGTTTCTCTATTTGTTGTTAAATTGCGTGAAACAGCGCAAGTTTATTCACTAACTGTTTGTTTATATTCGCAGCATCGAAAGCTATAGCAACTTAAAATAATCCGTGAAAGCACTAGAACAAAATATTCAAGATGAATCTTCCTTCATCATGCATGATGGTGAAAAGCATCAGCAGGCTGATGGTGCACAAACCAGAAACAAGCAACGCATTCTGCAGCATGTCATTAATGGTGTTGACATCATTCTTGTGACCAGTGCCAAGCATCAGTCTGAGCCCATTTCAATTGAACGCTATTTTGCGGATCATCACGATCAAGTCCGCACTATCGCTCTGAACAGTCAATCCTTTAATACACAAAATAACGAGGCCGCCATCGACCTGCAGATGATCTCTGCCATCGTTTACGAATCCATACATCTGGATTCACACTTTGCCATCATTGTTGATGATGCTGACCAGTGTCCCGTCACACTGCTTGATGAACTGATTCAACTCGCTCTTGGAATCAATACCAGTAAAAATAATGTCAACTTTATATTTTCGGGCGGGCCAGACCTGCTTGGAATTGTTAATCAGATTTCTGATATCAAAAAACTGAGCCTCGTGCACTGTTCTCTCGACAAATTAACAGAAGAAGACATTGAAGATTTCATTAACAACAAGCAGCAATCATTACAGGATGATCTAAAACTCACATTTAACAAACACGCCATTAAAAAGATATGTTCACTGGCCAATGGCAGTCTGCACACGGCCAGCGCCTTGCTCGAATGGATCAGGCTGTATGCTCAGTACGGCAACAAAGACAAAGTCACTGTCGGGCTGATTAATGAATTAACAAATGCAGTACACAGCACCAGCATGCTGACAAGTTATCCTCCCCGGGATTACCAGTTTGACTTCACGGAAAAATCCGGCCCTGTAGATGACAACATAGAAAGTCAGCGCAAGGAAAATGTTGAGTTTAAAAAGCACAATGCACCAACACCCCCTGTGGATCCCGCCATTCAAGGTGATGATGAGCCCTCGGACAAACAAACCATCTATATCGAGGTCAGCCAGTCACCTGACAGCAAACATAGCACGGATACCAATGTGTTCGAGAAGGTCATGCATAGCGATGAGCACATTGACGGGCATACACTTGAGATAGCCGGCCCCGAATCCAGTGAAGATAAAACAGAGCAGCCCGGGGATAATGTTGACACGGATGAAAATGAATACACAGACACCTATCACCTGGAATCGCTGAGACATCTTAATGATCCCGTTCCGAATAGTGTGGATGGTTCCGTGCCCAATGACCAGCCTTCTGCCACGCCTATCGAACAGAGCATCCCGACCACAGAAAAAACGGCCAGTAAAAGACACACTTATATTGTTTTATTCATCTTGCTGGCCAGTCTGGGTGTGCTGGCGTGGTCCGGTGGCTTCTTTAAGCTACCGGCACTCAAGTCACTGATACCCGAAACATTGATCCCTCAAACCAGCGATAATTCTGACTCACATGATACAGTCTCTCTGACCGAACAAATCAGTGAAACAGAGATCGCCATTACCAACAAACAAGTTGAAAATAACATCGCACAGGGTGACGGACATATCGTACAGACACTGTTAGAACTGGCGAGTGCACAAATCGAGAATAAGAAGCTGACCACTCCGGCGGATGACAATGCCTTTGAAACATTTAATTTAATACTGCAGATTGAACCCGGCAACCAGCAGGCACTGGATGGCCTCGAGACGATCAAAAATCGTTACTACACCTGGGCAACACTCGATATTCGCGATGGCAACACCAAGCGCGCAAAATATTTTTTAAAGCGTGCCATCAAGGTGGCACCGCACGATCGAGAAGTCAAACAACTACTGGCGGATCTCGAAAATCCCGCCACCCTGGTGCACAACTAGAGACAACACGCCAAAATTTTTGGACTTGAGCCGATACTCACCCGGCTGCACAGGTTGCAGAGGTGATAGTGACCCGCCAAGCAACACCATGTCTTTTTTCAACGCGTAACCCTCCAGATAGGCTTTTCTGATGAACCATTTCAGTTGCGTCTCATAATCGACAGGCAGCATTATCTCATCTGCCACGTCTTGGGCCGGGCTTACAAAAGTCATTTTCAGTTGGCCAAGCTCGACCTGTTCAATATTGGCAAATTCACCCACATAAACATGGGCGGCTCCCACATTGGCCGCGCTTATATCCCTGGCATTCACTGTCTGTGGCTGCCTGAAATTAAAGTCGGCTATTTCAATAGCTAGTGCCACCGAGTCAACGAATGACTTCATATCTGCGCTTAACACATCATTTAACATCTTCAGATTTGTAATGTCTGTTTTTAACTTCATCGCCAGTTCTGCTTCTGCCAGGAATACCCGGTGCGGCTTTAACTGCAACGCAGGAGCAGGCGAAACATGATGTGCCTGCAGTACACCAAATACGGGCTCCCGGGCGTCAAAACGGTGCTGCGCGCGTGCATTCATTAGCCCCGCCTTATAACCAACAATACGGTGACGTGAATGTTCAATCACACATTTCTGTATAAGATAGGCGTGTTCCGGATGTTGAATATTGCCCTGCGGCAAATGTCCATCATGATGAATCGCCAGAGTATATTGTTCGACATAACGCTTGAACGCATCACATCGACTGGCATCGCTGTCGTCCACCGAAAACATTATCGATATAACCATGAGCACTTGCAGGGAGAACAGACGTTTCATTGTTGATTCCTTAAAACAAGCTTCGTGTCATACGTGCTGGGCATTGAAATGAATACCGCGAAAACAAACAGATACAAACCATCACGGGTTTGTGCCAATGCCATCCATTTTAATTTTAATGCGGTGACTAAAACAGCAATAATAAAACATCAAGCATCGCCCACCAGGACATCCATTCACCACTAACCATCCATGTGCGTATCATGGTCAGCGTATCGTTGAAAATATATCACGGGTTAATCGTCATTCACGGACCCAACACTGACATGACATAAGCTATACTGCCCGTAAACACAAACACTATATCAATCACCTGTCTGTCCACACTCTATTATTCCCACGATTCAGATGACTTCGCAGCGCACATCCTCGCCAATTCTTCAGCTTGAAGAGACTCTGCTGATACTGGAAGAAAGTTTACAGCAACCGGCACTTGACCACCGCGTACAGCAAAAACACATTATCAGGCTCAAACAGTTTTATTCCCCGTTGTTTGACTTTGAGCATTCTGAAACCGGCTCTTATTATTATGCGGCATTGCAATGCATTAAGGCGACGTACCTGGATGAGGACGCCCTCTATTCTCTGCCCTTGTCGCCTTTGTTCATCGACAGTCTTTTGTGTCTGATCAAGATAAACATGCTATCGCTGGATACTCGCCGCAATAAAAATGGCATTACCGAGGCATTACTGGATCTGTCAGAATTATGGGGATTACAGCACTCCCACGACATGGCAGAATTACTGACCAGCGTCGTTGGAAACATGCGCAAACAGGTTACCCAGTTATTCACCCGCGAAATCCGTTAACACATGAACACACACTCCGCTTCCCCGGTATTGGTCGTCTCGCTCAACAACAATAAGGAGCTTGAATACCATCGCGACCGCGCGCTGACCGATCAGCAGATGCGTGACCTGGAGGCCATGGAGCAACAACTGGATCAGGGCATTCATATTGCCGGGCAGTACTTTGCCACACCCAGCCCCCAGGAAAAGGCCGTGTTCATGGCCAACCAGTTAGCCCGGGCGTTAACCGAAGACAACGAATCGGTGCTGGCCATGGCCAGCGCCTACCTGGCCACCCGCCTGCCGGACCTTCAGCATTTGAAAATATCCACCCATGAAGACCGTCTCTCGATTGAAATGATTCACGATCAGGCATTTACCGAGCAGGCGCCCGTGAAGTTTGTCTCAAAAAAAGACCTGCTCTAGCCGATTTGAACAATCTTAGTCTCTTTTGAGCCAGCCCCACATGGCCACGGCCATACTCACAACAATAATAATCAGGGCAATGCTTAAATTAACAGTCATTCGTTTAAAGTATGTGATAAGAATCATAACAATATGATTTATCGCGCTATTTTGTTTATCAATGTCGACAAAGCGGCGTGAATGGCAGACGTTACTGCCTGTTTTCTGTTCAACAGCCACACGGTTATGAATGAACATGCCTGCCACATATCCTCGGAAGAGCAGGATTGTTGCCGTAAACTCGCAAGCGTGGTTTTTTTGCCACAGATGCCGATCCCATGGTACTGACGGTTTACGATTCAAGTGATATCAGTGGCAGCCGATGTCGGGTGAACGTTTACTTACCTACTTTCAGTGGATTAAACATGCCACCAGGTAATGATTTAACACTCCCTAGTGTTGCACTTATGCAACAAAGAAGTGAATTTTTGTTGGTGTACGTCAAAAAACGTGTGGTAGGATTGCAACGCTTTATCGGTCATGGGCCGTTTTTGTGTTGCAAACACAGCACAACAACACATTCCCAGGGATGCGGGAATGCACCTCATGACAGAGTGGAGGTTCAGGAAGGGGGGGATGCGGTCATACGCGAACCATCACCTCCACACAGGCAGCTACTCGAGTACTTTAAACTAAATAAATGAGAGGAGTCTCAATGAAAACTAAACTATTAGGCACAGCGTTAGCGCTTGGTCTGGCAGCCCCTTTCGCCGCAACGGCAGGTGGTGTCGGCGGCGGCAACGCAAACTCAACCTGGACCATTTACGGCTGGCAAAACTGGTCTTATGAATTACTTGACTACGACCAAGGTGGTGAGTCACGTAATTCTTCACGTATTAACAACAACGCAGCCAACATCGGCTTCGCCGCGTCGCTAGACACCGGCATGTCTGTGGGTGGCGCACCAATGAAAGTCAACTTTCAGTGTGAACAGTTCACTTTCCACAACCGCTTCAACGGTTTCTCTGACTTCTGTAACCGTAACAGTAAAATCAGCTTAAGCGGCACTTTCGGTGAAATCATGTTCGGCCAGTGGTTACTGCCACACAACGAAATGGTCGCACAGTGGGTGGACCCTTTCTATGACGCCGGTGCAGACTCACACACCTCTATTATGGGTAATGTCGGTGGCAACCAGGCATTCTTCTACAACGGCAGTTTTGGTGCCAGCCAGGCCTTCAACCGCCGCCAGGAAGAAATCGTGCAGTACTGGTCACCTAATATGAACGGTTTACACTTCCGTATCGCCACTACCAACGCAGCGACTACAGATGACAATGGTGATAACCTCGTTGTTGGTACCAGTGGTGCTGATGAGCTGGATCCGCGTATCTGGTCAATGGGTGTTGCATACGAAAATACTCTAGCCAATGGCAACAACATCTGGCTAGCGGCTACATATGAAGTGCATGATGAGTGGGCCGCGGTTCAACTGGGTTGTGATGACTCTGATGACAAATCATGGCGTTTAGCTGGTCGTTATATCCACCAGTGGGGTAACGGTATGAGCACACAAATTTCTGCCATGTATGAAGACCTGGAGTACGACCACGAAGGTTGTGTCAATGGTGTTGATGCGATGATGAACCCAACAGTTGGCGGAATACTTAACGGTAACCACGCATTAGCCCAAAATGACCGAGATGTTGAGCGCGATGCCTGGATGGTTTCTGGTAAGCAAACCTTTGGTAACGGCTTCGACTTCCGTTTCTCTTACATGGACGGTGACGAACTGGATTGTTCAACTTGTATCACTGAAGATGACACTGATGCAACAGCCATCAACCTGGGTCTTTTCTACACTATGCCAGCGGGCACAGAGCTTCGTGTCACTTACTCTGAAGTCGATAACGAAGACAACGCGTCTTATGACTTCGGCATTGGCGGTTCAGGTGTAGACAGTGGTGAAGACGTAGAAATGATTGCCTTTGGTATCGTTCAGTGGTTCTAAGCTAGTAGTTATTAGCTAAACACCATTAAAGCAGGCACCTTCGGGTGCCTGCTTTTTTTATGTCCGCATGTTTTTCCTATAATTACTGAATTTGGTTAAACTATCTTGTACCATGCGCGTCTACTTCCTATTGTTGTTAACAGGCCGCAAAAAAAATCATGGTTTCAAGATTCTTACTCAGTTTCATTCTACTTGGCATCACCTCGCATGGCTGGGCGCAATGTACCCCGGAAACCGTGCAGTTTTACCTCGATAAAGGCTTTACCCAGGCGCAGATCACCAAGTTGTGCTCGCAGGGTTCTTCGGCCAACACCCCGGCCTACCAGCCCTACCAGAAGCCGGTGGTGATTGTGCAGGAAGGCGCGGTTAGCGCTAACAGTGCTGAAGAACGCAAAGCCATCAGCGAATTGCGTGGCAGTGTCGACGGGCGCTCGGTCGATATCACCGACACCCATATTAACTACATTCGGCGTGTCTGCATTCGCGCCGGCAACTCGCCGGAAAAAGACCAGAGAATTGATAAGTGTGTCGATGTCGCCTTTTCCCTGGCACGCGACGGTTTGCAGGTCACCGAATCCGGTGCCTCCCTGCTCTTATTTGGTCAGCAAAACGTGGAAGTCTCCAGCAGTCAAATCACTCGCAAGCATGTGACTGCCGATCCGTGGGCGCAATTTCCCCCGGACATCCGATTCCTGTTACAAAGAAAATACGAATCACAGGAAAAGGGCAACAGCACCAACATCCCGCTCAGGAAAAGTGCTTCCCCGGCCCAGGTGGTCAATGCGATTCGTACGCTCTCTTCCGTGACTGAACAGAGGCTGTCCGGCAACAGTGGGCAGAGTGAAGTCTCAAAAGTGCTGGATGAATCTTATGTGCCACCCACCGAAGAAGAGTATCTGGCCACCCAGCCAACCTACGAAGAAGTTCAGGAAGACAAAGAAAACAAGAAAAAGTGGTGGAACCCGTTTGATTAGCGCCGCCGGCGTTATTTCAAAATGAGGGACGCTTCCTGCATACTGGCTGGAATCGGGATGTGCATTAAGTCGAGCATGGTGGGCGTCACCGAGCCCAGCCCTTTGCCTCGGGCCAGTTGAATCACGCGCCCGTCATGATTTATCACCATGCACGGCACCGGGTTGGTGGTGTGTTGGGTGTGTGGATCCCCGGTTAAGGCATCATACATTTCATCGCAGTTGCCGTGGTCAGACGTCAATAACACATTCATCTGCGCCTTTTCGGCGGCTTCCAGCACCCTGCCGACCTGCTCATCCATCACTTCCAGTGCGCGGATGATGGCATCACGTACTGCGGTATGGCCCACCATGTCACCGTTGGCGAAATTGACAATGATCAGACTGTGTTGCTCCTGCTCGATCGATTTAATTACCTCGTCGGCAACTTCTCTGGCGCTCATTTCCGGCTGCAGGTCATAGGTGGCCACCTTGGGTGAAGGCACCATGATTCTGTCTTCACCGGGGTAGGGAGATTCCTTGCCGCCATTAATGAAGAATGTCACATGCGGGTATTTTTCGGTTTCCGCGCAATGCAGCTGTTTCAGCCCCATCTGGCTGACTACTTCGGCCAGCGAGACCCGCGGCTCTTCCGACTCAAATGCCACCGGGCTGCAAAACGAGGAATGAAACACCGTCATGGTACACATACTCACCGGCGGATGACCGTCACGCGCAAATTCATCGAAAGCAGGCTCGGCCAGGGCCGCCCCCAGCTGACGCGGGCGGTCATTTCTGAAATTGAAGAAGATCACTTCATCGCCCGCTTCGATGCGACTTGTCCCATTGATAATCGTCGGTGCAATGAATTCATCGTACTTGCCTTTTTCGTAAGAGGACATAATGGCCTCCCGTGCCGAGTCCGCATGTAGCCCGGTGTCACTGACCAGCGCCTGCCAGGCAGCCTCGGTGCGCTCCCAGCGGCGATCACGGTCCATGGCATAATAACGCCCGATGACACTGTGCACCCGGCCCTGCGCCTGTTCGAGCAGGTCTTTAATATCATCGAGATAACTCAGAGCACTGTTCGGGCTGGTATCGCGGCCATCGGTAATCATGTGTACTGCGGGTCGTACGTCGTTGAGCTGGCACATCTTGAGCAAGGCTTTCAAATGCGCGATATGGGAATGTACGCCACCGTCAGACACCAGGCCCAGCAAATGAATGGGGCGTCCTTTTTGTTTTGCCGACTGCAGTGCATTGACCAGCACCGGGTTGTGATAAAACTGGCCGTTTTCGATCGCTTCATTGATCAGTACCAGGTCCTGGTGAATGATATTGCCGCAACCCATGGTGATATGACCCACCTCGGAGTTGCCCATTTGGCCATCCGGCAACCCGACAGCAGCCCCGGAAGCCTGCAAAGTCGTATAGGGATAGTGAGAAAAATAATAATCAAGCACGGGCATATTGGCTTCGCTGATGCCGTTATTTTCCCCTTGTTCATTCACCCCAAAGCCATCAAGAATAATTAATATGGCTCTTTGAATTGCATCTGCTTGCTGGTTTGCCATGGTGAGATATTATTATGATTTATTGGTTTTATTTTCTTGATCGGTTTCTAGTAATTCACTCTCATCCCGCTCGAGATCCATTTCCTCGTCTGTCATTGGCCGGAACCGCCGCTCCCCGGGGCGGATGTCTGCCAGCTGGCGCTTCTGAAATATCCTTGACATCACCAGGCCCAGTTCGAACAGCAGCCACACCGGCACGGCCAGTAGCACCTGGGAGATCACATCCGGTGGTGTTAACAACATACCCACCACGAACGCCGCTACAATGACATATGACCTCGCCGCCGACAATGCTTCCACCGTGGTCACCCCGGTCATGACAAGGACAAACGTCAATACCGGCACCTCGAAGGCCGCACCAAAGGCGATAAACAGCTTGGTGACAAAATCCAGGTAACGGCTGATGTCGGTCATCACTTCCACCCCGGTGGGGGCGACTTTGGTAAAAAATCCAAACACCAGCGGGAATACCACAAAATAGGCAAACACCATCCCAAGATAAAACAGGACTGAACTGGAGACGAGCAGGGGCATCACCAGTCTTTTTTCATGTTTATACAACCCCGGGGCAATAAAGGCCCACAGCTGGTAAAGAATCCACGGGATCGTGATCACCACGGCCAGCAGCATCACCAGTTTAAATGGCGTCAGAAAAGGTGACGCCACATCGATGGCCACCATGGTGCTGCTCTCGGGTAAGTGTTTTAGTAATGGCTCGGCCAGAAAAGAATAAATGTCATTGGCAAATGGAAACAGACACAACAACACCATGGCAATGCCCACAATAATTTTGATTAACCGGTCACGCAGTTCTACCAGGTGACTGACCAGTGATTCCTGCTTGTTTGATGGATTGGGGGTGTCAGTGGACATTGATAACAGCTGCCAGCAAAAATTCCCGTGAGTAGTGGTGGTTATTCGTTTTCTTTTTGAGAGGGCCTGCCGGGTGCCGAGTCATCCAGTGCTTTCTGGATGTGCTGTTGCGTTTCCGACTGCGCGTCGTTGAGAATATTACGAAGCTGTGAAATCTCACTCTGCTGTTTCTCCAGCATTTCTTTGAGCTCCGCCGCTTTCAGTTCGTTTTCGATGTCCGAACGCACTGATGTCATCATGCGCTTCGCCTTACCAACCCAACGCCCGATTTTTGCCGCCAGCGCCGGAAGCTTGTCCGGACCGACAACAATCAGGGCAACCGCTAAAACAATCGCCAGCTCCCAGAAACTAAAATCAAACATTCGTGGTTATTGCCGGCTTAATTATCTTTGGGCTTGTCAGTTTCGTCTGACTTGTCTGACTCACCATCTTTGACCGCGGATTTAAAATTTTTAATCGCACCGCCGACATCCGCACCCATGTTTTTGAGACGTTTGGTGCCAAAAAGAAGTAGCACGATCGCCAGAATAATTAATAGTTGCCAAATACTGATTCCCATAACATTTCTCCAAAATTCTTTAGCGCTTTGATGTGCGTTGCGCTTTTTCAACGTGGCCTGATGTACCAAAGCGGCGGCTCAGTTCTGCCAGTACATCATTGACATCCACCCCTTTGTTCACCAGCATCACCATGCAATGAAACCAGAGGTCGGCCACTTCTTTGGTCAGCGCTGTCGCATCACTTCCTTTCGCGGCAATGATGACTTCACTGGATTCTTCACCCACTTTTTTAAGAATGTGATCCAGGCCTTTCTGGTACAGACTCGCGACATAGGACTCGTCCGCATCTGCCTCCTTACGACTTAACAGCACACTCTGCAATTGTTCCAGTATTTGGTGCTGTTGGTATTCATGATTATGCATGTCTTGCTGCCCTTACATTCCCTGCCTGACAGGATAGCACAGCCACAGGCCCGTGTTATTGAGACGGCACAGAGTCGGGAAAGTTTATTGCCGAACGGTAATCCCATGCTGGCGCATATGTTGTTTGGCCTGTGCGATGGTGAATTCGCCAAAATGGAAAATACTGGCGGCCAGCACCGCATCTGCCTTACCCTCGCTGACACCCTCGCTCAGATGTTCAAGTGTTCCGACACCCCCTGAAGCAATGACGGGGATCGACACGGCTTCACTGACCGCACGGGTTAATTCGAGGTCAAAGCCGGACTTGGTGCCATCACGGTCCATACTGGTAAGTAAAATTTCGCCGGCGCCATACTCGGCCATTTTGACTGCCCATGCCAGCGCATCAATCCCGGTGGGGTTGCGTCCGCCATGAGTAAATATCTCCCATTGCCCGGGCTGGCCCGGCACTGATACGCGCTTGGCATCGATCGATACAACAATACATTGCGAACCGACCTTATCGGAGGCTTCTTTAACAAATTCAGGGCGGTGCACGGCCGCCGTATTAATGCCGACTTTATCTGCGCCGGCATTCAGCATGCGCCGTATATCCGCCAGTGTGCGAATCCCGCCACCGACCGTCAGGGGAATAAATACCTGTGCGGCGACATCCTCGACTACCTGTTCGATAGTATCGCGCTCATCCGAACTGGCGGTAATATCGAGAAAAGTGATTTCATCGGCACCTTCCTGATCATAGCGCTTGGCGATTTCTACCGGATCACCGGCATCGCGTATATCAACAAACCTGACCCCTTTAACCACACGCCCGGCATCCACGTCCAGACAGGGAATAATCCTTTTTGCCAGCGTCATCTTTACTGAATTATCGCGACGGGTCGGTCGATTGACTGGCAATCGTCTGTGCCTCTGCCAGATCAATGGTGCCTTCATACAGTGCCCGTCCAACAATGGCGCCAATAATCCCTTCCTCATCTGTGGCACACAGCCGCTTGATATCTTCGATGGTTGTCACCCCGCCGGAAGCAATGACCGGAATGTGGATGGCCTCGGCAAGTTCCACGGTGGATTCCACATTTAAGCCCTGCATCATGCCATCACGGCTAACATCCGTGAAAACTATGGCCGCGACCCCGTCTGCCTCGAAATGCTGCGCCAGGTCAACCACATCATGATGCGATAATTTTGACCAGCCATCGATGGCCACTTTGCCATTTTTTGCATCAAGACCCACAATAATATGGTTTGGGAATTCCAGGCATAAATCGTTGACAAAATGCGGTGCCGTCACCGCACGTGTCCCTATAATCACGTACTGCACACCTGCTTCCAGGTATTCCTGCACCGTGTCCTCGTCCCTGATTCCACCACCGACCTGCACAGGTATATCCGGGTGATTTGAGGTGATTGCCTTGATAATATCGAAGTTTCTCGGCGCACCGCTCACCGCGCCATCCAGGTCAACCAGATGCAGGCGCTGTGCCCCTGAAGCGATCCAGCGCTCGGCGACTTCGACCGGGTCCTCGGAAAAAATAGTTTCGTCGTCCATGCGCCCTTGTCGCAAACGCACACAACGCCCTTGTTTGATATCGATTGCGGGAATAATAATCATATGAATCAATCGCTCAGTTGCCACTCCAGTTCAGGAAGTTATTTAATAATTGTAAGCCATTTGCCGCACTTTTTTCAGGGTGGCATTGCATGGCAAACACCTTGCCCTGTGCCAGTACAGAAGAAAATCTGACCCCGTAATCGGTTTGTCCGGCGGATTGCTGATCATCGGCCAAATTGACAAAGTAACTATGCACAAAGTAGAAATAACTGTCCTGTGCAATGTTTTGCCATAATGGATGGTCAATCGTCTGGTGAATGGTATTCCAGCCCATGTGGGGTATTTTTAGGTCTCGAATGCCGACTGCCCGGTGTGCTTTGACAAAGGCGTCAACACTGCCGTTTACTATCCCCAGGCACTGTGTGCCCTGGTTTTCCTCACTGGTTTCCATCAGCACCTGCATGCCCATACATATACCGAGAAACGGTTTAACGGCTGCCGCCTGAATGATGGCATCTTTCAGCCCCAGCGCATCAATCTGCTGCATACAGTCCGCCGCCGCACCCTGACCCGGGAAGACAATCCGGTCAGCCTCGTCAATTTCTTTCACATCCTGGCTGATATCAATGTGATGTCGGTGTGAAGACACTTCTTTCAGTGCACTGAATACGGAATGAAGATTACTCATTCCGTAATCAACTATGACAACTTTTTCCATCGCTTTCAGGTAGTATTGTTCAAACGTTTATTCACAAACCGTCTTGTAGAGGCTAAAAACAGATTCGCTATAGCGCGCCTTTGGTCGAAGGTAATTGATCAGACATGCGCGGGTCCATTTCGCAGGCCAGCCTGAGTGCGCGTCCGAATGCCTTGAAAATGGTTTCAGCGATATGGTGGGCATTACTGCCGCGCAGATTATCCACATGCAATGTAACCTGAGCATGATTGACAAAGCCCTGTAGAAATTCAATAACAAGATCCACATCAAAATTGCCAATACGGGCCCTCGGAAAATCAGCGTGATAGAAAAGGCCGGGTCGACCGGAAAAATCGACTACCACGCGCGACAGGGACTCATCCAGAGGGACATAGGCATGTCCATAACGACGGATGCCTTTTTTGTCCGATAATGCCTTGCTGAAAGCCTGGCCCAGGGTGATGCCGACATCCTCGACTGTATGGTGATCGTCGATATGAATATCCCCGGTGGCGGTGATTGTGATATCCAGCAGGCCATGGCGAACAACCTGTTCAAGCATATGATCAAGAAAAGGGACCCCGGTATTGATCTCACCTTTGCCAGATCCGTCTATATCCAGTTGCACGGAAACCTGGGTCTCCAGCGTATTACGTTCAACTTTTGCTGCTCGCGCCGTCATGATTTTGTAAAGAGAGTGTTAAGGTGTTTAGTATTAAATAATTGATAAGTGATTGTAGACTTAATTCATACTTCTAGCCAGAAGGTGACAGGGCCGTCATTGGTCAGGCTCACTTGCATATCGGCACCAAACTGGCCTTGCTGAATATCAGCATATTGTTGCCGCGCATAAGCCACCGCCTCATTAAAATAATGTTCGCCCACGTCCGGCGGGACATTGTTCCCAAAACCGGGGCGATTACCCTTGTTGGTATTCGCCAGCAACGTAAACTGGGGCACCATGAGAAGTTCGCCCCGTGTGTCCATCAGGCTGAGATTCATTTTACCCTGATGATCGGCAAAAATACGGTAATTAAGTACACGATTCACACCACGCTGAACTATTTCTGCATTGTCGCCGGGCTGTATCGCCACCAGGGCCAGTATGCCCCTTCCGATATGTGCGATGGATTGCCGGTCGACCTCAACCTTCGCCTGTGCTACCCGTTGAATCAGTATAATCATCGATAGCGTTGTGCCATGTCACGCGTCGCGGTGATCAAGGCATGTATTATTTCCGGTTCCGTGGCGGAGTGGCCACTGGCCGGTGCGACAGTGTAGTGTGCCTGTGGCCAGGCCTGATGTAAGGCAAATGCCTGTGATAGCGGGCATACCACATCATAACGACCATGAACGATATATCCCGGTATTTGTTTTAATCGGTCAGCATTGTCGGTGAGTTGATTGGGTTTCAGAAATGCCTGATTGATAAAATAATGACACTCAATGGTGGCCAGACTCAGCGCCACATGATCATTGGCAAAATGGCCGGCGACATTTTTGTTAGCACGCAATGTGGATGCCCGGCCCTCCCAGATTGACCATTGGTACGCGGCTTGCCGGCGTACCTGTAAATCACTGGCCGTCAGTTTTTTATAGTAGGCAGCAACCATATTGTCACGTTCGTGCGCGTCAATCTCTGCCAGATAATCCTGCCAGTAGTCCGGAAAAATCTCACTGGCACCGTGCTGGTAAAACCACTCTATGTCTTCATTTCGACACAGAAATATCCCTCTCAGGACGAGGCCCAGCACTCTTTGGGGATGTGTCTGCGCATAGGCCAGTCCGAGTGTCGAACCCCATGAACCGCCAAAAACTACCCACTGGTCCACCGCCAGATGCTCACGAATAACTTCCATATCAGCAATCAGATGTTGGGTGGTGTTGTCCTGCAGACTTGCGTGTGGCTTTGAGCGGCCCGCGCCGCGCTGGTCAAACAATATAATCCGGTATTGCTGTGGATCAAAAAAGCGTGGATGGTAAGACTCACACCCGGCCCCGGGGCCACCGTGCAAAAACACAACGGGTAAACCATCCGGGTTTCCATATTCCGCCACCCATAACTGGTGCCCGCCCGAAACCGGCATATAGAATTCATGATGGGAGGATATCTCGGGATAAAGTGTTAACATTTACTAATACAAAAAATTGACTGACGGGCTCATGCAATATACTAAACCACCAAAATCTTTATTACACCTGGCGGGCAAAGCAATCTCTGACTATAAAATGATCCGCCCGAATGATCGTGTGTTGCTTGGTCTTTCTGGTGGCAAAGATTCATTAAGCCTGCTGCATATATTATTACATCTGCAAAAGCATGCGCCGATTCGTTTCGATGTCGGTGTCCTGACCGTGGACCCACAATCTGACGCCTTCGACCCTTCACCACTGAAGTCTTATTTAAGCGACCTTGGAACACCCTATTTTTACCAGTCTGAACCGATCCTCAAGCTTGCCGATAAACACATGGATAACAATTCCTTTTGCTCATTTTGCTCACGCATGAAACGCGGGATCATCTACAGCACCGCAAGAAAACATCAGTATAATGTTATCGCGCTTGCCCAGCATCTGGACGACCTGGCGGAAAGCTTTTTAATGTCGGCCTTTCATGGCGGCCAACTCAATACCATGAAAGCCAATTATGTCATTAATGCCGGTGACTTAAGGGTCATTCGCCCATTAATCTATGTGCGCGAGAGACAGACACGTGCTTTTGCCGACAATGCCGGGCTGCCGGTGATTACAGAAAATTGCCCCGCTTGCTTTGATATGCCCACCCAGCGATATTATTTTAAGCAGTTACTAAACAATGAAGAGAAAAATAATCCGCATGTTTATAAAAGCCTATTATCGGCAATGCGTCCATTAATTGATAAAAATAACACGCACGACCAGACACACCTTTAGTGCTCACATACTCGATTGTTGATAAACCTCATTCTAAAATTTCTGGCACGCACCTCGCTCACGTTTCACCATCGCCTGGGCAAGGCCATCGGTGTATTACTTTATTATTTTAATAACCGAAACAGGCATATTGCCAAGGTTAATATCAGCATATGCTTTCCAGAACTTAACGATCAACAAAAAAAATCCCTGCTTAAAACAACGCTGATTGAAAATGGCAAAACCTTGATTGAATGCTTCTGGCTATGGCGCAATCCACAGCAAGTATTAACCACATTAACCGGAAAAATTGAAAACAGGCATTTTCTTAATGATGCCGGTCGGCAGTCATCAGGCACCATTTTTGTCACCCCTCATTTCGGTTCATGGGAATTTATCGGCTTACTTACAGCCGCCAGCACGGATCTGCTCATCCTGTATGCGCCGCCAAAATCAGCATCGATTGAACAGTTATCCTGTCAGGGACGCACCAGTACTGGCGGCAAAGTGATAAGCACTGAAAGTCTCAATATCAAGACCCTGATCAGGCATATCAAGGCAGGCGGTTCGGTGGGCATCCTGCCGGACCAGGTGCCGGAAGGCAACGGCGGCGTTTATTCGCATTTTTTTGGCAGGCAATGTTACACCAGCACGCTGGTATGCAAACTTGCCCATAAGCTGAACTGCCCGGTCGTTTTTTGCTATGCACTACGCAATGACGAAAAGCCGTTTTGCTATGACGCTTATTATTTTGCAGCCAATGAGAAAATTTATGACAGTGATATCGTGATCGCATGCGACACTCTCAATCATACTATCGAAAGTCTTATCAACAGTAGGCCAGGCCAGTATTTATGGAGCTACAAGCGCTTCAAACGACCAGCGCCCGGCAATGATTATCCTTATTAGCTTTTGTTTTGTCTTGCGACCACCATCGCCTGATTTCGCCATCCCAGTAAAACATCACCCTGTCGACCCTCTTCGCGATAGACAAGAATATCCATCCCTTGGCACATTGCTAACAGTTCATTTTTCGCCAGCAGATAGTCAGGGTTAGTCGGGCCTTGCTGCGACACTTTTTCACGGGTGAAAGTCTGATATAACAGCAAACCCCCCGGTTTCACGCTATCTATAATTGCAGACATGATTGGACGATGTAAAAAAAATGAAACCACCACTACGTCAAATTGCCTGGCGCCCGGAGGCGTTTTTTCAACATCACATTGCCTGATAGTGATATCGAGGCGCTTTTGTTGTGCGTACTGATCCAGTTTTTCAATGGCCACCCGGGAGATATCCCAGGCATGCACATTCAAACCGCTGCGTGCCAACATAATGGCATTCCCTCCGAGACCACAGGCCAGGTCCAGGGCTGATCCGCTGGCGGGTAACAAATGAGAACTTTCCTTAACCACGCGTGCCGCCGCAGCTTCCGCACAAGATTGCCGGGCAAATATTGCGTCCCATTTTTCGGCCGGCTTACACACAAATCTAGCGCTGCCAGAACACCGGGGTAAAGATCACCAGCAAAGTAAAGATCTCCAGACGCCCAAGTAGCATGCCCATGCATAATACGATCTTGCTGAAATTATTAATCCCGGCATAATTTTCAGCCACTTCTCCCAGACCGGGGCCAAGATTGTTCAGCGTAGCAATCACTGCGGAGTAGGCAGTGACCTGGTCCAGGCCGCTGGCCAATAACAATAAAAGCATCACCACAAAGACAACAACATAGGCTGCCAGAAAACCCCATACTGCCTCAATCACTCGGTTATCCACCGGTTTTTTGCCAAGCTTGACCGCAAACTGTGCGTTTGGATGGATAAGCCGCATAATTTCCCTGGCGCCCTGCTTAAACAACAGCAATATACGGATCACTTTCATTCCCCCGCCCGTGGAACCGGCACAGCCACCAATGAAACTGATCATAATTAATAAAACGGGTAACAATGTGGGCCAGGCAGAAAACTGTGCTGATGTGAACCCGGTGGTCGTTCCCATGGATACCGCCTGAAAAACGGATTTAGTCAATAATAAAAACCATTCGGGATTGGCATAATGGATATACATCACGGTCAGTGTAATCAGGCTGACCACCATCAATGTGGATATATACATCCTGAACTCGGCATCGTGCCAGTAAAGGTTCAACTGTCGCCGACGCCATGCGATGAAATGCAGGCCAAAATTCGCTCCGGAAGCAAGCATAAAAACAATTGCTGCCCATTCAATCGCCGGACTATTAAAATATTGCATATTCATGTCATGGGTTGAAAATCCGCCGATTGCAATTGTTGAAAAACTATGGCTTACCGCATCAAAAACACTCATGCCCGCCAGCCAGTAAGTAAACGCGCAGGCAATGGTCAGGGTAAGATAGATGTACCAGAGTGCTTTGGCTGTTTCAGTGATTCTTGGTGTGAGCTTACTGTCCTTGACCGGACCAGGTGTTTCCGCTCGATACAGTTGCATCCCGCCGATGCCGAGCATGGGCAGTATTGCCACCGCTAAAACAATAATCCCCATTCCACCCAGCCACTGCAGCTGCTGCCTGTAAAACAGTATGGAATAAGGCAGGGTATCGAGCTGTGAAAGGACTGTTGCTCCGGTTGTGGTTAACCCTGATATTGACTCAAAGACACTATCCACCACGGAAATTTTAACTGCATCTGAAAGCAAAAAGGGTAACGCACCGAATGTTCCCAACACCGTCCAGAAAAGTACGACAATAATAAACCCATCACGCAGGCGTAGATCACCATGATGCCGATAGTACGGGATCCACAGCAAAAAGCCTGTAATCAATGTCGCGATAAATGCTTCGCCAAAACTGTAAAGAGCATCCAGTTCGCCATAATGCAAACCTACCAGCATGGGTGGAATCATCGTCACACTAAACACCATCAGTAACTGACCCAGAATCCGCTGTATCACTCGACGCTGCATATGCTTAGTAATAGTTAAACAAAGGTGGCACTGACCTGGAACAGACGTTCGACATCTCCCACTTTACCCTTGTCAGCAAGATACATAATAATGTGATCTTCAGGGGAGATGATTAAATCAGGCTTGGCAATAAGTACTTCTGTATCACGAACAATGGCACCGATCGCGGCACCCTTGGGCAGCTTAAGCTCTGAAATTTTACGGCCCACAACCTTGGAAGTATTAACATCACCATGGGCCACTGCCTCGATGGCTTCGGCAGATCCTTTTCGCAATGAATGCACTGCCACGACGTCGCCTCTTCTGATATGGGCAAGCAACGCGCCAATAGTCACCTGTTGTGGGGAGATGGCAATATCAATCATGCCGCTCTCAACCAACTCAACATAGCTTGGCCGGTTAATTAACGACATGGTTTTACGCGCACCCAGGCGCTTGGCCAGCATGGCCGAAAGAATATTTGCCTCATCATCGTTGGTCAGCGCACAGAACACATCTACGCTGTCGATATTTTCATCGACCAGCATATTTTCATCCGCTGCATCCCCCTGTAAAACAATTGTCTTATTTAATGTTTCACACAATTGCTGGGCACGCTCAGGATCGCGTTCAATGATCTTGACACGGAAATGACCTTCCAGCATTTGTGCCAGCTGTGAACCAATATTGCCGCCACCCGCGATTAATACCCGGCGATTTGGTTTATCCAGTCCCTGCAGCATCGTGGTGACATTTTTTGCCTGGGCACTGGACGCAACAAAAAATAAATCATCGCCCGCCTGTATTATTGTGTCTTCTTTTATGTTGAGTGCATCCTGGTCCCGGTACATCGCGACAATTGCTGTTTCAACTGTTTTCATGCCCTCAAATATTTTCGTCACAGGCTTGCCGATTACGTGGCTGTTTTCATGCGCTTTGATGGCAACCAGTTGCACCTTGTCATGTGCAAAATTCAATACCTGCAACGCCCCGGGATGTTCAATTAAATTTTGTACATAGCGCGAAACAAGCAGTTCAGGACTAATCAGAACATCAATTGGTAACGCTTCCTGTACAAACAGGTCCTTGTAGTCCAGGTAATCAGAGGTGCGTACCCGCGCGATTTTTGTTGGAGTGTGGAAAAGGGTATATGCAACCTGGCAGGCAACCATATTCGTTTCGTCGCTATTGGTCAGCGCGACAATCATCGTGGCATCCCGGGCACCGGCCTGCTCGAGTATCCTGGGGTAAGAAGCATGCCCAATAATCGTTTGCAAATCGGCCCGGTCCTGTATTTCACGCAAGGCATCGGGGTTACTGTCTACCAGGGTGATATCGTTGGACTCATTGGCAAGACTGAGTGCCAGTGATCCGCCTACCTGTCCTGCGCCTAATATGATTATTTTCATTGTAATTGAGGTGAAATTTAAGCTCGAATTGTACCGCTAACAGTGATCGACAAACACCGTCATGAAGAATCTTTTGAGCCGATACCAAGGGAACGTAACTTGCGATACAGATGGGTTCTTTCCATGCCAACCAGCTCGGCCAGTTTACTGACACTGCCATTGACTTTCTTAAGCTGATGCAATAAATATTTTTTTTCAAAGGCTTCCCTGGCTTCTCGTAATGGCATATCCAGCATCTCCGTTACCATGCTCGTCTCATTATTCGGTTCTGTCTGTCTGGCTGACAGCGCCCGCTTGACGTCTTCAACACTAATCTCCTCGCGACCTCCGGTGACCAGCAGGTCCTGAATCACAGCCTTAAGTTCAGCCACGTTATTAGGCCACTGATAATGTAGCAGGGCATTTTGTGCCGCAATTGAACATTTACGGTAATCATAGTTATCTGACACACAGAAACTATCAATTAAATAATTCACAAGCGGTGGAATGTCTTCTGTATGCTTCCTGAGTGCCGGGACACTAATGCGCGTCATGGATAATGTGGTCTGCAGACTGTTTACAATCTCTACAGTCGCCTGCTGTGTGACGCAAACAATTACTTTGACATTAAAACGCTTGAACACCTGGACTGTGACAAGTTGCTGGAGTAAATCAATAAAACGTTTCAGGACAACATTATTAATGTGGTCGACATTATGAAAAAAAACCGTGCCATCCTGTGCAAGTTTAATGGCATCGATAATTTCTGCCTTTAATTTTGACCAGGATTTTTCATCGACCACTCCAAGTTCAAACTGATCATTCTTGATATAGATAAAGGGTTTATCCTTACGCTCGCTTTTCGCATGAATATACCGCGCGACAGTATAACGGCCAGATCCTGTCTCTCCGGAAATCAGCAAACTGGTATTTAACTGCGCACAGCGATCACATATTTCCAGTAGCTTTTGCATAACTTCACTGCTGCCCACAGGTGTGACAAAACTTTTACCGATATTGGTGATAATCCCGGTTTTGCCTACTTCAGGCAGGTTACTGTCTAGCGCTTTACGAATTGTCTGAATCAATTTTGCCGTTGTTAATGGCTTTTCTACAAAGGCATAAGCGCCCAGACGAGTCGCTTCCACGGCCGTTTCCACGGTGCCATGACCGGACATCATCACCACTGGACATTGCAGCAACTGCCTGTCTTTCCAGTCCTTTAACAGGGTGATGCCATCTTCATCCGGCATCCAGATATCCAGTAGCACAAGATCATAATCAGACCGGGTGATTTGTTCCCGCGCACTGGCGGCAGTGTCGGCCGCACTGACCTGATATCCTTCATCCGTTAAAATATCGCTGACAAGGCCACAGATATCAGGCTCATCATCAACCACAAGTATTTTTTCCGTATTCACTTGGTACCTGCTTTTAAAGACCTGTCTGGTCTGGCTGCATATTCGTATAGGGGTAAGCGAATATTAATTACCGCACCTCCCTGTTTCTGATTTGCTGCATGGATCACTCCATTATGCTCTTCTATGATTTTTTTGACGATAGCCAGTCCCAAACCATTACCCTTGGATTTGGTCGTCATATAAGGTTCAAAGGCCCTTCCAAGCAGATCATTGGGAAAGCCCGGACCGTTGTCGGCGATTTCAATACCGGCATATTTTGTGTTCGACAGCTCAAATGGAAATGTACTGATCCGGATCACACATTTTTCATCTTCCGGCATCGACTCAATGGCATTCTTTATTAGATTGTGAATGACTTGACGTAAACGCACTGAATCGCCACGGATTTCCAGAACATTGACATCAACATCCAGTTCAATACGGACATTTTGCTGGTCGCCTTTATATAATTCCGCGGTATCTGTCACTAATGCATTCAGATCAAGTGGCTTTGGTTTCATTGTTGGCATTCGCGCATATTCAGAAAAGTCGTTGACCATCAATTTCATAGACTCTACCTGTTGCACGATTGTATGTGTTGCGCGATCCACAATTTCAGACTGTTCGGCCGCCAGATTTGGCAGAAGCTTTCTTCTTAATCGTTCAGCGGATAATTGTATGGGTGTCAGCGGATTTTTGATTTCATGGGCCAGCCTCCTCGCGACCTC
Source organism: Gammaproteobacteria bacterium (assembly GCA_965227695.1). Taxonomy (GTDB): domain Bacteria; phylum Pseudomonadota; class Gammaproteobacteria; order UBA4575; family UBA4575; genus UBA1858. The sequence continues at coordinate 314,473 of OZ245760.1, forward strand.
ACTCCAGGCGGAATCACGCTGCACCTGAACCAACGTGGTTATATCGTCAAATACCAATACACAGCCCCGTTGTGATTCTTCATCACTCGGCAACTCTACCGATTTACATAAAATAGTTTTCCTGCCCTGCGGTGTAAACACTTCCAGCTCTACCTGCCATTCTTCCGGGCTGTTGCGAATTTTGTTGGCAATTACTGCACAAAAATCCTTTAAAAAACCATGGGTCATGCCAATCTGTAAGAACTGCTTGCCAATGAACTGGTTCATATTGACATGAAAAATGTCACTTGCCGCCGCATTAATGGTTTTCAGGGCCATTGAGTGATCAAGACTCAGTACGCCGGAGGATAAATGCTCCAGAATGGTCTGAAGGTAGGTACGCTGATTTTCGATGATGCGCTGATTGATAATCGTGGTGTCTCTGGCCACTGTCAGACGTTCTGTCATTCTATTGAAAGAGGCCACCAGCATGCCCAGATCATCATTCTGCCTGACCGGCAGTTTTTTGTGGTACTGACCCGCTGCAACCGCTTTCGTCCCTTCAGCTAATTCCTGAATCGGGGCAACGAGTACGCGCGACCAGTAAAATGCCGCAAAGACGGCGAATAGCGCACCCAGTGCCAGTACCAGTGTGAGAATTATTATGAAGTTCTGCTTCAGTGGTGTACGCAGATAAATCAGCTCATTATATTGTCCGAAAGCCCCCTGCACATTATCCGCAAGATCGCTAATTCTCCCTGAGATGGGATACAGAAACTGAAGAATGCGTTTTTCTCCCACTGGCGATTCAGAGGGGACAGGATAGACGATTCTGACATTCAATCCGGATTCCATGGAAGGATCCAATGCCGCGTAACTTTCTCCCTGAAGTACCAATTGCAAAACACTTTCACCCGGCAGCCTTGGCACGACAGCACTCGGGTCGGCATTACCAGACGCGATGATACGGTTACTCGAATCAAATAAGGCAATTTCTGATGCGCCTGTATCACCCAGCAAGTCATTAATCAGTAAGGTCGCATTGAAAGGATCTGCATCAATGAACTGATTCACCAGCGGATCGGCCTGCTGTCTGAGTGTTCTGATGTGTAAATCCAGGGAGGAACGACTGAGATCAACGGCATCCTGAAGTGCACTTTCAACCTTCACGTCAAACCAGCTATCCACACCACGCTCCAGTAACCAGATCGAAAATGTATAAACAATGAATACGGGCATACTGGCTGTTAGCACAAACAAAAGCACCAGCCGCAGGGTTAAACGCGCACCGGGCGCCTGACGTTTCAGGCGCCTGATCAGACGGCCAATGTTAAACACAATCAGCCCGATAAAAATCGCCAGCAACACAGTATTTATTGGCAATAACCAATTATGCAGTCGCCCAAAGTAAGCGACATTCTGGGTCGCATCTGCCATAAGCAATATGGCAGCCACCAGCGCAGCAAACATAAGCGCCAGCAACCAACGCTCGCGCATGAGTATTTTTCTTACATTGGCCATTCTGTCCACCCGGATGAGGGTCGCCAGCCACGATAGAGATAGCTTTTGATTCGTAGCGGTATCGGTAATTGTTCAGACACCAGTCTCGCCCTGGCTCTTATATAGTAGTTTTTATCACTGTCCAGTGAATCCGTCGTGGCAAGAACGGCATTGTGCAAATGACGCTGATAATAAAATGCAGAGTACAGGTCAGGGAAGCTCAGTTCCACCTCGCTACCGGCTTCAATCATGACATATTGTTTAGATAATGCATGGTATTTAACTTCAAACTCCCGCTTAATAGAAGAAGAAACCATGTCCAGCCAGTAAGGGCTATCCTGCATCAGCTCTATCTCAAGCATGAAGTCGATGGCTATGCCATTATTCAATGCTTCCTTAACACTATCATCAAGCTGATAACTGACCTCGCAGTCAATGCGGATGACTTCTTCCACTATCTTTGAGCTCAGTTCTTTAATCTGAATATAATCAGCGGATGAGGCGTACGTCAGGCCCAGCAAGCTGATTAGTATCATGACGTTAATGGGGAAAAGCCATCGCATCAGTGTTATGTTTGCCTCAAAGAAAAGTCATATTGCCAAAATTTGCTGCCAGTGTCTTGATTTTAGCGACCTCTAATTCTTGACTCAGGAGCCAAGTCGCTGATTTTCAAGGATATTGGAATGTGAGAAGTCGGCGGCAGAAACATTCTTACCGCCTTCCGGCACCAGCTGTTTAATACAAATTGCCGTCCCTTCCGCTGCCGCCACCATAATACCGGTTTTCGATATCCCGCAGATTTCTCCCGGCTGTGCATGATCGATCACGGTACCGGCCGATTCTGCAAGTGTAATTTTAAGCCTTCGACCATTCAGACTCGTGAACGCGCCAGGCCAGGGATAATAGGCGCGGATTTTACGCAGAATTATCTTGGCCGGCCGGTCCCAGTCGATTAAACCATCCGTTTTTTTGAGCTTGGAACAATAGGTAACATTTTGCTGATCCTGCGGTCTGGGTGTGTGCTGTCCCCCGGTTACCTGGCTGATTGCCTCTAAAATAACCTTTCCTCCCAAGTCTGCAAGTTTGTTATGCAGGCTTTGCGCAGTGTCATCCGGTGCAATCGGACAATCCGCCTGAAGCCAAATATCTCCGGCATCCATCGCCCGTGTCATTTGCATAATACTGATGCCACTTCTGGCGTCTCCGGCCAGGATGGCATGCTGGATCGGCGAGGCACCACGCCAACGTGGCAAGAGCGACGCATGAATATTGATACAGCCATAACGCGGTATATTCAATACCTCCGCCTTGAATAACTGGCCAAAGGCGGCGACGATCATCAAGTCAGGGGCCAGTTCATTCAGGCGCATAATGGTGTCCTCACTATTAACATTTTCTGGCTGCAGTATCTCGACGTTTCCAGATTTTACAGCCTTTTTCACCGCGCTTTCGGTGACTTTACGGCCTCTGCCAGATTGCCGGTCGGGCTGCGTCAGAACCGCGACCAACTGATGCTGGCTATTAACAATGGAGAGCAGGGCGGGCACGGCGAATTCAGGCGTGCCGGCATAGATAATGCGCAAAGCGGTGGTCATATATTATCGGTTTTAGGTGAGATCAGACCGCCCGGGATAATCAGATAATCGTGGAACTTCGGCTGTTTTTTTGATCAACGGTTGATTTGGTCATTTTTTCCAGTTTTTTCCTGATTCGCTGGCGTTTAAGTGGAGATAAATAGTCAACAAACAGCTTGCCCTGCAAGTGATCCATTTCATGCTGAATACAGACGGCCAAAAGCCCGTCAGCCTTGAGCTCAAATGACTCACCCTGCTCATTCAGCGCCTGCACGGTCACACTTTCGGCCCGTGTTACATTTTCGTAATATCCGGGAACAGACAGGCAGCCTTCCTGCATTTCCTCGGTACCTGCTGTTGCAGTAATCCTGGGATTGATGAGGCATATCGGCTGATCTTTTGTTTCGGACACATCTATCACAATCACCTCAAGTTGCTGATTCACCTGGGTGGCCGCCAAACCAATACCAGGCGCGTCATACATGGTTTCGAACATATCCGCCACCATTTGTCGCACTTGATTGTCCACCTGAGCGACTGGCCGGGCTTTAAGCCTTAAACGGGGGTCTGGAAAGTGTAATATTTCAAGTAGTGCCATTGAGTTACTTTAAGTTGATTGATCATGTTTCACTTTGTTAAATAATAATCTTGAGACTACAATTCAATACTCATTTCTAATTATTTTAAACCATCGTACAGTCCAATGCGCAAAAATCACAATAGAACATCTCGCATAAAGCCTTTGCTTGTGGGTACCGCACTCATAATTTCAGGCTGCACTATAACCCCTGAACAGGCGACAGTTGAAGAGACTGCTTCACAGGAACCGCCAGATTCAGTACAACAAACGCAGGAATCGACGAATAATGTCTATGTGGTTGACAGTGCGGATGACGTACAAATAGATAACCTGCCCACCACTCCCGCCAAAAATAATGTGAGCGTTAAAACTTCAGCACCTGAAGAATATATTGTTCAGCAAGGCGATACTTTGTGGGATATCTCAAGCCAGTTTCTAAACCAGCCCTGGTATTGGCCGGAAATCTGGTATTTGAATCCTCAGGTGCAAAACCCGCACCTGATCTATCCGGGCGATGTCATTAACCTTTTTTATGTGGGTGGCCGTCCATATCTGACGGTGAATGGAGAAAATCGTATCTCGGGCATTGAACGACTGTCGCCGATGATGCGCGGCGAACCAATTGATGCCACCGAGAAAATCATACCCATCCAGGTAATAGAGCAATTTCTCACCCGGCCATTGATTGTAGATACCAAGACACTGGAAGAATCACCTCATATTGTTGCATCACGGGATAATCGAATCGTCTATGGCTCTAATGACAGCGTCTACCTGAGAGATGCGTCAGCTTTATCACAGGACAGTCTTTACAATATCTACCGGCCAGGGGCCACCTTTGAAGATCCTGACACGGGTGAAGTGTTGGGCTATGAAGCCATACATGTGGGAGATGGTAAAGTAACCAGACATGGTGAGCCGGCCACCCTGTATATCACTGAAGCTATCAGGGAAATCCTGCGTGGTGACCGGATATTGAAAGTTGAGCAACTCGAGGTGGATAGCGACTTTCGACCGCGTGCTCCTGAAGCTGACATCCACGGGAAAATAATTCATTTGCATAATGCCATCACACAATCCGGCACATACCAGATTGTTGTGACTAATGTGGGCAAAAATCAGGGCCTTGAAAAAGGACATGTTCTCGCCATTAACAAAGACGGTCGATCGGTGACTGATGCCCATGCGGACAAGGGTCAATCTGATATCGTCACTCTGCCTAGCGAGCATTCCGCAGATGCGATCGTCTATCGTGTTTTCGATAAAGTCAGCTATATGTTTATTCTTGATGCAAACCGTCCGGTCAGAATTGGAGACATGGTGGCCACGCCTGAATAGAAGATCCATGCTGACTTGTGCGCTAACCTCTTTCAAGTAACTGCCGGACTCAGTACATTTCTCTGATACTACAGAGAAATGTACTATGGATGAATTAGAGGCCTGGCTGAGACTTTGGCATACTCCGAAGGTAGGCCCGAAAACTTTTCACTTCATACTGAAACGATTTCCGGATCTTCGCGAAATATTCGATACGACCCTAGATGCACTGATTGATCGGGGCATCCCGTCCCATATTGGCAAATCGATTATTGATGGTCACACGACTGATTATGGTATTGACCTGGAATGGGCGCAATCGAGCGATGCTCATCATATCCTCCGCTGTACAGATCATGATTACCCGGATATCTTGCAACAGATCAGCCAACCGCCTCCTCTGCTGTATATCTGTGGTGACGTCCGCCCGTGGCAATATCAAGTGTCAGTGGCCATGGTAGGCAGTCGCAAGGCAAGTAGTTATGCCTTCAAAGTCGCTTTCGAGATTGCTGAACAGCTGGCCAATTGCGGATTTACGATTGTCAGTGGACTGGCCCGGGGCATAGACCGGCAGGCACATGCAGGTGCGCTGGCAGCAAAATATCCGTCCACCATTGCGGTCCTGGGCAATGGTCTTGATCGGATTTACCCGGCAGAACATGGCTCCCTGGCCAGACAAATTGCCTCAAACGGCCTGCTTATCTCGGAATTCCCCCCTAAAGTGGCGCCCTTACCCCAACATTTCCCCAGGCGTAACCGCATCATCAGCGGGCTGAGCCTCGGCACACTGGTCATTGAGGCAGCACAGAGCAGTGGGTCGCTGATCACCGCCAGATATGCCGTGGAGCAAAACAGGGAAGTGTTTGCCATCCCTGGCCCCATTAATAATCCCCAAAATCAGGGCTGTCATTCACTTATTCAACAAGGCGCAAAACTTGTCACCAAGGTCGAAGATATCATTGCGGAGCTGGCTCCGATGATTGAGTTGAAACCATGTGATCCGTTTTCTGCCAGCTCAAAAAAACCACAATCAAACAACCCACAACAACAGACACTGCTCGATTTCATTGATTATACCCCTACACCTGTTGACGTGATAATTGAAAAAAGTGGATTGACCCCGGAACGAGTTTCCTCCATGCTGATGGAGCTTGAGATCAGCGGTGAGGTGGCTGCTGATGCATTTGGACAATACTGCCGCGTATAGCTACGGAATCAACCTAATGAAAGAAAACGTTCTTGATGTCTTAACCTACATGTTTGAAAGCTACTTCGAAGAAGCCGATGCCATGTTTAATCGTGAGGCGTTACTGGAAGAGTTAGTCGAGGTCGGCTTCGACCATGGCGATGTTGAAAAAGCGTTTAACTGGTTGGCAGACCTGCCAACCTCCAGCGAGGATATACAGCTTAAAACGCCTACCCAGCGATCCGTGCGACAGTACAATGCCCTTGAAATTAAAAAACTTGACCCGGAATGTCAGGGATATCTGCTGAGCCTTGAGCAAATGGGCGTTCTTTCCGCCGCCAGTCGGGAATTGGTGATTGACCGGGTCATGGCTCTGGACACCGATGAGATTAATATCGACCAGTTACGCTGGGTCTGTTTAATTGTTTTATACAACCTGTCAGGAACCGATGTGCCCTATCACTGGCTGGAAGACATCATTATGGATCTGTCTTCATCGCATATACACTGACCGTTAAAGCTCGTAGTTAATCTGTCGATCCATGGGTAAAAACCTCGTCATCGTTGAATCTCCAGCGAAAGCAAAAACTATTGAAAAATACCTGGGCAAAGATTTCCAGGTACTTGCGTCTTATGGTCATGTTCGTGACCTCGTTCCAAAAGAAGGCGCTGTTGACCCTGAAAATCATTTTGCAATGAAGTATCAGCTCATTGAGCGCAACGAAAAACATGTCTCAGCCATCAGCAAGGCACTCAAAAAAGCCGACGCGCTGTACCTGGCCACTGACCCCGACCGTGAAGGAGAAGCGATCTCATGGCATCTGTATGAGCTGCTTAAGGAACGCGGGCTGCTTGAAGATAAAGATGTTCATCGTGTTGTTTTTTATGAAATTACCAAAACTGCGGTCCAGGATGCAATTGATCATCCCAGATCACTGGCAAGTGAACTCATTAACGCACAACAGGCCCGCAGAGCCCTGGATTACCTGGTTGGATTTAATCTTTCACCCTTACTGTGGAAGAAGATTAAGCGTGGCTTATCCGCAGGCCGTGTTCAGAGTCCTGCGCTGAGACTAATCTGTGAACGCGAAGATGAAATAGAAAAATTTGTTGCCCAGGAATACTGGACAATAGAAGCTGACTGCAAGCAACAAGAACAGCCATTTCAGGCTAAGCTGACGCATTATCAATCCAATAAACTGGATCAGTTTGATATTAATAGTGAAAAACTTGCTGAAGATGCTCATAAAGTCTTAACAGACGCATCCCACAGTAAACTGCGCGTTGGCAAGGTCGATAAAAAAGAACGCCGTCGAAATCCAACCGCGCCTTTCATTACCTCGACGATGCAACAGGAAGCCATCCGCAAGTTGCGATTTTCAGCACAACGTGCCATGCGGATTGCACAGCAGTTATATGAAGGCATCGATTTAGGGTCGGGACCTATTGGCCTGATCACTTACATGAGAACGGATTCTGTGATCCTTGCCAATGAGGCGATAGAAGAAATTAGAGGCCTGATCAGCGAGCGCTATGGAAAAAAGTGCTTGCCCGGCACCCCACCGACATATAAAACCAAGTCCAAAAATGCACAGGAAGCGCACGAAGCAATCCGACCAACTTCAGCATTACGTATACCAGAAGAGATCAAGTCTTTTTTAACTGAAGAACAGTACAAGCTTTACGATCTGATCTGGAAAAGAACGGTCGCCAGCCAGATGACCCATGCAACCCTGAATACCGTCGCCGTGGAATTACATTGTGGCAGCAGGGAAAATATCTTTCGTGCACTTGGTTCATCCATTAAAGATCCGGGTTTCATGGCCGTCTACCAGGAAGGAGCGGATGACAAGGTCGCCGAGGCCACGGATGAAAAGCTGTTGCCTGCCATGGAAGTCGGGGACGAGATCGATCTGGAAAAAATCAGGTGTGAACAACATTTTACTGAACCCCCCCCACGATTCACAGAAGCCAGTCTGGTAAAGGCTCTTGAGGAGTTTGGTATAGGCCGTCCTTCTACCTATGCATCGATCATTTCAACAATACAAAACCGTGAGTATGCAGAAATCGAAAACCGGCGATTTTTTCCAACAGATATTGGCCGGTTAGTCACGCGCTTTCTGACCAAGCATTTTACGCAATATGTTGATTATGACTTTACCGCGAAACTTGAAGATGAGCTTGATGAAATCTCCCGTGGAGAAAAGGACTGGGTCCCGGTCATGGAGTCTTTTTGGCAGCCGCTCGATGAGCTGGTAAAAGACAAAGAAGTATCGGTTAGCCGTGAAGAAGCTGTGGAGGCACGCGAATTGGGAACACACCCCAAAACAGGCAAGCCGGTCAGCGTGCGCATGGGTCGATACGGACCTTTTGTACAGGTCGGAACCAAGGATGACGAGGAAAAACCCAAATTTGCCGGCCTGCGTCCCGGACAAAAAATGGATTCAGTCACCCTTGAGGATGCCCTGGAATTGTTCAAGCTACCTCGTGAATTAGGTGAAACCGCTGATGGCGAAAAAATTTCCGCAAACTTCGGGCGCTTTGGCCCTTATGTAAAATATGGAAATAAGTATGCCTCTATTAAGGGAGAAGACCCGCATTCAATCACGCTTGAAGAGGCACTGAAATTTATTGAAATCAAGAAACAGGAAGATGCCAATAAATTCATTAAAGAATTTACTGATGAGGGGATACAGGTATTAAACGGGCGCTATGGTCCTTACGTCACAGACGGTAAAAAAAATGCCAAGATACCAAAAGATGTGGAACCAGCGTCACTCACTCTGGCTCAGTGTCAGGAGATGATTGCCAAGGCTCCGGCAAGAAAAGCCCGTCGCAAAACCACCGCCAAAAAGAAAAAATCATCTTAGCAGTACAGACCCGTTCAATGGCCGTATCCTTCCAGTCCAGAGCAGCATTTGTATTAAAACAGGGCGGCATAATCGCGCATCAAACCGATACTATTTTTGGGCTGGCCTGTTTGCCATATGAAAAAGTACTGACCCGCTTAAGTCATATTAAAAAACGACCTGCGGATAAAGCATTTATATTGCTGGCATCCAGTCTCCAGCAAATCAGCAGCTATATTGCCGATGATCATTCAGCGATCGAAACCATCGCGCGTAATACGGCTAAACCCACTACCTGGCTTGTAAAGCCGGCGAAAAACATCAGCAGTCAGCTGATCGGGCCAACCCATAAAGTTGCCGTGCGATTGACAGAGTATCCCCCGGTTGTAGAGTTATGCCAGCAGGTAGGCGCCATTGCATCCACCAGTGCAAATATTTCCAGTTATAGCGCCTGTACTCATGCTTACCAGGCAAGACAGATGTTTGGACCTAATCTTGATTACGTTGATCCGAATCAAACACCTGGCACTGGGCAATCAAGTACTATAATCGATCTGTCCACTGGCAATATTATTCGCAGGTAACTGGCAAAACATGAATACATCACCGGATTTGAACGCCGTGTTGACCTATCTTGAAACACTCCAGGATACAATCTGTAGTGCGTTAAGCAATATTGATGGAACCGGGTTTGCTGAAGATAGCTGGACTCGCGATGAAGGCGGCGGCGGTAAAAGTCGCGTACTTCGCAATGGTAAAGTTTTTGAGCAGGCAGGGGTCAACTTTTCCCGCGTGCAGGGTCAACAAATGCCAAAGGCGGCCACCGCACAGCGCCCCGACCTGGCGGGGTGCAGCTTTGAAGCCACCGGTGTATCGCTGGTCATCCATCCGCTGAATCCATATGTGCCGACCAGTCATTGCAATGTCAGATTTTTTCTGGCCCAGCCCAAAGACAGGGCGCCAATCTGGTGGTTTGGAGGCGGCTTCGACTTAACACCCTATTACGGCTTTGAGGAAGACGCCATTCACTGGCACCAAACGGCTAAACGGGCATGTCAAACTTTTCGCGAGGACGCTTACACAGAATATAAAAACTGGTGCGATGAATATTTTTACCTCCCTCACCGCAATGAGCCTCGTGGTATCGGGGGATTATTTTTTGATGACCTGAATGAACCGGACTTCGAACAATGTTTCTCCTTTCTACGTAGCATCGGGGATCATTTCATACCCGCCTACTGTCCAATCGTTGAGGCCAGAAAAGAAACACCTTATGGTGAACGTGAGCGACAATTTCAGCTTTACCGTCGCGGTCGTTATGTGGAATTCAATCTGGTCTATGACCGTGGGACCCTGTTCGGGCTGCAGTCTGGTGGACGGACTGAATCTATTCTTATGTCGCTGCCCCCGCAGGTCCGATGGGAGTATAATTGGCATCCACAGGACAATAGCCCAGAATCCGAGCTTTACACCAGGTATCTCATTCCTCGGGACTGGCTAGCGCAATCATAAGGAAAACACTTTGAGCTATTTCCCCAACTGTCGTATGCGACGAATGCGTTCTTCAACATTCAGTCGCGCACTGATGCGAGAAAATCTGCTTACTACAACAGATTTGATTTACCCCATGTTCATTATAGAAGGACAGAACACTCGCGAAGAAATAACATCGATGCCGGACACCGAGCGTGTCACTGTCGATGAATTGCAAAAAGAAGCCAGGCTTGTCTATCAACTGGGCATTCCTGCCATCGCACTGTTTCCGGTGACACCTGACAGTCAAAAATCACTCAACGCTGAAGAGGCCTATAACCCCAATGGATTAATCCAGCGGGCGACCAGGGCTGTCAAGGAAACGGTACCGGAACTTGGGATCATTACAGATGTGGCCCTGGATCCATTCACCACACACGGACAGGATGGCCTGCTTGATGAACAGGGCTATGTTGTTAACGATCAAACCGTAGACGCCCTCGTCAAGCAGGCCTTGTCACATGCACATGCCGGGGCAGATATTGTCGCCCCTTCAGATATGATGGATGGGAGGATAGGCGCCATACGTTGTGAGCTGGAAAGCGAGGGTTTTGTAAATACCAAAATACTCTCTTATGCTGCCAAGTATGCGTCTTGTTTTTACGGCCCTTTTCGTGACGCCGTGGGTTCCGCGACAAACCTGAGCGGTGCAAACAAATACAGTTACCAGATGGATCCTGCCAATAGTGATGAAGCGATACGCGAAGTACAACTCGACCTGGATGAAGGAGCGGACATAGTCATGGTTAAACCCGGTATGCCTTACCTTGACATTGTGAAGCGGGTTAAAACAGAATTTGGTGTCCCCACTTTTATCTATCAGGTCAGTGGTGAATATGCCATGTTAAAAGCGGCCGCAGCGCGTGGATGGCTCAATGAGAAAGACAGTGTGCTGGAAGCCTTGCTCAGCATGAAGCGCGCGGGAGCCGATGGTATACTCACCTACTATGCCAAAAATGTTGCCCAATGGTTACACCCCTAGTTATTTTCGCAAGATATTTAATAATAGACAGTGGATAAGTATGCGGTCATCGGCAACCCTATAAAACATAGTCAGTCGCCTCAGATTCATTCGGCTTTTGCTGCGCAGGAAGGCATTCAAATCGAATATCGGCGCATCCTGGCAGATCAACACAATTTTGTTCAAACCGTTAATCATTTTTTTGCCGAGGGTGGAAAAGGAATTAACGTCACGGTTCCTTTCAAGCTACTTGCGTATCAACACTGTATTGAGCTGGATGAATTCGCCCGGGCCGCTCAAGCAGTAAACACGCTCTGTCCCCGCAGTGAAATGCAGTGGGCAGGATCCAATACGGATGGCATCGGTTTAATCACGGATTTAACAAAAAATCTGAAGATAGAACTTGCCAACAAAAACATTTTAATACTTGGTGCTGGCGGCGCGACACGTGGAATTTTACTTCCTTTGTTACAACAACATCCTGCCTTTCTTACTATCGCAAATCGCAACGTTGATAAGGCACATCAATTAGAAAATGCTTTCCAGCATGCTGGAAACATACGCGCCAGCAGTTATAGTGAAATTGGATGCCTGGTCTACGATATCGTGATTAATGCCACTTCTGCCAGTTTGACCAACACGGTGCCACCAATTCCACCAAATTGCGTCAGCGCACAAAGTATTTGTTATGACCTCGCTTATGGTAACGAACCCACAGTATTTATGAACTGGGCAAAAACACAGGGTATAAAGCAGATATATGACGGTTACGGGATGCTAGTTGAACAGGCTGCAGAATCCTATTACCAGTGGCGTGATTACAGACCTGATACAGGGAAAGTGTTCCAGCGATTGAGAGCTAACGGCTAGTCTTCTTTGTGTTCATGCATATTTTTCACTTTTACATAATGTTTTGCTGAATAAGACAGGTACTCTATTTCTCTATCAGTCAGCTCACGCACTTTTTTCGCGGGTCGTCCCATCCATAAGAATCCTCCTTCCAGTTCTTTACCACTGGTAACCAGAGAGCCTGCACCTACCATTGCATGGCGATGCACTACCGCATTATCCAGAATCACTGAGCCAATCCCGATCAGGCAGGAATCCTCGAGTGTACAGGCATGTAATACCACCGAATGTCCTACTGTGACATCATTACCAATCACCATACTGGCGCCCCCTGGACTGAATTCCCCATCATGACTCACATGCAGAATTGAACCATCCTGTATATTGGTTCGCTCTCCAATACTGATAGTGTTGATATCTCCTCTTACAACGGTCATGGGCCATATCGAACTATCCGCACCAATCGTGACCTGTCCGATTACCAATGATGTTGTATCTACATAAGCGGTATGATGAATGTCAGGCTCATGGCCCTGAAACGCCCTAATTGTCATAGTGAAGTAAATTCTATTTAATGATAGTTACAGGGCAATGCTATCATGACCCAATGTGAATCGTTAAATTGCATATATATAGATGTCGACCATTACACGGCTAAAGGCCTACGCCAGACTGATTCGTCTGGATAAGCCCATCGGATATTTTTTATTGCTGTGGCCTACCTTGTGGGCTTTGCTCATGGCAGGAAAGGGGCAACCTGATCCAGTGGTGATAATCGTTTTCATATTGGGCGTATTTTTAATGCGTTCCGCGGGATGTGCGATTAATGACTTTGCTGATCGACACTACGATGGCGAGGTTTTACGCACACAACATCGACCGATCGTGACCGGCGCAGTCACGGCCAAAGAAGCAGTGATAATATTCGTTATATTAAGCGTGATTGCTTTTTTTTTGGTCTTCTTTTTGCTTAACCTTTTTACACTTTATTTTTCCCTGGTTGCGATAGCACTTGCGGCTTCCTACCCATTCACCAAGCGCTTCCATTACTTACCCCAGGTTCACCTTGGTCTCGCTTTTGCCTGGGCTGTTCCAATGGCTTTTGTTGCACTCACAAATCAGTATCCACCGACCTGGGGCTGGCTGTTATTTACCGCGACGGTGGTGTGGACGACAGCCTATGACACAATGTACGGAATGGTTGACCGACAATACGACATCAGAATTGGAGTCAAGTCCACAGCCATTTTATTTGGTTCAGCAGATCGGCTGATTATTGCTTTCATGCAGCTATTTGTCGTGTTAGCCCTTGTCGCCGTTGGTGTACAAGCTGGATTGCGCTATTGGTTTTTCATCGCGACTGGCGCTGCCAGTTTGTTTTTTATTTATCAGCAACGTCTGATTTACTCACGCACCCCGCAGAGGTGCTTTAATGCTTTTTTGAATAATAATTACTTTGGCATGACAGTCTTTGCTGGAATCGCGGCAAGCTACTGGGTTCCTTTTTAAAGATTATTTCATTCGGATATCCCTGGTTCTTGCGAGTGTCCATACAGAAACTTTTTCTACTCCGGCACGCTTTAGACACCTGCTAATTTCGTTGACGGTCGCGCCAGTGGTAACCACTTCATCAAAGATCCACACATGATCAAGCTTAATTGGCCGAATGACTTCAAAGGCGTTGCGCAGATTATGGCGACGTTGACTTTTGGACTTACCTGTCTGTGGCTGGGTATTTTTAACACGACGAACAAGTTTAGTATCAAAATCAATATTGTATTGGCGTTTAAACAGTCTTGCCAGCTCATACACGGCATTAAAACCACGTTGTCTGACTCTTGAGGGATGGCTTGGAACAGGGACAACGGCAGAATAGTTGTCGCTGTTGGCGACGGGTCCCTGCGTTAAGGCAACTAGCGTTTGTGCATATTCCCAGCGTTTAAAATACTTGTACTGGGTAACAAAGTGATTAATGGGTGGCTCATACCAAAATGCAGCACTTAACTTGTCATAGTACGGAATCCTGATCTGGCATTGTCCACATACTCTCTGATGGCGCGGATTCGATGTCACCGGGACACCACAGACACGACAACAGTCATCGTTCTTACACCAGGGCAGACAAGGGGTGCATTGCGCACATACTCCATCTGTGCCAGCCGAAGACCCGCAAAGCAGACAGTGTCTTGGGAAAACCAACTGAAGTGATTTTTTTATACATTTGTCAAATTTTATTGTCGGCTTCATTTGACATGTCGAATTAGCTGTTTAGACTTCACGGTCATTATTCCATTGTTGAGAACATACATGTCCAATACCTCGTTTAACAAGCAGGCGGTAAGCGATATTTTTGCTAAACCATTCAATGATCTGTTGCATGAAGCTCAATCGGTCCACCGCGATCATCATGATCCTAATAGCATTCAAGCTAGCACACTGCTTTCAATCAAGACAGGTGCCTGCCCGGAAGATTGTGCATATTGTCCACAAAGCGCACATTATGACACCGGCCTTGAACGGGAAAAATTGTTGTCGCTGGAGGAAGTCCGCCAGGCAGCAAAGACCGCCAGGCAACAAGGTGCATCCCGTTTTTGCATGGGTGCCGCCTGGCGTAACCCGACAGATAAAAATCTGGACACCGTGATCCGCATGATCCATGAAGTACAATCAGAAAACCTGGAGACCTGTGTGACATTAGGAATGCTCACTGAAAAACAGTCGCGGCGTCTTGCCGAGGCGGGTCTTGATTACTATAACCATAATCTCGACACCTCCCCGGAGTTTTATGGAGAAATCATTTCAACGCGCGATTACCAGGACCGACTGGATACACTTAAATATGTGCGTGAGTCAGGCATACATGTATGCTCTGGTGGCATTCTTGGTATGGGAGAAAACCGCCAACAACGGGTCGGTCTGCTCCACCAGCTTGCCAGTCTGGATCCACAGCCAGAGTCAGTGCCAATTAATTTACTGGTCCAGATAGAAGGCACACCATTACACGGCACTGAAGAGCTGGACCCGATCGAATTTGTTCGAATGATCGCAACTGCTCGCATCCTAATGCCGCAGACGTACATCAGATTGTCAGCAGGACGAGAATCGATGAATGATGTAATGCAAGCACTGTGTTTCCATGCCGGTGCCAACTCGGTCTTTTTTGGAGAAAAGCTTTTAACCGCGGGAAACCCGGATATCGCACAAGATACACAGCTATTCGCACGCCTTGGTATGAGCCTGCAGGCTCAAACATCACACTAATCATTAGTACATGACTAATGACCTGGTTTCAAAAAAATTACTGGAAATTCGCCATAGCAATGCCTACCGAACGAGGCTGCCTCTAGACAGTCCACAAGGTGTTTATATCACAGTCGATGGCCAGCGCTGTTTGTCGTTCTGCAGTAATGATTACCTTGGTCTGGCCAACGATCCCAGGGTTTGTCATGCTGCGACAGACGCCATACAGCGTTATGGTGTTGGTTCAGGGGCATCGCAATTCATTAGTGGTTATACCACCGTGCATGCTCAGCTGGAAGAGCAGCTGGCAGCGTTTCTGAATTATCCCAGATGTATCTTGTTTTCCTCCGGATATCTGGCCAACCTAGGTACCATCTCAACATTTGCTCCCCATTATTCCTATATCTTGCAGGACAAATTAAATCACGCGTCCATCATTGATGCCGCCAGCTACTCGCGGTCGAGGCTCAAAAGATATCGTCATCTGCAGACACAACATGCATCTGCCATTATTAGATCCGAGAATCATAACCCATGCCTGATCGTGACGGATGGCGTATTCAGTATGGAGGGCTCCATTGCCCCTTTACAATCATTGATCAAATTAAAACATCAGGGTCAGCATATGTTAATGGTCGATGATGCACATGGTATTGGTGTACTGGGTCGCTGCGGTCTGGGCACTATCGAGCATAATCTTGTCGATACGACCGACGTGGATGTACTAATCGGGACATTTGGCAAGGCTTTTGGGGTGAGCGGCGCATTCGTGGCCGGGTGTGACAATTTAATTGAGTACCTGTTACAACAGACGCGCACCCTGATTTACACAACCGCCCCACCCGCCGCGTTGGCCGCAGCGGCCCTGCAAAGCCTGAAAATAATCATTAATGAGCCACAACGGCGTGATCGACTTCACGATAATATCCGCTATTTTCGTCGATGTGCACAACAGGCTTCACTGTCATTACTCGACTCTATCACTGCCATACAAGGCCTGATTATTGGTAACAATGAGCTGGCTCTTGCCTGTAGCGACAAACTCAGACAGCAGGGAATCCTGGCGCTGGCAATAAGGCCACCGACCGTACCAAAAAATAGTGCACGGATACGTATCACACTGAGCAGTGAACACACACATGAACACATTGACCGACTTGTTTCCAGTTTGGCCTCTATCGTTACAAAACCTGTTTAAATTTGTCCATGTTCTGCCATGGAGTATGCGGCTTCTCCTATAATTATATGGTCGAGTACTGGCACATCAATTAAATCAAGCGCCTGTTTAAGTCGGGCGGTAATGAGTTTGTCTGCCTGACTGGGCTGATTGCATCCTGATGGATGATTGTGGGCAAAAATAACACTCGAAGCATTATGTTTTAACACCAGTTTTACAACCTCCCGCGGATAAACGCTGGCATGATTAATTGAACCTGAAAACAGCTCCTCGTAACAGATCAATTGATGCTGTGTATTTAATAATAAACATGAAAATACTTCTGCCTGGTAATCTCTCATTGTCGCAAGCAGGAATTGTGTTGCCTGCTGTGCGCCGTCAAGCAAAGGTTTCAATGCAAGCTCCTGTTTGAGGCTGCGTTGGGCAATTACTTTGATTGCTGCGAGTTGAGAATATTTTGCCAGGCCCAGTCCACTAATCAGGCGCAACTGTTCAAAATCACATGCCAGTAAACCCCGTAAATCACCAAATCGGGTTAATAATTCCTCGGCCAGCTGAATCACGCTTTTTCCACGTGTGCCGGTCCGTAATATAATAGCGAGTATTTCAGCATCCGAAAGACTGTCGGCGCCCTGAGCCAATAATCTCTCACGCGGACGATTTTCATTTGGCCACTTCTGTATCATATTTATACTTAATTAATGACAAAAACGAGTGATCGATACATGATCCGATCAAGGTTTCTGGTAAACTCCTTTCGATATGACATTAAATAGTAAACATATTGTTGTTGTTGTCAGCGGTGGAATAGCTGCCTATAAGAGTGCCGAATTTGTTCGCGCGCTACAAAGCGCAGGCGCACAAGTACGCGTTGCAATGACAGATAGTGCAACCCGGTTTGTGACTCCGTTGACTTTTCAGGCCCTGTCAGGCTTCCCGGTACATACTCACGATGATGGCAACATGGACTCTGCCGGAATGGACCATATTTCACTGGCACGCTGGGCAGATGCCATCGTTGTTGCCCCAGCCACGGCTAACCTGCTGGCCAAACTCAGTCATGGTATTGCAGATACTTTTGTAACTTCCCTGTGTCTTGCTCATGAAGGGATACTGGCGGTTGCCCCAGCCATGAACCGGGCCATGTGGCATCACCCGGCCACACAGCAAAACATCAATGCCCTCAAAGCCCGCCAGGTCAGTATCCTTGGACCAGCAGATGGTCTGCAGGCCTGTGGAGAGTCGGGTCAGGGGCGCATGCTGGAACCCGGGCAACTGCTGAAATTATGCAGTTCTTTGTTTTCCAATCAGCAACTTTCAGGCAAGCATGTCGTTATTACTGCCGGCCCCACGATTGAACCGATAGACCCGGTAAGATTTATTACAAACCGTTCTTCTGGCAGGATGGGTTATGCACTGGCAGATGCGGCGATCGATGCGGGTGCGCGGGTGTGTGTCATCTCCGGTCCTGCTCACCTTAACAGAAACGACCGTGTTCATTACCTGGATGTGGAAACTGCCCAGCAAATGTACCAGGCGACCCAACAACAATGTGCAACCGCAGATATTTTTATCGCAGCCGCGGCCGTGTCAGATTACACGCCAGACAAGTACCATAATCATAAAATTAAAAAATCCAGCAATGAATTGTGCCTGACACTAAAGCGTACACCTGACATATTAAAAGAAATAAGACAACTATATAAACACCTATTCTGCGTTGGATTTGCCGCAGAAACAGATAATCTAACGCTACATGCAACCGAGAAACTTCATGCCAAGTCACTGGATATGATTATCGCTAACCAGGTTGGATTGGAGGGGCAGGGTTTTGACAGCGATTACAATGCCATTGAGATTATTTCACCACAGGGAAACGAGTCCATCAGTCGAGCTCGCAAGTCTTATATCGCACGGTTAATCATTAGCAGGATATCCAATCTACTGAATGAAAAAAATAAGCACACAAATGTCAGCTACCTCTAAAAACCCGAAAATAAAACTCAAAATTCTCGATTCACGCATTGGCAGTGAATTCCCGCTACCCGCTTATGCGACTGATGGTTCAGCAGGTATGGATCTGCGCGCATGTGTTGAAAAAAAGATAACTGTCTCGCCATCACAAACCATCCTCATTCCAACCGGAATATCCATTTTTATTGCTGACCAATCCCTGGCGGCGGTAATTCTGCCTCGTTCCGGTCTTGGACATAAACACGGTATTGTACTGGGTAACCTCGTTGGCCTGATTGACTCGGACTACCAGGGACCACTGATGGTTTCACTGTGGAATAGAAGCAGCGAACCATTTGAGGTCAATGCAGGTGACCGAATCGCGCAGCTTGTTTTTGTCCCGGTCGTGCAAGCCGACTTTGAAATTGTAGATGCGTTTGAATCCAGCGTGCGCGGCGATGGAGGATTTGGTCACACGGGTAAGCAATAGCATTAATTACAACACTCTAACAGGAATCACTTCATGGACGTCACTTCTAGTATTTTCAGAGCTTACGACATAAGAGGGGTCGTTGAAACGGATTTAAGGCCAGACGTTGTCACACGTATTGGCAAAGCCGTCGGAACACTCTACCCGGATTGCCAAACTGTTGTGGTCGCACGTGATGGAAGACTCACCAGTAAAACACTTTCAGACAGCTTGATCGAGGGTTTGCGTTCGACCGGAACGAACGTGATTGATATCGGTGAAGTCCCAACGCCCGTGCTTTATTATGCAACGCATGCATTGTCAACTGGTTCTGGTTTAATGGTTACCGGCAGCCATAATCCCCCTGAATATAACGGTATTAAAATGGTCATGGGCGAAAAAACCCTGTTCGGCGAAATGATCAGGGAAATCTATTCATGCATACAGTCCGGTGAATTTCGTGTTGCTGAACATGTTGGTGATCTTAAGCAATTGAATATTCTCGACGATTATGTAAATGAGATCACCGGCGAAATTAAATTGCATCGATCCATGTCTATAGCCATTGATTGTGGTAACGGTGTCGCGGGACCTTGTGCCACTAAATTATTTAATAAGCTGGGTTGCAAGGTCGCAGCTTTACATTGCGATATTGATGGACGCTTTCCCAATCACCATCCCAATCCAAGTGAACCCGAAAACCTCAAGGATCTGATTAATACAGTAATAGATAAAAAACTCGAGCTCGGTTTAGCATTTGATGGCGATGGCGATCGCGTTGGCATCGTGGATGAAGATGGACAGGTATTATGGGCCGACCGCCAAATGATGCTTTACGCTAAAGATGTTTTATCTCGTAACCCCGGCGCAGAAATTATTTTTGATGTTAAATCATCACGCAATCTTGCACGTTACATAACCCAGGCGGGTGGCAAGGCAACCATGTGGAAAACAGGACACTCTTTTATAAAAAATAAAATGAAGGAGACCGGTGCACTGCTTGCAGGAGAAATGAGTGGGCATATATTTTTCAAAGAACGCTGGTATGGTTTTGATGACGGCTTGTATTCAGCCGCAAGAATGCTTGAGATTCTCGCGGCTGACCCGCGATCGGTCAGTGAAGTTTTCAATGATCTGCCTAATGACATTTGCACTCCCGAAATTACGGTTCACCTGGATAATGAGGGTGACCAGCATGAGTTTATTAAAAAGTTCATTGAGAAGGTGAACTTTGATGATGCCACAATATCCACTATTGACGGTGTGCGCGCTGACTTTGACTATGGCTGGGGACTGGTAAGAGCGTCTAATACGACGCCGTCATTAGTGATACGATTCGAGGCCGAAAGCGAACAGAAATTAAATCAACTTCAGACACTATTCAAGTCACAGATACATGCCGTTGACCCAACAGTTAATTTGCCTTTTTAATCGATAAGCCATGAATGCCAGCGATGCTATCAATACAACCAGAGTATTAAGTGAAGCACTGCCTTATATACAGAGGTTTTCCGGTAAAACCATCGTCATCAAATATGGTGGGAACGCCATGACAGAACCTGATTTGAAAAACAGTTTCGCGCGTGACATTGTGCTTCTGAAACAGGTTGGCTTACAACCCATCGTTGTTCACGGTGGCGGGCCCCAGATTGGCGAGCTATTGAAAGCACTCGGCAAAGAGTCAAAATTCATCAAAGGCATGCGCGTCACTGACCAGGAAACCATGGATGTGGTTGAAATGGTCCTGGGTGGAAAGGTTAACAAGGAAATCGTTCATCTAATTACCCAGCAGGGCGGTCACGCTGTCGGGCTGTCAGGTAAAGATGGCGGTCTGATACATGCCAGACAATTAAAATTCGAATCATCCGAAGACACCACCGCATCAGAGATTATCGACCTTGGTCATGTCGGTGAAGTCAGCGGGATCAATCCCGCCATTCTCAATACTTTTCTGGCCAGTGACATTATCCCGGTCATCGCACCTATCGGGGTTGGCGCCAATGGGGAAACTTACAATATCAACGCGGATTCGGTTGCAGCCAGTATTGCTGCCGTTGTCAAAAGTGAAAAACTGATTTTATTAACCAATACTCCGGGCGTGATGGATGGTGACACATTGCTGAGCGGGCTGTCGCCGAATGACGTTCAATCTTTGATTGATCGCCATGTTATCCATGGTGGTATGTTGCCCAAAATACGTTGTGCAATTGATGCATTGCAATCTGGTGTGCACACTGCTCACATTATTGATGGGCGTATACAACATGCAGTACTGCTGGAATTATTTACTGATCAGGGCATCGGGACGCTTATCGAGCGCTAACCGATCTTTCAGTCAGCTCCTGGTAGCGTTTTAAATCTTCACTAAACTGATGGCGAAGCCTGGCTTTTTCCTGATGCTTATCCTCTATGTATTGTTCTATCCCTTCAATACGACTGAGAACTTTCATCTCGGTGTTTTCAATCCATTCTGGGGGTTGCATATCCCGATCAATGAAACGCCCACGGCTCTCATTCAGCTTGACCAGTTCTTTTTCCTGTTTGCGCAGGCGTGAGCGTGAGAGTTCTATTGACTGCTCAATCAGGCTTATTCGTTCATCCCGCACATCAATGATTTCCTGTACACTATTGAAAGTGGCCAGCAGTACGCGGTCGTAAGCTTCCTGCTTTGCTTTTTTCTCTCGTTCAATTTCTGCCTGGCGCTGTTCTTTTTCAAAACGCTCTTGTTCTTCTGGTGTGCGCGCTGGCGCTACTTTTTCTAGCACGCGGCCACTTTCATCAACTTTTATACGACCCTGGTCGCTATCTTCCGCAGGGACATGATCACCGTATTGAGTGGCCCCATGTTCGTCTGTCCAGCGGTAGTATTCCGCCATTACACCACTACTGCAGAGCACAGTGGCAATTATTAGACAGAATTTGGCTTTGATGATCGTCATGTGTGATCAATATAACAAGGCTTTATTTCTTGATTCCTCGAATTAGATCACTAATTTTCGCGGCGGTTCTCATTTAATGCCATAAGATTGGCGATAAGCTGTTAATACTTTCAGTTGGCTGGATAACTCACTCTTGGAATGAGCATATTCAAGCAGGTCGTCAAGCCTGGCGATGGCGATAACCGGAATCTGATAAGCCTGTTCTATTTCCTGGATGGCACTCTTACCATCTGGGCCTACTTCCTGGCGATCCAGGGCTACGATCACGGCCACAGGGCGGGCTCCGGCCTGTTCAATGAGTGACATGCTCTGTCGTATGGCAGTACCTGCGGTAATGACGTCATCTACGATTACGACGCGACCAGCCAGCGGTGCACCCATTAACAACCCCGTTTCACCATGGGTTTTCTCTTCTTTACGGTTAAATGTGACGCAAACTGAACGCTGATGTTCGCGTGACAGGGCAATAGATGTTGCTGTGGCAAGAGGAATTCCTTTATAGGCAGGACCAAATAACGTGTCAAATTCTATTCCGGACTTCATTAGTGCATCCGCATAAAACCCCCCTAACCTGTCAAATGAAGCGCCACTGTTAAATTTTCCTGCATTGAAGAAATAGGGACTGACTCGTCCAGACTTGAGTGTAAATTCACCAAACATAAGTGCATCATTGGCTACAGAAAATTCAACAAAGGCAGATGAGTTCATAACGATAATGTGTAATGATTGTTGTTTTTCAGCATGCTAAAGTAACCAATCAATTTTAACAATCTCACTGAATTTCCCTTGCCAACCACCAAAATCATTTCCCTTAACGCCAATGGCATCCGTGCGGCTGCCAGAAAAGGCTTCTTTGACTGGTTAGCTGGACAACACGCGGATGTTGTCTGTCTGCAGGAAACCAGAGCACAAATAGAACAGCTACAAGCCGATAATATCTACTTTCCGCCTGATTACTATCATTACTATGTTGACGCACAAAAAAAAGGGTACAGCGGCGTGGCCGTTTATACCCGGAAAAAACCACAAAAAGTCATCACGCAACTTGGTGTCGAAGAAATTGATATTGAAGGTCGCTATCTGGAAGTCCAATTTGACAAGATTGCTGTCATTTCACTCTATGCCCCTTCCGGAACCTCGAGTGATGATCGTCAGCAGGTTAAATACAGATTCATGGATCAATTCATGCATCACCTTAAAGCGCTCAAGCGACGCAAGAGAGAATATATCATCTGTGGTGACTGGAATATTGCTCATAAAGAAATTGACCTGAAAAACTGGAAAGCCAATAGAAATAATTCCGGCTTTTTACCGGAAGAGCGGGCCTGGATGGATGACCTGTTCGATAATCACGGGTATATCGATGTGTTCAGGGAAGTAAACCTTCATCCCGATCAGTATACCTGGTGGTCGAACCGCGGCCAGGCCTGGGCGAAGAATGTTGGCTGGCGAATTGATTACCATATTGCGACACCCGGATTGGCTCAAAATGCCATTTCAGAATCCATTTATAAAGATCAACGCTTCTCTGACCATGCTCCGTTGACGATTGAATACAATTTTACACTCTGACGATGTATGAACAGCTGGGCCCAGTCATTCATGATTTACCTGCGCCCAAAAATGCTGGCCATGTTGCTTTTGGGCTTCTCAGCGGGTCTGCCACTCTTACTGGTATTTGGAACACTATCATTCTGGTTACGCAAAGAAGGAATTGAACGAAGTACGATCGGCTATATCTCCTGGGTGGCGGCAGTCTATGGGCTTAAATTTCTATGGTCACCACTGGTTGACAGACTTCCTATTCCGTTTATAACAGGCGTGCTGGGACAACGACGAAGCTGGATGTTCATCGCCCAGATGGGTATTTTCACTGGCCTGCTGTTTCTCGGCTCGGTAAACCCGCACGAACAACTTTGGCTACTGGTCGTATTGGCACTGACAGTTGCCATCTCGTCCGCCACCCAGGACATCGCCCTTGATGCATGGCGTATTGAATCTGCACCCGATCATGAACAGGGTGCGATGGCTGGCACCTACCAGCTGGGTTATCGTCTTGGTATGTTGCTCGCGGGAGGGGGTGCATTTTCACTGGCACACTTTTATGGTTGGCACTTCGCCTACACCGTGATGGGGCTCAGTATGCTTGTTGGTATTGCCACGACACTACTGGTAAAGGAGCCAGTTAACCATCCTGGGCGCATGGCAGCTTTGGACCAGACCGATGTATTGCCATGGATAAATAAAATTCAATTTCTGCCTCAACGCTCAAGAAATATCCTTGTTTGGATGTTTACTGCTGTATGTTGTCCGTTTATTGAGTTTTTTAAGCGTAATGGGTTGTATGCGATCGTCATTCTGATCTTTATTGCCACATTCAGACTGAGTGACATAACAATGGGCGTCATGGCCGGACCATTTTACGCGGATATGGGGTATACCGAATTACAGGTTGGTGTGATTTCCAAGAGTTTTGGCATTGGTATGACAATTTTAGGCGCATTGCTTGGTGGTGTACTCGTGATGCGCTGGGGCATATTGCGCGTGTTGCTGATCGCGGGTGTTCTGGTTGTTTCCACGAACCTGATTTTTGTTTGGCTTGCCACCCAGGCTCCCAGCAACATACTACTTGCACTGGTAATTACTGCAGATAATCTCAGTGGTGGTATTGCCGGGACTGTATTCATCGCTTATTTATCAAGTTTAACCAGTAAAGCCTATACCGCAACACAATATGCACTACTAAGTTCTGTCATGTTACTTCCGGCAAAGTTTTTAGGTGGTTTTTCGGGAGAAGTGGTTGATCAGTTCGGATATATTAATTTTTTTCTATATGCAGGCGCGCTCGGAATACCTTCAATCATATTGGCCCTGTACCTAGGAACTCGAAACAGCATCGATCATCTAACGTTTAGACGACCCAACCAATAGGGCAATCGCAATGAATAAAGTTAATCAATTTTCTTACGCTGTCATATCTTTATTGTTAATTTCGCTAGTCTTTTCCCATATCTCACATGCCAGCTGGCTAGATAAGATAAAAAATGTAATCGGCACAGAAACAGGCAGCTCCAGTCTATCTGCGATGACAGATTATGAAATTGCCACGGCATTAAAAGAGGCGCTCACAACAGGTTCAGACAATGTCGTCAACCAGCTCAGCGCACCAGGAGGCTTTAACAGTGACGCCAATATTCGTATTCCGCTTCCTGAGTCATTGCAAACAGTACAGAAAACAATGAATAAATTTGGCATGGGAAGTTCCTTAAACAACCTCGAAATCAAGTTAAACGAAGCGGCTGAAACCGCCACTGATCGAGCCAAACCTCTTTTCATTGATGCAATTCAGCAGTTGTCCTGGGATGATGTAAAAACAATCCTGAACGGTCCCGACGATGCCGCCACCCGTTATTTTCAGAGCAAAATGTCAGCCCCACTAGCACAAGAAATGAGGCCCATTGTGGATGCAAGTCTTGATGAAGTGGGTGCAATTAATGCTTATAACAATGCAATGGGACAATATCAGTCTTTACCGCTGGTCCCTGATATACAGGCAAACCTGACCGACCATGTTCTGGATAAAGGGATTGAAGGTATTTTTTATTATCTTGCTGTTGAAGAAAAAGCGATCCGTCAAAACCCTGCAAAACGAACCACTGAACTGATGAGAAAGGTATTTGGCAATTAATGTATAAATAATCAATCAGGGTTTAATTTCGATGGGTGTACCATCTTTAACCAGGTCCCATACTTCTATCATGTCCTGATTTTCCAGTGCTATACAGCCCTCTGTCCAGTCTTTGTCAGCAAAGGTTAATCTTATCCTTTCTGACCAATCGTTCGGCTGACCATGAATCATAATTTCACCACCAGGGTCTATACCCGCCTCTTTTGCTGATCTCTTCTGGGAAATATTAGGGTAGGATACATGAATTGATCGGTAAAATTTGCTGTTTGGATTTCGCCAGTCCAGCGTATAGAGTCCTTCCGGCGTTCTGGAGTCTCCTTCCTTTTGTTTTTGCCCGACCGGCTGTTTACCCAAAGCGATATTATATGATTTGACAAGGTCTGGACCGGCATACAAAAATAATTTGCGTTCGCCTTTTTTTACCAGCACATAATCGACCGGGACCAGGCTTTGATTAAGCTCTGTCTCTGATGATGGCGATTCAGTCTTACCGGGTGCAGTTGATGTAATCACGAGTGAACTCGCATTAAATTCGGCAAAACCATCGCTGGCAAATAGAATGAACATGACTACCAGGCGGGAAAGAGCTATCCATTGCATACACGGTGTGCCTTATCACTCTTTGGGTTTATTCATGCTGGCAAACTCCCACTCCCGTCAGATTAAGGTTCGCTGCGTTTGCTTTTTATCCACTTAATGATTGGCGACCACTGTTCCCTGTCCACTGCGGTCGCGGCAGGTCCCATTTCAAAAATTCCCAGGCCCCTTTCTGCTGCACGTACATAATTCTGGTTATCACGTAACATCGTTAAATAAGGAATTTTCTGTGTACTCAAGAATTCTTCCAGTTCCCATGCAATGTTAGTGATTTCACGCGCACGATTTGCAACCAGGGCCACTTTTGCTTTCTTTTGTGCAACCGGGGCAGATTTTTTCAGTTCATCCAGGAAATGTGTCGCGGCTCGCATATCAATGGGCGACGGTAACACGGGAACCAGTATGGTTTCAGCTTTTCTGATAAGTCTGGTTAATTCAGTGCCATGAACCGCTGCAGGGACATCCATAATGACAATATCGGTGTTTCTTTTGGGTTTCTCCGCTTTTTTATTAAACCCTGCAATGCCAATGATCGGTGGCTTGGCTGAGGATCTGGCGGCCAGCCAGTCAAGACTGCTGCCCTGTGGGTCATAATCTACAATCGTGACGTTTTTATTTTGATTAGCAAAATAACTCGCAAGGTTCGTTGCAATGGTGGTTTTACCAGAGCCCCCTTTGGCATTGATAACCATGATATGGCGCATGTTCCCCCCCTATGAAGGTGGTGCTGATGAAATCAGACAGTGATTCTGAACTATGCGCGTGCAAGTCTCAAGCGACACTAAAATTAAATGTCGTCAATGGTGACTAAAATTCTGCGATTACCGGAGCATGATCCGATGGTCTCTCCCAGGTTCTTGGCGTAATGTCAATTTCACTGCTTTTACAAGTTCGAACAAGCGTTTTACTTGCCAGTATCAAGTCGATTCTCAATCCATGATTACGTCGGAATTTCGCACCGCGATAGTCCCACCAACTATATTTACTCTCCGGTTGTTCAAATTCACGATAGGTATCGCTCAAGCCAAGAGCCAGCAGGTTCTGAAATGCTTTTCTTTCAGCATCACTACAAAGTATCTTGCCATGCCAAAGCTCGGGATCATGTACGTCGCGGTCATCCGGCGCGATATTAAAATCTCCAAGGACAACGACTTTTTTATGTTTTTCCAGCTCCTGGCGGACATATGCCGTGACTTTTTCCAGCCAGTCAAGTTTATAGAAATACTTATCACTGCCGACTTCCGCACCATTGACGACGTAAAGATTAATTATTCTTACTCCGTTCACCGTCGCTCCAAGAATGCGCCGTTGCGGATCGTCGAGATTATCAATATCCGTGACTATATCCTTAAATGCCGCTTTAGCTAATATCGCGACACCATTATATGTTTTCTGCCCGGAATATATGACATTATAGCCAGCCTCGACTATTTCAGTGGTTGGAAAATCTTCATCACGCAATTTTGTCTCCTGGACAGCAAGAATATCAACAGGATTCAGTGTTAGCCATTCCAGCACCTGTGGTAATCGAACGCGTAGAGAATTTACATTCCAGCTGGCTATCTTCATAGAACTAGTAGGCAAGTTGGTAACCCCAGAGACGTTTTTTCTCTTTAAATCGCTTGAGTATGTAGGCAGACAGGAAGCCAACACTGAACGAAATTAAAAACAAAACCAGGATTATCAGATTTATATTGTATTTTTCCGCAAGTGCGTATTTTGCAAGTTCACCGGATTGTTGTTCAAGTTTATCTTCCAGGTTGCGTCGTGTCGCCGTTAACCTTTCTATTTTACTGGCCAGTGTCGCGACAGTATTCCTGAGTTGATCGTTTTCTTTTGCTGTCTCACTGTCAAAATTTTTGAGTTTTGACTCTGCCCTGCTTAACTGATTGGCAAGAGTTTCTTTTTCCCTGGTTAAATTAGCAACTTTGTAGGCCGCGGGGATCTTATCTGTTAAGAACCATGATTGCACCCAACCCGTGCGACCATCACTGGTCTTAACGCGTGTGTAACGCTTGTGTTTTTCAACGATAGTAAGCTTATCTCCACTCGACAGGTTGGCGATCACTTCTGCGTCAGTTCCAGTTGAAGCACGTAATTTAAGCTTTAGAATATCTGTCACATAAACGGTTTCTGCCATGCTGTATCCAGGGGTAAGCAGTAACAGTATAAATAAAAATCTTTTTTTAATATCCATGTGTTGATCCTCAGTTAGACCAGGTCCAGGCTCAATGAGGAATGTTTCACACTTTGTGCATGACTTCTATGCTTGCCAACATATCCTTGTATATAAAGGCGACAAGCGACAAAATTTCATGGATCACAGGTTAAATCCTGTTAGACATCTATATTTGTCGCTGAAAGCGCATTGCTTTCTATAAATTCACGTCTGGGTTCAACCTGGTCTCCCATTAACGTTGAAAATATCTGATCTGCCGCAACTGCATCCTCAATATTTACCTGCACCATTAAACGACTTTCGGGATTCATGGTTGTCTCCCATAGTTGATCCGGATTCATTTCACCTAGACCTTTATAACGCTGAATAGACTGACCTCGCTTCGCTTCCTCCAATAACCAGTGCATTACGTCACTGAACTGCTCAACCTCTGCACGTCGCTCACCACGTTCAATATAAGCGCCTTTTTCAATCAACCCGTTGGTATTGCGTGCGACATTTTGTAGTAGTCTGAATTCGGAGCTCTCAAAAAAGTCCTGCGAAAAGATATCATCTGTACCCAGACCATGTACGAACTTCTGGATAACCACGCGTTTAATCTCATCACTCCATTCAATTTCAGCAGCATACCGTCTACCAGGCGTTTGTTCTTTATTTAAGGCTATCAACAGTTGCTCTACCCATTGTTCAATGTCATCCTGGTGAAAGCTGATGACCGTGTCAGAATTGACGTCTGACACTGTGAGTGGAATTTTCAGCATAGTGGTCAGAACTTCTTCATCATGTGATTGTGCCAGTCTTTTAAGTATCGCGACTGAAGACATGTACTCTTTTGCCAGGGCTTCCAGGGATGCAGCCTGAATAGGTGGTGAATCAGGATTGATATATAGCTTTGCGTTCTCAATCGCCATCTGTAACAAGTGATTATTCAGTTCAAATTCATCTTTTACATAGGTTTCCTGTTTACCTTTTTTTATTTTAAAAAGTGGTGGCTGACCAATATAAATATGCTTGTTTTCAATGAGCTCGGGCATTTGACGATAAAAAAACGTCAGCAGTAAAGTGCGAATATGTGATCCATCTACGTCCGCATCGGTCATAATGATAATACGGTGATAGCGTAATTTATTGAGGTCAAATTCCTCTTTTCCTATACCACAGCCAAGTGCTGTAATTAGTGTGGCCACTTCCTGCGAAGAAAGCATCTTATCAAATCTGGCTTTTTCCACATTGAGAATTTTACCTTTCAGCGGAAGGATTGCCTGTGTATGTCGGTCTCTTCCCTGTTTGGCTGAACCGCCAGCGGAATCACCCTCCACCAGAAACAGCTCAGATTTAGACGGATCTTTCTCCTGACAGTCTGCCAATTTACCCGGGAGACCCGCTACATCAAGCGCCCCTTTTCTTCGCGTCATCTCCCTGGCTTTTCTTGCCGCTTCGCGTGCGCGTGCGGAGTCAACAATTTTGCTAATAATTGCCTTAGATTCAACAGGGTTTTCTATAAGAAATTCCTGTAATAGCTCGGTGACGACCGACTCAACGATCGGTTTTACTTCGGACGAAACCAGTTTGTCTTTGGTTTGTGAAGAAAATTTCGGATCCGGGACTTTGACAGATAGTACGGCCGTAAGACCTTCTCGTGTATCATCTCCAGTTAAGGCGATTTTATGTTTCTTATTATGGCCCTCTTTTTCCATATAATTATTCACGCTGCGGGTCAGTGCCCCCCTAAAGCCCGCCAGATGGGTTCCGCCATCCCTTTGTGGAATATTATTAGTAAAACAAAAGATATTTTCCTGATAAGAATCATTCCACTGTAATGCTGCTTCTACCTCGATACCTCCGCGATCTTTTTTTGCGTACATCACGGTCGGATGTAAAGGTGTTTTTTTGGAGTTAAGGTGACTGACAAATGCGCTAATACCACCATCATAATGAAAAATATCATGTTTTCCGGAGCGGTGATCTGTCAGTTCGATACTCACACCAGAATTAAGAAAAGACAGTTCACGAATCCGTTTGGCGAGAATGTCATAGTGGAATTCAGTGTATGAAAAGACCTCCGCGCTTGGTTTAAACCGGATGCGTGTCCCTGATTTATCCGTATCTCCGATGACTTCCAGCGGTGATTGTGGTTCACCCATTCGGTATTCCTGCTTGTGAACTTTCCCTGCCCTGAATATTGTCAGTGTGAGTTGCTCTGAGAGTGCATTCACAACCGACACACCCACACCATGTAACCCCCCTGAAACTTTATAGGAATTATCATCGAATTTACCACCCGCATGTAATACGGTCATAATCACTTCCGCCGCCGATCGATTTTCTTCAGGATGAATATCGGTGGGGATCCCTCGCCCATCATCAGTGACTGTGATCGAGTTATCTACCTCGATTCCTATCTGAATATTTTTGCAATAGCCCGCCAAAGCTTCATCAATTGAGTTATCGACAACCTCAAAAACCATGTGATGCAGGCCTGTCCCGTCATCAGTATCACCAATGTACATGCCTGGGCGTTTTCTGACTGCTTCCAGTCCCTTTAATACCTGTATATTTGAAGAATCGTAACTCATAATAATTTTTTTGCTCTCGCGTAAAGTAAATATTATAGCACCGCTTGAATGCTGCCACGTTCCACGTGGAACCACTGTGTTTCGCTCAAACTCATATCTACAGACTCTTTTGATACTGCAGAGATAATAACCTGGGCATTTAGATCCCTAAGCAAGTTTAACGCTGTTTGCCTGGATTTTTTATCCAATTCTGCAGGCAACTCATCAATCAGATATATGCTTGATTTCCCATAGCGTTCACGCAGCAATTGCGCCTGGGCAAGCTTGAGCGCCAGGGAAAGAACTTTTTGCTGCCCTCTCGAACTCGTTTTAGCAAAGGGTTTATGTTGCCAGCTGATCTGCAAATCCCCACGATGAGGTCCATACTGTGTAGCAAAAGCCACATCTTGTATATTTAATTCATCATGAAGTTTTTGTTCCAGTGAAGCGTTTTTATCCCAACCTTTAAAATATTTGTAAGAAATTTCTGCATCTTTCCTGAATAACCGAGTCACATTATTGATATAAGGAATTAGCTGCTGAACATAATCCTCCAGCATGACCGAAATTTTATCTCCACGACTGGCAAGATACTGATTCCAGTGTCGGGCCTGATCAATAGCCCGGATTTTTAAACACTTATTTCGCTGTTTTAATGCCTTTTCGTAGCCAGTCCAGTAGTTAGCAAATTCTGGTTCCACGTGGAACACTCCCCAATTGAGAAACCTTCTTCTCTCGACAGGACCGCCAGTAATTAACAGATAGGACTCCGGATGAATGTCCAATACCGGTAAATGTTTTGCCAGATCAGACCACTTGGATACTGTTTCACGATTCACCCGCAGCTCCCGTCCATTGTGTGACAGCTTAACTCCCAGCGTAAGTTGTCTGTCCCGGTAAACGACACCGCCAAACAATATAAGATCTTCGCAGTGTTGATGGATAATGTGGTTTAATTGGGCACGACGAAAACTTTTCCCACAGCTGAGAACACTAATTCCCTCAAGAATACTTGTCTTGCCAGCACCATTATCACCACACAGAATGTTGATACCCGGAGCAAAATCAATATCACACTGCAAAAAGCACCGCAGGCCCTGTGCCTGCAATCGCTGTAACCACATTTAGAGTCGCATCGGCATGACGACGTACTTGCGGGTCTCCACGTCCGGACACACAATGAGCAAACTGCTATTGGTATCCTGCAAATGAAATTGAACATCACTGCATCTGACAGTGTTTAACACATCAACCAGGTAGCTCACGTTAAAGCCAATTTCAATTGCCGGGCCATTATAGGTGATGTCCAACTCTTCTTCGGCTTCTTCCTGTTCAGGATTATGGGCTTGAATCCTTAAGAGATTATCGCTGAACCCAAGGCGGACCCCGCGGTATTTCTCATTACTGAGGATAGAAGCACGCATGAGGCTGGCACGCAGTGGCTCACGCGCCAATGTCGCGATATTCTGATGGCCTTCAGGAATGACGCGCTGATAATCAGGAAATTTTCCATCAATGAGCTTGGTAACAAAACGGATATCACCCAAATTGGCTAACAAGTGGTTCTGGCTAAAGGCGAGGTCAACGCTACCACTCGCGGCTGTCAATATCCGCATAAATTCCTGCACGGCTTTTTTAGGCACAATTACCTGCCTGTCTTCGACATCGCTATCGAGATCCGTATCTGCCATGGATAATCTGTGGCCATCTGTCGCCACAGTTCTAAGTTTACCCTCCCGGGATTCCATCATCAGGCCATTGAGGTAATAACGTACGTCCTGTTGTGCCATGGCAAATGAGGAGTCTTCAATTAACGCATGCAATTTATCCTTGTCGATGGTTATCGTTTGATCAACATTAATTTCGTCAACCAAAGGAAACTCATTTGCAGAAAGTGTCGCCAAAGTGAAGCGGCTTTTACCCGACCTGATTTCTGCCTTATCATTTAATAATGAAAACTCAATGTCACTGCTTTCTGGCAATGATTTACATATATCCAGTAATTTTCTGCCGGGTACAGTGACTGACTCACCTTCGGGACTGATATCAATCGTGGCGGAAACTTCCAGCTCAAGGTCCGTCGCACTGATTACCAGCCGTCCATTCACGTTTCTGAGTAAAAAATTCGACAATATTGGCATCGTCTGCCGTCGTTCAACTGCCCCAATAATGAGTTGAATGGGTTTTAATAAATCTTCTCTCTGAATACTGAACTTCATAGCTGATTAATAATATAATTTATAGTTAAAGAATTATTATTATTATAGACCCGATTCTCTGTGGATAACCAAAATTTATTCAAATTTATCAATAAGTTATTTGTTTATTAATTTGTGCATAACATTTTAAGTTAACTGGATAACATCCGACGTAATTATATTTTATTTCTGATTAAAAAGTTATCCATAGTTATTCAGGCAGTTGTCCACAGGTTTTCCCGTGCATCGGATTATGTGACTAATTACTAAGTATACGTAATAGATTAACGTAGTCGTCATTTATTTTTACATCACTTTGACGCAGTTCTTTTGTTTTTCGACAGGCGTGAAGAACTGTCGTATGGTCACGACCGCCAAAAGCTTCCCCTATTTCAGGAAGACTATGGTTGGTAACTTCTTTTGCAAGCGCCATGGCTATTTGTCTGGGACGGGTGATTGATCGTGTGCGTCTCGAAGAGTTCAAATCGGAAATACGTATCTTGAAGTACTCTGCCACGGTTTTTTGAATGTTTTCAATAGTGATCAACTTTTCCTGTAGCGTAATCAGATCGTGCAATGCTTCTTTAGCAAATTCCAGGGTGATCGGTTTTCCGGTAAATTGAGAATTTGCCATGACGCGGCGCAAGGCTCCTTCAAGTTCACGGATATTTGATCGAATTCGTTTTGCTATAAAAAAGGCCACTTCATTGGGTAGTTCAACATTCACCGCTTCCGCTTTACTTTGCATGATGGCGACGCGTGTTTCGAGTTCAGGCGGTTCTATTGCCTGGGTCAGCCCCCATCCAAACCTGGATTTTAGTCTTTCTTCCAGACCATCCAGTTCTTTGGGATACCGATCGCAAGTGAGAATGATTTGCTGCTGGCCTTCGAGTAGTGCATTGAAGGTATGAAAAAACTCTTCCTGAGAGCGTTCTTTGCCCGCGAAAAACTGTATATCATCGATCAATAGTGCGTTAACCGAGCGGTAATGTCTCTTGAATTCGTCAATTGCATTATGTTGCAGCGCTTTTACCATATCCTGAACAAACCGTTCCGAATGAAGATAAACAACCTTGGCCTGCGGGTTCAGAGCAAGAATCTGGTTACCTATCGCATGCATCAGGTGGGTTTTACCAAGGCCAACGCCACCATATAGTAACAATGGGTTATAGGCCTGTCCGGGATGGTTGGCGACCTGCAGAGAAGCCGCTTTGGCCAGGACATTTGATTTTCCTTCTACAAAACTATCGAAGGTAAAATCCTGATTAAGATTGTGTGTGTAGGCTTTATTGGTTGGAGCCGCCGGTGGTTGTGGCGCTAAGGTGGTTGGAGCCGGTGCGGTGATATTACGGCTACCTACACTGAGCTGGACCTGGTGAACACCAGAATCCTGGCCAACATTGGCTACCAGCTGCTGAATCCGCTCCAGATAGTGATCATTGACCCAGTCCAGTACAAATCGATTGGGAGCAAGCAAGGTTAAAATATGATCATGCTGTTCTGCCTGCAGAGGCCTTATCCAGGTGTTGAGTAATTGCTCAGACAGCTCGGACTCCAGCTGTTTGATGCATGTATTCCATATCGGGCTTGTCATGGGCTTTTAAACTAATTAGGTAGTATTTAATCGAACAGACATGTTTCATCAGGGATGAGATATTATTCTATTCTGAATGAATGAAGCCTGAAAGCGCATTATAATTATTGACAAATGTGTGGCTGGCAATTACTGTTTGCGCCCCTTCGAGATTTAATCACAAAACCGGGTAATTGAAGTGAAAAGGACTTATCAACCAAGTAATTTGCGCCGTGCACGCACTCATGGATTCAGGGCTCGCATGAAAACAAGAGGCGGCAGAGCGGTGATTCGTGCCCGCAGAGCACGCGGCAGAGCGCGCCTGTGCCCATAACCATTGTGTAAAACAGCCGCAACCAATTGCTTTACCAGGCAGAATCGTCTGCTTACATCCAAAGATTTTGAGTCAGTTTTTGCCAGGCCAGTCAAGTCAGCTGACGCATACTTCACCGTGCTTGCCAAGCGACAACATCTGCGCAACCCCAGGCTGGGGATTATCGTCAGTAAAAAAAATGTACGCACGGCAGTCGCAAGAAATCGAATCAAGAGACTGATTCGGGAAAGTTTTCGTACCCACAAACATATGATTGAAGCCTTTGATGTGGTAGTAATATGCAAGCAACGATGTGCGGGTACAATTAACAGTAAGCTTTCTCAAAAACTTCAACATCACTGGAAGTCATTAAAATTTCATGCTGAATAAAATCTTTATTGCCATAATACGTTTTTATCAGCTTTGCATCAGTCCGATGCTTGGACCACATTGTCGATTTACTCCTACCTGTTCGCAATATGCGATCGAAGCGATCCACACACATGGCGCATTTAAAGGGATACTGCTTAGCATCAAACGACTGTCTAAGTGTCATCCTTTTCACGATGGAGGCGATGATCCGGTTCCACAAAGATCGATGGATAGACACGGATAGATAAACTTCTTAAAGATTACATTAAATGGACAACCAACGCTTTTTCCTATACGTCTCACTATTGTTTGTGCTGTATTTATTATGGAGCTCATGGTCCCGTGAAAATATGGAGCCCGTCGAGCCGAATGTTGCACAGCAACAGGGCTCGGTCAATCAAAGCCAGGTACAAGACGATGTGCCCGCCGCTGCCGCCGCTGCTGGGCCAGGGTCTGTAGGTTCCAGCGATCCCGGGATCCAGTCCCCGGATGAGTATGTAACCGTTGAAACTGATGTATATACTCTATTTATCAATACGCGGGGCGCGGATATTCACCGAATTGAATTGAAGACATATCCAGTAGATATTGACCATAAGGACCAGCCTCTTGTCCTGCTGGATAACCGGGCCAAAACATATATCAGCCAGTCTGGTTTACTACACGACAGGATCGCGAACATAGATGTCGCGTCACTTGCCCCTAATCATCACGATATTTACGAAACTGAAAATAATAAATATGTCCTCGCCGAAGGACAGGATGAATTGATAATCCCGTTTAAATGGCGAGGTGAAAATAATGTAGAAGTGATCAAGAATTATCGTTTTAACCGCAGCGAATTTTTAATTCATGTTGATTACCAGATAACAAATAGTGGTGATCAGGACTGGATAGGTCGACAGTATCGACAGTTAAGGCATAGCTATGTCCAGGGTGAGAGAAGTCTGCTTCGACTGCCGACATATACCGGTGGTGCCTACTATGACACAAAATACGAAAAAATCTCTTTTGATGACATGCGGGAAGAGCCGCTGGCAACAGAAATTACTGGTGGCTGGGCAGGCATGTTACAACATTACTTTTTTTCTGCGTGGCTGGCAGAAAAATATGAGACGAATTACTACTATACAAATGTCGTCAATAATAATGTCGGGTCAGATTATATTATTGGTCTGCGTTCTGAACCTGTCAGAATCGCCCCGGGTGAAACAGCGCAGTTTCAGGGCCGATTATATGCCGGTCCAAAACTACAAAAGAAAATTGAAAAAATTCAGCCGGGCCTGGAACTGACAACCGACTATGGGATGTTCACTCCCCTGTGCAAACCTTTATTCTGGATTCTGGATTTCATTCATCAGTATGTGAACAACTGGGGCTGGGCAATTATTCTTGTGACACTGCTGATTAAAATCGTCTTTTACCGATTATCCGCTGCCAGTTATAAATCGATGGCCAGAATGAGAAAAGTGCAACCAAAAATGGTTGCACTGCGGGAACGTTACGGTGACGATAAACAGAAACTGAATACCGCTCTTTGGGACCTTTACAAGAAGGAAAAAATCAATCCATTGGGCGGATGCCTTCCAATCCTGATCCAGATGCCCGTATTCCTGTCTTTATATTGGGTGTTAATTGAAAGTGTTGAAATGCGCCATGCACCATTCATACTGTGGGTGCAGGATCTGTCATCAAAAGACCCTTTCTTTATACTCCCGTTGCTAATGGGTATATCAATGTTTGTTCAGTTCAAACTGAATCCCAAGCCACCGGATCCAATGCAGGAAAAAATATTTATGATCATGCCTGTTTTCATGACAGCATTTATGGCATTTTTTCCGGCAGGGCTCGTGTTGTACTGGTTTGTAAATAACCTGCTTTCAATAGCACAACAATGGTACATCACCAAGAAATATGCCGATTAACAAGTAATGCTGTTGTGTCAAACACAGATACCATTTGCGCGCTGGCAACTGCTGTAGGGAATGCCAGCGTCGCAGTCATCCGTCTATCCGGTGAACGCTCACTCTCGATCGCTCAACAGGTCACGAAAATTAAGCTCAAGCCTCGTTATGCCCATTTGGCATCATTCTATGATGGTGATGATCAAATCATTGACCAGGGTCTGACGATATACTTTCCTGCTCCCAGGTCATTCACTGGCGAGGAGACAGTAGAGTTGCATCCACACGGCAGTCCGTATGTATGTCAGCTGATCACTCAACAGCTTATCAATCATGGAGCGCGCCATGCTTTACCCGGTGAATTTAGTGAGCGGGCCTTTATCAACGGTAAGCTGGATTTAACACAACTGGAGGCGATCGCCGATCTTATCAATAGCGGATCCCAGCAGGCCGCCAGGTCGGCGGTTAAATCGATGCAGGGAAACTTTTCAAAAAAAATAAACCATTTGTTAGAACAGCTGATTCAGATTCGCACCCATATTGAAGCCTCACTGGATTTTGCAGAAGAAGAGATTGAAACCGAGACACGTGACGCCGTTGAAAGTCAGCTGTCTTCTTTAACAAAACAGATTATCGAGCTGTTTGATATCGCGCAACGGGGAGCACAATTACAAAAAGGCTATACTGTTGTATTAACCGGAAGCCCCAATGTTGGCAAATCTTCCCTGTTTAACGCGCTGTGTGAGCAAAGCAGGGCTATTGTTACCAGTATCCCGGGGACCACTCGTGATATTTTATCCGCTGACATACAAATTGATGGTGCACCCATACGCCTTCTGGATACCGCAGGCATACGTGAACATGCTGATCCTGTCGAGCAACAGGGCATTGAAAGGGCGCAGACGGCGCTGGATAGCGCCGATGTCATCGTACAGCTATTGGATGCAAGCGTGATAGATCAGGATCACCGGTTTGACAATGCGTCGGCGCGACATTTACTGGTCGTGAATAAGTGTGACTTAATTGATCACAGAATGCATTTTCCTAGTCATGTCATTGGTGTATCAGCTAAAACCGGGGAAGGAATACACGGGCTGAGAAAAAGGATTCAGCAAATACTTCATAGTGCACCGGCGCAGTATGAAGCTCCATTCTCCGCGCGAACTCGTCACCTTGAAGCGTTACAGCGATGTCTGGAGCATTGTCAATCGGCACAAGCGCAAATTGGCACTTCAAACCCCATTGAACTGGCCGCCGAAGAATGTCGTCTTGCACAGCGGTGTCTGAGTGAAATTACCGGTGAGTTTACCGCAGATGACTTACTCGACTATGTTTTTCGCGAATTTTGTATCGGAAAGTGACATTCGTTACGCTATGATTCAGGTCCAGCAAGTCAAAAATTACTATAACTATGCAGCATCAATTTGAAGTCATCGTGATCGGGGGCGGGCATGCCGGAACAGAGGCTGCGCTGGCTGCGGCCAGAATGGGAATACAAACCCTGTTATTAACGCAAAACATCGAAACCATCGGGCAAATGAGCTGTAATCCCGCCATTGGCGGAATTGGTAAAAGCCATCTGGTGAGAGAAATTGATGCCATGGGTGGTTGTATGGCGATCGCCGCGGATCATGCCGGGATCCAGTTTCGTGTATTGAATCGACGCAAGGGACCTGCCGTACGTGCAACACGCGCTCAAACAGATCGCGCTCTGTATCGCCAGTCAATCCGTTCTATCATCGAGAACCAAGTCAACCTGTCCATATTCCAGCAGGAAGTCGATGACCTCATTGTCGAGCAAGGTCGGGTCAGAGGCGTAATGACCCGCATGGGTCTTAAGTTCAGTGCTCAGGCAGTCATATTAACTGTAGGGACTTTTTTGGGCGGTAA
This sequence comes from Gammaproteobacteria bacterium, assembly GCA_965227695.1. GTDB lineage: Bacteria > Pseudomonadota > Gammaproteobacteria > UBA4575 > UBA4575 > UBA1858. The sequence continues at coordinate 353,848 of OZ245760.1, forward strand.
AATATTTGTTGGTCCGCAAACCTATCAGTCCGGGCGCGCGGGTGATGCCGCCTCCATCCGACTGGCCGACCGTTTACGAGAACAGCCTCTGGATGTTGATCGCCTCAAGACCGGAACTCCGCCACGCATTGATGGTAAAACAATAAATTATTCGAAAATGGAAGCACAGCCCGGTGATCAACCGCTGCCGGTTTTCTCATTTATGGGCAATTCCCGGCAACATCCGCGCCAGGTAAACTGCCATATCACATACACTAATGAAAAAAGCCACGAGATTATTCGTCACGCCATTCATGAATCTCCGATGTACAGTGGTGCTATTAAGGGCGTGGGACCACGTTACTGTCCGTCAATAGAAGATAAAGTCATGCGCTTTGCCGAGCGTGAGAGACATCAGGTATTTATTGAGCCGGAAGGGCTGCATACACAAGAAGTCTATCCGAACGGCATTTCCACCAGCCTGCCATATGAAGTACAAATGGAGATGGTTCATAGTATTGTCGGGCTTGAAAACTGTCATATCACACGTCCTGGTTATGCCATCGAATATGATTTCTTCAACCCAATGGGCTTACAGCCCACACTGGAAACCAAATCATTGGCCGGTCTTTATTTTGCCGGACAAATCAATGGCACAACGGGTTATGAAGAGGCGGCTGCACAGGGTTTAATGGCCGGTATCAATGCTGCGCGACAAGTACAGAATGAAGCACCCGTCGTATTGCGTCGTGACCAGGCCTACATTGGCGTGATGATTGATGACCTGGTGACACGTGGAACTCAGGAACCATATCGCATGTTTACCAGCCGGGCGGAATACCGGCTAATTCTGCGTGAAGATAATGCGGATTTGCGATTGACCAGCCTGGCTAACGATCTGGGTTTGATTGACCCTGCCCGATGGTCACGCTTTTGCCGGAAAAAAGAAACCATTGAAAAAGAGCAACAACGGCTTGAACGAACCTACATACAGACATCCGACGTTAATGAAGAGCAAAGCCTGCGCTTATTTGGCAGCAAACTGGAACATGAATACAGCCTTGCAAATTTACTGCGTCGGCCAGCTGTGAGCTATCAGTCATTCACAGAACTGCCGAGACAGGGTCCGTATGTTGAGGATCAGGAGATCATTGAACAAATCGAAATCCAGGCCAAGTATGCCGGATACATGCAGCGACAGGCAGCAGAAATCGAAAAATCAAAGCGCCTTGAAGATACCGTCATACCTGATCAGTTCGATTATCACAAGATTAAGGGATTATCCAACGAGGTCCTTCAGAAACTCACAACAATCAAGCCCAGAACGGTAAGCCAGGCCTCACGAATATCGGGTGTCACCCCGGCTGCGGTTTCTTTACTGCTTGTACACTTAAAAGCGCGCAGTCAAAAATCGTCTGACATGATACAGAAAGATGTCCGCATGGCTGGTGATGCATAAGCTGGCAGGTATTGATTAGTTTTAACGCTGACCAAAATGGATGCGCGCACACACCTGCAAGCGGGAATTAGCCAGCTCGCACTGACGCTATCTGAAAGTCAAATAGAAAACCTGTTAGGTTATGTGCACATGATTCAGGAGTGGAATCGGGCATATAATCTGGTGGGTACATCCAGTACCGAGATTTTGATTAATAAACATATCCTGGATAGCCTCGCGATCTTGCCTTTTGTCACTCAGGGGCCCGTACTGGATGTTGGCAGTGGCGCCGGGCTGCCAGGTATTCCTTTAGCTATTGCGTTACCTGACATATCATTCACCTTACTGGACGCCAATGGTAAAAAAACCAGATTTATGCGTCATGTCATTATGCAGCTTAAGATGAGTAATATTGATATCGTGCAAAACAGAATAGAGCACTACCAGGCTGAGCCTGCACCAAATATTGTGTTATCACGTGCTTTCGCACCCGTTGACAAAGCACTGCAACTGATGAGTGACGTGTGTGCACCAAAAGGTACACTGCAGATAATGCTTGGTATGCCCCCCGCCCGGCTGGAAGATCATGAACAAGGTCATCAGACAAAATTATTTTCCATTTCAGTTCCCTATCTCAATTCACAACGCCACTTGCTGGTCGCACGACGAGACTCGTGCTGATGGCCCGGATATTTGCGGTAACCAATCAAAAAGGCGGTGTGGGTAAAACTACCACCACCGTCAATCTGGCCGCCTCACTGGCGGCCGCCAAACGTCAGGTACTGCTGGTCGACCTTGATCCACAGGGAAACGCAACCATGGGTTCCGGAATCGACAAGCGGGAATTGGAAAAATCTGTGGCCGATGTATTGCTTGAGCAGAACAGCATTCAAAATTGCATCTACCCAAGTGAAACAGCCGGCTTCGACGTGTTGCCATCGAATGAGCAATTAACGACGGCAGAGGTTGGTTTGCTTACTGCGCGCGGCAAGGAATTTAAGTTACGCCTGGCGTTACAGCAGGTGACAGAACAATACGATTATATTGTAATAGACTGCCCGCCTGCGCTGAATATGTTGACAGTGAATGCGCTGGTTGCCGCACAGGCCGTCATTATACCGACCCAGTGCGAATACTATGCCCTGGAGGGACTTTCCGCTTTGCTTGGAACAATAGAGCGAGTCAGACAGGGCGCCAATCCTGAATTAAAAGTGGGTGGCGTACTGCGTACCATGTTTGATCCGCGTAACAATCTGGCCAATGATGTCTCTTCACAGCTTACTTCCCACTTTGGCGACAGTGTTTATCGCACTATCATTCCCAGGAATGTCACGTTAGCCGAGGCACCCAGCCATGGGTTGCCTGTTATTCGCTATGATAAAGGTTCGCGCGGTGCACGCGCCTATATCGCGCTGGCCGGCGAGGTGCTCAGAAGGGAAGAATCCACGCAATCTACATGAGAATGACTATGGGCGGACAAAAAAAACGTAAAGGACTGGGTAATCTGGGAGTCGATATTCTACTATCTACACCGGTTGATACTGACCCGCCAGAACAAAAACAGAATAGTTCAGAGGGACTCGATTATCTGTCAATCGACTTGATCGACCGTAGCCCATACCAGCCTCGTCAAATCATGCAGGAGGAGGGCTTGGCCGAGCTGGCAGATTCCATTAAAAGTCAGGGCCTGATCCAGCCGGTAGTCGTTAGAAAAGTGGCTAATCGGTATGAATTAATCGCGGGTGAACGTCGTTGGCGTGCTGCACAACTGGCAGGACTGGAGCACATACCCGCAATAATCAAGCCTGTTGATAACGAATCGGCCGCTGCCATGGCACTGATTGAGAATTTACAAAGAGAAAACCTCAATCCTGTTGAGGAAGCGCAGGCCATGGCAAATTTAACCAAAGAGTTTGACTGGACCCATCAGGAAGTGGCCGATGTATTGGGCAAAGCACGCGCCACCGTCAGCAACATGTTACGTCTACTCGAATTGTCAACAACGGTCCGCGATTTGATTAAACACGAAAAGCTGACCATGGGACATGCAAGAGCCCTGTTATCACTCCCGGCCAACCAGCAGGATCAGGTCGCTGAATTGGTGGTCACCAAAAAGTTGTCTGTCCGCCAGTGTGAACAGGAAATTCGTCGTCGCCTTCAAGGCGAAAACCTATCGCCCAAAAATGACAAGAAAGATCCAAATATCCTGAACCTGGAACATTCGATTGCGGATGTGCTCGGCGCCTCCGTGCTGATAAAATCATCGGCCAATCACAAAAAAGGGAAAATAGAAATCAAGTACAATAGTTTGGATGAATTGGACGGCATCCTGCGTAAAATTGGTGCGAAACTTTAACTCCAGTTTGCATAATGCAATCCAGTGCCTGCTTCTGAATTCACGAGTTGAGATTTTGCCCGTCAGCGCTTATACTCCGCGCCGCGAGCAGAATTCGTTTTAAATTATGGAGCTTGTTTCATAATTTAAAACGCATAGGGCATGAAGACACTTTGGATATTAAGGGCAAGCGCCTGATTAGACTCAAATAAATTGGCTCATCGTCGAAACATAGTCAGCTTGATCCTGATCGCTCAGGCAGTCACTACATGCGTGTTTGCTGCCTGCATCGCATTCATTGGAAAGCCAGAGGCATTATCAGCATTGATGGGCGGGTGTGTATGTGTCATACCAAACATGTATATGGCACAGAAACTGATGGCAAAACGAAGCGCTGACGCGGACACGCTCAAAAACAGCCTATATGCTGCAGAATTTGGCAAGATCATCATCACAATGGCACTTTTTGCGGCCATATTTGCGACACAGACCTGGGTAAGTCCGGTGGCATTGCTAGCAGGTTATATTTTGGCGCAGCTGACGCATTGGTTGACGCCGGCATTGTTGCCCGGATTTGCTAAATAGGGAATTTTAGAGATAGGGAAAGACACGAGATGGCAAGCGAAGAGCTGACGGCTTCAGGCTACATAAAACACCATTTGACGAATCTGACGTTTGGTCAGCATGCGGATGGACACTGGGGGTTTGCCCACAGTGCGGAAGAAGCGGCAGAAATGGGGTTCTGGGCAATTCACGTCGATACCATGTTCTGGTCTGTGTTTTTAGGCGCAGTATTGATGTTCGTCTTTGCACGGGCTGCAAAAGCCGCCACCGCAGGAACACCAAATGGACTGGTCAATTTTGCAGAATGGGTGATCGAGTTTATTGATGATAATGTCAAGGGCACATTTCACGGCAGCACACCCATTGTAGCGCCACTGGCATTTACCATATTTACCTGGGTGCTATGCATGAATTTAATGGATCTGGTTCCCGTGGACTGGCTTCCGCATACCGCGACACTGCTCGGAATACACTACATGAAGGTGGTGCCGACCACAGATCCCAATGCCACTATGGGCATGTCACTTACGGTATTTTTCCTGGTGCTTTTTTACAGTTTTAAAGTCAAAGGTGTTGGCGGCTTTCTGGGCGAGTTAACACTACAGCCATTTAATGCCAAATTCCCGGTAAATATTCTCCTGATGCCGATCAATCTGTTTCTGGAAGGGCTTGCTTTGCTGGCCAAGCCGGTATCGTTAGGGCTGCGGCTATTTGGTAATCTTTATGCCGGTGAAATGATCTTCATTTTGATTGCGTTAATGTACGGTGGGGGCATATTCCTGAGTATATTTGGGGGAGGTTTGCAGCTGATATGGGCAATATTCCACATACTCGTCGTTGTATTACAGGCATTTATTTTCATGGTGTTAACGGTCGTGTATTTAAACATGGCGCATGAACATCATTAACTATATTTTACAAAATTCGGTTTTTAACAACATAAACATAAGTAAAGCGGAGACATTATGGAACTAGCACAAGCAGTAGTCTACTTAGCAGGCGGATTATTAATGGGTATTGGTGCACTTGGTGCAGCAGTTGGTATTGGTAACCTGGGTGGCAAATATATGGAAGGAATTGCACGGCAGCCAGAATTAATCCCGATGCTACGTACTCAAATGTTCATCGTCGTTGGTCTGGTTGATGCGGTACCAATGATTTCGGTGGGTGTAGCCTTTTATATGATCTTTGCTCTGTAAGCCTGAGCGGGCCAGATAGTTATCTAAACGAATGAGGTGTTAAGGTGAATATAAACGCCACGCTAATTGGACAATCGATTGCATTTTTAATATTTGTATGGTTCTGCATGAAATTCGTCTGGCCTCCCATTACAGGGGCGTTGGCCGAACGCAAAAAGAAAATAGCGGAAGGACTGGAAGCGGCTGAAAGAGGCATGCAATCGCAGGAACTGGCCCAGGAGCAGGTCAAAGTCCAGCTAAATGAAGCCAAGCAACAGGCATCTGAAATAATTAACCAGGCACAAAAACGAGCCAATGAAATTGTAGAAGAAGCTAAAGGTACGGCCACCAAAGAAGGTGAACGTATCAAGGCGGCTGCTCATTCAGACATCGAAAAAGAGATCAATAGGGCAAAAGAACAGTTACGCACTCAGGTCTCGGCACTCGCAGTGGCAGGCGCCGAAAAAGTCCTAAATAAAGAAATTAATGCCGATGCTCATCGAGCTGTGCTTGATGACCTGGCGGCACAAATTTAAGGAACCCAAGTGTCAGAATTAACAACCGCAGCACGCCCATATGCTCGAGCCGCATTTAAATATGCGACAGAACACCAGGTCGTCGATAAATGGCTGGACATGTTGAGTTTCTGTGCCGCCGTTGTGGAAGATGCAAGTATGAAAGCAGCACTTGAGCAGCCACGCCTGAACCGGCTGCAGAAAGGTGAGCTTTTCATTGAAGTATGTGCAGACCAGATTAATGAGCAGTGTAAAAACTTCATCAAAATGCTTGCTGAAAATGACCGGTTATCTTTGTTACCGGAAATAACAGTCTTATACCACCATGATCAACTGGAAGCAGAGGGTGCTGTTGACGCTGAGCTGATAAGTGCTCTGGAAGTCAGTGAGCAACAGGTCAGGTCAATCGAGCAATCACTTGCAAAACGATTAGGCAAAAAAGTTTCTTTGACGACCAGGATTGATAACACACTGATCGGTGGCGCGATTATTCGGGCGGGTGATATGGTCATTGATGGCTCGGTAAGAGGACGGCTTGAAAAGCTGTCAAACACTCTCAGCAACTAGAATTTATATTAATATAGAGTTCAAGAGGAATTCATATGCAACTCAACCCTACAGAAATTACAAGCTTAATCAAGCAGCGCATTGACAAGTTTGAAGCCGCATCAGAAGCACGAACAGAAGGAACAGTGGTCGGGGTTACTGATGGTATTGTGCGGATCCATGGCTTGGCCGATGTCGTCTCAGGTGAAATGATCGAATTTCCCGGAGGTGTATTTGGTATGGCCCTGAACCTTGAACGGGATTCTGTCGGTGCCGTTGTTCTTGGAGATTACAAAACGATATCTGAAGGGGATAAAGTAAAGTGTACCGGTCATATACTGGAAGTCCCAACCGGACCTGAACTGCTTGGTCGTGTTGTGAATTCGCTGGGTGAGCCGATTGATGGCAAAGGTCCAGTCAATGCAAAAATCAGTTCACCAATTGAAAAGATTGCCCCGGGAGTGATTGAACGCAAGTCTGTAGATCAGCCAGTACAGACAGGTCTGAAGTCGATTGATGCGATGGTGCCAATTGGAAGGGGGCAACGAGAGTTAATCATTGGTGACCGTCAGACAGGGAAAACAGCTGTCGCACTCGATGCAATAATCAACCAGAAAGGAACCGGCGTTAAGTGCATATATGTAGCCATTGGACAGAAAAACTCATCGGTTGCAAACGTTGTTCGAAAGCTGGAAGAACACGATGCGATGGAACATACAATTGTAGTCTCTGCTGCCGCGGCTGAATCTGCAGCAATGCAGTACATCGCGCCATATTCAGGTTGTACCATGGGTGAATATTTCCGTGACCGTGGTGAAGATGCATTAATAATTTATGATGATTTATCAAAACAGGCAGTTGCATACAGACAAGTATCGCTGCTGTTGCGACGTCCGCCTGGTCGGGAAGCGTATCCCGGGGATGTGTTTTATCTGCACTCCAGATTGCTGGAGCGGGCATCACGCGTTAATGAAGAATATGTTGAAGCATTTACTAATGGTGAGGTTAAGGGTAAAACAGGATCACTGACAGCATTACCCATCATCGAAACCCAGGCTGGAGATGTGTCAGCGTTCGTTCCTACCAATGTCATTTCAATTACTGACGGCCAGATCTTTCTTGAATCTAATTTGTTTAACTCGGGTTTTCGACCGGCAATTAATGCGGGATTGTCTGTATCACGTGTAGGTGGTTCCGCACAAACCAAAATCATCAAGAAGCTTGGTGGTGGTGTAAGACTGGCGCTTGCCCAGTATCGTGAATTGGCAGCATTTTCACAATTTGCATCAGACCTGGATGAGCAAACAAGAAAGCAGCTTGAACGCGGTGAGCGGGTAATGGAATTGATGAAGCAACCCCAGTACTCACCACTCACCGTAGGCGAAATGGCAGTATCACTTTATGCAGCTGACAAAGGCTATATTGATGATGTGCCAAAGAATAAAGTCGTGGCATTTGAATCTGCATTGCATGATTACCTCCGCTCAGAACAGAAAGAGCTGCTTGATAAAATCAATGAGTCAGGCGACTACAATGATGAAATCGAGGCCGCAATCAAAGCTGCGGTTGAAGCATTTAAAGCAAATAACGTCTGGTAAATCACATGTCTGGCGCGAAGCAAATACGCTCACAAATATCGAGTATTAAAAACACTCAAAAGATAACCAAGGCGATGGAAATGGTTGCGGCGAGCAAGATGCGCAAAGCACAAGACCGCATGAATGAAACTCGACCCTATGCTGAAAAAATAAAACAGGTTATTAGCCACCTGGCATCGGCACATTCGGAATATAAGCACCCATATATGACTGCGCGTGAAGAAGTGAAGCGTGTGGGCGTCATTATTATTTCAACCGACCGTGGATTGTGCGGTGGGTTAAATATCAATTTATTCAAAACTGCACTTGGTTTGATAAAAGATTACCAGTCAGAAGGCGTAGAAATAGATTTGAGCATAATAGGCTCCAAGGGAATGGCATTTTTCAAACGCCTCAAAGGATTGAACATCGTTTCTCATGTCAATAATCTCGGTGATACGATTCATATGAATGAAGTCATAGGTCCGATTAAAGTTATGCTGGACGCGTATTCTGAAGGCAATATTGATCGATTACACCTGGTAGAAAATGAATTTGTCAATACAATGTCGCAATCTCCCCAGCAAGTGACTTTACTGCCTTTGCCAAAAGAGGAAGAAGATATCAGGCAGCATCACTGGGACTATATCTATGAACCAGATGCAAAAGAAGTTCTTGACTCACTTCTGGTGAGATATATCGAATCCATAGTATATCGCGCAGTAGTGGAGAATGTCGCATGTGAGATGTCTGCACGCATGATCGCCATGAAAAGCGCTTCAGATAATGCTGGTAATCTTATCGATGACCTCCAGCTTGTGTATAACAAGGCGCGTCAGGCATCGATTACACAGGAATTATCAGAAATTGTTGGCGGTGCAGCGGCTGTATAATGCCGGGAAACACAGTACAGAATACTTAAAGATTGAAGTAACGAGGAATTAACATGAGTACGGGTCAAATTATTGAAGTTATCGGCGCGGTTGTTGACGTGGAATTTCCATCTGGTCAGGTTCCAAAAGTGTATGACGCACTGAAGATAGATGACAAAGGACTAACCCTGGAAGTCCAACAACAGTTGGGCGACGGTGTTGTAAGAACCATTGTAATGGGTGCCTCTGAAGGACTGAAACGTGGACTTGCCGTGAGTAATACAGGACAGCCAATCAATGTCCCGGTTGGACCAAAAACACTTGGTCGAGTCATGGATGTTCTGGGAACGCCAGTTGATAATGCTGGTGATATCGGAAATGAATCCACCATGCCAATTCACCGGCTGCCACCTACCTTTGAAGAACAGTCTGGCGGCAATGAATTATTAACAACCGGCATTAAAGTAATCGATTTGTTATGCCCGTTTGCAAAAGGTGGAAAAATTGGTCTGTTTGGCGGAGCCGGTGTCGGAAAAACCGTGACAATGATGGAGTTAATCAACAATATTGCCAAGGCTCATTCAGGACTGTCAGTATTTGCAGGAGTCGGAGAAAGAACCCGTGAAGGAAATGACTTCTATTATGAGATGAAAGAAGCCGGTGTACTTGATAAAGTGGCAATGGTGTATGGTCAAATGAATGAACCACCGGGCAACCGACTGCGTGTGGCGCTGACCGGATTGACCATGGCCGAATATTTCCGGGATGAAGGGCGTGATGTTTTGATGTTTATTGATAATATCTATCGATACACCCTTGCTGGTACAGAGGTATCCGCGCTGCTAGGACGTATGCCTTCAGCGGTAGGATATCAACCTACTTTGGCAGAAGAAATGGGTGTACTGCAGGAACGGATCACATCAACAAATACCGGTTCGATTACTTCAATTCAGGCCGTTTACGTACCCGCGGATGATTTAACTGACCCGTCTCCGGCAACCACGTTTGCCCATCTGGATGCGACTGTGGTTTTGTCCAGGCAGGTGGCGGAATTAGGTATATATCCTGCGGTAGACCCTCTGGATTCAACCAGTCGACAGTTGGATCCGCTGGTTATTGGCGAAGAACATTACAATACGGCACGCGACGTTCAGAATACATTGCAGAAGTATCAGGAGCTTAAAGACATCATTGCGATACTCGGGATGGATGAGTTGTCTGAAGAAGATAAACAGGTAGTAAACCGTGCACGAAAGATACAGAGATTCTTGTCGCAGCCATTTAGCGTCGCGGAAGTATTTACCGGCACACCGGGTGAACTCGTTCCATTAAATGAAACTGTTGCAAGTTTTAGAGCAATCGTTGATGGTGAGTATGATCATTTACCAGAACAGGCCTTCTACATGGCTGGAAATATTGATTCAGTCATCAAAAAAGCTGAAGAGCTATAGTAGATATGGCGAACTCAATGCATTTAGATATCGTTAGTGCAGAAACTGAAATATTTTCAGGGACCGTGAACGCGGTAATTGCACCTGCTATTGTTGGAGATGTCGGGATATTTCCACAACATACCCCTTTAATAACCCGTTTAAAACCCGGAGAATTAAAGATTGAAATTGAGGGTGAAGAAGACCGGTTCATATATGTGTCTGGAGGCATGCTGGAAGTACAGCCGGATGTAGTGACTGTACTGTCAGATACCGCAATCCGCGCTGAAGATCTGGATGAAAGTATGGCATTGGAGGCCAAGCAAAAGGCAGAAGAATCACTCAAAGACAAGCAGTCTGAAATTGATAGTGCACGCGCACTGGCTGAACTGGCAGAAGCAGCCGCTCAACTGCGTTTAATCGAGAAAATGCGAAGAAGCAGATAGTAGATAGAAGACAGTTTTGAGATAAATTGAAGATAAAGGCAGCCAAATGGCTGCCTTTTTCATTTTTATGTAAAGGTAACTAGTTCAAAATATAAATCAGGAATATAGTATAACCTTCTATCTTTATTGAAACTTATCCATGATATGTCTTTGAACGTCGTTATTTTAGCTGCCGGACAGGGCACGCGAATGAAAAGCAAACTACCCAAAGTACTTCACCAGGTCGGGGGTAGAACAATGCTGGCACATACTGTTGCCACAGCCGAGCAGTTAGGGGCCAATAGAATCATAGTAGTGTATGGCCATGGTGGTGAACGGGTAAGATCATCGATTGATAATAGTAAAATCGAGTGGGTCGAACAGGCCCAGAGGTTAGGGACCGGCCATGCGGTTCAGCAGGCGATCCCATACTTTGATGCAACTGAAGATGAAAGAATAATCATCCTCTATGGTGATGTCCCTCTGGTGACGCATAGCACTCTGGAAAAATTAACAAGAGCTCAAAAGCCAGGATCAATAGCGATATTAACAACAATAATGCCAGACCCTACTGGATACGGACGGATTGTAAGAAATAAACATCAGCATGTAGAGGCAATTATTGAAGAAAAGGATGCCAGTGAAAAGATCAGGGCGATTGATGAAATCAATACCGGAATACTCTGTGCCTCATCACAAAGCCTGATTAAATGGCTGGGACAAATAGATAATAACAACCAACAAAAAGAATACTACCTGACAGATTGTATAGCACTGGCAGTTGAGGATGGTAAAGAGGTGGAAGCCGTTATTTGTCAGGATAAATCCGAAGTAATTGGCGTGAATAGTTGCATGCAGCTGGCAGAAGTTGAAAAGATATACCAACAGCGTCAGCGTAAAATATTAATGGACAATGGCGTCACGTTGCGGGACCCCGGCAGTATTTATGTGGAAGGGCAGACTGAAACAGGTAGCGATATAGTGATCGAGCCAGGAGTAAAGTTTAAAGGGCGTGTAAAAATTGGTGACGATGTCTCGATAGGTATGAACAGTATCATTATCAATAGCGAAATCGGGAGTGGAACGGTAATACATCCAAATTCAGTAATTGAGCATTCAAACATCGGTGAAAAATGTGAAATAGGTCCTTTTGCAAGAGTACGACCCGATACAGAATTAGCCAGCCAGGTGAAAATTGGCAATTTCGTAGAGATAAAAAAATCAAAAATAGCAACAGGCAGTAAAGTAAACCATCTAAGTTATATTGGTGATGCAACTATTGGTGAAACGACGAATATAGGAGCAGGGACAATCTGTTGTAATTATGATGGGGCAAATAAACATAAAACCGAAATAGGCAATAATGTATTCATTGGATCTGATACACAATTAGTGGCGCCGGTAAAAATAAGTGATGGTGCCACCATAGGTGCAGGGTCGACAATCACTCGTGATGTTCCCGCGGGTAAATTGACTCTCTCAAGAAATCAGCAGAAAACAATTGAAGACTGGCAACGGCCAGTTAAACAAAAATAATGATGAAGTAAGGAGACTTAATCATGTGTGGCATCGTTGGCGCAATCTCAAAGAGAGATGTATCAGATATACTTCTGGAAGGGTTAAAACGTCTGGAGTATCGGGGATATGATTCTGCTGGAATGGCAATACTCAATAAAGGTCTTCTTGAAAGAATTCGGCGCCCGGGAAAAGTATCAGAGCTTGGAAGTGCGCTGAAAGAGTCGAAACTCGGAGGTATTGTGGGGATCGCACATACACGCTGGGCGACACATGGTATCCCTTCTGAATATAACGCACATCCACATATATGTAATGGCCGGGTCGCCATCGTTCATAACGGAATAATTGAAAACTATCAGCAGTTACGGGAACAACAGTCTAAAGCAGGGTTTAGGTTCACATCCGATACAGACACCGAGGTAATCGCACACCAGATTGTATATTATCTGGAACAGGGTGAATCACTTTTCCACGCTGTTCAAAATACAGTGAAAGACCTTAAGGGGGCCTACGCACTTGGCGTGATAGACAGGACCGATGAAGAAAGAATTATTGCAGCACGCAGTGGCAGTCCACTTGTCATTGGTGTTGGTGAAAATGAAAATTTTATTGCATCGGATGTACAGGCGTTACTCAAGGAGACGCAAAAATTCATATATCTTGAAAATGGCGATATCGCTGAAATAACGCGTGATAAAATTTCAATTTTCGATTTGAACGGCCAATTTGTAGAAAGGGAAATTAAATCGAGCAGCCAAAATTCAGATGCCGCAGAAAAAGGAGAGTTCCCCCATTACATGCTCAAAGAAATTTATGAGCAGCCCCGCGCGATCGCAGATACCCTGGAAGGACGCGTGCTAAATGGCAGGGTGATGGATGAAATCCTTGGCCCAAAATCCAAACATATATTAGACAGGGTTCAATCGGTACAGATAATCGCATGTGGCACAAGCTACCACGCGGGACTGGTTGCCAAATACTGGTTTGAAGAAATTGCAGGGATTCACTGCCATGTTGAGGTTGCAAGCGAATTTAGATACCGCAAGCATGTAGTCAGACCTGGAACTTTATTTGTTACCATATCGCAGTCAGGTGAAACCGCTGACAGTCTTGCTGCATTGCAGCAGGCGAGTTCAGAAAACTACGTTGGATCGCTGGTAATCTGTAATGTCCCTGAAAGTTCGCTGGTACGTGAATCCGATCTTGTTTTAATGACACATGCAGGGCCTGAGATTGGCGTAGCATCCACGAAAGCATTTACAACACAACTTGTTGCTCTGATGATGCTGGTGATTCTTGTTGGCCGGCGCAATGGGCTGCATCCTGAAATGGAAAAAATTCTGGTTGAGCAGCTTCTAAATTTACCAGTAAGAATCAATAAAGCACTTGCCCTGAATGACTCTATAAAACAACTGGCGGAGTTATATAAAGACAAGAATCATGCGCTGTTTCTCGGCAGAGGTTCACATCATCCAATCGCGATGGAAGGTGCATTAAAGCTTAAAGAAATATCATATATCCATGCTGAAGCGTACGCTGCCGGTGAATTAAAGCACGGACCCATTGCATTGGTCGATGCACAAATGCCAGTTATTACGGTAGCCCCTAATAACGAACTACTTGAAAAACTCAAATCCAATATAGAAGAGGTACGGGCACGGGGCGGGGAAATGCATGTTTTTGCGGATGCAGGGTGTGCATTTAAATCTGATGAAACAATGCAACTGATAGAGCTGGATGCCCCTGAGAATGCTGTTGCACCGATTATCTTTACAATTCCACTTCAATTACTTTCATATCATGTTGCTGTTTTAAAAGGAACAGATGTTGATCAGCCGCGGAATCTGGCAAAATCCGTGACAGTTGAGTAATTTCACTTAGATCGCACGAATTGTAATTACTAATAACTGATAGCTTAACTAAATATGTCCATTGGAAAAGCAGTTTCGAGCTCAGTGCGATGGATGGTTGGAATGCGCGTAATAAGCCAAGTTTTTACTTGGGCTGCCACGTTGATAGTAATTAGACTTCTCTCGCCTGAAGATTACGGCTTGATGGCCCTAGCATATGTAGTTATTGGGCTTTTAGATATTCTTGATGATATGGGCTTAGCGTCAGCGATAGTCAATAAAAAAGAGTTAACAGATAACTTTGTTCAAAAGATATTTGGTATGCTCTTTATATTCAACACCGGCTTCTATGTACTATTATTTTTATCTGCTCCACTGGTTGCTAATTTCTTCGATGATCAAAGATTATCAATTATTATCCAAGTCTTAGGGTTGCAAACTATAATAAGGATATTTTTTTATATTCCAAACGCGCTTATGCGTCGAAATATGGAATTTAAAAGTGTGTCCCTCATTAAATTTTCTGCTGTATTATCACAGAGCATTATAATTTTATTTTTTGCATATCAAGGCTATGGTGTATGGTCATTAGTATATGGTGGGCTAGTTTATAGTATCGTTCAAACGATAGGATCAATGGCGCTTTCACACTATTTTCGATTACCCGTTTTTTCATTTAAAGGGATTAGTGGAGCACTGAGCTTTGGAGGATTGATCACAGCACACAGGCTCCTGTACTATTTTTACGCATCTGCGGATGCAGTTGTTTTAGGCAAGATATCTGGTCAGAAATCATTAGGCTATTATGCAGTGGCCAACCAAATTGCAAGTCTGCCTATCGATAAGTTTATGATGATTCTAAATGAAGTTGGTTTTTCTGCATTTTCAACTATTCAGGAGGACCAACGAAAGATGAATGATCTTTTATGTAAAGCAGTGCGGTTGCTCGGTATAGTCGTATTTCCAGTTTTTATGGGTGTGTCGTGTACTGCGCCGGAGCTAGTCGAGGTAATATTGGGTGATAAATGGATGCCGGTTGCAACACCTTTACAAATAATTAGTGCTGTAATGGCGCTAAAAATGATGAATATTACAGATCCACTATTGTTCGCCATTGGCCGCCCGGATATTGGAGTAAAGGCTTTAGCTATTGGGTGTGTGATTATGCCGGTTGCTTTCTATATAGGGGCACATTGGGGAGCAGTTGGCGTAGCTTTTGCCTGGTTAGTCGCATATCCGCCGTATTTCTGTATTGCAATGAAGTTTGTTCTTAGAACAATAGGAATGAGGTTAACTACTTATATTCGCGAATTCATATATCCAGCCGTATTTAGTGGTATTATGTATCTCGCGGTGACTTTGGTTAGAGAAGTTATAAGCCCACATTTGAACAATACTGTATTAGAATTGATAGTGCTGGTATTTGTTGGGGTGCTGACGTACACCACACTAGTGCTATTGTTTCAAAGGGATGCTTTAAAACAACTATTCTCTATGGTTAGATACTGAAGACTGTTGTCATGGGATCTTGAAACCCCGTCTGTATATCTTTATGTTTCAATATCTGTAATTGAGGAGCGTTATAAGTGACCAAGCGACCCGAAATAGAAGATGATGAAGTCCAGGAGTGGGTACAGGCACTGCATGACATCCTGGAGCATGCAGGTGATAGCAGAGCCCATCACATTATAGAAACACTAATCACTGAAGCCCGCCGAGCGGGTGTCAATCTTCCATTTAAAACAACCACGCCATACATCAATACAATAGAGTCCTCAGACGAAGAGAGATTGCCAGGGGATCCGGCTCTTGAGCATAGAGTACGCTCGCTGGAGCGATGGAATGCACTGGCGATGGTTGTTCAGGCTGGTAAGTACAATAGTGACCTTGGTGGCCACATTTCTACATACGCTTCTGCGGCAACATTATATAGTGTTGGATTCAATCATTTTTTTCGAGGTCAAGGCGACGATAATAATGGCGATCTGGTCTATTTTCAGGGCCATGCTTCCCCTGGGATATATGCGCGCGCATACCTGGAAGGCAGGCTAACAGAAGAACAATTAAAGCATTTTCGACGTGATATCGATGGCCAGGGACTAACATCCTATCCACATCCGTGGATTATGCCCGATTTTTGGCAGTTCCCTACAGTATCGATGGGACTGGGTCCGATTACCGGAATATACCAGGCGCGTTTTATGAAATATCTGAATGACCGGCAGCTCAAAGCTGAATCAGGTCGAAAAGTATGGGTATTTGCCGGCGATGGAGAAATGGATGAGCCTGAATCGCTGGGAGCGATTTCGCTGGCAGCCAGAGAAAACCTGGACAACCTGATTTTTGTTGTCAATTGTAACCTGCAAAGGCTGGACGGTCCGGTAAGGGGCAATGGCAAAATAATACAAGAGCTTGAAGCGGTATTTAGGGGCGCTGGCTGGAATGTTATAAAACTGATTTGGGGATCAAACTGGGATGCGCTATTTGAAAAAGACAGCACTGGTATTTTATTGAAGCGTATGGAAGAAGCCCTCGATGGTGATTACCAGAATTATCGTGCAAAAGGCGGCAGCTACACACGTGAACACTTTTTTGGCAAGTATCCCGAGCTTGAAGCCATGGTTGCTAAGATGACGGATGAAGACATATGGCGGTTAAATCGTGGGGGCCATGATCAGCAGAAGGTGTACGCGGCTTATGCCGCAGCAGTTAAACACAAGGGACAACCCACGGTTATTCTTGCCAAGACAGTCAAAGGCTATGGACTTGGTAAAAGCGGTGAGAGTCTTAATATTGCGCATTCAATGAAAAAACCATCCATTGAATCCATTCGCGCACTAAGGGATCGCTATCAAATTCCAATTCCTGATGACGAACTTGAAAATGTCCCATTTTATAAACCAGCGGAATCATCACCAGAGATTAAATTTATAAAACAGTGTCGTGAAAAACTTGGCGGTGCGATACCTGAACGTGATGCTAATGCCAGGATAGAATCGTTTAAGGTGCCTGGTTTTGAGGTCCTGAGTAAACTGGTAGAAGATAGTGGAGAACGTGAATATTCCACCACAATGACTTTTGTAAGAATCCTGACCACGCTTACAAGACAGCCGGAAATAGGTAAATATATTGTACCCATCGTGCCTGATGAGGCGAGAACCTTTGGTATGGAAGGGATGTTTCGAACGACGGGCATTTATTCACGTAAGGGACAATTATATGACCCTGTCGATGCCAATGAAATTATGGTTTACCGTGAAGATAAAGCAGGACAGATTCTGCAGGAAGGCATAAATGAAGCGGGTGCGATGTCATCCTGGATCGCAGCTGCCACATCATACAGCAATCATGGTACAGGAGTCGTACCATTTTATATTTTCTATTCCATGTTTGGTTTTCAGAGAGTTGGTGATCTTGCATGGTTAGCGGCTGATAGCCATGCCCGCGGGTTCCTGATAGGAGCAACTGCAGGCAGAACAACTCTTGCAGGAGAAGGCCTCCAGCACCAGGACGGGCATAGCCATGTGATGGCTAATTTGATTCCAAACTGCCGAAGTTATGACCCGGCTTTTGGGTATGAGCTGGCAATTATTATTCATGACGGCCTGCTTCGTATGTATCAAAAGCAGGAAGACTGCTTTTACTACATCACGGTAATGAATGAGAATTATCAACACCCGCCAATGCCACGAGGAGTAGAGCAGGGTGTAATAAAAGGCATGTATTTACTGCAACAGGGAAGCTCAAGTGATAAAAGAGTACAGCTATTAGGTAGCGGCACAATACTGCGAGAAGTGATTAAAGCTGCAAACGCCCTTGAAACGGAATATCAGGTGAGTGCAGATGTCTGGAGCGTGACAAGCTTTAATGAGCTTTACCGTGATGGTATGGACACAAACCGATGGAATATGCTGCATCCTGGTGAACCGCGAAAAATCTCTTATGTAGAACAGTGTTTGTCATCATCTGCTGGGCCGGTGATCGCGGCAAGTGATTATGTGAAATTATACGCTGACCAAATCCGTTCTTTAGTTCCTGCCCAATACATAGTTCTAGGGACAGATGGATTTGGGCGAAGTGATACAAGAGAACAACTAAGAAATTATTTTGAAGTGAATTATAAATATATTGTTGTGGCCGCACTGTCAGAATTAGCCCTGCTTGGACAGGTAGAGAAGGAAGAAGTATTACGCGCCATAAAGAAATACAAGATAGATACAGAATCACTTAATCCATTATATCGATAATAATATTGCTTTTCTGGATATGGCGAATATAAAAAAAATTACTGCAAACGAATTGGAAGACTTCGATGATGTTGAAGTTGTAGAAGTTCTTGTATCACAAGGCAGTGAGATTGAAAAGAATCAGTCACTGATCGTCCTGGAAAGTGAAAAAGCAATGATGGAGTTTCCTTCCCCTGACACCGGAGTAATCGAGCAAGTGGCAGTGAAAGTGGGGGATAAAATCAGACAGGGTGATGAAATAGTCACAATTAGAATTACGGAAGCGCAGAAAACGGATAAAGATCAAGATGACATTAATGAGGTCATGACGGATGAACAAAAACCAGCGGAGACGGATAAAGAAATAAGTGACAATTACCAGGACGGAAAAACAAAGACCAAAACCAATCACGATGAGGAGATAGAGGTTGATAAAGTTTATGCCAGCCCCGGCGTGAGAAAATATGCAAGGGAGCATGGGGTCGATCTGGAGGAGGTGAGGGGAAGCGCTGATAATGGTCGTATTCTACAAAGCGACGTAAAAGATCATATCAAAGAAAAAATGTCCGGGAATGCAGAACCTGGATTTCATGCGGGTAAGCGTACACAAGATTTTAGTGTATTTGGGGTCGTTGAAGAAAAAAAATTAAACAAGTTAAAACAAACATCAGCACGCCATCTGCTAAACGCATGGAGCCAGATACCCCATGTAACACAATTTGATGAGGCAGATATCACTGAGTTAGAAGAAGCAAGAAAAAGTCTCAAACAATCTGCGCTGGAACAAGAGGTAAAATTAACTCTGCTGCCCTTTATAGTAAAAGCGCTTGTTAAATGTCTGCAGGAATTTCCCGAATTCAATAGTTCGGTAAATCAGGATGTTACGGCGCTAATACAAAAGAATTATTATAATATCGGTATCGCTGTGGATACCCCTAGGGGTTTGGTTGTGCCGGTAATCGCCCATGCTGATCAAAAGAAAATCATCGATCTTGCCAAAGAGATTGAGCATATCAGCGAATTAGCGCGTGCGAACAAATTGACTGCCGGGCAGATGCAGGGAGGCTGTATGACGATTAGCAACACAGGGGCAATCGGAGGACAGCATTTCACGCCAATTATTAACCAGCCTGAGGTTGCAATACTTGGAGTATCAAGATTTCATGGCAAGCTGGTCAAAGTAGAAAGTTCTATTGTTGAGAGATTGATATTACCACTATCGCTTAGTTATGATCACCGGGCAATTGATGGCGTAGCAGCCGTTAAATTTATCACCAGATTTAAAAGTTATTTAGAAGATGTGTGGGCATTGATGGTTTAATTGAGCAGCGCAATGAGCACTTCTCGTGCGAGATCATAGGCCGACGATGAATTGATATATCAGCAACACTGCGAGTATGACGAGTAAGAATATACTTTTACGGGAATTAGTGCGTTTAGTTTTTCCGTGCTGCTTGTTTGTTGTGATGATAACAGGCGAGTCCTGTTCATCGGGGACCTTAACCTCAAAGTTTTTCAGTGAGAGATTTGGATTCACAACGGTTTCTTCAAACTTGTCCATATTCTAATTCCAAAGTTAAAATGACATCCTTGTCCTGCAGCTCCTTTGAATTAGAATTTAATAGTAGTAGGCTGAATTTTATGCACGATGGTTCACAAAATTATGGCCTTTATTAATTTTTGACTATTTTTTTTCCATAATTTGAACGTGTTCTCAATTTTTAAACCATATATAACCGTGTGAGTTAAGTAATCATGACATCTATTTTATAAATTTGAACCGTTACTTGAATGCCGGATTATACTTTTCATTCCATAGCGAATAGATAGAGGATAGCTGTTCATTTTTCCGAATCGGCTGCCTGCTTTCAATCTTGATATTGGTTAGTGCCGGCGCCGGTATTTCATTACACTCAGTTTCCATAAAATCATCTATCACCGTAACAGGATCATTACCGGCCTCCATAGCATCATTGCCGGCTGTTGATTTCAGTTCTGCCATGATCGTTAAATTTTCAGTTTCTTTTATATCACTGAATTCCCCTAGAATTTCACGTGAATAGTAAGTACAGCGGTTAAATGCCGCGGTATGGCTGCTGCCCATTTTGAGATCCGATAAAGTCAGTCTTTTAATTAATTGTTTGGTTGCGGAATGTTTCTCCTGGCCTAAATAAGTAATGGATTCCAGATAACATTCTGTTAGATGATTGAGTATATGCAGTAATAAGACTTCATCCAGCTGCTCAATTTTGGACTTGTAATCTTTTTCTAATAAAAGAATCAGACAGCAAAGTTTATTGCGTGCTTGTCTGTCATTACTTTCCGACTGGTTTAGATAGTTCAACGCCTGACGACTCAACGAGTTCATCCAAATTTCCTTCTGAGTGTAGTTTATAATTATTATGCCAAGTGTCTCTATGCACTTGATCTTGTTAGCATTGAATCGTATTGCTAGTGAAGAAAAGAGGCTGTGAATCAGGTCGCAATATAGAATCAACATAGCGTGCCTGCTTCAAATAAATTCAGTTATAAAAGTAGGTGATGACGTTGTCTTTTTCCAATGATTATTGCCTGGTTACAAGTAACCAAATGATACTTAGAGGGTTCTACTTATCGAGCTCAAATCTTAAATTTTCAATCTCATACAAGTACTGGTTATTGGTCTGCTTAAGTACAGCGATTAACTTTTCAAGCTTGTATTGAATATTCTTTTTATAAGATTCACTTGGATTGACGCAATCCTCATATTCAAAAAAACTTTCCAGTGTATCTTGCAGCAGTAGACCAATACTGTCCTCATCGTGAATATTAAAATGCTCCTTGCCCATAAAAAATCCCTGTGTATGTTTTGTACACAGGATAATGTGTCACGAATTATTTGCGGAGTATGCGAACGGTTTCATAATTCTGAATTGTTACAGTAATGTTGCATCTCCTGCTGAGTTTCAAAATTACGGCAACACGATGTAGTCGCCAGGTTCAGCTTGTAGAAGATTAGTTCACAACAATCCTGATTATTAGGTACCGATGAGAGCGAGCCGTTTATGCGTTATTTTTTGCTATTGATTTTCTTAAACGAATGATGACATCAACGTCTTCAAGCTCAGTACCTTCAGGCAATTCGGGCAACTGCTGTATTTCGACTTTATCAGCACTGATATCTTCCAATGTTCCCGAGTCAACGTGATATAAATGATGATGTTTTTCAAGATTGGTGTCATAAAAAACTTTGCCTGGTTCGATAATCACTTCGTGAAGTAATCCTTTTTTGGCAAATAGCCCCAATGTATTGTAGACGGTCGCTTTGGAAACTTCCTCCTGGTTTTTATTTACCATGGCGAGAAGTTGCTCAGCCGATAGGTGCTGGGGCCTTGAAAACAGGACTTCGCCTATGCGGATTCTTTGTTGTGTTGGGGTGATGCCATGCTCCCGGAGTCGCTTAGCGACCAGGCCTGGATCGTCACTTAACGGATGGGTTGTTGTCATATTCATGGCGGTATTATAACCAGAATTTAGAATAAGTCTATTTCTCAGCTTCTAAATAGTGATGGTGTCTTGATGATATCATTTCTCATAATCACAGATGTGCGTAACTTCGTTCCTGCAGAGAAAGGGAGGCCCCATTATCGCATACCCAGTTCATCAGGATCTGTGCGGATGTTGGCGCCATGGCTACCCCGTATCTAAAATGGCCGCAATTGAAGTATAGGCCCTTGATTTCAGGGTGTGGCCCAATGGTTGGCACATTACCTGGGGAGCCTGGCCGCAGTCCTGCCCATTGATTTTCAATAGGTGCTTTGGAAAGCTGTGGCATGATTTCGATGCCGCGCTGCCATAGTGTCTTTTTGGCATCAGTGGTGATCGAGTCATCATAACCACTATATTCCAGCGTGCTTCCGACTAATACCAAACCGTCTCTACGGGGGATCAAATAATAGCCATCCTGGTAAAGAATACGGTCAAGGACGCCAGGATTTCCTCTTAAGGCAATGATTTGACCTTTAACCGGTGTGATCTCAGGAGTACGGATGATTGCTTGATGCGGGGTAAATCGAGGTAACCAGCTCCCTGCGGACCAGATAATATTCGCTGTCTTGATCATCCCGGAAGAGGTGTCAATACCTGTAATTTTATTTTGACTGATCCGGCAGCTCGAGACAGTGGTGCCGGGGAGCATTGTTACCTCGAGTCTGTTCAGCTCTGCCATTAATGCCTTGATTACACGAGGTGGGCGAACCTGGGAAACTTGTGGCAGGTAAAGTGGGCCGGTGCGATGGGTGTCATGTTGGTATTGAAGAGTATGGTGATTACACCAGTCATATATTTGTGGGAATTCCATGTCCGTGGACAGGATGTTCATGCCGCATGGCCAATATTCAATGTCATGTTGCGAATTTTCAAAAAGTGTGCGGGCAAGCATTTGATATGCTTTGTTGGCATGCTGTGTCAGATATAAAACATTGTCGTCATATTGCCAGGGCAGAAGTGGGGTAAGTATGCCACCTGCGGCCCAACTACTCTCTAAGCCAAAATTACCCTTGTCTAAAATGACAGGCTTTGTGCCACGAAGCGCCAGAAGATAGGCGCTATAGAGGCCAATTATTCCTCCACCGACTATGATTATGTCAGATTTCATTATTTATAAAAATTTTTAGTATAAATAATCATTCAATTCGTAAAACATTGTTAAATATGTTTAACATTTAATGCATTGAAATAATAACATTGGGATAATCAGTACCTTCAAAGCATATAAGCACTTATGAGGTATAACACATGATTACGGCCCGCGAATTCAATAAGGAAATTGTACCGAAAAAATTGACTGATTTACGCTCTCCGGCAAAAGATCGCGCCAACATACTGGTTGATTTAACCGTCATGTCGCGCCAGGTCGGTTACTCAATCAGTAAAAAAGTGTCACGTTTTGGGATCAATTATAATCTGTGGCAGGTGTTGGTTACCTTATGGAGTGAGCATGCTGTGACACCAGCAGCTGTGGCCCAGCACTTACAGGTTGAACCTGCAACTATCAGCCGTTATCTTGATCAGCTGGAGTCGCTGGATTATATAACCCGAGAAAGAAGTAAGACAGATCGTCGTGTGGTAGACGTTGTTTTAACAGCAAAAGGTAACAAGGCTGTCAAGGCGGGTTTAAATGAACTGGATGAGCTCGGCAAAATGTTTTAGTTTTAAAGGCGCAGGTCCATATGGTTGGCAAAAGAAAACCAGCATTTAACCTTATTGAGAAATAGTCAAAAGAAATTTCACCCCCGTATATTACAATAGCGTGACTTCTGGACCGATATTGTCATGCATAATGCAAGCTAAACTTCTCAGGGATCTTTCTATACACCCCAAGATCGCAGATACCTCGCCGCCCCCGTTAATCGCGCATATTCTGTATCGCTTTGCAATTGGCGGGCTGGAGAATGGAGTGGTAAATCTGATTAACCGGATTCCTGAATCCAGATATCGACATGTCATTATATCTCTAACAGACGCAACCGATTTTCAGCAACGTATCCAACGCAAAGATGTTGAGATTTACTGCTTAAACAAGAAGCCTGGACATGATCCGGGCGTTTATTTTCGTCTCTGGAAGTTACTCCGAAAATTAAAGCCTGACATTACCCATACCAGAAATCTGGCTGCACTGGAAATGGTGCTGATAGCATTATTGGCTGGGGTAAAACGAAGAGTGCATAGCGAGCATGGCTGGGGAATGAGTGACCTTCACGGAACCAACCCAAAATATCAGCTGCTAAGACGCTACATGAGCAAACTGACTCACCGCTATATCGGCCTGTCACGCCACATTACAGATTACTTGCAGAATGAGGTAGGAGTGAATAAGGCTAAGCTGGAGCAAATATATAATGGCGTAGATACAGACCGATTCAATTGTTTACATGTATCGCAACCGATACTAGACCTGCCGAAGAATATTGATAAGGAATGCATTGTTATCGGTACTGTCGGGCGTATGGAACCTGTCAAGGCACAGACATTACTTGCCGAAGCGTTTGTACGCCTTCATCAGGAATGCAGGCACTTACAAAACAGACTTCGTCTTGTAATGATCGGTGATGGTGAACTCAGGATGCAAATCGAGCAGATCCTTGATAATGCTGGTCTTTTGCAACAATGCTGGTTACCAGGCAGCTGTAATAATGTACCTGCGGTTATGAAACACCTCGATGTATTTGTCTTACCATCACAAAATGAAGGAATATCAAATACCATCCTTGAAGCGATGGCATGCGGACTGCCGGTGATAGCAACAAGAGTGGGCGGAAATCCGGAGCTGGTGACAGATCAGAAAACCGGATTGCTGGTGCCTGCTGACAACCCGCATAAGTTGATGCTGGCCTTAAAAATTTATGTAGAAAATGAATCTATGAGGAAAGTGCATGGAGAAGCCGGCTATCAGGTCATCTCAGACAGGTTCAAGATCGAGCACATGATTGACAACTATCTGTCTGTTTACGATAGCCTGATATAAATTAATGAATCTCCGGATGTGCCGAGTAATTCAAGTTATACAAATGAATCATGGCACATAATACATACTAACTAATTGTATGGACAGCCATTTTAGATGTATTACTGGAAATACGTGCCACCAGAATAAGTATAGACTTGGCATCGCCACTAGCAATTATACCAGTCATATTTCTATAACTTTTTCAATATTGGATAACACATATGTGTGGAATAACGGGGATATTCGATACCAGGGCAAAGCGCTCAATTGATGTCGAATTATTACGGCGAATGAATGATTCGCAATATCATCGTGGTCCAGACCAGGAAGGGCTTCATACTGAAGAAGGTGTTGGGCTTGGTCATCGACGTCTTTCGATCATTGATTTATCAAGCGGTAAGCAACCCCTATATAATGAAGACAATTCAGTTGTTGTGGTATACAACGGAGAGATATACAACTATCAGTCATTGGCTGAGGAACTCCAGGCCGCCGGCCATGTCTTCAGAACACGTTGCGATACTGAAGTCATCGTTCATGCCTGGGAACAATGGGGTGTTGCTTGTGTAGAACGTTTTCGTGGCATGTTCGCTTTCGCCATATGGGACAGAAACAAAAAGACACTGTTTTTGGCCAGAGATCGCCTGGGTATTAAACCGCTTTATTATTCTTTACTGTCAGACGGTAATTTAATATTCGGTTCAGAATTGAAATCATTAATGAAACATCCACGTCTGGTGCGAGATATAGATCCATTGGCAGTAGAGGATTATTTCGCTTATGGATATGTCCCTGAGCCAAAGACAATTTTTAAAAATACATTTAAATTGTCGCCCGGCCACTGCTTAACCATAAAACATGGTGAAACACTTCCCGCGCCGGTTGAATATTGGGATGTGCCTTTTGAGCAGCATGGTCCTATGGATGAGCAGGAGACCTGTGATGAGTTAATCCGGCGGTTAAGAGAAGCAGTCGACATTAGGCTGGTTGCGGAAGTACCGCTTGGCGCATTTTTATCAGGCGGAGTGGACTCAAGTGCGGTGGTTGCCATGATGGCCGGATTAAATGATTCCGCAGTAAATACATGTTCCATATCATTTGGCGATCCAAAATTCAACGAAGCGTCATACGCACAAGCGATAGCTGAAAAATATAATACTGAACATTATGTTGAGCAGGTAGACCCGGATGATTTTGACTTGGTTTCAAAATTAGGTGGGTTGTATGATGAACCATATGCTGATAGTTCTGCAATGCCTACCTATAGATTATGCCAGCTGGCAAGAAAGAATGTAACGGTGGCATTGTCAGGTGACGGAGGTGATGAAAATTTTGCAGGATATCGGCGTTATCGCTGGCATAATTATGAGGAGCATATCAGGTCTGCGCTGCCCTTAGGGTTAAGAAAGCCTGTTTTTGGAACGCTTGGACATATTTATCCAAAGGCAGACTGGGCGCCAAAAGTATTTCGCGCCAAGACAACGTTTGAGGCGATGGCACGCGATACCTGCGAGGGATATCTGCATAGTGTCAGTTTATTCAGCGACAAGCAGAGAAACATGCTATTTAATGATTCTTTTAAAAATATTTTGCAGGGATACAATGCCGTTGAGGTATTACGCCACCATGCAGGACGGGCGCCAACAGATCACCCATTGTCTCTGGTGCAATATATGGATATGAAAACCTATTTGGTAGGGGACATCCTGACCAAAGTTGATCGGGCTAGTATGGCACATTCACTGGAAGTACGTGTGCCGTTGCTGGACCATAAGTTTGTAGAGTGGATATCAGGGTTATCCCCGCAAATAAAACTTAAAGGGACAGAGGGTAAATATATTTTTAAAAAATCGCTTGAGCCTTATCTGTCTCAGGATATTTTATACCGGAAAAAAATGGGGTTTGGTGTGCCTCTGGCCAGTTGGTTTAGAGGTCCACTTAAAGAAAAAGTGCAAACTGCTATTCTGGGAGAGAGATTAAACAGTAGCGGTGTATTTGATCATAAATATCTGAAACACCTTGTTGAACAGCACCAGTCGGGCGTGCGGGATTACAGTGCACCCATCTGGTCATTACTGATGTTCGAATCATTTTTGCAACGTCTTGATAGATAGGCGAACCAGATCATATGACGGCAATGAGTGATCGTTTAAAAGTTGGAATAGTCGGACCACTACCACCACCCTCCGGGGGGATGGCGAATCAGACGCAGCAGTTAGCGAATTTATTAAAGGGTGAAAACATTCAGGTAGAAGTGATACAGACAAATTCCAGGTATAAGCCTGAATGGGTGAGAAATATTCCAGTAGTGCGTGCGTTGTTTCGGCTTTTATATTATGTCGTAGAGTTATGGCGGGCCGCAAACAGGGTAGATGTGTTTCACATAATGGCTAACTCCGGCTGGTCGTGGCACCTTTTTACAGTTCCTGCAATATGGATCGCTAAAATAAGAAAAACTCCGACCGTCATTAATTATCGGGGAGGAGAAGCGGATAAATTTTTTAGCAGATCATTCAAATATGTTAAACCAACTTTGAATGCAAGTGATAAAGTCGTCGTTCCTTCATGTTTCCTGGAAGAAGTATTCAAAAAATATGGAATAACGACAACAATTATTGCCAACATCATCGATCTTGATAGATTTGTGGCAAACAAAAATCAAAAAGTCAAACCTGCACCAAGATTATTGGTCGCCAGAAATCTGGAAACTATTTATGGTAATGATGTAGCCATTAGAGCTTTTGCGGAAGTCGTCAAGGTATACCCGGATGCAAGACTAACTATTGCCGGCTCAGGTCCTGAATTGAAAAATCTTGAGTGTTTATCAGAAAAGCTGGCCGTCAATGAAAAAATAACCTTCACAGGGCGGGTTGATACAACACTAATGCCGACACTTTATCAATCTGCTGATGTCGTATTAAATCCCAGTCGCGTTGACAATATGCCTAACTCGATCCTTGAGTCTTTAGCAAGTGGCACACCCGTAGTAACGACGAATGTTGGCGGAATTCCGTATATCGTAAAGCATGAAAAAACAGCGTTGCTGGTAGATCCGGATGATTACATTGCAATGGCTGCTGCGATATGCAAACTGCTAAAAAACAGTCAATTCAGAGAAGAAATGATCGATAAGGGAAGAGACTCGGTACGACAGTATTCGTGGTCTGAAGTGGGACAACACTGGATATCATTATATAAAAAGCTGACGGTCTAGTGATGATGAAAGCTGAACCATTGAAGAGATACTCAGATATATACACGGCCGTGATATCAGCGATTGTATTTCCACTCCATGAGAAAATAAAAAAACACACGACAGTTACTGTGCGCAAAAACATGGAGAAAAGCCAATGGCTTTCCCTGGACGAACTGAAGGAATTGCAGTTAGGAAGATTAAAACAGCTGCTATTGTTCGCCAGTAAAAATGTACCGTATTATAAAAATATGTTTAACCGGCTGAATTTTAATCCGGAAAATATAAACTCAATTCAGGATATACAACAACTGCCATTTTTAACTAAAGCCGTCATACGCGAACACTCTGATCAGATAAAATCGCTTAACGCAACTAATCTGTCAAAATTCAATACCGGCGGTTCCAGTGGTCAGCCGCTAGTGTTTTATATAAGCAATGAACGCGTCAGTCATGATGTTGCTGCGAAATGGCGAGCAACAAGATGGTGGGGTGTTGACATAGGAGATCCTGAGTTGGTGGTATGGGGTTCACCGATTGAACTTGGTGCACAAGACAGGGTTAGGCTGGTAAGAGATAAACTGTTGCGTACTAAATTGTTACCCGCATTTGATATGTCTGAAGACAGAATTTTAATGTTTATCGACGAGATAAAACAGTACAGACCAAAGATGTTATTTGGGTATCCTTCGGCTCTTGGTCGTATTGCCAGCTATGCTATTGACCATCAAATAGACATGAAAAAGATAGGTGTGCGGGTTGCATTTGTGACATCAGAATATCTATATCCTGAACAGAGGGAGCTCATTGAGAGTTGTTTCGGGTGTAATGTCGCCAATGGTTATGGAGGGCGGGATGCAGGGTTTATTGCGCATGAATGTCCACAGGGAAATATGCATATTACTGCTGAAGATATAATTGTAGAAATCATCAATTCACAGGGTCAGCCTGTTGCCCATGGAGAATCGGGTGAAATCGTCGTGACACATCTGGCGACTGGAGATTATCCGTTTATTAGGTATCGGACCGGTGATATTGGCATCCTGAGTGAAGATCAGTGCGCATGTGGTCGTGGACTGCCCGTTCTAAAGGAAATTCAGGGCCGGACAACAGATTTTGT
Source organism: Gammaproteobacteria bacterium (assembly GCA_965227695.1). GTDB lineage: Bacteria > Pseudomonadota > Gammaproteobacteria > UBA4575 > UBA4575 > UBA1858. The sequence continues at coordinate 383,101 of OZ245760.1, forward strand.
TGTTAGCTACAATGGGAATGTTATGCATGGGCTGGCTTTAATATATGTGCTCAGGGAATTGACAAGTATTAATCAATTTAAGATTGTTCAGCAAAGTAAACATAAAACAACAGTTTATCTTGTCGTGAATCCAGAGTTTTGCAGGCGTGATGAAAATAATATTATTAACGGTTTTAAAGAACGTCTCGGAAATGAAGTGACGGTATCGATAGAGGTTGTCGATACCATTCCAGCTGAGAAGTCCGGTAAGTTTCGTTACGTTGTGAGCCATGCCGTGTAATTATTGGCTCACTTCAAATGAGTTTTCGCAATAGCTGCTCATAGTATCTTTTCAGGGTAGGTAAGTAACTTACCTTGATAACAGTTTCCATGTCTGAATGATTCAATTCAGGATGATCATTAAAAAAACATGTTCTGAATTTATCCCTGTTATTATTTAAGTATGCGCATAAATTTTCAAAACGTCTGACAACAAGTTTATCTGGTATTCTCTGTGCAAGGTTTACTAACTCAAAAGAATGACTGAGTAAAACATAACTTTGCCAATGATTTTTGTAAGCTTCGTTCAGACTCATTTTCAATTCTGTGAAAGAGCATGCTGTTAGCTGGGCATGACGCCTTTTACCAATGCCGTCAATGAAAGTTGTCATTGGTACTTCGATAATGTTTTCCAGTTGCACTGGTTGCTGAATATCTGAAGAGGTGCTGATCTCACATTCGGGGATACATGCATCATAGCTTGAATCATATATCAGGCCGCAGGCTGAAGCGGCGCGCAGAGTATCATCATTGGCGCCGAATGATCCCGCTCTGAATGCTGATATAGTGTTACAGCCAGCATCTTTTAATAATTCCAGGCCAAGTAAGATAAGATGTTTTTGTTCCTCATAGGTGAAAAACTTCAGGTGTTCACGCTTGCCGGTAATGTGTGGAAAAATTATTTGTTTTGATTCATCGGTCCATTCCGGATGCAGGTGCAATTCGACACTTTGGCCCGCCTCTAATATTAACCCAACAATTTCTTCCAGGTATGTTTTACCAAAACGCATTGAAAACAGAGGTTCAACGAAAAACACCGCCTTTAAGTCATGTTCTTTGAGTAACGCCAACTGATAGGGCAGGCCATAATCACCCACTGGTGTACGACCATAAATGTAATTATTGAATGCCGGAGGAAACTTCCGGTCGATATTATCCCATCCACCACACCATGTTTCTGTGTCAACTGTGATATATACATCCAAAGGTGTCTGGCGCTGTATCATTCGTGATATAAACTGTCAAAAGCATTTATAATAACAGTATTCTGTGACTAAAATGGGGTGTGACTTCACATACCGGAAATCAACATTTACTAGAGTAATTGCAGGCGCAAAAATCATGGAAATATTATTGAATGGCAGTAAAACCTATATAGAGAAGGGGTCAACTGTCGTGGATCTGCTAACCGAATTAGAATTACACGATCAGCGAATTGCTGTTGAAGTGAATCGCGAGGTAGTGCCCCGAAGCAAGCATATATCATTTATACTATCGGCGGGTGATCAGATAGAAATTATACATGCCGTGGGCGGTGGTTAATCCCAGGCAGACTTACTTAATAAATAAATAAAAATCAAGTGGAAATAAGCAATACACCCTGGCAAGTTGGCGGACATGATTATCAGTCACGCCTATTGGTTGGCACAGGGAAATATAAAGATTTTAGCCAGACTCGGGAGGCAATCCTGGCTAGTGGGGCCGAAGTAGTGACGGTCGCGCTCAGGCGAACGAATATTGGTCAAAAATCTGGACAGGAGAATCTGCTGGATTATCTGCCGACAGATGAATTCACTATTTTGCCAAATACGGCAGGATGTTTTAACTGTGAGGAAGCAGTCAGGGTGTGTAAATTAGGAAGGGAGCTTCTGGATGGTCACTCTCTTGTAAAGCTGGAGGTGCTGGCTGATCCCGCAACATTATTCCCAAATGTCATCGATACATTAAAAGCCGCTGAGTTATTAGTCAAAGATGGATTCCAAGTCATGGTATATACGAATGATGATCCGGTCATTGCCAAGTCACTGGAGGAAATTGGCTGTTGCGCGATTATGCCTCTTGCGGCTCCTATTGGTTCAGGCCTTGGCGTTCAAAATCCGTATAACATTATGACTATTGTTGAAAATGCCAATGTCCCGGTCATTGTCGACGCTGGCGTGGGCACAGCATCCGATGCCACTATTGCGATGGAGCTTGGATGTGATGGCGTACTTATGAACACTGCGATCGCAGAAGCAAAGCATCCTGTGACGATGGCGGCTGCCATGAAGCATGCGATTGAAGCAGGTCGGCTGGCATATTTGGCGGGGCGTATGCCTAAACGACGTTTTGCCTCAGCATCCTCACCCATAGAAGATACGATTTCAAAAAGCTCTTGAGTGATAATAGCCAGCACCTGCCTCGCAGGAATCGTAGTTTTGTTATACGGGAAGGCCGTTTTACCGAAGGTCAGAAGAGAGCCTACCAGTTATTTTGGCCAAGCTTTGGAATTGAATTAAAAGGCCATTGCACGCTAAATCCGGCAGAGAATTTTAAAGACGAACAACCGCTTGTGCTTGATATTGGCTTTGGTAGCGGTGACTCGTTGATATCGCTGGCAATGCAGAAACCGGATATGAACTTTATAGGGGTGGAGGTATATCGGCCGGGTATTGGTGCAGCACTGCGAAGGATCCATGCCAACGAACTGAATAATGTTCGGGTAATAAATATGGACGCCATGCAATTACTAAAATCACACATGCCAGCGAACATATTGGCAGGGGTCGCTGTATGGTTTCCGGATCCATGGCCCAAAACCCGGCACCATAAACGCAGGCTGGTCCAGAATGCTTTTTTAATTGAGCTGGCCAGAGTCATGCGGCCTGGATCTATTTTGCATCTGGCCAGTGACTGGCAGCCATATGTCGAGTTTATGGAAGATCACCTCGCTGACCAGGATGCATTCACTCGGATGACGACAAACGACAACCCACTGGGTATCACCCGGCCGCCCACCCGCTTCGAGCAGCGGGGTCTGCGTGTCGGTCACCAGGTCACGGACCTGATATATCAAAGAAACGGGTAACCTGTTTTACTCCGAGCGCGGTGTGTGATTCTTGCTGGATGCAGGGCAATGATCCAGGGTTGAAAGAGGGCACTTTTCTTCACTGCAATGCTCGATTCTATTCCATGCGAAATTAATTGCCTGTTGCTCAGTGTGGAAAAAGTGGTCCAGCCAGGCATCACTGGCAAACCCTGTGCGCAAGAAAACATCCATCACCTGCTTTTTGGTACGGCAGAATAAAAACTCGATTCCCAGGCTATGTAGCCGTACTGCGAGCTGGTGTAGCATTTCTTCGCCTGTGGCATCTATTTCATTAATGCCTTCGGCATCTATAATAATAAATTTCAAATCTTTTTTGGATGCGACTCTTTCAAGCACTTTTTCCTCAAAGTATCCCGTATTTGCGAAAAATAGAGGTCCATCAAAACGCAAGATACTAATTTTCGGGCAGGTTTGCAGAATATGTGCTTCGGCGTCTCCCAAACTTCCGTCACTTTGCATTGAAAGTACAGCAATTCTCGGCCGCATGGTGCGATACATATACAGGCCCATGGAGAGAATCACGCCAACCAAAATACTTTTTTCCAGATGAGGAGCCCACAACAAAGTCAGTGCAAAAGTAATTACCGCGACAATGGCATCATGCTTTTGCACCCGCCAGGCATATTTGATCGGTTTAAATTTAATCAGGTTGAAGACCGCAAGGATGATGACTGCAGCAAGTGTTGGCTGTGGAAGGTGATAAAGCAGGGGGGTTAAAAATAATAGTGTGAGCATTACCAAAAAGCCACTGGTAATCGCAGCAAAGCCCGTTTTCGCACCGGCACTCAGGTTGATTGCAGAGCGTGAGAAAGAACCCGAGACGGCATACCCCTGAAATAAACTCGAAGTGATATTGGCAAGACCCTGGCCAACCAGTCCCTGGTTGGCGTCCAGTCGCTGACGTGTCTGGGCGGCGATGGCCTTGGCAACAGAGATTGCTTCGGTGAAACCAATCAGGCCAATCGCGATGGCGCTGGCGATGAGTTGCATGGCTACCTGGATGTCAATATCGGGAAAAGACAAGGCAGGGATACCTTGTGGGATTGTCCCGACAACTTTGCCGCCCATTTCTTCATATTTCAATAGCCATGATGCGAAAGTCGTGATAGCCACTGCGGCAAGCACACCCGGTATTTTGGGAGCGTACTTTTTCAGAAGGATCATCATGGCCAACGCACCAATACTAAAAGCGACGGTGGGCATGTGGGTATGGTGCCAGGCCTGTTCAATAATGCGCCATACGGTTTCATAATGATGCTCGGCCCGTTCTGCACTGACACCAAATAATTTACCAAGCTGGGAAGTTGCAATAATGATGGCCGCGCCGTTGGTGAATCCAACCACAACAGGGTGAGACAGGAAGTCCACGAAAAAACCCAGCTGTAACAGGCCGAGTGATAATTGAAAAATTCCCACCATTAGTGCCAGCATAATGGCATAAGCCGCATACTGTGTTGGATCTCCAGTGGCATAAGGGGCCAGCGCGGAAGCGGTCAAGAGTGAAACGACGGCGACAGGGCCGGTATGTACCTGTCGTGAAGATCCCATCAGCGACGCAATCATCACCGGCAGGAATGAGGCATAAAGGCCATAGTAAGCGGGGAGCCCGGCCAACTGGGCATAAGCCATTGACTGGGGGATCAGAACCAACGCTACCGAAATACCGGCAATCAGGTCAGCCTTTAAGATTTGGGGATCTTTTAATTCATAAATCCATTCACGAAACGGCAGAAAACGCGTAGTTAATCTACGGGATATCAAGCTTAATAAGTTCAACGAAATTCCTTCTTACCGACTATGTCTTGTATCTTTATTATGGTTTGTCGCCAGAAACAGGCGGTACGCCCAGTTGCTCCTGTAGAACCAGGGTCAACTCATAATTATATCGTGTGGCATTGTATCATAATATTCAGGTGGTTATGATCACCACTAAATTAATTTTAACAACCTATATCTGTTTGCGTGCAGAGACATAACTCATCCCGGAATCTTTAATGCAATACACTTTTCTTGGCAATTCGGATTTAAATGTCAGTAAAATCTGTTTGGGAACCATGACATTCGGCGAGCAAAATAGTGAGCGTGAGGCTCATCAGCAACTCAGCTTTGCGCTTGAACATGGTGTGAATTTTATTGATACCGCGGAAATGTATCCGGTCCCACCCTGCGAGAAGACACAGGGTAATACGGAAAAATTTATCGGGACCTGGCTTCACCAGTCCAGGCAAAGACAAAACGTGATCATTGCCAGCAAGGTAGCGGGACCGGGAATGATGAGTTACCTGCGTGGCGGCGCACAATTAGTGCGCGAGCAAATACAGCAGGCGCTGGATGAGAGTTTGCAGCGCCTGCAAACAGATTATATTGATCTGTACCAGGTGCACTGGCCTGCCAGAGATACAAATTTTTTCGGTAAACTCGGTTACCAATATAATGAGACGATTGCCACACCAATTGAGGAAACACTTGCCGCGCTTAATGAGTTTGTCCACTCAGGCAAAATCCGCTACATAGGCATTTCCAATGAAACTCCGTGGGGGTTGTCCCGGTATTTGACGCTGGCGAAAGATAACCAGTGGCCGCGAGTTGTATCTGTTCAAAACCCTTATAGTCTGCTCAATCGAACTTATGAAATTGGCCTGGCAGAGTTTTCCCAGCGTGAAAAAGTCAGTTTGCTCGCCTATTCACCTCTTGGCTTTGGCGTGTTAACCGGTAAATATATAGATGGAAAAAATATAGCACGGGCGCGGCTGACATTATTTGAAAATTATACGCGCTATAGTAATCCGCAGGCACAGGCGGCCACGCGCAAATACGTGTCTCTGGCCAAAAGTCATGGACTCTCGCCAGCGCAGATGGCGCTGGCATATATAAATTCGCGTCCATTTGTTGGGGCCAATATCATAGGTGCCACCAATCTTGTTCAGTTAGAGGAAAATATAGAAAGCATTAATATCAGTTTAGATGATGAAATCATCGAGGCAATTGAACAGATTCACCAGAAACTCCCTAATCCAAGTCCCTGATGCTGCCGATGCCTTAAACCTTTTGCTGTATATTTTTTCGTGTTTCGTGCAGCCAGTGAGAATATTCATCCCTTAGCTGTTGTGTACTTCGCCCCAGGGTGGAGATTGGTTTGCCAATATGTAAATGAATCGTCCCCGGTGTTTTTAAAAACCCCTTTCTTGGCCATAGTCGCCCGGCATCATGCGCGACAGGAAGAATATCTGTTTTGGCTTTTTTCGCCAGTACAAAGCCGCCAATCTTGAGAGGGCGCTCCTCCTCATAAGGGATGCGGGTACCTTCTGGAAAAATAAGTATAAAGCGCCCCAGGGCAAGTTTGGTCTTCCCATCTTTTATCAGTTGCTGAAAAGACTTTTGACCCTGCTTGCGATTGAGAGCGATGGGCTGTGTTGATGCGATGCCCCAGCCAAACAAAGGAATATAAAGAAGTTCTTTTTTAATCACCCAGGTAAGTGTCGGGAAGATAGAGGGAAATGCAAGTGTTTCCCATGTTGACTGGTGATTAGAAATGATCACGCAGGCCTGCGATGGGATATTATCCAGTCCGCTGACCTCATAGCGAATGCCGCAGGTAATTCGTAACCAAAATACGTTAAATGCGCACCAGCGGGAAACAATATGGAAGCATAACCGGTAGGGTAGCAGACGCGCGAATATGGACGGTATCACCCATATTAAAGTCGAAATTGTCATGCCAAGGATGAACAGGGTGGAGCGAATTAAGCGCATCAATTCCCCATATTTTGTTTAAGCAGCAAATCTACTGCTTCATAAAGATTGTTGTAGACTCTGACGTTTTCCGGGACTTCTCCACTGTGATAAGTTGACGCGCCTTTACCAGTGAGAACCAGAATGGGAATCGCATCAACTGCCATGGCTGCCTCGAGATCTCTCATGGCGTCACCAATAAATGGTGTAGTTTGCAAATCAATCTGTGCACGATTGGCAATATCTACAAGCAGGCCTGGATTGGGTTTGCGACATTGGCCTGATAAAAATGGGCAAAAGAAAAATCCATTCACGTGTCCTCCAAGTGCTTCTGCCTGGTGCTGAAGTTTTTTATGCATTTCATACAACGTATTATAGTTGAACAAACCATAGGCCAGGCCAGACTGGTTGCTAGCAATATAAACTTTAATTCCGGCTTTTGTTAATCGCGCGATGGCTTCAATGCTCCCTTCAATCGCATGCCATTCATCGGCAGATTTGACATAATCGGGGCTATCGTGATTGATGACGCCATCACGGTCAAGAATAACAGCTCGCATGATTCAAGTAATATTCATCAACTTTGTAGCAGAGAGATATCGGCAATAATCGAAAACATGGCATTCACTGAGGCCAGTAATGCAATTCTGTTAGAACGTATGCTTTCATTGTCATCCATCACCATTACATCATCAAAAAAATTATCAATGGCTGGTCGCAGTGCGGCAAGTGAAGTCAATGCTTCAGCATATTGACGCGATTTCAGCATGTCCGTCACTGAGGATTCTAGCTGTGTACTCTGCGTATATAATACTTTTTCTGCGGTTTCCGTGAACAGTTGCGGATCAATCGCCGGTTGATCTGAAGAAGATTTCTTAAGGATGTTCCTGATTCGCTTATTGCCTGCGGCAAGGCTTTGTGCTTCAGCCAGTGTGCGAAAATGCTGCACGGCTTGGATGCGGTCTGCAAAATCTACCAGGCTGAGAGGCTCCACGCTTCTCACTGCTTCAATGGTATCCGAGGCAATGTGTTGATCAACAAAGTAACCGCGCAGACGCTCAAGAATAAATTCCGAGACTTCTTGATGTATGCCGGATGTGTCAGTTTTATCTGCAATTAACTGCACAGAGTGTGACAAAAGACCCTGTAAATCGAAATCTACTTTTCCTTCTATTGCAATGCGTACGATACTGAGCGCGGCCCTTCTTAATGCGTATGGATCTTTTACCCCACTGGGTTTTTTACCGGTGGCAAAGATACCTGTCAGTGTGTCAAGACGATCACATATGGCAACGACTTTGCCGGTCAGCGTTTCCGGGATGGGGTCCCCTGCCTGCAATGGCTGGTAGTGTTCCTGTATGGCGATTGCCACTTCATTATGTTCATGATCATTCAGCGCATAATAGCGTCCCATAATACCCTGAAGTTTGGGGAACTCATTGACCATATCGGTTAACAGATCTGCTTTGGATAATTTGGCCGCACGTATTGCCCGTGTGTCATCAACTCCCAGTTGCTGACACAGACAGGCTGTTAATTGCGCAACTCTTTCCGTCTTCTCGTAAATGGATCCAAGCTGTTTTTCAAACAACAAGTCTTTCAATTGTTCCCTGCGACAATCCAGCGTTTTTTGTTTGTCTCGCTGCCAAAAAAACGCGGCATCTTCAAAGCGTGGCTTGATCACTCTTTCATTGCCGCGCTTAATTGTGTCAGGGTGAGTACTCTCTATATTTGCAATCGTAATAAAATAAGGAAGCAGATTGTGCTGTTCGACTGAAAACATGGGAAAGTACCGCTGGGCATCCTGCATGGTAACTACCAGTGCCTCATGAGGTATTTCCAGGAACTGCTTTGAAAACTCACCGACGACTGCGGCGGGCCATTCTACCAGATTGGTTACCTCTTCCAGCATCTCCTGCGGATAGTCCAGACGCGCATGATATTTATCAGCCTGTTCCTGTAACAAGGACAAAATTGTGTTTTTTCTCTGATCAAAATCCACAATCACAAACGCGTTGGTTAATTCTGTGACATAGTTATCTGCGTGTGCCAACTCAATTGGGCCCGGTGCATGAAACCTGTGTCCGTAGGTGATATTTGCAGAATCTATATTCTTTAATTGGCAATGAATGGTTTGGCTGCCATGCATGACTACTAGCCAGTGAACAGGACGCACAAATTCAACATCACTGTTTCCCCAGCGCATCGGGCGCGGAATAGGTAATTTTTCCAGCCCTTGTTGAAGAATATCCGGGACAATATCTGACAGAGGTTTGCCGGCTACGGTCGACCGATAATATAACCACGCCCCTTTATCATTTTCGAATTTTTCCAGCGCGTCAATGTCAACATTACACGATCTGGCAAATCCCAGGGCGGCCTTGGTTGGTTGACCATGATCATCATAAGCCGCACTGACTGCCGGACCTTTGCGCTCAATAGTTTGTTCTGGTTGTTGCGCACTGCAGTGTGTCAGACTTATAGCAAGTCTTCTTGGTGTGACAAAAGAATTGACTCCTTCGAAAACGAAACCACATTCCTTTAACTGCTCTGACACGTAATCGGTGAGTGCGGTACTTAGCTTTTTTGCCGAAGCGGGCGGCAACTCCTCTGTGCCTATTTCTATGAGTAATGTCTCTGTGACCATTATTTACTTTTAACTTTGAGCAGCGGGAAACCTAATTCTTCTCGTGCGTTAAAAAATGTTTTTGCAACAACCTTGGCGAGTGTTCTGATACGCAGGATATACTGCTGGCGCTCCGTGACCGATATGACCTGCCTTGCATCAAGCATGTTAAAAATGTGGGATGCTTTTAATACCTGCTCGTACGCGGGTAAGGCAAGGTTATTTTCAACCAGTTTATTACATTCACGCTCACTGCCATCAAATTCGTTAAACAGCTGGGAGGTATCAGCAAACTCAAAATTATAGGTGGATTGCTCTACCTCGTTTTGATGAAATATCTCTCCGTAGCTAACATTTGCATTCCAGTCTAACTGATAGATGTCATCTTTACCCTGCAGATACATGGCCAGACGTTCCAGCCCATAAGTGATTTCACCGGTCACTGGTTTACAGTTAAGCCCGCCGACCTGTTGAAAATAAGTGAACTGTGACACTTCCATCCCATTGAGCCACACTTCCCAGCCCAGTCCCCATGCTCCCAATGTGGGTGACTCCCAGTTATCTTCCACAAAGCGAATATCATGTTCAAGAGGATCAATACCAAGGTGTTCAAGCGACTCAATATAAAGCTGTTGTATATTGTCGGGTGATGGCTTGAGGACAACCTGAAACTGGTAATAGTGTTGCAGGCGGTTTGGGTTGTCACCATAGCGGCCGTCCGTAGGCCGACGACAGGGCTGGGCATAGGCAGCAGCCCATGGCTCGGGTCCGATCGCGCGTAGGAATGTGCCCGGATGGAATGTTCCTGCACCGACCTCTTTATCAAAAGGCTGGAGTATTATGCAACCCTGATTGGCCCAGTAAGATTGCAGGGTAAGAATGAGCGTCTGAAAGCTGATTGAATTTGTCACAATTCTCGCATGATGATTCAGTGAGAGGCGCGATTGTACCGTGTACACCAATGAATACGAGGATTATTTTATTAGAGTGAGGGCCTGGTGGCGAATTCGCGTCGTTGAAGACGGTCGCTATGCAGTCTGTCACAAGACATCCTTGTCTTGACAGATTTCATCCTGAAAATTGAGTCTTCCGTGAAATCTCAAGTCCTCGCGTCTGATTACCATCCCTGGCAGGTCAGACCCTCCCTGAGCTTGAGACATCTTGCTACGCAACACGTATTTACACTTTATAAGGTGTCTCACTAATCTCAGCAAAGTACATGCCAAAAGCCAAAAGCAGGCACTTTGCAAAAATATAACTATCTGATTTTATTGGTATTAAGAAAACCTGAAGGTATTGCTGTCAAGATAAGCGGGCATTTATCCTATGATGGAATAACAGGTTTCACGCGCGCCTTTCTGGCAAATAGTGGCGCATGGTGACAAAAAATGGCGGCGAAGATGACACGCCGTGAAAATTACATTATAAGATTACATAAACCGTCAACGCATAGTCCGCGAACAAGGAAGGACGCACCCATAAGTACGCACTAATAGAGGGCATACTGCGCCTTTATAGCACTATTTTGGTGCATATGTGGATGGACGCGGTTGCAGACGCTTGATAACCTGCTGATTATACATGTGAATCGCATGGCACATATCGTGCAGTGTTTGTGATTACTGAATCATTCTATGTCATCAGGCCACTAGTTCGGTTAATTAAAAATTATTAAAAATAGGAGTTTATAAATGTCCGCAAGCGATGTTTTGAAAATGATAAAAGATAACGACGTACGATTCGTCGACTTTCGCTTCACAGATACGCGAGGCAAAGAACAACATGTATCTGTACCTGCAAGCAGCTTAGACGAGAGTACCTTTGAGTCTGGCAAGATGTTTGATGGATCATCAATTGCGGGATGGAAAGGAATAAATGAATCAGACATGATATTGATGCCCGATGCGGAAACGGCCGTCATGGACCCATTCTTTAGTGATCCAACCTTAAATCTGCGTTGTGATATTCTTGAGCCGTCGACCATGCAGGGTTATTCTCGCGACCCCCGTTCCGTTGCTAAACGTGCGGAGGCATACCTTGTGTCATCTGGTATCGCGGATACCGCCTATTTTGGCCCCGAACCAGAGTTCTTCATTTTTGACGATGTTCGATGGAGAAATGAAATGTCAGGCGCCTCTTTTGAGATCGATTCAGAAGAAGCTGCCTGGGCTTCCAATAAAGTCCATGAAGACGGCAATATTGGCCACAGACCTGGGGTGAAAGGGGGTTATTTCCCTGTTCCACCCGTTGATGCTTACCAGGATATCCGTTCTGCCATGTGTCAGGTACTGGAAGAAATGGGCGTACAAACGGAAGTGCATCACCATGAAGTCGGTACCGCCGGCCAATGTGAAATAGGCACACGCTTTAATACATTGACCAAACGTGCTGACCATAACCAGATTTTGAAGTACGTGGTGCTCAATGTGGCCCATAACTACGGTAAAACCGCGACTTTTATGCCCAAGCCACTGGTGGGTGATAATGGAAGTGGCATGCATGTTCACATGTCATTGTCGAAGGGGGGTGAAAACCTGTTTGCCGGTGATAAGTACGGAAACCTCTCTCAAACAGCCCTGTATTACATTGGCGGAATTCTCAAGCATGCCAGGGCGATCAATGCCTTCTCTAATGGCTCTACCAATAGCTACAAGCGTCTGGTCCCCGGATTTGAAGCGCCTGTGATGCTCGCTTACTCAGCCAGAAACCGCTCGGCGTCCATTCGTATCCCATATGAGTCAAACCCTAAAGGGCGACGCATTGAAGTGCGCTTTGGTGATGCTGCAGCAAATCCATATTTCACATTTGCCGCGATGTTAATGGCAGGGCTTGACGGTATCCAGAACCAGATTGACCCGGGTGATGCCAATGATAAGGATCTATATGATTTGCCGCCTGAAGAAGATTCTGCAATCCCCAAGGTCTGCGCATCCCTGGAAGAAGCGCTCGATGCCCTCGACAAGGACCGTGAGTTCCTCAAAGCGGGCGGCGTGTTCTCGGATGATGCTATAGATGGATACATTCAGCTTAAAATGGCAGAAGTTACCGCAATGCGTCAGGCCACACACCCCATTGAGTTCAATCTGTATTACAGCTGCTAGACTGATTGCTCATAATCATGAAAAACGCCCCGCACCGGGGCGTTTTTTTTTGCAACCAAGAGGGAAATAGGGTATCTAACAGTTACGATTATCAAGAAAAATACTATGAAGTTTATTGCTGTACTATTGGCTGTGGGGCTAGCTGCAAATTCGGTTGTATATGCAGAATTATTCAAGTGGAAAGATGAGCATGGCAATACGATATATTCCGATCAGCCCCCTCCCGGGGGGCAAAAAGAAGACAGTGAGATAGATCAGCAGGAGTTGCCAGCCATCATTACGATGCCCGCGCCCAGGGAATCGACCTCTGCAACCACATCGAGCCAGCAGAACAACCAGGACGAAGCGGGCGTAAATTACCAGGAATTTTCAGTTTTGACGCCTGAGCACGACTCGATAGTCAGAGAAAATTCTGGAAAAGTGACAATATCTATACGTGTTGAACCGAATATCTTCGTCGAACGTGGTGATATCCTGGTAATTTATATGGATGATAAAGAAATTGCCAGGGGCGATCAAACGTCGATCATGCTTGATAATGTCGACCGCGGGACCCACTCTGTTAAGGCACAAATTCTTAATAATCGTGGTGAGATTATTAATGAAACTGACGTCACAAAATTCACATTGCAGCGATACCATATCTGACCCAAAACCACCCCCTCGCTCTTAATTGCACCAATATTGTGCAATACTATTCTATAATTAAACACCACTTGCCCGTTTGTGGTCGCACCGCGGCACCTGTTCAGGCTATTTGGACGTAAAAGCGTGATATTTACGGCTGTAAATACTAACTGGTTCAGAAATTGCAAGAGCGTTATGTATGAAGGATAGCTTTTATTCATCGATTGTCGATCATCAGACGACCGCAATTTTGTTACTAAATCAACAGTGTGAATTGGAATATATGAACCCTGCGGCAGAAACTATATTTCGGGTCAGTAGCCAGCGAGCAAAAGGAATTGCTTTTTCATCCATGCTGGTCAATGAAGACGATAGCTTCTACCGACGTCTGCGAGATTCAATCGATGAAGGTGAATCCTGGACAGAGCATGAGTGCACTTTACGTGTGGCAGATAAAGAGATCACTGCAAATTGCACCATCAATCCGGTGACATTGGAAAATGATGAAAAGGTATTGGTTGAGATTGTCTCGCTAGACCGCCAGTTAAAAATTCTCAAAGAAAACCACTTGTTAAAAGAACACCAGGCGACGCGCAGTATGCTAAGAGGATTGGCCCACGAAATTAAGAATCCGCTGGGTGGTTTACGCGGTGCTGCACAGTTGCTGGAATCTGAGCTCGAAGATAACGAGCTGACAGAATACACCCGTATTATCATCAAAGAAGCGGATCGATTACACAAACTGGTAGATCGTATGTTAGGCCCCAATATGGTGCCGAACAAAATGCCTCATAATATTCACGAGGTGTTACACCATGTATACAGCCTGATGTCAGCTGAAGAACATCAGAATATAAAATTTAGTATTGACTACGACCCGAGTATCCCAACGCTCAGCTTTGATCGTGACCTGTTGGTTCAGGCAATACTTAATATTACGCGGAATGCGATTCGGGCAGTTGATGATGAAGGGGAGATCATTTTTAAAACGCGTGTGTTGAGACATTATACGATTAACGGTAAAGCACACAAACTGGTTGCCTGTCTGAGCGTCATTGATAATGGTCCGGGGATTCCTGAAGATATTGCCACCAAGATATTTTTTCCGATGGTTTCAGGCCAGACAGATGGAACAGGCTTGGGTTTGGCAATTTCGCAAATGCTGATTAATCAACACGATGGACTAATTGAATTTGAGTCAAGCAAGGGCAGAACTGAATTCAAAGTCATTTTACCAATCGATAGACAGGAACAACCCTTAAGTATAGAGAGCCACGGTGATGAATGATGTATGGGTAATTGATGATGATCGGTCAATACGCTGGGTACTGGAACGGGCGCTTAAAAAAGCTGATTTGGAGGTGACATTATTTGATTCAGCCAACAACGCAATGCAGGCACTGGCCACGTCCACTCCCCAGGTAATTATCACCGATGTGCGCATGCCAGGAATGGACGGATTTCAATTTTTACAGAAGGTGCAAACTCAGCATCCCGAGTTGCCCGTAATTGTTATGACAGCTCATTCTGATCTCGACAATGCTGTCAATGCATATCAGGGGGGTGCATTTGAATACCTGCCCAAGCCATTCGATGTTGATGAAGCCGTGGAGCTGACAAAACGTGCTTACCATGCCAATGATACAACTCCTTCACACGAGGCCGGAGTGGAGGGCGTGCCTGAAATTATTGGTGAATCACAGGCAATGCAGGAAGTGTTTCGGGCTATCGGACGACTATCCCGTTCTAGTATTACAGTGCTGATTAATGGAGAAACCGGCACAGGAAAAGAGTTGGTAGCTCATGCATTGCACAGGCACTCGCTGCGGAGCGCCAAACCATTTATTGCTCTCAATATGGCCGCAATACCCAAGGATCTGCTTGAATCTGAACTATTCGGCCATGAAAAAGGTGCATTTACAGGCGCCCAAAGCTTGCGCCGGGGTCGTTTTGAACAGGCCAATATGGGTACTCTTTTTCTTGATGAGATAGGGGATATGCCGGCAGATCTTCAAACTCGGCTGTTGCGTGTGTTGGCCGATGGTGAATTTTATCGGGTTGGTGGGCATGAACCCGTAAAAGTTGACGTACGAATTATCGCTGCCACTCACCAAAATCTGCATGAGCTGGTAGAAAAAGGGCAGTTCAGGGAAGACTTGATGCATCGCCTGAACGTTATTCGTATTGAAGTGCCTTCCCTGCGTGAACGCAGGCAGGATATACCGCTGCTGCTTAAGTATTTTTTAAATTGTGCAGCCAAAGAACTTGAAGTTGAAACAAAACAGTTGGACTCTGAGGTGGTCAGTTATTTAAGCGGTCTTGAATGGTCAGGTAATGTCAGACAATTGGAAAACCTGTGTCGATGGTTAACTGTGATGGCCTCGGGTAAAACCATTCGAATGGAAGACTTGCCGCGCGACATTCGTGAAACAAGTGATGTGACTTTAGAGGCAGGCGTCAATTGGCAATCCATGCTGGCTCACTGGGCTGACCAGGAGCTTGAAAAAGGAGAAGCGGAAATTCTGCAAAATGCAATGCCCCAGTTTGAAAGAGTGCTCATAGAAGCGGCCATGAAAAAGACCGGTGGAAAACGCCAGCGTGCAGCAAAATTACTTGGATGGGGACGCAATACGCTCACACGCAAGATCCAGGAATTAAATATGTATGAATACAGTGGCAAGGCTACAGCAGCGGATCAATAACAAACTAAATAATTTGCCCATTGCTGTGGACACAAACAAGTTCAAGTTTTCATGAGATTTTGGTTTTGGAAACAAGTGCGGCAGACATTATCAGTGATAGATTTGATTGCGCAGTACCGATGTCTATTGTCTACGATGATTATGACATCAACGATAATAACGACCAATCGACGGCTAATGTAATTGTAAGCTCCCAATTAGTTGTGAAATATGAGAAAGATTATTTGATGTCAGGTAGTCATTAATGGTTTTGTTGATTTCTTCACATACCAGTGGGTCGTAGTAAAGCCCGGTACCAATACCGACAGCACTTGCCCCTGCAATGATAAATTCCAGCGCATCTTCACCAGAACAAATTCCACCCTGACCAATGATGGGAATATTGTATGCCTGGCAGACCTGATATACCTGGTGCACTTTCAATAGTGCAATGGGCTTGATGGCGGGCCCGGATAGACCACCCTGGTTATTACCAATCACGGGCTGGCGGGTGTTTATATCAATCGCCATCCCCATCAGGGTATTTATCACTGCAAATGCATCAGTCCCTGCATCGATACAACGCAACGCATTGTGTGCTATATCGGTCTGGTTGGGTGATAACTTGGTGATCAGAGGTTTGCTGGTAGCCGCCCGGCAAGCCGCGACAACGCGCGCGGACATGTCAGGATCATTGCCGAAAGCCACTCCACCCTGTTTGACATTCGGACAGGAGATATTAATTTCGATCGCATCGATCGGTGAATTATCAAAGATCCTTGTTACTTGTGAATATTCCTCGAGAGTGGAGCCTGAGACATTGGCAATGTAACGCGTTTCGTTAAAGTCAAGTTTGGGTAAATAATCTTTAACGACAGAGTGTGCTCCCGGGTTCTGTAGTCCAATGGCATTAAGCATGCCGGCAGGCGTTTCATAAATGCGGTGAGCAGGATTGCCTAATCGATTTTCGAGTGTTGTCCCTTTTAAGCAAACTGCGCCGACTTCTTGGTTAGAATAACCTGCGATACGCGTGTATTCTTGACCGAATCCTACGCACCCTGACAGAAGCACAAGTGGTGTCTGGAATTGCAGACCGCAGAAGGTACTGCTTAATTGTTGATATTTAATACGCATGTTTAATATTGTTTTATTTGAACCAGAAATTCCCCCCAATACCGGGAATATTATGCGATTGTGTGCGAATACCGGGTGCACATTACATCTAATCCATCCACTTGGCTTTGAAATAAATGACAAGCGCATGCGCCGAGCAGGCCTTGACTATATCGACAATAATCTGCTCAAGGAATACCCGGATTATATAACCTGCATGAATCAGTTCGCGGCCCACCGGATTTTTGCCTGCTCCACCAAGGGCATCACGCATTATACAGAGATAAGATATCAGGCGGGTGACGTATTTGTTTTTGGTCCGGAAACAAGAGGTTTGCCTGCTCAAGTGCTGGCAGGTTTTGATTCCAGCCAGGTCTTGCGAATACCGATGTTAAAAAATAGCCGTAGCATGAATTTATCAAATACGGTAGCAATTTTTGTATTTGAAGCCTGGCGCCAGAATAATTTTATCGGGGGAATATAGTTGTGTGCCAGTTACTCCACTTCAAACTTTAGTGAGCGTGACAATAAATCCTCTACAGCCAGGCGAGCAGGTTTATTGTCATACAGTATTTCATACACCTGGTTGGTAATAGGCAGCTCCGTATCCATCTTGTTGGCCAATTTAAATATGACTTCGGTGGCATATTTTCCTTCTATAACTTGACCGATGCTGGCTTCTACCTGTTTGGCAGATTGGCCTGCACCTATGCCCAGGCCAAAACGTCGATTACGCGAGAGGTCTTCAGTACATGTCAATACAATATCTCCAATGCCGGAAAGTCCCATGAATGTTTCCAGATGTGCATTGAACAGTCTGCCAAAACGCACCATTTCTGTGATGCCACGGGTAATCAGGGCGGCACGGGCATTGGCACCAAATGCCAGGCCATCATTAATTCCGGACGCAATGGCAAGTATGTTCTTGAAGGCACCACCAATCTCCACACCTGTAACATCCGTGCTGACGTAGGCGCGAAATAAAGGATGGTGAAATAACCCGGCTGCCTGTTGGGCAAATTCTGAATCGCTGCTGGCGATTGTCACGGCGGTAGGTAGTCCCTGGCCAACTTCCTGGGCAAATGAGGGACCTGACAGAATAGCGACGGGGAGTGTTGCTGGCAATTCTTCACTGGCTACCTGATGTAAAAATTTACCAGTATCAAGTTCCAGTCCTTTGCATGCCCAGATGGTGCCAATCAGTCTGCTGGTCGCATGTTGATGTATAGCCTGCATGATCGTTCTCATAGCCGTACTCGGGGTAGCAATGACTATATGTGTAGAGTTTTTGATTAAGGTCGCCAACTCGGGGCAAACAGTAATATTAACCGGCAGGCTAATCCCCGGCAGGTAACGTTTATTTTCTCTGGTGTTAATTAGGTTTTGCAGAGCCTCATGTCCCCTTCCCCAAAGGCAGACCTTGCGATGCACTCTGGACAGGTGTATTGCCAGAGCCGTTCCCCATGCCCCGGCCCCGATGACTCCAATGGATGTGTTAGACATACGGTTGTCTTTTTACGCGAGGTTAGGTTGCACGTATTAGTGTTTGGTGTCGGTGGGCGCTTCCTGCTGTTCTTTTAGCTTTGCCAGTTGCTGCTGATATAATGCATCAAAATTAACCGGCGATAACAGTAATGGAGGAAAACCTCCTTTTGTCACCAGGTCAGAGATCGCCTCACGCGCATATGGAAACAGGGTATGAGGACAATAACTGCCAATCAGGTGGTTGCGCTGCTCGTCAGGAAAATTGCTTATCAGAAACACACCCGACTGCTTTATCTCAACCAGGAAAGCCGTGCGTTCATTTTGCGAAGATGTCACAGTGACATTGAGTGTGACCTCATATAGCTCGTCTGCTATTTTTGTATTGTTTGCAGCCAGATGAATATCTGTTTTGGGCTGCCAGTTCTCACGAAATACATCCGGGGCATTGGGTGATTCAAAAGAAGCATCTTTGATGAATATTTTTTGAATCTCGAATTTTTGGTCGTTTTCTGCCATTAGATCGCTTTAACTTGAGTATGTGTATTAATCAATGCCGAGCATGGAATTAAGCTTGCCTTCGCGGTTGAGCTCGGCAAGATCATCAAAGCCACCGACATGTGTATCATTGATAAAGATCTGGGGGATGCTGGTACGCTGGCTTAGTTTTTCCATTTCTGTACGTATCGCGGGGTCGCTATCCACGTTGACTTCTTCATAGGATACGCCTTTACTGTCCAGTAAGCGTTTAGCCGCAGTACAATAAGGGCATAAATTTCCACTATAAACTTTAATCTTCGCTGCTGTCATTTTTTTACCACCGGTAAGTTGGCTACTTTCCATGCTTCAATGCCACCCTTAAGTGACATGACATTGGTAAAGTTGTTTTGCTTGAGAATTGCACATGCTTCATTTGCGCGATGTCCAGATTTACAGTAAGCGATCACAGGCTTGTCAGCATTGGAGTGCAACTCATTCACGCGTTGCTTCAATACACTTAACGGATAATGCTTGGCATCACGTATTGACCCCTGTGCAAGCTCATTGTTTTCACGGATATCAATCAATATGGCGTCTTCCTTGTTAATTAACTGAACCGCTTCAGCCGGAGTGACGTCCTTGAATCCACGTAAGGCACGCTTTATTTCCATGCGCAGAATGAGCGCAATAATGACTCCAAGCGCAGCAAATAAAATTATGTTGTCAGTGAAAAAACTGGTTTCAGGCGTCATATTATTCACAGCCCATGAAGACGGGCGGATAGGTTAAGGTTAAATTTTACTTGTGACTAGTGTACTGAACAAAAAACGTGTTGCATCATTTCTATCAGCTTGAGTGTTCGATCGTCTCCGACCTTATAGTAGACACGATTAGCGTCTTTACGCGACTTGAGTATGCCTTTGTCGCGCAGGATTGCCAGATGCTGGGAAATATTACTCTGGGAGGTACCGACATTTTCGACAATATCCTGCACACTCACTTCACGATTACCGAGGACGCAGAGAATCTTCAGGCGCAAAGGATGAGACATGGCTTTGAGTGAACGTGAAGCTCTCTCTATGTCTTCTTCTTTTGCCATCAGGTCTGATCGATTGAGTGATACAAAGCTCGTTTCAGTCATTTTGTTCACTTCCATTCAAATCCTAATAAATTAATAATGGCATTATCTAATATTCTAAACCATTAATAAGCCGATAATAGTCGTGAATTAATCTGTTGAATAGTTTTTTTACACAAATCCGCCAAATTACTAGCACTTTTGTTGTCGTGCGGATTTTTATTATTCTCTTGGTTTTGGAATTTTCATCTATAAATCAAGTGGTTGCGGAATCAGATGTATCTGGTACCGAACAACGGCTGGATAAAATCAGCCAAATTATTGTGGAGATTGAAAAAAAACTAGAGAAACATCAACAAAATCATGACGTTGTAAATAAGGAAATGATTAACCTAGAAAAGCAAATAGGCCATCTCCACCATGAAATAAAATCTACAAGTCAAAAAATACATGCGAGTGAGGCTGAATTTCAGCGACTTGAGCAGGAAAACGAGCGGTTGAGTCAGAAGCTGAAGCGTCATAATAAGCAGTTTCGGGAACAAATTCGGCTAGCCTACAGCTCAGGTTTCCAGAGTAAGTGGAAATTATTGCTTAGCCAACACAGCTTGCAGCATGCCGGTCGTAACATGGCCATTTACGATTTTGTCCATAAAGCGCGTGCTGAACAGGTTCAGAGCCTGCTCCAGCTGCTCGGGACGGTCGAAAAGAACCAGGTGGCGAGGCGTAAGCAACATGATAAACTGCAAAAATTGCTCAAAAAACAGTCAGATGCTCAGAAATCACTGAAGGAAATCCGGACAGAAAAGCAAGATATTCAAACGCGCCTGGCAAAAAAAATTGACCGGGCTACCACCGAGCTGGCGGATGAAAAAGACAAACAGCAGCAGCTTAAAAAATTATTGCAACAGCTCAAAGCCAAGCAGCCCATTGGGCTATTCGCGGAACAAAAGGGAAGTTTGTCGTGGCCAAGTACGGGCAGCCTCTCACGTCGCTTTGGTGATCCCCGACAGGACACTGCCGGCACTGCATGGAATGGTGTGCTGATCCGAGCCAATAAAGGAGACGATGTGAAAGCCATCTATTCCGGTACGGTCGTCTTTGCTGACTGGTTTGATCACTATGGCTGGCTGATTATTATCGATCATGGCAACGATTATATGAGCTTATATGCTCATGCCGAGGGGCTATATAAAGATGTCAATGAAAAGGTTAACGAGGGCGATATCATTGCGATGGTTGGTGACTCAGGGGATGTAGACCAGGCAAGCCTGTATTTTGAAATTCGTCGTCAGGGGGTACCAGTCAATCCTGCTGGCTGGTGTGTCACCCCTAAAATGGCTTATTCTCCTTAATATGGAATCAATGATAGAAAGAGAAAATAAACTGTCACGGCCTAGTGCCTGTCGCAACCGGGATGGCATAGTCCAATTCAAGGAGAAATACCATGAAAAACTTCAAACCGCTTAGTCTGGGGCTGGCCATTGGCTTATTGGTTGGTTTGTTACTGGCGGGTAGTCACCAGGTGCTGGCCAAACGCGACATTGATACGTTTGCTCTCCCGCTTGACGATATTCAGTTATTCACCGATATCTATGCGCGCATCAAGAAAGACTATGTGGAAGAAGTTGGTGATCAGGCATTACTTGAAGGCGCGATTCGTGGAATGCTTGCCAGTCTGGACCCGCACTCCAGCTATCTCAGCCAGGATGAATTCAAAGAATTACAGATAGGCACTACCGGAGAGTTTGGTGGTCTGGGAATCGAGGTAGGGATGGAGAATGGGTTTGTCAGAGTCATTTCCCCCATTGAGGATACCCCGGCAGATAAAGCCGGTGTCAAGGCCGGCGATGTCATCATTAAGCTGGATGATACACAGGTGAAAGGATTAACTCTTGGTGAAGCGGTCAAGCTGATGCGGGGCAAACGCGGTACCAAGATCCTCCTGACGATCGTTCGTGACGGTGAAGCAAAGCCGTTGGAAATTTCAGTTACACGGGATGTTATACGTGTGAAAAGTGTGCGCAGTCGAATAATGGAGCCAGGTTATGGTTATATACGTATATCCAGCTTCCAGTCCAAAACAACGCGCAATGTCATCGCCGCCGTGGAGTCTCTGCTTGAGCAATCTGATCAGAAATTACAGGGTCTTATCCTGGATTTGCGAAATAATCCGGGAGGCGTGCTGACCGGTGCAGTCGGGGTGTCTGACATTTTCCTGAATGATGGCGAACTTATTGTATATACCAAGGGGCGCGTACAGGACGCGGAACTAAACTACAGTGCCAGTACCCACGATACATTAAAAGGAACGCCAGTCCTTGTACTGATCAATGAAGGCTCTGCTTCGGCATCAGAAATTGTTGCCGGCGCTTTGCAGGACCATCACCGTGCCGTAATAATGGGACAGAAATCGTTTGGTAAAGGTTCAGTACAGACAATCCTTCCCTTAAAAGAAAATGCTGCCCTGAAGTTAACGACAGCTCGATATTACACGCCTTCAGGCAAATCAATTCAAAGCGAGGGGATTGTGCCGGATATCCTGGTGAAAGAAATCCATGCAGATGAAGACGGGGAGGATACGCGCTTTGAGTTTGTTCGCGAGGCTGATCTGGTTGGCCATCTTGAAAATAAACAGCAAAATGGTGAACACCCTGAAAAAATAAAACAGCCCAAACAAATCACCATCGCTGTGGGTGAAGAAGAAGATGCAGTACTAAATGAAGCACTCAATATCCTCAAGGGTCTGGTCAAAGAAAAACAAAGCACCAATGCCTAAACGCCAGACCATGATGCTGAAGCGATTATTAGAGCCTTTGTCGATTCGTGTCCTGACAGTCGTCACACTGCTGAGTGTGACGACTGCTGCGTCGGCAGAAGAGTCATTATTCAGCCATGAGACGTACAAGGTAGCGATTATCATTGACGATTTGGGCAATAATTATGAAAAGGGGCGAATGCTGATTGATCTTCCCTATCAACTCACTTATTCCTTTTTACCCAATCGCCCTTTTTCCAGGCGTCTTGCAAACCGGGCAGCTTCTTATGGAAAAGAGGTGATGGTGCATTTGCCTATGCAGTCTGCACGTCAGACAGTGCTGGGAGCCGGGGGGCTAACGCTGGAACTGACCCAGAAACAGTTCCACCACTCTGTTCATCACAGTATTGATTCTGTGCCACATGCGCGCGGCGTCAATAATCATATGGGCAGCTTGTTAACACAGCATCCGGGCCATATGTCATGGTTAATGGAGGTGCTGTCCAGCCGTAAAAGCGATCTCTATTTTGTAGATAGCAAAACCACGGCACAAACAGTTGCGAGTAAAATTGCCGGGGAACATTTCATTCCCAATATCACCAGAGACGTGTTCCTCGATAATAGTCGCGATGAACGAGAAATCCGTCGCCAGCTTAAAAGTCTGAAAAGAATTGCTAAACGGAAGGGCTATGCGGTGGCTATTGGGCATCCCTATCTGACTACTATTGAACTACTAACAGATTATCTACCTACCCTGCTCGAACATAATATCGAAGTTGTACCTGTGACCACCCTCATCAAGCTGAGGGCCCAGAAACAGCAATGGGTGAATCTTTCCCCTGAATATATTTCAAAGCGTTAAACCTCAACGTTATGGTCTCGCCCACAAAACGCACGAATATTATTTGCGTTAATACCCTGACCATATTGAGGTTAAAAAGAGCTTAATGCTCAAAATTCACAAACTACCATGATGATGAAATACTTTTTTAAAGTAAATCATTCACATGATGGCGAGCAAAGCGACGTCAAATAGGTCTTTTCTCGTTCGCACAATCCTCTATACTTTAAAAAACTACACGGCGTTAATTGGTTACGTGACTGACCATTATTATTTGATGAAAAGGGCGATGACGGGACAACAGTTCTTCACCGGTTTTACAATTATAGAACTTATGTTGACCATTGCGGTGATAGCGGTCCTTCTGACTCTTGGGGTTCCGGCTTTTCAGGACCTGATGGAGAGAAATCAACTGACCTCGAATATAAACCGCTTTATCTCCTCGCTCGCGCTCGCACGCAGTGAAGCAATTAAACGTAACCAACGGGTCGTTGTGTGTCCAAGTGCCAACGGAACATTGTGCAATGAGGTTGGTGGTTACGATAGCGGCTGGATAATCTTTATCGATGCGAACAATAATGATCGTCGAGAAGTCGCTAGCGAAGAACTGCTTTGGAAGGGGGAACAGGTCCCTGCCAATATGACATTAAGAGGAACCAGTACCTACAATATGGCCATACCCTATACACCATCAGGAAGGCTCGCCTCCAGTGCGCCTGTCAATGGCAGTGTGCGTTTATGTCTGGGCAACCAGACGGATAAAGCCCGTATGATAACTATCATCCAATCCGGGAGAGTGCGTCTGGTGAATAATAATTCTGCCGGCGTACCACAAAATGGCTCCATCGAAATGGCGAATTGTGCAACATGAATAAAACCATCAATCACAGTGCTGGCTTTAGTTTATTTGAGGTGCTCATAGCACTTGTGGTGTTATCAGTAGGGTTATTGGGGTTGGCAAGCCTGCAGGGCCAGAGCATCTCCAGTAGCTATAATGCCCATTTAAGAACCCAGGCAACCTCACTTGCCCAAAGCATGGTGGATAGAATGCGCGCCAACCGTGAATACGCCATGCTGAGTACAAATCATTACCATACAGAATTCAGCACGCCACCCCCTGCGGTAAGCGTTGATTGTAACAATGCCATCTGCAGTCAGGCCAACATGGCATTATTTGATATGAAGGAATGGAAGTGTCGTCTTGGCATGTTTGCCAGCGATAGTGCATGTGATGAGTTGGTGACTCAGGCCGCATTGCCTGGCGGGGAAGGACGAGTCTCAGTACCTGATGCGAATACGGGCCAGACCCGGGTTAGCGTACGCTGGCTCGATACCGAGGGCAGGCAGCATACGGTAACGATGTATACCAGCCTATGAAACACTCAGACATAAAAACATATCAGTCAGGCGTGACGGTGGTCGAGCTGATGGTAGCGCTGGTGCTTAGCCTATTACTAACAGCGGGTGTTCTTCAGGTTTATCTTGGTTCAAAAACTACCTATCGAGTGACAGAGGGATTATCCAGGCTACAGGAAAATACGCGTGCCGCGGCCGAAATACTGGCAAGAGATATTCGTATGGCAGGTTATATACCCTGTAGCCAACCACAAAATGCTGTTTCGATTGTCAATTCCAATGCATGGTGGTCACAGCTGTTTACTACCCCTATCATGGGTTATGAGGGCGATACGAGTACCAGCGCGCCGGCGACTAATCTGGTTGCCGAGGCCAAAATTGGTGCAGATGCCATGATGATTTTACGCGGTGGTGCCAAGGTTGCTGGCGTCAAATTGTTTGATTCCGGCAATAACCAGTTTGTGCTGCAACGCAATGTCGATCCCGGCTGGGTTGAGAATGGCAGTTTAATGGTGGCCTGTGACTCAACCAATGCGCGGTTATTTCAGGCCAGTACGGTAGATGTAGATACAGTTAGCCTGGCTGATAGTAGCGCTGTCCCGGGCAATGATGTATCAATGAATCATACATTTGGTAATGATGCTCAGTTGGCGAATTACTCCGCTGTCATTTATTACATACGTGCATCATCAGCAGAGAGCGGTTATTCACTTTACAGAAGCTATCTGAATGTAAACAGTGCGGGGGATAATGCGCCCATTACGGAGGAGCTGGCACAGGGAATTGAAAATATGCAATTACTTTACGGTTACGACAGCGATGGGGATGGTAATGCAGAACGTTATCTGAAAGCTGATGATGCGGTATTTAGCACGCTATCAAACTGGCAAAAAGTAACAGCTGTAAAAATAGGATTATTGTATGCCAGTGATAATGACCTGCGGGAAGGTGAGAGTCTCGATGATAACATCTATATGGTGGCAAACACACCCATTGGTCTCGATACCTCGGTCACACATGCGCATGATCGCCGCAAGCGCTATGTCGCTTCAATGACAGTCAGTCTGAGAAATCTGTAAACAGGAATAATCATGATTCATAAAGCCAGGCAACAAGGTGTCGTATTGGTAATAGGAATAATCATGCTGGCGGTGATGACTTTGCTGGTCGTTACCAGCATGCAGTCATCCGGATTACAAGAGCTGATGTCCGGCAATATCAACGACAAAGTGACCGCGTTTGAGGCCGCTGAGTCTGCAGTGCGTGCAGCTGAACAGTATCTTGATAGTGGTGTGTTGAACCTCGGTGCATTTGATAGTGACAAATCCGATGGATTATTGACAAATATGCACGATGATGTCTGGAACGAGATCGATTGGCTCAACGAGGCGGTTGAAGTAGAAAATGTCGTGGTGGTTGATGGGACAGGTGCAACTCAAGGCGGCGTTAAAACAAAACCACGTTATGTCATACAACATATTGGTCCGGTTCTTTCTGATGCTGACAGGAAGCTCAATGTGGATAGTTCTTACAGTGCAAATGCGGGGAATGCAATGGTGCAAATGTTTAAAATCACTGCGCGTGGAACGGGTGGGTCAGATAGCTCACAAGTGATATTAGAAACGATGTATGGAGTCTCGAATTAACAATAAAATGTCTATCAGGCGATTTTATGTGCAGAGTTGCAAAGTATGTGTCGCCTTAGTGTATGTCTGTGCAACATTCAGTCAAGCAGTGTTTGCCCTGCAGCCAATTAATGATATTGCCCAGAGTCCGCTGCAGTTAACGCCGACTGTTGAAACCAATATCATGATATTGTTTGATGATTCAGGCAGTATGGACTTTGAAATAATGACTGCTGACGCATTGAGTTCCGGATTATTTTTTGCCCCACACCCTGATGGCCGTCAATACGGTTCTTCTGAAGAGGGCCTGCAGATAAAACAACGTGAGGGGTGCGAGCTGGTGACTGCGGCCTTCGGCGGTTATGCCTATGCTGCCCGAACATCTTTAAATAAATATGTCCCTGACGTAACCCTTGGTAGTGATAAAAAGCATTGTTACGTTGCCCACGAGCAGGCATGGAGATTTCGTTGCTCAAGTTTTAATAGTCTTTACTATGATCCTGAACAAACTTATTTACCCTGGCCAGGTTTGCGCAGTGATGGTTCTGCGTTTATGCAGGTAAATATCAGTGCGGCGCCTGTAGACCCTTATCAGGCAGATTCTGAAACAGTTAATATTGAATCCCCGGATCCTGCGTTAACCGGGATAAACAACTTTCGCTATTACACGTGCAGTCTCGATGAAAATAATAATTTTAAGCAGGATAGCGAAGTAATAATAGGTGTTGATACACCCGCGCAAATAAAACAGAACTTTGCAAACTGGTTTAGTTATTATCGCAGTCGCCATCTTCGTGCTAAAGGTCTGCTTGGAAACTTTATTGCCAGTCAAAACAGGACACAAATTGGATTGACGCAACTCAACCAGGCTGTTCCATCGCTTGAAATTCAGGCGATGAATGATAGTCTGGAGGATCAGGGTGCCAAGCGAAATCTGCTGGAGGCGCTGTATTCTTTGGGGCCAGATGAAATGACCGGCTCCAGAATTGACAACCTCTATCTGGAAACAGCCCGGTACCTCGGATGCCAGAGCAGCAATATATTCCCACAGGGAGCAGATTGTCCTGCTGAAGCCTCACCGGCAGGTACCTGTCAACCCAATCATATAATTTTTGCCACTGATGGTTTTCAGGACGGTTTTTTATTTTCATTTGATACTATCCTGGATGAAGACAGTGGTACATCAAATAAATTTACTGGTGAGCCATTTTCAGATGCACCGTCCACCGGAATTTATCCTCTGGACATCAGCAGGATAAGGACGCTCTCTGATGTGACTGTAAAGAGTTATAAAGAAGACTTACAACCGTCAGTACCGAATGAAGTGCAGCCCACCGAGGCAGATATCAATCGTTATCCATACCGAAATAGTACCACTCTTGCAGCGGATGATAGATTACATCAACATATAAAATCTCATGCCGTGACTTATGATGTAGCGTTGCCGGAGAATGAAGCACTGCTTCTCAATTTTCCATCTAATACAGCATTAAATAGCCAGCTACCGTTTAAATGGCTGAACCCGCTGGAATCAGATATTGGCTTACTGCAAAATCTTGTCCATGCCGTTTTCAGCGCAAGAGGTGAGATGATCAGTGCTACTGCAGCCTCAGACGAATCAAATAATGGCGTCCAAACCTTAACAGGACTTGTTGCTCAAGGGTTGGGCTCGACAACTCCTGTGGCGATTAACACGCAGGGGACAAGTTCAGATCTGACTATTTACAGAACATTTTATGATTCGACGAGCCGCTCTGGCGACCTGACAGCGCAGAAAATTGAAATTAATAACGACGGTAACTTAAACATTGAAAGTAATGTTGTAAATTTCGCATGGAGCGCGGCAAAACAATTAGATGCTCTGGTTGGCGTTAATGGCTCCAGCCATTTACAAAGAAATGTCATAACATATTCCGGCATTGCCAACGACGGGATATCTTTTGAGTATGACCAGTTGGACCCGCTCCAGCAAGACCAGTTACGCGTACCTGTGCCATCTTCTCTCGACCTGGCCCGGCAGCGACTTGAATATCTGAGAGGATCCACTGTTAATGAAGGGACGAGCTTTGATGCAGGGCAATTTAGAATTCGTCCAGAGACAGACAGTACCGGTGGTGGCGTTGTCCATAACGCAAAGCTTGGTACTATCGCAAATGCAGCACCGGTGTTTGTGGGTCGCCCACGTGCTGCAGGTCGCTTTGGTGGAGCCTGGCCTGATACAGATGGAGAAACTTATTTTGACTTCCAAACCAGTCCGAACATATTAAACAGGGATGCTTCGATCGTTGTCGCAGCCAATGATGGAATGTTTCATGTGTTTGATGCTGAAACAGGCAACGAAAAGTTTGCTTATGTTCCAGCATTGGTTTACGACCACCTTTCCGCGCTGACCTTCCCGGAATACAAGCCTCGCTTCTTTGTGGATAGCACACCAGTAGTAGAAGATGTGTATATCAGAGCAAATGGAACCGGCCCGCGAAGCTGGAATACGATTGTCATTGGTGGTCTTGGAGCAGGCGGACGAGGCTATTATGCTTTGGATATTACAGATCCAGATCCTTATGATGATCCGGCACAGCAGGTATTATGGGAATTCGCACCAGAGGATGATCCCGACGCATACATCGATACCGCAGGTATTGTCAGGAGTGATCTTGGGCTTTCTTTTTCTGAGCCAGTGATTGCAATGAGTAATGCGACGGATAACGGTGAACAACGGTGGGTGGCGGTATTTGGTAATGGTTACAATAATACCGGCATTGATGGGAAAGCCGTAATTTACATGTTATTTATTGACAGGGGGATTGATGGAGAATGGGCTAGCAGTGATTTAGTAAAAATTGACCTGGGTGAGGATGGAATTGTAAATCCAAATGGTATCGCAGATGTGAGAGCGATAGACCGGGATAGCAACGGTACTATTGACCAGCTCTATGCAGGTGATCTGTTTGGTAATCTGCATGCCGTTGATATCAGCAGTTCCAATCCGGGCGACTGGAACTCTGCCAGTAACCATTATATTTTATTTGAAGCCAGATATTCACAGACCAATCAACGTCAGCCCATTACAACACGTCCTATTGTTGTAAATAATGAAGGTGGAACAACAGATGATGTAATTGTTGTATTTGCAACGGGCAGCTATTTTACATACAGCGATGCCATTAATACGGAAATTCAATCAATATACGGTGTGGTGGATAATTTCTCGGGGAATCAGGTCAGTGCAGTTGACTTGACGGAGCAGACATTATCAAATTTACAATTTGTTGATACCGTAAATAACAACCCTCTCGATGTAAGAATTCTCAGTTCCAATCCGTCTACAGTGACAAGCAAGGGCTGGTATATTGATTTTGATGTGGCCCCGGCGACAGGGAGCGGTGTTGAATTTCCCGGCGAAAAAGCCGTGCGGGAAATACAACTGCGCAGTGGAATATTATTTGTAAATACAGTGATCCCGCAACAATTAAATTGTGGTCCGGCGCCGGGCGGGTTTTCTCTGGCGCTTAATCCTCAAACCGGGACTGCAGGTGAAGAAGTTATTTTTGATATAAATAATGATAATGTCTTCGACTCAGACGACAATATCGATGTTGCTACTGAATCAAAAGTAATTGCCGGCATCAGATTCAAGTCGACTCCCTCCGACTCTACTTTCTTTGGTGATTACCGAATAACGCAACTATCCAACACCGATATCGATGCAATACTGACAAACACGGCGCAAACACAGTTAGTTGGACGACAGGCGTGGCGCGAGGTAGAGTTTTAATGATGAGAAATATTTTCTGCGTACTGGTGATTATGGGCATGGCAGGTAATTTGCCTGCTCAGGACTGTGAACTGACACAGCCTGATTTTCCGGTTTCAGCCTGCAGTTTTGTTGATTCAGGTGTGGTTCCGCAGCAATTGAGATTCGGCAGGTTAAACTTTGGCAGAATTGATTATGATCCTTTCTTGCGTCTCGGTGCCCAGGTTTACACGCTCGCTGAAAATGCAGTGATATATGATGCCAGGAATGGTGGCAATGAATGTATTCCTTATGATGATACAATTTTTGATGAGACGGTCGCATTTGTATTAAATGGCGATAGCCTGAATGCCCCCCGTGTTATTGACAAGCTGTGGATTCTTGACTGCGATATCAACACTGTTCGATAAGCAGATTAGTCATGAGAATTTTGAATACTAAAAGTGCCGGATTCACATTGGTTGAACTGTTGATTGTAGTGTCAATAGTCGCAATTCTTGTAGTCATTGCCTATCCTTCATATCAAAGCCATATAGAAAAGACACGCTATGCAGACGCAAAGGTTAAATTACTGGAAATCATGCAGCAACAACGCAAGTATTTCACTGATAATAATACCTATACAAGTGATTTGATCAACGATCTGGGTTACTCAAATGCAGGTGGAGGAAAGGTTGCTACAGATAGCGACTTTTATCTTATACAGGCCGAGTCTTGTGGTGAAGGGGTTCCGCTAGCTCAATGTATTCAGCTCAAAGCGATTGCAAATTTTGGAGATGGGACAGAGACACTGACCTATAATACACGCAATGAAAAAACCGGTCCGGACTACGCATGGTAGTTTTATTTGGGAATTCGTAACTCTTTTGGCACGGCAAAAGTGATGTTCTCTTCCGCTCCTTCAATTTCACTGACTTGCGCATTTGTGATAGTGCCCAGTTTTTCTACAACCTGTCTGACCAGTATCTCTGGTGCTGAGGCTCCTGCAGTAACACCAATCGAAGCTTTGTTATTCAGCCAGCTATGATCAATCTGGCTGGCATCGTCAATCAAGTAGGATTCGATACCATTCTTTTCAGCGATTTCTCTCAGGCGATTTGAATTGGAACTGGTAGTTGATCCGATGACGAGTAACATGTCACACTGGTTAACAAGGTTCTTGACTGCGTCCTGACGGTTTTGTGTGGCATAACAGATGTCATCGCGTTTAGGCGACCCAATGGCAGGAAAGCGTTGTTTAAGTTTCTCAATAATTTCTTTGGTATCGTCAACTGATAACGTGGTTTGTGTCACATAGGAAATATCCTCCGGATGTTCAACATTAATATTGTCGACATCCTTGGGCGATTCCACCAGAAATATTTTACCGCCTTTTTCGCCTGTAAACTGACCCATGGTACCTTCTACTTCAGGATGTCCTTTGTGGCCGATGAGTATCGTGTCACGACCCAGCTTGCAGTTGCGTATTACTTCTATATGCACCTTTGTAACCAGTGGGCAGGTTGCATCAAATACAGTTAACTGCCGTTTCTCAGCCTCCTGCCGAACAGCTTTGGAAACACCATGAGCGCTGAATATAACGGTAGAATGATCAGGCACCTCGTCCAGTTCATCGACAAAAACGGCACCTTTTTGGCGTAACGTATCAACAACAAACCGGTTATGAACTACCTCGTGACGCACGTATATTGGTGCACCAAAATTATCCAGTGCACGTTCAACGATTTCTATGGCCCGGTCAACGCCTGCACAAAAGCCACGAGGGTTAGCAAGTTTGATGCTAATTGATTTCATTGGGTGAGCTCTCACGAAAAATTTGTGTTGCCATGAAGATAGCACCTATTGTGATGAAGATATCTGCAAAATTGAATGTAGGCCAGTGACAGCCACTATTTGGGAGGTAAAAGAAGAAATAAAAGCAGCTGTCTGATACATAATAAAAATCAATAAAGTCAGTAACCTTTCCAAACAAAGCGCGATCTAACAGGTTCCCTATTGCACCGCTTATAATTAAACAAAGGGAAATGCCCATTAAAAACTCGGTGCTTTTTAAATTCCGCAGCCAGTTAAAAAGGTAGATACAAACAGCAATCGCCAGTAATACAAAAAACCAGCGCTGCCAGCCTCCAGCCTGGCTAAGGAAGCTAAAAGCGGCTCCCTCATTATAAACCAGCCTTAAATTCAACATGGGTATGATGGGGACGAATTCTGCGAAGTTCAGATTTGCCTCTGCGATTCGCTTGGAGACCTGGTCAATAACCGTTAAAAAACCAATTATTATTATCCAGTTACGCATATTTTCTATATTCTCCCTGTCCCTCGATGTTGTCTATGCAACGGGTGCATAACTCAGGGTGAGTGCTGTGAGTGCCAACATCGTCACGAAGATGCCAGCATCGGACACACTTGTTATGTAACGCAGGATGAATTGTGACAGCAAGTTTTTCACCGTTGCTCAGCTCAACGTTCTCATAATCAGTATTCTCCAACAATGGTTGCACCGTTGCTGATGAAGTAATCATGATAAAATGTAACTCGTCTTCTAACAGGGCCAGCGCCTGTTGCGTGTGTGCCTGGCAATGAACAGTTACTTCCGCTTCAAGGCCTGATCCAATCTCACCTTTTTCTCTTGCGGTTTCGAGAGCTTTCATAACCACATGTCTGACATCAAAGATGATATCCCAGGCTGCTTCATCAATATATTCATTATCATTCAAACTGAGCAGACCTTCATACCAGGTTTTGGTAAAGATAGTGGACTCGACATTATTGGGGATATGGGAATACGCTTCTTCAGCAGTAAAACTTAAAATAGGCGCTAATAAGCGCAATAGAGATTGAGTGATATGATAAGCGGCAGTTTGCGCCGATCGGCGTGCGAGACTATCAGGTTGCATGGTGTATACGCGGTCCTTGATTATATCAAGGTATAAACTTCCAAGATCCAGACTGCAGAATTTATGGAGAGCCTGGTAAAGCTGGTGAAATTCGAAGCGGTCATAACATTTTATTGCGTATTCCTGTAGCTGTAACGTTCTGTGAAGTATCCAGCGATCAAGTGCAAGCAGTTGATCATTATCAACGAGATCACAGTTTGGGTCGAATTCATTCAGGTTTGAAAGTAAATAACGAATAGTATTGCGCATTCTGCGATATGAATCCGCTGTTCGCTTGAGAATTTCATCGGATACGTTCATTTCCCGACTGAAATCGCTTGATGCAGTCCATAGCCGTAATATGTCAGCGCCTAATGATTTAAATATTTTTTGTGGCGCCACCACATTTCCCAGTGATTTGGACATCTTGCGCCCTTTTGCGTCTACCGTGAAGCCATGGGTCAGGACAGTTTTATATGGCGCACAATCATTAATGGCGACACTTGTCTTCAACGACGACTGAAACCACCCACGGTGCTGATCAGATCCTTCGAGGTATAAATCAGCAGGAAAATGGAGTGCTTTTCGCCTGTGAATCACTGATTCATGTGTCACGCCTGAATCGAACCAGACATCCAGGGTGTCAGTGACTTTTGTGTATTGATTCGCTTCACTCCCCAACAGCTCAGTGGTATCCATATCAAACCAGGCCTGTATGCCGGATTTTTCTATTTTTTGTGCAACCTGCTCGATTAATTCAATAGTTTGAGGGTGAATTTGTTGAGATTCTTTATGCACAAATAAGGTAATTGGGACACCCCATGTGCGTTGACGCGAAACGCACCAATCAGGACTGTTATTTAACATGCTGATAATTCTTGCCTTACCCCAGTCAGGTAACCATTCAACATTTTCAACTTCCTGTAACGAGCGCTGTAGCAAATTATTCTTGTCCATGCTGATGAACCATTGCGGCGTGGCTCTGAAAATCAGCGGTGTTTTCGTCCGCCAGCAGTGAGGAAAACTATGCGAGATTTTTTCCTGGTGGACCAGTTTGGAGCGCTGTATCAGTGTATCTATAACAGGTTGGTCGACTTTATGCACATGCTGTTTGGCAAATATTTCGACGTCTTCCCGATACACGCCATAATCATCAACGATATTGAGTGTCCCAAGCTGATATTTTTTGCCGACCATGAAGTCATCCATACCATGATCCGGGGCAGTATGTACTGCACCTGTCCCTGCTTCTGTGGTTACATGTTCACCCAGAATCACAGGCACTTCTTTGTTGTAAAACGGATGGTCAAGCGCCATAAATTCCAGGTGCTTGCCAGTACATCTGCCAATTGTCGTGTAGTGTTCTAATCCATAACGCTGCATACACGATGCAACCAGCTCAGTTGCGAGAAGCAGATACTCATCATGGCCATTTAATTTTACTTCAATCAGTGAATAGTCCAGCTCGGGATGCAGGCTTACAGCCTGATTGGCTGGCAGTGTCCAGGGTGTTGTGGTCCAAATAACTGCATGGGCAGGGATTTCTTCTTTGGAAGCGGGAAAATATTTTTTTATTTCGGCACGGTTATGAATAGTAAATTTCACATCGATGGCATAAGAGGTTTTATTCTTGTACTCAACCTCTGCTTCTGCCAAGGCAGATCCGCTTGCTACACTCCAGTATACCGGCTTAAACCCTTTCTCCAGATGTCCGTTTGAGATGATTTTACCCAGGGCACGTACAATATCCGCTTCAACCTGAAAGTCCATCGTCAGGTAAGGGTGTTGCCAGTCTGCAAATACCCCCAAACGCATAAAGTCACTGCGCTGGCGATCAACCTGCTGTTGGGCATAGTCGCGGCAAGCCAGGCGAAATGCCTGCTCAGAAATTTTATGACCGGGTTTGCCTTTTTTCTTTTCAACCATCACCTCAATCGGCAATCCATGACAGTCCCAGCCAGGAATAAATGGCACATCATATCCGCTGAAAGTTTTACTTTTTACGATGATATCTTTGAGAATCTTGTTGACGGCATGGCCGATATGAATGTCTCCATTTGCATAGGGAGGGCCATCGTGTAGCGTATATTTCTTTTCCCTGTCAGCACATTCGGTACGAATCAGATTGTAGATATCGGATTCCTGCCATTGCTTTAGGATTTCCGGCTCACGCTGGGCTAGATTTCCCTTCATCGGGAAAGTTGTGTTTGGCAGATTGAGAGTGCTTTTATAATTTTGTGTCACTGCGGATTACATCCTTATTAGTAAAATATTTTTTAGCATTATTGACATCAATAGTTATTTGCCGCTTTAGTTGTTCAAAAGACGGGAATTTTATTTCATCTCGCAACTTGCTGTGAAACTCGACTTCCAGTCGTTCTCCATATAAATCACTCTGGCAGTCAAACAAATGTGCCTCCAGTTGTAATCTTGAACCATTGACGGTGGGTCTTGTGCCAATGTTCGCAACACCCAGCCAGGCTTCACGAGCTGTTTTTGCAGTTACAGCAAACACGCCATGAACCGGAGATTTATGCTGTTTTATTAGAATATTTGCCGTTGGGAAGCCGATTGTGCGGCCCTTTTTATCACCGTGGAAAACGCGGCCGGAAATAGTGAACGGTCGACCCATTAGAGTGGCTGCGTGCTGAAAATCTCCTTCTTTTAGTTTACGCCTGATCAGTGTACTGCTGATACGGTGGTGGTTATCAACTATCGTGCTCTGGTCGCGAACCTGAAATCCCAGTGTTTCCCCCATTTTGTGTAATAGATTAATGTCCCCACTGCGACGATGGCCAAACCTGAAATCATCACCCACAACCAGCGCTTTTATCCGTAGGGAATCGTGCAAGATCTGTTTTACAAAGTCTACCGCAGGCAAAGTAGAGAGAGAATGCTTGAAGTTCAGGCAAACGAAATATTCAAAACCAAATTCACACGCTAACTCAAGTTTTTTACGCATAGTGTATATCCGTGCAGGTGCATTATTACCAGTAAAAAATTCTTTAGGCGTAGGCTCAAAGCTAATTAATATGGGGCTGGCATTAAACTCCCTGGACTGCTGAATAACAAACTTGCAAACTTCCTGGTGACCCAGGTGGAAACCATCAAAATTACCTATAGTGGCAACGGTAGGCCGATCAATACAGGCGAGTCTGTGGCTTCCTCGTAATAAGATCATAGTAATAGAAATTAGCGGGGTTTAAGTCGAAATTGTCTGGGGCGCATGCCAAGTAAAAACAACAACATAACGTATATCACTATCCCTAATATAATCAGGCTAAAAAGTACCCCAAAGCGGGTCGGGCTGGGCCAGCTGGCCCATATATATGGTTCCGGGTTGACCTGCCAGAGTACCAGGTACATGACCACCGAACTTGCAATAATTTTCATTGCCATCATGGCACGGCCCGGACTTGAATGTATCACAGCTGCTTTTTTTAACAGAAAGTATAATAGGCTTGCATTGACATAGGCTGATAACGAAGTTGCCAGAGCCAGGCCAGCATGGGCGCCGGGAATTTCTAGGCTAAACCAGAGCCAGATGAAAACCAGGTTGAAAAAGATATTGGCGACCATGGCCACAACGCCTATTTTAACAGGCGTCTTTGTGTCCTGTCGTGAATAAAAGCCGGGTGCCAGCACTTTAATAAATATAAAGGCAGGCAGTCCTGTTGCGTAGGCAACGAGGCTCATGGTGGCCATTTGCGTATCAGTCGCACTAAATTCACGGTATTGTACAAGTGTGGATAATATTGGGCTGGCAAGTGCCACCAGCCCCAGCATGGCCGGGATGGCGATTAATAAAGAAATCCTCAATGCCCACTGAATAGTGTCATCAAATTGTTGATGCTGTCTGGCGACATGCTGCTTCGATAGCATGGGCAGTATCACCGTCGCGGTTGCAATGCCAAACAGGGCCAGAGGCAGTTCAACAAATCGGTCTGAAATATATAACCAGCTGATGCTGCCGACGACTAAAAAGGAGGCAATCATCGTATCGATCAGCAGGTTTATTTGTACTATTGATGTGCCAAAGATCGCGGGCAACATAAGTTTTAGAATTCTGTCAACTCCGTGTTTTGCACCGGATAACTTCGGTACTGGCAATGAATGCTCACGTAACAGGAAAGGTATCTGGAACACAAGCTGGCTGATGCCGGCGAAGAACACCCCCCATGCCAGAGCGGTGATCGGATTGCTCATCAATGGCGAAAGCCAGATAGCCGCCCCGATTAGTGATACATTCAGTAATACAGGTGTCAGGGCTGGTACAGCAAATTTTTGCCGGATATTGAGTATGCTGCCAGAAAGTGCTGTTAAGGAAATAAAGAGTAGGTAGGGAAAAGTGATCTTTAGCATATCACTGGCAAGTAATATCTGTTCAGGGTCGTCAAATCCTGGCGCGAATATCATGATCAGCCAGGGTGAACATAAGATCCCGACTGCGGTCACGATAAACAAGATAATTGATAGCAAGCCGGCCACATGGTTAATCAGACGCCTGAATTGATTTTCACTCTCATGTAAATGCGCAGACATCACAGGGACAAATGCCTGGGAGAAAGCCCCTTCGGCAAAAAGACGACGCAGGAAATTGGGGATCCGAAAGGCCACAAAAAATGCATCGGTGCCAGCATTCGCACCAAAAACGATAAATATGATGGCATCACGGGCATAACCGAAAAATCGTGAAATCAGGGTTGCGCCACCCACCGTCAGGGTGGATTTAAGAGGTTTCTTGCTCACTTAAAGATATTTATCTGATTTTTAAAGAAAAACTCTACCTCATTAACTAATGATTTGCACCAGTCTGAGGGATTGTACAGATAACTGCTGCAAATTCTGGTCGTCCGTCTGGCGATGACAACAAGGGTGATGGTAATGTTGATTTATACGCCTGGCTTATTGACATTTTCAAGTGAAAAACGCATAGTTCGACGCCCGAAGACAACAGCCTGATACAAAAGAGGATAAATTTTGGCGAATATAGCTTCCGCTCGTAAAAGAGCCCGTACTGCAGAAAAATCCAGACAACACAACGTTGCCATGAGATCCCGGTTGCGCACATATATCAAAAATGTTGTGAAAGCCATTGAGACGGGAAACAAAGATGAGGCGATGAAGCTATACCAGGATTCTGTCTCAGTCATTGACACCTCCGCGCGAAAAGGCATTATTCATAATAACAAGGCAGCTCGCCATAAACAGCGTCTTAACGCCCGAATACGCGCAATGTAAATCACACAGGCCTGGATATCACTGTTCCAGCCCAATAGTGCAGGGGGAGACAGACCAGGCTAGATGACCGCAAGGTTATCTCTGTGTATCAGCTCCGGTTCGTCGACGTAACCGAGGATTTTCTCAATATCATTCGTGACTCTGCCTGCAATTTTGCCTGACTCACTGGCGTTATAATTTATCAGTCCGCGAGCAATCTCATTGTGGTTCTCATCAACACAGGCGACCAGATCACCACGTTTGAATTCTCCTTCTACACGCACCACGCCGATCGGTAGAAGACTGGCGCCTCCCGATCGCAGCACACGGCCCGCGCCTGTATCCAGGTATAGCCTGCCCATGACCTGCAACTGATTTGCAATCCATTGCTTGCGAGCGTTTAAAGGTTCCACCGTCGGATAAATGGTTGTTCCGGTATATCGATTATCGGCAATCGCCAGCAGCGGAGCCTCCTGTTTGCCCGATAATATAATTGTCAAAGTCCCCGAACGTTCAGCGCGGCGCGCGGCGGATACCTTGGTGACCATCCCGCCTCGTCCCAGTGCATGATGAGAAGGACCGGCGACAATATCCAGTATGCGGTCATTGGTTGTACAGGACTCGATTAAGGTGGCGTCCTCGTATAGGTGGGGGTTTTTATTAAAGATACCGGCCTGATCCGTGAGTATGATTAATTGATCTGCGCTAATAAGATTGGCTACCAGTGCTGCCAGATTGTCATTATCTCCGAACCGTATTTCATCTGTGGCTACAGTATCATTTTCGTTGACAACCGGGATGACGCCCAGTTTAAGTAGCGTCGTGAGTGTCGAGCGTGCATTAATATAGCGTTGGCGATTGCGCAGATCATCATGTGTCAGTAATACTTGAGCGCTGTGTAAATCATGCTGTTGCAGGTAATGTTCATAGGCCTGAACCAGGCCCATTTGGCCCACCGCGGCGGCAGCCTGCAACTCATGTAAAGTATTTGGTCGCTGCGGCCAGCCCAGTCTGGCCATACCCTCAGCCACGGCACCCGAAGAGACCAGAATAAGCTCATAACCACGTTCGCGTAATTGGGCAAATTCATCCATCCAGCCATGTATTGCAGGCAAGTTCAGTCCTTGCCCATTATTGGTGATCAGTGAGCTGCCAATTTTAACTACCCAGCGTTTGCCGCTCGGCGGTAATCGTGACTGATTATTCATGTTTGTTCATCATCAGTACCATTTAAATAGTAAATGATATCTTTACACAAAGATTCAAGGCCCGTTCTGGATACGGTAGAGATCGCATAAACCGGTCCGTGCCAGTCTATTTGTCTGCATATTTCCTGAATTTGTTGTGCAACCTCTTGTTCTGAGTATAGATCAACTTTATTAAATACAAGCCATCTATCTTTACCAGCGATTGGATCACGATAGTGAGTTAATTCATGCTGAATGATATTGAACTGGGAATAGGGGTCTTCCTGTGGATCACGTGGACCCAAATCAATCATATGCAGCAGTAGCCGGCATCGTGAAAGATGCTTTAAAAACTGTATACCCAAGCCATGCCCGCGCGCGGCGCCTTCAATTATTCCCGGCAGGTCTGCCATGACAAAACTCTGGAGAGGGCCAACCCGTACCACGCCAAGATTAGGGTGTAAGGTAGTGAAGGGATAATCGGCAATTTTGGGTTTGGCATCTGATAGAGCGGCGATCAGCGATGACTTCCCTACGCTGGGCAGACCCAGCAAACCGACCTCGGCGAGCAGCTTGAGCTCAAGTCGCAATTCCCTGATATCGCCTTCACCACCGGTGGTGGTTTTGCGTGGTGCGCGGTTAGTGGAGCTTTTGAAGCGCTGATTTCCGAGTCCATGGTTACCTCCTCGGGCGACTAAAAGGATTTGATTTTCCTCGGTTAAATCGCCGATGCATTCTTCGGTTTGATGATCATAGACTTCTGTCCCAATCGGGACATCAATGTATAAATCATCGCCAGATTTTCCAGTGCAGTTATTACCACGTCCATCTGCGCCACGTTGCGCCCTGAAGATGCGGGTATAACGAAAATCAGCCAGGGTATTGATTCCTGTTTTAGTGCGAAGATAGACATTACCACCATCGCCGCCGTCACCCCCATCAGGTCCGCCTTTTGCAATAAAGCGTTCACGACGAAAGCTCAGGCAACCATTGCCTCCATTGCCGCCCATGACGGTAATCGTTGCTTCATCGACGAATTTCATGGGATATGCTGAATTGTTGTGTGAGATAAATTTATTAATGGCAAAAAAAAACCCCGCATGACGGGGCTTTTGTTAACCTGAATGACAGCATTTTGTTATGCATTGACTACGCTGACATATTTCCTGTTCCTGGGGCCCTTGACTTCAAATTTAACAACACCGGGTGTCTTGGCAAAAATGGTGTAATCCTTGCCCAGACCGACACCCTGACCCGGGTGAAACTTGGTACCACGCTGGCGCAGAATTATATTACCCGCAGCGACTTGTTGACCACCAAAACATTTTACTCCAAGTCGTTTGGATTCCGAGTCACGTCCGTTTCTGGTGCTTCCGCCTGCTTTTTTATGAGCCATTGCTAAATTTCCGTGTTTACTGACTGATTTTTTTGATAACGATCTCAGTATATGACTGACGATGTCCCATTTGTTTACGGTGGTGCTTGCGTCGTTTGAATTTTACAATTTCAATCTTTTTCGCACGCCCGTGTCCCCGTACCTCGGCGCTGACTTTGCCGCCTTTTACGTAGGGGGTGCCAATACTGATGTCATCTCCGTTACCCAGCATGAGAACCTGGTCGAAATCGACCTGTTGTCCTTCTTCGGCGTTTAGCTTTTCGACGCGCAGGACTTCTCCTGGTTCGACCCTGTATTGTTTTCCGCCCGTGGCGATGACTGCGTACATATTCGGTGTTTATTTCATGTATCTTTATGAAAAAGAGCGCGGCATTCTAACGACTAAGATAGTGCAGGTCAATTACCTTGCTTCGCGTCTGATGACCGTTCATTATTACACAATATTGACCATCATTTTCACATATTTACTCGCAGGTCCGGGCGACAGGATCTGTTTTGATGGCATTTTGCGCAAAATAGGCGTGAACATTTCATTTTTCTGGCAAAACTTCTAATAAAACATGCAACTTGATGAAATACAGGCCCTCGTGGCCAAGGATATGGACGGCGTGAATGCGTGTATTCGGGCACAACTGCATTCTGAGGTTGTGCTGATTGAGCAAATGGGGGAATACATTATCAACAGTGGGGGCAAACGCCTGCGCCCCGTCATTGCAGTGCTGTCTGCACAAGCATGCGATTACCGTGGTGAAAAGCATTACCTTGCGGCGGCGGTGATTGAGTTCATCCATACAGCCACCCTCCTTCATGATGACGTGGTAGATGCATCTGAATTGCGTCGTGGCAAGGAAACTGCCAATTCAATCTGGGGAAATGAAGCAAGTGTTCTGGTGGGTGATTTCATTTTTTCCAGAGCTTTCGAAATGATGGTGCATATCGGCGATATGCGTGTCATGGAAATTTTGTCTGGAACCTCCAATAAAATTGCGGAAGGGGAAGTGCTGCAATTGCTAAACTGCAATGATCCGGAGACCACCGAGCAGCAATATATGCAGGTTATACAATGCAAAACAGCGAAATTATTCAGCTCGGCAGCACAAATCGGTGCGGTGCTGGCGAATCGGCCTGGGCATGAGGAGAAGGCGCTCGAGGCATATGGGATGCATCTTGGAACTGCCTTCCAGATCATTGATGATGTGTTGGACTATCGCGCAGAAAGCTCGGCTATGGGAAAAAATGCGGGTGATGACCTGGCCGAAGGCAAGCCCACCCTGCCTTTGATCTATGCATTGACCCATGGAAGCGCGAGTCATAAGAAGCATTTGAGTGAAATCATCAGAGTAGGTGATCGGGATAAGCTCGGTCAGGTCCTGGAAATCATCCACGATACCAGGGCATTGGAGTACACTGAGAATGTGGCTCATCAACAGGTAGACCTGGCCAAGAACGCGATTACCTGTCTGCCCGATTCTGACTATAAAACAGCCATGCTCAGTCTGGCAGATTTTTCAATTGCAAGAGCCTACTAGTCAGAAAATTCTTTTGCCACAAAAGAGTGAACAATTCATGAGTATCAAGCTATACAACACGTTGACAAAGCAGAAACAGGTATTTGAACCATTGAGTCCTGATTGTGTGACCATGTATGTATGTGGTCCGACAGTATATAGTTATGCCCATATCGGAAATGCACGGCCCGCAGTCGTGTTTGATGTGCTGGTGAAGTTATTGCGTAAATATTATCCACGCGTCATCTATGCCCGCAACCTGACCGACGTAGACGACAAGATCAATGCCGCAGCCCGTGACCAAGGTGTGGAAATCGACGCCATCACCAGGAAATTCACCGATATTTATCATCAGGACATGGCATCATTGGGCGTAGACCTGCCAGACATTGAGCCGCGTGCCACTGACCATATCGATCAGATTATTTCTATGATTGAACGGTTAATCAGCCGCGGTTTTGCCTATGAAGCGGAACAGCATGTCCTCTTTAGTGTTTCAACCTATAGCAAATACGGTGAGCTTTCCGGGCGCAACAGAGATGACATGATCGCTGGTGCACGGGTTGAAGTGGCACCCTATAAAAAAGATCCGGCAGATTTTGTGTTATGGAAGCCATCCTCCGCCGGGCAGCCGTCATGGGACAGTCCATGGGGCCCCGGGCGCCCCGGCTGGCATATAGAGTGTTCGGCAATGATCGAAAAGCATCTGGGGCGAACAATAGATATTCATGGGGGTGGCCAGGATTTAGTATTTCCACATCATGAAAATGAAATTGCACAAAGCACCTGTGCCCATGATCACGAAGTATTCTGTCGTTACTGGCTACATAACGGGTTTGTCAATGTAAATTTTGAAAAAATGTCCAAGTCTGTGGGTAATGTGTTGCTGGTGCATGACTTACTGCAAACTGCCCCCGGGGAAGCTATCCGATATGCGTTACTTAGTACTCATTACCGTAGTCCCCTTGACTGGACTGATGAACTGCTGGTTTCATCCAAAAAAAGTCTGGACCGGCTGTATGGCACCCTGGAAGAACTGGATGATGTGGAAGCGCACAAACCATGTGAACAGGACACTCAAAAGTTTTATGCGGCATTACAGGAAGATCTGAATACACCGCTGGCATTAAGTGAGCTGCATGCATTGGCCAAGCAGGCGAATAACACACAGGATAAAAAACGCCAGTCCGAGATAAAGGGCGCACTGCTGGAGTGTGCG
Source organism: Gammaproteobacteria bacterium (assembly GCA_965227695.1). Taxonomy (GTDB): domain Bacteria; phylum Pseudomonadota; class Gammaproteobacteria; order UBA4575; family UBA4575; genus UBA1858. The sequence goes on from OZ245760.1 coordinate 426,885, forward strand.
AGGATCATCGGCATTCTCCAGCAGGATACCAAAAGCTGGTTTGGTGCTGGAGATAGTCAGTTGAATGTAAACCGCATTGATGAGTTAATCAGGCAAAGAAATGTCGCCAGATCAGTTAAAGATTTCGACGCCGCGGACAGAATACGTGATCAGCTCACGGAACTTGGTGTTGAGATACTGGATCGCCCCGAAGGCACTACCTGGAGAAAAATCTAGATAATTCATGCAAATATGCAGGCATTACTGTTCAATAGATAAATGAAACCAACGGTCAAATCGCCGATATCTGTCCGTTTTACAGCCTGTATTTGTTCACCGTAAAATGAGCCAAGACAAACCTCCAGTCTTCAACTATGTACCTAGAGTATTTTGGATTAATTGAAAAGCCGTTTCAGATTACCCCTGATCCACGCTTTCTCTATTTGAGTCGTCGCCATCGCGACGGCTTTGCACATTTACTTTATGGTGCAGATGAAGCGGGAGGCTTTGTTTTATTAACAGGTGAAGTCGGGACCGGCAAAACAACATTATGCCGAAGCGCACTGGAAAGTATCACCGATAATGTGCGCATCGCGCTGATCCTGAACCCAAAGCAGACACCTTTAGAGTTGATAGCGTCTATTTGTGATGAATTGCAGATCAGCTACCCAAAGCAGGTCACAAGTATTAAAGCATTAATCGATCGGTTGAATCTGTATTTATTGAAAGCTTACGGGCAGGGACAACGTATCGTGGTTGTCATTGATGAGGCCCAGAACCTGACCTCGGAAGTGCTTGAACAGGTACGCTTGCTGACCAATCTTGAGGTTTCTACGCAAAAGCTGTTGCAGATTATATTAATCGGTCAGCCAGAGCTGCAGACCATGCTTAATTTGCCTGAATTACGACAACTGTCACAACGTATTACCGCGCGCTTTCATTTAACACCGCTTACAAAAGAAGAAACCGGTGAATACATTGTTCATCGCTTGAAAATCGCAGGTGTCACAAGAGAAATATTCACAAAATCCGCTGTAAAAGAGATATATAAATATTCTGGTGGAATCCCCCGGTTAATTAATACTTTGTGTGAGCGGTCATTAATTGGTGCCTACGGTGCAAATCTGCCGCTCGTTAAAAAAGATATTGTCCAAAATGCTGCCGCGGAAGTACTGGGAAAGAAAGCACGCCCAAAAATGTCTGCTGCTTTCGGTTGGCCGGTAATTATCACGGTGGTGGCAGCGTCAATTATATTGACACTTGGGATATGGGGGACCGTGCTTAATCAGAAAGCACCCGTGACCGAAGCACAGGCCAACATTGCCCGGGAGCCATCGTCCGCCACCGGTTCAGGACAGCATGACCTCGGCCAAGGTAAGTCAGAGGCATTCGTTCGTCCTGCATCAGGACAGGTGCAATCGAAAGCCAATTTGCCGATTGCGCAAAAGCTTGACACGTATGTCGGTGAAGCCAACACTTTTTCTGCTTTTACCAATCTGTTTGCATTATGGGACCGGGATTATTCCGCTTACAGTGGTGATACTGCCTGTTCGCGGGCAATAAAGGCCGGGATGCGCTGTATATTTGGCCAGGGAAAAATTGACGATATCCTTAAATACAACCGTCCAGCTGTGATTGAATTAAAAAGTAACACACAGCAGATATTATTTGCTGTTATACACAAGGCCGATGAAAGCAAAGCTTATTTAAAAGTAGTGGATAAAGACATGGTGGTGTCATACGAAGAGTTGGAGCAAACCTGGTCAGGCAGTTATATTGTGCTGTGGAAACCTCCGTTTCCACAAAACGAGTCGCTGGCACAGGGCTATGTAGGGCCTGACGTACTATGGCTACGCCATAAGCTGGATACAATTGAGGGTAAAAAATTGGCAGAGTATTCCGAGGACAATTTAAAGTTCAACGCGTCACTGGTGGCGCGGGTAAAGCAGTTTCAGTCGAATCGAGGACTACAGTCAGATGGAGTAGTCGGCAGAGAAACTTTTATTGAGCTGGTCAACGTCACTGACTCCACTACTGTGCCGAAATTGTTTACAGACATAAGAGGATAGTTGCTATGTCAATGATTCTGGATGCACTGTCCCGTGCCGAAAAAGAAAGGCAGGCAGAGAGTCGTGCTGATCCGGACATGACGCGATATGTGACACAGTCACATGTCAAAGATGAGCGTCTTAAAAAATGGGTGTTAATTGTATTAGTCGCCAATCTGGTTCTGCTGATAGTGCTTTTGACTGCTTATGTGTTTAATAATTATCTGGCTACAACCCGGCCTGGTGAATCCATTATGCGTGATAAAAATGGTTCACAGCCTGTGGCTGGCAATGCCGCCAATATCCACCATCCACCATCCGTGTTGCAAGCCGGAACCGCTTTATCAACGACTGAAAAAACTTCGCGGGAGAAAGGGATAGACAGTTCTCAACGGTCCGTTCAGTCGGCATCTATGGCTTCTCTGGAGCGGGAAGCCCAAATAAACACTGATAAATCCGGCAAACGTGAGCAGCAGGGAAAAACTGCAGTGCCCGTGAAAAATACTCCGAGTGTCAGCAAAATTCCGCCAGTTCGATACTCAGATAAACCTTTAACCGAGTCGACCGGTGTGACAGGAAAATCAAATACTCAGCCAACAGTGGCGAGTATTGCAAAGGCCATAAAACAAGAAAAGCAAATCACGGCACGCGATTATGCAGCGTTGAATGATCTGCCTGTATCACAGCGCTCCTTGCTGGATCAGTATGAAATAAATGTGCATGTGTATGACTCCAACCCGGCCAGCCGCTTTGTACTGATTAACATGGTGAAATATAAAGAGGGCGATAGAATTAGTGAAGGTGAGGCAGTTGTTGATTCCATCGTTCCGGAAGGGGTGGTTGTAAACATCGGGTCACAGCGCGTCTTGATGCATCGTAACTAATACTTTAAAAATCGATTTATAAACAGGGAAGTGTCAATGCTTAATATGGAGGTGCGCGATTTCTCCCGACAATGAAACTGAACCTGAAGTAATCGCAGCACTTGATCTGGGTTCAAACAGTTTTCACATGGTCGTGGCATCCAATGATCATGGTCGTTTGAAAATTCTTGATCGCATAAAAGAAATGGTTCGACTGAGTGCCGGGCTGAACGATTCCGGTATGCTCGATAAAGAGGCAATGAAACGTGCCAACGAATGTCTTGAGAGATTTGGGCAACGCTTACGTGATATGCACGCAGACTCGGTGCGTGCGATAGGCACCAATGCCCTGCGCCGTGCAAAAAACTCACGCAAATTTTTAAAGTCTGCACAACAGGCATTGGGACATCCCATAGAAATAATTTCAGGAATCGAGGAAGCGCGGTTAATTTATCTCGGCACCACTTATGCAATATCCAGACCCAATGACCGCAGGATAGTTGTTGATATCGGCGGTGGCAGTACTGAAATAATAATAGGAGAAGGCAGTCAACCATTGAGAATGGAGAGTTTATTCATGGGTTGTGTATCCATGAGCGAACGGTTTTTCCCGGAAGGAAAAGTCACACGAAAAAACTATGACCAGGCATTTTTATCGGCAAAGTTACAGTTAAGGTCAATCGCGGCTGCCTACAAAAAAATAGGCTGGGACATGGAAATTGGCACTTCTGGCACGATTAAGGTAATTACAGAAATTGCATCAAATCTGGTTGAGGAAAATGGGGTTACGCTGGATGCCCTCAACATAATGCGTGACAGGTTAATCGAAAATCAGCTTGATCTGTCGTGTATTAAAAAAGAACGTATTCCCGTACTGCCTGGTGGTTTGGCGATTTTGGCAGCGGTATTTGATAGTCTTGAAATCAGGAGTATGAATTTTTCAGATGGTGCACTTCGCGAGGGCGTGCTGTTTGACTTGCTTGGCCGACTGCATCTTCATCATGATGATATACGGGCTGAGACGGTACAAAATCTTGAGCACCGCTATCATATTGATTTTGATCAGGCAAATCGTACAGAGCTATGTGCAGGCATGTTGTTAAATAAAGTGACATACGCATGGTCACATCAGGCAGAGGAGTATAACGATTATTTGAAATGGGCTGCACGATTGCATGAAATTGGACTGGATATTGCGCATTCCGGGTATCACCGGCATGGCGCATATCTTTTGCAATATTCAGATATGCCCGGGTTTGCCAATAATGAACAGAATATACTGGCCTGTCTGGTCGGCAGTCATCGCAGGAAAATAAAAAATGAACTGCTAGATACACTGCAAAGTGATGAGTTGGAGATAGTTAAGTATCTGATTGTGATACTTCGTCTGGCAGTACTTTTGAGCAGAGACCGTATTGATATCGATTTTCCGATAAAGAATGTCACGCTGGATGATAAAAAGATAAAACTTGACTTTATTGACAGCTGGCTTGAAACCTCACCTTTAACGAAGCTCGACCTGGAGCAGGAAAGTGAATACTTGAAAGCCATTGATATTAAACTTTCATTTTAGCATATTTATTCAATAGTTCGGTTTGTGCGGTTATTTTACGTTCTTTTTTACCGCATTGTTTGCGAATGTACTCGCCATCGGGCTGAAGAATCCAAGCATTCTGATTATCTTTAATCATTAACTCAAGCTCCGATAGTACACATTTTTTGATAGCGCGGTCTTCCAGCGGCCACGCTGTCTCCACGCGTCGGAAAAAATTTCTATCCATCCAGTCTGCGCTGGAACAATAAATTTTTGAGCGTCCTCCGTTGTAAAAATAAAAAACACGTGAATGCTCTAAAAACCTGCCGATGATTGAACGCACTTCGATATTGTCCGATATCCCCTTCACACCCGGACGCAGACAACATGGTCCTCGAACAATCAACTTAATTTCAACGCCGGCCATAGACGCGCGGTAAAGTGCCTGGATCAACTGGGGTTCAATTAGGGAGTTTACCCGTGCAATAATTTTTGCTTTACGTTTGTTGTGCGCACGTTTTGTTTCTTTTTCGACATACTCCAGGATGGTTTTGTAGAGTGTGAACGGAGCCTGCAGTACCGAGTTGAGTCTGGGTATTTTGGTAAAGCTGGTCAACTGTAAGAAGATCTCATGCAGATCTGCGGTAATGGCCGGATCTGATGTAAACATGCCGTAGTCGGTATACAGTTTCGCGGTGGACTGATGGTAGTTTCCTGTTCCCAGGTGCGCATATCTGACAAGACGGTCATTTTCACGTCGTATGACGAGTATCATTTTTGCATGTGTCTTGATGCCAACGATCCCGTAAACGACATGTGCTCCGGCCTTTTGCAGCCGGTTAGCCAGCGTGATATTTGCGGCTTCATCAAAGCGTGCCATGAGCTCGATGACCACCGTCACCTCTTTTCCGGAAGTCGCTGCCATGACCAGCGCATCAACAATGCGCGATTGAGCACCGGTTCGATATAGCGTTTGCTTGATCGCAAGCACTTTAGGGTCTTTGGCCGCCTGATGTATGAAATTTAGCACCGGCGCAAATGACTGATACGGGTGATGCATTAATATGTCCTGCTTTGAGATCACCTTGAAAAGATTCGAGTCCGGTGTCAGCGGTTTAGGCAGCATAGGTTTAAAGTCAGGATATTTCAGATCCGGCCGATCAATCAGATCATAGGTGTTGAGTAAGCGGTTCAGGTTTACCGGACCATTGACTTTGTATAAGTCAACTTCATCCAGTTCAAACTGCTGTAGCAGATATTCAACCAGGTGACCCGGGGTGTTTTTATAGGTTTCAAGGCGTGCGGCAGCACCATATCGGCGAGAGGCCAGTTCACCTTCGAGTGCCAGAGGCAGATCATCAATCTCATCGGTGACATACAAGTCACTGTTTCGGGTGACCCGGAATTGGTAACAGCCATGTACCTGCAGGCCTTCAAAAAGATCATGTACGAATTCATGGATAACAGAGGATAAAAATACAAAATTAATCGAATTATCACCCGTATTACCGGGCAACTGGATCAGCCTCGGTAAAGATCTTGGTGCCTGTACGATTGCCAGATGTCCACTACGCCCAAATGCATCTGAGCCTCCGACTTCTACGATGAAGTTCAGGCTTTTGTTGAGAATGCGGGGAAAAGGATGACCAGGGTCAATTCCCAACGGGCTGAGTACCGGTTCCACCTGTTCGGTGAAGTAGCTTTGTATCCATTGCCTTTGCGAATGCGACCATTTTTCACGAGGAATGAAGTGAACATTTTCATTGGCCAGTTCCGGCAGTATGACATCGTTAAAAACCCTGTATTGCTCCTCTACAAGCGACTCTGTTGTTTCATGCACCTCTTTCAATACCTGCTTTGCGGGTTTTTGGTCTGCGGAGGTGTAACCAGTAGAAAACTCGATATGCTGCTTGATGCCGCCGACGCGAATCTCAAAGAATTCATCAAGATTTGAACAGGAAATACAGAGAAATTTTAGTCTTTCCAGTAATGGTGTGCCAGTGTCCTTGGCTTGCTGCAGCACTCTTTGATTGAATTTGAGCTGGCTGATCTCCCGATTAATAAACAAATCAGGGTCACTGATATCAACGGCTCTTGACTGCTCGGATTTATTTGTTGACATAATGGTTAGCAGTATTGCTTATTATCTCCCGGTAGAAAGAAATCATCGTATCTGCCAGCAGTGTTGAGTCCCACATTTTTGAATATTCTATCGCGGCGTGTTTGGTATCAATGTATTTGTGTTGATCTGTTAATAATGATACTACTTTATTGCTGAAATCGTCTATTGTGCCATCAGTGATCAGTGCTCCCTCGCATTGCTCTAATATATCATGGGTACCCATGGCGGCAACGGATATTACGGGAGTGCCTGATGCCATCGCTTCAAGCAGCACCAATCCCTGTGTTTCGGTGAGTGAACTGAATACAAATATGTCAGCAGCATGATAACAATCAATCAGTTCCGATGTTCTGTCAAGATAACCAACAAAAATCACATGCTTATCCAGCTGTAACTGTTTAACCTGTTCAATATATGTATTTTTGGCCGGACCTTCGCCGGCAATGATCAGCAGCACCTCGGGAACTAGTTGTTTTACTTTTGCAACCATTTCCAATAGCAAACCAATGTTTTTTTCAAAGGCCACGCGACTTACGTTGAGTAATACTTTTTTGTTTTTATCAATACCAAATTGTGTTTTGAAGTTTTCAGCATTGCCATTTTTAAAATGCGGATAATTGATCCCGGTTGGAATGATATTTATTTTGTTGACTACGCCATAATTTCTCAACAGTTTGACAATAATTGATGATGGCGCGACAACACCCTGTACCTGATTGCACTGACTGGTTGAAAAACGGCGGGCAAAAAATCGTAGTGCCTGTTTTGGGACCAGGGGGATGTAGTGATAAAGGTATTCCTCAAAAAGAGTGTGATAGGTGATCACACACGGGATATCCAGTGACCTTGCAATTTTCACTCCGCAATAGTGTGCAACAAAAGGTGTCTGTATGTGTATCACATCAAACCGGGATTTTTTTAATGCAGGAATCATTTTCCTGATGCTGGAAGAACTCATCATGCGGTCTTCAGGATCAAAAGGAATGGTGCGCGACTTAATGCGAATCACGGATTCTTCTTGAGTTTCGTGGCGATTATACTGTGGTGCAATCAGAGTGACCTCGTGACCGGCGCGCTCAAACTCTGATTTGAATGTCTGTATGGAGGTTGAAACACCATTGATGCGGGGGAAGTATACATCAGAAATCATTAGAATTTTCATCTGCGATTACCATAAGAGTGAAGTGTGTTGCTTGCAGCAAAAAGTTAACTGCAGTGCGCTGGCATCAAGTGACTGATAAATTGGCGGGTTGCCTGTTCCCATGTGAACTCGCGAGCCTGCTCGATACAATCGCGGGGATCCAGTTTTAATGCAGCAAGAGCTGCCGTCTGTAAGTCTTCATTGAGGATACCCGTCACACCATTTCTGACGACGTCGCGAGGGCCTGTGACCGGATAAGCGGCGACCGGCAGGCCGCATGCCATGGCCTCCAGCATCACAACACCAAATGTATCCGTGAGGCTGGGGAAAACGAAAACGTCACCACTGGCAATGCAGGCGGCAAGTTCCTCACCAAACTTGTAACCCTCAAACTTAACATCTGTGTATTTTTGCTTAAGCGTGTTTAGGGCGGGGCCGTCTCCGATCACCACTTTTGTGCCTGGCAGCTCTGCGTCAAGAAAAGCCTCAATATTTTTTTCAACGGCGACGCGGCCGACATAAATCCAGATTGGACGAGGATAATCAAGCAAGCTTTTATCATGCGGCCTGAATATATTCGTGTCTACTCCACGTGACCACAGCACCAGCTCATTGAATTGTCTGTCCTGTAATATTTTTTTTTGATGCGGGGTTCCGACCATGGTGCGTGTGGCTTTATCATGAAAGCGTCGTAAAAAATGATAGGATAATTTCAGCGGTACAGGGAAGCGTTGTTTGATATATTCCGGGAATTGCGTATGGTAAGAGGTAGTAAAAGCCATGTTGTTGCGGATACAAAACGCCCTTGCTGCCAGGCCCAGAGGCCCCTCGGTTGCAATATGAATATGAGTTGGACTGAATTGTGTCATCTGTCTGTCAATCAATTTCCTGGGGCGCAGTGCCAGACGAATTTCAGGATACGTCGGACAGGGGATTGTTTTTGCCTGTCCCGGGTGAATAATAAGAACTTTATGCCCGAAAGACTGAATTATTTCTGATGTCTTGCCTAACGTTGTGACAACGCCGTTCACCTGAGGCTTCCAAGCATCAGTGACTATTACGCAGCGCATGATTAGGTATTGATTTTTTATAAGTTAAGTAGATTGGCCAGTAGTCATGGCATGACTGTGCTTATTGACGGTCAGGCGACATTTCGCTCGTCTTCAACCGCCGGGCTTAACATGGCTGCAAGTGAGCGTTTATAGTCTTCATTCCAGTGAATCAGCTCTAAACTGCCATCTTGGTGTTCAATAATGCCTGAACAGCTTTCTACCCAGTCACCGTCATTGCAGTAGAGCACGTTATTGATAGGCCGGATTTCTGCATGATGTATGTGTCCGCAGATCACGCCATCTACATCACGGTCTTTGGCCAGATGGGCCAATGCGGTTTCGAAGCTGCCAATATAATTCACCGCATTTTTAACTTTCAGTTTTAAGTATTTTGCCAGCGACCAGTGATCCCGCCGGAATAACTTGCGAAAAATATTGACATATTGATTTATCTGCAGGAGACGATCATATGCCCAACTGCCCAGTCTCGCGATCCATTGACTGTGTTTAACGATCGTGTCGAATTCATCACCATGCAATATGAGTAACTTTTTACCATTTGCAGTTTTGTGTTCGTAGTCTTGATGAATTTCGACATTGCCAAATGCGTAACCTGTATATTCGCGCATGACTTCATCATGATTGCCCGGTACATAGATCACTTTTGTTCCATGCTTGGCTTTACCTAATATGGAACGAACGACATTGGTATGCTGTTGTGGCCAGTAAGAAGATTTTTGCAGGCTCCAGAAGTCCACAATATCGCCGACTAAATAGAGGTATTCGGCTTCAAAGCTATGTAAAAAATCCAGCAACTTCTCAGCCTGACAACCACGAAAGCCAAGATGGACATCCGAGATCCAGACACTGCGGACTTTAAGTAGTGTTGGTGTGCTCAATGGTCACTGTTGAGTGTATGCATTGTCATAAATACGAATTTGTCATTCTTTTGTTACAAGGTGATTACTTTATTGTGAAGTAAATATTAAAAAAATTGGTATAACATGATGAAATTGCTGAAAATGTCATAATAAGTTCATTAATATATCACACAGTTGACATAACCGTTTCTTAACATTCTGTAACATTATGCAGAGGTATAAAACGATAAAGGGCGGTTATGTCAGGACTCAGGACGGGAAATCTTTTTGATCGCATCGATCAAATCGAACTGCGTGTCTGTGCTTATATAAATCATGCTAGTCAGCGTCTGTTGATGCGCATTTTTTTTCAGATGATCAGCCGTCTTGGTGATGGAGTATTCTGGTACACATTATTACTGCTGCTACCCTACATACAGGGTTCGCAGGGGTACGGCCAGATGCTTCACATTGCGCTTACTGCGATGCTGGTATTAATTGTCTATAAGTATCTTAAAAAAACACTCGTGCGTGAACGGCCCTTTATCAATTCCCAAAGTATTTGTCAGGCCGCACCTGCACTGGACCGGTATAGCTTTCCTTCCGGGCATACAATGCATGCTTTATCTTTTGCCGTCATGTTCAGTTACTACGTGCCCGGACTCACCATGCTGGTGTCAGGGTTTGCAGCACTGGTTGCCATGTCGCGTGTCATACTTGGACTGCATTATCCAAGCGATGTCGTGGCGGGTGCTTTGCTGGGTGTAGCCATTGCGTTACTTAGCTTAACGATTTTTCCTGTTATTTAACGAGTACTTTCTTAAAACAGACTGATACGTGCCAGCAGGCATGTATCAGTGTCATGCCGTGGCTGATACAGCTCAAATGACAAAAACCCCGACAATCTGACAAAACTGTCACGAAAATGTCATTTTTCTGAAATATTATCCCGCCCTTCAACATTTATCGGACTAAACCAGGCTCAGCAATGATCCGGTTAATCTTTTAAATCTTAAATCATGACAGAGAGTTATATATGAAATTAAAAAATATTCGCGTGGCTTCACTGGCCGCGGTTGTTGCGACCGGTGTTGCGGTATCAAACCCTGCAGTGGCGGCCAATGACGCTATGATGGAACTGCTTAAAGTACTGCGTGACAATGGCACAATCAGCCAGGAAGCATATAGTCTGTTAAAAAATTCAGCTCAGGCTGATGCAGAACGCACGGAGGCAAAAATTGAAGAAACCGCCGAAGAAAAGCTGGCATCAGTACAACAGGTTTCCGATAAACTTAAATGGGCAGAAAAAATCCAGTTTAAGGGTGACTTGCGTTTGCGTCGCCAGTACCAGGAAGCAGACCCGGAAAACGGTGAAAAACAAAGCCGTGAGCGCTATCGCTATCGCCTGCGCTTAGGGGCGGAAGGTGAAGTCACGGATGAGGTAAAAGTCGGATTAGGATTCGCCAGTGGCAGTGATGATGCGCGATCAACCAATGAAACTCTAGATGATGGCTTTTCAACTAAAGATATCCGCCTGGATTATGCATATGCAGAGTGGATGCCTGCTGACTGGGTAAGTGTAGTTGGCGGTAAATTCAAGCGAAAAGGTTATTTATGGGCGCCAAGCGACTTATTGTGGGACGGGGATATTAATCCCGAAGGTGTGTCTGTGCATCTGCATACCGATAATTCACTGGGTAGCACCTATGCCAATGCTGGTCACTGGCTTTTAGAAGAATATAGCTCCGTGAGTGATGATCCCACCTTAACCTATGCCCAGGTTGGTCATAAATTTAAGTCTGGCAATATCTTTGGAAATGTCGCTGGAACCTACTATTCATTTGATGGCCTGGAAGGCGAGCCAGCTATCGTCGGTAGCGGGGGAAATAACACAATCTCAAGTGGTGTTTATATGTATGACTATGATTCCATTGGATTATCAGCAGAATTGGGTCTAGAAGATGTTTTCATGCCAGGAAAGATCTTTGCAGTGTTTGGTGATTACATCAAGAACGATGATAGTGATGAAGACAAAGGGCGCGCTATTGGATTTAAATTTGGTGACAAAAAAGTAAAAGATCCGCACACATGGCAGCTTAAGTTTATCAATGCCGATCTGGAGGCCGATGCTTTTCCTGATTTTCTTCCCGATTCTGATCGACTGGGTGGGAAAACCGGGGTTGAGTCAAATGAAATCGCATTTAAGTATGCAATTGCCAAGAATATTATTCTGGGACTCGACTACTATGACTCTGAACAGGATGCACCTGGGCTGGATGATGATGAAGACAAGGTACTTCAAACAGACATTGAGTTCAAATTCTAGTTTCAGCATATCCTTCAAGCTAAAAAAGGGCGGTGATTTCACCGCCCTTTTTATTGGTTATTGCAGGTTTGTAACAAAGTTTTAATTAAATTCGTGAATAATTGCCACCCTATGCACAACCTCTATTCATTTTGCCCATTATGCACTTACAATCCGGTTTTCAATCACCAAATTCTGGCCCGCAAACCATGAAAAAGCACCGAATTTTAATTGTTGAGGATGAGAAACCAATTCGCGATATGGTGTATTTTGCCCTTGATAGCGATGGCTATGAGATTGTTGAGGCGGTAGACGGAAAGCAGGCCACAGAAATGCTGGCCCAGGATTTGCCGAGTCTTATATTGATGGACTGGATGCTGCCTGATGTCTCCGGACTGGAGCTGGTACGCCGGCTTAAACGCGATGAGGTGACCAGCGATATACCGGTGATCATGCTGACGGCGAAAGCCGAAGAACGCAATAAAATTGAGGGACTTGACTCGGGAGCCGATGATTACATCACCAAGCCGTTTTCGGTCAGGGAACTGTCAGCCAGAATTCGTGCGGTAATGCGGCGCGTGGATGGGACTGAAGAAGAAAATAAACTCAGCTTTGGCAAGTTGGTACTTGACCTTGGCGCCCACCATGTAATTATTGATGAAACACCAATCGAAGTGGGGCCTACCGAGTTCAGATTGCTGGAGTTTTTTATGACGCATCCTGATAAAGTATACAGTCGTGCCCAGTTACTGGATTTTGTATGGGGGCGCAGTAAGTTTGTGGAAGAACGGACGGTCGATGTCCACATACTTCGTCTTAGAAAATTGCTGAAGCCTTATAATTGCCACAAGATGGTTCAAACAGTGCGAGGATATGGTTACCGCTTTGTCGTTGAAAAATAATGCGCGTTGCTTCATTTTGGATTGAGTTTCGACTGGCCGTATTAGTATTTCTGGCAAGCCTGGCGGTAGGTTATATTAGTGGACACTGGGCGTTGTCTGTCTCTGTTGGCTTATTTGCCTTTATCATCTGGCAGCTGCGTCAGATGTTATTGCTCCGGCAGTGGCTGGCCACGGGTTCTCCACTGGATAACATTCCGAATCTGCATGGTTCTGCCTATCAGATTATTAGCCATATCTGTGAGATAAAGAAACTTCACCAGCACGAGCATCAAAATCTGGAAAGCCTGTTAATGCGCTTTGATGCGGCAACTCGCGCCATGCCCGATGCCATGCTCACCATTGACAGCGCGCAAACGATTGAATGGGCCAATCCTGCCGCCAGGACCTTGCTTAATATCGATCCAAAAAATGATATTGGCCAGCGTGTTAACAATATTGTCCGCGACCCTGAGATTACCCGTTACCTGCAGGAGGGTGATTTCCAGCACCCGCTGGAATTTTCATCCTCTGGCAGTGCTGAAAAAGATCTTATGATGCGTGTCGTATTGTATGCCGATGGAAAAAAACTGCTTATTGTGCATGATCAGGGCGATATTATGCGCCTGCAAAACATCCGAAAAGCCTTTGTCTCGAACGCATCACATGAGATGAGGACACCTTTGACCGTCATTATTGGTTATCTTGAAGCTTTGTCTTTGCGCGAAGAGCTGTCAGGCATAACCCGGCGGGGAGTGACAGGTGCACTGGAACAGGCTCAGCGTCTGAAGGATCTGATTGAAGACTTGCTGTCATTGTCACGTCTTGAGAGCTTGCCACTGAATAAGTCGGATATGGAGACGATTAACATCAGCATGCTCGTTCGCGAGGGAATTGAGCTGGTTAAATCTTCAGATATCTACAAGCAGCAGCAGTTTAGTGTTGAGCTGGACGCGAATGTTGACGTGTGTGGCGATTACCGTGAATTACAAAGTGCGGTGCAGAATATCCTGGATAATGCTGTCAAGTATTCGCCTGCAGGTACCACGATACAGGTCAACTGGCACCGGTTGGGCGAAGGAGGATCTGTACTCAGTATTATCGATAGTGGCGAGGGAATAGAAGAATCGCATATTCCCCGTCTGACTGAGCGTTTTTATCGTATAGATACCGGTCGATCACGCGATATGGGAGGGACCGGGCTCGGCCTGTCTATTGTCAAACATGTGATGGAGCGGCACGGTGGTGAATTACGCATCCGTAGTCGCAAAGGGGCAGGGACAAGGGTAGAGCTATATTTCCCTGCAAGCGATAATGAATATGCAGAACAAAGGGTTAGCGCATAATAAAGACCGGGTGTAATACAATTGTAACAATTAAGTAATAAAGTGCAGCCACCGTTTCAAACAGGCCATCACAAGCGGCCAATATTAGGAGAATCAATGAATTTTAAGTACATAACTGTAGCGTTAACAACGTGGGTTGCAGTTTCAGCAAATATGGTGTCTGCCGAGCCAAAAGTCGATGCCGGGCTCAAGGATTATTCCGTAGCCAGTGGGGTCGCCGGCAATTTTTCAAGCGTAGGTTCAGATACGCTGGCCAACTTAATGACACTGTGGGCTGAAGACTATAAGCGCTATTACCCTAATGTGAATATCCAGATTCAGGCGGCGGGATCATCCACTGCCCCGCCGGCATTGACCGAGGGGACTTCCAATCTGGGACCCATGAGCCGCAAAATGAAGGACAAGGAAATTGCGGCATTCGAAGAGAAATACGGGTACAAACCGACTGCGGTCCCGGTAGCAATCGATGCTCTGGCTGTATTTGCACATAAGGATAATCCTATCGAGGGTCTTTCCATTGAGCAGGTCGATGCCATCTTCTCAAGTAATCGCAAATGCGGTGGCAGGGACAGTATCAATACATGGGGTGATCTTGGCCTCACTGGTGAGTGGGCACGTAAAGATATCCAGCTGTTCGGTCGAAACTCTGTATCGGGAACCTATGGATACTTTAAAAAGAAAGCACTATGCAAGGGCGATTTCAAATCCAATGTTAACGAGCAGCCAGGATCTGCATCGGTCGTACAGTCAGTAACCCAGTCATTAAACGGCATCGGTTATTCTGGTATTGGTTATACAACAACGGGTGTGCGCGCATTGCCGCTGGCGAAAGGCAATTCGACAGATTATGTGGAAGCATCACCGGAAACCGCAATATCAGGTAAATATCCACTTGCCCGGTTCCTGTATGTATACGTCAATAAGCATCCAAACAAACCACTTTCACCACTGGAAGGTGAATTTCTTAAAATGGTGCTGTCCAAGGTCGGGCAGAAAGTGGTCGTGAAAGATGGTTACATTCCGTTACCGGCGAAAGTTGCGGAAAAAACTCTGCAGTCTTTAGGCATGTAGTTGAACGCAAAGTAATCAATAGTCACTGTCGGAAAGCCCTATAGATTTTTATAGGGCTTTCTTTTTGTCTAATGGTGACCTGGTTCTTGTATAATCCGGTGCCACGATAGCCTTAGTAGATTGAAAATGGATTCTTTAAAACTGTCACAAGACTCTCCAAGCAGACAACGTCAGTGGAAGATACGAAAAGCCGTTGATATTATTGCCCGGCGTATTGTCGAGATCGGTGGTATTAGTGTCATTGCAGCCATTGCCCTTATTTTCCTTTTTTTACTAAGTGTCGTTTACCCGCTGTTTGGCTCTGCCTCTATTGAACACGCGTATGAATACCCTGTTCCGGGAACAAAACAGGGCCAGAATAGTGAGACGCTGTATCTGGCAGTGGAAGAACAGGCCGAAATCGCATTGCGCGTGACCCGGGCTGGTGAATTATTGTTTTTTGACGTTACCAATGGAAAGATCATCATAAGTCGCAGTCTGCCGATCGACAGTGACAATCAAATCACATCATTTCAGGTCGTTGATGAGCCATCAGGGCTTCTCTCTGTCGGATTGAATTCAGGAGAAGTCATTTTTTTCCAGCACCAGTATGAACTGGAGTTCACCGAAACAGAACGGATTATTCACCCAAAAGTCATCTACCCTTATGGTGAGAACGCTTTCAGGGTAAGTGAGCATCCCTTGCTCGAATATGGTATTGGGGCAAATGAAAATTCCTTATCAATACTGTTTAGAAATGACGGCCGAATTACCCTTCAGTCGTTCATAAAAGAAACATCGTTTCTTGATGAAAGCGTCACATTGGAATTGGGTGACCGCTCTGAAATCGCCATGGCTGAACCCCTGGTGGGGCTACTGGTCGATCCCGAGCAGGAATGGGCGTATGCGCTCAATCAGGGTGGCAACCTGTCGGTGTTTAATATTCGCGCCGGGGCTCTTGATCTGGCAGAACGAGTGCAGGTGACCGGACATGACGCCCGTCCCACAATTATCCAGTTTTTAACCGGGGGTATCTCGCTGCTGATTGGTGATAGTCAGGGTGTTTTGTCACAGTGGTTTCAGGTGCGCAGTGAGGGCCAGCTACCATTTCGGCTGACCAAGATTCGCGAGATGAGAATTGATAACTCACCCGTCGCAACCCTCGCGACTGAACAATTACGCAAAGGTGTCATTGCCGCCAGTCAGGCCGGGACGGTAAAGTTGCTATACACGACAAGCGAACGTGACTTATTGTCTGTGTCTGCCAGCGATAGTGCGATTGTGAATCTGGCCATAGCACCACGTGCAGATATTTTGATTGCCGAAGACCGAAGTCGACAGCTCAAAGCCTGGTATGTGGATAATCAGCATCCGGAATCTTCGATGTCTTCATTGTGGGGTAAGGTATGGTATGAAGACTACATTGAACCTGATTATGTCTGGCAGTCTTCATCTGCAAGCAGCGACTTTGAGCCAAAATTCAGTCTCGTGCCGTTGACTTTCGGGACATTAAAAGCCGCGTTCTATGCCATGCTGTTTGCCATGCCACTGGCGATCTGTGGTGCCATCTTTACAGCCTATTTTATGGCGCCTTCCATGCGCAGAATTGTCAAGCCGAGTATTGAGATTATGGAAGCACTGCCCACGGTGATCCTGGGTTTCCTGGCAGGGCTATGGCTGGCCCCTTTTGTTGAGAAGCATATGCCAGGGGTATTTAGCCTATTCATTCTGATGCCGATTGGCATCGTACTTTTATCATTAATCTGGTGGAATATGCCTCCCTCCGTGCGTCGAATAATTCCGGAGGGCTGGCAGGCGGCTGCGTTAATCATTCCGATTATTGTAATTGCCCTGTTATGTATTCAGGTATCACCCTACCTTGAGATGTGGTTATTCGGAGGTGATATACGTATATGGATGAGCGAAGAGCTGGGCATAGGGTTTGACCAGCGCAATGCATTAATAATAGGGATCGCAATGGGGTTTGCCGTCATCCCAACGATTTTCTCAATCGCAGAAGATGCCATATTCAGTGTCCCCAAACACCTGACGGCAGGATCCCTGGCACTGGGCGCCACCCCGTGGCAAACCCTGGTAAGGGTCGTCCTGTTATCCGCGTCTCCCGGAATATTCTCCGCAGTGATGATTGGGTTTGGTCGCGCTGTCGGAGAGACCATGATCGTACTTATGGCCACCGGCAACACGCCGGTCATGGATTTCAGTATTTTTCAGGGTATGCGTACCTTATCCGCCAATATCGCCGTAGAGTTGCCTGAATCCGAGGTCGACAGTACCCATTACCGGATACTGTTTCTGGCCGCCCTGGTACTGTTTATTTTCACTTTTTTCTTTAATACGGTGGCTGAAATTGTTCGCCAGCGGCTAAGAAAGAAATACAGTAGTTTATAGTTTTTATGAATACAGAAAAGTTAGGCTTTTTAAAAAGCGGTACACCATGGGTATGGTTAAACGCGGGCGCAGTATCCATCAGCATGGTCATGGTGATCGGGTTGCTAATCCTCATTGCCGTGAGAGGGCTGGGTCATTTTTGGCCAAAAACGATCTGGCAAATTGATTATCAGGAGGGTGATCAACAGGTCGTACTATTGGGTGAAAGAGCGAAAGTTGAAACTGTTGCCGCCAAACAGCTGATAGATTCCGGGGTACACGATGAGTTTGACGATGAGTTTGTAGAAAGAACTCTTTTGAAAATTGGTAATCGTGATCTCTATGGTGTGGATTTCAAACTGATTATCGCCCCTGGTGAAACACAATCGCATAAACCTGACGATGTGATTGTGTTTGAAAGGATGCAGTGGGGAAATTTTTATGGCTTCTTGCAGGCTATTGAGGAAAATCAAACCCCGCTTGCTATTGCTTCTGATCAGCAATGGCCAACATTGAAAACAAGACTCGCGCGGGTGGACGAGTTAAGAGAGCGGATTCATAAGATAGAAAAATATCATATCGGAAAAATTAATTATCAAATAGAAAAGCTGCGACTAAAAGAACGCAAGATAGAACTCGCAGGCCTGCAGGATGCCAGTGCCACACAACGTATTGAACAGGAGCGCAAACAGCTGGATGCTGACTATCAATTGCTAAAAGGAGAACTCGAAAAGCTATATTCGCAAATCTCCAGGGACAGGGTATTGATGCGCACTGCAGATGGTGTTGAAAAATATATTAATCTGTCTGATGTTGTCAAAGCCACAAAGCCCAATGCCATGGGTCTCTTTGAAAAGGTCTTGCGCTATTTTATTAACTTCAAGGATTTCATTACCGAAGATCCAAGAGAAGCAAATACTGAAGGGGGTATCTTTCCTGCAATATTTGGGACAGTCATGATGGTGTTGCTTATGTCAATTATAGTGACGCCTTTTGGCGTGATTGCAGCGATCTATCTGCGTGAATATGCAAAACAGGGCTTTGTCACACGACTGGTACGAATATCAGTAAACAACCTGGCGGGTGTTCCCTCTATTGTTTATGGTGTGTTTGGTCTTGGTTTTTTTGTATATTTTTTAGGTGGAAATATCGATCAGCTATTTTATCCTGAGGCATTGCCCTCTCCCACCTTTGGCTCAGGCGGGTTATTGTGGGCGTCATTAACTTTGGCATTATTAACCGTTCCTGTCGTGATCGTGGCAACGGAAGAAGGGCTTGCCCGAATTCCCAGTTCAGTCAGGGAAGGATCACTGGCATTAGGCGCGACCAAAGCCGAGACCCTGTGGAGAACTGTGTTACCGATGTCCAGCCCCGCCATGATGACCGGACTGATTTTAGCCGTCGCCCGGGCAGCCGGTGAAGTCGCCCCTCTGATGCTGGTAGGTGCGGTTAAACTGGCACCTTCGTTGCCGGTGGATTTGAATGCTCCATTCGTGCACCTGGAAAGAAAGTTTATGCATCTCGGATTTCATATTTACGACGTTGGTTTTCAAAGCCCGAATGTCGAGGCGGCCCGGCCACTGGTTTATGCAACAGCACTGATACTGGTCCTGGTAATTATTTTATTAAATTTGTCGGCGATCTATATCCGTAATCACTTGCGTGAAAAGTATCGAACGATGGAACATTAAGCATGTCTAAACCAAAAGTAATTCTGTTATGAATATTGATACCCCTCCTGTTTCCGGTCAGATTTTACAGGGCAAAAGCTCCCAGAACCTTGAAGATGAAGAAGTCTGTATGGAGTGTGTCGACTTCTCTCTTTATTATGGAGAAAAACAGGCACTGTTTAAAATCAACATTAAAATCCCATCCAAGCGGGTAACCGCTTTTATTGGTCCCAGTGGGTGCGGCAAATCCACTCTGTTACGTTGCATGAATCGCATGAACGACCTGGTTGATAGTGTCAGGCTGGAGGGCACATTGTTGCTGGGCGGTGAAGATATATATGATCGTCGGGTTAACGTGACGGATTTACGCCGGCGGGTGGGTATGGTTTTTCAAAAGCCCAATCCTTTCCCTAAATCCATTTTTGAGAATGTGGCCTATGGTCTTCGCCTGCAGGGGGTTTCGAACAAGCGGGAAATAGAAGATCGTGTTGAATGGTCACTTAAACGCGCAGCGTTATGGGAAGAGGTAGGTGGCCGACTGCAAGAAAATGCGTTTGCTCTTTCGGGAGGGCAGCAACAGCGGCTGGTGATTGCCAGGGCGATTGCCATACAGCCTGAAGTATTATTACTGGATGAGCCAGCATCAGCACTTGATCCTATCTCAACATTAAAGATAGAAGAGCTTATTTTTGAGCTCAAATCACAATACACAGTTGCAATTGTGACGCATAATATGCAACAGGCCGCGCGAGTATCTGACTATACAGCCTTTATGTACTTGGGTGAGCTTATAGAATTTGATGCCACTGACCGGCTATTCACCAATCCGGGTGAAAAGAAAACCGAAGATTACATCACCGGTCGCTACGGATAAGGGCGCAGGAGATCTTGCTAACGTATATACAAAGCATGCAAATGTATATACAATATAGTAAGTAGAACTAGAGGAAAGCATGCCATGACTACCCATAATGCTGGACAACACATACTTCATCAATTTGATGATGACCTGGCCACCACCCGAAACAAAGTGCTTAGTATGGGTGGATTAGTGGAAAAACAGGTTGAGAATAGCCTGATGGCCCTCGTCAACTCGGACAGTCATCTCGCCGAGCAAGTGGCGATGAGTGATTACCAGGTCAATGCAATGGAAGTCTCGATTGACGAGGAATGTAATCATATCATCGCACTGCGCCAGCCCGCGGCCAGTGATTTACGTCTAGTGGTTGCGATCATCAAAACCATTACTGATCTGGAAAGAATTGGTGATGAAGCAGAAAAAATCGGACGCTATGCTGTTGATCTGGCCACAGAGGAGCGCAACGAAACTTACTTTGCCGAGTTAAAACTGCTCGGTGATCAGGTGAAGAAAATTTTACGTGATTCTCTGGATGCATTTGCGCGAATGGATGTCGCCAGTGCTTTTGAAACCGCAGCACGCGACAAACAGATTAACAGGGAATATGATGCCATTACGCGTAAACTGATAAAGTCCATGACGCAGGACCGTGAGTCAGTTGAGCGAGGACTTAAAGTGATGTGGTGCGCCAGGGCCCTGGAGCGTATCGGCGACCACGCAAAAAATATTTGTGAGTATGTAATTTTTACCGTCGAGGGCAAAGATGTTCGTCATACAAGTTTTGGTCAGGCCCTGAAAGAGTTTGAACAAAAGACCTGATCGGATGGCTCTGATTTCACCCTGCGCAAAAAAAGCCCCATTGGAAACAGTGGGGCTTTTTTATTTGTAATGCTTGTACCATTTAAAATGCGATTGCCATCACCAGTGCGATTAGTACAACAGCAACGCCAACAATTAATGCAGCAACATCATAGTTCATGGGAACTCCAGTAAGTTGTAGATTAAGCTTAGTATTATTATGTGGTTGTGATTATATTGGCTAAAAGAGATCCATACAACAGTCAGGCAATCAGGACCAGTAAAATTGTTAACACTATGATTTTCTAGCCATTTTTGAAACGTGCCGGCTTAATATCGAGATTTTCTATGAATTGGCGCGTGACGCCAAGCTTCTCTGCTGTCATCACACGAATTGCCGTCAGCGTATATTCGGGATATTCATCTGCCAGTGAACTGGCAACCTCATAACACCTTGAGGCAAGCATTTTGTCATCTTCCAGGCCAGCTTCAGTGGCAAGTTTTTTAATCACTACGTTCTCGGTTTTATCACTGACCTTTTTATTCTCATTGTTCCTGGCAACGGGCTTGGACTGGGTACTTGTTGCACTGGCAGGCTTGATTTGCGGTGGAGGCGGAGTAACTTTGACAGCAGGTTTTTTGGCGGCAGGAGACTGCTTAGGGCTGGCTTGATCAGTTTTGGGCTGGTCCATAACAGGTACAGGTTCGTTTTCGCCCAGCTCCAGCACTTTCCACAGATGCTCCATTACCTGAATGGCACTGAGTGTCGCAGTTGCGGTTAAGCCCTTGGGAATGGCTGACACGATAATTCTGACATGAATCAGCATCGATAAACGATGCCACTGAACCGATCCCGTTTTGGCTTTTTTATATAACGAAGTTAAAACTTTTATGTCATTCAAGTCACCATGCTCGGGCGCAAATTCCTTTTCGACAAGTCCTTCAACTTTTGCAAGCAATTGATGCAGATCGACATAACTGCTTTCGTCATATTTACGGTATTCATCAAAACGAACTGCCCAGTCAATGGAATACAGTTCGTTGGTAAGCGGGCTGTTTTCTAGATTATTGTTATCCATAGCCATGTTCTATTGAGGTCGTATATCGAGTTCATCAAGTCGTTGCTTGCTCACATTGAGCTTGCTGGATAGCAGCAAACGTAATGCGTTAATTGTGCAATGAGGGTATTTCTTGCTGAGTGCATTCATCGCCGCGTTGTAACTTTCAATTTCCAGTTCTTGGCTATCGGAGGTACTGAGAATTTCCTCCACTGATTTCTGGTCTTTCAGCTGCTGTTCACGGGTGGCCGCAAAATGACCCTGCCAGCGAAAATCAGCCAGCAGAAAACCGAGTAGTATCGTCGTAGCCTGGTCTCCGCCCTGCAGTGCTGAGCGTAATGTGAATGACTGTAATAGACTGTTGCCAGCAAACCATTCTGTAGATCCTTCTTCAATAGTATCCAGCCGGGCCTGCAATGCATTAATTTCTGTCGGTAATGACGCATCCTTGAGGATGTGATGTGCCCATCGGTCTACTTCCTTGAGGCTTTTATCCAGCACACTCGCATTTGGGTCACTGGTATTCTCTACCCTTTCCAGTGTCGCTAATGGGTCTGAATCTTTATTGGTATGCCAAAATATATCAGCGTTGGACTCCATTCGGTTTTCCTAGATGCACGTTGATCAAACTTGTTATACAGGAATTCTAAATTCAAAAATGTGATAAGTGGTGGATGCCCGACATTTTTTAGATATAGCGAAATATTCGGCCGATATAAGGCGATAATTCAGAACCTTACATGACCGAACTTTATGACAATGCCGTTTTCTAATGACCATACAAACAATAAATAAAAGGATCAGTACTATGGATTTCAAAAGTATCACGCACATCGTTTCTGCTGCAGGATTGGCATTAAGCATGTCAGCGTGTACAACAATCAACCCGTATACAGGTGAACAGCAAACCAGCAAAGCCGCGACCGGGGCGGCCATTGGCGCGGCGGCCGGGGCGGTAGTAGGACTGATCAGTGGAGATGATGGTCGTGAAAGAAGAAAGCGCGCGCTGATTGGGGCCGGTGTCGGGGCAATTGCCGGGGGAAGCGTTGGTTACTATATGGATGTACAGGAAGCCAAGCTGCGCCAAAAGCTGGCAGGTACGGGTGTGAGTGTGACCCGTGACGGGAATAATATTATTTTGAATATGCCAGGCCACATCACCTTTGCAGTGGACAGTGCGGATATTAGCAGTGGCTTTTATCAGGTACTGGATTCTGTCGTTCTAGTCGTGAATGAATATGATAAGACACTGATTGAAGTCATGGGCCATACTGATAGCACGGGCTCCCAGGCATATAATCAGACCTTATCCGAGAAAAGGGCACAAAGTGTCAGTGATTATTTTGTCAGCCGGGAAATCACTCCCACCCGTTTACAGCACTATGGTTATGGTGAAAATTACCCTGTTGCCGGCAATGATACTGAGCAGGGACGGGCACAAAATCGACGTGTAGAAATTGCGCTTGTTCCCTTAACGACAAGTTAAATTGCAACATATCAATACTGGTAATTGCCCGGTCCTTTTGGTTGAATGGCTGTTTTACCAGTGAAATGTCAACAATACCATGTCGGATGGCACACTTTATATCGTGTCCGCACCATCGGGGGCGGGTAAAACAAGCCTGCTTAAAGCAGTTAAGCGGATAAAGCCTGCTCTAAAAGTCGCAGTATCACATACAACGCGCGCGCCAAGACCCGGAGAGATCGAGGGAGAGCACTATCATTTTATCTCGCGGCAAACATTTGAAAAGATGATAGATGCCGGTGAGTTTCTCGAATATGCACTTGTATTTGGGAATTTTTACGGAACATCGAGGAAGTCACTCAATACCCTGCTGGCACAGGGTGAGCAGGTAATACTGGAGATTGACTGGCAGGGCGCGCAACAAGTGAGGAAATTATACCCGGATGCTGTCTCGGTGTTCATATTGCCCCCCTCAATTGCAGCACTGGAGAACAGGTTACGCGAGCGTGCACAGGACTCACAGGACGTCATAGACGCAAGAATGGCGCAGGCAGAAGATGAGATGAGTCACTATGATGAATATCAGTACCTGATCATCAATGATGATCTACAAGAAGCAGTCAGGGCACTTGCAGGGATTTTTTCCAGGCCAATCGCGTATAGTCCTCCGCAAGCAGATAAACTCTTCGCGGTCTTGCCCAAAGCAACAGGGTAAAAAATGCCTGTTATTCACATTGAGGTTGTAGTCTGAAGGGATTAAATCATCTACACTCTGAATATTGAATAGATGTCTAATTAGGAGAAAATAGTGGCGCGTGTAACAGTAGAAGATTGCCTGGAAAAAATTGATAACCGATTCAAGCTTATAATGGTCGCAAGCAAACGCGCTCGCCAAATAGCCATGGGCACCGAGCCGCTGGTAGAGTGGGAAAATGACAAGCCCACGGTCGTGGCTCTTCGCGAGATTGCGGATGAATTAATTACTGAAGATTCACTCAAGGAAACCCCATTAAACACATCCGAGGAACTTCTTTCAGAAGAGATGGGTGAGGTCGATGCACTCGCGGCTGCCCTTCAAGCTGAAATTGGTATGGAGCTGAACCAGACACAACCCGAAGCCGAGAGCAGGGATGATAAAAATCCCGGCAACGCGGCTGAATTTGGTGCGGATGATGGTTCCGGGACGGACATCTAAGCTACCGGTGCAAGTGCAGTTTTTAAATGGCGACGGCAACAACATCATCAACCTCAAAATCCATTTCACATTCAGTTAGTCCTTCGCGTTTTTTAATCAGCGAGTTATGTCAATTACTGGATTCCTATCTGGATCCGGCCGAAGTAAAGCATGTATACCGTGCATACCTGTTCAGCGCTGAGGCCCATGAGGGTCAGCAGCGTTTAACAGGTGAGCCTTATATATACCATCCACTGGCGGTGGCCAAGATAATGGCGGAGATGCATCTTGATTACCAGAGCATATCGGCAGCAATACTGCATGATGTGATCGAAGATACGCCCACAGCCAAAGAACAGATCAAGGCAGAATTTGGAGAAAATGTCGCAGAGCTTGTCGATGGTGTGAGCAAGCTGACACATCTTAATTTTTCTACTCAGGCTGAAGCCCAGGCAGAAAATTTTCGTAAAATGATGTTAGCAATGGTGCGTGATATACGCATCATAATTATCAAGCTTGCCGATCGGCTCCATAACCTAAGAACAATCGGCGTGATGCGCAGCGACAAGAAGCGGCGGATTGCAAAAGAGACACTCGATATATATGTCCCGATTGCACAACGCCTGGGTATGCACAAGATGAGGGTGGAACTTGAACACCTGGCATTTCAGGCAATGTACCCATTGCGCTATGGCGCGCTTGAAAATGCGGTTAAGAAAAGTCAGAAGAATCGCAAAAAAATTATGCGCCAGGTTGAAACATCAATTTGTGAGCAGTTGGAAAATGCCAGTATTGAAAGCCGGATATTCGGACGTGAAAAGAACTTGTATAGCATCTACAAAAAAATGCGTGCAAAAAGCATTTCTTTTTCGGAGGTATATGACGTCTATGCCATCAGGTTACTGGTTGAAGATATTGATACCTGTTACCGAACACTGGGTATTGTACATAACCTATATAAGCCGGTACCGGGAAAGTTCAAAGATTACATTGCCATACCAAAAAAGAATGGCTACCAGTCATTACATACAATTCTTTTTGGACCCAAGGGCGTAATTGTTGAAGTGCAAATTCGCACCGAGGAAATGGATGTCATTGCTGAGACTGGTGTTGCCGCCCACTGGATATACAAAAGTGAAGAGGCGCAACCCGGTTCAATTAGTGCACATTCAAGTACACGAAAGTGGATCGCTGAAATAATGGAAATTCAGCAAAAGACAAAGACGTCAATTGAATTTTTAGAAAGTGTTAAAGTCGATCTGTTCCCTGATGAGATTTATGTTTTTACACCCGCAGGTGATATCATTGTATTACCAAGAGGAAGTTCCGCCGTGGATTTTGCATATGCAGTGCACTCTGATCTTGGTAATACCTGCATTGCAGCAAAAATAGATCGAAGAATCTCACCCATAAGTACGCGCCTGGAAAATGGACAAACAATTGAGGTGATATCTACATCTACAGCACGGCCTAAGCCGAGCTGGTTAAAATTTGTCGTTACCAATAAGGCAAGGGTTAACATTCGTCATTATCTGAAGAACCTGCAAAGAGAAGAAGCGATTAAATTAGGGGAGCGGTTATTTAAGAAGTCATTCTCCAGTTACAATCGCTCTTTTGAAGATGTAAGTAAGAAGGATATTGATCAACTTTTGCAAACCGTCAAACTGGACTCGCTGGAGGATATGTATGCAGAAATCGGTCTGGGAGAGCGAGTCGCCGAACTGATGATACAAAACCTTCTTGGGATAGAAGGTGTTAAACCCAGGCGAATAAAATTGCGCTCAACAAAGAAAACGCCTTTGGCAATCCGGGGAACTGAAGGTGTCGTGGTCAATTTTGGGAAATGCTGTAATCCGATTCCCGGGGATCAGATCATTGGTATTATGACTTCAGGTAAAGGGCTGGTTATACACCGGGAAGTTTGTCGTAATATTGATCGCAAAAACGCCTTCAAAGACAAGTGGGTAACAGTGTCATGGGCTGAAGACCTGGAGCAGGACTTTGTAGCAAAAGTGCGAGTGGAAACGATAAATCAGCGTGGTGTGTTAGCCACACTGGCAGCACGAATTGCAGATGCCGGATCAAATATTGATGATATCGTATTCGAAGACAAAGATGACAAGAGTACAACCATCACATTTGCAATAGGTGTGCGAAGTCGAAAACAGCTGGCAACCATTATCAGGACGCTACGTACTAATCCTAATGTTCTCAAGGCAGTACGAATGCGTGCATAAAATATTTCACTTATTAGTATTAAACTGCCAACATTTCAGGAGTAATTATTATGGTTAAAACGATCATTGCGACCGATCGTGCACCCAAAGCAATTGGAACCTATTCTCAAGCGGTAAAGGTCGGCACAACCGTTTATATGTCCGGTCAAATACCATTAGTGCCCTCTACCATGGAACTGGTGGAGGGTGGGACTGAAAATCAGATCAAACAAGTATTCGATAATTTAACAGCGGTGGCAGAAGCGGCGGGTGGTTCACTTGATAACATTGTAAAACTGAATATATACCTGACAGACCTTGCCTGCTTTGCCAAGGTAAATGAAATCATGGCTTCTTACCTGAAAGAACCTTACCCTGCGCGAGCCGCAATTGGTGTCGCATCATTGCCCAAAGGTGCAGAAGTGGAAATGGATGCCGTGCTTGAACTTTAATTTAATTCCAGTTCTTGTAATAGTCTTTATCGCATCAATCTAATCAAATGTATATGTTGCAGGATTAGTCTTGATACGCTGTGTGACGGGTAATAAATAGCGTGAGTGAACTGGAGTGTCTTTCTGGCATAACGCCTAAAACTGTTGAAAATCTGGCAAAGCTTAATATCCACTCAATTTATGATTTGCTGTTTCACCTGCCTCTGCGTTATATCGACCGCACACAGATCACCAGCATTGCAGATATTGAATTTAACAGGGAAGTACAGGTAATTGGGCGTGTCCATCATGCCGCGGTGGTATACGGACGTCGTCGCATGATGACAGCCACACTAGTCGACGATACAGGCGAACTGTCGCTGAGGTTTTTTCATTTTAGCCAGTATCAGTTAAAGGCCTTGTCTGATGGTAAACGGCTGTTGTGTTTTGGCGAACCTCGCCGTTCCAAAAACAGGGTTGAAATGATTCATCCACAATATCGTGTGCTGGAAGAACATGAAGAAATCTGCCTGTCAGATCATCTTGAGCCGGTTTACCCGACAACAAAAGGGCTCCAGCAGAAACGCTTGCAAAAGATTATACACAGCGCATTGGTATGGGCAAAAAAAAATCATCCTGATTTTGTTGATGTGACACAGGGTATCCCGCTGGAAAATAAACCGAGCCTGTGGCAAACCGAAACCCCGATGTTAACCATGTTAAAAGAAGTTCACATGCCTCATTTGGATACTGATAAACAGGCTTTAATTCAAAGGAAGCACCCTGCGCAAATACGTCTTGCGTTCGATGAACTACTGGCTCATCACTTAAGCGTAATGAAGGTGCGTCTACTTGCTGATCGCAGGCATGGGCATCGACTATTAGCCAATCACAGACTGGTTACCCCTTTTATAAATAACCTCGGTTTTGAGTTGACTGGCGCCCAAAAAAGAGTGCTGGAGGAAATCAAAAAAGACTTAAACTCAAAGACCCCTATGATGCGCCTGGTGCAGGGTGATGTCGGTAGCGGAAAAACCGTGATCGCGATCGTCGCTTGTTTATATGCAGTAGAAAATGATTGTCAGGCGGCTGTAATGGCACCTACAGAGTTGCTGGCAGAGCAACATTACCATTATTTTAGCAGGCACTTGCTACCTCTCGGGCTACAGGTTGCATGGCTCTCTTCAGGCATGACTGCGGCTAACAGAAAGAAAATGCTTGAGTTAATAGCCACGGGTAGCGCAACTGTAGTGGTGGGAACTCATGCGTTATTTCAGGATGAAGTTGTCTTTAAGAATCTTGCCTTATGTGTAACAGATGAACAGCATCGATTTGGTGTTCAGCAGCGCCTGCAACTCAGTCATAAAGGCTTGCTGGGTAAAGTTTTTCCACATCAATTATTCATGACGGCGACCCCAATACCGCGCACCTTGGCAATGAGTATGTATGCTCATTTGGATTATTCTGTTATTGATGAGTTACCTCCAGGGCGCAAGCCAGTGACAACGGTGGCGATTGCAGATACACGCAGAGACGAAGTAATCAGCAGGATAAAGCTGGCATGCAGCAATGGTGCACAGGCATACTGGGTGTGCAGTCTGATCGAGGAATCAGACACACTGCAAAGTCAGGCTGCCAGTGAAACATATGCTCACTTAAGAAAAGAACTCGATGCTCTCAAGATTGGCATGTTACATGGGCGAATGAAGAGTCAGGAAAAAGAGCAAGTTATGAAGAGTTTTATTAATCACCAGCTTGACGTACTTGTCGCGACAACAGTCATAGAAGTCGGTGTCGATGTGCAGAACGCAAGTCTTATGATTATTGAAAATGCTGAGCGCTTTGGGCTTGCGCAACTGCATCAATTACGGGGCCGTGTGGGACGTGGTGAAAAACAAAGTTGTTGCCTGTTACTGTATAAAGCCCCCCTGGGAGAGGTGGCTAAAAAACGCATTGATGCATTACGCCACACAACAGACGGATTTGAACTTGCTCGTGTTGATCTTGAACTCAGAGGGCCGGGTGAAGTGTTGGGTACCAGGCAGTCAGGAGATATGCAGTTGCGGATTGCCAACCTGTCACGAGACATGTATTTATTGCCGGATGTGCAAAAGACTGCCCGTTGGCTGATTAAGCATCACCCGGAGAGGATTGATACCGTTGTCAGGCGCTGGATGGGGAAATCGTTAGATTACGCGAATGCATAAGCCGGATGTATCTGTAATATCGTGGCCAGCCAGACGAAGTAAAGAAAATCTAGCCTGTTAGTGTGCCAATGACCATTACACCAGCAAGCATAATGCTAAGCAGAAAACCAAGTAACATGACGATTTTGCTTGCAAGCCCGGACTCCCGCTTGATGATTTGCACGACGCCCAGGATGGTGCCAAGTAATGCCAGTAGCAGGGCACCCCAGTAAAGCATCCCAAAACAGGTTGACTCGCATAGCCGGCCGTCAAAAGGGCCGAGTAACATGCTATACACAAGATAGACGGAGAGGCCCCATCCCAGAACGATTAACCCGTTAGCCGTAACTGTATTCATAGTAATTAATGTTTGTATTTTGACCAATAACTGGCTGCCAGTGCCCCGGTGATATTATGAATGACTGAGAACAGTGCGCCAGGCAATGCGCTAGCCGGTCCGAAGAATTTTACAGCGAGTGCTACAGCGAGTCCAGAGTTTTGCATGCCGACCTCAATGGCAATTGTCCGGCTTAGCACAGAGTTTCTGGTCACGATCAACGTAACAAGATATCCAGCAACAAGGCCGCATAGGTTATGTGCTATTACCAAAAGAGCAAGAATAAAACTCAATTCTAATAAGTTATCTGCATTCAGAGCGATAATTACTGCAATAATGAAACAGATAATCAAAATTGACAGATCGGCACCTATTATTTGTACAGGTCGTATCAGTTTAGGTACAAAATGATGCAAGGCGACACCGATTGAAACCGGAAGTATGACAATATACAAAATGCTGAGCATAATTCCGTTAATCGGAACATCAACCGTGTGACTTAGATATGCGTAGGCAAGCAAAGGTGTCATGACTATCGCGATAAAAGTGCTTATGGTGGTGATAGTAATTGAGAGCGCGACATCGCCCTTGCTTAAGTAGCAAATAACATTGGAGGCAGTGCCGCCCGGAACGCTGCCAACCAGAACCATGCCTGCAGTCAGTGCTGTCGTTAACCCGGCCCATGCGCTTAATTGCCATGCCATAAAAGGCATCAGGCCATACTGAAGTAACAGTGCAAGTAGAATAAGTGGATATTGCTGCAGGGACCTGGTGAAGTGGTGAACTTTTAACGAGGCACCCATGCAGAACATGATGGCACCTAAAAGATATACAATTAAAAACTTCTGCTTTGCTAACCAGTCGGGCCAGATATAGGCAACAATACAAGCAAAAATAGCAATAACAGGAAAATAGCGTTGCAAGGAAGACATTTAAAAAACTGCAAATATAATATTATTGTCAATTTCAATTTCAATCTGCTCCAGATATTTGCCATGACATGGACCGTAAACACAGTGACCGCTGTCAATCTCGAATAAAGCGCCATGATTGGTGCACTGTATAAATTCCTGATCGTTACTTAGGAATATATCCGGTAGCCAGTTTAAAGGCGCGGAATTATGTGGGCAGCTATTGTGGTATGCTCTTAATATATTGTCACTGCGCACCAGGAATAAACTGTAGCTCATGGAATTGAGTGATACTTCATAACCACGTGAATCTATGCGATTGAGATCTTCAATGTGGCATAATTTGATTCGGGCCATACAATTACTAAATAATATTAAAATGAAACATACTGATTCGTTACAGGTGGAAGAGTTATTTTATCAGGCTTTTCAGCATCAAAATATCGGCTTAATGAAGGATGTCTGGAGTAACACAGGTGAAGTGGTATGTATTCATCCTAATACCCAACGTATTTGCGGATATCAACCAATTATTGCGAGTTGGGAAAAAATATTTGCCGCGCAGGATAATATTTCTATTTCGATTAACGAGCCAGTATATCGACTGACGCAGGATGCCGCGATTCATCAGGTTAAAGAAGAGCTGTATATAGACGCGCAGACGGTAGTGACTGTACTGGCTACCAATGTTTATCAGCAGACACAGGATGGCTGGAAAATGATTGTTCACCATGCCAGCCCCGCTTTAAATGTTCCTGGATTTAAAACCACATCAAAAATACATTAAGTGCACATGTGTCTGTCAAAAATAATAAAAAATTAAACAGGCGCTTAACAATACGGCAACCCAGACCACCATATTACCTACCGAGGCTCCTCGGGCAATGGAGCTATTAGGCCCATGTGCATAAAATGCAAAGCTTGTAATTAATTTTATGTTGCGTTGTTTAAATTGCTCAAGCTGGCTTAACAACCATTTGACCAAGGTTAACAACAGGTTTAAAGCATGACTGAGCGGCTTCCGGTAGAGCCAGTCAAAATCGAGATTGATGCAATTATTGTTCGCTGGAAGCCAGCCTTTTTTAAGCAGCAGGACAAAAGCCAGTAAACCAAAAAACAGTAATTGTAATTGTGTGATAACGTGGTCAAAGGTATAGGGTTGATAACTCATTTGGTGTGGAAGCCACTGGTACAAAAGCCCCGGGAAAATACCAATAAATACACACGCTGCAGCAGTCAGAGCCATAGCCAGCAGCATATTCAAGGGAGCTTCTTTTACCTGTCTATTTTTATTGTTTGCAAAGAAGCTGGAAAAGGGCACTCTTATGCCGGAATGGTATAATGTTGCAGCTGAAGCAAACAGTAATACCAGCCAAACAAGCCAATGTCCTTCTTTTGCGGCGGCGTATAGGATTATCCCCTTTGATACGAAGCTGCTGAACAGTGGGAACGCTGAAATTGACAAGGCGCCAATTAAACAGAATGAAGTGGTCCATGGCATTGAACGATAAAGCCCGCCCAGTTCAGATGCCTTGGCGCTGCCAGTCCTGAACAATACGGCACCCATACTCATAAGTAATAAAGCCTTATATAAGACACTGCAGAAGGCATGGGCAGCAGTGCCATTGAGGGCAAGTTCGGTTCCTATTCCGATCCCAACAACCATAAAACCAAGCTGGCTGTTGAGGCTGTAGCACAAGGCCTTTCTCAGGTCATTTTCAGTGGCGGCGTACCAGATAGGAAATATGGCCATGATGGCGCCAATCCAGATTAATGACTCAGTGCCTGTATAACCTCGTGCCAAGCAATATATGGCCAGTTTTGTAGTAAAGACTGAGAGAACAACAGTGCCAACAGGACTGGCTTGCGGATAGGCATCCTGTAACCAATGGTGAAGCAGTGGAAATGCACATTTAATGCCGAAGGCCAGAAAAATTAATAGCCCGGCAAATGAGTCTGCTGTCATAGCATTAAACAACACAGAGCCAGAATGCTGATAATGCAGGATGCTGCCCAGCATTAGCAGTAATCCTGAGCTAATATGCATAATTAAATAGCGCATCCCGGCACCTTTGCAGTCGGTGTTACCACCTGCCCAGACAATCACTGCAGATGAAAGCGCGCTAATTTCCCAGAAAACAAATAAAGTGATCAAATCGCCCGCAAGTACAGCCCCAATGGCTGAACCTGCATAGATAGCCATAGAAGCCTGCTCCGATTTGTTGGATGAATGCAGCGAGTAGATGGCTGACAGAAAGGCAGCGAGTATGAATACCAGGGTAAAAATGCGGCTTAAACTGTCAATACGTACAGGATCAAGAGTATACTCAAACACGTTTACAGTCAGAATAAGCTGATCAGGGTAACTCAGGAAACCTGCAAGAGCTACCAACGGGAAAGCGATAGTGACAACACGACGCATGTTGCCTGGCATAAGCATCATAGCTAAACCACCCAGAATCAGTATGATGCCAGGATGGGTAATATATTCATTCGAGAAGAAGTCAATCATAGTAGTCTTCGTCGCGCTTGAGTATGTTGCGAAGTTGCTGTGAACAGAACACGGTGATAACAATAGAAAAAAATCCGATCAATGCATAAAAGCCAAACCACTGCTCAAAGCTGAAATAGGCGTGCCTGTGGTGCACGATGTCAATTAATAGCACTAGTGCACAAAGTATGTACAATAGATAGCTAATCGCGGTTGAAAATTTGTCACGATTCATTGTCTTAATTCTATGAAGCTTAAAAAATCATACACATTGGGCATCAGGAAGAATAATGCGATGCACAGTGCTGCTGTCAGGCACAATGGAGCAACCAGCGAGATAGGTGCTTCATGAGTGCCACGAAGTTTTGAATTCGGTTTCTTTAGAAAGCCATTTAGAGTAATCGGCATTAAATAGGCAATATTTAATAGCGTGCTTACCAGGAAAGCGATGGCTACCAGCAGACGGTCGGCACTGATTGCGCCATCTATTAAAAACCATTTGCTCCAGCTGCCCGCAAGTGGTGGTAACCCTATGATGCTGATCGCGGCGATCGTATAAGCTGTGAAGGTGAACGGCATTGCACGACCCAGCCCATCTAACTCACTGACCAGTGTTTTTTTGGTGGCTGTGTATATAGCACCTGCACAAAAGAATAGAGTTATTTTACCTGCTGCATGTGAGGCGAGGTGTAATGACGCACCCATAATACTGGTAGAAGTTGCCAATGCAGCACCTAACACAATATATGCAAGCTGACTGACAGTAGAGTAGGCCAGTCGCGCTTTTAAGTTATCCTGCTGTAACGCTATCAGCGAGGCAAGTAACATCGTTCCTGCTGCAACCCAGATAATTGGCGAATTGCTTCCTGTCATGTGAAGAAGATCAATTCCAAATATATACACTGTGACTTTCAGCACGCAGAAGACCCCGGCTTTTACAACAGCAACAGCATGCAAAAGCGCGCTAACCGGTGTCGGTGCGACCATGGCAGCAGGTAACCACCTGTGAAATGGCATAAGTGCGGCCTTGCCAATTCCAAAAGCATATAAGGCAAATAGCAACATAAGCAGGTGATCAGGTAGCTGGCCATCAAGTATGCCACCTGCTTTGAAATCCAGTGTGCCGGTTGTATGCCATGTCCATATGATGGCAATTAATAAAAAGCCAATAGACGTGCCAAAGAGGATGCCAAGATAGGTGCGTGCGCCCGCTTTGGCGGCGTCATTACCTTTATGGGCGACCAGCGGATAGGTGCTTAAAGTCAACAATTCATAGAATATAAACAGGGTGAGCAGGTTTGAGGAATAGGCAATGCCCATGACGGCAGACATCGCCAGGCAGAAACATATATAGAAGCGTGCAAGATGCTTTTCGTGGTTAGCATTCATGTAACCAATTGCATAAATGGTGGTGACTAGCCATAGCCCGGATGCGACACAGGCATAGAGTATACCGAGGGGCTCGATATGAAAAGCAACGGGAATGGATCCAATCAGGTTAACCAGGATGACACTATGGTTAAAAACATCATTGCCCTGATACACGACAGCGATAGTCAATGCCAGTAAGGCAACAGAGGTGGTGACGAATAACAGTTCAATGAGACCGCGATAGCGGGAGAATAAAAATATTAATATTGCGCCGACTACCGGCGTCAATAAACTCGAGTAAATAAGAATCTGCAATATATGCTGGTGATCATCTGTCATTGAATAAGGGCCTCAGCTGCCAGTGTCGCCATTTCAACGGGGTAACGACTATCTATGCCAAAATATATTGTGATTAGTGTCATCAGCCATGTGCAAAAGAGCAACATCGGGGTTGCCTCTTTGCAGTGAGCATATTTGTCGTCAGATTTTTTAAAGTACATCTGCTCGATGACTCGCCATATGTATATCACGGCAAGTAAGGACGTAAATAATACAATTACCGCAAGCCACCACCAGTCTTTGTCAAGAATTGCCGTCACAAGATACCATTTGCTGATAAAGCCGGAAGTAAGCGGAACCCCTATCAAGGCCAGTCCTGCAACGACAAATGCGGCACATGTCCATGGCATTCGTTGCGCCGCCCCGGCAAGATTGGTCAGGCGTGTTGTATGCATGCTTGACAGCAGGCATGCCATACACATGAATAATGCGCCTTTGATGAATGCATGATTGAAAAGATGAACAATACTTGCAATCAGGCCTGCCTTTGTTTCAAGTGCGATACCTAGTGTCATATAGCCGATTTGTGCAAGACTTGAATATGCCAGTAAACGTTTAACGCCAGGTTGAAAGATCGCGGTAAACGAGCTAATGACAATTGATATAATGGAAAGAGGCAGCAAGATGTAGCCAAGCTGAAGGACATCAAAAGAAAACTCGAATCCAAATATTGTGTAAAACACACGATACAGCAGAAACAAGGCGACTTTTGTGGCGGTGGCCGCAAGAAAAATGCTAACCATGGATGGGGCGTATGCGTAAGCATTAGGTAACCAGTGATGTAATGGAAATAGCGCCAGCTTCAGGAAAATCCCTACCGTAAAGAATGCAAACGCAGCATGTACGCTGCGAAAGCCATCAATTTCATGGACGCGAACCTGCAGATCAAGCATGTTGAGCGTGCCTGTTTGCATATATAACAGGCCGATACCGATCAGTATGAATGTTGCGCCAATAGTGCCCATGATCAGGTATTCATACGAAGCAGTCAGCGCCTTACGGTTATCACCCATTGCAATCAGTGCATAAGAAGAAAGTGAACTGATCTCGAGGAAAACGAAAACATTAAAGGCATCGCCCGTTGCGACAATACCCAGTAATCCGGTTAGACAAAGCAAAAAAGCCGTGTAGAACAAAGCATGCTTTTGTTTAGGGATTTCATTGTCCACCAGCTCGCGAGAGGCCAGCAGTGTCAGGGCAGCGACTGACGAGACCAGCACGAGTACAAATGCACTGATGATATCGATATGGTACTGAATGCCCCACGGCGCAGGCCAGCTTCCTAACTCATAGGTCAACGGTCCATGTTTTTGCACCTGTAGCAGTAACGCCAGGGCAATGGCGAATGCCAGCCAGCTAACAGCCGTGGCAAACAACCAGGGTAACCTGCCTTTAGGCAGCAAGCTGCATAATGGTGCTGCAATTAGCGGGATGGCTACTTGAAGTATTGGGTAGTGTGATCCTGTCACTCTTCTTTTAACTCTATTTTTTCTATTTCTTGTTCGTCAATTGATTGATATCGTTTGTTAATACTGACTACTAAAGCGAGCCCTACCGATGTTGTTGCTACACCCACGACAATTGCCGTTAAGATAAGCACATGTGGTAATGGATTGGAAAATACAGTATATCCTTCCTCCAGAATTGGAGCAGTTCCCCCGTCGACTTTACCAATGGATATAAAAAGGATGAAGACAGATGTCTGAAAAATATTCAGGCCGACCAACTTGGTAATCAGGTTGCTATGATCAATGACAATATAGAGACCTGCCATCATCAGTAAAATGCTGACCCAGTAGTTGTAATGTTCAGTGAGGTATTCCATGATTATTTTTTGAATTTTGAAAATGCAAAAAATATCGAGATAATCACGGTGGCAACGGTTATTCCTACACCAAGCTCGATCAATAATATACCTATCAGCTGGCCATGTACCGGATTATTTGCAAGGACATTGAAGTCAAGAAAATTACCGCCAAGAAGGATGCCAAATACACCGGTGGTGGCATAAAGCAGCAAACCAAGTGCCGCGAACACTTTTGCCCGCTTGAGCGATAAAAACTTTTCAGCGCGTTTGGTGCCATGCAGCAAGGCATAAAGAATGACGGCACTGGCAAAGATAACGCCTGCCTGAAAGCCGCCGCCAGGTCCATATTCGCCGTGAAACTGGACATAAAGGGCAAATAATAGGATTGCGGGTATTAACAGGTGGCCTGATTCACGAAGTATTGGGTTTTTTCTGAGACTCATAATTATCCCCTGTCAGATCCGCGACTAATACCCAATAATAGTAATACCGCGATTAACGCGGTAAAAACAACGGCTACTTCGCCCAGCGTATCAAAGCTGCGGTAGCTGGCAAGTACTGAAGTCACCATGTTGGGAATGCCAATTTCCTGGGGACTTTGTTCTATATATCGTGGTGCAACATGGGTATGTGCTGGAGCATTAGGATCACCAAAAGCCGGCATGTCGCTGGTAGAGTAAATCAGGCCGGCGCCTGTTACCAACACTACAAACAGAGGGATAAAATGATTTCTCCTTTTGAGTACCTGGTGTTTGCCCGTACTCGCCAATACGCTTAGGAACAGTACCGTGGTA
The DNA here is from genome assembly GCA_965227695.1 of Gammaproteobacteria bacterium. GTDB lineage: Bacteria > Pseudomonadota > Gammaproteobacteria > UBA4575 > UBA4575 > UBA1858. The sequence goes on from OZ245760.1 coordinate 464,358, forward strand.
ATGCCGGCACCTACGGCTGCCTCTGTAAAAGCAACATCCACGGCATCTAGTACAATAAACAGCGTTGCAGTGATCAGGCTGTATATACCGCCAAGCATCACAACAGACAAAATGTTACGCATAGCGATAATGGCAATTGCGGTAATCGCCAGCATGCTTAGAAAAAAAATGGATGTCAGGTGTTCGATGATGAATCCTTGTTGCTTATAAAATGTTTATCTTCATGCAGCGCCGTATTCACCAGCGCATGAATCGCGGTCGGCCCCGTTACCAGCAAAAAAATCAGCATTAGGGCTAACTTGATACTGGTCAGGGTGAGGCCAGCCTGAAGGATAAGGCCAGTGATGATAAAAATGGCACCAAAGCTGTCTATCAGGCTGGCTGAATGTACGCGCGTGATAAAATCCGGTAGCCGGATAATTCCAAAAGCACCAATCAGACAAAATATACTGCCAACCAGTACGAGTGAGGCACTTACCCAGTCAAGTAACAGCGTCATCAGGTCTCTTCCTTGCCCTGATGTCCAAGGCTATTGAATCGATAAAGCTTGAGTACTGCAACCGTGCCTATAAAGTTAATCAGGGAGTAAACTATCGCTATATCCATAAAAGCCGGGCGCTGCATATAAAATCCGAGAATAGCAATGGCTAACACGGTGGCTGTACCAAAAGTATTTATTGCCAGGATTCGGTCAAATAACGATGGTCCGAGCCATGCACGGAGGAGCACCAATACCATGACAATCATGATGGCAATCAAGGCAGCAGTAATCATGTGATTCTATCCTCCAGCCGCTGGACCTGTTTGTCGATATCACCATTGATAACACCTTTTGCAGTATGATCAGTGAGTGCATGCACGACAATTTCTGTGTCAGTGATATCGATACTGATGGTTCCCGGAGTTAAGATAATACTATTCGCGTGGACGGCAATGCCTGTGTTGGTTTTTTGACTGAACTTGATGCTTACCAGTTGTGGTTGCATTGACTGGCTGCCACTCAAAATGCAGCGAGCCACATGGAGGTTTGACTTTATAATCTCTTTGAGTAACCAGGGGACATAAAAAGGTAATCTTAAGTTGAATCGCAGGCGTTCATGATGCGAGCTATAGATTTTCAGACGAATCGCGGCGAGCGTGACGAAGAGACAGGATAACAGGCCCAGGATAATCAGGTTGGCTTTCAAATAACCAGAAAGCATTTCCCAAAGCAGGAACAGACATACGAAGCTGGAAATTATTGTCTTCAAGGTTAGTTATAAATTATCAATAAATTATCAGGCAACAACATACCTTTGCTTTATCAAGATTACAAATTTTTTAATTTTATTTGTTAAAGCAATTTTTCAGACCAGACGTCAGGTCAGGGAATTGTATGCTAACCTTGAGCTGTGTCTGTAATTTTCTGATTGATAACCGACGTGACTCACGAATAAATGACAGCATGCCAGCAGATAACTTTTCACTCGCCTGCGACATGGGTACGCACGGGGGGCGTGGCTGGCCAGAGAAATCCGCAAGTTTGTAATAAAAGTCAGTCATGGTTGTTGCATGTCCATCTGCGACATTGAATACATCATTGCGATACTGACTATTCATGGCAATCTGGCATACATGAGCCAGGTCTGCAACGTGAATGCGATTGCTATAGGGTGCTTCATCCGGGCATATCACGGTAATATCACGAAGGCGTTGGACAGGTAAACGCTCAGGCCCGTAAATACCGCCAACACGCAGGATTAAGTAATCTGTCGGTTGTCGATTACAAAAGCGGGTTAACGCATTTTCTGCATAAACACGGCGGGTGGCACGTTGTGAAATGGGGGCCATTGGTCTTGTCTCATCAACCCACTCTCCCTGGCAGTCACCATATACCCCCGATGTGCTGATATATACAATTTTTTTGGGCGGGTTAAGTGCGCACAGGGACAGAAAATAGTCCATACGATGGTCACAAAGGTCCGTCCTGGAGGGTGGCGCCAGGTAGTAAATTTCACGGTTTTCAAGCTGAAAGCCCAGCGGCTTACCAACGTCGTCGAGATCAAAAAGCCTGGTGTCGAAACCTTCGCTGCTTAAATGATCAAAGCTTTGCCGGGACTGAATAATACAAAGCGGTATCTTGTGACTGTTACACAAGAGTTTAGCCAGGTACTTACCCAGAAAACCACAGCCGACAATCACCGGAGTGTCGTTGATGGATGGTGTGGTCATATTACGTCAGAAAGTACGTTTGGCCTCAACTCTGTCGCGGGTCGCAATGTGCAAACCTTTTTTGGCACAGCGTTGTGCATCAATAGGCTCGTCGAGCATTTCATGTAATTCGGCCAACTCGGCATAGGTTGCAACCAGTGGTTTGCGGCTAAGACTTGTTTCCAGGTAACTTTTCGCCTTGCCCCAGAGTTTCTGGCTTTTATAAAGACGGCCCAGGGTAAGCAACAGGCCTGCACTGTCTTTGTGCTGTTTTAGCCAGTCTTCAGACTGCCTGGTTCTCTGTTCGATATTATCAATCTTCAGTAAACCATATTCCTGGATAAGCAGTTCGTCCCAGGATTCATCCAGATGTGATTTGATGATTTGTTCTGCAATGTTATCCCGCCCGTGTTTTACCAGCGTATGAACATATGAATGCAGTAAGGTGGGATTGTCTTTGAACTGTTTATGATAGATTTTCCACAGTCCGGCAAGCCGGACGTCTGCTGACTGGATATCATAATGGCTTATCATCCATTTCAGGCCACGTTTCATGGTATAGCGGATCCTGGCTGATCTGTCAGTATGTGGCAAAAGTTTCTCAAGTACCTTCTCCAGCCCTTCTATATTTTCCGTCTCTATGTAAGCATGTGAAAGAGTATTCAGATTACAGATATTGTCGGTACTTTCTCCCTGCAGGATTGACAGTGCTTTGTCCGCGTGGCCGTCTTCCAGCTCAAACTCTGCTTCAATCGTATTGGCAATTTCCCTGCCCCCGCTGATGCCACGCAAACTTGCGACCTGGGCATTACGCGTGTCGGTCTGGCCGGAGTTATGAGCACAATGTGCAGCAAACAGGTGCTGTGCTTTTTTTATCGGGCTGTGTTTTACATGTTTGGTCGCAGTGCGAAGCGCATGTGCCCAGTTAAACTGGCTGAAGTTGAGCATTGCTGTCTCAAGCGAGTGCATGATTTCAAGGTTGCGCCTGTCTTGTCGCTTATGGTGTATGCGGGCAGGTAGGCGAAATAACCCGCCAATAATCCGGAACAGGAAATATAAAACAATAAAGGCAGATACAACGGCAAAGTAAAATTTGATGAGACTTATTTCAATCGTTGTATCACCATAACTAAAAACAGCAAAACCGGTTTCACGCATAATAATGATACCGACACCCGCAATAATCAGGCCGATGAATAATATGAATAAAATTCGTTTAATCATTTCTTGTCCTTAAGGGTATTCATATACTTTGCAAGTAATGTTGATGGCTCTGTGATGTCTGGTAGTGCAGGCATCAGATTGTGTTCGTTAATTTCGCGGATACTACCTGCCAGGGACTCACTATTGGCAAACTGTTCATTATTTTCCAGCCACGCAAGGGCTGCATTCAGTTGCTGGTGAAAAGCGATATCATCCCGGGTACTTACCGAATATTTGGCAGTCAGTAACTTGCTGCGTAAAAAATCATAAGCACGCTTCTTTTCCTGTTGCTCGATAAATAGCGCTACTTTCTGTTCGCCATGTGTAATATTTACCGAGTTGCTCAGGGTGGTTTTGGCTTTACTCATGGTTTGCACGACGAATTGTCTGGCAATTTCCCAGGCTCTTTTCACGTCCATGGGTTGCGCCTGTTCTTTGTGATCAGCCGCCTTATCTGTTTCGGGTTGTTTCTGTTGCTGGTCGCTGTCAGTAATACTGGTCGCCTGTTCGACCAAACCGGTCTTTAGCTGAGCAATAACATTATCCAGCGACAGCTGGATACCGACATAGTCAGGGTGTGGAAACTGGTTGAGTTTGCTGGTTTGCCTGGCAATAGACTGGCGGATAGGAATGAGTCGTACATCATTGATCTCCTTGAGACGCTGGTCAGCCGCTTTAAGCCCGGTCTGAGCTCCTTCAAAGTCGCGATCCAGCAACAGGCGATGCTGGGACATACGCAATACATGCTCTACTTCTTTCAGCATCCAGCCTTTTTGGCTGCGGCCAACCACCTCGCGGGTTTGTTCGACTATCCCGGCCAGACGTGCCTGCTCGCTGGCAATATTTTGTTGCTGTTCGGCAAGTTTATTGATTTTCAGATTAAGATCATCAACTTTTTTACTGATGCGGTGGCTGAAATTCTGGATGCGTGGATTTTCATCCAGATTACCCAGTGCGTGTTCTAAGGCCTGGCGCTCGACTTGTGCTGACTGTAACTGCTGCTGCATTTGTTGCCAGACATAATAGCCTGCGCCCAGGCCGCCGACTACCAGTAAAAATGTCAGGAAGAGGAATATTGCCAATAAAGCTCCGCCGGATTTTTGCTGATTGGTATTTGCCTTGGGCTTGCCGGGGGGATTGTTTGATTTTGGGTCAGTATCACCCTGAGTGCTCATTTTGTTCTCCATTCTTATTTTGCGATGATCGACTTGCTAATGGGCCAGATGCTCACGTGCCCATAGATGGATTGCAGCCAGCATATCTGCATCTGATGGGGTTGTGGCTATTATAGGCATTTTTTTGAATCCAAGAGATGATACTTTGGCTGCAATGCGCGGATGTCCCACAATTGTCTGACATGCAAGTAGTGATTGTTGCAGACAATCCGTGGTTAGTGTTAAGAAATTATCCACACTCTCACTGCTCGTAAACAGAATCAGGTCAATTTTATTTCTTAGTGGCGCGAGATCAACCCGTGAAGGTAAATCACGCTGATAAATTTCCATATTATGAACGATCGCGCCGCGAGCCATAAGGGTGTCATACAGTAACTCACGGCCACCTACCCCTTTAATGATTAATATCATATTTTTTTTAACTTGCTGTAATGCCTCGAGTTTTAGCAATGCTTCAGAATCTGTTGAGTGTTTGGGCGCCATTACCTGTTCCACGCCATGCAGGTTTAATGCGCGTGCAGTCGCTTCTCCTACCGCCAGGATGCACGGTTTTTGAGCACATATTTCAGTTAAATTACTGATATTGTGAAAAGCGTGATTAACTGCATTTTTACTGGTAAAAATTAAGATATCACTGCGTTCAAGCTGTTGGGCGTATGAATCCAGATGGGCATCCGGGTTCGTTTTGATCTCCAGGCAGGGAAAAGCGATGGGACTGGCACCCGCAGATGCCAATTGTTGACAAATATTGTGACTGGAATGCGCAGGGCGAGTGACAACAACGGACAGGTTCTGCAGAGGTGGACGCCGAGGCACTAAATCATGCCTGATTGAGTGACTGAATGAGTTCCGTGGCACCCAGGTTTACCAGCTCACTGATGACATCCTGAGTAATGCCTGCAACGTTGTCTTGTTCGCCCGTGGATGACGCGCGTATCATTTGTGACCCATCCGGTTTTCCCACCAGGGCCTGAAGTGTGATTTTATCCCCTGACAAATGGGCATGTGCAGCAATGGGTAAATGACAATTGGCTGATAGGGCGGTACTGATCCCACGTTCAGCAGAAATTGACAGCGCGGTCGCGTTGTCATGCAGGGGAGCCAATAGCTGTTGCGTCTGGCTGTCATTAGAGCGACATTCAATTCCGATGGCGCCCTGGCCAATTGCAGGTAAACTGGTACTAATATCCAGCAGCGCGGCAATCCTGGTTTCGAAACCAAGACGCTTTAACCCTGCGCTGGCCAGAATAATGGCATCGTACTCACCGTCATCCAGTTTCCTTAAACGCGTATTTACATTACCGCGTAATGGCCTGATGACTAAATCTCTGCGTGATGCTCTAAGCTGACACTCTCGGCGTGTACTTGATGTGCCTACTACCGCGCCTTGCGGTAATTCTGCGACAGAAGTGTAGTGGTTTGACACAAATGCATCACGCGGATCTTCACGTTCGAGTATGGTCGTTATCTCGAGAGAATCTGGCAGTGCATAAGGGACATCTTTCATTGAATGGACCGCAATATCAGCCTGATTAGCCAGCAGACACTGTTCCAGCTCTTTGACAAATAAACCTTTCCCTCCGGCCGTGGCGAGTGACGCCTGCAGAAATCGATCTCCTTCAGTGGTCATGCCTATTATGTCGATCTCGATCCCGGGATGGTGCCAAGCCAGAAGACGTGACACCTCATTTGCTTGCCAAAGGGCGAGCTGGCTCTCACGCGTTGCGATTCTAATGCGTGACATATGCAGTTAGTCGCGGAAGAGTCCTATCGGAATTTGAGAAATTTACGTACCTCTGCCACATGGCGGCGGCTGATTTCGAGTTTGTCATCAACTTCTTTAAAAGTAACAACGAACCTGCCATCAATATTTTTTTCCATGCCGGTAATGTAGTGTGTACTGACCAGTGCGTTGCGGTGTATTCGGATCAGGCGGTCTTCAAATTCTGTTTCCAGGTTTTTGAGCGCGTCCTCAATCAGTACTTCTCCGCCCAGATGACGAACCGTAATATATTTTTGGTCAGCCTGAAAATAAACAATTTCATCCACCGGAATCAGTTCCAGGTTGCCACGGATCCTCGCACATATGTGGCTGCGTCCGGTATTATTAGTCTCAATATTAAGTGCAGCAATCTGCGCCTTGGTGAGTTTGCGTGCCTTGGCCAGAGATTTTTCAAGCTTTTCCTGTCGAATAGGTTTTACCAGGTAATCAACAGCGTTGGCATCGTATGCCTCAAGTGCATGTTCACTATAAGCGGTCGTAAATATGATGGCGGGAGGTTCGTCCATTTCACTTAAGTGCCGCGCGGCTTCTAGGCCGTCCATTCCCGGCATACGGATATCCATAAGGACAACGTCAGGGTGCGAGTCCTGAACCATGCGCACAGCCTCCAGGCCATTTGATGCCTGACCACTGGTTTCCATGCTGTCTATCGAGGAGACCATATGTATTAAACGGTCACGTGCTGGTGCTTCATCATCCACAATCAAAACTTTCATTTGCCTGCCTCTTGGTTAAGCCATTAATTAGCTTCTATGGGTATATTAAAACTTACAGAATAATCTTTATCGGATTCCTTGATTTTCATCTTGGATTGGTCACCGTAGGCAAGCTGGAGGCGTTGCCTGATGTTATCCTGTGCCATCTTATTGCCTGATCGAAGAGGATCACGCTCCAAAGGTTTTGGGTTTGTGATTGTCAGTGTTAATTCACGCGCAGTGCTCTCAATGTCAATACGCACGGTCCCCCCGTCTGTCAGTGGCTCTACGCCATGATATATCGCATTTTCTACCAAAGGTTGCAAGATTAATGCGGGAATCAGTGTGCTCAAACTGGTGTTATCTTGCAAGTGTAGTTCAATTTTTAACCGATTGCCCAGTCTTAATTCCTCTATATTAATGTATCGTTTGGTAAAATCTAACTCTTCACGCAGCGTAACCTTGTCCTGGTGACCCAGTGAGGCCCGAAACAGGTCGGCCAGATCAAGGACCGCTTTTTCTGCTTTGATGGGCGCGGTCTGGGTAAGGCTGGCAATCGTATTCATGCTGTTAAACAGAAAGTGAGGGCGAATACGTGCCTGTAGCGCCTGAATCCGAGAACGAGCCTCTGTCTGTATATTGGATTTCCATTGATGCTGAACATAAAAATAACGCAGCGCGACGGCGCTGACTATTGCGCTGATCGCCAGGTTTCGCAGCAGAAAGCTATTTAAAATCAATGAATCAGTCTGACTTATCGGACTGGTTTCCTGGGGGGTGGTCAGCAGCGCTAGAATAGAAACTACCACCGTCACCATCAGACTCAGGCCATAGCTGGAAAAAGCGGCAATAATCGGGCTGAGCCGATGCAGAAACCGTCGACACACGCACAGCACGAGGATGTTGCCAAAAGCAATCCAGACAATAAATAACGATATCATCGACAGGTCTACCCAGTAATCTTCCCCACTGCGCATGGATGCGAGTGATAGAACAAACGCGAGTAATATGGCCCCAAGTATGACGAGGAATATCACCCGTGCATTGCAAAAATCAGGCAGGAAGCCCGGATCTGTCTGGGTGTTATCCTGGTGAGCCGGTTGGCGAGAAGAAGTTTGAGCCATAATGACAGATGATTCCGCTATGCGGTATGTATATTTTTAAACATTCGGATCCTAGGTATACTCACGCCACATTTAGACCGTATTAGCAGCGATGTCGAATTATGTCTCATAACAATACAAAAAACCCGCCTTCGGCAGATAATCAACAGTCAAAACCATGGGGTGGACGATTCACAGAATCAACGGATGCATTCGTGGAGGAATTTACGGCATCTGTGGCATTTGATCAACGCATGTATGCACAGGATATTGCCGGTTCCCAGGCTCACGCACGCATGCTGGCTAAAATTGGTGTGTTAACCAGTGCGGAAAGCAAGTCCATTATAGACGCTCTTGATGAAATCAAAGAGGAAATAGAATCCGCTTCATTTACATGGCGTGTCGACCTTGAAGATGTGCATATGAATATCGAATCCAGGTTGGTGGCAAAAATTGGTGAGGCGGGGAAAAAGCTGCATACCGGGCGTTCACGCAATGACCAGGTCGCCACAGATATTCGTCTTTATTTGCGTGACCAGATCGACCTGATTGATGCTGAGCTGCTGCGCATGCAAGAGGCGCTGATCGCGCTTGCAGAAAAATATGCGGCAACCCTGATGCCAGGATTCACACATCTCCAGGTTGCACAGGTGATTACAGTAGGACACCACATGATGGCCTGGTTTGAAATGCTGTCTCGTGATCGCAGTCGCCTGAAAGATTGTAAAAAACGCGTCAATATCATGCCTCTCGGTTCTGCGGCGCTGGCCGGGACACCTTTTCCGCTGGACCGTGAATATGTCGCCGGGCTGCTGGGATTTGATCAGATAAGTAATAATTCCCTCGATGCGGTCAGTGACAGGGATTTCGCGATTGAGTTTTGTGCTTTCGCATCAATGCTGTTGATGCACTTATCACGCATGTCCGAAGAATTGGTGATGTGGGCATCCCAACAGTTTGAATTCATTGAGTTGCCGGATCGTTTTTGCACGGGCTCCTCCATAATGCCACAGAAGAAAAATCCGGATGTGCCGGAACTGGTCCGCGGCAAAAGTGGACGCGTGTTTGGCAATCTGATGTCGCTACTGACTCTGATGAAATCACAGGTGCTGGCCTACAATAAAGATAACCAGGAAGACAAAGAACCCTTATTCGATACCATCGACACAGTGCTGGGTAGCGTCCGTGTCTATGCGGACATGCTGCCAAATATTGTTTTTAACGAAGACAATCTTGCATTGGCAGTAAATAAGGGCTATGCCACCGCAACGGATCTGGCTGATTATCTGGTAGCCAAAGGTGTGGCATTCCGGGATGCTCATGAAATAGTGGGTCGCGCAGTAAGGCTGGCGATTGATGAAGGTAAACAGCTGCCGGAATTAACACCGGATCAATTCCGGACAATTTCTTCACATATCGATCAGGATGTTTACCCTGTGTTGCAAACACGCGGGTCGGCAGAATCCAAGCAGGTTTTCGGGGGAACAAGTCCTGACCAGGTGCGCCACCAGCTGGTGCTGGCCCGCAACCGGCTTGACCATTAGCCTAAGTATGCGATCAGCCACTCCCTGATATGCCTGATTTGAGCGGTGCATACTTCGTGAGCCATGGGGTAAGTGCGCCAGCAAACATCTGCTCCCAGCGCAACTAGCGCATCATTGGCCAGTTTCCCAAATTGCAGGGGGATTATTTCATCATATTCACCATGAGCCATAAAAACCTTGTGTCCGATGACACGTTGTTGATTAGCTTTGGCGAGCAGATGGCGAACAGGAAGATAAGCGGATAGTGCAACTATGCCGCCAATCGGCTGGCTGCCGTGTAACATGGTGTGCAAGGCAAGTGCGCCGCCCTGTGAAAAGCCGGCAATAATTATGCGTGTCGAATCCAGGTGGGCAAATTTATGACTGATGAGTGCCTCCACGGCATGCATCGAGGACTGGATTCCGGCCTGATCCTCTTTTGCTTCCAGGGACAATGCGTGGATGTCATACCATGCATTCATGTTCATGCCGTGATTCAGGGTAACGGATTGTACGGGTGCATGGGGGAAGATAAAATGTATTGATAACTCAGGGGGCAAAGCAAGCTGTTTTACAATTGGTTTGAAGTCGTAGCCATCGGCTCCCAGTCCATGTAACCATATGATGGCGCTATCGGGTGTGTGACCATGTATCTCTTCTATATAATCCAGTCGTTTCATTATTTTTCCTGTTACATGACTATATTATCCCGGCAAGGACACCGTTATAATATTGCGTATTATATTTATTCACAGGATGCTAACGCTTAATTCCATGTTGGGCCAGTCAAGTAAAGATACTTATGTTCTTTTGTTATTGTCAGGTTTGTTACTGTCAGGTTGCGGACAGTATGGTGATCTCTACATGCCTGCCGAGAAGCAGGCCGAAGAGCCGGCTGTCACCGCAACGAATATGCCTGAAACGGCAACGCCCGCCGAAGACAGAAACATCGAATAAAACAACATCATTCAAACGCTTTTAAATTACAGGTCTGATAGTGAGTCAATTTCCCGGTTTTGAGTATCGACATGATAGGTTGTATGTCGAAGGTGTCGATATTGCATCACTGGCGCTCGAATATGGTACGCCAGCTTATGTTTATTCTAAAAATGCATTTAAATTGCAGTGGAACAAGCTATGCGATGCTTTTTCAATGCTGGATTTCTTGCCCTGTTACGCTGTAAAGGCCAATTCCAATATTGCCATATTGCAAATTCTGGCGCAGTGGGGAGCGGGTTTCGATGTTGTATCAATAGGAGAACTTGAACGGGTCCTGAAGGCAGGCGGAGATGCCGGCAAAGTGATGTTTTCAGGTGTTGCAAAACGTGAAGATGAAATACGCAAGGCAATACATTGCCAGATTGGCTGTATCAATATTGAATCGGAGTTTGAGCTGGAGCGTATCGCTGACATCGCACGTGAAATGCAAACTCCTGTCAATGTATCACTTAGGATCAACCCTGACGTCAATCCTAAAACCCATCCCTACATTTCCACTGGTCTCAAAGAAAGCAAGTTTGGTATTGCCACTGAGCACGCGTTTACTTTATATAAATCCATTAAAGATCACCAGTGGGTGAAAGCCGTGGGTGTGGACTGTCACATTGGATCGCAGCTTACCGAAACCGATCCTTATATCGATGCAGCCAGGCATGTCTTTGCGTTTGTGGAAAAGCTGGAGGAGATAGGCATCACACTGAAGCATATAGATCTTGGGGGTGGATTCGGTATCCAGTACCACCAGGAGAGCATCCCGGAATTCAGGGACTATGCCCAGCAACTGGCCCCTCTGTTCGAGGCTAAAAACTATCAGCTTATTATTGAACCAGGGCGTTCAATTATCGCCAATGCAGGCATACTTCTTACCCGCGTGGAATATATAAAAGATATTGATATTACAGAGTTCGTACTGGTTGATGCTGCCATGAATGATCTAATCAGACCGGCGCTGTATCAGGCCTGGCACAGCCTGATGCCAGTGCAGCGCAATACGCAAGGCAGTCAAAAAGTCTATGATGTCGTCGGGCCGGTTTGTGAAAGTGGCGACTTTATTGCCCGGCAGAGAGCGATAGATATACTGGGTCCGGGAGATTTGCTGGCAGTAATGTCTGCAGGGGCCTATGCCATGTCAATGGCAAGTAACTATAATTCACGTCCGCGCCCCTGCGAGCTTCTTGTCGAAAATGAGGATGTGTATTTGATTCGACGGCGTGATGCACTGGATGAATTGTGGCAAAATGAAGTGCTTATATAGCGTTGTTATCCAGCCATGAGGCAAGTTGTCACTTTTGAGTTATTATCAGGATCAGGCAGTCAGGGAGCTGCTGCAGAATGTAAAAACAATTGCAATGGTTGGCTTATCGCCAAAAGCGAATAGACCCAGCCATCGGGTTGCGCGGCATCTACAGTCATTTTCCTACCGCATCGTTCCGGTGCGACCGGGTGTTCACGAAATTCTTGGTGAAAAGGTTTACCGGACATTATCGGATATTCCTTTTCAGGTAGATCTGGTGAATGTATTCAGGGCGTCTAAATATGTTGAGAGAATTGTTGATGAATGCATTGAGCGGGGGATTAAAAAGATATGGTTACAGGAAGGCGTCATCGATGCTGAAGCCAAAAAAAAAGCCCGACATCACGGAATCAGCATGGTAATGGATCTTTGTATCTATAAAGAAATTTTACGGTTGGGTATTAATCAGGACAATAGCGCATAAAAGTAATTAACAAGCCGCAATAACTCACGACAAACAAAGTGAAAATTAATTTTGTAAAAATGCACGGCCTCGGCAATGATTTTGTTTTGCTTGATGCTGTAACACAAGAAATTCATTTAACACAGGAAAATATACGTCATATTGCGCACCGCAAGTTTGGTATTGGATGCGATCAATTGCTAATTGCCCAGTCACCCGATCAAGAAGATGTTGATTTTCGTTACCGAATATTTAATAGTGACGGTGGTGAAGTAGAACAATGTGGAAATGGTGCGCGCTGTTTTGCCCAGTTCGTTAGACAACAGGGTTTGACGGACAAACAGGTTATTAAGGTCAAAACACTGGCTGGTATTTTTACATTACATGTGCATGATAGCATAAATGTCTCGGTGGAGATGGGGAAGCCAGAATTTGAATCTGAAAAAGTACCGTTTACTGAAAACAGTCCTGACAATGTTTACAGGGCTAACATCAACAGTCTTTCATTAGAATTTGCGGTTGTATCTATGGGTAATCCTCACGCTGTAATTTTCGTTGAAGATGTGAATGCTGCAGATGTGCAGGCAATAGGCAGTCAGCTGGAAACTGATTCGCGTTTCCCAAAGCGTACAAATATACAGTTCGTGCAGATAAAAAGCCGGCGTAGCATGGCGCAGAGAATATTCGAGCGTGGGGTTGGCGAGACTCTTGCCAGCGGATCTGGTGCATGTGCCGCCGCCGCGGTGGCCCAGCAAAAAAACAAAGTAGACGACACAGTCTCAATCACCATGCCAGGTGGTGTGCTGGAAATACACCGGGATAATAATGGATGCCTGTTAATGACCGGGCCAACAGAGTTTAGTTTTGAGGGGAGTATCAATCTATGACAACAAAATCCGAAATTCACGCAAGTGCCAGACGTCGTGAAACGGTATCCTCGATGGACCCATTGATGGTCAAAGATTATCTGTTGCAGCACCCGGAATTTTTCAACCAATATCCTGCGTTATTACGTGACCTGGACATAAAACACGAGTCCGGTACTGCGGTGTCGCTCGTGGAAAGACAGATACATCTGTTGCGTGAAAAAAATAATAGTCTGGAGAAGAAAATCCTTCATTTGGTGCAAATAGCCCAGGATAACGAAATTCTTGAGGAACAGCTCCACAGGATTGCCCGCAGACTGATCGAAATAGATCACAATAAAAACATTGTTCCAATTATTAATGATTTGCTGAACAATGAATTTCCTTCCCTGCAGATCCGTTTAGGGCTTTATGATGTAGACCCGGAGTATACGGTACCCGTGGAAAACAACATAACAGATGCAGATCTGGAATACGTTTTTTATAAGCAGATTATTATGGATAACTGCAGGGACTGCATATTTCTGCGTGGAAAAGGACTGGTTGATCTGTTTGTCAAGCGGGTGGATGTAAAATCCGGAGTGGCGATACCACTGCGCAGCAATAAAAATTTTGGTGTGTTACTGCTCGGCAGTTCTAATGAAAACCGTTTTTACGAAGGCATGGGGACTCTATTCCTGGAATATCTTGCGGATTTGCTAAGTCGCAAGCTGAAGAAGTTGCTTAAACAGTAACCACAGGCGAAAGATGGTTGAGCAAACACTTAACGAGTATCTTGAATATCTGCGCACCATCAAACATTACTCTCCGGCCACCATCGCGAGCTATCGAAGAGACCTGCAAGGTTTCATTGACTACATGGCGACACAGAATATCAGTGATATCACCTGTACCTCGATCCATGATATCCGCGCCTATATTGCCAGTTGTCATCGAAAAGGCCTGGCAGAGAGTAGTATGCAAAGGCTGTTATCCTCATTACGTGGATTTTATAAGCATCTGATAAAAAACGGTTTTATAGGCAGTAACCCGGCTGCCGACGTACGCGCACCAAAAGGCATAAAAAAGTTGCCAAGGGTTCTGGATGTTGATCAGGTTGATCGTCTGCTCAGTGGGACAAAGACTAACCCGCTTGAAATACGTGACCATGCCTTGATGGAACTGATGTATTCATCGGGCCTGAGGCTGTCTGAACTGGTTTATTTGAATTTGCAGGACCTTGATCTGCGTGCCGGGCAAGTCAAGATCACGGGCAAGGGGAACAAAACGCGATATCTTCCAGTCGGGCAACAGGCCCGTGAGGCACTGAGTGCCTGGCTGGAATTGCGCACCAGTGTTGCCATTGAAAATGAAGCCGCTGTGTTTGTAAACCATCGCGGCACTCGCCTGTCGCAACGTGCAGTACAGAAAAGGGTGCGTGAACAGGCTCAAAAAACTACCCTTGGTGTGCATGTACATCCACATATGCTGCGCCATTCCTTTGCCAGCCATATGCTCGAGTCGAGTGGTGACTTGCGTTCTGTACAGGAACTACTCGGGCACGCGAATATCAGTACTACGCAAGTCTACACCCAGCTGGATTTCCAGCATTTAGCCAAAGTTTATGATCAGGCACACCCCCGAGCGCGAAAATCCCGCAGTAAGTAATTCCTATTTTGGTAGATAACCGCGACCACTCACAGTCGTGTACAATTCGCGCCTGTTTAAAATTTTAGGCAATAGCATGACTACGATAGTTTCGGTAAGACGTAATAACGAAGTTGTTCTGGGCGGTGATGGCCAGGTAACGCTCGGTAATACCATTATGAAAAGCAATGCCAATAAAGTACGCCGATTATACAATGGTCAGGTTATCGCTGGCTTTGCCGGCGGTACTGCGGATGCATTTACGCTGTTTGAGAGATTTGAAGGCAAGCTTGAGAAGCATAGTGGCCACTTGACAAGATCTGCAGTTGAGCTGGCCAAAGATTGGCGCACAGATCGTATGCTGCGCCGCCTGGAAGCATTACTGGCAGTCGCGGATAAGACTACGTCGTTGATTATCTCGGGTAATGGCGATGTTATAGAACCTGAAGATGCCCTGATCGCAATCGGCTCTGGTGGGCCGTATGCTCAGGCCGCGGCACGCGCGCTACTTGACCATAGTGAATTGTCTGCCCGTCAAATCGTTGATAACGCATTAAGCATCGCATCAAATATTTGTATCTATACAAACAGTAATGTCAGCATAGAGGAACTATAACCTTCTGTCCTGTTTGTTTAATAAAAGGAATTAACCATGTCGAGTATGACGCCAAGAGAAATAGTAGAAGAATTAAATCGACATATTGTTGGACAACAAGATGCCAAACGAGCTGTCGCAATAGCACTAAGAAACCGCTGGCGACGTATGCAGTTGCCAGAAACTTTACAGGCTGAGGTGACACCAAAAAATATACTAATGATAGGCCCGACCGGCGTTGGTAAAACCGAAATAGCCAGAAGACTTGCAAAGCTTGCCAAGGCGCCTTTTATAAAGGTGGAAGCGACAAAATTTACAGAGGTAGGTTACGTGGGCAGGGATGTTGAATCCATCATTCGTGATCTCACTGATAGTGCAATTAAAACAACGCGAGAGATAGAAATGACAAAGGTCAACTTTCGCGCGGCAGAAGCGGCGGAAGAACGCATTCTTGATGTGTTGTTACCTTCACCAAAAGCAGATCATTATGAAAGCGGTGCTGAGAAAAGCTCAGGGTTTGCCAGTGATACGCGGCAAAAATTCAGGAAGAAACTGCGAGAAGGAGACCTGGATGATACTGAAATTGAAATAGAATTAAAAGCCAATCCGCTTGGTGTTGAAATTATGACACCCCCGGGAATGGAAGATATGGCTAGCCAGTTACAGGGGATGTTTCAGAATATTGGTGCGCAAAAGACAAATAAACGCACGTTAAAGGTCAAAGATGCATTTAAATTGTTGGTTGAAGAAGAAGCGCAGAAGTTAATTAATGAAGATGATGTCAAGGCCCGGGCATTACGTCAGGTGGAGCAAAATGGAATCGTGTTTATTGATGAAATAGACAAGGTTGCAAAGCGCGGCGAGTTTAGTGGAACGGATGTATCACGCGAAGGTGTGCAGAGAGACCTGTTGCCGCTGGTAGAAGGCTGTACTGTGTCTACCAAGCATGGAGTAGTAAAAACTGACCATATCTTATTTATTGCTTCCGGTGCATTTCATTTGGCAAAACCTACTGATCTTGTTCCGGAATTGCAGGGTCGTTTGCCAATCCGTGTAGAACTGAACGCACTCTCAGTCGATGATTTTGTCCGCATTCTTATCGAGCCAAATGCATCATTAAGTGAACAATATATAGCCTTAATGGCTACGGAAGGTGTGACACTTGAATTTACCCAGGATGGGATAAAAAGAATTGCCCAAACAGCATTTGATGTTAATGAACGGACAGAAAATATTGGTGCACGGCGTTTACATACGATTATGGAGAGATTGCTGGAAACTCTATCATTCGAGGCGCCCGATAAAACTGGTGAGAAGATTATCATCGATGAGGAGTATGTAAAAAATAACGTATCCGAGCTGAGCAAAAATGAAGATTTGAGCCGTTATATTCTTTAAAATTGTAATTTCACAAATACTGCAAGGAAATCAAAATGGCAAAAGTGATTCCAACGGAAATACAGCTACACCAGAAATCCAGAATACTGGAAATAGCGTTTGATGATGGCTCCCGGTTTGAGCTCAGTTGCGAATATCTTCGCGTATATTCTCCTTCTGCCGAAGTCATGGGGCATGGCCCTGGTCAGGAAGTACTGCAGGTAGGCAAGGAAGATGTAAATATCACAGCGATAGAGCCAGTTGGTAATTATGCTGTAAAGCTGGTTTTTGATGACAACCATAGCTCTGGATTATATAGCTGGGATCACCTGTATGAATTAGGCGTTGAGAAAGATAAGAAATGGCAGGATTATTTGGATAGACTTGAAGCTGCGGGCCATAAAAGAAAAATGCACTAAGCACCATATTAATGGAAAACGACGAGAAGACCCATTTTGGTTACACTGATGTAACGCCCAGGGAAAAAACCCAACGCGTCAGACAGGTGTTTGAATCTGTCGCTGATAATTATGATGTCATGAATGATCTTATGTCGTTCGGATTGCATCGCCTATGGAAAAAATTCACATTAAATGTGGCGGCAGTCAGGCCAGGACAAAAAGTACTTGATCTGGCCGGAGGTACAGGTGACCTGGCAGCAGATTTGCATAACCGTGTAGGATCACGTGGACAAGTGGTATTATGTGATATCAATGCAAGCATGCTTGCAGTAGGACGGGCAAGAATGGTTGATCAGGGGCGGCTCAGTAATTTGTATTATGTGCAGGCCAATGCAGAAGCGTTGCCATTTGCAAGCAATAGCTTCGACTGTATTACCATGGCATTTGGTTTACGCAATGTAACCTATAAGGAAAAGTGTCTGTCCTCGGTTTATGCCAGCCTCAGGCCGGGTGGTAAATTTGTAGTACTTGAGTTTTCAAGGGCAGCACCCTGGATAACACCGGTATATGATCTTTATTCTTTTTCTATTCTTCCCCGATTGGGGCAATGGGTAGCAAAAGATGCCGACAGTTATCGTTATCTGGCCGAATCGATTCGCATGCACCCGGACCAGCAAACACTCAAGCAAATGTTTGATAATGCAGGCTTCGGGCGTGCTCGCTATATAAATATGACCGGCGGTATTGTTGCAGCCCATGTAGGTTACAAGCTCTAATGAAGAATCTTATAATTGCAGCACTCAATCGCTACCTTGCACAGGACGTCGAAAAAGCCAAAAGTCTGGAACAGGTTAATGGCAAGGCTATTCGCATCGTGTTGCGTGACACGGGGTTAAATCTGGGTTTGCGGATACAGGGGCCCAGCGTTGAAGAAATCAATGACGATAACGTAAACCCGGATGTTGAAATAATTGTTTCACCATCCACCTTCCCCCAATTCATGCTCGGGACACAACAGGATCAGTTAATCAAGAGCGGTGATATTGAAATCAGGGGTGATAGCCACATCGCCAGTGTTTTGCAAAACACACTTCGCAATATAGAAGTTGATTGGGAGGAAATTGTTTCCGCTTACCTGGGTGATGCAGCAGCGTATCGTTTGGGTGCAGGCGCGCGGGCTTTACATGCTTTTGGGCACCGGTTAAGGCAAAACATAAGGCTGGATATGCGTGACTATCTGCAAGATAACCTGCAAGTCTCCGCTACACAGGAGGAGGTAGATCAGTTTATAAAAGAGGTTGATCAAGTGCGTGCACAAACTGACAGACTGGAAGCACGTCTGGATCGGCTTCTAACAGGTGATCACTAAAATATGCGCCTGATTCGACAGTTTATCCGTATTATACAGATCAATATCGTACTGGTCCGTCATGGGCTGGAAGAAGTGATCTTCGCAATCCATTTGTTCAGGCCGATTCGCTTTGTATTGCTGCTATTGCCCTGGCATTGGTTTCGCAGTGTGGATATTTCTCATGGTGTCAGGATAAGGCGGGCACTGGAGGATCTAGGCCCAATTTTTGTAAAGTTTGGTCAGGCGCTATCCACCCGCAGGGATCTGCTGTCCGATGATATTGCGGATGAATTAACCAAATTACAGGATCGAGTCCCTCCTTTCCCTGGCAGTGAGGCTCGTCAAATCGTAGAAAAGGCATTTGGTAAAAATGTCAGCGAGATATTTGCCCGCTTCGATGAAACACCGCTGGCTTCAGCTTCCATCGCGCAAGTGCATGCTGCGACATTACATGATGGTTCAGACGTGGTGGTTAAGGTGCTGCGTCCAGACGTGCACAAGCAGGTTAAAAAAGATCTCGAAGTATTGCACCTGATTGCAAATCTTGCTCACCGCTATTGGGTTGACGGAAGGCGCTTGAGGCCGATTGAAGTGGTAGAGGATTATGAGCAGACAGTATTGGACGAGCTGGATCTCATGCGTGAAGCAGCTAATGCCAGCCAGCTGAGACGTAATTTTGAGAATTGTTCAGACCTTTATGTTCCGGAAGTATACTGGGATTACTGCCGCATAAATGTCATGGTGATGGAGCGCATACATGGGATTGCAGTCAACGACATTGCTACTTTAAATAAAAATAATATCAATTTGAAGAAGTTGTCAGAACGGGGTGTCAATATATTTTTTACCCAGGTATTCAAGCATAATTTCTTTCATGCTGATATGCATCCCGGCAATATTTTTGTGTCTTATGAAACCCCCGAAGACCCCAAATATCTCGGCGTTGATTTCGGTATAATGGGCACCCTGTCTATTGAGGATCAGCGTTATCTTGCAGAAAATTTACTGGCTTTTTTTAATCAGGACTATCGACGTGTGGCGGAATTACATCTTCAGTCGGGCTGGATACCCGCGAATACACGTATCGATCATTTTGAGTCGGCGATCAGAACAGTATGTGAGCCAATTTTTCAAAAACCAATCAGTGAAATTTCGTTTGGGAATTTGTTGCTACGCTTATTCCAGACCGCAAGACGTTTCCAGATGGAAGTGCAGCCGCAACTGGTTTTGCTACAGAAAACCCTGTTAAATATTGAGGGCCTTGGGCGTCAGCTGGATCCCGAGCTCGATTTATGGAAAACGGCCAAGCCTTTTCTCGATCGCTGGATGAGTGAGCAGGTCGGGATGCGGGCACTTGTTAAGGGGATGCGTAAAAATCTGCCAAAAGTACTGGAACAGACACCCGAGTTGCCAACATTGATTCATAATTATTTTCTACAGGCAGAACTCGAGCCCAAGCGACAGAATGCATTTTTGAAACATGAAATAGAGCGCCTGGAAAATCAATGTAAACAACAAAAACGATTTTCAGTTTATATGTTAGTCGCTGCAGTAACAGCTGCAATGGCAATATCATATTACTTCTAATTATTCTTAAACATAAAAATGCTGTATGCAAAAATATGGCAGTAAGTGAGATATTGTGGATGTTTCTTATATCCTAGATGGATTAAACCAGGAGCAACGAGATGCGGTAACCGCAGCGCCTGGCCCGGCATTGGTATTAGCGGGTGCAGGTAGCGGAAAAACACGCGTGCTTGTCCATCGTATTGCATGGCTATGCCAGGTAGAAGGAATTTCGCCTTATGGTTTATTGGCGGTCACTTTTACCAATAAAGCCGCCTCTGAAATGCGAGGGCGCGTTGAAAGCCTGCTTGATGAAAATCTTGCAGGCATGTGGGTAGGTACATTTCACGGCATTGCGCATCGCATGTTGCGTGCACACTGGCAATCTGCCGGTTTACCCCAGGCATTCCAGATTCTGGATTCAGACGACCAGCATCGGCTTGTTAAGCGGATAATGAAAAGCCTCGAGCTTGATGAATCCAAGTGGCCGGTTAAGCAGGCTCAATGGTTTATTAATGCACGCAAGGATGAAGGACTTCGTGCCAGTCAAATTCAGGATAATGGAGACCTGACGGCGCGACAATTACAGCGTGTATATGTTGCGTATGAAGCCGCATGTCAACGGGCTGGGGTCGTTGATTTCGCGGAATTATTGTTACGAACCCTGGAGTTACTGCGACATAATGAAGATATTTTAATTCATTATCAGCATCGTTTCAGGCATCTGCTGGTAGATGAATTCCAGGATACTAATGCCATTCAGTACCAGTGGCTCAAGCTGCTGGCAGGCAAGAACGCGCCTGTATTTGCAGTGGGCGATGACGATCAGTCAATTTACGGATGGCGTGGGGCAAAGATAGAAAATATCTTTTCTTTCAGCAAGGATTATCCGGATACACAAACATACCGTCTGGAACAAAATTATCGTTCAACCAGTACCATCCTCTCTGCGGCCAATGGGCTGATTGATCATAATCAGGGTCGGCTGGGTAAAAAGCTTTGGACCCAGGGAAATGAAGGGACGCCGATACAGCTATATGCAGCCTATAATGAACATGATGAGGCCCGCTATGTTATTGAACGAATTAAAGAATGGGTGCAGCAACAAGCACGCCGATATAATGAGGTGGCCGTGCTGTATCGTTCCAATGTACAGTCACGTGTGTTTGAAGAAAACCTGATAGCACAGCAGTTACCCTATCGTATTTATGGCGGTCTGCGTTTCTTTGAACGCGCTGAAATTAAAGATGCACTGGCCTATCTGAGACTCACTTCAAGTCGTATTGATGACCCTGCCTTCGAGCGAATCGTTAATCATCCTCCCAGAGGGATCGGTGACCGAACATTACAGATTGTTCGCGAGCGTGCACGGGCGGAATCTATCCCGCTATGGGAGTCAGCAAAAATAATATTACAGCAGGGTGCGTTGGCAGCAAGAGCGCAAACCGCGCTCACACAATTTGTCATGTTGATCGAGAGATTGTCTGATGAACTTGAGAATACTGCCCTGGAAGAAAAAGTGGAACATGCAATTAAGCTGTCAGGATTACAGCAACACTTTGAAAAAGACCGCAGTGAAAAAGGACAGTCGCGCCTTGAAAACCTGCTCGAATTAGTCGAAGCGGCACGCGGTTTTCAATACGATACAGAGCAGGAACAGGCAATCACTGAACTTGATGCGTTTTTATCAAATGCGGCCCTTGAATCAGGTGAGGGCCAGGCCTCCAGGTGGGAAGATTGTATACAGTTAATGACATTGCATTCTGCCAAGGGTCTGGAGTTCCCGCTGGTCTTTTTAGTGGGGATGGAAGAAGGTTTATTCCCAAGCAGTATGTCAATGGATGAGCCGGGGCGGGTCGAAGAAGAACGTCGTCTCTGTTATGTGGGCATTACACGTGCACGCGAGCATCTGATGCTGTCGTATGCGGAATCACGTCGCCACTATGGTAATGAAAACTATAACCCTCCCTCCCGCTTTATTAATGAAATTCCACAGGAATTAATGGTAGAGGTCAGGCCGCGCTCACGTTTCATGCAAAAAACCTCGCGCCCAGAGCCAATGCCCAGGGTTAAACGTACTCTCGATGAGAATGCCGATGGAATTCGAGTCGGGCAGCGCGTGATGCACAAAAAATTCGGCGAGGGAGTAGTGCTTGACCAGGAAGGCAATGGTGCGAGCGCTCGTGTTCAGGTGAAGTTTGAAGGGTGTGGCAGTAAATGGTTGGTGTTATCTTATGCTAACCTGAACATTATTCGTTAAAACAGGCGGCCGTGAAGTATTCTATCAATTGATCAAAAATCTTTTTGGCAGAACGAATATACATTTAAATAGCATCGCAAAAAGTGCCGGGACGGTAAGAGGTATTTCTGGATGAAAAGCAAAAAAGTCACTAAAAATCATTATCGAAGAAGATTTTTGCAGTATTTGGGTGTCGGTGCTGCGAGCTGTGCAGTAGCATCCTGTAATGAAGACAGTGCCAGCATAGCACCCGCATCAGACAAACAAAAACGGCAGGTTTATCACTGGAAAATGGTAACAACCTGGCCGAAAAATTTTCCGGGATTAGGGACCGGTGCAGAGTTCCTAGCGCAAATTATCAATGAAATGTCCGATGGAAGAATCAATATAAAGGTTTATGGCGCTGGTGAAATCGTCCCGGCCTTTGAAATATTTGATGCAGTGACCGCAGGGACTGCTGAAATGGGCCATGGATCCGCCTATTACTGGAAAGGTAAAAATCCCGCACTGCAATTTTTTTCGACCGTACCTTTTGGCATGACAGCGAACGAAATGAATGCATGGCTTTACCACGGTGGAGGTATGGAACTGTGGCAAAAAGCCTATCAACCCTTTGGGCTAGTGCCTATGGCAGCCGGCAATACCATGGTTCAAATGGGAGGATGGTTCAACAAGGAAATCAATTCTGTCGAAGATCTGCAGGGCCTGAAAATGCGTATCCCGGGACTGGGTGGGGAAGTGCTACGTCTGGCCGGTGGTACCCCGGTAAATGTACCGGGAGGTGACTTGTTCGTTTCTTTGCAAAAAGGTGTGATCGATGCCACGGAATGGGTCGGACCATATAATGATCTGGCATTTGGGCTTCATAAGGCCGCGCGCTATTATTATTCGCCTGGCTGGCATGAACCGGGGACAACACTCGAATGTTTTGTTAATCAAAAAGCATTTAACGCTTTGCCGCAGGATCTGCAGGCAATCGTGCGTAATGCGTCACGGGTGGCCAACCAGAATATGATGCTTGAATACGTGGCGCGAAATAATGATGCTTTGGTCAGCCTGGTCGAGGAGCACAATGTCGATGTGCGACAATTTCCGGCAGATGTGATTGACAAGTTGCGTGAGCTTTCCGATCAAGTGGTGGCTGATGTCGTGGGCAATGATCCTGCTGCACGTGAAATCTATCAGTCTTACCAGGAGTTTTTAGCTAAATCAAAAGCATGGTACAACCTGTCTGAAAGAGCTTATTTGAATTTAAGAGGCTAGTAACTTATTGAAAAATAAAAAAGTAATTATATTATTTTGAAGTTTTGCTATAAAAAAAAGAATTATTTTCAACTGCCTGATATACTGCCGCCAGTTCAATATAACGATAATAGAATGCCTGATACGGAGGAATAATGGACGATCTTTACACTAAATGGAAAGCGATGTGGGATGCAAAAGAATGGGGTACTCAAGGATTCTTTTTGGCCATGGCAATTGTCGGCATAGTGATTATGACTAACCCATTGCGTGCCAATAGTGAAGGTACCGCGACCAAGAAGGGTATCACTTTTGCGATTGGTCTGGCCTATCTGATTCTGGTAATTGTAGGCTACCTGCAACTTGTGCCTAAAATTTCTTCCTACTAGCTACAAATTCCGGTTTAATTTTTCTGGTAACCAGGTGGCCAGCTCGGGCCACCTGGCCAGTAATAACAACACCAGCAGCTGTATCACAATAAATGGGATGACACCGGTGTAGATTTTTTTTGTCGATATATTTTTTGAAGCCACTCCCCTTAGATAAAATAAAGCAAATCCAAAAGGAGGAGTCAAAAAAGAAGTCTGCAAATTAATAGCAATCATTATACCCAGCCAAACAGGATCCACACCCATTGCCAGTAATACTGGGCCAACGATAGGAACGACGACGAATGTGATTTCAATAAAGTCAAGAACAAAGCCCAGCAAAAACATCACAATCATTACGATAGCAACGGCCCCAAATACACCGCCCGGCAACTGGGTGAGAAATTCATGAATCGCGTCATCTCCTCCATAACCCCGAAACACCAGTGAAAAAATTGAAGCTCCAATAAAGATCGCAAATACCATACATGTCACGCGTACCGTGTTTTGTAAAATACCTTTTAAACACTTACCACTGAGTTGTCTGTTTAGCGCGGCTAATATTAATGCTCCAATTGCACCCACTGAGGCTGCTTCTGTGGGTGTGGCAAAACCACCAATGATTGAACCTAATACTGCAATTATTAATGCAATGGGTGGAAATAATGCCTTGCAGCAGCGCGCAAATAATTTTTTCTGTTTGAGGCTTACTGGCACGGGTGGCATCAGGTCTGGTTTGCTCACAGAAAGATAGAAAAGATAAAGTATATAGATTGTGACAAGCATGATGCCCGGGATCATCGCACCTGCAAACAAATCACTAACGGTCACCGTCTGAGGTGAAAATATACCCTGATCAAGTTGAGATTGCTGATAAGCCGATGAAATAACATCGCCAAGTAGCACCAGGATGATAGAAGGGGGAATTATTTGGCCAAGTGTGCCAGACGCGCAAATAATCCCGCACGATAATGCAGGATCGTAATTTCTTTTCAGCATTGACGGGAGTGATAATAAACCCATTGTTACCACGGTAGCTCCGACAATGCCGGTACTGGCAGCAAGCAGTAAGCCAACTAAAATAACAGAATAACCCAGGCCACCCCGAAGATTGCCAAATAACTGTGACATGGTGTCGAGCAGGTCCTCTGCAATTCTGGAGCGTTCAAGGGTCACGCCCATAAACACAAATAAGGGAACCGCAATTAAGGTTTCATTATTCATAATGCCAAAGATTCGGCTCGGCAGGGCATGCATCAGAGAAGAATCAAAGCCTTGAATAAATGACCCGAAAAAAGCAAATGCCAGCGAGACACCTGCCAGGGTGAATGCGACGGGATACCCGGTCATCAGCACCATAATGATTACAATAAACATAATAAAGGCGATGATTTCCATCTGGTCTTAGCCTTTATTTCTGATGATGTTCAGGGAATGACAAACAGTGGCAATGCCCTGTAGCAAAAGTAGGGCGGGCATTAATGGTACTAACGTCTTTAATATAAACAGAATTGGCAAACCACCCGCCTCTCGCGAACCTTCCAGTAAAGCCCACGAATTTGCTGCATAGCCCCAGCTGGCAATAATTAAATAAATGCAGAAAGGGAACAGCAGCAAAATGGTGCCAGTGAGATCTACCCATGCTTTTTGAGTGGATGAATATTTGGCATAGAAGATATCAACCCGGACATGTTCATTGTGCTTGTAGGTGTATGCAATAGCAATCATGAATACAAAGCTGTGAAGGTAAATAACACTTTCCTGAATCGCGATCAGGCCAAAGTTAAATCCGTATCGCATGACGACATTAAAAAAGGTGATGATCACCATCGCTAAAATGAACCAGGCGACTGTGCGACCCAGCCATTCATTTGCAGAATTAATGACCGATTCAATATAGTTCAGCATGCGGTGAGAACATCTAAGATTGTTGTTATTGTTGCAGGGCTATAAATCGAGCAGCTTTTCCTGTTCTTCAGTTGATGGTTCAAAATTCCTGCCTTCGTAATAATCAAAAATGGCGCTAACAACCTGAGAGGGTTCGTCAATGATTTGTATCAGGTCGAGGTCGGAAGGAGAAATGGTATTGTTTGTGATAAGTGATGTTCTAAACCACTCAAGTAAACCATCCCAAAAATCAGATTGAACTAATATGATCGGAATTTTTCGTGATTTACCGGTTTGTACCAGTGTCAGTATCTCGGCGAGTTCATCAAGTGTTCCAAAGCCGCCGGGTAACACGACATAAGCCGATGCATATTTTACGAACATGACCTTGCGGGAAAAGAAATGCCTAAAGTTTAGCGTTATGTCTTGATAAGCATTTCCGGCCTGCTCCTGAGGCAAAAAAATGTTCAAGCCAACACTGGGAGACTTGCCCGCAAATGCGCCCTTATTGGCAGCCTCCATTATTCCCGGCCCGCCGCCGCTAACCACTGAAAATCCGGCATCAGAAAGTTCTCTGGCGATGGTTTCTGTGAGTTTGTAGTAGGAGTGATCCTGCGCTATGCGTGCTGATCCAAAGATACTTACAGAGGGTGCAATTTTTGAGAGCCGTTCAAACCCTTCTACAAATTCAGCAACAATCTGGAATATCTTCCAGCTTTCACGTGACAGTGCCGATGAGTCTCCGGGGCCGGCGAGTGTATGTTTTTTGTTTTTCTGGTCCATTGGTTAAGCAATCAATTTTCCTTTGAGTGAGTGTACATGATAACGTTGCACCCTGCTTTTTAAAATTAAATAAATCGAGTTAACTGCATGACGAAAGACTCATTATTGCTGCTGGTTGATGGTTCTTCATATTTATATCGCGCGTTTCATGCGCTACCACCACTGACGAATAAAAAAGGCGTTCCGACCGGTGCGGCATACGGGGTACTGAGAATGGTGAGAAAACTCATTGAAGAAGAGCAGCCAGCACATGTAGCGGTGGTTTTTGATGCGAAAGGCAAGAACTTTAGGCATGATATTTATAAAGACTACAAAGCTACCCGACCACCGATGCCAGATGATTTAAAGGTTCAGGTCAAGCCATTACATGATCTTATCAAGGCGTTAGGAATACCGCTATTATGTGTCGATAACGTTGAGGCGGATGATGTGATAGGCACTCTGGCCAGCAATGCGGCAGATAATAATCAGCAAGTGCTTATATCTACGGGTGATAAAGATATGGCGCAACTGGTAACAGATCGGATAACACTGGTGAATACCATGAATGACACACGTATGAACGAACAGGGTGTTATCGAAAAGTTTGGGGTCAGGCCGGAGCAGGTTATTGATTATCTTGCCCTGATTGGCGACAAGGTGGACAACATACCCGGTGTGCCCGGCGTTGGGCCAAAGACAGCCGCAAGGTGGCTGGCACAATACCATACACTGGAAGGCGTTATTGAACATGCGAATGAAGTAAAAGGTAAGATTGGAGACAAGCTTCGTGCGGCACTGGACCAACTGCCACTATCTTACCGGCTGGCCACAATCAAATGTGATCTTGACCTTGCATTTAAGCCCAGTGATCTGATTCCATCTGAAAGAGACAATGCGACATTACATAAACTTTACGAAGAACTGGATTTCAAAACCTGGCTGGATGAACTGCCTGCCGATACCGCGGCATCTGATCCGGAACCTGCCACGCCGGCGAATACCAGCTATGAGCTTATTCTGAGTAAAAAAGATCTGAAGAGGTGGGTAAAAAAATGCCGCCAGGCAAAATTAGTTGCAGTCGACACAGAGACGGATAGCCTTGATTATATGCAGGCAAATCTGGTGGGCATGTCATTTTCTGTCAGGGCCGGTGAAGCCGCTTACCTGCCTGTTGCTCACGACTATCAAAATGCACCGCAGCAATTGTGCCTCGATGAGGTCATGCAGGAAATAGAGCCTCTATTCAAAGACCCCAAGATTGCCAAACTGGGACATAACCTGAAATATGATTTGTCTGTATTAAACAGGCACAAGATCGAATTGAATGGAATACAGCATGACACCATGCTGGAGTCTTATGTGTTGAACTCCACTGCCAGCAGGCATGATCTGGATACGTTGAGCAACCTGTACCTGGGGCATAAAAACATTAAATTTGAAGAGGTGGCTGGCAAGGGAGCCAGGCAAGTCAGCTTTAACCAGGTTGAGCTGGATAAGGCACTTGAGTATGCGGCTGAGGATGCAGATATGTGTTTACAACTGCATCAGCATTTCTGGCCACAGCTCTCCCGACTGGAAAAACAAAAAGCACTCTATGATGAAATCGAAATCCCTATGCTTTCTGTGCTGTCCAGGCTGGAGTGTAATGGTGTGCTGATTGATTCAGAGCTTTTGAAAAAACAAGGCAGAGAACTGGATAAAAAAATTAACAAGCTTGAAAAACAGGCGCATGAACAGATTGGCGAAACGTTTAATCTCGATTCGCCCAAGCAACTTCAGAAAATACTTTTCGAAGATTTAAAGTTACCCGTCATTCGCAAGACACCAAAAGGACAGCCGTCAACGGCCGAAGATGTGCTCGTGGAGCTTGCGCATGACTATGATTTTCCACAAATGATTCTTAGCTATCGCTCACTTAAAAAATTGAAGACAACCTATGTAGATAAATTGCCTCAACAGATTTGTTCTGCAACGGGGCGTATTCATACTTCTTATCACCAGGCTGTCGCTTCAACAGGCAGATTATCTTCAACCGATCCAAATTTGCAGAATATTCCGATCCGTACTGAAGAAGGGCGCCGTATCCGGCAGGCGTTTATTGCAGGTGACAGAAATGTGCTGCTGGCAGCAGACTACTCGCAGATTGAGTTACGAATTATGGCGCATCTATCCCAAGACCCGCGTTTAACAGAGGCATTTGAACGCGGCGAAGATGTGCATCAGTCCACGGCCGCTGAAGTATTTTCAGTGCCCATTGATACAGTCACAAAGATACAAAGAAGAGCTGCCAAGGCAATTAACTTTGGATTGATTTATGGGATGTCCGCGTTTGGACTGGGTAAACAATTAGGTGTCAGTCGTGGCGAGGCACAAGAGTATATTGATCTTTACTTTGAGCGCTATCCGGGTGTCAGGGAGTACATGGAAGGGACCCGTGAATTGGCACGCGAGCAGGGATACGTAGAAACGATATTTGGCCGGCGTTTGTATTTGCCTGAGATTAATGCACGTAATGCGCAAAGGCGACAATATGCTGAAAGAACCGCAATTAATGCACCTATGCAGGGCAGTGCTGCCGATATCATTAAGAAGGCCATGATTTCTATCGACCACTGGATTGAACACTCCCGGCTACCGGTCAGAATGATAATGCAGGTACATGATGAACTTGTTTTTGAAATAGATCAGAAGGTTATCGAAGAAGCCAGGCAATGTATCGTCACAAATATGGTGTCTGCGGCAAGTTTATCGGTCCCATTGGAGGTGGAAGCCAATACAGGATCGAATTGGGATGAGGCCCACTAGTCGTATGCCAAAAACCATTAATCCAGATTGTCGGTCAGGCTGCCAGAGGCTCCATATAATCCTGATCTAAACCAGATCCCGTTAATAACTTTACTGCAGATAAAGAAATGGGATGAATTGGCTCAAACAGGACGAGGATATCGATATGGTACACAAGGCGGCAATTATTGGGGTGTTAACATTATTCAGTTCATCAGCATTTGCGCTGGATTTGCAGCGTGAGGAATTACTCAACCTATATCATGGCATCGAGAGTGGACAAGTCGCCTCCGTGGCAAAAGACTGGGTCAATTTGTCGACAGGCATTGCGGCAAATTATCAGCCGGGTAATGGGTATGAAGAAATACAATTCGCACCGCTGCCGGCTGATAAAGAAAACGATACCGAAATAGGCGTTTTCAGTAACGAATCCCTGAACGATTCATTAACAAACGGGCGTGATTACGAGTTCGAGAGTCCAACCCAGTTTGGACACAATGAAAGCGAAAGCTACGGTGTTTATATCAGGAAAAGTTTTTAAATCTGTTCTGAAACTTATTGGTCAATACCAAGTCTCATAGATTAGGTGCATTTGTGTGCACTACCGCTTCCCTCCCTGAGCGGAAGGCCCGGACTCCCCAATAACCGGGCCTGACTATTTACCCTGAAGCAATCA
Organism: Gammaproteobacteria bacterium; assembly: GCA_965227695.1. GTDB lineage: Bacteria > Pseudomonadota > Gammaproteobacteria > UBA4575 > UBA4575 > UBA1858. The sequence goes on from OZ245760.1 coordinate 494,469, forward strand.
CATTGCTTCAGGGCTTTTCTTCTGGCTTAGACTTCAAACCATTGCTGAACAACGCGGATTAATTCATCCGTTCCCTCGCCGGAGAGCGCTGAAAACAACTGGATACTGGTGGTCATTTGTATATCTTTAGCCAGGTAGCTTTTGCCGGCCAGCAACTGTTTGTGGGCTTGATGCCGACTTAATTTGTCTGATTTGTTGAGGAGTATGTGGACCGGACAGCCAAAATGGAGACACCAGTTGACCATTCTCTGATCAGATTCGCGAAAAGGATGGCGGATATCCATCACAATAATAGTGCCTTTCAGTGCCTGCCTATGGGTGAAATAATATTCAAGTAACCTTAACCACTGTTGTTGTCGATGTTGGCTGGCTTTGGCAAAACCGTATCCCGGAAGATCTGCCAGCCTGGCAGTTTGACTGACAGAAAAAAAATTGATCATTTGCGTGCGCCCGGGAGTTTTTGAGGTGCGCGCAAGGCCTTTTTGCTGGCATAGCCTGTTAATCACGCTGGATTTGCCGGCATTGGAACGTCCTGCAAATGCAATTTCACTGCCCTCATCCTGAGGTAAACTGTGCGGATCGGCGGCACCGGTATGGTAAGCGGTTTGGGCGAGCTGATGTTTGAAATTCATGTTTTTGTGGCTTTTTTTGCGGGGAGTTATAGTTTTATGTTATACAAGGCGCCCGCATTACAGGCTGCGGCGAACACCGGGTTGTTCTAAACTAAACAATATTTAATATTTTTCGGATTATGCACTTTTGGGAATGCCACATGAAAACTTTTATCCAGTTATTACTTACACTCCTTGTATTTGCAAGTCACTCGCTGTTTGCAGCGGGAGATGCACAAGCAGGTAAAGCCAAATCTACACCCTGTGCAGCCTGTCATGGTGCGGATGGAAATAGCATAAACCCGGCCTGGCCCAAGCTTGCAGGGCAGGGCGCGCCATACATCGTAGAACAGTTAAAGCTATATAAAGATGGCACCCGAGCGAATCCTTTAATGTCTCCACAGGCAGCGAACCTGAGTGAGCAGGACATGCAAGACCTGGCTGCCTACTATGCCAGCCAGACGACATCTCCCGGTGCTGCCGATCCGCAGCTGGTCGAAATGGGTGAAGCCATTTACCGTGGTGGAATTATCGACAAGGAGGTGACTGCCTGTGCGGCCTGTCACGGACCAAGCGGTGCCGGAAATGTGCCGGCAAAATTCCCCAAGCTTAGTGGTCAGCATTCGGCATACACGCAAAGTCGCCTGGAGGCTTATCGTGCGATTGATCCTACGATGGAAAAAACCTACCCCGCAGCCCAGATTATGGTGAGTGTGACTGAGCGTTTAACCGATACAGAGATAAAAGCGCTCTCTGAATATATACAGGGCTTGCATGATTGAACCGGAACTATCCAAAACCCATGGAATCTAACTTTCGTACATAACAACGCATAGTCTATAACTGGTTCACTTCTAACCAAGGTCTGCCAATATGATAAATCTGCTCAAAACAGCCGTCGTACTGCTATCTCTAGCTATGGGCGCGGGTGCTCATGCTGCCGGGGAGCATGCGCATACACATACCGGTAAATTCGTGACGCTTGATCCCGTTGTTCCACCGTTAGCGGATAACAAAGCGCGACACGAAGTCGTGGAACTGTTCTGGTATGGTTGCTCTCACTGCTATGATTTTGAGCCTTATATCAATGCATGGAAGCAGGAAAAAGCGGATGATGTTGAATTTGTGCGAGTTCCCGCAGTATTAAACGCCCGCTGGGAGCAACACGCCCGCGCCTTTTACGCGCTTGAAATTATGGATGAACTGGAAAAAGGACATCAGTTATTATTCAATGGTATCCACGAGCAGGGGCGTCGATTGAACGACCTTGATTCCATGGCGAGGTTTTTAGCAGCCAATGGTATTGACGAGTCGAAATTTCGGGAAAGCTTCAAGTCATTTGCAGTGGAAACCAAAGTGAATCGGGCAAAACAGCTGATGCGCCAGTACCAGGCAACGGGTGTGCCAACCGTCATAGTCAATGGCAAATATAAAACTTCAGCGTCTCAGGCAGGAGGCTATTCCCAGCTGATCTCGGCGGTGGAAGCGCTTACTGGGCCCCAGGAAAATTAGCAGTTTCAGGAAGTTATCATACAGCTAAAAGGCAAGCGTGATTTGTACTGATCAGTCTTTGCTCAGGATCTGGATCGGTGGCTGGCAGGCGGTGGAAGGTGCAAAGGGCCCTGTTGATTGCGATCCCGACCCTTGCTGGCGTGTTCATGACAGGAAAGCTGATTAGTGGCAGTTCCCACACGCGTATTGATGATCTTGAAGTAGATAAATTTCGTCTTATTCCGTATGTCCTGCTGCATTGGTAGTCACATCCTGGTGAACATTTTCAATGATACGCCTGGATGATCTTAAATGCGGTGATGACAAAGATGGAGCCATGACGGATCTTGACGGACGGTACAAACTGTTGAGAAACACACATTCATTTCGCCTGAATGGTGGCCTTTGTGCCATTGATTACACTTTGAACATACTGATCAGGCTAACAGGTGTGATGTGTTTATCGGTTAAATATTGTGTTTCACATGGTGGTCCAGACACTTATGCTCTATAATCGCCACCTCAAATTTAGACAAGTATTTTTTGCAAGTTAATACGGGAGTTACCTTGGAAGACAGACAATTTACTACCATGTTCATGGCCGTTTTGGTTGGACTCGTTGGATTTACTATCGTGATTCTGGTGATCGCAAATATGCTCTATAACGCGGATTCCATGGAATCGGACCTGAGAGTGCAAAAAGCGGTCTCTGAAAGAATTAAACCTGTCGGTGGCGTGTATGTTGGCAGTGTTCCTGATGAGGTTGCAACAGGGGCAGCGGCCGCGACTTCGGCAGCCCCGGCACAACAAATTGCGGCGGCAGACTTAAGCGGTGAACAAGTGTATCAACAGGCCTGTGCCTCTTGTCATGCAGCAGGCGTTCTTAATGCGCCCAAGCTTGGCGATGCAGCGGCATGGGAGCCAAGACTCGCCAAGGGCATGGATGTCTTGTACGCCAATGCCATTAACGGTATCAATGCCATGCCTGCAAAAGGTGGACGTGCAGATATTGCAGATGATGCCATCCGTGCTGCAGTCGATCACATGATTCAATAGCGATCGTCTTTCAAGCAATACATTATTTATTGTTGCGGCAGACTTTATTTGTTCAGCCGCCGGTCAAACTGGCGGTAGGACATCGCTTCCAACAGATGTGACTGGGTAATTTCGTTTGTATTTTCAATATCAGCGATGGTGCGCGCCACTTTGAGTATTTTATGATACGCACGCGCACTGAGATTCAGTCCTTGCAGTTTTTCGTGTGCCAGTTTTTCCAGTGACGTAGTTAACCGGCAAACTTCCTTTAATGTTTTCCCGTCAAATAGTGCATTAGGCATACCCTGGCGCTGTAACTGCGCAGCATATGCCTTGTGGATGCGTTCTTTGGTCTGTCGCCAGTCTGTCTCAGGCCGTGTCGTTTTGCTGAAAAATTCTGTGTAAGGCACTTTTGCTACACTCACTTGCAGGTCTATACGGTCCAGAATGGGGGCAGATATTTTATTGCGATAGCGGCGAAGCTGTTCGCTGGAACATGCGCACTGTCCGTATTGATCAATATCGCACCCTGCCGGACAGGGATTCATGGCGGCGATGAGTTGAAAGCGGGCCGGAAAAGTCACTTGCGCATTCGCCCGCGATATAGTGATCACTCCTTTTTCAATTGGTTCACGCAGGGTCTCCAGTGCCTGACGGCTAAATTCTGTGAATTCATCCAGGAATAGCACGCCATTATGAGCAAGTGAAATTTCTCCGGGTTTCGGTGTGGAGCCTCCGCCCACCAGGCCGACGGCAGAAACTGTATGGTGAGGCGAACGAAAAGGTCTGTTTGGAGGGTGAAGTGTCTTATCCATCGCATTCGCAATGGAATATACGCTCATGGTTTCAAGCATTTGATCCTGGTTAAGATCGGTTAACAGCGACGGGAGACGCGTGGCTAACATGGTCTTACCGGAACCGGGCGAGCCAATCATCAGTAAATGATGTTGACCTGCCGCGGCAAGACATAACGCCCGTTTGGCCATATGCTGTCCCCGCACATCGCTGAAAGAGAGTTGCTCCTGGTTTTGTTGATTAAATTTTTTTGAGCGGCGCCTGGGGAGTGAGGTGACCTGATTTAAATGAGCGCAGACCTCGAGTAAATGTGTCGCGCACAAGAAAGCGTCATCTGGCAGAGGTGTAAGTTCTTCCAGGTTATCGGTTGAAGTAATAAGGGTACTTTGATTTCGCTGACAGGCATGTGCGGCGGGTAATATGCCCGTGGTTTTTCTTAAGTGGCCATCCAGGCCCAGTTCACCGATGAATTCATACCCTTTTAAAGCGCCGGCCGGTAATTGCCGGGAAGCCACCAGTAATCCAAGTGCGATGGGCAAATCAAAGCGTCCACCTTGTTTGGGTAATTCGGCGGGCGCGAGATTGACAATAATGCGCCGCGCCGGGAATTCGTAGTTTGAATTGATTAAGGCTGCACGAACACGATCTTTGCTTTCCCTGACAGCCGCTTCTGGTAGTCCGACGATGGAGAAATTGGGCAGGCCATTGGACAAGTGCACTTCAACAGACACCAGTAAGGCCTGCATGCCAAATTGCGCGCGGCTGTATATTGTTGCGAAGGCCATAACTCTCCCGGATGATGAAACCGGGAGAATATATAAATTACTTTTTCTCGAGAAGTGCCAGACGTTGTTCCAGTTGTTCTAAGCGTTGGCGTGTGCGCTGGAGAACTTCCACCTGAACATCGAATTCCTCCCTCGGCACCATATCCAGTTTTAGTAACAATCCCTCCAGCACGACTTTAAGTTTATCTTCACTGGACTGTTTAAATTCTGCAAGATTGTCCGGCAGGATTTCTTTAATCTTTGCAACAGTTTCGTCGAGATGTTCAGTGTTCATTTTCATAAAAGCATGTTAGCAAATTTCTGCACAGGCTCACAAAAGAATGCCGTCAAAAGAGCGCACCACAATAGTGCATTAATGCTTTAGTATGGTGCTATTCATGGTAAAGCGCTCGCAGAGAAAACAGGGAATATTTATAACTCATTGTAATAAAAGTATTTATTTTAATGGCACGAGTTATGCTTTGATCCGATTGTAATTTTAATAAATGATCTATACGGAGAAATTATAATGGAGAAAAAGTTAACACACTTGGTCGGGAGTGCAGTGCTGGCGTCCTCAGTAGTGATGGTGCCTGCCGTGTCATCCGCAGATGAAGCGATCATCACCGGTAATGCCGGTATCTTGTCAGACTACATCTTCCGTGGAATTTTCCAGGACTCAGGTGTCGGTAATGGTGGCCTGGATTTTGAGTATATGGGGTTCTATGCCGGCACCTGGATTGCAGATGTAGGCTCTGGCATTGAGTACGACCTCTATGGCGGCTATGTCTATGAATTCGAAAATGGCATGTATCTTGGTGCGGGCTATACCTCGTATCAGTATTCTGACAATTTCGATGCTGAGTATAATGAAGTTAACATTTATGCCGGCGGTTCAATGGGAGACGTGACCCTGGATCTTGAGTACAGCACGGGTGAGTATAACGGTGTTTTCCTTGATAAGGATGGAAATACAGAAGGTGACGAATATGATTTCATGGCCGCAACCCTTGGCTATAACGGCGCCTATCTGACTTACGGTGACTTTGGTGATGATGCCGACGATGCCCTGGGGAACTACCTTGAGCTTGGCTATAGCATGGAATTAGGTGGTTTCGAGCTAACAGGTGCCGTTGTTCACACGATGGATCTCAACGACGGAAGCGTTGATGGTGATGACGAGGAAACCGAAGCGTATGTGTCCATTAGCTGGGGATTCGATGTCATTTAATTAGTAAGTACTCTCAAAGCATTTAAGGCCGGGAAGCGTTGCTGAACCCCGGCCTTAAACAGGGAATATTCAAGCAGAATACAGATTTTTATTGGCTTAGTAATTTTACACCCTACTAAACACTTTGAGACGAATAAAACTAGATCACGGTAGGAGAAAATCAATGAAGCTAATAACAGCCATAATTAAACCATTTAAGCTGGATGACGTCAGGGAAACGTTGTCTGAAATAGGAGTGACAGGAATCACAGCCACAGAAGTGAAAGGCTTTGGGCGGCAGAAAGGCCATACGGAGCTTTATCGCGGTGCAGAGTATGTGGTGGACTTCCTCCCAAAAATAAAGTTGGAAATTGCCATCGATGATGAGCTCGTACAGTCTGCTCTGGATGCAATAACCAAGTCGGCAAACACAGGAAAGATTGGTGATGGAAAAATATTTGTTTCTGAGCTTGTCGATGTGATTCGAATTAGAACCGGTGAGTCTGGTGCAGCGGCTCTATAACTAACAATACCTATAGATATAGGAGGGATTTGTGGAAAATCAAGTAATAGAATTAGCGTACGCACTGGATACATTTTACTTTCTGGTGATGGGCGCATTTGTCATGTGGATGGCTGCAGGTTTTGCCATGCTCGAAGCGGGACTTGTACGCAGTAAAAGTACAGTCGAAATTCTAACCAAGAACATTGCGTTATATTCAATCGCAAGTGTGATGTACATGTTGATGGGTTACAACATTATGTACAGTGGTACCGACAGCACATGGTGGCCGTTTGCGCTCGATATTCTGGGTAACACGGACAACACGGCTGCGGAAGTGATCGCCAGTGGTGGAGACACCTACTACTCTGGCCTGTCAGACTTTTTCTTCCAGGTGGTATTCGTCGCGACAGCCATGTCAATTGTCTCGGGCGCAGTGGCAGAACGTATGAAGTTATGGGCATTTTTACTATTTGCCGTGGTTATGACTGGCTTCATTTACCCGATCCAGGGCTTTTGGAAATGGGGAGGCGGCTTCCTGGATCAGGCGGGCTTCCTGGATTTTGCAGGATCAGGTGTGGTTCACTTGTGTGGCGCGACCGCGGCACTTGCAGGTGTAATTCTGCTTGGTGCGCGCAAAGGGCGTTACAGTAAAGATGGCAAAGCGATCGCCATGCCCGGAGCAAACCTGCCTCTGGCTACATTAGGGACATTCATTCTCTGGCTTGGCTGGTTTGGATTCAATGGTGGTTCAGAGTTGATTGTTTCAAATGTCGCTGAAGCCAATGCTGTCGCATTAATATTCGTTAATACCAATGCCGCAGCAGCAGGTGGTGTGATTGCTGCCCTGATTACCGCCAAGCTGATGTTTGGTAAAGCCGACTTGTCCATGGCGTTAAATGGCGCGCTGGCAGGTCTGGTGTCAATCACTGCAGAGCCTTTAACACCGACACCATTGCTTGCAACCATTATCGGTGCGATCGGCGGGATCATTGTCGTGTTTAGTATTGTAACAATGGACAAGGTCAAGCTTGATGATCCCGTTGGTGCAATCTCGGTTCATGGTGTATGCGGATTGTGGGGATTGATAGCCGTTGTGTTTTCAAATTCAGATGCAAATATTGGGTCGCAGCTATACGGGGCCTTCGCCATATTTGCCTGGACGTTCATTGTTGCAATGATTTTCTGGTTTATCATCAAGATGATCATTGGAATTCGTGTCAGCGAAGAAGACGAAATGGAAGGTGTCGATTACGCTGAATGCGGTATGGAAGCCTATCCGGAATTCGTCAATAAATAATAACTCCTGGTATTTAAGTGTGCCAATATTGGCGTCTCTTTCAAAAGAGACGCCTTTTTTTATTGGTTTTTAAGGAATTCTGGCATGGCAAAAGCCGCGTTGTGTATATCATAGTTATAGTATTGGGTAGCAAAATCGAGCTGCTTATCGCGAGCCAGATGGATAGTGTTTTTGGCTGCTATGGTGGCCGACCACCACCCGGTGGGGTAAACCGGTAACGGAAAAAATATTGTCCTGGTATGACTGAAGCCCGCCGCACGCATTTCATGGTGCATGGGTTGGGTGATACTTTGCCAATGAGCCAATGGCGATTCACTTTGCTGCACAATTAAACCGTTGTTGCCAAGGGCGTTAAGGCATGCATGATAAAAGTCTTTCCTGAAAAGACCTTCTGCAGGACCAATCGGATCAGTGCTGTCTATGATGATAACGTCAATATCCTTGTTGTCCGCGGATTTCATCCATTCAATCGCGTCAGTATACTCAAAGATAACGCGCGTATCCTGGTTGGCAGTGCACAGCTCGGGGAAAAATTGTTCTGATAACTGCGTGACCCGCTGATCAATTTCAATTTGTATGATTTTTTCAACACATGAATGTTTGGCGACCTGTTGAAGTGTGCCACAATCCCCTCCACCGACAATCGCCACGTTTTTAGGGCAAGGGTGACAAAATAATGTAGGATGGCTCATCATTTCGTGATATATAAAGTTATCGCGCGCACTTAGCATTATAAATCCATCCAGCACCATTAATCGTCCAAAGCGCCGGGTGTCATAAATCTCGATTTTTTGAAAGGGTGTGGTCTCCTGGTGCAATAGTGAGTTGATTTCCAGTGAAAAGGCGGTGCCTGTTTCCTTGCAACACTCGGTAAACCAGTTTTTGTTATCTTGTACTGTCATAAATTTGGGTATTAATTAATTATGTCTTCAGACTCGTTTCAGCAAACTGTGTCAGCTCAACACTGGAGCGTAAATCATGCGCGTGAATTCTACAGCATTGATATCTGGAGTGAAGGGTATTTTGATGTCAATGAACAGGGTCATCTGGTCGCAAGACCCGACAGATTTACGAATATTGACCTTGTGGAAATGAGCAAACAGATTAACAAGCAGGGCTTATCGTTGCCTGTGCTGATTCGGTTTCCACAAATATTACGGGCCCGTGTTGAAGAAATCGATACAGCATTTCGACATGCGGTCCAACATCATAACAGCCAGTTAACACATGTTCCATGCTACCCGGTTAAAGTGAATCAACAGCGTACTGTGATCGAGGAGATCCTCAAAAGTAACTGTGAAAAAATAGGCCTTGAAGTGGGCAGTAAAACAGAATTGCTGGTTGCCCTTGGATTGCTTGATGGTCAATCATCACGTCTTGTGTGTAATGGCTATAAAGATCGTGCCTATATAAGAATGGCCCTGTATGCGCAAAGTATGGGCATAAACGTCTCCATTGTTATCGAAAACCCTTCAGAACTGGCTGTTATCAGACAGGAAAGCATTCGTATAGGATTGACGCCGGAGTTGGGCCTGCGCCTTAAGTTGAACAGTGTTGCTGAAGGTCATTGGCAAAACTCCGGAGGCCGGGATGCAAAATTTGGATTAGATACCAAAGATATCCTGTATTGCCTGGAAAAGTTATCTCAATGGAACTGTAAAAACTGGCTGAAACTGATTCATTTTCATATGGGTTCCCAGATATCGAACTTAAACGAATTCTCTCTTGGGTTACAGGAGGCAATGCATGTTTATGGTGAAATCATATCTTCGGGTTTTGAGTTGCAATGTATCGATGTTGGAGGTGGGCTGGCAATAGACTACGCGTCGCGACATGATACAAGCTATTTCTCGAGAAGTTATTCAATTCAGCAATATGCAGATACAGTCGTTGCATTAATCACAGAATACTGCAAGCAGCATCACCTGGCGGCACCAACTGTATTTACCGAAAATGGTCGCGCCATAACAGCCCATCATGCGATGCTCATCACTAACATCGTCAAAGTCCGTGATCATGAACATGTCGACGCTGAAACACCATTGCAGCGTGGTAATGGCTGTCAGGAACTATATGTGATGGGAGATGAACTTCTCAAAAAACTGCATTTACATGATGAAGAGATCAATCAGCTAAAGCAGGCATTTGAGAATAAGCTGCATGAGAAATTTATGTGGGGCGAAGTCGGTTTGCAACAGAGAGCCTGGGCAGAGGATGTCTTGGAGAAGAGTAATGCCAGTCATCAAATAATAAATAAAGATACAATGCATCTTTCGCCGCTGGTTGCTGAAAAATACTACTGTAATTTTTCAATTTTTCAGTCCATGCCTGATATTTGGGGGTTGCGCCAGATTTTCCCTGTCGTCCCTCTTGCAAGATTGCATCAAAGACCAACGAGAGAAGTTCGCCTGCATGACCTGACGTGTGACTCTGATGGCCAAATTTCTCAGTATGCCTATAATCACCATATACATGACTATCTGACGCTGCATGAAATATCATCTGAGGAAGAATACCTGCTGGGTTTCTTTTTGCTTGGTGCATACCAGGAAGTGCTCGGGGATATGCACAACCTGTTTGGTGATACCCATGCGCTAAATGTAGAGCAGGGACCCGATGAACAGATACAATTTACCGAGGTTGAAATTGGTGACTGCGTGAATGAACTGTTGGCAAGTGTTCATATGGAGGGGCAACAGATACTTGAAAGCTGTCAAAGGCGTCTTGAACAGACGAATACGATGAACGTCACGTCTGAAGAGATACTTGAGGAGATAAAAAATGCGCTTTATGGTTATACTTACCTTGACTCAATTGATCGACCTGCACACAGGATAAAAAGGTAAGGCCATGCTCGCATTAAGCTTATTTTGGTTGGGCGCAACTCTGATCGTTGCAACTGTACTGATGGTCTTCTGGCACTCTTACCGGTATCGAAAAATTTGGGCGCTGGTGAGTTTAATTACCCTGCTTCCCCTGGTGATACATATCGTACTGAACTGGCAAAGTCTGGCAATCAGAAAGGCTTTTTACGTGGGGGTGCTGGGACTTCTTTCCATGGCAGTGGGTATTGCCGGCGGCGCATTAGCCAGGGTGGATTTTTTACCTGACCATGAGGTTGTGCAGGTGCTGGAGAAAAAAATAGCCCCACCGCAACAGACACCTTTGCCAAATCAGGCTAAAGCCGATGCGGCGGCGAAGGCTATCGAAGAAGATTATGATCCCCTCCTGACAGGAAGCGAGTATGACAGACTCAATACGAACGAAATTGTCCCTGACAGCGTGAATAAAAGCCACCCGAAAGCCCGAGCTGAAGCCCGCTATGAACAGCTATCGACTAAACAGCGTCCTCTGGCAAAAAACAAATGGGTGCGTTTAACCATGAAGGACGGTAAAACGATAGAGGGGGTACTCGCGGATGTGCTGGATGAGTCAGTACTTATAGAATCGATAGTAAGCGGTGGCAGCGTTGGTCTGAGTTATCCAGAAGAACAGATTGAGTCTATCTACGTCCGTCTGGAGGCGGGAGAAGAGCTTGAAGATCCGTCCGGCAATACGCTTCCTGCATCTGATGAGCCAGCGGCAACAGGCATCATTGATGGAGATGGTTTGCAAGGGCAAATCAATGAATCAGATGTACCCGCGACTGATAACAGGCAAGCCATTTCAGCGTCTGACCATGAAACGCTGACGAATAAACAAGAAGATAAAGTGCTGCAAAAAATTGAACAGGTAATGGATGGTTCAAAATCCTTAGATAAGGAATTAGGTCAGTAAAATGCTGTGTTATATCTATCGCAGTTCGAAGAAGCGTGATACTTACCTGTACCTTGTTGAAAAGGACGGGGTTAATGGATTGCCCGATGCCCTTTGTCATCTGCTCGGTCGTCTTGAGTTTGTCATGCAGCTTGATTTAAGTAAGCGAAATCGACTGGAGAATGCCGATATTGCAGAAGTTAAACAATGTTTACGGGAGCACGGTTTTTATCTGCAGCTTCCGCGTGAACAGCATTTACAGGCCTAGTAATTATAGAATTCCGCGCGAGGCGCGTTTCAGCTCGGCCAGTATTTCCTTTTGCAGGTTGTCGAGCTCAGCAATTTTATTTTCAGCCGCACCACTTAACCAGGCCGTCTTTTCATTTTTCTTTTTAGTAAAATAATCGAGGATGAATTGTTCTGACATTAACATGTAACGGATAGCCTGCTCTGGATCAACCTGAATAAAAGGATTCTGTGCAATCTGTATTGCTGATTGTTCCTGGCCCTGACAGAAGCGGTTAAGCAGGTAATATAGTGATATTCTGGCAGTACGTAATGATTTGGTGACACGCGCCTGGGATCGCTGGTTGAGACTGGCGTCGACAATTGTATCCAGCCACAGGATCAAATCATTCTCTGAGATAACAATTTCTTTTTGATTAATTTCATTGATGATCTCCTGGATTCTGTTTTGAACAATTTCCTCTTCTTCCAGTGTTGCTTTACGCTTGAAAGTCCGATTCCAAACACCTTTGGTCTTTTCCAGTTCTTCCCTTAGAATTGCCAGCTCTTTTTTATGCTCGCTGGTTGCTGCTTCATTGGCTTCGATATCTTTTTTCTTTTCAAAAATGATTTTGGAAAGTAGTTTTAAACGCAAAATATAATATTCTGCAAGCGTATTTTCGGTGACTGTGACGGCAGTTTTTACTCGTTTAATCAGTGCTTCGAATCTTTTATAGTCCTGTTCAGAGGCAGGTTTTACAGAGCATAAAAGATCCAGCGTTGATGTCATGGAGTAGCTTTCACTGCGTACGTCAATCAGCAGGTTGTTAATCGCGGTCAGCTGACTTACCAGGCTTTGTTCCGGAATGTTTTTTTCCTGTTTTTTGGCGGTTTGAAGCAAATCTATCAGGGCCAGTATTTTGTTCTTGAAAACACGAAGAGTGTTGGACGTGCAACTTGTTTTAGCTTTATCCATGGCGCATACAATATCTTCGCCATAATTTTCGACATCTGCAATGCGTTTTTTGAGATGCGCAGAATTTATGCTCATTAACAGGTCTTCAACGGCCGCGCGTGAAGCCGGGGGTGCCTGTTCGGCAATATCAGCAGGAACATTGGTTGGAATGATATCAAGCGGCAATTCGGAGATTTTGGCAGGTGTCAGTTTTTTTATCAGGCCGATAAATTGCTGCAGAGTGAGTGGTTTTTTTTCGCCAATGATTGTTGGTGCATTTGCAATCGACATTAGAATTCTCCACCCGCAATGCACTTGGTGGCACTAGTGCCATAGTCCTGCCGGGTATTATTGCTTATAGTTTTTAGCGAATTCCAGCATGCGCATTGTAGATTGATAGGCCGCCTTGCGGATATCTTCGTCAACCAGTATTTCATTTTCACCTGTTTCCAGTACATGCAGTAAATTATGTAAACCGTTCATCGCCATCCATGGGCAATGCGCACAACTTTTACACGTTGCCCCTTCCCCCGCGGTGGGGGCTTCGATGAAGTGTTTGTCGGGTGCCATCTGCTTCATCTTGTAGAAGATGCGATTATCTGTCGCCACAATAAACGATTTATGCTCAAGAGTCCGGGCGGCATTGATCAGAGCGCTTGTTGAGCCGACGACATCGGCCATTTCAATGACGTTCTGGGGTGATTCCGGATGTACCAGTACACCTGCTTCAGGGTGCTGGTCGATCAAATTGCCAAGCGCACGCGATTTAAATTCCTCATGTACGATACATGAGCCATCCCAAAGCAGCATATCGGCACCCGTGACACGCTCGAGATAACGTCCAAGATGCTTATCCGGTGCCCAGAGAATTTTCTCGCCCTGATCCATTAAATGTGAAATAAGCGGCACGGCGATACTTGAGGTGACTACCCAGTCTGCGCGGGCTTTTACCTCGGCACTGGTGTTGGCATAAACCACCGATGTGCGGTCAGAGTGCTGATCACAAAAATCACTAAACTGATCTGCCGGACAGCTCAGGTCAAGCGAGCAGGTTGCCTCCAGGGTTGGCATCAGAACGCGCTTGTTGGGGGTAAGTATTTTGGCAGTTTCACCCATGAATTTAACACCAGCGACAATCAGGGTGGATGCAGGGTGATCATGCCCAAAACGAGCCATTTCCAGTGAATCGGCAACGGTTCCTCCCGTTTCTTCTGCAATTTCCTGCAGGTCCTCGTGCGTGTAGTAGTGAGCTACCAGCACTGCATTCTGTTTGACTAACAATGTTTTGATACGGTCAATCACTTCGTTGCGCTTTAGTTCTGTAAAGCGGGGTATTTGCGCCTGAACTTCTGCAGTGACAGGGTAGTTTTCTAGAGACATGTGGATATCAGTTAAGTAATGTTTCGAGGTTCAATATAATACAAATTTCGCCAGGCACGGAAAATAATCCGATATGCACAATATTGGGGCGATTATTTTTATTTGGAACCCTCCCATATGAGATAAAAATATTCCTTACTGAGTGCAAAATGTTTATATAGGGCCATTTGCCTTATAATCTAGGCAATAAAATTGACTTAATGAACTCAGGATATTGCTTGCTATGAAATTAAACACACTTATATTTTTGGTACTGATTTTCTGCATCACGCTGCCCGCTTATGCTGAACATGATGAAGAGTTCTTCAATAAGGTGCGAGCAAGTAATATTTTGGATAATGAAGAATCCGTATTGCTATCAAGTAATGTTTATTTTTATCCGAACAAAAGGGGACACGGGCTTTTTTCCGGTGGTAAGGGCAGGGAAAAAGGACATATTATTTTCACGGAAAATGGTTTTTACGTCATTTCATGGGACCGGGGAGAAAAAGCCTATGAGATTTTATATCAACAGGATTACTCAGATGTTGTGAAAACTGAAGTCTCGGGCAATTCTCCGATGGTAAGACTGGTGACGCAGTCAGGGGTATCCGGTAAATTCAATAGCTATGAATTGATGGATAGCCGTAATGCGCTGACACCAAATGTTAATAAAACAAAACAGGCGCATAAAATTGTCAGTGCAGGTATTAATGGTCACGATGTAACAAAAGTCGCTACTGCAAAAGACCTGTCAGTTGCCGAAGCCATGGTTCAGCAGGAAAGGTTGCAGGAACTGGAAAAAAGAATACAGCGCCTGGAAAAAATCAATTCTGCAGAGAAGTCAATAAAGCAAGAGTGTGATTGCAAATGCGAAAACTAATTTTGACTTGCATGCAATTATTAACTGCGCACTTTTAATAATATTGAATCCATATTTTTAGTGCGCAGGCGTTTTTGAGTGCTTTGCAGCTGGTTGATATTTTTACTTGGGCCAATGCGTACTCTATGCCAGTTGATTGTGTTTACCTTGACAGTTTCTATGTTTGTTTCTACTCCCATCAGAGCCAATTGTGCCTTTAGGCTGTCTGCCTCTTCACTGCTTTTAAACGAGCCTACCTGTAATACGTATTCACCGCCGCTTAATTGCTCGCTTGCTGTGTTGCTTGCAGGTATGGTTTCTTTATCGACGACTACTTCCAGTTCAGGGAGTAATGTGTAGAAATCAAACGTTCTTTTTTTAATAGGCGACAGCTCTGGTGGTGGCTCTGCCACAGCGACATCATTTTTTTGGGACTTTTCATTGAGGCTGGGAAGGAAAGTAGCGCTCAGCCCAATGACAAGTCCGGTTAGCAGCCATATCCAGCCTGGCAGGGGCTTTGTCTGGGCAGAGGCAGTTTTCTTTTTTCGTATTGTGCGTTTGGCCATAACTTTGGTACCTACATTTTTTCCGGTGCATTGACGCCAAGAATGTGTAATCCATTTGCAATAACCTGGCGAACAGACTCAATCAGCAGCAAGCGAGCATGGCGTAGTTTGTCAGACTCAACCAGAAATTGTGTTTCATTATAATAAGCGTGAAACTTCTGTGCCAATTCGCGCAAATAATTCACCAGTAGGTGGGGTGCCTGTTTATCACACGCCGCGGCAATTCTTTCCGGATAGGCCGCCAGTTTTTTCATCAGATCGTGTTCACTTGCGCTACTCAAAAGTGTATCAAGGTGATCAGTGTTATCTGCGTTTAGCGTATTGTGATCTTGTTTTAGTACACTGCAGATTCTGGCATGCGCATATTGCACATAATACATCGGGTTTTCGTTACTTTTGGATTTTGCCAGTTCAAGATCGAATTCAAGATGCTGCTCACATTTGCGCATAACATAAAAAAACCTTGCCGCATCGGAACCCACTTCCTTGCGTAATTCGCGCAAGGTCACAAACTCGCCCGAGCGAGTCGACATTTGTTGCTTAACGTTACCTCTGTACAGGTTGGCAAACTGTACTAACAGGACATCAAGCTTGCTATCATCGAGCTCTAGTGCTTTCAAGGCGGCACGAACACGGGCGATATAACCATGATGATCCGCGCCCCAGACATTAATGATTCTGCTGTGTCCATGAGTAAATTTATCGGCATGATAGGCAATGTCAGAGGCAAAATATGTCGGTTGTCCATTATCTCTGATCACTACACGGTCTTTTTCATCACCAAAGCTGGATGAACGGAACCAGAGCGCACCCTTTTTCTTGTAAAGATGATTACCGGCCTTGAGCTTTTCGATAACAGCATCTACCTTGCCACTTTCAAACAGGCTTTTCTCGGAATACCAGCGTTGATAATCAACACCAAACAAATGCAAATCATCTTTAATGTCTGCCAGAATAGTTTGTATGGCCGCCTGAAAGAAAACATCATATCCGTGAACGCCCAGTAATGTTTTTGCTGTCTGTATAAGCGCATCGATATGAGTTTCTTTATCTCCCCCCTGGGGTTCGTCTTTAGGGAGCTGATCCATGAATGACCCCGGGTCTGTGAAATACTGTTCTGCATGAGCACGGTGTACAGTGGCAGCAATATCCCAGATATAATCCCCTTGATAGGCATTGCTTGGGAATGCAAGGCTGGCGCCACAAAGCTCCAGATAGCGCAGCCACACAGAAGTCGCCAGGATGTCCATTTGTCGACCTGCATCGTTGACATAGTACTCACGGTGAACGGTATACCCATTGGCGGTGTAGAGGTTGGATAAAGTCGCACCGTAAGCTGCCCCGCGCCCATGTCCGACATGTAAAGGTCCGGTAGGGTTGGCAGAAACATATTCGATATGGATGGACTGCCCATTTCCACGTCGATGCGTACCAAAGTTCTCTTTGGCAGAGAGTATTTGTGAGATAACCTCGCACTGGCTGGCAGTGGCCAGAAAGAAGTTAATAAACCCTGGGCCTGCGATTTCAATTTTTTCAAATAATGGATTTGACTCCAGTTGAGTGCGGATCAGTTCTGCAAATTCGTGTGGGTTCAATCCGGCCTGTTTGGCCAGTACCATTGCAAGGTTGGACGCATAATCTCCGTGCTTTGGGTCTTTACTGCCTGTTACCTGAATACTGGCTTCAGTGTCAGCAGGGATTTTCCCTTGCAAGCTTAATTGTTTTACCGCGTCTGAAAGCGCCTGGGTGACTTGATCCTTCAATGTAATTTCTCAACGAAGTATAAAGCGCTGCATTGTACCTGAGCCCAGCACAATTTCAGGTACTTTATTTTTAAAGACCTATTCGCAGGCTACATAAAATTATCAATCGGATCCACATCCACGCTCCAACGTACCTGCCTGGCTTCTTTAAGTGAGTCAATAGCCGCCAGACAGCTGTTGATCTGTGATGTGAAAGATCCCCGCCGATCCATGGATAACAGTAGAAAAGCTCTGAACTGGCCTGCTTTTTTCTCCATGGCTGCGCTGATCGGTCCCTGGATATGTATTTCCCCGGGCAATAACTGAGTGGTTAATGTTTTGACTTTATCAAGAAATAAAAATACATCTTGATTGTTCTGGCTGCGTGCGCGAATAGCGATATGGTGCGAGAAGGGCGGTAAATTCCATTCACGTCGCGAATCCAGTGCCTGACGCGCAAAACTTGAATAGCCCTGGTGTACTAATGTCTGTAACAGCGGATGGTCCGGCGTGTGTGTCTGAACAAACACTTCACCCTGAGTATGGCGCCTGCCTGAGCGCCCGGCCACCTGGATTAATAACTGGGCGCTTTTCTCCAGTGCGCGAAAATCTGAACTATGAATGCCATAGTCTATGTCAAGAATTCCGACCAGAGAGACATTGGGGAAATCATGACCTTTAGATAATATTTGAGTGCCTGTAATAATTTGAAATTGCTGTTGCCGAATCTGTTTGAGTATTGCTTCCAATGCGCCTCTGCGCCTTGTGATGTCTCTGTCCAGTCGCACACTGGAGTATGCGGCAAAGTCTGTTTGCAGGATCTCTTCAATGCGTTGTGTGCCATGGCCTACCATAATAAGGTTATTCGAATGACAGTCGGGACAATTGAGCGGCTTTTTCTGGATACTGTCGCAATGGTGGCAGATCAGACGCTGATGGTGACTATGGTAAGTCAGGTTGGCATCACAGCGAAGACAGCGCGCAACCCATCCACAGTCATGGCATAGTAACGCGGGTGAGTAACCGCGCCGGTTGAGGAATAATATCACCTGCTGACCGGCTTGCAGGTGCTGCTGCATTGCCTGGCGTAGCTGTGAAGATAATATATTTCCGGACTTCTCAACCCGCATATCAACCAGGCGGATGGATGGTAAGGGGTTTGCGTGTGCGCGTTGATTCAGATGCAGGTGCTGATAACGATTGGTATATGCATTGCGTAATGACTCAAATGAGGGTGTCGCACTACCCAGTACCACGGGGATATTGCGCTGTTTTGCAAGATAGATGGCAACGTCACGTGCATGATACAGAAAACTTTCCTGTTGTTTCAGGGAAGCATCGTGTTCTTCGTCCACAATCACCAGAGCCAGGTGGGGTATTGGCGTGAACACGGCCAGGCGAGTCCCCAATATAATGCGAATGCCACCCTGACTTATTGTCAACCAGGTTTGTTTACGCTGTTGTTCGCTGGTATTGGAATGAAGTAACCCAATTCGTATGCCGAAATGACTGGCCAAGCGTGAATGTAATTGCGGAGTCAGACCGATTTCGGGCACCAGGATCAGTATCTGTGCTTCGCTCTGGCAGTTAAGCAGATGAGATATTGCGCTGAAATAGACTTCTGTTTTGCCGCTGCCTGTCACCCCTTCCAGCAACATTACCTTAAACTTGCCCAGGGCATTAATAATTTGTTGACCGGCGTGATTTTGTTCGTCGGTAAGTGTTACTTGCGTGGGCGTGTCAAGGTGGGGATCCTCGTCGGGCTGGCTGGAGAGTGTCACCTGTGAAATTAAACCATGTTTGCGTAGCGCAAGAATCGATGACTGACTATTGGGGAATCGAGTTCTTAGTGCTGTATGTGTGACCGGACCGGCCTGAGACTTCAGCCAGACAACAATTTCTGCCTGTTTGGGTGCGCGAGCCAGTTGCTGATCGCGATGGGCATGTTGATTTAGCTGCCAGCCATAATCAGATTTATTGCTGCAAGCTTCACTGGCTCTTCTCAAGGCGGGGGGTAAGGCACTGAACAGAGCCGCCCCAAGCGGGTAATGATAGTAACGTGCTGCCCACCTGATTAAAGAGAGGGTTAGCGGATCAAAAATGGGCCGGTCATCCAATCGGCGGTGAATACTTTTTAAACGCGTACTGTCAAGGTCGGTTTGGTGAGAGAGATTCACGACGATGCCGGTGACATCTCGTCGGCCAAACGGAACAAGCACCCGCTGTCCGACTTCAATCGTGTCACCATCTTCCGGGATCAGGTAGTCGAAAATCCTGCGCAGAGGTGAGTCTATTGCGACCTGGGCGAATTTCTTTTGAGTCATTATTCTATAACATACACTTCATGAAGATTATCATCATATGGTTCTGTTGAGCGGGTCGATTATCCACAGATGCTGTGGATAAATATGTGGACAAAAAGGGTGATCATTACTACAAAGAGACAACAGTCGCCAGTTCTATAAATAGTGCGCAAGATATGCTCTAATTTTAATGTATAAAAATCATGCACTTAGGGAGGCGATGATTGATTGTCGGGCAGTTGGCTCAAAGTCACATAAATTTAACGTTCATTGTGAATAAACCTCTTTAAGAATTGTCAGTAGCCGACAATGCATGTGGCGCGTAACATGGACAACAGGCAACAGTTGAAACGTGAACGCTTGAATCAGGTGAATCTGCACGACACACTGTCTCGGTCCAAACAGGTGGGAGATTACACAAGATCCACCAGCCGGACCAGTCAATTATGGTCTTGTCCTGATCAATATCACGACTGGAAGTGCTATCGTCTCATCCGATAAGCGGCAGGGTCCATTGCCTGATCCCGGTCAGGCATTTTATGTTTTGGCAGCATAACGCTGAAAACCTGACTATGGCATTACGTGGCTTAAGACCGAAGATACGGGTTATTGGTCAGGCCTGCATACCATCTTCAATGGTGTCGTCATAAAAACTTCATACATATGTACAGCCCTGTGCTTGCCAGATGTTCAGAGTATGATTACAGTTACACCCGTCTTACTAGTCTGGAGTTAGGGCCTTGCAGGCATTATGGCAACAGGTATTACGGACGGATGTTTCAGGCATGCCGCTGGAATGGATTGATTACCAGACTGCCACGAAATTATATTACTCTGAACAGGTCGCTTACGCATGCGGTGAAGCACTGTACATCATTCATGGTGGAATCAATGCCAAAACCGGGGTCCCAAGCCGCATTGAAGTGAATTCCATTATAGCAACACTTGGCAGTAATAAGTCGCTCCATGCAAGTTACATCCCTCCACTGAATAACCAGACTCTTTTCAAAAGAGATGCATTTTTATGCATGTATTGCGGTAAACGGTTCCACCGCCGTGATTTATCACGTGACCATGTGACGCCCATCAGCCAGGGCGGGGAAGATACATGGAAAAATGTGGTGACAGCGTGCAAAAGATGTAATAACCAGAAAGCAAACTTCACTCCGGAACAGGCCAGAATGCAGCTGTTGGCAGTGCCTTTCGTGCCAACTCACGCTGAATATATTTACTTGCAGGGACGCAGAGTAATGGCGGATCAAATGAAATTTTTGCGTGCGCACTTCCCGCGTACAAGCCCTTTACATGAAAGGCTTGTGACATCACCTTAAATAGTTTTCGCCGACGCCAGAGACATTGTATGCTATGTAAACTAGCATACTGTTGACGAAATATATTATGAGATTTATTGGTAAAACGGATTATGATCATGCAACCACTGAAAAGCTGGGCGTATTAATCACAAATCTGGGCACCCCGGAATCACCCACGCCCGCCTCGTTGAGAAAATATCTGGCAGAGTTTCTATGGGATCCAAGAGTAGTAGAGTTCCCTCGGCCATTATGGTGGCTGGTACTTAATCTGATCATCCTGCGTGTACGTCCCAAAAGCAGTGCGGCTACCTACTCAAAAATATGGACGCAAGATGGTTCGCCGCTAATGATGTACACAAAAGCGCAGTGTGCAGCATTGCAGAAAAAAATGGCTGAGGACGATCAAAGCAGCCAGATCGTTGTTGACTTTGCAATGCGCTATGGATCACCTTCGATAGAATCAGTGTTGATGGACATGCAAAATAAAAATGTCACGCGATTGCTGGTGTTGCCTTTGTATCCTCAATATTCCGGCACAACAACCGGGTCTACGTTTGACGCCATAGCGAGTGTATGCAAAAAGCTCAGATGGATTCCAGAACTGCGATTCATCAATCAGTATGCTGATAATGAAAAATATATTCAGGCATGTGCCAATCGAATTACTCAATATTGGCAGCAGCACAAGAAAAGTGAGAGGCTGTTGTTCTCGTTTCATGGATTGCCAAAGCGTTACCTGTTGGCAGGAGATCCCTATCATTGCCAGTGTTATAAAACAGCGCGTTTAATTGCACAAAAGCTTCAACTTGATGAGTCGACGTGGCAGGTTGCATTTCAGTCCCGCTTTGGCAGAGAGGAGTGGTTACAGCCCTATACCGATAAAACACTTGAGTCAATGCCAGCGAATAAAATAAGTTCAGTAGATGTTTTTTGCCCCGGATTTTCTGCTGACTGTGTCGAAACACTGGAAGAAATCAACATACTGAACCGTGATATTTTCATTCAGGCAGGTGGCGATGATTTTAATTATATTCCCGCGTTAAATGAGTGCGAAGATCACATTGATGCCATTTACGATCTGATCATGCAGCATATGCAGGGATGGCCGCTGCTGGGTGTAAACGAATATTCAAAATTAGAACAGAACAAATTAACGCAGCAGCAATACGCCAGGAAGCTTGGCGCAGCCAGGTGAGAGAAATTTTTTATTACCCGCTGTCGAGTAGCCGACCCCATCGCTCGCGACGCAGGTTGCCGAAGCCTATTTCACAAAAAAGCTTTTCCAGCTCAGCGTCATCGCATTGATTGCGTTGTAATTCAACACTGCCATTTAATGGTTCAGCATCGCATTTAATTTCGGTGAGTTTTTTGCAAAGTCTTATTGTATCCTGATGCTCTTCAATGAGGCTCTGAATCCGTTTCGCGCCCCTGATACCCATACCGCTGATTGCCCCAATATTTTCCAGAAGCCCTTCGATAGTCTCAAATTTTGTTAGAAGACGTGCAGCAGTAGTCATGCCCACTCCGGGCACGCCGGGTATGTTATCAACTTTATCACCTGCTATGGCCAACTGGTCAGCTATCTGGTCGGGGCGCACGCCAAAATGCTCCTTGACTTTTTTCGGGTTTAATCTTCTATTTTTTGCATAGTCCCACAGTGTGTCATCTTCGCTGATTAGCTGGGCAAGGTCCTTGTCAGCACTTAGTATTGTTACGCGATGTCCTTGCCTACGCGCATGTGATGCGGCGGTACCGATGAGATCGTCGGCTTCATAACGGTCGCTACTTAAGAGAGGGAAACCGGCAGCCAGAATAAATCGCCGACAGTATTCGAACTGGTTTTTCAGCTCATCCGGGGCTGGTTCCCGATTTGCCTTATAAGGAGGATAAATAGTGTTGCGGAAAGAACTTGTCAGGCTTTGGTCAAAGGCAAAGGATGCATGAGTCGCCCCGGTTTCTTCCAGGAAGCTGGCAACAAAATCAATGAAACCATACACTGCATTTACCGGTTCGCCATTGCTGTTACGCAAACTGTCTGGAAGAGTGTACCAGGCGCGAAATACATAAATACTGGAGTCTACGAGATACGCTACAGGTTTGGACATGGTTGAAATTGTTGTTATAAGGGATCAGGAATCTGGGCGGGTTGCCTGTTGCTATAATACTCGAGAAACAGAAAAGATTGTTAAGAATTATTACCCTTATTCTACGATTTTAACCGGTTCTCCTGGCGTTGGTTCACCGTCAGGATACACGCCGTTTAATAGTCGCAGTTGTTCTTCAGCATGTGAAGAGAGTGGAGAATTTTTGGCCAGCTTGGCGAATGTGTCTCCTTTTTTTGCTGTAATAACCTTTAATTTTCTTGCCTTGGCCAGTTCTTTTTCATCGCCTCGCAGTTCGCGTAGGCTGTCAATTGTAGCCAGAAAGTTTTTATCGTGCTTGTTTAGCAGATCTGTGTTCTTGGCCGCAGCCAGGATCTGATAAACCTGCTTATCTTTAAATATTGCAGCGATACGGGTGTCCTGGTTGCCAAATGGTGTTTTTGTTTTTGTGATGGCGGTATAACCCTCCATTCCTTCGGACACCACCTGCCTGCCGTTACGCAAAGTATTGCCGAATTCGGTCTGTATGAACTCTTTGGGGGTTTGACGCTTATTCAAATCGCGCAGGGATACCTGCATTACCGCGTCTTTAGCTTTGTTGTATGACAGCAGCCTGTCTGGCAAATTTTCAATTCTCCATCCGTCCGGGAATGTGATCGTGATATCAAGCTCCTTATGGTAGAACTTGTTGCCGCGGATGACTCCCTCCTTTTCGCTTGGGCCCAGTGTCATGCCATCGGTCAGTTTGAGGAAAGTGCCATCATCAACGCGGATATTTTTTGAGCGAAATTTATTTGCGGCACGGATAACTTCCTGTAATCGGCGATCGTTAGCCGGGTGGGTTGCAAATATTCCGTGATAGGCTCTTGGCTCACGTCCTTCTTCTTTGGCCAGCTGCTTGTCGAATTCTTCTTGAGACTTAAGTATGCCGACAACCTTGATCATTTCTTCCGGATCGTAACCAGCTTTAGCTAGATATTCTGCACCGAGGCGGTCTGCTTCAAGCTCATGCTCGCGCCCATAACCGCGCAGTAGTGCCGTGCCAGCAATGTTTGCCGCATCACTTGCACTGCGGACACCTGTCGTCGCGCCAATGACTGTTGCCAGCACGCCCGTCACTGTTGATGCACTTTGCTGCCTGACACCATGCCTAGCGGTGACATGTCCAATCTCATGTCCGAGTACTCCGGCAAGCTCGGCTTCGGAATTCATGTAGGCCATGATGCCGCGCGTGATGTAAATATAGCCACCTGGAAGTGCAAATGCGTTTACCTGTGGGCTATCCAGAACAGTGGCATGAAAAATAAGATTATTGCGGTGGCTTTTGGATGAAAGTTCTTCGACGATATCGCTTACATAATTCTGGAGGGCGTCGTTCTCATAAACAGAGTATTGCTTGAGAATTTGCTGATGTGCCTGACGCCCCAGATTAATTTCCTGTTGCTCGGACATCAGGACAAAATCCTGCTTGCCGGTGACCGGATTTGCCGCGCAGCCAGTAAGATAAGCGGCGATGGTTATAATGAAAGCCAAATAAATTTTATTCATAGCGCATTCGTTTTGACATCTGTCTTGATGATAACAGGCGTATTTTGAAGGTACGGTGTTGTATCAGCAAGTTGTCCTTATGATATCAGGAGATTTCATGATCAAATCTAAGACCATGACCTGAGCGCGACAGTTCCTGAAAACTGTGGGAACAGTGTTTTTTCTCTAGTGTTGCGTGGCTTGGGGAAGGTGTTATTTTTTTCCGTATCGGCGCCGGAATTTATCGACCTGGCCTGCCGTATCAACAATTTTTTGCTGACCGGTATAGAACGGATGGCATTTGGCGCACACATCAATACTCATCGAGTCGCTGCTGTAAGTGGATTTTGTTTCAAAGGTATTTCCACAGCTACAGTTAACAGCAACAGTTTTATATTCTGGGTGAATCTCGGGTTTCATTTGTGCGAGCCTGAAAAATTGAGGGCGCACTATAATCTATTCCCGCCACGCATGGCAAGTACTAACTGTGGCTGTATATAGCCCTGATATTTAATGTATTCATTTAGAAAAGACGCTAAGTGGTTGTTGGATTTAGGGTTCGTGACTTATCCACAAAATCTGTGGATAAAATTGTGGAAGAACTTTTAAAGTGGGGCTATTTCTCGAGTTTTATTGCTAATTTGTTAAATCGTCTAAAATTTATACATAACAATAAGTTATTGAAATATAGTGCTTTTATTTAATGGTCTTTGTTTTACTAAGGCTTTTTGGTGACTGTGTACAGACCGTGAGCGTGACAAAAGACGGTCTGTGCATAACATATGCCAAATGACCGGGATTATGCACAAATTTAGTCCGTTTCATCGGCACGGAAACAGTTTAACCGTGGCTGTTCACCCCTTTCCTGTGCGGGTATTTTTACAAGAATAGGCTGGCAGCAGACCTGACAGTCTTCAAAGTATTTCTGATCAGTGTCCATTGGTTCATAAAGTAACTCAATGGTTTCACCACAGTATGGGCAGCTTGTTCGGGCAGCATCCAGAAACATCGTTATTCAGGGAGAAATTGCTGAAGGATATCATTCAGAAACCGGTATCCATGAGGTGATGCACGATACACGATTCCAAGGTTCGTATCCTCAATCACTTCAAGCAGTTCCTGTTTAACCAGTGCCTCGACCGTGGGCTGGACGTTTGACCAGTCGAGCAATGTGGTACTTTCGTAAGCAGACTGGCTGAATCCCTTTTGCAGGCGCAGGCTGTTCAACATGAATTCGAAAGCAATCGTATCTGCATCCAGTAGATGCTCACTGGCGACTTGTGAGTGTGAGTTTACAGCCTGAATATAACTGGCGGGCTGTCTTGTCCTGCGCTGCCTGAGGATTCCCCGGTGTGTCGTCAGTTTCGAGTGGGCACCGGCACCTATGCCCAGATAATCCCCAAATTGCCAGTAATTTAAATTATGCAGGCATTGTTTTTCGCGGCGGGCATAGGCGGAGACTTCGTAACGTTCAAAACCATGTTGTGCAAGCATGTTTATGCCATCGGTTTGAATAAGGGTATTTGTGTCTTCATCCGGCAAAGTTGGCGGATAACGATGAAATACCGTATTTGGCTCTATCGTCAGTTGGTAGTATGAAATATGCGTGACTGGTAGCTGACATGCAGTCCTTACATCCTCCCTGGCATTCTCAATCGATTGGTTCGGAAGGCCGAACATAAGATCCACATTGATATTGTCAAAGCCAATTGCATGAGCCATTTCAATTGCCGAGATTGCCTCATTACTGTCATGTATGCGCTCAAGGTATCTGAGATGTTGATTGTTAAAGCTTTGTGCGCCAATTGAAATACGGTTGACCCCGGCCGACAGGAATTCCGAAAACTTCAGAGATTCAAATGTGCCAGGGTTAGCTTCAAGAGTAACCTCACATGAGTGTAGCGACCGGAAGTTTTCATGGCAAGCGCTGAGAATTTTGTCGATAGATTCCGGAGAAAACAGACTGGGTGTGCCACCACCGACAAAGATAGACTGTAATGGACGATGCCCGATACTTGTCGCTGAATTTGTCAGGTCGGTTATTAACCGTTCTACATAAAGTTGTTCAGGGAACTGGTTTTGTTTCGTGGCATGGGAATTAAAATCGCAATAGCCACATTTATGTAAACACCAGGGCAGATGGATATAAAGGCTGATCGGTGTGTTGATAATGGCGGTAACCTCAGCTGCCGGAGGAGTGCGCCAGAAAAGAAGGGAATTCTTCTGCGAGCTGGCGAAGTGCCTGGCTGCGGTGACTGAGTTGATTTTTAATCTCGGCTGACAGTTGTGCGGATGTACATTGATGCGCAGGGACATAAAATAATGGATCGTAGCCAAATCCATTGCTGCCGGTCGGTTGTTCAACGATATAACCCTCCCAGGTGCCGGTGCAGATGAGTGGGGTTGGATCATAAGCGTGGCGTAACAGCACGATGACACACTGAAACCTGGCGCGACGCTGATGTTCGGGAACGCCTTTAAGTGCCCGCAACAGTTTTTCATTATTTGCCTGATTGTCACAGGGCTGCCCTGCGTAGCGGGCGGAATAGATGCCGGGTGCACCCTGTAAATAGTCGACTTCAAGACCGGAATCATCTGCCAGTGCCATCATGTCTGTCCTGAATGCAGCATGTCTGGCTTTAAGAATCGCATTTTCCACGAAAGTGTGTCCCGTTTCTTCGATATCACTGACACTAAACTCGGCCTGGGGAATGAGTGTATATGGCTGATTTTGAAAGATCGCCTGGATTTCTTTCAGTTTCCCCGGGTTGCTGCTGGCCAGGACAATCTTACCTGCACCCGATTGCGCATTCTGGTGGATCATGTCAGGCATTGCTTTTGTTTGTCGATGATTTTTTGAATGCCGCTTTTTGCCAGTTCCAGCATGGTCTGTAGTTCTTGTGCGTCGAAGCAATGACCTTCCGCAGTGCCCTGCACTTCAATAAATTTATCTGTGCCGGTCATGACAACATTCATGTCAGTATCGGCCTGTGAGTCTTCCGCGTAATCCAGGTCCAAAATTGGCTGTTGTCTGAAGATTCCTACTGAGACCGAAGCGACAAACTGTTGCACCGGATTTTGCTGAACCATGCCTGCCTGTAACAGTGTGTCAATGGCATCATGCAGGGCAACAAAGCCACCGCTTATAGAAGCCGTGCGTGTTCCTCCATCTGCCTGAATGACATCGCAGTCAATGGTGATGGTATTTTCGCCCAGCATGCGCAGATCAACGCAAGCACGCAGTGCGCGGCCGATCAGACGCTGGATTTCCTGTGTGCGACCACCCTGTTTCCCCTGGCTGGCTTCACGGCGCATACGCGAGCCGGTCGAGCGAGGAAGCATGCCATATTCCGCAGTGACCCAGCCTTTACCCTGATCTCTCATCCACGGCGGAACACGCGGCTCTACAGAAGCGTTACAGAGTACTTTTGTGTCACCAAATTCTACCAGTACTGATCCTTCAGCATGCTTGGTATAGTTGCGCGTGAATTGGATGTCTCGTAATTGGTCCGGTTGACGGCCGCTGGGTCGCATATATTTCTCCACATTAATTGAGGGTGCGTATTATACGAGATTTGGTCTTACTCTGAATACAATTCATGGAATAATAAAAATATCAATTAAATTGGCGGCAAGTCACGCTGACGAAGGAAACTAAATGCTCAAAAGTATGACCGCGTTTGCACGTGTTGAAGAAAATCATCCCATGGGTAATTTTGTCTGGGAAGTACGTTCGATTAATCATCGCTATCTGGAAGTGGGTTTTCGCTTGCCTGAGGAACTCCGGTCGGCAGAATATGAATTGAGAAAATTGGCACAAAGCGCGTTGAGTCGCGGTAAGGTTGACTGTACTTTTCGACTCAGGACCACGGCAGAATCAGATGTCCAGCTGACTATCAATCAAGTGTTGCTGGCGCGGTTAATGGATCAGGTACAGGTAATTCGGACCAGGATGCAGGATATCAGCGCACCCAATGCAATTGAATTACTAAACTGGCCGGGTGTGACAGAGCAGGCGCAAATTGACCAAAAAGAGCTGATAGTAATCGCCAGGCGATTATTTCAACAGGCCATTGATGCAATGTCTGAAAATCGAACAATAGAGGGAGGGCGTATGCAGGATTTAATCGCCCGGCGTTGTGAGCAGTTGAAGCAGTTAGTCGATAAAGTGCGTCAGCGTCGTCCGCAGGTTTTAGAATCGATTCGTGCCAAGCTTGTCGCACGTATTGATGAATTACAGGTTGAGTTTGATGCTAATCGACTGGAACAGGAGTTGGTCATGCTTGCTCAAAAGCTGGATGTCGATGAAGAGCTGGACCGTTTGGATAGCCACCTGGCGGAATTAAAAGATGTCATTGCCAGTAAAAAACCTGTGGGCAGACGCCTTGACTTTCTGATGCAGGAATTGAATCGTGAGGCAAATACCCTCAGTTCAAAATCTGCAGACATTATCACCACACAGGCGGCTGTGGATATGAAGGTCAATATTGAACAAATGCGCGAACAGGTTCAAAACATTGAGTAATCCGGAAAATTAAATACATCATGGCAGGGTATAATCTATGGATTTAAAAATATTATGCACGGGCGGCACGTTCGATAAAGTTTATTATGATGCCTTAAGTGATTATCAGATTGGTGAGCCGCAAGTGGAATGGATCCTGAAACAGGCCGGCGTTAATTTCCGTTATGAAATTGAAAGTATCCTCAAAAAGGACAGCCTCGAAATAACCGAAGAAGATCGCGCATTAATAGTCTCTTGCGTTAAAAAACAGCAGTGTTCCCGTATCGTGATTACACATGGGACCGATACAATGATCGATACTGCCCGGGCATTAAAACAATGTACTGATAAAACGATCGTATTGGTTGGGGCGATGCAGCCTGCCAGATTCAGAGACAGCGATGCTATCTATAATACCGGTTTTGCCACCGCGGCTGCCAGTATACTTCCTGTGGGTATCTACATCGCAATGAATGGACAATTGTTCAATGCCGATGAAGTGACAAAAAACAGGGCTGCCGGTCGTTTTCAAACGAAATGATCGGTTTTGTCACTTGAAATAATTTTTGCTGCCACCACATTAGAATTAACAATGCCGGGACCAAGAGGTGACTGAGTCAATCCTGCTTTGCCGGCAACTAATTTTTTTGGAGGTATCTATGTTAGCAAGAATGAACACACAACCAGCCAGTTTTTGGCAAGACATTCATCAGGATATTGGTCAATGGTTTGCGGCTGCCAATAGTCAACTGGACAATTCGGCCCGCTGGCTGGCGGCGGTAGATGTTGTTGAACAGAATGATCACTATGTTCTCAAGGCCGATTTGCCCGGGATAGCCCGTGAAGATATAGAAATTGTTTACCAGGATAATGCATTAACCATTAAGGGTGAGCGCAGCGCTTCAAATCATAGTGAACACGAAGGCTATAAGCATATTGAAAGGTCGTATGGTATGTTTCAGAGAACTTTTCACTTGCCAGAGAATATAGATGCTGAAAATATTTCAGCAACAAGCGAGAATGGTGTGCTTTCCGTGCATATTCCAAAGCAGGAAAAAGCACACAAGAAAATAGAAGTAAGATAAACACTTAACCTGATTGGCTTAAAGAGTCATTTGTAAATAACATGGCGCCGCGTTGTACCGCGGCGTCTTTAGTTCAAACACTTGCATCTTGCATATGGAATATAAAGATTACTATAAAATACTTGGTGTCGAGAGAAGTGCAGGTGAGGCCGAGATAAAGCAGGCTTATCGCCGCCTGGCGCGCAAATACCATCCGGATGTTAGCAAAGAACACGAAGCAGAAAAACGTTTTAAAGAGATAGGCGAGGCTTACGAGGTCCTCAAGGATCCACAAAAACGCCAGTCCTATGATCAGCTTGGAGCCAACTGGAAGGCAGGCGAGCAGTTTCGGCCGCCGCCGGGCTGGGAGCATGCTGGATTCGGCAGTCATGCTTCCGGCTTCGGTAGTGCCAGTGGATTTAGTGATTTTTTTGAGAGTATGTTTGGTAGTGGCTTTGCAGCCTCTGCGGGTCGTGGCCAAGTTTTTCAACAGGCAGGCCAGGATCAAAACGCTGTAATAAAAGTTTCACTTCAGGAAGCTTATCATGGCGCAACAAAATCAGTGCGCTTGAGTAACGGAAAATCTTTGCAGGTAAAAATTCCTGCCGGTATTACCAGTGGAAAGAAAATTCGGTTAACCGGTCAAGGTTCCCCGGGGATCAATGGTGGCGTTAATGGTGACCTCTATCTTGAAGTCACCGTGATGAGTGATCGTCACTATGAAGTTGAGGGCAAAGATGTTTTTGTAAACGTCAATATTGCACCGTGGGAGGCTGCACTGGGTGGGAAAATACCTGTATCCACGCTGGACGGGCAGGTCGAAATCAAGGTTCCTGCAAATTCTAAAAGCGGTCGAAAAATGCGTTTGACAGGGAAAGGATTGCCGGGTCAACCGGCTGGTGATCTTTATGTGCGCCTGATTGTGGTGTTGCCTCCGGCAACTAATGACGAGGAAAGAGCATTTTATGAGGGAATGCGGGAAAAATTCAATTTTGATCCACGAGCAACCCGCTAGAATTTCACGGGAACTTCACACAGGATGAAAGTTCATAATGATGACTGCGATGACAAGAATATTTATATAATGATCATAAAAATTAAATCAGCTTTATCCATTGCTGCTGTAATCTGGTTGTTAATGTCTGGCGTATTAAGCATGGGCTGGGCAGGCCTGCCTGCGAGTGTCAATGGTGAGTCTTTGCCAACACTCGCGCCAATGCTGGAAAAAGTCACACCAAGTGTCGTTAATATCGCCACAACCGATACCATAGTTCAGCAAAGTCCTCTCCTGAATGATCCATTCTTTCGACGTTTTTTTGATATACCTGAACAACGACGTGAACGTAAACGCACTGGTCTGGGGTCAGGAGTGATCTTGGATGCAGAGGAAGGTTATATAATTACTAACAACCATGTTATCGAAAAAGCCGATGATATTGTTGTGACATTAAATGATGGCAGAAAACTTGAAGCGACTGTGGTGGGCATGGATCCGGATGCAGATGTTGCCATTATCCAGGTGGAAGCAGAAAACCTGACTGCCATAGAAACTGCTGACTCGAGTCAGTTGCGTGTGGGTGATTTTGTCGTGGCTATTGGTAATCCATTTGGTCTCGGGCAGACAGTCACTTCAGGTATTGTCAGTGCGCTTGGGCGGAGTGGACTTGGGATTGAATCATATGAGGATTTTATACAGACGGATGCCTCAATTAATCCGGGTAACTCGGGTGGTGCGCTGGTGAATTTACGCGGAGAACTGGTTGGGATTAACACGGCGATTGTTGGGCCGGGAGGCGGTAGTGTTGGAATCGGCTTTGCCATCCCGGTCAATATGGCACAGCAAATCATTGCGCAACTCATCGAGCATGGTGAAGTGAAGCGCGGACGACTGGGATTTACGGCTCAGGACCTGACTCCCGAACTGGCGCAGGCTTTTGATATCGAACAGCGCAAAGGGGTAGTTGTTGCGCGCGTGCAGCCGGATTCTCCGGCAGAAAAAGCCGGGATGCGCGCCGGCGATGTGATCGTGGCCCTGAATGGTGTTGCTGTTGAAAACTCGGCACGTGTACGCAATATGATTGGATTAATACGCGTGGGCACAAAAATTAATATAGACATTGTCAGAAACGGTAAGCCTAAACGGCTTGTTGCGACCATTGCTGAGCGTAAACAGAAAACAATGAAGGGAGGGGAGCTTTCCGCCAATCTCAATGGTGCCGAGCTGACATTAACGGAAGTCAATCAGAGAGATGGCCGTGCACGGCAGGTTATCCTGGTGTCAAAAATTAAGCCGGGCAGCGCCGCGGCATCTTCCGGCTTACGCAGGGGAGATTTGATTCTTTCTGTCAATAAGCAACCGGTCACCAGTTTTAAAGAAATGAAAAAAGCAATCGACACCGAGTCCCGTGGACTTTTGCTGAATATCCAAAGAGGCAATCGCGGTTTATTTATCCTGATACAGTAGGTGTCGCTAACCACCGGTTACCGGTGGGAAAAAAGCGACTTCGTCGCCGTCCATGACCGGCGTGGCGAAAGAGACATATTCCTGGTTTATGGCTACCAGGGTGTTGGCAGGTATGCTGGCGCCCTCGGTGGCAAGATTCCATACGTTTGTCACGGTTATATCAGGCTGTGAAGCCAGTTCCACATTTCCAATTCCTATCTGTTCCCGTAGACTGGCAAAAAATCGGACATTAATACTCATACTATGAATTTAAAGCACTATAAAACTGTTAGTGTATCATGTAGCTAATACAGGTCACCCAACATAACTTATGAGCCAGCTTACGCACTTTAATCCATCCGGTGAAGCCCATATGGTCGATGTCGGCGAAAAACCGCAGACCCAACGCCTGGCAGTCGCACAGGGCGTGATTATCATGAAACCGGAGACACTTAATCTTATTCGGCAAGGCGGACATAAAAAAGGCGATGTGCTGGGTATCGCACGTATTGCCGGTATTATGGCGGCAAAGAAAACAGCCGAACTGGTACCTCTGTGTCACCCGCTGCCTCTATCATCTGTGACCGTTGAATTTAATCATGACGATGAAAATTGCTGTATTCAGTGCATCGCCCGGGTGAAAACAACCGGGCCTACCGGGGTAGAGATGGAGGCCCTGACCTCTGTACAGATTGCCTTGTTGACCATATACGATATGTGCAAAGCCGTTGATAAAGGAATGACCATCAGCGACATTCAGTTACTGGAAAAACGCGGCGGTAAATCAGGTACCTGGGTGCGGGGTTAAGGCTGGTAACGAATATTTCAGGTGAAGGATAGAGGAGTATAAATGATGAAAATAATTAAATATCTGATCATTGCTATCGTTTTGTTAGTCGTGGTCTTCCTGGCCGGGGCAGTAGTGCTCGTTGCTACAGTGGACCCCAATGATCACAAGGACACGATTATTTCCAAAGTGAAGCAAGCCACCGGGCGCGATCTGGCGCTTGAGGGTGATATAGGTTTTTCTTTTTTTCCCAAACTTGGGGTTAAACTGGGGCAGGCCGAGTTAAGTAATGCACCAGGCTTTGGAGCGTCACCCTTTGCCTCGGTGGATAATATCGGTGTGAGTGTTGATCTGCTCAGTTTATTAAGAATGAAAGTACAGGCCGATACGATTGAGTTAAAAGGCCTGCGTATGAACCTGCAAAAAAATAAACAGGGCGTAACTAACTGGGATGATCTTTCCAAGTCTTCAGGCAGCAAGACAGCCGAGAGTAGCAGCTCCGGTGCCGGCACTGATATAGGTCTGGAGGTGGCTGGAATTCATATTACCGATTCACAGGTAATTTATGATGATCAACAGGCCGGCAACAAGATCACAATCAGCCCGATAGAATTAAAGACAGGCTCAATTGGAAGCGGCAAACCCTCATCTATAGCCCTAAAACTCGGATTCATTCAAACCAATCCTGCAGTCCGGGCTGACATGACTCTGGATACAAACGCCAGGCTGGATCTGGGTACGGCAGTTTATCAGCTGACGGATCTGGTGTTAGATGTTCAGGCCAGCGGCGATACCTTGCCACACGGTGAGCTTAGTATGACGGTCGAGAGTAATATTGAAGCGAATATGAACAGTGAGTCATTAAAACTGGAACCTTTTGCTATTGATCTTGCGGGCGTGGAACTGGACGGAAATCTTAGCGTGAAGTCTTTTTCCAGACCGGATATCTCATTTGCACTTAACGCGGATGAGATCGACCTGGCCAAGCTGGTGCCGGCGACTGAAGCACCCACGCAAAAAAATCAGCCGACAGAAAATCAAGCCGCGTCCGATACAAAAATAGAATTGCCAACCGAGATGCTTCGGACATTAAAACTCAACGGGTCGCTGAATGTTGGCAAGTTACTGGCTTCAGGATTAACCATGACAGATATTAGCGCCACTCTTACCGGTAACAATGGGATTATCAATCTCGACCCACTTAAAATGAATCTTTATCAAGGCAGTTATACCGGCAGCGCCGGTATCAATGTCAGTGGTCAGACGCCCAGGTATCATGCCAGCAGTGATCTTGCAGGACTTGCTATTGATGGCTTATTAGCGGACCTTTCCGAACAGGGGAAATCGATCATTCGTGGGCAGTCGGCATTGTCATTCAAGGTTACAACCTCTGGTGAGCGTCCATCGCAGTTGAAAAAGCAACTCGACGGAAAGGCGAGTTTCAAGGCAGAACAAGGCGCTTTGCAAAGTAAAAAGCTTGCACAAAATGTTGAGAGGGTTATCGCATTCCTGAAAGGTCGTGAACCCAAGCCAGCCGGCGAAGAACTGGTATTTGATTCGTTATCGGCCACGTTTGATATTGATAATGGTGTGGCAAGTAACAACGACCTGAAGTTGATTACTCCGTTAATTTTTGCAGATGGTCGGGGTGAGATAGATATTGGCGATTCTGAACTTGATTATGTGATGGCGGTCAGTCTGTCTGAACAGGCTGATAAGGCAGCAATTCCGATTACAATTAAAGGGCCATTTGATGGTCCCAAGTATGGAGTGGATTTGAAAGCCGCCTTAAAACAAAAGCAGGAAGCCGTTGTTGAAGAAAAGAAAGAAGAAATAAAGCAGAAAATCAATGAGGAAATTGGTGATAAAGTCGGAGATAAGCTAAAACAGTTAAAACTGTTCTAATGTTAAAGTGGGCGGTTGCGCTCCTTCTGGCAGTTGCGGGCGCGCATGCCGCGGATACAGTCATTCATGTGACCAGGTCTGCCGGTAACAGCTATACATTCACTATGCAGTTTGTGGCTCATGCGCCTGCCGTGCAGGTCATTTCCCTGATCACAGATTATGCACACCTGTCGCGTCTGAATCCCCTGATAAAAAACAGTCGAATATTGCCTCATGATGATAACGAAATCACACGGGTTGAGATTGTCACTGAAGGTTGCCTGTTATTTTTCTGTAAAAAAATAATTCGGGTTGAAGATGCCCGCGTGATAGATAATTCGTCCATCGAAACGGAATTCGTTGCAGAACTCAGTGATTTTAAATCCGGAAAAACAACCTGGACTTTTTCACCGGACGGTCAGTCCACTCGGGTGATATATCAGGCTGTCATGGTCCCGGATTTCTGGCTGCCACCATTTGTTGGTCCGTATCTGCTTGAGAAACAGCTACACTCACAACTGGAATATACCGCAAAAAAAATTAATTTATTGCTGCTTTCCCATGACCGTTAAATCTTCATTTGCTGGCCGGGTAATTGCCTGGGCGGATAGTCATGGCCGCAGGCACCTGCCATGGCAGCAACAACCGACACTTTACCGTGTCTGGGTTTCGGAAATAATGTTGCAACAAACTCAGGTTGATGCCGTGGTTCCATATTTTGAAAATTTTATGCAGCGCTTTCCAGGCATCGAGTCACTGGCCAGGGCCGATCAGGATGAGGTCATGCATTACTGGTCAGGATTGGGGTATTACGCACGAGCACGGAATTTACATAAAGCAGCAAAAATCATTCATGAGCAGTACGCCAATGAATTCCCCGATAATCTGGAGACGGTTATGGCGCTGCCAGGAATCGGCCGCTCGACGGCGGGGGCTATTCTGTCGCTGAGCCTCGACCAGAAGCACACAATTCTAGACGGAAATGTAAAACGTGTACTGGCGCGTCATCGTGCCGTAGAAGGCTGGCCAGGATCCAGTAAAACAGAAAAGCAACTTTGGAATATTGCACAACAGTGTACGCCATCCACACAAAATGCCAGATACACGCAGGCGATGATGGATTTAGGAGCCATTTGCTGCACCCGAACAAAACCAGACTGTCATCTATGTCCGGTCAGTGATGATTGTGTCGCTTTCGCTCACGGGAGGCAGCATGAATTACCACATGCCAAACCAAGAAAACAACTTCCGGAGCGTTCAATATTTATGTTGGTGCTAAGAAACAAGCAGCATTTGTTGATGAAACGCCGGCAGAATAATGGGATTTGGGGAGGACTATGGAGCTTTCCAGAGTTTAATGATCAGCATGGGCTGCTGGACTGGTGTCGTGATGTTTTCCAAAGTGCCCCTGATGATATGCAAATACTCGACGGACTCACACATACATTTTCTCATTTTAGATTGCATATTACCCCTGTTTTGGTGAGGTATGACACCCCTATATACTGGGTAATGGAAGACGATGAATGGGTCTGGTATAAACATGGGGCATCACAGGTGGGTCTGGCGGCCCCCGTTAATCAACTTGTAAGTCAAATAATGAAATAAGGAGTCATCGTGGCTAGAATGGTGCACTGCACAAAGACCGGAAAAGAGGCAGAAGGGCTTGATTTTCCCCCATATCCGGGAGACCTGGGTAAACGCATCTACGAGAATATTTCAAAGGAAGCCTGGCAGGGCTGGGTCAACCACCAAACCATGCTGATCAATGAATACCGGCTTACCCCCGTGGATCCGAAAAGCCGCAAGTTTCTTGAAGAAGAGATGGAAAAATTTCTGTTCGGTGAAGGTTCCGAGGTGCCAAAAGAGTACGTCGCTCCTGAAAAGTAAGGTTGACTCATACCTCTTTACCCGGTTTAATGTCGCCCTTTCTATCAGCGCATTGGCATAACTCCCTGATATAAAAAGAATACGCCAAGATAATAAATACAAGGATCAGCGGTTTGTTGACCGCGCCATGGACGGGTCTTTATTTATCCAATCTTAATGGCCAGATAGCTCAGTTGGTAGAGCAGAGGATTGAAAATCCTCGTGTCGGCGGTTCGATTCCGTCTCTGGCCACCATCAAAACATTCTGTGACAAACTCCCGGTGTCTTTGTCCCGGTGTATAAGCGCGCCACCGACTTTTACACAATGATGCCTGTCGTTTTTGCTGGGCTATACGCCTTCTCGTGGATATGGCTTGTTAATTCATCTTGTTTTGCAGCATGGAGTATTCATAATACTCGGGCACTGCAGTGGCGTTGATTAATTTATTGATCCCGCCAGAATAAACGTGTTTTATCGAGTAAATATTAGGATGTGATTCAAGATGGACAGTCAAAAACCTTTCTCATTAATTGTTGGTGCGGGTCCGGGATTGGGTAGTGCTCTGGTGGATCAGTTTTCAAAGCAGGGATACCATGTAGTAGGATTAAATCGCTCGCCGGCAGATAACATTGACAAAAAAGTAAAGATCTTGCAGGTGGAACTTGCAGATTCTGACATGGCACGAGCCGCAATCATGGGTGTGATAGAGGAATATGGAGTTCCCGATGTATTAATACATAATACTGCGCAGTTATTCATTAGCCCATTTGAAAACACACCCGTGGAAGCATTTGAAGGAGCGTGGCGTTCGATGGTGTTATCCGGGTTTCACGTCATGAAAGAAATAGTCCCGAAGATGGCTCTTCGCCGAAGCGGAACTGTCATTGTATCCGGAGCAACCGCCAGTCTGCGTGCGGGCGCGCAATTTTCTGCATTCGCATCAGCAAAATTTGCACTGCGCGGACTGGTTCAGTCTATTGCAAGAGAGTACCAGCAAAAAGGAGTACACATCGCTCATGTCGTGCTTGACGGCATACTGGATACACAGGCAAGTCATCGACTGCATTCACTTGACCCATCAGACATGATGTCAACGATCGATGTGGCGCAAGAATATATCCATATAGCCCAGCAAAAGCCTTCGGCCTGGACACATGAACTGGACTTAAGGCCAAAAAACGAAAGTTTCTAATGAAAACAAAGGTGCTGATTGCGGGTGCCGGCTTAAGCGGCTTATATACTGCCTATCAGTGCCATCTGCATGGTATTGATTATCAGTTGGTAGAAGCGCGACCCAGATTGGGTGGTCGGGTGTTCTCCTTCCAGGAAAATCAAAATAAATATGACTGTTATGCACCGGCAATTGATCTTGGCCCCAGCTGGTTCTGGCCGGGTCAGCATCGAATGCTTGCTCTGGTTGATGAGTTGGGTTTAACAGGGCAGATGTTTTTGCAACAAGATGAGGGGTTGAGTCTCTATGAGGACCAGTACGGCAACATCCACCGGGGTGTTGAGGGGTTTTCAATGACTGGTGCCTATCGGTTGAATGGCGGAATGCAGGCTGTCACCGCTGGTTTGGGTGCCCGGCTGGCTAAAGAAAAAGTATGGGTGGACGCTTCACTTGTGAATATTAATCTTGAAGGTGACGTGATAAATGCAGTGGTAAACCATCAGGAACAATTACAACGCGTGGAATGTGAATATATTATTCTGGCAATGCCGCCGAGAATCGCGATAAACACTATTCAGTTCAATCCGGAATTTAGTCAAGAAAGGCAAAAAACATTAAGTGAAATAGTGACATGGATGGCAGGGCAGGCAAAAATGGTTTGTCTATATGACCATGCCTTCTGGAAAAAGCAGGGCTTTTCAGGTGATGTGATTAGCCAACTGGGTCCACTACAGGAAATACATGATGCCTCAGTGCAGTCTGACAGCCTGAAAGCATTATTTGGCTTTGTGGCCGTGCCTCCCGATCAAAGAAGACAACGAGGCGCTGAAATTCAGGCGCTTGCACTTCAACAGCTTGCCAGGTTGTTTGGTAATGATGCGTTAAACCCGAGGCGTATCTGCTTGCAAGACTGGTCGCAAGAGAAATATACAGCAACACAATGGGATCAGCAGATATCGGGTTATCATCCATCCAATGACATATCTTATGTTGAAGAGCCTGAGTGGGGCAAAAAAATCATATGGTCAGGATCTGAATCTGCAGACTATCGCCAGCATAACAATGGGTTCCTGGAAGGAGCGTTACAGGCAAGTATGCATGCATTCTCTTTAATCAGATCGCAGAGACGATAAATATGATCAAGTGGGCGATGGATATTATCAGTAATTTCCGTTTACATTTGGCAGTAATTTCGCTACCTGCAATGTTGACAGGGGCACTAGTAATAAAAAGCAGTGTGATAACAGTGTTTTTTGCCGTTATTTTTTTGCTGGTGCTGTTTCCGATATGTTCCTGGAAAAGACAGACAGGTCATCAGCAACACAGGGTTTCACAGTGGTACAGTATTACCAGTTTTAATATTGAATGGAATGCGCCCAATCAAGCACGATCACTTGCTTATATAAATGAATCAGATGCTGATATCCTCGTATTACAGGAAGTAACTGAACCGGTTAAACAAAAGATTGGAAAACAGGCTAACCGCTTTCCATATCAGTTGGGAGAAGGCCATAGTCATGTGATGGTGTTATCCCGCTACCAATGCCAACTGGTTGAATACCTCCCATGGCCTGGAAAATTCAAGCAACGCGCGATGCATTTAATTTGCAAATTGCCGGAGTATGACTTACATGTTTTTGCAATACATTTACAAGTAACACGAAACTGGAACGAAGTGTTGTTCCGTGATCAGCAACTAAATGTTCTGATCAACGCCATAAGAGGGATTAGCCAACCAGTAATACTGGTAGGAGACTTCAATGCAGCAACAGGGTCAAATGTGCTCAGGATGATTGAGCAGCGGCTAGGATTGTATAGTAGAGCGTCCCTGCTCGATTATAAATGTAGCTGGCCGGTGGGCATGGGTTTCTTGGGCCTCCAGATTGATCATTTCTATAGCAGCAGGAATATCAATATGCAACGCGTTGATCTTGGTCCTGTCCTGGATTCAGACCACCGCCCTGTGACCACAAAATTTGGATTGGTGTGTGACTAGGATGCCATCGCCAGCGTCTGATGACCACGTATCGCATTTAACAGTTCAGGATCCATGGACGTAATTTTAGGTGACTCTATACCGTAGGCGTCCAGGAACATGGCATACAGGTCTTTAAGTGGAAATGAAGCGGGAAGTTCACCCTTAAGGAAGCCTGTATCACTATAATATCCAATGCCATGATGATGGGTGTTTTTTACCTGGGCCAGAGAAACGAGCTTGCCAAAATCATCAATGATAGTGTTGCCACTAACGACTTTCGCGTTTTCGGGGATCAGTGATGCAACCGGCTTCAGTTGAACATAAATATCTTTGCCGCGATTTTCGGTATGAAATATCTGTGCGCTTTTGTTCAGTGTGCGTACCGCCCTGTCTGCAGTTTCTACGTAAAAGATTTCTTTAGTGTCAATAGTATGTACGTTAAGCAATTGTTGCTCTGCCTGTGAAGCCAATGTCTCATTTTCAAAACATAAAACAAAATCTTCGGTCATCAGGTTGTAAGTATGGCTGTATTGAATACCTATTCTATGCAGAAACGTCTCATGATCATCAAGACGATAATAATATGTTTCCCGTTCATGCGGGTCCTGGTGCAGGGCAGTCGCAACGATAACACGACCATTCTCGACGCTATTGGCATATGAGATCAAGTCTGCAAGCGCAGAGTCATATAATTTTAATACATCCAGCAACGGGTCATCATCTTTTGATACATGCCAGCCCGGGTTTTTGCGATCGCCGCTGTAAGCCATGGATGAGAAAAGATAGTGGTGCTGGAGATGTGCGCCTGCATTTAAAAAAACGGTAGAAAAATCCGGCTGAAGTTTCTTGCATTGCGTGATGTATGTGTCGAGTAATAATCGGTCGCAGATGATGGCCCGAAACCAGGTTTTCTTTTTAAAATAAGACAGGGTTTCGGAGATATATTTTTTTAAGTTTTTTGCTTGAGCATTTTTTAAAGCGCCTGCCACAAGTTTGTAATAAGAACCCAGTGAAATTTTCTGTTTTGCATAATCATTGGTTACCTGGCATAAAGCATCGTAAATGTGTCTTAAGTCCTGACTTCCGGTGAAACCGGTTTTAGTCCATGGGTCGGGCACGAAAAATTTTGCATGGGTT
This sequence comes from Gammaproteobacteria bacterium, assembly GCA_965227695.1. GTDB lineage: Bacteria > Pseudomonadota > Gammaproteobacteria > UBA4575 > UBA4575 > UBA1858. The sequence goes on from OZ245760.1 coordinate 535,725, forward strand.
GTGTTGTTGGCTGCATTAAAGGCGGCCAGGGCAGCTACACTGACATTGTTTGCTTCCAGTGTCTCGTAAATCATTGGTTGATTAATTTTGATAATATCGCCGAGGCGAAACACCTTGTGATCTTCATATGACAGACCGGTATGAACTGTTGGCCACTGAATCCATGGATTTGCCAGGTGATGTTCAGTTTCAGAGGTGGTTTCAACATAACCATGTTTTTCAAACAGTGCCTTGAAGTTTGGAAGGTAGCCAAGTTCTATGTAGCGATCAATATAATCAAAATTGAGCTCATTTAGTTGTAAAAAAAATAATTTTGGCTTATTCATTGTAGATCTCTCCGTGTATAGGCCTGTTATCCGAAACAGCTGAGTGGTAATACACTCAGATATTCTTTTAATGATAATTTTTACATGTTCACAATAAAATTCTGAGAGCCAGTTAACGATAATGTGGGGCTGGCGCGATAAAATGATTAGGGATTGTATGCATCCAGTGCTGAGTGGCTGTTATGTATGACAGTTCACAGTTTAAAGTTTCAGTCTGCTTGAGCGGTAAGAAGGCACTAACAAATGTGCTAGATTAATCATTCCGGGATCAAGTATACGGTTATATTTATACCTTCATATAAATTTATTACAAATGGATACAAAACCATGTCGTTTTTATCGAATGCCGGTTCAATAGGAAATAATGGACTGATTAATCGAGGTTTAATTGCAATTAAACCCTATATAAATATCGCCCGACCTGACCACTGGTTTAAAAATATATTTATGCTGCCCGGTCTGTTGCTGGCTCTGGCCGTTGGAGCCACATTGCCGGAAAACTTTTTGTGGGTTTTCATTTCCGGGGTTGTCAGTGTATGTTTGATCGCCTCAGCGAATTACACGATCAACGAATGGCTGGATGCGCAATTTGATCGACATCATCCGGTTAAAAAAAATCGGCCATCGGTTGCAGGAGGTATCAGGCCCCAATTTGTTTATCTGCAGTGGTCTATTCTGGCTTCGGTTGGTTTATATCTCGCTTATCATATAAAAATCGAGTTTTTTGTTACCAATCTTGTTCTGCTCATTATGGGTGTCCTTTATAATGTAAATCCTGTTCGAACCAAAGATCGTGTATACGTAGATGTGTTATCTGAAGCAATCAATAATCCATTGCGCTTTCTGCTTGGCTGGTATCTTGTTATAGCCCCTTTGATCCCGCCTTCCAGTGTTTTGCTGTCTTATTGGATGGGAGGTGCTTTTTTAATGGCGGTGAAACGATATGCAGAATACCGTTACATTGATGATCCTGCGCGTGCCGGACTCTACCGAAAATCATTTATACATTACACCGAGGAAAAGCTATTATTATCAGCATTTTTCTACGCATTAATGTCAGCGGTATTCCTGGGTGTGTTCCTGGTTAAATACAGAATTGAATATCTTGTTGCTCTGCCATTGTTCGCGATTCTGTTTGTATGGTATCTGTATATTGGCATGCAGACGAATTCTGTATCACAAGCGCCAGAAAAGCTCTACAAACAAAAGAAATTTGTCGCATTTGTTGCTGCGCTGGGTGCTATTGCCGTAGGCCTTCTTTTTGTCGACCTGCCATGGCTGCACGTTTTGTTAGAAGTATACGAAACAAAGTAACGCTTAATGAAGTATCTTGACTGCATGATCGACCGGGCTGGTCGATCACCTTATGGCTGGATGTTAAAATCTGAAGCGCTGAGATATCTGCTTGCAGGTGGTACAGCGTTTCTTGTCTTGATGCTGGTGCTTATATCGCTGGTCGAGCTGTTTGGAGTTAATGAAGTCATGGCGACTGCGCTAGCACTTGCATGTGCGACACCTGTCAATTACAGCCTGCAAAAAAGATTTGTATTCAGATCACATGCTCCGGTGGGCAAAAGCTTCATTATATACTGCGTGGTTACCATCGTAACAATGATTATGAATGTTCAGTTTTTTTATTTTATTTTGAAATATACAGATCTTCACTACACACTCGCGCAAATACTCACTACAGCAATAATAGTGATTATCAACTACTTTGTTAATCGACACCTGACATTTTCGCAGGTTATGAAATAGGCCCGATGGAAAAACAAACAAAAATTGTTGTATTTGATCTGGACGGGACTATTACCCGTCGCGATACATATATTCCATTTCTTATGGGATTAGCATTGCGTAAACCCTGGATACTGTTACGGCTGGGTAGTCTGCCTTTTGCCGTGTGTATGCACTTTGCTGGTGTAAGGGATAATACATGGCTTAAGAAAAGATTCCTTAAAGCCTTCATGAAAGGCATGGATGCAAGTGCACTTGAAAGCTGGATTGAAGCCTTTGCAGATCAAATAATATGCTCGGGAATACGTGAAGCAGCCTGGGATGAAATAGAAAAACACAAAAAACAGCATGCCTGTGTGTTGCTGGTGAGCGCGAGTCTTGATATCTATGTGAATCGTATTGGTGAAAAACTGGGCGTACATGCGACTTTGTGCACCGAGGTTGAATGGGACGCACAAGGCCGCCTGACAGGCGACTTAAAATCTGAGAACTGTTATGGAGAAGAAAAAATTGCACGTTTGAAATCATGGCTTCAAACACATGGTGGATCAAAAGTTGACATCGCATATTCTGATCATCATTCTGATATACCACTGCTTAATTTTGCTGTTACCGGCGTTGCTGTTTCCCCTTCAAAAAAACTGGCTGATATAATACACTCAAATCAAATAAAGCTGGTTCACTGGTGATGAGCATATAATTATTCTTTACTCTTTCGCCGGCTAAAATGAAAAGAAGGCAATGGCTATGGCGTCAGACCAGGAAAAACTGATTAAGAGACATCCGGGTTTAACTCACTCTGAAATGATGAAGGTAACATCGCATGTGCAAAGGCAATCCGGAGAGTGGATTGTTAACACCTTGATGCTTGAAGGGTGTAATGCTCCTTTCAGGTACAAGCGCAAAAAGCTCTATAAAAACCTGAAAGGTCAGCGAGTAAATCTTACTTATTATCCCGTTGATGAAAATATTGCTGGTCTAGAGATGGAAGTCATGAATGTGGTGCGAATAAGAGTTTCATAGGCTTATTCATAATCTTCTTCTTTATACTCTTCCAATTCGACATTCTGCATTGAATACGCTGCAAAGGCCATTTCGCTGTCGATGCTTTTTGTGCTTAATATGCCACTGGCCCAGACCGCATAGTCAAGCCACTCCTGATCTAGTGATTGTGATGCGGTGATATGTACAATCTGGTTAGAGGGAGGTGGTGGAGTGTGGATGCAGGCGCCAAAATACGGCACCAGAAGAAAAGTCTGAAAAGTTTCAGTGTCAAAATCGAAATCCAGCGGCACGATGAAGCCTGCAATTTTAACATGCTGTGCATTTAGCTCAGGTACAATTGGCGCTGAAGCCAGTTTGACACGCAGTTCTTCGTAGGCTTGCTGGGCTTCTTCAGTATTATCATCAAAATTGAATGCATCGCTCGCACTGAAACTTGAGAAGTCCTCGTTAAGTAATGATTCAACGTAACCTTCTGGCATCATCTCATCCCATTCCAAAATTCTTGGTTCACTGGCCATGACAAGACTGAAAACAATGCTGGCGATTAAGGTGAATAGTGAAAGTAACTTCATGAGCGTATTGTTAGTCCATCCTGGAGTGTTTTCCTGTAGACATTGTAAGCGGGTATAAGCGACACAATGAGTCCCGCAATTAATACACATGCAATTAATATCCACTGGAAATCAGTAGGAGGTGTCAGTTCAAGGTTAATGCCTGTGCTGGCATGAATAAAAGGTCCGGCAATAATAATACCAGTATACATTAAGATCATGGCAAACACTGTGGCAATCAATATCAGCAGTTCAGTTTCCAGTATCATTAGCAGGGAAATTTTGAATGGTGATGCACCCAGAGAGCGTAAGACGGCAATTTCATGTCGCCTTGAGTTGAGATTTGTAAGGATAATTGCCAGCATACTCAGCAGTGCGGTGATGATTACGAAGCTTGAAATCACAAGAAGTATTTTTTCAATGATGCCAACCACTTTCCATAGCTCGAGTAAGGTTATGCTCGGCAATATCGCCAGTAAAGGTTCTTTATTGTACTGATTAATGGCGCGTTGAATTCCGAACACATCATGTTTGCTTTTGAGTTTTAAGAGAAAAGCGGTAATAGATTTCGGCTCAATAGTGTTGCTTTGCTGTGAATCAGTTTTATGATCAAACCTCTGTCCTGTATTAACTCCTGATTCCCAGCCAGTATGCATTAGCTCGAGGCCTTGCAGGGAAATCAAGAGACTGTCATCAATTGGCGACCCTGTCGGTTTGAGAATGCCCTTTATTTTAAACGGCGTGTCCTCGTGTCTGGTAAGGCCTACATTGCCTATTCCGTGGGCAATGATAATGTCTTCATTCAGAGTATAAGATAACTTTTTCGCAACATTAGCACCGATTACTACATCAAATGGTGAACTGAATTCACTTCCTTTAGCGAAAGCAAGTTTCGTATTTTTATGATAACTGTAATTCTGAAAAAAGTGTTTTTCAGTTCCGATGACACGAAATCCTTTGTGTGAGTCTCCCAGAGATAGTGGGATGCTCCATGCAATTCTCGGATGACTGGATATCTTTTGATAGGTATTCCAGGAAATGTTGTTGGTGGCATTGCCTATATGAAATATACTATAGAGTAATAGCTGGATGGAGCCACTACGTGCCCCAACGATAAGGTCTATGTCTGAAACAGTATTTACAAAACTGTTTTTAGCCTGTCCGCGAATATTATCAACAGTTAAAAACAACATCATGCTAATAGCAAGAGAAAAAACTGTCAGCGCAACTGTAAACTTTCTGAAACGCAGGCTTTTTAGAGCAAGTTTTAGAATAGTCAGACTCATAATTTAAGCATTGTTTTTCAGGTCTTCCACAGATATTGTTCTATCAAACATTGTTGATAATGTTCTATCATGGCTAACAAAAATCAGTGTGCTATTTGTGTTTTTTATTTGATGGAATAACACCTCAAGAAAGCTGTATTTTGCGTCTTCGTCGAGCGCTGAAGTCGGCTCGTCCGCAATGATAATTTCCGGAGAGCCTATTAGTGCACGCGCAGCCGCTGCACGTTGCTGCTGCCCCGTGCTTAATTGTGTGATGTTTTTATATGCAATTTCGTTGGCGTCCAACCCTAATGATGATAAAAGATCCAGTCCCTGTTGATGTGGGCTGAACATTGCCTGCCGTACCTTATCGTATTTATACCCTGAAAAAGACAGCGGTAACAGAATGTTCTCCAGCACTGAGAGATAAGGTAACAAATTGAACTGTTGAAAAATAATTCCAAAATGATCAGCTCTGAATTGATCAAGTCTTGAATTTTTATGCCCAGTTATTGACTGCCCGAGTATTTCAAGTGAACCACTGCTGGGTGTAAGAACGCCAGTGAGAAGGTTGAGAAAGGTGGATTTACCGCTGCCACTTGCTCCGTGTATGAAGAGGGTCTCATTGTGATTTATATGCAGGTGGTCGATTGCCAGCAGTTCATTATTGGCGCCAGGCCATTTGAACGTTAACTGTGATAAGACGATACAGTGTGAGGGTTCAATCATTACTCGATCTTGATTGAATTATTACTATGTTTAAGTGTAATTAAGGCCTGTTTGTAATCAGAGAGATATTCAACCTTTACTTTCTGCACGTCAGGCAGTGATTCAAAAATCATAAAGGTCAGATTAATGGATTTATCTGCTTCGCATGTATATGCGGATTTTATCACGACATCGTGATGCATGTCGCTATGTTGATCATCAGATTGCTGACTTGCCACGTTGTGGGAGTCCATTCTACACGGTGGACTCAGATAAAACACATTGTCAGGTAATGACAGGGTTTCTAAGGCTTTTGTCTTTGCTGTCGCTTGCTGTTCATTTTTGGGTTCGTGTTCGAAGCCATATACATCGCCAGCGGGTACTGAAAGGTAGATGACTAATTCATTACCGGAATAGGAAATTGATGCATTGGCCTGCCCATGGACATGCGCGCCATGCTGATCATAATGATCGTCATGTGCGTGTGTGTTTGCCAGCGTCAAAGTAACAAGGCTTGTTAAAAAAGTCAGTACTAAAAAATTTGAATGAATCATATCGACTCAGGCGGAGGAACAATGAGGCTGCTTTCTGCGCGCAGATTGCAGATTAAGAATGTGCCCGAGCGCGTGTACGATACCACCAATAACGGTAAGCATGGTTTCGCCTTCGTGAGTAATAGTATGATTGGCTAACAGGTGCTCTGCAAAAAGAGCAGTCGAAGTCAGGATTGTCAGTCCCAAACCGGCAATCATTACCGGGACTATTTTATGGTGTGTTTTAAACCCTGTAACCAGTGCAATTAAGCTCACCGGTAAGATAAACAGCAGTATGAATTGATGAAACCAGAATTCATGTATCCCTTCACCGTGGTGTACGGTTGCTGTCAGTAATGGAACAATACTGGCGATGATGGGTGCAGCAATGCAGTGTAATGCACATATCCCGGATAACAGAATGGCAAATTTATCGTATCTTTCCTGCATGTTTACTTGGCACACCTGGCGCAGGTTCCGTGGATTTCAAGTGAGGTCTGGTTTGGAGTGAAGCCTTGTTTTTTGCTGGCGTCCAGGAGTGTTTTGTCCAGTTTTGGCTCGCACAATTCCTTGACTTCGTCGCATTGATCGCAGACAAAAAATTTGCTGTCGAGCTTTTCGTGGTCAATTTCGCAGCCAATATACGCGTTACTGCTCTCAATTTTATGGATGAGGTGATTTTCCATGAGAAAATCGAGGGCACGATATACGGTAGGTGGTTTTTCCACGTGCTGTTCCGAACTTAATTGGGCAAGTAGCTCATATGCCTTGATTGGCTTGTGACTCTGCCATATGAGTTCCAGCACTTTTCTTCTTATTGGAGTGAAGCGCAGCCCGCTGACCTGACATGTGCGTTCAGCTCTCTGGATTGCGTTCTTAATGCATTGCTGATGACGATGGCGTTGTCTCATTGGTGCGTTTTATTTTGTTATAACGTTACATTCTAATCACGAAGCTGCGAAGTTACAACTTTAAATAAACTATTTGATTTGGAATATTGTAGGATGCTCTAATACGTAAAAGGTTGGCGTAGTGCGAATGCACTCATGAGAACACTGCCTGATGAGTGCATTGTGTTATGGCTAATGAATATCAAATAATGCGGCAAACAGGACAAACCCGTAGAGCAAAATAACACCAGCAATAATAGTCTGGATTAACTGTTTCATAGCCTGGTTAAATTCATTTTCTGTCATAGTGAAGCACCTCATAGTAGTACCCTTGTTTAGGTGTGTAAGATAACCACGGGACAATATTATCACATTCAATAGATCAATTGAATTATTGTAAAACTTATGACGCAATCTTCACCAAAGAAAGAGCTGTTTACGCAATTAGCCATTGTGGGCAAGACTTTAAGTAATGCCAACCGACTGGAATTATTAGAGTTTTTAGCCCAGGGAGAACGATCTGTTGACGAGCTCGCCAAAATTTCCGGTTTGTCGGTGGCGAATACCTCTCAGCATCTGCAGGATTTAAGAAGATCAGGTTTGGTTAAAAAACGATCTCAGGGGCAAAAAGTTTACTATGACATCAGTGATTTCAGGGTAGTAGCTCTGGTTGGCCTGATGCGTGATATCGCCCAGGATAATCTGGCCCAGATGCAGCAATTAATTGAAAACTATCTACTGTCAAAAGACCAGTTGGAACCACTGGCGCGTGAGGAGCTGTTGCGTAAGGTGCAAGAGGGTGAAGTGATTGTGGTTGATGTGCGTCCTGAAGCGGAATTCGAGTCAGGCCACCTGCCTCACGCTATCAATATTCCCTACGCCAGTCTTGCTGATGAGCTATCCAAGCTGCCCAGAGATAAAGAAATTATCGCCTACTGTCGAGGTCCGTATTGCCTGTTATCATTTGATACTGTTGCTCAACTTAGAACACTGGGATACACGGCCAGACGTCTTGAGGATGGTTTTCCAGAATGGAAGCAGCATGGATTGCCAATCGAGCATGGTCTATAAAATATGAATACTAACAAAGCAATCAAATCACCCATGAATGCAATGGATTTTCTGGTATGGATGAAACAGGATTTGCTTGAGCATGATTTGTTTGCTGACCCTTTTATTACTAAATTCGCTTCAATAAAAGAATTAGATCCAGTCAAGGCATGCCGCTTCGCAGAGTTATATTATCCACATATTCTGCGCACTCGTTTGTATCAGGCAAATGCGCTGGGAATATGTCCAGATGAGAATATTCAGTTTGTTTTGTCAGAAATATTACATGACGAATACGGGCTCGGTGATATACAACAATCACATATGCAGCAATACAGAAATTTCATGTTGGCACTGGGTCTTGATATCAAACCCGCCGAACAATATGAAATTATTCCAGAGTTACAAATGTACATAAGCACCATGGAACAATTAACCAGAAATGGTGACTGGCTCGAAGCGGTTGCTGCTGTCGGGGTGGCGAGTGAATGGCCAATTCCTAAATATTATGGCCTGTTGCTGAAAGGATTGAGGACCATACCCGGGATTCAGGAGAACCATTTACAGTTATTCTCCGGACATGTGGAACTGGATATTGAACATTCAGAGCTAATTGAGCATGCCCTTTTACCTTATGTCGGCGACGCGCGAAATCAAAAGCGTTTTACCCGTGGTGTCGCCATTAATATGAACGCGAGACGTGTATTACACGGAGGGCTGTATAGAGCGATATTTGAAAGTTGAGGTTACTTGCCGGATATCAGGCCAATTTGATTGCGACCTTTCCTCTTAGCCTTGTACATGGCTTTATCAGCGTATGCAATGAATTGTGATACACACTGTATGTCATTGTCTGGGTAATTGGAAACCCCGATGCTCAAAGTGGTCATGATCGTTTTTTCGCCTATGCTGAAACGCATGTTTTCTATGTTGCTGCGTATCTGTTCTGCAAGTTGCAAGGCACTAAGTGAACTAATATTGGGGCATACTACGGCGAATTCATCCCCACCGTAACGGCAGACAATGTCGACAGATCTGACAGTATCTATCAGTTTTTGAGCAATATGTTTGAGTATTTTATCGCCCACCTGATGTCCGTACGTGTCATTGATGGTTTTGAAGTTATCGACATCAATCATGAATAAACACACTGAAGTAAAGTCTCTTTTTGCAGCAATAAATGTGCTATTCAAAAAATGAGCGAAGGCTTTTCTGTTATAGGCGCTGGTCAGTATATCTTTGGAGAGCTGTTCTTCGATATAGTCTTTATATTCTGTATCCAACTGGTTGTTTAGTGAGAATTTAAGCGCTGTTGAAACCCCAATTGCAATTTGGTCGCCATTCTTGATTTGAATCTCGCCGGTTAACTTGGTGCCATTTATATAAGTTCCGTTAGCGCTAACAAGATCTTCTACGATCATTGTGTGGCCATCAAAATGCATTCTTATATGATTTCTTGAGATTCCCGTGTCCACGATTTGAATGTCTGCATCAGGGGACCTTCCCAGGGTAAGGGCCTCGCCGGGATTAATTTGAAACGACAAGCCTGTTCTGGGGCCTGAAATGGTAGTGACTGATACAGTAATGTTTGAGCGGCACTGTTTTTCAAGTAAACCATTAGACGGACTTGTCACAATTGTATCATCTGACAAAAGCTTAAGGATTTGACTGGTATCTTCCACTGTTGCTGACTTCATATTCGACGTGCCGATACTATCGTTAAATATGGGTCAATGTTCTACAAAGTCATCCACAGACCTCGCAGTTTTCTATTGATGTGATGTAAAAACTTCTCAAAATGTTATCAATCGCACACTTGCCAGGAGTAAAGGATTAAAGCCGAGTGTCAATCCCCTATGACCTCGCATGATGATAGTTTGATTTGCAGCGTCAAATGATAGGCACCGAAACTATACCCGCTTTATTTAAACGATGATCGCGTTTCATAGTAAGTTAGTGTAATTTAGTCGTGATCTAGGAAAATGCAGGGAGAAAAAGGATGAGCTGGTGGGGCAAAATTGCCGGAGGTGGAATAGGCCTGATGTTGGGAGGCCCCTTGGGTGGAATGTTAGGAGCGGTGCTCGGCCATCAGGTGGATAAAGCCAAAAAAATCAAAAATGAAACAGGATCGAGTTCGCGTGAAAGAGCTCAGGCAGCCTTTTTTACAGCGACATTCTCTGTAATGGGCCATATTGCCAAAGCGGACGGTCAAGTGACTTCAAAGGAAATCCAGATGGCGGAAGAAGTATTTAAACATATGAACTTTCAGCCGGAACAGAGAGAAGCGGCGATCGCACTTTTTAACCAGGGAAAACAGAATGATTTTGATCTCAAACAGGTGTTGATTCAGTTTAAGCAGGAATGTGGGCGCAAGGTCACATTAATTCAAATGTTCATGCAAATTCAATTGCAAGCTGTTTATGCGGATGGCGATAAACACCCACAGGAGGCAGTCATTTTGGATGAAATATGTGAAATGCTCGGCTATCCCAAGGCAATGCTGTCGCAATTAGAGGCGATTATATTTGCTCAGTCGCATTCATATGAAAAGAGTTATTCCAATCGGCCCCCGTCTAAAACGGAAATCGAGAATGCCTATTCTGTAATGGGCCTAAATCAGGGCGCCAGCCAGGCTGAAATTAAGAATGCATATCGTCGCTTGATGAGCCAGCATCATCCGGATAAGCTGATTTCTAAAGGTTTGCCCGAAGAAATGATACAAATTGCCACCGACAAGTCCAAGCAAATACAAAAAGCATACGAAGTCATTAAGAAAAATAGTCAGTCATAATATATCTAGTGTAAAGCAGACTGTAACTCGTAATGGCTTAATTCTGGAATCGGATTGGATTGTATCAGATCCAGGACAAGTTGTAGTGCATTATCCATTTGCTCGAGATCACTCTTATCTGCATCCATACAATAGGCCAGCGATGCTTCGTAGGAAACCTGTGAGAGTACTGATAACGCGTAGTCTCTTTCTCGATCACTGGTGCAGGTTTCATAATTTCTTAAAGCACTGAGTACACGATGGGTTAATTCCCTGTATTCTTCAATATTCATTCATAAGTCTCATCAAAATATTTCAAACTCAGGGTAAAGGCTTGACTATTATCCTTCAATTACGTGTAGCCAGACTTTTCTACCGTCTATAAAAAAAATGTGCACGAGTGTTAACTCGTGCACATTATGAAGTAGTGTCAGCTTGAATGGTTAGACAGGCCTGGGAGAGCTAAACGGATTAAGAAAATGAGTGTCTTCTGCAGCCAAATGTACGCCAGGATACTTGTGTCCCATTATGTACTGGATGCGTGACTCATATTTTTTGCCGGTGTAGATAATGACAAGGTGCTGGCCTTTATTAATTTGTTCCTGGAATTGACGAATTTTTTTATTTCTGCTGGCAATGCCCACCAGTCCTCCTTCCCATGCTCCAAAAAATGTTAACAGCATCACAACGAAGAAATAAATTGACCCCGAAAGTTCAATGCCCAATGGTTTAATAAAAATTAACAACAATACTGCGAGCAAACCAATTGCCAGACCAATGACTCCACCAATTAAACCGTCGCGTATCAGGTCCAGAGTTTCAAGGTAATTGCTGGAATGTAGCCGCCTCTTTTTTATGCCGGATTCATCATTGGATAAGATATGAATAAACCAGTTTTTGATACCAGCCTTTCGCAGGTCCTGTGCGATATTGTCAACACTTCCAAGCGATGATGCGAGATAATACATTGTTTTCATTTTTACTCTCCTGTTAGTAGCATGCGAATTCGCTGAGTATTTTTATTCTATTATGGCGCTCTCAGCTGATTTGTTTTACTCCCGATAGCGATGTAGATCAAGTCCTGCCCAGCATTGATTGATAATAACCTGTTAGTTATCACAGTTAAGATTGTGAATATATGCACCTGGGGTTTGAGATGTCCTTGAAAATGACACACTCTATCAATTTCTTTTATGGCATTGCCAAAAAGAATAAATGAAGTATGATTTCAACAGCGTCAGAGATGCCTCTTCTCGTTGTTTTCAGGTGTGCGCCATAACAGTCCTGTTAATATAAGACCCAGCATGAAAATGCAGACCTTAAGCCAGCTTACTGGCATAAGATAAATTGAAATACTAAGTGTGATCCATATAAAAATGATCGCGCGAATTTTAACATCCCGGGGTAACCCCTGTTTTTCATGGTAGTTTTTAATTAACGCGCCAAAAAATTTATGATTTAGTAACCACTGATGAAAACGGGGAGAAGATCTGGCAAAGCAGCCGCCGGCCAGTAGAATGAATGGCGTGGTGGGAAGGAGGGGTACAATAATTCCTGCCACCCCAAGTCCCACAGAGAGCCATCCTGACGTGATAAGAAACAGGCGCCTGGCATTGCCTGGCATGTTTGATCGCTGCTGCTGGGTCATATGTTAGACATCGATTGAATTGTACAATAATAGCCTTTTTTATGTTTAAGGTGTAAAGGAATGGCCATATCGACAAAGTAGCTGTCACAGGAAGGATGACATTGCGCAAAATGTTGTCATCTTTTTTGTTGTTATAATCGCTTTACTAATGAATGTGTCGTCTGATCAGGCTACAATGAAAACTTCGTGATTATATGGGTTAAACAGTGGGACTATTTGCATCTATCATTCTTGGTTTAATGGTTGGCGCACTTGCGAAGTGGATCATGCCAGGCAAAGATCCCGGTGGTATCTTTCTGACAATGGTTCTTGGTATGGCAGGGGCTATGGTGGGAGGCTTTGTTGGCACCAGGCTGGGTATCGGCAGTGTCAATGGCTTTAATTTGACAAGTATCGCTCTTGCCACAACCGGCGCTATCTTATTGCTGGCGGTATATCGTTTACTGACAAAATAATTGATATCTCAAACGCAATCATTCGCGCGTGTGATTAAGCAACGCGCTACTGAAAAAGCCGTTAAATTCAATAGTAATTCCAAAAATGTAATAACTCATGCCTGACCAGACGGCCAGGCTGAGCAGGAATGCCGCAGTGCGTTGTTTGCATGAGATAACAAACTTTTGACTGGTGAGTGGCCAGGTATTTGTTCGAGATGACGTTGACAGTTTTTGACCCAATTGTGTTTATCCGTCGACCGGAATCATTAAAAAAAGATGCCGGTACTGGTATTGTTAATAGCGTAATCAACGCCAAAGACAATCGCTGAACCCGGATGAATTATGATGCAGAAATTTATTCCATGTGAGTCTGTATGATAATACTATGCTGTTCCATTCCGCCTTTGCGTGTAAAGGCTTCATCCGGCAGTGGATTTTTGTGCACCAGTTTAAAATCATCGCTACCAATCCATTGTTTGAAAGATGACTCATCTTTCCATTCAGTATAAACAAGGTATGGTGTTTCAGGTGAGACAGGTTTGAGAATCTGCATACGAATAAACCCGGGTTGCTGGTCGATCTGTCCAGCACGATGTTGAAAGCGACGTTCGAATTCTTCTTGCCAGTCTGGATGAACAAAGACACGGTTAGTAACAGCATGCATATGGTTATACTCCTTGGTGAATTAAATGCAAATGACAGTAAGATTGATAATAAATTCTGGCGTAAGGGAGTGATCGTTGCAAGTGAGTTAGCACTCACTTACAATCAGCCAATCTGAGCACACACGATAAAATCGCGCTGGCCGCGGTTAAATTGTTTGTTAAACAGGGGATTACAGACACGACAACAAAAGAAATTGCTTCTGCAGTAGCCCTCGCTGAAGGCTCGCTATATAAATATTTCGCAAGCAAAGAAGAATAAGCATGCCAGTGATACGATTTGTGCTAAGTGTGGATTGCGGTACAGCCTGAGTATGCATACAAAATGAATGCAGAATGACTGCCAAAGTGGCATTAGTGATGCATTGTTTTCTGAACATGGCAGATGAAGGCTGACTGGTATTCTGTTACTGCCTCACTTTATGTTATACACATTGTAAATAATATAATATCAAACCTAAAATTCCAGTTAGTGTGATCCTGGATATGGCTGGCAATTTTCAAAAAACGAAAAAGAAATTTAATATTACCTTGGATGATTATAGTGGCGTTGTGCCAAACTGTATTGAGTAATTTATTGGCAACGATGGATAGTAATCCTAAAAAACCTTAATCATCAGATAACCAGCATAATTGATCGTATGGTAGCCCGCGCAAAAAAATAATGAAAAAACTATTCAGTTTGCTGGCAACAGTTCGGTTTATGCCCGTATTTGTTGTGCAGTTTATGGGTGCATTCAGCGACAATGTGTTTCGGTCTGCGTTACTAATCCTGATTACATATACTTTTTCCGAGGAAATAGGCGTTGATGCCTCGATCCTTAATATGGCGGCCGCGGGGCTGTTTATTTTGCCATTTTTCTTATTTTCTGCATTTGGTGGGACGCTGGCAGATAAATATCAAAAACACCATCTGGTCAGATTGATCAAATTATTTGAGTTGGTGATATTGGTAGCTGCTGCATACTCATTTATTAATGAATATGTATGGATGTTATTTGCATGCCTGTGTCTGGCTGGGCTTCAGTCAGCATTTTTTGGTCCGGTGAAATATGGAATCCTGCCTGATCTGTTAAATGAAAAAGAACTGATGACTGGCAATGCACTGGTCGGTGCAGGAACGTTTCTGGCCATCTTGATGGGTACAATCGTGGGTGGATTATTGGTACTGGGAGAGTATGGTAAGTTGACAATCAGTGCAGTGTTAATATGTTCGGCAGGGATAGGCTTGTTTGCCAGCATGTATGTGCCTCAGTGTAAGTGTGCAAATGCTGATTTGAGTTTGAGCATGAATATATTCAAACAAACCTACCAGGTGTTTAGATTGGGGGTTAAACACTGGGAAGTCAGGCGGGTGATTTTTGCAATATCATGGTTTTGGTTTCTTGGCTATGTCATCCAGTCGCAATTAAATCCGCTTGCAGCCAATGTATTACAGGCGGATGAACAGGTTGCAGTGTTACTGCTAGTCATGTTTACAGTTGGTATTGGTGCAGGCTCTTTGCTTTGCGGAAGAATCATGGCAGGTGAAATAAGTGCGCGACTCATCCCCTATGCCGGCATAGCCATGTCATTGTTGAGTATGGACTTGTATCTGACGCTTAATGCGTTATCGGGTTCATATAATACAACACAGCTAAGTACCGTATCTGAATTTTTAGCCGACCACAGGCATTGGAGAGTCATGCTGGATATGCTCCTTCTTTCGGTGGCGGCGGGGTTTTATATTGTGCCATTATATACCCTGTTGCAAAGAAGGGTAAAAGATGAACTGCGGGCGCGGACGATAGCAGCCAATAATATTTCTAATGCCTTATTTATGGTGATGGCGTCGATACTTGTTATCGCCGTACTAACCGCAGGTTATCAAATCCAGGATTTATTCTGGATGCTGGCAATCATCAATTTATTTGTATCGGTATATATTATGAAAATTATTCCTCAACAGACGTTAAAGACTCTTGGCAGGTTTTTATTTAGAGTGCTGTATAGAGCAAATATAAAAGGCATGCAAAATTATCCAAAAGATGATGAGCCATATGTAGTGGTAGCAAACCATACTTCATTTTTAGATGGGCCCCTATTAATGAGTTTTCTGCCAGAAATGCCGGTATTTGCAATTAATAAAGGGGTAAATGAAAAATGGTGGGCAAAAATATTTACTCGCTATTTTGATATGTATCCACTTGACCCTACACAGCCGATGGCAGTCAAGGGTCTCGTTAAAATGTTACGCAGTGGACGCAAGGTGGTGATATTCCCGGAAGGAAGAATTACCAGCAGTGGTAGTCTGATGAAATTATACGAAGGGCCGGCGAAAATCGCAGAATTAGGTCACGCCAAATTACTGCCTGTGCGGATAGAGGGAGCTCAATATACTATATTTGGCCGACTTAAAGGCCTTGTTAAATTAAAAATATTTCCAAAAATAACCATTACAATTTGTTCGCCTGTCAAAATAACTGTGACCGAAGACATCAAAGGCGAAAACAAAAAGAAGGTGTTACGCCGTGAAATGTATGACGTCATGACTGGCATGATGTATCAAACAACAGATACGCATGGGACACTTTTTAGGACGTTATGTGAATCTTGCAGATTACATGGTGCAAAACACGAGATACTTGAAGATACCGAGCGTAAGCCAATTACACTTGGACGCATGTTGCTGGGCAGTATCGTGCTGGGCAACAAGTTATCAGGATCGGTGACCAAAAAAGATAAGATTGGCATCATGCTACCCAATGCAATTGCAACGGGAATCAGTTTTTATGCATTACAGAGCATAGGCGCAATCCCTGCAATGCTGAATTTTACGACGGGCAAGAGTGGTATCAAGGCCGCAATAGAATTGGCAAATATTAAGTCTGTCATTACATCGCGCCGATTTATCAGACTGGCAGAGCTTGAGGAGATAGAGTCTGCCATTCAGGAGAAAGTGAAAATAATCTATCTTGAAGATATTAAGCAAAGTATAAATCTGCTAGATAAACTGAAAGGTCTGTGGGTCACGAAAACAAATATAGGCATATTAAGCAATCAGAATGATATGCATGATCCTGCTGTCATCCTATTTACATCCGGCTCGGAAGGCAGCCCCAAAGGCGTGCTTTTAAGCCATAAAAATTTAATCTCAAATCAGGCGCAAGTGAAATCATGTCTGGATTTTTCATCCAGAGACAGGTTTTTTAATGCATTGCCCATATTTCATTCTTTTGGTTTGGGCGTTGGATTGGTTTTACCTATTGCCAGTGGAATCAGGACATTTCTTTACCCTTCGCCATTGCATTACAAAATAGTCCCGGAATTGGTATATGACACTAAATCAACAGTCATGTTTGGTACTGATACATTTTTAAAAGGCTATGCAATACATGCTGATCCGGAAGACTTTCAGTTTGCGCGTTATGTAATTGCAGGAGCTGAAAAGCTTAAAACCGCAACACGCGAAATGTGGATGGAAAAATTTGGAGTCAGGGTATTTGAAGGATATGGCGTAACTGAAACATCTCCGGCATTGAGTATTAATAATTATAGTTACTGTAAATTCGGTACAGTTGGAAGATTATTACCGGGAATTAAAGCCAGGCTAGAGCCAGTCGCGGGTATTTCACAAGGCGGGAGGCTGTGGGTGCAAGGTGATAACATTATGCTCGGTTATCTTAGAATTGAGAAACCGGGTATTTTAGAGCCGGTGACTGATCAGTGGCATGATACTGGTGATATTGTTGATATTGATGAAGAGGGTTTCATTACAATTTTGGGTCGGGCAAAACGGTTTGCCAAAATAGGTGGTGAAATGGTTTCATTAACACAAGTTGAAAGCTGGGTGTCTGGATTGTGGCCTGAATTTCAGCACTGTATTTGCGCGATAGCAGACGAGCGCAAAGGTGAAAAACTGGTGTTAATCACCACATATCAGCAGGCGCAAAGAAAAGAGCTACAACGATATATTTCGCAATGTGGGGGTGCAGAGATTATGGTGCCCAGGCTTATCGTGAAGGTTATGTCGCTACCTGTTTTAGGAACCGGAAAGTTGGATTACAATGCCGCACAGAAGCTTGCAGAAAAGGCATAAACTGCTTTTGAATTAACGCATAATCAAGATATGAACAATACACTATACAAAATGTATACAAGAAGAATCTGGTTGGGTCTGCTATGTGCGTCACTGATCTTTGCCCTTCTGAACGGCTGTAATAGTAACCCGGTAAAAGGTGCCGACTCTCTGAGGGCGAATGCCAAGGCCTATGGCAAATTGATTCGCTGGAAAGGGTATGAGGATGCAAGTAAATACATCAGGCTCCGTGACGGTGGTGAAATAGTCATGGATCTGAAATTGCTTGGTGAGATAAGAGTAACAAAGTATGAAATCAGCTCAATGGTATTAAATGATGACAATGACGAGGCAGTTGTTAGTGCAGATATTTCATATTACCATGAGCGTGTTAACCATGTTCATAACATCCGCGATCAACAAATCTGGTGGAAAGAAGAAAATACCGGTAACTGGTATCTCGATGGACAGTTGCCGCCTTTTGTCAGATAGCCCTTTGTTTCCAGCGTTTATGTGTCCACAGCCAAGCGGCAGGGTTTTCTAAAATTGTCTTTTCCACACAACTGGCATATTTGCGCGTCAGTTCTTCGGGGGGAATATCCTTCGGGTTTTCAGCCAGCATGATGGCCTCTGCCAGGTAATGCCCGCGCTTAAGCTTTTTTATGGCAATAAAATAGGTCGGCAATCCTGCCAGCCGGACAATGCGTTCGCTACCCAGAAAGAATCGGGTAGGTTGATTCAGAAATTCTAAACTTAGCGCATGGTCACGCGACCTGGGTTCCAGGTCGGCCAGCAACGCAATACAACGATGCACGTTCTTTCTCAGTATCACGTCTTTGGCGAGTTTTTTATAAGGTATCGGTGTGCCCTGATACCTCGATCGTATGGCAAAAATGAAGCGATCCAGACTGTCAGAGTGAACAGGTTTGTATACCGGGTCTATATTACATTGATTTGCCAGATGTATCGCGAATGCCACCCAGTCTATTGGTGCAGTATGTGCCGTCAGCAGGAAAAGAGACTTCCCGTCTTTTACCTGTTGATTAATGCTATCAAAATTTGCCAACGTTACGCGAGAAGTCAATTCTTCTTCATTAATGGTATTCGCCTTGAGAGTTTCAAGAAAAGAATCAGTAAGATGCAGATAGGCAGATTTTTGTAATTTACGGATTTCGTTTAATGGCTTTTCCGGGAATGCCTTTGCAAGATTGAGCTGACTCACCTGGCGGCGATAACGAAAAACATGGTACAGCAAGAAAGCTGCCATTGTTGATAGCGGGTATAGCACGCCAAAAGGCAGCCTTGAGATGATCGGATATACCATGGCTATAAAGCGGAGTGACTGAGGGTTTTGCTCCAATCGTGGTGTTTATTCGCAAACGCAATAAATGACGGGTTAAGCAGTGATTCTTTGTTATAAGACAGAATGTTCATATCGAATGTTGTCATATGACCACCGGCCTGAGTAATGATACATTGAGCTGCGGCAGTATCCCACTCC
Organism: Gammaproteobacteria bacterium; assembly: GCA_965227695.1. Lineage (GTDB taxonomy): Bacteria > Pseudomonadota > Gammaproteobacteria > UBA4575 > UBA4575 > UBA1858. The sequence goes on from OZ245760.1 coordinate 554,865, forward strand.
CATGTCGGGCCAAATCTCGGGTATATGTCTGCGCTGCCATCCGCGATCAGACAAGACTTAATTGAACTGCCCCGGGCGATCAGCTGGTGTGCGCCGACCGCGTCGAGAAAATCGCGCATAGGCTTGCCGGAGTGGTAACGACTGGCGCAAATTCTCGGGACAGCCTGGGATTTTGCATTTGCGCGTATCATGGTTGGAGTTTCCTGCTGGTCCTGCCGATAAGCGCTGCTGTTACTGTTGGCAAAATATAATTGATCGGCAATGGGCAAATAAATGCTGCCGAGTATAGGCTCATGTCGATGAATGAGTGCAATATTGACTGTGAAATCTGGACGGTTTCTGACAAATTCACGTGTTCCATCAAGAGGGTCAATCAGCCAGAATGTTTCCCAATGTTGGCGTTCCTGATAGCTTGTTTCTTCAGATTCTTCGGATATCCTTGGGATCCCCGGCGTTAATCGGCCGAGCTGATTCTCAATATACTCATTTGCCGCAAGATCGGCCGTCGTGACAGGAGATTTGTCATTTTTCAGTTTAATATCGTAAACTGAATTGAAATATTTGCGAATTATTTTACCAGCCTGGCAAGCAACCTGGTTGATTTCCTGGTTTAATGTTTCTAACTCATAGCTGGCAAACATGATGATAATTAAAGACGGTTTTATTGAATCCTATGAATAATAAGTGCTCTGTTGACTGGTCTCAAATACAGACTGTGTTTTTGGATATGGATGGTACTTTACTGGATCTGGCATTTGATAATTATTTTTGGCATGAGTACCTGCCATTAATATACAGTAAATATAATGACATGGATGGTGCAAGCGCAAAGGAACTGTTAATTTCAAAGTATCACGCTGAGCGCGGCAAGTTAACCTGGTATTGCACTGACTACTGGTCAACCCAGTTAAACCTGGATATCAAGGACCTTAAACGTCAGGTGGCCTCACGGGTGAGCCTTTTCCCGCTTGTGACCGAATTTTTGTTCTGGTTAAGAGCCAGTGGCAAACGTCCCGTGCTACTCACGAATGCTCATATGGACACGATCGATATTAAGATGCACCAGACCGGAATTGGTTCCATGTTTGATCGAATTATTACTTCACACAGTTATGGGCATGCCAAAGAACATGATGCATTCTGGCCTTTGCTGGCTTGCGATGAAAAATTTCAGCCCGAAAACACATTGCTAATCGATGATAATGTGTCGGTATTACAGGCGGCAGACCGGCATGGAATCAGACATTTATTGAGTGTTAAACAGCCAGATACCACGCAACCCTGCCAGGACACCATGGGGTATCAGGCGATCGATGGCTTTCACGAAATTATGGGGGAGCGGCCTCAGGCCGGGGCTATCAATATTGATTAATCCGGTAACAACGAAAATTACCCACGCTTCCAGTGTTTGAAGCGTTTTTTACAGTATGCGAGTAATTCATCGTAATTACGAAAATAAAGTTCAAATCCTTCCTCTGAAGGCGAATCAAATTCGCAGTAATCATTAGAGTGATCGCGACAGATTTGTGGGCGCTTCTCATATATACCACACCCACCATTTGGTAATATATGAGTACATTTACCCTGTATCAAAAGGCACCAGCCTTCGTCATCCTGATAGGCTTCTATATGTTCGTGGGAAACCTGCCAAAGCAGATATTCAAAGTCCTGCTTGCTTCGTGGCGTATCAATGGGGTGGGTTACATAAGTGCAGCAAATAGAATTAGTGCAGAATCCACATTTGTTTTCCGGAGTAATTTCAACGCCGGGATCAAGTGTCACCTTTATGTCATCAAGTCTTAATATGGTATCGTTTTCCATGGCCGTGGGAGAGAGTTTAGTTGTTTACGAGCCAGACCGGTCCCAGGCATAAGCGCAGTCTAATTCTGATCGCACCCGGAGTAGCCCAGAATCGCTTTTTAGCATTGTTTCAATTGGAGTATTATTTCTAAAACGCCGATGTGGAGTATGTAACCAACGTGACCCCATTTGTGAATTGCATGGGTAGGTGGTACGCAGGGCGTCAGCAATTCCGGCAATATGTTCAATTCTGCTTAACGTTTCTTCATTCATTGGGAAAGCGTCACCGTGTCGAAATTTTTCCAGATGACGGGTTCGAATATTTGATGGCAGGGCAAGTAGCTGAATAATTTGCTTTGCGTCCAATCCCCAGTCATCCATCAATTGCATGGTCATTTTAGTAATGGTGACATTATGTTCGTTGCTTTTTGATGCCATTGTCAACTATTCGGTATCGGGTGGTGTTTTGCTTTTTTTCAGTGCATCTATTGAGATAACCGATGATTCTTTTGGTTGATCGGGATAGCGGGGACGTTCTTTGACGTCAATTCCCGATGCCTGGGCAATCTCCTGTTCGCGCGCGGAAATAAGCTTAAAGCACATACGGATATCCTCTCTTGTCGCATCGCTAAGGGTATGCCGCATTCCGGGATTAGGCGTGGTTTCACGCACAATCGCCGATAATACCTTGCGCATTACGATTAATGTACGCTGTTCTTTGTTTGGATTGTCTGAAGTCATGAATTAGAATGTATTGGCCAGAACCGCTATAATTTCAGAATGAAGCATAACACGTTCGCACAGCATACGCTTGTCGGGCTGCACAAAACTATCGCCCAAAATTAATATTCTTATGGATTCACATAAACTAAAATTTAATCTTGGCCAGATCATCGAACACGACAGGTTTCGATACCGCGGAGTAATATTTGACGCTGATGCGCAGTTCAGCGGGTCTGAAGCCTGGTATCAAAATGTGGCAAAATCGCGCCCACCCAAAAATGCACCCTGGTACCATGTTCTGGTGGACGGGTCGGACATTACCACTTATGTGGCTGAACGCCACATTAAACATAGCGAGAATATTTCAGAAATTCACCATCCACTCATAAGTATGTATTTTTCCGGTTATTCTGCCGGGCAATATCATCTGTCGAAAAAGCAGTAACAATGTTTAACAAGATCAATAAGTGGCTGGACGCTACGCTGAATGTAGGGACTGAGAATCACAGTGATAAACACACTGCCCAATTGGCAGCGGCTATTCTGCTGCTGGAAGTCAGTCGCGCGGATTTTGAAATCAGTGATGATGAGAAGAATTCAATGCGTGGTGTTTTGGCCAGGCAGTTTTCCTTGTCAGATTTTGAGGCAGATAAAGTGCTTGAATACGCGGTGGTGGAGCATGATGAATATACCTCATCGCACCCGTTCATCCGTTTAATCAATGAAGAAATGGATATCGAGGCAAAACGGGATTTGCTAAGAGGGTTATGGGAAGTGGCTTATACTGATGGGGTGCTGGACAAGTATGAGGAATACCATATTCGCAAGATAGCTGACTGGCTGTACTTATCGCATGCTGATTTCATACGCATTAAGCACCAGGTGGTAGAAGAACAGGGATAGGGAATTGCAGTGAGAACAACCGCAGGCGAAGAGCATGTCACCTGCGGAAGGCTTGCATCAAATGGGTGGTTAGACCATGTCTTTCAAACCCTTGAGTGGTAGAACCTTGACAGCTTTTCGCGCTGGCTTGGCTTTAAATACCGTTTCTTCTCCCGTGAATGGGTTTATGCCTTTACGGGCTTTGGTTGCCGGTTTTTTCACAACCTTAATTTTGCATAGGCCAACCATATTGAATAAACCAGAGCCTCTGGGTTTTAACTCTTTAGCTACCAACCCTTCAAGTGATGTGAAAACAGAGGCAACCTGCTTGCGGGTTAGGTCTGTTTCTTCAGCAATCGCGTTTAGGATTTCAGATTTGGTGGGTGGTTTTTTTGCTACTGCGGCTTTCTTTTTAACGGCCATTCAATGTTCCTCTAATGTGAGTTTGTTTTTACTTGTAGATGATGCCACGGTTAGTTACCGGCGTCAGTATAGTTATCTCTTAACGAATTTACTTATTATTATTGTTTCGTTGGCGAATTGTACACAAGGAAATGGATAATGCCAATTTTATCCTAGTATTTAAGTGTTTTCTGAAATGCCATGGTATTTTATCTGCAATGACATAACCGGATTAAATGTTTATCATGACATTGTGGGACAAATTATGGATCAAAAATCTGATGGTTAATTGTATGAGCAAAATGACTTAATGTGTCATCTCAAGATGTCGCTGCAAACCAGCTGATTTATTGGTTGCTATAAAGAATACCTGTTTTTGACTAAAATGATCCTATTGCGATCAAAAGAGAATACAAAACAAGAATAACGACCAGCGTCGACAGGTCAAACATCCCGACGGGGGGAATAATTCTCCGAGCAGGGGCTAATATGGGTTCGGTGATTGAATGCAGGATCGATATCAGCGGATTAGGGCCCATATTCATGCCGGCGAACCAGCTGAATATTGCACGTATGATAACAGCGTACAACAAAATCGTGATAATCATGGTGACAATCTGTAACAGGCTGACCGAAATCAGTGTCGCGGCACTCACCTGTACGCCTGAAATTAAAAAAAGTAAAAAGACCTCCAGTGTCTTGAGGCCAAAAACAAGCAGCCAGGTCGCCGTATCAATATTACCCAGGCTGGGGATGATTTTGCGCAAGGGGATCAATAATGGATTGGTAATCGTGACCAGGAACTGTGAGATAGGATTATAAAAATCAGCCCGTGTCATCGCCAGGATCGCGCGTATGATGAACGCACCTATATAGAGTGTGAATAAAGTGTGTATCAGGAATGTGAGGACATTATTGGCTACTTGCATGGGTTATTATTCCTTATCGAAAGACTGGCTGATTTCATGTGCCCGGTTAGCGGCTGCCCGCACTGCCTGCTCTATTGTCGCGTCCAGGTGGCAGGCAATTAAGTGTGTTATTGCCTGCTCGGTGGTGCCACCTTTGGATGTTACATTTTCTCTGAGTTTTTCAAAGGCGGTGTTTTGATGAGCTGCGAGTTGGGCGGCACCAAGCACAGTTTGCAGGGTGAGCTGATAACTGTCTTCTTTACTTAGTCCCAGTGCCTGTGCGCTGTTTTGAAGGCACTCCATAAAATAGAACAGATAGGCTGGACCACTCCCGGAAACAGCGGTGAGCGAGTCAAGCAGGGATTCGTCTTGTAACCAGAGCGTCTGGCCGATGGTTTTCATTATGTTCTCGGCAAGTGACCGGTGTTCAGCCGTTGTGTCACGGGTAGTAAATAGCCCGGTCATCCCTGCCCCGATTTCAGCCGGTGTGTTGGGCATGCATCTGATGATAGAGCTTGCCGCTCCCAGCCATCGCATATAAACCCTGACAGGGATGCCTGCCGCGACAGTGATAAACAGGCAATTATCGAATTGGCTGTGCGCAGCTAAAGACTGGCATACGGAGGCCATGGACTTCGGTTTAACTGCGAGTAGTATCACTTTTGGTGCAGACTCGATATCTGATGGTTCGGAGATTACATTGCAGCCTGGAAATTCACTGTGCAGGGAGGCATGTCGACTGGGCTGATAATCACATAGAGTAATCACACGTGGCGACCAGAGTTTGGTTAATAAGCCTTTGGCAATGCTTTTTCCCATATTGCCTGCGCCGACGATCAGAATCGGTTGGTGGTGATTATTTTGCATATCTTTAGCTAATTATCCGATTGAGTGTGACGAGGTCCAAATAATGCTGTGCCGATGCGTACCATTGTAGATCCATGAGCAATAGCCGCTTCAAAGTCATTGCTCATGCCCATTGATAGCGTATCCACACTGCTGATATTCTGCTTGAGTTTGTTAAACAGTAACATCATTTTTTTAAAAACTGCTTCCTGTTGCGCTTGATCATTCTTTGCAGAGGGGATAGCCATCAGTCCACGCAACTTCAGGTTTGTCAGCTCATTGGCGAAACCTGCAAATTCCAGCACTTCACTTGGTGCGATGCCGGATTTACTGCTTTCATGGTCAATATTCACCTGCAGGCATACATTAAGCGTTGCCATGCCGGGTGGTCTTTGCTGGTCCAGCCGAGTTGCAATAATCTCCCTGTCAAGGCTATGTACCCATTGAAAATTTTCGGCAATTAACTTTGTTTTATTTTTCTGGATAGGACCAATAAAATGCCAAATTAACGCCAGGTCAGTGATTCTGGCCATTTTATCGATCGCTTCTTGTGCGTAATTCTCGCCAAATTGTATCTGACCCAGCTTCGCCAGAGTGCGAATTTCATCGACTGTGCGCGTCTTGCTGACTGCAAGTAATGCTACATCTCCAGCATTGCGGTGATATTTCTGTTCGCAACGTGCTATTTTTTCCTGAATAAGATGTAAATGTGTGGCAAGGGCAGAAGTCGTCATGATATTTGCGTTTAAAACCAAATTGGGAGGAAATAATAAACAAAGGTACACTGGTGCGTACAGTCCTGACTCTGTTTATCGTTACAATGTGTTTGCTTGTCGCATAGCTGGGGTCTAATTACGCGCAATGCGTAAGTGACGAGATATAGTAGCCATTGTGGGGCTGGCACAAATCACCGCCCTTCTGAATGAATGTATTTCGTCGTTTCAGTATTGACACCGGATTGTATAGCGTAATTTGAAAGGAGTCTAAGTGGATATATCTCAGCTGTTGGCTTTCTCTGTGAAAAATGGAGCCTCAGACCTACATCTTTCTGCCGGCGTTCCGCCAATGATTCGAGTCGACGGTGATGTCCGCCGAATTAATGTCCCAATCATGGAGCATAAACAGGTCCATTCAATGGTGTATGACATCATGAATGACAAACAGCGTAAAGACTATGAAGAATTCCTGGAGACAGACTTTTCATTTGAAATCCCCGGTCTGGCAAGATTTCGTGTCAACGCCTTCAACCAGAGTCGTGGCGCCGGTGCGGTTTTTAGAACCATTCCAACAAATATTCTGACACTTGAAGAACTGGATTGCCCCAGGATTTTTACCGATATATCCAACTATCCACGAGGCCTGGTACTTGTCACCGGACCAACAGGTTCTGGCAAGTCAACGACGCTCGCTGCGATGATCAATCAGAAGAATGAAAATGAATATGGTCATATTCTTACCATTGAGGATCCCATTGAATTTATACATGAGAGTAAAAAAAGTCTGATTAATCAGCGTGAGGTCCATCGGGATACGCTCGGATTTAATGAGGCGCTGCGTTCGGCATTACGTGAAGACCCGGATACCATACTTGTGGGCGAGCTTCGAGATCTGGAAACAATAAGACTTGCCCTGACCGCAGCAGAGACGGGGCATTTAGTATTTGGTACATTACATACCAGTTCAGCTGCCAAGACAATTGACCGTATAGTAGATGTGTTTCCTGCCACAGAAAAGGACATGGTCAGATCGATGTTGTCAGAGTCGTTGCGTGCCGTAATCTCGCAAACTCTGTGTCGCAAAATCGGCGGTGGAAGGATAGCAGCACATGAGATTATGCTGGGGACACCAGCGATCCGTAATTTGATCCGCGAGGATAAAGTCGCACAAATGTACTCTTCTATACAAACAAGTCAGAATGCAGGCATGCAAACTCTGGATCAATGCCTCAAGGAAATACAGTCAAAAGGGCTGATTAGCAAGGAAGAAGCTCGTCGACGGGCCGCAAATAAAGATGACTTTTAAACCACCTTCCAAGAGTTAATATAATGGATAGAGATAAAGCCATAACGTTTATGCACGACCTGTTGCGCAATATGCTGCAAAAGGGCGGGTCTGATTTATTTATTACAGTTGGTGCGCCACCATCAATGAAACTTGACGGTAAAATGACCCCCATCACTAATCAGCCGTTGACATCCTCCCATGCGCAAGTACTGGTCCGTTCTATTATGAATGACCGGCAAATACGTGAATATGAAGAAACGCAAGAATGTAATTTTGCGATTAGCTTGCCTAACATATCGCGTTTTCGTGTTAATGCATTTATGCAACGAAACAGTTCAGGCATGGTATTGCGTGTCATTAATTCCGAAATCCCGACATTGGAAGAATTAAGATTGCCGGATATCATTAAGGATATCTCCATGACCAAGAATGGTTTGGTTATATTTGTAGGCGGAACTGGTTGTGGTAAGTCAACTTCACTCGCAGCAATGCTTGGTTACAGAAACGAGCATAGCCAGGGACATATTGTTACAATTGAGGACCCGATCGAGTTTGTGCACAAGCACCGAAATTGTATTGTTACGCAAAGAGAAGTGGGTGTGGATACAGAGACGTTTGAGATTGCTTTAAAAAACACATTAAGACAGGCACCGGATGTCATACTCATTGGCGAGATCCGTGACCGGGAAACGATGGAATACGCGGTCTCATTTGCGGAAACCGGTCATTTGTGTCTGGCAACGTTACATGCCAACAGTACAAACCAGGCGCTTGACAGGATAATTAACTTTTTCCCGGAAGAGAGACGCGCCCAATTGCTGATGGATCTGTCATTAAACCTGAAAGCAATAGTGTCGCAGCGTCTGCTTCCAATCAAAGAATCCGACGGTCGTGTTCCCGCCATTGAAATACTGATAAATTCACCCTTAATGGCCGATTTGATCTTCAAGGGCGATGTACCCAAGATGAAAGCATTAATTGCCAAGTCCAGAGAGCTGGGCATGCAGACGTTCGATCAGCATCTTTTTGATTTAATCGAAGAGGATATGATTACAGTTGAAGATGGTTTGCGTAATGCGGATTCCGTGAATGATTTACGTCTGCGCCTCAAGCTGGAAGGCAAGAAGTCAAAAGCCACAGATTTACTGGACGGGCTGGAAACGCTCACGGTGGAGGAGGATGCGGAAGAATCAGGTATGGTGATGTAAGTTAACTATAAAATTACAGCAAAACTATGACGATCACTCCTTATTTAAAAAAGATGGCAGAAAAATCTGCATCGGACTTGTTTTTTACAACGGGTGCCCCGGTTTGCATGAAGTTAAACGGCGTCACTCAAAAAGTGTCCAAAACTGCATTGCAGCCTGGCACGGCGAAGAAAATCGCTTATGAAATCATGAGCGAACAACAGATTAAAGAATTCGAGATGACCAAGGAAATGAATCTCGGTATTTCTATTGCCGGAGGTGGTCGTTATCGTGTCAATATATATTACCAGCGTGGCGAGGTTTCGCTGGTGATTCGTTATATCAAGCATGAAATTCCGTCTATTGACAAGCTTGGACTGCCTGAGATATTGCGCGGACTGGTAATGAAGCAGAACGGTTTAATACTGGTTGTAGGTTCTACCGGCTCAGGAAAGTCAACCACGCTGGCATCAATGATTGAACATCGTAATGTCCTGGAAAGTGGGCACATTCTTACGATTGAGGATCCTATTGAATATATCTTTACTCACAAGAAGTCTATTATAGGCCAGCGGGAAGTGGGTCTTGATACTCTTTCATACGATAATGCGTTACGTGAAGCCATGCGTGAAGCTCCTGATGTTATTATGATCGGAGAAGTTCGTGATCGTCTTACAATGGAAGCAGCAATGTCTTATGCCGATACCGGTCATCTATGTTTGACCACGTTGCATGCTGTTAATGCAAATCAGGCGCTTGACAGGATTATTAATTTTTTTCCAACTGACGCACGTAACCAGATTCTCATGGACCTTTCATTGAATCTGGCCGGTATTATTTCGCAAAGACTAGTGCCTTCTACTGATGGTGGCAGGTTACCTGCCGTGGAGATATTAATAAATACACCATATATTTCAGAGCTGATTCGAAAAGGCAATTTTGGTGAAATAAAAGAAGTTATGGAGAAAGGTGGCGCCGTAGGCATGCAAACCTTTGATCAGTGTCTGCATGATCTCTACAAAATTGACAAGATAACCATGGATGATGCGCTTAATTTTGCTGATTCGCGCAGTAATCTTGAATGGCAAATCAATTTTGGCGGTGGTGTCAAAAGTGTGGGCGAACGTGATGATGATCTTGAGCTGAGTGACCAAAGTGTCAATATGGAAAGCGAGGATATTCATTCCGACCCGCCTACCCTGTCAACACCTTTGCCTGATCTGAGTGAGTTTCAGATGGAAGGTAGTGATGAAGAGTTAAAATCTTTCTCAGAGGTGAGTCTGGACCATGATCTCAATGTTGATGCGATAGAGGATGACGATGATGATGGCTTTTTTGATTCGGTGAAGTCGATGTTCAGCGATGATAAGCCATCAAAAAAATAGGCTCGGTTAAAGCCTATGCTGGATAGACTGCATTTGCGTTAAAAACGGGGCCATCGACACAAACTCGTTTCATCTGCGCCTGGCCTGCCTGATTGACGACCTTTACTGTACAGCCCGCACAGCCACCCACTGCGCATGCCATATATTCCTCCAGTGACAGTTGGCAAGGAATATCATAGTGTTGACTCAGTCTTGCTACAGCTTCCAGCATTACCCCGGGCCCGCATGCAAAGATTTCCAGCTCCTGCCGCTCATGGCGGGTTAGCGACTCTATCCACAGCTCAGCAAGTTCATGAATATAGCCGTCGAAACAGCCCGGGTAGTTTTGTTTGCTTGTCAGGCGTGAAGGAATTCCAAGGTCTTCTAATAACGTCATAGCAGCGATTGCAGCGCCCGGGATACCGTCAAGCAGGATTCTTGATGGTTCTATTTTGAATGGAAACGGGATCTCTGACCCCATCATTACTACTGCCGTCATGTCCTGTTGTTTCTTTAGTTGTTCGGCAAAAAATAAAATAGGCGGGATACCCACGCCTCCTCCCAGCAATAAAGGCTTCTTGCACGGACTCGAGAGGGTAAAGGCATTGCCAATTGGTCCCAGGCATTGAAGTAAATCGTCAACCCTGGCTTTACTCAAGCTGTCAGTTCCTGATCCAACCACTTTATAGAGTATTTCTATCCACCCCTGTTGAGGGTGACTGCGCAATACAGAAAAAGGACGCTTTAGATTAAAGCGTCCGCTGCCACAGCTGAGATGTATGAAGTTTCCAGGCTGAACGTATGTTGCGCACTGAGGTGCCTCAAGCCGTAATAGATATTGGTTTGCGGGCAAGTTCTGGTGACTTAGTACGCGCGCCTGCTCAACAAATATTGAGGCTTTTGTCATGACTGAAATACCAGTTTGCCGTTCACAAAAGTATGGGTCACTTTGCCCTTAAAGGTTTGATTAATGAATGGTGTGTTTTTGCCCAGGCTGTGGATACTGTCCGGCGTTAACTGCCACTCAATCAGGGGATTACATATGCACAGATCAGCTTTTTGCCCGGGTGATAATGTACCTGCCGGTATATTAAGCAGTTCTGCCGGTTTATGCGTCAGCAAGGCAACAATGTCGGGTAATTTTGCTACACCTTCTTTGACAAGGCGCAGTGCCAGCGGTAGCAGTGTTTCCAGCGAGGATATGCCAGGCTCTGTCGCGGCAAAAGGCGCCAGCTTGGCATCATATTCATGAGGCTGGTGATCCGAACACAGGCTAACCAGAATGTCACTATTGATGCGATGCCTTAAACCGGCAATATCATGATGACTTCTAAGGGGTGGGATCACATGGTAATTGCCATCAAAGCCACGAATGTCGCGGTCGCTTAAAAATAATTGATGTGCGCATATATCCGCGCTGATCGGCAATCCGTCAAATTTGGCACGTTCGAGCATCTGTAATGCACGTTGTGTGGATAAGCGGCAAAAGTGAACCCGTGCGCCGGTTTGTTCAATCATAGCCAAACAGGCGCCCACAGCCGCCGTTTCGGCGGCTGTGGGAATTCCTGCAAGCCCCATACGGGTGGCATACATGCCCTCATGCGCACAACCATCTGCCGCGAGATCATGATCCACTGGATGATAAAATAAAGTCAGGCTCTGACTGGATGCATATTCCATCGCGCGACGCAGCACAAGGTGATTGGCAACAGGTCTTAAAACATTACTTATACCGACGACGCCTGCCTCTTTCAGTGCAGCCATTTCACTCAGCATGTGCCCCTCCAGCTTTGAAGTCAGGGCGCCAATGATGTAGACATGGCAGTTTGAGGCTGCCTGTGCGCGTTGCTGGATCAACTCTACCTCAGCGGGTGAATCGACGGCAGGTTCAGTATCAGGCAGACAGACAACGGAAGTAATACCGGCGCTTATGGCGGCATAAGTTTCACTGGCGATCGTTGCTTTATGTTCCTGTCCGGGTTCACGAAGTCGAGTTGCTATGTCTACAATTCCCGGGAATAAGTAACTTCCTTTTGCATCGATTGTTTTGTTTGCCTGCCAGTCGGGTGGTGCTTTTCCAACGGCCGCAATGGTATCCTGATGAATGTATAGATTAGAAACCTCATTGAGCTGATTGGCCGGATCAACCACGTGGGCGTTGTTAATTTCAATGTTCATTGCGCGCTTCCTGCCAGAATTGACATAATGGCCATTCTTACTGCAATGCCGTAAGACACCTGGTCAAGGATTACAGATTGATTGCCATCCGCGACTTCGGAGCTGATTTCAACGCCACGGTTAATTGGGCCCGGATGCATCACGATGGCGTCACTGGCAGCCAGTGCCAGACGTTCCCGGGTTAATCCAAATAAATGGTAGTACTCATGCTGACTGGGTAATAGTGCGCCCAGCATACGCTCTTTTTGTAAGCGCAGCATGATGATCACATCTGCATTATGCAACCCGGCTTCTATGCTATGAAATACTTTTACCCCCATACTCTCTATACGGGCAGGTAACAAAGTGCGGGGGGCAATAATTCGAATTTCCTTCGCGCCGAGGGTGCGTAGTGCATGAATCTGAGAACGCGCAACGCGCGAATGTAATAAATCGCCTACTATCGCAATGTTTAGATCCTCAAATTGGCCCTTGTTGCGTCGAATAGTGTACATATCGAGCATGGCCTGCGTGGGATGGGCATGGCGTCCATCACCGGCATTAATGACCCGGATGTTTGGAGAGATATGACGAGATATGAATTCGGCTGCACCGCTTTCCTGGTGCCGGATGATGAACATATCGACCTGCATCGCTTCAAGATTACGAAGTGTGTCAAGTAAGCTCTCGCCTTTAACGGTGGCTGATGAATCAATATTGATATTTAGAATATCGGCAGATAACCGTTTTGCGGCAAGTTCAAAGGTGCTGCGAGTGCGGGTACTGGCCTCAAAAAACAGATTAACGATTGTTTTCCCACGTAAAAGAGGGACTTTTTTAACCGTTCTCCCGTCAACATTAGTAAATGACTCAGCCGTATCCAGAATATGGGTCAACTGATCTTTGGTAAGTGATTCAGTTGTTAAAAAATGTTGCATCTGGTTTTTAGCGGGAGTTGTAGCTATTGATTAGCAGTAATAATTTCTAGTGCAAGTGGTTTGGGGCCTGTCAGTTTTACATGCTGTGGTGGTGGCAGGTCAATTTTTTTACTCGCCACGGCCGCATCTATCGGAAGTTCGCGGCCACCCCGATCAACCAGTACAACCAGATGCACACTCGCAGGCCGGCCATAGTCAAACAGTTCATTCATGGCTGCACGTATTGTACGTCCGGTATGAAGAACATCATCCACCAGGATAATATGTTCATTGGTGATATCGAGTGGAATATTGGAGGGTTTAACCTCGGGATTGAGTCCCAGACGACTAAAATCATCACGATAAAATGATATATCCAGAATGCCCATGGGTTTTTTCAGGCCCAGCGCGTTATGCAAGTGCTCACCAATCCACACGCCACCGGTGCGAATTCCAACAAGAAGTGGTTGTGGATCCTCCAGCTGCGTAATGAGTCTGCGAGTCTGACTGGTTAAATCGACAAGCAGTTCATCTATATTCATCTCTGAAATGTGTGTATTCATTTGGCTAGATTAACATTCATCCACGATTCCAACAAAATAGCGGCTGCAAGTTGGTCGATCTCATCTTTACGAATCTTACCGTGCGTTACGGGTCTTTGGGCTTTAAGTCTGTGATAAGCCTCATCAGAGGTAAGTGTCTCATCGTGTGTTGTTACAGGTAAATGACTTTTTTGGGATAGCTGGTCACAAAATTGACGAATATTTTTACGTAATGTTCTGTTTTCCTCACTCGCTTCAGGAATTCCGACAATTATTATTTGTGGTTGCCACTCAGTGATGAGCCTGATAATAGTATTCCAGTCAGGTTGCTGGTATGTACTGGAAATGGTTGTCAGAGGCCGGGCAGTGAGAGTGAGACTTTGTCCAATTGCGACACCAGTACGACGTTTACCGTAATCAAAAGCCATAAATACCTGGTTAACACCAGATTTTTCAGGCATGGCCAGGCTGAACGCTCAGCAAATTGAGGTCAATGCCCAGTAACTTACCAGCATACAGCCACTGCTGTTCGGCAGGTGTCGAAAAGACAAGCTGGTGCTCAAACACGGTGGTTAACCAGGAATTATCGGAGATTTCCCGCTCCAGCTGGCCGGGAGCCCACCCAGCATAGCCCAGTACAATTAATTTGTTCTGTGGGCCGGCGCCTCGGGCAATATCCTCCAGTATAGTTGTCGATGAAGTAAGATATAGATGATCTGCAACTTTTATTGTTGCATCATATTGGTAGTCACTGTCATGTAATATAAAGCCGTGGTCTCTATCGATCGGACCGCCCGTATGGATTTTTAGGTCATTTAACGATTCATCGACATTGCCAGCAACGGAAATATTGAGCAGTTCATGTATGGTCATATTGGTGGGTTGGTTAAGAATGATACCCATCGCTCCATGTTCCTGCGAATAATCACAAATCAGGGTGATCGCTCTGTTGAAATTGGGATCATTTAATGAAGGCATTGCAATGAGAATATTTGAACGCAGGGATGGATATGAGTTATTCACGGCTATCGAGTCGAAAATTTATTATCGTTATGGTAGATCCATGTGCGTGTAATCATCAGTTGGTCATATTGTTCGCGCATCTCGGGGGGAAACTGTTTGAATGGCGAAGATAGTTTGACGACCTTAATGGCTGATTCATCCAATAGCTTCTGTCCTGATTTTTTTTGCAGGATAGTTGAAATAACTTTGCCATCATAATTCACCAGAACACTTAATATAAGAGTCCCGGACAAATTTTTACGCCGGGCTTTATCCGGGTAGTTGATATTACCCACAATTTCAACTTTTTGGACCCAGTCTTTGATGTATTTTGCCTCGATAGATGACTTGGCGCTGAGAGTGTCAATGTGGTTGATCCGTGGACGTTTGGCATATAGCTGTTTTTCACGACTTAATTCAGAGACGAGTTGCGCTATGTTTTGCTGATTTTTACGAAGATCATTGTTTTCGGGGTTTAACTGATCATGAGTGGTCTCATTACGTTGAGTGCTACTATCTTCCGGGTCGACGGAAGTTAATGTTTGCTGATGGTTCAACATACGTGCGCTGTTATTATTTGAAGCTTTAGTGCTGTTAAATTGTGTACCCTGAAATGATTGATTGTTGACAGATGGAGAAGTCGGCCTGGCATCAAAGTCTACACTGCCACTTTGAACCTGGTTGTGTTCGGCAATCACCTTGGCATCAACAGGTGTATCTACATTTTGTGTTCTGGTAAGAATGACCTCGATACTTGAGGGTGGTGCCCTGTGATTTTTAATTAATTCGAAGCCAATACCTAAAATTACCAGCGCATGCAAAGCCAGGGCAAGAAGGAAAGTAAAGCTGATTCTATCGCTTGAAGATATTTTGGGTGCTGCAATCGTTGTTGTCATTATATCTGATACTGAATTGCCATAATTATATCACTTGAATTGATGTAATATTTCCTCTATCTGGTTGAATAATATGCTACAAATATTCAGATCGTACTGTGCATCAAGTTCACGAACACAGGTAGGGCTCGTGATATTGATCTCAGTTAAATAAGTACCAATAACATCTATCCCGGCAAATAATATTCCATTTTCTGTCAAACAGGATTTAATTTCAGTGCAAATCCACCGATCCCGCTCACTCAACGGTACCCCAAGACCTTGACCGCCGGCAGCAAGATTGCCCCGAAATTCATTTTTTGCAGGGATTCTGGCAAGTGCATAGGGTATCGGTTCTCCGTTAATAATTAGTATTCGCTTATCACCCTCCGAGATCTGTGGAATAAAGCGCTGGACCATGATGGTCTCAGACCCCTTTTTTGTAATGTGGTCGATAATGGAATGCAGGTTCATGTCTTCAGGGGTAACCCGGAAGACAGACTCTCCGCCCATGGCATCAAGGGGCTTCACAACCGCATCACCGTGTTCATGAATAAAATGAACAATACGTTCGCGATCTTTGGCTACCAGTGTGGGTGTACAACATTGGGGGAAGTTAACAATAGAAAATTTTTCATTCATATTGCGTAACGAGCACGGATCGTTGACTACGCAAGTTCCCTGTTTTTGTACCAGTTCCAGGGCGTAAGTAGTATAGATATATTCCATATTGAATGGAGGATCCTTGCGCATAAGTATGACGTCAAATGATGATAATTCAGAGTCGCGATAGTGCTCTATGCCAAACCAGTTCTCAGTCCGGTCATATACAGATAGCAATGCAACCCGGGCAAATGCCCTTCCATCAAGAATGTATATGCTATCAGGTTTGACGTAGTAAATACTCCATTTACGCTGTTGAGCCTCGAGCAGCATTGCAAATGTGGTGTCTTTGTAGGTATGGATCGACTCAATCGGGTCCATGATTACTGCAATTTTTACGGTCATGCCGTGATCCTCTATCAGCAATATTTGTCGTTATGTCGGCTGGAATTGTTAAAGGGCTACCTTGATTTACTCCGGTTCAGTACCGTGTGCATATACTCTGAGGTGAATATATCTTCGATTGTATCGCCAGCCAAGTTTTGGTTGTTTAAGTATAACCATATGGGCCGCATGTATTATGTTAATAGCTCGGGAGAAATAAATTGGGAGCACAAAATATCGAAAACAGTTCTGTTGCGCAATTGGCAGATTCGAAGCCAGTTGATTTGTCGTCAATAAAAGTGATGATTATCGACGACAGTAAAACTATTCGTAAATCAGCTGAAACCCTTCTCAGTAAAGAAGGTTGTGAAGTATACACTGCAGAAGATGGTTTTGAGGCGCTTGCAATTATAGCTGTGAATAAACCTGATATTATTTTTGTAGACATTATGATGCCAAGGCTTGATGGCTATCAGACATGCACATTGATCAAAAACAACCGTCAGTTCAGAGATACACCGGTTATCATGCTTACCAGTAAAGATAGCATATTTGATAAAGCAAGAGGCCGTATAGTTGGTTCAGAAGAATACCTGACGAAACCATTCACGCGCGATGACCTGATGCAGGCTGTGGCTCGCTATGCAAGTAGTGATGTGTCTTGATTAAAGTAAAAGAGATTAAGAGATGGCGCATATATTGATTGTTGATGATTCAGCGACTGAAAGACACTTTCTGAAAACAATATTAGTGGAGAATGGATATAAAATCAGTCTTGCTGAAAATGGAGAACAGGGTATCGAGATGGCCAAAGCAACGCACCCTGATCTTATATTAATGGATGTTGTAATGCCCGGAATGAATGGCTTTCAGGCAACACGTTTTTTAACAAAATCTCCGGATACTGCGGATATTCCCGTGTTGATGGTGAGTACTAAAAGCGATCAAACAGATCAGGTCTGGGCGACACGCCAGGGTGCCCGTGCATACATAACCAAACCTGTAAATGGCAGTGCTCTGCTGGCGTCAGTTAAAGACTATCTTGCATGAATGATATGAATGCTTTTCAGTATCTAAATGATCTAGATAGAAAATTCTCACGTGATGCTGGAGATATTGTATGCGAGCAGCAGTCCAGCATGAGAACGCTGCATTTCAGGGTTGGACGATACGATTTGTTGTTGCCTCTCGATACAAGCACTGAAGTGTTGTCAAATCTCAAATATACACCGGTGCCTATTTCAAGATCATGGATATTGGGAATAGCAAGTCTCAGGGGGCAGTTAGTCACAATAATCGATTTAAAAAATTTTTTATTTAAAGCCGAATCGCTGAAAAAAATGTCAGGTCACAGAATCGTGGTTAGCAAGGCGGGTGAAGTTTTTCTGGGCTTTGTAGTGGATCAGGTGATAGGGCTGATGAATCTGAATAAGGAAGATTTCGTGGATAGTTATCCGCAACACTGGGATAGTAATTTGGTTGATTATTTATCGGGTGTGTATAGTGAAGGAGACGGCTATTTTGGTGTGTGTGATGTATTGAAAATGCTCAATGACACGCGATTTATCGAAGGACAAAAGAGTGTCAGTTGATAAAAATACCGGGAATAGATAGCCCGATAATAAAATTGTTTTGATGGTTTAGGGAAATTTCTGCCTGGCAGAATATTATTTGGAGATAAAGGATGGCGGTACCAAAAATAATTCAATCCAATTCGATGGATAAAAAAGATCGCATCACGATATACATGGTCACAGGGATGGTTGCCGGGGTTGTTATTGCTCTGGCTGTGTTGAGTGTAATGGTATTTGTACCAACGCTATTTCTGAGTTCTCAGCGGCCAGTTGTCGCGGCTGGAATACTCTTGTCAGGAATTACAGTGCTGGCGCTGCTAGTGATATTTAGCTTGAAATGGAGTAGACGAGTCAAAAAGCAGCTACATGCAATTGATGAACAGAACAAGCGCAATCAGCAGGCTATACTCCTGCTGCTCGATGAAATGACTAATCTTGCTGAAGGGGATCTCACAGTACATACAACTGTAACAGAAGATATCACCGGAGCCATTGCAGATTCAGTTAATTACTCTATTGATGCACTGAGAAATCTGGTGACGACCATCAATCGAACGGCGGTACAGGTTTCTCATGCCGCTGTACAAACGCAGGATATTACTCGGCAACTGACTGATTCGAGTCAGATGCAGTCAAGAGAGATAGCAAATGTGACATCGGCAATCACAGAAATGGCAACATCGATCCAGCATGTTTCAAAGAATGCAAATACATCTGCAGAGGTCGCACAGAAATCCGTCGATATTGCGCACAAAGGCGCGCAAACGGTTAGTCGCACGATAGATGGGATGGATACAATCAGAGAGCAAATTCAGGAAACATCAAAAAGAATAAAACGTCTTGGTGAGAGTTCTCAAGAAATAGGCAATATGGTCAGTCTAATCGATGAGATTGCAGATCAGACCAATATCCTCGCATTAAATGCTGCAATTCAGGCATCAAGTGCCGGAGAGGCGGGACGAGGATTTGCAGTGGTTGCGGATGAGGTGCAAAGACTTGCAGAGCGCGCTGGTAATGCTACCAAACAAATTGAAGGCCTGGTAAAAACAATTCAGAGTGATATTAACGAAGCAGTGGAATCAATGGAGCAAAGTACCACTAATGTTGTAAATGGTGCGCGTCTGGCTGAGGATGCTGGTGAGGCGCTGGCTGAGATTGAAACTGTGTCCGCAAATCTTAGTGGCCTGATACAGAATATTTCCACAGCTGCGACTAAACAGTCGCAGGCGTCTGCAAATGCTGCTTCAACGATGAATGTAATTCAGGAAATAACAGAACAGACATCTGCCAGTGCAACCAGAACAGCTAATTCGGTTAGTGAGTTAACTGTGCTTTCAAACGGGCTTAAAAAGTCCGTGGCAGGCTTCAAGCTGCCCGAGAATGAGAGAGTGCTGGCGTATAACGGCGCGAAGGATGAATCCCTTCCAGAGCAACAGCTGGCATCATAGATACAGTGTGTATTCAGAAGATAGTGAAGGAAAAATATGCGTAGAGTTCTACAAGCACTAGAGCAAAAAGCAATTACTGCAACAAAAGCAGAAGTTGACCAATTGATCTCGCAAGCCAGTGATGGCATACAGGCCTACATTGAAGATAATGCGAGTCTGACACAGCTCAAAAAATCAATAGTTCTGCTCGACAAAGCATCAAATACTTTAAACATGATGCAGATCCATGGTGGTGTTTTGCTGGTCGAGGAAGTGCTAAAAGTATTAGAAATGCTTGTGGATGGGAGTGCAGCTCGCGTTGAAGAGGCACAAGATGTGGTATCGCGTGCAATACTATCTTTAAGTGAATATCTTGATCACGTCGAGGCAGGTTATAAGGATGTACCTCTTGTTTTAATGCCTTTGTTGAATGATTTGCGTGCGGCAAGGGATGCTGCACTATTATC
The DNA here is from genome assembly GCA_965227695.1 of Gammaproteobacteria bacterium. Classification (GTDB taxonomy): domain Bacteria; phylum Pseudomonadota; class Gammaproteobacteria; order UBA4575; family UBA4575; genus UBA1858. The sequence goes on from OZ245760.1 coordinate 574,929, forward strand.
CGAAAATGTTCTTTTTTTTCCAAATATTGATGGTATATCGCCGCCAGATATTACGCTGCATGGAAATGAACAAGCAAGTGAATCATGGTTAAGACTGATAAGGAGTAATTATCAAAAGACTTTACTGGCCTGCGTGAGTGGAAAAGATATTCCTATTGCTGCAGCGCAACTTTGCAAGTTATTAATTCGCCTGCAAAGAACAAGTACATCTGATCAGGCCAGGAAATTATGGTGGCTGGGGAGTGCGCTGGCTCAGGCGGTCGCCATCAATGCGCTTCAGTTCAATGCAAGCATTGCGTCTCTCTTTAATGCGCTTGACAGAAGTATTAAGTCGTTAATTGCTAATGGCGAACCCGGGTTCTCCAGAAGTATTGACGATAATATTATAAAAAATATTTTATATTATATCGCAATCTCAGATGATCGAGGTCGCATCGTCAACCAGGTTAAAGAGGTATTCAGGCTTAACGATCAGATACCGAGGCAGAACGATATTGATAAGGCACGGGAGCAGATAAGCGCACCGACCAGTGAGGTATTAATAACAGTATCCAAAGCATTGCTGGAGGATCTTGCATCCGCTAAAGACTGTATAGAATTATTTATGCATAGCGGTATGCAGGAGGCTAAACATATCGATCGCCTGGAAATCCTGATACAGGGTATTAGTGACACTTTGTCAATGATTGGGATAGAGGAATATAAGACAAAAGCACAGCATCAGTTGCATGAAATAGAGTTACTTAAGTCAGATCAGCATGCTGATTCAGAGCTTGTGCTGCTTGGAGTGTCAGAGGTTATCCTGGAGATAGAAACGTGTATTAATAACTTCATTGACTATAGGATAAATTTCCAAAACTCTGAGACAGGAAACCAGGAAAAAGATAAACGATTCAATAGTGAGCAAGACGGTCACGAACATAAAGCAGCGTTTAATGTAACTATATCGGAAGTGCTGCTAAGGGTGGATCAAACCAAAGAGCTGCTGACAGATGTGATACATGTAGCGTACGACAGTGAAAAGGTAGTTGGCTGTACGCGAAATTTACAGGAAATAAGTGGAGTAATCAGTGTTATCGATTTAATTCCTCCTAATAGATTAATAGAGGGAATAAGCGGATATATTAGCTCAGATCAATTTAAGGAAGATATAGAAAAGCAAGCAGATGTGCTTGAGGACCTTGCCGACTGTGTTGTAGGTTTGCAATGTTATTTTGAACAACTAGAAGCACGGGTCCCGTATGCTGACCAAATACTCGAGCATTGCCAGCAAGCGGTCTTGCGTATCAGTCATAATCACGATATTGATGAAAGCCCAGATCACGAAATCTCCCGCGATAAGAAAGAAACATCATTAGATCATGACTTTGAAATGACAATGGTCAAAGAGATGGAGAGCATTTCTACGGGCATAGATCTGTCTATTGATGTCGACGAAAAGGATGATGAAGACGGGGGCGAACATATCAGCGAGCTTGATTTGTTGCCTGATCTTAATCTTCTTTCCGGTGAATTGTCAGAGCCTTATGTTGATGAAACTTTCAGTCGCAATAATGAAAAGCCTGTAATTGATCAAACAGATTCCGGAGCAAGTGATAGCCTGAGCGATCAGCACAATGAAAGCAATGAGACAAGTGCACTAAAATCATGTCCGCTTTCCCTGGGCTCAAATGATTTGTCAGTATTAACCGGTGAAGCGGATCCGCTGTTAGTTGAAACTTTTATAGATGAAGCTCAACAGGTTGCCCTGGACATGAGCGATGCCTGGAATAAATGGAAACAAGACACTGTTGACTGGACGACATTTGCAGAAATGCGACGTGCTTATCACACGCTGAAAGGAAGTGGTCGCTTTGTTGGTGCTGAATTAATTTCTGAATTTGGCTGGCAGTTCGAAAATTTATGTAATAAATGTCTGGGGAAAAAGGAAGTTTTATCAGAAAAAATAACACAAATGCTCGAGCAGGGCGTCAAACATGTACCAGCACTTGTGGAGCAATTGAAATCCCCGCAAAAGGCCATAAATGATCAGATTATTGAACTAATTGAACAGGTAAAAGATGCGGCAAGTGCATTTTCGGAAGAGACATTTGCGTCTAAAGAATCGCCTCAGTCGGTGCCTGAACTGGATGATAATTCAAAAGAGGAAGAGTCTAAAGACTCTTTGCAACAGGAATTAACAGGTATTTTCACAGTCGAGGCAACACAGCATTTGAAGGCAATGCGTGAAGCCGTAGGCCAAAATAATGACCTTGAAGCTAAAATCAGGATTGATGAAGAACTGCTACGCTTAGTTCATACCATGCGCGGTAGTGCTGGAACTGCGGGTATCAAGCACATATATGATCTATGTAAACCCCTTGAAGGCATAATTCAGCTTGCTATTACTCACGATATTGAATTTGATGAAAAACAGATACAGTTAATACAATCGACAGTGAAACAGCTGGATGATGATCTTAAAAATATTGAAAATGCAGTTTCGTTAAATGAGCCTGATTTCGGGCTTATAGAACAATTAAGCTCTTTACAACAGCAATTGTTTGATGAGCACGCTCAGGCCTCAGGTGAGACGGAACAAAGTCATATGGTGAGTATATCTCCTTCTGTCACTACGAATGACTCAACTGACAGCCTGGTTGATTATGCGCAAGATAGGGATGATGAGCTGTGTGAGATTTTCTATGAAGAAGCTGAAGATTTGCTTCTGGAGTGTCAGTCATCACTGCAGGCTCTAATGTCGGAAAGTTCCGCGGATAATACGGCAATATCCGAACTGCAACGCAAGTTTCATACACTCAAGGGCAGTTCAAGAATGGCAGGGCTGATTACCATTGGTGAGCTAAGCCATGTCACAGAAACATTATTGCTTGCTGTAAGTAATCAAGAGGTTGATATTAAACAAGCTGGGGTATTGCTGCAGCGGGTACTTGACAGATTGTATGCCGATATAGAAAAAGCTCAAAGCAGTCAGGACTTGCATCTTGATACGCAATTAATATATGAGCTGAAGAAGATTTGTGTAAAAGGTGAAAATAGACTTGGTACTGATCTAAATACGGCATCAGATCACAAAGATCTGAATATCATCGATTCTGATCTAACCCCGCATCACCTGCCTGATGATATAAATAATTCCTGCGTAGAAAAGAAGAATGATGAAGTAGTGAATCCTGCTCAGGATTTGGTGCCTGATGAAGATGAAAAGACACCGCATGATCACATTCAGCAATCTCTCACGGGTGAAATGAATATTGATGCGCAACAGGCATCTTATGACTTGGCGGCGGATAATGAACAAAAACAGCCCCTGAAAAAATTCATTAAGGTGTCTGATGAAAACCCTGATGAAAATGCTAATTTACCGGAAAAGCAGGAGTTGGTTCGTGTCAAGGCTGAAGTACTGGACGGTTTGGTTAATGATGCGGGAGAGGTGAATATTCAGCGCTCGCGACTCGAGCAGGTGTTTAATGCTTTTGGATCCAATTCGATGGAGTTTGAACAGACCATTGGTCGATTGCGCGAACAACTCCGAAAGCTGGATATGGAAACTGAAGCACAAATACTTTTTAAACATGCAGATGATCAGGAAAATATAGCAGATTTTGATCCCCTGGAACTTGATAGATATTCTGATATTCAGCAGTTATCACGTTCCATCGCAGAAAGCGTTGATGATTTATCCAATATTCGTGAAATGTTTGTGAATAATATTCAGGATGCAGAGGATGTTCTCGTCAATCAGAAAGTCGTGACAACCCATTTGCAGGACAGCCTGTTAAGCACACGAATGATTCGATTTGATAGTGTTGAACAGCGTCTGCAGAGAATTATTCGCCAGACATCGGGTGAATTGAATAAGCAGGTTGAACTATTGGTAGAAGGCGGAAGTATTGAAATAGACCGAAGAGTTCTAAACGGAATAATTACATCAATAGAACATATACTAAGAAACAGTGTCAGCCATGGAATAGAACTTTCCGATGAGCGCCTGGCGCTGGAAAAACCTGCATGTGGCCAGATAAAAATTGAAATTGAACGTGAAGGTTCTGAAATTAGTATAACGATTAAAGACGATGGTGCAGGAATTGATGCAGAAAAAGTCAAGGCCAAAGCCATTGAGAATGGCATAGTTAACAGTAATGCTGTTGTTTCCGATGAAGATGCATTGCAATTAATCTTCAAGCCGGGATTGAGTACCGCTAAAGAAGTTTCAAAAATCGCCGGCCGTGGCGTAGGCATGGAGATAGTGGAAAAGGACGTTCGACGGCTTGGGGGTAGTGTTGAGGTGCGTTCTGTCATTGGCAAGGGTACCAAGATGATTCTGAAGATGCCATTTACACTGGCAGTGAGTCATGCCTTGCTGGTGAGAGCAGGAATGGAAGTCTATGCATTAACGCTGTCAGGGATAGAGGGTGTGATTCAGCTTTCAGCCTCGCAACTGACAGACATTTTTTCTCAAACTGAACCACGATATACTTATGCAGGACATGACTATTCCTTTTATCACCTGGCATCATTACTGAAAACCGGTAATCTGGGATATGAAGATGAAAGTACGGCCTATCCTGTGATCCTGGTCCGAATGGGAGACCAGCGAATAGCACTGCAAGTAGAGGCCACCCTGGGGAATAAGGAAATTGTAGTAAAACCATTGGCACAACATTTTAGTCATTCCCAGGGTATTACCGGTGCGACAATTTTAGGTGATGGCAATGTTGCCCTGATTCTTGATATTCCATGGCTTGTGCGTCTGATACAGGCGCAGACGAATGACCACGCGCTTAATATCGCTACACTGTCAAAAAATAAGGGTGATGACGAGACGACAGTAATGGTGGTTGATGACTCCATCACTATTCGCAAAGTGACCACACGCTTCCTGGAAAGAAATCATTACAAGGTAGTCACTGCAAAAGACGGTCTTGACGCTTTACAAAAATTACAAAAAATTGTTCCGGATGTAGTGCTGCTGGATATTGAAATGCCGCGAATGGATGGCTATGAGCTCGCTGCCCAAATGAGGAAAGAGCAGCGCCTGGCGGAGATTCCCATCATCATGATAACTTCCAGAACCGGTGACAAACACAGAGCCCGGGCGTTCGAACTGGGGGTTAACTGCTATCTGGGCAAGCCGTATAACGAAGACCAGTTGCTCGATAGCATACAGGGATTTTGATCATGTCAGATTCGCCCAACCTTGATACAAGTGTCAGTGTTATGCTTTTACGCATGCAGCATAAGGAGTTATTAGTTCCGAAAGCGATGATGGCAGACGTGCTCTCATGGAAACAGCAGTTATTTTCCGCACAAAAAGCACAAAGCGCGTGGAAACTGGGTCAGTACGAATGGCGCGACTGGCGTATTCCTCTGGTTTGTTTTGAGAGCCTGATCGAACCTTCATTTGAAAGACAACCGATGCAAAAATCCAAAGTTGTGGTGTTGAGGTCATTTCAAAAAGGTTTTGAAGATGACCACTATGGATTGTTGTGTCGTGGTTTTCCAAAGCCACTCATCCTGGGCGAGCGATCAATGGAAAATCTGCATGTGGAGAGTAATCAGGACTGGATTAAATATTCAATCTCTATTGGTAACAGGATTCTTGATGTACCTGACTTTGCTGCGCTGCAGGGTGCAGTCTGGGCAGCTCCTGAATTGCTTTCATATAGCGCTTAACCAAAGTCTCCCCAGCGTAACTGGCAATATGTGATGGTAGAAATCACCGCAGTTTCCAAGCGCAATACCCTCGGACCAAATTTAATCGAATTGAATCCGGAGTGCTCTGCATAATCAACCTCTTCATCAGTAAACCCTCCTTCAGGACCAATCGCGCATATACAGCGGGAAGCAGAATATTGTTCTGATATAGCCGGCTGTGTATCAGCCCCGGGAGAGGCAATGCATTTGATATCTGCAGCCGGGGCGTTATCGATAGCGTCCGTGAAAGAGACAGGCGCATTCAATTCTGGCAGTCTGGCCCTTCCAGACTGTTCACATGCGCTTTGCATGATAGATCGCCAGTGTGTGATCTTCTTTTGTATGTGATGACGGGTGAGGCTGATATTGACGCGGGTGCTGAAAAAAGGTGTGATAGTTTGTACGCCAAGTTCAGTGGCTTTTTGGATGCAAAGGTCCATTTTATCCGCGCTGCATACTGGTTGAAGTAAATGAATGTCAAGATGAGATTCATTTTTTAGTGCTAACGCTTTTTGTATTTTAACCGTAGTGAGTTTTTTTGTAATTGTCTGAATGATGGCTGGATAATCCATGCCATCACCGTTGAAAAGTATAACACGATCTCCCGTCGACATGCGCAATACATTTTTCAAATGTAGGTGTGATTTTGCTTCCAGTATTACCGTGATTTCCGTATCAAGGTGTTGATGCGTATAAATTCTTGGTATACGCATTATGTTCGGTCCAGAGACAACAACGCCGGCACATGCTTGCCGGCGTTGTTTGTGATTGCAAGCTTAGCGCTAGTAGCGGTAATGCTCTGACTTATAAGGTCCATCCACGGGTACACCTATGTAGTCAGCCTGTTCATTTGTCAGGCGAGTAAGCTTGGCGCCAATTTGCTCAAGGTGCAAACGCGCGACCTCTTCATCGAGTTTTTTGGGTAGGATGTAAACTTTGTTCTCATAGTTCTCGTTCGCGTTCCAGAGTTCCATCTGGGCCAGCACCTGGTTGGTGAATGAGTTAGACATGACAAAACTTGGGTGTCCTGTACCGCAGCCCAGGTTCACCAAACGACCCTTTGCCAGCAGAATGATGCGCTTTCCATCCGGGAAGATGACATGGTCAACCTGAGGTTTGATTTCTTCCCACTGGTAATTTTCCAGGCTTGCGACTTCGATCTCATTATCGAAATGGCCAATATTGCATACAATTGCCTGGTCCTTCATCGCCTGCATGTGGTCATGAGTGATGATGTTATAGTTGCCCGTTGTTGTGACAAAAATGTCTGCCTGACCGCAAACATCATCGAGTCTTACCACACGGTACCCTTCCATGGCTGCCTGCAGCGCGCAAATAGGATCAATTTCTGTGATCCATACTGTGGCACCAAGCCCGCGTAAAGATTGTGCCGAGCCCTTGCCGACATCACCAAAGCCGCATACAACGGCAATCTTTCCGGCAACCATCACATCGGTGGCACGTTTAATTGAGTCAACCAGAGACTCACGGCAGCCATAGAGATTGTCAAACTTGGACTTTGTCACAGAGTCATTGACATTGATAGCAGGGATTAGCAGTGTGTTTTCTGCCACCATGTCATAAAGTCGTTTGACTCCGGTAGTGGTTTCCTCAGAGACACCTTTAACGTCTTTCAACATATCCGGGTATTTATCGTGCATCAATTTGGTTAAGTCGCCGCCATCATCCAGCAACATATTGGGTTTCCAGCCGTTAGGACCGGTAACTGTCTGTTCAATGCACCAGTCGTATTCTTCCTCAGTTTCTCCTTTCCATGCAAAAACAGGAATACCCTTTGCAGCAATCGCTGCAGCGGCATGGTCCTGGGTAGAAAAAATATTGCATGAAGACCATCGCACTTCTGCACCGAGCTCAACTAAAGTTTCAATCAGTACAGCTGTCTGAATTGTCATGTGTAAACAGCCGACGATACGTGCACCTTTTAGAGGCTTTTCGCCAGCATGTTTTGTACGTAAAGACATCAAACCAGGCATTTCTGTTTCCGCGATGGCAATTTCCCTGCGTCCCCAGTCTGCGAGAGAAATGTCTGCAACTTTATAATCTTGTTCACTACTCATTTAAATGTGCTCCTAAACATATGAATATATAAATATAATTTACTGGCGTAATGCTTCAGCCTTGTCGGTTTTTTCCCAGCTAAACTCAGATTCTTCCCGCCCGAAATGACCATAACTTGCAGAGGCCTGATATATAGGACGTTTGAGATCGAGCATGGTTAAAATGCCGTAAGGTCTTAAGTCAAAATGCTCACGCACGAGTGCTTCTATTTCATGGTCGGCGATTTTGCCTGTGCCGAAAGTATCAATTGAGATAGAAGTCGGCTCTGCAACACCAATTGCATAGGAGATCTGAATTTCACAACGTTCTGCCAAATTGGCCGCGACGATATTCTTCGCGACATAACGCCCGGCATATGCTGCTGAGCGGTCAACCTTGGATGGATCTTTTCCGGAAAATGCCCCACCACCATGACGTGCCATACCACCATAGGTGTCCACAATAATTTTGCGGCCAGTCAGCCCGCAGTCTCCGACCGGACCGCCAATCACGAACTTGCCCGTTGGATTAATATGGTATTTGGTTTCTGCATTCAGCCATTTTTCAGGCAGAACCGGTTTAATGATTTCTTCCATCACTGCTTCGCGCAGGTCGCTTTGGCTGATATCCGGATCGTGTTGTGTGGATAGAACCACCGCTTCCACGGCAACCGGCTCGCCATTTTCATAACGGAAAGTAACCTGGCTTTTGGCATCGGGGCGTAACCATGTTAAACGACCATTTTTGCGCACTTCAGACTGTTTCTTCACAAGTCGATGTGAGTAAGTAATGGGTGCTGGCATCAGCACATCGGTCTCATTGGTAGCATAACCAAACATCAGTCCCTGGTCGCCAGCCCCCTGATCTTCCGGTTTAGAACGATCGACTCCCTGAGCGATGTCTGGAGACTGCTCGCCCAGTGCATTGATGACTGCGCAGGTAGTGCCATCGAAGCCTTTATCGGAATGATCATAACCGATTTCATTAACGGTTTGACGTATTAGTTTTTCATATTCGATGTTTGCCGTTGTTGTGATTTCCCCGGCAATAACAACCATGCCAGTTTTGACGAGTGTTTCACATGCAACGCGTGCATCGGGATCCTGTGACAGAGCCGCATCAAGTACGGCATCCGAGATTTGATCAGACATTTTGTCTGGGTGACCTTCAGAGACTGACTCCGAAGTAAATACATAGCGATTGCTCATTTAGTAAGACCTTTAACTATTAAGATTGGTGAAATCGATGAAATTTTATTCTTGATCGATAGCTTTTTCGTGCAATTGTAATAAATTGCTTATGAACTATATTGATAAAACCGATAGCCTGCGATTAGACATGGCCATCAGCGCAATATAAGTTTTTAAGATGCGATTGCATTAATAACGCTTGTGATTGTACATTGTGCAGTTAAATTTAGCGATATTGAATACCACAAAAGGACTGTTTACATGGTGAAGACTCTCTCGAGTATGATCCCATTGGGTACTATTGCTCCTGATTTTGAGCTGTTTAACCCGGTATCAGGGGGTTATGAGTCATTACAGAAACATCGGGGCAAGGTCGGCACCCTGGTAATGTTCATCTGTAACCATTGTCCCTATGTCAAACATATCACAGCAGAATTGGCCAGGCTGGGTCAGGAATATCCCCCTTTGGGTATATCCGTGATTGCGATTAATGCCAACGATGTGGCTGCGTATCCTGAGGACTCACCCGAGAATATGGTCAGACAGGTCCGGGAAAATAACTATAACTTCCCGTATCTATATGACGAGACGCAACAGGTGGCCAAAGCCTACCATGCCGTGTGTACGCCTGACTTCTTTGTTTTTGATGCAGAATTGGCTTGTGTCTATCGCGGCCAGCTTGATGACTCCCGGCCAGGCAATGACCTTGCAGTCACGGGGAACGACGTGCGCGCAGCTCTGGATGCACTACTGGCTGGTCGTGATGTTCCCGAGCAACAGATACCCAGTATGGGTTGCAATATCAAGTGGAAAAAACGCTAACCTGTCACAGTACGTAATCAGATGCTTGCTAGTCAAGGGCAACTCATGGAGAATGTGCGCGCTTTGTATCTGATCACATTATTATTTTCTGATTATGCGCACTAATTGCTTAAGTTTTAAGCGAACGTCCGCATTTGTGGTCAATAGCGAATTGGGTAACGACTATACTACAACTATAAATTTATTCTCGTGGAAAATTATAAAGAGCTAGCCAATGCCATTCGCGCCTTGAGTATGGATGCCGTCCAGCAGGCAAACTCCGGGCATCCGGGCGCACCCATGGGTATGGCCGATATTGCCGAAGTTCTCTGGAGAGAGCACCTCAGGCACAATCCCGCAGATCCTCACTGGACAAACCGTGATCGCTTTGTATTGTCAAATGGGCATGGATCGATGCTGGTCTATTCACTTTTGCATTTGACAGGGTACCAGTTGCCCATACAGGAAATTAAAAATTTCCGTCAACTGCATTCAATGACGCCCGGGCATCCGGAGGTTGGTGAAGCTCCGGGCGTTGAGACGACTACCGGCCCACTTGGTCAGGGTATCGCAAATGCAGTAGGGATGGCGCTGGCTGAAAAAATGCTTGCAGCGCAGTTCAATCGTCCTGATAGCAACATTATTGATCATTATACTTATGTTTTTGCTGGAGATGGCTGCATGATGGAAGGCATTTCTCATGAAGCCTGTTCTTTGGCCGGCACATTAAATTTGGGGAAATTGATTGTTTTTTATGATAACAATGGAATTTCCATCGATGGCGATGTACAAAACTGGTTCACTGAGGATATCCCGGCACGATTTGGATCCTATGGCTGGCATGTCGTACGAGATGTCGATGGCCACAGCCGTGAGTCTGTCAATGACGCGATCGAACAGGCAAAAAATAAAACGGATCAACCCACGCTGATTGACTGTAAAACCATTATTGGCTGGGGATCTCCCGGCAAGCAGGGAACCGGAGGCGTCCACGGTGCGCCACTTGGGGAAGATGAAGTAGCACGTGTGCGCGAAACTATTGGTTGGTCTTATCCCCCATTTGAGATACCCAGTTCGATCTACCAGGCATGGGATGCCACCCGGCAAGGCGAAAAACTTCAAACACAATGGAACCAGCGCTTCTCTGACTATCAGAAACGATATCCGGAGCTGGCCAGTGAACTGGTTCGCAGGCTTGCAGGTCAGTTGCCGGGTAATTGGCAAACTGATACTGACAACGCGCTCCAGGCTCTAAATCAGCAGGCACCGTCTGTTGCCACCCGTAAGGCCTCGGAAATGGCATTAGAAGTTATCGGCCCGATACTTCCTGAGTTAACAGGGGGTTCAGCTGATCTCACACCATCCAATAATACCTGGTGGTCAGGGTCAAAGGCCGTCACTTCAGAAGACGCCTCTGGAAACTATATTCACTACGGTGTTCGTGAATTTGCAATGTCGGCGATAATGAATGGATTGGCCTTGCATGGTGGGTTGATCCCCTATGGCGGAACTTTTCTGACTTTTTCAGACTATGCCCGCAATGCCGTACGAATGGCGGCCTTGATGAAAACACCCGGTATATTCGTTTACACTCATGACTCGATTGGTCTGGGCGAGGATGGTCCGACACATCAATCAGTAGAACATCTTGCAAGTTTGCGCAATATACCTAATCTCATGGTATGGCGTCCCTGTGACGTGATAGAGACCATGGTGGCATGGAAGAATAGTATTGAAAACAGACATACATCTGCGTTGGCCTTCTCGCGCCAGAAAACGGCATTTATCACGCGCACATCCGAACAGATCGGGCAAGTAAAAAAAGGAGCCTATATACTCTACGAAACTGGCTCTGAACCGCAGATAATAATCATCGCAACAGGCAGTGAGGTGGGAATAGCCATGGATGCTGCCCGGCAGCTCAGTGCTGATGGCGTTAACGTTCGGCTGGTATCAATGCCAAGCAGTGATGTTTTTGAGTTACAAAGCGATGCCTATAAGCAGTCTGTATTACCGCAGCATGTTCGCGCACGCATCGCTGTCGAAGCTGGCGTGAGTGACTATTGGCGTAAATATGTTGGCCTGGACGGGGATGTCGTTGGTATTGATCAATTTGGAGCTTCAGCACCGGGTGATGTACTCATGGAATACTTTGGCTTTACCGTGGAAAATATCGTGAGCCGTGCACGTGCTCTGTTATAGATACTGTTAACACAAGAGGAATTTAATAGAATGGCAATAAAAATTGCAATCAATGGATACGGAAGAATTGGACGCAACATATTGCGCGCCCTTTATGAGTCTGGTCGGACTGACGAAATCAAAGTCGTCGCCATCAATGATCTTGGTGACACACAAACCAACGCACATCTGACACGTTATGATTCGGCCCATGGCAAATTCAATGGCACGGTTGAAGTAGATGGTGATGATATTATCGTGAACGGTGACCGAATCCGTGTTTGCTCGGAACGTGACCCGTCCAGGCTGCCGTGGAAAGAACTCGGTGTGGATGTTGTGCATGAATCCACAGGCTTTTTTGCCAGCAAGGACAAAGCATCAGCTCATCTTACAGCCGGCGCAAAAAAAGTCATCATTTCGGCACCCGGAGGTAGCGACGTTGATGCAACGGTTGTGTATGGCGTCAACCATGACATCCTGAAAGCATCGGATAGCGTCATTTCAAATGCCTCCTGCACGACCAACTGTCTGGCACCACTGGTGAAGCCGCTACATGAAAAAATTGGAGTGGTTGAGGGCTTAATGACCACCATCCATGCCTATACGAATGACCAGGTGTTGACGGATGTCTATCACAAGGATTTACGACGGGCCCGTTCTGCAACACAATCCATGATTCCAACTAAAACTGGTGCTGCCGTCGCGGTTGGCCTGGTGTTGCCAGAATTAAATGGCAAACTGGACGGTTTTTCCATGCGGGTGCCAACTATTAATGTATCGGTAGTCGACTTGACGTTTACGGCAGCACGCAATACCACGATTGACGAAATCAACCAGATTATGAAAGATGCATCGAACGGTTCATTAAAAGGAGTGCTTGAATATAATTCCGAGCCTCTGGTTTCGTGTGACTTTAATCATAATCCGGCTTCATCTGTGTTTGATGCTTCGCTAACAAAAGTCATGGGTGGAAAGCTAGTCAAGGTGCTTTCCTGGTACGATAACGAGTGGGGTTTTTCAAACCGCATGTTAGATACAACCGTCGCGCTGGTTAATGCACAATAAGCAAATATTTCCAGGCAATTACCAACAAGCGTTGTAAAATCTGCATGTCAAACATAATAACCATGGCTGAGATGAAATTGGCTCAGCGCCGGCTACTTATACGTCAAGATCTCAATGTTCCTGTTAATCAAGGGGTGATTACAAACGATGCACGAATTCGTGCATCCGTCCCGACCCTGAAGTTGGCCTTGTCCAAAGGAGCGGCAGTCATCGTAATGTCGCATCTGGGCCGCCCCACCGAAGGTCAACCCGAAGACAAATACAGTCTTGAGCCTGTAGCTCGCGCACTCAGCAAGGAATTAGGTCAGCAAGTAGAGTTGATAAAAGACTGGATTAATGGTTGTGAGGTGAAGCCCGGGCAGGTGATTTTATGTGAAAATGTGCGTTTTCTGGTCGGTGAAAAGGCTTGTGATGAAAAACTCTCACGGAAAATGGCTGCTTTATGCGATATTTATGTGATGGATGCATTCGGCACAGCACACCGTGCACAGTCCTCAACTTACGGCGTTGCCAAGTTTGCCCCCCGTGCATGCGCGGGACCATTATTAACTGCGGAACTACAAGCCTTGGAAACGGCCCTGAAGGAGCCTCAGCGTCCCATGGTTGCGATCGTCGGCGGAGCTAAAGTTTCGACAAAATTAACACTCCTGCAACAATTGATTAATAAGGTCGACCAACTGGTTGTCGGAGGTGGTATTGCCAATACATTTATCGCTGCTGCGGGTTATCAGGTTGGAAAGTCACTCTATGAAGAAGATTTGGTTGATGTAGCAAAACAATTAATAGACGAGGCAAAACAAAGAGGAGCGGATATTCCCATTCCGACCGATGTGGTTTGTGCAAAAGAATTTTCCGATCATGCGAGGGCAGAGATCAAACCCGTGGAAGATGTCGCCGACGATGACATGATACTGGACATAGGACCAGAAAGTGCTGCGCAGCTGGCTGCAGTCATGCAAAAAGCAGGTACCATTGTCTGGAATGGCCCGCTTGGGGTTTTTGAAATTCCGCAATTTTCTCAAGCGACAAAAATACTTTCTCACGCGATTGCCAATAGTCATGCTTTTTCCATTGCAGGCGGTGGTGATACTGTCGCCGCGATAGACAAGTTTAATATTGCCAATAAGGTTTCATATATTTCGACAGGCGGAGGCGCCTTCCTGGAATTTCTGGAAGGTAAGACTTTACCGGCGGTAGAAATACTGCAACAGCGTTCACGGGAATTAAAGCAACAAGATGATGCATAGACGGACAAAAATTATTGCTACATTGGGGCCTGCAACCGATGATGAGCAGGTAATGTCGCAGATGATTGATGCAGGCATAGATCTTGTACGCCTTAATTTTTCGCATGGCACAATTGAGGAACATAAGCGCCGGGTGGAGATGGTACGAAGGATAAGTGCCGAAAAAAATTATAACGTTGGAATACTGGGTGACCTGCAGGGTGCGAAATTACGAATTGGTCGCTTTATTAATCACAGGATTGTTTTACAGCCCGGCGACAGATTCAGTCTTGATGCTGAACTGGATCTTGAGTCAGGCACCCAGCAGGTCGTCGGGTTCACCTATAAAGGTTTGATCAATGATGTTTGTCCCGGGGATATCCTGTTACTCGATGATGGCAGGGTCTCTTTAAAAGTCGATGCAGTGGATGCAAACATCATTAAAACAACAGTGGTTATAGGGGGTGAGCTGTCCAGCAATAAAGGCATGAATCGTCAGGGTGGCGGCTTGTCTGCTGCCTGTATTACGCAAAAAGACATTAAAGATATCTCTTACGTCAACGAGCTTGATCTGGACTATATTGCGGTTTCATTTTTAAAAAGCGCCAGTGACATTCAACAGGTCAGAGGTCTGCTCAAGGAACACGGGAGTGACGTGTCCATTGTCGCAAAAATAGAAACCACGGAGGCAGTGGAACATATTGATGAAATTCTTGAGTGCACCGAGGCAATCATGATTGCACGCGGTGACCTGGGTGTGGAAATTGGTGATGCCGAGGTCCCTGCTGTACAGAAGATGCTGATAAACAAGGCTCAAAAAACAAATTGTCTTGCCATCACCGCAACCCAGATGATGGAATCGATGGTGCATAGCCCTATCCCGACACGCGCGGAAGTATCCGATGTGGCAAATGCGGTGCTTGATGGTACTGATGCAGTCATGTTGTCTGGAGAAACAGCCGTGGGCGAATACCCAATTGAGGTGGTGAAAGCCATGAGCAGGATCTGTCGAGTCTCGGAAGTTCAGGAAGCCCAACGCCACACACGCCGAAATGAAAAGCAATGCAATCGTGTGGATCAGGGTATTGCCATGGCAACCATGTATCTTGCCAATCATCTCAATGTTGCGGCCATTGCAGCCTTAACAGAGTCAGGCTCAACACCTTTGTGGATGTCACGAATCAGTTCAACCATTCCGATCTATGCACTGACCCGTCATATAAAAACACTCCGGCGGGTAACACTGTATAAGGGCGTATTTCCGGCCTACATCGATTTTCTGGGCAAAACACATGCGCAGGTCAATCATGCTGCGGTCAAGGTGCTCAAGGTATGCAAAGAGGTTGAAGACGGTGATCTGGTGATCCTGACCAAAGGTGATCTGATGGGTGTCGATGGTGGGACAAACGCGCTAAAAGTGCTGCGTGTAGGTCACATGGTGGAAGAAGAAGATGACCCGGAGCATATCCGTGTTGTCAATGCTGATTGATACTGGGTTATTAGTCACGGCGACATCTTGCTCATATAGGGTAGAATAGCAGCAAACATATCTTTATCTTTAAGGAGTGCAAAGTGAGCATAGAAGACGAGTTACAGCAAATTGCTAAAGCCATGGTGGCGCCCGGCAAAGGTATTCTGGCAATGGACGAAAGTCATCCAACATGTGGTAAGCGTTTTAAGGCCCTCGGGATCCCGGAGACTGAAGAAATGCGTCAGGCCTATCGCGACATGCTGGTCACGACACCAGGCTTGTCCGACTATATCAGTGGCGCCATTCTTTTTGATGAAACTATTCGTCAGACGTTGCTCGATGGTACGCCTTTCCCCAGGTTCCTGAAAGAGAATGGAATAATTCCCGGGATTAAAGTCGATGCAGGTGCGAAGCCACTGGCTGGTCATCCGGATGAAAAAGTCACAGAAGGACTTGATGGCCTGCGCGAACGCATGAAGGAGTATTACGACCTTGGCGCCCGATTTTCGAAATGGCGCGCGGTGATTACCATCGGTGAACATATCCCTAGCTGGGCATGCATTGAGGCAAATGCTCACGCACTTGCGCGCTATGCAAAGCTGAGCCAGGAGGCCGGTATTGTCCCCATTGTCGAGCCTGAAGTGCTGATGGATGGAAATCACTCCATTGAAAGAAGTTATCAGGTGACAGAGCTTGCCCAGCGCATTACTTTTCAGCACCTTAGAAACCAGGGAGTATTGATGGAGGGTATGGTGCTCAAACCAAGCATGGTCATTTCAGGCGCAAGTGCCCAACAACGTGCGGACATAGAAACAGTCGCCAGTGAAACTGTGCGTTGCCTGCTGAATACAGTCCCAGCTGCCGTACCCGGAATTGCATTCCTGTCGGGCGGCCAGTCAGATCAGGAAGCCAGTGCCCATTTGAACGCCATGCATAATTTGGGTATCGATCTGCCGTGGGCCTTAACCTTCTCATATGGACGCGCCCTTCAGCACGCATCAATGACTAAATGGGCGGGTGATGCTTCCAACGTAAAAGCCGCGCAAGAAGTACTGTTAGCCCGTGCTCGCAGCAATGGAAAAGCGGCACTTGGACAATATACGCCTGCTGAGGCATAACACACGGTTTGTTAATTGGCCTTGTCAAATGAACTGAAAACAAGAAAGCCCGCTTGAGTGGGCTTTCTTTAGCCTATCTGGAACTCTTGCTAGGCCGCATCAACATATTGGTGCCAGTTTCCTTCGCGAAATTGCAATAATGCCTTACGCGCCCGACTTTCATCACTTCGTGTTTGTGAACGAAAGCCCGATTTTAAAAAGTGGTGAAACCCTTCAAGATTCTCGCTGCTGGTTTGACGGGAGCGGTAAAATCCCATAGACCAATTGTCGAAGTCCCGCTCTTCATGGTCACCTCGATATAACACCCGTGTTTCTGTATGACGTGTGTCGCCGGCAATTTTTTCATAAAGTGCCTGTACCCTGTCTTTGGGCCCTTCCAGTGCCTGTATAAATGAGCCCTGATGAAAAAGTAGCATGCCAGTAATTCCGCGGGCTGCGTTATTTTTGCGTGAAATAGCGAGAAGTTCTTCAAGCTCTGCTTCAGAAAAATCGCAATTTGCTGCGCTTATGTAGACCAGTTGATGTATTCTATTATCCATGTCATCCCTCAATCTATTTAGTCATCCCTGTTATCGGCCAGGCTGGTAAAAGCTTTAGCCAATATTCGACAACGTAAACCAAGTACAGGTTGATCTGTATAATTGCACCATGTTGGCATGTCTAAAAATTGTACTGGCAGTCATGGGCTTTGCAGAACCATATTCTCATCATTGAATATGCAAGCGTATGTGTTTATGTGCTGTTGATTTAAGGCTGGTAACAATTAAGTGAAAGGATACTTGTGTGTTATTTTATTCTTTTATGATGTTCAGCAACTGATTAATGACCTTGTTGTAGTTATCGTGAAGATTATGGTGGCTATCCGCCATATTTGGCATCGCGATAATTGGCAGACTCAGACGGGTTTTTAAATCATCATAATTGTCCATCGCTGATTGCTCATGTTCACGGGTCTGGTTTAATACAATTGCACAAATGCTCAGTTTTCTGCTCGTAATCGCCTGTATGCTGAGAAGGGTTTGGTTAATGCAGCCCAGCTGATCGTTGACAACGAGTATCACGCTGGCCTGTAAATTTTGTGCAAGATCAGCATTTAGACCGTCGCTGCATAGTGGCGAGTAAAATCCTCCCGCTCCTTCAACCAAAAGAAAATCAGGTGTGCGTCTGGGTTTGCATGCGCGGGCAAGGTCATTGATAAGTACAGTCGAATTTGCAAGGCGAATGGCCCGCTCCGGAGAAATTGGAGGTTCATAGCGATAGGGACAAATATCGGATAGTGTCGAATTGCCTTGTGTCGCCTGCTCATAAAGAGTGGCATCTTCAGGGATCAGCTCACCATTACTTGATAACTTGCAACCTGTCTCAACGGGTTTTCTTGGTTCGCATCTATATCCTGATTTAATAAGATCCTCAACTATGATGCGTCCAATATGGGTCTTGCCCACACCAGTGTCAGTGCCGGTCAAAAATATAGTTTTCATATACAACAAGTGTAAACTGCCGCTGGCGATGTGCCAACTATGGGATAAAGTATGAAGATTTGGGTAGATGCTGATGCCTGTCCGGTGCCAGTGAAGGAAATTTTGTTTCGCGCCGCGGAACGAACCGGGGTCGAGCTTATACTGGTTGCCAACCAGCCTATGCGCAAGCCCAATTCGGTCAATATAAAAATAATACAGGTATTGAATGGATATGATGAAGCAGATAATGAAATTTCAAGACGTGTGAAGGTGGGAGATTTGGTCATCACTGCCGATATCCCGTTGGCAGCAACAGTGCTCGCCCGACGGGCAATGGCACTCGATCCGCGGGGTGAGAGGTATTCTGCCTCCACCATCAATGCGCGTCTGGGAATGCGCGATTTGCTGGATGTATTAAGGGGAAGCGGAATTCAGTCAGGCGGTCAGGCTCCCTATAGTCAAAGTGATCGCAAAGCATTTGCCAACCAGCTTGATAAAATTCTTACCAGGTATCTGTCGGGCAAAAACACGACGAATGAATAATGAAAAATGAGTGATATTTATCAATTGAACTGTCTCCTTGATTAACGCGTGATTCGCCAGCGATTATATATTGCTGTATGGTGTGAAGTTTTACGGGCTAATGATCGGACATCAGTTGATGTTCGCAGTAGCAGAAATAAATTCGTATTTATGGAGAAATTATGTCTTTAATGATTGGCGATAATATGGTCGTGAGCATGCATTACACGCTGACAGATGACAGTGGAAATGTGCTGGATAGTTCAGAAGGCTCTGATCCGTTATCTTACCTGCATGGTGCCGGGGATATTATACCCGGTCTGGAAAAAGCACTTGTTGGCAAAGTGGCCGACGATGCGCTGCAGGTTACAGTGGCACCGGAAGAAGGTTATGGAGAAAAAGTCCCGGAACTAATGCAGATTGTAGATAGAGCTGCATTTCAGGGTGTTGATGATCTTCAGCCGGGGATGGCATTTGAAGCACAGGGTCAGAATGGGGAAGCACAGCGTGTGGTGATTGCGAATATTGAGGGAGATCAGGTGACAGTAGACGCCAATCATCCTCTGGCAGGTGTGACACTGAATTTTGATGTAAAAATTGTCGGTGTGAGAGAGGCCACTCAGGAAGAATTATCGCATGGGCATGCACATTAAAAAATATAGCGGTGTGACTGTGTTGTGACTCCCGGGCGGGAGTTTAGAATAAGGTCATTTGACCTGTGTGCCCGGGTTGCACCGCTAACCAGAAATTGATTTACAGTCTTCAATTTGCTTTTTTACTCTTTTATTTTTATTCGGTTTTCTGGCCTGGTTGCGCACACCTGATGTGCATGCCTGCTTTGGTCTGTCTGATTTTTTGAGGCGATTATTTTTCCAAAGCGAAATCCTCAGTTGTTGGCCTGACACACGAGTTTTCTGTAATTCTTTGTAAATCTCCTTTGGCATTCCCACTGGCAGGTCCACCAGGCTAAATTCATTAAATATACTGATTTGACCAATGTGCTGACTCTCCAGCCCGGATTCATTTGCTATCGCACCTACTATATGGCCTGGTTTGACATTGTGATTATGACCGACCTCAATGCGGTAGCGCTGCTGTCCTGGCTGGGGCGACATAACTTCCCGTTGTGTGCCAGATTGCTTTAGCTGTTGTTTTTCCTTGCTTTTATTTTGTCTGCTTTCCCGGGATTTTGATTTATTTTTATTGTTATCTGGTATCGGGGACAGTAACAATGATTTGTTACCAACTAATAACCTGGCAAGTGCGGCACCAATCTCAATTGGCATCACATTATTATCGCGGTGATATTGCTCGAGTAATTTGGTATATAGAGCCAGATCCTCACTGGCGATTGTATCAGTAATCCTTTGTTTAAACCTGGCGATGCGGTTACTGTTTATGGTCTCCACTGAAGGCAGTTCCATGCGTTCAATTTTTTTGCGAGTCGCTTTTTCGATCGCGGTCAGTAAGTGCTTTTCGCGTGGTGCTACAAATAAAATTGCATCACCGCTGCGTCCAGCCCGACCTGTACGACCAATACGATGAACATAGGCTTCGCTATCATAAGGAATATCATAGTTTATGACATGGCTGATTCTTTCAACATCGAGTCCCCGTGCAGCAACATCAGTCGCGACAAGAATATCGATTTTCCCGTTTTTTAATAGTTCGATAGTGCGTTCACGCTGATTTTGTGCGATATCTCCATTCAATGCTGTACACGAATATCCACGCGCGGTGAGTTTTTCGGCCAATTCCACTGTTGCAGTTTTGGTGCGGACAAAGATAAGCATAGCGTCATAATCTTCGCCTTCAAGAATTCGTGTGAGAGCATCCAGTTTATTCAATCCGTTAACCTGCCAGTATCTTTGGCGTATTGTTTCCGCCGTTGTGGTTTTTACCTTGATGGTAATATGTGCAGGATCATCTAAATGTTTATTGGCGATTTCGCGGATTTGCGTTGGCATTGTTGCTGAAAATAAGGCGATCTGGCGGTTGCCCGGGGTTTTTTCCAATATCCATTCCACGTCATCAATAAAACCCATGCGCAGCATTTCATCGGCCTCATCCAGTACCAGCGTAGTAAGATTTTCCAGCGCTAGCGTACCCCGACGCATATGATCCATTACCCGCCCGGGGGTTCCGACAATAACGTGAACACCACGCGCGAGTGCACGAATTTGTCCGCGATAATCCTGACCTCCATAAACGGGTAACACATGAAAGCCTTTCATGTCAGAAGCATATTTTTGAAAAGCCTGTGCAACCTGTATTGCTAATTCACGTGTTGGAGTAAGTACGAGCACTTGCGGCTGCTTTTGGTCAAGCCTGAGGCTGGATAATACAGGTAATGCAAAAGCCGCTGTTTTACCGGTACCTGTTTGTGCCTCGCCGAGAACATCCTTGCCGGACATTAGCAATGGGATGGTACGCGCCTGAATAGGCGAGGGCGTCTCGTAGCCTGCCTGGCATAATGCCTTAATGACAGACTTGCTCAAACCGAGTTGATTAAACTGGGGAGGTGTTTCATGGCTCATAATTGATACCTTTTAAAAAGTGATTGCACGAAACACGATGGACTAATGTAAAAGTATATAATCAAAAGGTTCATGTATGCTGATTATGCTCCGGGCTCTGCTGGCACCAGAATGGCTGCGTAGTTTAACTGTTTACCTGGCCAAGGACATCAACCATTTGGGAGGGTATGGCAGTCACAATAGTAATTCGGGGGTGATTGTATAAAAAGAGGTTGCTTTGCTGATCAGAGAGTTTGCGGTCAGTCCTGCCACGCCATAGATGCATGTTTCGACTTTATATTTGGTCATGATATGTGTAAGAAGCACATCAAAGTCTCCATCGCCCGAAATCAGGACAATTTTATCGACGTAGGCAGATTGCTCCAGAACATCAATGGTAATTCCTACATCCCAATCCCCCTTTGCTGAACCATCACTACGCTGTATAAATGGTTTCAGTTTCACACTGAATCCGATTTGTCGAAGGGCAGTCTGAAATTGCTTTTGTTTTTCATCATCACGGTCAATAGCATAAGCATATGCACATACGATATTGCCCTGTGCAGAAATTTTTTGCCATAATGCCCGATAATCCAGGTGACGTTGAAATACTTCACGGGTAGTGTAGTAGATATTCTGGACATCCGCGAAAACTGCGATTGATTTCACGTTTATTGCTCGGAGAGTAATCTGTCAGCGGCTTCCTGATATTTGCGTTGTGTGTTGATAATTATTTCGTCGGGAAGATCTGGCCCGGGGGCTTGTTTGTTCCAGTCCAGTGTTTCCAGGTAATCACGGATATATTGCTTATCAAAACTGCCAGGATTTTTCCCGGGAGTGTATTCATCTGCCGGCCAAAAACGTGATGAATCCGGGGTGAGTACTTCATCAATCAATGTCAGTGTGCCATCGGCATCCAGCCCAAACTCAAATTTTGTATCTGCAATAATAATTCCTTTGCTGATAGCATAGTGTGCGGCATTCTCATATAACTGGATGCTAATATCCCTGATATTTGTAGCAATCTCTTTGCCTACCAGACTGATGGCAGCCGAGAATGAAATATTTTCATCGTGATCACCTGCCATGGCCTTGGTCGATGGCGTAAACAGGGTATCTGGCAGTTTGCCGGCAAGAGGGATATCCGCGGGGAGATGAATTCCACAGGCTGTTTGTTGCGACTGGTATTCTTTCCATGCGGAACCGATCAGGTAGCCGCGTACAATGGCCTCAATGGGTAATGCGTTGAGACGCTTTACAATCACGCAACGCCCGGTGGCCTGCTCTTTTTCTTGTTCTGTGAGATCAAGATCATCCAGTGAAAGTGTGCTGACCTGGTTCGGGATTAAATCGGCAAAACGCTCAAACCAAAAATTTGAAACGCGTGTTAGCAAAGCCCCTTTGCCGGGGATCGGGTTTGGCAGGACGACATCAAATGCAGAAATGCGGTCCGTGGCAATGACCAGCATATGGCTATCATCGATCTCATAGATATCCCGAACCTTGCCCCTGTGCAGGAGCTGTAGAGATGTAAACTGGGTTTCAAACACTGTGTTTGACATAAATCGGCCCTGAAAAATGGCCGATTGTAGAGTGATTAAGGGTGATTGCCTACACCTGCTTAAAGATATGGTGACTGGCACTGGCGTTCATGGCTTAAAAATAGCAAAATGTCCGTTTTTTCTCAGTGAATGCATAATCAATGGCCAAAGTCGGAATCATAATGGGCAGTGACAGTGACTGGAAAGTGATGGAACATGCTGCCAACGTACTCAGCGAATTTGATGTCGAGCATGAATGCCACGTAGTATCGGCTCATCGTACACCGGATTATCTGTATGAATATGCCGCGCATGCCAGGCAACGTGGCCTGACTTGTATCATCGCCGGTGCGGGTGGTGCCGCCCATTTGCCTGGTATGGTCGCGGCGATCAGTACGGTGCCGGTGCTGGGTGTTCCCGTGCAAGGTAAGTATATGCAGGGACAGGATTCCCTGCTGTCAATCGTGCAAATGCCTAAAGGTATTCCCGTGGCAACATTTGCGATAGGAGAGCCCGGGGCTGCCAATGCGGCATTATTCGCGGTAGCAATGCTGGCGATCAATAATGACAAACTAGCCCGGCAGCTAACGTCTTTTAGAGAAAACCAGCGCGATCAGGTACTGGCCAAAGTTTTACCGCCAAGGTGACAGCGAATTAACGCCATCGAGTGAGAATTAAAAGATGATAGAACCTGATTCCATTCTGGGCATGCTGGGTGGCGGCCAATTAGGGAGAATGTTTGCCTTGGCTGCAGCAGATATGGGCTATAAAGTTTGGGTATTGGATCCAAATGAGCATAGTCCGGCAGGGGAGGTTTCAGACCGGCATATAATGGCTGCTTATGATGACTGGTCCGCACTTGATGAGCTTGGTAAAGCCTGCGCAGTGGTTACGACCGAGTTTGAGAATGTCCCCTCCCGCACGCTGAAATTTCTGCAACAATACTGCGAGGTTTGCCCAGGGCCTCAAGCTGTTCATATTGCACAAAACCGCATTCGCGAAAAAACTTTTGTCAACGAACTTGGTATTCCCACCTCTAAATTTGTTGCGGTGTATGCCGAGAATGACGTGAATAATACAGAGCACATGAACTGGCCCTGCATCATGAAAACAGCAGAGTTTGGTTATGATGGTAAGGGACAGCAGGTCGTCGCCAGCGTTGAGGAAGCGAGACAGGCTTACCGCTATCTAGGTCAGGTACCATGCATACTTGAAGAACGTGTAAAGCTGCAATATGAAGTATCTATTGTACTAGGCAGGAACCAGCAAGGTGAGGTCTGTTTTTTTCCAGTTTCGCGTAATACACATAAAAATGGAATATTACATATAAGCTCGGTACCTGCGGATTTGTCAGTCGAATTGCAGACCGAAGCTTGTGAAATTGCCCAGAAAATTGCAGAAAACCTGGATTATGTCGGGATCATGACAGTTGAGTATTTTGTAGATCAGAATCATCAGTTAATGGTCAATGAAATTGCTCCTCGAGTACACAATAGCGGTCATTACACCATGGATGCCTGTCATATCTCACAATTTGAACAGCAAGTGCGCATGATTTGTAACTGGTCGCCGGCTGACACCCAGAATTTCTGTGCCGTGGCCATGGTCAATATTCTGGGTGATGCCTGGAAAAATGGTAAATTTCCTGCGGCTAGTTTATTCAATGATGTCAATGTCAAGGTGCATCTTTATGGTAAAAGAGGTGCGAAGGCCGGACGTAAAATGGGCCACTTCACTGTGACAGCAGATAATGTCAACGACGCCGTCAATCATGCTAACCGTGCCTATAAAAGGATGATGCAGGGCTCATAAAATGCAGCAGCCATTTAAAGTCTTTCGCATTCATGCCGGTAAAGAATTTGAGCGCGCCGGTATAGAAACCATGACAATTGATGGTCTGTCGCCTGGCGATGTGGTTATTAAAGTTGAGTATTCCAGTGTCAATTATAAAGATGCACTTGCAGGCACGGGTACCGGTAAAATTTTGCGCAAATCACCGCTGAATGGGGGAATTGATCTGGCAGGCACCATTGTTTCATCTGAAAGTAAAAAATTCAGTGCCGGTCAGGAAGTGCTTGTCAATGGTTGCGGGCTCAGTGAAGTACATGATGGAGGCTACAGCCACTATGCAAGAGTCCCGTCTGACTGGGTTATACCTATACCTGCAAGGTTGACGACACGCACGTCGATGATTATTGGAACTGCGGGATTCACAGCGGCGCTAGCCATACAGCGGATGCAGGATAATCACCAGTTACCAGACAATGGACCCATACTGGTCACGGGTGCCACCGGTGGCGTAGGCAGCTTTTCTGTGCAATTGCTCAGTCAACTGGGTTACCACGTTGTGGCGATGACGCGTAAGCCACAACAACATGATTTTTTAACTGCACTTGGGGCAAAACAGATCATCTCACCCGGTGAAATTGAGATTGATTCACGTAGCCTGCACAAAGGATGCTGGGGTGGAGCTATCGATAATCTGGGTGGTGATACGCTGGCATGGCTGACTAAAACGGTGAAGCCATGGGGGAATATTGTGAGTGTCGGAATGGCCGCAGGTGTAAAAATCGAAACCACTGCAATGCCGTTTATTTTGCGCGGGGTGAGTGTGCTTGGGGTAAGTTCTGCATCATGTCCACAGGTGTTACGCGCAGCTCTATGGGGTAAGTTGGGTGATGAATTACTGCCCGGGAACCTGGAAAACATATGCACCGCTGAAGTTGGCCTTGAGACGTTAACTGATGCCTTCAAGAATCTTTTGCATGGGAATGTGCATGGACGGCAGATTGTGCGTTTATAGACTAAATTGGCAGCTACGTACTATCCGTGAGCAAAGAATCGGTATGAGATTAAAATCGCAGCACTAATTCCGGCAAAATCGGCTAGTAATCCACAAGTCATGGCATATCGTATTTTGGTAATACCTACGGCACCGCAATAGACTGCCAGCACATAAAAAGTCGTTTCCGTGCTGCCTTGCATGACAGCAGCGACTTTTGCTGCAAAAGAATCCACGCCATGGGTTTGCATGACTTCCAGCATTGCAGCCCGTGCACCGCTGCCACTGAAAGGCTTCATAATTGCCGTGGGTAATGCTTCAATGAAAGCATTATCGATATTGAAAGTTTGTAATGCGCGACTGACCAGCTCCAGAATCACATTAAGTATGCCACTTACTCTAAGTAGTGCGATAGCCAGCAACATGGCAATCAGGTAGGGAATCAGTTTAATTGCAGTGCCAAATCCCTGCTTGGCACCGACAATAAAAGCTTCATATACATTTATTTTTTTTATCCAGCCGCACACCAGGAATAAGGTAATTGTGGCAAACAGAATAAAGTTGGCAAATAACTGGGCCTGGTTGCTCATCTGGTCGCTGGGTAACGATAAAAAATACCATGCAAGTACAATCGGGATTGCGCTTAATACAAGCAGATAAGTCAGGACAGTCTTATTGAACAGAGGAAGTTTTTGTACGTAGGAAACAGCAAGCAAACCTGTCATGGTTGAGGTAAATGTCGCGAGCAGGATGGGTACAAATACTTCTGTTGGGTGTGCGGCACCTTGTTGCGCCCGAAATAAAAAAACAGTCACGGGCAATACTGTGACAGAAGAAGTGTTTAATACTAAAAATAGTATTTGTGCGTTGGATAGAACTGATTTCTGTCTGTTGAGTTTTTGTAAATCATACATCGCTTTTATACCAAAAGGCGTGGCTGCATTATCGAGCCCGAGCGCATTTGCACCCATGTTCATGGTCATGGAAGTGATGGCCGGGTGATTTCGGGGGACCTCTGGCATGAGCTTGCGGAATAAAGGCGCCAGTATGCGTGCAATAAAATCAGCCAGGCCTGCGCGTTCGGCAATTTTAAAAAAACCCAGCCAAACCGCCATTAGCCCAATCAGACCCAGCGATATTTCAACGCCGAGTTTTGCAGTCTCGAACAATGCTTCGATGGCTTGAGTGAAAATCTGCTGATGGCCAAAAACGGATAACTGAATAAAGCAGGCAACAAACGAAAATACAATACAACCGGACCAAAACCAGCCAAGCATCACTGATTATCTGAAAATTGCCAGAAAGTAAGGCAACCAGCCAAGCAACATAAAGGCGACGACAGCCAGTTCGATCCACATAATGGTTTTAAATTTCTCGCGCTCCTTGCCGGTACTATCGCTGGCCCGAATCTTGGACATTAATGCGTCAAACAGTATGACCATCATAATGATGGGTGCAGCCGCTGGTGCAACCAGGGTAGTGATCACTTCCGCTCCTTGCTTGGCAGCATAGGTTCCCGGAGCAGGTGCAATTAATGTATCCAATACACCTAGTAGCAATAATGAAATTCGCAAGAAACCCAATGATTGGATGATAGCCATAGTATAGTATGTTCACTGTTAAAGGTTGCATTGTACCAGAGCGACAGGCAGAACTTGATCATATAAATCATCAGGATATTATGACCTGCATCATGCAAACTGACCAAAGCATTTGTGAAATTGTTAGTTAAATGTACAATGCATACGCCTTTGCTGGAATTATTATATTTACAGGAGTTTTAAGTTATGAAATCAATTTTATTAGGGTTTGCTGTCAGTATGATGTTCGTATCGGGGATGGCTCATGCGGGTGATATTGAAGCTGGTAAAGCGAAATCTGCAACATGTGTGGCATGTCATGGCAGCGCGGGCATTAGCCCCACCCCTGTGTGGCCGGACCTTGCGGGTCAAAAAGAGCAATACCTTTTGGCGCAGCTAAAAGCATTTAAAGACGGGACACGTCAAAACGCTCAAATGGCCCCAATGGTTGCCAATCTCAGCGATGAGGATATGGCAAACCTGGCTGCTTACTATGCCAGTCTGCCTTGCCAGTAAGCGACGGGCGAGAAGAGATGTACCTGGCTGACTTTATGGTCGCCTGAGTTTATTCAGTCGACCATATCTGCCTGCAAACAGGGTATTATCTGCATATCTATTTAGTCTGGGCTTTTTACATGGGCAAGTGTTCAAAACCTGCCGCAGTAATAATTGTGAACAGGCCAATAAGCAGATTTATGCCGATCAGCTTTCTGATCTGGGCCAGGTTTTTGCCCGCTTCCTGGAAATTTTCCTCGTTTACGGCTCGGCGCAGTCGTTTGAATGGTGCAAAAAAAACATGCAGGTAAATTAATATCATGATGACACCCAGTGCCTGCATGATATGTACGTACCAGGCGACACCTGCAAATCCATTAAATGCGGAAAAAATCATCCAGTATCCGCTGACCGGGAGGATAATCACGGCCAGCCAGACCCAGATGAAAAACCGTGTCAGGGTACGGGACCAAAGGGACAAGCGCACGGCCGGTTCTAATAATTTTGCTGCGACGGGTCTAAGCGCCATATAGGCAAAGAACATTCCGCCAACCCATACAACAGCTGACAGAACATGCAAAGAAATTGCAATAGAGAAGTAGTAAGGTTCGATATCCATAATGTCTAATTAAGAGGTTGCTCTTTGTTTTTTGAAAAAACCTATTATAGATCAGAATTGTCCGGCGGATCATCTGAATTGCCGTTCAACACATGCAAAAGAATCAAGTCTGCGTTATCGTTAGTGCTTTTTAGCGGTAATCATCATGGATAACTGGATCGCACCCTCAATACTTTCTGCCGACTTTGCACGATTGGGTGAAGAAGTCAATCATGTTCTTGCTGCCGGTGCCGATATTATTCATTTTGATGTCATGGATAATCATTATGTGCCTAATCTTACCATTGGGCCGCTGGTATGTGAGGCATTAAGAAAATACGGCGTAACAGCGCCTATAGATGTTCACTTGATGGTGTCACCGGTGGATCGTTTAATCACCGATTTTGCAAAAGCTGGCGCTACTTATATTACATTCCATCCTGAAGCGTCTGACCATGTTGATCGCAGTCTGCAGTTGATACGTGACGCTGGCTGTAAAAGTGGTCTGGTATTTAATCCTGCCACTCCGCTTTATCATTTGAATCATGTTATGGATAAGATAGATATGATTTTGTTAATGTCTGTCAATCCCGGATTTGGCGGTCAGGGTTTTATTGAATCCAGCATCGATAAGCTCAAGCAGGCGCGCGGGCTTATCGATGCATCCGGGTTGCCTGTTCGTCTTGAAATAGACGGGGGTGTCAAGGTGGAAAATATCCAGAGAATCAAGGCTGCAGGGGCAGATACTTTTGTTGCAGGTTCTGCGATTTTTAATTCTGAGGATTACCATAAAACGATTGCAGCTATGCGGTCCGAGATTGCAAAAGCAAAGACATAAATACAGGCTATCTACTTTGCTACTGCAGAATATACAAATACATAATGTTATTGTCAGGCATGCCTGTCTGCGCATTTCTTCCAGTTGATCACTAATATCAGGTGCCGGGTGTGCAAAAGCTTAAGGCGGATTGGCTAAGCTTCGATTTGGACGGTACTCTGGTAGACAGTGTGCCCGACATTACATTTAGTCTTAATCAAATGCTAAATAGGATGGGACTGCCCGCGGTCAACGAAGTATTGGCCCGAAACTGGATAGGTAATGGTGCTGAATTGTTAATTAAACGTGCGTTACATCATGTGCTGGCGTCCAGTCCTTCACAAGTCAGTCAGGAGCAGGCCAGGGAATATTTTTTTGATGCTTATCAGGAAAATATTGCTGCCAAGACAGTTGTCTATCCGGGTTGCATGGACTTGCTGGAGCACATTGCAGAAAAATCGATACCGATGGCATGTGTCACTAACAAGCCAAGGAAATTCACTCAGTCTCTTTTGGAGAGGTTATCAATTACCGGATACTTTAATGTGTTGGTATGTGGCGATGACCTGCCAACAAAAAAGCCGGATCCGGCGATGATTCTTAAAGCGATAGAAGATATGAACAGTACGCCTCGGGATGGTTACCTGGTAGGGGATTCACATACGGACATGGCTGCTGCCAGGGCTGCGGGTGCAGGTGCAATTTATGTTTCCTATGGCTATAATCGCGGCGTTTGCGTGGAAAAATATTCACCAATTCGCGTGAATAGCCTAAATGAACTGATTGACTTAATATAACAGTCATCCGCAATAACTGATCGTAAGGTATTTAATGCTTATATTTCATAGAAAATGCTGGTGCTGGGGAAATTTTTGGCAGCAATATGTCAAATTATTCCAATACACATAAATCACTATGAACTTAAGCGTGCATGAACAAAAAACAATTCTTAAATCTGGCTGACCAAGGCTACACCCATATTCCCCTATATCGTGAAGTTGCAGCTGATCTTGAAACACCACTCAGTGCCTATTTAAAGCTCGCCAACTGTAAAAACAGTTTTCTTTTTGAGTCTGTGCAGGGAGGCGAACGCTGGGGTCGTTATTCCATTATTGGACTGCGTTGTCAGGAACACATAGAAATTCGGGGGAAGCATATTTCTGAATGGGACAATGGACAATGTGTGAATGAACTCGATTGTCAGGATCCATTGCAGTGGATCAACAGTTACCGTGAAAAATTCAAAGTTCCAGAAATCGAACAGCTTCCACGTTTTGTAGGAGGCCTGGTGGGTTATTTTGGTTATGACACGATTCGTTACATTGAGCCGAAACTGGGTAAATGCCCAAATACAGATGAATTTGGATCGGCTGATATCCTGCTATTGTTAACGCGTGAGATCCTGGTATTTGATAACCTGAAAAGCTCGGCCTTTATCGTCGTGCTGGCTCCTGCCAGTGCACAAGGTTATCAGCAAGCACATGCGCGTATTGATCTGCTGGCACAGAAACTACAGTCTTCAGCCCCTCCATTAGCATTGGATGTAAGTCATCAACCATTGCGCGAGCTGGATTTTGTCTCCGGATTTAGTGAAGCCGGTTTTAAGCAGGCGGTAGAAAAAGCCAAAAGTTATATTGTATCTGGTGATGTCATGCAGGTTGTATTGTCGCAACGTTTAAATGCAGCTTTTAAAGGTAAAGCCATTAATATGTACAGGCACCTGCGACGCATGAATCCTTCACCGTACATGTATTATTTAAATATGGGTGATTTTGAGATTGTAGGGTCATCACCAGAAATACTGGTCAGGCAGGAGGGGAGTGAAGTTACTGTGCGACCCATAGCCGGAACCAGGCCACGTGGTAGTAACCCTGCTGAGGATGTTGCTCTTGAAAAGGAACTCCTTGCTGATCCCAAGGAACTGGCCGAACATTTAATGTTGATTGACCTTGGCCGTAATGATATTGGTCGTGTTGCTGAAACAGGCAGCGTCGAACTTACAGATAAAATGATCGTCGAGCGTTATTCTCATGTCATGCATATAGTGTCAAATGTTAAAGGCCGGCTTGCATCTGGCCAGTCTTGTATGGATGTACTGAGAGCGACCTTCCCGGCAGGTACAGTCTCAGGTGCACCAAAAATTCGCGCGATGGAAATTATTGATGAGTTAGAGCCGGTTAAACGTGGAATCTATTCTGGTGCGATTGGCTATATTTCCTGGCAGGGAGACATGGATACCGCAATTGCAATAAGAACAGCGGTAATCAAAGATGAGGTGGTTTCGGTTCAGGCCGGTGCAGGTATTGTGTATGATTCCCTGCCCGATAATGAATGGGTAGAAACACTGAATAAAGCGAAAGCATTGTTGCGTGCTGCGGCATTGGCTGAACAGGCAGAATAACTATGATTTTAATGATCGATAACTATGATTCCTTCACTTATAACCTGGTGCAGTATTTTGGTGAATTAGGGGAACAGGTTAAAGTGGTTCGTAATGACCAGATCAGTATTTCACAGATTTCTGAGTTGAGGCCTGATCATATTGTACTTTCCCCGGGCCCCTGTACGCCAAATGAAGCAGGGGTATCGTTAAGCGTTGTGGAAAACTTTGCCGGGAAAGTCCCCATACTCGGTGTATGTTTGGGTCATCAGACGATTGGTCAGGCGTATGGTGGAAAAATTGTCAGAGCAGGCGACATTATGCACGGCAAGACTTCACTGGTATACCATCACGGTCGCAATGTCTTTGAAGGGTGCGATCTGCCGCTGACCGCTACGCGATATCACTCGCTTGTTATTGAAAAACAATCATTACCGGAATGTTTATCTGTTACTGCATGGACGCAACAGGATAATGGCCAGCTCGATGAAATAATGGGCGTGAGACATAAAGAATTGGCGGTTGAAGGGGTTCAGTTTCATCCGGAGTCAATACTTACAGATTGTGGCCATCATTTACTGAATAATTTCATTAAGCAGAATCCATGAAAACAATTTTACAAAAATCGCTCAATACTGTGCTTGAAAAGCAGGATCTTACCGCCGAACAAATGCATGAGACTATGAGTAGCATTATGCACGGTGAGGCAAGCCCTGTACAGATTGCCGCCTTCATTGTCGCCCTGCGCATGAAGGGAGAAACTGTTGAGGAGCTTGCTGCCGCAGCTCGTGTTATGCGCAATCTTTCCACTCAAGTAGATATCGATGCAGACATGCTGGTTGATACCTGCGGCACCGGTGGTGATGGTCAGAATACTTTCAATATTTCCACGGCATCTTCGATTGTTGCCGCATCAGCCGGCGTAAAAATTGCCAAGCACGGTAATCGGTCAGTATCAAGTCAATCCGGTAGTGCGGATGTTCTGGAGGCTCTGGGTGTAAAGCTGGATTTGAATCCACAACAAATTGCTGCCTGTGTCGAACATGTCGGGATTGGATTTATGTTTGCACCCATGCATCATAGCAGTATGAAGCACGCCATAGGACCGCGCAGGGAACTGGGGGTACGCACTTTGTTTAATTTGCTTGGACCACTGACCAATCCTGCAAATGCTAAAAGGCAAGTGCTCGGCGTATATGATGATTACTGGTTAAAACCTCTTGCAGAGGTGTTGCACAGATTGGGTACGCAGCACGCGTTGATTGTGCATGCACAAGATGGGTTGGATGAGATCAGTATTTCCTCAGCTACCAATATCTGTGAGCTGAAACACGGCGAATTAAAGCAATTTCAAGTGAGTCCGCAAGAGTTTGGTCTCAATATGGCACCGGTTGCCTCGATACAAGTGGATGATGTTAAGCAAAGTGCTTCCATCATCCAGGCGGTGCTTGCGGGCCAGCAAGGTGCGGCTGCCGATATCGTGTGTTTAAATGCAGGAGCCGCAATTTATGTGTCCGGAAAAACTGAAGACCTTTCTGAGGCAATCAGTATTGCACAACAGATACTCCGCTCAGGCGCAGCACAAGAGACACTAAAACGGTTGATTGCATTCACCAACCAGGTATAAACAGATGGCCCAGCATACCCCCGAGATTCTGAACAAAATCCTATCGCATAAAAGCAAAGAACTGATTGACAAGCAGGCGCGTGTTCCCCTGGCGCAAATGAAGGAATGGGCTAGGGATGCAGATGCTAAACGCCCATTTGAAATGATGCTGCGAGGTGCTGTAAGTGCTCAAAAAGCAGGCGTCATTGCTGAAATCAAGCGTGCGTCACCAAGTCAGGGAATTATAAGAGAAGACTTTGACCCAATGGCGATAGCCAGAAGCTATCAGCACAGTGGGGCGACCTGTTTGTCAGTACTGACTGACAACGAATTTTTTAAAGGAGGTGGGCCAATCCTGGAACTGGCGCGAAAAGCCTGCTCTCTGCCTGCGCTTAGAAAAGATTTTATCATTGACCCTTATCAGGTGTTTGAATCCAGAGTGCTGGGAGCAGATTGTCTGTTGTTAATCGTTGCAGCATTAGATCAGAAAATGCTGCATACACTTTACTCGCTCGCCATTGATAACAACATGGATGTTTTAGTTGAAGTGCATGATGAACAGGAACTTTCACGTGCGCTTGAGCTTGAATTGACAATGGTGGGTATCAATAATCGTAATCTAAATTCTTTTGAAGTTGATTTGAATACTACACTGCGACTGCATGAGAACATTCCCAGTGAATGCCTGGTAGTCACAGAAAGCGGAATACATACACCCGAGGATGTGGCTAGAATGCAGTCGCATGGGGTGAATGCATTTCTGGTCGGTGAGGCGTTTATGCGTGCCCCTGAACCGGGTGCCAGGCTTAAAGAGTTATTTTTTGCTGATCGTGCTTATTAGTAGGGTTGTTAAATACCCTACTAATAGCCTGTTCGATGCCTGCAAAGCTTAGCGTGTTCCAAATACCACGATGGTTTTGCCATGCGCGGTGATAAGCCCCTGATCTTCCAGCTCTTTTAATACCCGGCCCGCCATTTCGCGCGAACATCCAACGATTTTCGCAATCTCCTGTCGAGTGATACGTATCTGCATTCCATCCGGGTGCGTCATGGCGTCAGGCTGATGTGCCAAGTCGAGTAAAGTGCGAGCTACGCGGCCTGCAACATCCAGAAAAGCCAGATTAATCACCTTGCGGCTGGTTGCACGCAGGCGGCGAGTCATCTGTCCTGCGAGCAGCATCAGGATGTCAGGATCCTGGTGAGCCAGTTCACGGAATTTGACGTAACTGATCTCAGCGACTTCGCACTCTCCTCGCGCAATCACGAGAGCACTGCGCTCATCTTCTTCAAACAGGCCCATTTCACCAAAAAAGTCTCCTTGATTCAGATAGGCAAGGACCATTTCATGGCCAGTTTCGTCTTCAATCATTACACTGACAGAGCCACCGGTTATATAATAAAGGGTTGTAGAAGGGTCGCCGGCATGGATAATGCGACTGCCATTACTGTAGCGCTTGGTATGGCAATTTTCTAACAGGCGTGCAACTGTGGGGTCAATAGTAGGCATTTTAATTTGTAAGCTTGACACAGAGAACCTCTGACTTCTCGTTTATTTGGATGAAGTCTATGACAGGAAGTTCCCATTGTCGATTTGTGGAAGAATGAAAGGTAGTAAATGAACGTACGAATAAAGTGGTTAGACCATAAGAGCTTTGTAGGCGAGACCGCCAGCGGGCATTCCGTGGTGATGGACGGTTCTACTGAACATGGAGGACGCAATCTTGGTGCGCGCCCGATGGAAATGATTCTGCTTGGATTGGGCGGCTGTACTTCTTTTGATATTGTAAGCATCCTGAAAAAATCCCGTGCTCCAGTCGATGACTGTACTGTGGATATTCAAGCACAGCGGGCTGATTCTGTTCCGGCGGTTTTCACACATATCCATATACACTATATTGTGAAGGGCAGGGGTTTACAAGACAAGACAGTAAAACGGGCGGTTGAGCTAAGTACCGAGAAGTATTGCTCGGTATCCATGATGCTTAAACAAAGTGTTAGTATTACTCATGACTATGAAGTGGTTGATTCAGCCATGATTTTAAATAATAACGACTGATTAAATGCATGCCGACACAGGATTCAAAAATCGCATTATATGGTTTTAATAATTTAACAAAAACACTCAGTTTCAACTTTTATGATATCTGTTATGCAAAAACAGACAGGCAAAGGGACGAATATATTGAGTATATTGATGAAACCTACAGTGCACATCGACTGACAGAAGTACTTACCAATGTTTCTGACATAATTGGCGCCACTATTTTAAATGTTGCAACACAGGATTATGACCCAAATGGCTCAAGCGTAACGATGTTGATTTCGGAAGAAAATGCATACGTCGAATCGCCCGAGGAGCAAAACAGGGAAGCTGAAAACCATAGTGTTGTGGCACATTTGGATAAAAGTCATTTGACCGCACATACTTATCCTGAGTCTCATCCGGATGGCGGAATTAGTACATTTCGAGCCGACCTGGATATCTCCACCTGTGGGAAAATATCACCGTTGAAAGCACTTAATTACCTGATTGACAGCTTCGATGAGGATATTGTTATCCTTGATTACAGGATTCGCGGTTTTACACGCGATGTGCAGGGGCGAAAATTCTATAAGGACCATAGTATTTCTTCCATACAGGAATATATGTCGGAAAAAACCCGGCAACAATATCAGATGATCGATGTGAATGTTTATCCTGAAAAAATCTTTCATACTAAAATGATGCTCAAGCAATTTGAGCTGGATAACTACCTGTTTGGTGATGACCAGGAGGTCATGTCACATGAGGAGCAGGAACATATAGAGAACCTGCTGCGTAATGAAATGACAGAAATTTTTTATGGTATGAATCTGAATCAGTTCTAGATGTGCGGTTATATGACCAAAGGATTAGAGCCAATAAGCCCCGGTTGTCATCACTTTGGAGACCGCTCGCATGGCTTGTTGAATTATAGGCGGCAGTGTTGCTCCACCGAGGCGGCGTGCCTGGTCACCGTGGCGGCGCTCGTCCTGCTGCATTACCTCAATGACAGCCCGGCTCTTTTTATCCTCTACCGGCAATTTCTGTAAATGACTCTGTAAGTGTTTTTCTACCTGGTCCTCTGTCTCTGCGACAAAGCCCAAACTCCATTTATCACCAAATAGGCCGGCTCCGGCACCAATGGCGTATGAACCCAGGTACCATAAGGGAGTGATCATGCTTGGTGGGGTTTGTAATTCATTAAGTCGTTGTTCGCACCAGGCAAGGTGCTCTTCCTCCTCTTTTGCTGATAAATGCATCTGTTTAAGTGTTGCTTCATTGCGGGCCGTCAGTGCCTGACCATGGTATAGACCCTGTGCAGCAATTTCGCCGGCATGGTTTACTCTCATCAGACGTCCACTTAGTTTCATGTCCTGTGGTGACAAACTGTTGCTGGATTGAATTTTGTCAGCGGGATTTTCTCTCGGGGTATTGCGAGAAGTATGTGTGAGTGTGCGTAGACTACGGTCAAACTCATGTATTAATCTGTCACAGACCATTTGTTTATTCATCGTTATGTCGTTATCAGGTTTGTTGCCAGTAATGTTAACGGATGAACAACATCAATGTCCAAGTTGTCATGTTCCAGCTGCATGCGGAAATTGAGGGCGCAACCAATATTGGGAGAGACAATGACGTCGGGTTTTAAAACCTGAATAGTTTGCACCTTTTTCTTTATCAGACGTAAGTTGCTGCTTTTTGGTGATAATAGCTGTGAACCACCGGCACCGCAGCAGGTTATCCCGTCAGTGAAATTCAACAGCCTGATCTCGGGTAAATACCGCAGTAACTGATAGATGTACTTTTGTAATGCATCATCAGCGGTACACGGCATGTGAACTAAAATGCGTTGAGGCAGGGGCGAAAACTGCAGGCGCTTAAAGTTCTTCTGTGTACATAACCAGTGCATGGCATCAAAGTGACGAGTAGCGGTATTCTCTAGTTGCCGGTTAAGCTGTTGACCACACCCGCTGGCAAAAGAGAGCAACGTATTGGTGGTTTCTGACACTGAATATTGCAGTACTCGCTCTTGATGATAATGTGTTTCTTTCAACAACCCGCTGTGCTGATGGATCGCGCCACAACATGTGATTTTGTCCGGCAAACAGGCAGACACCTGCATGGCTTTCAGTATCTTCATCAGGCTGTTTAATGTTTGTTGATCAAATAGACTCCCGGTACAGCCCGGGAAGACACTGACACTGTAATTGTGTGATCGATCTGTTTGAGCGGGAAACGGTTTGGAAACCTGCCTGAGTAGCTCTATATAACGGTTTTTGAAAGGCGTATGCTTGACCAGGTGGTGAGCTGATTTAATTAGGCAGTGTCCCCATGAGTTTGTCATTAATTTGATTGAAGCAGCGTGCTTTGCCCGTGAAAAGAAACCTTGATTGTGGCGATATAGGTCACGTCCTGAATCAATGATAGCCTGGTAATTCACTTTGGCCGGGCAGACCTGCTGGCACGCCAGGCATCCTGTACAACTTTGTATATGCTCATTCAGGGCATCACTCGCTGGAAGCATCCCTTCTGTATAGGCTTTAATCAGTGATATCCTGCCGCGCGGTGACTCTGCTTCATTTTGACTAACCTGGTAGGTGGGACAGTCAGGGAGGCACAATCCACACATCACGCACTGGTCAGTGAGCCTGCTCAATTCAGTTGTGTCGGTGTCAGTGTTTGCCATGGGATGTTATGAGTTTAGAGGGATAAACATTTATAATAAGCATAACAGCCAATACAGTCTCTTAAATACACCACTATATATTGGACATCACAAAATGAATTATTACAGGCGCCATATGTTTATCTGCACGAATATGCGGGAAGACGGGATTTGTTGCCAGCACCATGATGCACTTGAAAAACGTAATGAATTAAAGCAGTACGCAAAATCACTTGGTTTAACGGGGCAGGGTGCAATAAGAATTAATACTGCGGGATGCCTGGATCGATGTGATGAAGGGCCGGTGGCAGTGGTTTACCCTGATGCTGTCTGGTATCGCTATGAAAGCCTCGATGACCTCAAAGATATTGTCCATAGCCATCTGGAAAATGGGGTAATTGTTGACCGGCTGAAGATTTAATAAAAAATTCATGTGGGAGTATTGACAAGCGAAATACTATATTAGAAAATGCGCATATTCAAATATTATTGTATATTTGTTTTTACTCCTCCATCTACCCTTGGTAGTATGTTTTACGCGGCCTAAGGTGATTAGGCCGCGTTTTTTTCTTGGGTACACGAAATCAGTGCAACATATCTCTCTTGTCTGATCCCTCGGACTTTAGTACTATTGCGCGCCTTTGTTATGGTCCTGATTATAAAATGAAAACGTTTAACGCAAAACCGGCTGAAGTCAGCCGACAGTGGTTTGTCATTGACGCCAGCGGCAAAACGCTGGGTCGGCTATCCACAGAAGTGGCACGCAGGCTACGTGGAAAGCATAAGCCAGAATATACCCCTCATGTAGACACCGGTGACTATATCGTTATTGTCAATGCCGAAAAAGTGCGCGTGACTGGCAATAAAGCGCAAGACAAAATGTATTATCGCCATACCGGGTATATTGGTAATCTTAAGCAGACAAACTTTAGTGACCTTATCAGCTCTCATCCTGAAAGGGTGATCCAAAAAGCAGTTAAAGGTATGCTGCCGAAAAACCCACTCGGGCGGGCGATGTTTAAAAAACTAAAGGTTTATGCGGGTCCTGATCATACTCATCAATCCCAGCAGCCTGAGCCACTGGAAATATAAGGCGGATAAAATATGGCAACCACACAATATTACGGCACAGGCCGAAGAAAAAGTTCGTCGGCAAGAGTCTATCTGAAGCCCGGCAACGGTGAGATAACCATCAACTCGCGTGCAGAGGACCAGTATTTTGGACGTGAGACGTCACGCAGAATCATTCGCCAGCCACTGGAATCGACAGAATTGGATTCAAAATTTGATCTCACCATTAAAGTTAAGGGTGGAGGGATGAATGGCCAGGCAGGTGCAATACAGCTTGGTATTGCCAGAGCCCTGCTTCAGTATGATGAGGAACTGCGTACACTATTACGACAGGGCGGCTTTTTAACCAGGGATGCGCGCGAGGTAGAGCGTAAGAAAGTCGGTCTTCGCAAAGCCAGAAAGAAAGAACAGTTTTCAAAACGCTAATTACGAATTGTTCCCGATCTGCTATAAAATGGGCTGCACAGGCAGCCCATTTTTTTGTGACGGCAGATAACAATTGTGATTACAGTCTATCGCGGTATTATTTGAGATAAGTTTATCTTTTGCTGCGTGGAGAAGGCGCGATGATATGAAAAAAGTAATTTTTCCATTTATTTTATTTGTCACTATATGTCTGTTGCCGGTTCAGCCTGGTAGTGCGGCAAGTGCACACGAAATTGATATACGAGTTAAAGCAGCGATTGATATATTCAACGAGCGGATAAAAGAAGGGAAACAGTTTTTAAACTCAGCAAAAGGTGTCCTGGTTTTCCCTAATATTGTTAAAGCCGGATTTTTTGTTGGTGGCGAGTTCGGGGAAGGTGCATTATTAATTGATAATCAGCATGTTGATTATTATCGTACAACAGGTGCCTCATTTGGATTTCAGTTTGGTGCACAGACCAAGTCTGTAATAATTGTATTCCTGGACGAGGAAGCTTTGCGTAAATTCAGGAACAGTGCTGGCTGGCAGGTTGGCGTTGATGGCTCTATTGCTATTGCCGATACCGGGGCGGGCGGTTCAATTGACTCAACCAATATTTCAGATCCGATCGTGGCTTTTGTATTTGGTAACAAGGGCTTAATGATTGATGTTTCCCTTGCTGGAACCAAATACTCCAGAATAAGCAAGTAAAGATTATATATCCCAGTCTAACAGTACTTCATCACCTGGCGCGGCCGTCATTAGCATAGTGACGTCATCAATCGCATCGGCCCATATGTTGGTGATAGCAGCCAGTCTGATCTCTTCATATTCAGATAGTGGCGTGGGACCAAAACCAATCGCAATACAGTGCCCCTCGACCCAGAAAGCGATTTCGCCTGCCACTACAACATCTTTGGCGTCAGGTTCCAGACTGGATGCTACCGCTACAGGAAAATATACCTCCTGGCCCCAGGTATTCGCTTCAGAACGCATCGGGAGGGCTTCGAGTACTGCAAGTGCCGTGGGAGTGTTGCGTGCAATAGCCCTGATACCAATGTTGCCCACAGTAATTCTGATGCGATTATTCTGCATGGCGTAATTTTTCCAGTTCCTGAGTTGCCGCGGATTGTAAAAATACCGTGTCAACGCCCATGGCCAGTAGTGTAAATCCCATGGATCGATAAGGGGCAACATCGGTGGCTTGGATACCAAAAATACCCAGGGGTGTAGAGTGACGGTCACAGGCAGCCTTAATGTGCTGTATTGCCTGTTGCATCTTTTGATGCGTGAGTTCACCGGTTACACCGAGACTGGCTGACAGGTCATAGGGCCCAACCAGAATCGCATCGACCGCATCCAGGGACGCGATGGCATCAATGTTATCAAGCGCGGCCTGCGTTTCAGCCTGCAGCACGATCACTGTTTCCTGATTGGCTGCATTGAGGTAGGTTGAAAAATCCTTGCCATAACCATGAGCCCGGCCCAGGCCAACGCCACGTTTGCCTTTTGGGGGATACTTGGCATAGCGCACAACGGCTTCAGCTTCCTGCAAAGTATTTATTTGCGGTACGATGAGACCGCTTGCACCTGCATCCAGGGTTTTTTTCACCCAGCCTTCATCTGGCGCAGGTATGCGTACCAGGCATGGACAAGCATGAGCAGCCTGCAGTAAAGCCTGTATCTGGGCAGGCCCAAGTGCACCATGCTCAGCATCGATAAAAATCCAGTCAAAATCCAGCGCCGACAGCGATTCAATGATTTCAGGACTGGCAATTGTCACGAGAGTGCCAATGAGTGTTTGTCTGGCCAGTAATTTCTGGCGAAAAGACTGATGTTGCATAAGCTCAGATTTTTTTGATTCCGTTATCGCATCCAAGCAGTATCACATCTGCCGGACGGTGTGCAAAAATTCCTGCAGTGACAACCCCCGGCATAAGGCTGATATCTGATTCCATTTTTAGCGGTTGCGATA
This sequence comes from Gammaproteobacteria bacterium, assembly GCA_965227695.1. Taxonomy (GTDB): domain Bacteria; phylum Pseudomonadota; class Gammaproteobacteria; order UBA4575; family UBA4575; genus UBA1858. The sequence goes on from OZ245760.1 coordinate 616,173, forward strand.
TATCAAGATTGTAGACATCGAGAATTATATTGCCGTTATCTGTAGTAAATCCTTCGCGTAATTCCGGTACCCCGCCTAATTTAACCAGCTGTCGTGCCACAACGCTGCGTGCCATGGGAATTACTTCTACCGGGAGTGGAAATTTACCCAGTATTTCAACCAGTTTTGAGTCATCGGCAATACAGATAAACTGGCTGCTGGCGCTAGCAACGATTTTTTCCCGCGTGAGCGCGCCTCCTCCTCCTTTGACGAGCGATTTTTGTGTGGTGGCTTCATCGGCACCATCAATGTAAACTGGCAGCGGGCCGGTCGCATTCAAGTCCAATATGCGTATGCCGTGTGACTGAAGTTGTCGTGCGCTTGCCTCGGAACTGGCGACTGCGCCATCTATTTTATTTTTTATGTTGGCTAATGCACTGATGAAGTAATCGGCGGTTGAGCCGGTTCCTACACCGACGACATCACCAATTTGTATATAATCAATCGCAGCTTCAGCAGCAATTTTCTTTTTATTATTTACATCCATAGACTATGCCTGTTGAATGACTAATGATTCTGAACCATGTAAAGGCTGATTTAACACGTGAGTAATCTAATTTTGGCTAATGATATCACTGATTACAGTGTAACTCAGATAATTGAGATGATTTCCAGCGCGACTGTTTATGATGTTGCAGATATCTCGGCATTACATACCGCAAAACGCCTTTCCAGGCGCCTTGATAATACTATATGGTTCAAGCGAGAAGACCAGCAAACTGTATTTTCGTTCAAGCTGCGAGGGGCATACAATAAAATCAGTCACCTCGATGAGGCACAAAAGAAAGCAGGTATCATTGCTGCTTCCGCAGGAAATCACGCGCAAGGGGTAGCATTGGCGGCACAACGTCTGAATATCAATGCGACCATTGTGATGCCAGTGACAACACCCAGCATAAAAGTAGATTCAGTACGCGCCATGGGTGCGGAGGTGGTACTTCATGGTGATAACTACGATGCCGCCTGCTCACATGCTTACCAACTCACACAGGATCAAAATAAAGTATTTATACATCCTTATGATGACATAGAAGTAATCGCCGGGCAGGGGACGATCGGCAAAGAGATAATAGAACAATCTGACATGCATATTGACGCAGTGTTTGTTCCGGTTGGAGGCGGTGGCCTGATTGCGGGTGTATCAACCTGGATTAAACACTTTTCTCCATCTACGAAAATAATAGGTGTAGAACCGGAAGATGCACCTACACTTTTTACCGCATTGAAGTCAGGTGAGCGGGTCAAGCTGGCTCAAGTGGGAATTTTTGCAGATGGGGTTGCTGTCAAGCAGATCGGGTTAAATACCTTTGAGCTGGCTAAAAAATATGTCGACGAGGTTATTCTCGTGAGTATTGATGAGCTGTGTGCTGGTATCAAGGATATATTTGACGATACGCGCGTTGTCTCTGAGCCGGCAGGCGCTTTAGCTATTGCTGGATTGAAAAAATATGTACAACGGGAAAAATGCAAAAACCTGAATCTTGTTGCGATTAATAGTGGTGCAAATATGAATTTTGACCGGTTAAGGCATGTTACGGAACGCACCGAATTAGGGGAAGGCAGAGAAGGGCTGTTTGCAGTCACGATTCCTGAATGTAAAGGTAGTTTCCTCAGGTTTTGTACCCTGATCGGCAATCACAGTATTAGTGAATTTAATTATCGTTATGCCAGTGAAAGCGAGGCACATATTTTTGTAGGCATAAAATTTGAAGATGCGCAAAAAGAAAAATCATCTATGATCGAAATGCTGAAATCGCACCAATATCCAGTCACGGACTTGTCTGATAATGAAATGGCCAAGCTTCACTTGAGGCATCTTGTTGGTGGGCATTCGCCACAATCGCAGCATGAGGTGATATACAGGTTTGAGTTTCCGGAACGCCCGGGTGCTTTACTCGAGTTTTTATCGGTAATGGGCTCGCAATGGAACATTACCCTGTTTCATTACCGTAATCATGGCGCAGCTTATGGACGTGTGCTGGTGGGAGCCCAGGTGCCTCCTTCCGAAGTCGATGATTTTAAAGAGTTTTTGCGAAAAGTCGGCTACACGTACTATGATGAAACTGCAAATCCAATCTACGATTTATTCTTAAAATAGAATAAAAAAAGGACCCGTTCAGGGCCCTTTTCAATGTCTACGCGTTAAGCCTAGCGTTTTTTCTTGGCTGTTTTGCGTTTTGCAGTTTTACGCTTGGCAGTTTTCTTTTTCACTGTTTTGCGTTTTGCAGTTTTACGCTTGGCAGTTTTCTTTTTCACTGTTTTGCGTTTTGCAGTTTTACGCTTGGCAGTTTTCTTTTTCACTGTTTTGCGTTTTGCAGTTTTACGCTTGGCAGTTTTCTTTTTCACTGTTTTGCGTTTTGCAGTTTTACGCTTGGCAGGTGCTTTGCGTTTTGCGGTCTTTCTTACTGCTTTGCGCTTGGCAGGTGCTTTGCGTTTTGCAGTTTTGCGTTTCGCAGTTTTGCGTTTGACGGCCATTTGTGTTCCTCCAAACTTTAACGTTAACGTTTTTTGACGACGTGAGTATAAACAATAGACTAAAAATTACTAGTTTTTTTATATTGTTTTTTTATCTTTTTGTCTGAGTTTTTTATTTTTTTGCAAATATCAAAGAAAAATTTAATTAAATATACTGCAAATTGTATTCTTTCAAATTAAAACATGACATGTTCATATTTGAAAAATACTTCGTTTTTTTAACATAACAACAATTCTGATACGTCTGTAATTTTTAATGCATTAGACTTAAATTATTGCAAAATGTGGTGCAGCTGTTCACCTGCTATATGAAATAAAGCTTACTCCAGATTAAGAATGTAATCCCAGTGTTGTTTTGTAACAGGCATTATTGAAAGTCGGTTGCCTTTGCGAAGCAGCGGTAAATCCTGCAGTGTTTTGTGATTTTTAAGTTCCTGAAGTGTAATGGTACGCTTTAATTTGCGTTTATATTTCACATCCACCATCATCCATCGGGGATTATCCGGATCGCTTTTAGGGTCGTAATGCTTATCTTTTTTATCAAATGCAGTATGGTCAGGGTACCCTTCGCGATGTATTGTCATGATCCCGACAATCCCTATCTCATCGCAATTGGAATGATACATAAAAGCTAAATCACCTTTTTTCATCTGGTCACGCATCATGTTGCGTGCTTGATAGTTGCGTACCCCGTCCCAGTGCTCGATTTTGTCCTTCTTTAAATCATCTATGCTGTATTCGCCGGGTTCGGACTTCATTAACCAATATTGCATAACAAATATCTCTTTCAAACTTTAACAAGATGTTAATCCTAGCACATGGTCAATGAGATCAAGGCATTTATAGGAGTGTAGGCGAGTAGAAGAGATATTGGGAAAGCGCACTCCATGAGTACCGTGGCGATGGCCGTTGACCTTGAACCAGAGGTTCAAGTGGGTTCACTGTAAAAGTCTTAAGGCTCCCTGCTTTTGCAGGTATGCACACTGACTATTAACAAGCAATCCCGAGGTTTGTTAATAGGCTCAAGGGATTTAACGACGTGCTCACGCATATCGCAGAGGCGCTGACTCCAATTCTACGACGCGGGATATCAGAATTCCAACTGATTTGATGTACGAATGGCGCTATCTATCCGCTCATGTAGTGTACGTACACGCTGATTGATGCTTGAGGTATAGGCCTGGTGCTGTGAACGCTCCGACAGATACTCATGGGCAAGATTCAGTGCTGCCATTACTGTGATCCTGTCAGGGCCAATCACTTTGCCGCTCTCACGAACTTCTGAGATGCGCTCATTAAGAAATGTTGCAGATTGTCTGAGTGCATCTTCCTGCCCTTCTGGACATGCGATGCGGTATTCTTTGTCGAGTATTTGGACTGTGATCGGCTTTGAGCTCATAGTGCGTATATTGGTTAGGCGTTGTGTCGTGTTAACCTGCCGTCTCCATGGCTTTTAATCGATTTATCATAGTCTGTACCCGTTGACGTGCTTCTTCCTGTTTCTCCAGCAGTTTGGCCCGCTCAGTGCTGTATGATTGCTGCTGGGCTTTAAGTAGCCTGTTCTCCTGCTTTAACTGTTCACATGTCTGTATAAGTTCATCAATGCGAATTTCTAGCCTCTGGAATTCTTCTTCTGAAATATTCATGGTATTTCTTATTATTATTCAAGCCGTTAACAGTAACAATATGCTATCACACAAACAGGCAGAACGACAAAGTAAAATATATGACAGTTTCCAGCTTACAACAGTATTATTTAGCCGTGACTGGATATAAATATTTGAATTTAATAGTGGTAAACTTCAATCATGAGTTTACCTGCCTATGAAGAATTAAATGAAGCTTTGCGCCAGCTCGATTTCGGTGAGCGTGCTTCTGAGCTGCATGGCTTTTTATGTGGTGTCGTCGCACTGGATATCGCTTATCCTCTTGGTTCGTCAATTACCACACTGGCGCCTGATCTTCGTCAGGATGCAATGAACGAGCAATTCACACAAACCCTTGACTGTTTGTACGACGCAGTACGTCAGCAAATGACCGATCCGGTGCTACAACTCGAACTGCTTATCCCTGAGGAAAATTCAGTGAATTTAAGCGCACGGGTAAAAGCCTTGGGCAGCTGGTGTGATGGTTTCTTGTTTGGGCTTGCCAATGCAGGACTGAGGGAACGTTCTGACCTGCCTGAAGACACTTCTGAAATTCTGTTGGACCTGACTCGCATTTCACAGCTGCAGGGCGCTGATACTGGCGATGAAGATGAAGAATCTTCTTTCAATGAGTTGCTCGAGTATGTGCGCATGTCTGCTTTGCTGGTGGCAGAAGAGCTCCAGCCGATCAAAATGTCTACGGAGTTGCAATAAGTGAGAAATGAATTCACGAAGCGCAGGAAGAACCTGATGCGAATGATGGGGCCTGATGCCATTGCAATAATCCCCGCCTCTTCGGTTAAGGTGCGTAACCGCGATGTTGAGTTTGATTATCGCCAGGATAGCGATTTTTTGTATTTAACCGGCTTCCATGAGCCGGAGTCTGTCGCTGTTTTGATCCCCCAACGTGAACAGGCACAGTATGTCCTGTTCTGTCGTGAGCGCGATCTGGAGATGGAAACCTGGAATGGACGCCGGGCAGGCCAGAAAGGCGCGATCGAATACTACGATGCTGACGATGCCTTTCCTATTGGTGACATTGATGAAATCCTGCCTGGATTACTGGAACAGCGTGAACGTGTTTTTTACACGATGGGGGTGAATACTGATTTTGACCACAGAGTGATTGGCTGGGTGAATCAGATACGCGAAAAGGGTCGCGGAGGGGCACATACTCCCAATGAATTTATTGCATTGGAGCACTTATTACACGAGTTAAGGTTGTTCAAGTCGGGTGCGGAAATTCAGTCAATGAAAAAGGCGGCAAAAGCGGCCATGGCCGGACACCGTCGCGCCATGCAGCGCTGTCGGCCTGGTATGTATGAATATCAGGTTGAAGCTGAACTTCTATATGAATTTAAAAAGGCCGGTTGCCAGACTGCCTACCCGTCTATCGTAGGAGGTGGTGAAAATGGCTGTATATTACATTACACGGATAACAACCATATTCTTAAGGAGGGCGAGTTACTATTGATCGATGCCGGTGCGGAATTTCAGGGCTATGCGAGTGATATAACACGTACATTTCCTGTGAATGGTGAATTCAGTGAACCACAACTTGAGTTATATAATCTTGTGCTTGAAGCTCAGTTAGCCGCAATTGATGCGGTACGGCCGGGCAATCACTGGAACGATCCGCATGACATTGCCATCAAGGTACTCACTAAGGGTTTGATCAGGCTTGGCATTTTGAAAGGAAGACCTGCGCAGTTAATCAGGGATGAAGAGTATCGGCGCTTCTATATGCACCGCACCGGCCACTGGCTGGGTTTGGATGTGCATGATGTCGGCGACTACAAAGTTGACAATCAGTGGCGCCTGTTTGAACCAGGTATGGTGCTTACGGTTGAACCGGGACTATATATCCCCGCCAAATCAAAAGGGGTGCCAAAACGTTACTGGAATACAGGTATTCGTATCGAAGATGATGTGCGTGTTACTCGCAGTGGCCACGAAGTTCTTACTCAGGCGCTAATTAAAGAAGCTGAGGATATTGAACAATGGATGGCATCAGCCCGGTAACTTCATGGCAGATGTAAACCTGAATGCAGATATCGTCATCGTCGGAGGTGGCCTGGTCGGCATGTCTTTGGCGATTGGTTTGGCAAAGAGTCCCTGCCGGGTGATTCTGCTGGAGCGCAGCCAGAATGCTCCGCTGCATCACAATGTTCTGGACCTGCGTACTACCGGCCTGGCAATGAGTTCAAAAGTCATGTTTTCCCGTTTGGGCTTATGGGAAAAGATCGTAAAAGCTGCCAGTCCGATCGATCGACTGGATGTCTCCGAGCAGGCAAATTTTGGTGTGGCAAGAATTGATGCCAAACAGCATGGCATTTCATCTATCGGTTATATGGTTCCAAATGACCACCTGATGGAAGTGTTGAGCAAGGAAGTCATGCAGCTGCCGAATTTAACAATAATGTCACCGGCGAGCTGCGAGAGTATTGAGCGCTGCGGTAATGCATACCGTCTTGGTATCACGCATGGCCAGGAGTATCAGCAAATAACCGCATCACTGGTGGTAGGCGCGGATGGCTCAAACTCCAAGGTGCGGGACCTGCTAAATATTACTGCGACTCACAAAAAATATAACCAAACTGCAATTATTACTAACGTGTGTACGCAAAAGCCTCACAACAATGTGGCCTATGAGCGTTTCACACAACACGGCCCGTTAGCCGTTTTACCTATACAGAAGAATTACTGTGCACTGATATGGACCCAGCCTGATGATCATGTCGATTATTATCTGAGTTTGGATGATCGGGTGTTTATGCGGGAATTACAAAAAGCGTTTGGATACCGTCTGGGCAGATTTCTGGCCGTAGGCCAGCGAGTTGGGTATCCTTTGACAATGATCACCAGTGACCAACTTACTTGCGACACGGCTGTGCTGGTAGGGAATGCTGCCCAAACAGTGCATCCGGTCGCGGCTCAAGGTTTTAACCTTGGATTAAGAGATGTCCAGACACTGATTCATATGCTTAACAAGATAGACTTTAATCCTGACTGCTTCCCGGATATGTTGACTGAATATGAACATCTTCGCGATCCGGATCGGCAGCATGTCATTCGTTTAACCGATGGCTTAACGCGTCTTTTTGCGCCACAGATATGGCCTGCAAAAATTCTGCGCGGCGTGGGTATACGCATGATTGGCAATTTCTACGCCGCCCAGCGCAGCATACTGAGACGAAATATGGGTCTGCGTTATCTGCCCTGTCTGGAAAGTGATGCCAATGATTGACCAGCTCACTGACTGCGAGATCGCTGTCGTTGGCACAGGCGCGGTGGGTCTGACAGCTGCGTGCTGTTTGGCTGAACGATTCACAAAAGTGGTCCTGATTGGAGACATATCTATTCCGGACTGGCGACCACAGGATGATTATGGGTTGCGTGTCAGTGCGCTTAACCCCGCCAGCATTGAATTATTAAAAACGCTGGACGTCTGGCAGCAAGTCCGTTCGATGCGTGTGTGTCCGTATTATTCGATGTATGTGTGGGAGCAAAACACAAGCACCCACATTGAATTTAGTAGCCGGGAGACATCGCATGCATCGTTGGGTGCCATTGTTGAAAATCAGGTATTGCTGGCGGCTTTAAAAAATAAAGTAGACCAGTGTTCTAATATTACCTGTATTGAGAAAACCGGTCTTGATAACATGAGTGCGATATCCGGGGCTGGTATGCTATTGGAGCTGGGTAATGGGAAGCGATTAACCGCTGAACTGGTATTGGGAGCGGATGGCCACCATTCTAAAGTGAGGGACTGTATTGGTGCATCTAGTATTCGCACACCCTACCGGCAAATGGGTATTGTATGCACGATAGCAACACAGCTTGATCACCAGCATACTGCCTGGCAATGTTTCACGCGCCATGGCCCGCTGGCATTACTGCCACTGGATGAAAATATATGTTCTGTTGTATGGAGTGTCCCTGAAGACAAATGTCGCCAATTGATGGAACTGCCAATTTCGCAATTTAATCTTGAATTGACTGAGCACTTCGAATCCAGGCTTGGCCAGCTGGAGGTGATATCCGAGCTAAGATCATTTCCTCTGCAGGGGGCGCAATCAAGTTCTTACATCGGCCATCGTGCTATTTTACTCGGTGATGCCGCACATGTTATTCACCCGCTAGCCGGATTAGGCCTAAATATGGGGCTGATGGATGCGCAATTTTTGAGTCAGCTGTTAAATAACAGTGACCGTCCGCTTGGGAGCGAACGGGTTTTGAGGCGTTACGAAAGAGCGCGTAAAAGTGAAAATATACTTATGCAAAAGTCGTTGGAAAGCATTGATATGCTGTTTCGTGAAAAACGCGGTCTTGCAATGCACGCACGATCTGTTGGCGTGAATTTCACAAACAAATTGCTACCGGTAAAGATGCTTTTCATGAGACGGGCTTTAGGAATGCCCGTATAGAATGTTGCGGTCACTAATATAGGCTGGCCGCGAAATGATATATTGGAATGTTCAATCAGTATCAGTAATATAGATCAATTAACATCAAGGAATAAACATGAAAGAAATTAAATCAGTTGGGGAGTATAAAATATACGAAAAGAAATCAGGCAGGTATGCAATCAAGGACGTTAATAAGAAATTTATAAACGGGGAAGAAAAGACTAAAATACTTGTCAGTGCCGGATTAATTACGGTTCCTGAGCCCAAGCCGGCACCTGTCGAACAAGTTGAAGAAGACGCCTCGCAAGCAGACGAACAGTCAGATCAGTAATAATCACACATAAGGAGCAAAAATGGCCAAGGCGACCGCACGACATATTCTGGTTGAAACCGAACAGCAGTGTAACACGTTGAAGGATCAAATTTCACAGGGTATGGATTTTGGAGAAGCCGCCAAGCAGCACTCAAAGTGTCCCTCGGGTGCTTCTGGGGGGGAATTGGGTGAGTTTGGACCCGGAATGATGGTAAAAGAGTTTGATCAAGTTGTATTTAGTGCACCCATCAATGAGGTGCAGGGACCGGTCCAGACTCAGTTTGGTTTCCACCTGCTGGAAGTCACCTCGCGTACGGATTAATCTCCGGCAACGGTGAACAGGAAATATCTGTCAGTATAAATACGATGGTTTAAACTAATTCTCCACTAATGAAGTTCTGTGCCTGCCTGGATGCCGGGCCGGCAAAGAATTTCTCAGCCGACGACTGCTCTATCATCTCTCCCTTGTCGATAAATACAATTTCTTTTGCAAGCCGCCTGGCTTGAGCAAGATCATGTGTCGTCATAATAACTTTCGTGTTGGAACTTTCAAACTGCTGAATAATATTTTCAAAACTAATTACAGACGGCGGGTCCAGCGCAACGGTAGGCTCATCCAGTAAAATTACTCTGGGTTTTAACACCCAGGCACGAGCAAGGGAGACTTTTTGTAATTCTCCGCCGGAAAGACATTTCGTATTGCGCCTGGCGAGATGACTTAAGCCACAGATCTCAAGTGCATGCTGGCAGCGTTGCTGGTGCTCAGACCTGGGAATTCCCGCGATACGTAAAACAAAACCAATATTATATTCTACTGTTTGATTAAAAAATGTGGGCTGCTGTAATAATAATGTACGCCAGTACTGCCTGACACTGGGTGCCTGATTTGCCCAGGTAATGCTACCCGAACTGGGTACAATTACTCCGTGTAATAATTTTAGTAGAAGGCTTTTGCCTGAGCCGTTGTGACCAAGAATGATGCTTGTTCCGGATGAGGTAAGTTGTAAATTAAAATTATTAATTAACGTGTCATTTTTAATACGGTAAGAAACATCAATCATGCAAAGAGATACAGGCCGGTCCGTAAGTTTAGGTTTGTAAGTATTCATGCTGAATGCGACTTACGAACGATAATCATCAGGCTTGTAATTGTGAATGATATCATCAATAAAATGATTCCCAGAGCCATGGCTAACTCCAGGTTGCCCTTGCTGGTTTCAAGAGCGATGGTGGTCGTCATGACGCGAGTGACATGGTTAATATTGCCACCCACAATCAATACTGCGCCGACTTCCGCCGAAGCCCTGCCAAAACCGGCCAGCACGGCGGTGAATAAGCTTGTCCTGGCATCTTTTAGTAAGGGTAATATAGTAAAACGGGTTGGTGCTCCAAGCGCCTTAAACTGAAGTGCATGCTGCTTAAACAAGTCTTCAATCGTTTGTTGTGTCAACGAACTGATTATAGGGGTAATCAGGATGCATTGCGCAATGATCATTGCCGTAGATGTAAACAATAGTTCGAGATCGCCTAAAGGCCCTGACCGGGTCAGTAACAAATACAGGGCCAATCCCACTACGACGGGTGGTAATCCCATGAGGGTATTAAGCACTCCCGTAATAAGATCCTTGCCGCGAAAAAAATAGACACCAAGGATAGTGCCCAGCGGAATGGAAATTAGCGTCGCAATGATAACGGCACTCAGGCTTACTTTGAGAGATAATAATACGATCTCTAGGAGTTCCGGCTCACATGCAATAATCAGCTGGAAGGCAGTATAGAAAATGCCGTCATCATTATTCATGAGCTAATTTGTAGTTTGTGCTCCTTATTACGCTACTGAAGCATCTTTCTTACCGGGACCACAACCTCTACTTGCTGTTGCTCGCTGAAGGTCAAGGTGAGCGTCACTTGATCCCCATCAGTTAATTGTCTTTGCGGTCTGAAAAGCATTAAATGATAGTCGCCGGGTTCCAGAACAAATGTACTGTTAGCCGCAATATGCAAGTGTAGATGAGGTATCATTCTGTATACGCCATCTTTTTCCACGCTACGATGAAACTCAATCGAATTAAAGTCAGGACTGGATGCGCTATGCAGAATTATATGCTTATCCGTTGTATTGGTAATGCGCATATAACCCGCCATCGCGGTCGCGTTTGGCGGCGCCTCACGAATCCAGCCGTCTTCAATTAGAACGGGACTAACGGGAGTATCCTGGCCACAAGCAGTAAAAGTCAGTAGCAGCATCAGGGCGAAACTTAAAAATATGATTTTACGCATAGATTTATTATTTTGTTTTAACTTAATCTGATATTATACCATTGTTAATCAAAATTTGAGATAAAACGCTGAGTTTGAGAATGGGCGCTGAACCGAACGATAGAATCTATACACAAGATCATGTCTGGCTGAAGACTTTCTCTGATGGAACGTATGAATTAGGTATCACCTCGTACGCGCAACAGGAACTGGGAGATATTGTGTTTGTTGATCTGCCGTCTGTGGGAACTTCAACGCAACCCGGACAAGCGTGTGCCATTGTGGAATCGGTTAAATCAGCGTCGGATATAATTTGCCCCGTGGAAGGCGTGGTCTCACAGGTTAATCAGCAGCTGGCTGACGAGCCTGAGCTTATTAATGAATCCCCCTATACCGAAGGCTGGATTTTGCGGATCAAAATGGATCAGGACAATACAATAGAGAATAAAATGTCTGCGGATGAGTATGTTGCTCAACTATCCGCAAGCACTGTTTAGTTCAACATCGATAATTTAGCGAGGAGTTCATGGCAACAATAACATTACAGGGAAACAATATTCAAACAAACGGCAACTTGCCGGCCATCGGAGAGCGCGCGCCAGATTTTACTCTGGTTAACCAGGATCTTGGAAACGTTGGACTTGATGATTTTGCGGGTAAGAAGAAACTTATAAGCATTGTTCCAAGTCTGGACACACCTGTATGCGCAAGTTCTACCAAAAAGTTTGCAGCTCTGGCCGCCGAGAGGGAAGACATCATCGTAATAATCGTATCCGCTGATCTGCCATTTGCCATGTCACGCTTTTGTAGTAGCGAAAAAGTGGAAAATGTTGTGACACTCTCAATGATGCGCAGCCAGAAATTCGCCGAAGATTATGGTGTTTTAATTCAGGATGGACCACTGGCAGGAATTACGGCCCGCGCAGTTGTCATTCTCGATGCAGATAATAATGTCAAATATACAGAACTTGTTGGTGAAATTGCTGATGAGCCTGATTATGATGCTGCTGTAGACGCACTGGCTTAGCTGCGAGGCGGGTCTTTTAATACTTGTGTCAGGTTCTCCAGTGATTCTATTGGAGCCTGACACTCCAACCCATGGCACAAGAAAGCACGCGTTGCACCCGCCGCTGAATTTTTGATGGCGAGGCTTTCTGGCAGATTTTGTGCATCATCCGGAATTGAAAACACCATGCAGTCCGGCTGATATTGTTTTTGACAAGTTCTTTGCCAACTCTCTATTGTGGGCTGTATACCGCGTATAATGATTATTGTCGGGGGTTCTATAAGTTCCTCGTAACATCGTAAAAGCGACCCATATGCCATTGGATTATTGTTTATCTGCTGCCCTGCATTATTAATGGTGCGCTCTGCGGCATCAATGTATCGAGTCTCTGAAAGCAGGTAACCCAAGCGCAGCAGACTATAAGCTGCCACGCCATTGCCTGAGGGAGTGGCTTCATCTGAACTGATTTTGGGTCGCTGAATGAGATTTTCGTGATCATTGGATGTAAAATAAAACCCACCGTATTGTTGATCTTCAAAATGTGCCAGTAATGTATTGGCTATTTCAATTGCAAAAAGCAGATAACTGCTCTGCCATTGTGTCTGCAGGTATTCCAGTAAAGCATCCAGTAAAAACGCATAATCATCAAGATAGGCATTCAAATGAGCTTTACCATCTTTGTAGCTTGCATAGAGACGACCCTGATCTGTGATCATGTTGCGTCTGATAAATTCAAGTGCATCAAGTGCTGAACGGCTATACTCATCTTTGTCAAATACCCGGCTGGCGATCGACATGGACTTGATTACTAATGCATTCCAGCCTGTGAGTATTTTATCATCCCGGTCGGGTGGGGTATTGCTAGATCTATATGTAAATAACTTGTCACGTGCGCGTTGCCAGGTTTCATTGCATGTTGCGATATCAATGCAATGCTGTCTTGAATATTCATCGAAATCCATCCATTCGTTTAAATGGTATTTATCCTCGAAGTTAGGGCCACGCTCCAGGCCAAAACGTTGATTTACAAGGTCCAGTTCTTTTTTGTCGAGTAATGTCTTTATTTGTTCCATGTCCCAGGTATAGTACTTTCCTTCTACACCATCAAAATCAGCATCTAAAGAAGAAAAGTAACCGCCTTCTGGTGCTTGCATCTCACGTATGATCCATTCTGCTGTATCCAGCGCGGTTGATTTGAAGCGTTCCTGGCGCGAGGCAAGATAAGCCTGGGTATAGATGCTGAGTAAGAGGCCGTTGTCATAAAGCATTTTTTCAAAATGCGGTATCATCCAGTAATCATCTACTGAGTAACGATAAAAACCGCCGCTGACGTGATCAAACAATCCTCCCGCGGCCATTTTTTCCAATGTAAAAAACAGTAAATGAAATGTAATGTTGTCTTCAATTCCATGTTGTTGAGATCGATAGTAGTCTCGAAGCAGTAAATCGAGATTACCGGGATGAGGGAATTTTGGTGCCTTGCCAAATCCGCCATGCTGTCTGTCGAAAACTTCCATTAACTGATTTTTTGCCCGAAGCAGAATGTTATTTTCAAGTGTTACCGGTTCACCTGAGGATTGGTAAATGGCGTTTAACTGATTCTGCAGGGACTGGTTCTGCTCTTGGACCTGTTCGGGTTTTGTGTAATAAATTTCAGCGATATATTTAAGGAGATCCTTGAAAGCGGGTAATCCATGGCGTGCTTTTTTCGGGAAATAAGTGCCAGCAAAGAATGGAATATGGTCAGCAGGGGTCAGAAACATGGTTAGCGGCCACCCTCCACTGCGTTGCGTCAGCACAATAAAGGAAGTCTGGTATATCTTGTCAATATCGGGTCGTTCTTCCCGGTCAACTTTGATGTTGATAAATAAGTCATTCATAATAGAGGCTGTCTGGGCGTCCTCGAATGATTCATGTGCCATTACGTGGCACCAGTGGCAGGCAGAGTAACCAACAGATAACAATATTGGCTTGTTTTCACGTAATGCCCGGTTCAGCGCCTGTTCTCCCCATGGATACCATTCCACGGGATTCTGAGCATGCTGTAATAAGTATGGACTGGTTTCGTGGCAGAGGTAGTTGGCTGACATGAATAAGAAAAAGTAATCACAAACAATGTATGATGCTACTTTATCGTAAACGATAAGCTGTGTATGTAATGCCTAAGATGTATATACTCTAACCATGTTTGTATAACGTGATGTTTGTACACCCCCAGATTGATCCTGTCATATTTCAACTAGGTCCATTAGCGGTGCGCTGGTATGGATTGATGTACTTGCTCGGCTTTATTGCCTTCTGGTATCTGGGCTCGCAACGGGCAAAAAAAACAAACAGCTTTATCACTAAAGATCAGGTGAGTGATTTTTTATTTTATGCGGTTTTAGGTGTGGTGATTGGTGGTCGACTGGGCTCTGTTTTATTCTATAACCTCGATCACTTTTTGAATGATCCATTGTATCTGCTGAGAGTCTGGGAAGGGGGCATGAGTTTTCATGGCGGGCTACTTGGCGTGTTGTTTGTGATCTGGGTATACCAGCGAAAACATCGCTGGGGTTTCTTTAGACTGGCCGATTTTATTGCACCACTTGTGCCCCCTGGTCTGGGATTCGGGCGCATAGGTAATTTTATTAATGGGGAATTGTGGGGCAGACCGACGGATATGCCCTGGGGAATGGTATTTCCTCATGTCGACCAGGTGGCACGACACCCATCACAATTATATCAGGCCGCCCTGGAGGGGTTACTATTGTTTCTCATACTATGGCTGTATTCAGCAAAGAATCGAATGACAGGTCAGGTATCCGGCTGGTTTCTGATTTTATATGGCGTGTTCCGATTTTTAGCTGAATTCACTCGTCAGCCTGATATGCATCTTGGATTTATTGTCTTCAACTGGATGACGATGGGGCAACTGCTAAGTATTCCGATGTTCTTTGCTGGCATAATTCTACTTTGGATGAGCAAACGCGGCACTTTTGAGAGAAGTCATTAATATGAAACAGTACCTGGAATTATTACATCATGTATTAACTCACGGCGTCGAACAGAGTGATCGAACAGGTACTGGCACGATCTCGACATTTGGTTATCAGATGCGTTTTGATCTGGCGCAGGGCTTTCCATTGTTAACGACAAAAAAACTTCATATCAAATCGATTATCCATGAGTTATTGTGGTTTATTCGGGGTGAAACTAATGTCAGATCCCTGCAGGAGGTCGGGGTAAGTATTTGGGATGAGTGGTCTGACGAACAGGGAAACCTTGGTCCGATTTACGGTGCTCAGTGGCGTGCCTGGCCAACTGAACGCGGCGAAAAGATTGATCAGTTAAGCCGCCTGATTGAGCAGATAAAGAATAATCCTGCATCCCGGCGTCATATTATCAGCGCATGGAATGTGGGAGAAATAGAAAAAATGGCATTACCGCCCTGCCATACTCTATTTCAGTTTTACGTCGCCAATGGAACACTTTCCTGTCAGCTATATCAGCGCAGCGCAGATGTGTTTCTGGGTGTCCCGTTTAACATAACTTCCTATGCATTACTGCTTATGATGGTTGCGCATGTCACTGACTTGGAGGCGGGTGAATTCATTCATACATTTGGCGATGTGCATATTTATCAAAACCATCTTGATCAGGTACGGCTACAATTGCAACGATGTCCATTACCCTTGCCATCACTTGAAATTAAGAGGAAAGTCGATTCAATTTTTGACTTTGTTTATGAGGATTTTGAGCTAAAAAATTACCAGGCCCATCCGCACATAACTGCCCCTGTTGCAGTATGATGTTAATCATATAGTTGTGCCTGTTTCATGAAGATAGCGATCATTGTTGCATTAGCCAAGAACAACATTATTGGTGCTGACAATACCATACCCTGGTATTGTCCAGAGGACCTGAAATATTTTAAACGCACCACACTGGGCTCACCTGTGCTGATGGGACGAAAAACCTATGAGTCTTTAAAAGTAAAGCCTTTGCCAGGTCGTCATAATATTATCGTCACGAGAGGATGTCGACAGTATCAGGGTTGTCATAGTGTTGCGAGTATTGAGGAAGGGATTGCCTTGGCCGAATCGATCACTACGGAAAAGCTGTTTATTATTGGTGGCGCTGACATATACCAGCAGTCTTTATCCCTGGCTCACCAGTTATATGTGACAGAAATAGATGTTGAGGTGGATGGTGATTGTTTCTTTCCTTCGATTGATGCATCCCAGTGGTCCCTGATCAGAACGTCAGTTTATCCTGCTGATGACAGCAATCCACACACAATGACCTTTAAGGTTTTTTCGCGTGAGAAGTAATTATTTTTGTTTGTTGCATTGAATCTGATGGATAGTCACCGGGCTGACATCAATCCTTGCAGCAGTAAGTTCATTACCCCAGATGCAGCCAGTATCGAGCGCTAGAAGATTACTTTTATTTACCAGCCCAAGTGCAGACCAGTGACCAAAGATAATGTTGATATCTGCAGAATTTCTGGGTAGCTCAAACCAGGCATGTAAATGCTTTGGCTGCATCCCTAATGGACCTTTATAGTCAAAATTCATCCGACCCTGCTGATCACACATGCGCAGCCTGGTAAATGCATTGAGTATGATTCGACTCCTGTCCCTGCCGCGGAGATTTTTATCCCATTTGTCAGGTTGGTTACCGTAGGCATATTTTAAAAAATCAGCATACTGATCTGATCGCAGTTGTTGTTCTACCTCGCTGGCACATTCAAGTGCAGTTTTTAAATCCCACTCGGGTAAAAAGCCGGCATGTACCATCACCCAGTTCAGTTCATGGCAAGCATGCAGCAGTGGTTGTTGACGAAGCCAGAAGACAATGTCTTCGGCCTGCTTACTATTGAGTATCTGATTGAGGGAGCTATTGGGTTTGCAGTTTTTTATGCCCGCATGACAGGCGATGAGGTGAATGTCATGATTGCCCAGCACGCATTTAACATTCTGTTGGGGTAACGCGCGAATAAATTCAATTGTATCCAGTGATTGCGGTCCACGATTAACAAGGTCGCCTACAAACCAGAGTTGGTCCAGCTGGGGGCTGAACTCAATTTCAGATAGTAGCTGCTCGAGTTCGCTAAAGCACCCCTGAAGATCGCCAATTGCATATATGGCCATATAGCGAGATTAGGGTTTATGCCACTAATGAAGCACGCGGGGAGCAGACAGGGTGAAAAGTTCTATCTCTGCATCAAATTCAGTACCATCATCAGCCAGCATTTGATAACTTCCATGCATGGTTCCAACAGGCGTCTCCAGCATGGTACCGCTTGTATACTGAAACCCTTCACCTGGTTTCAAGTGCGGTTGTTCGCCCACCACGCCATCGCCTTTGACCTCCTGGGTTTTGCCGTTCGAATCTGTGATGATCCAGTGCCTTGTCAGTAACTGTGCCGATACATCACCATTATTTTGTATAGTGACTGTATAAGCAAAAACGTATCGATCATCATCTGAACTGGATTGCGACTCAAGGTAGGTCGTATCTACGCTGACGGTAATATTATAAGGGGTTATTTCTTCCATCTGCTTATTATGCCGTACTTGAAAGAAAATATCTTTGATCCAGGTGGCAAAGTTTTGTCAGATTTTGCCCTCTTGCATGAGCTTTGCCAGATTAATTAAATTATCCAGTGTCAGCTGCTGAGGCCGGCAGGAAGGGTCGATATTGGCTTTGCTAATGACGGATGATTCTAGAATATTTTTAAGATTGTTACGCAAGGTTTTTCTTGGTTGAGCAAAACATGCTTTGACTATCCGTCTAAAATGGTTTTCCAATAACGGAGGAACAAGTGGTTGATTTCGCGGTGTCAGCCTGATGAAAGCAGAATCAACTTTTGGCGGGGGAGAAAAACATTCCGGGGCAACGTCAATTAACTTTTGGGCCTGGCAACTTGCCTGAACCATCACCGACAGGCGGCCATAGTTACGTTCGCCGGTAGTGGCGCATATTCTATTGACTACCTCTTTTTGCAGCATAAAGTGCATATCACGAATATTGTCAAGATGATCAAGAAGCAGGAAGATGATTGGCGTTGATATATTATAAGGCAGGTTGCCTACAATGCGCCTTGGGGTGCGGGTATCTGAGAAGTCAAATTTCAGTACATCCAAAGCGTGAATCGTTAGCTTATTCGCCTGTTTATCAAGAATCTGCAGATGCCGGATTAAATCTCTATCCAGCTCTATCACTTCCATATGCTCGACAATATCCAGAATTGGTCTGGTTAATGCACCGGTTCCAGGGCCGATTTCCAGTATATTATCTGATGGCAACGGGGAGATCGCCCGGACCAGGGATTGGATAATATCCGCATCCTCTAAAAAGTGCTGGCCAAATCGTTTACGTGCGCGGTGCATGGGGGTTATTCAGTAGTAGCTAAAGTCACTGTGGTCCGGATTGTAACTCGTGATTGAGAAATAATAATCCGGCCATTATATGGCGAGACCATCATTGATGTGCATAATGTCAATTGGACATTGGTTCAGGACGTGTGAAATAACCGTTTATGCCAACAGAGCACTCCGGGGCCGACAAAATTTGATTTAACCAGGGCAATCCTGTGGAGCTCCGCCCTTGTATAAAATTTAACAGGGCCAAGAAAACATACCCCGGCTTTTTCACATCCGGTCTTCGCTATTCGAAGCAAGCGTGGATGACATGCTGTCACCACTGACGGGGATTGCATAAGTTCCGATTAGGGTGTATTCGGGACTGTCCTCTATCTTTGTTAGCGCAAGTGTGATCACCAGCCGGGGATGATACAACAGCAACATCTCATGAGGTTTCAGTGACTCTGAAGTGGTTGAGTCGGTAATTAGCGCAAGGTCGATACCGAGTCCATTAGAAATCTGGACCGAGAGTTCCCGCAGTACGGTAAGCGGAGTCGCATTATCGCTGATTGTTAACTTTCCAAGGTAGGTGATGCCCACTGCCTCAGTATTTTTCAGATTTTCAATGGAGCGCAGCTTTTCCTTGAGTGGACGGATTGTGAGTGTTGCCTGCTGTTGATTTAATAGCTGAAACTCCGAAGTCGAACTCAGCGTTATTGATCTTGCGTCCAATGCGCTGCTTTCTGCTGACACGCCAGTTATTGGCAGACAGAGTAAGGTGATCACGAGTAAAAACGCAGGCTTTGACATATCAAAATACTTTTTCAGCGCCATAATAGATAGACTCAATGTTAAGAACGACTGCTCCGATACCGGCAAACTTGGGGTCCAGCCACGCTTTCATATCCTGATATATTTCGCCTTCGGTATGGTATTCCAGACTACCCTTGATCTGGTAGGCTTCTCTTTCAGGCGCGATCATTAATAATGCTCCACGGCTTTGAGACTTGATGTTATTGAGTGTTTTGTGGAAAAAATTATTGGCTATCAGTATTCTTCTTTCATCCAGCATCTTGACGCATAGTACCCAAACTGAATTTGGCTCGCCTTTCGGACTCACCGTTGTGAGAATCATGCGTGGTTCTTTATTGTTCCATGCATCCAGGAAAGCCTGTGGTAATGTACTCATTATCATGTCCTTAATTTTCTATTGTTCGGGAAACCGAAAAAGCGCCGCGAATTTCACCTGTCTGATAACCGGTGGCGAGATCATTTGGGTATAATTTTTCCAGTCTTCCCAATAACACGGGGTCCATGTTATTTTCATCGCCATGACAGGCCAAGCATAAACCCTGCACGGGGATTGCGCGCATCATTCTCAGGGTGGTGCCGCTCTCTGATTTGAAAGATTCCATATGAGACAATTCAGAGGCCGGGGTCCCTTTTGCAAGTTTATCCTCGAATGACTCTAGCACCTGTCGTTCCCAGGCGTCAGGTATATTGTTCGGATTGCGCAGTTTTAAGCTTGTACGTTTGATTGAAATATCATCACTGGCATTAAGGTCATGCGTGATTTGAGGTGCTTTCAACTGGCATATTTCAACCGCGGCGACTGGACCGCCGGATTGCATGGCGGCACCAAGCTCCTGTTTTAGACTGCTGGCCAGAGTCTTGATCTTTACGGTGGCGTCCTGGCGGAATGTTTCAATGGCCTGTTGTGTATCTTGTGCACAAGCGACCAACGCAGTGAAAAATGTCAATAATAAAACGAGTACTTTCATGGTATTGCTCTAAACATGTCGGGTTGAAGTTAGTTGCTCTCTGGCCAGCATGATAGCGGATATTAAACTTCCTGCGTCTGTTTTTCCGCTGCCGGCGAGATCGAGCGCGGTACCGTGATCAACAGATGTGCGTATGAAGGGTAATCCCAGTGTTGTGTTAACCGCGTTTCCAAACCCTATATGCTTCAGGGTTGGCAGTCCCTGGTCATGGTACATGGCTAAAACCACATCCACAGATTGTAACTGCTTTGGTGTGAAAATTGTATCTGCCGGATATGGGCCTGAGACGTTGATGCCATTGCTTTTTAACTGTGTCAGGGTGGGTATTATTATCTCTATCTCTTCACGCCCGAGATGACCCTGTTCGCCAGCGTGCGGGTTCAGGCCGCATACACCAATCCTGGGATCTTGAATGCCGAATTTATTTTTAAGATCAGTATGCAGGATGCGGATGACTTGTAATAACAATTGCGGAGTTATGCTGGATGGCACATCGGATAATGGCAGGTGCGTGGTCGCCAGTGCAACCCTGACATGATCTGCGACCAGCATCATGACAACGTCTGATCTGGCCTCCTTTGCAAGATATTCAGTATGTCCGGTAAAGGCGATACCTGCGTCGTTAATTACTCCCTTGTGCAATGGGGCAGTAACGATCGCGGAATATTCCCGTTGCCGAACCCCACGCAATGCTTCATCGAGACAGCTCAAAACATAGGTGGCATTGGCAGGCTGGAGTTGTCCGCATTCTACGGGTTTGTTAACTGGGATATGTTTCACACGCACTTGATTGTTCTGTGCTGGCTGGTCTTCACAAATATCAATATTAATTTCTAATATTGCAGCACGGCGAGCCAGCTCGTGTTTATCTGCAATCACAATGCAATCATTGAGCTGATCGAGAGACTGCAAAATAATATCAAAACCGATACCTGCTGGTTCTCCGGCGGTAATGGCGAGAGGAGCTGTACTCATTTGTCACTGGCCAACGTGCTTGAATTAATCAGTTTCCGTAGACAAGTCTGTTTTCAACATAGCTTTCATCACGTAATTGGCGCAGCCATAATTCCTTTTCTTCGCTGATTTTTCTTTGGCGGATAAACTCACGAGCCTGGTTTCGGCGTGCTTCTTCAGAGTTGTCATGTTTTCTTTTGTCTAATACCTGCATGATATGCCAGCCAAAACGGCTTTTAAATGGTTCACTGATTTCCTGAACAGGTATACTTTCAGCAACTTCACGAAAGGCTGGCGCAAATACATTGGGAGCCAGCCATCCCAGTTCTCCGCCTTTTGAAGCGCTGCCAGGATCTTCAGAGTGCGCACGCGCCAGTTCAGAGAAGTCTTCGCCGTTGATGATGCGTGAGCGAAGTGCCCGCAAATCTCTTTGTACCTCCTTATCGCCGCGCACTGCATTGGTCTTAATTAAGATATGTCGTGCCAGGACCTGTTCTACCATGACACGATCCTGCCCACGCATGTCAAGAATGCGAAAAATATGGAATCCGCTATTGCTGCGCAGAGGCTTGCTAATATCGCCTGGTCCCATGTTGTTTAATTGGCGGGAAAACACTCCAGGTAACTGATCTTTGTTGCGCCAGCCGAGATCGCCACCCTCGAGGGCATCTTGTGCCTGGGAGTGCGCTATTGCCAGCTGTGTGAAGCTCTCATTTCCCTGAGTGGCGCGTTGATGCAAGGCGTCGATTTCGTTGCGGCCTTTTTCGATATCCTGCGGCGTTGGGTCCTGCGGCAGTTGTATGAGGATATGGGCGATACGATATTCTGTGTTTGCATTTAATTCGTCTGCCTGATTAGCCAGCAGGTCCTCTACTTCCTTGGGAGAGACTTGTACATTCGACTCCACGGCCCTGCGCTGAACTTGCGCGATAGTCATTTCAGTTCTTACCTGATTGCGAAATGCTACGTAGTCTATGCCTTGCTGAAGCAGTGCGCTTCGAAACTCGTCGAGACTTAAGCGATTGCGCTCGGCAAGATTTCGCATTGCCTGATCAAGGGAAATATCATCGATAGTGATTCCCCTGCGTTCTCCCCAGGCGACCTGTAGCTTTTCAATGATAATACGCTGTAACACCTGCTCTGCCAGAGTTGCCTCGTCAGGCAGACTGGCCTGATCGCCCGCCTGGGCCTTGATGACATTAATGCGTTCCAGTAACTCGCTTTCTGTGATGACATCATTCTCAACCACCGCAACAATGCGATCAACCAGCAGGCTCGATTGCGCCTGGTTAATGAATGTCAGCGACGTGTAACAAATGCAGACAATGAATATTAGTAAACTAGTATTTGAATGTGTTGCGATCTTCATAACCACGAATATTGCGTTGTAATTGTTCTGTTAGCGGTGAACCCAGAGAAGTTAACCCTTTGAGTGTTAACTGTATTTCAATACTATTGTTGTAATCCCCTTCACTGTCATTGGTGAAGCGGCGTGCCGCGAAGCTCAGTTTCCAGCAGCATGTGTCGTATTCTAGCCCGCCAAGCAAGTCCAGGTCACGACTGTCTTTTAAATCATAATTCCAGCGGCCGACTGCTCTCCACTGCTGATTTATCGGATATATGAACGAGATATCCGACTGTGAGAAATCATTTCGTCGAAACCTATGGCCAATATTAAATATAAAGTTATTACTACTACGATATTGCAGGCGGGCATTAGTTCGATTGAATTCATCTTCCTGCGGATCCCATAAAGCCGCGCCGATAGCATGCCATCGATCTGTCAGGCCAATGCGTAATTCACCAGCAATGTTGGATGACTGATCATCGTCATCGCCACTATTATTCAGCGACACTTTACGGTCTTCGAAATAATAAATCTGTCCAATGCTTGCACGTGCAATCTCATCGCCATTATTCTGATTGATTAAACGGCTGGTGATTGCTGCCGTCAGCTGGTTGGCATCTGACACTCTGTCGGCACTGGTAAAGCGATCAGTTCGGAATAACTGGGCAAAACTGAACTCATATTCCCCGGTGTCAAATAATGGAATATCCGTGTGGTTTCTCTCCGGTGTATATAAATAGAATAATCGTGGCTCGAGGGTGTGTCTAAATCGACTGGACAAAGCCTCGCGTTCAAATATGAGTCCGCTATCGACGGAGAAACTTGGCAATGTTCTGCTGGGATCATTATTATTATCTGAACTGGATAAGTCGTATGAAGTATGCATAAGCCGCATCGAGGGAGTAATAAAATATCCCGGCGCGATCCAGGGGCGAGATATCTCGCCAAATAAATGTAAACGATTACCATCAATTCGGTCGTCATGCTCAAAAGCAACCCACTCACTTTCTGAATTGAATTCCAGGCCAAGTGGTAAATTACTGAATGAATTATTGATGAGGATCTGGGGCAATCTCTTAAATGGGTCATTAACGGGTAAGCTCTCGTCGTCCACTATTTGAAATTGCTGGGCGCGAAACAGCGCATTCCAGTGGCCACCGAAATGTCTGTTTGCATATCGCAGGTCTCCCCTTCGTTCCAGTCTTCGGGTGCTTGAGACACCAATAGAGTCGCCCAGGTCTTCAAAGTAGTCGTCATCAGATGCATTGTTATAAATCAAATCCCCATAAAAGTGGTCAGTAAAACTGTGTTCATGTGCAATTGAGACAAGATATCTGTCATCATCAAACTCACGATCATCAAGGAACTGAAAGTTGACTTCACCGCGATTTGTATCATTAAGATAGCGCCCATTAGCTCCCAGCAGGACGCCGCGTTTGTCGAGGTAGCGTGGAACAAACAGGGCATCCCGATGTGGTGCAATATTCCAGTAAAAAGGTGTTTCCAGATCGATGCCGGAACTGCTGCTGCGGCCAAAAACGGGTGCGAGAAAACCGGTTTTTCTCTCGTTGTTAATTGGGAAGCTCATCCAGGGTGAGTAGAAGAATGGCACGCCTTTGAATTTGGCTGTGACATTACGGGCGGTGCCGACGCCCTTTTTTCTGTCGAGAGTGGCTTTACTGGCTTTGAGTTCCCAGTCTCTGTCTTCAAAGTCACAGGTCGAATATGTCGTTTTATCCAGTTTGACGACGTCCTGGGATACCCGCTCTACCTGGTCCGCCGTGCCGCTACCATGGGATGGGTGGTACCAGTAACGCACATTTTCAGCTTTGGCGGTTTCATCTTCTGTCCAGTAGTCAACACGCTCGGCGGTAATATCAAGATCCGGGTCGCGCAGAAGTACATTACCTGTTGCAATGGCTTTTTTGTCTTTCTCTGAGTACTGTACGCGATCTGCATGCACGTCCTGGTCAATTCGAAAAAGATGAACACGCTGGCTATCATTGCGCGGGTCTTCGGCTGTTGAAGGATCATTGCCAGGTTCATACTGGCTGGGTTGCCTTGTGCATTGGCGCCATTGCGAATCATCCGCAAGCAGGCTGGTGCTTAGGACGCATATCAGGATAATAATGTGTGCGCGCAGGTGCATGGAGTCCGTGTGGTTTTTATCGTGATAAATAATAGAGAGTGACTTGTGCGGTTTGATGAATACAAATGTGATTTTTAGGTGTTTAAATCGTCAAAATAAGCCCAAAAAGTGAACAAAAAGTACGCATAAGGACCATAACAGATTAATGAACATAATTATAAAGCATAAACAGCAGAAAGGTGCTGTTTTGCCAGTTGTGGGCGCGATTACCCTCATTACGGTGGTCGCCATAATATTGGTCTGGTTGTTAGTATGGACCAAACCCCAGCCGCAGGCCACATTGGCCCCGTTACCGCCGGTCAAGGTGGCTGTCACTGAAGTGGATAAACGATCAGTGCAGCCTATGGAGGCACAGACCGGCCGTTTACAGCCGATTAAAACGGCTCAACTGGGTTTTGAGGTGGCAGGAAAAGTGACCCGGCGACAGGTTGAACCAGGTATCAAGGTAGACCAAGATAGCGTCCTGATGCAGCTGGAATCATCCGATTACCGGAATCAATTTGAACAAATCACGGCGGAGCTTGAGATCGAGCAGGAAAGTGTGGCTCGCGACAAAAAACTGCTTCAGTACGCACGCAACAATCTCGATCTGCAACAACAGGAGGTGCAGCGCCTGCAAGGTCTGGTAACGCGCAATCTCATTGCACAATCACAACTGGATAGCGTGCGCCAGCGCGTTTATGATCTGCAATCTGAAGTAGCGCGACTTGAATTTACCGTAGCTACCAGTCATGCCCGCTTAAAGATGAAAAAAGCCCAGCATGATATTGCCCAGCGTAATCTCTCCCGCACAACTTTGTATGCTGCTTTTGAAGGTGTAGTGAATGAAGTATTTGTTAATGTCGGTGATTATGTTAATGCAAATGAAGTTGCGCTGACGCTGGTTGATGCGAGTGAATATGATGTGCAGCTGGATGTGCGCGGAGAAATAATCAGGCAATTACACCTGGGCCAATTAGTAGAGGTAGCCATTGGAGAACATAAATCAATGGGTAAAATTGTCGCACTCCAGCCTGATCCGGATATAAATACAAATACCCACGGCGTAAGAGTAAGGGTATCAAGGGAAAATTGGCAGTCCGGAATGCTGGCAACTGTATACCTTCCGTTATCAGAACTTGAACAATCCCTGATGATTCCTGTCGCCTCGGTACTGAATCAATATGGCAAGTCTTATGTTTTTATAGTTAATAACAATAACCTGGTTGAAAAAAAACCGGTAAAACTCGGACGCAGGATTGATAATCAGATTGTTGTACGTCAGGGCGTGGTTGCAAGCCAGTTAATCGTTGCACGCGATGTGAGTTCTCTTGCTGATCAACAGCAAGTCACCATTGAATAGACATTACTGTGGGCATTATAAAATTTTCCATAAGTAATTCCCTGATTGTTAATTTACTATTGGTGGTCATTGTCGTTGCCGGGATTCTTTCATGGCGTAGCATGCCGCAGGAGATGTTTCCGATTGTAAATCTCGATCTGGTACGCATAGTCACTGAATATGAAGGGGCCCCTCCTGAAGAAGTTGAGAAGCAAATTACTGTGATCATCGAGGAGGAAATTGAGACACTGCCGGATGTTGATGTAATTACCTCGGAAAGCTCAGAAGGACTTTCCAAAATAGAAGTCAAGTTAAAAACCGATGTCGATGTCGATGACTTTTTGCGCGAAGTGCGTTCTGTCATTGATGCCATAGATGATCTGCCCGAGTTGGCTGAAACACCTGAGATCAGCCGATTAAAAACACGTTTCCCGGTAATCAGTGTTGCACTTTATGGAAGTACGGACCTGGGGGTTTTATATGACACTGCAGAAGATGTAAGAAGAGAATTATTAAGCCTTGACGGCGTAGCAAGTGTTGGTATAGCGGGCAACCAGGAATGGGAGTTATGGGTTATTGTTAACCCTCATCAAATGGCTGCGCGTAACGTGACGCTTTCAGAGGTGCAAAATGCCCTGAGTAAAAATCTACAGGACTTGCCCGGTGGTTCATTGCAGGCCGCGGAAGGAGATATTCTGTTGAGGGGAATGGGGGTCGCACCAAATGCAGCAGAAGTCGGGAAACTGGTACTAAGAGGAACAGCCGGGGCAGGGCAGTTAACTCTTTCGGAAGTTGCACAAGTTGACTTGCGTTTAGAGGAAGCTAAAACAATTGGTCGATTTAACAGTGAGCCCTCAGTAAACCTGACTGTCACGAAAACAGCCCGCGCGTCGACAATTGATGTTGCCGAGTCTGTTAAAGAGTTTACGGCCAGTCTGCAACAGCGACTGCCTGTCAGTATTAAGGTTGGCCTGTTTAGTGATTTGTCAGTGTATGTAAAAAATCGTCTTGAAACAGTGATATCTTCAGGTGTAGTCGGTCTGGTCCTGGTGCTTATCTCCCTGTATGTGTTTTTAAATTTTCGAGTTGCCTTTATTACTGCGCTGGGAATACCTGTTTCTTTTTTGGTGGCCATTATTCTCATACATTATCTTGGTTACACCATTAACATGATCTCACTATTTGCATTTTTGATTGCACTTGGGATGATTGTCGATGATGCCATTATTGTGACTGAGAATGTTTACAGGCATATTGAGGATGGGGTCGAACGCGGCAAAGCTGCCCTGATGGGTGCCAAAGAGGTTTTTTGGCCGGTTGTGGCATCTACATGTACAACGGTCGCCGCTTTTATTCCCATGTTTGGTGTGAGTGGAACATTGGGAAAATTCATAGAAGTGATACCCGTAGTGGTTAGTGCAGCATTGATAGGTTCGCTTATTGAAGCTTTTTTAATCTTGCCTTCGCACTCTGCGGAATTCTTAAAAATAGATAAAACAAGACGCAAAGAAAGTGTGTTCTGGCAGCGTTCACTGGCTAAATATACTTCTATTCTCGGTTGGGCGCTGAGAAACCGTTACATTGTATCGGCGCTTACCATCGCAATCCTCGCGGTTATCCTTGCATATGCAAATACTCGCCTGCCCTATAATCAGTTTGGGAATGTGGAGATAGGCCAGTTTTTGATTAATATAGAAGCGCCTAATACCTATAGCGTTGAAGATTCGACCGAATTGGCGAAACAAATAGAAGAAAAAATTAATAAGGTAGTCAAGCAGGAAGAATTAAAGAGCATGCTGACAAATGTTGGTGTTATTTTAATTGATTTTAATCGGTTAAAAATGGGCAGCCACTATATTCAGTTTATTATTGATCTGCAAAAACCGGCGCCGAAAACCATAATCGAGAAATATATTTCACCAGTGGTGAATCTCAAGTTTGAAACGGATGGCACACGGACAAGAAGCACAGAAGAAATTATTGATGCCATTCGTAGCGAAATTCATGTCATAGCAGGGATACAGAGATTCTCAATCCTGCGACCTCAGGGTGGACCTTCAGGTGCGGATATAGAAGTAGGCGTTATGGGAGAGAATATTGAACAGCTTATCGAGCATTCCAGAAAAATCAGCGGGTTTCTGGAAAGGCTGCCGGGTGTCAGGGACGTGCGTCAGGACCTGGAACCCGGGAAGCTGGAGTATCAGTACACATTAAATGAACGTGGCAGAAGCCTGGGGTTAACACAGGCTGAGTTGGCAAATGCGGTGAGAACAGGATTTGTCGGACTGGAGGTGACTCAGGTTAACTGGAAGGATGACCGCTACCCTGTGCGCGTGATTTATCCGGATACATTAAGAAAAAGTGGCAGTAGCCTGGAAAGCCTGCCAATCACACTGTCAGGGGGCAGGACTGTTTACCTTGGTGAGGTGGCAGATATATCACTGGGGCGAGGATTAGGCACCATACTTCGCAGGGACGCACAGCGACTTGCCATTGTTACTGCAGAGGTTGATCTGGAAACAACAACACCGCTAAAAGTGAATGAACTTGTAGAGATTGAGTTTGCAGACCTCATGAGCAAAAGGTCGGGTTATCAGTTATTATTTTTAGGGGAAAAGAAAGAGGCCAATGATTCATTTAATGACATGTTTAATGTCTTGATTATGTCGTTGGCCGTCATATTTTTTATACTGGCTGCACTGTTCAAGTCGGTGCTTGATCCTTTTGTTATCATGCTGGCAATTCCTTTTGCGATTGTTGGTGTAGTCATTGGGCATATCATATTCGATTACAATCTGCAGTTTCTTTCCATGATAGGTTTTTTGGCCCTCACCGGTATTGTGGTTAATGATTCCTTGATCCTGGTCGATTTTGCAAAAAAACGGCGCGCCCAGGGACTGGATTGTTATGACGCGGTAATTGATGCCGGTAGAGTCCGGATTCGCCCAATTCTGCTGACAACCATTACAACTTTTTTGGGGATTTCGCCTTTGATATTTTTTGCCAGCGGCCAAACGGCTTTCCTTTCCCCGATGGCAGTAAGCCTGGGGTTCGGCCTGGTGTTTGCCACGGCATTAATTTTAATTGTAGTTCCATGTTTTTATATGGTCCTGGATGATATGCGCCAGGCGACTTATGCAGGCATCAGAAAGCTGAAGCAACAAGATGGTGATTAAATCGGGTTCTTTAATTTCCTGGCCAAACTGCTACTATTGCCCGGCAAAGAATTATTAGGTGCAACAATGAAACTTACCTCGAATGAACTTTACGCACTTCCCAATAAAGCGATTACATTGCTGGGAATGTCTGGTGTTGGTAAAACCACACTGGCAAATAAACTGGATAGGTCAAAGTGGTTTCATTACTCTGGTGATTATCGTATCGGCACAAAATATCTTGAGGAGCCAATACTTGACAATATCAAGGAGAAAGCGATGAAAATTGACTTTCTTGCCGATCTTCTGCGTACTGATTCAATATATATCTGCAGTAATATTACAGTCAATAATCTTGATCCTGTCTCTACATTCCTGGGTAAAGTAGGCAACGAAGAACTGGGAGGATTGGAGTTGAGTGAGTTTAAACGTCGCCAGTTTCTGCATCGCCAGGCTGAAATATTTGCTATGCTTGATGTGCCTGAGTTTATCGGTAAAGCAAAAAATATCTATGGTTATCCCAATTTCCTCAATGATGCAGGTGGCAGCTTGTGTGAGTTGGATGACCCCGAGGTATTTGAAGTACTGTCCAAGCACACTATTATTTTATATATACGTGCGGATAGTGAACATGAACAGACCTTGTGTGAAAGAGCGCTAAAACACCCCAAGCCGCTTTATTTTCAGGAGGAGTTTCTTGATAAACATCTGGCGATGTTCCTGGAAGAAAAAAACATCAGTTCTGTGAACGAGATTGTGCCGGATGAATTTAGCGGCTGGGTATTTCCCAAATTATTAGAGCATCGTAAACCAATGTATGAACTAATCGCAGAAAGATATGGGTACACTGTCAGCTTGCAGGATGTCCAGCAAGTACGTGATGAAAACGACTTTATTGAGTTGGTCGGTGAAGCGATAGATCGCAGTTAAGGATATTTATTTTCTGTTTTGCCTCTAATCCAGCATAATAAGTTACCAAGTATTGAACGCGTCGGTATGGAAGGCGTCAGCGTACGCTCGTGCGATCAGGTCAATACACAATTACCAAGTATTAATGTTGGTTTTCTAAACATGATGCCAGATGCCGCCTTGGCAGCAACGGAAAGACAGTTTTTAAGACTGATAGGCGCTAATACTGATGTAAACTGCTATTTTTATCCATTTACTATTGAAGGCGTGGCGCGGTCCGACCAGGCGCAAACTTATGTGGATGAATTCTATTTCGATTACGATTTACTTAAAACGCAAAAAATCGATGCACTGATCATCACCGGTGCGAATGTGAAGCAGCCCCTGCTGCAAAATGAATTATTCTGGCCGGAGTTAACACAGGTGCTAGCCTGGGCAAAGCGTCATGTCCGTTCTACATTATGTTCGTGTCTGGCAACTCATGCTGCAATCAAAGTATTTTATGGCGTTGATCGTCAACATCTGGGTGAAAAATGCTGGGGAGTATTTGAACACCAGGTTCTAATCAAAGAGCACAAACTGGTCAACCAGGTTTCCCAGAAATTGCAAATGTGTCACTCGCGCTTCAATGACATACCTGAACGAGAATTTATCAATCATAATATTGAAATATTGATCGAAAGTGATCAGGTCGGGGTGCAGCTGGCGGCTGAGAAAGATATGAGTGTAGTTTATTTTCAGGGGCACCCGGAATATGATGATATAAGTCTGCTCAAAGAATATAAGAGAGAGGTTGCCCGCTTTCTTGCCGGTGAAATCAGTCAATATCCTGTGGTTCCGCTTAATTATTTTGATGCCCGGGCAATGGAAGATGTCAACCGATTTCGATCAAGGGCAGAGCATGCTGATAATGGTGTGTCGCTGCTTGACATTTTCCCTGAGGACGACCTGAAACTGCGCGTGACTAATTTATGGAATCAGGCCGCCCGACAAATATTTACAAACTGGGTCAACATTGTTGTGAATGAAAGTTTCTGATCCTGCCTTTTGTTGCCAGCAACAACAAAGCCGAGGCGAACAACCACACAGCTCCGGGCAATGGAACCGGGCTGGCTGTCAATGTGACGGAACCTGCCTCACCGGGCGTACCAATATCTCCCAACCCATATACACGGTCCTGAGTTAACTGATAGTCCGCTGGGGTTGGAATGGTTGTCTGTCTGATGAGTTCAGCGCTTACCCCTGAAATTCCAAATGGGTCACCTGCATAATCGAGGCGGGTTAATACCTGACTGTCGTCAGAGATAATAATCTGGTCGCCAGCATTATTCAATGTGAAGTTGCTATAGATATAGTCTGCAGTTAATCCGCCATTGAGCGTGCTGTCTCCATTTCTTGCCATCACGAAATAACTTCCTGCATTGATAGTCAGGCTTTCATTACTGCTTATCTGGTGAAGATTACTTCCGTCATCACTGATGATGAGTCCATTCATGTCGATGGGCTGCATGGTTGTGTTAAAAATCTCAAACCATTCACCCGCAGTGTCACTGGATTGTGCCGGATTAGCCATTACCTCACTGATTATCAGGTGTCCTGGTTGTAAGGTTGCACTGTAACTTTCACTGTGAGCGCCAATGGAAATAAAGAAAAAAATAATTGGGATAATTTTACGCATGTTATCGTGTCCTGGTGAGTGTGAAGACAAAGCATAATTATCTATTGAGCGTTATCAATGATGGTCGTGCGTAGTCGCACAATGTGCCGCAATCAACATGATCGCGGTGAAAGAAAACTGGCGCTGTTCAGGCACAGAGATTAAGCTTGGCAATATTTTCTATCTGAGATTTTGTAGTGTATTTACTGAAGGTGAAAATATGGTTTTTCTGAGGCCCTGGTGCTTGATATGCGGCTATGCGTGTGTTTGTTTCATCTTCAGTACAGTGCAGGCACAGGAATTCGATTACTATCCATATATTGCCAAATATGCCAGGTGTGAGGCGATACAGAATGTAATGGCAAATGTAGCCAGTGAATCGGAACAGGAATTTTTTCAACACGCACTCCATCATGCGTCGCTGGCGTCAAGAAAAATTGCCCTCGCTTTTGCAAAAGCGGGGAGTTATCCGGCGGGAATGGTTGATGAACTTTATCAAACTTATCTGGATGAATATCGGCAACAGCTCAGAAGCAATGCTCAGGCTGAAAGTCTGATCGCCGCACTTCGTCCGTATGTGAAAAAATGCCAGCACCTGCTGGATATGCAGGCAGATCTGATCGTTGACCCCAAAACAAATGCTCTTTATCAGGATGAACCGTGAATAAGGTGATGGTACGCTTTATTCCTGATGAAAAGCTGTACCACCACCAATCCGAGAATACTGTCAGGCCAGCGTTACAGTAGCGGAGCGATGACCAGGCTGACAATTGCCATGACGTTAATTAAAATATTCATGGAAGGGCCAGATGTATCTTTAAATGGATCACCAACAGTATCGCCGACCACGGCGGCTTTGTGAACATCAGAACCCTTGCCGCCAAGATTTCCTTTTTCGACATATTTCTTGGCATTATCCCACGCGCCACCAGCATTGGCCATCATTAATGCAAGTAACACGCATCCCAACAGTGCGCCTCCTAGCATTCCGCCCAGGGTTTGAGGCCCCAGACCAAAGCCGACAACCACCGGTGCGATGACCGCGAGTAACCCGGGCAGCACCATTTTTTTCAATGCCGCGGTCGTTGCAATGTCCACGCATCGAACCGTGTCCGGTTTGGCAGTACCCTCCAGTAGTCCCGGTATTTCTTTAAATTGGCGACGGATTTCCTTGATCATGTCAAACGCGGCATCGCCGACAGCGGTCATTGTCAGTGAAGCGACCAGGAAGGGGAAAACACCACCTATGAACAGGCCTATCAGGACCATTGGATTGCTTAGGTCAAGATTTACTGCACCACTACCATGGCTGCTGATTTCAGTGATAAAAGCGGTGATGATCGCCAGCGCCGCAAGGGCCGCCGCGCCGATCGCAAAACCTTTTCCAATCGCGGCAGTCGTGTTACCAACTTCGTCTAAACTGTCGGTAATCTTACGCGTGTCTTCGCCCATTTCCGCCATCTCCGCAATTCCGCCGGCATTATCTGCCACCGGACCATAGGCATCTATGGCCATAGTGATACCCACTGTGGCAAGCATACCGACTGCAGCAATCCCAACGCCGTATAAATCTGCCCAGTGATTGGCAAAAAAGATAATCGCGGCGATACTCAACACGGGGATCAGTACGGATTGCATGCCTGTTGCAAGGCCAATAATCATGACTGTCGCAGGTCCGGTTTCGCCGCCTTTTGCAATTTTACGAATAGGATTGCCGCCAGTGTAGTATTCAGTGACCAGGCCGATAATGATGCCACCCACAGCACCACTTAGTACGGCAGCCCATACACCGGTGGAGATGCCCAGCAAATTGATACAAAAATAAGAAGCGATTATAAAAATGATCGCCGCCGAAAATGTTCCCAGGCGCAAAGCGCTGGCAGGCGCCATGTTGCTTTGAAGTTTGACAACGATAATTCCGACCAGTGAACAAAGCAGGCCAACGGAGGCCAGTCCAAGGGGTAAAAACATCAGGGCTTGCTGGGGTCCCAGCGTTGCAAGTACAGTACCCCCAAGAGTGGATGCAATGGCTATGGTGGCGATGATAGAACCGCAATATGACTCGAAGATATCTGAGCCCATGCCGGCAACGTCCCCGACGTTATCACCCACATTATCTGCAATGACGCCGGGATTGCGGGGATCATCCTCAGGGATGCCCGCTTCGACTTTGCCAACCAGGTCCGCACCAACATCCGCACTTTTAGTAAATATACCACCGCCAACACGGGAGAATAACGCGACGGTCGAGGCGCCCATGCCGAAACCGTGAATGATATGAGCCGTGTCCGGATCGGAACCATATAGCAGGTAAAGGCTGCCAAGCCCAAGCAGACCCATGGCAGCGACAGTCAAGCCCATAATCGAACCACCAAAAAATGCGACGTCTAGGGCGCGGTCGAGCCCGTGCTGATTGGCTGCAACTGTGGTTCTTACATTGGCATGGGTGGCAGTATACATCCCAATATAGCCTGCAGCCGCGGAGCTGAAAGCGCCGACAACAAATGCAATGGCAGTTGGCGCACCAAGGTCGGAAAAGTAAATAGCCAGAGTAACAATTGCGGCGAATATAAACAGGATGGAATATTCCCTGCGCATAAAAGTCATCGCACCAAGATGGATTTGCTCGGCAATCTCCCTGACTTTGCCTTCACCTGGTGAGTGACGTAAAACAACACGGTAAATAACTAGCGCCGCAAACAGCCCGAATATTCCCAGGGCGACTGGAATTTGATCTAAAGACATGGTTAGTATTACTCCCGGTAGTGGTTGTTAAATGCTGTAAACTATGATGTACACAGAATAGACAACTTATTATTGTTTGATGAATTTTTATACCGTTGCCGGCTCATTATATAATCAATTGTGATTGTACGGCTAACAATCAATCAAAATTATTACGGATATCCAGGCTTCGCTTTGTATGGCCCGACGCATCACCTTAA
Organism: Gammaproteobacteria bacterium; assembly: GCA_965227695.1. GTDB lineage: Bacteria > Pseudomonadota > Gammaproteobacteria > UBA4575 > UBA4575 > UBA1858. The sequence goes on from OZ245760.1 coordinate 650,889, forward strand.
AAAATCTAAGACTTGAAGGTCTGATCTTCAGGGAACGCGCGATCCTTTCGTCCATACTGGTGGCAGGCACGTTTATATTATTACTGGTGCGTTTATATGATTTGCAGATTTCAAACTACTCCCATTATCAGACGCTTTCGGATGATAATAGGGTACGGATTGTGCCGGTTGCACCGACACGCGGACTGATTATGGATCGAAACGGTGAAATACTGGCTGATAACACACCGAACTATCAACTGGTCATCACCCCGTCACAAGTGAAAGACATGGACACCCTGATTGGGGAGTTGTCGACATTTATTGAAATTCAGCCGCATGAACTGCAGCGCTTTCACAAAACCCTGAAACGCCATCAGTCGTTCCAGCAGACACCGATAAAGTTCAATCTTGCGGATGAAGAAGTGGCAAAATTTGCGGTTAATCAGCATCGCTTTCCCGGTGTGGAAATCACCGCACACTCCACCCGTTACTACCCACAAAAAAATACCTTTGCTCATGCTTTGGGATATGTCGGACGCATAAATGAGAAAGAATTAAGCAGACTTGATAAACATAATTATCAGGGCACCACCCATATTGGCAAGCTGGGAATTGAAAAGCACTATGAAAACCAATTACATGGCATCGTTGGCCACCGGCATGTGGAGATTAATGCGCAGGGTCGTACACTCAGAGTGCTTAAAACACAGCCTTCTTCACCGGGCATGGATATTCAACTATCACTACTGGCAAGGTTGCAGGAAGTTGCGCATGAGTCACTGGGTGATCAGAAAGGCGCCATTGTCGCGATTGACCCCAATAATGGTGATGTCCTGTCCTTTATCAGTCGGCCAAACTATGATCCGAATGCATTTGTAAACGGCATTGGCCGCAATGCATATGCCGCACTGCGCGATGACAAGCAACGACCCTTGTTTAACCGGGCATTAGTGGGGCAGTACCCGCCCGGCTCCACAGTCAAACCCATCGTGGCCCTGGCCGCTTTACAGTATGGACTGACCTGGCCCGAAAAAACCATGTATGCCGGTCCTTTTTTTCAATTGCCCGGCAGGGAGCGTAAATATCGTGACTGGAAAAAAGAGGGTCATGGCAAAGTAAACATGATCAGTGCCATTGCGCAGTCCTGTGATGTCTACTTTTATGAATTGGGTAATGAGCTGGGTATCGACCGCATGCACGCCTTCTTAAGTCAGTTTGGCCTGGGAGAGCGGACCCGGCTTGATACGGTCGGAGAGGTAAAGGGATTACTTCCCTCCCGTGAATGGAAGAGAGCAGCCAGGGGGCAGCCCTGGTATCCGGGTGAAACGATTATTGCCAGCATTGGCCAGGGATATATGCTAACAACACCATTACAGCTGGCCGTCATGACGGGTTATATAGCCAACCATGGCAGGATGTACCGGCCAAGATTTGTGCGTGCGGTGCGTGAACCGGGTTCAGATCAGTTTCAAATAAAAACACCGCTTGAGATGGAACAGGTCTTGGTTGCCAATCCTGGCCACTGGCATGCCATTGAGCAATCCATGATAGATGTTGTGCACGCTTCAAATGGAACGGCCCGGAGAATTGGGGCTGATATCGCATATAAAATGGCAGGCAAAACAGGAACATCGCAGGTATTTGGTATTGCACAAGATGAAGAATATGAAGAAGATCAAGTGCCGAAGCATTTGCGTGATCATGCGCTTTTTATTGCCTATGCGCCGGTTGAGGACCCCCAGATTGCAGTGGCGGTCGTCGTTGAAAATGGCGGCAGTGGCGGTTCTACGGCAGCCCCCATTGCGCGTAAAATTATCGATAGTTATCTGCTGGAAGAATTGCCATTGAGAGAGAGCCGTCAAATTGTCCGTCACTAAAGCCAGCCTGTATGAACACCCTTTGAGGGTCATATACCATTTTCTTAAGATTGATACTGCGCTGTTCATGGCGCTTGTCATCCTGAGTCTGAGCGGTTTAGTAGTGCTGTATAGCGCCAGCGGCGGAGATGTAGATGCGCTTCAGCGCCAGCTGATTCGTCTGGGTATCGGTTTTGCCGGCCTGCTCATTTTTGCCCAGATCCCATCTGACCAGCTACGAAACTGGTCACTGGGTCTGTACTTAATTGGCGTAGCCCTGTTAGTTCTTGTGCTCATTTCAGGAGATACCGGCAAAGGTGCGCAGCGCTGGCTCAATGTGGGTATAAGATTTCAGCCTTCGGAGCTTATGAAAATCTGGTTGCCGATGATGATGGCCTGGTATTATGCCAAACGGCCACTACCGCCCAGCATAAAAGATATATTTGTCGGTTTTGCGATCCTGCTGGTTCCCACCGCGCTTATTATTAAACAGCCGGATCTTGGCACTTCCATTCTGGTGGCAGGGGCTGGTTTGTTTGTTATTTTTCTCGCGGGTATTCGCTATCGGGTTATTGCTGCTTTTATTGCTTTGTTACTGGCGGCCGCTCCTGCTTTTTGGTTTTACCTGCATGATTATCAGCGTGGACGTATTCTGACTTTGCTTGATCCTGAACGTGATCCGCTGGGTGCCGGCTATCATATTATTCAGTCTAAAATTGCGATTGGATCGGGCGGATTATACGGACGTGGATGGCTAAATGGCACGCAATCCCAACTCGACTTTATTCCTGAACGGTCGACAGATTTTATTTTTTCAGTACTTAGTGAAGAATTTGGTTTTTTTGGAACTTCATTGTTGATAATGGTCTACTTATTTATCATTGTGCGGGGACTGGTTATCGCAGCACGTGCACAGACATGTTATGCGCGTTTACTGGGAGGTGCGATAAGTCTGTCATTTTTTTCTTATGTATTTGTTAATATCGGCATGGTGTCCGGGTTGCTCCCGGTCGTTGGTGTACCATTGCCATTAATTAGCTACGGCGGCACCTCTATGGTAACGTTACTGACTATGTTTGGAATCCTGATGTCAATTCATTCTCACAGAAAACTGCTAGGCCATTGAAACTATTATTTTCACATATTGTAATACTTTTGCTGATACTGCCCTGGTCTTCGGGATGGGCTGACTCATATTATGCACGCGCTGAAGTGAAAAATTTTATTCAGCGTATGATTGACGAGCATGGCTTTGAATATCCGCAGCTAAAATTATTATTCAAAAGCGTACAACAGCAGGAAGGCGTGCTCAAGGCGATTGCAACCCCTGCTGAACGTGAAAAAAAATGGTTTGAATATCGCCCTATTTTCCTGAAGCCGGCACGTGCCCAGGCAGGAGTCGCTTACTGGAAAGAGAATGAATCAATCCTGAAGGAAGCTGAAGAGATTTATGGTGTGCCGGCAGAAATTATTGTTGCCATTATCGGTGTTGAGACCTATTACGGCCGAATTACTGGCACGCACCCTGTATTTGATAGTCTGGTTACACTTGGTTTTGATTATCCAAAGCGTGCAAAATTTTTCCTCAGTGAGCTGGAACACTTTCTTCTTATGTGTCGGGAAGAAGGGTTTGATCCGTCTCAACTTAAAGGTTCTTATGCCGGTGCCATGGGTGTTGGTCAGTTTATTTCCAGCAGTTATCGTCATTACGCCGTGGATCATGACCAGGATGGCAGGCGCGACCTGTGGAATAGCCATGAAGATGTAATTGGCAGTGTCGCCAATTACTTCAAACAACACGGCTGGCGACAACATCATGCCATTGCCAGTTCCGCGGTGTTCAAGGGTAACCCGAATCATATTGATACTTCCAACACTCTCAAGCCCGGCATCAAGTATGCGCAGCTAAATAAACAGGGTTTTATTGCTGACAAGCCCGTTGGCATGAATGAATTAGTGTCATTATTTGTACTCGACAGTGATCGTGACTCCCAGGAATACTGGATCGGGCAGCATAATTTTTATGTTATCACCCGTTATAACCACAGCCACATGTACGCAATGGCGGTCTACCAGCTAAGCCAGGAAATCAAGAAGCAGTGGGTTCTGACTGCACAGGGATTATATTAAATAAGATCATGCGATTACTTGTTGTTGTGATAATCTCCGCCCTGACCGTAACGGCCTGCTCTCCTTACCAGATCAAAGACTCGGCTCCAAAAACACCGACCCGGATTGATCGCACTGAAAAAGTAGTGCCGAAAGTAGAACCCAAAAGCAAATACGGAAATCCCAAATCATATGTGGTTTTTGGCAAACGCTACTACACGCTGCCTTCATCCAGGGGTTACGTAGAGCAGGGGATTGCTTCATGGTACGGTACCAAATTTCATGGCCGACGCACCTCCAGCGGTGAAACATATGACATGTATGCCATGACCGCTGCACATAAAACCCTACCTTTACCCACTTATGCCCGAGTGACCAATAAAAAAAATGGGCGTTCTATTATTGTGCGTATTAATGACCGAGGACCATTTCATGATAATAGGATTATTGACCTGTCATATGCTGCTGCTACCCGGCTTGGAATCGTGACAATGGGCACAGGTTTGGTCGAGGTGCGTGCGATTGATCCACGCGCCAGTCAGGTTGCAGAAGACAGCGCCGGTAAAATCGCCGCCATGGCTGATGATGGCCTTGTCGATGTTGCAACCCCGGCCAGTAACACACAGACTGCTGATTCCGCGGTGAAGCAGAAATCCGGATCTTCACTTTTAACCTCTGTGCCACAAAATGATGAAAATGAGGTGGGTATTTTTGTTCAGATTGGTGCGTTTCGCAGTCAACAAAACGCATATAAACTGCGCAATCAGTTTAAAGCTTTTCAGTTGGGTCAGCTGGATGTGAAAACTGATAGGCTGGAAGACAGCCCAATCTATAAAGTCAGAATTGGCCCGATGTCAACAGTGGAGCAGGCAGATGAAACTGTCGCCAGGCTCAATCAACTCGGACACATGGAATATAAGCTGGTCTTTCAGGAGACACGGTGACACTGATTGTCTGTTAATTAAGTAATGTTTCTCTATTTTTATTGTATGAATAAATTTGTTCCCCACCTGGTAATGGCGTTTGTTTTTTTATTGGCATTGATTGTACCCGCGTTGGCCGATCCGATACCAATACCGAAAGCTCCTATGATTAGCGCCAAAAGCTATATTTTGATGGATCATAATACAGGCACGGTGATTGCTGAAAAAAATGCTGATGAGCGTAATGATCCGGCCAGTATCACTAAGCTGATGACTGCTTATGTGGTATACAAAGTTCTCTCCGAAGGAACCTTGCAGCTAAATGATGAAGTGCTGATAAGTGAAAAAGCCTGGCGGGCGATTGGTTCGCGCATGTTCGTTGAAGTTGGCAAACGAGTTACTGTGGATGAGTTACTGCAGGGGCTGATCGTGCAATCAGGCAATGATGCAAGTATTGCACTGGCAGAGCATATTGCTGGCAGTGAAGAAGCCTTTGTTGGCATGATGAATATAGAAGCAGCCCGGCTCGGGCTGGTGAGTTCGCACTTCAGGAATGTGACCGGTTTGACCGATGAGCAGCATTTTATGACTGCACGTGATATTGCCGCGCTAAGCAGTGCGATTATCCGTGACTTTCCAGAGCAGTACCGGCGATATTCGCAAAAGGAGTATACATTCAACGGCATTACGCAACATAACCGTAACAAATTATTATGGCGTGACCCGGCGGTTGACGGTTTGAAAACAGGTCATACCGATGCAGCCAAATACTGCCTGGCTTCATCCGCGCAACGTGAAGATATGCGTTTAATTTCCGTGGTACTGGGTGCAAGCTCCGCGGATGCGCGGGCGACACATTCACAGGCGTTGCTTAACTATGGTTTTCGATTTTTCGAATCACATCATCTTTATCAGGCAGGACAGGAATTAGTCAAAAAGCGTGCCTGGTTTGGTGAGAAGAAACAGGTAAGTCTGGGTATTGAGGAAGATATTACTATCACGATCCCGCGTGGTCGATACGATGATTTAAAGCCGGTTATGAAGGTCGCCTCGCAGCTGGAAGCGCCAATATCAAAATATCAATCCGTTGGTAAAGTGGTAGTTAGCCTGGACGATGAAAAATACGCTGAAGTAGATTTGGTAGCGCTTGAAGAAATTGCCGAAGGCAGTTTATTTCAGAAATTGTCTGACTATGTCATGAGTTATTTTGAGTAATACAATGCCAATTGCCTATCTCAACGGAGATTACCTGCCGCTTGAAGAATGTAAAATCTCTGCCCTTGACCGGGGTTTTATTTTTGGAGACGCGATCTATGAGCTCATTCCAGTGTATCACTCAGTGCCATTTTATCTCGATGCGCATCTGGAACGTTTGTATCGTAGCCTTCAGCAGGTACAGATAAGTAATCCTTATTCGCAACAGCAATGGAAAGAAATTGTACAGCGGCTGATAGATAAGTCCGGTCTGCAGCAGTTATCTGTATATATTCAGATCTCACGGGGAGTGGCGCCAAGAGATCATGCCTTTCCAGTTGGGACTTCCCCTACAGTATTCGCGATGACTAATCCATGGCCAGCAGATAGCGGCAATGCTCATATACATGGAGTCAGTGCAATCACTGCTGACGATATACGTTGGGACCGATGTGATATTAAGGTGACCAGCCTATTGGCAAATGTGATGAAAAAACAATATGCCATAGACAACGATGCGCAGGAAGCCATTCTTGTTCGTGATGGTTATGTTCTTGAAGGTTCGGCGACCAATGTTTTTGTTGTTATCAATGGCACTATTATGACTGCACCCAAGAATCATTTGATCCTGCCTGGGATTACACGCGATATTACCGTAATGATAATTGGAGAGCTTGGTCTGCCACTTGTTGAGCAGGCTGTCACCCGGCAGCAACTGTATTCTGCGGATGAAGTATGGGTGACCAGTTCGACCAAAGAGTGCGCACCTGTTGTTTTGATAGATAACCAGCCGGTTGGGACCGGTAAACCCGGCAAGCTCTGGCAACAGGTTGATGACGCTTTCCAGCAACGTAAGAAGTAAAAATGTCGCGGCAAAATAGCAAAGCAAATGGCGCCGGCGAAAAAGGTGCTAACGGCAATGGGGAGCAACCTCAAGGACTGGTATTTCCCTGTGAATTCCCCTTAAAGATGCTGGGTAAAAATACGTTGCACTTTATAGCTGCCGTGGAAAAAGCAGTTGAAGATCACATACCAAGAGAGGACTGGGCTTCTACAAAAACCACTCCCAGTAAAAATAATAACTATATCAGTTATACTATTGTTGTCATTGCACGTGATCGTGAGCAGCTTGATAGAGTGTGCGCCGCAGTAACCCGGTGCCCTGAAGTAATTATGGCATTATAGCCGATCGGTTACATTATAATTCAAATCTGCGGGTTTGAAGTCCTGGTAGATTCTTTCTGATGTCAGCGCTGAATGGTCTGGTTGGCTACCTTTTTCAAAACCGGTTAAACTTAAACGATGTATCAGATACTGGTTTATTCCGACAGCCTCAGCTGGGGTATTATTCCTGGTACGCGACAGCGATTGCCATTCGACCAACGCTGGCCCGGCATATTGGAAAGCCAGCTTGATCAGAAAGATAACCCTGTACGCATTATTGAGAATTGCCTTAATGGCAGGCGAACAGTATGGTCGGACCCATATAAGGAAGGCCGGAATGGTTCCAGGGGACTTGCGCAAGTCATAGAAATGCACTCCCCTCTGGCGCTGGTGCTTATTATGCTAGGGACCAATGACTTTCAATCGAGTCACCAAAATAATGCCTGGCAGTCGGCCCAGGGAGTTGCGCGTCTGGTGAATATCATTTGTCAGGCGCCTATTGAACCTGGCATGCCAGCGCCTGAAATAATGCTGATAGCACCACCTCCAATTACCCGGCCAAAAGGAATGATTGCAAATAAATTCCTCGAGGCAGAAGAACGAAGTGCAGGATTTGCAAATGAGCTGCAGTTGATTGCCAAAGACCTCAATGTTCATTTTTTTGATGCCGGCTGTATTGTTGAAGCCAGTAAAGTCGATGGAATTCATCTGGATGCTGCTGAGCACTGCCTTCTTGGCAAGGCTCTGGCGAAAGCGGTCATCGAGAACGTTGACCTGTGTTCTAGTTAAATAAAACAGTATATGAACTTTGTATGAATTTATCTCTATATAAAAATTTTATTTTTTTTGTGTTATTGATCGGTACCATCATCTCCCCGGCGAGCTTTGCTCAAGGGATGGGTCAACAGGAGTGTGATTCTCTGACAGTCGCGGCGGCATCAATGATGAATAATCGTCACAACGGTGCAACCAAACAAAGCGTACTTAATAGCCTGCCATCGTTGGATCAGCCATCTGATAAAAAGGAATCTGCCAAATATATATTATTAACAGAACTGCATCAGATGGCACATGAAGTGTTTGCCCATGCTGCTGTGGATGCGACTGTATACATGATATTTAAATCTGAAACCTGTCTGAAAAAAATTCAGGGGAAGACACATGTCAGTTATCATTCAGCCCATCCCTTGCTTGAAGAGTGTAGTAAAATGAAAAGCAACGATAAGCGGGTAAAATGCAGTACTGACGTCGCACATTCCGTGCCGAACTGATCGCGATTATTTATATTCTGGCACTGAACAGACCCTGTTGGAAATAATATTTTAGTCTAATTCACTCACTTCCATAACATGTCGTACTGCAGTCGCCAGTGTGCGCTGAAGTGCTGCCGATCAAATTTTTCAAGATAGATAAATTTATGACAACCATACATCAAACCATTGCATCTGAATTAAAGGTAAGAGATACACAGGTGCGGGCTGCAGTACAATTGCTTGATGAGGGCGCGACTGTTCCATTTATTTCGCGTTATCGAAAAGAGGTGACCGGTGGTCTCGATGATACCCAGTTGCGTTTATTACAGGAACGCCTGCTTTACCTGCGTGAGCTGGAGGCGCGCCGCGAAAGCATAATAAAAAACATAGATCGACAGGGTAACCTGACTCCGGATCTGGAGGCCTTGATAAAATCTGCCGAAACCAAGACGCGCCTGGAAGATTTATATCTTCCATACAAAAAGAAACGACGTACAAAAGGACAGGTAGCGATAGAATGTGGATTAAAGCCACTTGCGGATGCGCTGTATGAAGATCCCGCGCTTGACCCATATCAGGAAGCAAAACAATATCTAAATCCCGAGTTCAATATCAATGAAATAAAGCAGGCATTAGATGGGGCGCGTTATATATTAATGGAGCGTTTTGCTGAAAATGCACAGTTGCTCGAGGAAACAAGAGCGCTGATGGGCAAGCAGGCAAATATATATTCCTCACTGTTGAAAGAGCAACATCAGGAAGCCTCAAAATTTAAAGATTACTTTGAATACTCTGAATCATTACGCGCAATTCCCTCGCATCGCGCCCTGGCAATATTACGTGGTCGGCGAGAAGGATTTTTAAGTCTGACGCTGGATCTGCCCGATGCCAAAGTGCCTGACGTGATGCATCCATGCGAAAAAATCATTGCCCGGACTTTCGCTATCAAACATCTGGGGCGGCCGGCTGACGATTGGCTGTCCGAGGTAGTGCGAATGACATGGCGAATCAAACTGCATACTTATATTGAAGCTGATTTAATGATGCAGCTGCGTGAAAGGGCAGAATTGGAAGCGATCAGCGTATTTGGACGGAATCTGAAAGATTTGCTGTTGTCTGCTCCTGCAGGCGCAAAGGTGACGATTGGGCTGGATCCCGGCTTGCGCACAGGTGTCAAATTGGCACTCGTCAGTGAGACCGGCAAATTGCTTGATCACGCAACAATTTATCCTCACGCACCAAAAAACCAGTGGGATCAGGCGCTAGCGACTTTACATGCTTTTGTTGTGCGCCACAAAGTAAAACTGATCGCAATTGGCAATGGCACAGCTTCGCGCGAGACGGACAAACTGGTTGCCGAATTTATCCGACGCTATCCTGAACTCGGGATACAGAAAATTATCATCAGTGAAGCGGGTGCTTCAGTGTATTCGGCATCAGAATTGGCGGCACAGGAATTTCCCGATCTGGACGTGACGATCCGTGGAGCTGTTTCTATTGCGCGGCGTTTACAGGATCCACTGGCAGAACTTGTGAAAATTGAGCCCAAATCTATTGGTGTGGGACAATATCAGCATGACGTCAATCAGGCAAAGCTGGTGCAAAGCCTGGACACAGTGGTGGAAGATTGCGTCAATGCTGTCGGCGTTGAAGTCAATACGGCTTCAAGTGCCCTGCTCAGGCATGTATCCGGACTCAATGCCACCATTGCCAATAACATTGTCCAGTTTAGAGATCAAAATGGTGCATTCAGGAATCGTCAACAACTAAAGGATGTGCCACGGCTAGGCGACAAAACATATGAACAGGCTATTGGCTTTTTACGCATCGCAGGTGGGGAGCTGGCACTGGATGCGTCTGCCGTACACCCGGAATCTTATTTTGTAGTTGAAGAGATCGCACGAAAACAGCATAAATCAGTCAATGATTTAGTCGGCAATTCGGCGCTATTGAAGACGCTCGATCCAAAAGCTTATGTTAATGAACAGGTTGGCTTGCCAACGGTTATTGATATTATTTCTGAATTAGATAAACCCGGTCGGGATCCTCGTCCTGCTTTTAAAGTTGCTTCATATAAAGAGGGGGTCGAAACAATTGCTGATCTTGAAGTAACCATGGTGCTTGAAGGTACGGTGACTAATGTGACGAACTTTGGAGCATTTGTCGATATTGGTATCCATCAGGATGGGCTGGTGCATATCTCAGCCTTGTCGAATCAATATATCAAAGATCCTCGCGAAATTGTCAAGGCAGGGGATATCGTCAAAGTAAAGGTGATGGATATCGACATTGAGCGCAAGCGAATTGCATTAAGCATGCGATTGGATGATATCCCGGCAGAAATTTCTGCAAGCTCAAACGCCAGGCCAAATAACAAGGATAAACATAAGAACGGATTTTCTGGCAAAGGCAATCAGCGCAAGCAGTGTGAACCGGATACTGTGGGCACCATGGCAGCATTATTCGCCGAAGCACAGAAGAAGCATAATCTTGATAATAAATAGGGTCTGTGTGCCACATCCAATGATGACTGGATAGAAGCGATAAGGCTCACCCTCGCTTGTATCAAAAAGGGGCTATATTTTAGTTGTCACCCCGATAGTCCCGGATAAAATTGACTTGATTTGTATTGTTGTCCCATCAAACTTGGTCAGTGTATGTAATCAACTGCTTCATGCTTGAATCAATTTGAGCAGGTTTGACGCATTGCTAATTTAGTCGCCAGGCATTTATAATTTTTCAACTAATAAAAATCAAGTATTTCGCGAAGCATGGATTGTGCGTCATGGTAATCTGGCGTGACATGATATTGCCCGGCGTTGCCGGTGACTAACAATCCTGGAAATGAATTAAGGCTTAATTGTCTGGCTAAGTTTATTTCATCAAATAGTATTTGATTTGCATGGCTGCCATGAAGGTCGTTTTCAAACTGATTTTTCTCGCAGCCGATCTCACTGGCTATTTCAATTAACAGATGGGTGTCAGAAGGGTTTCTGGCCTGAAGATAATATGCCTTCTGGATAGCATGGGTCATTAATTCATCATAAAGTGGATGTTGCATCCTGGCGGCAATCACAGCCCGGCATGCAGGATAGGTGCTGCGTCGTGGCTGACAATGATTCCAGAAATCATAGTTAAACGGTGTGGCAGGAACTTTTATTTGTATGCTGCGCCACTGGCCAATAATATAGTTCCGGGTTTCCTGCGGCATGGGGTGATCATTATCCGGTGCCAGCCCGCCAAGTAGCCTGATCAATTTTATTTCCGGCGGTAGTAGTTTGGTCAGCTGATGATAGGCTGAATGGAAAGCCCAGCACCAGCTACACATCGGATCATGCACATAATAAAGACGCATCAGTGGAATTTCATTCTTGGCCTGGTTTTTTGTGTCAGGAAGTTTGCAATCGTGACGAGTGTTACACGCACAACCCCCATAATTGCCAATTGATGCATTTTATACAAGGACCAGTAAACAAAGCGCGCGAGCAAGCCTTCAATCATTATGCTGCCAGCTTTTTTACCCAACAGGTTGCCCATCATGTTGCCCACAGTGGAATAATGGCTGAGATTGATCAGCGATCCGTAATCCACATATCGGTAATTCGGGATAGGTTTATTATTTAGTCTTCGTTTGATGGTTTTAACTAGCATGGAAGCTTGCTGATGGGCTGCTTGCGCACGGGGAGGGACTGTTTTGTCTGATCCGGGTATCGGACAGGCGGCGCAGTCGCCCAGTGCAAATATGGCATTATCCATCGTTGTTTCCAGGGTCTGTTTGACAAGCAACTGATTGTTGCGGTTTGTTTCCAGCCCATCTATATTTGCAAGAAAGTCCGGTGCTTTTATTCCCGCCGCCCAAACCTTGATTTCTGAAGGTATCAGTCCGCCCCGGTCTGTGATAAAGCCTGCACTGGTGGCTTCCACGATACGGTGGCCTGCGAGCACTTCAACATTGATTTTTTCTAGGGCAGCCTGTGTTTTCAGGGATAATTCTGCCGGCAATGCTGGCAATACCCTGTCCGCAGCTTCAATAATCGTTATCTTGATCTGTTCACGATGGATTTCATCAACACCGAATTTTATTAACTGATTAAAGGCTTCATGTAATTCTGCGGAGAGTTCAACACCGGTAGCGCCAGCTCCCGCAATGGCAACTTTTAATTGTCCTTCCCGCAAAGGCGTTGTTTGTGCATGTGCCGTATAGGCTTTGCGTAATAATTCCTGGTGAAAAATATCTGCCTCGACGTGAGTATCGAGAAACATACAATGTTCTTTTATACCCTTGATGCCGAAGTCATTGGTTTGACTGCCGACAGCAAATATTAATGTATCATAGCTGAATGTACGGCGTGGAATATATTCACGTCCCTCAAGGTCTAGTGTCGGTGCCAGTGAGATTTCTCTGGTCTTCCGGTTTAGTGCATCCATTCTTCCCAGACGGAACATAAAGTGGTTCTTGTGCGCCAGAGCAAGATAACTTAACTGATCTTCATAAGAGTTTAGTGTGCCGGCAGCCACTTCATGTAATAACGGTTTCCAGACATGGGTAAGTTCACAGTCGACCAGTGTGATTTGTGTTTTTCCGCTCTTGCCAAGTTTGTTTCCAAGTCTGGTGGCAAGTTCTAGTCCGCCTGCGCCGCCGCCGACGATAATAATATGATGTTTTTGTGATGATTGATTCATGAATTTTTAAATAGGGCGCCTTTAGTCAGAAGTATGTGTAAAAGTTGAAAATTTTGATGCGTATGTCGGAAATCCCGATAATAATAACGATCATGACAACATAGTGTTTCAATCAGAGAATCATTGTCGGGAACACTTTCAATTTTTTCTCCGTTTACATAGAGTGCATGTTGCTTTTGCTGTTTGATGAATGCGAATCTTGAATTAAGGTTGCGCTGCATACAACCCCCGCTTGCCAGAAATTCTTTCAGTTCGTCAATGTTATAAGATGGATTTTCTTCGTTATGCGGTTGATAGTCAGGGAAGTCGTATTTTGGAGTTGTGATATAACGGCCAAACCAGTCCTCCAGGTCAGACTGATTTTCTATATACTGGCTTAATACTGTCTTTAATGTAGAAAACACTTCGGCGCTGATTTCCCCTGTGTTGTGCGCCGGCTTCAGTCCCGGGTCTGAGTAGCGTGTTGACTCATTTAATTTTTCACCAAGGTAGTCTGTATATTCCCTCAGGATATCGAGATGCGAAGGAGCACGAAAACCAACAGAACAGGTTAAACAATCATTGCTGGCGGCAATGCCATGATGTCCGATGCCTGGTGGAACATAGAGAATATCACCCGCTTCAAGCAGCCATGACTGTTGTGGCATGAAGTTTTGAAGAATTCTGACAGGTAGTCCGGAACAAATGGGAGACTGTTCATTATAGTGTCCTCCTATATGCCATAGTCGTTGTCCCTGAGCCTGTATCAGAAATACATCGTAGTTATCATAATGTGGGCCTACACCACCCCCTTTGCATGCATAACTGATCATCAGATCGTCAATGCGCCAGCGAGGGATAAAGTCGAATAGCCTGAGTAAATCTTCCGCTTCAGGGATAAAGTGATCGACGGCTTGTACTAATAGTGTCCAATCTTCTGGTGGCAGGGTTGTGAAGTCGCGACTGCTGAATGGGCCATGCTTGAGTTGCCATGTGTCATTGTTGTTAATTACGATACGCGATTCTACATCCTGTTCACAGGCAAGGCCGGCCAGTTCTTGCGGGCTAACTGGTGGGCAGATATCAGGGATAGCGTTACGAATTACAAGAGGTTTCTTCTGCCAGTACTGAGCAAGAAAATATTGTGCGCTCAGTTCTCCCAGTGGTGGTCTTGTCATTTCCCTGTACTTGCAAATTCAGGGTGTGGATGAATTCTAAGCATTTCTATATGTTCAATACCATCTTCAAGGTAGCCGTCAGAAATTTGGGAAAATCCAAAATTCTGATAAAAAGCCTTAAGGTACTGTTGTGCACTGATGCGTACATCGCTGTCAGACCAATGAGTCTGAATTTGTTTTAAGCACTGGAGTACAAGCTGATGCCCGATTCCCTGATGCCTGAATGGGTGATCTACCACCAAGCGACCAATGCTGGGTTCTTTATAACTGATCCCTGGTGCCAGTATGCGAGCATAGCCAATCAACTGATGTCCGGTGATACCCATGATATGCAGCGTTTCACCTTGACGGTCTTTGTCGTCGAGTTCTGAGTAAGGACAGGATTGCTCAACGACAAAGACATTGATGCGCAGCCTCATGATTTCATATAACTCATCTATACCTAGCTGATTGAAAGGTTTGCATATCCATTCAATTGAATTCATGTTGAGTTAGAGTAGTCACATTTAATTAGTGCATAATCATTTACCATATTAAAGACAATAGCAATACAATAAATTATGTTGCTAATGTTTTGCTTTTTTGCATGTGGACAATTACTGCGCTAATAATATGAATCTATTTGATATGTTAGTATGGAATCAATATCGCCTGGTGAACAGAATTTTTCAACACCGACGCTGGATATCCGGGCAATATATGTGAATTTGGCAGTAACCTTTTTATGCTGCGTCACTAAATATTTGCGTTCTAAAATGATAGTTGTGAAATGTTGATACTTCTGAATAAGCCTTATAATGTTCTCAGCCAGTTCACGGACAGCAGTGGGCGTGATACCTTGTCGAACTATGTAAATACCCCAAATGTTTATGCAGCTGGACGCCTTGATAAAGATAGCGAAGGCTTACTATTGCTGACAGATAACGGAAAACTTCAAAACAAGATTGCAAACCCACATAATAAACTGGAAAAATATTACTGGGTCCAGGTCGAAGGTATCGTCGAAGATGAAACGCTTGCGCGGTTGGCGCAGGGAGTCAGCCTAAAAGACGGGATAACTAAACCAGCGCGGGTAACCAGGATACAACCGCCTGAAGCTCTGTGGCCACGTAATCCGCCCGTCAGATACCGCAAGACTGTGCCTACACAATGGCTTGAAATAGTTATCAGTGAAGGCAAAAACAGACAGGTTCGCCGAATGACTGCATCTGTTGGCCATCCTGTGTTGAGACTGATTCGGCATCGGATTGGGCGATGGAAGCTGGGTGAGCTGAAGCCCGGAGAAACAGCAACACTTAAAGGAATAATTTCACTATAATGGCTGGAGTGGTTTAAACACGGGAGTCTACCATGCCGGTCAATCAAAAGTCAGGGGCGCTCATACTGGGTCTGTTTATTTTTATGGGTTTGTCCACCCTGGGTTACTTTATCGCTGCGTCTGTCGTTGAGTTTAAACAGTTTGAACGCAGTGTCACTGTTAAAGGACTTTCTGAGCGTGAATATCCTGCGGATATTGTCATCTGGCCTATCCAGTTTGCCAGTGCCGATAATAATCTTGAGCAACTCTATTTGCGAATAGATGATCATGCGGCGCGGATTCAGGGCTTTTTAGAAAAAAATGATATTTCAGTTGATGAAATATCATTTTCTCTCCCCGCGATTACAGACAAGACAGCACAGCAGTATGGTGGGGGTCCGGCACCTCAATACAGGTACTCGGCGATACAGACGGTGACAGTGTATTCGGAGAATATTGATACTGTGCGCAATGTTATGAAAAAACTTTCTGACCTTGGGAAACAGGGCATTGTTTTTACAGGTGGGGGGTATCAATACCAAACCGAGTATATATTCACGAGGTTAAACGAGGTGAAACCGGAAATGGTTGAAGAGGCGACACGTAAAGCAAGAGAAGTGGCAGTGAAATTTGCCAAAGACTCGCAAAGTACTCTTGGCAAAATTAAAAAGGCCTCGCAGGGTCAATTTAGTATCACTGCACGTGATAAAAATAATCCCCATATTAAAAAGTCAGAGTTGTTTCCACTATTCAATATTATTTGTCTGATTAGTTAATATCGTTACTATGACTATTAAAAATTTCCCGCATATCGCAATATTTCTTGGAATGTCTTTAATGTTGGTAGTCACTTTTGGCGGTAACACGGATGCGCCCGGTGGACCGAGATTGCCATTACTGACACTCTTGCTGATATGTGAGTTTGCATTTTTTCTTACTGCGATTGGCGCCTATGTGTCATTGAAACAGCTTAAAGCAAACGGTTTTAGCTGGTCAGGCATGGTGGTGTCGGTTTTATGTGTATTATCTGCGTTTACATTTATGGTGAAAGGTTATCTATTA
Source organism: Gammaproteobacteria bacterium (assembly GCA_965227695.1). GTDB lineage: Bacteria > Pseudomonadota > Gammaproteobacteria > UBA4575 > UBA4575 > UBA1858. The sequence goes on from OZ245760.1 coordinate 667,569, forward strand.
TGGCCGTTATAAAAAATGAGCATTAAATACAGTTTTTTATTGCGGTGAATGAGACTGGTGATAATTTGTAATTATAGTATGAAACATATGGCCATAGGGGGTGATCCACATCCGGGAGCGCATCTTGGTGAGTAACATGGCTGATGTCCCGGTATTTAGAACAATCGCGGAGCGCGATTACCAGTCTGTATATGTACGTATGGTTGAATTTACTAACCAACGCGATCCTGCAACGTGCGACGAGGTCTGGTTTGTGGAGCATAACCCCGTATTTACAGTAGGCAGAAACGGGAATATAAGAAATTTACTTATTGATACAGATATTCCGTTAATACAGTCAGATCGTGGCGGGGATATCACCTACCATGGCCCCGGACAGCTTGTGGTGTATTGTTTGCTCGACCTAAGGCGGCTCGGCTTTGGGGTTAGAGGGCTGGTGCATGGTCTGGAGGAGGTTGTGATAAATTATTTAAGTGAATTTTCTATACAGGGCCACAGGATAAACAAGGCACCAGGAGTATATGTGGATAACCGGAAACTTGCTTCACTCGGTCTGCGTGTAAGGCATGGCTGCACATTTCACGGGTTGGCCATCAATATTAATATGAATCTTGAACCTTTTGGCTTTATCCATCCATGTGGTTTAATGAATATGCAGGTGACGCAATTGGAAAGTCTGGGTATACAAGACACCCGTGATCAGGTAGCGTGTGCATTGTCTGCATTAATTACCAGACAGTTCTATAAGTAGTTTTATATTCATTAACAGAGTGTTTAATCAATATGGGCGCAGATACTAAACAGGCAGGTGTAAAACAGCGTGGTGCGGATAAGGTTTCAAGAATACCGGTAAAGATTCTGCCAGCCGAGAATGTATTGCGCAAGCCTGACTGGATTCGTGTAAAAATCAGCAATTCCCATCAGGTTTCAACACTGAGAAAAACAATAAAAGAACAGGGTCTTTACACTGTCTGTGAGGAGGCCTCGTGCCCCAATCTGAATGAATGCTATGCACACGGTACAGCAACATTTATGATACTGGGAGATGTGTGTACACGACGCTGTCCATTTTGTGATGTAGCTCATGGGCGCCCACTGCCTCCCGATGAAGATGAACCACATAAACTTGCAGCAACAGTTAAACTAATGCAACTTAAGTATGTAGTAATTACTTCTGTTGATCGTGACGACCTCAAAGATGGAGGCGCTGGACATTTTCAGGCGTGTATAAAACAGGTAAGAGAAATGAACCCCGGGATAAAAGTGGAGGTGCTCGTGCCAGACTTTCGCGGCCGGATGGATAGGGCGCTCGCAGCACTAAAGCCTCAGTTACCAGATGTTTTCAATCATAATCTGGAAACAGTTCCCAGGTTATATCGGCAAGCACGACCAGGTTCCGATTATCAATGGTCATTATCGTTACTGCAAAAATTCAAACAGGAAAATCCTCTTATACCAACCAAATCCGGTCTGATGCTTGGGTTGGGGGAAGATCTGGATGAGGTTAGAATGGTAATGCAGGATCTCCTGCGGCATGGGTGTGATATGTTAACTTTAGGGCAGTACCTGCAGCCTTCTAAACATCATTTACCCGTGCTTCGTTATGTAACACCGGATGAATTTGAGCAGCTAAAAAAAGATGGACTGGCGATGGGATTTTCAAATATCGCTAGCGGGCCGATGGTACGGTCATCCTACCATGCAGATCAACAGGCTGCCGGTTATGCAGACTGACCTACGGATAAATAGTGCCGTCTGGAAACACTGCATACTTGTTTGCCTGATGTAGTCGACCAATAGTACCCACATCAATCCACACGCCCTCATATAATTCAGCGCTGATATTACCGGTGTCAATGCATGTATTTATAACATCACGTAAAGGGAATACTCTTTTCTCATGCGTGAATAATGCGGGGTCAATGTAGGCAATGCCACTATAGGTATAGCTTGAAGCAGAGGGATTCGGGAGATTAATTTCATCTGGGCGAAAATCTCCACCAGGATTATGTTCAGGGTTGTTTACCATGATCATATGCAAGCAACCGCGGGCTAGACTGAAATTTGATTGCAGTGGTATTTCGCAATATATATCAGCACTAATGCCAACAAAAGGTTCACTTCCAAGCAGCGGTAAAGCATGGGCAATGCCGCCGCCTGTCTCAAGAGCCTGCTCGCCCTCGTCCGAGTAATATATAGGGATACCGTAATGAGCGCCATTTCCGAGATATTGTCGAATTTTCTCACCCAGATGTGCTGTATTGATAATGATAGACTCAAAACCCGCAGAGACGCACCTCTTTATGTGGTGTTCTATTAATGTATTGCTGCCAACACGTACCAGTGGCTTGGGCAGTGTATCCGTTAGCGGCCTGAGCCTGCGACCACGTCCGGCCGCAAAAATCATAGCCTTCATGACGGGTTGCCAATTATCTGGCTTAGCATATTAAATTCAGGATATTTTTTGCTCGCACTAATGATATAAGATAAGGTTCTCGGGATGTCATTAAGATAGCCTGATTTCCCGTCACGATAGTGTAGACGACAGAAAATGCCAACCGCCTTTAAGTGCCGTTGCATTCCCATCAGGTCAAACCAGCGGACAAATTGTTCAAAGCGGTAATGCCGACACTGATGGTGGTGGAAATATTTCAGCCATGCGTCGATGCTCTCCTTAGGCCAGTCAATATAGCAATCTCTAAGCAGTGACACCAGGTCATATGTTATTGCGCCTTTTACAGCATCCTGAAAGTCAATTATGCCTAAATGATCGTTTTCCAAAACCATCAGGTTTCTAGAATGATAGTCCCGGTGTACGAACACCTGGGGTTGTTCCAGTGCATTGGTCAGTAATGATTGAAAGCATGTTTGCATCTTCCCGACTTGTTGGGTGGTTAATGTTAGCTGTCGATGTTTTGCCAGGTACCAGTCGGTGAAAAGTTGCATTTCGGATTGCAGTAAATTTGAATCATATAAGGGCAGACTGTCGGTATTGATTTCCTGCAGGTCAATTATATGGTGCATTGCGCGTCTGTAGAAATATCCCGCGGTGGACTGATTGAGTCTGTCCAGTAATAACTGATCACCAAAGTCCTGCTGAATATAAAACCCCTTCTCCAGGGAAAAGTGATAGATATGAGGAACTGGTATTGAATTTTTTGCCAGTAGTGAGGCGATTTTGATAAAGGGCTGGCTATTCTCCAGGTGCGGAGGTGCGTCTACTGCAATCAGTGTTCTGTCTTTGCCGTTGAATGCGTGTTTGGCAATAAAACGGAAATAGCGTCTGAAACTTGCATCACCACTGACCGGCTGTAACGAACCCGGCGCAATCGCGTAAAACTGGCAAATCCATGTACGTAATAGCTCAAAACGTTCATCGGTCATATGGTTTATATCGGATGATGTAATTACAAAAGTTCTCTGTTAGGGTGAGTTGAGTAATATTGCCTGACCAATAATCAACAAAGGTAGTAAATTAAATAGTGAAGCTGCCGATAGCTAACAAGTGTCAATTATAAGTCAGTGATAGGCTGATGATATCGTAAATTTCCAACTGGTTGGAGAATTCTATGAAAGCATCCGAGTTGTTCATTAAATGTCTTGAAAATGAGGAGGTTGAGTTTATATTTGGTATTCCGGGTGAGGAGAATCTTGATGTGATGGATGCTTTGCTTGGTAGTCGGATCAGGTTTATTACGACACGCCATGAACAAGGGGCAGCCTTTATGGCGGATGTCTATGGCAGGCTGACGGGCAAAGCGGGTGTTTGTCTGGCGACGCTTGGGCCGGGGGCGACAAATTTGATAACCGGATTTGCAGATGCCAATATGGACCGGGCGCCAATTGTTGCGATTGCAGGCCAGGGGGCGACAACCCGTATGCATAAGGAAAGTCACCAGGTGCTGGATCTGGTTAATTTGTTTGAACCCATATCAAAATACAGTACGCAAATACGAGCACCACAAATCATTCCCGAGGTTGTAAGAAAGGCCTTTAAAGATGCCCAGGTAGAAAAGCCGGGCGGAAGTTTTATTGATTTTCCGGAAAACATTGCCGCTACGATTTTACCTGAAGAAAAAACACCCCTGAAAGTTCAGTCGCCTCTGCCACCTGTTCCTTCACCAGGTAAGATTAAACAGGCCGCTGAAGTGATAAGTCAGGCCAATTATCCAATCATTATGGCGGGCAATGGTGTTATCCGTAATCGGGCTTCTGAACAGCTGGTCAATTTTGCCGAAACTCTAAATATAGCCGTCGCTACTACATTTATGGCTAAAGGTGTTATCCCATTTAGTCATAACTTGTCTCTGGGTACAGTGGGCCTGCAGGCCAAAGATTACGTAGCTTGTGGGTTTGAAAGAGCTGATGTAATTATTTGTATCGGCTTTGATATGGTTGAATTTCACCCTCATATCTGGCACAAGTACAAAGACAAGAAAATAATACATATTGATATGAGTCCCGCAGAAGTAGACGAGCACTATATTTTGGAAGTCGGTGTCACCGGCGATATTAATTCTGCTTTGCCACAAATTGCCAGTCTTGCCAGGCCGCATGTTGGTGATTTTAATGATGAATTGCGCGCTACAATCGTTCAGGAACTCAATGAGCATGCCAGCGATACCGGCTTTCCACTGAAACCACAAAAGATTATTTGTGATTTGCGCACAGTACTTAACGAGTCTGATGTGGTTGTCTCGGACGTTGGCGCACATAAGATGTGGATGGCTCGTATGTATCAGGCTGAACGTCCAAACACCTGTATTATCTCTAATGGATTTGCCGCTATGGGAATCGGCCTGCCCGGTGCAATTGCCGCTAAATTGGTGAATCCCAAAATTACTGCATTAACAGTAACAGGGGATGCAGGGTTTATGATGAATTCACAGGAGATTGAAACAGCACTACGTATTGGTGTCCCCGTCATTATTTTGATCTGGAATGATAGTGAGTACGGTTTAATCAAGTGGCATCAAATGCGCAAACTGGGGCGGTGCAGCCATATCGACTTTACTAACCCTGATTTCGTCAAATATGCAGAAAGCTTTGGAGCCAAAGGCTACAGAATTCATGCCGCGGATGAACTAATTCCGACATTAAAGCAGGCAATTGCAGATGAGACGGTTGTCGTCATTGATTGCCCTGTGGATTATTCAGAAAATATGAAATTAACTGAACAGCTCAGTGGGCTTGTCACGGGTGTTGTCCCGGAGGGGTAGTTAGCGTGGATCGACCATTTAGCATAATGATACCAGGCGCGAAAGGTAGTAATAAATATCTCCAGGTAGTGGCGCCATGGGATTTGTCGCATATCGCAGAAATCCCTACAGCCACCAGCGATGATATCGAGATGGCGCTTGTAACCGCAGAATCAATATATCGCAATCGTGATCGCTGGCTTGCCATACCGGAGCGGATCAAAGTATTGGAAAAATGTGCTCATCTAATGCAGCAACAGTCGGAAAGTCTGGCCATTGAAGCAGCCAGAGAAGGCGGTAAACCATTAATGGATTCGCGGGTGGAAGTTGCACGCGCAATTGACGGCGTAAAGAACTGTGTTGAAGTGTTAAGAACTGAAAGTGGACGTGAAATTCCAATGGGTCTTAACCCCGCTTCCAGTAACAGATTCGCCTTTACGCATAAAGAGCCAATCGGAGTGGTTGTTGCAGTCAGTGCCTTTAATCATCCACTGAACTTGATTGTCCACCAGGTAGCACCGGCAATTGCGGCAGGATGCCCGGTGATCGTTAAACCTGCTGAAGATACACCGCTATCATGTTTTCGTTTTGTGCAAATGCTTCGTGATGCAGGACTACCAGATGAATACTGTCAGGCGTGCGTCACAAGCGACCATGATGTTGCCGAAAAGTTGGTTACAGATGAACGTGTGGGGTTTTTTACCTTCATTGGCAGCGGAAAAGTCGGGTGGATGCTTCGGTCCAGACTTGCACCAGGAACGCGATGTGCTCTGGAACATGGAGGTGTTGCCCCGGTACTGATACATGAAAGTGCTGATCTGCAGGATACTCTGCCATTAATTGCCAAAGGCGGGTTTTATCATGCCGGCCAGGTGTGTGTCTCGGTACAGCGGATATTTGCACCCAAAAATATGGTCAGTGAGGTAGCGCAGCAACTTGCGCACTATGCGCAGGAAATGCAAATTGGTGATCCGGTGTCTGAGTCCACGCAAGTCGGTCCGCTAATTAGACCCACAGAAGTTGAGCGTGTCAGTCATTGGGTGAATGAGGCCATCAAAGATGGAGCGACAGCGCTTTGTGGTGCAAAGCCAGTATCACCGACCAGTTATGATTGTACTGTGCTGCTTGAGCCTCCAATCAATGCAAAAGTCAGCCGGCAGGAAATTTTTGGACCGGTTGTATGCGTCTATGGCTATGATGATATTGATCAGGCCATTGCCCAGGCCAATAGTCTCCCTTATGCATTTCAGGCATCTGTATTAGCAACAGAGATTGATATTGCATTACGTTGTAGTCGTCGTCTGGATGCCACGACTGTCATGATTAACGATCATACAGCATTCAGAGTAGACTGGATGCCGTTTGCAGGCATGCGTCAGTCGGGTCTTGGTGTGGGTGGAATACCTTATACTTTTGAAGATATGCAGATAGATAAACAGATTGTAATTCGCTCAAAAGAACTATAATTATTCGTTTTTTGCTCGTGTATTAATATAGTTATAAAATTCGGGTTTGGTTATATAGCCGTCACGGTTGGTATCGTGCTTATTGTATACTTGTTTATTGCCCAGATTGAATATACTTTTAGCCTCACCCCTGTCCAGTCGCTCGTTGCGATCAAGGTCCGACCCCCAAAATAAACCGTCTTTAAAATCCATTCCGCCACCTCTGGAAAAGGCATTAAGTGCATATGATGCGAGCATAATAGATAAAACACATAGAATCATTGATCTCATCCCGGGTAACCTTTCTTTAGGTGAAAACAGTATACAAAGAGATAGTATGACAGACAGCGAAAGCCTATCATGGTATCCCGGTAAGGTTGGAATTAAATTTTTTTAATGTCTGATCTGGTCGCCGTAGCGTAGGATGATATACAGTGAGTATTTAAGCGCGGTTTTTTATATAAACACGGGAGTTTCTTTGGTAATTGTAGGTTTTCTGCTTACTCACGGGCAACTCATGGATACTGGATTTACGATAGCCATGCTCGCGAAACCAGTGCAATGCTTTCGTTGTTAATACAAACACGCAACCGAGGTTGAATGACCAGGCTTTTTGCTCAAGGTGCCTGAGCAGTCGGTTACCCAGCCCCTCTTTCTGATAATCAGGGTGTACGGCCAGGCAGGCAATCTCCCCAATCTGTTTTTCTTTAAGCGGATACATGGCCCCGCAAGCAATAACAAAACCATCACGTTCAATAACATCATAGTGGTGTATTTCCAGCTCAATTTGTTCATGGGTACGTGGGACGAGTACCTGTTGATCCTGTAATGGACTAATAAGCGAAATGATACCTCCAACATCTTCTATAGTTGCCGGCCTGATATCATCATACTGCTCAGCGGTGATCAGGGTTCCTGAACCGTCATGACTGTATAGTTCCTGGAGCAGGGCACCTGGCATATCAGTGTTTATCAGGTGGACACGCTGTACCCGGTTAAGACAGGCATTGATGGCAAGCCGGATATGAAGTCTTAATGAAGGGCTCAGTGATTTTCTGCGTGATAAAAGTTCCTGTGCATTCGCCAGAGTTAAAAATTTGATGCGCTGCTTGCGGCTATTGCGCGGTGTTTTTTCATCCATCAGAAAAATGAGTTTTTCAGAGGGTATGCTGGCAGCTGCCGTTGTGGCAACATCGTACTCGTCAATATAAAAGCATTCCCCGCTGGGGGAATATCCGATAGAAGTAAGTAATACAATGTTGCCAAGTTCCAGCTGATTCAAGATTGCCGGAGTGTCGATACGCCTGACTTCCCCATGAAACTGAAGATCAATACCCTGTTCTACCCCGACAGGTTTGGCGTGTACAAAATTCCCGGATACGGTTGTGAGCTTCATGCCGGCCATGGGAGTATTTACCAGACCGGTAGAAAACTGAGACTCAAGTCGTGATTGCAATTGGCCTGTCTTGCGTTGTAATCGACTCAATTTGGCCTCATCTATAACTGGACGGTGCTTGCGGGTTTTGGGGAACAGTCCGCTGGCATAAACTAATACCAATTTGATGCCCAGTGTCTGCATCAGGGCCAGATCCTGAACCAGTGCGCTCAACTGATCGCTTTCAATCAGGCTATGGGGAATTGTAATGACGAAAACATTACCCTGATGGGCATAAATATACGGCGCGGCGCTGCGAAATGTCTCAATATCAAAATTTTCCATGGCTATCTGCTTTAAAAAACTGACTATTTATCTGGGATTATACTTAATTAATGGCTAAAAATGTGTTGTCTCTTATTATATGCTGAGGTGCCTGTGGTACTATGTGGCAAGTGAAATTCAAACAGGCCCTGACGCGATGTGGTACAAACAGCCTCATGGCGGTGGGCGTCAAATATGGACGGACAATTATGTTTACAATCGATCATTCAACTCAAGCCGCTATTTTGCCAGCATTGCGCAAAGGGTTATGGGCAGCAGTTCTTTTTGGAATTCTGACAAACGCGAAAGCGGATGGCGGTATGCCGCTACAGGATACCGTTCTTTACAAGGTACCTGAAAACCTCACCAGTCTGTCTACTCAGGAGATTACTCAATTAAGAGAGTCTCATATAGAAGATCTGAAGAAGACAGCCGCAAACAAGAGTGAAGAAAAAAAAGCCGAAGAGAAACTGTTTGAGGAATTAATGGCGCATGACATGGTCAGGTTATCAATTGCTGATGTAATCCCGGAACTTATCAAGACATATGAAATAGAAGGCGAGTTTAAAGAAACTCTTAAGAGTTACCGGGTGACTTTTTCTGATAAATTAATGCAGAGCCGGGAGGCCGTCGAAAACCTGGAAGATTATCCATCTTATGACTTCCGATTTGCAGCAGTGTATATGTCGATGCTCTATTCTTTTCAAAAGTATCCCGAATTTTATGACCAGCTAAAAGTCGACATGGTCGATGAAACGACGCCGATCGGGGAATACAGGAAAAGACTGGATACTTCTTACTTAAAAGTAAAACAGGCACGTGCCGAAGTGGATATGCTGAAGTCAGGCAGTGACTTGAAAAAAGTGATTGCCGCGCTCGATAATGAGTTGGCGCGGCGTGCACAATAACTCCATTAAAAACCGTGGTGCGACAGTGAAACAATTTGACGCAGCGATCAATCGCACCATGGATCCCCGGGACAACAATATCTAGAATGAGACACGCGCCGTGACGAAGGCATTAATTCCTGGCCCTGGAAGTCTTTCGCCTATATCCACGCCATTTCCGCCGGCACGGTTAAACCCGTTTAAATGGTCGGTATACTCTTTGTCGAGCAAATTCTCTACACCGGCCTGTATTGAAATATTCGGGTGACTGGCAGGTGTGTACTGGCCATATAGATTAACTAATCCATATCCCGGTGTAGCGTCATTATTGTTATTAGGGTTATCAGGGTCATCTGTTAGTTCTTCAGAAATCTTGCTTTGACGTGCCACGAGTACACCTTCAAGCGTGACAGAGCTTTCTCCTATGTGGCGTGTGAGTGCAGCGCTTACACGTGGTGGCGCAATGTGGAACAGGTCATCGTTGACATCACGTCGTTTTCCTCTTAGATAAGCAGCATCGCCGCTTAATGTCCATCGTTCATTAAGCTCATAGCCCCAATTGGCGTCGAATCCATATATCTCGGCTTCCACGTTCTGAAACTGCAGCGGCGTCGGATCGCCATTAGCATTGGCACTCACCCCTATCACTGGCATATTGAAGGCGTTCATATCTACCGCCACACCCTGGATATAATTATTGATTCGTTGGTAGTGAACCCGCGGTGTGAAATAGGCGCGATCATTTGCCCAGTCGAGACCCAATTCAAACTGATTACTCCACTCCGGGTCCAGCTCAATATTGCCGATATAATTGTTACCGTCACCAAGACCTGCATTAACGTTCAGAGGGATCCAAAGATAGCGTTCAATGTAGGTGGGTGAGCGAGTTTTTCGTGCAAAGCCTGCGACGAAAGAAAATTCGTTGTTTATAGGGTAGGTCATTTTCGCTACCAGGTCTAAATGATGGTCACTTTGAGAGCGATCGGCATCATTGAAACGATCCCGTAATGCCCGCACTGCTGCCGGCGGTGTACCCATTACGCTTGCAGCGGGCAGGTTTGCTGGCTGTGCATCGACTTCGTCGGCATCGGTCTTCACATGTTTATATTTGATGCCAAATTCAAGCGAAGCCCTGCGATAAGCTCCGGACCATTGTGAAAACAGGCCGAGATGCTCTTCTTCAGCGTTGTTGAAGTTAGTTACAAAAAATGCGGCAACATCCGGGTCAAAAATTGTCGCGTGATGCTCTGCATGATGTCCATCAATACCAACACTTAATTCCCCATTCAGCATCGGTTGAATCAGGGCTATCGACGCGCCCGTATCCTCTGAATCAACATCGACTTCACGCAGATCCGTACCGTCAAATGGTGGTAAAGGTAAAGATGAGAAATCCGGGGCTGGTCTGAGATCAAAGTTGGTCATTCGATGCTCAATGTCTGTGTGAAAGACATTGACCTCGACACCCCGACCGGCGACCTCGCCAAGATACTTTACGTTGTAAAGTTCGGTGTGAAAGAAATCTATATCTAAAGGAAGTGAGGGTGTGCCGGTGTCTTTGGAGCTGACATAACGTGCATCAAAAGAGACGGAATGCGGACCTGACTGAAATCCATATCCTGCACCAACACTACTGCGTTCGTAGTCGGTACCATCAATGCTTTGATTGCCAGTGTGATAATCATCACCATGATCATGGCTTCCAGTAACATGGAAGCGATGCTGATCATTAGACAGGCCGACAATGCCCCCCGTATTATAACCATCATCGACACTGTGTCCTGAAAGCTCAAACTCACCGTCCAGAGAAAATTCTTCTGAATGACTGAATCGGCTTGATTTTGGCTGTATTTTCACGGTGGTGCCAATTGAACCGGCATTACTGATCGAGTCAATGCCGCGTTGTACTTCAAATGAATCAATCAGGGTATTGGGCATGTAGTGTAATGGCGGATCCATCCAGTTTGGACCACCACTTTGTATGCGCACATTATCGATGAGAACATTCATTCTTGGGCCAAAGCTGCCGCGATAATAAGTTTGCCCGCTAATCGCGCCGTTACTGTGCACGGCCCCGCCGGGTATCGCTTCCATGAGGCGGGCTGCATCAGTTTCTGTAGATAGGGGTTTATATAGCTGTTTATCCTGGATAATTGAACCGGTGACAGAAATAGGTGCCAGCTCTTCACCTGTGACAGGGGATATTAAAAGGGCGCAGGCCAAAGGAGCAAGGTAGCTGATATTATGGGACATGATCGCTTCTAATCCGTAGTGAGTGTTTAGCGGTGAACCATAGCAGAGTTTATTCCACTTCAGATGTGACAAAATGTCGCATATGTCCCTGATTATTCTCAGAATAAATGGGCTGTAATAGATTACAATAAAAGACCGGTAAAGCGTCGAGTAAGAAACTAAAAATACGATGGATATTCATTGGTGGGGCATACAAAAGCAGAACACTTTAAGGCTGTTATTCTGGTTTCGCACAGTGTCAATCATTGGGCAGATTGTGGCTTCGCTGGTCGCAAGGACTGTGTTTTCCTTTCCTCTTAATGGGTGGGGGATCACGCTAGTTATATCAGGCCTTATCCTGTTCAACGCATATACTTACTTGCGGGCAAGCCGGATCACCGAAGTGGGGAATCTCGAAATATTTTCACAGCTGATGGTAGATATCGTTGCCCTGAGTGCCTTGTTTTACTTTTCAGGTGGAGCAACGAATCCATTTATTTCGATGTACCTGTTGCCATTGGCCATAAGTGCTGTTTTGTTGCCCAAGTCGTGGGTGTGGTTACTGGCGATAGCGAGCATGGCTGCATATTCCTATTTAATGTGGCTTTTCCCGTTTCAACATGCTCATCACCATGAGCAGTCTTTTACCCTCCATGTGCTTGGCATGTGGTTGAGTTTTGTTTTAAGTGCTGCACTGATTGCTTTTTTTGTCGTGAAAATGCGGTCTGCATTACAGCAGAAAGATCAATTGCTGGCACAAGCACGCGAGCGTGCCATTAACGATGAAAAACTGGTCTCTCTTGGCACGCTGGCCGCCAGTACAGCGCATGAAATGGGGACACCTCTTGGAACGATTCAGCTAATCGTGACAGATCTGGAGGAGAATAAAATCACCCAGCAGGATATTGATACCTTGCTCCAGCAGGTGACGCGCTGCAAACAGGCTCTGGCAGATATGTCATCGGCGGTGGGTGCGAGCCAATATGAGGGTAATGGCATTGTTGATTTTGAATGTTATATCAATGAGTTGTTGGATAATTGGCATAAAACCAGGCCACAGGTAACTTTAAATAAAGAAATTAGCGGTAATAAGCAGGCTGGCCTGATTGCCAGCAGGGCACTGTCAAAAGCACTCATTAACTTGCTTGATAATGCTGCAGATGCCTCACCAGATGCTATAAAGATAGAAGCAAGCTGGGAGAGCGATAAAGCACAACTGGCCATACTGGATCAGGGTGAAGGTATTGATCCCAAGATTTTGGGGGAAATTGGATGCAAGCCATATACAACAAAACCTGATGGTATCGGGTTGGGAGCCTTTTTGGCTCATGAAATCATCCAAAGACTGGGAGGAGCGATAAAGCTTACCAATCGTCCTGCCGGTGGCGTAAAGACTTTGGTTACCTTACCACTACAACCGATGAAGTGACGATGAGCCTGGCGGTAATTATAGTGGATGACGACATAGCATTTTGTAATGCATTATCTCGTGCATTCAGAAAGCGAGGTTATGAGGCTTTTGTTGCGCATGATCTCGATGAGCTGAACGCATGTGAAAAGCTGACCGAGATCGAATACGGCGTTGTCGATTTAAGAATCGGTGCAGACTCCGGCTTAAATGCAATAAAAATACTACAGGCGAGGAATCCAAACATAAGAATAGTCATGCTAACCGCTTATGCCAGTATTGCAACGACAGTAGAAGCCATTAAATTGGGTGCAACTAATTATTTAATAAAACCTGCTTCTGTGCAGGACATCATTGAAAAACTCCATGATGCGAGCCCGGATAAACAAATACCGATTGAAGAAACTCCCTTATCTGTAAAACGCCTGGAATGGGAGCATTTGCAAAAAGTGCTACTGGAACACGATGGGAATATATCTGCGGCTGCAAGAGCATTAAATATGCATCGGCGCACTCTGCAGAGGAAACTGCAGAAGTATCCTGTTAAGAGGTGATGTGCCAGGCACACAGTAGCAGCCTTGCGGCACTAATCAAAGCATATCTCCCTGATTAAATTTTTATAAAGGACAACAGCGTGTTGTAGTTGTTGTTTTTCCACGTACTCATCAGGTTGATGTGCGACTTCAATATTCCCGGGGCCAAGAACGATGGTTTCCATGCCCATTTGTGAAAAATATGGCCCTTCGGTTGCAAACACAACGGCGCTGCTGCGAGTATTTGTCAGTTTTTCAGCAAGTCTGACAATAGTGCTGTCTGGTGATGTGGATAATGCTGGTGTGCCGTCAAACAGGCTTGTGAAGTGACATTGAAGATTTCGACGCTGCGCGATTGAAGAAACAATATCATGTAAATTGTTTTTTACTTTTTCAATGTGCATATCCGGCAGTATGCGCAAGTCATAGTGAAGTTCACATTGCCCACAGATTCGATTTGGATTATCTCCTCCATGAATATGCCCGAGGTTAAGTGTAGGGGTTGGAATGGCAAATTCCTGGTTCACAAACTGCGATCCAAGTTTGTCTCGATAGTCTATTAAAGCCTGGATCACCTCGTGCATTCCCTCTAGTGCACTGCGTCCCAGGGCAGGGTCACTTGAGTGCCCCGATTTGCCCGACAGGCGAATACTCTCCATATATATTCCTTTGTGCTGACGGACAGGTTTTAGATAAGTGGGTTCACCAATAAGGCAATAATCACCAAGTTTTGATTGTCCCTTGAGTATTGCTTTAGCGCCAGCCATTGAACTTTCTTCATCGGCTGTTGCGAGAATAGTGAGTGGTTTTTTTAAATGTTTAATATTCAGATCGCCAAGACTTTCAATGACCAGTGCGAAAAAACTTTTCATATCACTGGAGCCAAGACCATAATAACGCCCGGCGGATTCTGACAACTGAAATGGGTTAACTGTCCAAAGGCTTTCGTCGCAGGGAACAGTATCCGTGTGGCCAGATAGCACAAGACCATTATCCCCTTCGCCGATTCTAGCAATCAGGTTAGCCTTGCCGGGCTGGCCAGGTAAACACTGAATGTCTATATTAAAGCCTAAGTTCTCAAGCCATTCCGCAAGATAATTGATTACTTCTAAATTGCTGTTATCCAGATGGGAGTGATTGCTGCTAACAGAAGGGCATGCAATGAGTGTTTTCAGCATTTCAAATTGGGAAGGGGATTTAAGCATTGTTCAGTCAAGACCGCAGTAAAAGTATTCTGGATGGCATATGGTTGGTTTTTGTGCGAATAAGTGTATAAGAGAATCCTTTGACATGCGATACTGCGCTAATTGGCCAAAGGTTAGGTCTTATAGCTGCGCAGCTATAAGACAAAGCGGTCCAGTGCGATTAAACTCCATACTGAGATGATCAGCATATTACTTAAAAAGACGGCTGCGGAGCCGGCATCCTTGGCAAGCCTGGATAGCTCATGGTGTTCCAGCCCGACCCGGTCGACAACATGCTCGATACCAGTGTTAAGTAGTTCAACGATTAACACGATAAAGAGTGGAATGATCAATATTGCGGTTTGTGTTAGCGATTCGCCGAGAAAAAATGCGGCCGGGAACAATATTATTCCGCATATTATCTCTTCGCGAAAAGCGGCTTCAGATTTCCACGTCGCAGTAATCCCCCGGCATGAAAATATGACTGCATTAATAATGCGTTTTATGCCGAAAGTGGTATGCATATTATTAGCTAAAGAAGTGATTGCGCTGTTTGGTATACTTCTTTTGCATCAAGTACTAAATCATTACTTTCAAACAAACGCGCAATGCATGCCCGGTGTACCCTGAGTTTTAGTGCGCCTATCCCAATACCGCCGAAGATACGTTTGCCAAAACGTTGCTCATTTTTATCCATCATCTCGATGCCTTCGAAACCAAGGGGTGGAGCGGTATTTACATCGGCCATGACTTCTATCGATGAATGTTGTTGCCATTGCCCGGCGTCTAATAACTGAATGCCTGTTTTACCTGCACCAAAAACAATATGGGCATTCTCCAATGCATCTGCGACAGAGTCCTCACTATCAGCAACCATCGGATGTAATTCAACACCAAACTGTTTATGCATGAGCTCGCAGGATTGCTGTGAGCGTTCCAGCTTGCGGGAGGTTAAGCGAACATTCGCTCCATTCATCGCCAGCATCGCTGCCGCACGCTGACCAACGGGACCCGTGCCTGCAAGAACAACCGCAGTTTTACCGCTTACGTCTGTTGTGCTGGTTATAAGGGCAACACCTGCAGCGGCAGTAGTATTGCAACCATTACTGTCAAGCATGACTGACACCCGGAAATTCTGAAAAAATATGGACTGTATTTTTGAGAAAAGCTGCTGGCCTGCAGCCAGATCGCTGCCTCCTACAAATAAAGCAGTGTTTTTTTTGTTTTTGGGTGCACGTGTATAAATAGCTCCCTCTACGAGTGAATAACAGTTTTCTGGAGTAATAGAAGCAAATTGAGTGACATGGTCTGCACCACCGTCGTAGGCGACAACCGAGTCAAACACGCTTGGTATGGAGTCTGTGTCAAAGTGGTAGAGTAATTTTTTCATGAGATTAAATTAGTATTGAGCTTAAAATTAATCATGTCTGGCACATTAGTTGCCATTGGATTGATTACCATATGCATACTGCCTGGTAGAATCATATGCAATATTCAAAAAATGCCATCTAAGCCATCACCTTGAGAAGATTTATTCACTGATGGCAATACAGCTAACCTGTCCAGCCAAGCCCTGCAGCAACACAATTGATTGATAGCAGCAAGGGGACCAGGTTGGCCTGGGCAGTGACCTTGGTTGAATCAGGATCTCTGAATTGTTTTACAAGTTTTACCTGCTCAAGACCAATTTGCTTAATTCCATGTATCCTGGCCGACATCGTGTCATGGAAATTAGGAAAACGCTTACATAATTCCAATTCATTGGTCACTTTTAACAGCATTCGTTCAGTTAATTCTCGCTCAGACTCTATCATGGCCATAATTTTCTGACTGCATTTCTGATCTTCGACCAATGAGGCATATTCAGTGGCTACTTCAAAGTCGGTGAGGAACAGCATTTTTTCCACGTTATCCGTGATTAACCTGAATATCGGGCATTTCTCGAACATTTCATGAAGAATTGCCAGGCCTGCGTCACCTCGTTCATTGAGCAAGTGCTCGATCGCGGTTCCGTATCCGTACCAGCCCGGTACCATTAAACGATTCTGTGTCCAGGCAAATACCCATGGAATTGCTCGCAGATCATCCAGGCTGGAAGCACCAAAGCGGCGAGCAGGGCGAGAGCCTATTTTCATTAATGTCAATTCCTCGACGGGACTGGCGTACTGATAAAAGTCAACCAGCCCGGGTGCCTCGACCAGATTACGATATCTTACTTGTGATGTCGCAGACAGGATTTCCATGATTTCATCGTATTCAGAACGCTTTTGTAAATTTGGATCCTGTTCCGAAAAGAGTGTGTGCGAGAGTACACTGGCGGCCAGTAATTCCATTTGCTGCTCGGCAACTTCCCGGTTTGCAAACTTGCTCGACACTACTTCGCCCTGTTCTGTGACTCGCATGCGGCCATTAATCGTTCCTGCCGGCTGGGCTGCAATAGCCCGACCCGCTGGCGCACCACCGCGAGAAACTGAGCCTCCGCGGCCATGGAAAAATGAAATCTGAATGTCGTGTTTCTGGCCAGCCTGATAAATCATTGTTTGCGCTTTACTTACTTCCCAGGTGGAACAGACACACCCGCCATCTTTATTGGAATCAGAGTAGCCCACCATGATTTCCTGATGACCGCCAAATTCACTGATCGTGCGCCTGACAAAAGGAATATCGAGAAGATCCTCGAGTATGGCCGGGCCATTGCGCAAATCATCGATTGTCTCAAGCAAGGGAACTACAAGAATTCGACAGGAAGCAATATTCTGTTCGTCAGTAAATAGCCCTGCGTACTTGGCAAGCAGGTAGACGCCAATGATATCCTCGCTTGACTGGGTCATGCTTAAAATGAAAACACCAAATGCATCCCGGTCAATTTTCTCCTGAAGTGTTCGAATCAGCCGCATTAAATCAAGTGTTTCGTGACTCATCTCAGAGAGTGAGCTAAATTGAGGCAGCTTGTTTATTGGTTCCTGTAATTTTTCCAGCAGCCAGTGACGCCATTCTTCGCTGTCTTTGGAAGGTGGTTCGCGGTCTGTCCCGTTTTGAGCCTTCCAGATTTCCTGTAATGCCTGCGTAGTCACAGTGGAGTTCTGGCGCAGGTCAAGACTGCTGGTATGAAAGCCAAAAGCTTCTACACTATGGCGAAACGGGCGGATATGGTTGATACATATCGTTTCACAATTTGCGGCCAGCAGGCCCTCTTCAATTACACGCAAATCGGCCGATATCTCGCTGACAGATCGGTAAGCAATACTTTGTTTGCTGTCTGTGGAAAGCTGGTAGAGATTTGCAGTGAGTCTTTTGATAATGCAATAGATGATTTGTCTGAACACTTCACCAGGATTGCGAGACTTGATGTTGTCTGCATCACCACTTTTTTCCAATATTTCATCTAGCTGTGTATAAAAACTCTCAGGCAGGTCAACCGAATGATTGGCAATGCTTAAATATGAACCCAATCCTTTCAGCTGGGTTAAATAATGTTGCAGGGTTGTCTTGGCGGATTGCTTGACTGCATACTCGGTAACTTCAGTCGTAACAAAAGGATTGCCATCCCTGTCACCTCCTATCCATGAGCCAAACTGGAAAAAAGCCGGGATGTTGAATGTGTGGTCCGGATAATATTGATTCAGTACGCGTTCGAGCTCTGCATAAAGTTCATTGACACCCTGGTATAGAGACTCTTTGAAAAAGTGCAAGCCCCAGGAAACTTCCTGTTGCACAGTTGGCTTTTCGAGCCGTATTTCGCCGGTTAGCCAGAGCAGGTCAATTTCATCGCGCACGTTTTGCTTGAGTATCTCACGCTCATGCGTAGTACTGCGATCTTTTTCCAGCTGCTTGAGCAACATGTAGATTCTGTGGTGGATTTCCAGCACTGTCACGCGTTTTGCTTCGGTCGGGTGAGCGGTGATGGTTGGGAAGATCGATGAGTGTTCAAAAACTTTTTGTAACTGGTCTGCGCTGACACCTTCACTTGCGGCTTGTGAAATCACCTGGGCAAAGGTTCCTGGCACCTGATTATGGCCGATTTCCGATTCGATCAAGCGCAGTCGCTTTTCATTGACGTGCTGATCCAGTATGGATAGCAGCTGAAACCAGATCCCATATGCCTGAAGAGAATAAGTCAATAATTTCTGATTGGAGTGACGTAACTCCTGTGTGCCAAGAATAATGTCCTCAATTTCGGGGCTACGCTTTCGGATCACCTCTATCAGGCTGTTGAATAATAGCTCAGTCACCTCATCACTATATTTTGTTACACGATCCGAAATGGAAGCACTGCTGGAAACAGAGACAAACTGTGTCCAATTGGAAAGAAATGACTTGATCGACATTGATTTTTTCTTGCTAGACATAATGTTGTTTTTGCTTGTATACGCACAAAAGGAGGCCTGATGAGCCCCCTTTTGTGAAGTTGTTACACAATATTGCCCACGTGAGACGTGCTGCAATCACTGCTATCGCGATAATGTAGCAATTTTATACCAACTTATCGCGCGGAGTTTCTCCAGCAAAAAAGGCTTTCAGGTTATCCAATACACGCTCACCCATGGCTATTCGTGTTTCTACCGAAGCGCTACCCAGATGTGGCAAAAGTACGGCATTTTCACAATCAAGGAAGCCAGGATCCAGCTTTGGTTCGCCTTCAAAGACGTCAAGGCCGGCTCCTGCGATCGTGCCGTTTTTAAGCGCCTTGATTAACGCCTGATTATCAATGACATCACCTCGCGCAGAGTTGATTAACACTGCGTGTTTTTGCATCATCCCTATGCGTTCCTCATTCAGTAAATGATAGGTGTCTTTACCGCCGGGACAATGAAGAGAAACAAAATCTGCTTGACCTAATACTTCCTCAACACTCATTTGTGTTGCGCCAAAACGATTCACTACCTCCTGTGGAGGCGGGTACGGATCACTAAAGATAATACGCATACCAAACCCGAAATGAGCCCGAGCGGCCGTGGCCTGGGCAATTCGGCCAAAGCCAATACAGCCAAGTGTTTTACCTGTTACCTTGGTAGCCATCATGTGAGTTGGACGCCAGCCGGTCCATTCACCATTTCTGAGATGTCGCTCACCTTCACCAATTCTTCGGGCCGCAGAAATAAGCAAACCCATTGCAATATCTGCAGTACAGTCAGTTAATACTTCTGGTGTGTTGGTCACTGTTAATCCGCGCGATTTTGCTGCATCCAGGTCGATATGGTTAAAACCGACACCATAGCTGGCGATTATTTTGGCGGAAATATCAGAAGTGCCAAGTACATCTGCATTAACCTGGTCTGTCACAGTTGGGCAAAAAGCATCACAATTGGCAAGTGCCGCCTTCATTTCATCCGGAGTCATGGCCACATCATTTTCATTAAGCTGTACGTCATACAGCTCTTTTAGCTGGGCTTCAACTGGCTCCGGCCATTTGCGGGTCACTATTACTTTAGGTTTGCTCATCAAGATTCTCCCTGGGATATTGATATTTAGAGTTCTTTCAGTACTTTTTCCATGGTGATGCCAAGGTCTGAAGGATTTGGTGCAACAGTCACACCCGCTTCCTTGAGGAGGGCGACTTTTTCTGCGGCACTTTCACCCACGCCAGAGACAATGGCTCCGGCATGGCCCATGCGGCGTCCTTTAGGAGCAGTCAGACCTGCAATGTAGGCTACCAGTGGCTTGGTCATATGATTCTTAAAGTACTCCGCAGCCTCTGCTTCCTGTGGGCCGCCGATTTCCCCGATCATCATCACTGCCTTGGTTTCGGGGTCATTTTCAAAGTGCTCAAGGATATCGCGATGAGAGCTTCCATTGATTGGATCGCCACCAATTCCCACGCTGGTAGTGATACCAATACCGAGGGCTTTCATTTGTGAGGCAGCTTCGTAACCCAGTGTGCCGGAGCGGCCAACGACACCTACTTCACCTTGCATGTATATATGTCCGGGCATAATGCCCAGCATGGCTTTTCCGGGGCTGATTGTTCCGGCACAGTTGGGACCGGTCAGCACCATACGGTTTTCCTTTTTGTAGCGGTACATATACCGCTTGACTTTCATCATGTCCTGCGCAGGGATGCCATCTGATATGGCAACACAGTATTTGATTCCTGCGTCTGCGGCTTCCATGATTGAGTCAGCTGCGTAGGCTGCAGGAACAAAAATGATACTGGCTTCTGCCCCTACCTCTTTAACCGCTTCCTTGACAGTATTGAAAACAGGTTTACCGAGATGTTCTTTGCCGCCCTTGCCGGGCGTCACGCCACCCACCAGGTTAGTCCCGTATTCCATCATCTCTTCAGCGTGGAAGGTGCCAATTTTACCGGTAAATCCTTGTACGATTACTTTAGTTTTTTCATTAAGTAATACAGTCATTGTTCAATCTCCCTATGCGCCAACGGCTTGGTTACGAGCTTCAACTGCTTTTTCAGCCGCTTCAGCCAGTGTATGGGCAGTGATTATTGGCAATCCGCTATCCGCCAGTATTTTCTGTCCCTGTTCAACGTTTGTGCCTGAGAGTCGCACAACAAGGGGCACTTTTACTTCCAGCTTTTTAAAGGCCTGTACAATTCCTTCCGCAATCCAGTCACAACGGTTGATGCCGGCAAAAATATTGACAAGAAAGGCTTTAACACCTTCATCAGCGAGCACTAATTCAAACGCTTTTGCTACCCGCTCCGGTGATGCACCTCCTCCAATGTCAAGGAAGTTGGCCGGTTCTCCTCCTTTATGCTTGATCATGTCGAGCGAAGCCATGGCCAGACCTGCACCATTAATCATGCAACCAATGTCGCCATCGAGGCCAACATAACTGAGGCCATAGTCTGATGCTGCCGTTTCGCGGGGATCTTCTTGTGATTTATCACGCAGTTCTGCAATATTTGGGCGACGGAACAACGCGTTACTGTCAAAACCCATTTTTGCGTCGAGTGCACGAATGTGGCCATCTTTGGTGACAACCAGGGGATTGATTTCTACCATGGTGGCATCAAGCTCGGTGAAGGAGCGGTATGCACCCTTAAGTGTTTTGACCGCCTGCGATACCAGAGATGGGTCGAGGCCGAGCTGGAATGCAATTTCCCGTGCCTGGAAATCTGTCAGACCGACCTGTGGCTCAATTTCCGTGCGGATAATGGCTTCAGGGTTGGTAGCAGCGACTTCTTCAATATCCATACCTCCCTGGGATGAAGCCACAATGGCTACCCTTTGTTTTACGCGGTCAAGTACAAGGGCAACATACAGTTCTTTTTCTATATCCGTGCCTTCTTCTATATAAAGACGATATACAACTTTGCCCTGGGGGCCAGTTTGGTGTGTGACCAGTGTCTTGCCGAGAAGATCTGTTGCCGCAGTTAATACTTCATCTTCTGTGCTACAGATTTTTACTCCGCCCGCTTTCCCGCGCGCACCTGAGTGTATCTGTGCTTTCACAACCCACTTGTTGCCACCAATTTCCTTGGCGCGATACACAGCCTGTTCAGGGCTGTATGCGAGTCCGCCGGGTGCAATGCTGACACCAAATTTGGATAATAGCTCTTTTGCCTGATACTCGTGGATGTCCACAGCATCTTCCTCCCATGTTTGAATTTAATAAAGAATTTTACGCACGCGAACAGGGTTGCGTGCGAGTATTAGTTACTCCATCTATTTATGTACGCTGGATCAGAAAAGTCGTATAAGTAATATGGTTATAATTTTTATACGACTATTTTAGGTGTACCTTGCACTATTGTGCAAGGTACACGAGGGGGTAGTGGTTAAGATTTGCTCTTTGCCGCAATGGCATCTGCTGCACGGACGACATTTTCGGCCATTCGTGCTGAAGCTGCATCAATCATTTTACCATCAAGCGAGGCCGCACCCCGGCCCTCTTTAGCCGCTTTATCCAATTCTTCCAGAATGCGGTGCGCGCGGGTGACTTCCGCTTCGGGCGGTGAAAAGACCTCGTTCGCCAGGTCAATTTGGGATGGATGAATCGCCCATTTTCCTTCAATACCGAGTGCAGCACCGCGTCTAGCCGCCAGAAGATAGCCGTCAGGATCATTAAAGTCGCCAAATGGCCCATCAATCGGACGCAGTCCATAGGCGCGACAGGCGACGGTCATGCGAGAGATCGCATGGTGCCACTGATCACCAGGGTAATCCGGATTGAGTCCTCCAATATTGACCGTGCGTGCGCGATTGCTGGCCGCATAATCCGCGACGCCAAAATGCATTGCTTCCATTCGTTGGCTGGAAGTGGCTATTGCTTCTACATTCGCCATGCCTAATGCCGTCTCGATTAACGCCTCCAAGCCGATTCTGTTGTCAAAACCTTTGGCTTCTTCAATTTGGGTAACCATCGCATCAACCATGTATACATCTGCTGGTGTGCCTACTTTTGGTATCAGTATAGTGTCCAGATTGCTGCCTGCCTGCTCGACCACATCAACTACATCACGGTACATATAGTGTGTATCAAGGCCGTTAATACGAATGGATACCGTTTTTCCTTTTCCTTTCCAGTCAATATCGTTGAGTGCTTCAACAATATTTTTCCGCGCCTGTAGCTTGTCATCAGGTGCAACGGCGTCCTCCAGATCAAGAAAAACGTAATCAGCCTGAGAGTCTGCGGCTTTCTCTATCATTTTAAGGTTTGAACCTGGTACAGCAAGTTCGCAGCGCTGTACCCGCAATTTGGCGGGTTTGTATTGTGTGAAACTCATAATAAAACTTTCCTAATGATTAAAATGCTCCTGAGAGCCATCAGGCTCTCAGGAATGGTGAATATGACAAACTTGAACCGTCAGCAATTAACGGCTTTTGCGACGAACACTGGTTTTCTTCTTGGTGCGTGCGGGTGCTTTGGCCGCCTTGAAAGCTGGAATGGCTTTGGCTGTTGATCGGTAATATTCGCAGGCAGCACCTGTACCGCTGCCAGCCTTAATACGCATGCCCGCATCGCGCATTGCCATTTCAACTCCACCAAGAGCAGCCATCATGCGAACATCATTGTTATCGCCAAGGTGGCCAATACGGAATACCTTGCCTGCCACTTTTGAAAGGCCAGCACCAAGAGAAATATTATAACGATGATAAGCAATATGGATGACCTCTGCTGCGTTGACACTCGGTGGTGTCATAATTGCCGTGACGGTGTCTGAACGCCACTTGGGGGAAGTCGCGCATGTCTGCAATCCCCATGCTTTCACGGCTTTTCTCACTCCTTCGGCCAGGCGATAGTGGCGGGCATAAACATTATCCAGCCCTTCATCAAGTAAAAGATCAAGTGATGCACGCAAGCCTCTTAACATTGGTATGGATGGCGTATATGGGAAGAAGCCATCTTTGTTAGTGTTGATATGGTCCTGAATATCCAAAAAGCAACGCGGACATTTGGCTGTCTTGCGTTTGGCAAGTGCCTTGGGACTGAATGCAAGCAAGGCCATACCGGCAGGCAGCATGAACCCTTTCTGTGAACCGCTGACGGCAATATCGACGCCCCATTCATCCATTCGGAAGTCAATGCTCGCGATAGAGCTGACCCCATCTACCATCAATAATGCCGGGTGTTTAAGATCTTTTTTCATCATTCTACCAAGTGCGCCAATATCGCTGGTGACGCCTGTGGCGGTTTCATTATGGCAGGCAATGACCGCTTTAATCTGATGTTCTTTATCCGCGCGCAGACGCTTTTTAAACTCTGCTACAGGAACACCCTCTCCCCATGGAACTTCGATGAGTTCAACCTCAAGACCGATACGCGTAGCCAGGTCAAACCACAAGTGGCTGAATTGGCCAAAGCGAGATGTAAGAATCTTGTCACCCGGGGATAAGGTATTAGCCAGTGCTATTTCCCAGCCTGCTGTGCCGGTCGCGGGGAAAATAAAACACTGGCCTTTTTTTGTTTTGAAGATTTTCTTCAGATCTTCCAGTAAAGGTTTTACTAGCTGAGGGAAATCTGGTGCCCGGTGATCTTCTTGAGGCACCATCATGGCAGTCAGGACTTGGTTAGGGATATGAGTAGGACCAGGTGCAAACAGATAATTTCTTCCAGGATAACTAAGTTTTTCGCCAGGCATAACAGTACCTTTATTTGTGAGTTTAAAATGTAGTATCACAGTCCAGCTCAAATCCGCTATGCATCAGTGAAATTGTTGATACTCTGTCGGAAAGAGGGCGTGTTAAAAAAATCGATAATTTGGGCAGTTTTCCAACAATGCCCGAAAAGTTCGCCATAATGCCACAAGCAGGCGCTTATCCACAAGCGCAGTTTGGCCAGCGATTTGCCGGGCCTGTTATTTAATGAGATCGTGGTAATACACCCTGTAACATTGCCGCGTGAACAGTATTTTCCAACAGGCAGGCGACTGTCATTGGCCCTGTTCCCGCCGGCATCGGAGTGACGCCGCCGGCAATCTTCTCAACTTTGTCGAAGTCTATGTCACCCTGTATTTTCTGGTTGGCCAGCCGTGTAACGCCAACATCAAACACCATTGCACCTGGCTTGATGTAATTGTCGGTGATCAGTGCAGGCGAGCCGACTGCGCTCACCAGTATATCGGCATTTTTGCAGACGTCTGCCAGATCTTTTGTGCGCGAATGTGCCAATGTCACTGTCGCGTCGGCGCCGCGTTCTGCGAGTAGCAGTACCTGAGGCAGTCCTACCAGTGATGAACGTCCGATAACCACGGCGTTTTTCCCACAGGTTTCAATGCCATAGGCTTCTATCAGGCGCATCACGCCAAGCGGCGTGCAAGGCACGAGTTGTTTTTTCCCCTGTAACAGACGGCCCATGTTGACATCAGTCAGTCCATCAACATCTTTTTCGGGCGGTATTTTGGATAGCATTTTTTCTTTATTTAGATGCCTGGGAAGAGGAAGTTGGACCAGGATTCCATGGACGCTGTCATCATCAGCCAGTAATGTGATCTGTTCCTCCAGTGCGTGTTGGGAAATATTTTCATCCAGGGCGAGGTGTCTTGATTTTATGCCTGCCGCGTTGGCTTCACGATGTTTCATTCCTACATACAATTGGCTGGCGGGGTTATTTCCGACAATGACGGTGGCCAGGGTGATTGTTGTGTTTGGGAAATGCGCCAGATGTGTTTTGATTTTGTTGCGGATATCTAACGCAACTTTTTTACCATCAATGATCAATGTTCGAGTCTCAATATTCAATCGGCATGCAGGCCGAAATAAAAAAGGCCAGCTGATTCTAATCTAACTGGCCTTGTATACAACAATACTTGGTTTACTCTTTTGGCTGTTTGCTCGGATCGAGATAGATGAAACTTTTACCAAGTCGTCCGTTGTAGTTTCCTGCCGAAATCATTAGTAAGCCGTCAGTTTCTTTTGAAGCCTGAATTGCTGCCTGAGTGGCTTCAATAATGCAATTCATATCACGGCCATTCATGATGATTTCCATGACAGAGTTAACACCTTCCGGAAGACCGTGTTCAACGTCCGGATGGTCCTGTAACAATGGACAGAATTTTTCGTAAGTGCTTGCGATAGTGAAATCATAGTTGCTGCCGGCCTTGGAGCCGCTACCTGCAATTCCGCCCGGGAATGTTGTGATTACGCCGTCGACGGGGAGTATGGCTTCCACCCCTTTTTCTGCCGCTTCCAGTGCCGAGTCGACATCTTTGCCAAAAAACCACAGGTTCCCACCCATCAGACCATCAGCACGACCGAGTCGACGATCCAGTACAAATTCTCCACCTAGAATTGGAATCCACCACATCTTGCGACCATAACGTTCTATGCGTTTTTGGAAACCGTTACCAAAATAGGCAACTTTACGACCCATGTGATAGTACTCATCCGAATCGATCATGTTAAAACATGAGGCAGTTGGGCAGGTCATTACGTTCTGGCTGATTCTGACCAGGGCAGCGCGCTCCAGCGCCTCTACGCGGTCCTTGCGAAAACGCGGAACATGAAGCTGCACTAACGCGCCGGGCCGGCCATCCGGAGTTTTAAAGCTTTCATCCCCGCCGGGTCCGACATAGCGGTCCAGGCCTGCTTCACAATCACACAATATGGAGCTGGAGGCATTGCCAGTCGCTGCATTGACGGCATGCTCGACCCATTTGCGGTCTTTGGCGGTAATCAGAAATTCTGTATACAGACTTTTAAAAGCTTCTGCATACGTATCATCAATAATTGCGGTCATTAGTCTCTTCCTTTGCCTTCGTAAACGGCGTCTTCTGTGACTACTTTATCCATATACACATCATGAGGTGCGACGAGGACATTGTCGAACAACTGTGATTCATAGCAAAGGGCAATAAGTGGCGCATCCGGGCGGACTTTTTCCAGCAATCGGTCATAGTATCCCTGCCCGTTGCCCATTCTTCCGCCATTTCTGTCAAAACCAACACCAGGAACCAGCACCAGATCCAGATCTTCTGGCTGAACCTCTTTAGCCGGGTTGCCCCACATTTCTTTGGGGGGTTCCAGGATGTTCCATTTGCCAACAACCATTTCTTCGAGGCTTTCCATCCACCACAGTCCAAGTTTATTTTCCCCTTTTTCATCAACAGTACAGTAGGGCACAATGATTTTCTTCTCACCCTTGGCCACTTCCTCAAGCAGCTCAGGCTTGGTACGTGTTTCTGATCGGCAGTCGATGTACCACATCACGCACTTGGCATTTTGATACTCTGGCAACTCCATGAAGCGCTTGACAGCCCTGGCACTCACTTCATCCTTGTCTTCCTGTGCGTTGCGACGGTCGTAGGCTTCACGACGCATTTTATTCTTGCGCTCCATGATGGCTTCTAATTCTTCTGGTGTCAGTGACATTCAGCTGCTCCTTGTATATGTATGAAAAACTGCACGATAAAAAGGGGCTAAATCCTAAACCATTCCGTGGATAGTTCCAACGGATATCGTCGATAAATCGTGCAAATCGGTACGTCGAATTGATTATTAGTGGTTTTTTATGTGTGTTTCGTCAGTTTTGGGACTGGCAGAAAACCGGACGCAGATAATTTATACCGGAAATGTCCCGAGTTCTACCCTGAAAATCCCTGGTCTGACTGGAGACGCCTAATCAATCTGTCACTGCCCCCTCGGAAGCGGAGCGCACCTGCCTGGCAAATTTGGCCAGGACCCCACGTGTGTAGTTTGGCCTGGGCGCCTTCCAGGCGCGCTTGCGCTGACTTAGTTGAGCATTGCTGACATGTAATATCATTTCACGCTTCTGCGCATCAATGGTGATCTTGTCGCCATTCTTGACCAGTGCAAGTGGGCCACCCACCGCCGCTTCCGGGGTGATATGTCCAACGACAAAACCATGGCTGCCACCAGAGAACCGACCATCAGTAATCAAGGCAACATCCTTGCCCAGACCCCGGCCCATAATCGCGGAAGTGGGTGATAACATTTCTCTCATCCCCGGGCCTCCTATTGGCCCTTCGTAGCGAATGACAATGACATCCCCGGCTTTTATGCTTCCATCCAGAATTTTCTTTAGTGCAGCCTCTTCAGAGGAAAAAACTTTTGCCTTACCGGTAAACGAGAGTCCTTCTTTTCCTGATATTTTGGCCACCGCACCGCCGGGCGCCAGATTGCCGTAAAGAATGACGAGGTGGCTGTCATTCTTGATCGGGTTGTCTAGAGGGCGCACGATCTGTTGGCGCTTGGGGTAAGGTTTAATATTTTTCAAATTCTGCGCGAGTGACTTACCCGTGACGGTCAGGCATTCCCCGTTGATAAGCCCGGCATCGAGCAGCATCTTCATCAACGGTTGGATTCCGCCAATCGCAATCAGCTCTGACATCATATATTTGCCACTTGGACGCAAGTCTGCAAGAACCGGGACTTTTTTCCCCACGCGGGTGAAGTCATCAATCGATAATTTCACTTTCATGGCATGCGCCATGGCTAACAGATGTAATACGGCATTGGTGGACCCACCGAGTGCGGTTATCACGGCAATAGCATTCAAGAATGCCTTGCGGGTCATGATGTCACCGGGACGAATGTTTTTCCTGATCATATTCATAACTGCCTTCCCTGCGTTGTGGCAGTCGGTTTCTTTAGATCTGGAGATCGCTGCCTGGGCCGAACTGCCGGGCAGACTCATACCAAGCGCCTCGATGGCTGAGGCCATGGTATTGGCAGTATACATACCGCCACACGAACCCGGTCCGGGTATCGCGGCAGATTCAACTTCCTTGAGTTCTTTGGCGCTGATCTGGTGCTTGGCATGCTGACCGACGGCTTCGAAGACTGAGACTACGTCTATCTTATTCCCCTTATAATTGCCCGGCATGATTGTGCCACCATAGACGAATACTGCTGGACGATTGAGCCGTGCCAGCGCAATCATGCAGCCAGGCATGTTTTTGTCACACCCGCCGATCGCAACCAGGCCATCAAATCCTTCGCATCCGGCCACTGTTTCAATGGAGTCGGCAATTACTTCGCGTGATACGAGCGAATACTTCATGCCTTCAGAGCCCATCGAGATACCGTCCGAAATGGTAATGGTATTAAAGATGACGCCTTTCGCCCCTGCATTATCTGCGCCGGATGCCGCCTTTTCGGCCAACGTGTCAATATGCATGTTACATGGCGTGACCATACTCCAGGTTGAGGCAATACCAATTTGTGGTTTTTTAAAATCGCTGTCTGTGAAGCCAACCGCGCGTAACATGGCTCTGCTGGGCGCGCGTTCGGTGCCGTCCACGACGATGGAAGAATAAGGTCTGGTTTTTTTGGTCATGTCAGTCAATCAATGTTTTGTTTGCTTGGATACTCATAACTATACCGGATGCATGTTCCCAGAACGAGCATATCCCATTAGCGGCGTTGATTAACATGATTGTTCCGTATCAATGTGGATTGATATCGAATAACCATCCGTCTGGCGGATCCTGTCAAATGCAGATTCGATAGAGAGATACCTGTATTGATAAATAGCAAAGTGGTTGCGGGCGATGGTGGTATTAGCTGTAAAAAAAGGATGTAACGGAATACATCCTTTTAAGTTTACAGGGTGGCCGTTTTATTTATGCGCTTGAGGATAAACGTTCAAACTTATCGAGATAGTCATCCATTGATAGCTGGATCACTTTTTCGGCATGCTCACGCCCGTAGGCATCTCCAACATGAACCTTGCTTTTCTCTCCCGGAAGTGATTTGTAAGTGCTGAAATAGTGCCGCAGGCGCTCGACAATTGATTGAGGGAGTTCTGAAATATCCTGTACGTTTGACCATACGTGATCTTTTTCCAATACAGCGATAATTTTATCGTCCGCCTCGCCGTCATCCAGCATGGGTAATCCGCCAACAACACGTGCATTAAGGATTAATTCGGCACGGTCAATCGGGCGGTCGCTGACAACACAGATATCCAGTGGGTCGTGGTCACCCTGTCTGGCACCATCCATTAAGGCGCCGACGCGACTGCCGCAGTATGTCTGGGGGATAAAACCATACAGAGTCGGAGGTAGTGACGAAGTGCGATGAGGGCGGTCAACGCGCAGGTAGCCAGTTTGTTTGTCTACTTCATATTTAATGTGGTTAAAGGGCGTACTCTCGATATAGGCATGTACGAATTTGGGAGGCCGCGGCCCTACGTCTATTCCATGCCAGGGGTGTGGCCGCCAGCGATTAAAAGATGATGACATCGTGTTCTCTCCTTAGATGATAGTGTCCAAACTGCTGATGCGAGATTCTGCTGTCTGCCAGGAAAAGTTGTGTGACCAAAAATAACATTCGTTCTTGTTCAAGCCAGCAGGTTCGGGGCGCAATGATAACTAAAATATATAAATTGTGCTTAGCTTAGTTCATATAATGGTTAGTCGTCGCGAAAGAGTCAGTAGTGCAGCGAATATCAGGGCACATTGCGTGGTGTCGCGGGTTATTAGTCAGCGATTTTAATTCTCTGAGTGTGGCTGTTAATTGCTTATGATTGGCACCGTCAATTCGCATTGCACAGCTGGCGGCATGCAAAGCACTGACTTCACATCCAAGTTCAAAAGCGCTATAGGCAAAGTTGTTAAGAACTTCAGCAGACTGTGCATCCAATTCAAGTGCCCGTCTGTAGGCCTTGCTGGCTGCCAGAGGCTCTTTTAGCTGCATGTGACTGTTGGCAAGACCCACATGGGCGATGAAACTCTCAGGCCAGCGCTGAATGATTGAAGTATATGTCTGCTGTGCTGCACGATAGTTACCTATTTTCTCCAGGGCGATTGCCGCATTGACTGCCTGATCTTCGTTAATACTTACTGGAAGTTCACCGCTTGGCAGCACTACCAATGCCCAGTATTGGCCACGCCGCCAGGTATTTTCAAGCGTAGTCCAATCGCTCCTGTAGTATTTATGTCGACCACTATGGAGTAAAAAATATTCATTATCAGGGCTAACACCGGTGACGACAGAGTAATGCCAGACAGGGTAAATGCTAAAAGCAAGATTCTGCAGAATCATGACGGGACGCTCAGCAATGATCTCAGCCCGCAGTGAGGAGGCATCCATATTCATGCTGAATGCCACAAAACCAAGACTGCGGGCGGCGGCCTGCATCTCGACCTGAAGGCTGCCTTTTTTGGTGGGGATAAAGACCAGATCAGCTACCTGTTCTGCGCGGACCGGGTGACCATAATAATTGGCAATCATCGCCAGCGAAGCCGGACCGCAGTGGTGATCGGTCTGCTTAATAAAAGGCACATCAATTTTTATATCACCTGGCAGGTCCTGCGGCTGCTTTGGAATCACGCGATCCGCCACTGCAATGGCTGTGCACGCAGTGAGAAGCTGATACAGATAGAGTAAAACAAGCGCGCGACACAGATAGTTCAACAATACAGGCATCAGAATGTGGTAGTGAGGTCGGTCAGGCCCATAAGTTCAAACATTAACACTATGGGTCCTGTCGCAAAAAGAACCAGACCGGCACCTCCGCCCGCCGGCAGATGCTCGATATGCCTTGCCAGCTGCCTGATTTCCTCATCGGTCAGTTGCTTCATACGTTGCTGTATCTGAACAGGCTGAATGCCATAAGCCAGCATCGCACGCTTTACATCCTCACGCATTAACGCGGAGCGAATTTGTTCCTGCTCACTGGTTAAAGTATTTTTCTGGCTGATTTGTTGGGTCGATATCATGCCTGCAGGCAGGTGGCTGCTGAAAAGGCATTGGCTTAGTATTATGATTACCCAATAGCCCGGGGTTTGGAGTTTTGTCAATTTCATCACTGGTTAAGCGCAAGAGTAATTATCATAATTCTTGTACTTATAGTGACTTACGTCAAGTTTTTAGGAATTTACTACAGCCTGTCGGTGAAATAGCACCAGATGTTCCAGGTCGAGCCGGATTGCCAGTGGCTTGCCAATTTCATGGTTGTGGTGACTGGGCGCATAACATAAAACAGTATGGTTGTTTGGAAGACGCAGCGTGTATAAAAATTCTGCACCGAGAAAGCGTTTGCTCTCAACAATCGCGGATATCGGGCTTGCATCGTCGTGCGGGATGTCATCGGGTCTTACCAGCAAATCCACCTGATCACCCGGTCTAAAGGCAGAACTCACATCGCCGGTTAATTGGCCAAAAACCGTCTCGATATGCTGATCATCCTTAACCACTGCCGGGATGAAGTTACCAAGACCGACAAAGTCCGCCACAAATCGTGAAGCCGGTTGATGATAAATGTTGTATGGCGTATCTAACTGCACCACCGCACCTTCATGCATGACACCGATACGGTCAGCGACTGCAAAAGCTTCATATTGGTCGTGAGTAACCAGTACGGCAGTCATTTTTGCCTGTTTGAGAATATCCCTGACCTGCATGGCCAGTTGTTGTCTCAGATCGGGGTCCAGGCTGGAAAATGGTTCATCAAGCAACAAAATAGCGGGCCTGGGTGCTAAAGCGCGTGCCAGGGCGACGCGCTGCTGCTGGCCTCCCGAGAGTTCATGGGGATATTTCGAATAGTGATTTGGATGAATTTCAACCAGGTTTAAAACATGGTTAACCTGTTGTTCAATATATTTTTTGTTATGTTTGCGAATGCCATAGGCCACATTCTCGCGCACACTCAGGTGTGGAAACAGGGCGAGATCCTGGAACATCATACCAATGTTGCGCTGTTCAGGGGCTAATGATTCTTTGGAAGTGGCGATGACCTTGCCATCAACAGTAATTCTTCCATCCTCGATTTTATGTAAGCCGGCGACAGCGCGTAGCAGTGTTGTTTTTCCACATCCACTTGGTCCCAGCAAACATGCAATCTCATGTGCGTTTACCTGCAGGTTTGTTTGATTCAGAATCTGTAACTGCTGATGTGTTGCACAAACATTACTAATATCAAGTAATGGATTGTTGGCTAATTTATCTGGCATGGGCTTTGATGGATAAATTTAAAATTATGACCGGAACTATCCCGGTAAATACAATAGCAAGTGCGGCGGTTGATGCGTCGGCCAGACGCTCATCCGATGCCAGTTCGTACGCGCGAACCGATAAAGTATTGAAGTTAAAAGGCCGCATTATAAGCGTGGCGGGCAACTCTTTCATGACTTCCACGAAAACCAGTAATGCAGCAGTTAAAAGTCCGCTGCGGACCAGAGGCAAATGGATATTACGCAAAGTGCTAAACAGCCCATTACCCATTAATCGGGAAGCTTCGTCCATGGAATGATTGATTTTACTTAAGCTGGCTCCGACTGTCTGCAGAGCGAGAGATAAAAAACGCACAGTATGAGCAAACACAAGGGCAAAGATCGTCCCGGTAAAAATCAGACCGACATCAACATTAAAAGTATGACCTAGTAAGCTAATCAGCCAATTATCCAGGTTGCCAAAAATGATAAGCGCCCCAACAGCAATGATAGTGCCCGGGACTGCATATCCCATCGCGCATAAATTGATTAAACTGTTTACCAGCAGGCTTTGACTGGCACGCTTGCCATAGGCAAGAATAAGGGCAATGAAAAGCGTGACCATGGCAGCGCTTGCTGCGAGGAAAAAGCTATTGAATGCCAGAGACCAGAACGCCCGGTTTACCATTGTGCCCGCAGTACTTAAAGCCCAGTACCCCAATTGTAAAACCGGAATAATGAAGCCAAATAAAGCGGGTATTAAGCAAGCCATAAAGGCAAATAAGGCGTATCTGCCCGAGAGGGGAGTGGGGTTATTTCGTTGCGCAACATTGCTTGGGTTATGGTAGCGAATTCTTCGGCGTTGTTGCTGTTCGAGTATAAAAAGGACAAATACCGTCAGCATCAGGATGCTGGACAGCTGAGCTGCTGTGGCAGGTTCACCAAAGCCAAACCAGGTTCGAAATATGCCAGTAGTAAAAGTATCAACGCCAAAGTACTGCACAGTACCATAGTCTGCCAGTGTCTCCATTAAAGCCAGTGTGATTCCTGCTGCAATGGCCGGTCGTGCCAGGGGAATTATCAGTGTAAGTAAACGCTCAGTACTGTTTGCACCCAGCGTGCGGGCTGCATCAATAACATTGCTGGATTGCATTATAAGCGTGGAGCGAGTCAGCAAGAACACGTATGGGTACAACACAAATGAAAACATCGCGATAGCCCCACCCAGTGAACGAATCTCCGGAAACCAGTAATCACCATATTGCCAGTTAAATAGTGCTCTCAGATGAGTTTGAACCGGACCACTGTAATCAAGTACGCCGGTATATGTGTAGGCAATTATGTAAGCGGGCATTGCCAGTGGGAGTAATAACAAAAATTCCACCAGGCGTTTGCCCGGAAAGGAATACAGCGCACATAACCACGCTGCAGGGACGCCAATGATGAATGTGCCAAAAGCAACACCGACAGCCAGTGCCAGGGAGTTTTTTATATATTCAAAAAGGACATGATCCAGCAGGTGCTGCCAGGTTTCCGAGCGTGGCTGGAAATTGAATTGCAAAACGACCAGAAGTGGCAGTGTGATTATCAGGGTGATGGCGGTAATCGCTATCAACCACTGCCATGAAAAATCCCCGCGCAATAAAGAAGAATTGCGCAGGGAGAATTGGTTGTTGATCATTGGTAAATTGAATCGACGGACTTGATTGGGGCTACCTCCAATGTGCCTTGTCCATGACCCTGACCGCAGCCGCGTTCAGTTCGCCAAGCTTGCCAAGGTTAAGTGTATCTGCTTTGAATGGGCCCCATTCTTTTAGGATAGCATTTTTCGAGACGCCTTCAATGACCGGGTATTCCAGATTCACATCGGCATACCAGGCCTGTGCCTCCTGGGTGTAGAGGAACCTGATCAGTTCAAGCGCAAGCTCGTAGCGTTCGCTGTGCTTGGTAATTCCGATTCCGCTGACGTTGACATGTGCGCCACGGTCCTTCTGGTTGGGCCAGAATAATTTTACTTTCGCCGCCACTTGCTGTTCGGACTTTGTGCCGGTAATCATATTGCCAAGATAATAAGAATTAATGACCGCGATGTCGCATTGTCCCGCTGCGAGAGCTTTCACCTGGTCGCGATCACCCCCCTGAGGTTTGCGCGCAAAATTATTGACAAATTTCTCTGTCCATTGCTGGGTGGCCTGTTCACCGTTATGCGCGATCAATGATGCGATCAGGGACTGGTTATATATATTATTCGATGAGCGAATGCAGATCTTGTTTTTCCACTTTGGGTCAGCCAGGTCTTCATAGGTTGACAAGTCGGCTTCACTAATATGCTCCGGGTTATAGATGATCGCGCGAACACGCAAGGATAAACCAAGCCAGTAGCCTTCGCTGTCACGATACTGCTCCGGCACTAAATTTAAAAATGCGCTATCGTTAATGGGCTGCAGAAGGTCTGCCTGTTTGGCGCGATGCAACCGACCTGCATCCACGGTAATGAAAATATCCGCCGGGGAATGTTTACCCTCATTCTCCAGTCGCTGGATTAGTGCATCGGCCTTGCTGGTGACCAGGTTGATTTTGATGTCGCGTTGATTGGCAAACTGATCAAGTATTGGTTTTATAAGAGCCTCTTTACGGGCAGAGTACACATTGAGTTCTTCCTGGGCATTTACAGATTGCGCAAGAAGTCCGGCAAAAGTAATGTAAATTATTGATTTTATATAAAATTTCATCTTAACTAGTCCGTTTTAAAGGTCAATTTATGATTCGTCCAGGCACTGATATTAACACAAATGAGATGTATTCTTATTTGTATATCGTATCTTATCTGACCTCGATCAGTAATATAAGTTTTTCTTATATGAAATAGTTTTTCAGGGTTTATATATGAATCTACCTGTCGCAATATCGGAAGAAGTTCAGTCCCAGTGGGATCAATTTGTATCAGCCACATCACCGGCTGACACCATCCTTGCTAGCGAAGACAGCATTAAAAGGTTTTGGCAGCAGAGTGCTTTCATCATGCGCCTGTGTAAAAAACACCCTGACTGGCTGGAAAGTCTGCTACAGGACAATCCGACGAATATAGTCGGGCACTTATGCGAGCAAACTGGCAAAAATCTTTCCCATGACATCAGCGAAGATGAGTTCAAGCAAGCGCTAAGACAGTTACGTCAGCGTGCCCATTTGCATATTTGCTGGAATGATCTGATAGAACAGCAAGATATCTTCTTTATTTTGAGTCAACTCAGCCATCTTGCGGATGGCTGTATGAAGCTGTCAGCAGACTGGCAGCGCCACAGACTCGTGGATAAGTATGGTGAGCCTCGCAATGAGCAGGGTGATATTGTTCATCTGGTCGTGATAGCCATGGGTAAACTGGGAGGGGATGAGCTTAATTTTTCTTCCGATATTGACATCATGTTCAGTTATTCAGACACCGGGTCCACCGATGGCGAATTATCCATTTCCAATCAGGAATTTTTCACTCATCTTGCACAAAGCGTTATTAACTCGTTGTCTGAGATGACTGTGGATGGTTTTGTTTACCGTGTTGATTGTCGCCTGAGACCTTTTGGTGACTCAGGCCCACTGGTGGTTAATTTTAATCATGTAGAGGATTATCTGCATACCCATGGTCGTGAGTGGGAACGCTATGCGTATCTCAAGGCGCGCGTGATGTATGGGCTGGAACAGGATTTGTTGCAGTTCGACCAGATGGCCTCATCATTTGTCTATCGCAAATACATAGATTTTGGCGTCATTCATACACTGCGTGAGATGAAAGATCTGATTTCACGACAGATCGTCAGAAAAGGCAGTGCTGAACATATAAAACTCGGGTTTGGCGGGATCCGGGAAATTGAATTTATCGTTCAGTTTTTTCAACTGGTGCATGGTGGACGCAACCGTGCCATGCAGACACGCAAAATAGTTGAAGGCCTTGAAGAAATCCGTAAAGCCGGTTACCTCAACAATGATGAAGTGACAGCGTTGCTGAATGCCTATAAATTTTTGCGCCGTGTCGAGAATCGCCTGCAAATGTACGATGACATGCAAACCCATGTGCTACCTGACCAATCGAGGTTGCGCTTAACGCTGGCCCAATCAATGGGGTTTGAAGATATTGAGCACTTTGAGCGTGAGCTTCAAAATCAACGTGATGCCGTCAATCAGGTTTTTGTGAAAATACACGGAGATACAGCAGATCCGCATGAACAAGGAGACTTTGATGTTCTATGGGACCGGTTGACAAGCCAGAGTGAGGAATTTTCTTTAGATGAGTTCAATATAAAAGAGTTTAACGATCTGGAATATGTGGTGAATAAACTGCGTCTGCTGATAAACAGTCCGGCATACCGCAATCAGGATCATGAAGGACGGCTTCGTCTGAGGAATTTTATTCCAAAATTTTTGCAGCAAATAAAAAAGACAGATTGCCCTGCATTAGTTGTTGATCGTTTATTTCTCTTGCTACAAAGTATATTAAGACGTTCTGTTTATCTGGTTTTACTGAATGAAAACGAGGAAGCACTGAAGCAATTAATTGCTGTTGTTTCCAGCAGTCCATGGATTGCGAAACATATTACCTCATACCCGCTTTTACTGGATGAACTGGTTGCTCGATCAGAGCATGATTACCTGTTAACCAAGGATGAGATTTCCAGGCAATTCAAAGAAGAAATCCTGGCACATGAAGAGCTGGAATATGAATCGGTGCTGGAAAGGGTGCGACTTTTTAAACATGCAAGAGAGCTGCGTGTGGCATGCGCTGATGTTTTGGGAAAAATCCCGATAATGAAAGTCAGTGATCAGTTGAGCTGGACTGCAGAAGTGGTTGTCGATGGTTGCGTAAAATATCTTGAACGGCAGTTTGACCCGGCGATGAAGGATAATCTGGCTGTGATCGCGCTTGGCAAACTGGGAGGTATTGAGCTCAGCTATGGGTCGGATCTGGATTTGATGTATATCTGTAAAAATGAAAAAGATTCCGGGTACGGCGTTGAGAACAAAATTCCCTATGTGGTGAAAATAACAAAATTTGCCCAGCGCTTAACCCAGATGCTTGCTCTGCAGACTGTTTCCGGCAAGCTGTATGATATTGATATGCGTCTGAGGCCGGATGGTGAATCGGGGCCACTGGTCCCGCATTTTTCATTTGTGGAGAGTTACTATCAGACGCGCGCCTGGACATGGGAGCTACAGGCACTGGTGCGGGCACGTTGCATTGCCGGTTCACCGGAATTCAAGCGACAATTCCAACACATGCGCCAGGCCATATTATGTCAACCAAGAGATCCCCGGGCCCTGGCCCAGGAAGTGGTCAACATGCGTGCAAAAATGCTGGACAGCAAAGCTAGTCATACTGAGGGCATATTTCATCTTAAAAACGATCAGGGCGGTATCACGGATATAGAATTTATGGTCCAATACGCGATTCTTGCGCATGCTCACAAGGATATGGACTTGTGTGAGTATTCAGATAATGTACGGTTACTCGAGCGCCTGGCAGATCATGGTTTTGTACCCACGGCGATGGCCCGGGAAATCACCGAAATTTATTGTCAGTTTCGCAACGTCATGCATCGTATTGCTCTCCAGGCTGGTGAGCCCGAGGTGAGTGATAATCAATACCAGGCGCAAAGAAAAGTTGTGAGAAAATACTGGAAAACAATGCTGGGCGAATACTAAAAGGACTAGGAGTCGATTTATGTCAATGTCGGATCGAGATGGAGTTATTTGGCGTGATGGTGAAATGATTGATTGGCGTGAAGCTGATACTCATGTGTTAACTCATACTCTGCATTACGGTGCAGGCGTATTTGAGGGCGTGCGGGCCTATGACGCCAAACAGGGTACTTCTATTTTTCGCCTGCAGGATCATACCAGACGTCTATTAAATTCCGCGAAAATCATTGGTATGAGTGTGCCTTTCACTCAGGAGCAGCTCAACCAGGCGCAGGTAGATGTCGTCCGGGCAAATGACATGAAATTTGGTTATATCCGTCCCATGTGTTTTTATGGTTCTGAAGGCATGGGGCTGCGCGCGGACAACCTTAAGGTACATTGCATTATTGCTGCGTGGGAGTGGGGCGCCTACATGGGAAAAGAATGCCTGGAGAATGGCATCCGTGTCAAAACATCATCTTTTACGCGTCATCATGTAAATGCCACGATGTGCAAGGCAAAAGTAAATGGACACTATGTCAATTCCATGCTGGCCCTTCAGGAGGCAGCGCATGATGGTTATGATGAGGCCCTGCTGCTGGATCCGCAGGGATTTGTTGCTGAAGGCAGCGGTGAAAACGTATTCATGGTCCGTGATGAAGTGCTATATACCCCTGAATTAAGCTCCGCGCTGGATGGGATAACACGTAAAACAATCATCAATATTGCCAGGGAAATGGATATTCCTGTCGTCGAAAAGCAGATTTCGCGTGATGAAGTCTATATTGCGGATGAAGCTTTCTTTACTGGCACTGCGGCGGAAGTGACCCCGATACGGGAACTGGATAACCGTGCCATAGGTTCTGGTACACGTGGTCCGATGACAGAAAAGCTGCAATCCAGGTACTTTCAGATTGTTCATGGCGAAGTGGAAGAGTATGGCCATTGGTTAACCCCTGCCTGCTAACACGATGCGCCTGACCGACTGACTCAACGCGCGATGGACACAAAAGTACTGGTTGTAGGGGATGTAATGCTGGATCGCTACTGGCATGCTGATGCACACCGGATATCTCCCGAAGCACCGGTGCCTGTCGCCAGTATCAACGAGACCCACGATCGTGCGGGTGGCGCCTCTAACGTCGCATTAAATATTCAGTCTCTTGGTTCAAAGGTGATTCTGATGGGCGCTGTTGGTGAAGACCAGGAAGGCACCATATTGCAAAATCTACTTGATATAGAAAATATTCAGGTGCGGCTGGTTTCTCACCCATCCATACGAACAACCTCAAAAATTCGCATTGTCAGTCGCAATCAGCAACTGATTCGGCTCGATTTTGATGATAATGCAAAAGCCTGCCGTGATGATATCCAGCGCATATTTTCAACGGCTGTAGCAGAATGCTCAATTGTTTTATTATCAGACTATGGCAAGGGTGTGCTGGATCAGCCCCAGACTTTCATTCAGCAAGCCAAAAAGCACCACAAGCGTGTGGTGGTTGACCCTAAAGGCTCGGATTTCTCTAAATACAGGGACGCATCTGTTGTTACACCGAACTTTTCAGAATTTTGCGAGGTGGTGGGCAGCTGTCATTCTGAACGGGAAATATATGACAAAGCACAACAACTATGCTCTGAGAATAATTTTGAAGCTTTACTGATTACGCGTAGTGAAAAAGGTATGACGCTGGTTATGCATGACGGTACGGTGACAAATTTCCCGGCTAAAGTGCGAGAAGTTTATGATGTCACGGGGGCCGGTGATACGGTTATTTCGGCATTTGCCATGAGTCTTGCCCGGGATCAGGATCTTAATCAGGCGGCCCATGTGGCCAACATTGCCGCGAGTATCGTGGTAGGCAAGTTTGGTGCTGCTACCGTGTCAACGGAAGAGCTGGCACATGGCATGTTAAGTTATGAAAGTTCCAGCAGTAAATTGGTCAGTAGTGATTTTCTGGTTAAACGCATCGAAGATGCGCATAATAAGAAGCAGACAGTCGTTTTCACTAATGGTTGTTTTGATGTTCTGCATAAAGGCCATGCGCACTTGTTACGTCAGGCTTCCAATTATGGTGACATGGTTGTTCTCGGACTAAACTCGGATAATTCTGTAAAACGTCTGAAAGGCGAAGGCCGGCCCGTTAATTCACTGGCAGACAGGGCGGAGATGTTATCTTACTTTCCCGGTGTCGACTGGATTGTGGAATTTGATGAAGATACCCCCGAGGCGCTAATAAAAACCCTGAATCCGGATGTGATAATGAAAGGCGGTGACTATAAAGTGGAAGATGTGGTTGGTGCGGACTATGTCACAGCGCGCGGCGGCAAAGTGGTAATAGTGCCATTTGTTGACGGGTACTCTACCAGCCAAATGATCACTTCAATAATCAATAAGTCCTGGCACAGCGGTTCATAAACAAGAATCCTGGTTCCAGGCAATAATGGTTAGTATCGGCTGCCGCAATTTTTTACAGTCAATCATAGGTGGGTGATGCCAGAATACTCATATGGTTAATCGAATATTTGTGAAGGGAGTATGGTTATCGCCATGCATGATCTGCTACGCTGCGGGCAATTGATACATACTTGCTACTCATGAAAGAATTCATTGTTACATTCAACCTGCTCGCAGATGATTATGAACAGGCAAAAAGAATCAGTGAGCCGATCTGCGCCTACTTTCTGAAAGACAATATGTGCACACTTGAATCAGTTCGAGCGAAAAACCCTGACAGTGCAACCCGTGCCTCTGCAGGCAGAAGAAAAACTGACAGGTCATGGCTTAGTGGATTTGGTAATAACGACAGGCGTAAACCAGAATCGCCATAAAAGTCGTTACACTCTTTTTTTGCCGGGCTTGAGCCATTTGTATATATTCAAGCCACCTTTCATCCAAAAGACCAGTAAAAGTTTTTCATAGGCTTTGGGTTCCCTGCCCAGGTAATATGCCAGGCACTGGTCACTATTAATATTGGGCACGTGAAATCTTCGGATGCATTTGATGTTGAAAATTTTTTTTCGTAACGGATTTTCGCGATGGGAAAAATGCACCTTGTCGAGATCTATGAGAGCAAACTTCATGTTATCAACCTGATCAGGTGATATCTCGGCAGGCTTCGACGCATGAGAGGTAAGCAGAAAGTTCCCTGCGTGCGGGTCACCGTGGCGAATATTGTTGGCATGCAATGCGCGAATAGTGTGTGCCAGTGATTTGGCAATGCATCTGGTGACTTCGCCGGCACGCGGGTTTTTTTCGCTGATAGCCTGGCACAGATCGAATACCGACATGCTTGCATTCACTTTTTCATACAGAAGATAAGATTTGCTGCATTGCTCTGGACCTCTGTAAGTCCAGTGAGCCACGACGTTCAGGCTATCGATGCCAATCCGTTGTAAAGCAATACTTCCATAGTATGCGTTCAGGCTATAATTTTTAAACAGTTCAACCAGTCTGAGATTTAATTTACGATACCAGCGGTAATCGTCGGATATTTGTGAAACCTTCAAAACAACATCTTTATTTAACAGTCCAAGATGAAAAGAATACAGATTATTTCTTTTTCGGCTATGTAATTGCATTCGTTCATTATCAGTCTCATGATGTGTAAACTGTGCAGTGGTTATCCATTGTTCCAATAATGTGTTCTTTTCATGTGCAGGATGAATAACATATTCGCCGAATTTGTACTTTCTGGCCGGTTGGCGAATAGCAATGGGAATAAACACAGTAGATATTATTTCGGAGTGAGTTATTAATAAAAAAATATTGGTTGTTGGCCCAGCCTGGGTGGGCGATATGGTGATGGCGCAATCATTGTACAAGGCGCTCGTGCTGCATTCTAACCCAGTCGAAATCCATGTGGTAGCACCACTATGGTCACGTGATCTACTACTGCGAATGCCCGAAATCACAAGGATACACGGACTTGATGTTG
The DNA here is from genome assembly GCA_965227695.1 of Gammaproteobacteria bacterium. Classification (GTDB taxonomy): domain Bacteria; phylum Pseudomonadota; class Gammaproteobacteria; order UBA4575; family UBA4575; genus UBA1858. The sequence goes on from OZ245760.1 coordinate 710,052, forward strand.
CACACGGAGAAGCCGGGTTAAAAAAACGTTATTTGATGGGTAAATATATGCGCAAAGAACGATATTCAAAAGCATTGGTTTTACCGCGTTCATTTAAATCGGCTCTGATTCCGTATTTTGCCAAAATACCGATCCGTGTTGGTGAGCTGGGTGAATCCAGATACGGTTTGATTAATCATGTGCTGATTTCTAATAAGGACAAGCATTTGCCCACTTCCTGTAATTATCTTAGATTTGCGGATGTCAATGCAGACATCACGCAAGTGAAAAAAAATTACGCGCCGAAATTAACAGTTAACCAGCAAAACCAGCAAATCTTGCTTAAGCGTTATCAGTTTACACGCACCAGGCCATTGATTGCCTGCATGGTCGGAGCAGAATATGGTCCGTCAAAGCAATGGCCTGCTGATCATTTTGCGCGTTTAATTAACATGCTGACTGATCAGGGACTTGATGTGTGCATTTTCGGCTCCGGCAAAGATGTCGTAATTGCAGAAAAAATACAGCGATTATGTCGTCACCCTGTATACAATCTTTGCGGTAAAACCAGCTTGCTCGATGCGGTAGATCTGCTCGCAGTTTGTGATGTTGCAGTCACTAACGATTCTGGTCTGATGCATATAGCGGCAGCGGTTGATTTGCCTGTTGTCGCCATGTATGGCGCAACCTCGCCAAGCTATACACCGCCATTACATCCGCGGGCCAGAATTTTCCATATGAAGCTTGCGTGTAGCCCATGCTGGCAACGAAGTTGCCAATATCATCATTATCGATGTCTGACCGATATTTTGCCCGGGGACGTATTTGACGCGGTGATCGACAGGCTCTAGCGACTGTTCATTTTTATAAGCCAAATTCAGGCCGGGCTATAAAAAATAGTCATGGCGCTCTTCTGATGGAGTCAGCTGATCGAGTTTTTCCGGATTCAGGATTAGGTCTTCAATCAGCCAGTTGGCATGATTATACAGGCATGTAACATTGCGACATTCATGGTTAGCATCAAATGCCTCGATGAGTCGCAAGGTGTTTTTTTGTGTTTCCTGGAAAGCGGTCTCGTCGTGATATTCATGTTTCCCTCCCAGTAGCGCCTGGGGTACGTGACGATAAACCGGGCAATTGAAAACTCCTAACGGGCTGAGGACCTGGCGGAAGTATTGCATATGGCATGTACTCGGCTGATCAATAAAGTCTTTATAGCTACCATTCTCAAGCACTCTTAGGTTGGTGCTTTCGATGACAGAGAATTGATTGGTTTCCAGAGCCTTGGTTGCGTTAATGGCACTACGAATTTTCTTTAGCACAACGTCAATAGAGTTTTCCTGCTGGGTTAAATTGACCACTTCCGCATTATTCTCTTCTGCACGCGTAAGAAATGGCTTATAGGATATGTAATCAAACTGATAATGTTTGGCGCGTTCGGCGGCGGTAATTATTTCATCTGTGTTATCAATGATTTCCGTATCGTTTGCTTCACAATCATCCCACACAACAATGAAACTGTAACCGATCTGAAAATCCGGGTTAATTTTCTTGATGTCGGGAATGTGGGAGCATATCCAGTCCAGCGTGACTTTTTTGCTGACGGGTTTATGCATGGCACGGAATGTCTCATTGTCACCCGAGTCAAGTGATAACCTCACCCAATCTCCTTTTGTCAATACCTCGGCAACTTCTGCAATTCGGTCCATACGACTGCCATTGGTGACCACACCTATTTGTATATCGCGAGCTTTAAGGTGTTTAACAATATCTGCGAATCCCGGATACACCGTAGGTTCACCGCCACCAATAATAATCACTGAGCGCAGGCCCCGGTCAATCAGGGTGGTGAGTGAATTTTTCAGTTGCTCGTGGTCATATCGTATGCCTGTGTTTAATATGTCCATATCAACACAGTGATCACAGCGATAATTACAGGCAGTTGTTACGTCCAGATTGATCGATATGGGTGCATGATTTGGCGCCCGTTGTAGAATTTCATCAATAGATTGCCCTTTAGCATGGGCATCCCGCCATTCGATTTGCCAATTGACATAGTCCCTGAGCATTTTAATCACCGAGGGCTGGCGCAATTTGGCCGAAAAATCATGAATCGGTGAAAGTTCAACTTGTTTTTCCCTTTGGGATTCCTGTTTGTTGTTGGCATGTAAAGGGGAATCCACAAGCGACAGAGAGGAGCGATAACGATTTTTTTTCCGAAAATCAATCAAGGGAGAGACTTCCATTAATACTTCGCCGTCCGGGGAGTGTATTTTTTCCATAATTAACTCTTATAAAATTTTTCTATTAGTTGGTATAAGTGAGAGGCACCTTGTTTTAGTGCTAATTCATCTGTTTTAAGCTCAGCATCGACTCCGGCCAGAAAGTCGTCAATTGATAGACCAAGTGGGTCCTGTATAGCGATGGTTTGTTGGTCAGATTGTAACTTAATTTGATATCCGGGTAACGTTATGAGTCGTTTGACGAGGCAGCCATTGATTTGATAGCTGGCAGCCTTGGGAGTTTCATTCGACCGGGTAAAGCCCAACGAGGTTCTGGTCGTGCCATATGTGTGGTGAAAATCAAACTGAACAAGCAGCCTGCCTGTCTCTTTTGTCATTCTGACGGAATCAATGTCGCCTTTACCCGCTAGCTGATAAAGCATGCTCAATCCGTGTGAAGCGCCATCAATCAGCATATTGACGCCATCGCTTTGCGGGCTCAGATGCATCGCCAGCGATTGCAGTGGCTGGTTAACCATGGCATTCGGGTAAAGACGGTTAAAGTCCTTTAATGTATAAGGCCATTGAGTATTTAAATGCAGCAGCCGCTGATTATCTTGCGCCAGTTCGATAACCTGGTCTATCTGACCAAGGTATTCCTTCCGGTTAACTGGTTTTGCTTTGACTTCGGGCCACCACAGAGGCTTTTCACAAAATACATGACATCCTGCGCTTAGTGCTTTAATCAGATAGGAAAGGTGCGTATCCGCAGGGGAAGAAATAACCACGATATCAGGGTTGTGGTCAGCGCATAAGGATTCAAAGCTGGTATAAGCTTGGGTGTTGATGTCATAAGTGTTTAACAGCGACAGTTGAGCCTCTCTTGCGCTGGTCTCGCTGGTCCCTACAATGCCAGTGATGGGATGGCCAAGGTGCGCGAAATATCGCGCAATAAACGGACCTGTACCCTGAACTCGCCTGGCTGCCCCGATGATGCAGATGTTGTAAGCCATTAAGGAATAAGTATCGTGAATGGGCGATAATTGTATATACTTTGTCGCCATTTTGAGAGTTGTGGTTATTTTAACATGTTCGATATTTCGCTGCCGGCAGAGATCGCATTAATCAGGCCGCTGGGTTCAGGCCGTCGGTCACGTGTATATCTGGCAGACTATGCTCAAGAACGTGTCGTCGTAAAAGTATATAAACAGGAATATATTGATAAATATCAGTATCAATATGGGGTTAATATTGGTGAATTTGAATATTCACGTAACTGTAGTGCCTATCAGCTCGATAGTCTGAGAAAATATATTGCCAGGCCACACTGCCTGCTGACCACGAAACAGGGCTATAATCTGGCCTTTGTGCAGGAATATATCGAGGGGATATGTCTGGAACAATTAATGACGGAGTATCGTGGTCTGCCGGAAGAAGTGTTGCAGGCGGGGCATTATATCGTTGAAAAAGCGGCGGAAATAGGTTTGCATGATCTGGATATTCCGCCTGGCAACATTCGGCTGGTCCAGGACGGGGATGGCTTATGGCTCCCTAAACTGTATGACTTTAATTTAATGCCGCAGCATATATGTCCACCCAATCCGTTGATGGCTCTCGGGTTTAAACTGGGATTGAGAAATAAAAATCATCGTGATTTGCGAAGTCTCAAACACTGGGTATTCCTGGGTAAACAAGCGAGTAAACAATAACTATGCACAACAAATATCCTGCAGACCTTCCGAAATGGCTCTGGTTATGGCTGCCGATACTGGTGGCGCTATTTCCCTATGTCATGCGTATAATCAACACGCAGTCCGATCAATACGTATATGGCGAGCTCGGTATTATCGAGAACTTTACTTTCGTTGTACTGGTGGCGGCAATCGTTTTGGGCATTAAATCGATCACGAGGATGCAAGCATTTGAGTTCCCCGTGTTAAAGATCTGGCTTACTCTGCTGGTTTTGGGGTGTGTTTATTATGCCGGAGAGGAAATTAGCTGGGGACAGCACTGGTTTGGCTGGGGGACGCCAGAGGCCTGGATGAGCGTCAATGACCAGGGTGAAACCAACCTGCATAATACCAGCGCATTGTTAGATCAGGTGCCTCGTATGCTGTTGACTATCGCTGCAGTCGTAGGAGGGATACTGGTGCCGGGATATTTTTATTTTTCCGGTAAACAGCTTTCACCAAATGAATTTATTGCGTGGTTGTGGCCTACATACATCAATATCCCTGCGTGTGTGCTTGCACTCATGGTAAGCCTGCATGAAAAAGCATATGGGCTGTTTGATACTACGGTTCCCTATTTGCTGGATATCCGCGCGGGAGAAACTAAAGAGTGTCTGTTAGCGATGTTTTTATTCCTGTATTTAGCCTCATTTTATAAGCGTTTGAGCCAGGTTAGCGGCTAATAACTCTGGTAAAGCTTTTCCTCTATCAGTGTTGATCCGGACCGTAAATTTATTTGCCTTTTTATATCAGCACGTAAATCATTTTGTTTGTATACAGACCGCGCCAGTTGCGTAAATTCATCATCAAAACTGTGAGCAGCTTCCTTGGCGCGTATTTGGTCTTCAATATCCCATAATTGCTCATTGACCTGGGTCAGGCGGATGAACAGGTCGTCGATGTCGATGCTGGCAGAGTGAGAGTGCCATACATGTTCAAGCTCATCCAGTTCACGCTGAATATTTTCAAGTTTGCCAGGTTGTTTTGTTTTACTTTGTTTAATTTTAAGAATGGTGATTTTGTCTATGAGTTCACCAACAGAAACGGGAGCGAGTATTTGCAAAATAGATCCTTGTTATTTGAGTAAATTATCAAGTTTGAGTATCACGTCTTCTGGCTGAATCAGATCCATTACACCAGGTCTCTCAATTTTTGTACCCCAGGGGACTTGATCAGAAGCTTTGTTGAGATATTTTATAGCAGCCTCGTTGTATTTATCCACGCAATTTGGACGACTAAGGTAGGGTCCGCTTCTGAGACTATTGCTCGCGGCATGCAGCGCAATCACCGGTGTGTTGACGCATGTAGCCATGTGGGCGGGTCCTGAGTCCGGGGTGATTAACACACTGCAACGCTGTAGTACGGCAAGCAGTTTTTTTAAAGTGTCTTTGCCAACCAGATTAATGGCGGGCGCTTGTAATAAATCTGCGATCTGTTTGCTGATTTTTTTTTCAAGATCACTATATCCTCCAAGGATTACAATCCTGGCCTGATGTTTTGATATTGCATGATTTGCGACGCTTGCATATCCATCAACATGCCAGTTTCGAAGGGTATGGCTGGAGCATGGACTGATAGCAACGACGGGTTTATCCCTGGGAATGTGGTCCTGTGCAAACTGAATCGCTTCTGTCGGTATCGGTATTGACCAGTCCAGGCTTTTATTCGCAGTACCAATATGTTCGATAAACTGGAAAAACGAGTCAAGCACATGGACGCTGGCAGGTGGGATATGCTCGTGTACGACAAGGCTATGGAGGTCTTTTGAGCGTGCTCTGTCGTAACCAACCTTTCTGTTGGCAGGTATCAGTGCTGTGATTATGTTTGCTCTCAATGAAACCTGGCACGCAAGCAGGATATCAAATTTACGCCCTTTTATTTTATTCAGAATATTGCGATAGGCGCGTAAACCAAGCTTTTTATCAAACAGAATAAATTCTATATCGGGCAAGTCACCAACCAGCTTATGCTCGATTTTACCGATCACCCATGTGATTTTTGCATGCGGACGAAATTTCTGAAGGCTATGTATAACAGGCAGCATATGTGTCACATCGCCTATAGCTGACAGGCGAATAATGCAGATGCTTTCTTTAATAGTTCTGGAATTGTATAGTTCCATGAATTTTAGGTGCTGGCTGAAGGTCAATAATTGAAGTCGTCCTGCAAACTATCATTATGCGAATAAAACAGATAAGTCAACATAATACAAAATTCTGGATCGCAGATGATGTTTCTGCGGATTTTTCTGTGGAGTGGTTTAATTCGACTGATGCTTGTAACCATGGGAGTGATGATCGTCTTGAAAGTGGAAGGCAAGGGGTTTTGCATCTGACGAGAATGGGTGTACCCATGATCATGCGGCATTACTATCGAGGTGGAGTGCCAGCGCTATTTTCAAAAGATCTTTTTTTATTTCATGGTTTTGATAAAAGTCGTGCGTATCGGGAGCTGAGTCTTCTTGAAAACATGTGGGAGGCGGGATTACCAGTTCCAAAACCAGTGGCGGCGAGGTGTCAACGTACGGGCTTGCTTTATCGGGCAGATATCATTATGAATGAGATTTTAAATTCAAAGACGCTGGTAGAAGTCCTTATCAGTGATGAACCTGGCGAAGCCATGTGGAAGAATATAGGGCGTACGATTCGTCGTTTTCATGAACATGGTGTGCGCCATGTGGACCTGAATGCAAATAATATACTGATAGACAGTGATAATAATGTATACCTGATAGACTTTGACCGTTGTTACAGAAAATCAGTTCCAAAACTCGGCTCACTACAGCGGTTGCGAAGGTCTCTGAATAAGGAAAAAGTTAAATATCCTGAAATGCACTTTTGTGTTCAGAGATTTGAGATACTGCAACAAGGCTATGATTTGTGAACATTCACCAGATTGTTGATCACTTGCTGGTATTGCATGAGCACATTTTTTTTTGACTCGATGTAATCATAAGCGCGATATCCCATCGCAGTACGCTCTGCGTCATTGGAGACAAGACTAAGTGAGCGAATTATTAGCTGTTCTGCATTTTGTACGATGTCAATTGCCCGGCAAGCAATTAAATCGTTGACTATTTCCCTGAAATGTTCATGGTGTGGGCCTGTCAGCAGGCAACGTTGAAATTGTGCTGGCTCAATCAGGTTATGTCCGCCGACAGGCACCAGAGATCCACCCATGAATACAACTTCTGCGTGCTTAAAAAAAGCCGCCAGCTCGCCAATTGTGTCTATAAGATGAACTTTTTGCACGGAAGGCGTACAGTTTTTATCAGAATGTAAACTGTAGTCACAGTTGAGATGATCCAAAAGCCGGGTAATTTTTGTAACTCTTTGTGGGTGGCGCATCGCGATTACCAGGCCGAGCTGCTTTTGTGGGTGATTGAGCCATGACCTGATTATGCTGTCTTCTTCGCCTTCATGTGTTGATGCGCAAAGCAGGTAGCGGTGCCTGAGAGGTCTTGGATGTGTGATGTTGTTGTCAGCATTGATGCTGGCAAATTTTAAATTGTCTGCTGTGACAACAGTTGAAGGATCTGCGCCAAGTGAGATGAAGCGATTTTTATTGTCGATACTACTAGCTATGATGCTGCAGCTGTTGGAAAGTATCCTGTTATAATTTTTCAGTAAAAAAGCGGGTGCGTTAAGAGTTTTGTCGCTAATACGTCCATTTAAAATGGCGACCCTGATATTATTATTCAATGCTGTAAGAAAAATGTTGGGCCATAACTCTGTCTCAAATATGAGGCATAATTTGGGTCTGAATTTTTTTATAAAGTGCTGTGCCAGGGAGACATAGTCAAGTGGCAGGAATACCTGATGGATATTTTTAAGCTGAGCGCTTGATATTGTCTCATAACCGGTCACCGTATTGGTGGAGACGATAACTGATTCACCCTGCTTTACAAGCAGGTCAAGAACAGGCATGGCGGTTTTTATTTCCCCAACGGATGCGCAATGACACCAGATTGGCGGCTCAACTTTATTATTGCGTCGATAGTTGGCCAGTCTCTGGTAAAAATAGGCGGGTTTTTTGAACCGGATTGCCGTAAATAATGTATATGACAGGGCGGCCGGAAGCAGTGCCCAGGTAATAAAGCGATAACTCAGTGTCGGAGATTTTGGCTTGGCCATCAGGCACAAGATTACTCTAACCAGTTGTCAATTTGTACTAGATCATCTGCACTGAGTGTGCCTGCAGATCGTTTCAGACGCAGCGTATCCAGTAAATAATCATAACGCGAACGTGAATAGTCCCGCTGGGCTTCGTAAACGGTTCTTAATGCGAGTAACACATCGACGGATGTGCGGGTGCCAACTTCAAATCCTGCCTGTGTGGCCTCAGCAGCCACCTCGGCTGATTCTACCGCTTTGTTGAAAGCGTTAACACGGCTTACACCTGCCACCACGTTATGGTATGCATCCCGAGTGTCCCTAGTCGTTTCACGTCTTATTTTCTCGTTGGCCTGTAAAGCGGCCTGGTACAGATACTCACTTTCTTTGGTTTGATAATAGGTGCGTCCACCTTCAAAAATCGGGAAGTTCAGTTCAAGGCCAATTCTGGAATCTTCGGTTTTTCTTGAGCCGGTCAAGCCACCGGAGTCGGAGTCATTATAGGAAGCAACAATGTCGAGGGTTGGTAAATGTTGGGACTTATTGCGTTTTATTTCCTGCTTGGCAATCTTGGTATCATACTCGTTAATCAATATCGACAGATTTTGATTGAGGGCGGTATTAATCCAGTCGGTCACACTGTCCGGGTCTGGCCTTAATAGCTGCATACGCGATGATAAAATTTTGAGATCTGTTATGCGTTCGCCGGTCACGACTGCAAGTGCATCAATGGCAAGTTCGAGTGCAATTTGTGCATCGATTTCCCTGGCCACTGCCCGATCATAAGAAGATTGCGCCTCCTTAACATCGGTAATGGGAACCAGTCCGACTTCAAAACGATTTTCCGCCTGCTCTCTCTGTCGATTAATTGCATCTTTTTCAGCGGTGGCAAATCTCAGGTCATCCTGGGCAGCCAGCACATTAAAGTAGAGCTCAGTGACCCGAATGATTAAATCCTGCTTGGAGTTATCCAGTTCAACCCGGGCTTTGGCCACCGTGTTTTTGGCCTGTCTCAGCTGGACGTAGAATTGATGATTGTAAAGTGGTTGTGTCAAACGCAGGCTGTAGCCATGAGAGTTGAAGTCGACATCAGCACCTGCCACCCCAAATGTCTGTCCTTCTGTTTCCTGTGTGTTGTCGGAAGTTTCGGCGGAAAGGTTGATTTGTGGTAATAATGCGGCTCTTGCAATAGGTCTGGCCTGTGCTGAAGCATTATAGTTAGCTTCAGCCTGGCGTATGTCCGTATCCTGGCTTCTTGCGATGGTATAGACATCAATCAGGCCCCCCGCCTGAACATAGTGAGTGGAGAACAGAAATAGAATAATCGCAACTGTGACTGGACGTGTATACATGGCTGGTATTTATCAGGGCTTTTGGTGAAAGTTTCAGGATTATCGGCGGTAATGGTAATTATTTTAATGCTCAATTAGTCAGTACGTATCCATGGACAAGTCAACCTGTTTGGCCCAGGCGTCTATGCCGCCCGTGAGATTGATAACCTGACTGAATTCATTGCTGGCGAGGTAAGCTGCCACGGAACGGCTGCGAATGCCATGGTGACAGATAACGATTGTTTCCCGGTCAGGGTCAAGTTCGTTGAGCACCCCCGGTATTTGTCGCATTGGGATAAGCACGGAATCATCAAGTCGGCATTTTTCATATTCCCATGGCTCGCGCACATCCAGAAGTAATGGGTTGTTGCTGGTCGTCTTTAGGTATTCTTTCAGTTCTGTCGCGGAAATTTCTCTGAAGCTCAAAATGAAAATTCCTGTATTGTTTTCGTCGAGATTAGTGGTGGCAGATCTGTTTCAAACAGGTCTTGCCGCATAAAATCGTTTTTATCAACGCAAGTGATTAATTTAGCGGTCATGACAGGATGATTTCCCGTAATGCAGAAAAGGCGACCACCAGGCAGCAGATGCCCGCAAAACAGATCGGCGTCCCCGGGAACCGAGCCTGTGACTGCAATAACATCATATTTATTCAGGACATCAAGCTTGCCAAAGATATCTCCGGTAAGGCAGTCAACATTGCTGATTTGGTGTAACTGCAGGCGCTGGCTGGCATGTCTGGCCAAGTCTTCATAATATTCAATTGTAGTCACTTGCCTGCCTAACTTCGCTAAAAGTGCTGTGATAAATCCGCTCCCTGTACCGATTTCCAGAATACTTTCATGTGGTTGCACATTAAGCGCCTGTAACATGCGTGCTTCTACCTTGGGTGACATCATCACCTGGGAGTGACCAATGGGGATTTCTATATCTGCAAAGGCCAGCGTCTGGTACTGATCCTCTACAAAGGCTTCACGTGGCACTGTTTGGTAGAGATCCAGCACTCTGGTATCTATCACGTCCCAGGGACGGATTTGCTGTTCTATCATGTTGAAGCGGGCTTGTTCGATATCCATATTGATGACAGGTTTAATTAACTTCCATACTTTATGGTGTTTGTGTCAGTCATGGCAAGGCCCTATTGAAAAATTAAGACAGCAGGCATTTAATTGCACTCCACACAGCTCATGAGAAGTATTGCAATGTGTTCCATACAGGTTATATTCAGATAAGATAGTAGCAGAATCCAACTTCCCGGTGTTCCATGAGTGTAAGTGAAAAAGTCGATTTAGTATCACAGGCAAAAAAGCTGGGCGAAGACGTGACGCGTCCATTTCCGCGCTCCAGCAAAATCTTCGTGCAAGGCTCCGATCCATCCATTCGCGTAGGAATGCGTGAAGTCGTATGTGACAGTACTGCCACACGTGATGGCCACGAGGATAATCCCGAGATTCCCATATACGATACATCTGGTCCTTTAACAGACCCTGAGATTGATATTGACCTGTCTCAAGGCATCCCAAGAATCAGGGATGGCTGGATAACCGCCAGGGCCGATACACAGCAACTTGAACACCCCTCCTCAGAATACGGACGCCAGCGACTAAGCGACCCTGCCACTGAGTATCTGCGTTTTCCAATCAAGCACCCGCCCAGAAGAGCGTTGCCGGGTAAGAATGTAACCCAAATGCACTACGCAAGACGCGGTATGGTCACGCCCGAAATGGAATATATCGCGATACGTGAGTCATTGAAATTACAGCAATTACGTGCGGATCCACGCTATGAAAAACTCCTGGCCCAACATGCAGGGGAGTCATTTGGGGCAAACCTGCCCGATGAGATTACACCTGAGTTTGTGCGTGACGAGGTTGCCAAAGGGCGCGCCATCATTCCCAATAATATTAATCACCCTGAATCAGAGCCGATGATCATCGGGCGCAATTTTCTTGTTAAGGTAAACACCAATATCGGCAACTCAGCCTTATCTTCCTCCGTCGTAGAGGAGGTAGAGAAAATGGCATGGTCCGTGCGCTGGGGTGGAGATACCATCATGGATCTAAGTACCGGCAAGAATATTCACGAGACCCGCGAGTGGATATTACGCAATAGTCCGGTCCCGGTAGGGACAGTACCCATTTATCAGGCATTAGAAAAAGTCAATGGCAAAGCAGAAGACCTGACATGGGAGCTCTTCAAGGACACGCTGATTGAACAGGCAGAACAGGGTGTGGACTATTTCACCATACACGCGGGTGTCCGCCTGGCTTATGTCCCGCTTACCGCGGAACGATTAACAGGCATTGTCTCGCGCGGTGGCTCTATTATGGCCAAGTGGTGTCTGGCCCATCACCGGGAAAATTTTCTCTATACACATTTCGATGACATCTGTGAAATTATGAAAGCCTATGATGTGGCTTTTTCTCTGGGTGATGGGTTACGTCCTGGATGTATTGCTGATGCAAATGACGCCGCCCAGTTTGCAGAACTGGAAACTTTGGGGGAATTGACAAAAATTGCCTGGCAGCACGATGTGCAAGTGATGATCGAAGGCCCGGGGCATGTACCCATGCAGATGATCAGGAATAACATGGACAAAGAACTGAGTGATTGTTTTGAAGCACCATTTTATACACTTGGGCCATTAACAACTGATATAGCACCGGCTTATGATCACATCACATCTGCTATCGGCGCGGCCCAGATTGGTTGGTATGGTACCGCCATGCTTTGTTATGTTACTCCCAAAGAACACCTCGGCCTCCCGGACAGAGAAGATGTGCGCGATGGCATTATCAGCTACAAAATCGCAGCCCATGCCGCTGACCTGGCAAAAGGTCATCCGGGTGCTCAGTTACGTGATAATGCATTATCAAAAGCACGTTTCGAGTTTCGTTGGGAAGATCAGTTCAACCTGAGTCTTGATCCCGAGAGAGCACGTGAATACCATGATCAAACTCTGCCCAAGGAATCAGCCAAGGTTGCGCATTTCTGCTCAATGTGTGGGCCTCAGTTTTGCTCCATGAAAATTACTCAGGATGTTCGTGATTATGCAAAAAAACAAGGAATTGGTGATATAAACATAGCCATTGAATCTGGAATGGAGGAAAAATCCCGGGAATTCAAGAAGACGGGCGCCTCTATTTACAAGAGCGTTTAGGCGTCTCGTTTGGGAAACAGCAATATTCATAAAGCTGGCCAGGTTTGGCGATTGCCAAGCTTGTCTGTCCATCCGGTTCCCTGAGCCAATGTGCACTATATTGGTTCCATCTGTTTGTTATTATCTGAAAGTACTTGGTCACACGGCTAAACTCAAAAAAATTGTGAGTCATTTCACATATCTATTTCAAACCTTCCATAACCCTCAAAACTCAAGTTAAGTATTCATATCCGTCGCCGATACAGTTTTAGGGCGCTTATGCGTAATATTTCTGTAATGTCCGGGAGCGACTAATGGCTGAAGATCGAGGAAAATTTTCTGAATCCACAAATCAGGCTGATGAAGAAGCCTCTTTGGGGGAGGCGACGGCAAGAGAATCATTGCACTCACCACATTTGAATGAAGAGCATTTCAAGCAAAACATCATGATGGGTGTGGAAGAGACGCCTCACGATGTAAAAAGCTCGAACCCATTGTTTCAAGAAGAAAGTAATGATGCTGAAGCCCCGCAAAATGCCACGGAATCAGTAAATGAAGCGCAACCGGACAATGCCATAGATAGTGTTCGCGACGGAAATCAATATGATTCTCATTATGCGGAAAAGCGATTGAATAGTGATGAAGAATCAGCCGGGCCGGGTGAAAAAGAAAATATCAATCCAGCGTATGCCGCGATGGATTCATCTAATAATGTGTTAAGCAATCAGACTGACGTATTCACTAAAGAAACCGGTAATAGCGCACAAGATGCTGCCGTCTTTAATCAGCCAGATATTGATCAGGTAATTGAAGAGGCAGTTTATCTTGCTGAAAAACAAGACCAATACGATATCAGTGCGGTCAAGGACGCGGATGGGTCGTCGAACCAGGTGAGCGAAGCGGCGGCGAAGGGGACGTCGGTGGGGATTACCGCGTTTGCGAGTGATGCGGATGGCACAAATAATGAGGTGAGCTACAGTTTGAGTGATGACGCCAATGGTGCGTTTGGCATTGATGCGAGCACGGGTGAAGTGTTTGTGTTGGATGCGTCGCAGCTGGACTTTGAGTCTGCCGAGGCGATGAAGATCGAAGTCACGGCGACATCAGAGGATGGCAGTAGCTCCAGTGAAGTGTTCAAGATTGCGGTGAACGATGCCAACGAGTTTGCGGTCAGTGCGGTCAAGGACGCGGATGGGTCGTCGAACCAGGTGAGCGAAGCGGCGGCGAAGGGGACGTCGGTGGGGATTACCGCGTTTGCGAGTGATGCGGATGGCACAAATAATGAGGTGAGCTACAGTTTGAGTGATGACGCCAATGGTGCGTTTGGCATTGATGCGAGCACGGGTGAAGTGTTTGTGTTGGATGCGTCGCAGCTGGACTTTGAGTCTGCCGAGGCGATGAAGATCGAAGTCACGGCGACATCAGAGGATGGCAGTAGCTCCAGTGAAGTGTTTGATATTAGCATTGATGATGTAAATGAAGGGGCTTCCGTCATTACTTCAACTGTAAAAGGAGATGAAGATACAGCGATTCCTCTAAATATCCAGTTCGCTGACGTTGAGCCCGGAGCAGTAGTTACTGTCACTATTGGTGACGTGCCTGGCGGTGCAGTATTATCTGCAGGTATTGATAATGGCGATGGAAGCTGGTCACTGGAGCAGTCGGAGATTTCCGGGTTAACGATTACCCCGCCTGAAAATAGTAGCACTGACTTCACTCTTAACATAGATACAAAAGTCGAAGAGAACGGTGAAGTTGTTGAGTATAATAATACAATAGATGTCGTCGTGGATGCAGTTGCAGACGCGCCTTCCATAATCGGACCTGAAGAGATTGTCCATTTGCAGAATTCATCTTTTGGATTTGAAAATGGCCTGGATAATGTCGACACACTGGGTGTTGTTAATAATGTCAAGTCATTCCAGGGACAGTCTGCAACCGAAGGAAGCAGCATGGCCCAGCTTTTCTCGGGTGGTGCAAGAGACTCGAATATTGAATCTGAGTTAGGGCTCGCAAAAGGTACCCTGGATTCATTGTCTGGCGGAAATTCAACGGATGGATCATCCATGCAGACGGCCATTGCAGTAAAAGCAGGTGATGTGGTGACAGTAGACTGGAATTTCTACAATGGCGAAACCAGTAATTATATAAAGCAGGGCTTCAACGACAGTGCAATTATCACTGTCAACGGAAAAGCGGAATCACTGGCACAATCTTCAGATGTCGGAAAAGTAGGTGTAACGGGCTGGCAAACATATACATATGAAGTGACTGAGGATGGTGTCCTTGATCTTGGTTTTGCTGTTACGAATACAAATGATCAGCAATATGACTCAAGTTTATTGGTAGATAATATCCTTATAAACGGAAATGCTGTTGACTTGACTCCTGTAGACTTGAATTTAAATATAGATCTGACAGATACAGATGGATCCGAGTCTGTAATGATAGAAATTTCAGGCGTGCCAGCAGATGCAGCCCTCAATACGGGAGTGGCGCTTGGCGGTGGTGTATGGTCTGTCGATAGTGCAGATATAAATGATGTTCAATTGGTACCATCTGCAACCACAAGTGGAACTGTGTCACTGACAGTGACGGCGATAGCTACTGAAACTGAAGGTGGGGATACGAGCTCAACATCACATACTATTGATGTAACATTTGACAGTCTCGATTCAGTGATCATGGGTTCTGCCGGAGACGATAATATCGATGGCGATGAAAGTAATGATGTGATTTCTGCCAAAGATGGCGCTGATGTTGTATCAGGTGGCGACGGGAACGATTATATTTCAGGCGGAGAGGGAGATGATCAGATTAAAGGCGATGCCGGCAATGATCAGTTGTTTGGCGGCGCAGGTGATGACCAGCTCGAAGGTGGAGATGGAGATGATATATTAAGTGGCGATGCGGGTAATGATGCATTATATGGTGGAAATGGTAGTGATATCTTTGTATTTGACATTGGACTGGGTAATGATTATGTAGATGGGGGTGGTGGAGCCGGCTGGGTCGATACGATTGATTTGAGTGACTATGCCAAAGATGCAGTTGATGTATCCAGTCCATGGCAGATAGAAGTCGACGGTATGGCCGTTGACTATGAAATTGATGCAGGGCTCCTTGAATTAGGTGAAGATGTATCAGGTGTAATTCAGTTTGATGATGGTAGTCAGTTATCATTCGACAATATTGAAAATATCGAATGGTAAAATTTTTATTTAGATGGCCGTTGTTTCTGACGAGGTTCGTATAAAACAGCGCATCCAATGAAAATAAAAATTGGCTGGTTCTGCTTTACCGGATATGTGCTAATGACAATTGTTTGCAAGCGCATTTAACCTGTTAGTATATTTTATTGATAAAATATTATGGGAGTCATTCAATCCTGGTTAATCCCGTGTGACTCCACATCAAAGTTTTTTCAAAGGCCTGGAAATATCATCATTAAATAGTGATTAAAGGTATGAAAAAATTGACTAATGTAATAAAGGCTGATGCGTAGAAAGAATTATACAGTGTCTGGCTGAAATTTTATCCGTCATGTTCATGTGTCGGTATATTGTCATCACTCAGCATAAAATTCTAAATACCTGTAATACCCCGCCGTTATATCCATTAAATCCATTGTGAGTATAGTTTAAATTTATGTTTATGTATTTTATTAATTAAATAATATACAAAACAAAGTATTGATTGTACAAAATAAGACGAATAAGAATGTATATGACAAAAATGCCAGCTCACTGGAGGCGTGTTGATGTGCTATTAGCAACATTGGTGCTGAACATTACATCTCTGGCATTGCCGCTGGTAATACTACAGGTATATGACAGAATTTTGCCTAATCAGGCAATGGATACATTCGCAATGATGATATTTGCACTGTTATTTGCCAGTGTAATTGAAGTGTTTTTGCGAATAGCGCGCTCCACTATTCTTGCATGGAAAGGCGCGCAATATGAGCATGCAAAGACAATGGAGCTCCTCGACCATGTATTGCATGGCGATCTTGTTAAGTTGGAAAGCAAGTCAATTGGTCGACACCTGGATAAGTTTGATGCGGTACGGCAGATCAGGGAGTTTTATTCCGGGCAAACAATACTGATGCTTGTGGATTTGCCATTTGTTTTTGTTTTTCTTGGGCTGATATGGATCTTTGCGCAGCAGCTTGTCCTGGTGCCACTTGGCGTCATGGCGGTGTTCGCGGTGGTTTCGTACATTATGGGGAAAAAACTAAAAGAGACTCTTAACGAAAAATCAGAATCTTCAGAGAGAAAACAAAATTTTCTGATTGAGGTATTGCAGGGTATGCACATTGTCAAATCAATGGCTCTGGAATCACCCATGATGCGAAGGCTGGAAAAATTACAAGGGCATTCTGCAAGTTCAATATATCAGCTAAGTAAAATCAATAGTGTAATCCAGAGTGTTGGTGCAACATTTTCTCAAGTTGTAATGGTTTGTTTTGTTGGAATAGGAAGCATATATGTTGTTGCGGGTGAACTTACCGTTGGGGCTCTGGCGGCTGGAACCATGTTATCAGGGCGTGTCATGCAGCCTGCACTTAAGGCGATGGGGCTGTGGACACAGCTTCAGGGTATAAGTATTGCAAAAGACAAGATTAACCAGATGCATGATCTGCCGCTCGAAGCAATCGATGATCAAACGGAACAGATGCAGATCAATGGAAATATCCAATTTAAGGATGTACATTTTAAGCATGATAAAACTGAAGCGGAACTTATTAAGGGAATTTCTCTGAAGATTCAGGAGAAAGAATCTATTGGTATTACGGGTTCAAACGGCTGTGGTAAAAGCACGTTAATCGAGTTGTTAATGGGTTTCATGTCACCAACAAAAGGTTCTGTCGAGATTGATGGCATAGATATCCGTAATCATGATCGATCATCCATGCGTGCACAAATTGGCTATATGCCACAGCATGGCATTATCTTTGAAGGCACGATACTGGAAAATATGACCATGTTCAGGGAAGGGGATGCTATAGACCGTGCCATTGAAATTGCAAATAGAATCGGCCTGACAGAAGTTGTGATGCGACTTCCGGAAGGGCTGGACACAAAAGTTAGCGGCACAAATTACGATGCACTTCCCGTTGGTGTAAGGCAGCAAATTATCATAGTCCGGTCACTCGTCGGGTGTATGAGATTTGGTGAACCCAAGATAATTATATTCGATGACGCTGACTCATCCCTGGACTTTAAGCATGATCAGATGCTTGTCAGGTTTCTTGAGGAATTAAGAGACAAGTACACCATGATTATTATTTCTCACCGGCCATCGATACTGAGGTTATGCGACAGAAATTATATTATGGAAGACGGGGAGTTGATACAGCTGCCGTGGTCGCGGGATAAAGCAGAAATCAATCCACAGTTACTTTCTGCATGATGGAGTCGATATGAATTATTCAAATCTGCTATTTCCTCAAAACGACCTGCCAGTCTCCGAGCAGTTGTGTGACGCTATTCGTGAAGGTCGCTTGCAGGACATAGAAAAAATCTCTCCGTTTGCAGCGTGTATCATTCCCCTTTTGGGCGCACTCGGCTGGAATAATTATCAGCGAGAGTTGATAGAAGCAATCCCGCATTATGTTGACCATATGGATTTGGGCGATCTGAGAAATTTACTGGTCACTCTGGGCTACGAAAGTGATGAAATAGTGACATCACTTGAAAAAATAAATGAAGATCTTTTACCAGCATTGTTTGTTTCAGATAAAAATCATGTCTCGGTGATACTGGAGAAGAAGGATGGGTATTGCCTTGCATTTGACGGGCATACAAGAGAAGTAATCCACAAGAAGATCGATTCATCCAAAGGAAAGGTCTGCTTATTTACTGATACACATCCTACTCATGCAGTTCCTCTGAAAAATAAATCTGAGGAAAACTGGTTTGGTGACACGATTCGCCATTTTAAAAAATTGATCAAACATCTTCTCGCAATGACATTCATCCTGAACGTCATTGCACTGGCGGTGCCGTTATTCATTATGGTAGTTTATGATAATGTGATTGGTGCAAGGACCACGAATAGCTTGCCATACTTGATTGGTGGTCTTGGAATCGCGCTTTCGATAGAACTTGTTTTAAGAATGCTACGTTCCAAGACCATTGGGATGGTTGCAGGCCGTTTGGACTATATTATCGGTGTCGAGACATTAAAAAAGCTCTTGTATCTGCCTCCCCAGTTAACGGAACGTGCTACGGTATCATCCCAGTTGACGCGATTGAAACAGTTTGAATCAATACGCGACTTGTTTTCCGGCTCTGCAGCGAGTTTATTTCTTGAACTGCCATTTGTGCTGTTTTTTATTGTAGTGCTTGCACTGCTGGCAGGTGAAATCGCCCTTGTACCTCTTGTTATGGTTGTTTTGTATGGGTTGCTTACAGCGATTTTTTATCCCGGGCTTAGTCGTGACCTTAAATATGCAGCCTCTGTAAGAACTGCCAGACAGAGAATGTTAATGGATACATTTCATGGCATGCGTGAGTTAAAAGCGCTTGGTGCTGAGAGTGCATGGAAAGAAAACTTCCGCGAGGTTTCTGGTCAGGCTATGACAGCGACTTATCGTACATCGATGAAGCATTCAATTATCAACAGTATCAGCCAGTCGTTAATGACACTTGCCGGTATTTCTGTTCTTGCTATTGGCACAATCAAGGTAGTCAACAATGAAATAACTCTTGGTGTTCTGATCGCGGTAATGGCTCTGCTGTGGCGTGTTTTGTCACCTCTGCAGGGGATTTGTTTGTCGATGCTACAGATTGACCAGGTATCTCAGAGTATCAAACAGCTTAACCAGTTAATGAAACTGAATACTGAAACACAGAGCAGTAAATCGGATCTATTAATGCCCGAGATCAGAGGGCGTGTAAAATTTGACAGGGTGAGTTTTCGGTATGGTCCCAATTCTGATGCTGTGCTTATTGGAACAGGCTTTGATGTGGATCCTTGCGAATTTATATCTATCGTTGGCGATAATGGCAGTGGTAAATCAACGATACTGAAATTGATAGCGGGAATGTATCGTGCACAAAGTGGTGTTTTGTCTATTGATGGTACAGATGTGCGCCAGTTCAATGCGATTGATCTGCGACGCCTGATTGCATATGTGCCGCAAAAACCAATGTTATTCAAAGGCACCATTGCGCAGAACCTGCGTCTGACTAACCCGATGGCCAATAATCAGGAGATCATTCATGCGGCAGGTGAGGCGGGTATTTTGCAGGCAATTGAACAATTACCAGAGGGTTTTAATACCGTAGTCGGAGAAACAAATTCCGCGAAGTTATCAGCAAGTTTGATTCATGGTATTTGCCTTGCGAGAGCTTATGTTCGCCACGCACCTATATTGCTACTGGATGAGCCGGCAGAATCACTTGATATGCTAAGTGACAAACGACTCATTGAACAGCTGTCAGCGCGCAAAGGTAAACAGACCATTATTATGGTCAGCCACAGACCAAGCCATATTCAGCTTGCAGATCGGGTCATTGTTTTGTCCGAGGGAGGAGTCAAGGGAACAGGTAAGCCAGATGAGGTTTTAAAGGCACTTTATGGAGTGAAGTAGAATGAGTGAGCAGGGAAAAGTGATTAAAAAAACGGGCAAGTCCGAGTTACCGCGTGCACGCGCAAGATATATTACCCAGACGATACAGCTCGAAGAGTCGGATGCGCCAGGTGTGGTGAGTATAGGTATTCTCGCGACAGTCATCCTTGTTGTTGCTTTTGTGATATGGACCTATGTTACGCCCGTTAATGAAGTGTCTATATCTCAAGGTAAAGTAGTTCCTCATGGCAATAATCATATAGTTCAACACTTTGAGGGCGGTATTGTCGAAGATATCCTGGTGAAAGACGGCCAGTTGGTTAATGAAGGTGATGTATTAATGGCGGTATCACCCATTGCCGTAGAATCCGACTACGATCAAGTCAAAAGTCGCCGTACTGCACTGATTTTAAAACAGATACGATTGCAGGCTCTCCTGGATAAGAAAATGCCGGTATTTGAGCCTTATGCAGATGAATATCCCGCACTTGCTGCGATTGAATACCAGACATATCAGGCACAATTACGCAGTCACAAGGCGCAGCTTAAAACGGTACGTACCAAAGTAAGGCAAAAAAAAGAAGAACTTAAAAGAGACTTGGCCAGAGCCAAAGCACTTGGACATGAGCTGGCTGTTGTGCAGGAACAGGTGAAAATAAGAACAGGGCTTGTGAATAAAGGAATGGTGTCAAAGTCCGATCTTCTTGACCGTCAGGCAGAGCTGGCCGAAATTCGTACCGACTATATTCAAAGTAATGCCAATATAGAAGTCGCGAAAGAAGCGGTGAATGAGGCTGAGGACAGTCTTGAAGAGACAGAAAACAAGTTTTTAGAAAAGATTAAAATAGAAACTGGCACGGTCGCTGCAGAAATTGCCGAACTTAGAGAGCAGCTGGTTAAATTTGGTGATCGTGTTGATCGGCTGAATATTAAAGCACCTGTCTCGGGATACGTCACCAACCTGAGCGTGAATACAATTCGATCAGTGATTGAACCCGGACAGGTCATTATGGAATTAGTGCCGGGCGACAAAGAGTTAGTGGTCGAATCCAGAATTTCTACCAGGGATATCGGTCATGTCCACGTCGGACAGCAAGCGGTAATTAAAGTTGGCAGTTTCGATCCCCAACGCTATGGCGTCATCGAGGGAATCGTCGATAAAATCAGCCCATCGACTTATCTGGATGAAGAAAATCAGCCATATTATAAAGCACAGATACAATTGGCTAAAAAGTATCTCGGACTTCAGCCAGATAAATACCAGCTGATTCCCGGCATGACGGTCACTGCGGATATCAGAACAGGTGAAAAAACAGTGCTGGATTACTTATTGAAGCCCGTTTATCGTGGTTTTGAAAATGCTTTCCAGGAAAGATAAAGCGATTGCGTTTACTTGAATAGTTTTTCATTAGCCCAGATAGAAAAGGCAATAAAAGCAACAATGGGTAATACGAAGTAAAGAAAAATGTCTGTGATAGTCATGGCAGGCATTTTATGCTTTATAGTTGAAAAGTCAAATTATATTTAATGATTAATTATTTATATTAAGTTTGATTCTTTTCTGTAAGTTACTGGTCTATTTTTATTTTTATTTCCATCAGAAATTGGTGTGACTTTAATAAACGATAAAAGTGCGTTTTTTCTGGATGAAAGGTAGTTAAGAATACACATGGCTGCGTCTGTATGCTATTGATCAGGCTTCAGTTTCTATACCATCAATGATAAAGCCAATTTTTCTGCGCGGTTTTGCCGGTTCTATTTTTTGCACAAAGCATAAAAGTTGTACACTCGACTGATGTGACAAAAGCATACACGGGTTTCCATTCAGCAATCCTTCTATGCGAATTCCATGAAAGCTTTCCTGGGCCATGCGTTCTACTTCAATCTGTATACCCCCATTCATAATTGCAAGTATGGCTGGCTGTACATCACTTTCAAGCTCCCTGCGCCAGTCAGTCACCGTTTCGGATAAGCGCTGTAATAATGCTCTTGCGGATTGATAGGCGTTTTCCTGAGCATGTTCGATTACCGGGTCGACCATAGTATTTTTGGGAGGCGGATATCGTAAAGAGCTTAGATCCAAAGCACCCGGGTTAGAGGCAATAAATTTTTTCAGTGTGTCTTCGGTGTTTGCGTCCATGGTTTATTTTCCTTTAAACAGTGACCCAAGAATGCCGCGCACGAGCTGCTGTCCGACACGGGAGGTGATAATCTTGGTGAAGCTTCTTATAATGGTGTTAGTTGTAGTTCTGCTGCTATTTTTTGCAGTACGTTTTTTTATGGGTGGCTGTTTATAACGCCTTTCTTTAGTGTCCGGCGGCTCGGCAGCCGCTGTTTTTTCGGCTCTGTCGGCCAGTCTTTCGAAAGCACTTCTTCTGTCTACTGGCTGGTCATATTTACCTTGCAGAGGGCTGTTGATTATGGCTGTTTGCCTTTCTGACATGGTGATTGGCCCCATGCGGGACTCTGGTGGACGGATTTTTGTTTTTTCAACCATGGTCGGCGTCCCTGCATTATCCAATACAGAGACAAGTGCCTTGCCAACAGCCAGTTGAGTGATCGTCTGTTCCACATCCAGATCAGGATTATGGCGAAAAGTCTGGGCGGCTGCTTTGACTGCTTTTTGATCCCTGGGTGTATAGGCACGTAATGCATGCTGAATCCTGTTGCCTAGTTGGCCCAGTACTGATTCGGGGATATCCATCGGGTTTTGGGTGACAAAATAAATGCCAACACCTTTGGAACGAATAAGTCTGACCACCTGTTCAATCTTTTTTATTAGGGATTTCGGTGCATCGTGAAATAATAGGTGTGCTTCATCGAAAAAGAATACCAGTCGGGGTTTATCAGGATCACCGATTTCAGGCAGTTCTTCAAATAACTCCGAAAGCAACCATAATAAAAATGTTGAGTATAGCTTTGGTTTTTGCATCAGGGACTGCGCCGACAAAATATTAATATACCCCTGGCCGGATGAGTCGCATTGCATAAAGTCGGTTAATGCCAAAGCGGGTTCGCCGAAAAAATTTTTTGCCCCTTCTTTCTCAAGCACCAGCAAACGCCGCTGGATTGCGCCAATAGAAGATTTGTTAACGTTACCATAACGAGTGCTGATTGAAGATGTATTTTGACCGATGAAATTGAGCATTGCGCGGAGATCCTTAAGGTCAAGAATTAGCATCCCTTCATCATCTGCAAGTGCAAAAGCGATGTTTAATACACCTTCCTGTGTTTCATTTAAGCCTAATAGCTGGGACAGCAATAAAGGGCCCATTTCAGATATCGTTGTACGTACAGGATGCCCTTTTTTTCCAAACAGGTCCCAAAATATAGTCGGGTATCCTCGAAAAGTATAATGTTCCGGTCCGGTTTCATTGGCACGCTCAATTAATTTTGGATTTTCATTGCCTGTCTGGCTCAGGCCGCTTAAATCGCCTTTGATATCCGCTGCGAATACAGGGACGCCGGCCTGAGAAAATCCTTCAGCAAGAATCTGTAAAGTGACTGTTTTTCCGGTGCCTGTTGCGCCTGCTATCAGGCCGTGGCGATTGGCCCGGTTGAGGTAAATATGCTGTGGGTTTTCACCCTGGCCAATACATATAAAATCACTAGCCTTGGTCAATACAGTGCTCCTGGTTGAGGTGGTTTATTGTTATTTATCTTAGCATGCGGCCCGTTAAAAATTGTATTTACTCCAATGGCCACTGGGCCGGGATATCATAACCTGCAGAGACCAGGGCATCTGTAATTCCCTGACCATCGTAACCATAGATTACCTCATTGCCAATGACAGAGACAGGGACACCTGTGGCACGCAATGCCCAGAAGCCCAGTATTCCTTGTAAGGACTTTTCCGTGTCATATTCGGTATAGGGAATTTTATATTGGTCAAGCGTGTTACGCAGAGCCTTGCAGTAAGGACACCATGTCGTTGTATAAATGACAACACTGTCGGATCCTGCGCGTGGTAAATATAAGTATGCCGCCAGTCTGTCGATGCTGAATAATGCAATAGCCAATAGCAAAAAAAACAAAAGTATTTTTTTCATTAGATACGCCGGATATTTGACTCAGTCAAGTATACAAGTTTTTCAGCCGGAAATTCGGTCCAGTTAGCACATTTGACAGTTAAATATCGCATCAATCTCCACTAGGATCAGATTGATGCAAGCGATGCTGGAATAAACATATGGATTTCGATGGTGACATGGAAGAAGTAGACAAATCAAAACTGATGCGTATTTTTCTCAAAAAGATTGTCAATGATGATTTGCGCGCAAAACAGCTATTCCGACTCTATTATGACAGAGGCGAAATCTCGGAAGAGCAGTTTTATCAATCCATTAATAATCACTGAGAAAGCCTGCTTTCATTGAAAGCTATTCCGGCCAATTTATCAATGGCATTGGGCAGCCTATACATGCTGCAATTACGCGAAGCAGCCCCCACTCATTAGCGGTTACCTGATTATCATGTTCAATGCACCTCGCACACGCTGTCAGGAACTCACTTTTCAGCAAGGGAACAAGGTAATCAATCTTCTCAATGGATTTATTGATTTCATGAAATGACAAATCTTGTGAATCAATGCGCATGGAATCACGAATATTCAATGTGTTGGCTGCCAGCATGTAGGCTGCGTCTTTGCCCGGGTTTTCACCATGTGTCTCGCTTGCCACTAAAGATATGACGGCAATAATTTCATTCTTGACCTGCGAATAGGAATGATATCTGCGTGACAGGCGTGTCTTCCTGTTTTGATTAAAATGTACTTCCAGGTAATGATTTAATAATCTGAAATGTAACCATTCCTGTAGTCGAGACGTGTTATCTGCAAATATAAATTTAACAAGATCATTTTTAAGTTGCTGATATTGCTGAAACGATAAACGCTTTAACGCAGGGATGGACATTTCAATCAATGGTAACTTTTCTTGATCGGGTAATTTTTCTGTTTCAATAGCATAACGCCTGACATCCGCCAGCAGCAAAGGCTGATTTTTTATATGCGCTAACTGTTTTTCCTGTATATGCTTATTTTTATCCAGCCTGAGCGCCAGCATTAATGCATAAGCACTGCCGGGGTGATGGGTGGAATCGCTCAATGACTGTGGCAGCGAGTCAACAAGAGAAGCGGCAATTGTCATCATCAAGGGGTCCAGGAAACCGCTGTTTTGTACTAGATCACCCAGCTGTTCTATTTTGTTTTTAGCCTCTGTTGCAGGGGGTTCTGCCGTTTGTCTGAGTGGTTTGCCTGCCAGATAGTTGCCATCCCACTGTGGATCAATACGCAAAATACGTTTTTCAATTGGGGGGTGTGTTGAAAATACAGAAAAAGCACGTATGAATATTGCGTCACTGAAAAACATGTGGCTGCATTCACTTGCATTTGGTGAGCTCATATTTGAACCCACGCCCGAGCCGATGACTTTTAATGCACCGGCAATTCCGTCAGGGTTGCGAGTGTATTGCACGGCGGATGCATCCGCCAGGTATTCGCGTTGACGGCTGACAGCAGATTTTATTACTGAGCCAAAAAATGTCCCTATGGATCCTATGACCAGTAAGCCCATACCCAGACCCATTAATGGTAAACCGCCTCGCTGGGCAGTGCGGGCGCGTGATGTGCTGTACAGCGCCAATCTGCCAGCCTTACTGAGGAATAATATACCGGCGAGTATAGTGACCAGATTGAGATTGAGGCGCATATCTCCATGCAAAATATGACTGAATTCATGGGCGATGACACCTTGAATCTGGTCTCTGGACAAACGTTCCATCGCGCCGCGTGTAATACCAATGACCGCGTCATTTTCATTATATCCTGCGGCAAATGCATTGATCGTTGTTTCTTCCAGCACGTAAACAGGTGGCACCGGAAGGCCAGCGGCAATCGCCATTTCTTCAACAATATTGAGAAGTTGTTGCTCACTGCTATTTTTTGATCCCTGCTCTGCCGGATGGCCGCCTAAAAATTCGGCGATACTGCGCCCCCCCTGAGACAGCTGGATACGCTTGAATATAACGACACAGGCAATTACCGCGACGACAGCAACCGAAGTTTTAGCCAGCATGCTGGCATTGAGCTGGCTGAACAGTCCGGAAGAGTACGAGGTGGCCGACGGAGCCAGAGTCCAGAAGCTGGCTGCAATCAGTGCAGATGTTAACCCGATGATGCAAACAATTGCCGCGGCAAATAATGCAATCAATAGCCAGGAGTTCTTATGTGCGCGATCTTGCTGCTCAAAAAAATTCATTGCAGGAGTTTTCTGTAACAGGTTACGACGCAAGTTGTTGTTAGTATTCTTGCTGGCTGTTATTCATTTAAAATGAAACTTTCGGAGCCGCCTGAATTTCCGCACTGTCTTGCATGATTAATAAGTTGGCATCTTTTGAGTGACCGAACGGGCCGGCAAAGAACACAGGTGGGAAACTTTGCTTATATTCATTGTAGGCGGTGACGGCATCGTTAAAAGCTTGCCGTGAAAATGCGACTTTATTTTCGGTTGAAGTCAGCTCTTCAGAGAGCTGCATCATATTTTGATTTGCTTTTAAGTCTGGATAAGCTTCAACCACTAAATTAAATTTACCCAGTGAAGAAGCAAGTGCTGACTCTGCGCCTGCCAGATCTGCCATGGCACTGGCGCTACCAGGATTTGATTTGGCAGCATCAAGTAGTTGGCTGGCTGCATTTCTTGCGGCAACGACCGCCTCGAGTGTCTCACGCTCATGTTTGATGTAACCTTTGGCGGTATCAACGAGGTTGGGGATTAAATCATAACGCCGTTTCAGCTGGACCTCGATTTGTGCAAAGGCGTTTTCAAAACGATTCTTCAGACTGACCAGCTTGTTATAAATAGATATGATATATAGCACTAACACTACTATAATTACCAAAAAAACAATAATGGACCAGTCCATAATAAGCTCTCCCGCTAAATCGAATCTGGTACATACTACTAAATCATTACTTTAAATAGAATGAAATTTGAGCTTTAATTTCCGCCGTTGGTCCAGAAGTATTTAACCTGAAAGTGAAAAAGATGAGTGCGGATAAAATTACACAATTGCAAACAAAGATAACCTACCAGGAAGATAGTATCGAGGAGCTAGGGGCGGTGGTCATCATGCTGCAGAAGCAGGTCGATCAGCTCGAATTACGCTGTCAGTCGCTAGAAGCAAAGATGGGTGAAATGGCGTCTTTGATGGGTGGGGTTTCCGGGGAAAATGAAATACCACCACATTATTGAATGTGGTGGTATATGAGATGCTACCTGCAAAGTACATCGTCCCTGTGTTTTTCCAGCTTTGCCATGACCTGTTTCTGCAATTCCGGAGCGATTTCCATTTCGTTGAGCGTTGTATGGACATTTTCGAGCATTGCATCGACATGAGAGTCATTTAGACCCCGTTCGACCACGGCTTTATGTGATTTGCGCATATTCCGGCCGGTATATAATGATGGGCCACCGAAAATATAGGTAAGAAATGCATTCATTTTAATGGACTGCTTCTTGATATCGATGTCTTTGAAAAATTCTTTTATGCGGTCATCTTCGAGAATGTGATAATAGAGCTTGATCGAAGCCAGTTCGACAGCATTTTTCCCACCAATCTGCTCATATAATGTCTGTTCTGCCATAAATAATTCCTTAAGGTCGATACTTGTTGTGGTTATATATTAAGGTAGGTCACTTTAACGTCACTCGCGAGCTTGTGCAATGATCTGTGTCAGGCTCGATAAGATTGCATGCTGTGGGTCTTCGCGATGTCAGCCATGCTCGTTTTCATCGATAATGTCGACTCAAACTAGTGGGCAATGCGGCAGAATTGTGTCTGTTCAGGTGTTCCTGGGTAAATGGATGGGTGAGATTTAGCCATTTAAGCGATACAATCAAAAGTTAGTGATACTGACATAAACATTTATTAAAGGGGGCTGTATGTTTGAACCACTTTCTATCCCATTTGGGTGTGTGATGTTATATAACGTCGTCAAGCTGAAAGAAGGGGTGACTATCGAGGAAGTCGAACTGGCGCTGGGTGAGATGTGTAATGTAGTCAAAAACACATACGGTGACGAGGAAGGCGGTTTTATAGGTGGCCAGGTATATAAGTTCAGTGGTTTTATATCCGATGAAGGCTCCTTTGCCTCCAGTCAACAAACCAAAGACCATATTGCAATCGTGACTTACTGGAAATCATTTGAGCAACATGAAAAGTCGCACGCTGATGCCACCTTCAAAGAAAAATTTGAGGCGCTGGCGGATTATGCTCTCGAAACCTATGAGATAGGGTATGAAATGTTGTGGCAGGGAGAACCCGAGAAAGATTAGGCGCTAAACCTGATTGCCACAGGTAAAAGGCGGCTATTGCCTTTTACCTGTGCCTGCAATCCGATTAGTCCAGTTTTATTTCAGGAGAAATTATTGATGGTTTCTGATGAAGTTCAGTTAACATGTGAGCATCAATATTCTTCTCGAGCATGTATAAACGTAAAACGTCTTTTTTCGGAATTGTGTTGGCAAAAAATTCTGCGTGGTTCTGCTTGTTTTGCAGAATTCTGCCTTCAATGCGGAAAAATGCAGCCTGCATGTTAACCATGCTCTGAAACTCAATCTCGCCTTCTGCATACATTTGCTTGAACTTCCTGATCAGCCTGAGTGCTTCTAAATCGTAGCCCGACCGCTTTTCTTCATATTGATTGTAGACCTTCCAAAATTCATTGTTACCTTCGCTTGCGTCAAGAGTAGATGCGATAAGGTCACGTTTTTTTTGGGCAAGTGACTCATATAGCTCTTCCGTGGTTTCTGCGTATCCAGTAGATATAAAAAGGCTGATTAAAAGGAAGGCGATAAACTTGCATCTCATTCTGTGCTCCTGTGACTTGTTTTAGAGTATGTTGGCGGCATGGTACCATCAAATTGAATGCTTCAGTAATACTAATAAGAGACTACCTGTTGATGTTCATGATACTGGCCGCGGGTTTAATATTATCGTCACATTACAGTCGTAGCTTTATATCTCCGGTGCTGGCATTAGATGATTGCTGTCAATTAAAGTTTTTTCTATGAACCATGAATAACCGTTATTTTTTTTAATGAAAAAACTGAGAAAGATTTTTTTTCCTGCAAGATTGCGATTGATTGTCTGGGTTATGGATAGAATAAGAAAATCAGCAGATAATCAAGGCAGCCAGAATTTGAATACCGCTTTATTGGCGTTAAGCTGGGGTAATTTGGGGTATGCAGGTAATTTTGTTTTCCTGCGTAACATAACTCATCGTGTAAGATCTTCCCGTGGGTATGTGCTTGAATGTGGTTCTGGCGTTACAACGTTGCTAATTGCAGCGATGACAAAAAAATATAAAACGCCACTAATCGTTCTGGAGCATAATAGAGAATGGCTGGCCTATCTGGAAGTCATATTTAATCAACTGAATTATACACATGTGACACTGGTATATTCACCATTACATGATTATGGTGAATATACCTGGTATCAACCCGACGCGCTTTTGTTGCCCGGAAAAAGTATCAAACTGGTGATCTGTGATGGACCCCCTGGAAACACTCCCGGTGGTCGATTTGGTCTGCTGCCCGTGTTAGGCGATTATCTCGCCGATGACTGTGTTGTTTTGCTTGACGACACTCATCGAATTGATGAACAAAATATTATTCATTCATGGAAAAAGTTCCGTGATATCAAAACGAAAGAACTTGGTGTTTTTGCTAGGCATACTGAAATAACATTTATTTGATTACTATGGTTTAGCTCGCAGGCGTTTCAGGCATGATATTGGTAATAATCGTCTTTGCCAGTCTGAATATATTTTTTAACAATCTTTTCTGGCCGTATGTGTGATGCCTGCTATTAAGCCGGGAATTATTACCGGTATCTGAATGTAAGTGCTGCGGCGACTGATTTATTTCCATCGATGAAAATTTGTGAGCCCTGTTTGATCGTTCCGCGCACTATGAGTATTGGTGCACGAAAAGCGGGGCGTGATGATGATACTGTTTTCATCATGGCAACAGAAACACCTGCATCCCTGGTTAATCGCTATACCGGCATCATTGTGCTGACTGGTATTATAGTACTTTGGTTAATAGGTTTGACGCATCTTTTTAATCAACAGATAGGCTTTGGTGTTGGATTGATTGTCACGGCCTTGATACTCTTGCGTCTGTTTGTCTGGCTGGAGAAAATTAAGACACGTGGCGAGCGCTGAGACCGTATACTGAATGCTAAAGACCTGATTCATTGCCGCGTCATACCGCCAGCATTTTTAATTAAATATCTTTATTTCTGTTCAATTTCATTTAATATTTGTGCTGTTGCAAAATAATGGAATTGGTCTTATATGGTTATAGGTGTGCCAAAAGAGATAAAGACTTCTGAGTCCAGAGTCGCTCTGGTGCCTGCTGATTGTGTCACGCTGGTAAAGCGTGCACATCAGGTTGTTGTTGAGGCTTCTTGTGGACTTTTAAGCGGTTATTCTGACCAGGAGTATACTGATGCCGGCTGTTGCATCGTTCAATCAATAGAGGATGTCTATCAGCAGGCCGACTTGATTGTTAAAGTAAAAGAGCCGCAGCCGCGTGAATATCCGCTAATAAAAAAGCACCATACTTTATTTTGTTATTTGCATTTGGCGGCAGACTCAAATCTTGTCACAGCGTTGCAACAGTCAGGCGCGGTAGCGATTGCTTTTGAGGAAGTCACAGACGAACAAGGAAATCTGCCTCTGTTAAGACCAATGAGTATTATCGCAGGAAAGCTGGCAGCACAATACGCCAGTATATACCTTCATAGTCATCATTCTGGTCGCGGTGTCCTGGTTGACAGTATCCAAAATGCAGACCCGGCAAAAGTAGCAGTGCTTGGATATGGTGTCGCCGGCAGTGCGGCGACTGAACATTTCAGAAACATGGGTGCTGCCATTACGGTGGTGGATAACAATAACGAAAAGCTATCTCAAGCCAGCACCCTGGGTAATGATGTCAATACCTTGAATATTATGGACGACAATATAGAACCTGAGATTACACAAGCCGATATTGTTATAGGGGCTGTACTGGTATCAGGAACCCGTGCGCCAATTGTGTTGAATGAAGAGGTCGTCAAAAAAATGAATAAAGGTGCAGTGATTATTGATATTGCTGTCGATCAGGGTGGGTGCGTCGCCACAACTCGCCCGACAACATATAAGAATCCAACTTTTGTCAGGCATGGTATTGTTCATTTCGGGGTGCAGAATATGCCTGCTGCTGTGCCACGCACGGCTTCGCAACTGCTATCGAATGCCATTTTATCGTCCGTGATTTCCATTGCTGATAATCAGTGGAGAGAGGATGAGCATATAAGCGCTGGTTTATGTATTGCAGGCGGAGAATTGTACGGATTATGAAGACTTGCAAGGTTTATAGCAAAACCAGAGTATTTTAATGCCCGGCCTTATTCTGCACCCTTTGCTTCAAACGGGCACGTTCATCCGGAAGTATCAGAGATGAATCGGCTGAACGTCTGCAGACAGGTGCAGGCTTCTTCGTCTGGTCCCGGTGACGCTGAAAATAATGAATGTTGAATTCAGGCTATTCCATTCGCATTGTAACTACAGGCCTGCCTTCATGTGTCCATTGATGCATGGAGCCATCATATAACCTGGCCTGTTTATTTCCCAGTAACTCATGAAAAACAAACCAGCCGCCAGAAGCCATATGGCCGCTATTGCAGTAGGTGATCAGTGGCCGCTGGCTGTCAATACCAAGTGCATTAGCCAGTTCAAGCAGCTCCTCTTTGGAAGAGAATTTGACGGGCATGTCGCGGCTGGATAGCAGGTCAACCGGTAGTACCTTGGCTGTTGGGATGTGGCCTTTGGCCGTGACTTTGCTGCTTTTGAATGTCCCGAGGTACTGGCCAAGTGGACGAATATCGACAATCTGAATTTCAGCATTTTGCATGGCAGCCATTACCTGATGACTATCGGCAAAAATTGCTGGCAGTTCCTGTTCGGCATTCCAGTCACCGACAGGTACTTCATGGGCTGTGCTGCTTATTTCTCGGCCGTCAGTAATCCACTGCGCAGTCCCTCCATTTAAAATAGAGACCTTATGATGCCCATAGTATTTGATTTGCCAATAGACTCGTGAGGCGATTGTCAGGTCAAATTCAGATTCTGCATTGGTGGTAATGACGATGTGACTATCCTGGTTAACACCCGCTGTTTGCATGATATTTTCAAATTTATCACTTTCTATGATCATGTATTTAATGGTTTTTCCATCGAATACCCGCTTATCGCGAACATTTTCGTACAAAATGAATTGTGCGCCAGGAATGTGTCCACCCACACGAGCCAGTATTTTCTCGTTGGTTTTTTTGTTGTGATGGTAAGCTGGCGTACTCACGAATCCTTTCTTGTCGGTTCGGATGTCCAGTACAACAACATCTTCCATGTGTTTGGCAAGCCAGTCGGTTTCGACAAGCGGGGAGACTTCATATGTATCTGCAAATGCGATTGTACTTGCTGAAAATAATGTGACTGCAGCCATCAGGCGGACTAAAGGATGTGTGTTTTTCATGGTGCTGGGATCTGAGTTTTCGGATACCCGATTGTAACACTTCACATGTATGTATAAAGCGGTCTATGGTCAACAAGCGTCACTTGTATGGGGTAAACGGAGGGTATCGAAAATGGTTAACCAAGGCACAGGCATGTTACATCCATTGTATTCAATTTAGCCATCAGGCAGTCACGTACCTGGTTAATCTGATGATACAATATGCTATCAATTTTAAGGCAAACCTTTTAAATGGTTAAAACTTGATGGGTAAAGCATTATATATTCCCTTATTGATACTTGCGGTTGCGTTAATGTATTTGTGGGAAAAGGGTCGTGAGCCGCTGGAAATCAGCACAGAGATAGAGATATCTGCTCCTCTACAGCAGGTATGGGATGTGATTGCGGATATAGATAATTGGGAGCAATGGGCGCCATTAATAGCCAGCGCGACTGGTGTTGCCTTATATGGAAATACAGTTTCAATTACCATGGCGGGCAAGCATGAATATCAGCAAGGGCCTTCATATCATCCGGTTATTACTCGTCTTGAAGAGCCATACTACTTAAGCTGGCGCGCGGTAATGATGGCGGGTTTTCTGATAACAAATGAGAAGGTGCTGGAACTTGAACAAACTGCCGCGGGTACCAGGGTAATACATAAAGAATTATTCAAAGGGATGCTGGTGCCTGTTGTTAACGGAAAATTAAATGACAATGTCCCTTACATGCTGCAATCTTTAAATCAGGCGCTTAAAGATAAACTCGAACCTTCTGTTTAATGTGAGAATCAGGGATGAAGGAAAAATTAAGCCACTGGCAAGTAGTAAAAAGTGTTCTGGCCTCATTTGTCGGGATTCAGAGCAAAAGAAATCTGGAACGCGATGCCAAAAACAATATCGCAGGAAGATTTTTTGTCATTGGCATTGCTCTTGCCGTGACTATACATGGGATGTTGTACCTGATCGCCTGGAGTATCTCCTGGTACACCGGAGTCGAGTGAGTATAAACATACAACCTGTACTGTTTTTATGTCGGGTTGTTTTCTGGTTGAAAGAAATTTATTTTTCGAGTCAACACTTGAAATCGGATCATCTGACCATATTTTTAAACCATCAATGATCCGATACATACAAGGGTAATTTAATGGACGACGGCTATTTGCTACTGGAACAGGATGATAGTCAACATACTTACTATCTGGCATGCACAAAAAGCGGTGCTGTTTACTATGGTGCACTTGATGAAAACATGGAATTAGCCAGTGACTGGAAACTGGTCAGTGTGAATGTAAGTTCCATGGAAACCATTCACTAGTCACGGGGTATCCTCTGCCGGCGGGCCCGCGCCGGTGCCTAGTAGTTCTATATGCTATAAGAAGTCATGCTGGGGAGCTGCTGAGTTTCCCGCACCTGACACTTCGCCAGGCATGACAAAATTTTCTGTATAAATGTTCGGCATTGGTTCGGTTTGAAACAGGCTTGCGTCATCTGATGTTTCGATATATCCACACACCGTAGAAATCTTCAAGAACGCAACGTTCTATGCCCGTTGATAAAACCGATGATCTTTGTCAGCTTAACATTTCGCACTAACCGAAGGCATCGATGCATAATTATGCTTATTCGTGGTGCTAAGCAAATGCAAACTTGAGCTATATCAATAATAAAAAAAATTTATCTCTATAATTAAAACTAATACATTTATTTCTTACTTAATCAAATCTTATACTTACACACCTGTAATAATATAATAAAAATTGTGTAGTAAAGAAATGGAGAGATAGTAATGATGTCTATGCGAGACAAACTGGAAGAAATTCTGGCTTCAGCGGATATCAGGGTGTTCGGCCATCGTCCCTGGGATATCAGGGTCAATAATGAAAAATTCTATAGTCGTGTGCTCGCAGAAGGATCGCTGGCATTAGGTGAAGGTTACATGGATGGCTGGTGGGATACCGATAGTATCGATCAGTTTATTTGTAATCTGCTTAAATATGATATTGAATCGAAGGTCGAGCCCTACAAAATGTTATCACTGGCAGTGCGTGCCAAACTTACCAATTTACAAAGTTTGTCAAGGGCATTTCAGGTCGGTGATGTGCATTATAATCTGGGCAATCGTCTGTTCGAAATTATGCTGGATAAACGACTGACCTACACGTGTGGATACTGGAAAAATGCATCAACCCTGGATGAGGCACAGGAGGCCAAACTGGATCTAGTTTGTAAGAAAATCAAGTTACGGAAAGGCCAGCATGTATTGGATATTGGATGTGGCTGGGGAAGTTTCGCTAAATATGCGGCGGAAAAATATGGTGCACGTGTGACTGGAATTACAATTTCTACCGAGCAGGCAGAGTATGCCAGACAGTTATGTAAAGATTTGCCAGTGGAAATACGCGTACAGGATTATCGACTCATGGATGAACAGTTTGATCATATAATTTCAATCGGAATGTTTGAACATGTTGGCAATAAAAATTACCAAAATTACTTTAAAGTAGCGCGGGACTGTCTCAAAGATGATGGTCTTTTCCTTCTGCATACGATTGGCGGACTGGTCACAAGAACGACGCCCGATCCATGGATCCACAAATATATCTTCCCGAATGGTCAGATACCGTCACTGGCTGAAATATCAGGTGCTTGTGAAAAGTTATTTGTAATAGAGGACCTGCATAATTTCGGGGCGTATTACGATAAAACCTTAATGACATGGTTTAAAAATTTCGATGAAGGATGGCATGAATTAAAGTCGGGCTATGGGGATCGATTTTATCGGATGTGGAAATATTATCTACTGTCATGTGCTGGGGCATTTCGGGCGCGAGATATTCAATTGTGGCAGATTGTTCTGTCAAAGAATGG
Organism: Gammaproteobacteria bacterium; assembly: GCA_965227695.1. Lineage (GTDB taxonomy): Bacteria > Pseudomonadota > Gammaproteobacteria > UBA4575 > UBA4575 > UBA1858. The sequence goes on from OZ245760.1 coordinate 745,574, forward strand.
TGTAAAAGGCGTGTATGACAGAGAAGAGGCGTTGGCTGCTACCTGTTAGATCTCTGCGAGACATGCATGCCAACCAGTCGAGCGATTAATACAACCAGGTAAATCTGCCCGCAAAAACCTTCAATAATAGTCGTTAATTTTGCGACATGTGAGGCGGGGACGATGTCGCCATAGCCGACTGTGAGTAAAGTTATAAAGCTGAAGTATATTTCATCCAGTGCATCTTCGTTAAAATTAAAGGGAATTACCTGTCCGCTTACTGATGATATGAATGATCCGGGGTATGTGATATCGATCAGGGCATAAATATAAGCAAAGGCAAAACCTAGCAATAGATATGCACATAATGATGATGCAATAGTATCTATCGTAACTATATAACTGGAAAAAATGCTCCTGATGATCAATGTAATTGCCAGAGTCAAGGCTAAAAAAGAAAATAAATAGCCTGCAGCTGCTGCATAGGACCCGGAATAATCATCATTCATGTGTATCCATGTGAATAGTAGGGCGACAAATGCTACAAATGTATAGCTGGCAATCACTTTTGTGTTGTTCCCGAGTACCAGTACAATGATTACAAGCAGCAGAGTGAAAGCAATTAATGAAGGGATGTGTCCAAGTAGCGGCGCAAGTAAAATATTACCCAGTAAAGCGACTAGCAGTAAGCTAAAACGCCATTTGGAGATGAACTCAGACACGTTGTATTTGCCGCCTCATTGAGTTTGAAGCAGTTATCTACATTATTGTGATGGCTCTATGTACTGGCTCTGAGGATATTCAGGTTCATATTTTCTTGAAGATGTCTCTTTTACTGTGGCTAATATATCAGATTCGTTGGACAAGGGCTGTCTGTCATCCAGAGCCTCTGGATCCTGTTCCTGTTTTGTTTTAGGGGTGCCGGGATTTGCATCAGGGTTACTTTGAGCTTTTTTGCCGGATCTTCGTTTGCTTTGTTTGGTCCCCTGTCCGGATTGCTTCGGTGAATAGGTAAACCAGTCTTCTTCGTTGATTCGGTAGTGGTGGTCACATTCTTCTTTAATGATGTGGGCGGTTGTTGCGTCAACCGAGGCAATCTCAACACGTACTCCCTCAGACTTGAGATGACGGACTAACTCTATGTAGTCAGAGTCACCCGACATAATTACTATTGTGTCGACTTTGCTTGCAAGCTGCATGGCGTTTATGGAGAGCGGAATGTCTGCAGATTTGTGACATGGGCGTACAGAGCCATGAAAAAACTCATGTAACCGGTCTTTAAGTTTTTGTGAAATCTGTTTGCCTTCCCTGAAATAAATCAGACGGTTCAGACCACGGTTTCCCAGTAGTTTGGGTATTAGCTTGTCAAAGTTGAGCATCGTATTGGCATCTTTTGTTTGATCATGGATGCTGCGCTCAATGTTGTTGCCGTCAATAAGTATAGCCACTGTCTGACTGATGATGACGCCTTCAGGCTTTTGATCGTTCATTAAATAGTCCTTTAAGGCTGGATATAATTCAGCCGTTATTTAGTCTGGAATGTAAAATAAATACAAGGAAGGGCATGCATATAAAGCCGGATCCTGTGCAAAATGAATATATTTAGGGATATTCATTTCATTTGATTATAGGTGGTTAGGCGATCAAGGTAAAATTATTTTTATCCCGGGGTCGACATCCCGGATAATGTTTCAGATCAGGGGTTGTTTTGGGTGAGCGCTAAATAGTTCAGTACATAGGAAGCAGCAAACATCCCAAAGCTTGCTGTGACTGAAGTCAGCGAACCGAAACCATTGGCACAACTTAGCCCGCTTAAATTCGTGCAGGCGGACTTGCTCATAGTTATCTCATTGTCGGAAGTTGGGTAACGTAATTGTTCTGTAGAATAAATACAGGGAATATCAAACCGGCGCCCCTGATTTCTTGGAAAACCATGTTGTGTGCGCAGTTGCTTGCGTGTTTTTGCCAATAAAGAATCACCCTGTGAGCGGGAAAGATCACCAATTTTGATGCGTGAGGGATCGATGCGGCCACCTGCGCCACCGACACTGATAATCTTTTTTTTATTGCTGCGACAAAAATGGATCAGGGCCGCTTTGACACGGAACTGGTCAATACAATCGATGATAAAAGAGAAATCGTTGTTTATTAGCTCGATAATATTTGCAACTGTGAGATGATCTTCAATCAGGTTTACTGCACAATCCGGATTGATCGAGGCTATGCGAGTTTTCATGGCGGTGACTTTAGACTGTCCGAGTGTTTCATTGACGGCATGTATTTGCCGGTTAATATTTGACTCGGCAATATGATCAAGATCTATCATTGTGAGCTGGCCTACTGCACTGCGTGCCAGTGATTCCGCAGCCCAGGAACCTACGCCCCCAATACCAATGATACAGATATGGCTGTTGACGATTTTTTGATAAGCTAGATGCCCGTAGAGGCGCTGAATACCTGCAAAGCGTCGAAAATTTTTGCTATTCACCATTGATTAATGCAAAGTTGATTTTTGGCTAATCATACTAACTGATTGGTAATACTGTCACTGAAAATAGTGTAATTAATGAAAATTATTGATACACATTGCCATCTAGATTTTGAAGTGTTTGACGCTGACCGTCACGAGGTCTTAGCGGACGCCAGGACTCAGGGTGTTAATGCTTTTATTGTCCCGGGTGTCATGCGTGTGACCTGGAATAATGTCATCGGACTGTGCGAAAGATATAATGATGTTTATTATGCACTGGGTCTTCATCCGCTATTTGTTGATTCACATCATAATGAGGATATAAGTCTCCTGCAGAATTATTTAACTACGCACCATGCAGTAGCCGTGGGAGAGATTGGCCTTGATTTTTATGACCGCAAGTTGGCAATTGATAAACAGATTCAAATATTTGAAAGTCAGTTAAATGTGGCCAGACAGCACGAGTTGCCTGTAATTCTGCATGTGAGAAAGGCACATGAAGAGGTTCTTGCCTGTCTTAAAAAATACCCGGTATGTGGTGGTGTTGTGCATGCTTTTAATGGCAGCCTGCAGCAGGCGGCACGTTACATGAAGAATAATTTCAAGTTCGGATTTGGCGGAATGATCACTTATTCGCGGTCCACCAGGTTGAGAAGTCTTGCGAAAGAATTGCCTCTTGAATCAATCGTTCTTGAAACAGATGCGCCAGATATGACTGTGGAGTCACACCGGGGCGAGCGTAATAGCCCTGCATATCTTCCTGAGTGCCTCAGAGCTTTGGCGGATGTGCGAAAAATGCCTGCGGAGGATGTTGCGTGGCAGACGTTACAAAATTCATATGACCTGTTCAAGGTAATGTGAAAGCAAACATGCCTGGTATTTTCAGTCAATATATTATTCATGCGGACTTGCGTCCGCAACAGCAAACTCGCTCATCAGGATTTTTTAAACTAAATATATACCAAATAAAACAATTATTGACTGAACTGGATAATCAGTTATCGCAAGCCAATATGGATCGGGTAGAAGAGGTCAGTCAAAGACTGATGGATAGTATCTGCTGCCAAATAAAAAAAAATAAAAAACATGTTCCAGTGCTGCGTGTACATGTTTTGGGGGTGCGCCCCAGCGACGATCGTGGCGTACTGCATGGATTGTACGAGCCGGCTGACAGTGACAGATACAGGGCTAGAATGTACATATGGATGAGAACAGCAAAGCGTCATGAAGTGGTCGCATTTAAAACTTTTATCAGGACACTGATACATGAGTTGTGTCATCATCTGGATTATGAGTTTTATCAGCGGCAAGAATCATTGCATACGAAAGAATTCTACCGACGCGAATCTTGTCTGGTAAAGCAATTATGGAGTTGTCTTGATAATGAGAGTGTGAATAATGAATTTAGTATCGGTTAAAGAGAGAATGCCAACACCTGGCGAGGCATTGCCCGGCAGGAGTGAAGCGATGCAGGTATCTGCTCAGCACTATGTCAATGGTAACCGGATACAACCGCCTTTCCCGGACGATGTGGAAAAGATAATGTTTGGTCTTGGCTGTTTTTGGGGGGCTGAAAGAAAGTTCTGGCAGCCGTCAGGCGTCTACTCCACAGCCGTTGGCTACGCAGGGGGATATACGCCAAATCCCACCTATCAGGAGGTCTGCTCAGGATTAACAGGCCATAATGAAGTTGTGTTAGTGATGTTTGAATCGGCTAAAGTAAGTCTCACCCGGCTACTTGCTCTGTTTTGGGAGTCGCATAATCCGACACAGGGGATGCGACAGGGAAACGACAGGGGAACACAGTATCGTTCCGGTATTTACACCTACAGTGAGCAGCATTTACTGGCGGCGCAAAAGTCGAAGCAGAACTATGCAATGAAAATTAAACAGGCGGGATTTGGTGAAATTACAACAGAAATTTTAGCCGCACCTGAATTTTATTATGCCGAAGATTATCACCAGCAATACCTGGCAAAAAATCCGAATGGTTACTGTGGTCTGGGTGGCCTGGGAGTCGAGTATTAGCCAGCAGACTGTTGTGAACAGATAAAATCATCAGGACAAGCCGCATAATTGATAAGCTAAGAACACTCTCTCTGATTGGGTGCTTGTCTTCACTCTGGCAGTAGATAGTGTGAAAATATTGTTGCCTCGAACACTGTACGTAACGCACTCAAACATTGAAGAGATCATTGATGGTTTGGCATACAAGATGTCTGCCAGGTAAACCGGTCAGAGCGATCCATAAATTAATGATTTTTCGGATCAGATAATGCACCGCTACGGGTGGTGTTTTTGACAGCTCTCAGCATGGCGAAGGCGAACGGCAGGTAAACAGCCCACTGAAAAAAATATATACCAACACTATATATGAGTGGTTCGCTTAGATGTATAGCGCCGAGCTTGTGACCGAGCCAGTAACTGCTGCTACCTCCAATTCCTCCGAAGAGTATAATTAACAAAGTTTTATTTCTTAGCCAGTATATGCTGTGAGGGATCATCAGAGAGAAAACACACCATAAAAAGACCAGCCATAGAGGAATAAATTGCTGATTGCTGCCATTATTAAAACTGATAACGCCTAGGCGCATATTGATATAGTCAATAGCAATGCCTGTCACAGATAACAGAAGCATGGTAAAAATGTCTATATTTCTGGATGGCGACAGCAGGAAATGAAGTAGCAGATATATTGTCGCAACAAAAACACCTGTTAATGGCATGGATTGTATAGCTCCAAATGCACATGCTGCCCATGTTATCTGCAGGCCCAGAAAGTTAAAGATTAAAAATGCGGAATGCCTGCTCATGCAGCGTTGGATCCATGTGAATGAGAGAACATATTATCTGGCTTTTTGAAAACCAGATGATGAACATCAATAACACGGTGTTCAAAACCTGCCTGGCAGTATTTCAGATAATACTCCCACAAGCGAAAAAATGCCGGTGAATAGCCGAGTTCAATCACCTGTTCTTTATTTGTAATAAAATTCTTGTACCAATGTCTAAGTGTCTGTGCATAGCTTGATGCAAAACTTTCACTATGATACAGACTCAGGTCAGTGTGTGCAGCAACGGATGAGAGCATTGAGCTGACACTTGTCAGGCAGCCTCCGGGGAAGACATATTTGCGAATAAAATCGGTCGAATGAATGTAATTTTCATACAGGTAATCAGACATTGTTATCGATTGTATAAGCATTGCTCCTGTTGGTTTAAGTAGCTGACTGCATTGTCTGAAGTAATCATTGAGATATTGATGGCCAACAGACTCGATCATCTCGATCGAAACCAATTTGTCGTAGCTGCCGGTCAGCTGACGGTAATCTTTCTTCAGTACCGTAATCCTGTGGTCAAGGCCCAGCGAGTGAACTTTTTCGCAGGCATATCTGTGCTGTTCATCGGAAATAGTCGTGGTTGTTACATGACAGCCATAGTTTTGTGCGGCATAGATTGCAAAGCCACCCCAGCCAGTGCCTATTTCGATCACCCGGTCATCGGGCTCAAGGCGAAGTTTGTCGCAAATAAGCTTTAGTTTTAATTGAGAAGCTGAGGACAGGCTTTGGTTCTCACTTTGAAAGTAAGCCGAGGAATACATCATGCTTTCATCAAGGAACAGTTTGTAAAGATCGTTACCAATATCGTAATGAGCTTTTATGTTACGTCTGGAGCCATTGATGTTGTTTCTTAGCGTACGGTTAATAAAACGATTAATATTTTTTGATATTGAGATAACTCCATGTTTGAAGTTGAATAGCGTCTTTCTGTTCACGGTAAATATTCTCAACACATCAATTAGATTGTCTGATGTCCACCAATCATCAATGTAAGTTTTGCCTGCTGCAGGCTCACCGCCAAAAATAACTGCCCTGAACACCCGCTTGTCATTGACATTGATAGTGGCATGTAACCTGCTTGAACAATCACGGTTGCCAAACTCATACACCATGTCATCTACATTGATCTGAAGATAACCGGTATCAATATTCTCCAGCTTTTTTATTAATATGGACATGCATAAATGATCAAGCCATTGAGGCGATTGGGTGGCAATAAAAGACCTGTTTTGATTCGGAATAATTGACATAGCTCTAACTAAATATTGTTTTTTGGATGTGGAACATAGGCAATTCCCTTCAGCCATAGCTTTAAAGCCTGAATATGAATTGCGCTGATTACTTTTAATGTCATCAGTGGGTAATTGATTAGTACGGCGGCAAGGTTTTTTGAGTTAATCTCGGTTCTCCTGAGATGCACTGATGCTTCAAACAGCTTTGAATTTCGGGAAACATTTTTAATGCTCAAATCAAGATGTTCATCGGGTAATTTGATATCCCATTGATAACTCATGTTCATGCTCATGAAGGGTGATACGTGAAATTTTTTTGGCTGCGGTTGGGTGATGAACTTTTTGTCATGCATTTTTCCGGGAAGCACATAGCAGTATTGTTCTTTCCATGGTGTGTTAGTCACCTCCGCGACAACATTTGTCACCTGTATGCCGCTTTTGTCGAAGCAGTAATAGATACTGACGGGATTAAATACATGTCCAAAATACCTGAAGTGTGTTAGCAGTCGAATAGGTCCTTCAACGGTATTGCCGGTTTGCCTGTAAACCAGCTCCCTGATCGATTCTGAGAGTGCGCAGCCAGCATCACCATAATGATCTTTACGGTAAAAACTTGCCATGGCTGGTTTGTTAAGCTGCCACCCGAAATAGTTGTCAAGGAGATGTGGAAGCTCGTCAAGATCAACATACATCATGAATAAATTATATGAAAATTCATGTATGCGTGGTTTTAGTCGGCGGTGATTAACTCGCCCTTTGTAAATGCAGCTGTGCATTACTGACCTCTTGGTTGAATTGTTCCAGCGTGGATAGTGCGCTCCATACACCATCTTCATGAAAACCATTGCGCCAGTATGCGCCACAGTACCATGTGTTGTTGTTTCCATTTAACGCAGGCCGATAGGCCTGGGCCTGAATTGCCTGGTGATCAAATACCGGGTGCTGGTAGCTTATTTTTTTTATAATTTTTTCTGGCGCAATTCGATGAGTCAGGTTCAATGTAACAAAATAATCCTGGTGCGTGTCGAGCTGTTGCAGGCGATTCATGTAATAAGTGACTTTTGCTTTGTCTGTATGATCTTTGGGTAATAAATAATTCCACGAGGACCAGGCTTTTTTTGAATTGGGCATCAGGCTTGTGTCGGTATGCAGTACAGCTTCATTATCCTGGTAGGTAATGCTGTTTAGTGTCCGGATTTCATCTGCGGTTGGGTCGTTAAGCGCGGCTAGTGCCTGATCGCTGTGGCAAGCCATGATGACATGATCAAAAACCCCGGGATCGCGATCGCTAAAGTGAATGGTAATCTTTTTATTGTATCGTTTTATGGTCGCAATATTGCTATTCAGGATGATGTCTTTTTTGAACGGTTTGATGAGTTTTTTGACATATTCTCTTGAACCTCCAATGACAGTTTTCCATTGTGGTCTGTGGTTGATGTTGAGTAGCCCGTGATTGTTGAAAAATGATAGAAAGCTATGAGCCGGATAGTTATAAATATCATACATTGATGATGACCATATTGCAGCGCCCATCGGAAGAATATAGTAATTAATGAAACTCGATGAAAAGCGATGCTCAGCGAGGAATTCGCCCAGTGTTAAATCGACTTGTGCGCTGCTGATTAAATCGCGGGAAAGGCGATTAAATCTGAAAAAATCAATGAGAATTGTATAGGATCTGGGGCGGTACCAGTTGCTTCTGTTAAACGACAGACCCTTAATACCTTTACCGCACCATTCAAAATTGCTTTGCTCGCATTTGACAGAAAAACTCATCTCCGAATTGACAGACTGGATGTCCAGTTCGTGCAGCAGTGCTTCAAAATTTGGATAGGTCCAGTCATTAAATACAATAAAACCTGTATCTACCGGGATAAGCCGGTCACCATCGCTGACGTTCACTGTGTTGGAGTGGCCGCCAACGTAGCTGTTTTTTTCAAACACAGTAATATCATGGTGTCGATGCAGATAATGTGCAGCGGTTAACCCCGATATGCCTGAACCGATAATTGCTATTTTCATGATTTGTCTGTGAGTTTACTGAGTAAATGAAATTGAATTGTATCTGGCAATATTGAAATCAGTTTCATGCTATAACTAAAACGCTTCGGGAAATGTATTTCGTGCTGACTGCGGGCAATGCCTTTGAGTATATATTGACTTGCGCTGTCGGCTGTGATCAGGCAAGGCATGCTGAAATCGTTCTGATCTGTCAGTTCGGTTTTAACAAACCCGGGACATATGACCGAAACGTCGATATTTTTGTGGGAAAGGCTCACTTTGAGTGCGCGCAACATGTTAAGTATGGCTGCTTTCGTGGACCCATAGGCTTCAGACCGGGGTAAACCCAGGTATGCTGCAGTACTGCTCATCCCTACAAGTTGTGCATGCCTTGATAATTGCAGTAAAGGCAGCGTGGCCTCAATGCCATAAACCATGCTCATGTAATTCGTCTGGATGAGACGCTCGAAAATTGCGCTGTCAAAATGCTCGACATCCACGTATTCACAAGTCCCGGCGTTGAGTATTGCAATATCCAGTCGCCCACTGCGCTCCTTGATATGTTTGCATATTTGCTGATTCGATTCCCTGCTGGTTAAATCGGCATCCAGAATGACAACACTTTCAGGTTTAACGCATTGCCTGGCAGTTTCCTGTAATCCCTGGCCGGATCTTGCCGAAATATAAAGATCACAATCTGCCTGTGACAGCATTATGGCGAGCGCGCGTCCGATTCCCGAGGATGCGCCGGTAATCCAGATTACTTTTTTGTCAAAGTGTTGAAGAATTTTGCTAGAAAGCATTTCTCACCTTTTTCACCGCAGTGCCCAGAATGGGTATTCGTTCATATATTAATGCACCGAGGTCATAGTAATCACGGTGATAGCAAACCTTGCTTTCGTTAAAACGGATAAAAGAAGCACCTTCAAGCTGTATTTCACGGTTCTTTGCCAGTCTGTGGTGTTTTAAATTCATGTTCCACTCAATCGCATGATGGTTATCGCATGCTATGTGATTCAGAATTGTGAAGTGGCAGTGCTCGACATTTTTGTATAGGTTATGAAAATAATCTGTGAGTGCATCAAGGCCGCTGATGTCTTTAACAGGATCAATGAATTCTATTTCGTGTGAGTAAATCAGTTTAAGTTTTTCCACGATATTATCGCTGGCCAGAGAATTCATCTGGTCGACAAAATTGCTGATCTGAATGTTATCCATGGCTGTCTTCCTGTTTCACGATGAAAACAAGCACTTTGCCTACATTAATGCCGAATTTTTTAATTTTTGCCTCACTTACTAGCGCCTGTTCATCTATCTGGTACAGCCAATCATCCAGCGTGACAGTCACAGGGCGATCATCCAGATTGATCTGAAGTTGATAAGTCCAGTGAAATGCAAATCCGGCCTGTTTGCCATGAGCGACGCCAATGACATCATTGGCGCGGCCGGCGCTGATTCCGTCCGTTCCTTTTTCAAGCTTCCAGATTCTTTCCTGTTGACGGCCATCTGCATAGGTAAAAAGCTCATACAGCCGACCCTTGTCGTTTTGCCATTGGCCATTTAACTTGACGCTAAATCGCTGGGTCACTTCACCCTTCCAGTTTTTAACCAGTCCCCAGCCTTTCATGTCTCCTGTAAAGTAGCTTTGTAAATCAAATTCGGGTGATGTGTTTTGATAGTCTTTCAGGGACGTGCTGCACCCGGCAAGGATTAATAATAACAGGGTTGGCAATAAGGCTTGCGCGAAGCGATTAATATTCACCTAATAATTCCTTTCTGTGTTTTTTATATTTGGCATCAGGGCTTAGCCATATATCGAGAAATGCTGTGTTGAACTGGCTGTCTTTCACGCTGCCAAGTTTTTTGTCAGCAGAGTAAAAGCTGTTGCTGCCATCATTGGCAGAGATAAAAACAAGTTGATCACCAGGTTCAACGTCTGGCCAAATTTTTCTTAACTGTTCGAGCCAGCTTTCAAGTGGGTAGTGGTCTGCAAAGCCCAGCCGTTGCCACTGTTTGTATGTGCTGGACAACAGCTTGTCAGCACTGATATTGCGTGCATATTGAATAGAAAGTGCGGTAGCAGATGACAAATGACCCTGCTCGGTGTTTAGTGAGAGTTGCCAATAAGATGCGTCATATATGTGCAGTCCGAAACGTGTAAATGTCGCTTCTCCCAATTGTCTGGCCTGTTGCCAGTGAGAGGTAACAGAATGTGGCAGATTTGCCAGGGTCTCGCTGGAATGGGCCAGAGATGCAGGCAAAAATAGTGTCAGAAAGATTGTCAATAAAGTCGATTTTTTCATTAACTCGATCACTGGGTCTGGAGTCAGCTATCTTCTCACAGACTGATTATGCCGGCGTGGCCGCAACATTAAATATTTTTAATATAATATGTATGCTTGTGATATATGTAGTTGAGTATGATGCTTCACTACCGGTAATGATAAAATTGTGTGGTTTTAAATAATGCGGATCTTATGTATCGAAGATGACCGGGAATTACTGGATTATCTTCACAAAGGGCTGGCTCAGGAAGGGCATGTTGTTGATGTGTGTTCCAGTGGCAAGGATGGACTGTTTCTGGCAATGACAGAGAAATATGATATTTTGCTGGTGGATCGAATGCTGCCCGAAGTGGACGGTCTGTCTATTATAAAAACATTGCGAGGGTCCGGAAATCATACCCCGGTACTGATATTCAGCGCGCTTGGTGAAGTCGACGACCGTGTCAAGGGTTTGCGCAGTGGTGGAGATGACTATCTTGTCAAGCCATTTGCGTTTTCTGAGCTGACGGCGCGAATTGAAGCGCTCAATCGACGTAATCAGCAGAATAGTGAGTCAGAGGTATGCCTTGTGGCGCGCGATGTAGAACTGGATTTGCTCCGGCGTGAAGCCCGGCGAGGCGAGACAACAATCCCTTTACAGGCGACCGAGTTTCGCCTGCTCGAATACCTGCTCCGGAATAAAGGTCAGGTTGTGACACGCACCATGTTACTGGAATATGTTTGGGATTATCACTTTGATCCACAAACGAACGTGATTGATGTGCATGTGAGCCGTTTGCGGCATAAAATTGATGATGAAGATCCTCAGTATCTCATCAAAACAAGGCGTGGTGCAGGCTATATCATTGAAGAGAGTTGACGTGAGTACCCGGCGGGAATACAAAAAAAGCTCCAGTTTTAAGGCGGCGAACCTTTTTTTGCTTTTACTGGTTTTTTCCGCAACCTGTCTTGGTGCATCACTGTATTTTTATATGCAGCCTGATAGCAGTGATTTTAAGGCTATCATTGTTTTGCTTGTCATTGCAGGGATTGTACCTCTGCTTTTGCTGGTGATTGCCAGCTACCTGATCAGTATCTTTGTGGTAACCCGGATTAACCGGATTGTGAATACCGCAGATGAAATCATATCGACCGGCGACTTGACCAAGCGCCTGGCGATAGATTCTCGCTGGGATGATCTGAGCTTTCTGTCGCAGGTTCTTAATCATATGCTCGATAAAATCGAGCAGCTCATGTCAGGCGTACAACACATCACTGACACCATTGCACATGATTTAAGAACACCGTTGGCACGTCTGCGTAATAAACTGGATGCGAATGGTGATGAGGTATTGGTAAGCGAAGTCGATGATTTGTTGAAGACGTTTAATTCTTTGTTGAGTTTGTCCAGTATTGAATCAGGGCGTCAGCAATTAAAATTCAGGGAATTTGATCTTAGGAAATTAATCGAGGATGCAGTGGACTTTTATGATCCGCTTGCCCATGAAAAAGGCCAGACAATTGCTGTGAAAACAATGCCCGCCCTGTACGTGGGTGACAGGGATCTCATGTTTCAGGTGATTGCCAATCTGCTGGATAACGCGATTAAGTTCACGCCCCGTGAAGGCAGCATAAAAGTGATACTCGAGGAGGAAAAGGGTCGCTGTAAAGTACACATCGAAGACAATGGCCCCGGTATCCCGTTATCATCCAGAAACAAGGTGTTTGACAGGTTCTACCGTGATCCGGGTCAACGGGAATCTTATGGCGCCGGGTTGGGTTTGAGCCTGGTCAATGCAGTGCTCAAATTACACAAGGCGAGCATACAACTCACACACAAAGAGTCTGGACTGGTTGTCACACTATACCTGTGATAACGGACAATTGAGGAAAATGCCAGTGAAAAAAATCTCCCATGTTGTTTTTTTTGATGATGCATGCCCTTTATGCAATTCGGAAATTAAACACTACAAAGCGATCGAATCGTTGCACCACATCGAGTGGCTCGGCATTTATCAAAACTGGGATCAGATCAGTCCTTATGGTATCAGCAGGGAGAGACTATTACGCCGGATACACGCGGTACATTCCAACGGTACTGTCTTAACAGGGGCGGCTGTATTTGTGCTAATATGGAACTCGCTGCGGTATTATCACTTGCTTGGCCGTTTTGTATCGACTTTTCATTTGGTACCCGTGCTTGACTTCTTTTATAAGTATTTTGCTGACTGGCGATATAAAAAAAACCAGCACTGCAGGCTTGATCGCAATCAGACGTGACGAGTGTCCGGCTTGGGCTGGTAGACAATCGTCTGCTCTATTTGTTTTGTTTGATTTTAATGAACCGGTTTTCTGTTGAGAAAAACACTTCAAACTGGCCGTGAATACCATCATGTGTCAGAAATTGTCTCAAATGACAGGCAGGGAACTGTACGACTCGCCCGTCTTCGGCCGAACAGATAACATCACGTGCCTCGCCTCGATACAGCCTTGAAAATTCCCTGGTACTAATCGACAACCTGATTTTTATAGAATCCATAATTGATGATAGACAAATTGTGTAGCGGGCAAGAATAATGGCCAAAAAAAATAACAACAGTAAAATTTCCGAGCAAAGGAAAGACTACAATACAGGAAAATTAATTATGGCTGATCTTGACAACGACCCAATAAGACAGTTTAAGCGATGGCTTGATGATGCCCTGGCGACGGAGGGAATCATTGAACCGACCGCAATGAATCTTGCCACTTATTCGCATGAAAAGGGACTGTCCTCACGCATGGTATTGCTTAAAGGATGTGATGAACGTGGTTTTGTTTTTTTCACCAATTACGACAGTCGCAAGGCATTCGATCTAGCACAGAATAATCAGGCGGCCTTGTGTTTTTGGTGGGGGGCGCTGGAGAGACAGGTGCGTATTGAGGGCGAGGTTGTCAAAGTGAGTGATGAAGAAAGTGATCGCTATTTTCAGTCGCGTCCCAGGGGAAGTCAGATTGGCGCAATTGCTTCCAGACAGAGTCACGAGATGCCATCCTATCAGTCATTACGTGATGCAGTCATGGGAGTGGAAGAAAAATATAAAGACTTGGTGGTAATCCCGCGGCCGGGATTCTGGGGCGGATACAGGGTTGTCCCATCTGCGATTGAGTTCTGGCAGGGCCGACCCAGCCGTCTGCACGATCGGCTTAAATACAGCAGGGAGGCTAGTGGAGACTGGACGATAAAAAGATTGTCTCCATAAACAGGCTAACTATAAATGATATGCCACTCTGGCGCGGGCTTGGCTTTTTCAGGCCAGTATGTTTTCTCCGGGTCACCGGCGATGAGTTCTTCGCACTTTTTACACGCTTCGCCGTATGTCATCTGTTCTTCAAACTTGCCGGTTTCGAAGTCGTATTTGTGCTTCCAGGCAATGATGTAGCCCGTGTCTTCATCGCGTTTAATGAGGTTTTCATTCGTCATTGAGGTTCCCTTTCGTTCCTTGGACTATGCGAATTATTGTTATATTTGGTTTCGCTAAAAAAAGACTGGTCATTTTAGACATCTAACCGCTCTTGTCTAGTATAAATTTCTCATATATCGCACTTGTCCTATTTTTAGGAAAAATAAATTATATCATAAAAAACAAAAGGTTATATGAAGCAGCCTGATATTACGGATTTTTATCTGCCAGAATCGCTTAAAAAATAAGCTATTTCGACAGCTTCAGCACAAAAGCATACATCAATGCGACGTCTCGGAGACGCTCAAAACGTCCTGAGACACCCGCATGACCCGCTTCCATGTGAGTTTTTAACAGAACCGTATGGTCATCGGTTTTAAGTGCACGCAACCTTGCTGCCCATTTGGCTGGTTCCCAGTATGTGACGCGGGGATCGGTTAACCCTGCAGTAATGAGAACATGCGGATAATCCTGGGCACGCACGTTGTCATAGGGGGAATAGCTCTTTATATAGTGATAATCCTCACTTGACGTCAGCGGGTTGCCCCACTCGGGCCATTCAGGTGGTGTCAGCGGCAGGCTGTCGTCACACATTGTGTTGAGTACATCAACAAAGGGCACATCGGCAATGGCTGAGCGAAACAGTGCCGGGCGCAGGTTGATGACTGCACCTATCAGCATGCCACCGGCAGAGCCACCATGGATAGTGATGTTGCCCGCACATGTATATTTTTGATCTACCAGAAAGTCTGCACAATCGATAAAGTCAGTAAAACTGTTTTTCTTATGGTGAAGCTTGCCTTGGGTATACCAGTCGTAGCCCAATTCCATGCCGCCACGTATGTGGGCTATGGCGTAAACATAACCACGATTGACCAGGCTTAGCCGGTGTGTGGAAAAACTGGCTGGCATGCTATTACCATAAGCGCCATAACCATATAAAAGCAGCGGTGCCTGGCCATCAATCGCAGTATCGCGATGGTGCAGAATACTGATCGGAATTTTGGCTCCGTCCCGTGCTGTGGCAAATAGTCGCCGGGTGACATATTCATCCGGGTTATGCCCCGATGGAATAATCTGTTGTTTGCGCAACACCCGCTCGCGCGTATGCATATCAAAGTCAAATACCTGGCCGGGCGTGGTCATGGAGGTGTAACTGAATCGCAAATTGTGTGTATCAAACTCAAATCCATCATGGATGCCCAGTTCATAGGCGTCTTCATCAAAAGCGATGGCGTAGTGATCCCGCGTTTTATCAAAAGGGCAGATATTGATTGTTGGTAAACCCCGGGTCCGTTCAACGCGCACCAGGAAATCTTTAAACAGGCTGACTTCCACTAATAGCGTGCCCGAGGGAGGTTTGTATTCGTCCTGCCAGTATTCACGTGGTGTTTCATGCAGACCTGTGGTCATTATCTTGTAGTCTTTACAGTGATCGGCATTGGTGGTGATGTACCATCGGTCATTATGATCACTAATAGAATATTCAACATCTTGCTGACGCGGTTCAAATATGCGTACAGCCTGTTGCGGAAAATAGGCATCTACATAATGCACTTCGGACGTAGTGTGATCGTGCGCTGAAATTAAAATAAAACGATTGGACTTGGTGCGATCGAGGCTGACAAAAAAGCCGTTATCTTTTTCCTGATAAACCAGAACATCCTGATCGCGGGGAGTATTGATTGTATGGCGAAAAACCTTGTCCGGGCGATGCTGGTTATCCAGTGTCGTGTAAAATATCGTCTTGCTGTCCATCGCCCAGACAAAATCACCCTGAATATTTGTAATTGTTTCCTCCAGGCGAGCCCCGCGATGTAAATCGACAATATAAAGCGTGTAAAACTCGGACCCTTTTGTATCCGTGCTGTAGGCCAGATAACGGTGATCGGGACTATGTTCACAGTCGCCGATGTCAAAGTACTCATATTGTCTTGACAGTGCTTCGGCATCTAACAGGATCTGTTCCTGACCATCCTGTGCATCGCGACAAAACAGTGGATGCTGTGCCGCGATTTCATAGCGCTGATAGTAGTAATAATCGCCATCTTTCTCAGGCACAGTGGCATCATCTTCCTTGATACGGGCCTTCATCTCATTGTATAGCGTTTGTTGCAGTTGCTCGGTATCTTGCATGCATTGCGCGGTATATGCATTCTCCTGTTCCAGGTAATCGCGGATATCCTGCTTCAGGATGGAAGGGTCCTGCATAACCTGTTGCCAGTCAGGGTCACGCAACCAGGCATATTCATCATTTCTTTGGTCGCCATGCATTTGTATGATGTGTGAAATTTTTTTTGCGATTGGAGGAGTCATTTGGTTACTTTTTTTTATTTGATTAGTGATTGGCAATGAGCGGGTTTTATTCACCGTTGATTGTTAGCCGCCAGACAGGCCCGCATAAAAATCTGGCAAAACTGGTTTGTAAACATCAACAGTCAAGACATCTGAATTCTATACCCGGACATGTCCATGATGCATTTGAAAAAGCCGATCAGTTTGTCGATGGTGCGCCCGTGGTACTTGATAGTGGTTGTGGTACCGGTGAGAGCAGTTACCGGCTGGCGAAGCAGTTTCCAGACTTTATAGTGATCGGTGTTGATAAGTCGCGGGTGCGTCTTCAACGCAGCCATCAATATGGCGCAGTGCCTGATAACCTGCAACTTATACAAAGCGATTGTGTCCATTTCTGGCGTTTGATTAAGCAGGCTAACTGGCAAATTCAGCGTCACTATCTTTTTTACCCCAACCCCTGGCCCAAACCGGGACACATACAGAGAAGGTGGCACGGGCATCCCGTTTTCCCGGAGCTGCTGGCGCTGGGAGGGCTATTGACGATGAGGACAAACTGGCTGATTTATGCACAGGAATTCGCGCTGGCGCTGGAAATGATTCTTTCACAGCCCTGTAGCGTCACGCTTCTGCAGCACATGGAGGCAATGACACCGTTTGAACGCAAGTATCTTAAAAGCGGACATCCGCTTTACCAAGTCGTGGCAGATTTACCGCCTTAATTTTATGCCGCTTAAGTCTCACAGGCTTCCAGGTCTATCGGCCATTGCGCACGAATGACATTATTGGTGAGCAGGCTGGGGCCTTTGGGTCCGCTATGACTGATCTTGCGCGCCTGCGGGCCTGATGCATACTGATAATATTGAACCGCTGCAGAAGAGAATTCCGGACAGCAAAAGGGTAACTCGGCGCGCACTTCATACTCGCCGTCTTCCTGCATATATTCGATGTCTGCAAGCAAATGCGAATGGAACTGCTGCTTAAATTCAACATCAAATAATACTTTGATGATTTTCTTCGGCGTGCCCTGCGTGTCTACCACATCCGGGAACAGCCCATGAAAGACAAAATGTGCTTTAGCCATTTTCGTGTTGTATTTGTGGCATGATGGTTTGCCTTTTTCGCACTTATTAACTACCTGGTTAACATTGCATGAATTCATTCATAATGGAATATTTTTCAATGGACATGATGGTTAAACTTGAGCTATATCAGGAAGCGTTACTTTCCAACTTAGCCATGCGGGTAAACAGGCAGAGGCAGAGCTGTCATCATGCGTTGGCATGGCGGACAGCATTGTTATTTCAAACAAATCATCGCACGGATCTGTACTGTGCGTGGTATGCGTGGTGAATCATGGGTCGCTATCGTCCGCCAGCGCCGCCCAAATCCAAATATATAACCCCGGCGGGCAAGGCACGTCTGCAGGCGGAATATGATTATTTATGGCGCGTCAAACGCCCCGCAGTGACCCGTTCAGTGACGGAAGCGGCGGCCCAGGGAGACCGCTCTGAAAACGCCGAGTATATTTATGGCAAAAAACAGCTCAGGGAAATCGACGCGCGTGTACGTTACCTGCAAAAGCGGCTGGCGGATATCACCGTTGTTAAGGATATTCCCTCAGATCAGCAATGTGTTTATTTTGGTGCCTGGGTCACACTGGAAGATGAGCGTGGAAATGTCTCACAATATCGTATCGTCGGGCCGGATGAATTTGATGATGCGCCGCAATATATCAGTATGGACTCCCCGCTGGCACGCGCGTTACTCAAAAAACGTATCGATGATGAAGTTAATGTAAGATTACCCAGGGGAGACCAGGTCTACTGGATAACCGATGTCACTTACCATAAAACCTCTTGATTTATGTGGAAAGACTGCCAAAAACACCTATCGATCATTCTGTTGTTCATCGGCCTGACATGCGTCAGCGTGCAGGCACAGCCGCTATATAAGTGGGTTGATGAGCGTGGTGTGACGCATTATTCCGATGCCCGGCCGGATAATTCTGTAGACGTCGAGGCACTGGAGTTTTCCGGTTATCCGCCGGTGTCCGATCCCCAGGAAGATTATTATTCGATACAAAATCAGTTACAGCGCCTGCAGCAATGGCGTGAAGCTTCTGTTGATCGCAAACAGCAGGCAGCCGAGATTAAAGCGTCGCACCCCGTGTCACCGTCAAACGAATATACACCGGTAGAAAGTACATCCAGACACTATTATTTGCCCGCTTATTATCCTTACGGACTGAAAAAAAGATACCCGTATCAATATCACCCTGCCCACAAGAGACTGCCTGACAGGCATCATACTCACCATAAGCCGTCATTGCCGAAGACGGGAAACCATCAGAAAAAGGGAATCGTGCAGCATAAGAAGGTAATGCCTTCCAAAGCCGCTTTTTCATCATCAAACTCCTCGCACGATTGAATCCTGGCTTGCGTCTTTAGCTGGCGTGTGGTTTTTGCTAATGTACATCGCCTCTAGCCCTTAACCATATTTAATCAGGAACCAATGCATGAGCCAGGTCGTATTACATCTCGGTGAGCAGTATATTAAAGAAGACCTCGAATATTATTTTTCCGGTGAGCGCGATAAAAATAATCAGGTCAGGCCGGATGAGAAAATCTACAGCATGACGCCATTCAGTGATCATATCGAAATGGATTTTTCTGACGGCAAGGTCGGTAACTTTTTTTATCCGGTATTGCCCGAATCGCTGGATCGAATCTATATCGGCATCAGTGTGTCTTTATTTGCCAATCATTGGGGTGCATCGTTCCTGCTGGAATTATTAAAGCAACTCAAGCCGGGCGGTTCTGTTGTACTGCCGGTTTACCCGGAAGGACAGGCGCATGAAAAAGATTTCTGGTCGCGCAGTTTCCTTGAAAATATTTTTCTCAGCCGGGAAAGGTGGACGGGATTCAGTAATATCACGGCTGAAAATGATGGCGTGATGTCGCTGCGCTTTGGCCGCAAATGGCCGGCACCAATGCCCAGTAGTATTGAATGGTTTTACCGTGAACGCAGTAATCTATTATTGGCAGGACTGCAGCAGGAAGATACTGGCAGTAACATCCATGCATACCTCAAACAGCGCTTCGTCCCTTTGTGCCGGATGATGTGGCAGGAGTATGCCATCAGCGCGGTGGTGGAACGCATCATCAAGGATTATCTGGGCAAAAAGAAAGCGCTGGATTTAGTCTGTATCGGCCATGACTATGGCCTGCTGGCCAATGACCTGATGCTGTCTCCCTTTGTCAACATCGAACAGGCCGCGACCTGGCATGTTGGTGAATACGATATGACGCTCAAGAAAAGTACAAACCGCTATTTCTCCGGCCATACACAATCCAAACACCAGATACACTTCGTGGACCACTCCCTGCAGGCAGAAATATCCGGTCCGGCTGACGTGATCGTCATCAACCAGTTGCTGGCGATGGCGACAGAGGATGACTATCGCTCGCTATTACAAAAAGCGATGCAGCAGTTATCGGCAAACGGACTGTGTGTCGTGTATGAAGACCTGACAGCAAACCCGTCAGAAGTGGAATGGTTAGAGGGTATTCTGGACGAGATGGGGGATGTAAAAATCCACTCTGCGATCGCCACACGCACAATTGAACCGGCCGTTGAAATCAGCCAGTACTCGCTTGCCGTAGAAGAAAATCTGCGTCAGGAAAAAGCCACCCGTGAAAATGTATTCCGGGTCATACAGAAAGCCTAGTCTCTGGCCCGGATTACATTAACTGGTACTCGGAATGCTCCGCCCAGCCATTGACTTTGCGTCGATCTTTGCCTGATCGGCGTGGTGATTTGTTGATTTCATAGCGCACCAGTTCCCGCCGTTCGCTTGCATTGACCCGACGTTCCTGACTACGGCGCTCTTTACCAATATAGGGATGGTTCATAATACCCGTTCCTTGTTCGGCCTGTGTGTGGTCACGTTTGTATTGACTAATCATATCCGTATCCGTCTAATAATGCTAAAAGTTAAATGAGAAGCTGTTCACTTAATGTTCTTCATGGTTGATAGTCTAAAGGCTTGCAGCCGGCAATTGTTTGAAGAACTGCGCAATATTTGATGATGCAAAGGCGTATAACATGCAGTATTGTCATAAAATGAAAGTATTCAATATGAACTGGCCTGCATTCAGCGTCACCAGCCTGTGCCTGGCAATCACCGCTTTGCTACTCATCGCCACCAAGGCAGAGGCGGCAAATCTCGTCGAGCAGCGCCAGATGTATATGCAGGCAAGACACGCGCTGGCGATGGACCAAAAGCAACAATTTGACCTGCTGGCCAGCCGGCTAACTGATTATCCGCTTTATCCTTATCTTCAATATGAAGAACTGCGTCGCAGAATCAACACGGCGCCAGAAAAAGATATACGCACATTTCTCGACAACTACGCTTATATTCCTGCGGCTCGCCGCATACGTCAGGCCTGGCTGGATGTGCTGATGAAGCGCGGCCAGCATCAAAAATTCCAGCGTTATTATAATGCTCAGGAACAAAGCGTTGCCTTTCGCTGTTTTGATCTGCACACGCGTCTACAGTCCGGCCAGGCGCCAGATGCGGTCAATGAAATCAAAAAGCTCTGGTTGACTGGCAAATCACAGCCCAATCAGTGCGACCCGCTGTTTGCCTGGTTTGAACAGCAGGGACACCTGAGCCAGGAATTGATATGGCAGCGTATTGACCTGGCCATGGCCCGGTCAGATATCCGGCTGGCAAAATACCTGGCGGGTAAATTAACTACCGAACAGGTGCACTGGTTTGCCCTGCTCAATAGCGTGCATCATGACCCGGCAAAAATTCTGACCGACCCCGACCTGCAGGATGACCACCCGATCGCGCGTAAAATTATCGCCTATGGTGTGCGTCGCTGGGCCAGAAAAGACGTGCAGGAGGCAGCCGAAGTGTGGCTAAAGTTACGTGCAAAATATCACTTTGAAACACAGCAGAGGCATCATACCCAGGCAGATATTGCCCTGATTGCTGCCTGGCGCCATGATCCACTGGCCGCACAGCTGATGGCTGATTTGCCGGATGATATTGAAGACACGGAAGTGCAACAATGGCGGGCACGCACCGCCCTGCGCGACAATGACTGGCCGACGGTTTTGAGAAGCATTGTGCTCATGGATATTGACACCAAGCAGCAGCTTGAGTGGAAGTACTGGCGGGCACGCGCACTTGAAGAAATGGGCATTCATGCCGATGCCAAATTCCTTTATGAAAAACTCGCCCGCGAGCGCGACTACTATGGGTTCCTGGCGGCAGACCGGGTGCAAAAGCCCTATGAAATGAATGACAGACCGCTGCAGTTTACCGACTTCGAAATTGGCCGCGTGCTGGAGTATCCACCGCTGATCCGGGCCAGGGAGTTGCTGGAAGCAGGCCAGACCTACCATGCCTACCAGGAGTGGCGGCTGCTCACCGCCGGCTTTGATCAGAAAAAACTGCAAATCGCCGCGTTCATTGCCCATCAATGGGACTGGCATCATACGGCCATCTTTACGGTGGCCCGGGCGAAACATTTTGATGACCTCAAACTGCGTTTCCCGCGGCCCTATGATGATATAGTGCTGGCCAATGCCCGGCAGTTTTCACTCCAGCCTGAATATGTTTATGGCGTGATGCGCCAGGAAAGTGCCATGAATCGCCTGGCCAGATCACATGCCGGGGCCAGCGGGTTAATGCAGCTCATGCCGGCAACTGCCAGAGAAGTTGCACGCCATCTGGACATGAAAGCGCCCACTCGTAATGCATTGCTGCAACCGGAAATTAATGTGCAACTGGGGAGTAAATATCTGCGTTCCATGCTCGACCGCTATGACAATCAACAGGTACTGGCGACTGCTTCGTATAATGCAGGACCGCATCGGGTTAAACGCTGGCTTCCCACGGGTGCAAACATGCCGGCCGACATCTGGGTGGACACGATACCTTATGATGAAACGCGCAAATACGTCAGGCGGGTAATGGCGTACTCCACCGTGTACCAGTGGAAAATGGCACAAACTACCACGCGCCTGCAATCGCGCATGCCGCCGGTACCGGCAAAATAATTTATTCTTTCTCTGTGCCGCAAAAACGCGGGCATCACCAAACTGCATTTCCAGATTCAGTTATTCAGCATAATTCTTTACCAGGGTAGATTAAGTGAAGTGAACGTCGCAGAGACTGCAAAGATACAAACAGTATTGGAATTCTGGTTCGGCAGGCTGGAGAAAGATACAGACTATCATCCGGAAAAGCGCACCATGTGGTTTGCCAATGGTGCTGCTTTTGATGAAATTATCAAAGAAAAGTTTCTGGGTTTGCATGAACAGGCATGTAACGCAGAGCTGCGGCATTGGCAGTCTAATCCACAGGCAATGCTGGCACTTATTATTTTGCTGGATCAGTTTTCACGTCATATTTACCGTGGGCAGGCACGCAGTTTCGCCCAAGACAGCGATGCCATTGATTGTGCAAAGCGTGGAATAAAACGCGGCGTTGACAGTGAATTATTCTTCGTACAAAGACAGTTTTTCTACATGCCTTTAATGCATGCAGAAGACCTGGCGACACAGCAATTATCCATCGAAATGTTTTCAACGCTGCATGATGAAGTGCCCGGTGAGCAAAAAGACCGGTATGCAAAAACGCTGAGCGTTGCGCAAAGCCACTATTACGTGATTGAAAAATTCGGCCGCTTCCCTGAATTGAATGAAATTTTAGGGCGTACCAGCACGCCGGAAGAGCGTGAATTTCTGGCCACGGGTAAATACAGGTTTTTATGAATGCAAAAAAATAAGATCAATCGAGTCTGACCCCATTGATTTTTTATCCATGGACACATGTATTCCAAATCTGTATGACGCAAGGCATAGGATTACTATTAATATCCCTAATGCTATTTTTTTCCGTTTTTTCACGATCACTTTATAGCTCTAACTATTGAATTAATAAGCGGCGCAGCTTTAGCTGCGTCCATCTTCAAAGGCTTGTTATGAGTAAGCCTAGTAATAAATGACCTTCCTTTTTCTCCATTCTTCTTCGTGACACAACTTGGTCCAGTCAAAGTTGTCACTTCCCTTTGCCAAGTATATATATTTCCTATGCTCGTCCACCTTTAAACTAAATTTATCACCTGAAGATGGATATAATGCGAGACCATCCCAGCGTGGTGATTTGATTAGTTCGTTCTTATTCTTAGAATAAATTTCTTCTCCCCAAACGTACGGATGATTATTGGTGAAGCAGGTATACTCTGTGATTCTGTTCGCTAGGGATTGTTCAAAAGTTTCGAATCGCTGAATGTTTTTTCTCCGACATCTGGCAACCCGGATTGTTCCAAAGATCACATATAGAAGTATCGAAACTAAAAATAGGTAGAGGTGGAAATTATTCACGGCATTCCTAAAATGTTTGCTTGCTCATAACGCCTTGCTAAGGGGCACCCAGCTTGGTGATTGGTTTTGCGTAAAATTGGCGAAGCCAATGCAAAACCGAGCGCCGAGTTGGGTGTCCCGCGGAGGCCGCTTGCGGCCGGAGTGTACTTGAGCAATTTGTTAAGGGTTTTTGGCACCGAAATATACCTGTACTGTTTTTTTATGGAAAAGATACCAATAAATTAAACCCATAAATACTGCAACTGGTATGAACCAATTGGCTTGGCTCAATAATGCGGGATCGGTAACGGGCAGTGAAGCAAAGATACCGAGTAGTGCCCCAAAGTAAATAATACGTGCATACCGTACTTTTTTGAGGAGGCAAATAGCCCCGACGCCAATACTTAACGCGACCACAAAGAACTTTATTCCTGCGCCGGATGACCACCACTCAGAATAAGTTACGTGCTGCCCACCTACGGAAAACCCTCCTATCGGAAACAAACTCACAAATGCGCCAACAAAGAACATTGAACCGTGCACAGCTAAGAGCTTCATGAATAGCGGCATGACCTTGAAATTTGTCCACATGCTCGATTAGACCCTTAACGGTTGAGCTAACGGGCGAGCGCGACTAGCGCGAGTCCGTAGTTGAGCGACTTGTTATGTAGCATGGTTGGTTGGGTCATGTTTTTTACTTCTTAGGCATAAAATGCTGCTTTTAACCCATTTGTATATGATGACAACGGCAGCAGCAATTGAGATGTAAAATACTAAGTGTAAGAGTTTGACTGAAAGTATATCTGGACACCCCCACATGCAGGTTGCGGCAATAAATGCAAATGAGAATAAAGCGATACCACAAGCTAGTAGCAATGATATTAGATAAATTAAGTGCTTTTTCATTTATATGCTTTTATTAAACTTTGCTACATAACGGTTGAGCTAACAGGCGAGCGCGACTAGTGCGAGTCCTAGGTTAAGCGATTTGTTATGTGTTTTACCAAGTTTCAATTTAATATTTAGATGTTATGAAACCATTATTCCATTTCACCACTTAGTAACTCATGAATTACATAATCGAGTACTTCAGTATCGCTTGAACCTTCTTTTCGCATATTTACTAGTAGCCTTCTGTTTGTAGCAACTAGTTGAGCCATATCTATTAGACTAGCATTACGTTCTCGATGTTTACCTATGTAATAACCAACAATTGCGGTAACAAGCAT
The DNA here is from genome assembly GCA_965227695.1 of Gammaproteobacteria bacterium. Classification (GTDB taxonomy): domain Bacteria; phylum Pseudomonadota; class Gammaproteobacteria; order UBA4575; family UBA4575; genus UBA1858. The sequence goes on from OZ245760.1 coordinate 770,710, forward strand.
TGCTATATATTCCATTTCTTAACCCCTAGATTATCAATTATTTTTAGTCACGCAAGAAATCTTAATATGGTTCATTCCATAAAAGCTTAACAATTTAATTATGTGTAATATTATGCAGGGCGTGTGATGACAAGTTCATATTCTTTTAACACTTCTTGTTCAGCCCACGCTAGTATTGTGCGAGCATTGTAATCACCTATTATGGTAAGACCTGATGGCATTTTTGAGTCTTCGGGATATAATTTCACGCCCATACCTTCTTTATACATTTGATGTTCTTGCATTTTTTCATGCAGTAACTTTGCGTATTGCCCTTCATTTACTTGAATTTTGCTCATAACACTTCCTTAATTCTTTTTACACATAACGGTTGAATTAAGCGGCGCCGGTTACGGCGTCCGGCTGCGAAGCAGCAAACTTGAATGATTTGTTATGCGGGTGGTTGACCATAAAAATTATCTGACTCATCGCCCTTTAGAAAACCATTTTCTATTAACGCCCAGATACCAATAATTGGGATAACTGCGATTAAAACCCACCAACCAGATTTGTTTCTGTCGTGCCATCTTTTTACTTGGATAGCAAGGCCTGGCCAAACACTGATTAATGAACCAATAGTAAGAATAGTCTTTGCCTCTTGGGATTCAATGCCAAATATCAGACCCGGAATAACCACAAGGATGATAATTAAAGGCAGTACGTACATCCAATATTGTTTTCTATTAATACGCCCATCAAATGAAAATAAATATTCTTTTAAACTACTGTTCATATAATTTTCCTTTTAGTCACATAACTGTTAAGTATACGTCACAGTGTCGCAAATAATTGCGTCAGTGTTGCGTATATTATTCTTTAAGATATTCATTGATTGAGTGTATTAAATATATGAAATTAATACAATAATTTCCCTGGTATTAGAGATTTTGTTTTTCGCAAAGCGTTTACCGAATCAATGGGGTCAGACTCGATTGATTCATTGCTCATTTAGTTACATCAATGACAGACTAAAGTGATTCACCCAGGGGCTGGTTAGGTCCGGCTCAAGAAAACCGCAATGTCCTCCATGTTCGGTGACGAGCGTTTTTAAATGGGCTGTGTGTGCCAGCTTGTCAACATCTTTCCACGGGATGATAGGGTCGTCCTGTGCCAGTATCACCTGTGCCGGTGCATGCAGTGTGCTTAACCGGTTGCCTGCAATGGAATAGCCATCCAGGTAACTGTCCAGATCCTGAAACCCGGCATGGCGTGTGGCCAGGTTTTCGGTAGCCTGGCGCAGGGTTTTACAACTATCAAATGTGCTTTTGCAATAGAGTGATGGGAAGGCTTCAACTTTTTTATAGTATGCTGCTTTCCAGCGTTGCATAAAATAGTTTCGGTATACCAATAATGTGTTCTCCAGTGCATGCAGGGTGTGGCGCGGGTCAATCACCGGGCAGAATGCGATAGTCTGTTTGAGTGTTAATTCATCCGCAGTTGTGTATGCATTGACGCGTAGTGCAAAGTTGGCGCCCAATGAAAACCCAATTAAAGAGAGTGGTTGCTGGAATTCTTGCTGAATATGTCTGCAGGCATTAATGACTTCCTGGATGCGGCAGGAATGAAACAGGTTCTGGTTCAAATGGTGTGAGCCGCCATGGTCGCGCAGGTTCAGTCGGACGACGTGAAATCCGTGCTGATAAAGAAACGCCCCAAGGGTCATCAGGTAAAGCGAGTCGGCGCAACCCAGCCAACCGTGCAGTAATACCACAGTAGGTGCCGCGGAATCTTTCTGCCGGTTGTACAAGGCTGACAGGCGAATATCATGGCCGGCATTTATTATTTTATTCTGGGCCTGTTGGCAGAATGTGCTGGCCAGCCGGCGAGCGACCAGTTTGCGTGCCACAGACCCCGCCAGGATGCTATTGGTATGACCATTGCGCAATATGCCCCGGGCGATGTAGCGCTCCATGCGTTGCCTGCAATCGTTTTATCTGGCGGCTTTTTCCAGCGCCTGTGTTAAATCAGCCAGAATGTCATCAATATGTTCAATGCCAATCGATAACCTGACCAGGTCTTCGCTGACCCCGGCTTTTTTTAGTTCATCCGGTGATAACTGTCTGTGCGTGGTGGTGGCCGGGTGACAGGCCAGAGATTTGGCATCACCAATATTCACCAGCCGGACAATCAGTTCGAGGGCATCAATGAATCGGGCACCGGCCTGTGCGCCACCTTGAATGCCAAAACTCAAAATTGCTGAAGCCCGTCCGCCCATGTATTTGTCGGCCAGGGGTTTATCCGGGTGGTCATCCAGTCCGGCATAGCGCACCCAGTTCACCTGGGGGTGGTCCTGCAGGAATTTGGCCACTGCCAGTGCATTGTCACAATGCCTGTCCATGCGTACGGGCAGGGTTTCAATCCCCTGCAGTATCTGAAAACTGTTAAATGGAGAAATTGCCGAACCCATATTGCGTAAAGGCACGACCCGTACGCGGCCAATAAATGCCGCTTCGCCCATGGCTTCTGTATAAACGACACCATGGTAGGAAGGATCAGGTTCATTGAGCAGTGGAAAACGTTGTGCGTGCTGTGCCCATGGGAACTTGCCCGAGTCTACAACAATACCGCCAATCGAAGTGCCATGTCCGCCCATATACTTGGTGAGTGCATGAATGACTATATCGGCGCCATGGGCAAATGGCTGGCATAAATAAGGGGAAGGCACCGTGTTATCGACAATTAACGGAACACCTTTATGATGCGCCATCTCTGCCACGGTACGGATGTCCAGCACGTTACCGGCCGGGTTGCCAATGGTTTCGGCAAAAACCGCTTTAGTATTGTCATCAATCAGGGCTTGCATACCATCCACATCGTGCTGGTCTGCGAACCGGACTTCAATTCCCAGGCGCGGCAGTGTATGTGCAAACAGGTTGTAGGTTCCGCCGTAAAGGGAAGATGCCGACACAATATTGTCGCCCTGCTGGGCAATGGCCAGGATCGCGTAAGTGATGGCGGACATGCCCGATGCCAGGGCCAGCGCACCGACACCTCCCTCCATCTGTGCGACTCTTTGTTCCAGTACTGAAGAGGTTGGGTTCATGATACGTGTGTAAATATTTCCTTCCACTTTCAGGTCGAACAGGTCGGCACCATGCTGGGTATCGTCAAACGAATAGGAGGTAGTCTGATAAATAGGCACCGCCACCGCTTTGGTGGTAGGTTCCGGCGTATACCCTCCGTGGATTGCAATGGTTTCGATTTTCATTGGTATTTGGCTTCAGTGAATGTTGGGTGTATTAATTGATGGCCAGGACGGTTGTCATTGTATGTTTAATTTTAACAGCCTTTATCCTGTAACGGGGTACTTTAAGGACTAGTCCCGCATTCGCCATTGCCAGGTAGGCTGATTCCGGTCATTCAGAATGCCATGGGCGATCAGCCATGCGCGAGTATCCGTGCTGTCGGCATAAAACCAGCGGGAGCTTGAGCCCAGTCGAAAGCTGTACCCCCAGGCATCCATATCATGTAAATGCAGGGCGCGACTGAATCCCTCAATGTAGTCAGACAGAACAATCTGGAGATAGCAGCAGGCATTTTCTTCCTCGGCCGAGCCACCCGCATCATGGCTCTGCGCCGTGCGTTGAGCCGGCGGCATACAGATAAAATGGCAGGCCTCATGCAGCAGGGAATGCAAGGGCGTGTCTTCGCGAACATATAGCGTCGATTGATAGCGTCCGGCTTCGGGTGCCCCCCAGAAACTATAGGGAATCGCCTCGTGGGTATTGACCTGCTTTAAGGTCAGTCGATATCGGTCAATTAATGCGCGTATCGCCTCGATATGTATATTTTTTAAGCAATGCATGTGGAAGTCCGGCTGCTCCGCAAAGTCAATCACTGATTTGACGGATATCAAATAGTGTAACGAAAACACTTGAATGGGCATACGGTTATGTTCATTTGCGTTATACTAGCGCCCGCCCACGTCAGTTGGGCCTTTTTGTATGGATATTTTAATAGGAAGATCACTGATGATTTCACACGTTCTACGAGTTATTTTCTTCGGCTTATTGGTAATTGGCGCACAGGCAAAGGCATCGGGTGATGCCGCCAGAGGGGCCGCCGTTGGCGAAACCTGCCTGGGCTGTCATGGATTGACAAGCTATTCCAACGTTTACCCTACTTATAAAGTGCCAAAACTGGGTGGCCAGCACGCCGCGTACCTGGCGACAGCACTTAAAGCGTATCGATCGGGAGAACGATCACACCCCACCATGCGTGCACAGGCCTCAAGGCTGAGCGACCAGGATATTGAAGATATCGCCGCTTATTTTGCATCGTTATAAACCATAAATTGCGAACGTTATACAATCGAGCCAAAAGGAAACGAAATGAAACGCTTGGTACTTATATTATTTGTGCAGCTGTTATTGACAACCACCGTCATGGCGAATGGAAATGCGCTGGCGGGCAAAGAGAAATCCCAGGCATGTGTTGCCTGTCATGGTGAGACCGGCATGAGTGCCGCGCCAACCTTTCCAAATATTGCAGGCCAGTATGAAGACTATCTTTATGTCTCACTAAAGAGCTATAAGAATGGTGAGCGAAATAATGCCATCATGAGTGGCATTGTGGCGACTCTGAGTGATCAGGACATGAAAGATCTGGCGGCTTACTATGCCAGCCAGGAGGGTCTTTATAACGTCAGTTTGCCTGAAAAGTAAATCGCACTGCCCGGCTGGATATTTGCACGCTGCCCGCTTACATAAGATGATCGTTGCGCTTGCTTGGCTGAAATCCTAACAGTGCTGTCAGGCGCATGCCGCTTAACTTCTGACTAGCGACCTTGTTTTTCCCACTCGTCCGGCGTGTATGCCTTGATTGTCAGTGCATGTAACTCGCCGCTGGCAATCTGTGCATTCACGGTGGCATAAACCAGCTGGTGTTCTTTGAGCATACTGAGTCCCTCAAACGCAGGGCTGATTACCGTCGCTTCATATTTGCCTCCATCGCCCGTGACAATGGCTTCGGCGTTGTCGATGCCGGCTTCTATCAGTTGCTTGATCTGTGACGTTTCCATAGTAAAAATTTTTATTAGATATGAGTTGATAGTGTATCTAAGTTGATAAAAAAAATTGCTATCCCGTACTGGTAGGAAGGGTTGTCTCATTTATCCCGCTTTGAATAAGCTTGTTCAGTTCATCGCCAATCACCTGTTTACGCCAGCCATGGGAAACTTTGCTGGACCGTCCCAGCACCAAATTGACCAGCGACTTTCGATTTGCCAGCAACGAGGCGGATGTTTCCATTTGCAGCGCTTTTTTGCGCGTGTACTGCATGAGCTTTTTGACCAGTTGTCGTTGCTCAGGAGTGAGCCTGTGATCAACAGGGACAGGGAGTGTGGCGATTTCTTGTTGCGCAATGGATTGTTGCAGAATTTCCGTAATTGCGGTGCCGTGGCGTTGCGATCTGGTCGCGTTCTTTTTAAGGTAAGACTCAACCGAGGGCTGGCCTGTATCCTTGAGTTGTATCAGCTCAAACATGGCCGGATCCGGCAGAATCCAGCGACGCGGCAGATTTTTTTGCTGGGCGGTCGCTTCCCGCCACGTGGCCAGTTTACGCAGGTAATAAAACTGCCGGGCCGATAATTTGCCGACCCCTTTCACCAGTGTCCATGCCTCTTCCGGTAAAATAAAATAATTATCCGCAAGGGATAACTGCTCACACTCTTCATTCAGCCATTGCATTCTGCCTTTTGTTTCCAATGACTGGCTTAAATTTTCATAGAGTTCGCCCAGGTGGTTGACGTCGTCCAACGCGTAATCAATTTGTGCGTCCGTAAGTGGGCGTTTTCTCCAGTCAGTCCGACTTTCGGTCTTGGAGAGTTGTACCGCGCATGTATATGCGACTAATTCTGCGTAGCTGATTTGCTCATTTAGTCCTAGAATACTGGCCGCGATCTGGGTATCAAATACCGGGCGTGGAATAAAATTGTAAGTACAATAAAATACCTCCAGATCCTGGCGGCAGGAATGGAAAATTTTTGTCTGTGTATCCTGTCTGAGTAATGCCAGCAACGGCTCGATGTGGTCTAGGCTTGGCACATCAATGCATGCACTCACATCGGGTGTGGCGACCTGAATTAAGCATAATTCGGGATAATAAGTCGATTCGCGCATGAATTCTGTGTCGAGAGCAAGCCAGGGTGCGGCCGAAATCTGCTCGACGAGTGCGTTTAAGTCTGCCTGGCAGTGAATGACTTTGGGTAACATGGATAAAAAAAGGTAAACAGAATTAATGAATAGAAGAGTGGCGAGTTTTGTGGGTTTGTTGTTGACGGCATTATGTTTCGGCCAGTCAGTATACGCCAATCAGGCGCCGCTGTATTATCTCGATCATCCTCTTGTGGGAAAGGTTTTCTCGGCCAGCGATCGACGCTGGGTGACAGAGTCACACCTTATAGGGATGCTGCAAGACAAACAGTTCATACTGCTTGGAGAGAGCCATACAAACCCGGTACACCATGCCGGCCAGGCGCGCCTGATTGAACGCTGGCTAAAAGCAGAAAAACCGACGGCACTGGTGCTCGAGATGCTGGCATATGGGGACGAATCACCGGCAAATGATTCCGAATTCACGCTCGAAGCGCTGACTACAAGCCTGGAGGAAGAGGCCCGTGGATGGCAATGGCAGTTGTACGCGCCACTTCTGGCTTTACATATTAAACATCAGCTGCCGATGCATGGCGGTAACCTGGTTTCCGCACAGAAACATGACTTCTCCTCGGGGCAATCCTGTCAATTGTCACGGCAGGATATGACCATTGATGTATGTGATCTGTTTGCGTCATCCCAACAGAAGTATCTGCAGCAACTAATATTTGCAGCGCATTGTGACTATCTCCCGATGGCGCAGACGCCTCCACTGATGCGTATCCAGATTGCCAAGGATGCCTCATTAGCCATGACAATGGCAGAAATGGGTGATTCACACCAGGTCGCCCTGATTGCCGGGGCGATTCATGTTCGCAAAGACATTGGTGTGCCTGTACACTTGCACAAGCTGGGTTATTCACCCGAAACCTCGGTAGCCAGTGTAGCGTTTGTTAATGTGCAACCGGAAAAATTACAGGTGGATGATTATTTTGATGAAGTAGGGGTGGCCGATCAATACGATTACGTGATTTTCACAGCAAGCGAACGTAATCAGGACCCCTGTATCGAATTTTCAGAGCAACTCAGGAAAATGAAAAAAACAGATAGCTAAAATTTACAAGACCGCCGAATTGCCATGCAAGATAAAATTACCGCCGAAAGAGTCAATAGCTTACAGAAGCATCTGGAGCAGGAAAATCCTTTACTGGTTTCAGTTGTTGACAAGTTCATCGAGCTTGATCAGGTCGGACTGGGGCTCGGGGTGTTAACTGAACGTGACTCCTACACCACCGAAATTTCATGGTGGCCGCTGATATCAGTACTCGGTACTTTCTCGGCAGGCAAGTCGAGCTTTATCAACCAATATGTCGGGCAGAATATACAAAAGACAGGTAACCAGGCGGTGGATGATAAATTTACGGTACTGTGTTTTAGCAGTGATGAAACAGTCCGCGTTCTTCCCGGGATTGCACTGGATGCAGATCCGCGCTTTCCTTTTTACCAGATGAGCGAAGCCATTGAAAAAGTGGCGGAAGGGGAAGGGTCGAGGATAGATACCTACCTTCAGTTAAAAACCTGTCCGACAGATATAATGCGCGGAAAGATACTTATCGATTCGCCGGGTTTTGATGCCGACTCGCAAAGAGACTCTACACTAAGAATTACCGATCATATAATTAATCTGTCTGATCTGGTGCTGGTGTTTTTTGATGCCAGGCACCCCGAGCCTGGTGCAATGAAAGATACACTGGAGCACCTGGTGGCCGGCACTGTTCGACGCAAGGATGCCAATAAAATCATGTTTATCCTGAACCAGATTGATACGACGGCGGCAGAAGATAATCTGGAAGATGTGGTCGCTGCCTGGCAGCGCGCCATTGCACAGGGTGGGCTGGTAAGTGGAAGTTTTCATACGCTATATAATGACCAGGCTGCGGTGAAGTTCGAGGATGAAAGTCTGATGAATCGCTACAGGAAAAAGCGTGATGAAGATTTAAATGAAATCACCAAGCGTATAAATCAGGTTAGTGTAGAGCGGGCATATCGTATTATTGGCGCGCTGGAAAACTATTCCAACCGTATTGAAAAAGAAATTGTGCCTGAAATACAAAACGCTGTCAGCAGCTGGAAAAAACGCGTATTGATTGCCGATGCTGTGGTTCTGATTCCTTTATTTGTGTTCTTTCTGGCACACACTATTTCCAACGGTTACTGGCAAGGAGCGAATTTTATTTTGCCGGCAATGAGTCAATCAGAACATGCCACCCTGGTCTCAACTGGTGTGCTGGCATTACTGCTCGCCGGCTTTGTTTTAATTCATTTTATTCTTCGCACTACGCTTGCGAGATGGTATGCACGTGGATTAGCCGAAGATGGTTATTATGGTAATGTACGGGCCGCATTTATGAAAAATACCCGCTGGTTCAGAAGCCTTTTGCGCAAACAAATCGCGGGATGGGATAAAAAAGCCGTGCATAAAATCAGCGAATTACGTGATTCGGCGGACAGTTTCGTACAAAACCTCAATGATCAGTATACCAACCCTTCGGGAAACAGCTAAGGGCTGACGACTCTTATGCCTGAAAACATGTAAGAGCGCAGGCAGACTTTCATGTTGCGGGGGACTTCAGCAGAATCTGCTTTGTCTTGCTGCCCTGGCAGGCACCTGCGTGTCAGCCTTCAATTTTCAGCATTGTTGAAACAACACAAGGCCGATAATTGGCCCGCGTGATGATGACTAAAACAGAACTTATTTTGCGTGTTAAAACAACCGGCCGATAAACATATATTGCTGGGCCTGGCACTTGCGGGGTTTGGTACTTTGCTTTTTTCGTTCAAGTCCATTTTTATAAAATTTCTGTATCAGTACGGCCTTGATGCGGATGCCGTGCTGGTCTTGCGTATGGCTCTGTCACTGCCGGTATACCTTGGCATTCTGTTTTGGACGCTGGCAATGAATAAAACAGGGCATCGATTGAACTTATCTGTTCTTTGGAAAATCTTCTTGCTGGGATTTTTAGGTTATTATCTGGCTTCGCTGCTTGATCTGATGAGCCTGGAGTTAATCAGTGCTCAGCTTGAAAGGCTGGGTTTGTTTACTTATCCATTTATGGTCGCAATACTTGGGCATTTTTTCTTTAAGGAAAGAATTACCCGAAGAATTATCTATTCATTATTAATCACCTATGCCGGCCTGTATGTTGTGATGAGCCAGGAGCTAAGGTTAACAGGTGAGGGAGTAGTGGAAGGAACGCTGCTGGTGCTTGCATCTGCGTTGAGTTTTGCTCTTTATGTTCTGTTTGGAAAAAAATACATAAGTGCTTTAGGTACCCGCCTATTCACCTGTATTGCGATGATTTCATCCTGCCTGTTTGGTCTGCTGCATGGCGCGATGACGCTTGATGCGGGAGTTTTTTATATTAATCATGCCGCCTGGTTCTGGTTGTTGATGCTGGTGACGGTAAGCACGATTATTCCAAGTTTTATGATGCTTGAGGCGATTCATCGAATCGGCCCGACACAAACAGGGATCGTTGGGATGCTTGGTCCCGTATTTACCATTTTACTGGCAATTTATTTACTGGATGAGCCTTTCACTGTCTGGCTGGTGGTTGGTGTCAGTTTAATGATGCTGGGTGTGTGGAACCTGTTAAATGATGAGAATAAACGCCAGTCAGCTTAATTAAAATGTGCCACTATATATCGGAGCAGTGGCTCAGTTTGCGCGATCTGGCTGGCAGGTATCACCAACAGGCTAGTCCAGATCCGTGGTTCTTCGTATGGCACGCATGATGATATAAATCCACGGCCAGACAATGGCGCTGGTGAGCGCCGGTGACCAGTATGTCCAGGATTCCGGGTCCTGTCCCAGTACGCCGTAAACCCACAACGACACACTCATGTGCGGAAGCAGGATCATGGCAACAAACAGGGCCTGCTGATGCAAAGGGTAAACCCGTACGCGCTGGTAAAACCGGATACTGATATAGGCAGTCAGTGCAAAACCCAGCGCATGCTGTCCAAGCAATGCGCCACGTAACACATCAACCATCAGGCCAAGGCCCCAGGCCGTACCAATGCCGATCCAGCGCGGCGTGGTCATGCTCCAGTAGATTACCATGAGCAGTATCCATTCAGGTCTGAATGGCTCTGCCCATACCGGAATAGGCATAATTGTCAGTAAAGTCGCCGCAATCAGTGATCCAAACAGGACGTAATAGGTTCTTGCCGTCTTGCTCATTGGGTCACGGGCTCTTGCTCCGGGACTACTTTTGATTGGACAGTCTCATCCTTGGGCGGTTGTGTCCATAGCAATAACACCTCCCGAATAGTGTCGAGATTTGCCAGCGGCCTGGCTTCTATAGCCAGAAATGCCTCCCCCGGGCGATTATTGATAGTGGTGACTTCGGCGATGGGGTAATTAGGCGGGTAGCGGCCATCAAGTCCCGATGTGTGAAATAAGTCACCGATGCGTATGTCAGCCGAGGATGAAACATTCTTTAACTCTACGCGGTCGGTTTTACCGCTCCCGACCAGTAATGCCCTTAAATTGGTACGATTGCTCTCTGCCAATAATGCGTGATTAGGGTCCGAGATTAATAGCGCTGATGCATGGGTTGCGTACACTTCAGTCACCTGTCCAATGATCCCTTTGGCACCCACCAGTGGCTGGCCCTGATAAACACCCTGCTTTTTCCCTTTATTGATGGTGATCAACTGTTTGAAAGGGTGCAGATCTACGGAAAGAATTTCTGCAATTAATACATGTTCGCTGGATGTCTGCACTGGCGAATCGAGTAATTGTCGTAGGCGTGCGTTTTCCTGTTCCAGCAAGGCAAGTCTTTGTAATTTTGCCTGATTAAATAATGCCTGTTCACGCAGCGCCTGATTTTCTTCTATCAGATCATTGTGACTGGCAAGGTTTTCACTGACAAATTCGGCTAATGCGAATGGCATATGCGCGAGATACTGTAATGGGTAGGTCGCTGTTGCAAGTGTGGATCGCACCACCTGTAAATGCTGATAGCGATGATCAACTGTCATGATAATGACAGAGACAATAACTAATAACAGGAGCTTGGAAGAGGCCGAGGCGTCAAAAGTAAATAGAGGTTTAATCAGAGCCTCCTTGCAATTCAATTATTATAGCATATATCACGCGTTACCAGACAGAGAGACCGAGCTGAGTTTTATTATTCTCCAGTGAGTAGATCGCTGCCAAATTCATCAAGTATCTCGAGTACTTTACCGCCACCTCGGGCGACCGAAGTGAGAGGATCTTCGGCGACAATGACCGGGATACCCGTCTCTTCCATAATCAGGCGATCGAGGTCACGCAATAACGCACCACCGCCAGTGAGCACGATTCCGCGTTCCGCGACATCCGCCCCCAGTTCCGGCGGTGTTTGTTCCAGCGCTGTTTTCACGGCACTTACGATGCCATATAGCGGTTCCTGCAAGGCCTCAAGAATTTCATTGCTATTTAACGAGAAGCTTTTTGGCACACCTTCGGATAAATTTCGTCCCTTGACTTCAATTTCAAGCATATCTTTGCCGGGGTAAGCGGTGCCAATTTCCTGTTTAACCCGTTCAGCGGTCGACTCTCCGATCAGTACGCCATAATTACGACGCACGTAGCTAATGATGGCGTCATCGAACTTGTCACCACCAATCCTGACAGACGCAGAGTAGACAATTCCATTCAGGGATAACACAGCCACTTCCGAGGTGCCGCCGCCAATGTCGAGTATCATCGAGCCACGCGCTTCATCAATGGGCAGGCCGGCCCCGATCGCCGCCGCGATGGGTTCTTCTATCAGGTAGGTTTTTCGTGCCCCGGCACCATCAGCTGACTCACGTATGGCACGTCTTTCCACCTGCGTGGCGCCACACGGGACACACACCAATACACGTGGGCTGGGTCTGAGTAACATGTTTTTATGTACTGCGCGGATAAAATGCTGCAGCATGCGTTCTGTAGTGGTGAAATCAGCAATTACACCATCTTTCATTGGACGGATCGCTTCGATATTGGCGGGTGTTCGGCCCAACATGCGCTTGGCTGCCGTGCCAACGGCCTCAATTGAACGTGTTCCGGTGTTAGGGTCATTGCGAATTGCCACTACGGAGGGTTCGTTGAGTACAATGCCTTTGTCCCGCACGTAAATAAGCGTGTTGGCGGTACCTAGATCAATAGAAAGATCGTTAGAGAATAATCCTAAAATTCGTCCAATCATGTAGGGAAGTGTGGGTAATTATCACAGGAATAGATAAGGTACTCTAACAGCGGGTATGGGTTTGGGCAAGACGTTATCTATGGTACCTTTCACTACCTTATTTATGGAGCAAACCATGACACTTTCAACAGAAGATCTACGTAACATAGCAAAACTGGCGAAATTGCAAATTAATGAGGGAGAGCTTGATCAGTATAAAGAGGACCTGTCTCGAATCCTGGAGTTTGTCGATCAGATGAATCAGGCCAATGTCGAGGCAATTGAGCCGATGGCGCATCCCCAGGAGATGGCTCAGACATTACGCTCAGATCAAGTGACAGAAATTAATCAGCGGGATATTTTTCAAAAAGTGGCGCCTGCAACCCGGGACGGGTTATATCTTGTGCCAAAAGTGATTGAGTGAGTTGCCACCATATATCTGTATTTTATGATGTTGCCAAAACCAGCCCCGGTGGCATCATGTATTAGCAATAACAATAAATGACTCGGTTTCATAGGCTAAACATATTGCAAACCAGAGTATCAGAAGAATTACATGGAAAGATCGTATCAGCATGCATAATTTAACTTTGGCGCAGCAGATTAAAGCGCTTGCAGAAAAACAGTTCAGTCGGGAAGAACTGGTAAAACATCAAATACAACGTATTGAAGAGCACGATCAGGCGCTCAATGCGTTTATCACATTAACGCCGGAGAGTGCGATTGAAAAGGCCCGGCAATTGGATACACAGGGCGCTGATGAAAGCCTGTTGAAGGGTGTGCCAATCGCTTTGAAAGATATATTTTGCACACAGGGAGTGAGAACCTCCTGTGCTTCCAGGATGCTGGACAATTTTATTGCACCCTATGATGCAACCGTGGTGACCAGGCTCAACGAGGCCGGTGCGATCTCCCTGGGTAAAACCAACATGGATGAATTTGCGATGGGTTCATCATCGGAATCCAGTTATTACGGTGCCGTAAAAAACCCCTGGGACACACGTTGCGTCCCGGGTGGTTCATCCGGTGGCTCGGCTTCGGCAGTGGCTGCCCGTCTTGTTTCAGCGAGTATGGGAACTGACACCGGCGGCTCGATTCGATTACCCGCGGCGTTTTGTGGTATCACGGGTTTAAAGCCTACCTATGGCCGCGTGCCTCGTTATGGAATGATCGCGTATGCGTCAAGCCTGGATCAGGGTGGCCCGTTCGGCATTACTGCAGAAGATTGTGCCTATATGTTGCAGGCCATCGCCGGTTACGATGATCGTGACTCCACCAGTGTCGATCGTGAAGTACCAAACTATATTGCTGGTTTGGGAGAGTCGGTCAAAGGAATGCGTGTCGGGCTGCCGAAGGAGTTTTTTCAGCAGGGACTGGATACAGGCATCGCGGAAACAATTGAGCAGGCATGTGATGCGCTGAAAAATCTGGGCTGTAAGATTAAGCAAATTTCTTTGCCGAATGCGAAGCTGGCGATTGCTGCTTATTACGTGTTGGCGCCCGCGGAATGCTCATCCAATCTGTCGCGTTATGATGGCGTGCGCTTTGGATATCGCTGTGATGCACCTGTGGATCTCGAAGACATGTATTGTCGCACACGCAGTGAAGGATTTGGCGATGAAGTGAAGCGCCGTATTATGATTGGTACCTATGCATTATCGGCCGGTTACTACGATGCCTATTACCTGAAAGCGCAGAAAATCCGTCGCCTGATCAGTGACGATTATAAAGCCGCGTTTAATGAAGTCGATGTGGTGCTGAGCCCAACCTCACCAACGACGGCATTTAAAGTCGATGAAAAGTCAGATGATCCGGTCACCATGTATCTGACCGATATTTATACCATTGGCGTCAATCTGGCGGGATTACCGGGAATCTCCCTGCCGGCAGGTTTCCAGCAAGGATTGCCTGTCGGTATGCAACTGGTCAGCAATTACTTTGATGAAATGACATTGCTGAATCTGGGGCATCAATATCAGCAGCTGACGCAATATCACCTGCAAATACCGGGCGGATACGAATAGGTGGAAACTATGCAATGGGAAGTGATTATCGGACTGGAAATACATGTCCAGTTAAATACAACATCAAAAATATTTTCTGGTGCCGCGACGGCCTATGGCGCACAGCCCAATACGCAGGCCTGCGCGGTTGATCTGGGATTGCCGGGTGTGCTGCCCGTTCTCAATAAAGAGGCGGTTGCCAAAGCGGTACTGTTTGGTCTGGCCGTGGATGCAACCATCAACGATGGTTCGGTGTTTGATCGCAAAAACTATTTTTATCCCGATTTGCCCAAAGGGTACCAAATCAGCCAGTTGGCTATCCCTATCGTGGAGCATGGAAAGCTGGATATTGTCGCAGAAGATGGCACAGTAAAAACTGTTGGTATCACGCGTGCGCACCTTGAAGAAGATGCGGGTAAGTCACTGCATGAAGATCTGGATGGGATGACCGGCATCGATTTGAATCGGGCCGGCACACCGCTGATTGAAATCGTCTCTGAGCCTGAAATGCATTCGGCCAAAGAGGCTGTCGCTTATATGAAAAAAATACACTCCATCGTTCAGTATCTGGATATTTGCGATGGCAACATGCAGGAAGGTTCTTTTCGCTGCGATGCAAATGTGTCTGTGCGGCGTAAAGGGGATAGTCAACTGGGTACACGCACAGAGACTAAAAATTTAAATTCATTTCGATTCGTTGAACGGGCAATTAATTTTGAAATCGAGCGCCAGATAGATCTAATAGAAAATGGCGACCAGGTGGTGCAGGAAACCCGGCTATATGATGCGGAGAATGATTCAACTCGAACCATGCGCAGCAAAGAGGAAGCCAATGATTATCGATATTTTCCTGATCCGGACCTGCTGCCCGTGAAACTGGGAGAAGGTCTGATCGAGCAGTTACGCTCCCGTATGCCCGAATTGCCGGATGTAAAAAAACAGCGTTTCGTTGATGATTATGGGTTGAATCAGAATGATGCAGATCAACTGAGTGCATCAAGATTACTGGCCGATTATTTCGAAGAGGTTTTACGCTTTGCCGATAAAGCGCATGCCAAGGTGGCAGCCAATTGGGTGCTCGGCGAACTGACCGCCGCATTAAATCAGCATAACATTGCTGTCTCTCAAAGCCCGGTGAGTGCCGAACGACTTGCCCGGTTAATACTGCGTATTAAAGACAACACAATATCCGGTAAAATTGCTAAAGAAGTGTTTCAGGATATGTGGGAGCGCGATAAAACCGCAGATGCAGTGATTGAAGAGAAAGGGTTGCAGCAAATATCTGACGTGGCGGAGCTGGAAGCTATCGTTGATCAGGTGATTGCCGAAAATCCCGCGCAGGTTGAACAATATCTGTCAGGTAAAGACAAAGTATTTGGTTTTTTTGTTGGTAATGTGATGAAGGCAACCAAGGGAAAAGCCAATCCCACGCAGGTGAATGATCTCCTGAAAAGCCGGCTTAAAAAAGACTAGATACCGGGTGCGCCATGAACGAGTCCGGGAATTCTTTGACAATCATGGATCAGTCCTGAAATCATGCAACGCACATGGCTGCCTATCCTGTACCGGTCTTTCCAGAAACTACTAAAATCCAAATTAGCCGTAAAAGATAATGAAAGTACTGATCGTCTATGCACACCCTAATCCGCTTAGCTTTAATCAATCCATCTTGAAGGTTGTCAAGAACGCTTTTGATAAAAAGGGCGCATCGGTGAAGCTAAAAGATTTATATGCCGAGCGTTTTGATCCCGTGCTGGGCGAAGCCCAATTGTCACTGCAAAATGAAGGTAAGTTGCCAGATGACATTCAACATGAACAGGAGTTGGTCGCCTGGGCTGATACTATTGTGGTCATATACCCGCTATGGTGGTTTGACCGGCCAGCGATCCTTAAGGGATGGTTTGATCGTGTATTTACTAACGGGTTTGCCTTTAGTTTTGACGAGCAGGGTATTCAGGGTCTGTTAAAAGATAAACGTGCCATCGTGATAGTGACTGCCGGAGGCACAAAAGAAGACTTTGGCAAAAATGCAGATCAATTAACAAAAAGCACTACCGAGGGAACACTGGCATTTTGTGGTATCACTGATATTGTTGATCGTGTTTTTTACTCGGTACCTGTCGTTGATAATCAAGCGCGAAAAATGATGCTTGCTGAAATTGAATCTCTGGTGGAAAATTTTTAATTGCAAAAGTATATTTGATTCAGACACTATTCCGCCGTCGATTTATCTTATTCAGCCTTAAGCCTTGTCTTGCCCTGTTTTTCCCATAACAGTATTCGCTCGTGTAACGCGACAGGAACCGGTGTATCCATGTTATTTTGGCAGTATTCTTTTAGCCAGACGAATGTATCTTCAGGCGAAGTGCCGCCGGAGACATCATAGGTGATGTTGTCCTCATAATTGACACCGGATATAAAGCCACCTGTCCACGATTGATACATCTTTATATTCTGTACCGCCTGCTCAAAGCCTACGTTCCCGGGTGTGATATCGTAAATTAATTGCTGGCACGTCGTTCCACCCCAGCCCTGCGCACTGAACTGTGCGACAGCGATGCTGTGATCTTCCTGGTTTGTGTGCATGGGTGCGCAGCCATTCAAGGCACTGCTGGCCAGGATCATATATATTAGTCGTACGTTTTGCATCAGCTTATTTTGTCACAATAACAACGAAATGGCTTGTGCCAAATAGAGTCATTTTAATCATCATTTTTTTGTTGCTCTGGGTTGTATTATTGTCGGCTTATCACTATCTCGATCAACTTTCATTTGTGAATGAAAGCATCTATCTGCTGGGTCAGAGTGATGGCTTATCACAGTTTTGATTTGCCTATGCCAGTACCACTATTTATCGGCATCAAGTGGGACTTGATCGTTTTGCGTTGAAGAATAGCCGCCAACAAATATTGTCTTTACAGCGCGGCGCAGATCAGTCTGCATCATGTTTGCATGAAGCCTGGTCGGCTATGACAAGAGAACTGGCCAGATATTGGATGCCTTTGATTTTCTCATGGCAGACAAAAAGTCCCTTGTTAATTCATGACACGGTATGTACGGCTACATTGTTTGCTTTGGCGAGACATTCTTGTTCCCCCTGTGGGTGTTTCAGGAGCAGGTCTCCAATTATCTAATCATTAATTGGTATCAGTGCGTAACCTTTCTGTTGGTATCCAATCAGTGATACAAATGTATTGCCGACAGGTTTAACTGCAGGGATGATGGTGCTGTTATCAATGCCCAGTATGCGTGAAGCAACTGAACAGGACTCCATTTTTATGCCGGGTTTTTTGCTCATGGCCTGTATAAGTGCGAGCAGTTCTTCCAGTGCGACTTCTTCATCCAGGTCCAGTTCCAGAGGCTGTGATGATAACAGTTTCAATACGCGACCATGGAAGGTAAAAATCATGTCAGGTGTCACATCCTGGCGTAACATGTCTTGATAGGTCTCATCAATAACCTTCATAATGAATAATAAGCGGCTTGGGTTGCTTAGTGTGATATCCCAGACGACTTTGCCAGTTTTGATGCCTTCAAGCGCGTCGGCATCATCGGGCTTTTGCGCCCAAAGCGGGGTTGTCAAAGTTAATGAGGCCAATATCAATACTAGCCGGATGGAAAATATTTGCCTGAACATTGATGCTGGCCCTGAATGGTGTATGTTAGGTTAATTATCGCATAAATTATTGGGCAAGGTTAGCCGCCCACGACTCTTTGAAATTTGTTCCCTATGAACTATAGATCTCGCAATTACCTTAAACTGGTCCTGATGATACTGTTATTATCAACAGGGATGGTGCATTCTGAACAGAAACACGACGGTGGCATGGCTGGTTCTCATGCTGATCGTTCAATATTAACTCCGGGAGAAAGAATGGTGCTCGATGCCGTGGCATTACGACCGCTCGGAATGGTTGCTACAGCAGCTGGCTCGTTGGTATATGTAATTTCCCTGCCATTCAGTATACCGGGTGGAAATGAAGCCCAGGTACGTGAGCAACTAGTTAAGCAACCGGCAAGGTACACTTTCACGCGTCCACTTGGAGAGTTTGACTAGCCCGGTCTCAATCAACATATCCTGCTTTAGTGAAATGAAAAGGCCATCATCCCGTTGCATACTCAATTGTGAGTTGTCTTTAAAGTATTGCACAACCACCAGCGCTATCATCCTAAATGAATGCGCAAAGCTTATAATTCGCGCAGTAAATCCAGAATAATCTGGCGCTTTTTTTTAGATAACCTGTAGTAACGTTCTGCCACTTCTCGGGTTTGAACATCATAGCGGGCGGTTGAATAAGACTGGGCGGGGGAATCAGCAATATGATTTATTGTCTCCATGCTGCCAACTCCTGACATTAACCATTCCAGTCTTATATTTAATATTGAGGCCAGCATGGCAAGGTGTTCTGTGCTTGGCAGGGCTTTACCACGTTCCCAATGGCCACATGCACCACGTGACACCTGCAGGCGCTCGGCCAGCAGCTCTTGTGAGAGGCCGCGTGACTTGCGGGCTCGCTGTATTCTTTGGGCAATCGTGGTCATCCGCCAAGGATAGTATTGATATCATTGGAGATGTACGATAATTTAACTATCAAATTATCAGATAATATAGATATCGCAGGCGAATGAAATTGCCTTACTCGATTGTTGCACTGCTCGCGGTTGTTCTGTTTTTGGCAGGTTGGCCAGTAATACACGACTATACAGCGACATTTGTGCGCAATCAGTGTCATCATTGGCTTACAGGTTCCACAAACAGCAGGGTGATTCCCCCGCGATTATCCCACGCCAGTTCCGTGACGCTGACAAAATACACCCGCATGCAAAATATAAGATTGGCTAA
Organism: Gammaproteobacteria bacterium; assembly: GCA_965227695.1. Classification (GTDB taxonomy): domain Bacteria; phylum Pseudomonadota; class Gammaproteobacteria; order UBA4575; family UBA4575; genus UBA1858. Next base: position 789,905 of record OZ245760.1, read on the forward strand.
TCAGGGTGGTCGACGACTATACTATTGTGACGGGTTTGAATTTCCATCCGGCTTGAATGTCATGTTGACAGCGGATGGGCGATCCTGTGAGATTTCCGGGGTGCCGAGCCAGTCGCAGGCGCAAACAAATGCTTATGTTGTTGCCGCTAACCAGGGAGGCCGCTCACTTGCAATTATCCAGATCACTGTCAATCCGATTGTGATGGACGAGTGAATAAAGAACCCGTGTATTACAGCAGCTTATTTGGAGTGTCAGACCCGGACTTGAGATCGGTGGTGCCTTCGATATGCATTTGCTTATCGATACAGATATAAGGCAGTTTGAGAGACTGTAACCATAATTTACCGGCTTCTTCGCCTTTTAACATTGCCACGGTAGAGCAACTGCCGGCAATAAGACATTCACTGGCGATCACACTCACTGCGCTAAAGCTCTCGGCAGGCCAGCCTGTCCTTGGGTTGAGAATATGTGCGTATCTTTTGCCGTCAACAATCATAAAGCGCTCATAGTCACCGCTGCTGGCGATGGCGCCCTGGCCTAACGTTGTTGTGGCGATCGCATTGCCGGGATCACGCGGGTGCCTGATACCAATCACCCAGGGTGACTGGTCAGGATGGGGCCCGAGGATTTTCAAATCGCCGCCCAAATCGATGATTCCTGCTGTAATTCCTTCGCCACGCAGTGTTTGTGCGGCTGCGTCCACAGCATATTCTTTAACGTAGCCGCCAAAGTCTATTTCCATGCCGCGCTTGCTTAAGATAATGTGTGGGCGCCGCCATTCCACCTTATCCCACCCAACCAGTAACAGGATTTCCTCAATTTGTGATTGCCCGGGAAGTTGTTGAGCTTTGAAGTTCCATGCCCGACGCAGCACACCGGAGGTAATGTCAAACAGGCCAGCACTTTGTTTATATACGGCATTGGCATAGTCGAGAAGCAGGGCGGTTTCATTGTCAACTTTAGTGCCTGACAAGTCGCCTGCCGATTTATTGATATGACTGGTGACACTATCTGCACGATATCGCGAGTATTTTTTCTCAAGACGAATGACCTCAGCATGGGCTTTTTTACAGGCGTTTTCGGCAGTTTTCCGGTCTTGGGTATAAAGCTGAAATTCACAAGGACTGCCCATTGCCCGAAATGGAAAATGATAAATTTCCATAGTTAATTGAAGGTGTAGTCCACTCCCAGTGTGAATAAAGTGAAATCAACCAAACCGGGATTTTCAACATCGACGCTTTGCAGCGAGTAGGACTTATCGCTGATGTATCTTTCTGCTGAAAGGCTGACCGTCCAGTCATTGATTGTTTCTGCAACTTTTACCCGAAATGATAATGCGCCATAGGGTGATAAACGATAATCACTGGAATAATATCCGTCAGATCTGACAGACTGATAAAATGGTTCATAAAATTCTGCCTGTGTCTGGCTGTAGTAGCGCATGGAATATTCAAAACTCCAGCCCGCATCGGTATGTTTTAAAAAGCCAACATCCAGCGTATGTGATCGAATGTTCCAGTCATCATAATAAAACCGGTAGTCTGCATGTAATGCGGCCTCCAGCGTTTCTGACCATCGTCTTAACTGTGCTGACCAGATATATTGAGTGCGATCATCCGGGCGATTATCACGCAGTCCGGGCTGTGCGGAATTGAATACCAGTTTGTAAGGATCTGACAGAAAGCCAGAATATCGACTGATAGTGAAAGTCGATTGAACAACTGTGTTTTTGTTAATGACCTGCCCCAGTCCCACGAAGGCTGTCACATTTTCTTTGTCTTCCTTGTCGATTCTGCCGGGATCAATCGAGGGGTCAGAGGTTGGTTCAACTTCATCAAAGGAGGCGGCAATGCCACCCCTGAGTGTGGTCGATTTATTTGCAAGTTCGCGAGCTACCGATACGCCACCGAACACTGCCTGATAATCTTTCTCTTTGGAAAAGCCCACACTGGGGGTGATGGTGTACTTGCCTTTATAGATGTCTAACTTGGCGCTCGCATCAAAGCGTTCATCATCAATCGTGGCACCACTCATGACTTGTTCAGGGTTGCCTTCCGCATCAGGTTGAACAAACCAGGGTGAGGCACCACTCATTTTTTCATAGGCACTATCGACAGTCAGTTGCATGGTGTCATTGATTGGATAAACGACACTGACCTGGCCGACTTCAATATCATAGCGACTTCTGTCACCAAGACCGGAAAAATTGCTGTTACTCAGGCGATCTTCCTGATATGTCGAGATGCGCGTGCTGATGCTGGGGGCATTATCGGGAGCTCCGGCAGCCTGTGCAGGTTTATTGTATATGGGCAGGGCGAAAGCGGCGCTATAAAGAGCCGCCACCGTAGGACTCAGGTTGGCTTTTTCTTTAATCATGTGATGTGAACTAGTTGCAGCCGCAACCACCTCCGGCCGAACCATAGCCGCCGGCGGCCGCTTCTTTGGCAAAGTAAATATGTTCACTTAATGTGGCTGCCAGTGGGTCAGGGGCCCATGACATTTCTTTCTTGGAAAGTGTTCCACGTTCCCATGGTTTAACCGTGCTGCAACCTGTGATGGCCATTAAAACAGCCATCACCAGTGAGAGTGCAAGAAATTTTTTCATGGCTTGATTACAGTAATTTTTCGATTTCTGCTTTGATTTTATTGACATCACCCGACTTGTAACCGCTGTGCACATAGCGGATGGTGCCGGTTTTATCAATAATGTAGGAAGTTGGCATGGCGTTAACACCAAAAGACTCTGGAATCACGCCTTCTTTATCTTCCAGTATTTTGTAGGTGACATTTAAATTATCAACAAAATCCTGAGCATCTTGAGGGTTTTCATCCAGGTTGATGGCAAGAACTACCACGTCACCGCGTCCTGAAAATGAGGTTTGAAGCTGCTCAAATTCCGGCAGTGACTTGAGGCATGGCGGGCACCAGGATGCCCAAAAGTCAACAAATACGACCTTACCTGCCAGATCGGCATTGCTTATTGTCTCATTACCATTCAGTGTTCGCGCACGAAAAGAGGGTGCGTCGTCGCCGACACTGACCGCATAAGCCAGTGATGTTGTAAGTATACAAATGATCGATACAAGAAATACCTGAAACATTTTAAACATGGTGAGCGTCCTCGCTGGTATCTGGGGTCAGTGTCAGAACTGAATATTGAAGTTTCATTTTGTGATAGTACTCACAATAATTGAGTGATGAAGTAAAATTGCGTCAAACTAAGACGAACCGCGCTAATTAATTGATTATCTGCGGAATTAACTATCGACCATAAGAGGTCGGGTTTATTGCATCAGGCTGTCGGCCCTTATGCACCACTGGTCTGTCATGGATGTTTTGGAGATTTTATACCTGGTGTCTTTTGAGACCCGGCAAGCCCCGCTTTGTTTTCTGGTTATCTGGCGTTCAAATGACTGGGAGTACTGCCCCTGGTTACGCGATCGAGTTGTTGTATGTCCTGGAGGGTGTCAATGTGCTGATAGTGACATTCGCGCAAACAGCGATGCACTGCCTGTGCCTGCCGGTACCCGTGCTCGAGTACCAGCGTGCCGCCACCATGCAAACGTTGCCGAGCTTGCCGGATAATATGATAGAGGCTGGCAAGTCCATTATTTTCGGCAAACAGTGCGGATGCAGGTTCAAATTGCCTGACGCTGTGTTCAAGTTCTGAATCCTGTTCAGAGATATAGGGGGGGTTGCTTACGATGATGTCAAAAAAAGGCTGTGTGACCTGTTTAAACCAGTCGCTTTGTATAATGCGAACGTTGTCAAGGTTGAGTTTTCGTGCATTTTTTTGGGCCAGCAATACACTTGCAGGGGAATGATCACACGCGACGATGTTTGCCTCTGGCAACTCTTTGGCAAGCGCCAGTGCTATGCAGCCGCTGCCGGTGCCAAGATCAAGAATACTGATATTTGATTTTTCTCTAGCCAGCGCCAGAGTCGTCTCGACAATCAGCTCCGTCTCCGGCCTGGGAATTAATACGCCGGGACTGATTTCAAGTGGCAGCGACCAGAATTCTTTTGTTTGCGTGATATAGGCAATCGGCTCTCCGGTGAGCCTTCTGGATACACTTTTCTGAAACAGTTCACAGGCAGACGGTTGCAGTGTTTCGTCGGCATGGGCAAGCAAAAATTCCTTGCTTTTACCGGAGGCAAATTGCAGGAGTAACAACGCTTCATGGTAAGGATTGTCAGAATGACTGCGCAGTGTCTGCCGCGCATTAAGGAGTGTCTGCTGAATGCTATACACGTCGCCGCATGATTTAGAGTGTCTGGACAGCGTTATGCTTCACTCAGAGAAGCCAGCTGTTCTGCCTGGTGCTCATTAATTAGTGGGTCAATCAACGGCCCCAGATTGCCCTGCATCAATTCATCGAGTTTATACAGGGTAAGGTTGATGCGGTGATCAGTAACGCGTCCCTGGGGAAAATTATAGGTGCGAATCCTCTCGGAGCGGTCGCCACTGCCCACCAGGCTCTTACGGGTTGCGGCCTGCTCCTCGAACTGTTTGGCCTGTTCTGCGTCCAGTAGTCGTGCTTTTAGTAACGACATGGCGCGAGCCTTATTCTTATGCTGGGAGCGCTCATCCTGACATTCAACAACCACGCCGGTAGGCAAATGTGTAATGCGGATTGCTGAGTCAGTTTTGTTAACATGCTGTCCACCCGCACCTGATGCCCTGAATGTATCAATTCTCAGGTCAGAAGGATTAATGTCTATTTCTTCGATTTCATCCGCTTCCGGCAGGATCGCTACCGTCGCGGCAGAAGTATGAACGCGGCCTTGTGATTCTGTCTCTGGCACTCGTTGTACACGGTGAGCCCCGGATTCAAATTTGAGCAATGAGTAGGCGCCCTTGCCAATGATACGCGCCACTATTTCCTTGTAACCGCCGTGATCTCCTTCGTTGGTATTGATTACCTCTATCTGCCAGTGATGTTGTTCGGCATAGCGGGAGTACATGCGGAATAAGTCACCTGCAAAAATGGCCGCTTCGTCGCCGCCAGTACCGGCGCGTATTTCGATGAATACGTTGCTGTTGTCCAGCGGGTCTTTCGGTAGCAGCAGCTTTTGTAATTCCAGTTCAAGGGACTGCTGCTGTTGCTGGAGGACACTGATTTCCTGTTGTGCCATTTCCTGAACGCCTGAATCTTCATCTGTCAGCATTTCACTGGCAGCCGCCAGGTCATCCATGGTTTGTCTGTATTCACTGAATGTTTCGACGACCGGTTCAAGCTGCGAATATTCCATTGAGTATTTGCGAAATTGGTTTTGATCGGCGATCACATCAGGGTCGGCAAGCAACCCCGCGATTTCCTGGTGGCGCTCTTGCAGGGATTCAAGCTTGGAAACAATTGAATCTTTCATGTTGGTTTCTACGGATGGTTTTGACAGGGACGAATGTTTTAGTCGCGAGGAAGGTCAAGAATGGTTTTTGCCGCCTCTAACAGTTCCTGATGATTTTCGGCGCCGGCAGATTTTAAAGCTTCAGTGGGACTATGCAACAACTTGTTTACAAGTGTGTTGGCGAGAAACTGTAATGCTTCTTCTGAAGACTTGCCCTGCTTGAGCATGCGGCTGGCTTTTTCAATGGCTTCATTTTTATGTTGTTCGGCGCGATGACGGTAAGTGCGAATGACGTCTGTGACGTCCTGCCCGCGTAGCCACTGATAAAATTTTGTGACTTCGTCATCAATGATAATTTCAGCTTCTTCGGCCGCGCTAATCCGTGATTGCATGTTTTCCTGAATGACTTGTTTAAGATCGTCCACACTATAAAGGTATATGTCCTGTAAGTTGGCAGCCTCTGGTTCAACATCCCTGGGGATGGCCAGGTCAATAACCAGTATCGGCCTGTGCTTGCGCCGTTTTAAGCTGCGTTCCAGTATACCTTTTCCGAGGATGGGTAAGGTACTGGAAGTGGCAGTGATAACAATATCGCTTTCAGGCAGCATTTCACCAATATAAGAGAGGCTGACACCAAAGCCATTGTATTTGTTTGCCAGTTTTTGAGCGCGTGTGATATTCCTGTTTGCGATAGTGATGCGTTTGGCGCCGACCGCATTCAAATGCTGGGCGGCCAGCTCAATGGTTTCTCCTGCGCCAATGAACAGTGCATTGCGTTGCGTCAGGTCGCCGAAGATCTGTTTTGCCAGTGACACGGCGGTCGAGGCGACTGAAACAGGGTTGGTACCAATAGAAGTATGGGTCCTGACTTTTTTGGCGACATTAAAAGAGTGCTGAAATAACTGGTTAAGATGTTTGCCCAAAGTGCCGGCGCTGGCCGCGTGCTGATATGCCTGTTTGAGTTGCCCGAGGATTTGTGGCTCGCCCAGAACCATGGAGTCTAGCCCGCTGGCGACACGAAACATATGCTTTGCAGTTTCATGATCACTATGATTGTAAAGGTAGTCGTGATTGTGATGCAGATCGAGATTATGAAAGCGACTTAACCATTGAACGGTGGCAATTTTGCCGTTTTCATAGGAATCGACTGCGCAATAAAGCTCGGTGCGATTACAGGTTGACACAATTGCGGCTTCCTCAACGCCACGAATTTCCATTAATGTGCTCAACGCCGATGGAAGCACAGCATCAGGAATTGCCACTCGTTCGCGCACCTCGACGGGCGCCGAATGATGGTTAACACCTATGGTTAGTAAGGACATAAATACTATTTTAGCGCAAGTCGTCTTCTATCAGGTAAATTTAGTCTGTAAATTTGTACAAAAAGTGAGATGTGACTGCTGAAGCGCTCATGTAATGACATATGAAATCACGTAGAATTGACCAAAATTGACCTAAAATTCCATATTTCAAATTATGCCTGAGAAAAATCTCCACAAATATATGCTAATTGTGGTGCTTGTCAGCTTGCTTACCGCCTGCGCAACATCTCCCCCCAAAGACGAACAGGCGGTGGAAATGCCTGTGGATGAGGTTAGCATCGCCGACCCATCCTCGACTGAAAGATACGACACACTAAGTGCACTGATGTATGAAGTCATGTCAGGCGAGCTGTCGGGCAAGATGGGTGACCTGGAAACTTCAAAGCAGGCTTACAGTCGGGCCAGCGAGCTGTCTGATGATCCGGCAGTCATTGAAAGGGCCATGAGAATCGCTATTTTTGCCAAGGACTGGCCGCTGGCGCTAAAGATTGCCCATCGCTGGTCTGATGTGCTGGGAGGCAGTATTGAAGCCCAGCAGGTACTTGGTGTGCTCTATATCAGGCAGGGTGATGTCGATTCGGCAGAAAAACACTTTGGTGAAGTGATGAAAGCGGCCGTCGACTCACCAAGTCAGGGTTACAGTATTATTGCTGCCACCCTGTCACGAATTGAAGATATTGAAATAAGCCTGGAACTGATGGATCGGCTGGTGGCGAAAAACTTCACTAATCCTTACGGCCATCTGTCGTATGCGAATTTGGCGATGAGAGCGAAACAGTATCAACTCGCGGTGGATCAGTCGGAACTGGCGCTCGGTTTCAAGCCGGATATGTCCGAAGCCAGAGTGTTACGTGCCCGGGCGCTAAGCGAGATTGGCGATCACGACAGTGCTTTCACGGAAATGCAGCAATTGGTCGCTTCTGAACCCGATAACTTTGAATTACGCCTGGGGTATGCACGGATGTTGTTACAGGCGAGTCAGTTTCCCGAGGCAGGAAAACAGTTTGAAGTTTTATTGAGTCAGCGGCCCGGCGATGCCGATATCACCTATATGCTGGGATTGACGTATGTGCAGGCAGAGGAATACCCGCGGGCGAAACAGTATTTTAGTGCGCTAGTGGATGACAATCGGCGTCTGGATGAATCGTATTACTACCTGGCGCGAATTTCTGAAGAACTGGGCGAAGATGAACAGGCCGTCAATTACTATCAACAGGTCGCTTATGGAGAGCTATATCTGGATGCCGCCATACGTCTTGCCGATTTATATGTTCAGCAAGAAGGCCTGGATAAAGCGCGCAGTCATTTAAATGATGTGCGTGGACAGGTCGATTTGCCAGAAGACGTCGTCAGGCTGTTTTTGGCCGAGGGCCATATTTTGCATGAGCAAGAGCGCTATCACGATGCCTATGATCTATACAGCGATGGTTTGCTGGAATTCCCCGGGCATCCTGATCTTTTATATGCGCGTGCCTTAACCGCAGAAAATTTTGACCGGATTGACTTGCTGGAGTCGGACCTGCTGAGTATCCTGCAGACAGATCCCGATCACGCGAATGCATTAAATGCACTGGGCTATACACTGGCTGATCGCGGCTTGCGGATTCATGAAGCGCAAAAATATATCGAGCGTGCCTATGAGTTAAAACCCAATGACCCCGCCATTATTGACAGCATGGGCTGGATTCATTTTCGTCTTGGCAACTATGCAGAGGCCGAAAGCTATTTGCGCAAAGCGCTAGATTTAATGGATGATGCGGAAATTATCGGACATTTGGGCGAGTTACTCTGGGCACAGGGTAACTACGAAGAGGCCCGAAACCTTCTGCGCGAGGCAATGGATCGTCATCCGGAAGACAGTTATATCCAGAAATTAATCAAGCGGTTCTCGGAATAATCGGCGCAATTGTTCACCAACCTGTTTTGCAACGACACGTTATTAATCAAAGCTGAGAGGACAATGTTGCTCAAACATCCCTTTTTTGTATTATTGGTGCTTGCGTGCCTTGTACTGATAATGCCAGGCTGTGTCAGCGTCACGCCGGTGATTCCTGATGGAGTGGCCGAAGACATCTGGAAAACAAGATCTGAAAAGCTTTATCAGCAGGATTACTGGACTGCACATCTGGCTATTGTGGGCAAGACAACTTCACAGAAATTCAAAACGCGCGCGATCTGGGAACAAAAAGGCAATAATTACACGATCAAATTGCTTGATTTTATTGGCCGAACCATTGCAGTCATCGAAAGCACCCCGCATGGTGTACAGGCAAAAACTTCCAAAGGGCAGCAATACCGTAGTGAGACCGCTGAACAACTCATTCAACAGCTATTCGATATCAAGATACCTGTCAGTGGCATGCGTTACTGGTTACTGGGCATTCCCAAACCTGACAGTGATGTCTCAAAGCTTCAGCTGAATCCGCGTGGTCTGGCTGACGAGGTAAGACAGGAAGGCTGGTTAATGTCTTACAGCGACTATCTGAACCAGCAGCCCTTTCAGATGCCGGGTCATATACTGCTGGGTTATGAGGATGTCGACCTGTCTGTCCGGACCTCGCAATGGTCATTTGCATCTGAATAATCAAATGACATGAACCCGGAAAATACCTGGCGGACACCTGCCAAAATCAATTTATTTTTACGCATTACCGGGCGCCGGGCGGATGGCATGCATGAGTTACAGACGGCATTTCAGTTCATAGAATTGTTTGATGAATTGCGCTTCATACCCCGCCAGGATCAGCGGATCCTGCGTACACGCCAGTCACCTGTGCCCTATGAACAGGATTTATGCATTCAGGCTGCCAGGCGGCTTCAGGCGTTGGCACGCAAGCCGTGTGGTGTGGATATTGAGTTGACCAAGCGCATTCCAATGGGCGGGGGTCTGGGCGGTGCGAGTTCGGACGCGGCGGCGACTTTACTGGTACTGAATCAGCTATGGGGGCTTGATCTGCCGCGCAATGAACTGGTGCAGATTGGCTGTCAGCTTGGTGCGGATGTGCCGGTATTCATTCAAGGCGAGGCGGCCTGGGCAGAGGGAATTGGTGAGGTTTTAACCCCCATATATATCGATGAACACTGGTATTTGATCATTGATCCGGGTGTTCACGTGGCTACCGGGGAAATGTTTGCGCATTCGCAATTGACACGCCATAGTCCGGCGCTCACAATATGCCCCCCTAAAGCCGGTCAGTATGAAAATGTATTTGAACCCCTGGTCAGGTTACATTATCCGAAGGTTGATTCGGCATTTAAATGGTTAAGTAATTACGCACAACCATTCTTGACGGGAACCGGTGCATGTGTCGTTGCATGTTGCGCTGATAAACATTCAGCGTTTGAGATACAATCTCTCTGCCCGGAGGGGCTCACGGCATATGTCGCGAAAGGGTGTAATACCTCACCCCTGAAGGCGCAGCTTGATGGTTGGCTGAAGGGTGATTGATTTTATCTTTAAGGAAAATATATTTGGGCCGTCGCCAAGCGGTAAGGCACGGGGTTTTGATCCCCGCATTCGCAGGTTCGAATCCTGCCGGCCCAGCCACTAACAGAGTCCATAGCATCTGACCAAGGCAAGTTGAACCAACCGTGACAGAATCACATAATAATTTTACTGATAGCCGTTTAATGGTGTTTTCCGGGAATGCACACCTGGCGCTGGCGCGTGATATTGTCACCAAGCTGAATATACCGCTCGGCAAAGCAATGATCAGTGCATTCAGTGATGGCGAGGTACAGGTGGAAATCCAGGAGAATGTGCGCGGACGTGATGTATTTGTCATTCAGCCGACCGGGATGCCAACCAATCATAACATTATGGAACTGCTGATTATGGTGGATGCATTAAAGCGTGCTTCTGCGGACAGGGTCACGGCGGTGATCCCTTATTTCGGTTATTCGCGCCAGGATAGAAGAGTACGCTCCATGCGTGTCCCTATCTCGGCCAAGGTAGTGGCCAACATGATTTCAAGTATTGGTGCTGACAGAGTCCTCACCGTGGATTTGCATGCAGACCAGATACAGGGCTTTTTTGATGTGCCCGTGGATAATGTTTACGCATCACCGGTGTTGCTGGGAGATATCTACAAACAAAAATACTCCAATTTGATTGTCGTATCGCCCGATGTTGGCGGTGTGGTCAGGGCACGTGCGGTGGCAAAACGGCTGGATGATGCCGATCTGGCTATCATTGATAAACGTCGTCCGCAGGCCAATGAAGCACAGGTCATGCATATCATTGGTGAAGTCAAAAACAAAACCTGTGTCATTGTCGATGACCTGGTCGATACGGCCGGAACACTCTGCAAAGCGGCGCAGGCATTAAAAGAACATGGAGCAAAAGCAGTCATTGCTTACGCCACACACCCGGTGTTATCGGGTAATGCAATCAGCAATATTGAAAATTCTGTGCTGGACGGCCTGGTAGTGACAGACACCTTGCCTCTGAGGGAAGATGCGGCAAATTGCAGTCGAATCCGTCAACTCAAGGTCTCTGGTTTGCTGGCGGAAACGATCCGCAGGATCAGCCTGGAAGAGTCGGTCAGTACACTATTTATGGATTAAAGTCGCTCAACATTTTTGAGTGTCTTTTATGTGCATGCGGGTTGGTCGCAAACCCGTTTTTTTAATTTTTAAGGAGAAATAAAAATGAGCATCGACTTTACTATAGATGCGGAGTCGCGAAGCGATCTAGGGAAAGGTGCGAGCCGCCGCCTACGTCGCAGCGGACGTGTCCCTGCCATTGTATATGGTGCGGGATCAGAGCCGGAAAGTATCACCCTTGACCATAATAAAATTTTTCATAATCTGGAAAATGAAGCTTTTTACTCCCACATACTCACGCTGAATGTTGCCGGCAATCCGCAAAAAGTTATTTTGCGCGATTTGCAGCGTCATCCTGCCAAGTCATTCATCATGCATGTGGATTTCCTGCGAGTCAGTGACGACCATGAAATTAATATTCATGTGCCATTGCATTTCATTGGCGAGGATGTGTGTCCCGGCGTGAAGCTGGAAGGTGGTCAAATCAGCCATCAAATTGTTGAAGTTGAAGTAACCTGCCTGCCTAAAGATATTCCTGAATATATTGAAGTGGATGTTTCAGAATTACATCTGGGTGATTCTATACATATGTCAGAGATGAAATTGCCAGGCGGGATCGCATTGACTGCACTGAGTCATGGTGAGGATTATGACCAACAGGTTGTCAATGTTCATGCAACCATTGTCGCCGCGGAAGAAGAACCCGCATCTGAAGACGCGGCCAACGAGGAAGACAAGCCCGCTGACAACGAATAAGAGCCGATTTTGCGCGGAAGGGAATGATCGCGAGTGGCTAATACCCCGATTCAGTTAATTGTCGGTTTAGGCAATCCCGGAGACAAATACGCACATACCCGGCATAACGCCGGGTTCTGGTTTATTGATCAGCTAGCGCGTCATTACCACGTGACACTTCGTTCCGAATCAAAATTCAGGGCGGACGCAGGCGGGTTTGATGTTCAGGGCAGACGGGTATGGTTGCTAAAGCCGACGACGTTTATGAATCTGAGTGGCGAAGCACTTGCGCCTTTTGCAAGGTATTATCAAATAGCCCCAGAAAACACCCTGGTGATACACGACGAACTTGATCTGCCTCCCGGGACCGCGCGACTCAAATGGTCCGGTGGCCACGGCGGACATAATGGATTGCGTGATATTTTTAAACATTACACACGCGACTTCTGGCGGCTGCGTATCGGTATTGGTCATCCGGGTAACAGCGCCCAGGTGTTGTCTTTCGTGATGCAGTCTCCCTCAAGGCAAGAGCAGTCATTAATCGATGAGTCAATCGATCGTGTCATCACTACCATGCCCGATGTGCTTGATGGAAACCTGGATGCCGCGATGCGAAAACTACATCAAAAATCCAACGCCTGAAGACGCTGGATGCCATGGCCTGTGTTCACCTGATAAGCACCTGCTCATGCAAAACTGTTTGTTTATTGAAATGATACCCAATACGTAGGCTATTTGTGCCGATGGTGCGGTCTGGTGATTAAAGAAGGAGATATTGATGGGATTTAAATGCGGAATTGTCGGGTTGCCCAATGTTGGCAAATCGACACTATTCAATGCGTTGACCCGGGCTGAAATTGCCGCTGAAAATTACCCATTTTGTACCATAGAACCAAATGTTGGTGTGGTGCCGGTGCCGGATAACCGTCTGGATCAACTGGCGTCCATTGCCCGGTCTGACAAAGTAATACCTACTGTCATGGAGTTTGTTGATATTGCCGGTTTGGTTGCAGGAGCCTCCAAAGGTGAGGGGCTGGGCAATCAGTTTCTGGCAAATATACGCGAGACAGACGCCGTGGCGCATGTTGTGCGCTGCTTTGAAGATAGTGACGTCGTGCATGTCGATGGCAAAGTAGACCCACTGAGTGATGCGGAAATCATTAATACAGAACTTATTCTGGCGGATCTTGAATCGGTGGAAAAAAGTATCACGCGTCTTGGAAAATTGGCACGTTCCGGCAATAAAGATGCCACGGCACAGCTCGAGCTATTTAACGCGTTGCAGGAACATCTGGGGCGTGGAGAGCCGGCGCGTAACTTTGAGGTGGATGCGGACCAGCAAAAAGTACTCCAGCCGTTGCATCTGATTACAAACAAGCCCGTGATGTATATTGCCAATGTTGATGAAGGGTCGTTGCATGGCAGTGAATTGGCTGGTCGCTTACAGGTGCTTTCTGAAAAGCAGAATGCAACATTCGTGACTGTTTGTGCACAGATCGAAGCGGAAATTGCCCAACTGGACAGTTCTGAAAGAGATGAATTCTTGCAGGACCTTGACTTAAAAGAACCGGGGCTCAATCTTGTAATTCGTGCTGGCTATGATTTGCTTGACCTGCAAACGTTTTTTACCGCCGGACCCAAGGAAGCCAGGGCCTGGACAGTGCGAAAAGGCGCCACGGCACCACAGGCTGCGGGTAGAATTCATACAGATTTTGAGAAAGGGTTTATCCGCGCAGAAGTAATCGCTTTTGAAGACTATATTGCATGTAATGGGGAGCAGGGCGCAAAAGATGCCGGTAAATGGCGGCTGGAAGGGAAAGATTACATCATGCAGGAAGGTGATGTGGTGCATTTCCGGTTTAATGTGTAGTGATTTTGCGGAATAGCGTCCATAATCGATCGGGCCATGGGACTTACATGTTGCCTGAAAATACAGGCATTTAATCGACACGCGGCCTATAGCAATTGGTCCATGTGGCCCTGATCAAAGGGTCAACATTATTTAATACTGGTAATTGACAGTCTGGTAAGGGTAAAGTATCTTGCGCGGCTGTGTTGCATTCTCGATTGTCAGGGCTTAAGAGCGCCTGGTGTTGGAGATTTCAGCTTCGTCACTGTTTGTGACCGAAAGGTCACCCAGATGAAATTTCTCATGGCTATGTAGCTCAGTTGGTTAGAGCACAGCATTCATAATGCTGGGGTCGGTGGTTCAAGTCCACCCATAGCCACCAGTAAATCAGATACTTATCTAATTTCTTTTCTTTAAATTTTGTTACTTAAATTCCATTCCTGCAAATTTAATCAAAAACTTTTTATTATTTATTTTTTCTTATTATTTTCACTAGGGTAGGTGTAGGTAAGGAAAGGTTTAAGCAAAGGAATAGGTTAGGCAAAGGCATAAGTATAAGCATTAGTACAAGTAAAGGTCTAAGTATACGTAAAGGCAAAAGCACAAGAATAAGCAAAAGAATAAGAAAGAGGGTGGCCGTTAGCTAGTGGTTAATAATGTCAGCTTCCGGCTCAAAAGCGGTCATTCAGTAATTATATAATTCGTATTCATTTCAGATTGCTATGTAAAAAGTCCTTTAGAAAAAATCACAACAAGAACAACCACCCAATAGGCAGATAATAGGAACAACAATACGCGATAAGGCACAAGGAATCTTGGTCTTATTACTTTTTCTGGCTCACTTGTAAATAGCCCACCTTTAAATATCAAATCAATCGATGTTACTTCTTTTTTAATTATAAAAATAAGTAACAGGCCAAAAGCAAACGTAGCGTAATATCCAACTTTTAATGCAATATCTTCAATCATTAGCATTGTCGTGTATTGGTATCAGATTGCATATATAAGTATCAGCATTCGGCGCAATAGCAGTCTTGTCAGTCAAGACCATATTTTTCCAATATTGGTAGTATATTCTCTTCTGTTAGTTCTACTTTTTTTAGAATTGAGCGAATCTTTTCTGCATCTTTCATATTTACAGCTTTATCAAATTTTTTAATTAGTCCGCTCACATATAAGCGTTCGTTAACTGTCATACCTGAATATCTACTCTCCATTTGCAAATTCTACGACTTGAGTGTCGATAAGTCATTTCTACTGAAATAATATCTATGTCCGCTTTGGGTCGAAAGCAGTCGTTAACATTATTTAAATATTAGCAAAACAAAATATACTTATCTAGAATTAATCTAAATGGCAGCTAACGACTCAAAGCGGACATTTATATAATCTGTAAAAGTAAGATATAATTCTATCTTTGAAAAGATTTTGTAGTGATGTTTGTGAAGTCAATTAGTCAACCAATTATTTTATTCGTGTCTTGTCTAATGTCTCATTGCTTATATGCAACAGATATTGGTAATCACAATAAGAGGTTTACCGATCCTAAAGATATAACCAAAAAAGATTGGTCAGACCCTGACGAATTAGAACGTGTGTGGAATGCGGCTATCGTTAGAATTCCAACTGGCGATGGTAAATATCAAAGTACTGTTATTAAGGACTTAACTAAAATAGCTGATAGCTCAAAGAAATATCCGACAATCATATATTTACATGGTTGCTCTGGTGTGTGGCAAGGTACTTATACGAGACTTAACTTTTTTGCTGGATCTGGATATGCTGTTATTGCACCTGTCAGTTTTGCCAGAATCAAATACCCCCAATCATGCGATATTCAGAAACATAAAGGTGGCATGTATCGTCATACACTGAAGATGCGACAACACGATGCGGGATATGCAATAGAAAAAGCAAAACAGTTAGATTGGGTAGATCCAAACAACATTTTTCTTGTTGGGCTTAGCCAGGGTGGCATAACAGCAGCGACATTCTTTTCAAAGGAGCCAATTAAATCAGTAAATGCACGTGTAATTGAAGGATGGACATGTCACGCTGGCTGGGAAGAATATAAAGGAATTAAAGCGCCGAAGAATCAACCAGTACTGTCCATTGTCGGTGACAAAGATCCTTGGTTTCAAAACACCTGGTCACGCGGTGATTGTGGTAGTTTTATGAAAAATTCTATGAGCCAATCTGTTGTATTCAAAGAAGGTCACTTAAGCACACGACATGAATTACTTGAAGATAAAAGTGTTCAGAATATCGTTCTGGACTTTCTTGATAAGCACACGCATTGATTTGCTTGGCGGCTATAGAAAATATAACCGCTGTTGCGCCGAAAGCACACGCCTAAACACAATACATGGTGTCCCATGATTGAGGTGACCTTGAGTTGATATTTGATGACTTACTTCTTCGACTTTTTAAACATACGACGACAATCGTAATACGTGGTGCCCAGGAGAGGATTTGAACCTCCACCTACTTGCGTAGACCAGCACCTGAAGCTGGCGCGTCTACCAATTCCGCCACCTGGGCATTTGCTGCACACATCGTCATATAAAACTGATGAGCGCCGACAATTACTTCAAAAACGACGGGCCATACTTCAGGTCACCCGCCGAACGCAGACATTAATCTATTTGAGAGATTAAGTCTAATTCTTTAAAACAGCAACCGTTTAAAACCATTTCAGCTTTCTGAAGATAATTACCTGAACTATGACTATTACAATTAAGATCAGGCTAAATATTGTAAAAGCCGCTGCGTAACTCGCCCCGGGAATTCCGCCAAGGTTGATCCCAAACAGACCTGTGAGAAAGCCAAGAGGTAAGAATATTGCTGCAATGACAGATAAAGTATAAATATTATGATTCATCTTGTCCGCGATGGATGCGGCTATTTCATCTTTTATTATTTGCGCTCTTTCTCTTAAAGCGTCCAGATCCTCAACATAGCGTGTGACGCGATCATACGATTCCTGTAATTGCCTTTTTTGGCTATCATTTAGCCAGGCAAGTGTTGAGGAGCGAAGATACGAAATGACTTCTTTTTGGGGGGCGATATAGCGCCTTAGGATGATGGCCTGTTTTCTAATGTGAGTGATGGCTGATCTGTCTTTTACTTCAGGGGCCTGAATAATGCTTTCTTCAATATCATCTGTTTTTTCATCAAGATCGTGTAATACAGGCGCCATCCGTTCAAACAGTCTTTTTACCAGTGCGCAAACAAAATCTCCTGTGTTCCTGGGCCCATTCCCGGCTTCCAGATCATTCCTGATGTCGGTGATTGCTTTCAGGCGCCTTTTTCTAACCGTGACTATATTTTCTTTGTCTGCCCAGACTCTTATTGAGACCATATCCTCCGGGTCTGCGTTTTCGTTTAAATTAACACCTCTTAAAATAATTAAACAGCCATGTTTGGTTTCTACAATCCGGGGCCTGGTTTCCTCGGCCAACATGGCATCAATGCTAATTTGATCAATTTCAGGAATTTCACGCTGAAGAAAAATTCTGGTTTCAGGGGCATCCGCCTCTAAGTGCACCCAAAGTAAATTGTTACTGGTTAACAAAGGGGGGATGTCTTTTTCATCAATGGCGATGCCATTTCCTTCGCCATCTAATTGGTATGCATGTAATAAATAGCTCATCAGAAAATTATGTTCTAATTGTTACAATTCCCAAACCAGGTGATTCATTATTCTAAAGTTAAACGGACCACATTGAATAACGACCAGGCACGAAAGAAATAATCAATGGTTTTAAACCTGTACCAGTCGTCAATCTTCCGTTTCTTTTCCAGGCTCATCATAATAGTCATTGTTGGTATGCTTCAAGGTCTGGAAGTGTCATGTCTTTATCGTTTCATCCGGGACGATTGATTCCAGTTTTTCTTGCTGATGAATAATCTCTGTGCTTGACGTTGTCTGGCAGTTTATGACCAGACATGGTAAGTCACATTTTATCACAAGAGACTGCGAATAAATTCATGTATCATACTCTCTCAATGAGCATGGCGATCATGCCTGCTGTTAAGCGACAATTCTTTTTTTCTGAATGGGCCGCAATCTTTGCGCTCTATGTAATGCAGCAATAATAATCCGCTCAAGCATTTTGGCATAACTGCAGTTTTCCAGGTTTGCCATCTTTGCCAGATGTCCATCCCAGCACCACCCTGGATTTGGGTTAATCTCCAGAAGCCGCGGTGTGCCGTTTGCATCAAGACGCCAATCAAATCGCGCATAATCCCGGCAACCCACGCGGGCAAATAATTTCAAACAGCAGTCATGCAGGTATTGCTCTACCGGAGTACTCAGGTTGGCCGGTACAGAGCGCACTTTCCAGTATGGAGATGCCGGGTCCCATTTAGCCTCGTAGCCACATACTTTCGGCAAGTCATCCGGTAACGCCGAGTAGTCTTCCTCGATAATTGGCAATATATCCACACCAAGTGATGGATTGCCAATGACCCCCACACTAATATCTTTGCCAGGCAAGAACTGTTCGATAAGAATCGGCAGCTCATAACCGTACTGATCCCGCACTCTCAGGACACCCTGTGCCAGCTGTTCAACGTTGCTACATAGGCTCTCTTGGGTGATGCCGAAACTTGAGTCGCCATAGTTTGGCTTGATTATTACCGGAAATGGAATCGCAATATCGATGAATGTAGTGTCTTCAGGCTTAATGACATAAGCATCTGCGACAGGGATAGACAGCTCACTGGCGATACCCCGGATCAGGGATTTGTCATAGCAGTATGCAAGGCATTGTGGTGTTCCTCCCGTATAGGGCATGTCATTCAGTTCAAGTATTGCGGGGACATGCAGTTCAAATTCAGGTTTATTAAAGTATCCCTCGTCGCATAAATTAAAAACCAGATCAAAATTATCTTTCCAGCTCATCGAGTCAGGCAGGAAGCGCGTATGGTTATCAAAGTAACTAAAGTTGTAATTTTTGAGCTGGCCAAGTGCCTTTTTAAGCATATTAATTGTATGAAAATCGTCATCATCAAACTGGCCTCCGGGCTTTACTTTGTCCGATATTCCCGGGTCACCTAACAGCACTGCAATGCGAGGGACAGACTCTGTTATCTGTTCTATTCCGATATGGGCTTTTGGAGAATGCGCGACAACAATATTTCGAACGGCCATCATACCCAGATCCTGATTGCGTTCCGATTCGGTATTAAATTTATTTTCATGCCGAATATCTAAAAAGCCATTCTCGCCGAGCAAGCTATCAATACTCTCAGCGCTGTATAACCGCTCTGCATAGAACTGGTCAGCAATGACGCCTTTTTTGACATGCGTGATCACTTCTCTTGATATTAAGCGTTCACGGTCAGCAGAGAGGCATCTTTCCCGGCACACAAAATAATTCTTATCAATCCATTCCCAGCTACGGGGTTCGAAGTTTGCACGGATATATTCACCATCCGTCAGGTCAATTAATAATTTCCCCCCGGGCTCTAGTACGCGTAATATTTCTGCTAATACCAGCTCATCGTCTTTTTGCGTCTCAAAATATCCGAAACTATTGCCAAGAATCATTACGACCGCAAATTGATGGTCTTTGTAGGGTAATTTGCGAGCGTCACCTTCTCGAAAATTGATAACCAGGTTTTCTTTTCTGGCATCTGTTTTCGCCCGATTGATTAAATAGCGGGAACGATCAATACCGAATAGATTTAAATAGCCTCTGCGGCCAAATTCGATAATATGCCGGCCTTGCCCGCAACACAGATCAAGTATCGTTGCATCTTTCTGAATGTGAAGGATGTTCTCCAGCATCCCTGCTTCTTTTTCCGTCAGTGTCGGGTCGCTAACCACGTCGCCATCAGTACGTAAATAATTCGCGTTAAAAATGTGTTTCCACCAATCAGCCTTGACATAGCTCTCAAGATTCTCAACCGGACCCAGCACATCAATCAGCTTTTGGTTCCCGGATTTTTGTTTTTTATTAAGTTTGGTGGATGCATTCATGCAATGGCCTCCTTGCATAAATAATTTAAACGTTGAGAAGATTTGCGCATTTCATCAGGAGAAATAGCGGCGCGATTTTGCTCTTAATTTTCATCCAAGTCCAGCAATTGTTTAGCCCGCTTTATTTAAAATAATTATGTGATTATTTTTAATAAAAACAATGGGTTAAGATTTATTCCGGGCTGTTGAAAAATACAGTATGATTAGCAATATTGTGTTGAATCACAACCAAGGCATGATTCTGATGTCGGCCCATATCACTGAAAAAAATAACCGGCAGAAAGTGAAATCGCGTTACGCGTTTCACAGGTTGCTGTTAGGTTCAGATCTGTCTGTAAGACGCTTACCTGTTATGACGGTACAAGCACCTGAAGCGGGTCCCACTATCTGGTTGACGGCTTGTGTGCATGGAGACGAGGTCTGCGGGATGGTAGTAATACATGAAGTTTTTCGCAAAGCAAGAAAGCGATTAACCCGCGGCACTATACACGCTTTGCCTCTCATGAATCCGTTTGGTTTTGAACATGGCTCGCGTAAAATTACGCCGAGTCAGGAAGATTTAAACCGGTGTTTCCCGGGTAATGCAGCAGGAACCCTTGGAGAACGGGCTGCTGACACGATATTTTCTATAATTATGGAAAGTCATCCTTCCTTGGTCATTGATTTGCACAATGACTGGAAAAGGTCTATTCCCTATGTTGTGCTGGATGCCTGCCCGGATGATTTATCCAAATCCGCTTACAATATTTCCAAAAGATTTGCTTTAGATACCGGTTTGGCAGTCATTCAGGAGCAGGAAGCGATTGATGGCTCACTGTCTTATAATCTATTGCTGCGATCTGTGCCGGCCCTGACTCTGGAGTTAGGTGAGCCCTATATAATAAACGAAGCCAATGTAAGTGCCGGCGTGCAAGCAATCTGGAATGTCCTGTTGTCGCTGGAAGTGTGTAAACCCTTGGAATCAGTGGGACAGCCACTTCACTCCGCTACAAGCACACCAGGCAGTGTTTATCATTATTTTGACAGGCCATACAGCTCAGCAAGTGGCATTGTTCGTTTTCTCGCGCAGCCCGGTGAACTTATCCGATCCGGTCAGCCTTTCGCAAGGATTGTGAACGCATTTGGCAAACATCAGGAGACGATCAATTCATTACACGATGGCATTATTCTTGGTCACACCGATTCATCGGTAGTTTTTCCCGGAATGCCTATTATGGCTTTTGGTATTCATACAGGTGAATAAACCTATATTATGGTGATATACCAATGTTTGCTATTTGTTGCTTTGATTATGAGCCATGTATTTGTTTTTAGTCTACGCACCAGGGTCTGCACTGTATAATGCAATAAACTCCGGTAGATTTTTTATCGACTCAAAGTGAACCTCGTTGGCCAATTCGTCTCTCCATGAGCTGGAAAGGTCTATTGCTTTTTTAATATCTTCAATCGCATCAAAACTTAAATGTAATTTAGCCTTGGCGCATGCCCGCTGCCAATATGCCAGCGCATAATCTGCATCCTGCTCGATGGCCTGTTCGGCCAGAGATAGTGCCCAATTGTCTTCGTTCATGTCCAGAAGTGTATCAGCCTTGTAACACAGGGCCTCGATATCCATAGGGTTTATATCCAGGATCTGGTCAAAAATATGTATCTTTTCGTGTTCATTTTTTTCCAGTCCTGCCCGCATCCATAATGCATGGGTCAGGTTACTGTCAGAGATTTCTTTCTGGGCCGCGACAATCTGGTTTGAACGCTCGGTAATGGTGGCTTCAAGTGCATTTAGCCGCTGCTCATATTCACTGGTGAGTTTTTCAACTCTTTTTGTAATGACGGTTTCGAGGTTATCTTTAATGTCTGTGATCGATTTCCATCCCAGGAAGACCAAAATAGACGCTGCCGCGGTGATGATATAAAAGATATTGTTAGTGGTATCGGCGGTATACCTGATCGCCCGGTCAGACGCTTCCAGTTTTGCATGGGCAACTTTTTCTACAAGTTCTGCTTTCATGGCCTGCTGTTCCTGGCGAAGGAATTTTAGTTCATCAAGGATGTATCTTTCGATGAGAGGTTTATACAATGGCTCTTCAATTTCAAGACTATCACTATTCTTTATAGTATTCTCATTCGCCATGACAGCAGATGTTGCCCCCGTCAGAAGCAGGAAAAGGAAAAAGTAAGCCAATGTATCATTCATAGTGTTAGTGCCTTGTGAGATCTGTTAATAGCATGACAGGGGTGGCGCGCAGGATAACGCGACGAAAACAGTATTATTGTATATAACGCGCCTGCTTACGTTAAGTGATGGCGGTGCTTATTTCGCTGACTGATGTGACAGCCGCATCGTATCCATGACGGCTGAAAAACGACCGCGATTGTGAATGCGGTCGTTTGTTTGTCTAAGTTGTATCAGCCGGTAAAAAAATAGTGCGCTATTGGCTGAGCTGGGGTGTCTAACTGTTAATAATTTCGATGGGGCCATGGTCGTCGCAGTGATTACCATGAACATGGTGTAAGCGCCCATCAACAATATAATCGACATGGTCACCGTGAGGCACAGCCTCATGACCACAATCCGGACCATGTATATGATCTCCACATATATGTGTTGGCTGACAGTCTTGTGGGTTGGTAGGGCTGACATCAATCGCATGCTCATCGCAATGGTCTTCATGTGGATGATGCAGGTGCCCATCATGTATATAATCAATATGATCATTATGCTGAATCGCCGTGTGACCACAACCAGGCCCATGAGTATGTTCTGGGTGAGTATGTGTTTTGGTGCACTGCATTTGCCGTCTCCTGTAAATTCGATTGCCGCAATAATTATCTATTTTGCCATTTTAACATGACTATGTGAAACGCTAATCACTTGTGAGGCGAGTACAGAGTTCACATTTTGACAGTCACTTTGGCATGGGAAGCTTGCCTAAGTGCTACGCATGACAATATAAAAGCCATGCAGATTAAAAGGTTAGGTCAAGAAAACTGGCAGGCCTGTACGAGTTGAATGAAGTGATATTTGCCCTCGGCTTGCTTCTGATACGTCGAGTAAAACTGTCAATCAACCATGAAAGTCACTTTTAAACTTTTTGTTTATCTGATGTTCATGAGTCGACCCATTGTTGAATCTTTTTGCGATGGTGGCATGATATCGGTGATGCAAGCGCCTTTTTGAGGGAGGCAATCGATTTTTCCGATGAATGCCATTGGATGAATACCTCATCAACCAGCGCATAGTCCTTTGACGTTTTCTCAATGATGACCTCGTCACCCAGGCCGATAGTGCCCGGATGTATCACCCGTGCATAGGCGCCGGGTTTGACGGCGGCAGCAAAAACCTTAATGAAATTTGAGTCATCCATTTTTTTTGCCAGCTTGTAACATGGTACCCGGGGTGCCGTGATTTCCAGTATCACCTCATTAATTTTAAGGCGATCACCAATTTTAAGCCCATTCGTTGTAAACCTGGAAATAGTCAGATTCTCGCCAAACGTGCCCGGTTCAATCGGTCTGCCGAGTTTCTCTGACCACCAATGGTTGTCATCACTGCTATAAATATATATTGCCTGGTCTTCTCCGCCATGGACTGTCCTGTCGATTATATGGTCGCCTGCCAGCCCGTGTCGTGTGATGTGAATGGAATCTGAAACAGGCTTTTTATAGATTCCGGTTTCCACGATGCGACGTGCATGCATAATCTCGACAGGTTTGGCGATATTAATCGATTCTATTTTCATATTGGTGATTTAAATTCATGCCATAAAAAGATAGTCGGTTGCCTTGCTCGTGTACTGAAAGAACTGATGAAGACAAGACAAATTCAGTAAAAAAATATACTTTATCGGCGCATGGTATTGAGTTGTGCACCAAGTTGGCAAATATTCGTCTTTTTTTAAACAATATCGCTCGTTCAGGTGGCACGGATTCTGCGTATAAAGCTATTTAAAATGATTGGTTACAATATGCGTGCCAGCGAAAGGCAATTTTACACTATGCGGATATTTGCGTATTAATATGCAGATGCTGTGACACAAAACTGGTTTATTTTGTTTATTACGGAGTTGCCATGCTGATGGAGTGATATAACAAAGTTCTGCGTATGATTATCAGTAATTATCATTTATATTTGTTAACGAACACCGCATCAATCATCTGATACCAGGGCTTTCCCGCTATGCTGAAACTTTTAGCACCTTACAAACTTCATGACCTGCAGCTGGCCAACAGGATTGTGATGGCGCCGCTGACGCGTGCAAGAGCAGGTGTCGCACGTGTACCCAATGAGATTATGGCTGAATACTATACCCAGAGGGCTTCTGCGGGTCTGATTATTTCTGAAGCGACGACCATTTCTGAGCAAGCCAATGGGTGGCTGAACTCCCCGGGAATTTATACAGATGACATGATAAAGGGCTGGCAGCAGATAACCCGTTCGGTTCATTCTTCTTCGGGTAAGATATTTCTGCAGCTCTGGCATTGCGGGCGAGCCTCACACAGCAGCTTTCATGCCGGAAAACCGCCGGTCGCTGCGTCTGCAATTAAACTCAATGGCGAATATATTCATACGCCGACAGGAAAGCAGCCCTATGAAACGCCGCACGCCATGACCCATGAAGAGATCTGTCAGACAATCAAAGACTATCAGGATGCTGCCTGCCATGCCAGGCTGGCCGGCTTTGATGGTATTGAAATACATGCTGCCAATGGGTATCTGCTGGACACTTTTTTACAGTCGAGAACAAATCACAGAAAAGATGAATATGGTGGCGATATTAAATCGCGGTATCGCATGCTGGATGAAGTGATCCAGGCGGTATGCGATGTGTGGGACTCGACGCGAGTCGGAGTAAGAATATCGCCTAACGGTATTTTTAATGATATGGGGTCTGAGGATTATCGCGAACAGTTTATTTACGTGGCGACTCAGCTCGATCGCTATAATCTTGCCTACCTTCACGTGATGGATGGGCTTGGTTTTGGTTTTCATCATTTGGGCACGCCGATGACGCTAACAGAATTCAGGCAGGTATTTCACAATTCGCTCATTGGGAATGTTGGTTATACAAAAGAATCTGCAGAAGAGGCAGTCCAGCAGGGCAGTGCAGATTTAATCGCTTTTGGCCGGCCGTTCATTAGTAATCCCGA
Source organism: Gammaproteobacteria bacterium (assembly GCA_965227695.1). GTDB lineage: Bacteria > Pseudomonadota > Gammaproteobacteria > UBA4575 > UBA4575 > UBA1858. The sequence goes on from OZ245760.1 coordinate 814,840, forward strand.
TCTTGTATTTCGTTTCAGCAATGGTGTGGCGCTTAACCCGGAAGCAGATATGTCAACATGGTACACGCCTGCCGGCGCGCAGGGATATATTGATTTTCCTGTGGTATGCGATGGCACAATGGCAGATAAACATGAGGCATGATCATATGATTCTATGTGCAAGGCTTCGTCGCGATGTAAAAAGAACAGATGTTACGGGTTGATATTATTAAATGCTAAGTGATCGAAAGTGGTTAGGTCTGATTGCATGGATAGTCCTGTCTTTGTCGGCGGGTTATTCAGGCTCATTATTTAGTCCCGGTGAATGGTATCAAACACTCGAAAAACCTTATCTCACACCTCCTGATCTTGTGTTCCCAATTGTATGGAACCTTTTATACATCTTAATGGGTACCGCCGCCTGGTGTGTCTGGAACAGCCAGTCTGCATTTCGCTCCGTGGCAATACTGCTGTTTATCATCCAGTTGCTGCTGAATGTTTTATGGTCTTATTTATTCTTCGGAATGCAAAGCCCGGGTCTCGCGTTACTCGAGATTGTGGTTCTTTGGGTCGTGCTGCTTGCAACTCTATTTGTATTTTATAACATTGACACCAGTGCAGGGTTATTGTTTTTACCCTACATTGCATGGGTCACTTTTGCCATTTATCTAAATTATTCGATCTATGTATTGAATTGATGGAAATTACATTCGTTGCAATGTGATGAATCAAATCCTACGTCAGCTGTTGTTATTCTGTACGAATTAATTGGAGGTTTATTATGAGTCGGAGGCATTCGACTGATTGGGTACTTCAGCAGGTAAAACAGTGAACACGCACATGTGATAAATAATTGATTTGTGACACTTAAGGCTATTCTGAATAATCGCTATACTCAGGCAAGTGTAAAATATTTGAGGTATAAAAGAATATGTCACAAAAATGTCGCTATTCCGCGATTTCAACGATTAATCACTGGGTCACTGCCTTGCTGGTGACCATCATGCTGATACTTGGTTTTGCGGCGAGTGCTTCATCTGAAGAGATTGCAGAAGACTATATTATGAGTATTCATATTGGTCTTGGTTTTTTTTGTGATGCTATTCGTGATCTGGAGAATAGGGTTTAGGTTATATGAGGGCTTCCCACAGAATACGGCTGAAACATTGCTGGTGCGTCGTTTAGCTTATCTGGTGCATCGGATGTTATTAATTCTTCTATTTGTGCAGGTGATGACGGGGCCGTTGTATTTATTCACGGAAGGTGAGTGTATACAGGTGTTTGGGTGGTTCTCCGTGTGTCTTCCTCTTGAACAATTATCCGCAGTACACGGGCTGATGGAACAATTTCATGTAATTACAGGCCTGTATATTCTGCCAGCAATAATAATCCTGCATTTTATAGGTGCAGTCAGGCATTATTTCACCAGGCCATGTCGAGACGCGCCAACAGATATGTAGAAATTCAGCGTCAATCGGCCAAGTATTACGGGTGCAGGATCGAACATGAATGCCCAATCTGATCTTGTTCCTTCAATCAATGATGTACAGGCTGCGAATATCAGTTTATTTGCCGTATTCTTGAATCAGTGCGAATGATTTTCATTCGAAAGCCGCATAACGATAATAAATTTGATACTATTCTCCTGACTGTAACAACCCTTTAAAATTCAGAATGCCTTACCATAAAGTTTTAATTGCGATAGATACCAGCGACCGTTCCATAAAGGCAGCTGAGCAGGGCGTGAATCTGGCTATTCAGCTCGGTGCCAGCGTTGCTATTGTGATTGCCATTGATACAGCCAGAATAAACAAGGACTCAGAATCAGGAAGCTTGCCACAGGATGAGATTGCCAGACTAAATAAAAAAGCACACCAGACAATTGACGCCATCGTGAAGAATTTCCCGGACCAGGTGTTCGAGCGTTTTATACCAGAAGGCAAGCCGAGCAAAGAGATTATCAAAATCGCGGAAGACTGGGGCGCAGATCTGATCGTGATGGGCACTCAGGGGAAATCAGGCATCAAGCGCCTTTTATTAGGCAGTACTGCTGAAAATACACTACGCCATAGTAATATTCCGATACTCATCACACCATCAAAGCAGTAACAAATACAAAAATAAGCTGGCCATGTCTTGCTGGTAACCTGCAAGCTGAACACTGAGTGTAGCAGCTTGTTTCCAGCTGATATTGTCCTTTAGCATTGAGTAAATTGGTAATTTGACAAAGTGCCTGAGACCGGGTCATAAAACCAACGGAATTTAGAATACTTATATGTACCTATATTAATATTAATATGAATAACCTGGCTCAATTTTTAATTGCATTTGGCGCTGTATGTGGGATCGCTGCCTGGTTTTTGTTTCAAAAAGCCCTGCCAGGACTAGTGCAGCGCCTGCAAACAGATCATATCTCGATGTGGGAAAAGATCGGTTGCCCGGATAGTAAATCCCCTGCATACCAGGCAGTCATTAATGCAAAATTTCGCCAATATATACTGGGTAAAGAATACTCATTCAGTCACGATATATTTGTCAAAGAAATTGGTGCCTTATTGAGACAGCGTTTATTGTTTTGTTTTTTTTGTGTTGTTTGCATGAGTCTTGGAGTGTTGCTGTCGCTGGTGAATATAATTAGTCTAAGTGGGATTGGATCATAGAATAGATAATTTTGAACAAATTTAATCGAATGGAATGGGCCGGCGCCTTCGGTGATCTTGGGACACTCATACCTTTTGCCATTGCCTATATAACACTGCTGGATATTGATCCTGGCAGTTTTTTGTTTGTGATGGGTGTTACTCAGATCATCGTGGGTTTTTATTATAAAACGCCGTTTCCCGTGCAACCCATGAAAGCTATCGGGGCTATTGCAACAACACAGGCCGCGCAGACTCTGGTGCTAACTTCCAATACTGTTTATGCGGCAGGACTGGCGACGGGCATCATTTGGCTGTTCCTTGGATTGACAGGTTTGGCTTCAAAGCTGGCAAAAATCATTGCCAGGCCAATCACTCTTGGGATTATACTTGGTCTGGGAATTGCTTTCATGGTTGACGGGGTCGAAAGAATTTCAGTGAACTGGATACTGGGAGTCATTGGTTTATTTGGTACATTAATATTGCTGACAAATAAACGATTTCCAGCGATGCTACTGTTGTTGATGTTTGGAGCAGCGGTTGCATTAGTTGAAAATCCAAAGTTGATAGATCAATTAAAGAATGTCGAATTTTCATTACAGCTTCCAATATTTACACTGAACCAGCTTAGCCTGAATGATTTTCTGATTGGGTTTTTATTTTTGGCGTTGCCACAACTGCCACTCACGCTTGGGAATGCCATGATTGCAATTAAAGAAGAAAACAACAGGCTATTTCCCGAGCGCCCGGTGACTGAAAACAAAGTGGCAATATCAACAGGGTTGATGAATATATTTGGTTCAACATTTAGCGGCATCCCCATGTGTCATGGTGCAGGAGGTATGGCGGGGCATGTCAGATTCGGTGCGAAAACAGGAGGTGCACCCATTATCATGGGTGGCTTGCTTGTTTTGATGGCACTGTTTATGGGTGATTCAATTATAGTGCTCTTTAATATCGTTCCAATTGCAATACTGGGCGTGATATTGTTTATGACAGGTGCGCAGCTTGCCTTAGGTGCATGCGACAAAGGAATGAAAAAATATGAGCGATTCACAATGTACACGGTCGCCGCATTGGCTGTGTGGAATGTGGGAGTCGCTTTTGTCTATGGCCTGGTGGTGCATTGGCTATTGAATAAAAAAATGATCACATTATAAATATGTGTACGCTGAGACAGTCAGATACCGGTAAAAATATCGAAGCAATATCGCTTTACTCGTAGATATATCAGCCATTTAATGTTGTTATAACATATATTGAAGCTAAGATTTGAGCGCTGCTGGGGCGCTGCATTTAAGTCTTCAGTGGTTTTGGGTGAGTAAATACCCTGAATATCACTAAAGTGAAGATTTCTGGCTACCATCAGGCTCATTAGTATCGTTAACTCTGAGCACGCCAAATGTTACAGTGGGCGGTATTCCCATGCCGAGCTCAATGCCAGCGACACGGTAATTACATCCTTTTTGCCTCAATATTTCATTCACTTTTTCCTGTTTTTCAACGGCTCTGATGACAGTGTTAGCGATTACCTCATCGCTGCTGAATGTTGCTACAGATTCATTGACTTTCTCACCGAGTGATTTTGCTTTTTCCAGTATGCTCATAGAGTGAATGCTCCCTTGATGTATATTTGCTAATGGTATTTACGTAGACGCTAATGAGTCAGGTCTCAGAAACGTTTGTGACTTGTCAAATATTATGTCAGCCTGCCAGGTGAAATTAAAGAAAAACAGGGCGATATCAACGAGTAAAAATGGGGTGGTTCCTGGGGTCTGGTGCATGACTTAATAATAAAACAATATTCATTGTGCCGGTATTCAGTTGTCGGGATCAATCGCAGGCTGTGATATATTGCTTGTTTGCTCAAACCAGCGATGCTGGAAACTATAGAGCATGTATTTTAATGTTGTTTTGTGAATTGATTGCCTTGAGCATGTCTTCAGGGGGTAAGGCGGGATAAAAAAGATGCCCTTGCACCAAGTCGCATTTTGCAGTCTTGAGGAAATCAAACTGTGCTTCAGTTTCAACGCCTTCCGCAACAACCTTGAGGTCAAGCGCATGAGCTAATTGTATAATGCCAATAACAATTTTTTTCTTTATGTCATTCCCTTCAATATCACTTATAAAGCTTCTGTCTATTTTAAGCTCATTAAACGGGTAGTTATGTAAATATGAAAGCGACGAGTATCCCGTGCCAAAGTCATCTATTGAGATGCCCAGCCCTCTGGAATGAAAATATTTCAATCGTTCTCTTACATACTGTGGGTGGTTTATTAACAGTCCCTCTGTGATTTCAATCGTGATATCCGAAAAATCTAAATTATAGCGATCGAGGCTGGATTCCAGCTGATTGATGAACGTGTCGTTAATCTGAAGGGACGAAATATTAAGGGCCAGATTAACTGAAGTGCCAGTACCCACCTTCAACTCATGTAAAAATGCCAGCGCTTTGTCGATCACAATCGCCCCTAGTGAATTAATCAGATTGTTCTCCTCGGCGACCTCAATAATTTTTACCGCTGACAGGTACTGACTCTTATTTTTTGTTCTCAACAGAGCTTCCATGCCCGTTATGTATCCAGTCAATGTGTCAATCTTTGGCTGGAAATGTACATCGAATTGTTTTGACTGAATGAGATCGAGAATGAAATGCTCTACCTGTTTTTTTTCATTTAATTTTTGTTCAAGACAGGTATCAAAGTATTTAAACGCGATACTCTTGCCGCTATGCTTGGCTTCGTACATGGCAATGTCTGCACGCTTGAATAACTCTTGTGGGGTTTTTGCATCTGAAGGAGCAATACATATACCGACGGATGCACCCACTCGTATGCGATGACTGTTAACCCTGTATTTATGGTCGAAGATTTTTAATAGTTTATTTAGTACGTTTCTTTGATTTACCATGACCACGTCAGAAGACCCATGCAAAAGGATGGCAAATTCATCGCCTCCTAATCGGTATATACTTGTATAGCTCGGTAAGTGTTTTTTAAATTGACGTGCAATCAGCTGCAGTACGCGATCACCGATATCATGTCCCAGCATGTCATTAACATCTTTAAAGCTTGTCATATCCAGCAATAAAAGGACAAGAGGTTTTTTTCTGTCTACACATCTGGCATAGAAATAACTGTGTATATGCATCTTAAAAGCATAACGATTTCGTAAGCCCGTCAATACATCATGCGTAGCAAGATAATTGAGGCGTCGCTGGCTTTTATCTTTCTGCTCCAGAGCCTCTTTTAACGAAGTGACCAGAGACTTTAGTGAGTTGATCTCAAGTGTATGTGCCATGATAAATTGCAATATCGAATAATCACACAAGCGGCACAAAAATATAATCGATTATGGCTATATACCCGGTCTGCATGAACTGGCAGATGAGCTGTGTGGTTCAATCGTAGAGCTTGCGCTGAAAGCCGAAGGGCGATAGTCACGTCGCATCAGTCTATTCTTGCTGATAGCAGGACGTCGGCCAGGTATAGCTGTATACAGCCTGGTTTCTTTGCATTTATACAATTTTGTCTAAAAAATACACATAATAAATATACGGGCATAGTGGGTTGTTTCTCAGGCAGGTTTAACCCTGCTGCCCATTTTTAATATTTAGTTTTATTCGTTATGCCCACAGGGATAAGAAGTGCAAAACCGTCAACACTATCAATATGTAAAAATATCTTGAAAATTATAAAATATGTTATAACATAACATTAGCTAGGTTTTATGCAGGCTCGCTACATATTTCAGATCGGTAGGTTTTCTAACATGTGATATCACGCATGCATATAAAGGTTATATGATTCGACCATGTGATATAGCCATTAATGAAATCTGAAAATAATAACTAACATTCACAGATAGTCAGAAGGGATTAAATATGAACAGAAGTATTTATGCGTGTTTCATTTTCGCAATGTCATGTCAAATAGCAATGGCTGCAGAAGAACTGGATACTATTACTGTTCACTCAAATGTATTTGAAGGGCAAACGCAAGATGAATTTGCGCAGTCAGTGAATGTTTTGCATGGCAAAACACTCGAGCGAAAAAAAAGTAATTCTATCGGTGAAACAGTCAGGGATGAGTTAGGTGTGTCATCAACTTATTTTGGACCAGGTGCCAGCCGACCAATTATACGCGGGCTGGGAAGTAATCGCGTTCGTGTATTGCAAAATGGTCTCGGAGCACTGGATGCGTCAAGTATAAGTGAGGATCATGCGGTCTCAATTGAACCATACTTCGCCGATCAAATAGAGATTCTTCGAGGACCAGCAACTTTGCGCTATGGGCCTGGAGCTATCGGGGGTGTTGTGAATGTTATAAACAACCGGATACCTTCGTCGCTGGAAAAAAATGCACTTGAATTTAAGGGGCTTGTTGAACATGCCACAGTGTCTGATGGTAATACAGCAGCATTGATGCTGAATGGGGCAATTGACTCCTTTGCATGGTATGTCGATGGGTTAACACGAGATACGAATGATTATGATATTGATGGTTTTGCCAATGAAGATGAGCCGGAAAGTAAAAACAGGTTGTCAAATAGTGATCTAGAAACAGACACCTATAGTATAGGTGGTAGTTTTATCAATGAAAGTGGGATGATAGGGTTGGCGTTTAATCAACTTGAAACAAAATACGGTGTGCCTGGTGCTGAAGAAGGTGATGTGAGGATTGACCTGAAACAATATCGATATGAAGGCAGTGCAGAGTTATATAAGCCGTTTAGCGGAGTAGAGTCAATCGCGCTTAATGCAACCTTTAACAATTATCGTCATTTTGAGATTCTGGAGGGCGAGGTTGAGACTGCTTTTGACAATGAAGAGCTTGAAACAAGACTCGAAATTGTCAATGAAATGAATGATCAATGGCATAATGCGCTGGGGATTCAATATAATGACCGGGAATTCTCTGCGCTTGGAGAAGAGGCCTATATTGCTCCTCTTGATGAACAACGCTATGGGATTTTTGCGATCTCACATTATCACAACGATACCTGGGACCTGGAAACCGGTTTGAGATTTGACCGAACCGAATTTGATCCGGAAAACGGTTCAGATGAAGAATTTGACATCTTTTCAATTTCACTGGGTGTCCAGAGAAGTCTGTCAAATAACGCCCAGTTAAATATATATGCTTCACGTGCGGAGCGCGCGCCACAGGAGGTAGCACTTTATGCAGACGGACCACATCTGGCCACGCTGACATTTGAGACAGGCTCTACTGATATTGACGAGGAAACATCCTTTAATTTTGAGGTGGGACTGGAGCAATCTACTGATCGTTATGGCTGGAAGGTAAATACATTCTATAACCATATAGAAGACTACATTTATCTTGCAAGTCTTGATGAAAATAATGATGGGATTGCAGACAGGGCTGATGAAGAAGGAATGTTCGAATTGGATGGTGAATTACTTGCCGGCACCTATGCAAATGATGATGCCATTTTTTACGGAGTTGAGGCCGAATTTGAAACAAATCTTGTTAACAATGAAATATATACAATAGAAGGGCGTGTGTTCGGAGACTATGTGCGCGCGAAGTTTGATGATAACGATCTTGGTAACGTGCCACGTATATCCCCCGCACGAATTGGATTAGGGCTGGATGGGACAAGAGGCACATGGGCTGGTTTTGTTGATTTGATTCTGGTTGCTGAACAGAATAAAGAAGCAGATCTTGAAAGTGACACGAGTGGTTATACCCTGTTAAATGCAGGTCTTGATAAGACTGTATATGCCGGTAATGTGGATTTAAACATATTTGTAAAAGGGAATAATCTACTGGACGAAGATGCAAGACAACATAGTTCGTTTCAGAAAGATCGTGTGTTGATGCCTGGCAGAAACATAGTGTTAGGAATGAAAGTGGTTTATTAGTCACTGCATATTGTTTTTGTTGGTTTAGACTGAATCCCTTCTTAGAAACAAAGTTATGTAAATTATGACTTGTATTATGTATTGGGCTAAGTGTATCGCTTGACTGCTGTGATTATAGATCCATGCATGGTGTTCATCGTCAATGTATGTCGCTTAAAGTGGTAAATCAGAATGAGGGTATCGATTAAATATCTCAGCGGGGTTTTGTAAAGTGTGGTTGGTATTTTTATTTGTATTTGCACTGCTCAATCTCATCAGCATGTGACTGGGTATGCCATTTCGAAATAGGGACAGCTGATACAGAGTTTTTTGGTGATCCTTCAATGACTCTTTCGCTATAAGCCAGATAAACAAGTGTATTATTATTGGTATCACAAAAACGAACTACTTTGAGTTTCTTGAATATTAATGAGCGACGCTCTCTGAACACCGACTCACCTTTGCTGAAAGGCTGTAAAAACTCTATCGCACCGACCTGGCGACAGTCGATTGACGCATCGGATGTATCTTCAGCGATCCCGAGAGCACCTCTATAGCCTCCTTTTTGTGCGCGACTTAGATAACACACAACTCCTTTCACTTTAGGGTCGGTAACGACTTGTATTTTTATAGAGTCGTCAGGACTTAATAAATTGAATTTCGTGTCAACGCTGCCAATTTCCTCGCTACGAGCATTGCCCATAAATGTAATGACGAGTACTGTAAAAAAAAGAATATATTGCCTGTTCATGGATTGTGAAAACAGATACATGAATGAAATGATAACAGATGACGCTGAAGAACTAGGCCTTAACGAGCGTATGAATGCCGATAATAATAAAGCCAATTCCAGCGATGTAATGCAGTAATTTTGTGTTAAGCTGGCTCGAAAACAAACCTCCAGCTATTACTGCCAGCGCTGTCGCCAGTATTAACGCAAGGGAGGCTGCTATAAAAACAGCCAGTTTGCTGACTTGCTGGTCTGTCGAAAATAGAAGTGTTGCAATTTGTGTTTTGTCGCCAAGTTCAGCGATAAATACGGCGGCAAATACAGTAAAGAAATATTTTAAATCCATGGAGATTTCTCTAATGGTAAAGTAATAAATATTTATTATACATACAGGCAATATAAAATATATTATAACTTTAACTCACTGCGAGTATTTGAAGTGGTCGTACGTTTCAAGTTTGCGTACTTTTAACGTAATTTTTTTATAAGTGTGTTGATTATTTGGGTGACGGTGAATTACATATTAACAGTGCTGTAAAAAAAGCTTGTGGAACTCTTCCTCTAACTGTGTGTTTATGCTTAAGTTATCTATTGGCCATTTTTCCAGAAATGAATTTTCTATATCAAGTTCACTGTTTGTAAACAGTGTATTCAACCACAAATGGGTGACTGATAAGGAAACTTCAATTCCTTTGAAGTCTATATCTGTTTCGCTATGGTGGAACATATCGGGATTGCTCAGATAAGACTTTTTTATCTCTTCCATTTGCTTCCTGTAACTCATCCAGCTTGTGTAATTATAATTTCCCTGTTGATACAATAGTGATGTAAATTGTTGGTTTTCTATAGTTAATTCCTTCCAGTGATTGTTTTGGGTGTTAGCGCCAAATACCTCGCACCAGTTTACGATTAAAGAATAAAGTAATACATACCTCTGAAAGTTCCAAAAATGTGATGCGCTCTCTTGTAGCTGTTGATTTTGACTGATTAAAGAATGGTAAATCTTCGCTCTAAAGGCTGTGTAAAAATTATCAAGCTGTGTAGAGATTCTTCTAATGTCGTCATTTACAAGTTTATCCATATCGATTCATATGCTAATTAATGGCTGAAGGTACTTTATCCTGTTATTTCAATCAGTATTTATCAATCTATAGAATATTTTATGAGCGCGGAGATATGCTCATATTATGGAGATGCTGGTATCAATCATTGTTAAAAACATTTTTATGTGTATATGCGTTTAGAGATAACAAGTTTATTAACATATATGATCATTATCGGTCTTGCAATTATATCCAGCCTGGTATTAAAAAGTTAATGGATAATTGGCGATTTTATCATGCCTTTAATGGCGGGAAATTGTGGAGTTTAAATTGTCAGAAATTACTGGGGTGAACGTCCTCTCTGTGATTGTATCGTCACATAAATGTTGCCAAAATTATTCGACAGATAAACTGACTGCGACCTCTGCTTGAGTTCGTAGAGATCGCAATTTGATCAGAATAATGCAACACTCAGCCAAAAGGCAGCCAGGGAATAAGCGGCCAGACCAACAAACTCGGACCAATACCGGCATACCAAATCGCCTCGGCATAGCTTGATTTTTGACACTATTTAAGTACCTCCACATCTAATGGTTTGTCTCTATATCAGACATCCGTGTCAGTTAACTCCATACATATAGTGGGACACGTTATATATTAGAAAGTTCTAATTTATTAATATTTCTCTGTAGATTTAGAAAAATATATATAAATCAATAGGATAGAAATTTATCAAACAAAGCGCAGTGGTATAACACGTGGATGATAAAGAGATAGATCCGGTGGGGTGTTATACTGGATTTCTTGTCTGGTTATTTTCGGAAAAAATAGAAAATAAGGGTGAGAATAATGCTTGCCAATACAGTTGTCGTGATGGGTATGTAGATACTTAAGCCATTTTTCTGATAGATGATATCACCGGGCAATCGTCCGATTGGAAATTTGCCAAGATAGGGCCAGGCAAGTCCTATAATGACTAGCAGAACACCGGTGATGATAATCATTCTATTCATCTAATTTATTATATAACAAATCAAGCCCCGAACCACTTGGTTATCTGATTGGCAGGATAACCGATAGCGTAAAATGACATTACTTTGTTAAGATGAAATTCTAATAGCGGGTTTAGCTGACATGTGTCAACTACTGGTATGTTTAAAACGATAGAATTCTACCGTAGGGTAGGAAATGCGTAGCATAAAACTTAATATTAAAATTGCATGCGGATATAGCTAATAATGAGCGAAAAAAAGAATGAGCAAAAGGATAAGTACACAAGTAAGCATGATGTACTGGACGTACTCGGTGATTCTTATGAGAAATTATATGAGCATGTTGCAGACAATTTGCATCATGCGGAAGAAAAAACAGAGTCCCTGTTAAACCGGTTGCTGCATGAAGGTAAAGAAAAGGTTATGGAATTAAAGCAAATTTCTGAACATGATGCAGAACAAGTTGCTAATTGGGTCAGACAGGATATGACTGATGCAGCACATTACCTTGCGGAGACAGGCAATGAACTAAAAGACTGGTTTGGGTTTGAAACTACCCTGGTCGAAAACGAGATACTTGATCGATTTATAAAAGCGGCAGACCAGACAACCATCGAACTTCTTCGATTGAGGGATAAATCCAGGTTAAATACACATTACCGTACCGGGGAAGTGACTGGTCCGGCGACGTTGAAATGTGATCAGTGTGGGGAAGAACTTCAGTTTCGACGCGCCGGCAAAATTCCACCCTGTCCTAAATGTCATGCGACTCATTTCAATAGGATAACCCGCTAGGGCCAGGGCGCGGGGTTAGCCTGTCTGTCGAATTACAAAAATAGTTGATCGATGCATTAATGTGATTCGAATGAGAATGCATAGTTAAAGCAGAGACAGATAATTCTTGTAAAGCTGGTTAAGTCGTGTGGTCGTCCATTGTTGTTGATATTCGTTTAACAGGTTGTCCAGAGTCTGTTGTTCATTCTTGCATATGTCATCCAGTAACATAAGATGGTGACCATTGATTGTTTGTATCTGCCACCCGGCGATTCTTTCAATTAACACTTTACAGTCATTAATATCACCCAGAATAGAAGTCAGGTCGAGAATTTGTGGGTATATGATATTTTCCAGGGGTGTCGGAAATGCATTCATTGTGAGTTCCATGACATAACGCAGATTTTTACATTTGATCCGGAACTGGTGCAGTTGGTCAAGATCCGAGGTGTTTTCAGGGATTTCACTAAATACATCAGCCATGCATTGGGATAGTTTGCTTTTACCCCATACCGAAAAATCCATTGGATAACAATCAGTGCCTGGCTTGATCCCGGCACTGACCTGTTTCATTTTTCTTGCAATCGTTTTACCTTTTTTTAAGTGGTGATAAAGAGCCCTGATCTCAATCTGGGCATGGGCTCTTTTGTTTTCAATAAACTTCACAAATAGATTATATTTCGCGGTACTTTGATATTTGTTGATGATCACATCATAGTCTCTGGCATTTCCGGCAGATTTGCGCACTTTTTTTAAAAGCTTATATAGTTTGCGCGTTTTTTGTTGGGGGAGTAATGCGTAAAATAGCTCAAGTGCTGCAATCGCCCTTCTTGAGCCCGTTCTTAAATGGTGAATGCTCTCGCAATGGGGAGATCGCGGTTTGGCTGACTTTTTTAAGTAGAGAATAACATTATCAATGCGTGCGTGAAGTATCTGTCGTGCCAGATCCTCGACAGGCGTTGCCGCTGGTGACGGACCCGTTGCCCTGTTTTTTGATTTGCCCAAAAACTGCCTCCAGTGAGATAAGCTGACAGTCAGGCCTATGTTAGCAGAGACAGTATGCCAGGCCGAACTTTCTAAATGCCAAAACAAACGGCTCAAGAGCAACGCCACATTATTCAGTGATTGTTTATGGTAAAAAACGATGCAGAATTGTTGTTACGCACTCAGAACGGCTGTTGTGGACATAGAGGCTGAAGACACTACGAAAATTTTGCCTGGCCCGGTCAATTCGATGGTAGAACATCGCACGGTCGATTACCCGTGAACGCCGGGCAATCGACCATGATTTGTTCTGTATGCGAATATTGATCTTTGGGTTGTTGTTAACAGGTTGTCGCGATCTGTGTCGGTGGGTTAAGGGTGGGCTATTGTCCGCCTGTTACCGATCGCCCGGGTTTTAAAGTAATGTTGCGTGGTTAATACCGGGTATTTGTCATGCCTGCACGGATAGTTACAGAGCATTAAAGAATCCCTGCATACCACTCTGGTGGTCAATCTCTCCCGGTTACTTGACAAACATTAATAGCAAGGCGAACCCGCCTAATAAAATCAATGGTACCAATATACTGTAAAGTTCTTGCATTGAATTTTCCTTGAATATGAATAAATAGTAATTTTACCATCAAATGATGATTTGATTTTAAGTATTGCCAATATTCTGGCTGGATCAGTCATGAATATCCCGAAAATTCTTCCATAAAAAAAGCCCGCTTTCAAGAGCGGGCTTTGTCTGGCACGCTTTAATCTTTATGGATTTGTGCTGAAGTTGTTGAACACATATGCGGCAATGGCGTCTGCACAGGCCTGGTCACATACGACGGCTGCATCTTCGCCTGTGCCAATCCCCTTGAGTGCGGTAATAGCACTACTCAGTGCAATCACTGGCATGGAAGAGGCTGTATAATTACTAAACTCTGTCTCATTGTCGCAATTATCACAGGTGCCCGGTGCGATGGGTATACTGGAGAGTAACTGTCCAAAAACTGCCTGGTTGGGGTCATTGCCTAACCCTTGTGAACCGTGGCAGGTTTCACAACTTTCAGTCACGGTTGGATCATTTTGATTAAATACCTGGCGGTATAGCTGTTGGCCAATTTCCAGCTGGCTTAAATCATCATCTACATTGGTGACGGTCACATCTGCGACATCATTCGCCGTCAGTGCGTCGTAACCTGCATCATTACTAACAGGATCACCGGTCAAAATTGAAAACTGAATATCATTATCGTCGATATTGTCATCAATACCTGTCACAGTCACCATTTGTTGAACATTCCAGTTCAAAGAGGTGAAAGTCAGCGAATTTGGCGCAACTGTTCCTTCATTAATATTACTGCTGCTAATCGGAATAGTGACATCATCCCCCGGCATAGACTGGAGCACCACATTAAATGTTGCGGTGCCACCGGCTTCGGTCGTAATTAACCCAGACACCGGATTCACAGTGATGCCTGCAGGAGGGGGAACTTCATTGTCATTGTTGATTACTGACACATCAGAAGCATCCAGCATGTTGTATTCTGGATCTGCGCTGACGGCAGGACTGGTAGTGATCATATAGTTAACTGGCCCATCCAGGTCAGCATCATCTGCGCCAGTGACAGTGACTGTCTGGGCTATCGCATAATTAGCCTCTGTAAAAGTTAGCGACGCCGGCGCGACTGTGCCTTCACCTGTGTCTGAACTGGAGATAGCAATTGTCACGTCACTGGCGGGAACTGAGTTCAGAGAAACCTGGAAAGTTGCCTGCAATCCATTTTCATCGGTGATTAAACCGGAAGTTGGCGTGACGGTAATGCCTGCAGGAACCGGAACATCGTTATCATTATTTGTGATATTTATGGCGGCAACACTGAGGTTTGAATAATCCGGGTCAGCACTGACTGAAGGACCAATTGTTACCTGATAAGCGGTATTTCCATCCACATTACCATCATCAACTCCGGTGACAACAATAGATTTGGGAGTATTCCAGTCCAAATTATTGAACGTTAAGGAAGCCGGGTTAACTGTTCCCTCATCCGTGTTACTGCTGATCACATTCATAGTGACATCAAATAACGGTGCAGAATCGAGTGTTACCTGGATGGTGGTAGTGGCTCCGGACTCATCTGTCATGGGATTGGCAGAAGCTGAAACGGTAATCCCGGGAGTTGGTTGAGGAGCCGGGCTGCTGGGGTTAATCCAGGTTTCCATTATAAAGGCAGCAATGTCATAGGCACAGGTTCCGGGGTCTGAACCCGTGCAGTCTCCGGGTTGTCCGGTTCCTGTAGGCATTGTGGCGGCAATATCAGCAGCCAGTGTTGCAATATCTGTGCATGAGGGGCATGTTGTCGGGCTTAAAGTATTAATGGCCTGGAATAAGCCTCCTTCGCCATTGGTACCATGACAACTGACACAACCCAGTGCAGGTTGCGCATAAAAGTTGGCACCACTGATCACGACGGTATCATTTGATGTTACTGTTGGTGTACTCGATACAGTAGCTCCCGTACCACCTGTACTTTCTCCAGATGATTGACCGCCGCAAGCGGATAACAACATCAACACTGTCGCGATAAGTGAGATATTCTGAATTCTATACCACATTTTGACCCCTCATGACTGTTAATTGAAACAGCATCAAATTTATATATTTATTATTTTGCAGACTCACACTCACGCCTAAACATAAATCGGTCTACAAATATGTGACGCATTTTTGTTAATTTAGAGCGTGAAATTCGGTGACACCGATAATCGGCGCAGTTTTACCTATAAACGGGAGTGAATGTTGATTTTTTAAAATTGATACTTGGGCGGGCAGCGTTGTGCTATGGCCATGACGTCGACCGACTGGCTGGTATCATTTTCAAATTAAGCGGGATGGTTGTTATATTATGCAGATTCTGAATAAAGGTGTGCTTCACGCATAATATCAACATACGCATCTGAACTGTGTGCAAATTCCAGAAACTCTTTTTTATCCATGTCTGCATACAGTTTCCAGAATGGCTTGTCGGTAAATCCAACATGCAAACCACCCATGTTCTGGCATTCGCAAAACGAGATTGTGAGTTGATTATGCAGAAAATGTGTGCGCGTATTCATGTTGCATTTTGGGCAAAGTGTGCATATACCGCGTTGTGCAATGTTGTTACTCATGACGTTTGCTGTATGGTTTCGGGAAAATACAAGTATTTGAGCTGATTGTTACAGCAGTATTAAGTAATTCAAATATTGCCATTAACGATTTCCAGAACATATACATCGGATTATATTCATTTTTTTCAATATCCATGGTAATGATGGAAGGGGTTTTTTACCGGATAAGAGACATGTTGATTTGTTGACCTGGTCTACATTATTGAGGTTACACTTACCTTTAACATATTAATGTAATAAATATTGTATGTACTCACAGGGAAGTAATAACTAAATGGAGATGAGTGATATGAAAGATATGGTCATAGATGCATGCAAGTGGTATATAGATGAGAATGCGGAAGAGAAAGTAAAGCTTAAGGCTGCAGAAGAATTTTCCAACCGCTATAAACCATTGTTACATTTCTTTGAAGAAACAGGCCTGGTTCGTGACAATATTATTAGCGAAAAAAACTGGCTTGATTTTGAGTTAAAGATGTCAGATTTCACAGATGAAGGTCTTGAGCTTCTGGTGCTTTGTCATGACAAGTGGCTGGATGCCATTTCACGCGGATCAAATCCGGGTAACATTACCATGTGGCAGCGCCAGCTGATCCGGTTAAGAGAAGAAGACCCGATGCTTCTGCATTAGGCCGCATTCATGCAATATAACTAAAATACAAGATAAATTCATACGTCACTAGTGCAACATATACAGATAATGCAAAAAACAATAATCGGCCGACACGAATAGTGCTGAATATTCTGGAATAGTAATGCGCGACCAGAATGATAATGCACACAGAAGTAAGAATTAGCTTGGTGTAAATAAAAGTGTCAGTGCTTTGTTTGAGCAGAAAGTTCATGAAGGGGTTTACTTCAACCGCGCCATTATTAATTAATGTCATAGTCATGGCTGCATCGGTGATGGATAAAAGCAGCAATGCCAGTGCCATGATTAATA
The DNA here is from genome assembly GCA_965227695.1 of Gammaproteobacteria bacterium. GTDB lineage: Bacteria > Pseudomonadota > Gammaproteobacteria > UBA4575 > UBA4575 > UBA1858. The sequence goes on from OZ245760.1 coordinate 831,952, forward strand.
ATTTCGTGTCATACCAGTCGGTTGGATAATGTGACGTGCAATCTTCCCGGCGCTGTTGTCGGCGCTGGCTTCTTACGCATCCAATTATAAAGCCTTTAAAAGTCGGCTCTCTGCGATCATGTTTTTCGCGTCGACATGTCGTCAAGCTATTGTGGCCTATCACGGCCTTTTGATTTTCCTGTAATGAGCTCACGGTGAATGAATATCAATATAAGTCTGAAGTACTATCCCATACACAGCCTGAAAAGTCCCCTCGCGCTATTTGATCCAGTTCACATTATTTGTATTTATGGATCTGATATCGAGATTATTATTCTAGCGGGCAGGGGACTTGTGCTTCGATAATTGCCGAATAGTTTTTATAGAATCAGTGTTTTTCACGCAGGGTGAGAATAATCACTTCTGGCTGGTCGTCGATAGTCAGCGACACTCTCAATGATTTCACGGATGTGATTTCCTGATCGCCCGGGAAAAAAAGGAAACCATGTGCAATCTCTCCCCTGTTAATACTTCGATTGTCAAACGAGTCATGGGCGAGATCTTCTCTGATTTCCCGTCCAATTTCATGGTAACGCATTGCCCCGCCAACCACTGCTCCCGCCGCTGCCCCCGCGGCCGCACCTCTTGCCGCTCCCTCACCCGCACTGTCGCCGGTCACGACCCCCACGGCTGCGCCCACCAGAGCCCCGGTGGCCGCCAGTAATACGGCAGGCTTGGCCGCGCCTTTGACTGTTTCACCCATTTCCACGTGCCGATTGACACGCTGATATGCCTGATCATAAGTCAGCAATGGCCAGGCCTGATTGTCTGTATCGATTAAAAATGTCTGATCGCCACGAATATCGACATTGCCACTTGATTGATTATCCATGACAAATCTTACCGGTAGCACACCCGCGCCGCGAATATCAAAGCCGAATGCTTCGCGGGCAGCTTTTGGCTCGAGGTAAGCTTCTGCGAATAAGGCAACTTGCCTGACTTCAAAACTGTTTGACTGCTCCGCAGGTAATGGTACCGGGGTCACTTTGTCTCCATAAGTGGCACAACCCTGTATATGAGTGAAGATAATGATCAGGATCAGGTAACATGTCAGGCTTATAATGTTTTGGGCAGATGGCATACTCATTCCTTTCAGGATGTCAGTGAAGGTGACTAAATGATTAGTCAAGATTTTGCCAATGTAGTTCTGTAGAATTATTTTTCAAATAAAGTGACGTGTGACACGGGCAGATATGCCACATAATAATTCATAACTGATGGTATTTGCCGAGGACGCGATGTCGGTTACTGGGATATCTTCCCCCCATAGTTCGACATCATCACCGACTGCAGTATCAATATGTGTCACATCAATAGTAATCATATCCATTGATACCCTGCCTATTACAGGGGCATGATTGCCATTGATGCACACATTCACCGGTTTCTCCAGACTGCGTGGATAGCCATCTGCATAGCCGGCCGCCACCACCGCAACCCGTATGTCTGTTTGACAACGGTAGCGGCTGCCATATCCGATTGAGTCACCTTTTTTAAGCTGTTTGATTGAGATAATGGGCGCAAAAAATGACATAGCCGGCTTGAGTTCGGAAGTATCCGGATGGCTTTTTTCTGCCTGGAACGGTGATATCCCATATAACACCAGTCCGGACCGAACCCACTCGTAGTGTGAGTGACTATAAGCGAGTGTCGCTGCAGAATTTGCGGCGCTTCTTTCTTTGCCCGGATAATGCTTACATACGTTATCAAACAGTTTTAGTTGATTCTGTGTATATTCGCTATCAAGCGTGTCAGCATTGGCAAAATGCGTCATCAAACGTATTTTGGATATCGGTTTAATGCCCTCAAGCTGCTGTAGTGCGTGACGCACATCCTCCGGTCTGAAGCCGAGTCTTCCCATACCCGTGTCGATTTTGAGCCATATTTGCATTGACTGATTGCAGCGATAACGTTGCAGCAGTTTTATCTGGTGCAAGTTATGTATCACTGCCTGAGTATTTGTCTCTACCAGGGCTTGTAATTGCTTTTCGTTGACAAAACCCTGTAAACATATAATTGGGTGTAAAATACCGGCAGCACGCAAGTCAGCAGCCTCGTTTGCACATGCGACGGCGAATGCATCACTTGCCGCTAATGCCTGCGCGCAGCGGGCAAGCCCATGCCCATATGCATCAGCCTTAACAACGGAGATCACTTTTGAGTCGGGTGCAAATGTTCTTAGTATGTTTAGGTTATGTGCAAGATTTTCAAGCTTGATTAATGCGTAGGCTGAGCGCTTCATGAAGTTGTTCCGCCGCCGTATATTTCTGGGATGAAATTTTCGAAGCGGGTGTATTGTCCCAGGAAGGTCAGGCGGGTTTTGAAAACAGGACCATTACGTTGCTTGGCAACGATAATTTCTGCGGTCCCCTTATCGGGTGAGTCTTCGTTATAAACCTCGTCACGGTAAATAAAAACAATCAAGTCGGCATCCTGTTCTATCGCGCCAGACTCTCGCAAGTCTGACATCACGGGACGTTTGTCTGTACGTTGTTCAAGGCTGCGATTAAGCTGGGATAAGGCGATTACCGGAACATCAAGTTCTTTGGCTAAAGATTTGAGCGATCTTGAAATTTCGGAGACATCATTGGTGCGATTTTCATTACTGCCTGTGACCTGCATAAGTTGCAGATAATCAATAACAATTAATGACAATCCATGTTCACGCTTTAAACGGCGCGCACGCGCGCGAATTTCGGTCGGACTCAATGCGGCACTATCATCAATAAATAATTTTGATTCTGATAGCATGGATACCGCGCTTGTTAGCCTGGGCCAGTCTTCATCTGATAATTTGCCAGTACGTATATTTTGTTGATTGATTCTCCCTATGGAAGAAAGCATTCTCATTGTTAGCTGGTGGCTCGGCATTTCCATGCTAAAAATTGCCACTGTTTCCTGTTTCTGAATCACGGCATATTCTGCCATGTTCATGGCAAGGCTGGTTTTACCCATGGATGGCCGGCCCGCGACAATAATCAGGTCACCTTTTTGTAAGCCTGATGTGTTTTCATCAAATTGATCAAACCCGGTCGCTGTGCCTGTAATCGCGTCTCCACGTTCAAACAGTTCGTCAATTTTTTCAACTGTCGTTTTGAGCAGCTCTTTCATGCCCTTGAAACCACCCGTATTTTTTGCATCCTGGTCACCAATTTCAAAAATCTTTTTTTCAGCAATATCCAGCAGTTCGCGGCTCTGCATGCCCTGAGTTTGATAGGCGGAGCCGGCAATGTCTGTTCCTGCTGCAGCCAGTTGTCTTAATATTGATTTCTCTCTGACGATGTGGGCATAGGCAGTAATATTTGCCGCCGTGGGTGTTTCTTTGGCAAGCGTGGCCATGTAAGCCATGATATTTTTATTGTTAACGCCTGAGAGTTCATCCGAGTGTTTGATTTTCTCGGCAAGAGTCACAACATCAAATGGCTGGTTATGGAAAGCGAGATCGGTGATCGCGCGGAAAATGATGCGATGATCGAACAAATGAAAGTCATTTTCAGTTAATGTATCTGCGACCTGATCCCAGCTTCCATTTTCCAGCATCAGTCCGCCCAGCACTGCCTGTTCTGCCTGAAGAGAATAAGGGGGTGTGCGTAAAGACTCTGCACTAGGCGCAGTAAAGTCAGTGCTTGATATGGATTCTGGCATCGGGGTGCATCAACAGAAGGCTGGCCTTCGGTTGTATGGGCTACTCTTCAGGGATAACGCTGACGGTGATTGTGGCGTTAACATCTGTGTGTAAGTGAAGCTCAACCTGGTGCTCGCCAATATTGCGAAAAGCGCCTTCAGGCATGCGTATTTCACGTTTTTCTACCTCATGTCCTAGACTTGCAAGTGCCTCGATAACATCTATATTCCCGACAGACCCAAACAGCTTGCCTTCGCCGGCTTCCTTGGCTGCAATTGTGACTGTAATTCCATCAAGTTTTGACTTGCGTTCTTCTGCCGCCGCCAGTGCGTCGGCGGCCTGTGCTTCAAGTTCTGCCCTGCGTGCTTCAAATTCAGCAATATTTTCCGGGGTAGCAAATTTCGCCTTGCCCTGAGGGATTAAATAATTACGTGCATAGCCGGAGCGAACACTGACTTTGTCTCCCAACGCCCCGAGATTTTCAACTTTTGACAATAAAATTACTTCCATTACATTTCCTTAAATTTTTGATGATATTTTTAAATTGACTATACGCGCTGGCGTAATCTGAAAAATGTCTCGACTAAGCCCAGCAGAATCACGATAACAATTGCCTGGGGGATGAAGATCACAAGCAGATAGGCAATTATCAACCAAAGCTTGCCTTTTGTCATGGTCCCGCAGTATGTGTGGATGACCGCCATACCCTGCAAAAGGAAGAGGATAATCAAAATAAGGCACAACTGGGCAGCAAAAACAGACTGTGTTGCCAGCGCCCATAACCCGCAAATTAATGCCAGTATCGCCAACACCTTGCCCAGTCGCATCTGCTTGAATTCTTGCTCAAATTGCGTGCTTTCATTGGCCAGACAGTAAAGTTTGTAACCCAGTAATAAAATTGTACTTTGCACCAGCACAATGGAGGCAATCAACAAACCTGTCATGTAATTAGCCATCTGCGAAATGAGCAGGCCGATATTTTCCTGAGAGTAATTTCTGGCTTCAAGGATAGGGGTCAGAATCGGACTCAGGGCAGATTGCCAGAAGGCCGGTGCTTCGGGGAATGTGAGACCAGCCAGTATGAATATAATGGCTCCAAGCAGCGCCGCAGCCTGCATGGCTAGTGATAAAGAGCGTGTTGAGTAGAGTAGTGTGGCCAGAATAAAACCAGGTGCTAATTGAGCCATGGCAGTGACCGCACCGATTGCTGCATTTCCTATAAAGAGGCTGCTGCAAATAGCCAAAGCAATCACATTCGCTAAAACAATAAGCAGGCTGTTTCTGGGGTTGGCGTGTAAGGTAATTAACACTAAAGCGGCACCGCTCACAACAGCGCTTAACGGGAATGCAAGTGCAAAGACTAAAAACCCGAATACTACCGTGAAGGCAGGCAACTTGCCGGATATGATGAAATTGGCGAAGCTTTTTAGCATGGTCAACAACCCAGGGTTGCTATTACCGAATTTATTTCGTAGCCAGGACTTACTGGCCTGGCTGCGAAAAGTGAAATTAATGCTGGTCGCTATAGGGTAGCAGTGCGAGGTAACGTGCGCGTTTGATCGCTGTGGTTAGCTGGCGCTGATATCGAGCCTTGGTCCCCGTAATTCGACTGGGAACGATCTTGCCGGTTTCTGTGATGAAGTCCTTAAGCAGATCAATGTCTTTATAATCAATGTGCTTGATACCTTCTTCGGTAAAACGGCAGTAGCGTCTTCTGCGAAAATATTTTGACATAGTTATTTCTCCTCGGCTGATTCTGACGAAGTTTCCACGGCGGAGTCATCTGCTTGCGTGGCTTCGTCCATAGCGTCGCCGGAGTCATCAGTGTTTGATAGCGGCGGCGTTGTTTCCCGGCTGTCACGATCACGCTCTTTCTCGATGGATTTCATCATCGGAGACGGTTCGGTGATAGCCTGTTTGCAACTTGTGACCATATGGCGCAGTACAGCATCGTTGAAGCGGAAAGCGCTGACCAGTTCATCGAGGATTTCCTGGTTGGTTTCAATGTTCATAAGCACGTAATGTGCCTTCAGGATTTTGTTGATTGGGTAGGCAAGGATTCTGCGGCCCCAGTCTTCCAGGCGATGGACTTTACCACTGCCATTTTCGATCATGGTTTTGTAACGATCGACCATGGCAGACACCTGGTCACTCTGGTCTGGGTGGACCAGAAACACAATTTCATAATGTCTCATTGTGGCTCCTTGAGGTCTTTGTCCTCCCGCAGACATAACGGTGAGGAAAGGTAGCGAATAGATAAGCCGGCGATTCTACTCGAGGGTGAGTAAATATTCAACGACTGCTGCGCTGACGCACGGCTTCATAAAGGAATATCCCTGTCGCAACAGAGACATTCAGGCTTTCCATTTCTCCGTGCATAGGGAGGGAATACAACTGGTCACAGCGTTCCCGGGTCAAGCGTCTTAATCCCTGATCCTCTGCGCCCATAATTATGGCGGTCGGATGCGTCAGGTTGGACTCATAAAGAGTCTGGCCGGCGTGGCCATCCGCACCATACACCCATATTCCAAGTTTCTTAATTCGCGCTATAAACCTTGATAAATTGGAGGTTTTTACAATGGGCAGGCGAACTGTCGCCCCGCTTGAAATTTTATGTACGATGGCGTTCAGAGGGGCACAATGATTTTGGGGGATAATGACTGCTGATACTCCTGCTGCCTCTGCTGTTCTCAGGCAGGCACCTAAATTATGAGGATCACTGACTTCATCAAGTATAAGTAACAGCGGAATATCCTGAGCGCGCTGGAGCTGCCTGAGTAGTTCATCCTCGTTGAGGTGTGAAGCAGGTGTACATGAGGCGACAATGCCCTGATGCTGAGTGCTGCCACACAGTTGATCCAGCTTATTACGCTGAATTATTTGCACGGTGATGCCCACAGCCCTTGCTTGTTCTATCAGCGTATCAATCCGTGGATTGGATTTGTTTTGCTCGAGCCATATTAACTGAATTCGTTCGGGTTGATGGTTTAGCAAAGCACTCACTGTGTGAATGCCCGGAAAATACTCTTTCTGGCTCATATCGCTTATCTGCGCTTGCTTTTTTTGGTTTTGCGTTTGCGTTTAGATGAGGATTCATTGTTTTCAAGAATAAAATCAATCTTTCTCTCGTCGATATCCACCCGGCTGACAATAATATTTAAAGTATCTCCGAGGCGATAGGTTTTACCAGTCAATTCACCTTCAAGGGTCATTGTGTTGGGGTCAAATTGATAATAATCATCCGATAATGTGCTGATATGTACCAGTCCCTCTACGTATACATCCGTTAATTCGACGAACAAACCGAAAGAGGTAACACTGGTCACGGCACCTGAGAAAGTATTTCCTACCTTGTCCTGCATAAATTCACATTTAAGAGTGTTTTCTGCATCACGTGTAGCATCATCCGCGCGGCGTTCTGCCATTGAACAATGCTCTCCCTGCAGCACCAGATCATTATGGGTGTAGCAAAATGTGCTGGCTTTTCGTTTGTTAATTAAATGGCGTATTGCACGGTGAACAATTAAATCAGGATAGCGACGTATTGGTGAGGTAAAGTGCGTGTATAAAGGATGTGCCAAACCAAAGTGGCCGACATTATCGGGGCTATAAACAGCCTGTGATAATGATCTTAGCAGCATGGTTTCAATCCATCGGTCTTCTTCACGTTGATTAACCTGTTCGATAAGGCTCGCATAATGTTTAGGTTCAGGTTTTTCGCCGCCAGGCAAGTGCAGCCCCAGCGTTTTAAGCAATTGTCTTAATTCTTTAAGTTTGCTTGCAGTGGGTATCTCGTGGATGCGGTATAGTCCCGGAAACTTTCTTTTGGTTAGAAACCTGGCGGCAGCAACATTGGCTGCGATCATGCATTCTTCAATAATGCGATGTGCATCATTTCGTTCATATGGATAAATGCGGAGAATTTTTTTATCTGGCCCAAATTCAATTTTGGTTTCTGTTGAGTGAAAGTCGATCGCGCCACGCGCTATTCGCTGCCGTAACAATGCTTTATATAGCAAAAAGAGTTCATCAAGGTGCGGGCACACCTGATTAATTGATTTTCGTATACTTTCCTGTTTGTCTACAACTGCGGCTGCAACTTGTGTATAAGTCAGGCGTGCATGAGATTGGATAACAGCCTGATAAAATTTATAGCTCTGCATTTCTCCTTTGGAAGAGATGATCATTTCACAGACCATCGATAGGCGCGGTATATGCGGGTTTAAAGAACAAAGACCATTGGATAAATTTTCCGGAAGCATGGGTATGACAAAGCCGGGGAAATATACCGATGTAGCCCGCCACTGGGCTTCTTTGTCCAATTCGCTGCCCGGTTGCACATAAAAAGAGACATCGGCAATGGCTACCAGTAATTTCCAGCCATCCTTGCGCGATTCGCAGAAGACAGCATCATCAAAATCTTTTGCATCTTCACCATCAATTGTGACAAATGGCAGATCACGCAAGTCGGATCTGCCGTGTAACTCATCTGTGATTGAGCTTTCCGAAAAGGATTCGGCTTCTTTGATAGCTTCTGCGGAAAACTGGTTGGGAATGCCATGTACACGCACGGCAATGTCAATTTCCATGCCAGGAGCCAGATGTTCTCCAAGCACTTCAGTAATTTCGCCGATTGGCTGTTGTCTTTTGGTGGGATGCTCGATGATTTGAGTCACTACAATCTGTCCATTGCGCGCATTCTTTTTCCCATGTGGCGGGATAAATATGTCTTGATGTATGCGTTTGTTGTCCGGAATGACAAAACCCATACCGCGTTCTTCGTGATAGCGTCCAACTATTTGCTGGTTGTGTCTCTCCAGTATTTCTACAAGATGTCCTTCCTGGCGACCATCTCTTTTTGTGTGTATTACCTGTACTACGGCGCGATCACCGTGCAGAGCAGCACGCATTTCGCGCGGTGATAAAAATATATCCGCTTCTCCTCGCTCATCAGGTGATAAAAAACCAAACCCGTCAGGGTGGCCAATAATACGTCCGCGCACCAGGTCTGCATGTCCAACTGGAAGGTAGGCCCCCTGGCGGTTACGCACTATCTGTCCATCACGTTCCATGGCGCGTAGTCGCCGCTCGAGTGACTGCAGGTCTCTGTCACTGGAAATTGCAAGAGATGTTGTTATTTTGCTGAAGCTGGCAGGACCTTTATTGTTCTCAATAACTTCCAGAATGAATTCACGGCTGGCGATTGGGTGTTCATATTTTCTCGCCTCCCGTTCGGCATAAGGATCGTGCTGAGGTTTGCGTTTTCTTGATTTGGCCATGCGAGCAATTTCCACAAATATTTGCGTTGATATTGTAGTCAGATGGTAACATTATTTGACGGGTGAATATTGGGGAACTGAGATGTCGTGCTGCTCAAATTAGAGTCGCCGTGACGCTGATGTCCCTGTGTTGCCTGTCCGTAGGCTAATAGAAGGGATATTTCCGGTGTCTGCTAAATATCTTCAGTGGAAAATATTCCTGCATTTTGCCAGCAATAAATCAGATGAAATTGTCGTTATCACCCATGTGTTTTTTGCTGATTCCTTCATGTTTTGAGAGTTCTTCACTGCCATTCGCAGAATAATTCGTGAGCGGACTCACATACGTGTGATGTCTCTCTGGGTAGACTGATGATAGTGTCAAAAAAGGTGCTGCTGAAATGAAAATGAAAACCCATTTAATAGAACGGGCGGAAATTAATAGAAGGTCAGAGGGCCAGCTAAAGCAAAGGTTTCCCATCAAGGTGCCAACCGGTGAAGTTGTGTTAAGAGATAGAAGGGTTAATCCTGACCGGCGTCATCCGGGATTGCAGACATGTGAGCTGAATATGACCTCTGAAGAATTTAATTATTTATTTGAAGCCTATCAGGAACAGAAGTAACATAAGGTTCTTTATTTCCCTGTAAACGGGATTTTTAATATCCCGCTCAGCCGGTTCCATTCGTCCGTGCTGTATATATCTCCAAGGCCGAGGTTAATGTTGTTTTCGATCGGTCGCATGGTAAAAGATTTAAATAGTCGATCCCATACAGATAATATACTTGAGTAGTTAGAGTCTGTCTCTGTTCTTATTTCAGAGTGATGCAGGCGATGCATGTGCGGCGTTACCAGCAATACACGAAGAACTTTATCCACGGTTTCGTCTAAACGAATATTGCTGTGATGAAAAAGGATTATCGGAAGTGATATGAATTCATAGATAATCAAATGCTCCAGTTGCAGACCTGCCAGAGGAATAAGAGCCAGACGCATAGTATGTGAAATGATGATCTCTACCGGGTGAAATCTTAATCCGGTACTGGCATCCATGTCTTTATCGCTATGATGTACCTGATGAAATTTCCATAGAAACGGGATGACATGGTTGGCGCGATGCCATGCGTATTGCCAACAGTCCATAATCAGAATCGCCGCAAGTATGGTGATAAAAGCGTGTGTTTCGATCTGGTTCAGAAAACCAATATTATTGTCGTATGTCCATTGACATAGATGCTCAATCACAGTGACGAGGATCACGCTGGATAGTGTAGCATTTACAAGCGCAATCGATAAATTGCGCAACGTGTGTCGAGTGTGGTGCTTTCTGTTTTTAAAGTAAGGACGAAGTTGCTCAACTGTAAATAACAGGATATATATAAAAGTTAAAGTAAGTATTTTTGCTGATTCCTGGTCAAGCATCCGATTAAATACCTTGATCGCTGTAGTGGATTGCGGTTAACTGGTCCCAATCTACGCCTGATTCCTGTACCAGGCAATCATCATTATCGGATTACACTCCAGAGATCGTCAGATTTGCAAATGGGTAATAATATTAAATTTTCTTTCAGGGTGGGTCGTGTTGAAGACTGTCCGTCGATTGCGCATCGGGTAAATCATTCTGCTCAGGGCGCAGTGGATTACCTCTACCAGGGTATCAGTACAAACAGATCGCCCATTGAACTGTTAAGTGACCAGATGGCAACGGAAGTGCACTATTCATTTGCAAATACAATGGTGGCAGAAACTGCAGGTCATATTGTTGCCATCGCTTTAAGTTTTCCTGCCAGTGGGCTGGCTGTGAATGAGACCATGCTGACAGCGCTGACGCCTGAAAAGCTACATTACTTAAAATATTTTTGTGATAACAGTATTAAAGACAGTTGGCACCTTGATGCAATATACGTTGACCAAGAATTTCGCCAGCAGGGATTGGGTGATCAACTGCTATCAAGAGTGAAACAGCAGGCTGAATATTATCATTACCCGTTTTTACAGGCTTTCGTCTTTGCAAATAATGAAGGCGCAACCCGATTCTATCAATCTCGTGGTTTCGAGATTGATCTGCAGATTGTCGTTGATACGCATGAGTTCTTAAAAGATAAAAAAGGATTATTGAGAATGCGTTGCAAATTAGGCGCTAATCATTGAATAGGTCAAGACGTATTATGTTCTGGCTGCGTTCCGGGCCTGTTGAAACGATATCAATCGGCACTCCCAGAAGTTCTTCCACCTTGTTTATATAGTTAATTGCATTGATCGGCAGCTGGTCAAAATCCGTTACACCAACTGTGGAGCTTTGCCAGCCTGGAAGTGAAATATAATTTGGCACGCAATGTTCTATATTTTCAGCATTCAACGGTAATGATGTCAGTTCCTCGCCATTGATGCGATATGATGTGCATATTTTTATTTCACTCATACAATCAAGTACATCCAGCTTAGTAAAACATATTCCGCTAATACCATTTAAATGAACCGCACGTTTGAGTGCAATGGCGTCCAGCCAGCCACAGCGACGCTGTCTGCCTGTAGTAGCACCAAATTCATGACCGCGCGTGCCAAGCTCTTTGCCGGTGTCATCAAATAATTCGGTTGGGAACGGGCCGCCACCGACACGTGTAGTGTATGCTTTTACGATACCAAGCACGTAATCAATTGTTCCTGGAGCCACACCGCTACCTACGCAGGCACCACCTGCAGTGGTATTTGAGGAGGTAACATAAGGATAAGTACCATGGTCAATATCGAGGAGTGTTCCCTGGGCGCCCTCAAAAAGTATTTTTTTCTGCTGTTTCTGCAAAGCATGCAGTTTTGCGCTCACATCGGTAATCATGGGTGATAATTGCTGTGCCCATTCCTGTATCTGGTCTGCGAGCTGGGTTAATTGGCACGTTTCATAGTGATAATAGTTTTTTAGTACAAAATTATGATAATCAACAATACCTTCCAGTTTGGGAAGAATTCTGTCTGCATTTAACAGATCTCCGGCGCGCAGGCCGCGCCGGGCAACTTTATCCTCATAAGCTGGGCCTATGCCACGGCCGGTTGTGCCGATGGCGGATTTTCCGCGCGCCTTTTCACGAGCCTGATCCAGCAATATATGATAGGGAAGAATCAATGGGCAGCCATCCGAGATAAATAGTTTACCTCGTGCACTGACACCACGCTGTTCGAGCATCGCCAGTTCGTTAAGCAGTGCTTCTGGTGACAGTACGACACCATTGCCAATATAGCATTCAACATCGCTGCGTAATATGCCTGAAGGAATCAGGTGTAATACGGTTGTATCCTGTCCAACAACAATCGTATGGCCTGCGTTATGTCCTCCCTGGAATCTTACAACAGCATCGGCTTGTGCGGTCAGCATATCGACAATTTTCCCCTTGCCTTCATCTCCCCACTGAGTGCCAAGCACAACTACATTTTTGTTCATTTTGCTTCCCTTGTTCTATAGGTCTCTGACTTCCCAGGTATTATTATTTTTGTGTAAAATTTTGGTACATCCCATGGAACCGGCTTCATTGTAGTCATTGGTCAACCCATTGATTACCACTTCCCCGCGGGCGCGCAATTGCTGTATCGCAGAAGCGAGTGTGGCGTCGTCACTAGCAGGAGCATAGATGGCGTGCTTTTGATCGGGATTAGCACAACCATTGGATGCGGTGATCAATTGACGCAAGTCTGCACTGAAACCCACTGCCGGACGTGCGCGGCCAAATGATTCCCCGATGTTATCATAGCGACCACCACGCGCGAGTTCATTTCCACTGTTGGCACAAAAAGCTGTAAATACAATGCCTTTTTGATAATGATATCCAGGTGCTTCAGCAAGATCATAGTGTATTTTTGTGTTGATGAGTTTTTTATCCAACTTGTCCGCCAGATGCTCGACATAGTTAATGCATTCAAGCAAGGCGGTGCCACCCACCACTAACTGTTCGCGTGCCTGGCCAAGTATTTCCACGGGCCCATGCAAACTGACCAGCTGAATAAGCGCCTGTTTGATCTCCGCTGCGCACTCCACAGATGTTAACAGCTGCTCGATATCGGGTGAGGATTTGCGTTGCAACATTTGGAATAATTCATCTTCAGCCTGCTCTGGCAGCCCGGCCTGACGGGTTAATGCCTCGTAAATACCTGTGTGTCCAAGATCCAGCAGAATCTCTTTTATGCCGCTTGTCTGCAGTGTGGCCGTCATCAGTGAAATAATTTCAACATCGCTGGCCAGTCCATGGTGGCCGTACAGCTCTGCGCCTATTTGTAGAGGGCTACGCGTGCCTCCCGCCGATTCCGGACGGGTGTGAAGCACTGTCCCACAGTAGCAGAGCCGTTTGGGCGCGTCTGTTTTTATCATATGGGCATCTATGCGTGCTACCTGGGGGGTCATGTCTGCACGTACCCCCATCATGCGTCCGGAGAGTTGGTCAGTAAGCTTAAATGTTTGCAGGTTGAGATCCTCGCATTCGCCAACCAAAAGAGAGTCTAGAAATTCAATGAAAGGCGGAATGACTAATTGATAGCCCCAGGCACTGAACAGATCAAGTGATTTTCGGCGATAGGATTCAAGTTCTGCGGCCTCCTTGGGCAGTACTTCTTCAATCCCGGCGGGGAGTAACCAGCGAGTTTGTGATGACATGGAAATGCGTTTCGTTTAGCTTTGACGAATAAGAGTTAAGAGTAGCACGCCGACAACCATGCTCACTAATCCAAAAATACGCAATTGATGATCAGGCATGGACGAAATATTCTCCCACATTTTTCGCACCATGCGCGGGCTGGCAAAGGGCAGTACCCCTTCCAGCACCAGCACAAGTGCAAGCGCAGCCAGCAGGTCGTTAGCCATGACTACGTTAGCCCGTGATTATTTCGGCTTCGACTGATTAAAGTAGCGAAAGAACTGTGAATCCGGGTCTATTACCAGTACATCATCCTTGCTTGAGAAGGTTTGTTTGTAAGCGGTTAAACTTTTTGTGAGTGAATAAAACTCTTCATCCTTGCCATAGGCGCGTGCGTATATATCCGCGGCTGTGGCATCACCCTCACCACGTAATAATTCGGATTGCTTGTATGCGTCCGCCAGTGTTATTTGTCTTTGACGATCTGCAGCGGCGCGGATTTTTTCGGCAGATTCCTGGCCGCGCGCACGAAAGTCCTTTGCTACACGATTACGCTCTGCACGCATGCGCTCGTATACTGACTCGCTGATATCATCCGTGTAATCGATACGGCTGATACGTAAATCCACTACCTCAATTCCCAGGTCTGATGACAAATTGTTTGCTTTTTCAACGAGCGATTCCATGATTTGAGCACGTTCTCCGGAGATTACTTCTTTGACAGTGCGTCGTCCGAACTCCTCGCGCAGTTCATCCTTGGTTATTTGGCTCAGTCGACTGTTCGCCTGAACTTCACGACCACCTGTTGCAACAAAATAGTCACGCACGTTATCAATGCGCCACTTGATGAAATAATCGACGAAGACATATTTCTTTTCTTTAGTCGGAAATAAATCAGGTTGAATATCAAGCGTCAGGATACGTGAGTCAAATTTTCTGACATTGTTGATGAAAGGGATTTTCCAGTGCAGCCCCGGCTTGATATCGTCTTTTTTGATCTCGCCGAACTTAAAAAGAATTGCTCTTTGTGTTTCGCTGACGGTGAAAGCACACAGTCCGAAAACCGCAAGCGCAACGATTGTGACGGTTAAGATTATTTTAGATATCATCTATCTTCCCTCCCTGCCGCGAAAAGTTCTTCGTTGGCTGGTGCTGGTGGTATCCGAGCGTTCTGAGGTGGTCGGAGATCCAAAATTAATTGCCCCCGAGGTTGATTGTTTATTTTTCATAAGTTGATCGAGAGGCAAATACATAATGTTATTGTTTCCTTCAACATCGAGCATCACTTTGGTGGAGTTGCTCAAAACCGTCTGGGCTGCTTCAAGGTAGAGACGCTCGCGGGTAATTTCCGGTGCCTGCTGGTAAATCACCCTGAGTGCTTCGAATCTTTCAGTTTCACCTTCTGCCTGTGAGACAATCGCTTCTTTATAAGCAGTGGCATCTTCTATGATGCGCGCCGCTTCACCGCGGGACTGGGGGACGATCGTATTGGCATAGGCCTGGGCATCCTGAATAAAACGCTCTCTATCCTCACGCGATTTGATTACATCATCAAAGGCGCTCTGGACCGGTGCCGGTGGCTGGGTTTTCTCAAGGTTGAGACTGGTGACTTCAAATCCTGTTTCATAGCGGTCAAGAATTTCTTGCATGAGTGATTGGGTGTTTGCCGCAATGACTTCCAGACCTTCATACAGGACAAAGTCTATTTCACTTTTGCCAACGATTTCCCGAATGGCGCTTTCCATACTTTCTTTTAGCGTGATTTCAGGGAAGCGCACATTGAACAGGTAGTTCGGTGCATCTTTAATACGATATTGCGCTGCCAGGACCACTTCGACGATATTTTCATCTTTTGTCAGCATCGTGGTCTGATGCCGGGAGCTACGTATCTGTTGCATGTCCACTCTTTGCAGTTCCTGAATGGGGTAAGGTAAATGCCAGTGCAGGCCGGGACCGGTCTGTTCCTTGTATTTGCCAAACTGCAAGATCACTCCGGTGGTACCGTCTGTGATGGTATAAATGCCTGTTGCCGCCCAAACCAGTGCTGCGACGATCAGCGCAAATACGCCAATGCCGGCTGCATTGCCGGGTGACCCCGAGCCTGATCCGCCGCTACCGCCACCGAAGATGCCGCCGAATTTTCGACTGAGCTTCTGGAATATTTCATCAAGATCTGGCGGTCCTTGATTATTAGAATTACGATTCCAGGGGTCGTCGTTTTTATTACCTGGGCTATTCCAAGGCATGTAGTTCTCCGATATGAAAAATTTAAATAACTAGGCGGTACATTCTATTCACTCTGAGCGAAAAAATCAGCCTTATGTTCAACAGATTGACCGTCCGATGGCATATACAGGTAATCGGTAAAGCGCTGTTTTAGTGAATTGTCCATGCAGGCCTCGATTTCCCATAGCCCATCTGGGCTAAAATGCTCATTAACCACGGCATTATGCTTGTATAACAATGCGCGTAGCTCGGCACGATCCAGCGGCAGGCGCACCGTGACTTGATACTGTCGGGCCTGAAAATATTGCTGCAGGGCGGCCTGTAACAGATTGATGCCCTGATCTTCCAGTGCGGACACCCAGACACGCCTGACTTTACCTTCCTCGTTCATGTCGATATGAGGTATCTGTGCAGCCTGATCAATCTTGTTGAAAACAAGTAACTGGGGGCAATGGTGTGCATTGATTTGTTTTAGTACTTCGTTGACCTGAGTAATGTGCTCATTACGCAGTTCACTGCTTGCGTCTACCACGTGCAGTAACAAATCAGCTTCACAGGTCTCCTGGAGTGTGGCATGAAATGCATCCACCAGATCATGTGGAAGATTTTGAATAAAGCCGACCGTGTCTGCCAGCACAACATGCAGCGCCTTATCAAGTTCCATTTTTCGAAGCGTAGGATCAAGCGTGGCGAATAATTGATCGGCCTGGTAGACGGCTGAAGCGGTTAATCGATTGAATAGCGTTGATTTGCCCGCGTTGGTATAACCAACAAGTGCTATGGTCGGTACTGCATTCTTTTTGCGTGCCTGCCGACCCTGTTCGCGCTGTTTACGTACTTTTTGTAAACGTTTTTCAAGGTGCTTGACCCGTTGTGCCAGCAATCGTCTATCAGTTTCGAGCTGGGTCTCACCAGGCCCTCTCAGACCGATCCCCCCTTTTTGTCTTTCCAGGTGAGTCCAGCCACGTATCAGTCTTGTTGATATAAATTTCAGTTGAGCTAACTCAACCTGAAGCTTGCCTTCATAAGACCGGGCGCGTTGGGCAAAGATATCCAGAATGAGCCCGGTTCGGTCCAGTACACGACACCGACAGGCTTTTTCTATGTTGCGCTCCTGGCTGGGGGATAGTGTGTGGTTAAACAGTAATAACTCAATGTCCTGTGATTGTACGATTTCAACTAATTCATCCACCTTCCCCTGTCCAATCAGGAAGCGAGACTCGGGTCTGGCTCGTGTATAGGGGAGTACACCAATTTCCTGCGCACCGGCCGAGCGGGCCAGCAGGCGAAATTCTTCGGTGTCCGAAGGATCAAGCGACTTGCCAAATTCCGGGTGTATTAAAAGCGCACGTTCGCCAGATTTTGGCCTTTCAAACATTATGCGATGTGAATTCTGATGATATCTGTATCATCCAAATATTCATTGCTCTGACTCATCTCCAAACGGAATTTTTACCGCTTTTGCGGGAACAATGGTAGAAATGGCATGCTTGTAAACCATCTGGTTGACGGCATTTTTCAATACGATAACAAACTGGTCGAACGAATCTATTTGTCCCTGTAATTTAATACCATTGACCAGATAGATTGAGACAGCGACCTTTTCTTTGCGTAGCGCATTAAGGAAGGGTTCTTGTAAAGTTTGCCCTTTTGACATGATGTTTGCTCCTAACCTTCGTTATTCTTCTTATTCAATTGACCTAAGTTGTGCTGTGAACCGGCGGTTGTTCCATGTTGTTAAGTTTAACAGTTAGTTGATTCTAATTGGTAAATTATTTGCCGCATGATTTGATCTGAACCCATTGTACCGGGGTCGATTAACTTGGTTTTCGGATAATGTCTCAACCAGGTGAGCTGTCTTTTGGCAAGCTGACGTGTGGCAGCAATTGCCTGATTACGCATTTGCTCACGACTAATGCTGTTTTCAACATAGTGCCATAGCTGACGGTATCCCACACAGCGCATGGAGGGCATGTTGATATCCAGTGTCCAGTTGCTTCTCAATGCAATCATTTCTTCAATGAGGCCCTGCGCCAGCATGGCATCGAAGCGATCTTCGATACGCTGATGCAGACGACTTCTGTCCTGGGGGAATAAACCTATACTCAGTATGGAGATGTCGGACCTGGCAGTTTTAGTTTTCGCGTGGTGTGACGAGAGTTTGACACCGCTCAATTCAAATACTTCCAGAGCACGTTGAATACGCTGGCTATCGTTTGGATGGATTCTGGCCGCTGATTGCGGGTCTACTTGGGCTAATTTTTGATGTAGTGCGTGCCATCCACGTTGCGCGGCGATTTCTTCCATTTCTCTTCTAAGCCTGGTATTTGCCGCGGGTAATTGATTGATCCCATACTGTAGTGCACGAAAATACATGATTGTGCCACCTACCAGTACAGGAGTTTTGTTGCGACCATGTATTTGATCAATCAACCGGTTGGCGTCGAGGCAAAATTCGGCCACGCTGTAATGCTCATCGGGGTTACATAAATTAATAAGATGGTGCGGTGCCCGCGCCAGCTGCTCAGCGCCTGGTTTGGCGGTGCCAATATCCATTTCTTTATAAATCATCGCGGAATCCACACTGATTATTTCGCAGTCTGAATTTTCCACCAGTGAAATGGCAAGATCCGTTTTTCCTGTGGCAGTTGGTCCCATTATGAACACGACAGGTTTGTTATTACCTGTCATCTGCGAGTCAGCGTCCACGTAAAAACAGTTTATCAAGATCGTCAATGCCGAGCTGAATCCAGGTCGGGCGGCCATGATTACACTGATTACTTCTTTGTGTAGCTTCCATGGCGCGAAGAAGAGCATTCATTTCATGGATGGTCATGTTGCGATTGGCCCGTACTGATCCATGGCAGGCAATGCTTGAGAGCATTTCGTTGCGTGACTGCTCAATGCGGGTACTGACATTGTCATTGTTGAGGTCAGCAATAACGTCGCGAATCAGTTCAGCAATGTCGATACCATTTAAAATACCTGGTATTGAGCGAATGACAATAGACGTATCCCCCATACGGTTTATATCAAAGCCAAATGACTCAAACATCTGTTGATGGTCTTCAATTAACGATGCATCGCTTGCACTGACAACCATTTGCAAGGGCACTAGCAGATGCTGGGTGCTGGTTTTATGTTGTTGGTCCATGCATTTTAGATGTTCATACACCACTCTCTCATGTGCAGCGTGCATGTCGACAAGGACCAGGCCCTGTGCATTCTGAGATAAAATGTAAATACCATGTAACTGTGCCAATGCATAACCAAGCAGGGGGATGTCATTGGCCGCGGAGGGCGGTTGCGAGCGATCGGTCATGACATAATCACGTGGCTGTTCCTCAATTGATGAAGAATAAAGAACCTCGAGTTGAGAGTGATTCGTCATATGACAACCATGATTCGACCCGAATGTATGAGCAGGCACTGGCATATCTGAATGCGCTTTTTGTGTGATATCGGCTGACAGTTTGTTGAAATCGCGGCTATCAATTGTTGCAGGGCGTACAGTACTGATCGCATGCTTCACTGCCTGTCTGGCAAAATCATGAATTTCCCGGCTATTGTGAAAGCGAACTTCGTGCTTGGCCGGGTGTGCATTGACGTCGACTTGTGCCGGGTCAATTTCCAGGAAAATAACATAGGCGGGATGACGTCCGTGGTAGAGAACATCCTGATAAGCAAGCCTGACGGCATGGGAAAGTGTTTTATCACGTATATGGCGCAAATTGACAAACTGGTATTGCATATCTGCCTGTGCACGTGAAAATGTGGGTGCTGCGATCCAGCCATGTAGCTTTAAATGCGCTGCCGAGTGTTCAAGAGAAACCACATGTTCAACAAAGGATTTTCCAAGCAGTGTTTCTAGTCGCTTGAGTTTATCTTCAGCGGTCTGTGCCACTGGTAATGAGTAAACTGTTTTATGATTATGGCGAAATTCCACGGCAACATGAAAATTGGCCAGGGCCAGTCGTTTAATTACCTGTTCACAATGATTGTATTCTGTTTTTTCTGTGCGTAAAAACTTGCGTCGTGCAGGAGTATTATAAAAAATGTCGTTGACTGAAACAGTCGTCCCTTTTGCATGGGCCGCCGGTATTATTTCTGATGTGGTGTGACCACCTTCGAGATGATATGCCCATCCGAGATTTGACTGTTGCTTACTGGATGTCACTGTCATGCGCGAGACGGATGCGATACTTGGCAAAGCTTCGCCGCGAAAGCCCAGACTGGCTATGGACTGAAGATCATCAAGCGTACGAATTTTCGATGTTGCATGTCGTGTTAATGCGGACTTTAGCTCTTCTTTGTCTATTCCTGTGCCATTGTCACGAATGGATATGCGCTGTATACCTCCTTTCTCCAGTTCTATCGTGACACGGCTTGCCGTTGCATCAATACTGTTTTCGAATAATTCCTTAACAACGGATGCGGGTCTCTCAATCACTTCACCGGCAGCAATTTGATTGATTAGTTTGTCAGGTAATTTTTTTATGGCTCTAGTCATTGGCTGTTGCACTTGATGGCGGGTTGCCTAGGCGAGTAATACCGGTGTTTCGTCTGTCAGGTGGAACATCTTCCCGACGCCCTCCAGAACATAGTCACAGAATCGTTGTTCATTTTTCCATTGGCTATCCTGGCTAATGGTGTGCTCGCTATCTTGACTCAGCACTTTTATGGAATAACTTTGCTGCCCGGTTTTCTGAATGGATTCACACGTGATGTATACTTCCGGCTGTGTACCGCCATCACGCAGCACGGCGGCAATGTATAGATAGTCGAAGGGGTCAGGGCTTGTAATGTCTGACAGGACTGTGACAATGAACTCGCCATATTGGTACCTTCTTTTAGGTATTGCAGACTGAATTTTGGGTAAAGCCATTATGTTAGTGAGTGTATTGAAGGAAATAATGAATAGTTTAACAGCACCTTGAATCAGTTTAGAGGGTCAATGACAAAAAATGTAATGCAATTATACCCGACGCCAGGCGAGGCAGTTCCTCTTCGGGGGCTCTATCTCAGGCGTGAGCGGTTATTGTCAGCTGATGCGGCCATGCCCGCTGTGTATGCTAACTTTTTAACCAGTCTGGATGGCAGAATTGCTCTCAAAAACGAGTACCAGCATCACTTTGAATTGCCCGCGGAACTCAAGTCCGATGAGGATTTTATGCTGTTACTGGAACTGTATGCACATGCGGATTGCATTATTACCCATGGAGGCTACATGCGCGCTCTCGCTGAAAGTCGCCTGGGCAATATATTGCAGCTGCCAACACTGGCCGAGACCCGCTACATGCATGAATGGCGACAGCAACAGGCCATGAAGCCTCATCCGGATATTGTTATTGTGAGCGGAAGCCTCGATTTTCCATGGCACGACTCACTGGATTCCGGGCAACAGAAAGTGCATATTGCCACGGGCGGCAAGGCGATACCGGAATGCCGTGAAAAATGGCAGCGACGTGGACAGCAAGTGCATCAATTTGGTGAATCTTTGCATGTTGATGTCAATCAGTTGATGAATTTTCTGGCGTCTAAAGGTTACCAGTCTGTTTACCTGATGGCTGGACCTGATCTGTTGCAGGACATGATAAAGCATGGTCTTGTTAAACATTTTTTCCTCACGATGAGTCACCAACTGCTGGGTGGGCAGGCATTTAAAACATTGCTGAATGGCGAGCCGTTGGGTGAAGCCGGACGGCTGCGTCTGAAAAGCATGTATATGGACATGGGTAATTCCAATGAGCTGGGGCAATGGTATGCCGAATTTTCCTTTGCCTGATGAATGATAATTATCGATAACGAATGAGAAAATAAAATGACAGAATTTTTATCAGATTATGGCCTGTTTTTAGCTAAAGCGATGACGGTGTTAATTTTTTTATGGGTGATTCTTTCCCTGCTGGTTTCGCTGACGCACAAGTCGCAGGATACCGATCAGGTTGAAATAAAAAATTTAAATAAAAAGTATGATCATCTGAAATTGATAATGCAGAGATCTTTACTGCCCAAGAAAAAAGTCAGGCAGCTGGTCAAGCAGAATAAGAAAGCCCAGAAAAACAGGGAATCCTCAGACAGTAAACAGAGAGTTTTTGTGCTGAATTTTGTCGGGAATATAAAAGCCAGTGCGGTTAAACATTTGCGCAAGGAAATTACTGCATTGTTAGCTGTTGCCACTCCGGATGATGAAGTTGTTGTTTGCCTGGAGAATGCGGGAGGCATGGTGCATGAGCATGGCTTCGCTTCATCACAGCTGGAACGCATTAAACAGCGTAATATACCTTTGACTGTTGCGGTTGATAAAGTGGCAGCAAGCGGAGGTTATATGATGGCCTGCGTGGCAGATAAAATTATTGCGGCGCCTTTCTCGATCATTGGTTCGATAGGCGTCATTGCTCAAATTCCCAATTTTAACCGATTGCTTGAAAAACACGGGATAGAGTATGAGCAAATCAAGGCCGGGGAGCTAAAACGAACCTTGACTATGTTTGGCAAAAATACCGATGAAGATCGTGAAAAATTCACCGAGCAAATGGAAGATACTCATACGCTGTTTAAAGATTTTGTAAAAACCAATCGTGATAAAGTTGATATTCAGCTGATTGCGACGGGTGAACACTGGCTTGGCAAACGCGCGCTGGAGTTGAATCTTGTTGATGAGCTGATGACCAGTGATGACTACCTGTTGCAAAAGAGTGAGACTGCAGATTTATTTGAAATCACCCACGTGTCCCAGAAATCGTTTGGTGAGAAGATCCGAGGTAATATGCAATCTGCCTACGAAAAAGTTTTAACTACCCTGTGGGAAGATAAAATCCTGTCTAAATAGGATTGTTTGGTCAAGCACCCGGAATAATCAGCTTCTGACCGGCCCTTATTCTGTCGGTACTTAATGAGTTGGTTTCGCGAATGGCATCGACGCTGACACTGTACCTCATGGCAATTTCCGATAAAGTTTCGCCATGTTTAATGGTATGTGGCTGATTGGAAGTGTTTTCAGCAATAATTGCGTCTTTGGGGGCATGTTGCCTCAGATATGCTTTCAGTCCCCTGAACATGGACGTAGCAAGCTTTTGCTGGTGAGTTGCCGAGCGTAATTTCTTTTCTTCAATGGCATTTGAAATGAAGGCCGTTTCAACCAGTATGGAAGGAATATCTGGTGATTTCAGGACTGCAAAACCGGCATGTTCAATCGTTTTACGTGTTTTTCCTATTCGGCCCAGTTCTTGTTTTACTGAACTGGCTAATTTCATGCTGGCATCAATAGTGGCGGCCTGGGAGAGATCGACCAGTACTTTTTGAACATCTTTGCCTTTACCGCGCAATTCGACGCCACCAATTACTTCGTATTCATTATGTGTTCTGGCCAGGAATCTGGCAGCTTCACTGCTGGCACCATTTTTGGATAACACATAAACGGAAGACCCGCGAACCCGTCGATCATGAATTGCATCCGCATGAATGGAAATAAATATATCTGCCTTGTGTTCCCGGGCTTTCTTAAGGCGCCCACGCAGAGTCAGGAACCTGTCTGTATCGCGTGTCATCACGGCGCGCATACCCGTTTCAGCATTGACTAAGCGTTCCAGTCGCTTGGCAATCTGTAATACAACATCTTTTTCACGGGTGCCTGCGAACCCCAGGGCACCTGGGTCTTTGCCTCCATGGCCAGGGTCGATGGCAACCACCAGGGTTTTACGCCCGGGTTTGCTCTTGGTCGTGATGAGAGCCGGCGCCTTTTTGGGTGTTGCCGGTGCAGGCGTTGTGATTTCACTAATGATATCTTTTTGGCTGGAATCGGGCGTTGTTGCGCCCGAACTTTGCTGGGGCGCTCCCTTGTTCCGGTCATGAATACCTGACTTATCGTGATTAGCAGGTTTCCTGGTATTTCCTTGACTGGCAGCAGCATTGGTCGCCAGACGCGATCCAGACTGCGTGCTGTTGAGGTCGATGACGAGGCGGTGGTGAGCATTGCCCTGTGCCGGCAATACGAAACTTTTGGGAATGACATTTTCTTTAAGGTCGAGGACGATTCTTAGTTTGTTGTCCGGACGGCGTGCATGTCGGAGTCTTTCTACGAATGAAGCGTTAAAATCTGTCTGGTTGATATCTGTTGCCAACTTTGCGTCGGCGAGATCGATCACCACTCGACTGGGATGGTTGAGGGTGAAAATCCTGTAGGAGGGAATGATGCTGGTGTCAAATACAACGCGTGTCATTTGGCCGTTTTTGGCCACGCGGATGTTATTAACATCCAATGTGCCAGATATGGTCAGGGCGGGTAACAGAAAGCATATGACAACGATTGCCTTTAGCAATGTGTTCGCAATTCGACCGCGATGTGAATGTGGCTCCATCACTGGACAGATTCCCCTACTGTCTTATTTTTGTAAGCGTAACTTTAACAAAAATAATGACCTACGGGCAATTATTAACTGATTGCCTAAGTAATATAAGGTAATTTCAAAGCGGTACTGAGGAAGTCACGCGTCGTCCCTGGTCGCAATATTCTATCCATAGCTCGACTGTGGGTTCTGGAACTATGGATTTGCCCTGATCCGGCCACTCAATAAAGCATAAACTGTGTTGCCCGCAGAACTCACGCAAGCCAATGTATTCGAGCTCTTCAGGATCTGAAATTCTATATAAATCAAAGTGATAGATGTCGTAGGGGGTGATGCTGTAAGTTTCAACCAGGGTGAAAGTCGGGCTTTTCACGAGACCCGCATAGCCCAGTGCTCTTAAAGTCCCTCTTACGAGTGTGGTTTTGCCGGCTCCCAGATCTCCCCTGAGATAAATAACGGCAGCGGCGGGTGAATATGTCTGTAAGTATTGTGCCAGTGCGCCACCAAATTTTTCCATCTCCTCAGGGGTGTTAACGGTATATACAGATTTCATGGGCTCAAGCCTGATTAACGAGTTGATAAATGGCAGGGAACAGGTCTTGAGCAAGCAGGCCACGCGTCCCTTCTCTGGATATATGTTCGCCCGCCATGCCATGTACCAGGGTGCCAACATTCGCTGCATCTACCAGGTTCAGCTGCTGAGCCAGCAACGCCGCAATTATTCCTGTTAGTACATCGCCAGTACCGCCAGTCGCAAGACAGGCATTCCCCCGGATGCAGAAGTCAGTGCCCCCGGGATGGCAGACCAGTGTGCCAGAGCCTTTAAGCACAGCAATCCCGCCATATTGTTCCTGGATGGCAAGCGCAGCGCTGAGCCTGTTGAGCTGAATATCATGTGGGCTGCACGCTAATAACTGCGCGGCTTCACCGGGATGTGGGGTGAGTATCCAGTGATCGGATTGACCCGGGTTCCTGCTAAGTAAGTGCAGTGCATCGGCATCAATAACCATGGGTTGACGTGACTCAATCACGCGCGCAAAAATACTTTGTGCCCATTTGTCCTGGCCAAGGCCCGGTCCCATGGCAATCACATCCGCTTTATTCAATAATTCTGAAAGATCGCCGGCACAATGAATGGCCTTGACCATTAATGATGCGCATCCGCTTGCGACTGTTGTGACGCTATCGGGGTGTGTCGCGACACTGACCAGGCCAGCCCCGGTTCTTGCGGCGGCTTCAGCGGCAAGCCTGGCGGCATTCGGGTATCCAACATTCCCGCCAATAATCAAAACATGGCCGAATTTGTTTTTATAATCGGTATGACAGCGCGGTGGCAACAGATGTTTAACCAGGTCGTTGCCATGAGCCAGGCCGAGTTTGTCCGATTCATCAAATAACTCATCGGGCAGGTTCAATGCATCAAGTACAACCTCGCCGGTGTATATTTTTGCCTCGCCGGTAATGAGCCCGCTTTTGAGCCCAATGAATGTTATTGTGGCGTCGGCCTCAATCGCGGGACCACTTGTATTGCCGGTTTCACAGTTGAGGCCTGACGGAATATCAATCGCCAGCACCGGCACTTCTGCTTGATTAATTGTTTTGACTATCCGGGCAAATTGCCCTTCAATCGGGCGTGTTAGGCCTGTTCCAAATAAGGCATCAACAATCAGGTCGCAGGGAGGGAGGTGCTCACTGGGATGAACATCAAGTCCATCAATGATTGCGTATTCATTTTGAGCGCGCATTGCGTCACCTCTCAATTGCGTAATCGGCACCACCGGCATGACGCAGCAGCCGACTCCGGCCTGGTGAAGCAGTTTGGCTAAAATGTATCCGTCACCGGCATTGTTTCCCCCGCCCGCGATGATTAGTATCTGAGTAGCCTTGGGGTAATACTTGCGCAAGAACACAAATGCCGCTTTACCGGCACGCTGCATAAGTTCAAAGCTATTGATGTGATACTGATTGATCGCACGTTGCTCCAGTGACAGGATGTGCTCTCTGGAATAAACCGGGAATTGGCGGCCTTTACTGATAAAATTCATATGTCTGATCAGATTAATTTATTTTGAAAAAGCCTATCGTTAGTCAGCACACTATGCAAAACCTAAAGCGGGATATTCTGCTCTGGGCGCAACAACTTGGCTTTGATTATATCGGGGTAAGCGATACCCAGCTGGCCGAACACGAGGCGCACTTGCTTAACTGGCTGGATGCAGGGATGCATGGTGAGATGGGCTACATGCAAAAACATGGTACCCGGCGTTCTCGGCCACACGAGCTGCTGCCTGGTACGACTCGCATTATTTCGGTGAGAATGAATTATTTTCCTCCCCGGGCCCGTGATGCCGATGAAGTACTGGGGCGTTCGGACCTGGCTTATATCTCACGTTATGCACTCGGAAGAGATTACCATAAGGTGATGAGAAAGCGGCTGCAAAAGCTTGCCGAGCAGATACAGTCCCGGGTAGGGGAATTTGGTTACAGGGCTTTTGTGGATAGTGCGCCGGTGTTGGAGAAAGCCCTGGCGAACAAGGCGGGACTGGGATGGATTGGGAAGCATACCAATTTACTGTCAGAGCATGCGGGGTCATGGTTTTTTCTTGGTGAACTTTTTACCAATCTTCCACTGCCGGCAGACCAGGCCGCAACCAATCATTGCGGGACCTGTCAGGCCTGTATTGACGTGTGTCCAACGCAAGCCATTATTGCACCCTATAAACTTGATGCACGCAAATGTATTTCCTATTTAACGATTGAGCATAAATCAAGTATTCCGCAGGAATACAGGAAAGCCATTGGAAACCGTATATATGGTTGTGATGACTGCCAATTGGTATGTCCCTGGAATAAATTTTCAAAGACATCTCCACTGGCTGATTTTGGCCAACGTCATCATCTTGATGATGTGACGTTGGTAGAGCTTTTTTTATGGTCGGAGCAGCAGTTTTTATATTTCACTGAAGGTTCAGCGATTCGACGAATCGGCTACGAGCAATGGTTAAGGAACCTGGCAGTGGCATTAGGTAACGCAACAACTTCCCATGATGTTCTGCAAGCACTGGGTGAACGTAAAAACCATTCCTCAGCACTGGTGCGAGAACATGTGCAATGGGCATTATCACAACATGAGTGCTGACAGTCTGTGAGAACAGTAATTTTTATTTTCACTGCAGTTTTACTGGTTTTTGGCCTGTATGTGTTCCGCGTTGCACTTGTGCAGCAGCTGATTCCGGCAGTGGCAAACTATTATGGAATGCATGTGAATGAAGTAGTGGTAGGCGATGTGGGAGCCGGCAAGATTATGGTAAATCGCCTGTCTTTAGCCAGTGGTGAAGGATCCACGCAATTACAGGCCAATGTGGAAGGTGTGCTCTTGCGCTACGAGGTGAGAAGACGAGGTATTTGGGGTGTTTCCTCGATAGAGATCGACGATCTTGATGTTAACGTTATGGAAAGCTCTTCTTCTCAAAACAAGACATCCAGCACACCAATCAAAGACTACCTGAAGCTGTTACCTGACTTTGCTGTAGATATAAAAAGACTTGCGATCAGATACAGGCATGATAATAAAATGCCGATCAACTTTAATGGTTCATTGCAAAGTCTGGGTGACATTCAACTTTCGGGGCGGCTTGATTATTCTGAACGGACTGTTGAGATGGTGTTATCCCTTGATGAAAGTCTCATGCAGGTCTCACTGGTGAATGTTAAGGAACCGAAGGAAAAGTTTGAGTTCGAGAGCAAATTTCAGGTCGTAGATCACCAGTTGCAAATAGATATCGATGGTGATTATGCATTAAAAAACTCGGCCACTTTTTTGAATAATCTGCAATCAGCCATAGTAATCAAAACCAGTGAAGGGAAGTTTGAAGCAAAGCTTGCCGTTGACCTTGACAATAATGCAAATACTGCGTGGAATGAACTTGATGCGAGGTTTGCATTAAGTTCAAACATCATCTTCTCAAGTCCAGAGTATTCCCTGCTGGATGCGCAAGCGGTGATCCGTGGTGAGTGTTTTATCGCCATGAAATCCCTGAGTCATTGTCATGTCACTCAACCTCAGCGATTAAATATGCGATTTGAATCAGTGCCTGTTGCTATAAGGAATTATGTCGGGATCGAAAGCCAGCGATATCAACTGGAGCTTAGACCGGATGAGAGTATCCATTTTTATCGTCACACGGGTGACATAACCGGCTATATTGTCGAGGGTGACGCGAACTTACTGGTCAATGATATTGAATCAGATTCCAGGATTGAGTTGGCACTGACTGATATTAATCTTCACCCGGAACAGGCGGACTGGGTTTTGCAAAGCAATTACAGGGTTAAGGCCGCCACTGCAAGCACCGGGAGCAATGTAAAAGCAAAGCGTGTTATTGTCGATTTTGCAGGGAAAATAACTATCGATCAGCACGCGTTATCTGTATATATCGATAAGGGTGCAACAGCTGAATTATTTGGCATTCAAGACAATGATATTCTGGTAAATCGTCTCAGGCTGAAACAAAGTAGCCATAATCAGCTGAATTACAGGTTTGAAAACAAAAAACTCTGGATAGATCGTTATCAGGCTGATCTGGATTTTAGTGGCGTGTATTATCAGGATGTTTTATTCGATACGGGTTTGATCAGCCTGGTTGCGGATGATATTTCCTATCACGCAGGACAGCATGCCTTCAGAGCAAAATTTTCAACAAAACATATCAAAGTTAATGCCAAAGGGTTAAGTATTTCAGGCGCCGGTGTTGAGCTTGAGATGCATTCAAATGAAGGATTGCTGGCCGCACGAGGTCAATTGTTGCTGGGAAAGAATAGGGTGCCGGTGCATGCTTTCCTGAACTATGATGGATACAGTAATACCGGTAATATAAAATTTGAATCAAAGAAAATTGCATTAAAGAATAACGAAATAGTATCTCAGGCCATTAACATGACCGGGCTCCCATTGCACATTACTGCGGGTGATCTTATGCTGGAGGGCCAGGTGAACTTGACTGTTGATGAAAACAGGCCGCGTGCTTCTGTCGGCCTTGACCTCTCCGCCAGCGAGGTGGCTGGCGATTATGCGAACAGCCCATTTGAAGGCTTAA
This sequence comes from Gammaproteobacteria bacterium, assembly GCA_965227695.1. Lineage (GTDB taxonomy): Bacteria > Pseudomonadota > Gammaproteobacteria > UBA4575 > UBA4575 > UBA1858. Next base: position 861,161 of record OZ245760.1, read on the forward strand.
ATTTTAAAATGAGCCTTATGGAGAATGACGGCTGGCGGTTACAGACTCCTGCCGCGCTTACCATAGATGCCTTGAATATTGGCGTACCGTTATATGATATCCATATGCTCTTTGAACAACTTGACATTGGAGTCAACAGGAAAGCAGTAGTGAAGGTAGTTGATTTCTATGCAGGTGCGCTGGATGGCAGTATTTTTTCACAGAGTATCAACATTGATCTGAATAAACATACAAATGAATTTACGATTTATCTTACCGCGCTTTCGTTGGCAAAGCTTGTTGAGATAAATCAGACTGAAGCTTTAATGGCGACAGGGATGATCAATGGCAGGCTGCCAATGAAGCTCGAAGAAGGAATGTTGCAGATCGATGATGGTTGGGTAAGTTCGGATGACCATGGCGGAGTGATCCGGTATCGGGATATGCGCAAGGTCCTAAAAGGCAGTCACGAAATGCAGTTGGTTGCCGAAGTGCTTGAAGATTTTCGATATTCGGAAATGTCTGCCCGGGTGAACTTGAACCCTGAAGGAGTCGTCAGGCTGAATACAAAGCTGCATGGTCGCAGTCCACATGCGAAACTCGATAAACCGGTTAATTTGAACTTTAATATTGACTTTGATTTGTGGAAATTTCTGGAGAGTGCTAGATTGCTGTCACGTATGGGACAGGATATTGTGGATCAGGCGGATATGACGGGGCAGCCCGTGTTGAGTCATTGATCCTGGGAACTTACCTGACAGCATGTAGCTCAAATAATAATATTCCCGGTGAAATCATTATGAATAAATATACTGTGTTTTCAATTTTGATCGCGACTCTGTCTGTTACTGCATGCAGTCCAACGGTTGCAGTTAAGGCGCCCGAGGAGCCAATCACTATAAATATGAATATCAAGATAGAGCATGAAGTGAGAATCAGGGTCGATAGAGAGCTTGATGATGTATTTGCGGAAGATAGTGGTTTATTCTAGATAAAGTGGAGTGATTATGTCGAAAATTATTGTATTCCTGTTTGTCTGTTCACTTGTTGTGAATGCAGCATGTGTATTTGCCGTAGATTTGCAACAGGCAAAATCCAGTGGCCTGGTTGGAGAACAGCTGAATGGTTATCTTGGTGTTGTTTCCGGCAATGACTCAGCTGATGTTCATGCGCTGATTAAGGATATTAATGCCAAGCGTAAAGCAAAGTATGAAGCTATCGCGTCACAAAATAATACCAGCCTGGAAACTGTAGAGATTCTGGCAGGTAAAAAAGCGATTGAGAAAACCGAGGATGGGCACTACATTCAAACTGCAACCGGCTGGGTAAAAAAGTAATTTAAAGCATTTAAGTTTTTTTCCAGCCCAGGATTTTATTGTTCGAAGGCATATCCCACTGTTGCGTCAATTCGAATCCATATTTTACAGCGACCCTGTTTAAATCGTCCCGGTCTCTGATGCCGGAGTCTGGGTCATTTTGTTTTAACCATATATCAAAACGCCGGTTACCCTCACTGGTATACTTTCCCTGAATGTTGAAAGGCCCGTAAACATAAAAAATTGCATTGTCTGCCAGAACTGTACTTAACCCGGCAAATAACGCGATGATCTCATGCTGATGCATTATGTGAATTATGTTTGCAGCATAAGCTGCGTCATACTTTTCCGATGGCCAGTGGCTGTTGACATCCAGTTCAATAGGGTTGGCGCAATTTGATAACATGGCTTCGTCCACCCATTGCTTTATACCGGGTAACATCGCTTTTTTGTCACTTGGCTGCCAGAATAAATATGGCATATGGCTGGCAAAGTAAACTGCATGCTGGCCGGTACCACTGCCTATTTCCAATACGGTTTTTAATTGTTCCAACTCGTGCCTGAGTATTGTCAATATGTCGTCACGGTTCTGTTGAGCAGCTTCGGCGAAAGGTTTTGCAGGCATTGGTGATACAAGATTATTTATTGGTGTTACGTATGTAATCAAGTAATGCTTTTGTGGAGCAGTCTGCGCTTGTTAACTCTTTATCGCTCTGGATCGCGGGCAGTATTTTATTGGTCAGGGTTTTGCCTAGCTCGACTCCCATCTGATCAAAAGAGTTGATATTCCAGATAATCCCCTGAACGAATATTTTATGTTCATAGAGCGCAATTAGTGCACCAAGTGACATTGGGGTTAGTGACTCACACATAATGGTATTGCTGGGTCTGTTGCCCGGGAATGTCATATGTGGCGCTAAATCCTTCACCATTTTACCTGTCATATTCTGGCTTGCCAGCAGCTCTATAGTTTCTTTTTTAGAACGGCCTGTCATTAGTGCCTGTGATTGTGCCAGCATATTGGCGAGTAATATTTCGTGGTGTTTTTTATGTTCATGCGCTGGTTTGGAAAAACCAATAAAATCACACGGCACAATAGGCACTCCCTGGTGTAATAACTGGTGGAAAGCATGTTGACCATTTGTGCCTGCTTCGCCGAAAATAATTGGTCCGGTTGAGTAGCCTGTTCGGTTGCCATCGCGTGTCACACTTTTGCCGTTACTTTCCATATCCAGTTGTTGCAAGTAAGCCGGAAAGCTCCGCAAGCGATGGTCATAGGGGAGTATTGCGTGATGACGCATATGTAAAAAGTTTATATACCAGATACCCAGTAACGCCATAATCACAGGCAGGTTTCTTTCGAGTGGTGTGGTCTGGAAGTGCTTATCCATTGCATATGCACCGGTATGAAGATTGCGTAAATTTTGCATGCCTATCTGAAGCGCAAGTGGAAATCCGACAGTGCTCCATAAAGAATAGCGACCACCGACCCAGTCCCACATACCCAGTATGTTATCCGAATCTATGCCGAATGATTTGGCTGCTTCAGTGTTTGAGGTGATAGCTACAAACTGCTTACGTACGGAGCGGCGGATGCCGCTTTTTTCACGTAGCCAGGTGGCAGCTGTCTCTGCATTGACGGACGTTTCCTGGGTAGAGAAGCTCTTGGATATCACCACAAATAAAGTTTCTTCAGGGGTGATAGTATTTAAAACTTCATCAAGTAAATGCGCATCTACATTAGATACAAAATGGATGCGAATATCATTCTGGGAGTATAAGCCTAATGCCTCGCTGGCAAGTTTGGGGCCCAGGTATGATCCGCCAATACCTATCACAACGACTTCTCTGAGAGGTGTATCTTTGTAGCCTAACCACTTTTTATGGTGCAGTTTGTTACATAGACGTTCCATGCGCTCAAGTTCACGGTCCACCTCTTTGCTGACGTGTGTTTCCGCAGGATTACGTAACGCAGTATGCAGAACTGCACGCTGTTCAGTGTTGTTAATAACCTCTCCGGCAAACATTCTATCACGCCACATTTCAACTTCAGCGGCCTTCGCAAGGTTAAGCAAAAGCACAAGAGTTTGCTCAATAATCCTGTTTTTTGAGAAGTCTACCAGGATGGGGTTGGATTGAATTGAAAATTTGCTGAAACGCTTTGGGTCTTCAGCAAATAACTGCCGCATCTCAACATCACGCATGAGAGATGCATGATTAACCAGTTTTTTCCAGTGTGGAGCAATCATGCAGAGATAATACAGGGGTTTGGGTAGAGTTAGGAATTCAAGTCACATTATCTCTGGGTAGTTAGCCATTGATGATCTGTGACTATGATAAGGACCTATGATAATGCAACTCGGGTGGGCCTGTGAATTATTTCTTGCAGGTCAGTGACTCATTGTCAATTATTTATGAATCGATAGCACAAAAAAAAGCGGGCTTTATGCCCGCCTTTTTTTGTGAAATGCGCCCGAATTATCGGTATATTGTTCCGTTTTTCATGTGAGTGAAAAGATTAATCTGTGCGGCGATACTGATCACAAACGCGAGTACCACGCAACCTATTGCTACCCATGCCATTTTAAGTCTCCTTATGGTCTGTTGACTGATTTTTCCTGTTCAATAGTATACACAATTAAGGAACCGGGAAAAGGATGTTGTCGATCAGCCGGGTGTTTCCCAGCCGGGCAGCGACTAAAACCACAATTTCTTTAGTGTTAAGTGTGGGTGATAGTAACGTTCCGCTATCACAGATGCTGAAATAATCGACCTCAAAACCATGTTGTACAAGAGTTGATCTGGCGCTTGCCTCTAATGTGCTGATTTGATCACGTGAAAATTGTGCCTTGGTTTGTTTAAGCATGTGATAAATCTGGCTTGCCCGCTGACGCTGATCCGGCGTCAGGTGCGAATTACGTGAACTCAAAGCCAGTCCATCCGCGGATCGGATGGTTTCTGCGCGGAGAATTTCAATATTAAAATCCAGGTCTCTGACCATGTGTTGAATCACCAGGTATTGCTGATAGTCCTTCAGACCAAAAACGGCCGCATCTGGTGAAATTATATTGAATAGTTTGCAAACAATCGTACATACGCCCTCAAAATGGCCCGGACGAAAGTGGCCTTCATAGTTGTCTGTCAGTCGCGGGACGGTTATTCGAACTGTCCCGGCTTCATCCTGTGGATACATTTCACGAACATCTGGCGTGAAAACCGCATCGACGCCCATGTCCCGCAGTAACTCGATGTCAGAATCCAGTGATCTTGGATAGCAGGTATAATCACTTTTCTCATTGAATTGGATAGGATTGACGAAAATTGAAACGACGATGCAGGTTGCCCTGGTCTTTGCAAGTTTAACTAGTGACTCGTGGCCTTCATGCAGATTGCCCATGGTCGCAACCAGTGCAATTTTTTCATCGGCTGCTTTTCGGGATTTAATGTGTTTGCGAATAGCCTCGCAATGAGAGAAGATTTTCATGGCAGAACAGGGCGATCAGGCCGGGAATTCACCTGACTTCACTTCTTTAATGTAATTTGTTATGGCCTGCCGGATGCTGCAATGCTGCATATAGTTTTTTACAAAAGGTGGAACTTTCCCCGGAGTAATGCCGAGGATATCCTGGAGTACTAATATCTGGCCGTCACAATGTTTGCCTGCTCCAATGCCGATCACAGGAATATTGACGCTATTGGATATTTCGCCAGCCAGTGCATCAGGAATGCATTCTACTAAAAGTATATCTGCGCCAGCCTGTTCAAGTGCTGTCGCCGTGAGAAGTAATTCCTTTGCGGATTCTTTACTGGTTCCCTGGGCGTGATATCCGCCAAGCTTATGGATGTATTGAGGTCTAAGTCCAAGGTGGGCGCAGACAGGAATACCGCATGCACTGAGCTCATTGACAATTTCAGTCTGACGCTGGGTTGCTTCCAGCTTGACCATTTGTGCGCCACCTTCCTGCATCAGCCTTGTTGCATTTTGCAAGGCGCTGTCAATATTGCTGTAACTCATGAAAGGCATATCTGTGACTACCAGTGAATGTGATGCGACGCTGGCGACGCATTTGCTATGGTATATCATGTCTTCCATGGTCACGGTGACTGTAGAAGTATTTCCCTGTATAACCATTCCAAGTGAGTCACCGACCAGTATGATATCCATACCTGACTCGTCTAGCAGCTTTGCAAATGCGGCATCGTAAGCCGTAAGGCATGCTATTTTTTCATTATTTTCAAGCATGCCTTGAAGACGATTTATTGTGATCCCGCCTGATATTTGTGAACTCATGGGCGACTAACTGACAAAAGAAAGAGGGTTGAAGTAATGACGCCCACTTTTGGTGCTGACTATCTGATGTTTTAGCTGTTCATAGTCACGCTCATTATGAATAAAGTCGATCTCGCTGGCATTGACTATTAGCAGAGGGGTTTGGTTGTAGTGATAAAAAAAATCAGCGTAAACTTCATTGAGCTGTTCCAGGTAGCTTGACTCGATAAAGCGCTCAAAATGCCTGCCGCGCCGGCGGATTCTTTCAATAAGAGTGGGTACCGGAGCTTGTAGGTACACAACAAGGTCTGGTTTGGGAGCATCAATGACCATATGTTCATACACCTGCAGGTATAGTTCATATTCGATCTGTGACAATGTCACCTGTGCAAATAACTGGTCTTTTTCTATTAAATAATCAGCCACCTTGGATTGTGAAAAAATATCTGTTTGACGCAGGGACTTAATCTGGCGGGTTCGGTGCATCAGGAAAAAGAGCTGGGTGGATAATGCCGCTTCCCTGGGGCGCTGATAGAATTGCTCCAGAAATGGATTTTCATCGACTTCTTCTAATATGAGTTGCGCGCTATATTCATTTGCCAGTCGCTGCGCGAGGCTGGATTTGCCAACGCCAATCGGGCCTTCAATGACAATATAATTTGGTAAGGATGACATCTTATAAAGGTAGTCTGAGCAAGCCGTTAGGGTAGCATCGTGGTTTGATGCGGTGAAGTACACCAAGACCCGGAATCATGAGGTTTTTATTCACTTCGTGCAATGGGTAAAGAACAAATTCGCGGCTTTTAATCCCCGGATGCGGTACTGTAAGTGACTGACTTTTAAGCTTTAAATTCCCGTAAACAAGGATATCAAGATCAAGAGTTCTCGGTCCCCATTGCGCTTTATGACGGCGACGACCATGTTGATTTTCTATCCGCTGAAGGTTTTCGAGCAGGGTCTCTGCATCCAGTCTGGTTTTTAACCAGGCGACTGCATTGATATATGAGGGCTGATCCGGCGGTCCCATTGGCCGGCTTGAGTATAGATCTGAAAATGCATGTAACCGGGATTTCTGCAAAGTTGATAATTGCACTAAAGCGGCGGTCACCTGGGCGGCCGGATTGTCGAGATTACTGCCCAAGCCAATATAAACATCTGTTAAAAAATAATTAAGCATGGTTATGGTCTTTGTTTTCTCCGGCGCGGCCTTTTTGTTGCGGACTCAGATTTTTTGTCCTGATGATTGTTGCTGTTTGTCTGTATTTCTGTCCACCATTGACAGTCGGCTTGATCCACCTCGCCTGAATGGACTCTGAGGCACATAAAGTCATAAGCCGCACGAAAACGTGGATGAGTTAAAAACTTTATGGCTTTTTTATGATGCCTGTTTTTGAAGCGTTGCTGCAGTTTCCATATTTCACAAATCGTAATTGAAAATCTTTTGGGAATCGTTGTTATCGATGACTGATCCAGCACGGCAGTCCTGCCGGCTGACCATGCGCCTTCCGTATACGGGATGCCTTGCTCGGTTGTTTGTTTTAGTAACTGCAAATAAGGCTGCCACAATAGTATAGAAAATATGAATGCAGGGTTGACCGATTTTCCGCTGGCAATTCGACTATCAGTATTTTCCAGTGCAGCAAAAATTAGCAAGCTGAATGTTTCATTGTGCTGCATGGCGCTGTGGGTGACCGGAAATAAGACAGGTAATAATTTATAGCGTTGCAATTCCTGGAAGCAGCGCAAGGCATAACCACTATGAAATAATTTTATTACTTCGTCGAATAACCTGGCGGGTGGGATGTCCTGCAGCAGACTGCCCAGTTTTTTTATCGGCTGTTTAGTGTGGTTATCAAGTTCCAGATCAAGTTTGGCCTGGAACCGCAAGGCCCTGAGCATTCGGACCGGATCTTCCCGGTAACGGGTTGCTGCGTCACCTATAGTCGAGATCTTTCCCGTGATGAGGTCATCATAGCCTGAGCAGTAATCGAGTACTTCAGATTTCTCGGTATCATAATAAAGTGCATTGATTGTAAAATCACGCCTTAAGGCGTCTTGTTCAATCGTGCCAAAAGTATTATCTCTGACGATGCGGCCACTGGCGTCTGTGACAGAATGCTGATTATCCTCTGTCTTTGATGCGCGGAATGTGGAGACTTCGATATAGTTTCTTTTGAAGTAAATATGAACAATTTGAAAGCGTCTGCCAATCAGTCGGCTATTATCAAATAATTCACATATCTGTTCCGGGCGGGCATTGGTGGCAATGTCAAAGTCCTTGGGCACCAGTCCAAGCACCAGGTCGCGAACACAGCCTCCTACCAGGTAAGCCTGGTAGTTTGCTTCAAGTAAAGTATCAACAACGAATCGGGCTTGATGGCAGATTTTGCTTTCATCAATCTGGTGTTTGCTGGATGGTATTCTTATAAGCTGGTGGTGTGAGTTTTTCTGGCTTTCCACAATGTTGTTCCAGCAATATTTGTAATTAATATTGTAAAGGTGCGTTGACAGATTAGGTGTTGTTTTCTTAACAGGGTTGAGGTGAGATTATTATAGCTCTTTTCTTTGTTTCGCGTGATATTTCGCGCAGTATTGTTGCACTGAATAATAAGGTGAAGCGAGCACCGCTTTGGGCGCGAACCCGAGCACGTGCCAGTCAGTCCGCACTAAGCAACTGCATAAAGCCTTCACTGGTATCTGACTTGTAAAAACTATAGTTTAACAGATAAGGAGATGAAATTATTATTGGTTATTAAATATCCATTTCATGCTCTTTGACCGGGACTGAATGCCATTGTGAAATAACCCGTCACTGAATAACAGCCGGGGACAGGCATCAGGGATCGGTTGCTTTGGGTGCAGACATGAAGCGGCCGGCTTATCTGGAATATTGTGCAGAGTGATATGCCTGTACAGGGTTCAATCAAGCAATAATTGTTTCTTCCGCCGTTGATAACTATTTTGCCTTAAAGTGCCTCTTCACCTGTTTCGCCGGTTCGTATTCGAACTGATTGCTCCAGATTTGTGATAAAAATTTTGCCATCACCGATTTTCCCGGTTTTGGCTGTGCGAGTGATCACCTCGATTGCTTCCTCGACACGCGCTGTAGGTACAGCGATCTCAATTTTCAGTTTAGGTAGAAAGTCGATGACATACTCAGCGCCACGATAGAGTTCCGTATGCCCTTTTTGGCGACCAAAACCTTTTACTTCTGTCACGGTTAAGCCTTGTATTCCCTGCTCGGTGAGGGCTTCCCGGACATCATCCAGTTTGAATGGTTTGATGATAGCAGTGACTAGCTTCATTGATATCTCCTTAAGTTTGGTACCCAATGGGCAAAGTATGCCATTGAATCATCCATCAAGCAGCAAGAAATAGACAAAAACATCAACTCAGAAGAGAGGATGAAATGTCTGTGAATCATGGTTTACGTGCCGAAAGGATAGACCTTACCGGCGCAGGGTAGCCTTCTATGGTGCGGGTTGGATCGCAGGGGTCAAGAAAGTTATCCAGCGAATGGTTTTTAGTCCATGCAGTTGAACGTTGTTCATCCGGTTGGGTACTTTTTGAATGATGCCATTGTGTATTCACGAACCCAGCGCGGCTTAACCATGTTTTTAAGGCATCAATACTTGGCAGACTCCATACATTCCGCATCCCGGCGTAGCGCTTTTCCGGGATCAATACAGAATTATCATTGCTCGTGATCACTAAAGTTTCGAGGATGAGTTCTCCGCCTGGCGCTATTGCTGAAAATAAATTGTTCAAATGTTCCAGCGGGTTGCGTCGATGATATAAAACACCCATAGAAAAAGCGATGTCAAACTCGTTGAGCTCCCCCGGGAGCTGCTCAAAAGTGATGGGTAGCAAATGTGCCGGTAAGCGGTCGTCAATGTTTTGGGTCAAGGCAAAATGTTGCGCGAGAAAGATAGCGGTTGGGTCTACACCAACGACAGATTTTGCCCCATCTCCCAGCATGCGCAGCATATAATAGCCATTGCCGCATCCTACATCGAGAATGCTTTTATTTTTCAAGTTCGGAGAGATGTTCTGTATGCGTTGCCATTTCTGATCACAACGCCACTCACTATCAATATAAGTGCCAAAAAAACGGAATGGCCCTTTTCGCCATGGACCCAGTGTTTTGAATATTTGTGTAATATCTTTTTCGCCGGCTATGTTATTTTCTTCAGGCAATCCTATTTCTATGACGGGACGGTCAAACATGCAGTGTGATGTGCTTAATGCGGATAAATTATTTATCGAGGCCATCCAATTGTTGAAATGGCCATGTGAAGGTTTGGCGAAAAAATCTTCAAGTAATGATTTTACTTTGTTTTTCCATCCGGTATCAGTAGACAAGTGGCAGCTCTCGAACAAATGAGAGTAGTTTTCAATATTCATTTAATTGCCAGGATGGAGACGAAGTTAATACATTGAAACCAAACCAAGGAATGTGAAAAACCGATCGTGGCCAGACGCTGTTGATGGGTACCAAGTGGCTCTCTGATTAATACGTTTTCCAGGGCTTTTCGTTTTTGACTTATTTCAAGCTGGCTATACTTATTCGCCGATTTAAAGCGGGTATGCAATTGCTGGTATAAATCTTCATGCCATGCATCTTCGAATATGATTTTTTCTGTCAAGATACAGACGCCTCCACTGACTAATCCCCGGTAGATGTTTTCGAGTAAGGCTTGTCTTTTTTGGATGGGTAAAAACTGAAGGGTCAGGTTTAGAATAACAACGGATGCATTGTTGATATTGACATCGCAGATATCGTTTTTCTGAACCATGATTTTATCATTTGCGCGTGCTTGTTGTATTAGTGTTTCACAGCGCCGAGTCATGGCAGCCGAGTTGTCAATCGCATATATATTGACAGCCAGATCATGACAGTGATGATAAACAGACAATGCTGCGGTACCATGAGAACAGCCCAGGTCATAACAGTTGGTGTCTGTGCGCAAAAAATGCGATGCGATTGGTCCCATGTTGGCGATAAGCGTGCGATAGCCGGGTACGGAGCGATCGACCATATCGTCAAATGCTTCACTGACAGATTGGTCGAAAGTGAAATCCTCGATGTTCCTGATGGGGTTTCTGTATATTGTGTCTTCACTCATGAATAGTTTTGCAGCTGAGCATGGGTATATTTGGACGACATAATTATCATTCGTTTTATTATTCTGCACCAGTGATATGCTGGTAACTACAGACAGGTTCTGTCCTGGCGTGCCTATCAACACTCCCGGGTTGATAGCCTGTAGTGGATCTTTATATGGTTAACTTAGTTGTCTGATAGAGAAATTGTATGTGTCGGATGTTAGCAAATTTTGAACAGTTGGTCTTAGCCCTGTCGCGATAGAGATATTCCATCAAGGCAGGCTGGTCCGGTTATCAGTCTTGCGCGTCTGGCATTGATAATGGTTTCCCGGCGCTGACCGTTTTACTGATGTATGGATTGATGCAGTTAACAACTTCAATGCATATCGATAAGGATGTAACAACACTAATTATCTAAATATACTACCCGGTCACGCCCGCTCTGTTTGGCTTGATATAGTGCTTTGTCGGCACGTTGCAACAACTGGCGCCCTACCAGTCTGGAGTCTGAGGGGACAGTTTCGCGGAAGTTGATGGTGGAAATCCCAACTGAAACAGTAATGTTCGTATTTATATTGCCGCTACTGAACCGGGTGTCGGATATGATTGAGCGTATACGTTCGGCAATCTCGATGGCTTTGCTTTCTCCGCTTTGTCCCAATAAAACGGCGAATTCTTCCCCGCCGTAACGGGCGACAACATCAATGGACCTGATCTGGGCACGGACTAGTTCTGCAACTTTCTTTAAAACCTCATCACCAATATCGTGTCCAAAACTGTCATTGATGACTTTGAAATGATCAATATCAATAAACAGGCAGCTTAGACTGGTGCCCAGTCTTTTGTTTCTGGAAATCTCCTCATCAAGGCGTTGATCGAAGAAGCGACGATTATTGATGCCGGTTAAAGCATCGGTCAATCCGGCCTGCTTTAACTTTTCATGGGCGATTGCCGTGTGTAGGCAGGTTGCCAGTACTGCGGCAAGATGTTGCAGGAAATCCGTGGCATTTCCTTTCTGGAATCGTTCGGGTTTGTAGCTGCCAAGATTCAAACTGCCCAATAAGCGATTATTCCTTTGCAAAGGCAGCAGCGCAATACTTTCAGGGTATCTCTGGGTAGCAAGAAACAAAGTGCGATGTTTTGCCAGATCAAATTTCCCCAAAGACGGTTTGCGGTTCATGCCATATATTTGTCTTACATGGTTAATATCGGGGAGTAGTTGCAATGTTTGTTGGCTGTCGGGATTTTCCCCGGATTCTTTCAGTAATTTATATATTTTTCTTTCTTCGTCATGAAGGATGATTGTAAGCACGTCCCAGCCAAAAGTGGAGCGGCTATGATGCGAAATAATCTGAAGCAGTTCAGATAAAGAACTACAGCTTAATAGCTTTAGCTCGAGATACTGGAATTTTTTTAGAATCTTTTCATTGTTACGGGCATCATCATAGAGTGCCTCTAAACGCTGTCTCAACGTATCTATTTCGTTGAGTTCCAATTTTGTTTGTTTGGGTTGCGCAGCCATGAGTAATACCTAATGTAATAACTTCAGTCCATTCATCGGTATTGGAGAACCCATTGCGTAACCCTGGGCAAAATCCACGCCAAGCTTACGTAACTGCTCGACTACCTCTTCGCTTTCTGCACATTCAGCAATAGTTCCAATGCCCATCACATGTCCAAGCTGGTTGATAGCCTCCACCATTGCATAGTCAATTGTATCGCTGGACATATCAGTGACAAAGCTGCCATCAATTTTCAGGTAGTCCACTGGCAGGTTTTTGAGGTAGGTAAATGAAGATAAGCCACTGCCAAAGTCATCAAGTGCAAAACAGCAGCCAATGGTTTTTAGTTCCTTGATCAGATGGCTGGCCTGTGCAAGATTATTAATTGCGGCTGTTTCGGTAATTTCAAAGCACACTTGCTGGGGGTCGACCTCCGAACTTTCAATTTCATCCTTGATGAATTTTAGCAGCTTGTCATCATTGAGAGAGTTCCCGGACAGATTGATGGCGATATGTACACCGGATTTTTCGCCAAATGTATCATTGTAACTATGTAAGGCAGTATGTATGACCCAGCGGTCAACATTTGGCATTAAGCCATAACGTTCTGCAGCAGGGATGAAGCTTCCCGGCATAATGATATTGCCATTGGCATCATTTAAACGTAGTAGTAATTCATAATGCTGGGTGGCGCGGTTAGCTAAAGAAAGAGAAACGATGGGCTGGCAATACAACATGAACCGATCTTCCTGGAGAGCGCCTGTTATACCCGCTGCACGCAGTATTTCAGCATGCTTGCGTGTTAGCTCGTCATCATCTGTCTGGTAGGTATGGATCTGGTTGCGGCCCCGTTCTTTTGCTGAAAAACACGTCAGTTCGGCACGTGTCAGCATTTGTGCTGGCTCTGGTGACTCTTTCGTTACTGGAACAATGCCAACGCTGAGGCCAAGCTCGAATGATTGTGAATCCCAGGAAAAACTATGATTCTGGAATTCATCAATAAGTGACTGGGCAGTACGTTTTGCGTTTTCCAGTGTATGGTTAACCAGAAGTATGGCGAATTCGTCTCCACCAAGACGGCCAATATAATCTATGCTGCGAGTTTTGGAATGCAGAACATGGGCCACTTCTTTTAAAATATGATCTCCTGCGGAATGTCCTGCCTGCGCGTTGATGATTTTAAACTGGTTGATATCCACGTAACACAGGACATGTTGCACATCATGTATGGCAGCGCTGGCAATCGATTTTTCCAGCTGATACTCAAATTCCTGTCTGTTGAGCAAGCCGGTTAATGCATCATGTGAGGCGCGATGTTGTATTTCATTGGCAAGACGTCTGGTTTCTGAAAGATCTTTTATTATGATAACTGCTCCATATACATTATGCTCGGCGGGGCAGTGTGGTGCGATGCTGATTTCCACGGCACGTTCATCATTCTGGTTGTTTACCAGTAATATGTTCTGGTTAATATGGATGGTGCGTTTTTCCTGTATGGCCGTATGCCCGGGTATCTCAAATCTTTCACGCTTGTCGGAATCAATCAAACGTATAATTTCCCGGATATTATGCCCTTCGGCTTCAAAGGCCGGCCAGCCCGTCAGGCTCTCAGCGACCGGATTCATGTGAACAATTGCCAGGTTGTGATCTGTAATGAACACGCCTTCTTTCAACAGCTCCAGAGTGAGTTTGTTGCGCGTTTGCTCTTCCAGTAATTCGGCCTCAATGCGCATTAAATGGCTTTGATCCTGAATAACAAGCGCGTAGCCGGAAGCACTGTTAGACGCATCGTTTAGTGTGACAGCACAGCGTATATGAGTTGTGCCGGAATTATTGCTGATTGTGACCAGACCCGATGCTCTCGATTGACTTTGTTTTGATTCGGAGAGCAGACGATGAAAACTGTTTTGGCCCTGCTCTCCAAGAATAAGGTCAACCGGCATGCCAAGTGAATCTGCGGAATCGAGGCCAAGTATTTCACACGCGGTATCATTGACATGTGTAATCGTGTGGTCTTTGTCGAGCAGAATAAATCCGACACAGGCACTGTTAAGCAAGTCATCCACGACCTCTATTTCATCTGGTTGTGTCAGTATGGCTTTTTTGTTCAGAACCGGAATTTTATCGTTACTGTGTTGCGCCTGATTTATATTTGTGTCGTTGGCGGATGCGGCTGTACAACTAATCAGGGCGCCGGGCAGACTTTTAATATCTGCTGTTGAACATAATATGATGCCTTCACCCAGTGATGGGTGGTTCTCGAGATCCTGGCGCATCAATTCAAAGTCATTGGGTCTGCGCAGGATAAAAATTTTGGTAAACGGATTTACTACCTTGACCCAGTTGGCGATCTTCAGAGGGTCGTCCAGATGGTGACCCAATACAATAATGTCGGCATCAAGATTTCCTGACTTTAGTACCTCGGAGAGTTGCGACTCGCTGGTGTAATTGGATAAGGCGACGGGAGGCGGTATTTGCCGACACAAATATGACCAAAGATCTTTGCCAATATTAATTAATGAGACTTTAGCGGCCATATTTATGTGACTTTATTGTGCATATCTTGACGGAGATCTTTAATGGCGTCATTCATCGTGCTTCGCCTTCAAACATGTCGCTTTGTGCTCTTTCACGTAAATACTCCCGAATCCACTGGCGAACAAGTCGCGAAGCATTGTCATCTTCCATTTTTACGGAACGCATAAACTCGTCGCGTAGCGATCGTGGAATCCTAACCTGAAGCAGGGCGGGGTCAGTAGGGTGTTTGTCTGCCAAATCAATACTCTAATCATTATCAAGTAATGACAGAAGTATGACAATTAATCAGATAACTTACAAGTGGTTGTTTAAGAAAAGTGTATAAGCTAGTGATTTAATGTGTGATCTTGATCATAACCCCAATAAATACATAGTCAAGCACTGTTCCCAGCATGGTCATTCACTGTAGTTGCAATAAAAAGTCCGGGTGTGGTTGATTCCGTGGGCAGGTTAAACAAATAGCGTTTTAAATCTATTGATTGAGGTGTGGTTTATTCCTGGCGACAGGAGCGAACCGGAAACATGAGGCCCGCAGTTTATGTTATTGAGATAAAACAGTGAAAAATTGCATTGAGGCTGATTAAGTCTCCGGATTTACTAAAGACAGGATCTGGTGATGTCGCCGGGATTGTCTTGCGCTACGATTCAAGGGCACCGAATCATGTTTTCGCACGCGAGCAGATTCAGTTTATTACACAGATAATCAATGGCTTACGATATATGGGACGACGTAGTCATGCTCGTTTAAGTGGATATAAATCAGATTCTGGCCATGTTGCGAGTCGCAGGCGCCGAGAACAACACGATCCTGTTCCAAGGCATGTTTCAGGGCCTGTGGGGTCTCACATATTGCATGGGCGACCAATTCCAGCTGGGTGAGTAATGTTTTGCGGAGTTTTTGCACGGTAGAACATGAAAAGTCGATGTCTTGCCGGCGCAAAATAATTTCATCTTGGCGAAAGGCGGGTAGAGACATAATATGAATACGAATGATAATGATTCTCATATTCTATTTATCAATCGCTGGTTTTTCAAGTCTATTTGATACGTGGCAGGCGGCTAAGCACCCGCCCGGTTCCGGGTGACACTTAAAGGAAAGCCGGATTATGCCGATGTCGATGTGATTACTATCACTCGATGACATTGTTCTAATTATTACAAATGGCGCCAAGACAGAATTATTATCAAATCCTGCACGTGTGTGAGGATGCTCCCGCGGAGGTGATACGTGCAACTTATCGAGCCATGATGCAAAAGATGAAAATGCATCCTGATCTTGGAGGAGATCCGCAAAAGGCTGCGTTGCTCAATGAGGCCTATTCCGTGCTAATAAATCCGGACACTCGGGCAAAATATGATGCAAGCTTAACTGTGTTGCGAGCTAATCCGGATCACGCCGGGGATCCGCAGGGTCACAGAAGCAGAATTAAAATAGAACAAATGGTTAAGTCCGGGCTATGTGTATTTTGCCAGCTACCTCACCGCCTGGGTGATAATGTCCGCCCGGACAGTACTTGCCGGCGCTGCGGCAGTGCTCTGTACCTGGCGTCTAAGCAGGCGCATGGTCAAGATGGCCAGCGCATCATACAGCGTATCGAAAAAAAATGGCCGGTCTCATATTATGCAGGCTGGCCAACTCAGCGGGTATATATCGCAGAAACCCAGGATGTCTCGCTTAATGGGATTCAACTGTTGACCAATTATTATGTTGGACATGACCAAATATTAAAATTATCCAGTCACAAGCTGGACGCGGTTGCTGTTGTTATGTATATCAAAGGCGCTCATACACTGCTCCGTCAGCGCTGGCGTGTCGGTCTCGAATTTATAACGTTACGTTTTCATCAGACCCACGGAAATTTCGTAAAAATAAACGTCTGAGTAACGGTGTGTTACTTCTAAAATATTCATACAAGGTTTAATATTTTAAACAATATTAAGTTTTTCGGGCTATGAATGTGACCGATGCCTACACTATCGATGATTTATTAGTCATCATGCAATCTCTTCGTGATCCACAGACGGGTTGCGAATGGGATAAACGCCAGACTTTTAATTCAGTTGCTCCCTACACAATTGAGGAGGCTTATGAGGTGCTGGATGCAATTTCACGCAATCACATGCCTGACTTATGTGAAGAGCTGGGGGATTTACTGTTACAGGTCGTTTATCACTCGCAACTGGCACATGAACAGGCCGAGTTTACATTTGCCGATGTAGTCAACACAATTAGCAAAAAAATGGTTCGCCGGCATCCTCATGTTTTCCAGACAGACCGGCAACACGCACATCTTTTGCAGGATTGGGATGCCATCAAAGATCTCGAATATATCAAAAAAGAAAAGCCGGAAGATGCGTCCAGAATGGCTCATATTGCATCAGGACTGCCACCGTTGCAGCGCGCAAAAAAATTACAGCATAAAGCAGCCAGAGCCCAATTTGACTGGGCCAATGTTAAAGGTGTACTTGATAAGCTAAATGAAGAAATCGCCGAGCTAAAACAGGTACTGCAGGAACAGGGGTCAAAGCATCGCGTAGAGGATGAAATTGGCGATGTTCTGTTTTCGGTTGTTAATGTCTGTCGCCATCTTGACGTTGATTCGGAAGTTGCTTTAAAAAAAGCAAATGATAAATTTGAAAAACGTTTCAGGCGCATGGAACAGTTAATAGAGTGTCATCATGAAAGATTTGACGCCCTGAGTGAATCTGAGCTGGAAAAGTATTGGTGTCAGGCAAAAAAAGACCTAGCTGAATAGCATGGAGAAATCCACTGCATGTATATTCTTTGTGAGTGCGCCGACAGATATATAATCCACCCCCAGCATTGCATAATGTTGAATATTGTCCATGTTGATGTTACCAGAGACCTCTAATTTGATTTTTTTATCCCTTGAGAGTTCAACGGCCTGCTTGACCTGTTCCACGGAAAAATTATCCAGCAGCGCGCTGTCCGCCCCATGGTGAATGGCCTGCTCCAGCTCATCTATGTTCTCAACTTCAATTTCGATGTTCAGCTCGGGATGCCTGGATCGCGCGCGCGAAATGGCATCGCCTATTGAGCCGCAGGCAATGATGTGGTTTTCCTTTATCAGGTATGCGTCATATAGTCCCATGCGGTGATTACTGCCACCGGCACAGCGGACTGCATATTTTTGAGCATAGCGCAGACCGGGGATGGTTTTGCGGGTATCAAGCAGCTGTGCTTTTGTGCCCCGGATTCGATGCAGCAGCTTTGTCGTGGCCGTGGCAGTGGCAGATAAAGTTTGCAGGAAGTTCAGGGCAGTTCTCTCTCCGGTAAGGATGGCATCGGCGGGTCCCGTTAAGCTGCATACCGGGTTGCCAGGATGCATGGTGTGACCGTCACGGCGTAACCATTCAATTACGATATTTTCATTGAGTTGTCGGAAACACTCATCGAACCATGACTGCCCGCATAATGTGGCCGTCTCTCTGCAGATAACGTTTGCCTGTAAAATGACATTCTGACACAGCGCGGCTGTGACATCCCCCTGGCCTATATCCTCGGCCAGGGCCTGGCGCACCGACTCACGGATAATGGCAAGGTTTTCTTTGGTATGTGTAAGCAAATATCTATTCCCTGGAATTGGAAAAATACTGTCTTGTTACTTTGAATATCACCGGGCTGAGCAACGCCAGCGCAATTAAGTTTGGTATTGCCATAAAGCCATTCATGACGTCGGCAAGTAACCAGATCAGATTCACTTTCTGAAACGCTCCAATAAATACTGCCAAGATCCAGAGTATTCGATAGGGGAGAATGATCCTTTCACCAAACAGGTATTCTGCACATCGCTCACCGTAGTAACTCCAACCTAAAATAGTTGTGAATGCGAACACCACCAGGCCAAAGGTGATAATGTATTCACCAAACGGAATGGAATTACCATAAGCCATGGTTGACAGACTGGCGCCGGTCTCGCCACTTGTCCACGCTCCGCTCAGGATAATGACGAGTGCCGTCATGGTGCATATGATGAGCGTATCGATGAATGTCCCAAGCATGCCGATCATGCCTTGCCGGACCGGATTATCGGTTTTTGCTGCCGCATGGGCAATGGGTGCGCTGCCCAACCCTGCTTCATTCGAAAAAATTCCTCTCGCCACACCCATTTGTATTGCCAGCATGATTCCTGCGCCGGCGAATCCGCCCGCTGCGGCGGAGCCATTGAATGCGCTGTCAATGATCAGGCCAATTGCCGCCGGCACTTCGCCAAGATGAATGAATATAACGGCCAGAGAACCGATGATATATGCCATGGCCATGAACGGAACAAGTTTGCCTGCAACGGCACCAATACGCTCAATCCCCCCCAGGATGACCAGACCTGCCAGCACTGCAATTACCAGACCTGTCACCTTGTGATCGATGCTGAAGTTGCTGTTTAACGCATCTGCAACCGAGTTGGACTGGACCATATTGCCAATACCAAATGCCGCGATGGTGCCAAACAAGGCAAACAGAAAGGCAAGCCATTTCCATCTTGGGCCCAGCCCGTTTTTAATGTAATACATGGGTCCGCCAACATGTTTACCTCTGGCGTCTGTCTCACGGTACTTAACTGCCAGTACGGCTTCACCGTACTTGGTAGCCATGCCGACCAGCGCGGTGATCCACATCCAGAATATGGCGCCCGGGCCGCCAATAAAAATTGCGGTCGCGACACCTGCGATATTCCCGGTGCCGATGGTTGCTGACATGGCAGTCATCAACGCCTGAAATGGGGATATTTCTCCCTCACCAATCCCTTTTCGGCCTTTAAACAGCAATGCGAATGCATCCGGAATGGTTTTACGCCACGGTATGAATCTAAGGCCCACGGTAAGGTAGATTCCGACACCAAGAATCAATACCAGTGTGAATTTGCCCCAAATGAATGAACTGAGTGTACTTAGTACGGAGGTGAGGGCTTCCATTATAATCTCCAGCGTATTGTAATTATTATTGTTTTGCTAGCATGCAGGACATTACCGCCCCAAATCAACCTTTGTTAATAAAAAAGTGTCACAGATGTTCTGGCAATTGGCCTCTGTCTTCGCCAGAGAGACAAAAGATCAGAACACAACAATTTGTATTTGTTGTGTTTATTATGGCTAGGCTTTCACCCGGGTTCACTTGTGGTAAAAGAAGATTTATAAAATCTTTGCATTATGCGTGCTTATTTAGCAGCAGGAATTCAATCAGCGCCTTTTGTGCATGCAGACGATTTTCGGCTTCATCCCAGACCACGCTTTGTGGTCCTTCCAGCACCTCGCTGGTGACTTCTTCCTCGCGATGCGCGGGCAGGCAGTGCATAAATAAGGCATCTTTGTTGGCTTTTTGCATAAGCTCCCGGTTGACCTGGAAAGACGCAAAAGCTTTTTCGCGTTGTGTTTGTTCTTCTTCCTGTCCCATGCTTGCCCAAACATCGGTGACTACCAAATCAGAGTCTTGGGCCGCATCATGTGCATCATTGGTCAGATAAATGCAATCTCCTGCGGCCTCAACAATCATCCTGTTGGGTGCATATCCCTCGGGATAACCGACCCGTAAATTAAAATTAAGTAGCCTTGCGGCGTTGATATAAGAGTGGCACATGTTATTGCCATCGCCAATCCATGTTACAGTCGCGCCGCTGATATCACCGCGCTTTTCAAACCAGGTCTGTAAGTCAGCCAGTAACTGGCAGGGATGAAACAGGTCTGTGAGTCCGTTGATAACCGGGACGGTCGCTTCGCTGGCGAATCGCTCAATCGTATTATGGGCAAAGGTTCGGACCATAATAATATCTACCATACGTGTTAACACTCTCGCCGTATCTTCAACAGGTTCACCGCGGCCAAGCTGTGTGTCTTTAGATGACAAAAATAGTGCATGACCGCCAAATTGCGCCATCCCTGCTTCGAATGATGCACGTGTCCTGGTCGAGGATTTATCAAACAGCATGGCTAATGTTTTATTTTGAAACGGCGCGTAATTTTCACCGCTATGCTGAATTTTCTTTAATTCAGTCGCGCGTAATAGTAGCGAACGTAATTCGTCACTAGTGAGGTCTAACAATGACAGGAAATGGCGTATCATGGCAGTGTGTAATTGTGCATTAAATAAATGGTTACGGATTATTAAATTCAGTGATGCAGTCAGATACCAGATCGCTTATTTGAACGACATGCTCTGCATTCACTATTAGTGGCGGCAATAGCCTGATGACGTTTCCGGCAGTGACGTTAATAAGTAATTTTTTAGCAAGCGCAATATCCACGATTGCTGCGCATGGTTGATCCAGTTCAATACCAATCATCAGACCTTGCCCGCGAATTTCTTTTACGATTGATTGATTGGCCAGTTTTGTTTCCAGTTGATGCATAAGCAGTGTGCCCATACTTCGGGCGTTGCTGAGTAAGTCATCTTCCCGAATAGTATTTAATACCTGCAGAGCGGTCGCGCAGGCCAAAGGGTTGCCGCCAAAAGTGCTTCCATGGCTTCCCGGGGTAAATAATTCTGCGACTTTGCCCCGGGCCATGCATGCGCCAATCGGAAAACCATTACCGAGGCCTTTTGCGGTGGTGATGATGTCAGGGTTAATTTGCTGATGCTGACAGGCGAACCACTGGCCGGTGCGTCCATTACCGGTCTGGATTTCATCCAGTATTAGCAATAAGTCATGCTCATCACTTATCTTGCGCAACTGGGCAAGGTAATGCGGGCTGGGTACATTGATGCCTCCCTCGCCCTGGATGGGTTCAACGAATATTGCGCACACACTTGCATTGTTTTTGCAAATATTCGCAACAGCCTGAATATCGTTGTAGGGTATATGGATGAAGCCCTTTAATAAGGGTTCGAATCCCGCGTGTGTGTTTTGATTGCCAGTGGCCGAAAGGGTTGCCATTGTTCTGCCGTGGAAGCTGTTATCAAAAACGATAATATGCGGGGTATTAATATTGCGTGAATGGCCATACAAACGGGCCAGCTTGATGGCGGCTTCATTGGCTTCGGCACCTGAATTACTGAAGAAAACACGATCCATTTGACTAATTTCGCAAAGTCTGTTGCCCAGTTTTTCCTGTGCCTCAATGCGATAGATATTCGATGTATGTAATAGTGTATTTGCCTGCGTGCAGATTGCCTGGGCAATATCAGGGTGAGCGTGACCCAGACCACATACAGCAATACCGGATAAGGCATCCAGGTATTGTCTGTCCTGTTGATCCCATAACCACACACCTTCCCCCCTGGTGAAGGTGATGTCTTTACGTGCATAGGTTGGCATTAAGCTATTCACAGCGA
The DNA here is from genome assembly GCA_965227695.1 of Gammaproteobacteria bacterium. Classification (GTDB taxonomy): domain Bacteria; phylum Pseudomonadota; class Gammaproteobacteria; order UBA4575; family UBA4575; genus UBA1858. The sequence continues at coordinate 883,160 of OZ245760.1, forward strand.
GAATTTTACGTCATTAGTAATTAAAAATATCAAAAATTCAGACAATCAAAATAAAAACGGCAGCGTGGTGACGCTGCCGTTTTTAAATTATGCGCCCAAACATGCTGATTTTCCAGCATGTTTGGGGGTCAGGTAAATTTGCTAGAAAGGCAAGCCGTGACCATGGCCAACCATGCACATCAACATTGGGATGGATAGCAATGTATTTGTGCGTGATGCCATGAAGGCAACGGTCTTGGCCTTGGCTTTTTCGTCATCGCTGGCTTCAACAATTCCCAAAAGTTTCTTCTGGTTTGGCCAGATAAGCACCCAGACATTAAATAGCATGATGGTGCCAAGCCAGGCGCCAATGCCAATAATGGTGACACCTTCCGTGAAAAACATATTGGGCACAAATCCACCCACGTATGAGAGCGCCCAGGCACCCGTTAACCAGGTGGCAAGTGCGCCGTAGCGAAACCAGGCCAGTGCCCGTGGGGCCACGTATTTACTGATGGCAGCAGGTCCCGGACCATTGCTGTCGGCCGTGGCTGCGGCGACCGCGGGTACCTGTATGAAGTTGAAGTAATATAGGATGCCGATCCATATGATACCGGCGAACACATGTAGCCAGACGGCGAGTGACCATACATTCATTTAGTAATACCTCCTAAAGAAAATCAATATTATTGTTATGCGTTAGTAGACTGACGGGCTTTAATCTAAACTATGAGTGCAATAATCACAGCTAGTACAAAGCCGGCAATTATAGTCCCTAAGATGGAGCTGAGTGGATTCACATGACACCTCGTTTTATGCTGGTTGTTATTGTAAAAGACGCTGAAACAGGCCTGTCATTCAGCCTGATACCAAACAATAGAAGGTTTTGAAGTTAAACACAATCATACTTGATGGCTATTAACACAATTCAACTAAGTTTATTTGTACATCAAATCAATGCATTATGTGGGGAAATGGGTGCAAAGTTAAGGCATGCCGCCGTCTCGCCGAACATACGTGATCGCCTCGATTACTCGTGTGCGATGTTTGACTGTGAGGGAAAATTATGTGGGCAAGCTGCACATATTCCGGTTCACCTGGGAAGTATGGCTTATGCGATGCGCGATATTGTCAGTCAGTTCCAGTGGCAGTCCGGTGATATCGTTATTTTTAATGATCCTTATCTGGGCGGGACACATCTGCCTGATATTACACTGATATCCCCTGTCGTGGTGGATGGATCGTGTCTGGGGTTTGTCGCTAACCGGGCGCATCATGCTGACATTGGTGCCACAGAGCCCGGATCTATGCCCCTGTCTACTCATATACAGCAAGAAGGCATTGTTCTTGAGCCACAGTATCTTGGCCAAAATAATTCCATCCATCGTGAACTGTTTGATGTGCTTTTTTCGACGCTACAGAACCGGCAAGATACTTATGCGGACCTGAACGCGCAGCTGAGTGCAAATTTGCATGGTGTCGCCGGTTTGCAGTCTCTGATTGCCGAGTGTGGCATTCAGGTATTTAACCAGTTGACTGTTGCCATGTTTGAATATGCCCATACGATGGCCAGGAATCAGCTCGGATCTATACCTTTTGGCAGGTATTCGGCCATCGATTTTATGGAAGACGATGGCGCCGGGCGGACAGATATAGAAATACAAGTCGACATTGATGTTAACAGACATGGTATCGCGGTTGATTTCACACAATCTGCCCGCCAGGTCACAGGCAATATAAACTGTCCAAAAGCAGTGACAGCCGCCGCTGTGTTTTATGTTTTCAGGTGTTTAATGAATGATGACGTCCCTGTCTGTCATGGTGCTTTTTCATTTATCACCATCACTACTCAACCCGGTACACTGGTCGATGCGCAATATCCCGCCGCCGTGGCAGCCGGTAATGTTGAAACCAGTATGCGCATAGTTGACGTATTATTTAAAGCGTTATCGAAGGCTTGCCCGGAGCGGGTTCCGGCGAGTAGTCAGGGTACCATGAATAATGTTGCCATGGGCGCTCAGGGTGATTCCGGATGGAGTTACTATGAAACGATTGGTGGTGGCGCAGGGGCGAGTGCCTGGTCCAATGGCCTGAGTGCAGTACAGACCCATATGACTAACACCCAGAATACTCCGATTGAAGTACTGGAGATGAATTACCCGGTAAGAATAACACGTTATCAGATCCGGACTGGCTCGGGAGGAGCGGGGAGGTTTTCGGGAGGGAATGGCATCATACGGGAATTTGAATTTCTGAAGCCATCCAGGGTGACTTTGCTTAGTGAACGTCGCAGGCATGCACCAGCAGGTTTGCAGGGCGGTCGCACAGGTGCCACCGGCAAAAATCAACATAACCACCGTTTGATTGGAAGTAAGGTAAGTCTGAATATGCAGCCAGGTGACCGGCTTAGAATAGACACGCCCGGCGGTGGCGGATTTGGACAGATGAAAGAAGAATAATATGTGTGGAATTTGTGGTCAGTTTCAAATGGGTGGTGCCCGCGCCAGTGAACAACGAATCAAAGGCATGTTATCCGAGCTGGAGCGTCGAGGCCCGGATGATTCCGGGGTTTACATGAATAAACACATTGGGCTGGGGCATCGTCGACTTGCAATCATAGATTTATCGCAGGCTGGACATCAGCCCATGCATAATGCGGATCGCTCAGTTTCCATTGTATTTAACGGTACTATCTACAATTATCCCGAGTTGCGTTTACAGCTGCAAAAACAGGGACAGGAGTTTGTTTCTACCAGTGATACCGAAGTGATATTGCATGCGTATGAGGTATGGGGTGAGAAATGCCTGGACAAACTGACGGGTATGTTTGCCTTTGCGATCTGGGATAATCGCAAGCAGCATTTATTTGTCGCCAGGGATCGCCTGGGTATTAAGCCGCTTTACTATAGTCTGACAGGCAATAGTTTTTATTTTGCATCGAATACACAGGCACTACTCGCCACGGGGGAGGTCGATACCAGCATAGATGTGCAGGCACTGCAGCACCAGTTAACCCTGCATGGAGTCGTGCCTGCGCCTCGCACCATACTCAATGGTATTCGCAAATTACCTCCCGGCCATTTCATGCGGGTAGATTCCCGCGGTGCTGGTGAACCAAGATCATACTGGAAATTATCGGCGACTCGTGGTGAAAAAAGAAATGAACAGGAATGGATAGAACAAATTCAGCAGGCACTGCAACTGGCGGTTGATCGACGCCTGGAAATTGCTGATGTTCCAGTCGGGGTGCTATTGTCTGGTGGCCTGGACTCAAGTCTGCTGGTGGCTTTGTCTGCCAACAGGCATGGTACGGTCAATACTTATTCTGTCGGCTTTGAGGATCAGCCCGAAGAGCAGGGTCATGAGTTTGAGTATTCTGATGCGGTTGTCCGCCAGTTCGCCACAAACCATCAGCGTTTTCATATAGCCAATGATCAGGTGTTGGCGCGATTGCCAGAAGCAATAAGGTGCATGCCTGAACCAATGGTTGCGCAGGATGCAGTGGCTTTTTATTTGCTGGCAGAGCAGGTCAGTAAAGATATCAAGGTAGTGCAATCAGGTCAGGGTGCGGATGAGGTGTTTGCCGGCTATTTCTGGTATCCAAAAATGCATGCGGCAACAGGGGATTATCTGCAGCGATTTTCATCGTTTTATTTTGATCGTGATTTTGATGAATATTCCCAAGCAGTAGAAAAAAAATATGTTGACCGGGATTATACAGGTCAATTCGTAAAAAATGCCCTGGAAGAATGTGTCTGTGAATCGTTCATTGATGCCGTACTGTCTTTTGATGTCACTACTTTAATTGTTGACGATCCGGTCAAGCGTGTCGACAGTATGACGATGGCCTGGGGGCTGGAAGCGCGTGTGCCATTCCTCGATCATGAGTTGGTTGAGCTGGCGATGAAGATGCCGCCTGAAATGAAGTTGCGTGATGGAGGTAAGTATGTGTTGAAGAAAATTGCGCGCGGGTTACTCCCGGATACTGTCATAGATCGACCTAAAGGATACTTCCCAATGCCTGCATTGAAGTATGTGCGGGGTGAGTTTCTTGAGATGGTTCGCGATACGTTAAATTCTGATGCATGTCGACAAAGGGGAATTTTTTCCAGAACTTATGTGGACATGCTGCTGGATGCGCCTGATCAGCATCATACGCGATTACAGGGGAGTAAAGTGTGGCACATGGCATTACTCGAGCAATGGCTGCAAACCCATATAGGCTAGAATATTCGTCGGCTTTAAGTATCCCTCACGATAGGTAGTCAATCGCGCCAGGTGATGCGTAGAATTCAGAAATTGAATATGTAAAAAGTGCGTACTAGTCAAAGGAATTAAAATGGATGTGTTAGAAAGAATTCGTGAGCAGGTAGAGTCAAATCCGGTGATTATCTACATGAAAGGCACACCTCAAATGCCACAGTGTGGTTTTTCAATGCGTACCGCAGAGGCGCTGAAGAAATGTGGCCATGAGTTTGCTTATGTCAATGTGCTAATGGATCCTGAAATTTTTCAGAACCTTCCACGTTATGCCGATTGGCCAACGTTCCCTCAGGTATATATAAATGGTGAACTCATCGGAGGGTGTGATATCACACTTGAAATGGCTGAAAAGGGTGAGTTGCAGGAAATGATCAAGCAGGCGGTTGAGGCTAGTAACACATAGAAGGTGGTGTATTACGAATGATCCTGTTCGGTGCCGGCTAGCGTACTGGATACGGGGATTTTCGCCTCCACTTTATTATTCCACGTATTTAAAATATTACAGAATATTTCCGCCGTCATACGGGCATCGTACAGTGCAGAGTGTGCTTCATTGCTTTGCCATTGAAGCCCGGAGACTTCCGCAATCCTCGACAGGACAGTCTGGCCATAAGCCATGGCACCCAGGGAGACTGTATCAAGACAACTGAATGGGTGAAACGGGTTATTTTTGACCTTGGCCCTGGCAACGGTGGCATTAATAAAATTCAAATCAAAAAATGCATTATGGCCGACAAGGATCGCGCGCTTGCAGTGATTTTCCTTGACGGTCCTGCGTATTGGCTTGAAGATATTTTTCAGGGCTTCATTCTCGGGAGATGCGATTCTCAATGGATGAAATGGATCAATGCCATTGACTTCCAGTGAAGCCGGTTCGATGTTGGCTCCTTCAAATGGCTGAATGTGAATACTGTGGGATTCTTTACAGTACAATAGACCGTTTGAGTCGATCCCGAGTATAATGGCTGCCACTTCAAGTAACGCATCGGTGTGAGCGTTGAAGCCACCCGTTTCCACATCCACGACCACGGGGCAAAAGCCACGGAAACGGTTTCCCATCGGGATAAATTTAACATCGTGATTGATAATATTATGTTGTGTTGTCATATCAGTTTATAATTTTGCCAATCCTGGCAGCTTATTCGAATTATCATTCGCTATAATGTGTACCTGAATTCTCACCAAAACAGAATACGAACATTATGACAGACATTAGAAAAGTCGTCCTTGCCTATTCAGGTGGACTGGACACCTCCATTATATTGCGTTGGCTGGAAGAGCAGTACCAATGTGAAGTTGTGACCTTTACTGCTGATATCGGTCAGGGAGAAGAGGTAGAACCGGCGCGTGCCAAGGCAATGCAATTCGGTGTCAAGGAAATTTTTATTGAAGACCTGCGTGAAGAATTTGTGCGTGAATATGTTTACCCGATGATGCGTGGTAATACCGTTTATGAAGGTGAGTATTTGTTGGGAACATCCATTGCCCGACCGCTGATCGCCAAACGATTAATTGAAATCGCACGGCAAACCGGTGCAGACGCCATATCTCATGGCGCTACAGGGAAAGGCAATGATCAGGTCAGGTTTGAGCTCGGTGCTTACGCCCTGAATCCTGATATTAAAATTATCGCTCCCTGGCGCGAGTGGCAACTGGGCTCCCGCGAAACACTGATGGCGTATGCAAAAGAACACGGTATACCAGTAGAACAGACTCGCAAGGGAAAATCGCCTTATTCCATGGACGCCAACTTGCTGCATATCTCTTATGAGGGAGGGCCACTGGAAGATCCATGGAATGCTCCCGAAGAAGACATGTGGAAATGGACTGTGTCACCTGAGCAGGCGCCTGACCAGCCAGAAATCATTGAACTTGGATTTGAGCAGGGAGATGCGACATCATTGAATGGTGAAAAATATTCGCCAGCAGGACTGCTTGAGAAATTAAACGTTGTTGCCGGTCGTCACGGTATTGGACGGCTTGATATTGTCGAAAACCGTTATGTCGGGATGAAATCAAGGGGTTGTTATGAGACACCAGGTGGCAGTGTATTGCTAAAAGCGCATCGTGCGCTTGAATCGATAACCCTGGACCGTGAGCTGGCTCACTTGAAAGACGATCTAATGCCACGCTATGCAACATTAATCTATAATGGCTACTGGTGGAGCCCGGAAAGACTTGCCATACAGGCGCTCATAGATCAAACGCAGAAAACGGTAACAGGACAGGTGCGTTTGAAGTTATACAAGGGTAATATTGCCGTCACAGGTCGGCAATCATCTTCAGACAGCCTGTTTAGTGAAGCCATTGCAACCTTTGAAGACGATCAGGGAGCCTATAATCAAAAAGATGCTGAAGGTTTCATCAAGTTGAATGCATTACGTTTGCGTATTCAGGCGCAGGCAAAAAATAAAAAATAAAACACAGTTAACCAGAATAATTATAATCATAAGTTCGATACAGAGGAGACAAGCAGTGCGATCGAGTGGAATTTGCAGGGGAATGAGTCAATTATGTGTGATATTGTCAGTGTGTATATTATTGGTATTGAGCGGCTGCGCAAGTACCCAGTACGTTGAAAATGAAAGAGATCCCTGGCAGGGTTTCAACCGTGCAATGTATGGGTTCAATGACGGTCTGGATCGGGCGGTGTTGAAGCCTGCTGCTCAGGGTTACAAAGCGGTTGCGCCAGATTTCGTGGAAACCGGGGTCAGAAACTTTTTTGAAAATCTTGATGATATCAGTGTAGCAGCCAATAATCTGCTGCAAGGTAAAGTTTCGAACTCGGCATCTGACATTGGTCGTTTTGTGGTTAACAGTACGCTTGGTGTGTTGGGTTTGTTTGATGTTGCCAGCTCAATGGGGCTAACCAAGCACGACGAAGATTTCGGTCAAACACTGGGCGCATGGGGAATGGATGCGGGGCCTTATATTGTCTGGCCGTTCTTTGGGCCATCAACTTTAAGAGATACGCCATCACTTGTTGTCGATCGCATGCTCTTGGATCCTCTGACCTATGTTGAAATTAAAACAATTGAACGAGTTGGCATTGTCGCGATTGATGCCGTCAGTGTGCGTGCAGAGCTACTCTCACTGGAGGAAACTGTCGACGAGATATCCACGGATCGATATACATTTATTCGTGAAGCCTACCTCGATCGAAGAGAGTTTCTTATTAGTGACGGCACGGTAATAGACGATGATGGTTTGTATGATGAGCTGGAAGAAGACTACTAGAGTCGCCAACAAGATTCGGTAAATTCGCGATGGCAGCCTGCATTCTTTGTGGAAAGTCTGCAGGCCTTTTTTATTCCTTGCATAAAAATTGTTATCGTCAGTATGAGGACTCCAGACGGAATATAGCCCAATCTATTGCCAAAGAACTTGGCAGGCTACCCTCTGATGTGCTGGCCGATAAAATCCAGCAATCTATCGCCCGTTGCGGTTTTGTGGAAGAAGCGCATAACAGAACAATTAATCGAGCACTGGAATTTTACGCCAGTAATTTTCTGGAGACTAATCAGCCGTCCCCGTTTCTTGTGCAAGACTGGACAGCGCTGCTTGAAAAGCTATCACCTGATGCATCAGTCTTTATCAATCAACACTTTTTGATTCAACAATATAATCTTCATGCATTACAGCAATTGAAAAATCGCCAGCTTCCAGAATGCAACTGCCACCCTGCAAACTATTCTATTCAGTTACGGAAACAAGAGGTTTTGTGGTGGTGTTTTGATAAAAGTGAAATCCAGGAAGATGTCACTGAACAGAATCCGCAGTCATGGTCAGTAACCATGCATCTTCTGGACAGTCTGCTAAAAAAAAACAGCAAGCAGGTTGTAAACAGGTCGTCTCTGGGCTCAGGCAAATTACTGCTCACCAATCAAAGGATTTACTTTGAAGGTGAGGATCTGACTCCGTCTGAACTTGAATACCCTCATATCTACTCGCTTACCCCTGTGAAAGAGGGCATTCGTATTCAGCCAAAGCATGCTACATCAGTGGCCCTGACATATTTATGTGAGGATGCCCGGCTATTATTCGAGTTTATACAATATGCTCGGGACAAATGTTAGTGCACGTTTCCCTGTATGCAATAAATAAGATTAACTGAATAACGACTTTAACCAGGAAAAAAAACCGCCCGACGGGGCAGAATCGGTGGATTCTGCGGATGACGAGGCTGGGGGCTGCACCGAACCAGACTGTTGTTGCCTGGCTGCTTCCCAATGGCGACGCAAAACAGAGTCTTGCGGTGCTTCAGATGTATTATTCATAGTTCTCCTCGCGCCTCGATGTTAATCGAGAATCATAATTTGTCATGTTTTGTATCACAGACCAGTGGCTGCATGCGCTATTGTTGAATAATAATTAACCAAACGCAACCACTTCAGGGTGTCAATTTTTATTGATACTCGCGATAGACTGAATCTCTGCAATATAGTTGTTGATTGCGTCCCTTATGAGTGACTGATTAATTTCGTCACGGACACTTTCAAAACTGGGCTTGTCCAGTTCTCTTGTATCATCAAGCCTGATGACATGATAACCAAAACTGGTTTGCACGGGTTTTACAGAGACGTCACCCTTATTCATCATTTTTACAGCGTCGGCAAAAGGCGGGACCATGCGTGATGCCTGGAACCAGCCTAAATCACCACCATTCGGACCGGAAGGCCCGGTAGATCTCTGTTTGGCGAGTTCAATGAAATCAGCACCATTACGCAGGGCGTCAATCACTGCCTGGGCTTCATCTTCGGTTTTAAGAAGAATATGCCGTGCTTTAAATTCGCGGCTTTCATTGTTTCCAATTTGTTTGTCGTAAGCGGCTTTTAACTCGTCTTCTGTGAAGGAAAGTGAACCAAATTTATCCCGCATCAGCAGTCTCGCCAATAATTCAGATTCCTGCAGCCGAAGCTGAAAGCGTACATTCTTACTGTCATTGATTCCGAGTTTAATGGCTTCCTGGCGCAGTAATTCCGTAGCAATCATTTCATCGATAATCTGGCTGTCATCAACTTGCGGATTACCCTTGGCCTCCTTGAAGTATGTAACATCTTCTTTACTTATAACGGTTCCATTGACGGTCGCGGCAATCTGATCAGCAGGAATCCCGCTGTTGGCAGGATTGTCGGCAGTGTTTTCCTCTTTGCAGGCAGTCAGTATCAGCAGGCTCGAGGCCAGCAGTAAAACGAATATACGAGTCATAAAATATTCCTGTTATATAGAGTGTATGGAATCGAAGAATTATGGAAGCACTTTTTTAAACGGTTTGACCGTGACATTTTTGTAAACACCCGCATCAATATATGGGTCGGCATCTGCCCATGCCCGAGCATCTTCCAGTGTATCAAATTCGGCGATAATAAGGCTGCCGGTAAAGCCGGCATCACCCGGATCTTCATTGTCAATGGCAGGATGAGGGCCCGCAGTCAGAAGTCTTCCACTGTCCGCGAGATCATTTAATCTCTGAATATGTCTGGATCTGGCGCTCATGCGTTTTTCAAGGCTGTTATCAACATCTTCGCTTATAATTGCATACCACATTATCTATTTCACTTTTTAGGTTCGTTTCAATATAAAGCGGCTTAATGCCGCTATTTGTAGAATGTAAGTCATCAATAGTCATCCTGCCAGGCAGCATGAAATACATTTTTTGACCTATACAGAAATTGTAAGCGATAACAGCACTTAATGCTGCTGAAAAGATGAAGAATATTCCCGGGCATTATTCGAAATGTGCCGACATGGGTAAAATGCCTACATGTTATCCGTCATGTTATCCCCTATGGTGTCACTGTCCGGAACAGCTTTAAACAGCACCTGTGATGTGACCCGCGGTCACTATCGGGGCGTGATTCGGATGCTATAATTAAAATCACCAAGAAGTCTGTGAAGTACGCAGCGTGCAGTGAAGGAAAAGGCAACAATAAAGTCATAATAGACCTCAAATGCCGAGTCCGGGTGTGTTTACATGATAAGATGAAGCGCTTATCTGAAACAAGAAAAAGCCGTTATTGGTTTTCCATGATGCAGCCCAGATGATTAATCCTGAATATTTAAGATGAGCAGATTTTTTTCAATTCACCCGGAGAATCCCCAACAGCGCCTTATTAAACAGGCCGTTGAAATGATCAGGCAGGGAGCACTTATCGTTTATCCGACTGACTCTTGCTATGCATTTGGTTGCCATCTCGGAGACAAGGACGCTTTGGACCGGATTCGTCGAATTCGCCAGGTGGATGACAAGCATAATTTTACACTGGTATGCAGGGACCTTTCGGAACTGAGTAACTATGCCTTTGTGGACAATACCATGTTCAGACTGCTACGCACCTATACTCCGGGACCCTACACTTTTATTTTGCGCGCCTCACGGGAGGTGCCCCGACGAATGCAGGTACCTAAGCGTAAAACGATTGGTCTGAGAATACCTGATCACCCGGTGACGTTATGTTTGCTTGAAGCATTGGGAGCGCCTCTGATGAGCAGTACCGTGATTATCCCGGGCGATGATACTCCGATGACAGACCCCGAAGATATGCGTGAACGTTTGTCGAGTCAGGTTGATCTAATTATAGATGGAGGGAACTGTGGCTTTGAGCCGACCACAGTGGTTAACATGGTGGATTCAAGCTATGACATTCTGCGTCAGGGGCGAGGAGAATTTATACAGTCCTGATTGCCCATGGCGCCTTGGTGGGCAAGCCCGTATAATTCCTGACAAAATGGAACTGATTACTAAGATTGCGCTTTATGCGCCGCCCATATTGCTGGCAATCACCCTGCACGAAGTTGCTCATGGATGGGCTGCCCGTTCACTTGGCGATCCGACTGCGGCCAACCTGGGTCGGTTGACGTTAAACCCGTTTAAGCATGTCGATCCGGTCGGCACAGTATTAGTGCCAGTGGTCCTTGTGATGTTGGGAGGGCTCTTGTTTGGTTGGGCAAAACCTGTACCTGTAAACATGCACAGACTGAATGATCCCAAACGAGACATGGCGTTAGTCGCCGCGGCCGGTCCGGCATCGAATTTTGTTATGGCATTATTCTGGGCATATATCATCAAATCCGGGATGCATGCAGAAGCGGAGGTTTCCGCGACGCTAATGATTGAAATGGGTAAAGTAGGGTTGGTGATAAATTTGATTTTAATGGTGCTGAATCTTATACCAATTCCGCCACTGGACGGTGGTCGGGTGCTTTGCGGAATCCTGCCCGACGGGCTGAGTCAGGCGCTTTCAAAAATTGAACCCTATGGGTTATTTATTATCTTTGGGCTGCTCGCAGTGGGGATGCTAAGGTATCTGCTGGAGGGTCCGCTTTCCTTCTTTCAATCAATTATTACCAAATTTGTTGGACTTTAACGAATCTAATGGCTAGCTCAACTGCTCAAAATCAGCGTGTACTATCAGGTATGCGACCGACAGGGAAATTGCATCTTGGTCACTACCACGGCGTGCTAAAAAACTGGATCGAACTGCAGCATACACATGAATGCTACTTTTTTGTGGCCGACTGGCATGCACTGACGACAGAATATGAAAATAGCAGTCAAATCGCGGCTCATGTCACGGATATGGTAATTGACTGGCTGGCAGCTGGTGTGACTCCCGGAACAGCGACCCTGTTTATCCAGTCGCGCGTGCCGGAACATGCAGAACTGCATTTATTACTTTCGATGATGACTCCTCTTGGCTGGCTGGAACGTGTGCCGAGTTACAAGGATCAACAGGAAAAGCTGAAAGAAAAAGATCTGGCCACTTATGGGTTTCTTGGTTATCCGCTTTTGCAGTCTGCCGACATTCTGGCTTACAAGGCAGGAAACGTGCCTGTCGGCGAAGATCAGGTTGCCCACGTCGAGCTTACCAGGGAGGTAGCCAGGCGTTTCAATCACCTGTATGGGAAAGAGCCGGGATTCGAGGAGAAGGCTCAACAGGCCATTGCCAAGATGGGCAAGAAAAATGCAAAGCTGTATAAAAAATTACGCAAAGAATACCTGGAAAAAGGTGAAATGGAATCATTGAATGTTGCCCAGGCCTTGCTGGAGTCACAGCAGAATATTTCCTTGGGTGACCGCGAGCGTTTGTTTGGCTATCTGGAGGGGACCGGCAAGATTATCTTGCCAGAACCGCAATCTTTGCTGACTCAGGCATCAAAAATGCCTGGTCTGGATGGGCAGAAGATGTCAAAGTCCTATAACAATACGCTTTCATTGCGTGAAGATCCAAAAATGGTCGAATCCAAGCTGCGCACGATGCCTACCGATCCTGCCAGGGTACGGCGCACCGACCCGGGAGACCCCGCCAATTGTCCCGTTTGGCAATTACATGAAGTGTATTCGAAATTAGAGGTACAGGAATGGGTCCGGGAAGGGTGTACGACCGCGGGAATTGGCTGTGTGGAATGCAAACAGCCCGTGATTGATGCCGTACAGAAAGAGCTGCGACCCATACAGGAGCGTGCACGGGAGTATGAGCAAGATTTAGCCACTGTTCAGAGTATAATTAACGATGGGTGTGAGCAGGCAAGAGATATTGCACGTGATACACTGGAAGATGTCCGGCGTGCCATGGGACTCATCTACCGTTGATATAACAGCCTATTCACACAGCATGACAGAAGAACAGACCAAACAAGCTGCCGAGAACGAAGCCATTTCAGAGCATACACAGGCTCAACAGAACGAGATGCCTTTCGCCATGGTACATGGCGAGCCTGTCACCGTTCCCCCGCAAGATCTCTATATCCCTCCCGACGCACTGGAAGTTTTTCTCGATGCATTTGAAGGTCCGCTGGATTTATTGCTATACCTTATTAAAAGGCAGAATCTTGATATTCTTGCCCTGCCAATTGCCAAAATTACCCACCAATATATGGAATATATTGACTTGATGAACGAACTGCGGCTTGAGTTGGCCGCAGAATATCTGGTGATGGCGGCAATGCTGGCTGAAATTAAATCGCGCATGCTCTTGCCGCGACCGGTCGAAGAGGCGAATGAAGAGGACCCGCGTGCCGAGTTGATCAGGCGGCTTCAGGAATATGAACGTTTTAAGCAGGCCGCGGAAGACCTGGAAGAAATTCCCCGTCTGGAACGGGAAGTCCATGAAATAAATATTGTGCAGACAGAAGTTGTCGTTGAAGAGCAACTGCCTAACGTTGAACTTAAAGATCTGATACATGCTCTGCATAGTGTTCTTAAGCGGGCAGAAATGTATGCATCACATGCCATTGAGCAAGAACCACTTTCACTAAGGGAGCGCATGACACAAGTTCTCGGTCGACTGGCGGTCGATGACTTTATCGAGTTTTCATGTTTATTTGTCAAGTCTGAAGGACGAGAAGGTGTTATTGTGACTTTTATAGCAATTTTGGAATTACTCAAAGATCGGGTAATAGAAATCGTACAGTCTGATGTTTTTGCTCCGATTTACGTCAAACCTGCTGCACAGATTTCAGATGACCGGTCCATGTAAGCCGTTGCCGATGCTGTGTCGCCATTATTAAGTTTTTAGGAGTTTGATTTTGTGGAATATCCCCAGCTAAAAAATATTATCGAGGCCGCATTGCTGGCCGCCGAAAGTCCGTTATCGTTAGAACAGATTTATAAGCTATTTGAGGGTGATGAGGCGGAGCCAGATAAAGAAGATATCAAAAAAATCATTGGTGAGCTTGAGGATGAATGTGCAGATCGTGGCTATGAATTGAAAAAAGTGGCTAGCGGTTACCGTTACCAGACGCGGGCTGAAATACAGCCCTGGGTTTCAAAATTGCGCTCGGAGAAACCACCACGTTATTCGCGCGCCTTTATGGAAACGCTGGCGCTGATTGTTTATCGACAGCCCATTACCCGGGCCGAGATTGAGGATGTTCGCGGTGTATCAATCAGTAGCAGCATCTTTAAGGTTCTGCTTGAGCGTGAATGGGTGAAAATTGTTGGCCATAAAGAAGTGCCCGGACGCCCTGCCATGTACGGAACCACAAAAAAGTTTCTGGATTACTTTAACCTTAAAACGCTTAACGAACTACCTCCCCTGTCAGAAATCAAGGATCTTGACAAACTCCATCCTGAATTGGAATTTGACGAGATTGAACAGCACAATGTGCCAGTGCAGCTCGAAGTGATTGATGGTGGTGCGGGGACTCATCACTAAATTTACAGAATTGGAAAAACGCCCATCAGGCAAGAATTTCATGGTGCCGGTTTCAATTCCTGCCGCACCGGCTTCAGGTGAATAAACTATGGCAGAACGGTTGCATAAAATACTTGCAAGGATGGGTGTTGGTTCGCGTCGTGAGATAGAACAGCTGATTAAGCAGGGGCGGGTCGAAGTCGACGGAAGAGTCGCAAAGTTGGGGGAATCCTCGGAAGGTGTTAACACTGTCAGTGTCAACGGCACAAGAGTGATCCTTGAAAAAGAAATTCCCACCCAGTTTCTGCAGTATCACAAACCTGATAATGAAATATGCACAAGACGGGATCCTGAGCATCGAACGTCTGTTTACGAGCGTTTGCCAGCCCTGTTACAGGGCCGCTGGATTGCAGTCGGTCGTCTTGACTTAACGACAACAGGTATACTTTTATTTACAACCAATGGTGATCTTGCCAATCGTTTAATGCATCCAAGCGCCGGGGTTGATCGTGAATACATGGTGCGGGTGCATGGCAAGGTCGCGCCTGATCTGATCGATCGTTTACGCCAAGGCGTGCGACTCAATGATGGGTTTGCGCGCTTTTCAGATATACAGCTAAGACCTTCCAAAAGTACCAATCAATGGTTACAGGTAGTTCTGCAGGAAGGGAGAAATCATGAAATCAAGCGGATGTTTGCATCACAGGGTTTGCAAGTGACGCGGCTGATACGGATTCGCTTTGGTCCAATTGCGCTGGATAATGATCTGAAAAAAGGCCAATATCGTTTTTTGACAAATAAAGAAATTAAATCGCTGAATGCCGTAGTGCGTCAATCCGGTTCATAGATGTAGTTTGACTTAATCTACAAGTCGCACCAATAGGGTCTGTCTGCGCGATCACAGTCGCCGTTTTGTGAAAAAGACTCCAGCCATTTTTGGCCCTGTTCTGATGACAGTGCCTTTAACGATAAGCCAATAAAGAAAGCAATCAACAATGTGGTTAAAATGCCATAAATAAACTTTATACGCTCAGGTTTTTGCAGTGTAATCATGTCTGCTTTGATTAAAACAATCATTATTGCGCAACACATGTTCAAGAAAAACAGGGCAATGAGTGCACCCTCTGTCATAGACATTTAATTCAACCCATTTATGCCATTAATCATAATTCTATGAATTGCTGTTTGGGAAATAAACGACAGTCAGCGGGTATTTTTGCGCGTTTACGGTGTTGTTTGGAGAGATGTGAATCAGAATATGGATGTTTTCATATCACAACATGTTTCTCGCGGGATGGTTTCTTCGTGCTCTTTAATTCAAAGAATGATGATGCTTTATATCAAGTAGATAAAATGTGACAGCGCTGTAATAAACTGTATATTATAAACCTATCATTTGAATATCGTTTGTATATACATTATTATTGTCCCGTATTGATTAACAAGGAATAATAATGTCTAAGAAAGTATCCAAAACAAAAGCAAAAAAAATAGCGAAACAAATTGCTGGCAAAGCGGTTAAAAAAGCCGGTATCAAAAAAAACAAATCAAAAACAATTAATAAAGCGGCAAAAGCTGCCATGAAGCCGGTTAGAAAAGGTTCTAAGGGAAAAGCAAGAAAAGCCGCCCGTAAGGTCGCTAAAAAAGCCAAATAGTCTACGGATTATGATTGATGGCTCCGCGACTCTGAGGCGGAGCCATTGTTAGTTGGCTTGCAGCCAGTTAACTATGGATTGCCTTGAAATCAGGCCAGATACCGCGACCCGGTTATGTGTTCTGTCATAGAAGTATGTTCTGGGAAGTTCTCCGGCCCATTGATCGTCGATATTATATCTTAGTCTGAGCGTGTTGCTGTCTGAAAAAATCCAGTGTTCGGACCCTTGTAGTGAGTATTCTTTAATGATGTTATTGACTTCATTAATTTGTCCTGGGCCATCAGTATTGACGAGTACCAGGTTCATATCTTTATGCTGTTTTTCCAGTTGTTTGAATAGAGAAAGCTCTTTGAAACATGCGGGACAGTCAATAGACCAAAACGAGATCAGAAATTTTTCATTGTGGTATGAGGTTTCTATCTGTTTCAGACTTTGGTAATTGAAAAGCCTGATATCTGCATTCGCGGTCTGGAATGCAAGCAGGAAAACGATAATATAAAAGTGTTTTACATGTTTCATTGTTACAGTACGACCCTGGTTACGATGTACCCTTCATCAGTTGTATGCCATGCCAGGTAAACCATTTCTCTGTATTTGATTAAAAAGGGATGGTCAGAGGCGCCGCGTGTGCGACTAAGCGTTTGAGTTGCTGTCCAGTTTGTACCATGGTCATCAGAATATCGTGCGACAACCAGCGTTTGTTCACCATCAAAGCGTTTCCACGCATGAATCAAACGGTTGTTCGTGCGAATTAACTGTGGGTGAGCGGCGCTGCTTGAACTGTCGGCCAGGTTGATATTCGATATCAAATCATTTGCAGTATTGTATTTTGCAAACAGAATGCCTTGCTGATTATTGCTTTGTGTGAACCACGTATAATACAGGTGATGATCGGCACCATAGATAATGTCAGGGCCGTGATGAGGGCAGGAATCTATTTTCCATTCATCGTGAGTGGCCCGGATAACTGGCATAATCTTGTTATCCGGAGTGATTGTTGTCAGGGCGTGATCACGAATATTACCTTCAAATATATGCCTCCATAAAATTGAAAGATCGCCGTCCGGGCTGACAGCCGATGCCAGTCGACAGCATTCGCAGGTGTGATCTGTAATTTTTATATTGGCAGAAAATGTGGCGCCCTGGTCTTTGGAATATGCATAATACAGGGCTGTGCCCGGGTAAGTTTCACCCTTGCTGCTGGCATCCGCCTTGTCTCGCTTGTCCAGCCAGGCAATGTATACATCACCATGTTGATTGATGCTCAGTGAGTCAAACCGATGTCCGATAAGTCTTCTGTCACTATTAATTGTAACAGGGTCTGAAAAGTTCTCGCCCCTATCTGATGAACGTGAAAAACGTACATTCCCGGAAAAACGTCCAGATGTTTTCTGGGTCCATGTAATGAAAATATGACTGTTACCATCGATCGCGATTTTGGGGCGATTTTCACCGCTAGTGTATATTTTTTCCTCGATGGAATTCACCTTGACGGCTTTAGCAAAGGTTTTGCCATGATCATCCGAGGAGGTGACATAGATATGATTATCGGCTTCAAATACCGTCCAAAGTTTGCCGTGACTGTTATAAACAGAGCTTGGGGTATTGCCACAATGCGGTGTGGGTTTAATGCATGATTTGTGATCCGTAATACTGTTGTGCGCAATAGACTCAAAGCACACTAAAGTCGCGGCAAGCAATGTCACTAGGGATGCAGATTTTATGTTCTTCATAACACGGCTGGTAATTTTTACCTGTCTATTTTAATCCCATTTTTTCATTATTACTGCGACATTTTGCCGCAGGACATTTTGCCACAGGACAATTTGCCGCATTCAAAACGACATGGATCGTGAGTAGACTCGCGCCAGAATTGATAATTGGAGAGCAGGCGTGAGAGTGGAAATCATTAAATTGTCATGTTTGATTGTTGTTTGTGTATTATCTGCGCAGCAATCATTGGCCGATAATGTATTGCCGAAGATAAAAATAAAAGATCAGTTATTCAGGGATACCACTGTCGTTACACCAACCTCGGTAGTTACCCGGGAGCAAATAGAAAAAACGAATACGATGACGGTTGAAGATTCCATTGCGATGGAGCCCAGTCTGATAGTACGTCGTCGATTTATTGGTGATCCTAATGGAGTAATCGGCATTCGTGGATCAAATATGTTTCAGGGTCATCGCTCCATGGTGTTTTCAGATGGATTGCCATTACACTACCACTTGCAAACCCGTTTTTCGGGGGCGCCGCGGTGGTCATTGGTTTCTCCGAATGAAATTGAGCACATTGAAGTATTATATGGACCCTTCTCGGCTGAGTACTCCGGCAACTCTATGGGAGGTGTTGTCAATATAGAAACCAAAGACCCCACTGAAAGAAAATTTACCATTGAAGGTAATTTGTTCAGTCAGGATTATGACGAGCTTGCGACAAGCGAAAGTTTTGATGGGGGTAAAGGATTTTTCTCATATGAAGATAAAATAGGCGATTTCACTATATTTGCCTCTTACAACCATCTTGAGAATGAAAGTCAACCAATGTCGTTCTTTTTTAATACCTTTACTGCGGGGGCCGGAGGCACCGCTGTGAATGGTGCAATCCAGGATGAAGATGAATTTGAAACGCCCGTTTTTTATTATGGCGATAGCGGTACTGAAAAAGCGCGTACCGATCTATATAAAATCAAGGCGGGATACGATATCGGTGAATATGAGATAAGGGCATCTCTCGCATATGAGCAACGCGAAAGGAGGTTGGCCGACTTAAATAATTTTATTACTGATGCCAATGGAGATACGGTCTGGAATGGCACAGTGAATATTGATGGACAACAGTTTTCTGTGCGTGGCAGTAACTTCCAGGAGCGTTACCAGGAACGTGATAGCCTGTTGTTTGGAGTAGGGCTAAGCGGACCGGTGTCCAATACAGACTGGGTATTTGATCTATATTTTAGTGAGTTTGACATACTTAAGGATAATGAAATTCGCACTGGCAGAAACCCTGCTGATCCTGACTTTGTAAGTACCAATACTGCATTTGGTGGTCGTTTTACCGATTCGGATGACAATACCGGGTGGAGGACTTTTGACATAAAAGCAGGAACAGATTATCTGTTTGGTCACGAGAATGCACGTATTTCAATCGGATATCATTACGACAAGTATGAACTTTCAATTGAACCCTATAATTACAATTCTATTGATAACGTATTGGGAACCGCGAGAGATGTCAGTCAGGGAGAGACCAGTACACAGGCACTATTTGCACAGTTTGGTTACCGCATCACAGAGCAGTTTGACGTGGCGCTCGGTGCAAGATATGAACGCTGGAAAACCAGTGGAGGTTCTAGTGGCGATGATGTGTTTGACCGAAGAGATGAAAATGAAATTTCGCCCAAGTTTTCGCTGGGATATTTTCCTGCAAAAGACATTGTAGTGAGATACTCGCTGGCGCGGGCTGTCAGATTCCCGCTTGTTGAGGAGCTGTATAGAAATGAGTCCACGGGTGACCGGCAATTTATCTCTGATGCGACACTCGAGCCGGAAGATGGAATTCATCATAATCTGTCATTTGAAAAATACCTTCAGAATGGTTCAATGCGATTCAATGTTTTTCATGAAAAAGTCGATGATGTGATATTTACTTTCAGTGGCGAGTTAAGTGGTAATGCCGGCACCTTCACTACCACTTTGCCCGTAGATGAAGTCACAACGACAGGTGCAGAGTTTATTTACAACCAAAGCAGAATTCTTAACTCACCATTCGACGTGCGGTTCAATGTCGCCTACACAGACGCAAAAATTACTGAAAACAAGCTGAATCCCGAGATTGAGAATAATGAATTTCCACGTATTCCAGAATGGCGTGCCAATTTGCTATTTACCTATAATTACAGTGATGCATTCAATTTCAATACAGGTATTCGTTACGCCTCGGATACTTATGGGCAGCTTGAAAATGATGATACAGCAAAGAATGTATTCGGAGCGCAGGATGAGTACCTGTTCGTTAATCTGAAGGCTAACTGGGACGTGACAAAGGATGCCCGCATTGGCATCGGTGTGGATAATGTCTTTAACGAGGAGGCGTATGTGTTTCATCCATGGCCATCACGCACCTTCTTTCTGGAAGGGCGTTATACATTCTGACAGCCTGCTTGCAGAGGGATACACACATACACAGGGCCGGCGCCTTCTGATGTTAGATGTAGTGGATTGTGTTTGTGATATCCCGGCTATCGGCGCCAAGAAAGAAAATAAAGGGTGGTGTGACAGTCTCTGCCGCAGGAAATTTTTCAGGATGAATGCCGGGATAGTTATGGGTTCTCAAGTCTGTCCTGACAATGCCCGGATGTACTCCGTTAACACGGATTTTTTGGTCACCATCAAGTTCCTCTGCCAGAATATGCAGCAAACCGATTTGTCCCTGTTTACTGACACCATAGGCTCCCCAGTATGCATGACCCGCCTCGTCGATTGTGAAAAGTATGGCAGGGTCATTACTCTTCCTGAGCAATGGAATGCACGCGCGTGCAAGCAGAAATGGTGAATGAAGATGTAAAGTAATTAATTTTGACCATGTTTGGAGGTCCTGGTTTTGCAGGGGCGTCAGGCCTCCCACTCGGCCTGCATTTAGCAGTAGTCCATCAAGACGTCCATATTCCTCCTGAATCGAATTTGCAATAGTCTGGTAGTCGTCTGCAGTTGCGACTTCAAGGTCAATATTGAGAATAGCCGGTTGTGCAGCACCTAAAGAGTCAATTTCATCATAGGTCTGCTCAAGCCGCTTCAGGTCTTTGGCAACCAGTAAAACAGTTGCACCCAGGCGTGCGCATTCCAGGGCAACGGCTTTGCCAATCCCTCGACTGGCACCGGTAATTAATATAATTCTGTCTTTCAGGTAATTATGAGGAGGTCGGAAATTAGCTAAATCGTTACTCATTTTGGTCTTGATTTGTCATTTGAATATTGCGTGATTTCTTCTCAATTTCTTCAAGGGAGTTTATCTCTTCTTTGGCTTTCACCCCCAGTTCAGTAAATTTTCGCGCACCAGGCAACACCTGACGCTCAAGTGAGCCTACCGCTTTATTATAGTTGGTTACACTGTCGTCTAAATGTTTACCGACGCGCTCCAGGTGTGAACAAAAAGTATAAAGACGTTTGTAAAGATCTTGTGCCAGGTCTCGCACTTTTTCAGCATTTTCAGAAATTGAGGCCTGCTGCCAGCCATAGGCGACTGAGCGGAGCAATGCAACTAATGTCGTGGGTGTGGCAAGTATGACGCGATTGGCAAAAGCATCTTCAAGTAATTTGTCGTCGTAATCCAGAGCGCTGGTAAGAAATTGTTCACCGGGTATGAATAATATAACAAAGTCGGGTGATTGAGAAAATTGCGACCAATAGGCCTTGCTTGCCAACTCTTTCATACGTTCCCGGACTTTACGGGCATGGTGCTTGAGGTGCCCTTCCTGTTCCTGCTGAGAGTTGGACTGGATAGCGCTGATATAGGCATCAAGTGGTGTTTTGGCGTCAACAATTAACTCACGTTTTTCTGGCATGCGGACAATCATATCAGGGCGAAGATTCCTGTTGCCTGCGACTTCCGCGGTAGCCTGTTCCTCGAAGTCACAATGATTGACCATGCCCGCCAGTTCCGCCAGACGTTTAAGTGTCAGCTCGCCCCATTGACCGCGAATCTCCGGACGCCTGAGTGCGCGAACTAATTGTTCTGTCTCAGACTGCAATCCATGCTGCGCTTCATTAACCAGTTTTAGCTGTTCGGTAATGGAGCCATAGGCCTGCTTTCTTTCTTTTTCAATTTCTGTGATTTGTTTTTCGGTTTTATTTAAGGCTTCTGCCATTGGCTTGAGCAGCGTTTCAATGGCTTTTTCTTTCTCGTTCAGGTTTGCTTGTGCCCGGGTTTCAAATAACCCCAGTTTTTGCTGGGCAAGCTGCAGGAATGACTCACTGTTTGCATCAAGCGCATGCTTGGACAGTGCGCTAAAGGTTTCTTTTAATTGTTCGCGTGATTCTCTGAGTGCCTCGATTTTCTCGCTGTACTGTGTTTGTTCAACTTTAAGCTGGGTATTGAGCTCATTTATTTTCTCTTTATAAGTATCGATGAGTTTATCCGTACGCACACGCATAATAAAATAGGCCGCCAGGGCGCCAGCCACCAGGGCCGCACCGATTGCCAGGCCAAGTTGCCAGCCTGGTTCAAGCTCCCAGATCATTGATTTTTTCCCCCAGCATTATATGGTCCAGTAGTTCAAGAGGATGGCGAATGCGAAAATCAGCACCCCACTGATCTGTATCAAATTCAGTTTCGATGTACCCATATTCGGCAATACAAGTATACATGCCGGCTTCATTGCCTGCATAAATGTCACGCAGATCGTCACCAATATAAATGCTGTTATGTGGGGACACGCCGATTTGGTCGCAGGCATAAAAAAGAGGTTCCGGATGAGGTTTACGCACCTGAAGTGTATCACCACAAACTACGCATCTTGTGCGGGGCGTGATGGCCAACTCTCTCAGCAAAGGTTCTGTCATGGCTGTAGGTTTGTTGGTGACAATGCCCCACGGAAGTTGCTTGGCTTCAATGATACTGAGTAATTGTTCTATTCCATCAAAAAAACGGGTATCACTACAAACTGCCTCAAGGTAAAACTGTAAAAACTCCTGGCGCAGAAGTTCAAATTCCTGCTCACTGGTAATTTCTGGAAAGCCGTAGCGTGTGAGGGCAACACTGCCCTGGGAAACAATATTGCGCACGTTGTGGATATCGACACACTCTTTATTGTGATTAGTGAGTAATTTATTCAGTGCCAGGACCAGGTCCGGTGCAGTATCCAGCAGCGTTCCGTCCAGGTCAAAAAGGACAGCATGAATGTCGGGCTTGTGCGTGTTCAATGTTCAGCTTTTTGTGCGTAAAGCAGGTAATTAACACTGACATCTTGACCAAGATGATAACGTCCCGTGACTGGATTATAGCTCATTCCTGTCATTTTTCTTGGCGTCAGATGATTATGCCGGCACCACTGATCAAGCTGTGAGGGGCGAATAAATTTGCTGTAATCATGAGTACCTCTGGGGAGCAGGTTGAGAATATATTCCGCACCGAGTACTGCAAATAAGTAGGCTTTTGGGTTTTTATTAATGGTGGAAAAAAATACATGTCCACCCGGTTTCAGCAGGCGCGAGCATGCCTCAACAATACTTGCTGGATCCGGAACATGCTCCAGCATTTCCAGACAGGTAACAACATCATAATTTTGGGGTTCTCGTTGTGCGATATCTTCAGCGGAGATTAGCTCATAGTGGATGTCGTAGCTGCTTTCTTTTGCGTGTAACCGGGCAACGGACAACGGCGTTTTGCCAAGATCAATCCCCTTAACATGCGCGCCGCTGGCTGCCATGCTCTCAGACAGTATGCCGCCTCCACAGCCAACATCTAAAACCTTTTTGCCATTAAGTGGCACATGTTTGTTAATAAAATCCAGACGCAAGGGATTGATGTCATGCAGCGGTTTAAACTCACTGTCTTTGTCCCACCATCGATAAGCCAACTGTTCAAATTTGGCAATTTCTTCAGGATCAAGGTTATTGTCTTGCATCATATGTTATTTTAAGTTGTTATTTTGCTGGAAATCTTTTCGGCCCATGTTTGTGTTTTTGTAATTATCTCGTCTTCACTAACCGTTGTTAATGAGCGATCACGCAGTAGCTGGCGACCGCCAACAAACACATCGGTGACCCGACTGCGTTCTGCGCTGTAAACGAGATGGCTGTATATGTCATACAGTGGAAAGCTTTCAATGTTGTCACAGCGAATAGCGATAATATCCGCGGATTTGTTTTTTTCAAGTGAGCCGATTTCGTCATCCAGGCCCAGAGCTTTGGCGGCATTGATGGTTGCGGCGCGAATGGCCTGTTGTGCGTTAAAAGCGGTGGGTTGCTGGCTGATGCCCTTGGCCAGCAAGGCCGCAGTGCGCATTTCAGAAAACATATCCAGGTCATCATTGCTTGCACTGCTGTCGGTACCAATGATGACTCTGGTGTTTTGTTCCAGTAATGTCTGGGTCGGGCAAAAACCACTGGCCAGTTTCAGATTGGATTCGGGACAGTGAATGACTGTCAGGCCGGCTGCTCCTGCCAGGTCTATTTCAGCGCTGTTTAAATGTGTCATATGAACGGCTAACAGGTTGGCGTTGACGAGTCCCAATTCCTCCAGTCTGGCCAGTGGTCTTTTGCCGTGTTCTTTTATGCTGAGATCTATTTCATGCTCTGTTTCATGAATATGCATGTGGATCGGCAAATCCAGCTCACTGGCATAGCTGTTTATTTTTGTCAGTGTTGAATTTGAAACAGTGTAAGGGGCATGGGGAGCAAATACATTTCGAATCAGTGGGTCTGTTTTATATTCATCATATAATGCGAGTCCTTTGGAAATATATTCGTCGGGCGACGAAGCATAGCTGGTGGCAAACTCGAGTGCAATCATGCCAATCACAGCGCGAATACCAATGTTTGATGCAACACGTGCCGTGACTTCAGGAAAAAAATACATGTCATTGAAGCAGGTGGTTCCGCCGCGCAACATTTCTGCGATGGCCAGCTCGCTTCCATCATGAACAAAAGCTTCATTTGTCCATTTTTTTTCAATTGGCCAGATGTGATCGTGTAGCCAGTCCATAAGCGGAATATCACAGGCTATACCACGCAATAATGACATTGCTGTATGGGTATGGGCATTAATTAGCCCAGGCATTAGAATATGGCGTTTCAATTCAAGATGAGTGTTCGCCTCGAATCGTGTCAGCGCCTTGTCTGTTGGCAGGATATCGACGATGCGTCCATTGTTAATCGCAATTGAATGATCATCCAGTATTGTATCGTGGTTATCTACGGTGACAACATGGCGCGCTGATAATAGTGTCTGAATTGTTCGCATCGCTTTAACTTACCTGTGTAATCATTCCGGAACAAGCCGAATTATTTTGCAAATATGGAAAATACGTTACCCAATAAAGCCATTCAGTGGCAACAAGGCCAGCTTACTTTACTCGATCAGCGCAAACTGCCAGGTCAGATCGAGTTTTTAACAATTGATACGTTATCCGGTGTTTATCATGCCATTAAAGAAATGGTTGTTCGTGGCGCACCGGCAATTGGCATTACAGCCGCATATGGAGTGGTGTTGTCTGCCAAAAACCATCAGCAAAGTTCGTCCGTCTGTGCAGTATCAAAAATTGAGGCAGATATTAACATGCTTAACAGCGCACGACCGACCGCAGTCAATCTCCAGTGGGCCCTGCAAAGGATGCATGACTGCCTCTTGCAGGATCCAGACAACCGGTTGAGTGCGCTTGAGCGTGAAGCATGTCTGATACATGCAGAAGATATTGCAGCCAACAAAGAGATGGGGCAATTAGGCGCAGCTTACATCAATGATACTTGTAATGTAATGACCCATTGTAATGCCGGCGCACTGGCAACGGGGGGGTATGGCACCGCATTAGGTGTGATTCGGTCGGCCTTTGCACAGGGTAAAATAAAATCCGTTTTTGCAAATGAAACGCGGCCCTGGTTTCAGGGGGCGCGACTGACTTCATGGGAACTGCAGCAGGATAATATTCCGGTTAATTTGATCTGTGATTCAGCGGCGGCCAGTGCGTTACAGGCACATCACGTTGAGTGGGTGATTGTCGGGGCAGATCGGATTGCAGCAAACGGGGATGTTGCCAATAAAATCGGTACTTATGGTCTCGCTGTATTGGCAAAATATGCGCACAAGAAATTCATGGTGGTGGCGCCAACAAGCACAATTGACCGCACGTCTGCTTCAGGGAGAGAAGTGGCTATCGAGGAACGGGGTGAAGAAGAGGTCACCCATGTCGCGCATAAAATGATCGCCGCTTCGGGGATTGGTGTGTGGAATCCTGTGTTTGATATTACGCCGGCAGCACTGATTGACGTGCTGGTGACAGAAAGAGGTACGGTCGAAAATCCAAATCGCGAAAAAATTGACCAACTATTCACCAATTGAGTTAAATCTGATTACATTATGTCCCCTGTATTTCCGCCTTGCCTTTAATACTGCCTTATTTGGCCAAATTTGGTTTTTATAGTTTTACGCTTCCGGGGGAGAGGTATGATACAATTACCAGCTTAAACTCGAATTAACTTCCTCTGCGTGGATTCATGGCTTCGATCGCTAAAGAAATATTATCAGTTAACCTAGAAGACGAGATGCGCAAGTCTTACCTGGATTACGCCATGAGTGTAATCGTTGGACGCGCGTTACCTGATGTGCGGGATGGCCTCAAGCCAGTTCACCGGCGTGCCTTGTTTGCCATGCATGAGCTGGGTAATGACTGGAACAAGCCCTATAAAAAGTCTGCACGCGTGGTCGGTGATGTCATCGGTAAATATCATCCTCACGGGGATACCGCTGTTTATGACACGATTGTAAGAATGGCGCAGGATTTCTCCATGCGCTATCTGCTTGTCGATGGTCAGGGAAACTTTGGCTCGGTCGATGGCGACTCGCCGGCTGCCATGCGGTATACAGAAGTACGCATGTCAAAAATTGCGCACGAGGTGCTGTCTGACCTGGACAAGGATACAGTTAATTTTATACCAAATTACGATGAAACCGAGCAGGAACCTTCGGTTCTGCCATCAAGGATACCCAATTTATTAATCAATGGCTCTTCCGGGATTGCGGTGGGCATGGCAACAAATATCCCGCCACATAACCTGTCTGAAATTGTGGATGCCTGTATTGCCATGATAGAAAATCCGGAGTTATCGATTCTGGATATCATGGAACTGGTGCCGGGTCCGGACTTCCCCACTGCGGCAATAATTAATGGCAAGAAGGGAATTGTCGATGCTTATCAGACCGGGCGTGGCAAGATCTATATGCGTGCGCGTAGTCATATAGAAACAGACGAGAAGAATAACCGTGAAACAATAGTTATTACTGAGCTACCTTACCAGGTCAATAAGGCAAGACTGATAGAAAAAATAGCTGATCTCGTTAAAGAGAAACGCCTGGAAGGCATTGCGCCGGGCGGGCTGCGCGATGAGTCTGATAAAGACGGCATGCGCATAGTCATTGAGCTGCGTCGCGGTGAAGTCAGTGAGGTTATCCTCAATAACTTATATCAGCATACCCAGCTGCAGAGTGTATTTGGCATCAATATGGTCGCCCTCGTCGATGGCCAGCCACGGCTATTGAATCTTAAACAAATACTGCAGGCTTTCTTGCGTCACAGACGCGAAGTGGTGACACGACGCACGATGTTTGAGTTGGGCAAGGCGCGGGACAAGGCACATATTCTTGAGGGCCAGGCCGTGGCCTTGGCGAATATCGATGAAGTGATTGAATTAATCAAGGCATCCAGTACTCCTGCGGATGCGAAAGCCGCATTAATTGGCCGTGGGTGGGCGCCAGGTGCTGTAACCGCTATGCTTGAAAAAGCCGGTGCCGAGGCGTCTCGCCCGGATGGGCTAAACAAGCATCTCGGTTTGATAAATGATGAGTATTTTCTATCAGAATCCCAGGCACAGGCTATTCTTGAGTTACGCCTGCATCGTTTGACTGGTCTTGAGCAAGAAAAAATTGTTAAAGACTACAGTGAACTTCTAGCCTACATCGCAGAACTGCTGGCGATACTCGAGAGCCCCGATCGCCTGATGCAGGTGATTCGCGAGGAACTAGAAGAAATCAAGGAGAAATATGGCGACGGCAGAAAGACAGAAATAACAACAACACGTGTTGATCTGACCATTGAAGATCTAATTCAGGAAGAGGAAGTGGTGGTGACTCTTTCGCATGCGGGTTATGCCAAAGCACAGCCACTTGACGTCTATCAGGCGCAACGCAGAGGCGGGCGCGGCAAGGCCGCAACCTCGGTCAAGGAAGAAGATTTTGTTGATAATTTATTTGTTGCCAATACCCATGACACAATTCTGTGTTTTTCCAGTTCTGGCAAAGTATACTGGCTCAAGGTTTATGAACTGCCACAGTCTGGTCGTACTTCCAGGGGTAAACCAATTGTTAATTTATTGCCACTACAGGAACACGAGCGCATAAATGCCATATTACCAGTTAAAGATTTTTCTCAGGATGCATATGTTTTCATGGCAACAAGTCGTGGCACGGTCAAGAAAACTTCTCTCAAGGATTTTTCGCGTCCGCGCGCGAGTGGAATTATTGCCCTGGACTTGCGTGAAAACGACCATCTGATTGGAGTTGAAATCACCAGCAGCCATCATGATATTATATTGGTTGCCAGTAGTGGTAAGTCGGTACGCTTTCATGAAACTGACGTCAGGCCCATGGGGCGTACAGCAACCGGTGTGCGCGGAATCAAGATCAGCGAATCAGATACTGTTATATCATTGATATCAATCCACCCGGATGAAGAGGACCAACAGGTGCTGATTGGCACCGAATTCGGTTATGGCAAGCGAACACCGGTCGGTGAGTTCCCTGTTCAAAAACGCGGCGGACAGGGAGTGATAGCCATACAGACAACCGGACGCAACGGACAGGTTGTTGGTGCAGTACTGGTTTCGGATAACGAAGAGTCGATGTTAATTACTAATCGCGGTACTCTAGTGCGGACACAAGTCAAAGATATCTCCTCAATGGGTCGAAATACTCAGGGCGTGACGTTGATACGCCTGAATGAAGGTGAAAAACTGACAGAAATAGAAGAGATTGAATCTTTATCTGATGCGTCGCAAGAACTACAAGAGTCCACTGAAAATCAGGAAAATATCACGCCGCAGGAGTAATTAATCAATTGTGAGCAGCCAAGCACAACACTATTTTGGTGCCGGCCCAGCAGCACTTCCCTATCAGGTAAAAAAACAAGTTCAGCAGGATGTTCTGAATTACCAGAATAGTGGTATTTCGATCATGGAGCTTAGCCATCGATCAGACGCTTTTCTTGAGATTATTAATCAGTCAAAAAAATTGCTGCGTGAGATTTACACGTTACCGGATCAATATAAGATTTTATTTATGGCAGGTGGCGCAACGCTGCAATTTGATGCGATACCACTCAATCTTGCGGGCACATTTAACCATGCATGTTATCTGGATACAGGTTTTTGGTCACGCAGGTCAGGAAAACTGGCCAGTAAATTTATTGATGTTAAATACATTGAAGGGCTTGAGGTTTGCCAAGGCAAGTGGTGTTGCAAACCGGAAAAATACTGGCAACCTTCCTCCAATAGTGCCTATTTACACGTCACTCCTAATGAAACGATCAGCGGTGTCGCGTTTGTTGGTGTTGGCGACATTAAAATACCTGTGGTTGCAGATCTAACATCCTGTATTCTGATGCAAGAGCTGAATGTTTCAGAGTTTGATGTAATGTATGCGGCAACACAAAAATCTCTCGGGATTGCCGGCCTCTCCGTCATTATCATCGATCAGGATCTGCTTGAGCGTGTATCAGGAAAAACGCCTGATTTATTACGCTATGATTTACATGTTAACAATAATTCCATAGTCAACACTGCACCAGTATTTGCCTGTTATGTCACAAATCTTATGTTGCAATGGGTCAAACAACAGGGTGGACTGACTGCGATGGTGAAGCTGGCAAAACAGCGCGCAGCACTAATTTACGACGCGGTAGATAGGAGTAATCATTTCTCTAATTCGGTTTGTGATCAGAATCGATCATCCATTAATGTCGTGTTTGATGCCTGTGACCGCAAGTCGCAGCACGTTCAGAGATTGATTGAACTCGCCGAAAAAGAAGGTTTAACAGGCTTACAGGGGCACCGTTCGGTCGGTGGCGTGCGGGTCAGCATGTATAATGGAACGCCTCTCGAAGCAGTTTATAAACTGGCCGATTTGATAACTATGGTGTGACTCATTTGCTTGCTGTTGCGGAGGGTTACTACTGCCCCGCATATCCATGATGTTACCGGGTTTTATGCTTGAGAGTGTGTAATGTTAGCTAATGAACACACCCTGTTCCATTTGCAGGCTATATTGTTAATTGCTGTCCTTAACTATACGCCGTAATATTCTCTGTACCATTTGACAAAGTTGGCAATACCATCTTCTACTCTGGTTTGCGGTTTGTAGTCTACATCTTTTACCAGTGCGTCAACATTGGCATAAGTATCAGGAACGTCCCCGGGCTGCAGTGGCAGCAGATTTTGTATCGCTTTTTTGCCGAGGCAGTCCTCCAGAACTGCGATGTAGTGACGCAGTTCAACAGGCTGATTATTGCCGATATTATAAAGCCTGTACGGTGCCTTGCTGCTGGCAGGGTCCGGGTTGTCTCCGGTCCATTCTTTGTCAGGCTGCGGAATATGGTCTAAAGTGCGAATCACACCTTCGACAATATCATCTATATATGTGAAGTCGCGGCGATGATTGCCATAGTTGAAAACGTCAATGGGCTTATCCGCGAGGATATTTTTAGTAAATAAAAATAATGCCATATCAGGTCTGCCCCACGGTCCATATACTGTGAAAAAACGCAGGCCGGTGGTGGGAATCTGGTATAGATGTGAATAAGTATGCGCCATTAGCTCATTGGATTTCTTGGTCGCTGCATACAGGCTAACCGGGTGGTCTACATTATTATGCACCGAGAATGGCATGTTGGTATTTGCTCCGTAAACAGAGCTGCTGGATGCATAAACCAGGTGTTCAACATCATTGTGACGACAGGCCTCCAGGATATTGATAAAGCCAACTATATTTGTATCAATGTAAGCATAAGGGTTTTCAAGTGAATATCTTACACCGGCCTGGGCGGCCAGGTTGACAACGCGATCCGGCTTGTGTGTTTTGAACACATCCATGATGGCGTCCCTGTCTTCGAGGTTGATGCGTGCCTCCGTGAAATTCTCATGACCTGAAATTTTAGCAAGCCGTGCTTCTTTCAGAGTAACATCATAGTAATCATTTAAATTGTCTATACCGATGACTTGATCGCCGCGGTTTAGAAGTTTCCCGGATAGATTGTTACCGATAAATCCGGCTGAACCAGTGACTATTACTTTCATAGGATAATTATACGTGTTGTTTTAATTTATAAGCGTGCATCAACTTCCTGTTTGGGGAAGATATGTTTAACATCGAATAAAATATGTTTTTGTTTGCCTAGTGCACGAATTTCATCAATACCCATTGCGACAAACTCATTATGAGCCACGGCGACGACAATAGCGTCATAGCAGTTCTTTGTCAGTTCCGAAATGGGCGTAATGCCGTATTCCTTTTGTGCTTCTTGCGGATCCACCCAGGGGTCGTAAACATCAACGATTGAATGATAATTTTCAAACTCGCGCACGATATCTACAACGCGTGTGTTGCGGACATCCGGGCAGTTTTCCTTGAAGGTGAAACCAAGAATCAATATCCTTGAGTCAACAGCATGTATTTTGTTTCGTGTCATTAACTTTATGACCGATTCAGCGACATATGGCCCCATGCTGTCATTTATCCGACGCCCGGATAAAATCATTTCAGGGTTGTACCCGATCGCCTGGGCTTTGTGAGTCAGGTAATACGGGTCGACGCCTATACAATGGCCGCCTACCAGGCCCGGGCGAAACGGTAGAAAATTCCATTTGGTGCCAGCCGCTTCCAGAACTTCAATAGTGTCAATATCCATACGATTGAAAATCAGTGCCAATTCATTAATTAATGCAATATTGACATCTCGCTGTGTATTTTCGATGACTTTTGCAGCCTCCGCGACTTTTATGCTGCTTGCCAGGAATGTACCTGCTGTAATAATGGAGGCATACACATCGTTAACAAATTTTGCGACTTCCGCAGTTGAGCCGGAAGTAACCTTTTTAATTGTTGGCAGACGGTGTTGCTTATCACCTGGATTAATTCGTTCCGGGCTGTATCCGACATAAAAATCTTTATTGAATACCAGGCCTGATTCTTTCTCAATGATGGGCACGCAAATTTCCTCGGTCGCACCCGGGAATACGGTCGACTCGAATACGACAATTGCGTCTTTGGATATAACCCTGCCGAGTAGCGAAGAGGCACTCTTCAAAGGTGTCAGGTCTGGCTGCTTATGTTCATCAATGGGAGTGGGAACAGTGACAATGAAAAAATTGCATTCACGTAAATCATCAGTTTGTGAGGAGTAGCTTAACAATTTTGCGTTAGTCAGTTCATCGGAGTCGACTTCCAGGGTTTTATCTGTTCCGTTTTCTAACTCTTTTATACGGTCGTGATTAATATCAAAGCCAAGAGTTTTGATTTTTTGTCCAAATTCGACCGCGAGAGGCAGACCAACGTAACCAAGTCCAATAACGCCAATATGTATATTGTCTATTGAGTGCATAAACGATTAAAGAGTGAGTGATTAAAATTTGATGGGTACTGTATTTAAATGTCCACGGGTTTTCTATGAACTTGCTAACAAGTTCAGCAAATATACCACATAAAATGCGTAAACTTCTGTTATTACGAAAGTTTGACTTCAATCACAAATACTACGCCTGCTTTTAAAGCACAATAAGCAAAATCCTATTTAAGTGATGTTTTTCGCGGACAAGTGAAAATAAATGCTTAGACTCGCAGTACCTTCGAGAGGAAATTTAAATTATACAAAGACTGACTGAGAGGCACTCATTGTCTTCTATTAAATTATTCAATCACCATATCAGCTTTCCCGTTGCCTTGCTGGTGCTATTTCAGGCGCTGGTCTGTTACGTGAGTTTATTCGCAGCATCAAGTATACGTTTTTATGATCTGGGTGGTTTGGAGTATGCCCGGGGAGAGGTATATTCATTACATGCGAGCAGCCTATTGGTAGCAATATTGATTATAGTCGTGATGCTGGCTATGGGGCTGTACCAGGCGCAGCGGCGAGAAATAATCTGGAATGTGCTCAATAGAATCACTACAGCTTTTATTGTTGCATCACTGGTTCTGTCAATCATTTTTTTCATGTTTCCAGAGATGTACTTTGGGCGTGGACTATTTGTGCTGACACTATTGATAGCATTCATTGGCGTTATTGCTACGCGACTGATTTTTGAATCCTGGGTCGATAAACACACTCTTAACAAGAAAGTGCTCATACTGGGTGTGGGTGACAAGGCTAAATGGGTGAATAATTTGCGTCGTCGAGCCGATCAGCGTGGAATTTCCATCGCGGGTTTCTATAATCCGGCCAGTGAGGATATCTGTGTTGACGAAAAGCGCGTCATATCGGCAGATATGCCACTGGATGAGTATGTATTAAAGAATAATATTGATGAAATTGTCGTTGCAATGACCGAGCGACGGCGTCAATTCCCAGCCAAAGAACTTATCAATTGTCGTTTGAGTGGGGTTGATGTCATTGAGCTCCCGACATTTCTCGAAAGACAGATGTCCCGTGTTTATACCGAGCTGCTCGATCCAAGCTGGATAATATACTCGGACGGTTTCAAGCGCAGTGGATTCAAGGCGCTAACTACGCGCGGGTTTGATATTTTTGCCAGCCTTACCATGCTGTTTTTTACCTTTCCTTTACTGTTGGCCAGTGTTATTGCGATTGTGATTGAAAGCAAGGGAAAAGGTACTGTTTTTTATAAACAAACACGGGTAGGGCAGGGTAATAAGCCTTTTCAACTTCTTAAATTCAGAAGTATGTGTGAAAACGCTGAAGCAGGCGTTGGTGCACAGTGGGCTGTCAAAAATGATGCGCGTGTAACGCGGGTAGGCAAAATTCTCCGCAAATATCGCATTGATGAGTTACCCCAGCTATTAAATATTCTGAAAGGTGAAATGAGTCTTGTCGGGCCGCGCCCTGAGCGGCCCGAATTCGTAGAGAAGCTCTCGGATAAGATACCTTTCTACAGTGAGCGGCACAGGGTAAAGCCTGGTTTGGCAGGCTGGGCACAAATGCGCTATCCCTATGGCAGTTCTGAAAACGATGCCATGGAGAAGCTAAAGTATGATTTATATTATGTGAAGAACAGTAGCCTGATTTTCAATTTGGCAATATTGGTGCAAACAGCAGAAATTGTGTTGTGGGGCAAAGGCGCACGCTGATATACAGGATTGCCGGGCGGGGATTTTGATTAAACATGAAAATTATTGCCGGATTTATATGTATAAAATATTTTTTATCCGGAAATTTGTGCACATTATCCCAGTAAAGCTGAATAAATATGGGTCTAATACACAAACATAAATAGAGACAGAGATAGATCACAGATCTTGCAATAATTTTATTTGCCTTCAGCTAATTGAATGAATGTCACAACCAGCGGGTCATACAACACCATACAATTTGCTAAAACATAGTTAACTTGGAGACACAAATGAAACAAATTTTCAACCAAAGCGCACTTTCGTTATTCCTGTCAGTTGCGGGTATATTTATGTTGGCAGGCTGTACGTCAACACCGGTAACGACTGATGTGGCAGAAGTCCCCAGCGAACCTGTGTCTGAA
The DNA here is from genome assembly GCA_965227695.1 of Gammaproteobacteria bacterium. Taxonomy (GTDB): domain Bacteria; phylum Pseudomonadota; class Gammaproteobacteria; order UBA4575; family UBA4575; genus UBA1858. The sequence continues at coordinate 917,661 of OZ245760.1, forward strand.
TACCGGATTGGTCCTGGCGATGAATTAAAAGTGTTCGTGTGGGAGCATGATGATCTCTCGGTAACTGTGCCTGTCAGGCCGGATGGACGAATTTCAACGCCTTTGGTTGAGGATATGGTTGCCGAAGGTAAAACACCGACACAACTGGCAGATGATATCGAGAAAACTCTTGCAGAGTATGTAAGAGCGCCAGTGGTTAGCGTCATCGTGCAGCAGTTTGTTGGTCAGTTCAGCAAGCAGATAAGAGTCGTCGGTCAGGCGAAAAATCCTCAGGCATTATCTTATCGTGAAGGGATAACACTGCTTGATGTCATGATTGAGGTCGGTGGTATGACTGAATTTGCATCGGGTAACCGTTCAAAAATTGTTCGTCGTGAAGGGGGAACGCAAACAGAAATGCCAGTGCGTCTTTCAGATCTTATGAAAAAAGGCATGATAGATAACAATGTTGCAATGCGACCGGGTGATGTTCTGATTATTCCTGAGTCTATCTTTTAATCAGCAAGATTGAATGTGTAAAAGAGCTACATAACCAAAAATATAATCACTAACAAATAGAGTTTGAGCTTATGTTTAACCTAATTTCTCAGATAGAAACTTTCCTGCGCGGTATGTGGCGTTTTAACTGGTGGGCCGTTGGCTTTTCCTGGATATTGTTTTTGGCGGGTACCGCCCTGGTTTTGTCAATGCCCAACCAGTATGAAGCGAAGGCCAGCTTTTATGTAAAAGACCAGTCAGTGTTGGAGCCTATTTTGGAAGACATCACTGTACAGTCTGATGTTGCATCACACGCTTATGTTCTGGCAGAGGCGATTAAGTCCAGGACAATCATGGAAAAACTGATCCTGGAATCCGGGTTAAGTGAGCGACTGGAAGAGGTTGAGGATCTGGGTGCTCTGGTAGAATATCTTCAGAAGAAGATCATTATCACTACTGAGCGTGAAGCGATCTATGACCTTGAGTTTGTTGATTCAGATCCTCAAATTGCCTACGAGGTTGTCGATATTATCCTCAATCAATTTCTTAATGAGATCCTGACCGGAAAAGTGACAGATGCACGTATTGCGGAAGTGTTTTTGGAAAAGCAAATTAAGGAATATGAGGCAAGGTTAACCAAGGCAGAGCGTGATCTGGCGGACTTTAAAAAAGCCAATATAGAAATCATGCCTGGCGCGAATCAGGATTACATTACGGCCTTGCAGGATGCTCAATATGAGCTGTCTGCTGCTCAGGTTGAGTTACGCAAGGCGGTTGGCAAGCGAAATATCATTCTGCAGCAAATTCGTGGTGATTCGCCGGTGGTGGGTATGGCAGGATTTGCTACGCCGACTGTCAGTACATCCAGTCCTGCTACTGCACAAATAGAAGCAGTACAAAGACAATTGAATGAAGATCTTCTTAAATATACTGAAAATCATCCCAAGGTCGTGGCAGGTAAAGCGACTCTGGATGCGTTGCGCAAGCAGCAGCAAATTGAAAGACAGGCAGTTGCCTCATCCGGGGGTGTAAACAATGTGCCTCAACTTACAACCGCAAACCCAATATATCAGTCGACTCAAATATCTCTGAGAAGAGCCGAAGCTGAAGTCGCGGCCGCACAGTCAACGGTAGACGAGCGCAGTCGCAAAGTAGCGCGTTTGAGAAACTCGTTAGAAGGTATATCAGAAGTTGAAGCTGAGTTATCTCGCCTGACAAGGGACTATGAGCTGACGAATAACCAATATCTTGAATTATCCAAGAGGCTGGAAGTCGCTCGCCTGTCGCAAGAAGCTGAAAAGGGCGATGATAGTGTCAAATTCCAGATTATAGATCCGCCCATCGTGCCAAATTCATCGGTAGGGCCAAATCGTCCACTGTTAATCACTGCAGTATTACTACTATCTGTTGTGATAGGTGCCGGCTTCGCCCTCTTCCTGGACCAGGCCAAGCCAGTGTTTCTAACGACACACAACCTGAGCAGAGAAACCAGTTTGCCAGTATATGGTGCTGTTAGCATGAAAGTGCCTGATTATCAGGCCCGGACAGAGCGTACAACCCTGGCTGCATTCATGTTGCTGATCGCGCTTCTGCTGGGATTTTACTCAGTAACAGTGATTAAACATGAAGAAGGTGCATCGATGATCTCTTCTTATCTTTCTAAATAACAAAAGCGGGATATAAAAGTGAGCGTAATAGAAAAAGCAGTCGGTAATCTGAATACAAATACCAATGTTCATACTAGTATTGTCCCTGGAAGAAAAGGGAGCAAGGCAACACGAAGCTATGGGGCTACCGCTAGTTATGAAAATATCGATGTCGATAAAGCCAGTTTAAGAGCGCATGGGATCGACTGGGATAATAAGTCTGATACCCTGCTTGAGTTCAAGAAGATAAAAAGACCCTTGTTGAATAACCTGCTCAGTCATGATGCTACTGGCGTGAGTGCCGAAGCCTCATTTGACAGAAACTTCATTGTTGTCACAAGTGCAGTTCCAGGTGAAGGCAAAACGCATACATCACTAAATTTGGCGATATCGTTGAGTTATGAAAGAGACTACGATGTTTTGTTTGTCGATGGTGACACTATTAAACGCGACGCCAGCCTGTTACTGGGTCTGGGTGATAAACCCGGGTTAAACGACCTTCTGGTTGATCACGAGGCGCCCATCGATGCGCATATATTACAGACCAATCTAAACAAGCTTAAAGTGCTTCCGGCAGGTACTTTTAACGATAACTCCTGTGAGTTGTTGTCGAGTGACAGGATGAAAAACATTCTTTCGCATGTGCTTCAGGCAGAAAAACGTATTGTATTATTTGATGCGCCACCGATGCTGGCTACCGTCGAGGCCAGCGTGCTGACAAGACTGGCAGGCCAGGTTGTTGTGGTGACAGAAGCGGCCAAGACCTCGAAATCAATGGTTCATTCTGTACTTGAGCAAATAGAGGGTGATAAGCCAGTAGGCATGGTACTTAACAAGAGCAAGCGCTCGCACGGTGAAGAGGATTACAGCTCTTACTACGGTTACTATAGAAAATAATTTCATAATAATACGCAACATTGATGAGACTATTAAAATAATTAGCTCGTCAAGCAAATCGCCCCACTAGTCCGCGTGATGGATGAGTGGGGTCATTAAGTCGATAAAAAACACCAGTCATATATGCTGAGATCTCAGCAACTCACTATAAAATATGACTAATTTCTTTTTAGCAGTTAAGATACACACCTCCAGTTACTTCAATAATTGACCTATTATGAATTTTAAAAGAGTTGGGTTCCAAATATCTTTTTTGTTGAGTTTGCTGTTTTATATCTGTGCGCAGTCGTTATTGTATGCACAGTGGGAGATAGAACCGCTGGTACAGGCCAGCATTGGCTACTCAGACAATATTGAGTTGGATTTTGAGGATGAAGAAAGTGGTTTTGTGGGGATACTGAATCCGGGTATAAAAATTTCAAAACCCATCGGTAGGCTACAGGTTGAACTGGATTACCTGATGGAGAATTTTTACTACCTTGATGATGATCAGCTCGATACCAATCATAGTTTGGACTCTATTGCGCGTTATGGCGTGATTCCCAACACTTTTTTTATTAATACATTTGCGCGTGCTGACCAGATTCTTATCGATAACGATCAGCAGATATCTGTGGATAATTTTAACGACACTGACAACACAACGGATGAGTATAACTATGGTATTGGGCCGCAATGGGTGCAGGACTTAGGCGGATATGCGCGGGCAGATGTGTCATATTTATACTCACAGCAAAGATTTGATGATAAAACGGCAGAAGACGGTGGCCCAGGGGACTTTGATGATAATGACCGGCAGAATTTCATTGCGGCCCTGTCTAATATTAATCAGCAGGCTGATCGTTTTGACTGGCTTGCAAGCTATGAGTGGGAAGAAGTTGATTTTGATTTTGGCGAAACAATAGAATTCATCACCCAGCAAATTGACGTTGGCTACCAATTAACTCCGCGCCTGGAATTGGTTGGTTCTTACGGTTACGAAGATAATGATTTGGGTAATAACGTTGTCTTTGATGATGACGATGGCACGTTCTGGACGGCCGGAGCCGTCCTGGGGCTTGGTGAATTTACACTTTTAGAAATTAGACGTGGTGATCGTTTCTTTGGAAATTTTTGGCTGGGAGAGTTAACTGTTGCAGGACCTAAGCTTGCTGTCAATGCCAGTTATGAAGAGGTTGCGGATGTCTCAGGAAGCCGTGATGTTGAGTTTGGTTTTGAAGATCGCGTCAATGACCTTGTGCTGCTGGATAATGATGTTGATTTTTCAACAGATGACAGAAACTCTGTGTCTGTAACAAAACGCTGGAGTCTGGGTGTCAGCTATAACATAAGTAAAAGCACATTCCTTGCTGCGGCCTCTAACGATGATGAGGAAATTCTTGACACAGGTGACACTGAAAAACGTGAAATATACACGCTGGGCTGGATATGGCAACTTACCGGAATCAGTTCACTGTCATTGATTGCAGAGTATGGAAATGATGAAAGTAATGATGGAATCAATGACACAGAATCTGATTTTTTTGATTTTGACGTCAGCTATCAAAAAGCATTAACACCTAAAACAGATATGCTATTGAGATATGTTTATTCAGAAGGCGATTCTGATGTGAATGATGATGACTTTAATTCAAATACCATCGTTGCCGGGATTGAGCACAGATTTTAATCCAACCTGTCTATTTAAAAATGCGTACTTCCTCTAAGTAAACAGTTAATGGTTTTGGTATGCTGGCTTTTAGATAACTAGTCGGTGACCAATAGTAGTCTGTTTATGAAATTTATTCCAAGACCATTGGAGACAGTGGGCAATTGCAAACCCGTCAATGCCATGACCATTGATGTCGAAGACTATTTCCAGGTATCAGCTTTCAACGATTGTATTTCCATGGAGCAGTGGTCGCAGTATCCATGCCGTGTAGAAAACAATATGGATAGAATTTTGCAACTGTTTTCTGACCATGATGTAAAAGCAACATTCTTTACCCTGGGCTGGATTGCTGAAAAGTATCCTGCGTTAATAAAAAATATCGTCACGAACGGGCATGAATTGGCCAGCCATGGACGTAATCACACACGCGTTTTTGAACAAAATCCTGAACAATTCACGGAAGATATTTCAGATACCAAGAAGTTGCTGGAAGATATTGGCGGTGTGCAGATAAAAGGTTACCGGGCAGCCAGTTTTTCTATTGATCATCGTAATTTGTGGGCTTATGACTGCCTGACGAAGGCAGGATACCAGTACAGTTCAAGTATTTATCCTGTAGCGCATGATCACTATGGAATGCCTGATGCCCCCCGATTTAGTTTTTTAGCCAATACTGAGGGACTGGTTGAAGTGCCAATTTCTACAGTACAGTGGATGAATCGATTGTTGCCATCAGGCGGAGGTGGATATTTTCGTTTCTTTCCTTATGCTATTTCCAGGCGACTTATTAAATCAGTGAATGAAAAAGACAGGAGAAGCGCTATTTTTTATCTGCATCCGTGGGAGATTGATCCGGGACAACCCAGGCAGGAAGGTTTACCCTTAAAGACGAAGTTCAGACATTACGTTAATCTCAAGCATACTTATAATCGTTTAGAAAAACTTTTGCAGGATTTTAAATGGGACCGGATGGACAGGGTTTTTTCAATTTAAAATCTTTTAGATGAATAATGATGAATATAGAGATAAGCCAGCTAACGGATGATGATAGAGATGCATGGAATGTCTATGTCAATCGCTCTATTCAGGCCACTTTCTTTCATTTGGTTGAATGGCAAACTATTTTTGAAGAGGTGCTTGGTCACCGAACAAGCTATTTAATTGCCAAGCATGGACGCGAAACCGTCGGTGTATTTCCGCTGGTGCATGTCAGGAGCAGATTGTTTGGCAATGCATTAATTTCTGTCCCCTTCGGTGTTTATGGTGGAATATTGGCAGATAATAGACAGATACATGCTGATTTATCTGCTTACGCGCTCAGGCTTGCCAATAAGCTTGGAGTGGATTATCTGGAAGTGCGTGATCAGTATGGTGCTGACTATCACGATGCTGACTGGCAGGCTAAAGACTTATATGTCACATTTAAAAAGGAATTGCTCGCGACAGAAGAGGAAAACTTTAAAGCGATACCAAGAAAACAACGGGCTGTGGTAAGAAAAGCGATTGATTATGGGCTGACTTCTGAGTGGGATTCTGGTACCGAACGTTTTTACGCCATGTATTCGGAGAGTGTGCGAAATTTAGGTACGCCCGTGTTATCCAGAAAATATTATCAATCCCTGGTTGACGTTTTTGGTGAAAAATGTCGTGTGCTTACTATTCTTGATAAGGGGGAGCCTGTCTCGAGTGTATTGAATTTTTATTTCAAAGACCAGGTATTGCCATTTTATGGCGGTGGCCCGGCAGCCGCGCGACATTGCAGGGCTAATGATTTTATGTATTGGGAACTGATGAGACTGAGTCTGAATCAGGGAATCAAGACATTTGATTTTGGCAGAAGTAAAAACGGTGCGGGTTCTTACAGATTTAAAAAACATTGGGGATTCCAGCCCGAGCCACTACCGTATCGTGTTCACTTGATTAACGCAAAAGTTATGCCTGATGTCAGCCCTGTGAATCCCAGATATCAGCTCGCCATTAAAGCCTGGCAGAGATTGCCACTTCCAATAACTCACATGGTCGGACCAGTCATTGCCAGAAATCTTGGTTAATATTTCGCGGAATTGGTCTAAACAACCGGATTATATGGGTTTGGTGATGACGCTAATGCCAGGTCATCAGAATTCAAGGCTGTTCACATACTGATACAAATTATTTTGTCTAATGGTGAAGTAATTCTAATAACGACAGACGGTTATAGATTATAGTCGGCAGGACTGTCTTGTTTGAATCAACCGGACAGATGTTTTTGCATTAGGATAATTTTTAATCGCTCTATGAAAATACTCTTTGTTTGCCATCGTTTCCCTTTCCCGCCCAACGAAGGGGGAAAGATTCGCGCTTTTAATATGATCCAGCATCTGCAGCAATCCCATGAGGTGACAGTGGCATCGCTGATAGAGACAAAAGCTGAGCAAGCTGAAATATCCGGCATCGAGGCATACTGCCACGAATATATCGCACAAAAAATGAATAGACCGCTTGCCTGGCTAAAAGCGGCATTATGTTTACTCACAACGATACCGTCATCGATGGGTTATTTTCATTCCCGCAAGTTGGGGCAAAGAATTAACAATCTTATTGGTGACAACAAATATGATTTGGCCATCGTGCATTGCTCGTCGGTCGCGCACTTTGTACTGACATCAAATAATAATTGCGCAAAATTACTCGATTTTTGTGATATGGACTCTCAGAAATGGCTCGCCTATGCCAGGCATAAACCATTCCCATTGTCTGTTTTGTACTGGTTAGAAGGGGTGAAGTTGCAAAGAGCAGAAAGACTGCTGGCCAAGAAATTTGATTGTTCATCAGTGGCAACAGAGTTTGAGCTTGAGACGCTTGAAGCTTATCAGTCAGGAAAACAGTCATTTTGCTTTCCTAATGGTGTAGACACGGAATATTTCTCTCCTGCGGACAGGGAGTATGACAACAATAAAATCTGTTTTATTGGAAAAATGAATTATTATCCCAATGAAAAATGCATGCTTGAATTTTGTCAATCAGTTTTTCCTGAACTAAAAGAAAAATACCCACAGTTAACCTTGTCTATTATAGGTTCTAATCCTACAGAAAAGATTTTGGCTCTGGGCGGTCATGACGGAATCGAAGTGACCGGCCGTGTGGCTGATGTTCGCCCCTACGTGCAGAGTGCAGCCTTATCCGTGGTGCCATTATCTATTGCCAGAGGCACCCAGAATAAAATTCTGGAATCCATGGCGATGGGGGTTCCTGTAGTGTGCAGTGATGTTGCAGTAAGAGGCATAGATGCATTGCCAGAAAGACATGTGCTGGTTGCAAGCAGTTCCCGTGAATATATCAAACAAATCTCGCGAGTGTTGGATGATGCATCTGAACGTGAAAGGTTGTCGAAAGCTGGGCGGGACCGCATGTTATCTCATCATCGTTGGGAAATTGCGATGAAGAAAATGGATTCTCAACTTGCGGACAAGATCTCAAATGATGGTGAAATCACTGATATTGCCATACAGGAAAATCATATTTAGATTCAATTTACTATGAAAATATTACATGTATTAGATCACTCCATCCCGCTGCACAGCGGTTATACATTTCGCACCTGTTCGATACTTAATGAGCAGGCAAAACTGGGCTGGGAAACTGTGCATGTCACCAGTATTAAACACATTAATCCAACTGCGGATATGGAAACTCATGATGGCTTGAAATTCTACAGAACATGTGGGAACAACAGGTTATTGTCGAAAATCCCCTTTATAAATCAGTTGTATGTAATTGTGACATTGCGGAAAAGGCTTATCGAAATCATTGCACAGGAAAAGCCCGATATCGTACATGCGCACTCGCCTTGTCTAAATGGAATTGCCGCAATCTGGGCGGCAAGAAAATATTCAATACCTGTCATTTATGAAATGCGGGCATCATGGGAAGATGCCGCAGTGGAGCATGGTACAACAAAAGAGGGGAGCTTTAGATATAAATTAACTCGTGCGCTGGAAACATTTGTTTTTAAGCATGTTGACGGGATTACAACGATATGCAATGGGCTCAAGCAGGATATAAGTAGCCGGGATATTGGTGATAAGCCAATTCAGATAATACCAAATGCTGTTAATGCGGATGAGCTGGGGAAAAAGTCATGCTCAAGTGAGGACTTGAGAGCTAAATATCAGCTGGGTAACAGTTATATCGCAGGCTTTATCGGTTCTTTTTATGCATATGAAGGTCTGGATTATTTTGTGCGTGCCTTGCAGGCAATGAAGAATAGTGATCTGAATGTCAAGGGCCTGCTCGTCGGTGGTGGTCCCGATGAAGGGAAGCTCAGAGACCTTGTTAGTGAGCTTGGCATGGAAGAAAAGATAATATTTACAGGACGGATCCCTCATGCAGATGTCAATGCCTATTATGATCTGATTGATGTGCTGGTTTATCCGCGTGTATCAGCAAGGTTGACTGATATTGTCACACCACTAAAACCGCTGGAGGCGATGGCTATGGGCAAGGTTTTTATTGCTTCTGATGTTGGTGGGCATCTTGAACTTGTACCGCGCAGGTTACATTCCGTGTTGTTTGAGTCTGGTTCCGTTGATGCTCTGGTCAATGCGCTGGAGCAGACTATAGCCAATAAGCCTTTAAGAGCGTTATTTACCGGATGGGCGCGAAACTACGTAAAGAATGAGCGTAACTGGACTAAAAGTGTGGCGGGCTATATTGATCTGTATTGCAAAGTGCAGGGAAAACAGCTGGCATAGCAAAAAATGTGATCAAGTTAACATTGCCTGAAGTTATCAATATGAGACACGTATACACGTTAAAGACTGATAAATTAGATAAAGTACATCTGTGAATAATGTATTGAAACCAATATTTCAGCAAACATTGAGGCTGATCGCGGGACGCCGTACAACAGGAAAGTTGCTGGTGTTAACCTATCATCGTGTTCTTGAAGAATATGATGAGCTTGTGGACGATTTGCATGCTGTTCAATTTTTACAGCAAATGAAAACGCTGTCCCAGTATTTTAATGTGATGACTCTGGATGAAGGTCTTAGCCAGGTGAGAACTGGAAAGGTTGCGCCGGGTGCGGTGTGCATTACGTTTGATGATGGTTACAGGGATAACCACGATGTGGCGTTGCCAATTCTGAAGGAATTGGGGTTGTCTGCAACCTTCTTCATATCGACAGGCTATCTTGGTGGCGGGATGATGTGGAATGATATTGTTGTTGAATCTGTCAGAAAAACACAAATACCGGAACTGGATTTAACTGGACTATCGCTGGGTAAATACAATGTTAAAACAACGCAGCAAAAAAAAGATTTGATTAATGTATTGATCCACAATTGGAGAAATAAGTCACTGGATCAAAGAAATAATCTTGCATCGCAGCTTCAGTCAATCGCAAGGGTCAATGTGAATGAACGCATAATGATGACAGAAGCTGAGGTAAAAGAATTATCATCCTGTGGTATGGAGATAGGCGGGCACACTGTCAATCATCCAATATTAACCAGTGCAACAGTTGATGAGGCCGCCAGGGAAGTAAAAGATGGGAAGGCCCAGCTTGAAAAAATAACAGGAAAGAAACTGAAATATTTTGCTTATCCCAGCGGTCGTGCTGGTCTTGATTATCAGCAGGTACACATGGATGTAGTGAAGCAGGCCGGTTTTATCGCGGCACTGACTACTAACGATGGTGCTATAGATCAACATGCAAATCCTTATGAGTTACCAAGGATTAGCGTCGATTACACAAATAAATTCAAATTTGGTGCCTCAGTAGCAAGGGGCTATATGCAATATGCAAACTAACGTAATTTAAGAGCGATTAATTATGCGCGACATAATGTTGACAATGACTGTATTCAGTCTAATACCATTTATTTTTATTCGGCCATATGTTGGTATATTAGCCTGGACATGGCTTGCATTTATGAGCCCACAGGGGTTGACCTGGGGCTTTGCATATGAAATGCCTTTTTCAAAAATCATTGGAATTGCTACCTTAATAGCCTTCGTGTTCTACAAGGACAAGATCATGCCACGGTCGTCCGCCGTACTTTGGTTGTTTTTCGCCTATGTCGCATGGTCGACAGTGACAACGATGTATGCACTGAATCCGGAAGATGCGACCGAGACATGGGGAATGTTTATGAAAATCGCCCTGATGACAACCATTACCATGTTGATGACCAATAACAAGGAAAGACTGCATGCATTGTTGGCTGTTGTGGTATTTTCTGTTGGGTTTTATGCGATCAAGGGTGGCATATTTACCATTATTACCGCGGGTAACTTCAGAGTATGGGGGCCACCATTGTCCTCAATCGAGGATAACAATGCCCTGGGTCTCGCACTTGTTATGCTGTTGCCATTGATGAAATATCTGCATTCTTACTATAGTGGGAAATGGGTAAAAAGGTTCATGGTCTTAGTTATGGTGTTGACAGCTTTTGCAATTGTAGGCACACATTCAAGGGGTGCATTTTTGGCGCTGGTTACCATGATATCGTTTATGGTTTTCAAAAGCAGGGCCAGATTTAAAGTCGGATTTGTTGTGCTATTGCTGGCGCCGCTGGTGTACACGTTCATGCCGCAGGGCTGGCATGACCGAATGGAAACAATCAAGAATTACAAACAAGATGAATCGGCAATGATGCGTATCAAGGCATGGGATTTCAGTGTCAACCTGGCGAATGAATTTCCGATCACCGGCGGTGGGTATGACACGTATAACGAAGGTTTATTCTCGGTGTATTCAAAAGGGTATGATGATATCCCGTGGACAGGTCCGCACAGTATATACTTTGAAACGCTGGGTGAACATGGATGGGTCGGCTTAATTATTTATCTGTTAATGGGCATCGCTTTATACAGGAACATGAACTACATAATGAAATATGCCCAGCAGTACGATGATTTGAAATGGATGGCTGATTTCGCTGCGATGATACAAGTTAGTGTGGTTAGTTTTGCAGTGGCGGGGGCATTTCTTGAGTTGGCTAAATTTGATCTATATTTTGTATTAATAGCTTTTTCAGTGATTATGACCACGTTGCTTAAAAACCGAATGGATGAAGAACCGGTTATTGAAAACAAAACATCCGTGAAAGCAAATACAGTGGGAGTTGGTATTCGGACCGGGCTTAAGAATGCCTGACGGAAATAACGGCAGGCAATTTAATTCATAACGCAAGCAGTTTTAGGAAAAAAGGTACGAAGGTCAGATAAATGCAGACAGACTATTGATGCGATTCCAGCCATTTTTCTAAAACTGCAAGTACCCAAACAAATGTTCCGTAGTATGCAGCGTGCTCTGACTTATGTCTGGTGATTAAATTATCGATAAAGTCATCGCGAAACATTGACCTCGCTTTAAGGTTGTTCAGAACGTCATAGACTTCATTCTGAATACGCTTGTCTTTCTTGAGCCATACTCCAAACGGCAAGCCAAACCCATGTTTGGGCTTCTTGATAATCTCAGGTGGAAGAAGCGAGCTGTATGTATCTTTGTAGAAAGCGCGGAGTCTGTTTCCCTGGATTTTTAAATTGGAAGGAATACGGGTCGAGCATTCAACGACACGATTATCCAGGAAAGGATATGACACTTCGACGCCCGCTGCACGACACATAGTATTTACTTTTCTTATGTCATTATCTGCGAGTGTGAATTTCCAGTCCAGGTACAGCATTTTGTTGAGTAACGAAGCATCAGCTATTTGATTGTATGATTCGCTCAGCAAGCTGACAGGATAGTCCGGATCAATCGCATCCAAATAATGCTTGTCAAATATTGAGTCAGGCGATTGCATGTGCAGGATGTTGTATGTTTGCATGCGCTGTGGCATGGGTATTTTTGCCTGTTCAATATAGCTTTTGGCTTTTTTTGCAATCGGAATAGATGCAGCCACAGAATTGACAAAACAGGGTTCGAGAATGATTTCTCGTGCCCACTTCGGGATGTTGCTATATATGTTAAATAGTTTCTGTGTGACGTAACGAGAATTTCCGCCAAATAACTCATCCCCTCCATCGCCACCCAGCAAATGGTTGATCCCGTGGTTTTTGGCATATTTGGCGGCGGCATATGTCGGCACTACTGAGGAGTTGCCAAATGGTTCTTCATAAATTTTTGGGATTTCATCAAAAAGACGCAGCACATCATCAAAATTGACGTAATACTTATGATGTTTATTTTTGAATTTCTTTACAGCAATATCTGCAAATTCCATTTCATCATAGCCTTGTTCTTCAAAGCCAATAGAAAAAACGGGAGCATCATTTGGATGATATTTTTTTAATAAGCCCGCGATGGTTGAGCTGTCTGTTCCACCACTTAAAAAAGCCCCGGTATGGGGGTCAACTGAGAGCCCAGACATGGTGTTCTCCATCGAATGGCGTACTTCTGACTGAAGTTGTTCGACAGGCACGCTATGTCGTTCGCTGAATTCAGGTTGCCAGAATAGGTCTTTAGAGAGCGCGCCATTCTTGAATATTAATACCTCGGCGGGCTTGAGTTTGTAAATATTCTCAAAAATAGTATCCGGGCTGGGAATGCAGTGAAAGTAGAAATAGTTATAAATTGATTGGGGTTTAATAGACTTGTTAATAGTCGGGAAATCACTGAGACTGATTAAGGAATTGCTGAAAACAAGCTGGCCGTCGACACAGCAGTAGTGCATTTGCTCTATTCCCATTCGGTCAATCGCAAGTAGAGTGATGTGATTCCTGGTGTCAAATAAAACTACTGAAAAACTGCCGTTTAATTCGCGCAGAAATTTGTAGCCATGTTTTTTGTATTTCTCAACAATTGAAACCAGCTGCGGCTTGGTGGAGACTTTTGAGTATTGGCCAGAATGGTTGTCGGCTATCGTCGGGTGTCCGCATATTATGATTGAGATGTCTGTATCCTGGTAATGCTGTATATAGCTGTTATTCTGTGAGAATAACGATGTATGCAGCCATTCGTTTTTATGCATTGATATGGGAGTTATATCATCTGAATTTAGGCTTGTCAGCAGTTTTGTGTTCAGATCCGGGTTATTGACCGTCCAGCCGCTCGTGATAGTCTTGTTCATCTGTAAAATAAAACTTGTTGGATAAAAATATGACGTCGGACAGTATACATCCGGTATTGTCTTGCAACTTTGCTATAGGTTAAATATTTATATAATCCAGATAGGGCAATGCGATTTCATGAAATGTGACACGATATCAGATTGTGGTGATTGATATCTGATACATTAATACTTCGTCGCGTAGCAGTATTATTACAATGATTATTTTTACTGATTATTTGACATATTTCACGTTATTAATGCCCAAATACGGGCATGAGTCGATGAACGGAAAATTTTAGGCTTTATAATCCATTTAATACATTAAAAGCACAACAGAGGTTTGGTATGAGAGACAACGGCATAATTGGTCTGACTGTATTCATAACAATGGTTTTTTTCAATCATGTTATTGCAGATACGTCTGAGCCATCTGGGGCAAATGTGGCAATGCCGGAAAACCACTCCCTGATATGCGGGAATATGTCGACGGACGATGGTTATGGACCATTTGATTATACTAATTATGATCACTATACCACTAAACTCGAAGTGGTCGAAACCCACCACTTTACACACAACGTAGAAGCGTTAATAAGAGGTGTGAGGGGGGGGAGAGAGGCTATATATAGCGAACTCGATTATACACTTCGTCATTTTCCGAATCATCACCGGGCACTAGCGTCATTGTCGCGGTTTGAATTTGTGGTTGAGAATCCGCAAACCCAGATTGAGCAGCATGCCCCTGTAGAGTGTTATTTTCACAAAGCCATGAATTTCAAACCTGACGATGGCATGGTAAGACTGATATATGCCACATATTTGCATAAAAAGGGCATCAAAGAAGGGGAGCAAAAGTTTTTTGATAAAGCAAAAAATCAGTATAGTCATGCACTGCGGCTTATGCCAAACTCTGCTGAGGCGCATTATAACCTGAGTCTTTTTTATCTCGACACCAATAATTACCCTCTTGCCTCGGAACATGGGCATAAGGCATACAATCTGGGATTCCCTCTTCCTGGATTAAAGGATAAACTAATTAGAAAAGGTTTGTGGAATAATACTGTATCATCTATAAACTAACATTAACTTTCCAGAATAATTAACTTCTTATGGTTGAATTAGAAACTGTGCTTGATGTGCTGGCAGAGTCTTTAGAAGGCGTTGCCCAGATTGACCTAATGACTGATGACGCACCACTTCTTGGTGCTATACCAGAATTGGATTCGATGGCTATCGTTGGTATTATCACATCAATAGAAGAGCGCTTTGGCGTCGTTTTTGATGATGATGAGCTTGATGCCGAAGTTTTTGAAACTGTTGGCACATTACGCAATCAGATTTCAGCAAAAATGGAAAACTAGGCTTGCAATCAGTCAAGTTCGATTTCCTCACAAGCAGTCAGAATTCCCAAATTTTCCTCGCACATTTCCTGCCAGACCAGGCGCTGATATCTGCCCGTCCGGGGCGTTTCGTAATCCTGGTTCCGCCATTTGCAGAAGAGCTCAATCGCTCAAAAAGAATGTATGTTTTACTGGCAAGATTATTGGCGAAGTCGGGGTTTCATACCATTCATTTTGATTATTCAGGGACGGGAGACAGTTTGGGAGAATGGGGTCAGTTTGATTATTCTGATTGGCTGGGTAATTTGAGGGATGTCTATGAAAGCATAGATGAGGAGGCGTTAGAGGTCAGTTTTGTAGCCCTGCGTTTTGGTGCACTTGTTTTAGCGGATGCATTTGGGCAAGGCATGATACGTTCGCAAAAATGCATTTTGTGGGACCCAATAGAGAGTGGTGATTCGCTTGTGCGTCAACTTGTCCGAATGAAAATAGCGGCAGCGATGACGGAGAATGCAAAAAAAATAACAAGCAAAGAAGTTTTGGATTTGATTGAAAATTCAGGCTACCTGGAATCAGGTGGATACAGGATAAATAAAAAACTTCTGGATCAGATTAGTGATAAAAGGCTAATTAACAATATGGATTGCATGCTGGCAAACAGCAAGGTTCACTGGATGACGCTTAATGCCCGCAATAAAGATAAGGCAAGCTGGTTGCCTGTGGGTTTTGATGAGTCAGCGCTGGAGACTGGTCAACCTGTAACGCTGCATATGCATCCTGTGCAGGATATTAAATTCTGGATGCAGCAGGAAACAACAATTTCTCCAAAGTTGCTTCAGGAGACAAAGAGGGTGTTCGAAAGTGAGTAATAATATCGAAGAATGTCCCGTCTCGTTTAAGTGTCATAATAATCGATTGCACGGTATCCTTAGCATTCCGAAGGAAAAACCAAATCAGGCAGTAATAATTGTTGTTGGTGGTCCTCAGTATCGGGTAGGTAGCCATAGACAGTTTGTCTTGCTGGCCAGATATTTAGCCAGCCTGGGAGTACTAGTTCTGCGATTTGACTATTCGGGAATGGGCTACAGTGATGGTGTTCCCAGTATGTTTTATGAGATTGATGAGGATATTGCCTCTGCTGTAAGCTTTGTATCCTCAAAACATGACTATATTGAAAAAATATATTTATGGGGCTTGTGTGACGCGGCATCAGCAATTTCATTTTATGCATATCAAGATGAAAGAATTGATGGGGTAATTCTTCTCAATCCATGGGTCAGGAGTCAGGGTTCACACTCAAAAGCGGTACTGGAAAATTACTACCGGGAACGATTATTCAGCCCTGATGTCTGGCGTGAGCTGATTTTGTCCCCCGCTAAAATTCTCACGGCGATTAAATCGTTTGCTGTAATTTGTATCGATGTTTTGCGTAGTCGATTGTCGCAAGGTAATCAGGCAAGCATTCAGGATATCACACGGGAAGACAGGGTTGATCGTCTGGCCGACTCCGTGTTGAGAGGGATCGAGAGATACAAAGGCAGAATATGTTTGATCTTGAGCGAAAGGGATCTGACGGCAGACGAATTTAAAATTCAATTTGAAGCAAATGATGCATTAAGAGAGAAAACCATGGATATACATAAAATTGAAGGGGCGGATCATACCTTTTCATCGCAGCGCTGGAGACGTGAGGTTGAAAGGGTCACGCAATCTTTTATGAACATTTAGAATATCATATTACTTTTTTATGAAAAGCCAGAGAATCGGAACCTTACTATAAAGTGATTGCGTTACCTTTTACAATATTCCAATGTCTAAACAGGCAGCGCGATTAAAACAAAAAATCAAACCATGACCAATAATAATTTTCTAAACATATATTTCAACCGGATATGGATGGCTTAGAAAGTTAAGAGGGCTTGATGTATAGCCATAAGCACCTGAATTAAACACAGCAATATAGTCACCAATATCCGCCTCCGGTAACTCCATATCCTGTGCGAGAACATCAAGTGGCGTGCACAGAGGCCCTACAGCGCTGGCCCTTGTTGTGGCAAGTCCTATTTTATTGGCTACAGTGACAGGGTAGTTTTTGCGTATCACCTGCCCAAAGTTGCCGCTTGCAGCAAGATGATGGTGCAGGCCTCCGTTAATAATCAAAAAAGTGCTTCCGCGTGAAATCTTTTTATCAGTAATTCTTGCAATATACACGCCGCATTCTCCGACGATATAGCGGCCAAGCTCTGTAATGATGGTTGTATTTGAAAACTGCTGAGTATATTTCTCCAGAAGCTCGTGAAGATTTTCACCAATGGGTTCAAGTGGCAGTGGCTTCTCTCCGGGGAAGTAGGGGATACCCAAACCACCGCCAATATTGAGTTTCTTGAATTCTGTCTTGGTCTGAAGTGCGAGTCTGGATGCGAGTTCAAATGTTTTGATTTGTGCTTCAATGATTGACTCGGGTTTTAGATTTTGCGATCCGCTGAAAATATGCAGCCCTTTAAAACTTAATCCAAGTGATAATATTTTGTTAATTACATCAGCGGAAATTTCAGCATCTATGCCAAATTGCTTGGGTCCTCCAGACATTTTCATACCTGATGTTTTTAACTCAAAGTCAGGGTTTATCCGCAGAGCAACCTGGGGTGTAATTCCATTTTTTTCGCCAATATCAGCAACTCTTTGTAATTCGGTTTCAGATTCCAAATTCACAGTAATGCCGCTATTGACGGCAAGTGTGAGTTCTTCGATGCTTTTGCCGGGTCCGGCAAAGCTTATTTCAGCCGGGTCCATCCCGCTATTCAATGCAACCCGGAGTTCCCTGCCGGACGCAACATCCAGTCCGTCGACAAGTGTACTGGTATAATTAACAATCTCAGGCATTGGATTGGCTTTGATTGCATAGTGGATGTGCATTGGCTTGGGCAAGACTTCTCGTAGTGCATCAATTTTACGTGCAATTATGGTGTGGTCATATACGTATGCGGGTACATCATCATATTGATCCAGTATTTCAGTAAATTTTCTGCCGCCAATCCATAGGTGATGGTCTTTGACGTCAAAGTAGTTGAGTGGTGAATGATGTTCCGGGGTTTTATGGCTCATGATGATTTTGCTATTGGAAAATATTTTGAAATTCAAGATATAGCTGTTTACGGTCAAATTTACCATTGGCGTTACGGGGCAAATCTTCCCGCACAAAAATTTTATGGGGTAGCATATAAGCAGGGAACTGGCTCTTTAGTGCCAGCATAATTTCCTTCGAAAACTCTTCTTCAGATCGGCTGCTGGTGACCACTACTACGATTGCCTGTCCCAGGTCTGCATGCGGTACACCCATTGCAACCGCTTCATTTATTTCTTGCAGCTGCAACAGTTCTTCTTCTATTTCCGTCGGGCTCACTCTGTAGCCGGACGTCTTGATCATCTCGTCGGAACGGCTGACAAAGTAGAGATAACCTTCCTCATCCCTGGTTACAGCATCTCCAGACCAGACTGCCATTTCAGTCACTGTACGACCATCTGTAAATGCGGGCGGTAGTGGTTTGAAACGCTGGGCCGTTTTTTCCGGGTCATTCCAGTAACCCTGAGCAACCAGAGGTCCGCGATGTACCAGCTCACCCTCCTCGCCAGGCCGGCATTCCTGCAGATTGGAGTTGATCACAAAAATTTCTGCATTTGGTATGGCTTTGCCCATTGACGTCGGACGAACTTTTACCTGGTCCGGGGGCAAATAGGTGGACCTAAAAGCCTCAGTGAGTCCATACATCAGATAGATATCAGTATCAGGCAGTTTTTCCTGCAGATTCTCAAGGGTGCTTTGAGGCATCGCACCACCAGAGTTGGTGATGTATCTCAGATGGTGCTTAATCGAGTCAGGCCAGGCAAGTTTGGTGACTTGCATCCACATTGGGGGAACTCCTGCGAGCCCGGTAGCCCGGCTGTGTTCAAGAGTTTTAATTACATCTTTAGGAAGTAAATAATCCAGTAAAATTACAGTGGCACCTGAAAGTATGGCAGTTGTGAGCTGGCTAAAACCATAGTCAAAACTAAAAGGCAGTATCGCGAGTATCCTGTCCTGTTCAGAATTATTCAGATAGCTGGCGACGCTTTCTGCTCCGGCAAACAAGTTGTGGTGAGTGATAACAACGCCTTTTGGTTTGCCGGTGCTCCCTGAAGTGTAAAAAATTGCGGCAAGATCCGATTCGATAATTGTAGTGTTAGTGTAGTCTGATTGATTTGCACAAAAAGACTGCCATAACACCACTTGGGGCGGTGCATCGCTAATACCGGGGGATGATGTGTTTTGGCCGACGATGACTATTTTTTTTATTTTGTGGCAAACGTTCAGGGTTTCTTTTAACTGAACATATCTTGCCTGAGTTGTCACCAGTATGCTCACGTCGCAGTCGCGCAGGATATGCTGAATCTGTCCGGGCTTTAAGACAGGATTTATGGGAACAATGCAGCCGCCCGCCTTTAGCGTACCCAAAAAAGCCGTCACTGTTTCAGGTTGCTTGGGCAGTAAAATACCGACACGACTTCCTTTCGGTAGCCCGATTTGCTGAACTCCGTTAGCAAAAGCAGAGCTGGAAAGATCAAGAGAGCGATAACTGACGCACTCATTTTTGAATTCCAGCGCGATTTTTTCAGGGTGTCGCTGCGCACGTTTGGTGAGCGTTGAATGAAGTAGGTGTTGCATCGATACGCTAGTTATTTATCAAATTGATATTGCCGATCTTATCGTGCTTTGAGCTTAAAATGTTGTCCATTTGGTGTCATAGTTTGTTCATTTTAGTTTAATCGCCCTCAATATGAGCAAAAAAGTGTGACGAATGGTACTCTGAGTTGTACTCATCAGGCAGGAATAGTGTAAGGTATTTATTTTCATAAAGTTGTGAAGTAATTTGTACTTGGCTCAAATGCAGTGTTCAGCAGATATAGCATATTGTCATGTGAGCACGAAATTGATTGACTTGTGACATTTGTTCAGAATTTTCAACTAGCCTAATAAAATCGGAATATGATTAAAGTCCATCTTGTCGCTGCGGCGCGCCCCAATTTTATGAAGATCGCCCCGCTTTATCACGCAATGGCTGCCACTGACTGGTGTCAACCGACATTACTGCATACCGGTCAACACTATGATGCCAATATGTCCGATGCATTTTTTCGTGACCTGCAGTTACCAAAACCGGATTTTCATTTAAATGTGGGCAGTGGCACACATGCCGAACAAACCGGTGGTGTCATGATTGCTTATGAAGGAATAATCAGTCAGCACCGTCCGGACTGGATTGTTGTCGTTGGTGATGTCAATTCAACCGTCGCCTGTGCTTTAGTCGGTGCCAAGTCATGGATCCCTGTGGCACACCTTGAAGCAGGCTTAAGAAGCGGCGATATGCGCATGCCTGAAGAAGTGAATCGGGTCGTGACTGATCGTCTGGCCAATCTGCTTTGGACACCCTCAATAGATGGCGATGAAAACCTCAGGCGTGAAGGTGTACCCGAAGATCGAATTGAATTGGTTGGTAATATTATGATTGATTCATTTGAAATGATGCGGAAGAAGATTGAATCTGATCAGACAGCCAATAATCTGGGTCTGAAGGCCGATGAGTTTGGTGTAGTGACCATGCATCGACCTTCCAATGTCGATAATCCGGGAGTGCTTGGTGAAATTATCAGGCAAATAGTCAATGTTTCAGACAACTGTCAACTGGTATTTCCGATACATCCGCGCACGCGTCAGAAGTTGATAGACTTCCAATTGATTGGGATGCTGGAAGATGCGGATAGGGTAATGCTGGTCGAGCCACAGGGGTATATCCAGTTTATGAATCTTGTGACACGTTGTCGGCTGGTGATCACTGACTCTGGCGGTATTCAGGAAGAAACCACATATCTGGGTATTCCATGTCTGACCTTGCGTGAAAACACTGAAAGGCCTATCACTATCACGCAAGGGACCAATCAGTTAATTTGCCCGAGCGACCTGCAGTGCTCCGTGGAGCAATTATTGGCAGGTGAAAGTAAACAGGGGCAGTGTCCCGATTTATGGGATGGGGCTACAGCAGCACGCGTTGTTGCCAGTCTGGCCAAGAGAGTGCATGGCTGAGAGGGATGTGGTAGGCGCGGGTAGGAATTGAACCTCCGGCTTCTGCCAAGTATTAGCAGCGCTCTGCCACTGAGCTACGCGCCTATTGTTCAGTTAATCTATTAGTTAAATATAGCTCTTGTATATGGTATTTTTCTGTGTGCCAATTCAAAAATGTCTAAATTTTAGATTGGGACCAAGATTATTCTTTGATGCGCTATAGTGTATGAATGGTCTTAATGAACACAAAGTCAATTGAGAACTGTTACCGCAGATAGTAATCATCCACCCAATTTTGGTGGCTCCCCCGGAGGTGTGTGATCTAATTGAACTGGAGTTATAAGCAGATATGCGGCTAAGCGTATTCTCTATATACTGTGAGGACATCCATAAGTCTGCTTTATCCCATAAGGCTGCAAAAGCAGGTGTTAAGCGTTTTTTGGGAATTACATATACATCAAAATCCCAAATAGAATTAGAGGGGAAATGGTAGACTGCACGGACTTCGTCTTCTGTATACTGTTCTTTTATTAACCAAATACACCCAATGAATATTTCATCTTTTTTGGCAGCTATACAGACAGCACCCTGTTCGAATCTACTATTGATAATATCTGTTGGCCGTTCAAGTTGTTCTAGTAGCTTTGAATTCTCATATAATATATCGAACTTATATTGGGAAAATTTCTTTTCTGAGACTCTTGCCTTTTTGCTTATTGGTTGAGAGTAAAATCTATAGTGAATCATTTTCAATCCCAAGATTTTTTTTAAAGAGCACGAAATTAAATAGCTGAGAGCTGCAGATATTCCAAGTTCCTTGATTAGCGATTTAACTTTGATGATCACGGGCTGTTTCTTGTGTAAATTATGTGGGTTGGGAAAATCGTGGCGTGTTAGTATTGGTGGATCAAATTTGAATGATAGCGTGATATAAAGAGAGGAAATGTTATTTGTTTCTAAATTAAGAATGACAGACAAATGGATGATAAATTAGCCAGGTTGCGTGCGCAAATTGACCAGCTCGATAACAAGCTGATTGAGCTGATCTCTGCACGTGCCAAATATGCTTCGGAAGTCGGTGCCTACAAGCGCCAAAACAATCAGGATAATTGCCAGTTTTACCGGCCGGAGAGAGAAGCAACTATCTTGCGTAAGGTTGCAGAGCTAAACCCGGGGCCACTCTCCAATGAAGAAATGGCGAGACTGATTCGCGAAGTAATGTCGGCTTGTCTTGCTGTCGAGGCGCAGCAAAGTATTGCTTTTTTAGGCCCGCAAGGGACCTTTACTGAAGAAGCTGCCCTCAAGCATTTTGGACACTCGGTCAAAACAAGTGCCATGAATTCAATTGGCGAAGTGTTTCGAGAAGTAGAATCCGGGGCGGCTCATTTTGGTGTGGTGCCTATTGAAAACTCGACCGAAGGAATAGTCACACACACACTGGATAATTTTGCACGTTCTCCACTAAAAATTGTCGGCGAGGTAGAGCTGCGGATTCATCATCATTTGCTTTCGCAAGAAACAGATTTGAAAAATATCAGCCTGATCCAGTCTCATCAACAATCACTTGCCCAATGTCGTAAGTGGCTTGATTCAAACATGCCAGGCATTGCTCTTGAGGCTGTCGCGAGCAATGCGCAGGCTGCGATGAATGCCAGGGAAACCAGAGGATTGGCCGCTGTCGCAAGTTATTCGGCAGCAGACATGTACAGACTAAACGTTTTGGCAAAAAATATTGAAGATATGCCGGAAAATACTACCCGGTTTTTGATTATAGGTTCCAGTATTGTTGCGCCCTCGGGAGTGGATAAAACAAGTTTGCTGGTCACAGCGCCCAACCGGCCTGGCGCGCTTTATCATTTGCTACAGCCTTTTGCCAAACATAACGTTAGCTTGACTCGCATTGAATCACGTCCTTCCCGGGGAGTGAACTGGGAATATATATTCTTCCTCGACCTTGAGGGGCACATTGAAGAGATGCCGCTAAAAAATGCGCTGGCTGAGCTGTCCGAAGTATCGGATCTGGTAAATATCCTTGGCGCTTACCCTAAAGCGGTTTTATAAAATCCATTATGATAAAAACCTTGTGTTTAATTGGCGTCGGGATGATTGGCGGCTCGCTTGCGCGAAGTTTGCGCCTCAGTCGCTGGTGCCAGTCAATAGTGGGTATTGATGTTAGTTCTAAAGCCATTGATGAAGCCATTGCGCTGGGGGTGATTGATGAGGGGTATACAACAATAGATCAATATCGTCACATACCAGATGTTGTCGTCATTGCCGTACCGGTCATGAAAGTGCATGTGATCTTTGAGCAGATTAAACACTGGATGGATCAATGTGACGCCATAACGGATGTATGCAGTACCAAGCAGAGCATCATAAATGATTATAAAAATGTCTTTCCGGATAAAGGGACCAGCTGTTTCGTACCGGGCCATCCAATTGCAGGCCGTGAGCGAAGCGGGATTGCCGCAGCGCTTGATGACTTATATCAAAACCGGCGAGTCATACTGACACCCATGGAGAATACCAGGCAGCAGAGTTTGCAGTTGATTTCTGATATGTGGCAGCAGGCGGGTGCACACGTTGAATTGCTCTCCGCCGAAAAACATGACAGAATTTTGGCTGCAACCAGTCACTTGCCTCATGCCCTGGCTTTTTCATTAGTACACTGCCTGTCAACACAATTGCATACCGATGAAATATTCCGTTATGCCGCAGGTGGCTTTGCTGATTTTACCCGCATCGCATCCAGTGATCCGACAGTGTGGCGTGAAATCTGTCTGGCCAACAGTCATGAGCTGCTGGAAGCGCTGGCACACTTTGATACCAGCTTGCAGCAACTCAGGGACTGCCTGGCTGCAGGTGATGGCGATGCCTTGCAAACAATTTTCTCAGAAGCCAAAGATGCGCGTGATCGCTACACTGATTCCTGACTCAAAACACCTAGCTATATAACTGACTGCTTTGAAATATATTGTTAATCCCCGAAATACGGTACATGGTGATATTACAGTTCCGGGAGATAAATCCATCTCTCATCGGGCCATAATGCTGGCTTCCATTGCGCAAGGTGAAACGCATATAAGTGGATTCCTGGAGGGCGATGACTGTTTAGCCACCATGAATGCATTTCGTGAAATGGGAGTGAGTATTGATCACGTCGACCATGGCGAGCTGGTGATCAAGGGGGTTGGAAAATATGGTCTCACGAAGCCGGAAAGTGTGCTTGATCTGGGCAATTCGGGCACTTCGATGAGGCTGTTGACCGGGTTGCTGGCCGGCCAGACATTCATGACCAGGCTGGTTGGTGATGCCTCATTAATGCAGCGTCCAATGCGGCGTGTTTGTGATCCCTTAGCTTTAATGGGAGCAGACGTACAAACCAGTACAGACGGTACCCCGCCCGTGGCTATCAATCCGGTGGCTGGATTAAAGTCAATTATTTATACGCTTCCCATTGCCAGCGCACAAGTGAAGTCAGCCATATTGCTTGCTGGCATCTATGCGCAGGGAAAAACTGTTATTGAAGAAACCAAAGCCACGCGCGATCACACGGAACGTATGCTGTCTGCTTTTGGCTATCCTCTGGACATTGACTGTGGAAAGATTTCGCTGGAGGGTGGTCATTCGTTGCATGCAACCAATATTCTGGTGCCTGCGGATATTTCCTCAGCAGCATTTTTTATTGTGGCGGCAAGTATTGCGCAGCAGGGACAGCTGACTGTACACAATGTCGGGATGAATCCGACGCGAACAGGTGTACTCGAAATTCTGAAGGCGATGAATGCAGATATCGATATTCATGACCAGGCAATCGTTGGAGGTGAACCCACGGCTTCAATCACTGCAAGACCAAGTCCGCTGTGCGGTATTGATGTGCCAGCACGATTAGTGCCTTCGGCAATTGATGAATTTCCTATTCTGTGTGTCGCTGCGGCGTGTGCGCAGGGCGTTACCCGCATCTCTAACGCACAAGAGCTGCGAGTAAAAGAAAGTGACAGAATTACCCAGGTCGCCAATGGACTGCGCACGCTCGGTATTGCAGTGGAAGAGTTTGAAGATGGGTTGAATATCACTGGTGGTAAAATCACCGGAGGCCCAATTGAAAGCGGTCACGACCACCGAATAGCCATGTCATTTGCTATTGCATCCCTGCGCGCCAGTCACGCGATCGAAATTACTGATTGTGAAAATGTAGCCACATCATTTCCGGGATTTGTGGCGTTAGCCAATCGTGTCGGCCTAAATATTAATGTCTGCTAGCCGTCAGTCAGACATGTCAGCGCCCGTGGTTGCCATAGACGGGCCGGCGGGTGTGGGCAAGGGGACGCTTGCAAAACGTTTAGCGGAAATATTTTCTTTTCATTACCTTGATAGCGGTGCAGTCTATCGGGCGCTGGCCGTGAAAGCACTAAATGAGGGCATAGGACTGGAAAATAAGGAAAAACTCATTGCGCTGGCGAAAAACCTGAGGCTGACTTTTCCCCAAAGCCGGAATTTTGAGGCACATATTGATGGCTGCAATATTGACGCCAGTCTTCGCACCGAAGAATGTTCGGGGCTGGCATCTGTGGTTGCAGCCGATAGCCGGATTCGAGCGGCTTTACTGTCACTGCAACGTGCTTTCCAAAAGCCGCCAGGCCTGATCGCAGATGGCAGAGATCTGGGAACGGTGGTGTTTCCACATGCTGAAGTAAAGATTTTTCTTGATGCAAGCTGTGAAGAAAGGGCGCGAAGAAGATATAAACAGTTGATTGATCAGGGCATTAGTGCTAATTTTGACCAGCTAATCGACAGTATACGTACGCGAGATCAGCGCGACCGAACTCGCAGTACGGCACCTTTAATGGCTGCTGAAGATGCATGGGTGGTTGATTCTACACAAATGACTATTGAAGCCGTGGTCGAAAACTCGGCTGCATACGTTCGCAAACGTTTGTCTATAGTTTAACTAAGAATTGATCTTTTTTACTAACATATAAACAAGTCTGAATTTTTTATGAGTGAAAGTTTTGCAGAATTACTGGAAGAAAGTTTTTCCAATCTAAACATGAAACCGGGTTCCATTGTGGATGGAACTGTCGTCGATATTCGCAACGATGTTGTTGTTGTCAATGCAGGTCTTAAATCGGAAGGTGTAATACCCATAGACCAGTTCAAAAACGAACGCGGTGAAGCCAATGTCGCGGTTGGCGATGTGGTCGAAGTTGCATTGGATGCCGTTGAAGATGGTTATGGTGAAACCAGATTATCGCGTGAAAAAGCTCGACGCGCCAAAGCATGGAGCGAACTTGAGCGTATTAGCGAATCAGGAGAAACAATTACCGGTATCATTACAGGCAAGGTCAAAGGTGGCTTTACCGTTGAATTGCCAGATATCAGAGCATTTCTTCCAGGATCACTTGTTGATGTCAGGCCGGTACGTGATACAGCCTATCTGGAAGGCAAGGAGCTGGAATTCAAGGTGATCAAACTTGACCAGCGCAGAAACAATGTCGTGGTATCCCGCCGCGCAGTTGTAGAAACAGAATACAGTGCTGAGCGTGAAAAACTGCTGGAAACACTACAGGACGGAAGTGTTGTCAAAGGTATCGTGAAAAATCTGACCGACTATGGTGCATTTCTTGACCTTGGGGGGGTCGATGGTCTGTTGCATATCACCGATATGGCCTGGAAACGCGTCAAGCATCCTTCCGAGGTGGTTGCCATCGGTGATGAGATCGAAGTGAAAGTATTAAAATTCGACAAAGAGAAAACACGTGTATCGCTGGGTCTCAAGCAGCTCGGCTCGGACCCCTGGACAGATCTTGTGCGACGTTTCCCTGAAGGCACGCGCACTTTTGGTAAAGTGACCAACATTGCCGATTACGGGTGTTTTATTGAAATTGAAGATGGCGTGGAAGGACTGGTACACGTCTCCGAGATGGACTGGACAAGCAAGAACGTTAACCCGGCTAAAATTGTCGCTTTGGGTGACGAAAAAGAAGTCATGGTGCTGGATATTGACGAAGAACGCCGACGTATCTCACTGGGCATCAAGCAGTGTCAACCAAATCCATGGGATGAATTTGCAGCAACCCATGATAAAGGCAGTAAAGTCAGCGGCCAGATCAAATCAATTACTGATTTTGGAATTTTTATTGGACTCGAAGGCGGGATCGATGGCCTTGTTCATCTGTCAGATATTTCCTGGAGTGATACTGGTGAAGAAGCCATTCGCAACTTCAAAAAAGGTGAAGAGATCGAAGCAATAGTGCTGGCGGTTGACGCAGAAAGAGAGCGTATCTCTCTCGGCATCAAGCAGCTGGACAAAGATCCACTGTCAGCCTACCTTTCCGAGCATCCCAAAGGCACCATTGTCCATGGAGTCGTCAAAGAAGTAGACGCAAAGGCGGCGACCATTGAACTTGCGGAAGGGATTGATGGTGTGCTCAAAGCCACTGAGTATGCGCGAGATAAGGTGGAAGATCTTCGTACCGCCTTAAAAGAAGGCGATGAAGTCCAGGCCAAGTTTATAGGGGTAGATCGTAAAACACGCGCATTAACCCTCTCAATCAAGGCGAAGGAAGAACAGGAAGAAGCTGATGTGTTATCCGATTACAGTAACCACAGCGGTGGCGGCTCTACTTCATTGGGAGACATATTGAAGGAACAGATGGGCGACTAACTCTTAAAATAATCTACTAAAGGATCTGTTCGGTGGGGAATGTAATAACCAAATCTGAGTTGATAGAAAAGATTGCACAAAAGCAAGGACATCTTCAACACAAAGACATTGAACTTTCTGTCAAGAGTGTCATAGAGCAAATGAGTGATGCGCTGTCCTCCGGAGAGCGCATCGAAATTCGTGGCTTTGGTAGTTTTTCATTACACTTTCGCCCGCCAAGAGTCGGCCGTAATCCTAAAACCGGTGAAACTGTCTCACTCCCGGGTAAATATGTTCCACACTTCAAGCCCGGGAAAGAGCTAAGAGAGCGTGTTAATAAAGATATTCAGAGTGAAGGAGATGAATAGCTTTTTGAGATTCTCCTTGCACTCAGAAACGCTCAAGCTCATCTTTATTAATTAGTCGTCTATGTCTTGCCACAGGGTAATCGTGGCGCTGGATTTCCCCAGCGCGAAAATGGCAATTGAGTTTGTTGAAAAGCTCGATACTCAAACCTGTGCATTAAAGGTCGGTTACCAGTTGTTTGTGGCGGAAGGACCCGCCTTGATAGAAAAACTGGTGCGACGCGGATTTGACATCTTTCTCGATCTTAAATTCCATGATATCCCCAATACAGTCGCCCAGGCATGTGTCACTGCAGCGCATTTGGGAGTGTGGATGATTAATGTCCATGCCTGTGGGGGACAGCCAATGATGGTCGCTGCACGTGAAGCAATTGATAAATGTAACATCGTGCGTATCCCTTACCTGATTGCTGTGACAGTGCTCACCTCGATGGATCAGAAGACACTGACATCCATAGGCGTTGAAAGGCAGGTTCCTGATGTCGTTCACCAGTGGGCATCTATGGCCGAGCAGTCAGGGCTGGATGGTGTGGTTTGCTCCGCGCAGGAAGCAGCAATCATTCGTCGACACTGCCAGCCGGAGTTTATGATTGTCACTCCGGGTATTCGGATGCCTGCCAATGAACATGACGATCAGCATAGAGTTGTCGGCCCATCTGATGCGCGTCGTTTCGGCGCGACTCATATTGTTGTGGGCAGGCCAATTACACAGGCAGAAGATCCATCTGCGGCGCTGGAATTATTTCAAGGCGCGTTTAGCAGTGCGCAGTAGTGCACTCAGTTCGTTTACTGATATTTATTCGCCTCGCTAGACTGACCATTACTCATTTCGAGTAATATTTTTCAGATTAGTGGAGAGATAAATGAAAAACATATTTATTGTATTAACAATTTTACTGCTACTGTCTTCGGGTGCTTCAGTGGGAGCCGCCCCTGTGAACATCAATACTGCCACAGCGCAGGAACTGGCAGATAATCTTGATGGCATTGGTATTAAAAAAGCACAGGCAATTATTCAATATCGTGAAAAAGTGGGCGATTTCCATGCGGCTGAGCAACTGCTCAACGTTAAAGGTATTGGTGCTGCGACCCTCGAAAAGAACCAGGCGAGTATTCTTCTGGAATAATGTCACGGATGAATCCGTGACACAAAAGGGCGCATAATGGTTTGCGCCCTTTAGTTTATATCAGATGGGGAATTGGGTATCATCGATTCATAGTCAATACTCAAAACAAGCAGGTTATGAAAAAGATTCGTAAGGCAATCTTCCCTGTCGCCGGAATGGGCACACGCTTTTTGCCAGCGACCAAGGCGAACCCCAAGGAAATGCTGCCCATCGTTGACAAGCCGCTTATCCAGTATGCTGCTGAGGAAGCAGTCGATGCAGGGATTACTGAACTGGTGTTTGTGACTGGCAGAAGCAAGCGGTCAATTCCTGATCACTTCGACAAAGCATATGAGCTCGAAGCTGAACTTGAAGCCAAAGGCAAGACTAAAATGCTGGAAGTGGTTAGAAATATCCTTCCAGATGGAATTTCATGTATTTATATCAGGCAGGCAGAAGCGCTCGGTCTTGGGCACGCTGTCTTATGCGGCAGACCAGTGGTCGGTGATGAACCATTTGCTGTCATACTTGCTGACGACCTGATTGATAGCCCCTCCAGAGGGTGTCTGAAGCAAATGGTCGAGATTTACGAACGTGAAAACAGTGGCGTCATAGGTGTGCAAAAAGTCCCGCAGGAAAATGTTGGCAGCTATGGAGTGATATCCGGGGATCAGGTTAGTGATCATCTGTGGAGAATATCCGGCATCGTTGAAAAACCAACACCTCAGGAGGCACCGTCCAATATTGCTGTCGTTGGGCGTTATATTCTTGATGCTTCCATCTTCGAGATTCTTGAGCAAACTTCCTGTGGCACTGGCGGTGAGCTGCAGCTAACGGATGCCATCGCAAACCAGATTGAGTCGCGTTCTGTGTATGCATATGAGTTTGAAGGACGTCGCTATGACTGTGGCAGCAAGCTTGGCTATTTGCAGGCATCTGTTGAGTATGGACTGAAGCATCCCGAAATTGGCAAGGACTTTTCTGAGTACCTGAGAGGCCTCAAAATTTAATAAGCAGTCGGGAATTCTTGGTGAGGAACCGGGCCACGAGCAACAATTTACTTGAGTCTCGTCTGAATTTGATCTGTGGCTTGATTGCTCTGGTGGTGGTTTTTAGGTGTGCCAGCAGAAAGCAGAACACGCCCAGATCCATGTTTCAGGAGTGGATGAGTTTACTTTGAAGATAAAATCTGAAAAATCCTGATAAGACTGAGTTGGCTCCTCGGGACGGGCTCGAACCGCCGACCTAGTGATTAACAGTCACCCGCTCTACCGACTGAGCTACCGAGGAACAGAAAGGTCGAGATCTTACTGGGATGCACCGATGCGGTCAACTGCCCTATGCTGATATCGACTATCGCATATTCCCACACGTTCATCACTTAGCCTAGTGAATTATATCCAAATGTGAACTACTACTAGCACACGGACTTTAAATCGTTAGGCAATTCACTTTTCGTTTTAAATCAACCGATTACTATACCAACCCAGGCTTAGAGTGTGCTTAATACATGCAAACGCAGGTTATCAGATGGTTTATACCAATTAGCCGAGGTCGTTATATTGTTGTGTGTAACTCAATAAAGTAGCTGAAGGAATGTCTTGAAGACTTAGGGATTAAGGAGAATATTGGGTGAGTAGTGTAGTTGTAATGGAATATGAAGGCCACCGGATCAGGCTGGTCGAGAGAAAACCCGGAGATATGTGGTTTGTAGCCGCAGATGTATGCCGATGTGTGGGTCTTGCGATCAACAGCCGCACGGGAAAGCCAAATGTGACAGTGGCAACACGCGAGCTGTCAGACACTCAAAAAGAGAAATTCCGGGTGGATACGCCAGAAAATCCGAAGAATCCATGGATTGATATGATGATAGTCTCTGAAGATGGACTTATGAACATGCTTGGCCTGTCAGACACAGTGGACGCCGAGCGCTTCCGTGATTTTGTCAGACAAGGCAATACTATGAATACAGAAAGTTCGTATGCGAAGGTGCAATCTGTAAAATAAAGATAAAAGTTATCGACCATAAGGGCGGCATTTGGATGAATGCCGCCCTTTTTTATGAGTTCATAACTTCTTTTAGCCTGTCTAATGCCTGGGCAAGATTATCTTTTGAATTGGCGAAAGAAATACGCATATAACCGGGCAATCCAAAAGCTGTACCGGGTACCACCGCGACACCGCATTTGGTTAACAGGTAAGTGGCAAATTCCACATCGTCATTAATGCCATCAGTGTGCCGAATGGCTTCTTCAATATTTGCAAAACAATAGAATGTGCCCTGGGGCTTAGTGCAGCGAATCCCTTGGACTTGATTCAGGCCCTCGACAATAAATTCGCACCGCTCTTCGAAAGCGTTACTCATCACCTCAACACAGCTTTGATCTGATGACAATGCTGCTTCGGCAGCAGCTTGTGAGATCGAACATGGGTTGGAAGTGCTTTGTGATTGGATATTCTTCATCGCATTAATGACATCGACAGGTCCGGCAGCATAGCCAATTCTCCATCCCGTCATCGAATAAGCCTTTGAAACGCCATTTAAAACCAGCGTTCTTGATTTAAGTTCAGGGCATACTGACAAGATATTCTTGAATTTTTGCTGATCAAACAGGATATGTTCATACATATCATCCGTTGCAATCCAGATCTGCGGATGTTTAATCAGGACTTCAGCCAGGCTTTCAAGCTCCTGCTGGTTATAGTTTGAACCTGTTGGATTTGAAGGGCTGTTAATGACCAGAAGCCGGGTTTTATTGGTTATTTTACTGGTTAGCTGCCTGGCATTGATTTTGAACGATTGGTTCTGGTCCGCGGTAATAAAAACCGGTAGACCATTAGCCAATAACACCATGTCGGGGTAAGAGACCCAGTAGGGCGCAGGTATAATAACCTCGTCATCCTGATCAATAATGGCCTGGCACAAATTATAGAAGCTTTGTTTGCCACCATTTGATACGAGAATTTCGTCTGGTGAATATGAAAGCCCGTTATCTCGTTCAAACTTGTGGATGATTGCCGCTTTGAGAGTGTTAGTGCCACCTACTGGAGTATATTTGGTTTTTCCGGACTGGATTGCATCAATAGCCGCTTGTTTTATGTGATCTGGAGTGTCAAAGTCGGGTTCACCAGCTGCAAGATTAATAATGTCTACGCCTTCAAGCTTTAGTTGATTGGCTTTGGCTGTCACTGCCAGGGTCGGCGAAGGCTTAATTCTGCGAACACGAGAAGCTAATTTAATATTCAATTGGTATATTCCTGAAAGAGACTGACGATAAAAACCACCGGGCGTGATCATACTGTATTTTAAGGGTTCCAATAAAGTTAATGAGCAAAGAATTTCGAATCGAATCATCTTTTCAGCCTTCTGGCGACCAGCCAACTGCAATTGCACTTCTCACAGAGGGATTGAATGACGGTCTTGCGCATCAAACATTACTTGGTGTTACCGGTTCTGGTAAAACTTTTACTATTGCTAAAGTAATAGAGCAGGTACAGCGCCCGACAATAGTGCTGGCACCAAACAAAACGTTGGCGGCACAGCTGTATGGAGAGATGAAATCATTTTTTCCGGGTAATGCCGTAGAGTACTTCGTCTCATATTATGATTATTACCAGCCTGAGGCCTATGTTCCATCAAGTGACACATTCATCGAGAAAGATGCGTCTGTAAATGACCACATAGAACAAATGCGTCTATCTGCAACAAAGGCGCTATTTGAGCGAAACGATACGATTATTGTGGCAACAGTGTCAGCGATATATGGTCTTGGTGATCCACGCTCTTATCTGAATATGGTGTTACACCTCGATAGAGGTGATTTAACAGATCAGCGCACCATTTTGCGGCGTCTGGCTGAGCTTCAGTATACGCGCAATGATGTTGAAATGAAGCGTGGAACTTTTCGTGTCCGCGGGGAAGTGATAGATGTACATCCGGCAGAATCTGAGCGTGAAGCAATACGCATTGAGCTGTTCGATGATGAAATTGAGCAGTTAAGTTATTTTGATCCCCTGACTGGTGAAGTGTTAAGGCGTGTACCGAGACTGACCGTTTACCCGAAGTCACACTATGTCACACCCAGGAGCGTCATTCTGGAAGCTATTGATTCAATTAAAGCTGAATTAAAAGAAAGTTTACAAAGGCTCAGGGATGCAAATAAGCTTGTTGAAGCACAGCGACTCGAGCAACGTACACAGTATGACCTTGAGATGCTCCAGGAACTGGGCTACTGCAACGGAATTGAAAATTACTCGCGTTACCTGAGTGGAAGAGGGCCGGGTGAGCCGCCGCCATGCCTGCTTGACTATTTGCCGGAAAATGCCCTTATGATTATGGATGAAAGTCACGTTTCTGTCCCCCAGTTTGGAGGGATGTATAAAGGTGACCATTCGCGAAAAAGCACTCTCGTGGAGTATGGGTTTCGACTGCCATCCGCATTGGATAACCGGCCTCTAAAATTTGAGGAATTCGTCAATTTATCTCCTCAGGTCATCTACATATCTGCGACCCCCGGTGAATATGAGCTGCAAAAATCAGCGCAGGTAGCAGAACAGGTAGTGCGTCCGACTGGCCTGGTTGATCCTGTGATTGAGATACGCCCGGTTGCATCACAAGTGGATGATGTGTTGTCAGAAATCAATCAGCGTGTCGCGGATGGTGAAAGAGTACTGATTACCACTCTGACCAAGCGCATGGCTGAAGATTTAACCGAGTACCTGGAAGAAAATGGCGCGCGTGTAAGGTACTTGCATTCTGATATAGATACCGTTGAACGGGTTGAGATTATTCAGGATTTACGCAAAGGTGTTTTTGATGTCCTGGTGGGAATTAATCTGTTGCGCGAAGGGCTGGATATTCCGGAGGTTTCTCTGGTCGCCATTTTTGATGCGGATAAAGAGGGATTTTTAAGGTCAGACCGATCACTCATACAAACCATTGGGCGGGCGGCAAGAAATCTTAACGGTAAAGCAATTCTATATGCGGATCATGTCACTGGCTCTATGCGCAGGGCAATCGAAGAAACAGAACGACGCAGGGAAAAACAACATGCATACAATATACAGCATGGCATCACGCCACAGGCAGTAGAAAAATCTGTGGGGAACATCATGGAGGGCGCTCAGTCGCGATATGACCAGCAGCGCTACCATCAATTACGTGAGATTGCTGAACAGACCGCTCAGGGCGAGGTATTAACGCCTGAACTGGCGCTCAAGAAAATTCAGCAGCTTGAGCACAAAATGTATGAATTTGCGCGTAATCTTGAATTTGAAGATGCCGCACGAACACGTGATGAGATTGAGCGCCTGAAAAACTTCGCTTTAGGTACTTCAGGGGTTGAAACCGGATAGATAGTCGCTATTAATATGTCCGGGGGTGTGGTACCTTTTCGCGTCTTCCGTGAGAAGCAAATACTCCGGGTGATCTGATTTGCGACTTTTTATCAGGAGTCGAATTAAAAGACAGTGATATACGTGTTTTTTTACGGACCTTGGGCGAGTGTATTGCTATTATTATCCCCGGGGCAAATCAGGTGTTATCGATTTAGGCGCGTAGCTCAGTTGGTTAGAGCATCACCTTGACATGGTGGGGGTCGTTGGTTCGAATCCAATCGCGCCTACCAGCCAGACGAAGTAACAGACACAGGCCTGGCTATGGTAAATACTGTCCGATTCTGCCCAATCAGCAATACGAACCGGTGAGTAATAAAACAGCATTTTTACAAAAACCCTATTAATCAATGGGATAATGTCCTCTATTAGTGCAGTAATGTAAGCAAGCCACCGTGTCAATATTCCCCGTAAAATTCTTATAAATGCACGTGACTCCTCGTATCGGTCACCACTGGAGAAATTAATGATTAATATTACTTTGCCAGATAGCAGCGAAAAGTCTTTTCAGAACCCTGTTAGCGTCGCGGAACTGGCCGCGTCGATCGGCCCAGGGCTTGCTAAAGCCGCCATCGCGGGAAAAGTCAATGGCAAACTTGTCGATCTCTGCGTAAAAATTGAAAAAGATGCAAATGTATCCATTATCACCAGTAAAGATCCGGAGGGGATTGAAATTATCCGGCACTCATTTGCACATCTGGTTGGCCATGCCGTCAAGCAGCTGTTTCCGACGGCAAAAATGGCCATCGGGCCGGTGATCAAAGAAGGTTTTTATTACGATATCGATTATGAGAGAAGCTTTACTCCTGAGGACCTGGAAGCCATAGAAAAGCGGATTTCCGAGTTGGTCAGTCAGGATTACGAGGTTATCCGTGAAGTTGTTTCACGCGAACAGGCCGTCGATACATTTACGCGGCTCGAGGAACCGTACAAGGTTGAGATTGCCCGCGAAATTCCTGATGGAGAAATTATCGCCCTGTATCGTCACCAGGAATATACTGATATGTGTCGCGGACCTCATGTGCCTAATACCCGCCACCTGCGGGCTTTTAAGCTGACGAAACTGGCAGGAGCCTACTGGCGCGGGGATTCAAATAATCCAATGCTCCAGCGTATCTACGGAACGGCATGGGCTGATAAAAAGCAGCTCAAGCAATATTTAAAACGTATTGAGGAAGCCGAAAAGCGAGACCATCGCCGATTGGGAAAGCAGATGGATCTGTTCCATTTTCAGGAAGAAGCACCGGGAATGGTGTTCTGGCACGCGCGTGGCTGGGAACTTTATCGTACAGTGGAAGATTACATTCGTAAAAAGCTGGCAAGCCATCACTACAACGAGGTTCATACTCCGCAGGTCCTTGACCGGACACTCTGGGAAAAATCCGGCCACTGGGAAAAATTTGGTGACATGATATTTACGACATTATCCGAGCATCGTGAATATGCAATCAAACCAATGAATTGCCCATGCCATGTACAGATTTTTAACCAGGGCCTGAAAAGTTATCGCGATTTGCCTCTGAAAATAGCCGAGTTTGGAACCGTGCACAGAAATGAACCATCCGGCACACTGCACGGATTAATGCGAGCTCGCCGATTTGTGCAGGATGATGCCCATATTTTTTGCACCGAGCAGCAGCTCCAGGGTGAAGTCTCAAAATTGATTGATTTAACCTATGAGGTTTACAGGGATTTTGGCTTCGATGAGATTGAGCTCGCTTTATCCACCCGCCCTGAGCAGCGTGTCGGTGAGGAAACATTATGGGATCAGGCTGAGTCCAGCCTAAAAGAAGCCCTGGAAGGCAGAAACCTGGAGTATCGGCTCCAGCCGGGTGAAGGGGCTTTTTATGGTCCGAAAATCGAATTTACACTGCAGGATAGCCTCGGCAGGCGATGGCAATGCGGAACGATACAGCTTGATTTCTCTATGCCGGCAAGACTGGAAGCATGCTATATCAGTGAGGACGGATCGAAGAAAGTGCCAGTGATGATTCACCGGGCAGTGCTGGGCTCACTGGAGCGTTTTATTGGAATATTAATTGAGCACCATGCCGGTAATCTGCCATTCTGGCTGGCGCCGGTCCAGGCGATCATACTGAATATCACCGATGCCCAGGCAGAATATGCCCAAAATCTCCAGAAAAGGCTTCAAAATGAAGGTGTTCGGGTAAATATCGACTTGAGAAATGAAAAGATTGGCTATAAGATTCGCGAGCACACAATTCAACGCGTCCCGTATCTTCTGGTCATTGGTGACCGTGAGGTCGAGTCGCAAACCGTGGCCGTACGTACGCGTCAAGGTGCAGACCTTGGATCAATGAGCATTGACAAGCTGCTGACACAGTTTGCCGGCGAAAACGCGGAAATCGGCCATTTTTAGTTTTAGGAGTAGCATATTAGCGCAAGTAAAGACGTACGCCTCAACGAGGAAATATTCGATTCGCAAGTGAGACTGATTGATGCGAAAGGTGAGAATTTAGGCGTCGTGGACAGGGATGAAGCGTTAAGAATTGCAAGCGAGGCTGATCTCGATTTGGTCGAGATTTCTCCCAATGCCCAGCCACCGGTTTGCAGGGTAATGGACTATGGCAAATACAAGTTCGAGCAAAACAAGAAGGCGCATCAGGCCAAGAAGAAGCAAAAGCAAATTCAGGTCAAGGAGATAAAGTTCAGACCTGGTACGGAAGAGGGAGACTACCGTGTCAAGCTTCGTAAGCTAATTGAATTTTTGCAGGATGGTGACAAGACTAAAATAACAATACGCTATCGAGGCAGAGAGATGCAGCACAAAGAGTTAGGGGTTCAGCTGCTTGACCGGATTGAAGCAGATCTGAAGGAATACGGAGATGTAGAGCAGAGACCCAAAATGGAAGGCAGGCAACTGATCATGGTGCTAACGCCTTCAAAAAAACAAAAGTAACTATTAATCAATAGGATAAACAGGTTATGCCCAAGCTAAAAACAAATCGCGGTGCAGCCAAACGATTTAAAAAAACGTCGACCGGGAAATACAAGTGTTCCCAGTCGCATCTGCGTCATATATTGACAAAGAAAAGTTCCAAACGTAAGCGACATTTGCGTTCTATCGAAGTGGTATCTGATGTGGATACACCCATGATTCGAAGAATGCTGCCTTACGTATAAATATCTTAAAGGAAACAAGTCATGTCCAGGGTAAAACGCGGTGTAACCGCAAGAGCACGTCATAAAAAAGTACTCAGCAAGGCCAAAGGTTATTATGGCGCACGCAAGAACGTTTATCGTGTCGCAACACAGGCCGTTACTCGTGCCGGGCAATATGCCTATAGAGATCGGCGTCAAAGAAAAAGACAGTTTCGTTCATTGTGGATAGTGCGTATCAACGCGGCAGCACGCCAGTTTGATATTTCATACAGCAGACTCATCAACGGTCTGCAGAAAGCATCCATAGAAGTGGATCGCAAGGTACTGGCAGACCTGGCGGTAAATGACATCGCTGCTTTTGGTCAATTAGCAGAGCGAGCCAAAGCGCAACTATAAACTTCCTTCTGTTGAAGGTCGAACTCGCTCGTTAAAGGGAAAGGCACGACCTTTCCCTTTTTATTTTGTGTCGAGTTGAATTAAACATTGTTTGCTTATACTAACGAAGGTTCAGTGATATGAGTGATCTGGATGATTTACTAAAAACAGCCGGACAGGAAATAACTGCCAGTACAGACCTTAAAGCGCTTGATGCGCTGCGCGTGCATTATCTGGGTAAGAAAGGGCTGGTAACGGAGCAGCTCAAGGCCTTAAAGTCTTTGCCTCCTGCCGAGCGTCCCGCTGCGGGTCAAAAAGTAAACGAGGTGAAACAGGCGATTCAGGAGATGATCGAGCAAAGAGTCGTCGAGCACGAATCTGCTGCGACTGAAGCCAAACTTAAATCAGAGACGATTGATGTGACCCTGCCTGGCAGAATATCGCATCAGGGCTCACTGCATCCAGTCACTATTACACTTCATCGTATCGAAAAATTATTTGGTCGTCATGGATTTGAAGTAGTTGATGGTCCGGAGATCGAGGATGACTTTCATAATTTTGAAGCCTTAAATATCCCTCCCCATCATCCTGCCCGTGCCATGCATGATACGTTTTATTTTGATGATGGACTGTTATTACGTACGCACACATCATCAGTGCAAATACGCACCATGGAAAATACGACCCCGCCTATTCGTATTATTGCGCCGGGTCGTGTTTATCGTTGTGATTCTGATGTCACCCACAGCCCAATGTTTCACCAGGTTGAGGGACTGCTGGTAGATGCAGAAGTTAATTTTGCGCAACTAAAGGGCCTGATAATTGAGTTTCTACATGCATTTTTCGAAAATGAGTCACTGGGGATACGATTCCGGCCCTCCTATTTTCCATTTACTGAGCCTTCTGCCGAAGTGGATATTGAATGGCATGATGAGCAAGGTCATTCCAACTGGCTGGAGGTAATGGGATGTGGCATGGTTCATCCAAATGTATTTAAGCAGGTTGGTATTGATGCGCAGCAATATAACGGGTTTGCATTTGGTTTGGGCGTTGAGCGTCTGGCAATGCTCTACTATGGCGTCCGTGATTTAAGAATGTTTTATGAGAATGATTTACGCTTCTTGCGTCAATTTGTGGCCTAGCAGAATTATTGTATAAGAGTCACGTATGAAATTTAGCGAAAATTGGTTAAGACAGTGGGTTAACCCGCAACTGACCACCCGGGAGTTGGGTCAGCAATTAACAATGGCGGGGCTGGAGCTCGATAGTATTGAGCCTGCGTCACCTGTGTTAGACGGGGTGATTGTAGCTCAGATTGAGTCCGCGCAACCGCATCCTGATGCACAAAAGTTACAGGTATGCCAGGTGAAAGTTGGTGGGGGTGAAACACTTCAAATTGTATGCGGTGCAAAAAATGCACGGGCTGGGCTGGTGACTGCATTAGCCACCGAAGGGTCCGAATTGCCGGGAGGGACTAAAATTCAGGCCGCAAATCTTCGTGGTATAGAATCACGCGGAATGTTATGTGCTGCAAGTGAGCTGGGGCTCGATGAAGATAGTGAAGGTATTATCGAGCTGGATTCATCACTCACAATCGGTGCATCTTTAACTGAAGCATTGAATCTGGATGATAAGGTGCTGGATGTTGATCTTACCCCCAACCGCTCTGACTGTTTAAGTATTGAAGGGGTGGCACGTGAAGTTGCTGCATTAAACAGTTTGGCCATGAATGTCATTGAAATGCCAGAAATTGGTTATGATATTGAAGAGCAGTTTCCGATTACTATAGATAGCCCGCGAGACTGTCCACGTTATTGCGGTCGTGTATTGCGTGATATCAGTGCCAATACGCAAACGCCACTATGGATGCGTGAGTGTCTGCGGCGAAGTGGTGTGCGCAGTATAAATTTAATTGTTGATATCTGTAACTACGTGATGCTGGAGCTGGGTCAGCCCATGCATGCTTTTGATCTTGAGAAATTATCCCAATTTATACACGTCAGACGAGCAACTCCTGAAGAGCAGATCACACTGCTCGACGGTAAAAATGTTGTTTTAGACAATAGTAGCCTGGTGATTGCAGACGCTGATAAAGTGCTCGCTCTGGCCGGAATTATGGGTGGGGAACAGTCCGCGGTTACGGTCAGTACAAAGCATATTTTTCTGGAGAGTGCGTATTTCGATCCCGCCATGATTGCTGGTAAAGCACGTGCATATGGCTTGCATACCGAGTCATCGCATCGCTTTGAGCGTGGCGTTGATCCCAATCTCCCCTTTCGTGCGATCCAGCGTGCTACTCAGCTCATTGACATGCTCTCAGGAGCACATGTTGGCCCTGTTAAAGAGATCGTCAGTGATAAACATTTACCACAACGCATTGAAATTGACCTGTCCGTAAATAAAGTCTCGAAAGTCCTCGGGGTGGACGTCACTTGTCATGAAGCGACCAGTATTCTTGAAGATTTGCACTGCCATGTAAAGCAGTCCGGGCCGGATCAACTCAGGGTGTTGCCTCCCAGTTTTCGTTTCGACCTAAACATTGATGTTGACCTGATTGAAGAAGTTGCCCGGCTCAAGGGGTATCACAACTTCCCTTTACAATCGTTACCTGCCAGTGTCCCCAAGGTGGGTCTGCAGCGCAAATCGGAGGCTGTTTATGTGCTCAAGGAGGGTCTGGCGGCACTTGGCTATAATGAAGCTGTCACGTTTAGTTTTACCGAAGCTGCAGATTGCCCGTTATTTTATCAGGGTGATGCCAAGGCGCTGACGAATCCGATCTCCACAGCCCTGTCACATATGCGCACAAGTCTATGGCCAGGTCTGTGCAAGGCGGCAAGCTATAACCTCAAGCGACAGCATAATTCGGTCAAAATGTATGAAATTGGACGAAAATATCTGTTAACACCTAATGGTCTCGCACAAACGCTGGTGATTGCCGGGGTTGCTGTGGGCGATGTGGCTCCAAGGCAGTGGGGCAGCGATGCCAGAGTGATGGATTTTTATGATGTCAAAGGCGATCTGGAGCAGTTGTTCGCAGCGAAGGCGGGCCAGCAGCGGGTGAGATTTAGGAAGGATGAACAGATTGGGCTACATGCCGGGAAAACCGCCCGGATTTTGCTCGGTGGTGATGACGCGGGCGTCATTGGTGTTTTGCACCCCAACGTGCTAAAACCGCTTGGATTGGCAAACCATGAAGTGATCGTATTCGAACTCAAATTAGAAGAGAACTTACTCGATAAGTCTGCGACGCGCTTTAAACTATGGTCTAAATATCCTCAGGTAAGGCGTGATTTAACTTTTATCGTAGATGAAACCGTTGCGGCACAGTCCATTCTGGATGAAATCTATGCTCTTGGCCTGCATGAGTTGCAGGATATCGTGATATTTTCAGTCTATTGTGGTGAAGGTGTTCCGGAAGGTACAAAAAGCGTGTCTTTAGGCTTGATTTTACAGGATTTTTCTAGCACTCTTACAGAACAACAAATAGAACAAACCATGACAAGAATCATTTCTCTTCTGTCTGTACAATTTAAGGCTAAGTTGAGAAGCACCTAAGACTATGGCATTGACTAAAGCAAACATGGCCGAGAATTTATTCGAGGAGCTTGGCCTAAACAAAAGAGAAGCCAAGGAACTGGTCGAGGTGTTCTTCGAGGAGGTGCGGTTAGCACTCGAAGAGGGTGAGGAGGTCAAATTATCAGGTTTTGGCAACTTTATTCTGCGTGATAAAAGCCAGCGACCAGGCAGGAACCCCAAGACCGGAGAGGAAATACCCATTACAGCCCGGCGAGTCGTGACATTTAGGCCGGGACAAAAACTAAAATCAAGGGTAGAAGAATATGCTGGAAGCCAGCAATAATCGCGAATTACCAGTCATTCCATCAAAGCGATACTTCACAATTGGTGAAGTCAGTGAGCTCTGTGATGTTAAGCCGCATGTGCTGCGTTACTGGGAGCAAGAATTCCCAACTTTGAAACCGGTAAAACGTCGTGGTAACCGTCGTTACTACCAGCGTCATGATGTGGTTTTAATCCGGCAAATACGCAGTC
Organism: Gammaproteobacteria bacterium; assembly: GCA_965227695.1. Taxonomy (GTDB): domain Bacteria; phylum Pseudomonadota; class Gammaproteobacteria; order UBA4575; family UBA4575; genus UBA1858. Next base: position 959,869 of record OZ245760.1, read on the forward strand.
TCCTGTATGAGCAGGGTTATACAATAGGTGGTGCCAGACAAAAACTGGCAGATCCGGATCAGGCGGAGAATACAGCTTCCAGCGTGAATGATGAAGTCATTCAGCAGACGCGTGCTGAACTGGAAGAACTGCTACAACTCCTCAGTCGTTAGCAGATATAATCTTGGTACAGTATATTTATTCATAAATCGGGGTGTAGCGCAGCCTGGTAGCGCACCGCAATGGGGTTGCGGGGGTCGGAGGTTCAAATCCTCTCACCCCGACCATCTGAACTTGCCGCCACGGCCTGCGACAAATAAAGTCACCTGTCACCAGGACAACCAAGGTGAGTGCTCGCAGAGCCCGGTAAATCACGAAAAGACGATTTAGCTGTGTGGCTGGCCGCCAATTTTACATTCTAGAACTTAAACTGATGTCCCAGGGCCGGCAAAAGAATACCGTATGGAAGGTTTCAGTATTTGTATGGCCAATGTATCCTTATACAATTCAACCTATATAAAATTAAATTCTTTAACCAAACTATGAATGTTAACTTAGAGCTGATACTGGTGATCGGCACACTGGTTACCGGCCTGATTGTTTTGCTGGACAGGCTCGTGTTGGCTGAAAAACGTCGTAAGCGCGTGCTTAATGAAGCCTACGATGCACGATTTAATCAAGGAGACAATCATGTCGCCTCAAAAGAATATCGAGAGCCCTGGTACGTAGATTATTCACGTTCTTTTTTTCCTGTCCTGTTGATTGTCCTGATTTTACGGTCATTCATAGCAGAACCATTCAGAATTCCATCAGGCTCAATGATGCCAACTCTGCTTCACGGAGATTTTATTCTCGTGAACAAATTTACTTATGGGTTAAGACTTCCTGTACTACATAGTAAATTCTGGGATAACAAGTTACCCGAAAGAGGCGATGTAATTGTGTTTCGTTACCCACAAAACCCTTCGCTCGATTATATCAAACGCGTCGTTGGGATTCCGGGTGACAAGCTTGAATATCGTAATAAAGTTATCTATGTGAACGGTGAAAAAGTCGACCAGGTTGATCTCGGTCGTTATAGTGGAAATGGCCGGGATAGTGCAATGACTGGTGCACAGAAGAAGCGTGAAGATCTATTTTCAGTATCCCACGAAATCCTCATTAATGATAATCGCTATCCTGTTGATAATGGATGGACCGTGCCTGAAAATCATTACTTTGTGATGGGTGATAATCGTGACAATAGTAACGATAGTCGTGTCTGGGGCATGGTGCCAGAGCAGAATCTGGTTGGCAAAGCATTTATGATATGGATGAATTGGGATATTTCAGAAGGACAGTTTGATTTTAGGCGCATAGGCAAACAAATCAAGTGAGGTGGTTGTTATGAGAACAGCAAAGTATCAAGCCGGTTTGTCGACAATTATGTTGATAATCGTTGTCGGCGTGGTTGGCTATCTGGTTTATGTTGGTTTAAAAATTACACCGGTATACATGGAATATTACTCAATCAGATCTGCGGTAGATGGGATTGCCGATGAAATGAAAACCCGCCAGATCAGCAAAACGCAGTATATCGACCTCATGAGGCGAAGGCTTGAAATAAATTACGTCGATGTTGGTGAATTGACGCCAAATCGCGATGGGTGCACCAAGGCAAGAAAAGAAGTATTTATTTACAATAGAAGTAAGAATAGCACCGATTTTGGTGTGAGTTACGAGAAGAGGGTGCCAATAATTGCGAATATTGATTTCCTGCTTCTTTTTGATTATGAACGTTCAGTGAAAGCATCGAATAATTAGCTTATATATTACATACACAAAGTGACAGGCTTTAAGAAACTACCAGAAGAGGTTAAAAATTCAAAGCTCTTTAAATCTGCACTTACCCACCGAAGCGCAGGTAAAGATAATAATGAGAGACTGGAATTTCTTGGGGATGCAGTTCTTGGTCTGGTGATTGCGAAAATATTATTTCAAAAGTTTCCTGATTGCGACGAAGGTGATCTTAGCCGTCTGCGTGCACACCTGGTATGTAAAAAAGCCCTTGCAAAACTCGCCAAGGAAATTGATTTAAGTGCGATATTGAAATTGGGTGCCGGAGAAAAAAAAAGTGGTGGTCATTTTCGGTCATCAATTCTTGCTGATACCCTGGAAGCAACTTTTGGTGCGTTGTACTTATTAAAAGGCTTTGACTTTACGGCACAATTTATTGAGCATTTGTATATTAATGCACTTGATGACCTGCCTGATATTGATGAGCTAAAAGACCCCAAAACGCGCTTACAGGAATACTTGCAGTCCCGTCAGCATGATGTGCCGTGCTACATGACGTTAAGCGAATCTGGTGAAGGGAACAATAAACTTTTCACGGTCGAATGTGTTGTCGCCTGTCTGGGTGTAAGGTCAACTGGAGCGGGAAAAAGTAAGAAAAAAGCAGAACAGATTGCCGCGAAAGATGTGTTGAATACCTTGCTGGCCAGATAATCATGTCTCATAAAACACGCTGTGGCTATGTTGCCATTATTGGCCGTCCCAACTCTGGCAAATCAACCTTATTTAACTGTTTGCTGGGACAAAAAATATCTTCTACCAGCTATCAGCCTCAGACAACGCGCCATCGTATTGTTGGTGTGCGCAGTGATGCCAATTCACAGTTTGTTTTTGTCGATACCCCGGGGATACACCTTGGGGGTAAGCGTTTATTGAATCGCGTGCTAAATAAAAATGCATTAAATGTGTTACATGATGTCGATATAATTTTATGGGTGATTGATCGGGGTCGCTGGACATCAGAAGAAGACTATATTTTAAAGACCCTTAATGATATTCAGTGCCCTGTCATTCTAATAGTTAACAAGATAGATAAACTTAAGAGGCGTGAAGAACTTTTTCAGATTTTGCCTAATTTGGCTGAAAAATTTCCTTTTGCAGAAATTGTTCCTGTCTCTGCACTCAAGAGTGATAATATTGATGAATTAGTAAAAACCGGCCAGCAGTATCTGCCAGAGTCGGAGTTTTACTATTCACATGATTACCTGACAGACCGAAGCCAGTCTTTTATTGCAGCGGAGACGATCAGGGAATCAGCGTTTATGTATCTGACAAAAGAACTGCCCTATGCGACTCATGTGGAAATTGAAAAGTATGATATTGAGAGAGATCGAATCAATATTTCCGCGATAATCTGGGTAGAAAAACCCGGGCAAAAAGCGATCCTGATCGGCAAGAAGGGAGAAATGTTGAAAAATATAGGCAGGCATTCACGACTCGCGCTGAAAAAACAGCTCGGCCAGGACATCTATTTGGAATTATGGGTTAAACTTCATAAAGATTGGCAGGATAATCCTCAGACTGTCAGTAAATATGAGTCATAGCTAAATGATGCGAGTAGAGCTTGAAGCTGCTTATGTGCTTCATTCCCGCCCATATCGTGAAAATAGCAGGCTGATATACGTCTTGACAGAACAGTATGGAGTCGTGCATATGATATCGCGAGGGTCAAGCAAAAAAGGTAATAATAATTTGCAGCCTTTTATCAAGCTGTATATATCATGGTCGGGAAGTAATGATCTCGTGTCATTAAATAAAGTTGAACACGATAGCTCAAACTATACCAGCAATTTTCGAGCCCAGGTGCAGTGTTTTTATATGCATGAATTAATTATAAAGCTGATCCCTGCTATGAGTCCTGCTCCGGAATTATTTTCTTTGTATGAATCTTCTATCAAAGAGATGACACAGAATCCGCATGATGAAGCTGTGTTACGTCGCTTTGAATTGCAGCTATTAGCGATAATGGGTCACCCACTGCAATTAAAGTTCGACTATATTAATGATGAGCAAATCATCGACGATGGTATATACAGGTATGACCCTGATCTTGGTCCCACCCGTATCAATAAAAATGGCGGTCGCTGGAATATCGTTACCGGGCTATTATTGAACCAACTTGATATTCAACACTTAACCATACAAAATCAGTCACAGGCAAAGATATTTCTTAGAGGCTTAATGCAGCACTACCTGCAGGGTAAGCCGCTAATGACAAGACGATTGTTAAGGGTAAATTAGTGAATCAGCAACGAGTAAAACTGGGGGTTAATCTGGATCATATTGCCACTTTAAGGCAGGCAAGATACACCCCATACCCGGATTTAATGGAAGCAATCAGAATCGCTGAAAAAAGCGGGGCTGATGGCATAACCTTGCATTTACGCGAAGATCGTCGACACATACAAGATAATGATATTATTTATGCGGCCCGTGAAATTACAACCCATTTAAATCTCGAAATGGCTGCAACCAGTGAAATGCAGGACATCGCACTGCAAGTCAGGCCAAAATACTGCTGTATCGTTCCAGAACGCAGAGAGGAACTCACTACTGAGGGTGGTCTGGATATAGGAGCGCATCGAAACAGGTTGGCAGATCTGGTACAGGCCCTGGCTTCTGAAAATATCATGGTTTCACTGTTCATAGAACCAAACCCATTAATTATAGATATGGCTGTAGAAGTTGGTGCTTCCATTGTTGAAATTCATACTGGACAATATGCTGACAGGCATGGCCTGCAACAGCAGCATGAATTAGAGCGCATCAAAAATGCAGCGAAACATGCTGAAAGTCTTGGGTTGACTGTCAATGCCGGACATGGATTGCATGTTGGTAATGTTAAACCTATTGCCGATATACCCGGTTTGAATGAATTAAATATTGGTCATGCAATAATTTCTGATGCGGTCTTTGTCGGCCTGAGTTCGGCAATTCGTAATATGAGACATGCAATTGATGGTGAACGGTTGTGAAGTTGCTGGGTGTAGGTATTGATATTGTTGAACTGGACAGAATCAGGAAAATCACTGATAAACATGCCGATCAGTTTTTAAAAAAAATTCTTCACTCCAAAGAGCTGGATGAGATAACAGAGCTGACAAATACCATATCTTTTGCCGCAAAAAGATTCGCGGTAAAGGAAGCTGCAGCCAAAGCGCTGGGAACTGGCATCGGCAAACAGCTAAGTTTTACAGACATGTATGTTATTCACGACGACCTGGGGAAACCTTTACTGCGTTTTACTCAAGAGTGTCAGACAAGGCTTGATTTGTTTAATAAAAATACACTACTTACAATTGCTGATGAGAAATCCTATGCAGTTGCACATGTGTTATTGTTTTCTGAAGATTAATTGAGTATGAAGTACAAAACTCTTGCCGATTTTGTAGGTAATACGCCTTTGGCTAGACTGCAATTTCTCAATCCTAATCCGACTAATACTATCCTATTGAAGCTGGAAGGGAATAACCCTGCTGGCTCTGTCAAAGACAGGCCTGCCTTAAATATGATCAGAGCGGCTCAGGCGAGGGGGGAAATAAAACCTGGTGATACATTGATAGAAGCCACAAGTGGAAATACCGGGATAGCACTTGCCATGGCAGCTGCGGTACAGGGCTATAAAATGGTGTTGGTAATGCCATCTACCATGACAATGGAGAGACGTGCTGCAATGGCAGCCTTCGGAGCCAAACTGGTGCTGGTGTCTGAACAGCAAGGCATGGAAGGTGCCCGCGATCTTGCGCTAAGCATGCAGGCAGCAGGTGATGGTAAGGTTCTTGACCAGTTTTCCAATCCGGATAACCCGGATTCGCATTACAAGTCCACTGGCCCGGAAATTTGGCGTGATACAAATGGTGAAGTGACACACTTTGTCAGCTCAATGGGTACGACAGGGACAATTATGGGTACTTCCAGGTATCTCAAAGAAAAAAACCCTGCAATAAGAATTGTCGGTGTATATCCAGAGGAAGGTTCGCAAATTCCGGGTATTCGCAAGTGGGCGAAAGAATACGAGCCCGCCATATATGACGAAAAGAAGGTCGATGAAATTATGTATGTTTCACGCCGGCAAGCAGAAAAAATGGCTGTTCAGCTGGGTCATAAAGAAGGTGTATTCTGTGGCATATCATCAGGTGGTGCCCTGGATGCAGCGCTTCGATTGTCCGAACAGGTTAACGATGCTGTGATTGTTACCATTATTTGTGATCGGGGAGATCGTTATATATCCACGGGCATATTTAACCCTGCTACTGCCATATAGTTTTAATATATTTCTTTTATCAACTAAATTTGAATTGCCAACGACTAAAAACATCGTCTCCCTGACCAGGCGATTTTATGGTATGCAGGTTATCTTTCTGCACCGATACTATTCTAACCTGCTTCTATTGCAATAATTATTTCGCCAGCTTTAATAACTTTTTCATTAAGAATCTATTCGGGTGAATGGCCTGTTGTAAACCGTTGTCTATTGGAGCTGGTTCGTTGTTAATGATTGAAGCCAGAGCTTCCGCGCAAAGGGGAATCCAGGCCAAGCCCCGTGAACCAAAACCACTGGCAATGTATAATCCTTTATACGTCTTAGGTAAAGGATAATTTCTGTCGACTGCACCAAGTGCTGCATGCATAAAGTCCTGGTAAAACGCTTCTTTTATCGAGACAGGGCCAATGACAGGAAGTCTGTCATTGCTAACAGCGCGTATTGCCGCACGCCCGTTGATTCTGCAATTTTCTTTGATTCTCAACTGAGGAAGCATCACTGATAGCTTGTCAAGGTTGGTCTCGTGCTCATGGGCGCGTATATCGATTTCACTGTCATTCGTAATGAAAGTGGCTCCGGCAATCAGCATTGAGTCACACTGTGGCGTCAGATAAGCGTCTGCGCAAATGATTTTTTTTGGATGGAGATTGCAGCAATGCTGTGGAATAATCGATAGTTGACCACGTTTAGGATTTAATGAGCACCATTTTGTATAGGAGTACTGGTCGACTGCAAGTGCGCTGGTCAGGATAACGATATCTGCGCTGTATTCATTGTTGCTTGAATCTTTCACAGCCCAGCCATAGTCGTTTTGTCGCATGCTCTCAATAAAAGTGTGATTAATAAAGTTGATGCGTGGACCATGCTGATTGATCAAGCTGTTACACAGCATGGCAGGTTTGAGCCAACCGGCCTGAGGAATATGCCAGCCGGAGTATGCTACTTCGCAGCCTGCCAGTTCGCTAGCCTGAGCTCGATTCACTGGCGTGAGGAGATCGCCAGGGATGTCATATTTCTCATTAAATTTTTGCATTCTTTGCCACTGACTGGCATCACGGGGTATTTGAATTGCGCCACATTGGCTCCAGTTAAAGTCGTATTCCTGCGACAGCTTGGCAAGGTATCTGAGAGTATATAAATAGCCCTGCAATGTAAGTTGAGATTGCGCATCGTGATCAATCGTTAATCTTGGCATCAGAATCGCATTAGGGTTACCTGATCCCTCGGTGGCAACAGAGTCGTTTTTGTCTATCAGCGTAACATTCCAACTTCTTTGGGCAAGCGCTGCGCTGATAAAACATCCAGCCATACCTGCCCCAATCACGATAGCTGTTTTATTTGCATATTCAGCCGGTGGGCTGTTGAGCCAGTTCTTTTGTTTTAAGGGGCGTTCAGAACATGCTATGTGATTAAATTTTTTGCCTGCCAGCATCTCGCGTTTTTGACCGAATCCTGCGCGCTTTTCCATTGAAAAACCAGCGTCGGTAAAATTTTTACGCACACTGCTTGCGGCACTGTATGTCGATAAAGTGCCGTGTGCGCAAGTAAGCCTGTATACTTGTCTGGCAATGTCCAGATCCCATAAATCCGGATTTTTATTTGGGGAGAATCCATCCAGATACCAGGCGTTTGCCTGAAACTCGGACTTCTTTAGCCAGGACTGCGCATCACCAAATATTAATGTCAGCGTGATACTGTGCTCTTTAAAATGAATCCTATGATAGCCTTCAACAGCAATAGGGTATTGCTGAATTAAGTGCCTGCTGAACTCTTCAGGCAGATCAAGTCTGGAATGACAGTATGCAAGATCTTCGGCGCTGACTGGATATTTTTCAATACTTATATAATGCAAATGCCGTGGTTTGGGGCGGGTTGTTAGCCATTTCTGGAAAGTGCAAAGGAAATTAACCCCAAAGCCAAATCCAAGCTCTGCAATAGTGAAATGTTCAGTATGGGAACCCAGGTCTTTCCAGCGCTGCTGCAGATGGTTGCCCGCAATAAAAACATAAAAACTTTCGTTTATTCCATCATTTAGTGAAAAATAGGGATCTTCATGGGAAGTTGAGTAAGGCACATTATCGCAATTAAAGTTTAGCTTTGCCGGGTTAACAGTTAGCATGGCATTTTTGATATAATTGAGCCGGTATTGAATTTTATTGTCTGTAAATATCTATATTCGAGCTTGTCATACTGGTATCTTTAACAACTTTTTTTCATGTTGTTTTTCAATCAATAATGATCAGCTCTTTAAAATATAACATTAATCATGAGTATACTCGTATTTGATATTGAATCTGTTCCTGATTATGAATCCGGACGAAAAATTTATAAATTATCAGAGGATCTTTCAGATAAAGATGCTGTAAAAGCCATGCAGCATTTGCAGTTTCAAAAGTCCGGTTCTGAGTTCATGCCTTTGCACTTGCAGAAAATCGTTGCCATTTCGGTCGTCTTTGAAAAAAATGATCAGCTCAAGGTGTGGTCGCTTGGCAATGAACAATCAGGCGAAAAAGAAATCATTCAGCGTTTCTATGAAGGCATTGAGCAGCATACTCCGACTCTGGTGAGCTGGAATGGCAGTGGATTTGATCTGCCCGTGCTCAATTACCGATCTCTGCTTCATGGGGTGCAGGCTCCCCGTTACTGGGAAACAGGAGATGATGACAGCTCGTTCCGTTTTAATAATTATATAAGCCGATTCCACTGGCGCCATACAGATCTAATGGATGTATTAGCGAATTACCAGCCACGTGCAGGTGCTAAATTAGATCAAATTGCTACCATGCTTGGGTTTCCAGGTAAATTTGGCATGGATGGTAGCCTTGTATGGGAGAAATTTCAGCAAGGTGCAATCGATGAAATTCGAAATTACTGTGAAACCGATGTCCTCAATACATATCTGGTGTACTTGCAGTTCGAAATGATACGTGGCCGTTGTAGTAGAGGGTTGTTAGCGCAAAAAACTGAGCGCGTTAAAAATTTACTGCGGGAATCTGCTGAAAAGCATCTGATGGATTTCCTGGAAGTGTGGGAGCAGGGCTAAACAGGAGTCGATCAGATCATTCCCGAATAATCCTTCTGGCCACCGGGTAGCAGGCCAGGGCCAGTACTATCCATATAATCCCTAAATATTTCAATATGTTCTGGGTTAAGTCGATTTTTAATGTCATTAATAAGAATATAACAATCAACATTCCTGTAAAACTGATAATCAATGCGCCAAAAATATATTTCATAAAAATCGCTCTGGGGCGTATAGTGAGTCGGTGATGGGATTTTACCTGAATGATATAAGCTTATCATTTCAGGATAAAAATTCTATTACAGAGTGACTGTTCTTATCTGCTGATAACAAACTGCTACTTTATCGAATCTCTGGTGGTCTTGTGAGTTTTTAATATCATGAACCCATTTATTTCGTTGACAATTTATCCGCACTAATTTTACATGTGATTATTTTAGTTGAGCTGGATGGCGGGAGCATGATGCTGCTCGTCGTCGAGAAAAATTGCTCTGGTAAATTGCAATTTAGCGGTCATCAAGCAGTGACTTGATCACTTCTTTGTATATATCCTTAAGCTGATCCAGCTGACTGATGTCGGTGTGTTCGTCAATTTGGTGAATAGTGGCATTAACGACGCCCAGTTCAACCACCTCAGCGCCTGTAGGCGCTATAAAGCGTCCATCGGATGTTCCGCCACCAGTAGACAGTTCGGTTTCACGGCCTGTGACTGAACGAATAGCTTGTTGGCAGGCGGCAACCAGCTTTCCTTCCGGCGTGAGAAATGGATTGCCTGATAATCGCCAGTCAAGTTCATATTTGATATTTTTACGCTTAATTATTTCTTCTATGCGATTTTTAATTTCTTCGTCAGTAATCTCTGTTGAAAAACGTAAATTGAACCATGCCTCGGCGCAAGCCGGGATCACATTGTCCGCGCCAGTGCCGGCCTGAATATTTGACACCTGAAATGTTGTAGCCGGAAAGTGTTTGTTGCCTTGGTCCCACTCGACTTTAGTTATCTCAGTCAATAACTCCGTCAGTATATGTATTGGATTAATGGCAAGATGTGGGTATGCGACGTGGCCCTGTTTGCCGACAACAGTTAAATGTCCACCCAGGGATCCACGACGTCCATTTTTTATGGTATCACCGACTCGTTGAGTGCTGGATGGTTCGCCAACAAGACAATAATCGATTTTGATATTTTGTTGTTGCAGGTGCTCAATCACTTTGACCGTTCCATCGACGGCGGGGCCTTCTTCGTCACTTGTCAGCAGGAAGGCAATAGAGCCCGAATGATTTGGGTTTTGTTTAATAAATTCTTCAACGGCAACAACCATCGCAGCGATGCCTGTTTTCATGTCTGCTGAGCCACGTCCATGTAGTTGGCCCTCATTAACAGTGGCAGAAAAAGGAGGATGGGTCCATTGATTTTCAGGTCCGGGTGGGACGACATCCGTATGACCGGCAAACACAAATAGAGGGGATTGTGTGCCTCGACGGATCCATGCATTAGTTACCTCGCCATAAGGAAGTAACTCGGTGATAAATCCGCTGGATGCAAGGCGTTCAGCCAGCAGTGTCAGACACCCTTCATCATTTGGTGTGACAGAGCGCTTTTGGATTAACTGCTGGCTGAGTTTTAATGTTTTATTTTCTCTCACGGATTCTGCTATAAAAAAGTCTGTTTAAAAAGATCTTCGGAAAATCCAACGAGGATATTACTATTATGTTCGATGACCGGGCGCTTGATCAAAGTGGGTTGTTCTGTCATCAGTTTAATTGCAGTGGATTGATTGATACCTGTTTTTTGCTGGTCCGGCAGGTTGCGCCATGTTGTGCTTCGCCGGTTAAGCAGAGCTTCCCAGCTGGTCTTGAGACACCATTGTTTGAGTTTGGCATGAGTGATGTTGCCTGTACGAAGGTCATGAAATTTGTATTTAATATTTTTCTGTTCAAGCCAACGGCATGATTTCCTGACACTATCGCAATTTTTTATGCCATACACGTACGTCATCTTTACTAATCGATATTTCTCAATAATTCGTTGATACCCACTTTGCTGCGTGTCTTTTCATCAACCTGTTTAACAATGACCACACAATACAGGCTATATTTACCATCTTTTGAAGGTAGATTGCCTGATACCACAACTGATCCGGCAGGAATGCGGCCAAAAGTGATTTCGCCCGTTTCCCGGTTGTAAATTTTTGTACTTTTACCTATATAAACACCCATTGAAATGACAGAGCCTTCTTCAACAATGACACCTTCTACCACTTCAGAACGCGCTCCAATGAAACAGTTATCCTCAATGATTGTAGGTGCAGCCTGTAGTGGTTCTAAAACACCACCAATGCCTACACCGCCGGACAAATGAACATTCTTGCCAATTTGTGCGCAGGAACCAACGGTTACCCAGGTATCGACCATAGATCCTGTATCAACATAGCCACCAATATTTACGAAACTTGGCATTAGCACAACATCAGGGGCAATATAGGAGCCGCGTCTTGCCATGGCGTTGGGTACAATTCGCACTCCCATTTTTTCAAATTCTTCAGGAGACTGATTGGCAAACTTTGGCGGAACCTTGTCATAGAATTGTGTACAGCCGCCTGGCATTACTGCATTGTCTTCAATGCGAAAGGAAAGCAGTACAGCTTTTTTTAACCAGTCATTAACAACCCATTCATTATTTTTCTTTTCAGCGACTCGTGCTTTGCCCGAATCCAGCAGTCCTATCGCTTCGATGATCGCTGCTTTGACTTCGCCACTGACATTGGTGGGAGTGATGCTTGCGCGGTCTTCAAATGCACCTTCGATGATGTCTTGAATGTTACTCATGTTGTTATTTCCTTAACGTATACTTTGATTATAGGGTTGTAATGTAGCGGGCAATTCTTGTTGCCGCTGCGTGGCATTCATCAGGAGGTGCCACTAATGCTACTCTGACTCGGTTTGCGCCGGGGTTATGGTTGTTCACTGAACGCGCCAGATATTTTCCGGGAAGTACCGTGACGTTTTGTTGTGAGTATAACCCAAGTGCGAATTGTTCATCATCTATCGGGGTGGGTAGCCATATGTAAAAACCAGCCTGTGGTCGATTTATCTGGATGTGTGGGGAGAGTGTTTCAAGAACAAGGTCAAAGCTCTGCTGATAGTCGCGACGGTTTTGAGATACATGTGTTTCATCAGACCATGCCGCAGCACTGGCATACTGGGTTGCCAGTGGCATGGCACATCCGTGATAAGTGCGGTACTTTAAAAATTGCTCAATAATCGATGCGTCTCCGGCAACAAACCCTGAGCGCAGGCCAGGTGAATTGCTACGTTTAGACAGGCTGTAAAAAGCGATGCAGCGCTCATAGTGCTCATCTCCATTGGCAAGCGCTGCAGCTAAAATCCCTTCAGGTGGACTGTCTTCTTCATTGTATATTTCTGAATAACACTCATCCGAGGCAATGATAAAGTCATGCTGATGTGCCAGGTCAATCAGCTTTTGCATGGATTGCAGAGGAAACACATCCCCCGTTGGATTGGATGGAGTGCAAATATAGACAAGCTGGATTTCTTGCCAGGTGCTGTCACTGATTTTGCTCAGGGCCGGTATATCATTATTCTCCACGTCAAAATCAATATATACAGGTTCGGCGCCCGCGAGATAGGTCGCACCCTCATAAATCTGGTAAAAAGGGTTGGGTAATGCCACCTTTGCATTTTCGCCGTGATTGATGACTGTTTGTGCAAAAGCAAAGAGTGCTTCGCGCGTACCATTTACCGGTAAAATATGCTGGCCCGGATCGATGCTGTGGTCTGGCAATGAGAAGCGCTGACATAGCCATGAAGCGATAGATTCCCTTAAAAAGTCTTCACCTTTTGTTTTTGGGTAATTGGCCAGCGTTTCCAGCTTGCTGGAAAGCGCCTGTTTAATAAATTCAGGCGTTGGATTTTTCGGTTCACCAATCGACAGATTGATAGCAGATAACTGATTGTCTTTTGTGGCTTTGGATAATAGTGTGCGTAAGTTTTCAAAAGGATAGGGTTGCAGCTTCTTTAGATTGTTATTCATGACAGGCCTGAAAATTAGAAATTAATGCTGTCTGGCAAGGATTCCGGCTGGTTTGTAATTTTTTTTGTGACCAGATCAATCAATGCCTGTTGCTCATTTTTGTCAAGTATTTTGTTGTTGTCTTTATTGGTGATATAAAAAATATCATGAACCTTCTCGCCTAGTGTGCTGACTCTCGCACTGATGACTCTGATTTCCAGCCTGGCCAGTGCATTTGCGACGTTGGCAAGCAAGCCCGGGTGATCAATTGCTTCAATATGCATGGTAGTGTGATCAAGATGTCGGGCGTTCTTAACGCTGACAATAGGAGTGAACTGAAAATGGCGTAGTCTGCTTGAAACAAATTGCGTGGTTGAGCTGTCGCTGAGTTCTTTTTTGGATAATGCGTTAATAACCTCAATTTTGATTTTTTCCAGGTGGCGTTTATCAGATAGTGACTGCTCGTTTTGGTCAACGACTGTAAAGGTGTTAAACGTTTGTCCGGTGTTGGAGGTGATTATTCTTGCATCCAGGATACTCAGTCCAAGTTTGTATAAACAGTTGGTAATATTTGCAAATAAATAATCCCTGTCAGGCGTGTAGATGAAAATTTCAGTTGAAGCCCTGCGTTTAAGATTTCTTATGTGAACACCAGTTTTGTTTTCTGAATGTGTGGTCAGAGCAATGTCTGTATGCCAGGCAATTTCATCGTCAGTGTGCCGTAAAAAATAGTCATCGCTGAACTGAGACCATAAATCTTGACAGGCATCATGCGTGTGTCCCATTTGCTCAAGTTGACTCAGTGCAGATGTTTTTATGTCATTAATTATTTCACTTGTGTCTCTGGGTATGCCTGCTCTTAACTGAAACGAGGTGTACTTGTATAAATCAGCCAGAAGCGTTGCTCGCCAGCTATTCCATAACGCGGGATTAGTGCCTTTTATATCCGCGATTGTGAGCAAATATAAGTAATCGAGACGTATCGCGCTTGATACCTTATCCGCAAAAGCCTGGATGATAGTCGGATCGCTCAGATCTTTATGCTGGGCGGTGACGGACATGACCAGGTGGTTCTGAACAAGCCAGCCAACAAGCGATGCGTCAAACTGACTTAAACCATGTGCAAGGCAAAACTCAATGGCATCCTGAGAACCTTCTGATGAATGGTCTCCTTCACGGCCTTTGGCAATATCATGAAACAGGGCTGCTAAATATAGAATTTCAATTTTAGGCAGTTTATGATAGATCGCGCTGATTTCATCATCGGTGCGTTTATGATCTCCGAGTCGACGGGCCTGTTTTAATACAGTAAGAATATGATGGTCTACGGTATAGACGTGATATAAATCATATTGCATTCTCCCTTCAATTCTGGCGAACGCCGGCCAATAGGCAGATAATACGCCCAGGTGGTGCATGCGTGATACCTCTCGGGAGACGTGTTTGGGCTGGCGTAGTATGTCGATGAAAATTTTCTTGTAATCAGGATTACTGCGAAACTCATCGTCGATCAAATAAAGATGGTTTCGCACCAGTCGTATGGTATTACTGCTGACTTTTGTAACACGATCATTTTTTTGAAGATTGAAAAATAATTCCAATAATGCCCCTGGATGTTCCTTGAATAACATATCGTGATTGGCATACAGAACATTGCCTAAAGAAAAGAAATGTTTGCCTACTTTTCTGTGTCTTCTGATTCTGCGAGTTGGTATGCAGGTCTCTTCAAAATGCTGCTGTAATAGCTCAATCAGTTTGTAACACTCGCCAATATGGCGATAAAAATTTTGCATATATTTTTCTACAGCAAGATTAGAGTTTGAGTCGCTGTGGCCGGCAGCACGGGCCAGTTCAACCTGATAATCAAACAGGAGGCGATCCTCTTTGCGATGTGTGACGAGGTAAAGTGAAAAGCGCATTTTCCACAGGTACTCCTGTGCAAAGCGAAGTGAGTTGTACTCTTCTTCCAGTAAAAATCCCTTGGCAATCAATTCATTCAGGGCGCGGTTGCCAAAATGCCGTTTGGTAACCCAGTCAATAAACTGTATGTCTCTGAGACCTCCAGGACCTTCTTTAATATTGGGTTCCAGTTGGTAAAGCGTGTCTCCATATTTTTTATGCCGATGCTGCATTTCCTCTTTTTTGGCAACATAAAATTTTTTGCTATCCCAGATTTTATTGCTGGCAGTGGCCTCCAGTAATTCATTAAAAAGACTGATATTCCCACAGATTGCACGCGCTTCGAGTATGCTGCTGATGACGGTAATATCTTTTTTTGACCCAGTGACAGCTTGTTTCACGGTGCGAACAGAATGGGCGATATCCAGGCCGCTATCCCAAAGAAAGGTTAAAAATGCTGCGAGTTTTTCTTCATCGGCATGACTGTAATGTCTGTCGATTAATATCATTAAATCGATGTCGGACTGCAGGTGCAATTCTGCCCGCCCATAGCCTCCGACAGCCAGTAGACTGGCATTGGTTTTGTGTAACCCGTGTGAAAACCAGGCGTACCAAAGTACATAATCAATGGTGATGGCATAGCCAATGATTATTTCTGAAGTGGCAGTGCCGCAATTAAAAGCATCGATAACCGCTTGCTGAATGGTCTGTATGAGCGCTTTATGCTGCTTGGGTGATGATTTGTAAGACAGCCACACTTCGTCCTCGGCGGGCCACCACGAGTGCTGTGAGATAAAAGCCGGAGGCGGAGTCAGGTTAGGCATAATAATCTGATGATCTATTCATTCCAGGATTCTTCGGGTCGACGTGTCAAAACCTCATAACCCTGGTCTGTCACAAGAATAGTATGTTCCCATTGTGCGGACAGGCTATGGTCTTTGGTTACAACCGTCCATTGGTCCGGAAGCAATCGCACATGCCTTTTGCCTGCGTTTACCATCGGTTCGATAGTAAAAATCATGCCTGGCTGTAATTTCTCTCCACTTCCTGATTTGCCGTAATGCAGCACCTGAGGTTCTTCATGAAAGTTGCGCCCGATGCCATGACCACAATATTCTCTGACCACTGAACAATGATTTTTCTCCACAAATGACTGAATAGCATAGCCAATATCGCCGAATGTCGCGCCAGGCCTGACTTCATTGATGCCGATTTTCATTGCCTTATAGGTTAATTCCACGAGGCGCTGGGCCTTGACCGTCGGCTTGCCAATATAGAACATCTTGCTGGTATCACCATGAAATCCGTCTTTAATGACCGTGACATCGATATTCATCATATCTCCGTCTTTTAAAATGCGGTCTCCCGGAATACCGTGGCAGACCTGATGGTTTATTGAAGTACAGACTGAGCGAGGGAACCCTTTATAATTGAGGGGCGCCGGGATGGCGTTTTGAGTGTTTACAATATAATCATGGCATATATCGTTGATTGCCTGGGTGGTGACACCGGCCCTGACATGCTCACCGATCATTTGCAGTACCTCAGAGGCGAGGCGGCCGGCAATGCGCATTTTCTCGATTTCTTCTTCGGTTTTAATATGGATAGACATGGTGATTACGCGACAGAAAAGTCCTTTTTAACTAATAAATTGTTGATTCCAATAGATTATGGTATAAAGCGCGCGCGATAAGCGCAATTCTTAAATTCACACGTGTGCTCGACACGTTCAGTAGGGTGCCAATCAGAGGTTTTCTCAATTGGTTGCTGAATGGGAGCCGCGGACGTATAAAACCCTTAACACAGGAGTAACATATCATGACTGACGTCACTATGCGCCAGATGTTGGAGGCTGGTGTTCATTTTGGGCATCAAACCCGCTACTGGAATCCAAAAATGGCCCCATACATATATGGGGAGCGTAACAAAATTCATATTATCAACCTGGAAAAGTCGCTGCCAATGTTTGGTGAGGCGCTCAATTACCTGGGTAAAATGGCAGCAAATGGCGGCAAAATCCTTTTTGTTGGCACCAAGCGTTCTGCGCGTGATGCTGTCCAGAAACAGGCCGAGCGCTGCGGTATGCCCTATGTTAATCATCGCTGGCTGGGCGGCATGCTGACTAATTTCCATACTGTCAAGCAGTCAATCAAGCGACTGAAAGAGCAGGAAGAAATTCTTGAAGGCAAAGGTCTGGAGCGTCTGGTTAAAAAAGAGGTCCTGACAATTCGCCGGGATGTGGAAAAACTGGAACGCAGTCTGGGCGGTATCAAAAATATGACGGTTCTTCCTGATGTGTTATTTGTGATTGATGTCGGTTACGAGGAAATTGCTGTGAAAGAAGCAATCAAGCTGGGAATCCCGGTAGTTGCTGTCGTTGATACCAATAACCCTTTGGATGGCGTTGATTATGTGATACCGGGCAATGATGATGCGATACGTGCAATCCAGCTTTATGTATCGGCAGCAGCCGATGCCATCGCTACTGCAAAGGCCAGTGCCCAAACACTGACCGGCGACGAAGATGAGTTTGTCGAGGTTGATGAATCAAAGCAAGACGAGAAGCCTAAAAAACGCGTTGCGAAAAAGAAAGTCACAGTAGAAAACCAGGCACAGACCGGGCTTGAGCCAGACTCTGAAGAAAAAACCACTGAACAGGCGGCCGAGTCCGCGCCAGCTTCCGGCGAATGAACGTTATCAACAACAATTCACATTTAAATTTTTAGGGTTTGGATATGCAAATTACAGCTTCAATGGTTAAAGAACTGCGTGAGCGGACAGGCGCAGGAATGATGGAATGCAAGAAAGCATTAAATGAAAGTGGTGGTGACATGGAAGCAGCCATCGAAATCATGCGCAAATCAGGTCAGGCCAAGGCAGATAAAAAAGCGTCCAGAGTCGCGGCTGAAGGGACAGTAATTATTGCCATCAGTGAAGATGCCAAGAGCGGTGTGATACTCGAGGTTAACTGTGAAACAGATTTTGTCGGCAAGGACGAAAGTTTTTTGAGCTTTAGTAATGATATCGCAGCAACCTTATTGGCGCAGAATATCGAAAGCGTAGACGACCTGATGAATGCCACCATGGCCAACGGAGAAACAGTGGAATCCGCAAGACTTGCACTAGTGAGTAAAATCGGCGAGAACATCCAGGTCAGGCGCTTCTCACGCATACAGTCTGATCAGGGAAGTTTGGGCAAGTATATGCATGGTAGCCGAATCGGTGTAATGGTCGAGCTGGAGAATGGCAGTGATGACCTGTGTAAAGATCTGGCCATGCATATAGCTGCCAGCAAGCCTTTGTGTATTGATGAAAATGGCGTGTCTGAAGAGCTTCTTCAGAAAGAAAAAGAAATCTTCATGGCAAAAGCAGAGAGTAGTGGTAAGCCACCGGAAATAATCGAAAAAATGGTTCAGGGTCAGCTGAAAAAGTATCTGGGTGAAATTACACTCATGGGCCAGCCTTTTGTAAAAGACCCCGATATGACAGTGTCTCAACTGATCAAACAGCATTCTGCCCGTGTTATTTCTTTTTATCGCTATGAAGTTGGCGAGGGCATCGAGAAAAAGACTGAAAACTTCGCCGAAGAAGTTATGGCCCAGGTCAAGAGCGGCTAGCCTGTCGGCAATATAACAGTAAGATACAGGTAAGGTAATAATGGATGTGTCTGCAAACAACAATATGGCAATAACCGCGAGGTTACGCTTAAACGGTGTATTTGCGATCGATTCATTGGCTCCATACTTAAATAAACGGGGACTTAAAGTCCCCGTTTTTAATTTTGCGATAGGTGGATAATAACAATGTCTCAAAAGCCTAAATTCAAGCGGATTTTACTCAAGCTGAGTGGCGAAGCACTAATGGGTGAATTTGATTATGGTATTGACCCTAAAGTCATAAGTCGTGTGGCCAAGGAAATTGCTGAGCTTATAGAGCTGAAAGTACAAGTAGCCGTGGTTATTGGTGCCGGGAATATATTTCGGGGAGCAGGATTGGCTGAAGCAGGTATGGATCGAGTTACTGCAGATCATATGGGCATGTTGGCGACAGTGATCAATTGTCTTGCGCTGCAGGATGCGATAGAAAGGCAGAACCATTACTGCAGGGTCATGTCAGCGCTTAAGATTAACCAGGTATGTGAGGACTATATTCGACGCAGGGCTGTCCGACACCTGGAAAAGGGGCGTGTGGTTGTTTTTGCCGCCGGGACAGGAAACCCTTATTTCACGACTGATTCTGCAGCAAGTCTTCGGGCAATAGAAATTAATGCCGACCTTATGCTTAAGGCAACCAAGGTTGATGGCGTGTATGATGCTGACCCGCAAAAAAATCCCCAGGCCAAACGCTATAAACAGCTAACCTATGACCAGGTGCTGGATGATAAACTAAACGTGATGGATGCCACGGCCATTGTTATGTGTCGTGATAATGAAATACCACTAAGAGTTTTTAATATGTTTAACCAGGGTGATTTAAAAAGAATCGCCTGCGGAGAAGATGTAGGTACATCGGTAGTGAGTGAATTAAAATGATAGAAGATATAAAAAAAGACGCTGAAACCAGAATGGGTAAAAGTGTTGAGTCATTGAAGACGGAATTAACCAAAATAAGAACTGGGCGTGCTCATGCCAGTTTGCTGGACCACGTGATGGTTGAGTATTACGGTTCAGAGGTTCCCATTGCTCAGGCCGCGACAGTATCAGTAGAAGATGCCAGAACACTGGCTGTATCACCGTGGGAAAAAGCGTTGGTTCCTGTAATTGAAAAAGCAATAATGAGTTCAGATATGGGTCTGAATCCTGTGACTGCCGGAGATGTCATCCGAGTACCACTTCCGGCGCTTACAGAAGAAAGGAGAAAAGATTTTGTTAAACTGGTACGCCAGGAGGCCGAACAGGGGCGGGTTGCGATACGTAATATTCGCCGTGATGCCAATGCAGATCTGAAAGAACTGGTGAAAGAAAAAGAAATTTCCGAAGATGACGAGCGCGGTGCGCTTGAAGTGGTCCAAAAATTGACTGATAAATATATACAACAGATTGAGGACATCCTGAATAGCAAAGAAAAAGAGCTAATGGAAATATAGCTCCGTTTATATGGTGCAACTAAATATGCGGTATCGGTATCAATGAGTACACCTGATCATCAATCCGCGCCTTACCACGTTGCAATTGTTATGGACGGCAACGGACGCTGGGCAAAAAAACGTTTTCTGCCCAGAACTGCTGGACATCGTGAAGGGGTCAAGGCCGTGCGCCAGACAATAGAGGCATGTGCTCATTCTGGTGTGAAAATCCTAACACTGTTTGCATTCAGCAGTGAAAACTGGAATCGACCAAAAACTGAGGTGCTGTCTTTGATGGACCTGTTTGTTTCATCGCTGGATAAAGAGGTCAAGCGGCTGGTTGAAAATGGTGTTCGCCTTCAATTCATTGGGGACCGCAGCCAGTTTAGTCAGAAGTTGCAGGATAAAATCACCCAGTCAGAGCAGGCGACTTTGGACAATCAAAAATTTTTGCTGAATATTGCTGCAAACTATGGCGGCAGATGGGATATTCTCCAGGCATGCCAAACGCTTTGCAGACAGGTAGCAGATGGTGCAATATCGATAGAGGATATATCTGAAAAACAACTGGGCCAGTACCTGTCAACGGCATCACTGCCTGATCCGGATTTGCTAATTCGCACGGCCGGGGAGCAGAGAATAAGTAATTTTCTACTCTGGCAGGCAGCATATACCGAATTTTACTATACGGATGTGCTGTGGCCTGATTTTGATAGTCACCAATTGAACTTAGCATTGAAGGACTATGGTCAGCGAAAACGCAAGTTTGGTTTAACGCCGGAACAAATTGAAGTGACACCAAATGCTTAAGATGCGTGTCATCAGTGCGACTGTGCTTGCGCCGGTAGTTATCCTGGCCGTTTTGTATATGCCACACCAGTGGTTTGTATTATTTCTGGCTTTGATCGCGCTGGCAGGTTGCTGGGAATGGGCCTGTATGGTGGCCAAGGGTAAACTGGCTAAAATCACCTATGTCCTGATATGCGCTGTCCTGATGGCTGGATCGTCGTACCTTATGAATGCCGATCATGTTCGCCTGGCGATGTTAGCTGCAGGATTATACTGGGTGTTTATTGTATTGCTGTTGCCGTTTTATCAGCCATCATGGCCTGGAAATTATCTGTTAGCCAGCTTTTTGCATTATAGTGGCTATTTCGTGATGGTTGTTGGTTGGTTGGCAATGGTTCATTTGCATCAACAACAACCTTCCTTGTTATTATTTTTATTTGTTTTGATATGGATCGCGGATATATCCGCATATTTTGCGGGCAAGCGGTTCGGGCGTTATAAACTTGCTCCTGAACTTAGTCCCGGCAAGACACGCGAAGGGGTGTTCGGGGCTATCATTGGCGCCGTGCTTGTTTCCATATTTGGGATTCTTATATGGAAAGAACAGCTGACATGGTTATTGGCAGTTTATTTTGTATTGTTATGTATTTTCAGTACACTGATTTCAATCGTCGGCGATTTATTTGAAAGCTTATTAAAAAGAAACGCGGGTGTGAAAGACAGCGGGTATTTGATACCTGGTCATGGTGGTGTGCTGGATCGAATTGATAGTTTGCTGGCTGCATCGCCCGGTTTCCTGCTGGGTCTTTACTGGTTATATTAATGATGCAATCGAATCAAGTCTCAAAAGGTGTGGCTATTCTCGGGTCCACCGGAAGTGTGGGTAAAAGCACGCTGGATGTGATTGAGAAAAATCCTCAGCACTTTCATGTTGTCGCACTGGCCGCACGACGTTCCGCTGATGAACTTTTAGAACAGGCAGAACGCTTTACTCCATCTTACGTGGTTTTAACTGATGCAACGGCGGCCACAGATCTTGAGATAAAATTAAAAAAACTGGCCTATTGTCCTGTACTGTTGGTGGGTGAAGAGGGTTTAAATGAAATTGCAACTCTGACAGAGGTCGACTGTGTCATGGCCGCGATTGTTGGAGCTGCAGGGCTATTATCCACTCTGGCTGCAGTAAAAGCGGGCAAAACGGTATTACTTGCCAATAAAGAATCACTGGTGATGTCAGGAGAATTGCTCCTTGCTGCTGCAAAAACACATCAGGCAACATTACTGCCTATTGATAGTGAACATAATGCAGTGTTTCAATGTATGCATAACCTTGCCAGCGAGCAAATCAGGGATAGCGTTACACAGGTAACACTCACTGCATCAGGTGGCCCTTTTTTAAACACACCGCAGACCGCGCTGGCAAAAGTGACACCTGAACAGGCATGTGCTCATCCCAACTGGACGATGGGGAAGAAAATCTCCGTCGATTCTGCCACGATGATGAATAAGGGACTGGAAATCATCGAAGCATGTTTATTGTTTGGTCTCGAGGCGTCCATGTTGAATGTAGTGATACATCCACAGTCTATCGTACATGCAATGGTCACATACAAGGATGGTTCGATGCTGGCTCACATGGGTTATCCGGATATGCGCGTACCAATTGCGCATGCCATGGGATGGCCTGCGCGCATTGAGTCCGGAATTAATGGGCTGGATATAACGCAGTATAGTGGCCTTGAGTTTTTAGAGCCCGATTTTAAACGTTTTCCATGCTTAAAGCTTGCAATAGAAGTGTTGCGCATGGGAGGTGTCGCACCAACAGCAATGAATGCGGCTAATGAGGTTGCAGTGCAGGCTTTTTTAGCCAACAAACTTGGATTCACACAAATATATGAGATAGTGGCGCGTGTTATGGAAAATTTTGAACCTGTGGCTGTCAACAGCGTCGAAGCAATTATAGAAGTTGATCATCAAACCCGCCAGCTAACCAACCAGACAATCTCTCAGGGTATTAAACAATAATCCACATGAATACTTTTTTAATCAGTCTTGTGTCTTTTATTGTTGCAGTGAGTGTCATTGTGACAGTGCATGAATTTGGTCACTTTATTGTGGCGCGATTGCTCGGGGTTAAGGTTCTGCGCTTTTCTGTGGGATTTGGCAAGCCTCTGATCCGCCGTGTATCTAAAAAGAGTGGAGTTGAGTATGTACTTGCAGCCTTGCCTCTTGGTGGTTATGTGAAAATGCTGGATGAAAGGGAAGCTGAAGTAGAAGCCGCTGAATTGCCACAGGCGTTTAATCGTCAACCGGTAATGTCACGTATCGCTATCGTGGCGGCCGGGCCTGCATTTAACTTTGTTTTCGCTGTAATTGCTTATGCATGTATGTATCTGGTTGGCGTGCAAGGGATGGTGCCGGAAATAGGCAACGTTGAAAAAAACAGTATGGCATACGCCGCCGGATTAAATGCGGGCGATATTATAAAAAGTGTCAACGATGAAAAAGTATTTACCTGGGAAGAAGCGAGTATTGAATTTCTCAACCAGGGGTTAAAGACCGGCGTTGTTACTATTCAGAAAACAGATCCTTCTGGTCAGACCTCGCAAGCCCTGCTTGATCTGTCAGATACAAAAACCCTGCTGGATGAAGGTAGTCCCCTGGAAAAAATCGGTATCGAACCCTGGCGTTTAAAACTTGAGGCAAAACTGGGTAAATTCACACCAGATAGCGCCGCTCAGCAGCAAGGATTCCTGTCGGGTGACGCCATACTGAAGGTTAATGGTGGAGATGTAGGCAGCTGGCAGGAATGGGTGCAGATTGTCCAGGACCATCCACAAAAAACACTTGATGTGCAAATACTTAGAGATGGCCAATCCATGTCTTTACCCCTAACACCCGCCACACATGTGGTGGACGGGAAAGCTGTAGGAAGGATTGGCGTTTACCCATGGATCAATGAAGAGGAACGTCAAAAAAGAGTAATTATTGTACAGGAGGATGTCTTCACCGCATTTTACAAGGGGACTGTCAAAACCATCGATATGAGTGTGCTGACTGTCAAATTGCTGGGTAAGCTGATTATCGGGCAAGCCTCGGTAAAGAACATTAGCGGTCCTATATCAATCGCTGAATTTGCGGGAATATCGGCGGTACTTGGCCTGGCGACATTTCTTAGTACACTAGCGATCATTAGTATCAGTATTGGTATACTTAATCTGTTGCCTGTCCCAATACTCGATGGCGGTCATTTGTTATACTATCTGGTAGAATTGGTTAAAGGCAGTCCTGTTTCAGAAGCTACTCAGCTAGCCGGACAAAAAATTGGAATACTAATGTTGGCAGGTTTGATGTCATTGGCATTTTACAATGACTTGCAACGTTTATTCAGTTAACTGACAAAGATTAAGATTGTGGCAGCAAGAATAATAAAAATATTGCTCATATCATTGCTGGTGGTTTTCAACTTGGCATCTGCCGAGCCTTTTAAAGTGGAAGACATTGTCATTGAAGGGCTGGAGAGAATTGAGCCCGGTACCGTATTCACTTATATTCCTATCAAGGTGGGCGATGTCTACCAGGATTCGGATTCTGCCAACATCATACGCGAGTTGTATAAAACTGAATTATTCAGCGACGTTGAATTACGCCGCGAAAGAGCGGCACTTATTGTCGTGGTACAGGAACGCCCCGGTATAGCTTCGCTGGATATCGTCGGCAACAAAGATATCCCCGACGAACAATTGATAGAGAGTCTGACAGATATTGGTATTGCTCCGGGTCGCGTATTGAACCGCTCCGTGCTGGAACGCCTTGAGAATGAATTATTGCAGCAGTATTTCGCGCGTGGAAAATATAGCGTTCAATTAAAAACAATTACCACGGAACTTGAACGTAACCGGGTTGATGTGCAAATACAGATTGCGGAAGGAAAGGCGGCAAAAATTCGCAGCGTCAATATTGTTGGTAATACAGTTTACGAAGATAAAAAACTAAAGAAAAAATTTGAATCCGGAAACAAACCGTTTTGGAAGTTGTGGTTCTCGGATAATGACAAATACTCAAAACAAAGGTTATCTGCCGATCTTGAAACTCTTCGATCTGAATATCTTGATACAGGCTACCTAAATTTCTCTGTTGATTCCACGCAGGTATCAATTACTCCGGACAAGAAAGACATATTTATCACGATCAATGTTAACGAGGGTGATCAGTATACGTTAGCTGATGTCAAGCTTGCCGGGACATACGACGTCCCCAATGAAGAGCTGACAGAGCTCCTGGTTGTGGAGGTTGGTGAAATTTTTTCCCGCCGTTTAGTCAGGCAATCAGTGGAAAGCATAACAACGCGATTTGCTAATGATGGTTATGCATTTGCACGGGTCAATCCTGTCCCGGATGTAGATGAAGATACCAAGACTGTTAACCTCACATTATTTATTGATCCCGGAAAGCGGGTTTATGTAAGAAGGGTTGATATCGTAGGAAACCAATATAGTCGCGATGAGGTATATCGTCGTGAATTAAGACAAATGGAGAGCGGCTGGTATTCGCAAAGCAATATCGAAGCTTCCAGACGGCGAATTCAACGTCTGGCTTTTGTTGAACAGGTTGATATTGAGACGATAAAAATCGCTGATCAGGACGACTTTGTTGACCTGCGAATAAGTGTATCAGAGCGTCTCGCCGGCAGTTTCTCTGTCGGGGCAGGTTTTTCCGATAGCCAGGGTCCGGTATTAACTACCAGTGTCAGCCAGGATAATTTTCTGGGAACCGGTAAACAGGTTGCATTTCAAATTAACACAAGTCGTGTCAATACTGTTTATGATGTTTCATATAATGATCCATATTACACAATCGATGGTGTCAGTCGCGGGTTTGGTTTTAGTTATGTATCGACTGATGCTGAAGAAGCAGATATATCGGATTTTGATTCTGACCGTTTTAGTTTGAGAGGTAATTACGGTATTCCTTTAACCGAGGTGGATCGCGTAAGCATTGTCGGTGATATCAGAACAACCCAGATCAGCACGAATATAAATACATCAGATGAAGTAATAGAGTTCCTTGACGATAATGGTGATGACTTTATCAACTTCAATCTTACTGGTATCTACACACACGATAGCCGCAATAGAAGAACATTTGGAACAAAAGGTTTCTTCCAGCGTGCCAGGGTGGAAGTCACCGTGCCATCAAGTGATCTTGAATACTATAAAATAGATCATCAGCATATCTGGCTGCTACCTCTAAATGATACATTCACTTTTGCCACACGGTCAGAGATTGGTTATGGTGACAGTTTCGGCAGTACGACCGATTTACCGTTCTTTGAAAAATTCAGGGCTGGTGGTACTGGCTCTGTGAGAGGGTTCAGGGATAATACACTGGGCCCACAAGACTCTCAGGATGATGCATTTGGTGGTAATTTTCTGACGACCGCAGGTGTAGAATTATATTTCCCGGTTCCGGCGCTGTATGACCCCAGGCGCTTCCGGATGGGAATATTTGCAGACGTGGGTAACGTATTTGAAGATTTTGATGAATTTGAAACCAGTGAACTAAGAGGCAGTGCCGGGTTGGAAATTAATTTGATTACAGGGCTTGGTGGTATTACCTTGAGTCTTGCAAGCCCATTTAATGATGATGAAGATGACGAAACTGAAGCATTTCAGTTTGAATTCGGCACCAGCTTTTAACTCAGGAGAAGTATCTTGAATATGAAAAGAATAATCTTGTTTTTCGTACTATTAATTGCCGGGTCTTGCATCTCAGCAAATGCAGAATCCCGGATAGGTTACGTCAACTTCGGAAAGCTGATGGAAAAGTCCAAGCAGGGCCAGGCCGTACGCGAAGCACTGGAAAGCGAATTTTCAAGTCGCGATAAGCAATTAAGTGCATCCAGAGATGCCATCCTCAAGATGGAAGAAAAGCTCCGGAATGAAGGCAGCATCATGAGCGAGGCCAACCGGGTGGACCTGGAAAGAGAAATATTAAGCAAAAAGCGAGATCATAATCGTATGCGTGATGAGTATCGCGAGGATATTAATATTCGTCGTAATGAGGAAATAGGTGCGTTGCAAAAGAAAGTCTATGAAGTCATTAAGAAATTCTCTGAGGAAAAAAAATATGACCTCGTGTTGACACAGGCCGTTCTTTACGCCAGCCCCAATGTTGATATCACTGATGAAATCCTGCAGCGCTTGAATTCGAGTCAGTGATTTTTTAAGTAACGGATAATACTATATATGCCTTATTCGATTCGCGATATTGCCCGTGAAATCAAAGCCGAGGTAATTGGCGAATCAGATAGCATTTTGACTGAAGTGGCTGATCTGGATGATGCGGGACCGGAGAGCCTGTCTTTTGCAGTATCTGGCCCATATATCAAGTTATTAAAAGATACCCGGGCAGGTGCGGTTATTGTTTCCAAAAAGCATGCTGACCAGTGTCCATCGACTGCGCTGATTTGCGACAATCCTTATCTGAGTTTTGCCCGCGCGGCGAGGATATTACATCCTGAAAAATCCAATCCACCGGGTATTCACCCCACCGCCCAGGTCCATGAACAATGTCAGATTGCAGATAACGTTCATATTGGACCTAACGTGGTGATTAGTGAAAAATGTACATTTGAAACCGGAGTTTCAATCGGTGCCGGCACCGTGATTACCGCGCCTGTCAGTATTGGAGAAGGTTCCCGGCTTATTGCACGAGTCACAATTGTAGGCCCGACGATTATCGGCAAACGCGCTATTATTCATCCTGGCGTTGTGCTGGCAAGTGATGGCTTTGGTCTGGCGGAGAATCAAGGGGTCTGGGAAAAAATCCCGCAGCTTGGGCGTGTTGTGCTGGGCGATGATGTGGAAATTGGGGCTAATACAGCGATCGATCGTGGAGCCCTCAAAGATACTGTGATTGGTAATGGAGTAAAGTTGGATAACCAGATTCAAATTGCTCACAATGTAGTTATAGGGGATCATACAGCCATTGCTGGTTGTGTTGGGATAGCCGGCAGCACAGTTATTGGTAAACATTGTGCTATTGGTGCTGCGTCAGGAATTAAAGGCCATATTACTCTTGCGGATGGTGTTCAAATTTCTGGCATGAGTACTGTGCGTCAATCAATTGATAAACCCGGGATGTATTCTTCTGGTACGACATTGCTGGATGTTAACAGTTGGTTAAGGAACGCAACTCGCTTTAAGGAAATCGACAATATTTACAAGCGTGTCAATCAAATGGCCAAAAAGTTGGAAGACCTCGATAAAGGAAAATAGCATGGATTCTGTCATGTCAGTTGGTGAAGTAATGAAGTATTTGCCTCACCGTTACCCTTTTCTATTAGTCGATAAAGTTGTGCATTGTTCTCATGGAGATTCAATCACCGCAATAAAAAACGTAACGATTAATGAAAATTTTTTTCAAGGTCACTTTCCGGTTACCCCGGTGTTCCCGGGAGTATTAATTCTTGAAGCACTTGCCCAAACCTCCGGACTGCTTGTCCTCAGTGATCCGAAATTAATGCCTGAAAATGAAAGTTTGTTTTTATTTGTTGGTATAGAAAACGCCAGGTTTAAACGTCCTGTTGTGCCAGGTGACCAATTGCGTCTGGAGTCAAGGCTGAGTCGAATGAAACGAAATTATGGCATATTCGATACGAGTGCGTATGTCGGCGATGACATGGCAGCAAGCGCTGAACTAAAATGTATGTTTAAAGACTTATAGGTATGACAACTTCCAGATCGCACGAGGTTAAAAATAGTCTCATTCATGAGACAGCTATTGTCGATAGCAACGCTAAAATTGGTAAAGGCGTTAATATTGGCCCATATTCGGTGATTGGTGCGGAAGTTGAGATTGGTGATGGCACGAGAGTTGGTCCACATGTGGTGATTCAGGGGCCAACTAAAATTGGTGATGGCAATCATATTTTTCAATTTGCTTCAATTGGAGAGGTGCCTCAGGACAAGAAGTTTGCAGGAGAACACAGTTTATTGATTATTGGTGATAACAACACTATCCGTGAGTTCTGCACCATCAATCGGGGGACAAGTGCGGATAATGGCGCAACGATCATTGGTGACAATAACTGGGTGATGGCCTATGTGCACATCGCACATGATTGTGTAATTGGCAATCACACCATATTCTCAAACGGTGCGTCACTGGCAGGACATGTACATGTGGATGACTATGCAGTGTTAGGAGGGTTTACTCTGGTCCATCAGTTTTGTCATATTGGGGCTCATGCGTTCTGCGGAATGGGTTCTGCCTTAAATAAAGACCTTCCCCCATATACCATGGCATCTGGCAATCTGGCTAAAGCTTTTGGTCTGAATAAAGAGGGTTTGCGTCGAAGAAATTTCAGTGAAGAGGTAATACAGGCATTACATCAAGCTTACAAGGCGTTAATTGTGTCAAGGAATCCGCGTGCTGAACAATTCATCAAAGTGAAGACATTGGCAGGACAATATGAGGAAGTTAATAATTTTGTAAATTTCATTGAGTCCAGCCAAAGAGGAACGGTGCGCTAATCAGTGCTGTGTTAATGCCAGTGCTTTGGCTGCCAGTGCTTTGGAGTCAATCCCGGGCTTCAGTTTATTATAAATTTCATTACGGTTAGTTTGCATTTTGCTGGCAATCTGTGGGTTATCAATTAATGATTTCAATTCATTATACAGCCTGGTTGCATTAGCATCTTTTTGAATCAGTTCTGTGTAAGCGCGGCGGCCCAAAATAATATTTGCCAGGCAGATATGATCAGTTTTCACCAGGTGGCCAAATAGCCGGTAAGTAACGGGAGAAATCCGGTAAATAACTACCATTGCTTTACCCATCAGGGCCGTTTGCAGTGTTGCTGTGCCCGAAGCGATAGCCACTACATTGCAACAATCGATTGTCTGGTAAAAGCTTTTTTTGGTGTATTTAATTTCCAGGTTATAGTGATTGAAATGTTCCAGTGTCTTTATATCGATGCCAGGTGCTAATGGTGTCACAAACTTGATATCCCGGTAATGCTGTTTTAGCAAATTTGCCGCTTCAAGCATGATCGGGAACAATTTTTTTATTTCGCTCTGGCGACTGCCGGGGGCTAATCCAACAGTAATGCTTGAGTTGCCTGCCGAGTTTGCGGAAAAATGATTATCAATATCCGCAAGCAAAGGGTGCCTGACATGACAAACCGGGATATTTGCCTGCCGGTAAAATTCAACTTCAAAGGGAAATAATACCGCCATTAAATCAATGCATTTTTGCATTTTTTTCACCCTGCCTGTACGCCATGCCCAGACTTGTGGGCTAACGTAAAATAAAACTTTTATATTGAGAGACTTGGCGAAACTTGCCAGTTTGAGGTTGAATTCCGGGTAATCAATAAGTATTAAAAGTTCAGGTTTTGTATCTCGCAGGTGTTGTTTGATATCGCGGAGAATCCTGTGCAGTCTTGG
The DNA here is from genome assembly GCA_965227695.1 of Gammaproteobacteria bacterium. GTDB lineage: Bacteria > Pseudomonadota > Gammaproteobacteria > UBA4575 > UBA4575 > UBA1858. The sequence goes on from OZ245760.1 coordinate 990,202, forward strand.
GTAATGTTTCAATACCTCGATAATCCCCACTACGGAAGTCTCACTTACATCATAGAGCGTGCTGACATTTGCTTTGCGCATCAGATCGCCGCCGATACCACTGATGCTGGTAACCTGATGTGACCTGAATAGTTCCTGAGCCAACTTTCCTCCCAGTAAATCTCCAGATACCTCACCGGCAATCATTACTATATTCATCGATATGTGTTATCGCTCGAGTTGATGTTTGCAGACAGCAATGATCTTGTCGATTTGTTGTGAGCTTAATTCTGGATACATGGGCAGTGAAAAACAGGTGCTTGAAAGCTTCTCTGTCACAGGTAATTTGACTGACCTCGATATTTTGGCAAAAGCAGCCTGTTGATGGAGCCCTTTTGGATAGTAAATGGCCGCGGCAATGTTGTTCTCATTTAGTGTTTTTATAATATTATCGCGCTCCGGATGCTGCAATGTATATTGATGAAACACGTGGAAGCAGTCAGGTGTTTCAGTTGGAGTAATGATGTTTAGCTCCTTAAAACCTTTGTTATAATGCCCTGCGTTTATGTTTCGTTGTTTATTATAACTGTCAATATGTTTCAGCTTGATTCTCAGAATGGCTGCCTGAATTTCATCCAGTCGACTATTGTAACCAATAATACTGTGCTGGTAGCGTTTTGGGCTGCCGTGATTGCGAAGCAGTTTTAGCTTTTCAGCGACTTCATTATTTGGTGTGCATATCATTCCCCCGTCACCATAACAGCCTAGATTTTTGCTGGGAAAAAAACTAAAGCAGCTGATATCACCGAGAGTTCCTGTTTTCATTTTTTTGTAAGCAGCCCCAAATGACTGGGCGCAGTCCTCGACCAGGAAAATTTCGCGTCCGTTAATTATTTTCTTTATGGCATCTACGTCTGCACTGAGTCCAAATAGATGAACAGCGATTATGGCACGTGTGTTTTCAGTAATCGCCTGCTCTATTTTATCCGGATCTATGTTTAGAGTATTATCACAAATGTCGACAAATACCGGGGTTGCGCCTACATAATGTATTGCCTCTGCGGTTGCTGCAAAGGTGAATGAAGGTGTAATGACTTCGTCACCCGGACCAATACCAAGCGCACGTAGTGCCAGGTGTAGTGCATCGGTTCCGGATGCGCAGCTGATAGCATGTTTAATTTTCAAATAATCAGAGATTTCTTCTTCCAGGGCGTAAACATTTGGGCCCATAATAAAATTAGTCTGATTTAATATGTCATTAATCGCGGCCTGAATTTCATCTTTCAATGTCTGATACTGTTGATGCAAGTCAACCATGGGAATGGCTTGTGAGTTCATTTTATTTGGTGTTGTGTAGTTGAATGGTATTGATTATCTGGTCTGCGGTTTTTAGTGCGCGTAAACCATCTTCGGCCGTAACCAGCGGCGGTGATTTATTTTCAATGCATTTTATGAAATGGGTTATTTCTGTCAGTAGCGCATCGGATGCATCAAAGTGAAGGGTCTCGGCATTAATTTGCTTATCCGCTCGAGTGTATATACTTAAATCATGACTGCTGAGATCTGCTGACAAGTATGCGTTATGCTGAAATAATCGTAATTTGCGTTCGTTTTTGTTGCTAACGCGGCTGGCAGTGACGTTGGCAACACATTTGTTGGTGAATGTGATTCTTGCATTGGCAATATCTATATCATCTGATAATACACTCATTCCCGATGCCTGAATTGATTCAATTTCAGAGTGGACCATGCTGAGTATGATGTCGATGTCATGGATCATTAAATCGAGGACGACGCTGACATCGGTGCCGCGACCTTTAAAGGGTGCCAGTCGTTGTGATTCAATGAATCTCGGCTGTTGCATATAATCATCCATGGCAAGTACCGCGGGATTGAATCTTTCAATATGGCCGATCTGCAGCAATGCATTATTTTGTCCGGCAAGCGAAATTAGTTCACGGGCTTGTTCAATCGTAGAAGTCATGGGCTTTTCAAGTAGTACATGTTTGCCATGCGACAGGAAATGCCTGGCAATCTCGTAGTGAGATGGCGTCGTAGTAACGATGCTTACGGCATCTACGATATCTGTTAAGTGATGGTAATCCGTGCTTACTGAGACATCCGGGAATTGTTGTGACACCTGCTCAAGGGTTGACCGGTGACTGTCAACCAGTGCTACCAAATGGCAATTATCAAGCATCTGGTATTTTTGTGCGTGGAATTTACCAAGATAACCCACCCCTATAACGGCAACTTTCGCGATTCCCATTCAATTAAATTTCTGTATTATTAATACGTTCAGTATACGTCCATCGGCCCGAATTTTGGGCACCATTGAGAAAAACTGTTGATTAAAAAGCATTCTAATCTGGCTGAAGCCTCATCAATTGGTATCAATCATGATACCTGTGCCGGGATTGACGAGGTTGGTCGTGGCCCACTAGCAGGTCCTGTGATCGCTGCGGTTGTTGTATTGGGAAAACACCACGACTGGTCCGGGTTGCAGGACTCAAAAAAACTCACGCCAGGCAAGCGCCAGCTATTCTGTCAGGAAATCAAACAAAATGCACTGGCCTGGTCTGTTGGACGCTGCGATGCTCACGAAGTGGATCAATACAATGTGTTTAATGCCAGTTTGCTGGCCATGCAACGCGCATTCCATATGCTAAATTATAAAGTCGATTTGATTTTGGTTGATGGAAAATACAGCCCCGTGTTTCCTGTAACTTCCTATGCGGTGATAAAAGGTGACCAGAAGATTGCGGCGATCAGTGCTGCATCGATCGTGGCAAAAGTCACACGTGACAGAGAAATGTCTGATCTGCATGACAGCCACCCTGACTATGGTTTTGCAAAACATAAAGGTTATCCGACAGCGGAGCATCTGGAGGCATTGAAGCGGTATGGCCCCTGTATCCATCATCGTCGCAGCTTTAAACCCGTGTCAGAGTCAGTGTCGCCATGAATGCACAGTTTGTTCATTTGCGTGTACATAGTGAGTATTCGATTATTGATGGTCTGGTGCGTATTCCTGACCTGATGAAAAAGGTCTCTGACCTTCAGATGCCGGCAATTGCGCTCACTGACTTTTCAAATCTGTTTGCTCTGGTTAAATTTTACCGACTGGCAATTGCCAATGGGCTTAAGCCTATTATTGGTGCCGATGTTCTGGTCACCGATAAGGTTCATAAACAGCGTTATCGCGTTGTACTTCTGTGTATGAATAATGTGGGATATCGGCATCTGACAGAATTATTAACGCGTGCATATCTTGATGGTCAACAAGGTGGTCAGCCTGCAGTAGATCGTGAATGGATCGATGAATTAAATACTGGATTGATTGTTTTATCGGGTGGCCGGGACGGCGATCTTGGCAACTTGCTGGAAAGGCAGGACAAAGACCGTATAGAGCAATGTCTGGCTCGCTGGAAAAAGTATTTTCCCGATCGGTTTTATATCGAGTTGCAGCGTACCGGCCGTGATAATGAGGAAGAATACAATCAACAGGCTTTGGCGCTGGCGACACTTCACAATTTGCCGGTCGTGGCGACAAATGATGTCCGCTTTCTCACATCGGAAGAATATGAGGCTCACGAGGTCCGCGTTTGTATTAACCAGGGGCGGGTTTTGTCTGACCCAAGACGTGCGCGTATTTATAGTCGTGAGCAGTACCTGCGACCATCAGACGAAATGACCGCACTATATTCTGATGTTCCCTCCGCGATCTCTAACTCGGTAGAAATTGCCAAGCGCTGTAATGTGCGACTGGAGTTTGGAAAAAATGTTCTGCCCGAGTTTCCCACTGGCAAGTTGTCTACAGATGAGTATTTACGTCAGCAGTCGCAGCAGGGTTTATCCAGGCGACTGGAAAGAATAAAAGGCTTGCGCGGTGAAGTAGATATAGAAATTTATCACCAGCGCTTGTCGGTGGAGCTTGGCGTGATTGAGCGGATGGGATACTCCGGCTATTTTTTGATTGTCTCCGATTTTACAAAATGGGCGCGTGAGAATGGTGTTCCGGTCGGGCCGGGGCGTGGTTCGGGGGCAGGGTCTCTGGTTGCCTATGTACTCGGCATCACAGATATTGATCCATTACAGTACGACTTGCTGTTTGAGCGATTTTTAAATCCAGAACGGGTTTCCATGCCAGACTTCGATATTGATTTTTGCATGGCGGGCAGAGACCGGGTAATTGATTATGTTGCCGGCAGATATGGGCGTGAAAGAGTCAGCCAGATAATCACATATGGAACCATGGCTGCAAAAGCTGTGGTCAGGGATGTTGGACGGGTTCTTGGCTACCCATACGGCTTTGTCGACCGCATTGCCAAAATGGTGCCGTTTGAAGTCGGTATGACACTGGGAAAAGCCCTGGAGCGGGAAAAAGATTTCAAACAGATGGTCGATGAAGAAGAGGATGTGCGCTTAATCATTGATATGGCATTGCAACTGGAAGGGCTGGCTCGTAATGCAGGCAAGCATGCTGGCGGTGTGGTTATCGCGCCGTCCAGGTTAACCGACTTTACACCTCTATACTGCGAAGCTGGCGGAGCGAATGTTGTCACACAGCTTGATAAAGACGATGTTGAAGCGATTGGGCTGGTTAAATTTGATTTTCTCGGACTTCGGACGTTGACTATTGTCGACCGTACCCTTGACAAGGTTAATGCACGCAGGGCCAGGGAAAATAAATCTTTTGTGGATCTTAACGCGTTGCCTCTGGATGATCAGGCGACCTACAGTTTGTTACAGAATCAACAAACCACGGCAGTTTTTCAGCTGGAATCAGATGGTTTAAAAGATATTCTGGGTCGACTCAGGCCAGATAAGTTTGAAGATATTGTTGCAATGGTTGCGCTTTACCGTCCCGGACCGCTGCAATCCGGGATGGTGGATGACTTTATAGATCGCAAGCATGGCGCACTCGTTGAATATCCTCATCCGAAACTTGAAGCGATTCTCTCTGAAACATACGGGGTCATACTCTATCAAGAGCAGGTTATGCAAATTGCGCAGATACTTGCCGGATACTCTCTTGGCGGTGCGGACTTGCTCAGGCGTGCCATGGGTAAAAAGAAACCCGAGGAAATGGCCAAGCAGCGAGCCATTTTTGTTAAAGGTGCCATCGAAAGGGAGGTAGAGGAGTCCAAGGCCAATTATATCTTTGACCTGATGGAAAAGTTTGCCGGTTATGGCTTTAATAAATCGCATTCCGTGGCTTATGCCATGCTGTCTTACCAGACTGCATGGTTAAAAGCGCACTACCCGGCAGAGTTCATGGCCTCGGTGCTATCAGCCGATATGGATAACACTGATAAAGTTGTTCACTTGCGTGAGGAATGCAAACTTATGGGGCTGGAAGTGTTGCCACCTGATGTGAATCAGTCATTTTACGGATTTACAGTGACACCCGACCAAAAAATTGTATATGGGCTTGGAGCGATTAAAGGAATCGGTGAATCTGCCATTGAGGCGCTGGTTAAGGGACGAGAGGAGCAGGGGGAGTATCGGTCACTCAATGACTTGTGTATGAGACTGGGTAGTCAAAAGTTTAATCGTCGCACCCTGGAGGCAATGATCCGTTCGGGTGCCCTGGATGCATTCGGACACACTCGTGCCACTCTGATGCATCATCTGCCACGAGCGATGCAAACAGCGGAGCAACATCATCGCAATGATGATCTTGGCCAGGATGATATGTTTGGGGGAGGACAGATGATAGCCCGCGAGGGGATGGTTGAAGAAAAGCCCGAGTGGGATAGTGATACATTGCTTGCTGCTGAACGGGAAACGCTCGGTCTTTATTTTTCCGGTCATCCGGTTGATCAGCACCGTGATGAACTGGTTAATATTGTTGGTAAAACGCTTCGTGAAAGATTAGCGCAACCAATAGCGCCGAGTGAAACAAATTACAGAAACAGGGATGCTAACACGGTAAGAGTTGGGGGATTGCTGATGGATATGCGCTTGCGCAACAGTCCTTCTGGAAGAATCGCCTTTCTGACCCTGGATGATAACACCGCGAGAATTCATGTCGCTGTATTTGCTGATGCATACAGCCAGTTTAAAAATTATCTGGTTAAGGATCAGATTTTAATCGTTGACGGTATCATCAGCATCGATGAATACAACGGAAAACCACGTGTCAGAGCTAAACAGATCACCAGACTGGATGATGCACGCGTTGATTATGGTAAAGGTATCGTAATAGATATCGATGCGCGAGAAAAGCGTTCGACGCTTGTGGCAGAGCTTGAAAATACTCTTAAACCATACCGGGATGGCAAGTGTAAGGTACTGATTGAATATCACACTGATCAGGGAGAGGCAAAATTTCAGCTGGGTGATACATGGAATGTTGTACCAGAGCGTGCTTTGCTCACACAATTAGCCGCACTTGACGGTGTAAAAGGCGCTCGAGTCGTTTATTGATCAGCAAGGAGAATAACTTTTCTGCAATCATCTTCAAGTGCGATTATAATGCGCAAAATTTATTTACAATAATACCTATGATTTCCGACTATTTAGACTTCGAACAGCCCATTGCCGAGTTAGAAGCAAAAATAAATGAGTTACGTCGTGTTGAGACGGATAATGAAATGCAGCTGGGTGATGAAATCGCCAAACTTGAAGCGAAGAGTCGTGCGTTAACTGAGTCCATATATAAGGATCTGACTGCCTGGCAGGTTGCCCAGGTTGCGCGTCACCCCAGGCGGCCATATACGCTTGACTATGTTGAAAAATTATTTACTGATTTTGAAGAGTTGCACGGTGATCGGGCCTACTCGGATGATGCGGCAATTATATGCGGCATCGCAAAATTTGAAAATCGCTCTGTCGCCATTGTGGGACATCAGAAAGGCAGGAATACGCGGGAAAACCTGAAACGAAACTTTGGAATGCCACGTCCCGAGGGCTACCGAAAAGCGCTGCGTATCATGGAATTGGCTGAGAAGTTTCAGATGCCGATTATCACATTTATCGATACACCTGGTGCATATCCTGGCGTGGGGGCAGAAGAGCGCGGACAAGCCCAGGCAATCGCACAAAATCTTTACCGAATGGCGCAGTTAAAGACACCAATAATCTGCAATGTCATCGGCGAGGGAGGTTCAGGGGGGGCGCTGGCCATTGGTGTGGGTGATCACCTGGCCATGCTGAGCTATAGTACATATTCTGTGATTTCGCCTGAGGGTTGTGCATCCATTCTATGGAAAAATGCAGACAAAGCAGAAGATGCGGCTGAATCACTGGGCATCACTTCTGATCGCCTGTATGAGTTGAGTTTGGTGGATGAGGTCATTCGTGAGCCAATGAGCGGCGCACATCGTGACCTCGAAACAACCTGCAATAATCTCAGAGCGTCCCTGCGGCAAAACCTAAGCCGGCTTACAGATATGGATATTCATGACTTGCTTGAGGCGCGCTATGAACGGTTGACTTCATACGGGGTTTATCGAGACTAACCTGATTGGCAATCATGTCAGTCATACGCGCGCAGTTACAACACTGTCTATCACAGTTAACCCGAACAAGGTTTATTTATGTCGCCTATAGTGGCGGTATTGACTCAACTGTGCTCCTGCACGCCTGTAATGAAATCTGTCAACAGGGCGGTCACCAACTCCGGGCGATCCATGTAAATCACCATATTCACACTGATTCATCGCAGTGGGCGCAACACTGTGCCGATCAATGTGAACAAATGGGTGTTGAGATACGCTGTATTGAGGTTGATATCCAGCCATATAAATATCTGGGCGTCGAGGGGGCAGCAAGACAAGTACGCTATGAGGCATTTGAAAAGTACTTATCTCCCGGGGATGTACTGCTGACCGGGCATCATGCGGATGATCAGCTGGAAACGATGTTGCTGCAGCTGTTTCGTGGAGCCGGGGTGCATGGCCTGGCAGGCTGTGCACCATCCCGGGAGTTGGGGCATTCTTTATTGATTAGACCCTTTTTGAATCTAACGCGCGCCACCATTGAACACTACGCAAGGGAACATCAACTCGCATGGAAGGAAGATCCGTCAAACTGTTCCATTGCGCATGACAGAAACTATTTGCGTCATCAGGTGATGCCACATCTTCATGCAAGATGGCATCAATTACGGGACACTGCAGTGAGAGCGGCCCAGTGGCAAAGTGAAGCGGCCACGCTACTGGATCAATTGGCGGATAATGATCTGGAGGCGGGAATGGATGAAGACAATCGACTCGATATCAACCAGCTAAAATCTTTCGATGAGATCCGGATGAAAAATCTTCTGAGAAGGTGGATTCGGCGTCACAACTGCCAAGTGCCCGCATCACAAGTACTGGCTCGGATTATTGATGAGGTCATACAGGGCCGCGAGGATAACCAGGCGTGTGTAACATGGGCAGATAACACGGTGAGAAGATATCGGCATCGGCTATACTTGATCGCAGGCGCGGTTAGTCATGATACCTCCTGGCGACATGACTGGCGATTAGACCAGCCATTGCCCATACCCGGCAAAAATTTCAGTCTTACTCGTCGGGATTTAGAAGAATTTGGCGTAAATCTGGCCGGAATTGACCACTTGAGCGTGCGTTTCCGTCAGGGTGGTGAGAGTATGCGTCCCAAAGGACGTGGCTGCCGTAAAACGCTAAAAGCGCTATTTCAGGAGGCCGGTATTGAGCCCTGGGAGCGAAACCGTACCCCATTGTTTTATCATAATGATCAACTTATATTGGTGTGGAAATACTGGATTGATGAAGGATATTGATTGTGGCTGTGGCCAGCCTTTGGTAATCTGGTATCCCATCTTGCATTTGGAATAACGTGATGACACGGTACATCTTTATTACAGGCGGGGTGGTCTCTTCTCTGGGAAAGGGTATCGCCAGTGCCTCACTGGGCGCGATACTGGAAGCACGTGGCCTTTCTGTTACGATGATCAAGCTTGACCCTTATATTAATGTTGATCCAGGCACGATGAGTCCATTTCAGCATGGGGAAGTTTACGTGACAGAGGACGGAGCTGAAACGGATCTGGATTTGGGCCATTACGAGCGTTTTGTGCGTTTTCGCACCAAAAGAAGTAACAATTTTACCACCGGGCAAATTTATGAAAGCGTGATTCGTAAAGAACGCCGCGGTGATTATCTCGGTGGCACAGTGCAGGTGATTCCCCATATTACTGATGAAATCAAGACGTCGGTAAAAAAAGGCTCTGAAGGTGCGGACGTCGCCCTGGTCGAGATCGGGGGTACTGTGGGTGATATCGAGTCACTTCCATTCATGGAGGCGATACGGCAAATTGGCGTTGAGTTGGGTCGACGTAATGTCATCTATATGCACTTGACTCTCGTCCCTTACATCAAGGCTTCGGGCGAACTTAAAACAAAGCCGACACAACATTCTGTGAAAGAACTCAGGTCGATCGGTATTCAGCCGGATATTTTGCTATGTCGCGGAGAACGTCCGATACCAGATAGTGAGCGAAAAAAGATTGCCCTGTTTACTAACGTTGAAGAAAAGGCCGTTATTTCATCCGTTGATGTCTCTAGTATCTATAAAATTCCGCTCTGGCTTCACTCACAAGGTCTGGATGATATTGTATGTGAAAAATTTGAGCTTAATCTGCCCCCCGCGGATTTAACCGACTGGAAAGAGGTAGTTCATGCCATTGAATTTCCTGAAGTTGAAGTGAACATATATATGGTTGGCAAGTATGTCGACCTAACCGAGTCTTATAAATCTCTTAATGAAGCATTGGTACATGCCGGTGCGCAGACACGGACGCAGGTCAACATTAAATACCTGGACTCTGAAAGTATCGAGGTCAACGGAGTGGCAATACTTGCCGACGCAGATGCAATTCTGGTTCCCGGCGGGTTTGGGCAGCGTGGAATTGAAGGTAAAATCATGGCATCCCGGTTCGCGCGTGAAAATAATATTCCATATCTTGGCATTTGCCTGGGAATGCAGGTGGCGGTGATAGATTTTGCACGTAATGTTGCAGGCCTGGAAGATGCGCACAGTACCGAGTTTTCCAAAGATACTCCAAATCCTGTGATTGCCCTGATTACCGAATGGAAACAGCGCGATGGCAGTATAGAGGAACGCGATGAGCATTCTGACATGGGCGGCACAATGCGTCTGGGAGCCCAGCAATGTCGATTGTCCGAAGATTCACTTGTCAGGAATATGTATGGTGAAGAAGTCATCCTGGAACGCCACCGACATCGATATGAATTCAATAACACTTTTTTGGCGACGCTCAGTCAGGCCGGATTATCATTCACGGGGAAGTCGATCGATGACAAGCTTGTTGAGGTGATTGAGGTAGCCGATCATCCATGGTTTATTGGTTGCCAGTTTCATCCGGAATTTACTTCTACACCGCGTGATGGACATCCGTTATTTACCGGGTTTGTGCTGGCAGCCAGGCACCGCCGTGAACAGCAAAAAGGCCCTTTGTTGACTGCAAATTCCCCATCCAAAAGCAACGTCTCGACTGCAGAACCGGTATGAATATCTGTGGATTTGACGTGGGATTAGAATTCCCGTTTTTTCTTATTGCTGGACCGTGTGTCATTGAAAGTCTTGATCTGGCACAGGAGACGGCGGGCAAATTAAAAGAAATGTCAGAGAAAAATAATGTGCCCTTTATTTACAAATCATCATTTGATAAGGCAAATCGCACTTCACGGGAAAGTTTTCGTGGCCTGGGTATCGACCAGGGGCTGGCGATATTACAGGCGGTTAAGCAGTCAATTGGCGTGCCCGTATTAACTGATGTGCATGAGGACAGTCCACTCGAGGAGGTTGCTGAGGTTGCAGACGTTCTGCAAACACCTGCCTTTTTATGCCGTCAAACCAACTATATTCAGAGAGTTGCGTCACAGGGCCGCCCTGTTAACCTGAAGAAAGGGCAGTTTTTATCCCCCTGGGATATGCAACATGTCGTGGAAAAAGCGCGTGCGGCCGGCAATGATCAAATATTGGTCTGTGAGCGTGGTGTCTCGTTTGGATATGGTAACCTAGTCTCGGATATGCGCTCGCTGGCAATCATGCGCGCGACAGGATGTCCAGTAGTTTTTGATGCGACACATTCTGTACAATTGCCGGGTGGCGAGGGCCGCCGGTCAGGAGGGCAACGAGAATTTGTTCCTGTACTGGCTCGCGCCGCTATCAGTGTTGGGGTGGCCGGATTGTTTGTTGAAACCCATCCTGACCCCAGCAGGGCAAAGAGCGATGGTCCCAACTCTTTGCCTTTGGAATTAGTGCCGGAACTTTTATCAACACTTTGTGCGTTAGATAAGATCGTCAAGTCCTCCACACTAATGGAGAATGCATCCCTGTCAGGTCGCTGATTCAGGGACGGATAATGGGGCCTTACAAGGATTGAAACACTATGTCAGAAATAGAACGAATAAAAGCGAGAGAAATTATTGATTCGCGCGGTAACCCAACCGTAGAGGCGGATGTCACACTTAAGTCGGGTGCGTTTGGTCGTGCCGCAGTGCCTTCTGGCGCTTCTACAGGCGCGCTTGAAGCGCTGGAGATGCGCGATGGAGATCAGGCACGCTATCTTGGAAAAGGTGTTCAAAAAGCAGTTGATCATATTAATCACCAGATTCAGTCAAAACTGATCGGTGCAAATGCCCTGGATCAGGCCGGGGTGGATCAAATAATGATTGATATGGATGGCACACCGAATAAAGCCCATATGGGTGCAAATTCGATCCTTGCAGTTTCTCTTGCGGTGGCTAAAGCGGCGGCTGCCGAATGCGGCCAACCTCTGTATAAATATCTAAACAGTGATGCAGAGATGCAATTGCCTGTGCCAATGATGAACATCATAAATGGCGGTGCGCATGCCTACAAAGGCGCTGACCTGCAGGAATTTATGATTGTTCCACACGGGGTGGCTTCTTTCAGTGAAGCCGTACGCTGTGGCTGTGAAATTTTTCATAATCTTAAGTCAATTCTGAAAGGCAAGGGATTAAATACCGCGGTCGGCGACGAGGGTGGCTTTGCCCCATCACTGGCGGCCAATGAGCAGGCGATAGAAATCATCCTGCAGGCTATTGATGCGGCTGGTTACAAACCGGGTGAGCAGGTAAGTATTGGTCTGGATTGTGCGAGTTCTGAATTTTACAGGGATGGAAAATATCATCTGGAATCAGAAGGCAAGATATATACAAGCAATGATTTTGTCAGCTACTTGTCTGCACTGGTTGCTAAGTATCCTATTATTACCATCGAAGATGGCCTGGCAGAAGATGACTGGGAGGGCTGGGCTGCTTTGACCCGCGAGTTAGGTAATAAGATCCAGCTCGTTGGTGATGATTTGTTTGTCACTAACACAGAAATTTTTGCCAAAGGTATCGAGAATGGCGTTGCCAATTCAATTTTAATAAAGCTTAATCAAATTGGCTCTCTGACGGAAACTCTGGCGGCGATTAAAATGGCGCATAATGCCAAGTATACCGCAGTGATATCTCATCGTTCCGGAGAAACAGAGGATGTAACAATTGCGGATCTGGCTGTGGCTACGGGTTCCGGGCAGATCAAAACCGGCTCACTCTCGCGCTCGGACCGTGTTGCCAAATACAATCAGTTGCTACGTATTGAGGAAGAGTTAGGAACAAACGCCGTGTACCCCGGGAAAAAAGTATTTCGCCAGGCATGACATGTAATAAGTTAAATTTTTCTTGATGAAATTATTTATTACATTCTTACTGTTCATTTTTGTTTTTCTGCAGTACCAGTTATGGCTTGATCGGGACGGCGTGCGTAAACTTTTACATTTGAGCGATCGAATAGAACACCAGACATCCGTTAACCGACAGCTATATGAGCGAAATGAAGTGCTGGCGGCTGAAGTTGAGGACCTTAAGTCAGGGTTTGACGCTATTGAAGAACGTGCGCGTATGGAACTGGGTATGATTCGTGACGGTGAGACCTTTTTTCAGGTCATCGACAAGGATACCCGGCACTCAAGTCAATGAATACACAGCCAGAATGCTGGGCGATTATTCCGGCAGCAGGTACCGGACAACGCATGGCTTCTTCTGTGCCAAAGCAATATTTAAAACTCTGGAATAAAACGATCATTGAACATGCAGCCACAGCTCTGCTGAATTGCGAAGATATTTCACAGATTGTATTCGCTTTACATGCAGACGATGAATATTTTTCCCGCCTTTCTGTGTTTAAAAACAACCCCAGGGTAAGGCGGGTTAGAGGTGGAGAAACCCGTGCTCACTCTGTACTCAATGCGCTGGAAGCCATTAAAAGTGAAATCAGGCATGATGACTATGTCCTGGTTCATGACGCGGCGCGGCCTTGTCTGTCATCTATTGACCTTGAGAATTTGATGCAAACCTGTTTTCAGCACAATGTGGGCGGGATACTTGCAGCACCGGTCAGGGATACAGTCAAGCAGGTTCATCAGGGCGAGATACTGTCCACACTCGATCGAACACAAATCTGGTGTGCGTATACTCCCCAAATGTTCAAATTCAATATTTTGTATAATGCCATCACGCAAGCCCTGAAAAACAATATTCTGATCACTGATGAGGCCAGTGCCATTGAATACATGGAATATCATCCATGCGTCGTTGAAGGCAGTATCAGTAACATTAAAGTAACCCGGCCAGAGGATGTCGGCATTGCGGAAATGATTTTGGCAATGGAGAAAAGCTAGGCTGAAAATAACATGACGATTATTGAAAACAAGATGTACATGTCAGAAATACTCACTGTTAAAAGCTGTCAGTAATGAGAATAGGTCAGGGTTTTGATGCGCACCGCTTTACTCAAGGTGATCATTTTATTTTGGGCGGTGTCACAGTGCCGCATAGATATGCTATTGAGGCGCACTCCGACGGTGATGTGTTATTGCATGCAATTAGTGATGCGCTTCTGGGCGCGGCAGGTCTGGGGGATATAGGGAGCCATTTTTCTGATCAGGATGACCAGCATAAAAACAGGAGTTCACGAGAGTTTATACGCGAAATAATGGCGATGGTGGTTAGTCATGGGTTTACTGTAATGAATGTTGATGCAACTATTATCTTGCAGTCACCTAAAATCAGCAGTTTTATCGGTCAGATGAAAAAAACGATTGCCCTGGATCTCGGCATTGATCAATGCAATGTTAATGTGAAAGCCACAACGACAGAACGTATGGGATTTGTTGGTCGCGAGGAAGGCATCGCTGCAATGGCGGTGGTCTTGTTAGTTTAGCCTGGACCTTCATATTTAAGACATTGTCGATCAAAGATATATTTTCCCGGCAGGGTGACTTGGCTAAAAACATAAGAGGGTTTAAATACCGTCCTCAGCAAGTATTAATGGCGGAGTCAGTGGATAGCGCAATCAGTGATGCAGCCACGCTGGTAATAGAAGCAGGCACGGGCGTTGGAAAAACCTTTGCTTACCTGGTGCCTGCCATGTTGTCAGGTAAAAAAGTTGTAATATCTACGGGCACGCGCCATTTGCAGGATCAGCTTTTTTATACTGATTTGCCACTATTACAGCATGCCCTTTCGCAGACTATGAATGCATCTATACTCAAGGGTCGTTCCAATTACTTGTGCAAGTATCGATTTGAGCAATTTGGACGGGATATCAGAGACAATCGTACACTTGAGGCAGAATATGCTGAAGTTAAAAGCTGGTCGGCCGTAACCAGCAGTGGTGATATTGCCGAGGTAAATCAGCTGTCTGAACAATCAGGTGTATGGCCACATGTGACTTCCACACGTGAGAACTGTCTGGCAGGGGAGTGCCCTGAATACAATAAGTGTTATGTGCTGAAAGCCCGCAAGCGTGCCCAGGAAGCGGATCTTGTTGTTATTAATCATCACCTGCTTTGTGCGGACCTGGTGCTTAAGGAGGAAGGATTTGGTGAGTTACTTCCAATGGCCGATGTTTTTGTCCTTGATGAAGCACATCAGCTCACAGAAATACTGCCAAACTTTTTTGGCAGTCATTTAAGTAGTCGCCAGTTGCAGGATCTGGTGGCTGATATTAGTAAAGAATATAGTGTTTCAGGTATAGATAATCAATTATTCATTCAGGCTTATTACAATGTGCTGGATGTTAACGAGAAGTTTTATAGTTGTCTTGCAAAACGGATGAAGGATGCAAAAACTCTTTGGCATGATGTTTTTAAGGATAATGGCGTAGCAAGTGCATTTGAAATGTTGTCTGATGGATTGATGCAATTAGAGAATCGTTTGCTTGATGTGGCAAATGAGACACCTGGTTTGGCGCAGATGTATAAAAGGGTCAGCGCTATAAATAGTCTGGTTGATGAATTCAAAACCATTAACCATGCTGCAGTCCAGTGGGTTGAGTTGGGCCGCCGTCGGTTCAAATTGGGCAGTGTGCCATTGAATGTTGCAGGCCCATATCAAAAGTCAATTCAGGATTACCAGTGCGCCTGGGTTTATACATCAGCAACTTTAACCGCAAAAAAAAGTTTCTCACATTTTATTGAGCAACTTGGCCTGTCACAGGCCGAATGTGTCATGTGTGATAGTCCTTATGATTATGCTGGTCAGGCACGTATATATCTGCCTGGTTTAAATTTGCAGCCCAATGAAAATGGATACACCGAGGAAGTGATTAATACTGCATTGCCTTTACTGCAAGCCAGCCGGGGTAATGCATTTATTCTGTTTACAAGTCATAAGGCGCTCAATCAGGCAGCACAATTGCTCAGTGAAACAGAATTTAATATATTGGTTCAGGGTGATGCGGCCAAAAGGGAGTTGCTTAAAAAATTTCAGCAGACGGATAATTGTGTTTTACTGGGCACACAAAGCTTCTGGGAAGGAGTTGATGTTAAAGGTCAGCGCCTGCGTCTGGTGATTATTGATAAAATTCCCTTTGTATCACCTGCTGATCCCGTGGTACGGGCGCGATCCAGGGCGCTGGAAGAAGCAGGAGAGAACCCTTTTCTGTACTATCAGATTCCTCAGGCCATCCTTAATCTGAAGCAGGGTGTCGGTCGCCTGATTCGAGGCGAGCATGACTGTGGTGTGGTGGTGCTTATGGACCCCAGACTTCAGTCCAAAGGTTATGGCAAGTCGTTTCTTAAGAGTTTGCCTCCAATGACAATCAGTAACAATGAAGAACACATTAAACAATTTTTAGAGTTAATTCATGACAGTGAAAATATTGGGCATTGAAACCGCTTCAGAAGCCTGTTCAGCCGCATTGTATAATGATGGTGAAGTGATTGAATGTTACGAACTTGCTCCGCGCAGGCATAATCAGCGTATTCTGCCTATGTGTGAGCAGGTGCTATCAGAGGCTGGAATCACGCTAAGCCAAGTTGATGCCCTTGCTTTTGGCTGTGGTCCTGGTGCATTTACTGGTCTGCGCATTGCTGCCAGTGTCACACAGGCGATGGCTCTTGCCCATGATCTGCCGGTTGCAAGTATCTCAACGCTGGCCAATCTGGCATGGCAGGCGGATGTGCCGCCGGGAAATGCTGTACTGACTGCAATAGATGCACGCATGCATGAAATTTACTGGGCTATATACGGCATTGATTCACATGGGCGTGTCACGTTAATGGGCGATGAAAAAGTTGAAGCACCTTGTGATATTCAGCTACACCAGAGTGTCAATCATGGTGCGGGTTCAGGCTGGAATACCTATCATTCGGAGCTGGCTGCAAAAACAAAGTTGTCTGAGCATGCAATATCGCCTGGGATGCTGCCGAGGGCTTCAGCAACAGTCGTTCTTGGGCAACAAAAATATAGTGACAGTCAAATGGTCGATGCGCTCAATGTCCTCCCGGTATATTTGCGTAATCAGGTTGTTCAGGGAAAGCCATGAGTCACCCTGAGATGCCAAGAGTGCCATTTCATCTGGCTTTTCCTGTCACTAATCTTGAGGCGATACGTGCATTCTACACACTTGTTCTAGGGTGTCAGGTGGGCAGAGAGACTGACAGGTGGATTGATTTTGATTTTTTTGGTCACCAGATTACAGCTCACCTGGATGAATCAGCTGCAAGTAATGGCGGATTTAATCAGGTTGACCAAAAGCCGATTCCTGCGCGGCATTTTGGCGCGATATTGTTGTGGGAACAATGGGATCAGCTGGTTGACCATATAAAGTCGAAGAATATCGCTTTTTATGTAAAGCCATACACTCGATTCAAAGGAGAGGCAGGCGAACAAAGAACTTTCTTTATTCAGGATCCGTGCGATAACTATCTGGAGTTTAAATGTTTCAGGGACAATACATGCATTTTTCAAAAAACGGTTTAATAAGATCCGGGAGCGTGCCAATGCTGTTGGTAGCCGGGTGGCTACTGGCCGCAGAAGTTCACGCGCAACCACCTGTGATTGTGGAAGCCAAAGCACAACTTAAAAGCAATCAGCTGTTTGATATTGCAGTGACAATACGGCATCCGGATACTGGCTGGGAACATTATGCAAATGAATGGGTTATTATTGCAGACGGCAAAAATCAACTTGCAAAACGCACCCTGTATCACCCCCATGTTAATGAACAGCCTTTTACGCGCTTCTCAAGAGATGTCGCGATTCCAGCTGATGTCAAGCGGGTGACAGTGCAGGCAAAATGCAATCAGGGTCATGAGTCAAGTGTATATGTATTATTAAGTCGATAATATTGACCATGCAACAACACGGTATCCGCTGATTTTTTATTACCAGTTTTTATTGTTAACAATAAAGACATTCTTCTGAATTTCACTGCCGACATTAGTATTGCGCCGTATTACTTTTGCCAAAGTGGTTTTTTTGATTTTATTCAGTTCTCTGCCCCAGAATGTATTCTCATACCAGAAACGATCACCATCTCTCAAGCGTTCAAACTGGTCTTTGAGTATTGCAAAAAAGACTTCGCCTACTAACGCGTCTTCAATCGGATCCTCGGCTAAACCACCTACCCATAAATCAATTTCGTTTACATGGCTGTAAGCATTTTGCAGGCGTTGCTGTACTTCCGGATTTGAAGAGATTTCGCTAAATGAAGTGACAGCGGGTAAACCGAGCGACAGTCTGGTGGCATTATAATCAAGCAGTCCATGATCTCTTCCGCGTTGAATATTCAGGGAAGCAAGGTCAAAGCCGCCCTGTCCTGGCAGACCAAACAGGAAATTGCGAACATCATCAATCACCATGATATCCAGGTCTTGACAAATCTGTGATGCCAGACCACGCATAATGGGTCCTATATTGTTTTGCTCGGTAAGCAGTTCAGGAGCAAAAAAAGCCTGTCGTAATGAAATGTGTCCATAGCGGGTTTCTTTTCCGCGTTTATTTAAGCGTAATATTCTTGGTGATAGCAGGCTGTGGCCCAGGCGATATGCTGCGGTAGAAAATTCATTGGAAATGCTGGCATCAATATTGGGATTGTAGCCCCGGTATTTTGATAATGCGTTTTTGCCCAGCAGCACGGGAATAAATTCTTTATAAGTAATTACCTGCATTTGTGCAGCCACAATTCTTCGTGCGCGTTGATAAATCTGGTCGCCATCAAGATAGGGATTTTTTTTGCTTATTTTTTTTGCCAGGCGATTGTGTTCGCGTACAAACAGTGTATGCATTGCGGTAAGACCAATTTGCTCATTGGCACGTGGGTCGCCGGCAAGGAAGAGCTTATCGCTGCTGCCGCCTGCGTTACTGAGGCCTTGTGTATTGAATGGCAAAAGACGTCTTTTGCTTGTTTTTAACTGTCCAGAGCCATCAAGTTTACGTAAAGCATTAGCACGATCTTCATCAGAACCATATACGTTGGAAGCATCAATCCAGCCGGTAATTTCATTGATTTGCTGTCTTGGTTGTGAATATTGCGAATAAATGGAACGATTAAAGTTAAGAGTGACCGAGCCGGTGCCCTGAGGATCAAATTCAGGATCTCCCGTGGGTATGTTTATTGGCTGTGGCTCAGGAGGATGGGTCCCCTCAGTCAGATCTATATCATGATCCAGAAACTGACCCCACTGCCATAAAAAATCACTTGCAGCTTTTGAATTAGGCACAGATTTGTCCTGGTATAAGGCGGCATTGCTAATAGCGCGAGGACCAGGTCGGTTAACCCCCGCCATGGCGCTGATACCATCACTGTAATCTGATGCAGTGATTCTTATAAGTGGTGTATGGGACTGATTGATATCTTCATTGTTTAGGTTGTTACCGCTGCCATCAATACTGCGATAAAATATCTGATACAGCTGTTTGCGGTGAGGCTTGTCATAAAAATTATAATTACGCTCGATCCTGCGAACCGGTGAGGCATCAGGGTTGCTCATGTGTTGATCAGCGTGTATCAGAATTTCGTTTTTATAGTCAGTATATTCATCCTGGGCATAAGCTAGCAGCGGAATTACACTCAAATGCAGGGTTAATACGGCGATCAATGGCTTGTTCATGGTAGTTTCCTTCCCTTATTCAGCTTTTATTATTATTAAATAGTGAGTTATGCGCAGTATGAAAACGGGTCTCTCGCAGATTATTCCCACGCTCACTTTGTGAGTAATATATACCCTTCTTAAGAAAGAAAAGTGTGAACTAATTCAAATAAATTCTGACATCGGTCAATTTACTGAATCATTAAGTTTAACGAGAGTAAAACAAATACGGTGGCACTCAGCCAATTGAAAAATCGCTGATCTGTCCTTTGTAGCAAAGTGTGCTGTCTGAAAAGTGGGGTAACTATTGCCACTGAGCCAAAAATAATCATCACCATTAAGGTGAATATGCTGCCTAAAACGATCATTATCATTTGCGGTTGCTGCGAAGTGTCAGGGATGAACTGCGGCAAGTATGCAAGAAAAAACAGCGCTACCTTGATATTTAAAATATTCATTAAAATGCCACGCGAAAAGAATTTTGAAGTGGCTTGCCCGGATAGTGTTTTTTGTTGCGAACTGCGTCGATCATCTTTTAGCGTGAGGTACGCAAGGTATAGTAAATAGCCTGCTCCCAAATAACGAATATAGGTTAAAGCATTAGTGTTGGCTTGTAATGCCAGTGTTATTCCAAGTACTGCTGCTAATGTGTGGACCAGATTTCCGCATGCCAATCCAAGCGCTGTTGATAAACCTGCTTTGATTCCATGATTCAGTGATTGTACGATGAGAAAGATCATGTCAGGTCCTGGCGAGATTATCAGTATTAATGAACTGACTATAAACAAATTGAACTCTGCCATGTGGAGTATCATAATTCTGTAATCACATGCTTATGAGAGATTAATGATAATCATTGTCTTGCTATATCTGTAGCTAAAATAAAATGATTATAACTATTTGGGTAACCTTCGTTTTAATATAAAGTAATTGATATTCCAAGCTGATTGTTGCTCGCCCATGGCGAAGTAGTATTAATCATATGACTGGCATGAATTGTACAAGGATGGTTTAGTATATTTTCTACCGGATAGTAATATTTTTGTAAACGGACATTATTTGATTCCATGGCATGCGTTTCGTTTTTGTGTGGGAGTTTAGAGCTTATTCATCTTTTGCTGTTGCTGTTTTAGCTCTTTTAAAGTCTGCTGCTGTTCGTGCAGACGCTGTTGCTCTTTCTCAACCACATTTGCTGGTGCTTTATCCTTAAAGTTTGGGTTATTCAGCTTGTTTTTTGTTTTTTCTATATTGGCTGATAATTTTTCGATGTCTTTATCAAGGCGTTTAAGTTCTTCTTCTTTGTTTATTAAGCCTGCGAGAGGGATTAGTATCCTCATTTCACCGACCAGTGCAAGGGCGGCTTCCGGCGCATCTTCGCTGGATAAAACTTCAATGCTTTCAAGTTTGGCCAGTTTGTCTAACGCACTTCGGTGAGCCTCAACACGCTCAATATCAGTCGTTGAGCACTGTTGCAGAAGGACTGGTACTTGCCTGCCTGGCGGGATATTCATTTCAGAGCGGATTTTTCTTACCCCAATAATGAATTCTTTCAACCAGTCAATTTCCTGTACGCTTTGGAGGTCAACCAGGGAGTTATCACTGCATGGGTATGGTTGCAGCATGATTGTGTTTTGTTTTATCCCAAGTCTGGGCGATATTGCCTGCCAGATTTCTTCTGTGATGAAAGGAATCACCGGGTGAAGAAGTCTTAACAGACTTTCCAGCACTTCCAGTAATACACGCCGGGTTTGTTGTTTGGCAGTTTCATCTTCTGAAAACATCACTGGCTTGATTAGTTCTAAATACCAATCACAAAATTCATTCCATGTGAATTCATACAATGCCCTGGCCGCAAGGTCAAATCGGTAATGCTGTATATCCTGATGTACCAGGTCAATTAATTCCTGCTGTCGGCTTAGTATCCATCGATCTGCAGTAGTCAGCGAAGTATAATCAATAGACACTGCTACCGTGTGATTCTCGCAGTTCATATTTACAAAACGTGAAGCATTCCATAATTTGTTACAGAAATTTCGATAACCTTCAACACGATGAAGGTCAAACTTAACATCGCGGCCTGTTGAAGCAAGTGCGGCAAAAGTAAACCGCAGCGCATCAGTGCCAAATGCAGGAATGCCATCTGGAAATTGTTTGCGTGTGGCTTTTTCTATTTTGGCAGCCATTTGCGGCTGCATTAAGCCGCTGGTTCGTTTTGCAATCAGGTCTTCAAGGGTAATCCCATCAATCAGGTCTATAGGGTCGAGAACATTGCCCTTGGATTTTGACATTTTCTGTCCGTCAGAATCACGTACCAGACCATGGATATAAACATCTTTAAACGGAACCTTACCCATGAATTTAAGGCCCATCATGATCATGCGTGCAACCCAGAAAAAGATAATGTCAAAACCGGTAACCAGTACAGATGTGGGATAAAAAGCATCCAGCTCTGGAGTCTTGTTGGGCCAGCCCAATGTGGAAAACGGCCATAGTGCAGACGAAAACCAGGTATCAAGTACATCTTCATCCTGTTTAAGGCTGATGTCGTCTCCGAGATTATGTTTGCTGCGAACTTCTTCTTCGTTACGGCCAACATATATATTCCCGGCTGTGTCATACCAGGCCGGGATACGATGACCCCACCATAACTGGCGACTGATACACCAGTCCTGGATGTTGTGCATCCATTCGTAATATGTGTTGCTCCAGTTTTGTGGAATGAATCGTATGGTTCCATTTTCAACGGCTTCGATGGCCGGTTTGGCGAGCGGCTCAATTTTGACATACCATTGATCTGTCAGGAAAGGTTCAATTACCGCGCCCGAGCGATCACCGCGCGGGACCATCAGTTTGTGGTCGACGATTTTTTCCAGCAGATCCAGTGTTGCAAGGTCATCAATTATTTTCTTGCGAGCCTCATAACGGTCCAGATTCTGATACGCGGAAGGTGCTTCAAGATTAATTTTTGCATCAATGGTGAAGATATTTGTCATTGCAAGGTTATGACGTTTGCCCACTTCATAATCATTGAAATCATGGGCAGGTGTTATTTTAACGCAGCCTGATCCAAATTCAGGATCGACATATTCATCCGCAATAATCGGTATTTGTCTGTTGCATAATGGTAGCTGTACCTGCTTGCCAATCAGGTGCTGGTAACGGTTGTCGTCAGGGTGTACGGCGACAGCCGCGTCGCCGAGCATGGTCTCCGGGCGTGTTGTTGCCACGATAAGGTATCCACTGTTATCTGCAAGCGGGTATCGCATATGCCACAGTTGACCGTTCTCTTCCTCAGAGATGACCTCAAGGTCGGATACTGCCGTATGCAGAACCGGGTCCCAATTGACTAAACGTTTTCCACGATAGATTAATCCCTCTTCATAAAGTCTCACAAAGACTTCACGCACGGCTTCTGATAGACCTTCATCCATAGTGAATCGCTCACGAGACCAGTCAACCGATGATCCCAGGCGTTCCAGCTGTGAGGAGATAGTGTTTCCTGAATGCTGTTTCCACTCCCAGACTTTTTGCAGAAAAGCCTCACGACCAATTTCAGAGCGCGATAATCCCTGTTCATTGAGTTGTCGCTCAACGACCATTTGCGTGGCGATGCCGGCATGATCAGTGCCGGGCTGCCATAATGTGTTATCCCCGCACATGCGATGATAGCGGGTAAGGCTATCCATGATGGTATTGTTGAAAGCATGACCCATATGCAATGTGCCGGTAACATTTGGCGGCGGGATCATGATACAAAAAGATTGCGATGTGTGTGGTTCTGTCGTCAGATTTGGCTGAAAGTAACCATTTGACTTCCATTCACGATACCAATGCTTCTCTATTTCCTGAGGCTGGTAAACTTTATCCACGATACTTGTATTCCCTGCGTTGAATATGAACGTTATAGTATAAACATGACATTTTATGAGCAATTAAAAGATATCGCTATGACGGGCAGCTCCAGCGTATCAAATTATATGTCAGGTTGAATTAATTGATTTGGTGATGCGTGGGTGTGAGCCCCTGCTGGCGATAAAAGCGAAAACGATCGCGAGCCTGCTGTTTCATTTTATCGTTTGCGCCAACGACCTCAATGATTCGCTCGTATTCATTGAAAAAATCCGGGGTAGCAGGAGACAGGTTAATCAGTAGCTGCCTGTGTGCAGGAGGCTGGTTATGGTTCAGGGTGACAACACAGAACTCATCTTTACTGCAGTGCTGCTGGTGGGGGATAAAACTTCTGTCACGGAAAACCCACAGAAGCTCATCCAGCTGGTTGGTAAGGTCTTCGTCAGGTGTATGAATATGGATGCGCATGCCGAGAGTATAAGCCTTTTCCACCAATCGACATGTGTAACGTAACCATGCATCTGCGGCCTGATCTGCAATAATGTAAAAGTCGATTTGTGGCATCAGAATTAACGTGTCAGGCAACCCGCGCCCGCCGCATCAAATATTCTGTGAGCATCGGAACGGGGCGTCCTGATGCGCCTTTATTTTTGCCCTGATACCAGGCGGTGCCAGCGATATCGAGATGTGCCCATTTGTATTCTCTGGTGAACCTGGCGAGGAAACAGGCGGCGGTAATCGTACCAGCCCAGCGTCCACCAATATTTCCCATATCGGCAAAATTGCTGTCCAGCTGGGTTTGATATTCTTCCCAAATGGGCAGGCGCCACGCGCGATCACCTGTCATTTGTCCTGCAGAGAGCAAATCTTCGCTAAGCTTGTCCGAGTTACTCATTAACCCGCTTGTTTCCTGGCCCAACGCAACAAGGCATGCGCCTGTCAGCGTTGCCATATCAATTACCACATCCGGGTCGTATCGTTTTGCATAAGTTAGCGCATCACACAGCACCAGACGTCCTTCAGCATCCGTATTTAAAATTTCGATGGTTTGGCCGGACATGGAGGTCACCACATCTCCCGGCTTGGTTGCTTTTGATCCGGGCATGTTTTCTGCACATGCAACCAGGCCCACAACATTCAGCGGTAGTTGCATCTGGTTGATCGCCTGCATGACACCCAGAACCGTAGCGGCGCCACACATATCAAACTTCATCTCATCCATACTGGCTCCGGGTTTAAGTGAAATTCCGCCGGTATCAAAAGTAATGCCCTTGCCAACCAGTACGATGGGTTTGCTTCCGCGTTTGCCTCCACGGTACTGGAGTGTTACCAGTCTGGCAGGTTGCGCGCTACCTGCAGACACTGACAACAATGCGCCCATGCCCAGTTTTTTCATTGCCGGTTCATCGAGAACCTGAACAGATAATTTTGTCTGACCTTTTTTGATATTTTGTGCCGCCCTGGCAATATAGGCAGGCGTACAAATATTGCCCGGGAGATTTCCAAGTTGCCGGGTAGTAATAATGCCGGTTGCAATGGCTTTACCCTGCTCAATGCCCTGCTTGATTTGCGCTAACTGGGACTGTTGATGACAGAGAAATTTTATTCGTTTAAGTTTTGCCGGAGTATTCTTTTTAGACAATGTTTCATCATACTTATAGTAACTATCTTCAGATTGCATAATATGCATTCGTATCCGGGAACGAACTCCATGATCGGGGATCTCAAGGGATGCTAGAGTGCTGATTGCATCTGTGGAAGAGGTATTTTTGAGCGCGTTTATACATGAAGACAGGATTTTTTTGTATTTTAGAATGTCGAGATCGCCGGCTTTACCGCAGCCGATGAGTAATATGCGTTTGTGAATTGAATTTTGAGGAGGGTGAAGTATCAGGGTTTGTTCCAGATCTCCTTTTATATCACCGCTTTTCAAAGCAGAAGATAATAACCCGTGGTAAAGTTTGTCTAATTGCTGAGCTTCTTCGCTTAAACGCTTGTTGGCAAAGACAGCTACGATGGCGCAGGCTGTTTTCTCGCTAGTAATTGCACTGCGTTTTACGAGATACTCCATTTTATTCTCCTGAGATTGAATTTCATTATTTTATGTGATTCTACATGGATCGAAAAAATTGAATCAACTTTTTCACCTTAAATCCCCTATGTTCTAGACTGGCATGAGAATTATTTCACGATACATTGCGCGGGATATTTTTGCCGCTATTGTCTCAGTGGCCCTGGTGCTGCTGCTCATTATTCTTGGGAAGTTGTTTATTGACCTGCTTGACGAGGTGCTGGACGGCGATCTTACTGCGGATATGCTTGGGACGGTATTATTGCTGGGTGTTATCCGTTACCTGGTGATCCTGTTGCCTTTTGCCGTATTTATTGCGACTGTTATGGTACTTGGTCGCATGCATAAAGACAGTGAAATCAATGCCGCGATGGCAGGTGGTGCCAGTAATAAAGATATCGTACAGGCAGTGATGTCGATTGGATTGCCGGTGACCGCAGTGCTATTTGTACTGGTTTCGTATACATCGCCATGGGCCAGTCGGCTGGCGGAGATGATTGAGAATGTCACCGAACAGAGCATGGTGATGGGGCAGTTGTCCCCTGGAAAATTCTTTGAAATGGAAAATACCGGGTGGGTGATTTACGCACAAGAGCAAAATGCTGAAGACGGCACCCTGCATCGTGTTTTTCTGCAAAGAGAAATTGACGGTAAGTTGTCCGTCGAAGTGGCGCGACTGGCCAGAATCCAGCAGAGTCGTCATCTGTCATCTGCGCTTGTCCTGGTCGATGGTAAAACTCTGGAGGGAAATCCAGGAAATGCGGATTTTGCAATTTCAACATATGATGAGCATCATATTTCTCCCCCGCAGACAGATTTTTCAGGTGAAGCCGGGAAAGCCAAGTATCTAAATATTAACGCTTTATTCGCGCTGAATGATTCAACCTACGTCGCTGAAATTTTACAGCGTGCATCAATTGTGTTTTCAACACTAATGCTATTGTTGTTGGCGATTCCGCTTAGTAAAGTCAATCCAAATTCCGGAAGATTTTCTCGTCTTGCGTGGGCGGCACTTATTTATATCCTGTATATGAATCTGGTGATTGTTGCCTGCAGCGCAATTGAACAGGAACACAAATACGGGTTGCCTCTCCTGATCTCAGTGCATCTTCTCGTTGTGGTGATCACATTTCTGGGTTTCCAGAAGCAATGGTGGATACGGCTAAAACAAATTCTTTTGCCGGGGTGTAATGAAACTTCTTGATTTATACATCGCTCGCGCAGTGTTTAAAGGTATCACAGTTGCGCTTTTGACGATATGTGCAATTGACTGGTTGGGTGATGTATTTTACGAAGTCAGCAGAATGCGGGGGGATGACCAGTTCTCGATTGTATTCATGCTGACTATTGTTGATATCCCGCATAAATTCTTCGAATTTCTGCCAAGCAGTCTATTGATTGGTACTTTATTTGGGCTTGGTCAATATGCGGCAAGCTCTGAATTAACCGCTGCAGGTGCGGGAGGGTACAGTCGACTCAGGGTGGGGCTGATTTCCTGTGTGATAGGTCTTTTGCTGGCATTAGCGTTTGGGTTCCTTGAGGAGTCTTATTTTCCTTATGGCGAAAAACTTTCGCTGACATTAAATTCTGACCAGCAGGGTGACGTGTTGCTCGCCACAGATAAAAGCTATTGGGTGCGTGACCAAAATCGGTTTATCAGGGTCGGGCAGGCTGTTTCCGGGGATCTGCTGAATGATATAGATATTTTTCAGTTCAATGCGCTTGGCGAGGTGATCAGGATAAGCCGGGCGAAAAATGCAGTACGCATGCCACAGGGATGGCAGTTACACAGTTATCGTAGCTCTAATTTTGAGGGTGATAAGATTAGCGTGAATAACCATGAGAGCTTTGTTGATGAGACATTAATGTTTGGTAATTTGCTGCAATCAGTGACATCGGACCCTTTCAGAATGTCCGTCAAGCGACTCAATGAGTATATTTTTTATTTGGAAGATAATCATTTGGATGCACGTGAATACAGGATTGCACTATTCAAGCGTCTGGCCGTGCCATTTGTCGGTGTGGCAATGATATTGCTCGCGTTACCACTGGTGTTTCGACCTCGCCAAATGGGTGGTGTGGGGCAAAGACTGCTGCTGGGTATCATGATGGCGCTTATTATCCACATTGTTCTTGAAGCGCTTACAAGCGGCGCGGTGGTATATCAATTTTCGCCTCTTCTGGGGGCTTTTTTACCTGTCTTTATTATTCTTGCCTGTTCCGCTCTTGCTTTTAAGCTTGCGCGTTAACTTTAACTAAACGCGTGTTTGAAATGATATCGTTCCACGCCTTCCTCTCTTTGTTGGTATAGCACCAAAGAAAGCCTAATCCCAGGCTGGTCCAGCAGAGCAGCGATCCGATATAGCGTAACAACGCCTGTGTCCATGTTACCTTCTCTCCGGTGCCAGAAATGAGCCTGATATTCCATGTTTTTGCGCCCAGTGTTTGTCCGCCATGTGTCCAGCACCAGCCTAGAAATGCAAAAGCAACCGCGTGTATAAAGATGATATATAAAACGTAACTGTAAGTCAGATTTCCTTCGTAAATAATATCAAATGGCACGGTCACTATTATTGATGCAAAAAACAGGAGTGCTATAAGCAGGATTGCATCATAAAACATGATGATGAGTCTTCGTATCAAACCTGGAGACTGGGTAATTATTTTATTCATTCTTGATTGAGTTTTAATGGTGGCAGTCAGTATTTATGTGGCTTGTATGAGGCAGTATTAATAAAAAGGTGATAAAAGATTAAAAAACATTTAAAATATACACCAGTTTTTTATATTTAAGTGTATATGGACGATACTACTGTCATCCAGTATTTTCGATATCGCCAGGGCAAGCGAAGCACTTTGTCTCATTTTTCTCTAGCTGTATTGATTATTTATTCCACTCATGTCAATTAACGCAGGAAATCATGCGATAGATCAAGATGTTCAGGTCATCGAAATGTTCCTTGACAGTATATGGATGGAGCATGGCCTCAGCGATAATACACTATGCGCATACCGAAACGACTTGCTTAATTTGCTGCAATGGTTGTCTGAAGTGCAAATTTCAATTTCGGATGCACGACACGAACACCTTCTTGATTATCTTGCCTATCGTGTCAGGCACGGAATGCAGCCGCGTTCTGGTGCGCGTCTGTTGTCCAGCATACGTCGTTTTTACCGTTATCAATTACGACAGGGCAAAGTGTCGGCAGATCCTACCGAGAAAATTGATTTCCCCAAACTGGGCCGACAGTTGCCGGAAGTTTTAACAGAAGACGATGTAGAATTATTGCTTGGAGCGCCCGATATAACAAAGCCGCAGGGAATTCGGGATCGTACTATGCTCGAGGTACTGTATGCATGTGGCCTGAGAGTATCCGAATTAATTACCCTGCAATTGCACCAGATTAATCTCAGAACGGGTGTGCTGATTATCATGGGGAAGGGGAATAAAGAACGGTTGGTACCGTTTGGAGAGCAGGCCGGTGAGTGGCTCGAGAAATATTTTTCTTCTGCCCGGCCCGGTTTGTTAAAAGAATGTCATGATTGTAATGTACTATTTGTCTCCAATCGGGGTTTGGGCATGACGAGACAGGCTTTTTGGCACGTGATAAAGCGGCATGCAAAAGCGGTAGGTATCAAAAAACACCTGAGTCCACATACATTGAGACACGCATTTGCAACCCATCTGCTTAACCATGGTGCTGATCTTAGAGTCGTACAAATGCTGCTCGGGCATAGCGACTTATCCACGACACAGGTTTACACTCACATTGCACAAGCACGATTACAGGAGCTACATCGGGAACATCACCCTCGCGGGTAATAATGGTGATAGATCCTTCATCTTTCTGGTCTAATAAACTAGTAATTGTCTTTTCACCTAAATAATATAAGGAAAAAATCATGTACAGATGGTTATCTGTGTTGGTTGCAATAAATCTGATGACAGCGGCGATCCATGCGGACGAAAATGCATCAGATCAGATGCAAAAAATAAAAGCAAAATTGACAGAATCATTTCCGACGCATATTCCGGATAGGATCTCACGCTCTCCCGTCGATGGCCTGTATCAAGCCGTTTATGGTACACAAATAATTTATGTCACAGAGGATGCCAGATACGTTTTTCACGGTGTCATTATGGATCTTGAGGATGGTAATAAAAATCTGACAGAACAGGCGACCGGTGAAGCCAGAAAAGCATTTATGTCGACGGTTAACGCCCAGCAATCCATTAGTTTTGGAGCAGACAAGCCTAAACATACGATTACTGTATTTACTGACATTGACTGTGGCTATTGTCGAAAACTGCACAATGAAATGGATCAATATGCCAGTTACGGTATTAAAATTAATTACCTGATGTTCCCTCGTAACGGTCTTCAGTCACCAAGCTATACCAAGTCTGTTTCAGTCTGGTGCAGTGATGATCGGGAGGATGCGCTTACCCGGGCCAAGAATGGAGAATCAATCCCGTCCACCGAGTGCGAAAACCCTGTTGCTAACCATTTCGATGTGGGACAGAAACTGGGTGTAACAGGAACTCCTGCCATAGTGACGGCAAATGGAGATTTGATGCCGGGCTACGTACCCGCCAAGCAATTAGCACAGCGGCTCGATCAACTGGCTCAATAACTAGTCAGTGGTATGCATTATACATCATGCCCTTGTGTTAGCTCGACGCCAGAGGCACATCGACCAGTCTGGCAATTTTGGTAAACAGGATCGAACAGCGTACTGGCAGCGGTGCATAGACAGGTCGTATTGCCCGCACATATCGCTCCAGCTGGCTGGTGTACTTTCGTGCCTGCTGTTCTATATCCCGGATCGAGATATTCTGTTGTGATTTGTAATCAATAATCCAGACAAACTCTTCACCAACAATGACATGATCAATCACGTTAATCTCATTCTCGTCCGAGACATTGGAGATAACCAGCTCGTGAAATACACTGCGAGCTTTGTGCGGGTAAAATATTTGTTTTAAATCGGGATGGTTGATACATTCAAGTGCCTCCTGCTTTAATACTGTCAGTGTGTGCTGTGACACCGTCAGGCCGGTCTCCCGGCAAGTGCGATAGCGCAGGGCCCCATCGCTGATATCTGGATATTGGGCCAGAATTTCAAGTAGCTTATGAATGATAACTCCCTCATCGGTATGATCCGAAGATTCTGTGCTGTGGTTTGCTTTTTCCATCATGCTAATGTTTGCAGGCAATGGCTCAAATAGCATCGTCGGATACTGATTTGTATCTTCTGTGGTTTTATCGATTGGTAATAATTCCGGCTCGGGTCTGTCGCGGCATTCATAGATCCATGCCTGATCATTATCGAATTCAATTTCTAACGCGCTACAGCATTGTGCATGCCAGCCTTCTTGTGTGCTTCTCTTTGCTTTGACTCCCGTCATGACGAGAATCTGTTTGGCGCGGGTTAATGCGACATATAACAGGTTTAACCCCTCATCACTGTGCTCGCTGGACTGATCCTTTATTTTATTTGCAGATTTACTCATCGTACTTTTTTTGCATGTCAGCAGGAATTTTTCAGGTGCCTGTGAGTTTGCAGGCCATGAACAAAGTGTCTTGAACTGGTCGATGGGTTCACTCAGAGGGCCACAATCAGCCAAAAATACAATCGCTGATTCCAGCCCTTTGGCCCCGTGTACTGTCATTACATCAACTGCATCCTGTCTTGACTGGGTGCTGCTGAAAACAGTATCCGGATTGATTTCGTTAATTTTTTTTATAAAGCGTGCGAGGCTGGAATAGCGGCCACTTTCGATCTCAAGACTTTGTTGCAGTAACTGATTTAAACGATTGCAGGCTTGCTCAGCATCTGCTTTCGGTAGTGCGCTTCGATAGCGGCCAAGTATGTCCCAGCTGGAGTAGATGTAACTAAGTAAATCATGGACCGGGATCCTATCTGCGTATGAACGCCATTCAGACAGCTTGTCTTTGACAAGCCGGAAACTCTCTATAGACGGATGTGTGTCTATAGCTAAATCCAGCTTTTCTATCCAGCTGGTTGCATTGATCTGTCTGAGTGTGATCAGCTGGTTTTTATCGATATTGAACACCGGGCTGACTATTAGCTGCACAAATGCAATGTCATTATAAGGATCAATCAGGCACGTCAGTAATGACAATATATCCTTCACCTCCAGAAAATCCAGCAGCTTGACCGTGTCGTTACTGTTGATTGCGATGTCTGCATGCATTAGTCCATTTTTAAGCTCACCAAGGTGTGAGCGTGTTCGAGTGAGTATTAATATGTCGCTGAGTCTGGCGGGACGAATGATGTCGCCATCGTATATAGGGGTAGACTCGCGGATTAACTGCTTTATTTCCTCGCCAATTAATAAACCTTCTTTGTAATGTGCTGTTTTCTCACTGCTTTCTTTGGGGTGTGTCAGGGGATCGCGAAAATCTGATTGGTCTTGACTGACACTAAAATCTATCAGCGGATGTATTTTTACCAGCCCCCAGTGGTCATTATGCTGGACACTATGCCGGTTAAATGCTTCGAATCTCGTTTTCATGGAGGGATGGGTGAAGATACGGTTAACAGATTCAATGATTGCCGGCGACGACCGCCAGGAATGGTCATTATTTAACAGCGTGCTATCCATTGTTTGTTGCGACCAGTATGCGGCAAGAGATTGTATTTCAGGATTGGCGCCACGAAATCGATATATTGACTGTTTAATATCACCCACTAAAAAAAGACTGTTTTTCTCGGGCTGATTCAGATCGTGTGAAGATTCAATTAATGGCTTCAATAGGTGCCATTGAATTGGACTTGTGTCCTGAAACTCATCAACCAGAAAATGCTGAATGCGCTGCCCCAGTTTGTACTGTACCCATAAAGCATGGTCTTCTTTTTGTAGCAGGCGAAATGTTTCCCACTCCAGGTCACTGAAATCAATTACGCCATGTTCGAACTTTACCTGTTGGAAATAATTTAAATAAGCATTACCTGCTTGCAGCCAGGCCAGGTTTGCACTGATGAGCTTTTGATGCAACTGTTGATCAATTAAGTGAGTGAGCTTTTCGCAGAATTGATTATGTATCTTTATTATTATTTCGGCCTGTTCAGGACTGATCAGTTTTTTCCAGGCAGCGCTAATTTTTAATTGTCTGGGAGTGTTTTTGCCGGTTAGGAAAATATCTTTTAGTTGCTGTGAATATCCCGGATTTGTAGTATCCGATGCTTCGAGTAGTCCGTCTATGATATTTGCACTGTCCTGATTGTTTCTGTTTGGGCTGGTGCGCAGAATGTCAGCGTATTGTTGAAGATCACAAATAAATGCCTGAGATCTTAACCAATGATTGGCGCAGGAAAGATCAGCTTCCCCCAGCTGTTTAATAAGCATGTCACGGGCGAATGCGACAGGATTTTTAGCTTTGTCAGTGAAAGCCCGCCATTCATTGCGTGCATAGAGAAAACCTGCGAGCGCGGACTTGGTATTGTTTAAGCCGTAACAGAAATCAAACAGCGTGTGAATAGCTGAGCCAACGGCACGATTGCCAGGTTTATCACATTCTTGCAATAATCTGTGCCATGCCTGATTGATAAAGATATGTTCATGCTCGGTGAGCTCAAAAGTGGTTGGCAAGTTGCTTTCTAACGGGAAAGCGCGAATAACATCCTCGCAGAATGCATGAAACGTGCTGATCCGAATGGATTGATCAGAAAATAACAGTTTTTCATACAATGCGCGTGCGCATGCAAGTTTCTCCTGTGATGGATGCTCTGTAATTAATTTGAGTTCGCTTTTGAGTGCAACTTCATCCATTACAGACCATGCTGCGAGCTTTTCGTACAGTCGGGCACGCATCTCGGCGGCGCTTTTGCGTGTGAATGTAATGGCTAAAATATGTTGAGGTTCGGCACCGCAGAGTAATAACCTGCAAATACGAGTGATAAGTAACCAGGTTTTACCTGAGCCCGCAGAAGCAAATACATTGGCATTATGCAGGGGATGCGTGGATATATTTACGTCAGCCATAATGTGTTTTTGAATTTTTGCTATTTGACAGTTTCATATAGAATGCGCCAGTCCGGCAATGATGTATTAACAATTTTC
Source organism: Gammaproteobacteria bacterium (assembly GCA_965227695.1). Lineage (GTDB taxonomy): Bacteria > Pseudomonadota > Gammaproteobacteria > UBA4575 > UBA4575 > UBA1858. The sequence continues at coordinate 1,023,574 of OZ245760.1, forward strand.
CTTTTTAAATAAAAATTTATGTCTAAACAGTACGATGCAGCTGCCATTGAAGTTTTAAGTGGTCTTGATCCTGTACGCAAGCGCCCTGGAATGTATACAGATACTGCGCGTCCCAATCATTTGGCACAAGAAGTGATAGATAATAGTGTCGATGAAGCGATCGCGGGACATGCCGGCAGTATATATGTAAATCTCTACAAAGATGGCTCTCTGGAGGTGATTGACGATGGCCGTGGCATGCCGGTAGACATCCATCCAAAACTCAACAAACCCGGAGTTGAGGTCATTATGACGACATTGCATGCCGGCGGTAAATTCTCTGGTAAAAACTACCAGTTTTCCGGTGGTTTGCATGGCGTCGGGATTTCGGTGGTTAATGCACTGTCGAAACGACTTGAAGTGTCTGTGCGCCGCGATGGTAAAGAATATTCCATGTCTTTCGCCAATGGTGACAAAGTTGAAGCACTCAAACAGACAGGTACGGTTGGCAAACGAAATACCGGAACAACTATACGTTTCTGGCCGGATGAGAAATACTTTGACAGTTGTAGTTACTCAGTCTCTAAACTCACACACCTATTGCGTGCCAAGGCGGTTTTGTGCCCGGGATTGCGAATAATTTTTAGTAGTGAAGTAAACGGCGAAACAACGGAATGGTTTTACGAAGAGGGTATTCGCGATTACCTGGTACAGTCCCTTTCAGGTATGACACTGATGCCACCCGCACCGCTGGAGGGTGTTTTTACCTCGGATCATGAAGCGGCCGAGTGGGCATTAACCTGGGTTGATGACGGAGATGACTGGATAACAGAAAGCTATGTCAATCTTATTCCGACCTCACAGGGCGGTACTCACGTGAATGGTTTACGCACCGGTTTGACAGAAGCGGTGCGGGAATTTTGTGACACGCGCAAGTTAACACCACGTGGTGTCAAAATTGTGCCTGATGACGTGTGGCAAAATCTGGCTTATGTCCTGTCTGTAAAAGTGACAGATCCTCAATTTGCGGGCCAAACCAAGGAGCGTCTGGGTTCGCGGGAATGCGCGACTTTTGTATCCGGAGTGGTGAAAGACTCAATGGGTGTGTGGCTACATCAAAATGTAGAAACAGGAGAAGCCCTGGCACAGTTATTTATCCGTAATGCCGAAAAGCGTCTGCGTGCAAATAAGAAAGTCGTGCGCAAGAGAGTCACAGCAGGTCCGGCCCTGCCTGGCAAGCTGGCGGACTGCTCATCGCAGGACGTCACACGCACAGAATTGTTCCTGGTGGAGGGGGACTCAGCTGGCGGATCTGCCAAACAGGCACGTGATCGTGAATTTCAGGCGATCATGCCATTGAGAGGTAAAATATTAAATAGCTGGGACGTGTCGTCTGACCAGATTCTGGCTTCTCAGGAAGTGCATGATATTGCCATTGCTATCGGAGTGGATCCGGGAAATTCAGACCTGAGTAAATTGCGCTATGGTAAAATATGCGTGCTGGCTGATGCTGATTCTGATGGTTTGCATATCGCGACGCTGTTATGCGCTCTTTTCCTGCGACATTTTCCGGCGTTAATTGACGCCGGGCATGTATATATCGCCATGCCTCCGTTATATCGGATTGATGTTGGTAAGGAAGTGTTTTATGCGCTTGATGATGCCGAACGTCAGGGAATTGAAGACAGAATTTCTGCCGAAAAAAAAGGTAAAATCAATGTGACAAGATTCAAGGGACTGGGAGAAATGAATCCTGCCCAGCTAAGAGAATCAACCATTTCACCTGACAGTCGACGACTGGTTCAGTTAACCGTGGAGCCAGGTGACGAGACTTTTAAAATTATGGATATGTTGCTGGGTAAAAAATCTATTCAGCTGCGTAAAGCATGGCTCGAAAAAAAGGGAAACCTGGCTGATGTGTAAAACCTGTAACGCACGAGAGAGCAATAACGATGAGTAATAACCTGGAATTCGATTATGGAGATATAGAGCGCGTTTCTCTGCATTCTTTCTCGGAGAAAGCTTATCTGGACTACTCAATGTATGTGATCCTGGATCGTGCGTTGCCTCAGCTGGGTGATGGTTTAAAACCAGTACAGCGTCGGATCATCTATGCCATGTCAGAGCTGGGTTTGTCGGCTACCTCCAAACCTAAAAAATCGGCACGCACAGTGGGTGACGTCATCGGCAAATTCCATCCGCATGGCGATTCGGCGTGCTATGAGGCAATGGTCATCATGGCGCAGTCATTTTCCTACCGTTATCCCTTGGTAGACGGACAGGGAAACTGGGGATCGACAGATGATCCCAAATCATTTGCCGCCATGCGCTATACCGAGTCACGCTTAACGCCATATGCGAAATGTTTGTTGCAGGAACTCGCACAAGGTACAGTTGACTGGCTACCCAATTTCGATGGTACTTTACAGGAACCCTCCATACTGCCTGCAAGGCTGCCGAATATTCTTCTTAATGGTGGAATGGGGATTGCTGTAGGAATGTCTACGGATATTCCTCCACATAACATAAAAGAGGTTGTTTCTGCCTGTGTGCGGTTACTGGATGCGCCGAAGTCTACTGTAAACGATCTGTGTCAACATGTGCTGGGCCCTGATTACCCAACCGATGCAGAAATAATTTCTACGTCTGAAGATATTAGTGCAATATATGAAACTGGTAGCGGTCAAGTGCGCATGCGCGCTGTGTATGAAACCGAAACAGAAGGTGTGATTATCACCGCACTGCCTTACCAGGTGTCCGGGTCGAGAATACTTGAACAGATAGCACAACAAATGAGTGCTAAAAAGCTGCCTATGGTCGAGGATTTGCGTGATGAATCTGACCATGAAAATCCCGTCCGCCTGGTAATTGTACCGCGCAGTAACAGGGTCGATGTGGAATCACTTATGCTGCACTTGTTTGCAACCACTGATCTTGAAAAAACCTATCGCGTTAATTTGAATGTTATCGGTATTAATGGTCGTCCACAGGTCAAAGACCTGAGGACACTATTGAATGAGTGGCTCGATTTCAGAAAGCAAACGGTGACACGCCGTTTGCAATGGCGTCTTGATCGTGTCAATGAGCGTTTGCATATACTGGAAGGGCTACTGATTGCCTATCTGAATATTGATGAAATCATCTCTATTATTCGTGAACAGGATGAGCCCAAGCCTGTCATCATGAAGCGCTTTAAATTAAGCGATATCCAGGCTGAAGCCATTCTTGAGATTAAATTACGACGTCTGGCAAGACTTGAAGAAATAAAAATTAAGGCCGAGGCTAAGGCTTTAGAAGAAGAACGCGATATGCTGCAAAAGACGCTGGCGTCGGCAACACGCCTTAAAAAATTAATTCGCCAGGAGTTATTGGAAGATGCGGATACTTATGGTGATGACCGTCGATCCCGAATCATTGCAAGGCCTGGTGCACAGCAGCTGGATGAGACACAGTTGATGCCAACTGAGCCTGTCACCGTGATTTTATCTCAGCGCGGCTGGGCCAGGGCTGCCAAAGGTCACGATGTCGATCCACTAAGCATGAACTACAAGTCAGGTGACCATTACCAGTCACATGCTTTTGGCAAAAGTAATCATCTGGCCGTTTTTTTGGACTCAAAAGGCAAAGCCTACAGTCTGCCAGCGCATAGCCTGCCTTCCGCCCGTGGACAAGGTGAGCTTTTAACGGCACGTTTTAATCCTGCGGATGGAGCGAGTTTTGTTGGTGTCATGATGGGAGAGCCACAAAGCCTGTATTTTCTTGCGACAAGTTATGGCTATGGCTTTGTATGTAAACTGGAAGATATTTATTCGCGAAATAAAGCAGGAAAACGTGTCCTCACTGTCCCGCAGGGTGCCACGGTATTGCCGCCTGTAAAAGTGCGCTCATATGAGGATGACTGGATTGTTGCGATTGGATCTGAAGGATATATGCTGGTAACCAAGTTATCGGAGTTTCCACTGATGACAAAGGGCAAAGGAATTAAATTCATTAATATCCCTGCGGCAAAACTCAAGTCAGCTGATGAGGCTGTGAAGCATGTATTTTTGGTGCAGGATGGCGAAGCGGTCACCTTGTATTGTGGTAAGAAACATAAAACAATGAAAGGCGATGAAGTGGATGACTATGTCGGTGAGCGTGGGCGCCGTGGATTAAAACTGCCCAGAGGATACCGTGCAGTTGATCAGGTTATTGTTGATTATTCCGAGAAATAAACATGAACTATTGTGTCTTGATTTGTCATAAAATAGCACTATATTAGTGATAAATTCAGCGATTAAATTAAATAGTTTACTGTAAAGAGAAAAATATGTTTTCACGTATTGGCTTATTTCTGGCTGCGAACTTTGGTGTGCTGGCCGTACTGAGTGTTTCCACCAGATTGCTCGGGATTGATGCCTGGCTGGCGCAGCAAGGAATGCAGGGACAGATCAATGGTATATTGATTATGGCCCTTTTGATTGGATTTGGTGGTTCGTTTGTATCTTTGGCGGCCTCTAAATGGATGGCCAAGAAAAGTATGGGGGTCAAGTTAATTGAGGTGCCTTCAAATGATACCGAGCGCTGGCTGGTTGAGACAGTACAAAAGCAGGCTCAGCGCGCCGGCATCGGAATGCCGGAAGTCGGTGTGTTCCAGTCGCAACAGCCTAATGCATTTGCCACAGGCATGAATAAAAATGATGCATTGGTGGCTGTTAGTACAGGTCTGTTAAACAGTATGACAGCCAATGAAGTTGAAGCCGTATTGGGACATGAAGTCAGTCATGTGGCAAATGGCGATATGGTGACAATGGGATTATTGCAGGGTGTTCTCAATACTTTCGTAATTTTATTTTCACGCATTATTGGCATGTTAATTGATCGTGCCGTATTTAAAATAGAGCGTGGCATAGGGCCAGGATATTTTATCGGCAGTATCGTTGCTGAAATAGTGCTTGGTATACTGGCTGCAATTATCGCCAAGTGGTTCTCCAGGCGCAGAGAATACCGTGCCGACATCGGTGGTGCAGAGTTAGCAGGCAAAGGCAATATGATTGCTGCTTTACGCCGACTGCAAATGGCTCATGAACCGGCTAATTTGCCCGGGGAACTGGCAGCTTTTGGAATTCTCGGTGAAATGAAGGGCGGGCTGCAGAAGTTATTGATGTCCCATCCGCCACTGGAACAAAGAATTGCGGCCCTTGAAAACAGCTAGGATTACTTTTCCTGTCTAGGCAGCACTTGAAAAATCATATCCCAGATTTTCATTTGGTTCGCGGAAAAAGTCTCCGCTTACAAAGTCAATACTTATTGTCCATATCTGCGATAACGATTCTGCTGATTCCACAAATGGCGCAATAGTCAGTGTGTTTTTTGCCTTGGCTTCTTCGCAGATTTGCTTAATGGATTCAATTCTTTCCTGGTCGCCGCTTTTCAGGCTGGCCATTAACTGGAAGCTGAGTTTTAGATAGTTTGCCGGGATCATCGTTAAAATTTTACCTGGTTCCTGACTGATGCCAAAGGCATCAATGGCAATCTGACAGCCCACCTGGCGAAGTTTGGCGGCAAAGTCTTTAGCATCTTTCAGATGGCTGACAATACTTTCTTCACGCATATCAAAGACCAGCCTGAAGGGGTCAACTTCAAATTCACTGCATTGACTTTCTAGCCAGGAAGTGAATTTCTGGTCGTTGATCGCACCAGTTGTCAGTTTGATAAAAAACAGTGAATTAGGGCTTTGTGATGTATGCTCTGCCAATCGCTGCAGGGCTGTTTTTACGACCCACCGATCAAGCATCGCGGACACACCGGACCGTTCAATGCTCGGCAGCAGTTCGGCAACTGAAATTTTTGCCCCTTCTTTGCTGACCAATTGTGTATAAACCTGATAACGATCATCAGAATTCCCAGTGATACTGACGATTGGTTGATACAGCAATTGTAAGCGCTCTTCGCGAATCGCATCCTGAAGTTCCTGTGTCCATTTCTGATCAAGCAGTGTACCGGTCAGGCTGCGCGATTCACTCTTGAAGAGGTGTAGGCTCTCCAGCTCATGCTCCCATGCGTGATCACAGGCAGACTTTGCTGCCGATAGTGCATCTGAGACATCTTCAATTGTGGCATCTATAATTGCAGCACCAATATAAAGCTCTGCTGAGACTTTCTGGCTTTTTAAAGTAACAGGATTGTCATCTATCGCTCGTCTTAATCGCTCGCCCAGATCAAGCAGATCCTCCTCTTCATGCAGTGCTGTCAGAATGCCAAATGATTCATCAGTAATTTTGCAGAGTGTATCTTCGTCAGTACACACCTGTTTCATTGCCTCTGCGATATTGGAGCAAAGTTTATCTATTGCGATTACACCATATTGATCTTTTATCGTGTCAAGGTTTGCGACATCAATCTGAATGTAGGTGTGTGGTTGTTTCCCTGAATGTACTTCTTCGATTGCGTCCTGAATTTTTTCTATTAGAGACTTGCGATGGAAAAAACCGGTTTCATGGTCACGCTCACTTATATAACTTAGTTGTTCCTGTAATTCGCGGGACTCATTGCTTTGGAGATGTAATACAAACTGGACACATGTTTCGCCATCGACCAACACGGGATTATACTCGACATATGTCTCAACCAATCCATTTCCGGTATTGAAATTTAATGTGATATTGCCGGTTGAGTGATTTTTAGCTACCTCTTTCAGGATTGACTTAAGAATTTTTATGTCGTCTTCACCGACCAATTCAAGAATAGATAGTGTGCTGGCATCTTCAGGTGTGTCTATATTGAATAATTCCAGATAAGAAGTATTCGCATAAGTATGCAGACCTTCATGTATGTAACATATTGCATCATGTGATGTATCAAGTATCTTATTGTAACGTTGTTCCAGCTCTTTATAGTTTTCAGCCTGGATAGCCAGATCGTAGATATAAAACTCGGTATCGATGGTTCTTGAGATTACAAGTTTGATTAACTCATCATTTTCCTGATCCAGTACAATCGTCGCGCCTTCATTTAAAAGCCTTGATTGATTAAGGGAGATATCACTGGCAAGTGCAATGATCGGAATCTCATGTGGTTGAGCGCTGAATACTGATCGTGTATCACAAATACCAATATCTTCGAAACAGTCATTATGGATGATAATGTTAGGGACTGTTTCATGCTTGGCGAATTCTTCAAGCTCTGTCCGTGTGGTGATAATTGTTTCACGTACAGCGTATCCAAGAGATTTGACAGCCCTTATGATCCGGTCTGCATTATTGGCGTCCTTGTCCAGAATAACTATTTTTACTATGCGATCCATTCTTGTTTAATTTGAGTGATTTGTTAGTGATCTTTCGTGCTGCCTGACTTGCTGAATATTTTCAGTACCTCTATGTGGGTGAAGCAGCTGGTGCTTTCCAGTGTTCTGCCAAGCATGATTGCACGCTGGCTGTTCGCCCCTTTGATTGTAATCTCTCGCGAAGCAAGGCTGGCCTTTGAGGGTAAAATTAAGCTGTATACCTTATTATTTTCTGAGATTTTTTTAAGTAGCAAACCTTGTTGCTCATCTTGTGAATTTTCGCTGTTGTGTACGGTTATACATGCGCATTCCGCACCAAATAGCTCTACGCCAATTTTATGCTCTTTGTTGGGCAGACCCTGCATCCAGCGTATGATACCGACACGCCATTGTTTTGTTTCGAGATCAATATTTTCATCGCGAATAGCAATAATTTCGCCAACGCGAATTTTGCAGATGCCATCCGCTTTATAATGCAGGCAAATTCCACTAGCATTAAAGTTTTCGACCTGCCAGTTATCAAGTAAAGGAGCGATTTTGTCATTTTCGGACGACCTGATTCCTGTCGTCGGGCTAATTGAAATGCCATGTCTGCTAGAGAAGGGATTCCAGACGTCATTGAGCGTTTGCTCTGCTGGTAACGAATCCGGAGACCCGGCGGAATGCTTGTATAGTGTTTTTTCAATCGGCAGTAATGACAAACTGCTGGTAGTGAGAGGATCCTCAGTTAACTCACTTGAGTCCTTTGATTTGGGGTTGAGTAATTCGGCAATAGATTGCAGACCCACAATCGCTGTCACTGACTGACTGCTTTTAATACGTTTTTTATGTCGTTGGCTTGGATTGCCGATCATTGTGATTAACCTGCCGGCCAGTTCAGGATCAAGCTCCTGTGTGGAGTTCAGGTAATAAGACGTGCTCTGAGTGAATTTTTTTGTTGACTCTGCCAGCTTGCTGACTAGTTCTGAATAACCAATAAAGCGGTTTTCAGTGGAGATAGGCATTTCGCGGGGTATATAGTATGCCGGCTTTTTCCCGGTAGCCAGGTTGGCGATATAAATATATTCCCCGCTGATGTCATCAACGCGGTTACTGATGTCAATTAATGTGTGATGCTGTTCGAGAAATTTATTCACCTTGTCTGCTTCACCCTGGCGTAGTTGATTAAATGAAATCAGTGTGGATGCGCACAGGTGTTTAAAAATAGAATGAATCGAGGTTTTTCCCGTGCTGTCCTGTCTGCTTATTACAGTATGGTGCAAACCGTAGTGTTCTGTTACCCGATATAGCTGGCATATATCATGCCATATACCTGAGGGTACCTCCTGATACATGAGCAAACTTGCAATATACTGTTGCTGTAGATATGAAACCGCCCGGTACAAACAGGTAAGTATTTTTTTCTGATTCAGTTTGAATTCGCCCTGGACGATCTGTGTGATAATAATCTTGTAGGCAATCGCTATTTCTGCATTTAAATCCTGTTGTAATCGGTAAATTTCATGTGCATTAGGTGATAAAGGAAAAGTCTGGCAGGCCAGGTAACGGCGATGGTGATCAAGAAATGTTTCTGCCTGTTTTTGAATTAACTCCATGCAAGCGAATCGCTGTTTCGCTGGATAAGGGTGGCGATTACTGGTTGCAATAAGATTTAGTGTTTCACGACTTTTAGATTCCATGTCGATCATGGATAATGATTTTATCCATTTTTTGATCTGGCGAGGTGTGAATGCAATATCGGGCTGAGCCAGGGAATCCTGGTTCGGCATGTAGATTTGCATATCAAATAACATCGTGTCTTTCCCTGTTTTTTAGGTATTTTACTAATATGGATTTTAAATCCTGTGTCGCTCAAATGCTGGCTAAGGATCATCTGCTGGTCGGTAGTTGAGCCCCGTCCATCCTGATTGATGGGTATTAGTGTAGTTCTTGTTCGATTTACGAAATGTGACTGTCATAGCAACTGGGCAAATAAATAAAACAACGAAATACTAATAGGTTAGCAGAATTAGTAAATTTTACTGGCTTGCCCGGCAATTTCACGCGCCAGTTTGGGGACGAGATAGCCAGGCAGACACTCCTTCATATGTTTAACGATTGATTGTGCCTGTTGGTCTGAAACTTGAAAGTGGTGAGTACCTTTCGCATGGTCCAGCATGTGCAGATAGTAAGGGAGAACGCCCGCATCAAAAAGTCTTCTCGATAACTCGATTAAAGTTTCTGCATTATTGTTGACTTTGTTCAGGAGCACAGACTGATTGAGAGTGGTTGTTTGAGTCTGCCTGATTTTTCTGGCGACATCAGTGAATTCTTTCGTTACTTCTTCCGGATGATTGATATGAAAAACCAGTACTTTATTCAAAGTTGAATCGTTTAATATGTTTAGAAATTCGGGAGTCACTCTTTGTGGAAAAATTGACGGATACTTTGTATGTAAACGTATTGTTTTAATGTGTGGAATTTCTTCAAATGAGTTGAATAAATATTTGAGCATTGAGTCCTCAAGGCTCAACGGGTCACCTCCACTCAGGATAACCTCATGAAGTGTGTTATCTCTTCTGCAATAATCAATAGCGGGCCTGAATAAATGACTGTTTGGGCTGGATTCAGGGTATGGAAAGTTTTTTCGGAAACAATAGCGGCAGTGTATCGGGCAGGTATTGCTGGTGATAATTAACGCGCGGTGGGAATATTTATGAATCACGCCAGGTAGTTGAGATGCTTCCAAATCACCGACCGGATCGTTACTGTCTTCACTGGTATTTTTTAATTCCTGCGCATCAGGCAGGTATTGTCTGAGCACGGCGCTGTCAGCGCGATGAGACTCTAACATCTGCTGTGTAAGCTGTACCGGAAACAATGCATCTATTTGCTTCAGCCGGCTCTCATCGGATGCAATCGCCGGGTAATACTGCAGTAGCTTTTTTAAGCCTATATGGGAGTCGGCAAATATTTTTTTCCAGCGTAGGGGATGTTCTGAACCGGGGTTGCAAGGTATCATGGCGTTTCTTCTAAATTATTAAAATTACTTTTCTATGGCAAGCTATAGCACAAATGAATTCAAGTCAGGGCTGAAAATTATGCTCGATGGAGACCCATATACTATTGTAGAGAATGAATTTGTAAAACCCGGTAAAGGGCAGGCATTCAACCGCGTTAAGATCAGAAACCTCAAAACTGGCCGCGTGGTGGATCGTACATTCAAGTCAGGCGATAGTGTAGAGGCGGCTGACGTAATGGAAGTTGAAATGCAGTATCTCTATTCTGACGGAGAACAGTGGCATTTTATGGACCAGACTACCTATGAGCAGCACGCGGCTGATGCAACGGCAGTCGCAGACTCATCAAAGTGGCTTAAAGATCAGGATGTTTGTCAGATAACCCTTTATAATGGTGCCCCCTTGTCGGTCAGTGCGCCAAATTTTGTAGAGCTAAAGATTACGCAGTCAGATCCCGGTGTGAAAGGCGATACAGCACAAGGAGCCACCAAACCGGCCACGCTGGAAACTGGTGCAACAGTCAAAGTTCCTCTATTCGTCGAGGAAGGGGAAGTGATAAAAATCGACACACGTACTGGAGAATACGTATCACGTGTTAAGGAAGGTTAGGCGCAACTGAAGACATGTCAGGATGGCGACCTTCTATTACATTGGAGAATTTACAGGCGCGCGCTCGCGCCCTTTCGCAGGTGCGCCGATTTTTTGCGCAATGCAATGTAATGGAAGTCGAAACGCCACTGGTTTGCAGTCACACGGTGACTGAACCAAATATCCAGTCATTGACTGTCGGTCACCTGAGTCATAAAAGATTTCTGCAGACTTCACCAGAATATGCAATGAAGCGCTTGCTGGCAGCGGGGGCGCCCGATATTTTTCAAATATCCAAATGTTTCCGTCAAGGTGAAGTGGGTCCATATCATAATCCGGAATTTACCATGATCGAGTGGTACCGACTGGGATATACCTTGTCACAAATAATGCAAGAGACGGTGGCCTTTATTTCTGAAATGATTAGCGACAGTTGCAATACGGATGAAGTCTTTTACTGTACTTATGATGGGCTTTTTCAGCAAGCCACTGGTATTTCCTTTAGTGATCTGACCAGTGAAGAAATAGAACGCCTGTCGTTGCAACACGGACTGCGGGCGGGTCCGTCAATGTGTGTTACAGAGATGGTGGACTTTCTGTTTGCACACTTTGTCAATGAGCATCTCTCTTCGAATAGGCTTACTTGTATTTATCACTATCCTGCGGATCAAGCGGCCCTGGCCAAATTGAATAGTGACAATAAAATGGTGGCTGAACGCTTTGAAGTGTTTTATGGAAACCTTGAGCTGGCAAATGGGTATGTTGAACTTATTGACTACGAGGTACAGCTTGGAAGATTCCATAAGGACCAGCTCGAAAGGCGTCGGCGAGGTCTGGAAAGTATCACAATTGATCATTATTTGCTGGATGCACAAAAGCATGGACTGCCTGAATGTGCCGGTGTTGCGGTAGGGTTTGACCGCCTGCTCATGCTTGCGCTGAATGCAAAAAGTATAAATGAAGTGATCAGTTTTGACTGGGAGAATGCCTAGTTTTAGTGGCTAATTAAGTCTGCTGGCAATGGTTTCGCCCATTTTCACCTGTTGTTCCATGGCAAGACCTGGCAGTGCGCGAGCATAATTTTTTGACAGTAACATCACCACGGTGGAACCCATGTTGAAAGTGCCCATCTGTTGTCCTTTCTCCAGTTTGATGGACTGGTCACGGTAATTGTAATATGAGGCTACAGTCATGTGTGGAGGTGTGACGGTTCCTGCCCACGCCATATCGATAGCAGCAACATTTACTGCACCCACCATGGCAATTGCCATGTAACCATTATCGATCCGGAAAACAGAAATCACCCGCTCGTTGCGAGCATATAACTTCTCAATCGTTTTTGGTGCATAAGGTGCCACGCTGTATAGTCGTCCTGGTACATATATCATTTCCAATAACTGCCCATCATATGCTGTATGTACCCGGTGGTAGTCTCTGGGCGACAGGTAAATTGTGTAGTAACTGCCGCCACGGAACTGGTCAATATGCTGACAGTGTGGGGTGAGGAATTCATTGACAGTAAATGTTTTATTTTTTGCCTGCAGTAGCGTCTGTTGATCAATCTCTCCGAACATGCTTATTTTGCCGTCACAAGGCGAAACAATCGATGCCATGCTTTTATCAATAGGTCGGCTATCCGCTTTGAGTTCGCGGGTGAAAAACTCATTGAAGGTCGGATACTGGCTTATATCCTGAATAACAGCATCTTGCATGTCCACTTTGAAAACAGAGATGAAAGCGCCAATAATTTTTTCCAGGAAAGGGAGTCTGCGTCGCGTCAACCAGTATGTGATGCGTGAAATTAGATGGTGAGGGAAACAGTGAAAAATGACCCCTTTGAATTTTTCCCAGGGCGTAGCTATGGAGGCTTGCATGTTTGAGAGAATATTTTTATCAGTAGTGCTTTTGAATTGTCAGGTAGTCCTGCACAATATTATCAACTTCGTGCGGCGCGCCGAAGTATGCGCTAATTGCGGTATCTGGCGCAATCAAATAAATGGCACTACTATGGTCTACCAGATAGTCCTTTAACTGGCCATTATCATCCTGCTTGATTGCAATAATCCCCATATTTTTTAAGAAAGGGGATAATTGACTCTCGGGTGCCGTCACGCCAATGGCATGTTCACTGAACGCTGTCACATAGGTGTTTAGTTTTTCCACTGTATCTCTCTCGGGATCGACCGAGACAAAAATTATTTTGATATCGTCTTTAATGTTATGTTCTGACTTGAGGTTTTCAACGACAGCAGTAAGGGTTCCCATTGTAATTGGGCAAATATCCGGACAATGAGTAAACCCAAAAAACCAGAAAGTCCACATATCTTTGATGCTATCCGGAGTAAAAAGTTCGTTGTTGTTGTCTACCAGCTGGTAATCTGCAATTGCTGTTTTTTGATCGTAGAGATATGTCGCATGACTCAGTTTATCTTTGATATTCACATTCGATTGTTGCTGAAAACTATAGACTCCAAGGCCAAATATGAGCGCGATAATTGATAAAATAATTACTTTGTTAATCATTTCTGTGGTTGCTATGGTTAAAAATGTTATCTGACGATTGAATTCTATGGCTGAGTATCACATGAACTATCCGGTTATGCTAAAATCCAAATACGTATCTGAGGCGGTAACAGAGATTGCATCCGCATTAAAGAGTTTCCCTCTTAGCTATGGTCATGGCCTTGAATGTGCATTAGATGAGGCCGCATATCTTGTCAGTTTTGTGGCTGAAATTCCACCCGATTTTAGCGAGCATTATAATCGAAAATTACTTGACGAAAGGGCGATAGAGAGGTTGCAGTCCTTTTTATACAAGCGTATTCATTTGCGTATACCCATGGCATATTTGTTGGGTGAAACATGGCAAATGGGCGTGCCGTTCCTGGTAAATCAGCATGTGCTGATTCCGCGTTCTCCCATTGCACAAATGATCAGTGAGCGTTTCTCGCCGTGGCTATCCGCATCGCAACAGGTTGGCAGAATTCTTGATTTGTGCACCGGAAGTGGATGTCTGGGCATCCTGGCAGCGCTTGAGTTCACCGCGGCCCGTGTGGATGTGACGGATATTGACTCTAACGCATTGGATGTGGCTGTGAAAAATATCGCCAGACATGGCCTCAATGGGCGGATCAATGCCATTATTTCGGATGTATACAGGCACCTACCAACCCATCAATATGATATCATTATCGCCAATCCACCTTATGTTCCCCAAGCTGAACAGACTGATTTGCCTCGTGAATTTTCCTACGAGCCGGGACATGCCCTGTTTGCGGGTGAAGATGGGCTGGATATCGCCAGACGGATCATCCGGGGTGCCAGCCGCTATCTGGAACCACGTGGAATATTGGTACTGGAAGTAGGACATTCCGCTGCGGCGCTTGAACAATGCTTTCCAGAGTATCAGTTTGTCTGGCAGGAGCTTCCAGATGGCGGAGAAGGTGTATGTATATTGACCGGCGATGAGTGCAGTTTAATCGCAGAACAAATGAATTGAGTAAAAGAAAGAATGTCTGGCAATACGTTTGGAACCTTGTTTTGTGTAAGCTCCTTTGGCGAGAGCCATGGCCCCGCGATTGGCGCGATCGTTGATGGTTGTCCGCCGGGCATACCATTGTCTGAGCAAGACCTGCAGCCTGATCTCGACCGGCGTCGACCGGGTCAGTCAAAATATACCACTCAGCGGCGTGAGCCGGATCAGGTGGAGATACTCTCGGGCGTATTTGAAGGTAAAACAACCGGGACGCCGATTGGCTTGTTAATCAGAAACCAAGATCAACGCTCCAGGGACTACTCCAACATTGCGCACCGCTTTCGTCCGGGGCATGCGGATTACACTTATTACAAAAAATACGGCATCCGTGATTATCGCGGAGGGGGGCGTTCATCTGCGCGGGAGACTGCCATGCGGGTAGCGGCAGGAGCAATCGCAAAGCAGTTTTTAAAGCATGATTATGGTACCCATGTCAGTGCATGTGTCACCCAGATTGGTGAAATTGAGGCAACCAAACTGGATTGGCATGAAGCTGAAAATAATCCTTTCTTTTTCCCGGATAGCGATCTAGTTCCTCGACTGGCAGAGTTCCTCGACCAACTTCGTCGTGATGGCGATTCAATCGGTGCCCGCCTTTTGGTGCGCGCCAGTGATGTACAGGTTGGGTGGGGAGAGCCGGTTTTTGATCGGCTTGATGCAGACATTGCAAAGGCAATGATGTCAATCAACGCGGTCAAAGGCGTGGAAATTGGGGCCGGTTTCGGATGTGTGACGCAACGTGGCAGTGAGCATGTTGATCATATTCAGCCAGATGGTTTTGTAACTAATCACTCAGGCGGGACATTGGGCGGTATCAGCTCCGGCCAGGAGATACTGGCTTCGATTGCACTAAAGCCAACTTCCAGTATTAGGGTCCCGGGGAATTCAGTGGATCAAACGGGACAGCCAGCAGAGGTAGTGACTACCGGGAGACATGATCCATGTGTGGGAATCCGCGCCGTACCTATTGCAGAAGCCATGCTGGCCATAGTTCTGGCAGATCATGCACTGAGGCATCGAGCCCAGAATGCTCATGTCACGACCGGTTTCCCGGATATTCCCGCGACCAGGTAATTATTAATCCCGGTGAACTTTACTTCGATCAATTAATTTGATTTGCGCACTTTATTAAATTTAGAGAACTCACAGAAATGACAGCACAATCCCTGTATGACAAATTATGGAACTCACATGTTGTACATACACAAGAAGATGGTACCAGCCTGATTTATATCGATCGTCACCTGGTGCATGAAGTGACATCACCACAGGCTTTTGAAAGCTTGCGTATGGCAGGCAGGCAGCCCTGGCGTAAAGCTACGATACTAGCGGTTCCGGATCATAATGTTCCCACCACAGGACGTGACAAACCCGTTGAAGACCCGGTTTCACGCAAACAGCTCGAAGCGCTTGATAAAAACTGTAAAACCTTTGCCATCAATAAATTTGAAATGAATGATCCGAGGCAAGGTATCGTTCATGTGATTGGCCCCGAGCAGGGTGCAAGTTTACCCGGGATGACTATTGTATGCGGCGATTCTCATACTTCCACACATGGTGCACTGGCAGCGTTGGCTTTTGGAATTGGAACCTCGGAAGTAGAACATGTGCTGGCAACACAGTGCCTGTTACTAAGAAAAACAAAGTCAATGCGCGTCAACGTTCGCGGCGCATTGTCAAATGGTGTTTATTCTAAGGATATTATATTGGCATTAATTGCCAAAATTGGCACGGCAGGTGGCAATGGATATACCATGGAATTTGGCGGTGAGGCGATTAAGCGTTTATCCGTTGAGGCGCGCATGACAATTTGCAATATGTCGATAGAAGCCGGGGCACGTGCCGGTATTATGGGGGTGGATGACAGTACCCTGGAGTATGTTGCCGGGCGACCATATGCTCCAAGCGGGGCCATGTGGGATGCTGCCGTTAAGTCATGGCAGCAGCTGGTTTCAGATGAAGATGCGGTATTTGATTGTAATGTTGACTTGGATGCCGCTCGCTTAATACCGCAAGTAAGCTGGGGTACATCTCCGGAAATGGTGGTTCCGGTTGATGCGGTCGTTCCTGACCCGGACAAGGAAAAAGATCCAACGCGTGCGCAGGGTATGCGCAAGGCACTGGCATATATGGATCTTATGCCGGGACAACCGGTAAATCTGATTAACATAGACAAGGTTTTTATTGGTTCCTGTACCAACTCGCGTATCGAAGATCTGCGTGCGGCTGCATACGTGCTGCGAGGTAAAAAGATTGCTGACAACATCAAGCTTGCGATGGTTGTGCCAGGCTCCGGCCTGGTTAAACGGCAGGCCGAACAGGAGGGGCTGGATCAGGTGTTCAAATCCGCCGGGTTCGAGTGGCGCGAACCCGGTTGCTCCATGTGTCTTGGCATGAATGCCGATCAGCTCCAGGCAGGAGAGCGTTGTGCATCCACTTCTAATCGTAATTTTGAAGGCCGCCAGGGGCAGGGAGGGCGTACTCACCTGGTAAGCCCGGCCATGGCAGCCGCCGCAGCTGTCGCAGGTCATTTTGATGATGTGCGTAAATATTTCAGTTAACAGGACCCGCCATGCAATCTTTCACGACACTTACTTCTGCAGTTTTACCACTGGATCGCCCAAATGTTGATACAGATGCAATTATCCCCAAACAATACCTGAAGTCTGTAAAGAAAAGCGGCTTCGGTGTGAACCTGTTTGATGACTGGCGCTACCTGGATCCGGGGCAGCCGGATCAGGACCACAGCAGGCGCCGTGTTAATCCGGATTTTATACTGAATGACCAGCGTTACAAAAATGCAAAAATTTTGCTGGCCAGAGATAACTTTGGTTGTGGCTCGTCACGTGAGCATGCGGTATGGGCGCTGCTGGATTATGGTTTTCGTGCCGTTATTTCTTCAGGTTTTGCCGATATATTTTTCAGTAACAGCTTTAAGAACGGGTTATTGCCGATTGTGCTTGATCAAAAGATTATTGATCAATTATTTGAAAAGGCCCTGAACGATCCAGATTTTAAGGTAGCCATAGACCTGCACGAACAAACTGTTGTTGCACAGGGCATGGATAGCTGTCAGTTTGAAATAGATTCGTTCAAAAAATATTGCTTATTGAATGGTCTGGATGAAATAGGCATCACACTTCAATATGCAGATAAGATTCGGGCTTATGAGCAGAACTTAAAAACCTCATCACCATGGTTGTTTGCAAATGACTAATACAAATGCACAAAAAATTCTGGTCTTGCCGGGCGATGGGATCGGTCCGGAAATTGTTCAGGAAGCCATTAAAATTATTGAATGCCTGCGCGAGCATGGCACCGCAATCGAATTACAGCAGGGCTTGATCGGGGGCGCAGCTTATGATCAGTCAGGTTCACCTCTACCCACTGAAACTATTGCCCAGGCGCATGCTTGTGATTCAATTTTGCTTGGGGCGGTAGGTGGGCCTGAATATGATCAGGTGGAGCGACATTTACGTCCGGAACAGGGGTTACTGGATATCCGCTCCAAGTTAAATCTGTTTGCCAATTTACGACCGGCATTACTATATTCTGAACTGGCCTCGGCATCATCATTAAAACCTGAGCTGGTCTCTGATTTAGACTTGTTAATAGTTCGTGAGCTGACCGGCGGGATTTATTTTGGTCAGCCACGTGCTAGCGAAATAAAAAATAATATACGTCGTGCCTACAATACAATGGTTTACGACGAAAATGAAATTCGTCGCATCGCCCATGTTGCATTTGCTGCAGCCCAAAAAAGAAATAAAAAATTATGTTCGGTGGATAAGGCAAATGTACTGGAGGTGTCATTATTGTGGCGAGAAGTGGTTGAAGAGGTGCACGATCAATATCGTGATGTAGAGCTTAGTCATATGTATGTTGACAATGCGGCTATGCAACTTGTTCGTGCGCCAAAACAGTTTGACGTTATGCTGACGTCGAACCTGTTTGGCGACATTCTGTCTGATGCAGCAGCCATGCTGACAGGATCGATAGGTATGTTGCCTTCTGCCTCATTAAACCAGGAAAACAAAGGGATGTACGAGCCGATTCATGGATCCGCGCCAGATATCGCCGGTCAGGGTGTTGCCAACCCGCTGGCAACAATTCTGTCGGTTGCCATGATGTTAAAGTATTCATTAAATCTGGTCCGCACTGGCGAGCTGATTGAGGAGGCTGTTGCGATGACATTACGGCAGGGTATGCGAACCAAAGATATCGCGGGCCCGGCAATGAACATTGTTTCTACCAGTGAGATGGGTGATGCAGTTGTCAGGAATTTACAACAAGTTATCTCGCAGCAGACTGACTAAAATTTACTTAAGGATATGTCATGAGTAAGAAATACGATGTTGCAGTCGTGGGTGCAACTGGAGCGGTGGGTGAAGTGATGCTGTCAATTCTGGCAGAGAGAGACTTTCCCATCGGTAATATTTATGCCCTGGCCAGTGAGCGCTCAGTCGGGAAACAGATACCCTTCGGTGATAAATACCTGGAAGCGCAGGACCTGGCTAAGTTCGATTTTGGAAAAGTGCAGATCGGCTTATTCTCGCCGGGTGCTGCTGTATCTGATGTGTATGCACCGATTGCTGCTGAGCAGGGATGCGTTGTGATTGATAATACATCACGCTTTCGCTACGAGGACGATATTCCACTGGTAGTGCCCGAAGTGAATCCCGAAGCCATCGCCTTGTATCGTAACCGGGGCATCATTGCCAATCCAAACTGCTCGACTATCCAGATGCTGGTCGCCATTAAGCCACTGCATGATGCAGTAGGCATAGAAAGGATCAATGTCTCCACCTATCAGGCTGTGTCGGGTACCGGGAAAGATGCAATTGATGAGCTTGATCAACAAACACGCGCCTATATTGCGGGCGAGCCGCTGAATTGTAGCGTTTATCCGAAACAAATTGCTTTTAACGTACTGCCCCATATAGATATATTCCTGGAGAACGGATACACCAAGGAAGAAATGAAAATGGTATGGGAAACCCACAAAATCATGGGCGATGAAAGTATCCGCGTGAATCCAACTGCGGTGCGGGTACCGGTTTTATACGGTCATTCAGAAGCGGTGCACCTGGAGCTTAAAGAAGCGATGACGGCGCAACAGGCACGAGATATTTTATCCCGCTCTCCCGGCGTTGTTGTTATGGATAATCGGGAAGATGGTGGTTATCCGACCGCTGCCAGTGAAGCACAAGGTACGGATCCGGTATATGTGGGACGAATACGGCAGGACATATCTCATCCCAGGGGGCTCAATATGTGGGTTGTTAGCGATAACGTGAGAAAAGGAGCGGCCCTGAATAGTATTCAGATCGCAGAATTTTTGATCGAAAACCATATATAATTTATATTACACAAGTGAGTTATTCATTTAACTTAAAGCAGAATATTTACAAGGCCTGATAATTAACCAGTGAATATACAAAAAGTAATCGTAGGGAAAATAATAATGCATAAGAAGATCGTGGCACTGATGTTAATTGTCGCCATGCTTGCCAGCCCCGCTGCGGTGTTTGCCTTCGGGCTGGGTGAGATTAAAATCAATTCGGCATTGAATGAACCCATGGATGCTGAGATCGAGCTGGTCGGATTCAATTCTGCACAAATTGATGAGGTGCAAATTGAGTTAGCCAGTCAGGACATGTTCGAGCGCGTTGGAGTGCCTCGACCATACATTCTTACCCGTCTTAAATTCACGCCGACGCTGCATCGAGGTAAGCCTGTCATCAAGGTCACTTCGCGCGATGCCATACGCGAGCCGTTTTTAACATTTCTAATTGACGTACGCTGGGCCAAAGGAAAGCTCCTTCGGGAATACACATTATTACTGGATCCACCCGTATTTGGTGATGAGGCAAAAGCATCCATACAGTCACCCGGGACACCCAGTCAGTCCCCCTCGCCAGCACCACAGGAAATGCCGGCTGAATCAGCCTCAGCCCCTGCACCAAGAACCCCGGCGCCAAGCGTGAGACCGACCGAAGCAACTGTCCCCAGTGCCGAGACCAAACCTGTATCTCTAAAAAAAACAAACCGACAGCCCGCAACGCGGGCGGTCAATAAAGGCGATACACTCTGGAGTATCGCTGAACCCTTCGCCCGTGAAAACGGGGTCAGTGTAAATCAAATGATGCTGGCGATTCAGTCTGCGAATCCCGGCAGTTTTACGGCGAACAATATTAATAACCTGAAGTCGGGAACGGTTCTGAGGATTCCGACAGAAAACCTTTCCGGTCTTAGCGCGCGCGAGGCGTTGGCGGAAGTAAGGCGCCAATGGCAGGTCTGGAAACAGGGGGCAGTGCCGCAAGCAACAGCGGTCAATGTCGATGCCGGGGATATTAATGTTTCTGACGGGGCGCCACAGGCAGTGGCCCCACAGCCTGATACTGATACGGAAGCGAGTTCCAAACTTTCCATCCTGGGAGAAGGAGATGCAGCATCCGGTCTAAGTGGCGATGATGCCAATGCAACACTCAGTCAATTACGCCAGCAAGTATCGCTTCTGAAAGAAACCGCCGAATCCAAGGATCAGGAGAACTCCGAGCTGCAGGATCGCATCCAGTCACTTGAGTCAATGATAAAAAAGCAGGAAGATATTATCAGCCTGCAAAATGCTCAGTTAGCCCAGCTTCAAAACAGCCTGGCAGCAACAGATGAAATTGTCGCTGAAAATAGCACTGCGGATAATACTGAGGATGCAGTGAATGAATCAGTGGATCAAGATAAACAAATTGTTGCTGATACATCTGACTCTGAGGAGGCATCAGATTCTGAGACTGTATCAAGTCAACTGGCAGATGCATCTGGACAAGTAATAAAACCCGCTACTGTCGCCCCTCTGCCGGATTTCTCCGGGCCGATACCGGATGAATTTTTAGAATCTGATCAGACGACTGGCCAGCAACAACCCGCTGATGAAAGCCTGGTTGCTCAGGCTGATGTTGCCAGTAATGTGGAACAGGCAGCCGGGGAATCTGTTTCCGTGGAAGAATCTCAGCCCGGCGTGATCACTAATATCGCAGCAATGCTACAAGAACAGAGCCGTACACTACTCTACGCGGGTGGTGGAATTCTGGTGTTGATACTTGGCTGGATTGGGATTAAACGGCGTCAGGCAGATAAACAGGCCGCAGAAATTGAAGCCAGCGGGTTGCCAGCCTTTGCAGAAGAACCGATGGCTGGTGAAGCGATGGATGATACCGTGGTAGCCAGCCCAGATAGTATTGATGAAGCACTGGATGAGCTGGAAACAATTGATGAAAATGCAGAGGAGTTCGGGCAGCAGGCGGATACTGACACTGCGAGTCACAGTGATGATATGCTGGCTGAAGCAGACGTCTACATATCCTACGGTTTATATCAGCAGGCTGAAGAATTGCTCAAGGAAGGCCTGGCAAAAGACCCTGATAATGCGAAATATCAGTTTAAGCTGGCCGAGATATATCATGGTGACAAGAAAACTGATGACTTTGTAAATTACGTTGAGTCAATTGCACCGCAGTTTGATAAAAACTCACCAGAATGGTCACGAATTATTTCCATGGGCGCAGCCCTTGCACCCGCGCATAAATTGTTTGCAGGTGAGCAATCAAATGATTATTCCGCAGACAGCCAGGAGAATGTGACCGAGGTTATTCATCAAAATGAACTCGATTCGCCAGCGGATGATATCGAAGATTTTGAAATGGCCTCTGAAGATCTGGAAGACTTCGATGCCAGCGATATAGACGATAACTCGCTCGACTTTACTTTCGATAGCGAGGATGACGATGCACTGGGCTCGTTGGAAGAAAATTCAACACAGGCATTGGAAATGGATGATATCGCTATTTCCGGGCAGAATGATGAACTTGATGATGAGCTGGAAGAGTCTTCGACTGCATTGCTTGAAGCTGATTTGGACCTGGGGACATCCGCAGAGGAAACGCTAACATTTGATGACGATACTTCAGAGTCATCAGATAACGAAGTTGATGATGCTACGGAAGTATTCCTGGATTTTGATCAGGACGCGCTGGAAAATGATCTGAATAAACAGGCAGACCATAACAGTGAGACTGAAATGCTTGATGAATCATTGTTATCGAGCGTCGATCTCGACGACGATGTCAGTGATCATGGTCACGATAATAACTCAGAGTCCGCGAGCACGAATATCCGGATTGATAATGATCTGGATGAAATGCTTGATGGTGATCATTCTGAAACAGCCATGTTTGATAGCTCTTTGTTTGACCCGGATAGCCCGGAAGCACAGGCCTTTGCCAGTGACGAAGACAATCATGCGGAAAAAGAAGATACCGTGAGCCTGGAGCAGGTGCAGGAAAATCTGACCGCGGAGCTTGAGACATTGAGCTTTGATAGTGATGATATTGATGCCGAAAATATGGAGGAAGATTCACTTCCTACTTTGCAGACCTCGGAAATTGGAAAACCAGACTTGGATCTGGATGAGCTGGATGGAGATCTGGCCGCCAGTGAGACAGGGACATTCGAACAGGATATGCTCTCTGAAGATGTTACTGAACAATTTGATGCCGGGGATGTGGGCGACATTGATGCTACTATGACTGATCTTGGCGAGTTTGGTGATGACTATGACCTTGAGAGTCCATCAGTTATTGAAGAAGTTGGCACAAAACTTGACCTGGCAAAAGCCTTTGTTGATATGGGTGATGAAGATGCTGCCAAGGAGACATTAACTGAAGTCATTGAACAAGGTGATCATACTCAAATACAAGAGGCAAAGGCGTTATTGGATAAATTAAGTTAATCTTCAAACGGGTTTAATGTTCAATGCGAAGCCTCGGTACTATACTGAGGCTTTGTTGATTTTGGCCATGAAAATTATTAAATGAGAGATGGCAAAGTTTGCAGGGATAGTTGAGTATGACGGCAGTAATTATTGTGGATGGCAGCGCCAGCAACATGCGCCATCCGTTCAGCAAACGGTCGAGAACGCTATCAGCCAGGTCGCTAATCATCAAGTCACGACGGTCTGTGCCGGTCGAACCGATACTGGGGTTCACGCTTTGGGGCAAGTGATACATTTCGAATCCGATGCAAACCGTAGTCTGCGCTCATGGTTACTGGGTATTAATTCAAATCTTCCGTCCAGTATTGTTTTAAAGAAAATAGGGCCGGTGCCAGATGCATTTCATGCGCGATTTTCAGCACGTTCCCGTTCATATCGCTATATCGTATATAATAGCGCCGTAAGGCCGGCATTATTATCTGGACGGGCCTGCTGGGAGCGTTTATATCTGGACACGGAAAGAATGCAAAAAGGCGCGAGTTATTTACTTGGAGAGCATGACTTTACCAGTTATCGGGCATTATCCTGCCAGGCCCATAGCGCTGTCAGAACTATCAAAAAACTGGAAATTAGCAGGCAAAAGTCTTTGATTTTTATCGATGTTACCGCCAATGCTTTTTTACATCATATGGTGCGTAATATCTCTGGTGTACTGATGAGCATTGGTAAAAACGAACATGAACCTGAATGGGCAAGGCAAGTGCTAATGAACAAAGACCGTGCAAGCGCGGGGATTACGGCACCATCACAGGGGCTTTATTTTATGTCGGTTGAATATGAGCCAAAATACACATTCTAATTGGCCTTCCCTGAAAACTGTCTTGTCATGCAACGCACCCGAATAAAATTCTGCGGAATTACGCGCATCCAGGACATGCAATTGGCCGTGTCACTCGGTGTTGATGCAGTAGGCCTGGTATTTGCGTCGGATAGCCCGCGTGCAGTGGATGTACAGCAGGCCTGTACGTTAATTAGCCACTGTGGACCATTTGTGAGCGTTGTAGGGTTATTCATGGATCAAGATGCGAGTACAATCAAAGATATTGTTAAGCGGGTGCCTCTCAATATGTTGCAATTTCATGGATGTGAGACAGAATCCTTTTGTACTGGGTTCGGGTTGCCTTATTTGAAATCGGTTGCAATGGGCACATCAAAAGATGTGAATGCATGTCTAAATGACCATGCCTATAAGACGGCATCAGCCTTGTTGCTGGATGGTAACGAATGGGGACAGCCGGGCGGTTCAGGCAAAATATTTGACTGGAGTAAAGTACCTGCGCTTAGTCGTCCGGTAATCGTGGCAGGGGGGCTTGATGCCGACAATGTGATTAGCTGTATTCAGCAGGTGAATCCCTATGCTGTCGATGTCAGTAGTGGTATAGAATCTGCCAAGGGTGAAAAAGATATGATTAAAATGAGAGACTTTGTTCAGTCAGTGAGAATTGCCAATGAACGCTAACGTTAAACAGCACAAAGTAATGATGCCCGACCAGAATGGTCATTTTGGCATCTACGGTGGACGCTTTGTTGCAGAAACCCTGATGACGCCGCTGGAAGAACTGGAAGCAGCATACATGCAGTGTAAACAGGATAAAGAATTTCAAAATGAATTTGACCATGATCTGGCGCATTATGTAGGGCGTCCGAGTCCTCTGTATTTTGCGCGCCGGCTTACAGATAATTGGGGCGGGGCCAGAATATACCTGAAACGAGAAGATCTTAATCACACCGGCGCACACAAGATCAATAACACCATCGGACAGGCCCTCCTTGCCAAACGAATGGGTAAAACCCGTATCATCGCAGAAACTGGCGCAGGCCAGCATGGAGTCGCCAGTGCGACGATCGCTGCACGCCTGGGGCTGGATTGTGTTGTTTATATGGGTGCAGAAGATATTCAGCGTCAGGCACCCAATGTGTATCGCATGCGACTGCTTGGTGCGACAGTGATACCGGTGTTATCCGGATCGCGCACCTTGAAAGATGCATTAAACGAAGCATTGCGTGACTGGGTCACCAATGTTGACGATACATTTTATATCATTGGCACAGTTGCAGGTCCGCACCCTTATCCACTACTGGTAAGAGACTTTCAGACGGTGATAGGCCGGGAAGCACGTGAGCAAAGTCTGGCACTTACAGGTAAATTGCCGGATGCGCTGGTGGCCTGCGTCGGAGGTGGCTCAAATGCCATTGGTCTTTTTCATCCTTTTCTTGATGATGTTGAAGTGAAGAAATATGGCGTCGAAGCCGGTGGCGAAGGGTTGGAAACAGGAAAACATTCTGCTCCTTTGAATGCAGGGAGCCCGGGAGTACTTCATGGTAATCGTACATACCTGATGGAAGACAAAAATGGCCAGATTATTGAAACAAACTCGATATCAGCAGGTCTGGATTATCCAGGCGTGGGTCCAGAGCATTCATGGCTGAAAGATCAAGGCAGTGTAAAGTATGTCGCAGTGACCGATGATGAGGCGCTGGCCGCATTTCATGAACTGACGCGAACGGAGGGGATCATTCCGGCGCTGGAGAGTAGTCACGCACTGGCTTACGCTAAAAAGCTTGCGGCCGACATGGATGAAAATGAAACTATCGTGATAAATCTGTCGGGTCGCGGTGATAAAGATATCAATACAGTGGCGCAAATAGAAGGGATAGAGTTGTGAGCCGAATTACACAGTGTTTCTCGGATTTAAAAACCAACAAACGCAAGGCATTAATCAGTTACATCACTGCCGGAGACCCTCATCCCTCCAGCACGGTTGAAATCATGCATGCGCTGGTAGAATCCGGTAGTGATATCATAGAGCTGGGTGTCCCGTTTTCCGACCCTATGGCGGATGGTCCTGTCATCCAGCTTGCCTGTGAACGTGCATTAAAGCATGGTACCTCGCTGAAGGACGTCATCGCCATCGTCAAGCAGTTCCGGCAAGTCAATACCTCTACTCCTGTTGTATTAATGGGTTATGAAAACCCGATTGAAGTGTTCGGGATTGACACATTTGCAGAAACGGCGTGCGGCCTGGTCGACGGGGTTATTACTGTCGATTTACCACCGGAGGAAAGCCAGCAGACTGCAAAAATATATCAGGCGCAGGATATTGATACTATTTACCTGTTGGCGCCTACAACCCGTGATCAACGCATAAAAAAGATCTCTGATCTGGCTTCCGGGTTTATGTATTATGTATCTTTTAAGGGAATTACAGGCGCCAGCAGGCTGGATATCGACAGTGTTGCCGAGAAAGTTTCCCATATACGCCGATTTACCGATTTACCTATTGCCGTTGGTTTCGGTATCAAAGATGCGACAACTGCGGCACAGGTAGCCAAATGCTCGGACGCAGTAGTGGTCGGCAGTGCCATTGTGTCTTTACTGGCAGAGCATGGCAATGATCTGCCACTGGCAATGACTAAAATTAAATCGCTATTGCGTGATATCAGGAATGCGTTGGATAATAGCTCTTCCATACAAAATATTGCTTAACTATTTTCTATAAAAATGAATATCACATGAGCTGGATTGAGAAATTTATGCCTTCGCATATTCGTACTGAGAGTACGTCGAAGCGAAAGGTACCTGAAGGTGTATGGGACAAATGTCCTCAATGTGGTGCCGTATTGTATGGTGCAGAGCTTGAACGTAATCTGCAGGTGTGCCCGAAATGTAATCATCATCTGAGGATAAGCGCACGTAATCGAGTAAAGTATTTTCTTGATGAAGGTGACCAGCTGGAAATCGGTGCCGAATTGGAGCCAAAGGATTTCCTGAAATTCAGGGATTCAAAAAAATATAAAGATCGCTTGTCTGCTGCCGCAAAAAGTACTGGAGAAAAGGATGCGCTGATCGTTTCACAGGGGAAGTTGAAGGAAATGCCGGTGGTGGTCGCAGCCTTTGAATTTAATTTTATGGGTGGTTCGATGGGATCTGTTGTGGGCGAGCGATTTCTGCTTGGTGTCAAAAGAAGCATTTCTGAAAGCATTCCATTGATATGTTTTTCCACCAGTGGTGGAGCGCGCATGCAGGAAGCATTGATGTCTTTGATGCAAATGGCAAAAACCAGTGCGGCCCTGACAAAATTGTCCGAGCAGAAGTTACCTTTTATATCAGTGTTGACGGATCCCACGATGGGAGGGGTATCTGCCAGTTTTGCCATGTTGGGTGATGTACATATTGCAGAGCCAAATGCGCTCATCGGCTTTGCCGGTCCCCGCGTCATTCAGCAGACCGTACGTGAAACACTGCCGGAAGGTTTTCAAAGAAGTGAATTTTTACTTGAGCACGGCGCCATTGATATGATCGTAGAGCGTAAAGATTTGCGCGATCGTGTTTATAACGTACTTCGAATACTTACCGACCGCGTCGTCTAGTATCAGCGAATAACGCTTACATATACATTTTAGTTTGTTTCAGGCTGAACTAGAGATGAAATATAAAACGCTGGATGACTGGTTGGCATGGCAAACAACCCTGCATGCCCGTGAGATTGAGCTGGGGCTTGACAGGATTTCTGAAGTTGCCAGCCGTCTGGGCCTGTTGGAATGCCCGTTTCCGGTCATCACTGTTGCCGGAACAAATGGCAAGGGTTCAACGGTTGCCCTCCTAAGTACAATTCTCCATCATGCCGGCTATAAAGTTGGAACCTACACCTCGCCTCATATTATTCATTACAACGAACGAATTCGAATTGGCCTGCGATGTGTTCAGGACCATCTGCTTTGCAAGTCGTTTGAAAAAATTGACCAGGCCCGGGGCAATATTAGCCTGAGCTTTTTTGAGTTTGCGACATTGACTGCACTGGATGTTTTTCACCAGAATAATATTGATGTTGCGGTCCTCGAAGTAGGCTTGGGGGGGCGACTGGACGCGACGAATATCATTGATTGCGATCTGGCATTCGTGACCAGTATTGGTCTGGATCATACAGAATGGCTTGGTGATAGCAGAGAACTCATCGGGCAGGAAAAATCAGGAATTTTCAGGCCGGCTACACCTGCTATTTGTGGTGACAGTGATCCACCGCATTCAATTGGACAGGTTGCCCGGCGCGTACAGGCCCAGTTATATCAGCTCGATACGGATTTCCATTATCAGGTTGCAAAGTCGTCCTGGTCATTTATTGCACCTGCTTACGAGTTGCATGGTCTGCCATGGCCTAACCTGTCCGGTGAAGTGCAAATCAGGAATGCCGCAAGTGTGATCATGGGATTGCACTGTATTCGCGAACAATTGCCAGTTCATGTCGAAGCGATTGAAACCGGTCTTAGAGAAGTGACGCTGGAAGGGCGTTTTCAGCGGATAGTCAAAGATTGTGAAATCATACTCGACGTTGCACATAATTATGACAGTGCCAGGATTCTCTCTGAAAATTTGATGGCTTTACCAAAACCTCAGAGAACTATCGCAGTATTTGCAGTGCTTAATGATAAAGACGTCGATGGGATTATCTCCCTTATGCAGATACATATTGATGACTGGTATATATCACAGGTGAATTCGCCACGATGCCTTGAGGTCAGGTTAGTGGAGAAGTCACTTATCAAGAATAATCCAAACGGCTCTATCAAAAAATTTGAATCCGTTGAAGGTGCGTATTTACAGGCACAGCAGGATGCTGCCGAAGGTGACCGCATCATCGTATTTGGCTCTATTTTCACGGTTTCAGAGGTGCTGGCGAGTGAGCGCTGATGGGCGTGCTTCCACTCCGGACTCCGATTCTGTAATTTTCGCATGTATCCCCCGGTTTATGTAAAATACGGGTTCTACTTGCTTGAGAAGACGTTAAAAATTCTGTGGATTCAACCCTCAAATATAGAATTATTGGTGCGGCAGTCTTATTGTCGCTGGCGATCATATTTATCCCGATGATTCTGGATGGCTCCGGAAAGGAGGCGGTGACTACCATTGAAATGGAAATGCCACCACAGCCCACTCTGATCTTTTCTGATGAAATTGAACAACGTGTACAAACACCGGCTCCGGAGCATACAGCGGGTCAAAAGAGTGAGGAGACGCGCGTAGAAATCCGGCCCGAAGAAAATATCATGCCAGAGGTCAAGGTCGACAGTAGCATAAAGCCAGAACTGCTTAGCTGGGTGGTGCAGGTCGGCGCATTTTCAGAAAAAGAAAAAGCCATGGGTTTGCAGAATAAATTGCTTGAATCCGGTTACGATGCGCTGGTAGAGATCGGTGAAAATAAAGGCAAAGAATATTACCGGGTTAAGGTTGGTCCCATAATTTCGCAGGATGAAGCTGCCAATCTTAAACAAAGACTGCAGAAAGAGTTCGCACTTGAAAGTGCATTTGTGACTCGTTATCCCCCCACAGAACAATAAAGCACTATCATATGTCTGAAGTCACCTGGATAGATATTATTATTGTTGTTATTTTCTTAATATCAACAACCATCGCACTGCTGAGGGGGTTTGTACGTGAGGTTGTCTCTATTATTACATGGGTCGCGGCGATATGGCTGGCTGTGACCCAGTCTGAGCAGGTGTCGTACCTTCTGCCACAAGCCATTGACAGCGCAAGCTTTTCTTTTGGCGAAAAAGAGTATGGTACCAATATTCGGGTCGGAATAGCGTTTGTCTTGATAATGGTGGGCGTCTTGGTATTTGGCGCCCTGATAAACTTTGTATTAAGCCAGATAATGAAAGCGCAAATACTCAAAGGTGTTGACCGTATGATGGGGATGTTATTTGGTTTGTTGCGTGCATCAGTGATCACAACAATATTGGTAATGACGGCTTCAGCCTTTACGACTTTGCCGCAAACAAGCACATGGCAGGCGTCAAAACTTATTAAACCATTTGAACGAACTGCTGTCTGGGTGGTTGATCACTTGCCAGAAAGATATGCTCAGCAGCTGAGGTTGCCCAGAAAAGTACCAAGTGCAGAAATCCAACTATAGAGAAATGATATGTGTGGAATTATTGGAATTGTTGGGAGTGAATATTTAAATCAGGAGCTCTATGATGGACTCACTGTGCTTCAGCATCGCGGGCAGGACGCTGCCGGTATTGCCACCTCAGAAGGCAGTCGTGTATTTCAACGCAAGGGTAATGGACTGGTGCGGGATGTTTTTCAGGACAGGCATATGCAGCAAATGCGTGGTCATATGGGAATAGCGCATGTTCGATACCCCACTGCAGGAAGTGCCTCTTCTGCCGAGGCACAACCTTTTTATGTTAATTCACCGTACGGACTTACGCTTGGACATAACGGTAATCTGACGAATGCCGAAAAGCTCAAGATAGAGCTTTATAACGATGACCGCAGGCATATTAACACCAATTCAGATTCGGAAATCCTGTTAAATGTACTTGCCCACGAGTTAATACATACCAGTCGCAAACAGCTGTCACCACGCACTATATTTGATGCAGTGAGTGGTGTGCACCGCCGGTGTGAAGGTGCATTTGCGGTCGTTGCCATGATATGTGGGTTTGGAATACTGGCTTTCCGTGATAAGCATGGTATTCGTCCTCTGGTATACGGTGTCAAGGAAACCAATCGCGGCAAACAGTATATGGTCGCTTCTGAGAGCGTGGCACTGGACGTACTTGGTTACCGGTTAATAGGCGATGTAAAACCCGGCGAAGCGATATTAATCGAGGAAAATGGTCAATTCCATTCACAGATTTGTTCATCCGAGGCTACCTATACACCCTGTATTTTCGAATATGTTTATTTCGCAAGACCTGACTCAATTATCGAAAATGTATATGTGCAAAAGGCACGTATGCGCATGGGACAACGCCTGGCGGAAAAAATAATCAAAGAATGGCCCGGGCATGATATAGACGTGGTCATTCCGATTCCGGACACGAGTCGTACTGCGGCGCTCGAGATGGCGCATGTGTTGGGCTGCAAGTACCGCGAAGGCTTTATTAAAAACCGGTACATAGGCCGCACGTTCATAATGCCTGGCCAGAAACAGCGCAAAAAGTCTGTTAAACAAAAACTGAATCCAATCAGCCTTGAATATAAAAATAAAAATGTATTATTGGTAGATGACTCTATTGTACGTGGTACCACTTCCAAAGAAATTGTACAAATGGCAAGAGATGCAGGAGCAAAGAAAGTTTATTTCGCTTCAGCATCGCCACCCGTCAGGTATCAGAATGTTTATGGTATAGATATGCCGGCAGCAAACGAGCTGATTGCACATGGCAGGAATATCGAGCAGGTGTGTGAAGAGGTGGGTGCAGATAAATTGTTTTATCAGGACATTGATGATCTCATCTGGTCTGTCCGGAAAGGCAATAAAAAACTGAAGAAATTCGAAACTTCTGTCTTTACGGGAAAATATGTGACCAATATTGGCGATGAATATCTGCGCACTCTGGAAGTTGTAAGAAACGATGCCAGTAAGTCACAGCAACAAGAAGAAGGTAGTGAGGCCAGTATAGATTTCATCAACACTGTATAGCTGCTCAAAGTGGGTCAGAATCAGTCAAATGCTATTGAGGCCAGGTTTGAAGAAATAGCCAATCGATTTTCCCGCTATCTAACTAACCCCTGGATAATTATCAACAGTGCTTCGCAAAGTCTTTTCCTCGTGAAAGGCGGGCTGATTGATGTCTGCTATCCGGTATCAACTTCAAAATATGGCCTGGGCAGTGCCCAGGATAGCTATAAAACCCCGTTGGGCGCACACATCATCGCCGAGAAAATCGGAAGCCACTGCGCCATCAATGAAATATTGCGCGCACGTCAACCGACCGGACATTATGCAGATATAATCCAGCAGCCGATCAGTTCGTCAAAAGACCTGGTATTGACCAGAATATTGTGGCTGCAAGGGATTGAAAAAGGAATAAATGCTGGCCAGGATGTCGATAGTTATCAACGTTATATATATATTCATGGCACGCCAGAAGAGGGGCTGATAGGAACACCGGCCTCGCATGGCTGTATTCGCATGAAGAATGAAGATGTAATTGATTTATTTGCGCGTGTGCATGTCAGCACTTTCGTCTATATTTGTTGAGCGAGGCAAAAAATTCGCCTGATCTGAAGAACTATTGTATTCTCGCGCATTTCGCATAATTAGCTAATATATATTTTTATGGATGCTCAACAACTCAAACAGGCTCGTGAACAGGTATTGGAAATCTTTCAGGCAGGTGTTGCCCGTGTAAAAGGGGATAATGCGGTTGTTGGGTTTTTAAAAAATCATGCTTTGTCAGGTAACTATCATCTGATTGCGGTTGGAAAGGCGGCATCATCTATGTCGCTTGGTGCATTATCTGTACTTTCTGACCGGATTGTCAGTGGCCTGGTAATTTCAAAGCACGACCATATAGAAAAAGAACTGCACGCTTACCCGCAGATTAAAACAATGGAGTCAGATCATCCGGTGCCGGGTGCGTCAAGCCTGATGGCTGGCGAGGCTCTGGTCGAATTTGTCCAGGCTGCCCCGGAGGACGCGAAATTTCTTGTGTTGTTTTCCGGTGGAGCCTCCAGCCTGATGGAAGTGCTCGCAGAAGGCATGACACTGGAAAAACTTGCCACACTGAATAAAGTGTTACTGTCCATTGGTTATGACATTACACAGATGAACCAGATTCGCCGCTCAATTTCTCATATCAAAGGCGGCCGGCTGGCGAACTTTATCAATGGTCGCGAAACTATCGCGCTACTGATATCAGATGTGCCGGGTGATGACCCGGCGGTGATTGGTTCAGGGCCCCTGACTTTGGTTGATGAGGACATCAGCCGGGTTGAACTGCCAGAAGCGATAAAATCGATTCTGGATGGTGTGAAACTCACTCCTGCTGCAAAAATAGACAAGTTCTCCAATATTTCAACGCATGTCATTGCCACCCTCGATGATGCCAAGAATGCAGCAGCGGATCATGCACGCTCTCTTGGTTTTGATGTTAAAACACATTGTGAGTTTATGCAGGGTGATGCCGAACGCAAAGCCGTTGAACTATGTGCTTTTTTGCAGTCTGCACAAGCCGGAGTTCACATCTGGGGAGGTGAAACATCCCTTGTTCTGCCTGAACAGCCGGGCCGTGGCGGACGTAATCAACATCTTGCCGGCGTGGCTGCACGTGAGTTGGCGGGCAACGATAAAATTGTGTTTTTAGCGGCAGGCACCGATGGTACAGATGGGCCCACCCGGGATGCTGGAGGCATAGTGGATGGGCAAACCATGCAACGTGGCCAACTGCTAAAACATGATATCAACGATTATCTGGTCAGAGCTGATATCGGTAACTACCTTGCCAATACTGGTGACTTGGTCACTACCGGCCCAACCGGCACTAATGTCATGGATCTGGTTGTGGCGCTTAAAATCAGCCATCGTTGATGAGTCGTGTTTTTTGATCGTATTAAACAGGCTTTGCTGCAAAAAGACCCTGCGCAAAAAATTCAGATGGTCAACCGACTCCAGTCTGATGTGGCTAATGGTGAACTGGAATTTTTAGCGCATGAGCACATAGAATCCATAGATGTGCCAGGCCGTCCTGATAAACCTGAATTAGTACATCCAAGCCAGGTGGCCCGGCGTAAATTAAATTCACAGAAAGGACGAATTGCCCTGATACATGCTATTTGTCATATCGAATTTAATGCTATTAATCTGGCACTGGATGCAGCCTACCGCTTTCAGCAAATGCCGCGAGATTACTATCTGGACTGGCTGCAGGTGGCGGTTGAAGAAGCCCGGCATTTTAATCTTCTGACAGAGCGATTATCGCAGCTTGGTTCATATTATGGCGAGTTAAGTGCGCATAACGGGTTATGGGAGATGGCGCAAAAAACCCGCCATAGTCTTGTTGAGCGTATGGCTCTGGTACCAAGGGTGCTGGAGGCCAGGGGGCTGGATGTTACTCCTGGAATGATAGAGCGTCTGCGCGCAGTGGACGATCAGCAAACGGTGGATATACTGGAAGTTATCCTGCGTGAGGAAATCGGACACGTAGAGGTCGGTACACGCTGGTTCCGTTACGCCTGTGAGCAGCAGCAGATCAATTCTGAGTCTACTTTTATTGCATTATTGCGTCGTTATGCGGTCAGCGCGGACTCGGCGTCCATGCATGTCGCCGCCCGTGAGCAGGCAGGATTCAGCAAGGCGGAACTCAAGGCGCTGTCCTGACTGACTCAGATGGTTGAAAAACTTTCTAGCGCCATGCCTGATGGACTGACTGTCAATACGCTTCCCTGGTAATACCAGTCTCCTAGTACTATGCGCTGACAGGGTTTGTGATTAATGGTGAAATCATGTATCGCTGGTCGGTGTGTATGACCATGAATCAGGCAATCGGTGTTATTTCTTTGCATAGCCTGTTCAACAGCCTGCTGATTAACATCCATAATCTCTTCTGATTTTCCCGCTTTGGCATGTTTTGACGCGCTTCTTAGTTTTTCTGCCAGATGCTGTCGTACCTGCACGGGTAAGCGCAAGGTAAGCCACTGCAGGATTGGATTGTGCGTTGTTTTCCTGAATTTTTGGTAGGCAATATCGTCGGTGCAGAGAGTGTCACCATGCATTAATAAAATATTTTTTTGATAAATTTTTGCGATATGTTCTTCGCCTAACAGCGTCGTTCCGGTTTGCCTGGCAAAGCGCCGGGCCACCAGAAAATCCCTGTTACCATGAATAAAATAGACCGGAACATTTTTATGCATTGTTAATACTTTTAAAGCTTCAAGTATGTCCTGGTACTCCTCATAAGGCGCATCGTCGCCAACCCAGTACTCAAAAAGATCACCCAGAATATACAGCGCATCGGAATAGATGGCGCGCTTCAAGAGGAATTGTGTGAAAAGATCGACTATTGCCGATCTTCTCCGGTCAAGGTGTACATCCGAGACAAACAGTGTCTCAGGCATCTACTATTCAACGACTGCTGCTTTATTGATCACAACGGGTTCAAGGGGCACATTCTGATGCATCCCGTGATTACCCGTAGCGACTTCTTCTATGGCTAAAACAATATCCATGCCCTCGGATACTGCCCCGAATACTGCATATCCCCAGCCATGTGGTGATTCACTGGTAAAATCAAGATTAGGATTATCTGTGACATTAATGAAAAACTGTGCGGTGGCAGAATGCGGGGCCGAAGTACGTGCCATGGCGATGGCGCCCTTGACATTTTTAAGTCCGTTACCCGCTTCGTTGGGGATCGGGTCATTGGTCGGCTTCTGTTTCATTTGTGCATCAAAACCGCCACCCTGTATCATAAAAGAGGGAATAACACGGTGGAAGATTGTTCCGTCATAGAAACCGGAATTCACATAGGTTAAGAAATTTTCTACTGTTTCAGGTGCTTTTTCCGGGTCCAGCGTGATAACAATAGTGCCTTTGGATGTGTCGAATTGTACTTTGGTTTGGGTCTCACTCATTACTGTGTTTCCTGAAATGGCTAAAAACAAGCACATTAAAATACCAACATGATTAATTGCTTTCATTGGGGTGCCCATTTGGTGGTTTATAAAGAACAGCTATGATAATGAATCAACAAAAGGTGTAAAAGGCATTTCGCCGGGAAATCTCTGAATCCCGCAAATCCCCGTGTTTTGCGACAGTATGAGTTGACGATCGATGGCGATAACGCGTATGCTTCCGCGGCATTCAGAAAATCCCAGCCTGTGTGCAAGTAGTTACTGTCGGGGCATAGCGCAGTCTGGTAGCGCATCTGCTTTGGGAGCAGAGGGTCGGGGGTTCAAATCCCTCTGCCCCGACCAACCCGCATGGTGTGGCAGTCAAACTATTCTATTCTTAGATCATATAGCCCCACTTGCCCGAATACCCCGGACTTTTTTCGGATAAATCCTTGATGAAGTCATAGCTGCAGCCAGTATTAGGTGTCTTTGATTTGACTTCACTAATTATCAGGTTACTATGCACGCCTCCGGTGAAAGTACCTGTATCTGCGCCCGTAGCTCAACTGGATAGAGCATCGGCCTTCTAAGCCGGGGGTTGCAGGTTCGAGTCCTGCCGGGCGCGCCACTGTTGTCAGTGGATATTGCTTCACGGTCTCAGTCAGAATATAACGAGAAAATTTGGTCTACTTCTGGAAAACCGCTGAATATGGATTGTGTTCCAATATGTATCAATCCTATTGTTAAATGGCTGTAGCCGGTAATTTCAGACATGGGTTAATAATTGACGGGCATTGTTAAAATACGAGGCCAGCAAGTAAACAAGAGTTCGCGCTGGTGCGGCAAATGTATTAACCTGTTTGTATATAAAAATCTGGTGCGCTAAATATATAACTTCGTTATTATCCGTGGTCGCCCGTTATTATGGTGAGTGTAGCTCAGTTGGTAGAGCCCTGGATTGTGATTCCAGTCGTCGTGGGTTCGAGTCCCATCACTCACCCCATTCCCCTGGCAATCTTTGCCGTTGTGGCACGTATGTCTGCTTATTTAGCATAACTGCCTGATAAAATGTGTCCAGCTTCCTGTCCCGCAGAAAATTTTACTTAAGTCCTGCACTTGCAGGCCGATACTGAAAGGGTAACAAGTCTTCTATCTGGAATACCTTTATGAGCGAAATAAAGCAGGAAGTGATTGATAAATTAAAGCGATGTAAAGATTTACCATCACCCCCCGGGGTGGCGGCTCAAATCATAGAATTGAGCCAGAATGTAGGTAGTGATATAGACACTCTGGCAGAAGTGGTCAGTATGGATCCGGTTTTATCAGCCAAAATTATCCGCATGGCAAATTCCTCTCTATATATGCGTGCCATCGAAACGGAGAGTGTACAACAGGCCGTGTCGATGTTTGGCTGGACAGGCACGCTCAATATTGCATTGAGTTTTTCTTTGGTAGGTGGCTCATCTGAGAAACATGCTGCCGGCCTCGATTACGATCTGTTTTGGCGACGGTCACTTGCTACGGCTGTTGCATGTCGCAAGCTTGGCGAGTTAACCAGTTACAGCATGCGTGAGGAATTGTTTTTGCCTGGCATGCTCCAGGATATAGGCATGCTTGCATTAGACAAGGCGATACCGTCTATTTATGAGGATATTGATGACAGACAACAGGATCATCGCTACGTATGTTCGCTTGAAAAAAGCAAAATTGGAACTGATCATGCGGCAATAGGTGAATGGTTGTTGCAGTCGTGGCGTATTCCACAAAAAATAACGAAAGTGGTTAGTCTGAGCCATGATACACAACCATCTGACGAATCCGGGCTGGATCCCAGGCTGATTGAGTGTATTACCTGCTCGGGGCCCATTGCAGACTGTATTTACTGTGATGAAGAATACAAGAATTACATGGAAGTCGCTGATATGGTGGAAACAAAATTCGGACTTGATATCACAGACTTTTTGACACTGATAGGCAAATTAACCGAAGAGTATCAGGAAATGGCGGCCTTGTTCGATATTGATGTGGGTGACGCCGAAGCCCTGCAGGCGAATGCCGACAATGCCAAGCAAATTCTTTTAAAAAGCATGGGTGTTGTATAGTTGCGTAACAGGCATTGCTAAAGTCGGCCTGTAGGTTTTCGAGTTGCAGACTCATTCACCAAGCGAGGTGTTATTGCTGTTACCAAAAGTTAATCTAAAGTCCATGAATAAGCAGATAATATTTGTAATAGCACTATTTATTGTTGTGTGGCTGAATAATGGCGTTGGCGGTGAACTGCCACAAACTTGTAGGCTAAACTGTGAAGTGGGCTATGGTGAGGTGTTAGGGATGTCGCCTGCCGGGATTGAAGCTTATTCGAACTGTAATAACCAGTGCGTAAATCCCGCTCCTAATTTTGTCAACCAGACATTTACCGGGATTAAGTGGCAATGCGTGGAGTATGCACGTCGCTGGTTATTACAAAACTATGGTTTGATATATGGTGATGTGGATGTCGCCGCAGATATTTGGCAATTAACCTATGCACATACCCCTGATGGTAAAAATCACAGGCCATTCAAAAATATTTTGAATGGGGATCAGCATCATCATATTCAGCGTGGCGACTTATTAATTTATGCACGGTCATTTCTCGGCACCGGGCATGTGGCTGTTGTTTTAAGTGTTGATGCTGAAAAGCAGCGGGTTTATTTAGGCGAGCAGAATTTTGATAATAATAAATGGCAGGGTAATGCTGCGCGTGTGATTTCGTATGTCATTCATAAAAATGGAGTATGGTTACTCGACCCATACCTAATTGGCTGGAAGCGTGTTATTAGTGACGAAATCCAGGACGCAGAAAGTAAACTATAGCCCAGATCGCGAGTACAATCACAAGCCACAGACTGCTCAGTTCGCCTACATAATTATCATAATTGCTGGCATAGCCCGCACAGGCTGCTGAGTTGTCCCGATCGGTAAATTCCTTGAAAAGTTTGATGTGTGTCACCCATCCGGCATGTATTCCCATACACCATACCAAATTGTCTGACTGTAGCCTGACTAAAGAAAGAAAAACTCCGGCTAAAAAAAGTCCGCTCCAGGCATCCATGAACGCGGTGAAATTGGCTAAATGGCCAATGGCACTGGACAGTAAAATAAATCCGCTATACCAGCTGACAGGGTTACTGCTTGATTCTTCAGGGGCCTGCAGGAAATGTACACTGCTATATATTACGCTGACGATTATAATGGTAAAAAAGGTGTGCAGATACCGACTTATTTGCGACTGCAGTAGTCCGCGAAAGATTGATTCTTCAATCAATCCGATCAAGATACCCGAGACCGTGGCGCTGACCAGAGCGTTTAACACGGTCATCAGGGCAGGGCTGGCAGACTCCGGAAGTCTGAATCCACACATCAGGTATATCGTCGAGATGGGTGCCAGCATCAGTATCCCCAGACACCATGCCTGAGAAAAATACTGTACTGATCTGCTTTGCACAAAACCAAGGTCAGCCAGGGAATCAATTTTCAGCCACTTGCAGGTGGGATAAAGTAACAGCACAGCCAGTACTAAAATCGTGCGTGATACAACTCGCTCAAAGTCGGCTCCTGTTAGCAGAAAGACAGGGTAAGCCAGCAGGCAGCCCGCGACGCAGATAGTTATAAAATAGCCAATGATGATAAAGATGCGGACCATGAGTGAATCACAGGAGTATTTTAATTTAAATTATGATTATTGATTAGCCAGACAGAATTGATTGATATATTTCTTGTGGGATAGCATCTAACTATCATGCTTATTTCAAGTTATACTAGCATGTTGTAGTCACAATATTACTATGTATGCGAAAGTGGCGGAATTGGTAGACGCGCTGGATTTAGGTTCCAGTGGGGTGACCCGTGAGAGTTCGAGTCTCTCCTTTCGCACCATCAACCAATGGTAGATTAAACCAACGTCAATCCAGTCATCAAAGACCGGCGAACAAATTCCAGACAGACTTCTTGACCTCGAGGACAGCAAATTAATGCAAGTATCAGTTGAACAGACTAGCGAGCTTGGTAGAAAACTAACCATCACCGTGCCTGCAGACAAGGTGGAAAAAGAAGTTAATCATCGGCTCAACTCCATGAAAGGGCGCGTTAAAATCGATGGTTTCAGGCCTGGTAAGGTACCAATGAGTATTGTCAGGCAGAGATATGGTGCTCAAGTCAACCAGGAAGTGATGGCAGATGAAATGCAGGCAAGCTATCGCGATGCGGTATTACAGGAAAAACTTCGACCCGCATCAGCACCTGCTATCGAGCCACAAAATATTGAAAAAGGCAAAGACCTTACTTTTATCGCTTCATTTGATATCTATCCGGAATTTGATCTGTGCGATTTCAGTGCCCTTGAGGTGACCGTGCCGTCTGCTGAAGTAGATGAACAGGATATATCCGATACGCTGGAACGCATACGCAAGCAACGCATGGAGTGGAATGAAGTTGATGATGCCAGTCAAAATGAACAGCGTATAACGATAGATTTTTCCGGCAAACTGGACGGCGTTGAATTTGAGGGTGGCAACGCACAGGATTATCCTCTAGTGCTTGGTGATGGTGCGATGATTGCGGGTTTTGAAGAGCATCTTCTAGGGTTAAAAGCCGGTGAACAGACATCTTTTAGTGTCACATTCCCGGAGGACTACGGTAATAGTCAGTTGGCAGGCCAGGAAGTCACCTTTGATGTGACTGTGAAGAAGGTTGAGCAGGGAAAACTTCCGGAAGTTGATGAGACCTTTATCCGGTCATTCGGACTCGAAGGCGATATCAACGATCTCAGGGAAGAGATTAAAAAATCTCTTGATGCCGAGTTACAGCAACAAATTCAGCTTAAATCAAAAGAAGCAGTGATGCAGGTGCTGCTGGACAATAATCAGCTTACCCTGCCAGACTCAATGGTTAGCCAGGAAGTTGCGGTACTGAGGCAGCAAGCGCTGGAAAATTTCAAGATGGAAACAGATTCTGAGTTGCCGGATAGTCTGTTTGAAGAAGAAGCCAGGCGCAGGGTCAAGCTTGGCCTGATCATAGGTGAAATAGTCGGGCAGCAAAAGCTACAGGTGGACGCACAGCGCGTCCAGCAGAGAATACATCAGCTGGCTAGCCAGTATGCTGACCGTGAGCAGGTGATTGAGTATTACCGTTCCAATAATCAGGCACGTGCCAGTGTAGAATCTCTGGTCATGGAAGATCAGGTGGTTGAGTGGGTATTAAGCCAGGTGAGCAAAAAAGACAAAAAAGAGTCTTTTAGTGACATCGTCAAACAACGTTAATAACTCAATAAGGTAAATACGGTTATGAGTAATGGAAACATACAGGCTCCGATGATGAATCTCATCCCAATGGTGGTTGAGCAGTCAGCAAGAGGTGAGCGCGCCTATGATATCTACTCGCGATTATTAAAAGAGCGCGTCATTTTTATTGTTGGTCCAATAGAAGACCACATGGCAAATTTAATCGTGGCACAAATCCTGTTTCTTGAATCTGAGAATCCCGAGAAGGATATTTCCATTTATATCAATTCACCCGGTGGGTCTGTCACTGCGGGAATGGCGATTTACGATACCATGCAGTTCACAAAGCCGGATATTAGCACTTTATGCGTTGGCCAGGCGGCCAGCATGGGAGCCGTGTTACTGGCTGGCGGAACGCATGGCAAGCGTTATGCGTTGCCTCATTCAAGAGTCATGATTCATCAACCATTGGGTGGCTTCCAGGGGCAAGCCTCTGATTTTGATATTCATGCGAAAGAAATTCTAAAAATCCGTGACCAGCTAAACCGCGTATTGTCAAAGCATACCGGGCAAAGCATGGAAACCATAGAAAAGGATACCGAGCGGGATAACTTTATGGACAGCGAGGAAGCCCGCGAATATGGAATAATTGACAACGTTTTAACCACGCGTGATGCGGGGTAATGTTTGTGATATACAGAAGATTGTTGTAACGTACTGAAATTAAAGAAACTAAGATGGAAAAATCGCAGATGCCGATATAAAGTATCATTCTGGGTATGGATTCGCTTTTTCCCATCTTTGATTCATCATAGAATATTACTGATACAATATAACCGTAGAACAGATTAGGATTTAATATGAGCGGTGATGACTCCAAAAAAGATACCGATAACGGAAAGCTACTATATTGTTCGTTCTGCGGGAAAAGTCAGCATGAAGTCAGGAAACTTATTGCGGGGCCGTCGGTATTTATATGTGACGAATGCGTTGAACTTTGTAATGACATCATTCGCGAAGAAATGCAGGATCAAACCCCTGCAAACGGGAAAAAGCTGCCCAAGCCAAAAGAAATAAACGCTATTCTTGACGAGTATGTGATCGGACAGGAAAGTGCCAAGAAAGTACTGTCTGTGGCCGTGTATAACCACTACAAACGTCTCGAAGCCAGCCAGACCTCTAAAGATGGTGTTGAGTTAGCCAAGAGTAATATTCTACTTGTCGGCCCGACCGGGTCTGGAAAAACCCTGCTTGCTGAAACACTGGCAAGACTGCTTAATGTGCCTTTTACCATCGCAGATGCAACGACGCTCACCGAGGCGGGCTATGTTGGTGAAGATGTTGAAAACATCATCCAGAAGCTGCTGCAAAAATGTGACTATGATGTTGAAAAGGCACAGACCGGCATTGTCTATATTGATGAAATTGACAAAATTTCTCGCAAATCCGATAACCCATCAATTACCCGTGACGTCTCGGGCGAAGGAGTGCAGCAGGCATTGCTAAAACTGATTGAGGGGACTGTCGCATCTGTACCTCCGCAAGGAGGGCGAAAACATCCTCAACAGGAGTTTTTACAGGTCGATACCAGCAACATACTGTTTGTTTGCGGCGGCGCATTTGCGGGTCTGGATAAAGTTATACTGGACAGAACAGAAAAGACAGGAATTGGGTTTTCAGCGGAAGTGCGCGGACGTGATGAAGACACAGCTGTTGGCGAGATTTTACATAGCGTTGAACCCGAGGACCTTGTGCGTTATGGACTGATTCCCGAGTTTGTCGGGCGCCTGCCGGTCGTCGCAACACTCGAAGAGCTGGACGCAGAAGCATTGGTAAGGATACTAACCGAGCCAAAAAATGCACTCACCAAACAGTATACGCGTTTGTTTGAAATGGAAGATGCAGAAATCGAATTTCGGCCCAATGCGTTGACGGCGGTTGCTAAAAAAGCCATGGAGCGCAAAACAGGGGCCCGCGGACTGCGAACCATCCTGGAAAACGTGTTACTGGATACCATGTATGACCTGCCCTCGATTGATGGCGTGACCAAAGTTGTCGTAGATGAAGCTGTCATCAAGGGTGATGCCAAGCCCTATCTCATATACGAAAGTAACGACTTCGAAAAAGCTGCCTCAGAAGAATAATTCGATTGCACAGGCAGTGTCCAGAGAGTTGTTAATTTATATGCGACATGCCCTTGAAAAGGGTAGCGGCGATCCACATATAGTGTAATTATTAAATTCACAATTACCGACGGACTCAAAGGAGTCTCTGCTTATGGCTGACCATCAAGAAACAAGCCCGATAGACCTTAGCGACACCAGCAATGTGCCCGTATTACCCCTGCGCGATGTAGTGGTATATCCAAACATGGTGATCCCGCTGTTTGTCGGACGTGACAAATCCATCCAGGCACTTGACGCGGCCATGGCCAACAACAAGCAGATATTGCTGGTTGCCCAAAAAAGCGCGGAGCTCGACGAGCCATCATTCGAGGATTTTCACACTATCGGAACACTCTCAACGATACTACAGTTACTCAAGCTGCCGGATGGCACAATCAAAGTTCTGGTCGAAGGTGCCGAGCGTGCCCAAGTCGTGCGTTTCGCAGAAGAAATGGAGTACTTTACCGCAGATATCAACGTGCTCAAAGATGAACAGCCAGATGACGAAAAGAAGCTGGAAGTGCTTTCCCGTTCTATTGTCAGCCTGTTTGAGCAATACGTGAAACTTAACAAGAAAGTACCCCCTGAAGTATTAACTTCTTTGTCAGGTATCGATGACCCAAGTCGATTGTCCGATACTATCGCGGCCCATATGTCGCTAAAGCTCGATGAAAAGCAACATGTGCTGGAAATTATCTCGACTCAGGAACGACTGGAACATCTTATGAACCTGATCGAGGCGGAACTCGATGTGTTGCAAATAGAAAAGCGCATCCGAGGGCGGGTCAAGCAGCAGATGGAAAAAAGCCAGCGCGAATACTATCTGAACGAGCAAATGAAGGCGATTCAGAAAGAGTTGGGTGAAATGGAAGATGCGCCGAATGAAGTGGAAGAGCTGGCGCAGAAAATTGAAGATGCCGGCATGCCAGCAGAAGCCAAGGAAAAAGCGTCCTCAGAGCTAAATAAGCTCAAACAGATGTCGCCTATGTCAGCGGAAGCAACGGTTGTCCGTAATTACCTCGACTGGATGGTCAGTACACCGTGGAAAAAGAAGAGCAAGATTAATCGCAATCTGGCACATGCCGAAAAAATACTTGAAGAGGACCATTATGGTCTGGAAAAAGTAAAAGAACGCATTCTTGAATATCTGGCAGTACAGCAACGCGTTAAAAAGCTTAAAGGACCTATTCTGTGTCTTGTCGGCCCGCCGGGTGTGGGCAAAACATCGCTGGGTAAATCAATCGCCCGTGCTACCGGAAGGAAATACACTCGTATGTCTCTTGGTGGTGTCCGTGATGAAGCAGAGATACGTGGCCACCGAAGGACTTACATTGGCTCACTGCCAGGTAAGATTATTCAGAATCTCAGTAAAATCGGTGTCAGAAATCCC
Source organism: Gammaproteobacteria bacterium (assembly GCA_965227695.1). Lineage (GTDB taxonomy): Bacteria > Pseudomonadota > Gammaproteobacteria > UBA4575 > UBA4575 > UBA1858. The sequence continues at coordinate 1,067,931 of OZ245760.1, forward strand.
ATGTTTCTGCTCGACGAAATAGACAAAATGGCAGCAGATTTCAGGGGGGACCCCGCTTCTGCAATGCTTGAGGTGCTTGATCCTGAGCAAAACAATACTTTCAGCGATCACTATCTTGAAGTGGATTTTGATCTCTCGGATGTGATGTTTGTTGCCACATCCAACAGCATGAATATCCCCGGCCCATTGCTTGACAGGATGGAGGTAATACGCATTCCCGGTTATACCGAAGACGAGAAGCTGAACATAGCGATGCGTTATTTATTGCCCAAGCAAATTAAAACGAATGGTTTAAAGGAATCTGAACTGGAAATTACCCGGGACTCGGTTCTTGACATCATTCGCTATTATACCCGCGAAGCGGGCGTGCGAAATCTCGAAAGAGAGATTTCAAAAATATGTCGTAAAGTTGTTAAATCACTGGCACTTGGTGACAAGACAGAACAGAAAAAACCTGAAAAAGTGACAGTAACGCCTGACAATATTGGCGATTATCTGGGTGTACGCAAATATCGCTATGGCCTTGCGGATCAGAAAGACCAGATTGGCCAGGTAACAGGTCTGGCATGGACAGAGGTTGGTGGTGAGCTGTTGAGTATTGAGGCGGAAGTCATACTTGGCAAGGGTAAAATGATGGCGCCTACCGGGAACCTGGAAGATGTCATGAAAGAGTCCATTCAGGTGGCCCAGACTGTGGTCCGCAGTCGCGCCGTTTCTCTGGGAGTGAGCCCTGAATTCTATGACAAGGTTGATATCCATATCCACGTGCCTGAAGGCGCAGTTAAAAAAGATGGGCCCAGTGCAGGGATCGGAATGACTACCGCATTGGTATCTGCATTAACTGATATCCCCGTTCGAGCGGACGTCGCCATGACGGGCGAAATCACCTTACGTGGGGAAGTATTACCGATCGGCGGGCTAAAAGAGAAACTGCTGGCCGCACATCGCGGTGGAATCAAAATAGTCGTCATCCCGCAGGAGAATGAAAAAGATCTTGTTGAAATACCCGACAATATCAAGGCCCAGCTGGATATTCGCCCGGTCAGATGGATAGATGAAGTTCTCGAAATTGCATTAACAGAGAAACCTACCCCACTGGAAGGCGTAGAAAATCTTAGTGAACTCAAAAAGAAAATTCTTGCCGTAGGTAATAAAAAGGAAGAGGTTCGACACCACTAGTTTTATTGACAGTAAGATTCGCGAGCTGGTATAAGTTGCTGTCGCGTAAAAGATCGTAATCTTGTGGTTTGCATAAACGTAATGATTTATGCAATAACCCTGCTTTCTAGCTACATCTAACTTGAGTAATCATAGGCGCGCATAACTAATGCAGTGGTCCTACTTGCTCGATATCTAATAAAAACTATTCAGGGGTATCATATTTAATGAATAAAACAGAGTTAACAGAAGCGGTTGCTAATGCTGCGGACCTTTCCAAAGCGTCAGCAGGTAAAACAGTCGATGCAGTCATCGAGGCAATTACAGATGCGTTAAAAAGCGGCGATCAAGTAGCCATAGCAGGTTTTGGAACCTTTTTAGTACGTGAACGTGGTGCCAGAACAGGCAGAAATCCCCGTACTGGTGAAACCATGGAGATCAAAGCGTCAAAAGTTCCTGCGTTCAAGGCTGGTAAAGCGCTTAAGGATGCCGTAAACTAGCGCGCCTTTCGCACTTGGGTGCTTAGCTCAGCTGGTAGAGCATCGCCCTTACAAGGCGAGGGTCGGGGGTTCGATCCCCTCAGCACCCACCAAGGCGCAAAGTTCAACATGGAGTGGTAGTTCAGCTGGTTAGAATATCGGCCTGTCACGCCGGGGGTCGCGGGTTCGAATCCCGTCCACTCCGCCATCTTTTGCAAATAGGGGAAGATTTCATCTTCCCCTATCTTGTATAATGCCCCCATTTTTCGATACCTGATGCCGATTGAGTAATATCTATGTTGATGCAAATCCGCGAAAGGGCGAGCGGTATATTCGCCTACATTATTGTTGCTTTACTGGCGATACCTTTCGCTCTTTGGGGTATCCATGAATACCTGGGCGGTCCTTCCGATCAAAAAGTCGCGGAAGTAAACGGAGAAGAAATAACAAAGCGTTTATTTGATGCCCAGCTACAGGATCAACGAAGATACCTGCGATCCATGCTTGGCAGTTCCTTTGATAGTCTCTATCGTGATGAAAATACACTTAAGCAAAATGTTCTTGATACGCTGATTCAAAATGCGTTGCTGGGAGAAGAAATCAAAAGCGCAGGCTATCGCATCAGTGACCGTGCGCTGGCGCAGCGGATCCAGGCAGTGCCACAATTTAATGAGACAGGAGTCTTTAGTGCTGCACGCTATGAGCAGTTACTTGCCATGCAGGGAAGGACTCCCTCGGAGTTTGAAGAACAGCTAAGGCAGGAAGAAAGTATTAACCAGTATCAGGGTAGTGCCGTTTATTCGAGTTTTCTGCCATTGCAGTACAAGCAGCAGTATGCCCGGCTAAAAAAACAACAGAGGGACTTTGATTACATCACGTTGTCACAGAACCCCGAAGCCATCGAAGTCTCGGAACAGGAAGTCACCTCGTATTATGAAGCGAATAAACAGTCATTCATGTCGATGGAACGGGTGAAGCTGGCATATCTTGAAATCAAGCAGCAGCAGGTTGCGGATGCCATGCTGATAAGCCCGGATGAAGTGCGTGATACCTATAATGCTGATCCTGCCAGATTTCAATCGGCAGAATTGCGACAAGCCCGTCATATACTGTTTAAAGTGGAGGATGATGCAGCCGAGGAGGAGTTCGTCGCTGCGTTTGAAAAAGCCAGGACTGCTGAACAGCGCATAAAAAACGGCGAGAGTTTTGCTGATGTGGCAAAAGCTGTGTCAGAAGACTCATTATCTGCCAACAATGGTGGCAACCTTGGCTTTTTAGCGCGTAACGATATTGATAACCCACAATTTATGGATACCCTATTTAGCCTGGAAGAAGGAGAAACAAGTTCCCCGGTAAGGACTTCTCAGGGAGTTCAGTTAATTCGGCTTGAGGCAATTACTTTGCCCAAAATGAAATCTTTTGAAGAAGTTCGTGACCAAATAGAAAATGAATTGAAAGCAGAAGCCTCTGACAAAGAGTTTCTTGAACGTGCTGAACAATTAGCTAACCTTAGTTATGTGAATGAAGACAATTTAGTGGCTGCTGCGAATGAACTGGATATGTCAGTTCAAACCAGCGATTGGATCACTGAGCAAACCAGTGAGGGAATTGCTTCTTATCCTGCCGTGGTCAATGCCGCCTTTTCTGATGATGTTTTAAATAAGGGACTGAACAGTGCATTACTAGAAGTATCGGATGGCCACGTGATGGTCGTGCGGGTGGCTGAACATGAACCAGCTCAGGTACAGCGCCTTGAGGATGTTGCAAACGAAATCAGGGCCTCTATCAAACGAAAAAAAGCGCGCGAGATATTACTGGCAAAGGGAAATGAGATAATTGATCAACTGGAAAATAATCAGCAATCATTTACACAGATAGCCAATAAACATAACACTTCATTGTTATCAGCAGGCGCTATGCAACGGGATGATGATTCCGCTCCCGCTGAGCTTGTTGAGCGTGTTTTTTCAATCGCCAGCCATGATGCAAGTCTGCCAATATTTGAGGGTATGGAATTGAGTGATGGCAGTTTTGCCATTATCAGAATTAATGAAATAATTGATATTGAACCACAGAATGCAGATATTGAGCAGCCTGAATGGATCTCTTTACAAGGCAGGTACGGTCGACGAGAAATGTCTGCAATGATAAAGGCGCTGCGTGAAACCGGTGATGTCAAGGTATACCCTGAGAATCTCTAGTATTTATTAAACCGATGAAACTGCATTGGCAAATTTTTACTGCACTGATCCTTGCAGTGATCATTGGTCCGTTTACTCATACGATTAACCAGCTTAGTGGACTTGATTTAAACGCGCTGTACGAGTTTTTTGGTGCATTATTCCTGAATGCGCTGAAGATGATCATCGTGCCGTTGATCGTGTCTTCCATCATTGTCGGAATTGCGGGGATTGAACAGGATGGTTCTTTTATTCGCATGGGCAGTAAAACACTTCTTTATTATATTTTAACAAGCACGATTGCTATTAGCATCGGATTGCTGCTTGTGATGTTTTTTCAGCCTGGCCTTATCAATGATGTCCCGGCTAAAGATGTGCTTGGCTTGCATGCGGATACTGCAAAAGTGACAGAAAAAGTAGGAAATGCAAGTACCGGTGATGTATCGGGAGTTTTCCTGAGAATGATCCCCCCGAATATCATTGAAGCGGCCGCGGAAGGACAAATGCTGGGACTGATATTCTTTAGTTTGCTGTTTGGCTATTTTATTGCCCAGTTACGTCAGGAACTAAGGCAGAACATGCATAACTTTTTCGAGGGGGTGTTTGAGGTGATGATGAAAATCACAGACCTGATTATGCGCTTTGCCCCTATTGGAGTTTTTGCATTGGTTGCCAGTATTGTCGCTACTTCCGGTCTGGAAGTATTTGTCCCGCTCGCTAAATTCTTTTTTATTGTGCTGGCTGCGCTGGCTTTGCACATGTTTATAGTGATGCCGATACTATTATCCGTGCTGGGCAGGGTTCACCCCGGCAAGCATTTTTCAGCCATGTCTCCGGTATTGTTGACAGCCTTTTCTACCAGCTCTTCTTCTGCGACATTGCCTGTGACACTTGACTGTGTTCAGGAGCGTGCAGGCGTCTCCAACAGGACATCAAGTTTTGTATTACCACTTGGTGCAACGATTAATATGGATGGTACGGCACTTTATGAATGTGTTGCCGCCCTATTCATAGCCCAGGCATATGGCCTCGAGCTTGGATTTGTCGAGCAGTTTACGGTCGTTATACTGGCTTTGGTCACTTCTATTGGTGTCGCCGGCGTACCCGCTGCCAGTCTTGTGGCGATCACTATTATACTCAGCGCCATGGGTCTTCCGCTGGAAGGCATCGGGCTAATACTGGCTGTCGATCGGGTGCTTGATATGTGTCGCACCACAGTGAATGTATTTAGTGATTCCTGCGGTGCGGTGATTATTGCACGCTCAGAGGGAGAGCGAACCTCTCTCGTATAATGCGCGCATCACGATAGCTATATGCTTTTTGATTCAGCACACAGTAATGATTGGGAAACTGTGAAGTTATTTTTGGTAAATCTGGCTGTAATTGATTAGTAGCCTGTCATTCCGACAATGTTAAACCCTGCATCAACGTAGGTGATTTCGCCAGTAATGCCACTGGCCAGATCTGAACACAAGAAAGCCGCGACGTTGCCGACTTCATTGATAGTCACATTTTTGCGTAATGGTGCATTTTGTTCAACGTGTTCCAGCATTTTGCGGAAATCGCCAATCCCGGCTGCAGCGAGTGTGCGAATAGGTCCGGCTGAAATACAGTTCACGCGGATATTGTCCGGGCCAAGCGTGTAAGCCATATAGCGCGTGTTCGCCTCCAGGCTGGCTTTAGCAAGCCCCATGACATTATAGTTGGGCATTGCCTTGACTGCACCAAGGTATGACAGGGAAAGTATTGCACTCGGGTGCCCGCTCATCATTGGTCGAGCGGCTTTAGCCAGCGCGGTGAGGCTATAGCTGCTTATTTCGTGAGCAAGTCTTGAACCGTCGCGTGTTGTCATGTCGACAAAATCTCCTTCAAGCTCTTCTTTGGGAGCAAACGCAACAGAATGAACCAGAATATCAAATTTTGGCCAATAATTACCTAATTGTTTGAATAGTTCTGTGATATTTTCGTCGGTGGAGACATCGCAGGGTAAAACAATATCACTATCGCATTCGCTGGCTAATTTTTCTACACGCTCCTGCAGGCGGTCGTTCTGATAGGTAAATGCGAGTTCTGCGCCTTGTTCGTGCATGGCCTGAGCAATACCCCATGCAATTGACCGGTTACTTGCGACACCAATGATTAATGCTTTTTTGTTTGCCAGAAAGCCCATGATTTCTCCTGTAAAAAGTTGTTCGCCTGGTGATGCACATCTCGCTATACTGGGCGACTATTGCGTTAATTATACATCGTCCTAAACACTGATGGCAGTCAAGATACTTAATAGTAATGGTAACAAGTTCCTGTGGGTGATGTTTCTCTTGATCACGTTTATGTATGGTTGTGGAGAGGGCCAGTGGAATAATCCGTATCGTGGCGAGGATAGAAATAAAAGTATTATCTACTCATCTTTTAGTGAGCGGCCCAAAGAACTTGATCCCGTGAAGTCATATAATGCAGCTGAATATGAATTTATAGCACAAATCTACGAGCCGCCCTTACAATATCATTTCCTAAAGCGTCCCTATGAGCTTATTCCGCTCACCGCGGTAGACTTGCCGGCCAGACGTTTTTATGACCAGAACGACAGGCCATTACCCGGCAATGTGGCTCCTCAAAAAGTAGCTTACACGGAATATACTATCGAAATACAGCCTGGAATTGAGTATCAACCTCATCCTGCCTTTGCAAAAAATTCACAGGGCAACTACTTGTATCATGATTTAACAGAAGATGATTTAGCAGGCATTAATGTTTTGTCTGATTTTGAAAAGCAGTCTTCCCGCGTGTTAACAGCATATGACTATGTCTATCAAATTAAACGTCTGGCCCACCCAAATCTGCATTCGCCGCTGGCCGGACTGCTGGGGAATTACATAGAAGGCTTTGCTGATTACCGCCAACAGGTGCTGGATGCCATGGATAACCATGAGAATGCATGGCTGGATTTGCGAACATTGCCAATGTCGGGTGTGACTGCATTAAGCGAAACACGTTATCGAATAAGAATAAAAGGCGTATACCCGCAGTTCATTTACTGGTTGAATATGCCTTTTTTTGCGCCTATTCCATGGGAGGCCGATAAATTTTACACTCAGCCGGGGATGAAGGAGCGTAACATTTCATTCGACTGGTACCCTGTGGGTACTGGTCCCTATATGCTGACAGAAAACAATCCGAATCTGCGCATGGTGCTGGACAAGAATCCTAATTTCCATGGTGAAACCTACCCAACCGAGGGTGAGCCTGAAGATTATGAGTCTGGACTGCTGGACGATGCAGGTAAGGCATTGCCTTTCGCTGATCGTGTCGTGTTTAGTCTGGAGAAGGAGAGTATTCCTTACTGGAATAAATTTCTTCAGGGTTATTATGATACATCAGGAATTAGTTCAGATAGTTTTGATCAGTCAGTTGAGCTTAATTCACAGGGGGAATTTGGATTAACTGATGAGATGCAGGCACGTAATATCTCGCTGGCTTCTGCGGTTGCCACAAGTTTATTTTATCTAGGATTTAATATGCGTGATCCAGTCATCGGCGGGGATAGTGATCGTGCGAGGCTGTTAAGACGTGCGATTTCAATTGCCGTAGACTACGATGAGTTTATTTCTATATTTCGAAATGGACGTGGTGTGCCTGCACAGGGTCCTATTCCCCCGGGGATCTTTGGCTATGAACAAGGAGAGGCTGGAATCAACCGCTATGTGTATGAGTGGAAGCAGGGTAGACCGGTACGCAAAAGTATAGATCAGGCAAAACGCTTAATGAAACAGGCAGGCTATGATAACGGTGTCGATCAGGAAACCGGGAAACCACTGGTATTATATTTTGATACGGTCAGCCGGGGTGCAGATACCAAGGCATTGCTGAACTGGATGGTAAAGCAATTTGCGAAAATTGATATTCAGCTAGTAATTCGCGGATCTGACGGTAATCGATTTTTTGAAAAGCTGGATAAGGGAACGTTTCAAATTTATCAGCTAGGCTGGAATGCTGACTATCCCGATCCTGAGAATTTTTTCTTTCTTTTATATGGGCCAAATTCTATCGCAACCTCTGGTGGGCAAAATTATAGCAACTATCAAAATGAGGAATTTGATCGGCTGTTCGATATTATGAAAAATATGGAAAATAGTCCTGAGCGGTTAGCCCTGATTCGCCAGATGAATGAGATAGTACGGGCTGATGCTCCATGGGTATGGGCATTCAATCCTAAATCATATTCGCTCTACCATAGTTGGTATAAGAATGTTAAACCCAATCTAATGGCTAATAACACAATGAAATATAAGCGTGTTGATCCTGTGAAGCGTGCCAGGGCGAGAGAGGAATGGAATCAGCCGGTGCTGTGGCCACTATATGTTGTCATCGCAATATTGCTTCTTACATTTATCCCGGCAATATACAGCTTTAAACAGCGTGAACGGGCCCGGGCGTTATGACTGCTTACATCATTCGCCGTATTGTGTATGCTTTCCCTTTATTGTTCGGTATTAACCTGATTACGTTTGTTCTTTTTTTTGTAGTCAACTCTCCGGATGATATGGCCAAGAATCAACTTGGCCAAAAACATACCACGCCACAGCAAATTGAAGACTGGAAGCGTGAGCGCGGCTATGATTTACCGCTGATTTATAATGATTCTGCTGACGGTAGCGGGAAGATCACACAAACAATTTTTTATCAAAAGTCGATCAAGTTGTTTGTGTTTGATTTTGGCAGCTCCGACAGTGGCCGTGACATTAGTTATGATATTAGCAATCGAATGTGGCCAAGTCTTGCCATTGCCGTGCCTCATTTAATACTGGGTCTGATGGTAACAATTACGTTTGCATTGATTATTGCTTTTTTCCGGGCAACCTACATAGATTACTGGGCGGTTGTGTTCTGTGTGGCGCTGATGTCCATATCGACTTTGTTTTACATTATTGGCGGACAGTTTGTGATTGGTAAACTGCTCAAGATTGTGCCAATTTCCGGGTATGATACTGGCTTGAACTCAATAAAGTTCATTATTTTGCCGGTACTTATAGGGATTATTGGTGGTATAGGTTCTGGCACTCGCTGGTATCGAACAATATTCCTGGAGGAGATTGGCAAAGATTATGTGCGCACAGCCAGATCGAAAGGAGTCTCGGAGCAGTTGGTACTGTTTCGTCACGTGCTTCGTAACGCGCTGATTCCAATTCTGACCGGTGTCGTCGTCGTGTTGCCTCTATTGTTTATGGGAAGTCTTTTAACCGAGAATTTCTTTGGCATTCCAGGATTGGGGAGCTATACCATTGATGCGATCAATCGTCAGGACTTCGCCATTGTAAGATCCATGGTTTATTTGGGTTCTGTGTTATACATTATTGGATTGATCCTTACTGATATTTCCTACACTTTAGCGGATCCCCGAATACGCTTGAGTTAACTATACGAGTGATATGCCTTTCCAGCCAACAATATTAATCACTGATGCATTGTTTTTTTTGCTGACAGCCGCATTAATTGGGTTTGTGTTCATGGCGAAAAGGAAAGAACATTTGCGTCGGCCGTGGCTAAAAGTGTTTAAACGAACAACCGGAGCGGTCGCGTTGATCGTGCTACTATGCTATTACGTGATTGCGCTTCTTGACTCAATTCACTTCAGGCCGAAGCTGGAAAATCCCAGAGCGACCGAATATCAGTATTCAAACCAGATTCTCAGTGTGCTTGACGTGATCATGACACCCATGCGCACTCAGGTAGAAAAGACATTTTCATCACCTCTGGCAACGCATCTTTTTTCAAAAGAACTGGTTTTGCAAAGTGATGGCACGACGATGCAGATTTATCCGCGTTTATTACATGGCGGCAAGCATCTTGAAAATCCACACAGGGACAAGGCTAAAGATATAACGATTATTATTCTCCGGGCTATTATCGTTGCATTGTTTGCCTGGATGATGTTTTGGCTGTTTATTCTCTGGTGGCGGTGCAAAACATATAAATTAAGATTTTATCAGTCATTCATTGGGGTTTTGCACAACCAGTCTGAATATCCACTGCGTGCCATTGCAATTACAACGGGCGTTATTACTGTTCTGGTCGTTGTTTCGATGTCTTTGGGTTCTCAATATCATTTGTTCGGGACAGACAAAGTAGGCGAAGATGTTTTTTACCAGGCAATAAAGAGTATAAGAACCGGAATTTTAATTGGTGCACTGACAACACTGGTTATGCTGCCTGTTGCAATAATCCTGGGAGCCATGGCCGGCTTTTTCAGGGGCTGGGTGGATGATGTGATCCAGTATCTATATACAACTCTCAACTCTATTCCGAATGTACTGTTGATCGCTGCGTCTGTATTGCTATTACAGGTTTATATGAGTAACAATGCTGAGGGCTTTGACAGTTTGACTGAGCGCGCTGATTTGCGTCTGCTGTTCTTATGTCTGATTCTGGGAGTTACCAGTTGGACGGGTCTATGCCGGTTACTTCGCGCCGAAACATTCAAGTTGCGAGAAATGGAGTATATACAGGCTGCAACTGCTTTTGGCGTCAGGAAAAGTCATATACTCGCACGCCATATAATGCCTAACTTTATGCATATTGTATTGATTACCGTAGTGCTCGACTTTAGCGGGCTGGTGCTGGCAGAAGCAGTGCTTTCGTATATTAATATAGGTGTAGATCCGGCAACTAACAGCTGGGGTAATATGATTAATCAGGCGCGGTTGGAAATGGCCAGGGACCCTGCTGTGTGGTGGTCATTGACTGCCGCATTTGTCTTTATGTTTACGCTTGTATTATTTGCGAATCTTTTTGCAGATGCGGTCCGCGATGCATTGGACCCGCGCTTCTCAGGTGCTGAATAATTATGTCATTGTTGGCGGTTAAACACCTGTCTACAGATATCCACTTGATGAATCAAGTCATACATGCCGTTAAGGATGTTTCTTTTGAGGTCGATAGTGGACAAACAGTCGCGCTGGTGGGCGAGTCAGGCTCAGGCAAATCGATCACCGCATTGTCCATCGCAAGATTGCTGCCCGATGCCGCGAAAATTACCCAGGGAGAAGTCCTGCTTCGTCAGGAAAATCTACTGGGTTATAGTGAAAGAGAAATGCGTACTATTCGTGGCAGCAGAATTTCAATGATATTTCAGGAACCCATGACGTCGTTGAATCCTGTGGTTAAAATTGGTGATCAGATATGTGAGACGATGATTCACCATGAAAAACTATCTAAAAAGCTCGCACGTGAACGCTGTCTTGACTTGCTAAATGCAGTTGGATTATCCAACACAAGGGGAATTATTGATGACTATCCCCATCAACTTTCCGGAGGCATGCGCCAGCGTGTAATGATCGCGATCGCGCTTGCTGCGAATCCGGATGTGCTGATTGCCGATGAGCCAACAACTGCTCTTGATGTCACGATACAGGCCCAAGTTCTTAAGTTGTTAAAAGAATTGCAGAAAGAATTCAATATGGGGCTGATCTTCATTACCCATGACCTTGGTGTGGTGCAGCAAATTGCCGATCGGGTCGTAGTTATGCGTTATGGTGAGGTGGTAGAAGAAGCCAGTAGCCAGCATTTTTTTTCTGCGCCAGAGCATCCCTATAGCCAACAACTGTTAAATGCTGTGCCCGCTATTAACAAACGAGGGCAGCGATTGTCCGTCAATGGGGAACAGGTGGGTGTTTCTCAAATTTCTTCCAGTGCCACATCACTTGACGCCCCATTGCTCGAAGTTGATCGGCTGAAAGTCCATTTCCCGATCAAGAAAGGTGTGTTCAAAAGGGTTGTAGGGCACGTAAAGGCAGTGAACGATGTTTCCCTGCAATTGAGAGCTGGCAGGACACTGGCACTGGTCGGCGAATCTGGTTGTGGCAAGACAACAGTTGGGAAAAGTATAATCAGACTTCTCGATGTGACTCAGGGAGAAATAACCTTTCAGGGCCAGGATCTTCTTCGATTAAAAGGTGAAGCGCTAAGAGCCCGGCGGCGCGATTTACAAATTGTATTTCAGGATCCTTATTCGTCTTTGAATCCACGTATGTTAGTCGGGGATATCATCGAAGAAGGAATGATTGCATTAGGCATCGAAACGAATCAGGCAAAACGTATCCATAGAGTCGCAGAGCTATTGCAACAGGTGGGTCTGCCAGAAGATGCCAAGAGCCGTTACCCACATGAATTTTCCGGTGGCCAGAGACAACGTATCTGTATTGCACGTGCACTGGCCGTGAACCCAAAAATAATTATTTGTGACGAACCTACCAGCGCGCTTGATGTTTCTGTTCAGGCGCAGGTATTAAATCTGCTGAAGGATTTACAGGCCACGCTGGGAATGAGTTATCTCTTTATTACTCATGACATGTCTGTCGTGAGTTATCTTGCGGATGATGTTGCTGTTATGTATCAGGGTGAAATTGTCGAACAGGGCGATGCAATGAAAATCTTGCAGCATCCGCAGCATGAATACACCAAAAAGCTGCTAGCTGCGGTACCTGAGTTACATCTCAACCAGGCTACTCGGTGAAAAATTCCAATTTAATATTGGCGACTTCTATAATGTCGTTATCCTCAAGTTGCGTGGCTTTCGCTTTCAATTGCTCACCATTTAGCAAGGTATGGTGTCCATCCTGACCTTGTACGTGTACCAGGAAATAACCTTTGGCGCGTTTGGTAACGCCGGCTACGGCCATTTTGGGGGAACCAAAAGTGGTTAAGGATTTTTTAAGATCCAGCACCAGTCCGGCATTTTTTCCATTAAGAACCTGAAGCTTGCCCATGCGCTGGGGTTCAGTGGCGGCTGTTGCCGGAACAATCTGTTCTTCTGAAGTGGCTATACTGGCGTCCGGGGCGGATATTGATTCTGCACTGGTCTGCCGGGCAGTGGCCGCACCCGATGTGGCAGCCGCCTGGCTTACTTCCACAGCATCTTCTTCCCGGGTGTCAATAATTGGGGCAGGGTGGTTTGAAAGTGTGCTGGTTGGTTTTTCCTGGATAAGTGTATTTTCTTTTTTTAGAACCTCGTCCATGCCCTCAGGGTCATTTGGTGAAAGCACAATCGTTTTCTCAAGCACATCAGAGGCATCTTTATCCTGTGGTTTCGGTTCATCGCCCACATAACGGATTCTGTAATTACCGATGTCAATGAGATCGCCATCTTCCAATGCATGTTTTTTAACCAGACGCGCATTAACATAGGTGCCGTTAGTACTGTTCAGATCCTCCAGAAACGAGCTGTCTAACACGGTAATAATCTGTGTATGGTAACTGCTAATAGCTAAGTTATTGATACATATATCATTATCAGGCTTGCGCCCGATTGTCATTTTTTCTTTTGTGATAGGGAACTCGCCTACGAGTTTGTCTTCAAGAGTGACTACCAAGTGTGACATGACTATTTATTGTCCAAATATCTTTTTAAAATTAGTATTCCAACGTTTTTTATATGGAAAAGCTTTTGTCGGTTTGGCTAATAGTACTGAAATATTATCCCGTCCACCTTTAACATTCGCACATTCCACAAGGTTTTCCGCTAATTTGTCGAGATTATCACGGAACTCACTCACTATATTAGAAATTTCCTGATCATCTACCATATCTGTCAGACCATCGGAGCAAAGCAGATAGATATCTCCCGGAATGACCATATCCTCTCGAATATCAACCGCAGTGGTTGGCTGGATTCCCAATGCCCGTGTGACCAGGTTACGGTTTAATGAGGCATCGGCCTCTTCCTGGGTATAATAACCGCGGTCGACGAGTTCCTGAAGAAAAGTGTGGTCAACCGTTACCTGCTCTAATTTGGAGCTCCGAAAACGGTACATGCGTGAATCGCCGACATGGGCGATTGTAACCTGGTTATTGTAAAGTATCGCCAGTACCAGAGTTGTACCCATGCCCCGACATTCCGGGTCCTGTTGCCCTTTTTTATATACTTTTTCATTGGCAATAATAATCGCTTCTCTGACGGCAAGACTTTCATTGGTGTAGCCTGTGACCGGATCAAGTTCACCGGGTATCAGCCCGGGAATACGTGCTTCCAGCTCGGTTAAGATCGTTTTGATGGCAAGCTCGCTGGCGACCTCCCCGCTTTTATAGCCGCCCATACCGTCCGCCAGAGCAACTAGGCCGATATCTAAATTTTCGCCTAGATAGTCCTCATTGTGCGTACGTACTTTGCCTGTATCAGTTCGGCCTGCAACAGACAAAATTCCTTTTAAATTCATTTGCTTAACATTATTAATAAAGATTATTGTGATTTGCCGCACCGGCGTAGTTGTTGGGAAAACTCAGCAGCGCTTGCAAAGCGCTGTGCAGGATCTTTTGCCAGCGCTATTTCTACCACATCTACAAGGTTTTTTGGGAGGTTTGGTTTAATTTCTGTTATTTTTCGATGCGGTTCATTGACGATGGTGTACATCAATCCTGCCATGGAGTTTCCGGAAAAGGGCGGTTCACCGGTGAGCAGGCGATAGAGTGTTGCACCTAGAGAAAAAATATCTGAACGAGCGTCGACTTCCTGGCTATTGAGCTGCTCAGGAGACATGTAAAACGGTGTACCTAACAGGGATCCGGCCAGTGTCTGTGTGGAGTTGGCGATGTGCGCAATACCAAAATCACCCAGCTTCGCGCATGAATTTGCGTGATCATAGACAATATTGGCAGGTTTAACATCACGGTGAATAATACCCCGGTCATGTGCATACTGCAGGCCATCCGCGCATTGCGCAATAAGCTCAATAATGAGGTTCTGCGGTAAAAGGGTCTCAGGTTGGCTATATTCTTTTAAAGATTTACCGCGAATATACTCCATGACGATAAAGGCAACATTGTTCGCATGCCCTGAGTCTATGATTTTAATGATATTTTGATGTTTAAGTGACGCCGCTGTTTCTGCTTCACGCATAAAGCGTGCGAGTAATTCTGCTTCCAGGGCATTTTTCTGATCGTAGTTTATTTCCAGGATTTTTAGCGCAACATGCTGTTGATGGTTGTGGTGATCGCGAGCCAAAAAAATATTACTCCCGGTACCCTTGCCAATATTTTTTCTTATTTCGTATCGATCATTGAATAGTGACCGATCCTTGTCCGATTTATCAGATTTTTCGGGACTGGCCTTCAAGCGCCTGGATTTGTGGGGTATTTTGCTTTGCGCCAGCGGGTTATCGGGCTGAAGAATTAAAATATGTGAATACACTTTTTCCGCCAGATTCTGTTGATTGATAATTTCGTAATCCTTGGCAAGGTTGATTAACAAACTGACTATTCGGTCTGATGGGCTACACTGTCTGTATAGTGCATAGGCCGCATCCAGTTTTCCCTGGCCCTGAAAATTTAGTGCGAGACGAATATTTTTCTGATCCAGGTCTTTGCGCGACTGATTACCTGGTATCGGTCGCTGATCGCCGGCTATCAGCCGGTAAAGCAATATGGCACTCAGAAGACTGGCAACTGTGAGGAAGACTACCTGCGTACTGCTGATCACTGAATTTAGCTTGTATCCAATAATTGCAGCCGCAATCAGGCCTGCGACGACATAATATATGAAACGTGATTTCAGCTGGGCAGAAGTCATTGAGGTCTCGAAGATATATAAATTCAGTGATTTATGCATATTAGCAATAGAAAGCATAATTGATACTATAGATGACGAGTTAAGCGTTATTCTCAGGCGATAAAGTACGATTATTTTTATCACGTTTAATGAAATTGTGACCCGCTGCACAATTTTACTTGTTACCTCATTTGCGTAGAATGAGGTGAAATTCAATTCAGCCAGTATTTAAAGTGACGAGTTAGTGTTTGATCTAAGTGAGATTCGGGAGTGGTACCAGACAGAGGCAGGGAAACTCGTTAGCCAGGCGATCGAACAGCACTTATGGCGAATTACAGCCTGTATCTTTGGCTATCATGCCGTTCAGATAGGCGATCTCTTCGCTGAAAATAATCTGCTGAAAAAATGCACAATACCTGCGCAGACGTGTTTCGATCGTGCCGTGAGCGCAAATGTCATCAGTAGTCCGGCGGCGCTGCCGATTAGTAATGACTGCATAGACCTGTTTGTGTTGCCGCATACACTGGATTTCACTGAAAAGCCACATGAAATCCTGCGCGAAGTTGAACGCTGCCTGGTGCCTGAGGGCTATATCGTCGTGATAGGTTTTAACCCTTTTTCATTTTATGGTGCATGGAAATTAGCATTGTTCAGAAAGAATGTGGCTCCATGGAATGCAAATTTTTATAGCATGAGGCGACTGCGGGACTGGTCATCTTTGCTTGGTCTCGAAGAAACTGAAGTTCATTATGCGGCACATTTGCCACCCTTCAAACGCATTCAGGCATGGAAAAAAATGCAGTCTCTGGGTCGCACAATGCAGTATCATGCGCCGCGAACAGGCGGTATTTATGTGTTTGTGGCGCGTAAACGGGTCGCAAGATTAACACCGCTCAAGCCGGCATGGACAACCACTAACCAAATACTTACTGGCAAGTTGCCAAAACCTACTGTCGGTATGCAGGATAATGCGAAATCACGTTGAAATTTTTACTGATGGCGCCTGCAGAGGCAATCCAGGGCCGGGAGGCTGGGGAGTGCTATTACGTTTTAACAATGTAGAAAAAACACTAAAGGGTAGTGAGAAAGAAACGACAAACAACAGAATGGAGTTGCAGGCGGCCATATCAGCACTGGAAACCCTGACGCGACCTTGTAAAATCATACTAACCACAGATTCACGCTATGTGATGGATGGTATCCAGCAGTGGCTGCCGGGTTGGAAGCAACGCGGCTGGAGAACGTCTGGCAAAAAACCGGTAAAAAATGAAGATTTATGGCGGAAACTGGATGAACTGGTAAATGGGCACGAGATTGAATGGCGGTGGGTAAGGGGCCATAGTGGTCATCCGGAAAATGAACTTGTTGACCAGTTGGCCAATCAGGCAATTGACGAAATTAATGTTAGTTAATGCTGGTACTGTTGAGTGACGATTATGAGACAAATTGTATTGGACACAGAAACGACCGGACTCGAAACATCTGCCGGACATCGTATTATAGAAATCGGTGCCGTAGAGATTATTAACCGCCAGGTCACCGATCGTTTCTATCACCAATATCTCAATCCGGAGCGGGATATCGATGCAGGTGCAGAAGCCGTGCATGGTATCAGCCTCGATTCGTTGCAGGATAAACCCAGATTTATTGATGTATGTGAAGAGTTTCTGGATTTTATTCGTGATGCAGAACTAATTATTCATAATGCGGAATTTGATGTCGGGTTTTTAAATCATGAGCTTGTCTGCATTGAACATACATTAACTGACATTCGCACAATATGTCAGGTCACAGATACATTGAAACAGGCTCGTGAGTTGCATCCGGGGCAACGCAACAGTCTGGATGCATTATGTAACCGTTATGAAATAGACAATTCACGACGCGAATTACATGGCGCTTTGCTGGATGCCCAGATTCTGGCGGATGTATATCTCGCCATGACCGGTGGTCAGGTTGCCTTGAGTCTGGCTGCGAGTCCTGATTCCCGGAAATCCCAGACAGTAATCGGCCAGCTGAACCAAACAAAGCATGATCTGCCCGTGTTGTCTGCCAGCCAGGAAGAGTGTGCAGAGCATGAAAAGATGCTTATGCACATTGCCCAGAACAATGATTCACATACGACTCTCTGGTCACGGCTGAGTGAACAGGATTGACCTTAGCTAGCCATGCTTTAAGATGCGTGACTTCTGTCTTTCCCAGTCTCTGTCTTTTTCAGAATGACGTTTATCATGTTGCTGTTTGCCTTTGGCGATACCAACTTCGACTTTCGCACGGCCTTTTTTCCAGTACAATTTGACAGGGACAAGCGTATAACCCTTGCGTTCGACAGCGCCGATCAGGCGGTCAATTTCATTTCTGTGAAGGAGTAGCTTACGGGTCCGCAGGGGGTTCGGCTTTATATGTGTCGAGGCTGTATTGAGTGCGGATATATGTGCGCCATGCAACCATGCTTCGCCGTTTTTGATCAGGATATAACTTTCCTTGATCTGGACGCTTTTTGCACGCAGGCTTTTTACTTCCCACCCTTCCAGTGCAATACCCGCTTCGTAAGTGTCTTCGATAAAGTAATCGTGACGCGCCTTTCTGTTTACGATGATGGTGCTGTCGCCCGGTGATGTTTTTTTCTTACCCATGCCTTATTATAAACACACAGATACAAACCGGATGAATTTTTCTCGTCTGACTTGAGTGTTGTTGGAAAATTCATCAGAATGCACGCCTTCATCATCACAAAACCTCATGTAATGCCAACTGTAAATACTTCGATACATGGCGAATGGTCTTCGCGCCTAGCATTTATTCTGGCGGCAGCGGGCTCGGCCGTTGGCCTTGGAAACATATGGAAGTTTCCATACATGGCTGGTGAAAATGGTGGCGGTGCTTTTGTGATCATCTATCTTGCCTGTATTGTGTTATTGGGCCTGCCAATCATGATGGCAGAAGTAATGTTGGGGCGAAGAGGAAGACAAAGTCCCATTAACACCATGAAGACTTTATGTGAACAGGAAAAGACAAACAATGCCTGGCGGCTGTTGGGCTGGAGTGGGGTCGTGGCAGGTGTATTGATTCTTTCCTACTATAGTGTTATCGCCGGCTGGTCATTATCTTATGTGGTTGAGAGTGCCAGTGGTTCATTCAGGGGGATTACGGAAACCCAGGCGGGTAAAATTTTCTCGGGCCTCGTGGGTAGTCCACTGACCCTGATTTTCTGGCATAGCCTGTTCATGATCATCACAATGATAGTAGTGGCCAGAGGCGTCAGTCATGGACTGGAAAGGGCAGTGAAGTATTTAATGCCAGCTCTTGCCGTATTGATTCTGGTATTAATCGGTTACTCTATATCACAGGGTAATATTATGCTCGGTATCGAGTTTATGTTTACACCGGATTTTTCCAAAATTGACCAGGAAGTATTGCTTGATGCCATGGGACAGGCATTTTTTTCATTAAGTCTTGGTATGGGAGCGATAATGATATATGGCTCATACCTGCCGCAACGTGCTTCTATCGCCAGAACCAGTTTTGCGGTTGCCGTTGCAGATACTTCTATCGCTATTTTTGCAGGTCTTGCCATTTTCCCCATCGTTTTTTCAAACCAGTTAGTGGCTTCACAGGGCCCCGGACTTATATTCAACACACTACCACTTGCGTTTGGACAAATGCCAGGTGGTGAATTTTTTGGTACTGTATTTTTTGTGTTACTGGTATTTGCCGCATGGACGTCTTCCATTTCGCTGATCGAGCCTGCCGTTGCGTGGCTGGTAGAGCGCCGCGGGCTGACGCGCAGAAAAGCCAGCATTATTTGTGGCTCAGTTACCTGGCTGGTGGGGCTGGGAACCGTATTCTCATTCAATATCTGGGAGTCTTATACAATATATGGAAAAACAGTCTTTGATCTGCTCGACTTTTTGACCTCTAATATTATGCTGCCACTGGGCGGGCTATTTATTGCAATTTATGTCGGATGGAGTATGCGGGAGAGTTCTGTCAGGGACGAAATAGCCATTGGTAATCCGGTATTTTACCGGTTATGGCGAATACTCATTCGCTACGTTACTCCTGTTGCAGTGACAATCATCTTTCTCAGAGTAATAGGGATTATTTAACCTGTGTCTGTTGTGAGTCGTAATGCTTTAGTGCCATTCAGTGCTGCACAAATGTATACACTGGTAAATAATATTGAAGATTATCCGCTATTTGTACCATGGTGCTCCAACAGTACTGAGAAGGTAATTTCTGCAACACAAAAACAGGCCACGCTATACTTTTCCCGCGGTGCTATTAAAACCTCGTTTACTACCAGAAATACCCTGACTCACAATCAAGCGATTCAACTCGAATTGGTCGATGGTCCATTTAGTCGCCTGCAGGGTCACTGGAGTTTTATCGATATTGATGATAATGGTTCCCGGGTGCAGCTTGACCTGGAATTTGAATTATCTAATCGTATGTTAAAAATAGCTCTGGAATCTTTTTTTAGTCAAATTTGTGATCGCCTTGTGACTTCATTTGTGCAAAGGGCTGGCCAGGTTTATAAGTAATTTGTCAAACTGGATTCAATCGATCAAAACAAAAAGCATCAATCGGGCGTTACAAATGTGATGTTCTTTTTTTTACATATTATTGAGGCAGGCTAATGAATGTTCTGGTGATTTACGCGAAAACAAATAGTCAGTTCATTATGCAGGTGGAATGCCAGCAAGGCGCAACAGTCAGAGACATTATTCTGCAGTCCGGTGTATTGCAGCAATATCCGGAAATTTCTCTTGACAGTTGCCAAGTAGGTATTTTTAGTGAGTTAGTCTCGCTCGATGTCCTGCCTGAAGATAATGATCGGATTGAAATTTATCGATCATTGGTCATTGATCCCATGGAAGCCAGACGCATCAGGGCACGTGAAGAAATTTAAATCTTGCATTAAATCAAGATCTGTTAAGTGCTATTTTCTATTACGATTAATCCCTGGCTGGTGTCAGCCAATTAAACACACTGAATAACTGCATGATAGTAAATCAAAAGCCTGGTTGGTTGCTTTGTCCTTAGCGCGCCAGCGGCACTTTATTTGCGAGTTCATATGAATTGTCTGAAAGTCCCTTTGAATATAATATTCACCATCAATGAGGCAGGACGTAGTAAATATCCTTATTAAAGCTTTAAGTTTTGCATGGCCGGTCAATCGCATCACTTGATCCTGGTGCCATGTTGCAGGTTGGGCGCCTCTTGATGCTGTATATATTGGCAGAGTCCGAATTGTCAGTGAAGTATTGAGGAGGAATTAACAAGGCTTGAAATAGATATGTATTTCTCACGCAGATATGTGCTACCAGTGGCGAGGACGGCCTGTATCAATATGTATAAACCCACTTTTTCGGTAGTAACCAACACCGCCGGCCTGTAGTGAGATCGCAGTATCACGAAGTCTCTTCAAGTCTACATCTGCGAGCCGAATGTCAATGGCTTTGCCTTGCATATGATAGCTGCGTTTTGCCACACCAGAACTATTTTTGCGCAAACTTTCATTGGTCCTGGGAGAACGATAGCCTGAAATGATTTCAAAAGGTGCTTTGGAATTGGTCAAGGTGTGTAATTGATGTAGCAGGTCTATCAGTTGCGGCTCAATAGTTGTTACTTCATTAGTGCGATGGTCTCGTAACAGATGATTTATTTTGGATAGCTCTTTCGTGATGTACTGGTTATTATGCCAGTAGCAGCATTGTAAAGTTTCATTGGTATGTAAGTGGATGAATGCCAGGTATTTTTTGTCTGTATTCAGATCCGCTGTTGCAGATTTGCTGGCATATGCTAACGGCGTCAGCGTTGTAGTCAGCAGAGCCATTGATGATTGAATAAGAAATTGACGTCGATCTGGCTGACGCAAGGCAGATAATTTTTTCCCCGGAGTCAAGGTGATATACCCTTTTATTGTGCAGCTTGTTATGTTTGAAAGAACCCTTAAAGGTCCGCATTATACAAGCTTGCCAGCATTTGGGTATCCCGGTTATAGATATCCGGGCGAAAATTGACGACTCCTTGCTCATCCGCCCACGCGGTCATGTAAGTGAGATGGATTGGCACCGGAGCTTCCAGGCGTAGTGACTTGGACTTGGTGTGCCTGCTTAGGTCGAGCAAGTCATATTTTGACCAGCCGGTTTTCTTTGATAATAACTTTTCCGCCAGACCAAATGGATCTTCAAGCCTTATGCAGCCATGACTGAAAGCACGCTGTGGTTTGACAAACAAACCACGTGAGGGGGTATCGTGAAGGTAAACGCTATGATTATTGGGGAAGTAGAATTTGATATTACCAAGTGAATTTTGATTGCCCGGTTCCTGGCGCACTCTGAAATTCAGGTTGTTAATATCGATACTCGTCCAGTCAATTGTACTGGGGTCGACATAGTGACGATTGTTTGGGTGAGTGCTGATAAGCCTCATGTTATTTTTCGAAAGGTAGCCGGGATCGGTTAGTAGTTTCGGGATGATTTCGTTCCTGGTGATTGATTTCGGAACATGCCAGTACGGGCTCAAAATTATTTTTGTTAATTCGGAGGAAATGACTGGTGTTTCGTGCTTCTTTTTGCCGACAACGACATTTGATTGATAGGTTAACTGATGATTGTCGTATAAATAAAGCTTGTAAGCCGGTATGTTAATCACTAAGTGTGTGCCAATTGCAATGTTCGGCAGTGACTGCGCGCGCGCAAGATTTAGCTCAAGCTGCTGTATGCGACGCCATACTGGTGTGTTTAACTCTCGCAGTGTTTGTTTTCCAAGTATTCCATCGGGCGTTAAGCCGTGTCTTTGCTGGAAGTGGCTAATGCTTTTCACGAGTTGTTCGTCGTATACCCGACTGTCCAAATCTTCGTTTGTCATGTCGCCTAATGCGTGCAGGCGCTTTCTGATGCTGGGAATTTCGTCTGAACGGTCACCCAGTTCATAAGAACGCCCGGAGAGGGTGATAATGTGAGAATCCTGCGGTAGTTTTTTATATTGATTCAGTGCCCTTACCAGATTTTTGTAAGTGCTGTGTCCGGGCTGTAACTTTTTTATAGCCTCGACGATATTATTTTGTTCTACCGCATTGTGTAATTCTGAAAATAAATGATATTGATCTTCCTGCAGGGTTGGAAAGTTACTTAATCTTCCTTTCCTGATGTGACTGGCAAGTTTCACAAAAGCGTGTGTAAATACGATATCTGACTTGGTCAGTAAGGTTTGATCTATCGTATTTGCCTCTAAAAAAGACCTTAAAATTTTTGCATCATAGTCAAATGGATTTAGGCCATAATTACCGGCCTGATGAATTGCGTCTAGAAGTTGTCGGGCTTTATCATTATAGTGCTGTCCATCAGTCCAGATGGGTCTGTATTGTCTGAGCTGATAGAATTTCGCAAGCGAATTTTTGAGCGGTAATTTGGTGTTTTGTAACGCTTGGATGATAGTTGGTTCAGCGGGTTTCGGGGTTAGCCCTGAGCTCATTAGTGTCAGGTGTATGCCTGCCATGGCATCACTGCCAATACATAAATAAACCATGCAGGTGAATATGGCAGCGCGTCCTGAAAGAAAATACTTTTTATTTCCTGATTTTACCGCGATATGTTTCAAAAGTAGTGCCCTGTTGAATTTTCAATTGGTTACAGGTGGCTACTTTATTAACTCAATAATTAAACTTCTTTGGTGAAATTCTCATAAAGAAAAGAACAAGCGTTAACAAAATCCCAGAATAAACGACGAAATGTTTATACAGGGGAACGCAAGGTTGATAGACGGTTTAAGAGTGTGCGCTGGGTCACGGTTTGCTAAATCACATTATGATTTGTGCAATTTAACAAAAACATCATCATACAAATCTTGCTCTGGAAGATTGACTATTCCTGTGGGCTGATGGCCGTGCCTTCGGTATCTGATTGCGCAGGCGGCAGATTGCTTTTTTCTATCTGCTTGACGGTGTTACCTTCAAAAATAACTGCTACATGACGCCGTTCAATATCACCATAATCGGGAATCAGGTGATAAACATAATCCCACCTGTTGGGATGAAAAGAATCACGTATCAGTGGCGAACCCATTAGAAACCTGACTTGCTCTTTATTCATGCCAATTTTAATTTGCTCGACTTTCTCCGTGTCGAGAGCATTGCCCTGTTGCACATCGATTTTATGTATTGTAAACAAGCGACCACTGCATCCGGTCGAAATCGTGATAGACAGGATAATGATTAAAGTTAAATGTATTCTGGGCATATATAAAGTGTGTGAAATAGTGATTGATTTTATTGGATATTTGCTTCCAGCATTTCCCGTGCATGCAAGTAGGTATTGTCAGTGAGTTTGACTCCGCCAATCATACGCGCAATTTCAGTTACACGGTCGGAGTGGCTTAAGTGTTCAATCGCTGATGCGGTATTTGATGTCTCTGAATATTTATTGACGCGATAGTGATGATGAGCATTTGCAGCAACCTGGGCCAGATGAGTAATGCATAATACCTGACGTTGTTCTCCCAGAGTCCGCAATTCTTTGCCAACTACTTCAGCCACTGCACCGCCCACGCCGGAATCCACTTCGTCAAATATTAATACTGGTACCTCAAGCTTGTCTACCGCAATCATTTGTATTGCGAGACTAATTCTGGATAACTCGCCACCTGAGGCAACTTGTGACAGCGGCAACATTCTCTGTCCAGGGTTGGTCTGTACGTTAAACACAATCGTATCCAAACCAGTCATGCCTGGCATGGAAGTATCATCATGCGCGACATTGATTTCCACGCGTGCTTTTTCCATACCGAGTTTTGCCAATGCCAGGGTAATGTCTGTGCTAAGTGTTTTTGCGACCGACTTTCTCTTTCGGCTAATTTTTTTGGCTAATTCCAGATAGTGTGCATGGGTTTTTTCAAGTTTGTTGCGCAATGCATCAATGTTTTCTTCCGGACTGGTGAGTGCGTTTAGATCGCTGGCAAGTTTCTCGTGTAGTGCGGGCAGGTGCTCAGCAGGAACCTTGTGCTTGCGGGAGAGAGTATCAATACTTGCGAGACGTTCTTCTGTCTGAAATAGTGCTTCGGCATCTATTTCCAGATTTTCCGCGTAGTTGCGCAGGTCGTCAGCGCCCTCACTCACAATGGTAAAGGCTTCTTCAAGTGATTGGTTAATAGCGCTTAGAGCGGGATCATTATCAGCGAACTGGCTGAGCTGTGAACATATCTGATTAAGCTGGGTGTAGATGTCTTCTCCTTCATCATTTTTTAATTGATGGCTGGCTTGCATGGCTGAGCGTTTTAGCTCCTCGGCATTCGCCAATCGACTATGCTTTTGTGAAAGTTCGTCCGCTTCATTTGGTGCGAGATCAAGCTGGTCCAGTTCTTCCACCTGATAACGTAGCAATTCAATGGTTGATTCTATTTCGCTGGCATTTCTGGTAAGTTCATCCAGGCGCTGTTTTTGAGCACGCCAGTCTGTACATAGAGATTCAAGAGAGTTTAATGCCGCTTTATGCGCGGCAAACTGGTCTAGCAGGACTCGTTGACTGGCACTGTTAAGCAGTGATTGGTGTGCGTGTTGGCCATAAATGTTGATGATGCATTCACCCAGCTCTTTCAGCACTTTTAATGGCACCGGAACACTGTTTATATAGGCCCTGGATTTTCCGTCTCTACGGACAACGCGGCGCAATATACAGGCTTCGTCTATCTCGAAGTCATGCTCTTTTAGCCAGCGCCCGCCAGGTGATTGTGGATCGATATCGATGACCAGTATGATCTCCGCCGCCTGTTTTCCCTGGCGTATGAGATTGTTATCTGCGCGATCACCAAGTACCAAACCGATCGCATCAATGATGATTGACTTGCCGGCTCCCGTTTCGCCTGTCAATGCGCTTAAACCACTATAAAAATCGAGTTCTAACTGCTCGATAATGGCAAAGTTTTTTATATGCAGTGATTTGAGCATGGATTATGGTTGCTGGCTCCAGTTTAACTTTTGACGTAAAACTTTAAAGAAAGTGTAATTGCTGGGCTGAATTAATGTTAATGATTTTTGGGACCGTTCGATAACAATGCGATCGCCCGGGAATACTTCGCTTTCATGCTGTCCGTCTACCGAGGCAATGGCATTTAAATCATTATGGGTAGAGTAAACCACGTCGATATGGCTGTTTTCATCCACGGCAATCGGTCGGTTGCTCAGTGTATGCGGACAGATTGGAACTAGTAAAGTAGTCGCAACACTCGGGTGAACAATCGGGCCACCACCAGATAAAGCATAGGCTGTTGAGCCCGTTGGAGTGGCGACAATCAAGCCGTCTGCCCGCAAGGTATTCACGAATTCTCCATCGATGCGCGTTTCCAGTTCAATCATGCGCACGACATAGCGCGCGTGGACGACGATATCATTGATGGCAAGACATGAAGTCAGCTGTTCTTCACCGCGCATATGCCGGGCTGTCAATACAGTTCTGGATTCCTTGTGATAGTCGCCGGACAATATCTGTTTGAGATTTTGATGCATGTCTTCGGGCAGAATATTGGTTAAAAATCCCAATCTGCCACGATTGATACCTATTATCGGAATGTCGTGGTTTACCATTGACTGGGCTGCTGCGAGCAGAGTGCCGTCACCGCCCACGACGATCGCCAGATCAATATGCCTGTGCATTTCGGCAATATCGACACACACTGTGTTGGCACTGTCCAAACACTGCTGTGCATCCTTGTCTGCAAAGATTTTAATATCTTGTGATAACAGGAAGTCATGCAGGCTGCGGATAGTTTCAAATACGAGCTTGTCATTATGCTTGGCAATGATGCCAATGGATCTGAATTGTGTGGTCACAGGCTAAAAAGTATCCAGTGGAGTTGCTATGTATACGTTCATCGATTGCGCAGCTTACCGCTTATCTACGTACTGTCCAATGCCAGTCTGGCTAAAAACAACCGCCAATTTTGTCCAAAAATTTTTACTTGGTGTATATTGGCACTCATGACAATAGAGTGCCAGGCACTATAATATGAATATGTTGAAATTAAAATTCATGAAGTATGCCGTCAGCCAAAATGGATAACCAGCTTGATGCACGTACTCAACACCTGTTTCGGGTGCTGGTCGAAAATTATATTAGTGAAGGGCAACCCATTGGCTCACGCACACTGGCGCGCGTGTCCGAACTGGATATCAGTCCGGCGACAGTGCGCAATATCATGTCTGATCTCGAAGTGATGGGCTATCTGCATTCGCCTCACACTTCTGCCGGGCGTGTGCCGACTGCCCAGGGATATCGTTTGTTTGTTGACACGCTGGTAGAGGTTAAGCCGTTAAATACGACCGTTGTGACGGGTTTGAAATCACGGCTGGCAGATACCAATACCAATCAAAAAGCTGTGGTTGAAACTGCTTCAAGCCTGTTATCTTCACTTACGCACATGGCGGGTGTCGTCACCATGCCAAGACAGGATAAAGCGGCATTTCGACAGATAGAATTCCTGAGCCTGTCAGACCGTCGCATACTCGCGATACTGGTTGTAGACCAGAAAGAGGTGCATAACCGTATCATCCATCTTGATAAGGATTTTTCTTCCAGTGAACTCAGGGAGGCGGCCAATTATCTCAATGATATGCTTGCCGGACGCAGTTTGCACGAGGTTCGCAAACTTCTCCTGAAGGAACTGGACAGCGTGCGTCAGGATATGAATGAACTGATGCGCACCGCCATAGAACTGGGAGAAAAAATCTTTTCTGAAAGTCGCGATGACACCGAAAATAATTACATCGTTGACGGGCAAATTAATTTAATGGAATTTGAAGAACTTTCAAATGTTGAAAAGTTACGTGGACTGTTCGATGCTTTTCGCCAAAAGAAAGAAATCCTTCACCTCCTCGATCGATGCATCTGTGCGAATGGTGTGCAGATATTCATCGGCAGCGAGTCCGGTTACGATGTATTTGATGACTGCAGCGTAGTGTCTGCCCCATACAAAATCAATGAAGATGTGAAAGGTGTGCTCGCGGTCGTCGGGCCGACGCGGATGGCGTATGATCGGGTGATACCGATCGTCGATGTGACTGCTAAATTGTTAAGTGAAGCCTTGAACTCAGAGTAGATTGCCCCCACGTATGGTTGTCAAAGAATTATAATGACCAAATAACCAGTCTAATTTATTGAACAGGAGACCGGAATGCCGGAATCGCAACAATCCCAACAAGAAAACAATGAGGATACGTCACCTGATCAGGCAGATTCGCAAACTGTCGCTGAACAGACGTCAAAACAGTCTGAAGCTTCTGAAGCCGGACTTCAGGAACAGCTTGATGCTGCACTAAAAAAAGCAGAAGAAAATTACGAGTTATACATGCGTTCGCAAGCCGAGCTTGAAAACACCAAGCGACGTGCAGACAAGAATGTAGAAAATGCACATAAATTTGCATTGGAGAAATTCAGTCTCGAATTACTCGCCGTAAAAGACAGTCTCGAGCTTGGTTTGAATGCAGATGATATTGATGCCAATAAGCTCAAGGAGGGCACCGAGCTGACACTCAAGATGCTGACCCAGGTGATGGAAAAATTCAGTATTTATGCGGTCGATCCGTTGGGAGAAACTTTCGATCCAAACCTGCATCAGGCGATGAGTATGCAGGAGTCGACGGACTATAAACCCAATACAGTCATGGCCGTTATGCAAAAAGGCTATGTGCTAAACGATCGGCTGTTACGTCCTGCGATGGTGATGGTATCCAAGGCGCCTTCATAACTGTCTGAATATAATAGATATATCACTTAAAGTAGCATATTTTTTAAAAATACTAAAAAAGTAAAATTATATCCTTGAAATTTGTAGGTATGACCACATCTTGAAGGACATAGATTGAAAATTTGCTTAAACTTAATTTTCGGAGTTGAAAAAGATGGGAAAAATTATCGGAATCGATCTGGGCACCACAAATTCATGTGTGGCCATTATGGATGGCGGAACGGCTAAAGTGATTGAGAACTCTGAGGGGGATCGAACTACACCCTCGATTGTCGCCTTTAATGAGGATGATGAGGTTTTGGTGGGTCAATCGGCCAAGCGACAGGCTGTAACCAATCCTGAGAATACTTTCTACGCGGTCAAGCGTTTAATAGGTCGTCGTTTTGAAGAGGATGCGGTGCAAAAAGATATCAAGCTTGTTCCGTATAAGATTATCAAGGCAGACAATGGTGATGCGTGGCTGGAGTCTCATGGCAAGAAGATGGCGCCACCGGAGATTTCAGCGCGGGTGCTGATGAAGATGAAAAAGACGGCAGAAGAGTATCTTGGCGAAGAAATCTCCGAGGCGGTAATTACTGTGCCTGCCTATTTTAATGACTCCCAGCGCCAGGCAACTAAAGATGCCGGCAAAATTGCCGGATTGGATGTCAAACGGATTATCAACGAACCTACAGCAGCCTCGCTGGCCTATGGAATGGACAAGAAGCGCGGTGACAGAAAAATTGTTGTCTATGACCTTGGTGGCGGAACATTCGACGTCTCGGTAATCGAGATTGCCGAGATCGATGGTGAACACCAGTTTGAAGTATTATCTACCAATGGTGACACCTTCCTCGGTGGTGAAGATTTTGATTTGCGCCTTATTGACTATCTGGCCGACCAATTCAAAAAAGAACAGGGCTTTGACCTGCACAATGATCCGCTTGCATTACAGCGTCTCAAAGAAGCCGCGGAAAAAGCAAAGATCGAATTATCGTCCTCGCAGCAAACAGAAGTAAATCTTCCATATATCACTGCCGATCAAAACGGTCCCAAGCACTTAAACATAAAGGTTACCCGGGCTAAGCTTGAGTCACTGGTTGATGACTTGATCCAGCGCACTATTGACCCGTGCAAAACAGCACTCAAAGATGCCGGTCTGAGCGTGTCTGATATTGATGACATCATTCTTGTGGGTGGCCAAATTCGCATGCCTAAAGTCCAGAAAGCCGTTGAGGACTTTTTTGGTAAGGAGCCACGCAAAGATGTTAACCCTGATGAAGCTGTCGCAATGGGGGCAGCTATTCAGGCGGGCGTTCTTGGCGGGGATGTTAAAGACGTACTGCTGCTTGATGTCACACCGCTGTCCCTCGGGATTGAAACCATGGGAGGCGTCATGACCAAGCTGATTGAAAAAAATACCACGATACCGACAACTGCTTCGCAAGTCTTCTCAACGGCGGAAGACAATCAGACTGCTGTGACCGTTCATGTGTTGCAAGGTGAACGCGAGCAGGCGGCAGCAAACAAGTCGCTTGGGCGTTTTGATCTCTCTGATATACCGCCCGCTCAACGTGGTGTACCGCAAATTGAGGTCAGCTTTGATATCGACTCTAACGGAATATTGAATGTTTCAGCAAAAGACAAGGCGACAGGCAAGGAGCAATCCATTGTAATTAAAGCTTCAAGTGGCCTATCTGACGATGAAGTCAACAGGATGGTTCAGGATGCTGAAGCGCATGCGGAAGAAGATCGCAAGTTCCAGGAACTGGTGTCAGCACGCAACCAGGCAGACGGCATGATCCATGCCACTGAAAAAACACTCAGTGACATGGGCGACAAACTCGATGCCGATGAAAAAACACGCATTGAGACAGCAATCAAGGAGTTGCGTGATGTGCTGGATAAGGAAGACAAGGAAGCTATTGAGTCCAAGACACAGGCTCTGGCAGAAGTATCACAGAAACTCGCGGAACAAATGTATGCTGATGCAAGTGCTTCTGCTGAAGGTAGTCAATCATCTGAATCCGGTGAAGGTGCACAGGATAAAACAACTGGTGATGATGTCGTGGATGCCGAGTTTGAAGAGGTCAAGGAAAATAAATCATCATAGAGTACTGAAATAGCGTCGCTGATCATGCCTCGAGGCTTTAGAGTCGCAGTTTAATTAATCCTGGACTGTTTTATCTCAGGCTGACTAATAGCAGCGATTGGCGACGTGCTCATGATGAGTCAAGATAAATACGCAAGTCTGAAGTTAACTCATTGACTTCAGACTTTGCTGTATCTGGGAATTTAAAATCAAATAGTATAGTTGCACATGGCAAAAAGGGATTATTACGAAGTATTGGGTGTGTCACGTGACAGTGGTGATGCCGAATTAAAAAAAGCTTACCGTCGTCTCGCGATGAAGTACCATCCGGACCGGAACAAAAATAATGATGATGCAGAAATTAAATTCAAAGAGGCTAAAGAAGCCTACGATGTGTTATCCAATCCCCAAAAGCGTCAGATCTATGATCAATATGGACATGCCGGAATAGAGCAGCAGGGAGGGTTCTCTTCTCAGGGCGGGGCTGATTTTGGCGATATATTTGGCGATATATTTGGCGATATTTTCGGCGGAGGTCGCGGTGGACAAAATCGTGCTTATCGTGGGGCCGATCTTCAATATAATCTGGAGCTGTCTCTTGAAGAGGCAGTGTTTGGTACAGAATCGAAAATAGATATTACCTCCAGACAAACATGTGAGGACTGTTCGGGAAGCGGTGCAGAGCCGGGCACGACACTCGACACATGTGCTACATGTGGTGGCGTTGGCCAAGTACGTATGCAACAGGGCTTTTTCTCTATACAGCAGCCTTGCCCTACCTGTCGTGGCAAAGGGAAAAAAATTACCAATCCATGTAAGACCTGTCATGGTACCGGTGCTGTTGATAAGAAAAGAACGTTGTCAGTAAAAGTGCCTGCAGGTGTCGACACAGGCGATCGTATACGTTTGTCAAATGAAGGTGAGGCCGGGGAAAATGGAGGTCCGGCTGGAGATTTATATGTCCAGGTGCATGTTAAGCCCCATCCCATCTTTGAGCGAGATGGAGCGCATCTGCATTGTGAAATTCCGGTAGGGTTTGTCGATGCCGCGCTCGGTGGTGAAGTTGAAATTCCGACTCTGGATGGCAGGATCAATTTGAAAATTCCTCCGGAAACCCAGACAGGCAAGCAGTTTCGTCTAAAAGGTAAAGGCGTCAAGCCTGTCAGAGGAGGTGCGCAGGGAGATATGTTTGTTCATGTGCTCACTGAAACGCCGGTTAATCTGACCAAACAACAGAAGGAGTTATTACATCAACTGGATGAGTCACTTAAATCCGGAGGTAAAAAACATAGCCCTAAATCACAAGGGTGGGTCGATGGCGTCAAGAATTTCTTTGAGGATCTCAAATTTTGGGCAGACTGATTAATAAATAATGACTACTCAAATTGCGATTAATGGTGCCAATGGGCGAATGGGAAGAGCGCTGATAAAAGCGTGTATTGAGAATCCGCATGCACAACTGGCGGCGGCAGTTGTACGTGCCGGCTCGCCACACAAAGGACAGGATGCGGGGACACTTGCGGGAATTGCTGCGACCAACATTGCCCTGGAGGATGACAAAAATCGTCTGCCAGATAATCTGCAGGTATGGATTGACTTTACTTTGCCGGAAGGAATGATAGATGCACTGCATTATTGTCAATCCAATAACATTCCCATGGTCATTGGCACAACCGGTCTGAATGATTCACAAAAACAGCAGATTCAACAGGCGGGCAAACAAATTCCCATTGTATTTGCGCCAAACATGAGTGTGGGCGTGAATTTGTGTTTGAGTATTCTGAAAACTGCAGCAGATACCCTGGGCGATGAATATGATGTGGAAATTATCGAAGCACATCATAAAAATAAAGTGGATGCTCCGTCGGGGACTGCACTAAGAATGGGCGAAGTTATCGCAGAGGCGCTTGGAGTGGATCTGGAAGATAAGGCTCAATATACACGCCACGGAAACATCGGTGCGCGTGAAGCCGGCACAATAGGATTTCAAACCATACGTGCAGGCGATATCGTAGGCGAACACACCGTCATTTTTGGCGGTATTGGTGAGCGCGTTGAGATAACACATAAAGCCAGCAGTCGATTAACTTTTGCCCGGGGAGCCGTGCGTGCGGCCAACTGGCTGGTGGGAAAGCAGAACGGTGTCTACGATATGCAGGATGTATTGGGCCTGTCCCTGAAATAAATCATAAAAACCCTCGACTAAACTCTATCCGCTCTGTGCGACTTGCAGTACAATAATTAGTAGTGATCGCCTGTTTGGTCAGGCAACAAATTTCTAACGGGGATTCATAATGAAGCCCCGTTTTTTACATCCACGTTAAGGAGGAAACGTTTGAGTACACCTGCATATTTGGTACTTGAAGACGGCACTATCTTCCAGGGTGTCTCTATTGGTGCAGAAGGAATCACGGAAGGAGAAGTGGTTTTCAACACCTCTATGACAGGTTACCAGGAAATACTTACTGACCCGTCTTATTGCAAACAAATCGTTACATTAACCTATCCTCACATAGGTAACGTCGGTACAAATCAACACGACTGGGAATCCACAGCGCTGCATTGCTCAGGCCTGGTAGTGCGCGATCTGCCAGTGACCGCATCAAACTGGCGATGTGAGCAGTCACTCCAGGACTATCTGCAGACACACAATATCATCGCTATTGCAGATATCGATACACGAAGCTTAACCCGCAGGTTAAGGGAAAAAGGTGCGTTGAATGGTGTCATCGCCACCGGCGATGTGAGCCATGATTCACTGCTCAATCAAGCCAGGCAGTTTGCCGGATTAAAGGGCATGGATCTGGCTCAGCAGGTGACAACAAAAACAGTCTATCGCTGGCAGGAAGGCGGCTGGCATTTAAGCCAGGGTTATCGCCAATCTGATAATCAAACCCAGCCTTACAAAGTCGCTGTCCTCGATTACGGGGTAAAACATAATATCCTGCGGATTCTTGTAGACATGGGTTGTGAACTCGAAGTGCTTCCTGCGAAAACATCTTTTGCCGAGTTGTCTGCATACAACCCGGAAGGTGTCTTTTTGTCAAATGGTCCCGGGGATCCTGAGCCTTGTGACTATGCAATTTCCATGATCAAGGATGTAATACAGGCCCGTCTGCCAACGTTTGGAATCTGTCTTGGTCATCAGTTATTTGGCCTCGCCTGTGGAGCCAGCACTTTAAAAATGAAA
Source organism: Gammaproteobacteria bacterium (assembly GCA_965227695.1). Taxonomy (GTDB): domain Bacteria; phylum Pseudomonadota; class Gammaproteobacteria; order UBA4575; family UBA4575; genus UBA1858. Next base: position 1,101,289 of record OZ245760.1, read on the forward strand.
TTTGGTCACCACGGTGCCAACCACCCCGTCAAGGATTTGCAAACTGGCCGGGTGATGATTAGCAGTCAAAATCATGGATTTGCGGTAGATGAAAATTCATTGCCGGATACACTTGTGGCAACGCATCGCTCATTGTTTGATGGCAGCCTGCAGGGGATACGTCATCGCGATATCCCGGCATACAGTTTTCAGGGGCATCCTGAGGCCAGCCCCGGACCTCATGATGTGCGCGAATTATTCCAACCATTCATAGACGCAATGCGCTCTAGACGCGAAACATAATTATTATGGCAAAACGTACTGATATTAAATCGATACTACTGATTGGCGCAGGGCCCATAATCATCGGTCAGGCCTGTGAGTTTGATTATTCCGGAGTGCAGGCGTGCAAGGCGCTGCGTGAGGAAGGATTCAGGGTAATACTGGTGAATTCAAATCCGGCGACGATCATGACGGACCCGGACACTGCGGATGTCATTTACATTGAACCAATCACCTGGCAGACAGTTGCCAAGATTATTGAACGTGAAAATCCCGATGCTTTATTACCAACAATGGGCGGTCAAACCGCATTGAATTGTGCGCTCGATCTGGACCGTGAAGGTGTGCTTGAGAAATTTAACGTGGAAATGATTGGCGCTTCCAAGAAAGCCATTGATATGGCGGAGGATCGCGAAAAATTTAAAGTGGCGATGGGTGAAATCGGGCTTGAGTCAGCCAAATCTGCTGTTGCCCACAGTCTGGAAGAAGCTTTGCAAATACAGCCCGAAGTGGGATTTCCTACAATTATTCGTCCATCGTTTACCCTCGGGGGCAGTGGTGGAGGCATTGCCTATAACATGGAAGAATTTAAATCCATCGTCGCACGCGGTCTCGACCTTTCTCCCTCTACCGAGGTGTTACTGGAAGAGTCACTGCTGGGCTGGAAAGAATATGAAATGGAGGTTGTGCGCGATCATGCGGATAACTGCATTATTATCTGTTCCATAGAAAATCTTGATCCGATGGGTGTTCATACCGGCGACTCGATTACTGTCGCGCCTGCGCAAACACTCACAGACAAGGAATACCAGATCATGCGTGATGCATCGATTGCTGTGTTACGCAAGATTGGCGTTGATACCGGTGGCTCAAACGTGCAGTTTGCAGTCAACCCGGAAAATGGGCGCCTGGTTGTGATTGAAATGAATCCTCGCGTCTCCCGTTCTTCGGCGCTGGCGTCCAAAGCGACCGGGTTTCCCATTGCAAAAGTCGCTGCCAAGCTGGCAGTTGGCTACACCCTCGATGAACTTGAAAATGAAATCACCGGCGGAGCGACGCCGGCGTCATTTGAGCCCAGTATCGATTATGTGGTGACAAAAATTCCCCGCTTTGCCTTTGAAAAATTCCCACAGGCACCTGCCGTACTGGGCACCCAAATGAAATCTGTTGGCGAAGTGATGGCAATCGGTCGCACCTTCCAGGAGTCCTTTCACAAGGCCTTGCGTGGACTGGAGACAGGAATGGATGGCCTCAACCCCGTTATAGACAAGAAAGATGCTGACTGGCAACAGAACCTCGATGAATGCATTCGGGCTACCAGCCCAAGCCGCATCTGGTATATCGCAGAGGGTATGCGCAGTGGCTATAGCCTGGAAAAACTGTTTGATATGACAGCCGTCGATCCATGGTTTCTTGCCCAGATAAAAGAACTCATTGAATGGGAGCAGCATATCCAGCAAAAATCGCTTGAACAAATACCTTCGCAGGAACTGTTTAAGCTCAAGCAAAAAGGATTCTCGGACCGTCGACTTGCCCAATTGCTACCTGGTGAGTCTGAGACAAGCGTGCGCGAATATCGCTGGAAACTCCATGTGCGTCCGGTTTATAAACGAGTTGATACCTGTGCTGCAGAATTTGCCACCAGCACCGCCTACATGTATTCGAGTTACGAACAGGAATGTGAAGCCCAGGTGTCTGACAACAAGAAAATCATGGTATTAGGTGGTGGCCCAAATCGCATTGGTCAAGGGATAGAATTTGATTACTGTTGTGTTCATGCCGCACTGGCAATGCGTGAAGATGGTTATGAAACCATCATGGTTAACTGTAACCCGGAGACAGTTTCTACCGATTATGATACTTCTGACAGACTTTACTTTGAACCATTGACGCTTGAAGATGTACTGGAGATTTGTCACCTAGAAAAACCGGCAGGTGTCATTGTGCAATTTGGTGGGCAAACCCCCCTTAAGCTTGCTCGTGATCTTGAAGCGGCAGGAGTGCCTATTATCGGTACCTCTCCTGACTCTATTGATTTGGCGGAAGATCGCGAAAGATTTCAGGCGCTGGTGAATAAACTGGAACTGTTGCAGCCTCCCAATGCGACTGCACGCAGCATGGAAGAGGCTGTCCCGTTGGCGAATAAAATTGGCTATCCCCTGGTTGTGCGTCCTTCTTATGTTCTGGGTGGCCGCGCGATGGAGATTGTTTACAACGATCAGGACCTCATGCAATACATGAATACCGCGGTTTCTGTTTCCAATGATTCACCGGTATTGCTGGACCGTTTTTTATCGGATGCCATTGAAGTTGACGTGGATGCTGTATGCGACGGTAAAGAAGTATTTGTGGCCGGGATCATGGAGCACATTGAACAGGCTGGTATTCATTCAGGAGACTCAGCCTGTTCACTGCCTCCGCATACACTGTCATCTGAGCTGCAGGAAAAATTACATATCATGACACACAAACTGGCGTTTGGCCTGGACGTTGTGGGCTTGATGAATATCCAATTTGCGGTCAAGGGCGATGATATATATTTACTGGAAGTGAATCCAAGGGCATCCAGAACAGTGCCATTTGTGTCCAAATCCATTGGTATGCCACTGGCAAAAATAGCGGCTCGTTGTATGGCGGGGTCATCGCTGGCGGATCAGAATGTCAAACCAGACCTGCTTAATCGTGGCGCCAAACCTGATCACTACTCGGTCAAGGAGGCAGTATTCCCGTTTATGAAATTTGCCGGTGTTGACCCCATCCTGGGACCGGAAATGAAGTCGACAGGAGAAGTCATGGGGGTCGGTAAAACCTTTGGCGAGGCTTTTGCAAAGTCTCAAACAGCTGCTGGTGTTGATCTTCCTTTGACTGGCCGTGTATTTATCAGTGTGCGTGATGCTGACAAGGAAGAAACGGCCAAAGTCGCCAATCAGTTAATACAGCTCGGCTTTGAAATAGTTGCGACACAGGGGACTGCAAAATTTCTTGCGTCACAAAAAATCACCTGCAGTCATGTCAATAAAGTAAGGCAGGGGCGACCACATATAGTGGACATGATAATTGATCAAAAAATTGACCTGATTATTAATACCACCGAGGGTAAGCAGGCAATCTCGGATTCATTTACAATTCGACGTAAAGCATTGCAGAATAAAGTATGTTACACAACCACTATCACCGGTGCATGGGCGCTTGTGCAAGCAATCAGGCAGGGAGCCGAGAGTGATGTGTATGCTTTACAAAGCCTGCATGCGCCATTAGTTCAATAGACCAGATATATGTATGAATAAAGTACCTCTCACCGCCACTGGTGCCCAAAAACTGAGAGATGAGTTACGCCAGCTAAAGACGGTAGATAGACCACGCGTGATTGAAGCGATTGCCACCGCACGCGAACACGGAGATCTCAAGGAAAATGCCGAATATCATGCCGCACGCGAGCAGCAAAGTTTTATCGAGGGGCGGATTCAGGATATCGAAGGCAAACTCTCAAATGCTGAAATAATAGACGTTACCAGGCTGGATACCGGGGGGCGCATTGTGTTTGGTGCGACGGTCGAACTCGCAGATGAGGAAACCGGGAACGAAGTCAGTTACCAGATTGTTGGAGAAGATGAAGCTGACATCAAGCAGGGTCTGATCTCAATCAGCTCACCCATTGCACGCGCCCTGATTGGCAAGAGCGAGGGCGATGTTGTCACGGTAGTGGCCCCCGGAGGCGAGAAAGAGTATGAAATTCTTGCGGTGCTCTATAAATGACATCACAGCGTCAGTTGATTAGTGGCACGTAGTAAAAGCAGTTCGCGCTGGCTGAGTCGCCAGAGCAGTGATCCGTATGTAGCGCTTGCAAAATCGGAAGGTTATCGCTCGCGTGCAGTATACAAACTGCAGGAAATTGATAACAAATACCAGATTTTTCAACCTCACCAGTTTATCGTTGATCTGGGTGCTGCCCCCGGAGCCTGGAGTCAATATGTCATCGAGCGTGTCAGGGGCAGTCAAGGTAAAGTAGTCGCACTTGATGTGCTGGAAATGGAACCAATTGAGGGCGTCTGTATTATACAGGGTGATTTTACCGACGATGAAACCCTGGACGATCTTGTGGCAGCCCTAAATAATCATTCTGTTGACCTTGTATTATCGGATATTGCCCCCAATATATCTGGTAACAAGGCCGTCGATCAGCCCAGATCCATGTATCTGGCTGAACTTGCGCTAGAGTTTGCCAAACATCACCTTACTACGGGTGGTGGATTTGCAGTAAAACTGTTTCAGGGGGAAGGCTATGCACAGTACATTCAGCAGCTTAAGAACAGTTTTAAGCGGGTTTCTACGTTCAAGCCGCAAGCATCCAGGAAACAAAGTCGTGAGATGTATGCGGTGGCAAGGGAATTTGGGTTATAGTAAGGGGTAATATTCACAAGGACGCAGTGTGCTCTACTGAGGTGTTAGATGAATGATATGGTGAAAAACTTGATTTTGTGGGCAGTCATCGTCGTGGTTCTGATGTCTGTGTTTAATAATTTTACGAAAAATAATCAGCAAACCGCGCAACTCTCCTATTCGCAGTTTATTGATGATATTCGTTCCGGTGAGGTGCGTGAAGTCACCATAGATTCGGATAATCGCACCGTGAAGGGTGTCAGGGTAGATAACACCAAATTTACCGCCTATAACCCTAATGATGATCAACTTATTAACGAGTTACTCGATAATAACGTGGTGATTCAGACCAACCCGGGACAATCGCGTTCCATTCTGGTAGACATATTTATCAGCTGGTTCCCAATGTTGCTTTTAATCGGTGTGTGGATTTTCCTCATGCGCCAGATGCAGGGAGGCGGGGGATCGCGTGGTGCAATGTCATTCGGAAAAAGTAAAGCACGCCTGATGGGTGAAGACCAGATCAAGGTAACCTTCGCCGATGTCGCAGGTGTCGAAGAAGCCAAAGAAGAAGTATCAGAATTGGTAGAATTTCTGCGCGATCCCAGTAAATTCCAGAAGCTCGGTGGGAAAATACCCCGAGGTGTATTAATGGTCGGCTCGCCGGGAACCGGTAAAACATTACTGGCAAAAGCCATAGCGGGTGAAGCCAAAGTACCGTTTTTCACTATTTCCGGGTCCGACTTTGTCGAAATGTTTGTTGGTGTTGGCGCCTCGCGTGTGCGCGATATGTTCGCTCAGGCGAAGAAGCATGCACCGTGCATTATCTTTATTGACGAGATTGATGCAGTAGGTCGTCACCGCGGTGCAGGTCTTGGCGGCGGTCATGATGAACGTGAACAAACACTTAACCAGTTACTTGTTGAAATGGACGGTTTTGAGGGTAGTGAAGGTGTCATTGTTATTGCCGCAACAAACCGGCCCGACGTTCTCGATCCTGCCTTATTGAGACCCGGTCGCTTTGATCGTCAGGTGACCGTTCCCTTGCCCGATTTGCGCGGACGTGAGCAAATTCTAAAAGTGCACATGCGTAAAGTTCCTATTGGAAAAGATGTCCGTGCCGACCTGATCGCACGCGGCACCCCCGGTTTTTCCGGGGCTGACCTTGCGAATCTTGTGAATGAGGCAGCCCTGTTTGCTGCACGCGGTAACAAGCGTAACGTCGACATGGCGGAATTTGAGCGTGCCAAAGACAAGATCATCATGGGGTCTGAACGCAAGTCCATGGTCATGAGCGAGGATGAGAAAAAGCTGACCGCTTATCATGAAGCTGGTCATGCGATCGTGGGTCGGCTTGTGCCAGAACATGACCCTGTTTACAAGGTGACAATAATCCCTCGTGGTCGGGCCCTGGGTGTGACAATGTTCCTGCCTGAAGAAGACCGCTACAGTCATAGTAAGCAGCGGCTGGAAAGCCAGATATCGACGCTGTTTGGTGGGCGTATTGCTGAAGAAATCATCTTTGGTTCCGAGGCTGTCACTACCGGCGCCTCTAATGATATCGAGCGTGCTACTGATATTGCCCGAGGCATGGTGACCAAGTGGGGGCTGTCTGAAAAAATGGGTCCACTTGCCTACAGCGAAGAAGATGGCGAGGTGTTTCTCGGACACTCTGTGACACAGCGCAAAACTGTTTCTGACGAAACTGCGCATACAATTGATGGTGAAGTGCGTAAAATCATCGACAGCAACTATGAGCGCGCGCAGAAAATTCTGACGGAAAATCTCGACAAGCTCCATGTCATGGCTAAAGCATTAATCAAGTATGAAACGATAGATAACAACCAGATTGATGACATCATGGCCGGAAAGCAGCCGCGTGAACCGGATGGCTGGGAAGACGATAATCCGTCAGGTGGCGGCAGTGAAGGCAGTTCTGTGTCTGCTGATGTTGAAGACGATACTGGCCCTATTGGAGGGCCTGCCAGCCTGCACTGATAATCTGGCACCCATTGCGCAAAAACGGCTCGCCAGACGAGCCGTTTTTTATTTCTGTTGTCTGGATCACTGACGAGCTGTGTGGAAAACAGTACGTTAGCTGGGTAAAGTTAGAACCGGTTAAACATCACTCTGAAGCAGATATGAAAAGAAAATATTTTGGTACGGACGGAATTCGCGGACGCGTCGGTGACGGTGTGATGACGCCTGAGTTTGTTCTGAAGCTCGGTTGGGCAGCAGGAAAGGTACTCTGCAATGAGGGTAATAACCTCGTGCTTATAGGCAAAGATACCCGTATTTCCGGGTATATGCTGGAATCAGTACTTGAGGCGGGACTGTCTGCCGCAGGAGTGAATAGTCGTTTGCTGGGGCCAATGCCCACACCTGGCATTGCCTACCTTACGCGCACACTAAGAGCTTCTGCAGGTATCGTTATTAGTGCCTCGCATAACCCTTATTATGATAATGGAGTGAAGTTTTTTTCATCGGAAGGCACCAAGTTGGCCGATGAGATTGAGGAGCGCATCGAGCAGGAAATGGACAAGCCATTGACCACGGTGAGTTCTGATCAACTTGGCAAGGTAGAGCGCATTCGTGATGCTTCCGGCCGTTATATTGAATTCTGCAAAAGCACCATTAACACCAATGTCAGGCTGAATGGTCTGAAAATCGTGGTTGATTGTGCGAATGGTGCAACCTATCACATTGCACCGAATGTATTTCGTGAGCTGGGTGCTGAAGTCGTGTCGATTGGATCAGAGCCCAATGGTGTGAATATTAATCATATGTGTGGTGCGACAGATCCCAAAAAACTCAGAATGGCCGTCATAGAACACCAGGCCGATATTGGTATTGCCATTGATGGTGACGGGGATCGTCTCATTATGGTGGACGAAAACGGAGAAGTGGTCGATGGGGATGAGTTGCTTTATGTCATCAGCGTGGCACGCCAGCGCAAGCAGTCACTCAAGGGTGGTGTCGTCGGCACCCTGATGTCCAATCTGGGTCTTGAACACGCCCTGCAACGGCAAAACATAGAATTTATGCGCGCGGCTGTCGGCGATCGTTATGTGCTTGAGATGCTGCGCCAGTATGCGTGGGAGCTTGGTGGCGAGTCCTCAGGGCATATTATCTGTCTCGACCGCACATCTACAGGAGACGCGGTTGTGGCCGCGCTTCAGGTTCTCGAGGTTCTGGTCGAGGAAGACATCAAACTTCGCGAAGCCAAGCGCGGCATGAACAAGTATCCACAAATGCTGGTCAATGTGCCAATAAAACAGAAAATAGATATATTAAAATCACGCGGGATTCAGGCAGCGATTAGCAAGGCAGAATCACAACTGGCGGACAGCGGGCGCGTACTGCTACGCCCATCAGGCACGGAACCGCTGATCCGGGTGATGGTCGAGGGTATTGACGCGCCGCAAGTAAGAACCCTGGCTGAACAGATTGCATCAGTGGTATCAGAAGAATGTGCCGCCTGATTATGGGCTGTCACGTTAAAAAAAATCTTATTATTTGAATTTCTTAAGCGTGCTAGGTAAGCTTGCGCGCTCTCACCCCATCTTGTTGGTTGAACAATGCGAAAACCCCTTATTGCGGCGAATTGGAAGCTGAATGGAAGCCTGGAAATGGTGGATTCAGTGGTGCCCGCCATAAATAATTTCTGTGCGAATTATCCGGATGTGGATGTTGTGATCTGCCCGCCTTTTCCATATTTGATGAAAGCCGCTGAACTGATCACTCACAGCAATGTTCAACTGGGAGCGCAAACATCTGCACAGCATCATAGCGGTGCATACACAGGTGAAGTGTCCCCGCCAATGCTGGCCGAGTTTGGATGTAAGTATGTTATTGTGGGACATTCTGAGCGTCGTGAATACTATGGCGAAACGAATGAAATTGTTGCCCAGAAAGTCATCCAGATTCAATCTGCCGGACTATTACCTATTCTGTGTGTGGGTGAAACACTCGAGCAGCGTGAAAAGGGTGTCGTACAGGAAACAATTATCTCGCAAGTCAATGCCGTCATCGAGAAAATTGGCATTGAAGCACTGCGCAATGCCGTCATCGCTTATGAGCCTGTCTGGGCGATTGGCACTGGAAAGACGGCAACGCCTGATCAGGCACAGCAAGCTCATGCCATGATTCGCGCTGAAGTTGCATGCCAATCCCCAGCAATTGCAGATCAAATCAGTATTCTTTATGGCGGTAGCATGAAGCCTGCAAACGCCAGTGAACTGTTAGTTCAAAAAGATATCGATGGAGGCCTGATCGGAGGGGCTTCACTGGATGCAGAACAATTTAATGCCATTATTTCTGCAGTATCTTAATAAATTAAAGGCGGTACGCAAGAATGTTATACAGTATTTTAGTTACAATTGATGTCTTGATAGCAGCAGCCCTGATCGCATTAGTGCTATTGCAACAGGGGCCGGGTGCGAGCGCGGGTGCGGCATTTGGTGGAGGGGGCGGTGCCTCCGGCACGGTATTCGGTGCCAAGGGTTCGACTTCTTTCATGTCGCGCGCGACAGCCATACTGGCCACGGCGTTTTTTATCAATAGTATCGTGCTTGCCTATCTGGCCAGTAATCGTCAGATGACCGAGAGTGTGATGGACACGAATGTGAAACAGGAACAACAGGTAGGAATCCCTGAAGTGCCTTCGGATGTGCCGGCTGTAATAAATATTCCCGAGGGCACCTCTGATGAAGAGATGAAGGATATAATTAAATCAGAAATTGAGAATCAAGCGGCACAAAAGGCGCAATCTGGCGCGGATCAGGCCCAGGATAGCGCATCAGATACCAATGAAAACGCACAAAACATAATAGAGGAAAATGCTGGGCAGGCAGTACCTGCCGATATCCCGCAGTAACTAAACTACAAAACACAGCCGATGTGGTGGAATTGGTAGACACGCTGTCTTGAGGGGGCAGTGGCGAAAGCCGTGCCGGTTCGACTCCGGCCATCGGCACCATTTGATGATGGTCCTATTACCAGGTTTATATATATGCACCTGGCTACTCAAATTGGTCACGGTAACCACCCATCGCTTAAAGGTCCTGACATTCATTTAGCTTTTTTCGTACCTGCCTGCACTTGTTTTAAGTGTGTGCGGCAAGAGTCTTGCCATCTCAGATTGTGTTCTCCGCATCCGGCGTTGAAACCGAATGAACGGCTAAAATCCTGCAATCATGCGATTTCAATTGAAATGACATTAACGATGGTGGATAACTCACTAAAAATATTAAAAATTAATATAAGTGATTGAATTCAAAGTATTTGTTGTGCAAAATATGAGAGATAAAACCGATCACTGATCCATCAATTCAGGTAGCAAAAACTAAAAAGACCCCGCAATGAAACGAATCACTTCAATCTTACTTTTTCTGACTCTGTCTGCATACTTATCAAGTGCTGCCGCAGTGATGGTCAGCGTTGATTGCATCTCGAATAACAGCATGGCCAACTGTACCAATGGCGAGCAACAGCTCTTTATTGACGTGACAGACGAGGGAACGTCCCGGGTACTATTCACATTTAATAATACGGGCCCTTTTGCCAGCTCAATCACGGATGTTTATTTTGATGATCGCGCCAGTGTCCTTGCTTCCATTGAGGCGCTGATCGATAGTGACCAAAATATGGGCGATGCCGGGGTCGATTTCTCTATCGGGGCTGCACCACCCAATCTGCCCAGCGGCAATGATGCAGATCCTGCTTTTGTGGTGACATCCGGATTGTCAGCAGATAGTGATCCTGCCGTCCAGCCAAATGGAGTCAATCCTGGAGAAACACTGGGAATCCTGCTGAACACAGTTGTGATGCAGGATTTTGATGATGTCATTGCTGCCCTGATCAGTGGTGAGTTGCGGATTGGCATTCATGTGCAGGGTTTCGGCGACGGCGGTAGTGAGTCCTTTGTGAGTACGCCTGTTCCATTACCAGCCGCGGTCTGGCTGATGGGTGCTGGTGTTGTCGGTCTGCTGGCGTTTGGACGAGAAAGAAAACACTAGCCGGATCCTGTACAAAAGCGGCAAATGCTGCATTTCAAGCATGGTCCGCAATTCGCTGATCATGCCTTCGTTACACCCTTGATTACCCCTGACAATTCAGGCAGTTTGGGCAATAATTATACATTTATGGCACATTTATCGTCCTATTTAATTCATGAATTTGTGTTCCGAGGGGCTGGGGCTTAATATCGTCACAGTAAAAGCTCATCCGGCACAGAAGTGCCTGATACAAAACTCAAACACTGCGCGCGATTTATGCTCCAGAATTATCTACCCATCCTTATTTTTTTAGCCATCGCACTAATGATTGGTGTGGTTCCTATCATAGCGGGTTTAATACTTGGGAAGCGTATTCCCGAACAGGCTAAAGATTCACCCTATGAGTGTGGTTTTGAGGCCTTTGAAGATTCCCGCATGCGTTTTGATGTCCGCTTTTACCTTGTTGCCATACTTTTCATAATATTTGACCTTGAAATTGCATTCCTTTTTCCCTGGGCTGTGGCTCTTAGAGACATTGGTATGCCGGGCTTGCTCGCCATGGGCTTATTTCTTGGCATACTAATTGTAGGATTTATCTATGAATGGAAGAAAGGCGCACTCAACTGGGACTGATCATGCAATCAATTTTCAACAGACAGGCTAACAATGGATACTGATCAGCTTGCACAACAGGGTTTTGCCGTTGGCCGACTTGATGAACTGGTCAACTGGGCACGTACCGGTTCGATGTGGCCAATGACATTTGGGCTCGCATGCTGTGCCGTTGAGATGATGCAGGCTGGTGCATCTCGCTACGATCTGGACCGTTTTGGTGTCATGTTTCGCCCCAGTCCGAGGCAATCGGATGTCATGATTGTGGCCGGGACCCTGGTCAATAAAATGGCGCCGGCATTACGTAAAGTATATGACCAGATGGCAGAACCAAAGTGGGTAATCTCAATGGGGTCATGTGCCAATGGTGGTGGTTACTACCATTATTCCTATTCTGTAGTGAGAGGATGCGACCGAATTGTACCGGTTGATATATATGTGCCTGGCTGTCCACCCACGGCAGAGGCGTTAATGTACGGTATCCTGCAGTTGCAAAAAAAAATACGCCGTTCCCGGTCCATTACCCGCTAATCTCAGGAATAGCTGTCACATGAATCAACGCGAGTTGTTTAAAACATCACTGGATCAATTATCACAACAGCAGCAATGTGAAATAGAGTCGAAACGCCATGAACATACCATAATTGTCAAACCGGAAAAGCTGCTAATAGTACTGACAGCACTAAGGGATGAAGAGGCTTTTCGTTTTGACCAGCTAATGGATGTCACAGCAGTGGATTACCTGGAATACGGTAAGACAGAATGGAAAACGGAACAGGCGTCCGGATCAGGGTTCAGTCGCGGCGTTTCCCAAAAAACTTTCGGTAGATTTACCTTTGATAATAATCCCATTTGTAATGAGATGCCTACTCCGCGTTTTGCCGTGGTGTATCATTTGCTCTCGGTAGAAAAAAATCAGCGTCTGCGCGTCAAAGTATTCTGCACGGATAATGAAATGCCCAGGGTGGCATCCGTATGCGAATTGTGGACCAGTGCCAACTGGTATGAGCGTGAGGTTTTTGATCTGTTCGGTATTGTCTTTGATGGCCATCCTGATCTGCGCCGATTACTGACGGACTATGGATTTGTAGGACATCCACTCAGAAAAGATTTCCCGCTGGTGGGGCATGTCGAAGTACGCTATGACCCATCAAAGAAGCGTGTTATTTATGAACCGGTATCAATCGAACCACGTGTGCTTGTGCCAAAAGTCATTCGGGAGAATCACCGTGATCATGAGCAAACGCGCACTGATGGAAAAGAGCCCTGACTGATGGCTGAAATAAAAAACTATACAATGAACTTTGGGCCCCAACATCCAGCGGCTCACGGTGTACTGCGCCTGATTCTGGAACTGGATGGGGAAGTCATTGAACGTGCTGATCCGCATATAGGACTGTTGCACCGAGGCACCGAGAAACTGGCGGAAAGCAAACCATATAATCAGAGTATTGGTTACATGGACCGGCTCGATTATGTGTCAATGATGTGTAATGAACATGGTTATGTGCTGGCCATTGAGAAACTGCTGGGAATCCACCCGCCTGAACGTGCCCAGTATATTCGTGTGATGTTTGATGAGATCACCCGCATCCTCAATCACTTGTTATGGCTGGGTGCGCATGCGCTGGATATCGGCGCCATGTCGATGTTCCTTTATGCATTCAGGGAACGGGAAGACTTAATGGATTGCTACGAAGCCGTGTCCGGAACACGCATGCATGCGACATATTATCGTCCGGGAGGTGTTTATCGTGATTTGCCTGATAGCATGCCTCAGTATCAACAATCGAAGTGGCGCAGTGATCGGGAAATCAATCAATTAAACGAGGACAGATCAGGTTCATTACTCGATTTTATTGAGTCATTTACATCCCGCTTTCCGGCGTGCGTCGATGAGTATGAAACATTGCTTACAGATAATCGCATCTGGAAACAGCGCACTGTCAACATCGGTGTCGTCTCGCCCGAACGTGCTTTGCAGCTTGGATTCAGCGGGCCCATGTTAAGAGGTTCGGGTGTGGAATGGGACCTCAGGAGAAAACAGCCTTATGAGGTCTATGACAAAATGGATTTTTTTATTCCGGTGGGTGTGAATGGCGACTGTTACGACCGCTATCTGGTCCGCATTGAAGAAATGCGCCAGTCAAATGAAATTATAAACAGTGTTGTCAGTGGCTCAGGGATAATCCCGGGCCGGTAATACATGATGATCATAAAATTACGCCGCCAACACGGGCAGACATGAAAGACGACATGGAAGCCCTGATTCATCATTTTAAACTTTTCACAGAGGGCTATTGTTTACCTGAAGGTGAAGTTTACAGCGCAATAGAACACCCCAAAGGTGAGTTTGGCGTATACCTGGTATCCGATGGTGCAAATAAACCCTACCGGGTAAAAATACGTGCGCCTGGCTTTGCACATCTGGCTGGCCTGGATGAGATGGTGAAAGGGCATATGATTGCCGATGTCGTTGCAGTGATTGGGACCCAGGACATCGTCTTTGGAGAAATCGACAGGTAATGCCATGACAAATACGAGCGAAAAAACTCTATCGCAGGACGTAATACAGGAAGTGAACGCATGGCTAAAGCGTTTCCCTGAAGATCAAAAACGTTCTGCCGTGCTGGGCGGTCTTCACGCAATCCAGCATGAGCATGGTTATCTGCCTGTCGAACAAATGGATGCATTGGCCGAAATTTTACAAATACCTGCGATATCTGTTTACGAGGTTGCGACTTTTTATTCCATGTTCGAGCTGGAACCTGTCGGTAAACATACCATTGCAGTATGCACCAACCTGTCATGTATGTTGCGGGGTGGAGAAGAGATTCTTCAATACCTTGAGACAAAACTTAACATAAGTTGTGGCGAGTCGACGCCGGATGGCAAATATTATTTAAAAAACGAAGAAGAGTGTCTGGCTGGATGTTGCGGTGCTCCGATGATGCAGATTGATCATGTGTATTATGAAAATCTAACACAGGCCAGAGTTGATGAAATTCTGGAAGGACTGGAATAAATCATGGATGAAGTCGTCTACAAAACGCGAAATATGGATACGCCATGGTCTTACGACACCTACAGAGAGCTAGGCGGCTATCAGGCGCTGGAAAAAATTCTCAGGGATAAAATATCTCCTGATGAAGTGATTGAGATGGTCAAGGTCTCAGGACTGCGGGGTCGGGGCGGTGCCGGCTTCCCCACCGGCATGAAATGGAGCTTCATGCCAAAAAATACAGGCAAGCCCGCCTACCTGGTGTGCAATTCGGATGAGTCGGAACCCGGAACATGCAAGGATCGGGACATACTTCGTTTCAATCCTCATGCTTTGGTCGAGGGAATGATCATTGCCGGTTACGCCATTGGTGCGAGTGCTGGCTATAATTACATGCGCGGTGAATTCATGGATGAACCCTACAAACGCTTTAAACAGGCTCTCAATGAAGCTTACGAGCATGGGTTCGTGGGAGAAAACATTCTGGGCTCCGGGTTTGATTATCAACTTTACGATGCACTGGGTGCGGGAGCATATATCTGCGGAGAAGAAACGGCCCTGCTGGAATCACTGGAAGGTAAAAAAGGGCAGCCGAGATTTAAGCCGCCTTTTCCTGCGGCCTATGGGCTGTATGGTTGTCCCACCACAATTAACAACACCGAGAGTCTGGCCTCCGTTCCATCAATCATTTTAAATGGTCCACAGTGGTTTGCGGAGCTGGGTCTTCCCAATAATGGAGGGGTTAAATGTTTTTCCGTGTCCGGACATGTCGTGCGTCCCGGGAATTATGAAGTGTCGCTGGGCATGCCCTTCAGTGAGCTATTAAACCTGGCCGGTGGAGTATGGCAGGGGCGACAGCTCAAGGCAGTAATACCCGGAGGATCTTCCGTTCCGGTCGTCCCCGGCGATGTGATGATGCAGACCAACATGGACTATGACGCGATCAATAATGCGGGATCGTTCCTCGGTTCCGGTGCGGTTGTTATCATGGATGAAACGACCGATATGGTGCAGGTGTTAAGGCGTATATCACGTTTTTATTTTTCCGAATCCTGCGGTCAGTGCACACCGTGCAGGGAAGGGACCGGCTGGCTGTATCGGATGTTAACCAGGATGGTGAATGGAGAAGGCAAGCTGAGCGACATCGACCTGCTTGATGACGTGGCCGCGAAAATAAAGGGCCGAACAATCTGTGCGTTGGGCGATGCTGCGGCAATGCCCGTGCAGAGTTTTATCGAGCACTACCGCGAGGAATTTGTCCACTATGTCGAACATGGATGTAGTCTCGTGAATCAACAGCAAAGTGCGGCGTAGCACTATGACTGATCAACAACAGCCTGCAGATCTGGTCACCGTCACAATTGATGGTGTTGAAATCAAGGCACCACGTGGCACGATGCTGATTCAGGTGGCTGATAATGCGGGCATTCATATTCCGAGATTCTGCTATCACAAACACTTGTCGGTGGCCGCCAATTGCCGCATGTGTATGGTAGAGGTTGAAAAAGCGCCCAAGCCACTGCCGGCGTGTGCAACCCCTGTCGCAGATGGCATGCAAGTATACACCCAATCAGATCTGGCACTGGATGCTCAAAAGGGCACGATGGAGTTTCTGTTAATCAACCATCCACTGGACTGCCCGGTATGTGATCAGGGCGGTGAATGCGAACTGCAGGATGTGGCCATGGCTTATGGCAGTGATGTCAGCCGTTTCAATGAAAGAAAGCGTGTCGTTCAGGATAAGGATATTGGTCCACTTGTTTCAACGGATATGACACGATGCATACACTGTACGCGTTGTGTGCGATTTGGAGATGAAATCGCTGGGATCAGTGAACTGGGAGCGGTCGGCCGGGGTGAATTCATGGAAATAGGGACCTATGTCGAAAAATCGCTATCCTCCGAACTGTCAGGCAATGTCATTGACCTGTGTCCGGTCGGGGCACTTAATGCAAAACCATCACGCATGAAAGCGCGTGCATGGGAGATGGTGGAGTCTGCAACCATTAGCCCACATGACTCGTTTGGTTCCCACTTGTCTTTGCACACGCTAAGGAATGAAGTCATTCGGGTGGTTCCGCGCGAGCACCCTGAACTGAATGAAACATGGATTTCAGATCGAGATCGTTTCAGTTATGAAGGGATGTACAGTGACAACCGTTTGCTGCAGGTAATGCGCAAACACGACCAGGAGTGGCGCACATGTGACTGGTCTGATGCTATTGAGTCAGTGTCAGCACTGCTGAAACAATATCAGCCTGAGGATATTGGTTTTCTCGCCAGTGCCAATCATACCAATGAAGATCTTTTTCTATTGCAAAAACTGGCGCGTTCACTGGGTATCAGGAATATCGATCACCGGATTCATCAGAGTGACTTCAGTCATGCGCAGGATGATCCGGTTTTCCCCTCGCTCGGGATGCACATCAATGATGTGGAAAACCAGGACGTCATTGTCATTATCGGCGCCGACCTGAGAAACGAACAGCCGATGCTGGCACATAAAGTTCGCAAGGCAGCACGCCGGGGCTCAAAGGTGATTGTTATTAATCCTCAGTACACCGAATGGCACATGCCACTAGCAGCGCATGAAACCGTCAAGCCACAGGACTGGCTTAACCGTTTGTTGCAGATTTTAAGCAATCTTCATCAACACTCTGAAACGAACGTCCCGAATAGCCTGCAAGAGTATTTGTTGCCCGTTGATGAATCATTAAATGAATTCATTGACCTTTTGTGCAATGCGCAAAATAGTTGTGTACTTACAGGACAGTTAATGGTCCAGCATGATCAATACACTTCCCTGCGTGCCATAGCCAGCTGGATTGCAACGCTGAGTGGTGCCCATTTTGGTCATGTTAGCCAGGCTTCCAATGCTGCCGGCGCGTCGCTACTGGGAATACTGCCTCACAGGCAGATAATGGGAATACCGGTTGAAGGTGAAGCAGGACTAAATTACCGGCAGATGGTGGAATCGCACAGGAAAGTGTACCTGCTGCTGGGGATCGAAGCAGAGTGGGACACTGCCTTGCCAGCTGCAACACTGCATGCATTGCGCGAAGCACAAGCAGTCATTGCCATTGGCTCTTTTGTCACCGACGCGATGCGTGAATATTGTCACTGGTTATTGCCTGTCAGCTGCTACGCCGAGGTCGAAGGAACCAAGATCAACATGGAAGGACGCTGGCAATCATGTCGCAAAATCGTTGACGCGCAAGACGGTGTAAAAGATGCATGGAAAATATTTCGCATGATTGGTTCTGTGATGGGGCTCGAAGGTTTCGATTACATGTCAATTAGCGATGTCCAGTCCGATATTCAAAATCATATTGATGAATCATTTGAATTTGATAATCATATTGCTGCTGTCCCTGTTATCGATACCGCATCGTCAAGCGATGATGCGATCTATCGCACCAGTTTTACGCCGATTTATTCCATTGACCCATTAGTGAGAAATGCGACTTCCCTGCAAAAAGCACAGGGCTGCGAAGAAGCTGTGGCGTATATAAACAGCGTGGATATTGAAAAACATAACCTGGTGGCGGGTAAGTGGGTCAAGGTAACCCAGGGAGACTACAGTGCCATTCTGGAATGTGTCCTGGATAACAATATTTTGCCAGGTACCGTGTGTATCCCGAGAGGACTTCCAAGAAGTGAAAAACTGGAAGCGCCTAACGGGCCTGTTGAACTGAAGAACCTGTCCGTTTCGTAATCATGATGTCATATTGGAACGCCATTCCGGAACTTTACCGAGAATTATTGATTATTTCGGTACTGATCGTAAATTTTTTGCTGGTGTTAATGGGAGCGGTTGCCTATGTCACTTTTGCAGAGAGAAAGATAATCGGTTACATGCAAATGCGCATTGGCCCCAATCGTGTTGGGCCAAAAGGTTGGCTGCAGCCCATCGCGGATGCTCTGAAGCTTATGTTCAAGGAGATGATACTGCCGACCAATTCCAGCCGGTTTTTATTTCGTATCGCACCCGTGCTTTCGATTGTGCCGGCACTCGCTGCGTGGGCGGTGATTCCTTTCGCTGACGGAGTTTATTTTTCAGATATCAACGCAGGACTTTTATATGTGTTGGCATTGACATCAATGGGTGTCTACGGAGTCATTGTTGCTGGGTGGGCCTCTAATTCCAAATACGCATTACTCGGAGCATTGCGTTCCGCCGCCCAGATTGTTTCCTATGAGATTGCGATGGGCTTTGCGCTGGTAGGCGTGTTGATGGCCAGCGGCAGTCTCAATTTAAGCGATATCGTCGAACAGCAAAGTGGCGGGGTGCTGCATTGGTACTGGTTACCCTTGTTTCCATTGTTTATGGTATACCTCATTTCAGGGGTTGCCGAGACTAATCGTGCACCGTTTGATGTTGCCGAAGGTGAATCTGAAATTGTTGCCGGTTTTCATGTGGAATATTCCGGTATGGGTTTTGCGGTATTCTTTTTGGCAGAGTATGCGAACATCATACTGATTTCTGCACTCACCGCGTTGTTGTTCCTGGGAGGGTGGTTGAGCCCATTTGAAACTATTGGCGTACTGACCGGCCTGCCCATCGTTGGATTTTTGTTTGATTCCGGAGTGCACTGGTTTTTGTTCAAGACCAGTTTTTTTATTTTCTGTTTTCTCTGGTTTCGTGCCACATTCCCGCGTTACCGCTATGACCAGATTATGCGTTTGGGCTGGAAAGTATTAATACCGGTGACACTGGTATGGATCTTTGTAGAAGGTATCGCAATCGCGTTTGAGGTGGGACCATGGTTCGACTAAAACGAAACAAGCGTCAATTACCGCGCTGGTGGCAAATTGAATTTCCACCGAGTGCGATTAGCACTCTGGATGAGTTCCGGGTCAAATCCCAGCTCAGGTGTGGTTTCCTCTTGGCTATAAAGGAGGTAAGTGTATGAGACATTTTCTGAAAAGTTTCTCACTATGGGAGCTGTTAAAAGGGCTTAATCTTACGCGCAAAAAACTGGTCACCAATAAAGTCACGGTGTTATATCCCGAAGAAAAAACACCCCAGTCACCACGATTCAGAGGTCTGCATGCATTGCGCAGATACCCCAGCGGAGAAGAACGTTGTATAGGGTGCAAACTATGCGAAGCAGTTTGTCCCGCCTTGGCTATCACCATAGATAGTGAACAGAGAGAAGATGGTACTCGTCGTACAACACGCTATGATATTGATTTGTTTAAATGCATCTATTGCGGGTTTTGTGAAGAGGCGTGTCCTGTCGATGCCATTGTAGAAACAAGAAATTTCGAATATCACTTTGAAAATCGTGGCGATCAAATCATGACAAAACAGGATTTACTTGCAATCGGCGAAAAATATGAACAACAAATTGCACAAGATCGACAGACAGATGCGCCATACCGATAACAATCAATAACAATATCGTTAAACCATGACTTTTCAGCTAATCATTTTTTACTTTTTTGCGTTCATAATGGTGATTGCCGCTGTACGTATGATTACCGCAAAAAATCCTGTGCATTCTGCTTTGAGTCTGGTGCTGGTGTTTTTTACTTCATCTGCTATCTGGTTGCTACTGGAGGCGGAATTTTTAGCGATCACACTGGTGCTGGTGTATGTGGGCGCCGTGATGGTGCTTTTTTTGTTCGTGGTGATGATGCTGAATATCAATCTCGGTCAAATGAGAGAGGGCTTTGTAAAATTTATGCCCGTGGCGCTGCTGGTGTCACTGGTCATGATTGTTGAGCTGGTACTGGTTGTACTGGCAAAAGAATTTTCTATCGAGCGTGCTGCGGGTTTCCAGCACGAGCAGGGCAATACGCATGCGCTCGGCGAAATATTATACACTGACTATTTGCTACCATTTGAAACGGCGGCAGTGATATTGCTGGTGGCCATTGTTGCAGCGATTGTCCTGACACTTCGCCACCGCATGCAGAGCCTTACACAAAATCCTGCCGATCAGGTCAAAGTGAAAGCCAGGGATCGTATACGCATAGTGTCTTTGGCAAGCGAAAACGATAACAAACAATGAGCATGGGCAAATGATTACAATCACACACTTTTTGGTGCTCGGCGCTATTTTGTTTTCTCTTGCGATCGCGGGCATTTTCATGAATCGCAAAAATCTTATCGTGTTGCTCATGTCCATTGAACTCATGTTGCTGGCAGTCAATATCAACTTTATTGCTTTTTCTTATTATCTGAATGATCTTGCAGGCCAGGTGTTTGTTTTCTTTATACTGACTGTTGCTGCCGCCGAGGCAGCAATCGGGTTGGCAATACTGGTCGTGGTGTTCAGAAATCGCGGCACAATCAATGTGCAGGATCTCAATGAGATGAAAGGGTAACCATGTCACTGTATCAACTATGTCTGGTTGTTGTTCTGGCGCCGCTGGTGGGCTCGTTGCTTGTGGGGTTGGGAGGTAAATGGATATCCAACGCACATGCGCACCTGATTACAATCAGCGGTGTCACTGCATCACTGCTGGCCTCGTTGCTGGTGTTTCATGATTTATATGCAGGAGATTATGCGGCGCAAAATTTTTATCTTTATGAATGGGCGAAGATAGGTGAGTTAACACTCGGTATTGGTTTTTTGATTGATACCCTGAGTGTCCTCATGATGCTGGTAGTGACTTCCGTGTCTTTAATGGTGCATATCTATACTATTGGTTATATGCAGGGTGACCCCGGATATAAAAGATTCTTCAGTTATATATCGCTGTTTACTTTTGCGATGTTAATGCTGGTGATGTCGAATAATTTTTTACAGCTGTTTTTTGGCTGGGAAGCAGTAGGGTTGGTTTCCTACCTGTTGATTGGCTTTTGGTATACGCGACCGACCGCGATCGTGGCAAACATGAAGGCCTTTCTGGTTAATCGTGTCGGGGATTTTGGTTTTTTGCTCGGTATTGCGGCCGTGGTTATCAGCACCGCAAGTCTTGATTACGCTGAAGTATTCGCAGCAGCCAATGGCCTGGTGGGTGAAAGCCTGTCGATCACCTCCACTTGGCAGGTGTCCTTGATCACGTTTATATGTATTGCATTGTTTGTAGGTGCGATGGGTAAATCGGCGCAGGTGCCGCTACATGTGTGGTTGCCTGATTCCATGGAAGGTCCGACCCCTATCTCGGCTTTAATTCATGCCGCAACAATGGTGACCGCAGGAATTTTCATGGTGGCACGTATGTCACCATTGTTTGAGTTAAGTGAAACAGCTTTGATGTTGATTATGTTTATCGGTGCAACGACCGCCTTCTTTATGGGTCTTGTCGCCATGGTGCAGGATGACATTAAGAAAGTGGTGGCTTATTCGACACTGTCACAGCTGGGTTACATGACGGTAGCCCTGGGAGTTTCTGCATATTCCCTTGCCATATTCCATTTATATACCCATGCCTTTTTTAAAGCTTTACTGTTCCTTGCCGCAGGTTCTGTGATTATTGCGATGCACCATGAGCAGGACATCCGCAAAATGGGAGGATTATGGAAGCGTATGCCAATTACTTATATAACATCACTGATTGGTACGCTAGCATTAATTGGTTTCCCGGGCTTGTCGGGGTTCTTTTCCAAGGAATCGATTATTGAAGCTGTACACTTATCTGACTTGCCCGGTGCACACTATGTCTACTGGCTGGTACTTGCGGGTGTCTTTGTTACCGCCTTTTACTCTATTCGCCTGTTGCTGCTGGTATTTCACGGTAAGCCGCGCATGTCTGACGAAGATTATGCCCATGTCAAAGAATCTCCGGCAGTGGTTACAATGCCTTTGATTTTTCTCGCCTTTATGAGTGTAATTTCCGGCTACATCATTGGGCATGTTGTATATGGAGACTTTTTTGCTGCTTCCATTTATGTCAGTGAACAGCACACGGTGATGTCGTCGATGAGTGCGAAGTTTGAGGGCGCCCTGGCAATGATTATGCATGGATTTGTCGTAATTCCGTTTTATCTTCTTTTGGGTGGCGTATTGCTGGCGTGGCTATGTTATTCACTTGTGCCGGGATTGCCGCGCATACTATCACCACTTACGGCATTGCCCAGTAAAGTCCTGATTCATAAATATGGCTTTGACTGGCTTTATCTGAAAGGGTTTGCCCGTCTTGGTGTCGGCGCAGGTCAGTTAATCTCAACGCTTGGTGACCGTCTGCTGATTGACGGTCTGATTGTTAATGGCTCTGCCAGCCTGGTCAGAGGGATATCCGGGCAAATGCGTAAAATGCAGACAGGGTACCTATACTCTTATGCTTTTGTAATGATTATTGGCCTGCTGGGGCTGCTCACATACTTTTACTTTCAGAAATAAATATTGCCCATGAATATGCCCATACTCAGCTTATTGATCTGGATGCCAATCGTTGCGGGTGTGCTGATCATGATTATGGGACGTGATAACCCCGAAGGCATAAAATGGTTTGCCGTGATTATTTCGGTGATAGAAATCTTTCTTGGTTTGGTATTATTGGCTCGTGCTGACAACCAGCCGCACATGCAGCTTGTTGAAAAGCATGCCTGGATTCCGGCATTCGATATTAATTATGCTCTGGGTGTTGATGCCATTTCTGTTGCCTTGATTGTGCTGACCGTTTTTATGACGTTTCTGGTGGTTATTGCCAGCTGGAAAAATGTAAAACAGCAAATTCATTATTACCTGGCAGCATTTTTGGTGCTCGAGGGTCTGATGGTGGGAGTTTTCTGCGCACTTGATGCCATCCTGTTCTATGTGTTTTTTGAAGCCATGCTGATCCCGATGTTCCTGATTATCGGGATATGGGGTGGTCCAAGACGTGTTTATGCGACGGTTAAGTTCTTTCTCTATACTTTTCTGGGTTCAGTGTTCATGCTCGTGGCGCTGTTATATTTATATGCTCAAACCGGCACCTTCGAGATTGCGCAGCTCCAGCAGGCGCCACTCGGACTAAATACCCAAATCTGGCTGTTTTTGGCGTTTCTGATTGCATTTGCCGTTAAAGTGCCGATGTGGCCTGTACATACCTGGTTACCTGATGCGCACGTCGAAGCACCAACCGGTGGCTCGGTCATCCTGGCCGCAATCATGCTGAAGATAGGTGGTTACGGATTTTTGCGTTTTAATCTGCCTGTCACACCCGATGCGAGCCGTGAGCTGGATTGGTTATTGATAACCATGTCTCTGATTGCCATTGTCTACATTGGTTTTGTGGCACTGGCGCAGAAAGACATGAAGAAGTTGATCGCCTACTCGTCTATTGCCCATATGGGGTTTGTGACACTGGGTTTCTTTGTCATTTACCAGATTGGTACCGGCAACCATGATATTCAGATGCTGGCACTGCAAGGCGGCATGATTCAGATGATTTCACATGGTTTTATTTCGGGGGCACTATTTCTCTGTGTGGGTGTGCTCTATGACAGGATGCATTCACGCAACATTGATGATTACCAGGGGGTCGTGAACAGTATGCCGGTGTTTGCTGCTTTTATGGTGCTGTTTGCCATGGCTAATTCCGGCTTGCCCGGAACATCGGGTTTTGTCGGAGAATTTATGGTGATTATTGCCAGTTTCGATGCCAGTGTTTGGTATGCCGCGCTTGCTGCGATTACCTTAATTGTTGGCGCAGCCTATTCGCTGTGGCTGGTGAAACGTGTGATTTACGGAGAAGTGGTCAGTGCATCCGTCGCGCAGCTTCAGGATGTTACACCACGTGAGTTTGCCTTGCTGATGAGTCTGGCCATTCTTGTGATCCTGGTAGGAATATGGCCTGCATGGATGGTGGAGTATTTACAGCCGTCTCTGGAGAATGTTTTGCGGCTTGCATTGGCAAGCAAGGTGCCCTGATATGCAAATAAACACAATAATGATGGAATATCTGATCCTTGTACCAGAAATAACGCTTTTGCTGGGTGCCTGTGTTGTATTGCTTGGAGGCGCGTTTGCCGCGCACTATCGACAAAGCCTTTTTTATTTAACACAAACTGTATTGTTCGTGGTGCTGACCCTGAGTGTTGCTCCATTCAATTCACAAGCGCTGGAATTATTTAATGGTTTCTACATTATTGATGGGCTGGCAATCTTTGCCAAAACATCCATGTGTGTGCTGATGATTGTCGTATTGATTTATTCGCGGCGTTACATAGAAACTCATAAATTTCCGGCGGGTGAGTATTACGCGTTGGCGCTGTTTGCCTTGCTGGGGATGATGTTAATGAGTTCGGCGAGTCACTTGCTGATGATTTATCTTGGACTCGAATTATTATCTCTTTGTATGTATGCGTTGGTGGCGATGGATCGTGATAACAGTATCAGCTCCGAGGCAGCCATTAAATATTTTGTACTTGGTGCAATTGCCTCGGGCTTTTTGCTCTACGGAATCTCGCTAATCTATGGCTTGACCGGGTCTTTATACCTGTCGCAATTGACACTTGTCAGTGAAGCGGGGATTGGCATCATCGCGGCAGTGATTTTTATTGTTATCGGGCTTGCCTTTAAGCTGGGAGCGGTCCCGTTTCATATGTGGTTGCCCGATGTTTACCAGGGAGCACCACTCTCTGTTGCACTGCTGATAGGCAGTGTCCCGAAGATTGCGGGACTTTTGTTGGCGCTGAGATTGTTAATGGACGGTGTCCCGTGGATGCACCAATACTGGCAACAGTCATTGATAGTGTTGTCAGTGCTTTCGCTGCTTGTCGGTAATATTGTCGCCATTGCACAAACGAGCCTGCGGCGTATGCTGGGCTACTCAACGATTGGACATGTTGGCTATATTCTGCTCGGATTGTCTGTGGGCAATGTGCAAGGTTATTCCGCCGCGTTATTTTACACGCTTATTTATGCGCTAATGAGTTCGGCAACATTTGGTGCGTTATTAATGAGTGAACGCATGCAGCGACCGCTGGAACAGCTAAGTGATCTGCGCGGGCTGGCCAAACCTTATCCGTGGTTGGCGTTTTTGTTGCTACTGCTCATGTTTTCCATGGCCGGGATCCCGATGACGGTTGGTTTTTATGCCAAACTACAGATATTGCAGGCACTGGTTGCCAATAATGGACTAATACTGGCCCTGATAGCCGTTGTTTCATCTGTGATTGGTGCATTTTACTATCTGAGGGTAATAAAACTAATGTACTTCGATGACAATGACATTCGCCCCATCGAAGGTTCCATGCCCGCTGCACATATTTCAGTTCTGAGTGTACATGCACTGTTAGTCGTCGGGTTATTTTTCTTTCCACAGGCGCTTATCCAGATATGCCAGCAGGTATTTAGCTGATTTTAAACAACCATATTTTTAACCTTCTTGAAATATTACGCATAGCTGCGTAAACTCGCCGCTCAGATTGACGCATAAGCCAGATGACTGGCGATAGTGTGACCAACCATATCGATGCGGGGTGGAGCAGTCTGGCAGCTCGTCGGGCTCATAACCCGAAGGTCGCAGGTTCAAATCCTGCCCCCGCTACCAAAATTATTGTCTCTCGCTTTTAAAAATCTCTTTAAGGCACAAACACATAAAAGCGATTCAGCCCGCACCGCATGACGTTGTTCCAGGATTTCACCAGTCAGTTGAGGTGTGCGGGTAAAATTTGCCTCGTCGCCATGCGGCATGTCCGAACCAGACACAGATCACATGCATCCAGGCAGTCCCGGTTAAATTTCCTCTACGCGAAAGATGTAACAAGGCTCATTCAGTCGATAATAGATGGACATGTCAGCTATCTGTGATGCCGATACCGGCTATGTCGAATCGATGACATTACTCTGTATTCAATTCAGGAAGCGAATCTGAGGGAGTTATCAACGGTGAAGGACTGTGCTAGATATACAAACTAACCACGATTACACTTGGCAGTGTTGCGGCAGATAATTTATGTGTCGGGCGATTGGGTAATGCTTTAGTTACACGTGGCTTTGCTTGCGGTTATGGTTATCCCGAATTGATTGAAATCGGGCGATATCAAAATGGAATGAGTAGTGTACTAGGGAAAGTTTAAAGATTTACAAATTTGCAGACCACGCATCCATAAATCATAGCCTTTATCTGTTGCAATAAGCTTTCTACTGCGCCGGTCGTATTCAGCGGGCGACTTTTGGATCAATTTTTTGGACTCAAGCTTCTTTAGATAAACAGTGACGAGAGGGCTTGAATAGCCAATCTCTTTTCCGATAAAAGCGGGTGTGACATTGCTAAAGTTGATAATCAGATTCAGTATTTGCCATTCGTTAAAGTTTGAATGGGCTTTGGCTAACTCCGTGTCCAACAGGGCAATTTTATTTTGGATGCTATAGTAATTGACGACCATGTCGCAAAATGAGTTAAATATCAGATTGTCTTTGTTGTATGAATATAGCTTATGATGCTGCAATAGTGATTCTACAAGGGATGCCAATTCACAAAAACAATTCACCTGGTCACGAGTAAAATTCCGTTCTTTTGTGTCTATGAGGCATAAAGTTCCTATATTGTATTTTCGTTCAGACTGAATAACGTATCCAAGATAGTACTTGATATAGGGTTGATTGGTTACAAAAAAATTATCCATAAACCTGTTGTCATTGGCTGCGTTTTTAACTTCGAATAATCTGGAATGCTTGTTGTTTCCAGTATTATTGCAAATAGCATGCGCGCAAAAAGATAATTCTCGAGTCGTTTCTTTAAAATTAACGCCGCTTTTGGATATAAACCATTGTCTGTCATGATCAACCAGGCTTATCAGGACGATCGGTACGCTGAAGATATTACGTGCACTATTGACAATGTGATCCAATAGATCGTTTGATGGTGTATCCAGAACACACATCGACTGTAATGAAGCGATGCGTTGTTCTTCATTATCAGGAATTGGGCATTGAGTCATATTTATTGATAAAAGAAGTTAGCTTCATAAAAATATTGACAATGTAAATATTATTTATATGCGTGCTGTATGATTAAGTAGTTTATGTGTGATGGTCAGAGAACATAACATATTTAGATAAATAATGTTGTCTCGATGGGGAAAACCCCGGTTAGACAGGCGATAATGAAGATACTTGGTATCGTAAGTATGAAAGCTAAAAAATTTAGATAATTTTATTTCTTTTTGTTTGTTTTAACTATAAATCTAAATAATTTAGCTATTAGCACGTCATAATCAATATTTAATACCTGTCATCAATTAATTATTGTTAATTAATTTTTTATTTTTGTACGCTTGAATAAAATTGGATTAGATGCGAGTGGGAGCGTTTGTTTACATGTGTTTTTTCTTGGGAGAAAGCGTATGCAAAATATAAAACATAGTAATGCGATTGCATTTATCGGTAGTAAGGGAGGGGTCGGTCAGACGACATTTCTTTTAAATCTTGCATATTCGCTGATGAAGCTTGAAAAAAATACATTGTACTTCGATGCAAGTCATAATTTATTTGAACTGGAAGATTTACTAAATATAAATTTCAGCGATTATCTCACCAGAGAAAATATTGGCTCTATCCCAATTAACAACGCAATAAAATGCGTATTTAAAGGGTTTGATATTTTAGCGTCAAATCTCGATAAAAATTTTAATGCTGAACCAACATTATATGAGCAGTATTCATTTATCGATTTAATGTCCTCAGTGAATAAAAGATATGACTATTTACTGATTGATATTTCAAGCAGTTTGAAAAAAATTAATTATCTGCTTGCGAGTGCTGCTGATTTAATTGTTTTTATAATTGATGAGTTTCAGTCTGTTTACTTGCGAGCGTTCAATGAAATGCTGACCCTGAATAAGCATTATGGATGCAATAATTTTGCTGTGATAATCAATCGGGCGATATCAAAAAAACATGGCTATGAGATTTTCAATCGATTTGCTGAATTTATTTCTGATAATGAAGGATGTCTGAAAACAACTTATATTGATTCAATTATAAAAGATGTAAATGTTATGAATTGCACTTTGAATAAAGAGTTTGTGCAAGAAAAATTTCCCGGTTGTGATTATTCAATATCCATTAACGATATCGCGAATAAAATAGAACTTATGTCAAAAATTAATGCTGCTCCCAGCGGTTCTGTTGAATTATTTCCAGACTATCATCATCAAACTATTTAGCCGGGAGTATATTGTGGATCCTGCTGAAACAATACAAGCGCAATTTTCAACTACCCTGCATTTAAAGGCAGATCAACTACGTCAGACAAGAAGGGTTATAAATACAATTGCTCAATATAAGTATACTTCTAAGGATGATGAGGCGCTTGCTGCTAACATTGGACTCTCCTCTTGTATTATTCATAAAATTATTAATGACTTCTATTTAATAAATTATTTATTGCCCAATAAAAGCGATTCTGGCAATTCGTGTGAAGACTTGAAATATCATCAATATATCAAGCTGTCTACGTTGTCTGCTGGCCTATTTGCAAAATGGTTACTTGGTAAATCCGAGTTTGAAACGATCGTGCTATTTTTTCTTTATATAGAAAATAAGAGTTACGAACAAATTGCTAATGAAGTCATTATTCTCAATGTCGATTCTGTAATACAAATACAGATGCAACACATAAAAAATCTGGCCGATGAGATATTTGATCTTGTCAAAAAAACTTCACCAGTTGGTCCATAATCAATAATATTTCGTCTCTTAATTCGCATGCTAAAATATAATTGTTTTTTATGATGCACTCCAAAATCAATAAGTACTTTATCGCCAGCTATGTATTTCTTATTTTCAGTTATACGTCTTTGCCTGTGATTGCGTCCCAGCAAGGTTCAATCGATACACGCGACTCAGCGACGGTTCAGCTAAGCGTCACTGTACCGCACAAGATTGGCTTATTTGTAGACAAGATAAATAACGAAGACTTATCAAGTCAAAACATTATTTGTCTACGCATCATTGACACCCGTCATATCGACGGCTTGCACAATTACAGAATCAAAGGGCTTGATGGAAATAAACCAAGAGAACTGACTTTACGCAGCTATAGTAAGATTCAGGATATCAACAAATCTGAATGTGGCAATGCTGATATGTTTTCTTTTAGAATGCCCGGTCAATCTAATCCGGATCATATATTGCTATTGACACTTGTCCCTGAATAACCTGCATCACGCATTGTAATCGCTGAAATGTCAAAAGCAGTAGCCACGACAGCGTGTAAGAATTGCTGATATTCTGGTTTTTCGATGAATGCTTGATAAATAACAATATGTCTATTAGTCTAGACATATGGAAATACAGAAAGCCCTGATTATCTTTGATGCGCTCTCCCAGGAGACCCGCCTGAGGACATTTCGTCTGTTGGTCGAAGCTGGTCCAGACGGGTTGGCGGCGGGGAAATTGAGCAAGGCTTTAAATATTCCACACAACACACTTTCATTTCACTTAAGCCACCTGGCCAACGCAGGCATCATTGCCTCGCAAAAGCAGGGGCGCTCAGTAATTTATTCTGCCAGTTTTGATGTGATGCGCGATTTGATTGGTTTTATGGTTAAAGACTGTTGCAATGTTGATTTTGCCAATATTCGCGAGGGCAGGCGTAAGGGCTGTGCGGTGATTGAACTGACCGATTACTACCGTAAGACACCGACTAAACAGGAATAAATCAAAACAGGATATTACTGCCATGACCACAAAACGAATGCATATTCATGTCGGGGTGGAAAACATCGCCGATAGCCTCAGATTCTACACTGCATTATTCGGAGTTCAGCCTGTCAAGGTAAAAGATGACTATGCCAAGTGGATGCTGGATGACCCGCGCATTAACTTTGCCATTTCGACCCGGGCCCGGCGTGGTGTGGATCATCTCGGCCTGCAGGTCGAGGAGGAACACGAGCTCGACCACATAAGACAGAGGCTCACCGCGGCAGATATGGCGCTTTTTGATCAGGGTGAAACAGTTTGCTGTTATGCCCGCTCGGAAAAGTCGTGGGTCACTGACCCATCAGGCATTGCCTGGGAAGCCTACCAGACCATGCAGGATGTGCAGCTTTTTTCTGGTGCCGGGGATGCACAGGATCAGACATGCTGCATTCCTGAAACAGAGCCCCGGCGAGATGACGGTTCGCCGAATGAAAAGTCATCCAACTGCTGCCGCTAATGATTAAAGTACTGGTACTGTGCACGGGTAACTCGTGTCGTTCGATCATGGCAGAAGCCTTGATAAATGCACTTGGAAATGGGCGCTATCAGGCAAAAAGCGCAGGTAGCAAGCCTGCGGGTTATGTGCATCCAAAATCGATTGAGACCCTGAAGCGGCATGGCATTGAGGCGGGCGAGGCGCATAGTAAATGCTGGGATGAATTTGAGGGTGAGCATTTCGACCTGGTCATCACTGTTTGCGATAGTGCCGCCGGCGAAAGCTGCCCGGTCTTTTTGGAAAAATATCAAAAACGGCACTGGAGTATACCGGATCCCGCCATAGCGCAGGGCTCAAATCACACCATCAATAAAGCGTTTGATGATGCCTTTAATCTGCTCAAGGCGCACATAGAGAAAGAATTATTATGAGCCAGCAAGCATCATCTTCAATGGGCGTGTTCGAGCGCTATCTTTCCTTTTGGATTGGCTTATGTATTGCCGTGGGGGTTGGGCTTGGTGCCAGTGTGCCTGATTTTTTTCAGGTCATTGCCTCGATGGAATATGCCAATGTGAATCTGGTGGTGGCGGTATTTATCTGGGTAATGATTTACCCGATGATGGTGAATGTAGACTTTGCATCACTTAAAAATGTCGGCAAAAAACCCAAAGGCTTGTGTATCACGCTGGTGGTCAACTGGCTGGTCAAGCCTTTTAGCATGGCGGCTTTGGGCATTGTATTTTTTGAATATCTGTTTGCCGGCCTTGTCGAACCCGAGACGGCCAAAGAATATATTGCAGGTATGATATTGCTCGGCGTGGCACCCTGCACAGCCATGGTATTTGTGTGGAGCCAGCTTGTACGCGGTGATGCCAATTACACACTGGTGCAGGTGTCAATCAACGACATTATCATGGTGTTCGCATTTGCACCAATTGCCGCATTTTTGCTGGGTGTGACACACATCGTGGTGCCATGGGAGACATTGCTACTGTCTGTGGTTTTGTATGTCGTCATCCCGCTGGCAGCCGGTTATGCCACACGCACCATACTTGACGGTACCGGGAATAATCAACGCATTGAAGCTTTTACTAATAAAATTAAACCTTTTTCGGTGATGGGGCTGCTGGCAACCGTAATATTGCTGTTTGGTTTTCAGGCGCAGACTATTTTGGACAAGCCTATGATCATCGTATTAATAGCCATCCCTTTGCTGATACAAACTTATGGCATATTTATACTTGCCTATGGCTGGGCTTACTTGTGGCGCGTGCCATTTTCGACCGCGGCACCGGCCGCACTGATTGGCACTTCCAACTTCTTTGAACTTGCCGTCGCAGTGGCCATTAGTCTTTTTGGTCTGAACTCTGGCGCCGCACTGGCAACCGTGGTGGGTGTGCTGGTGGAGGTGCCCGTGATGCTCTCGCTGGTGGCCCTTGCCAACAAAACACGCGCGCATTTTGCCTGAATTTACGGCATCAACGCGCTGGCTGCTTCGGATGTGCGACCAACCCATTTCAGCCTTGCGTTCGCGGGGTCTTTTCAGGGCGCTAAAGTGATGGGCGTCGTGTGGGGCATATCATTTATCCCGCTGATTCGGAAAAGGCGGCTATGCGTTTGACAGTACCCCGGTGATGTCTGTTACCGTGTGGATCTATTAATAAGTCGATTTAAAGTATTCAAGGAGTGTTTATGTCCTTTTTCAAGGCAACAGTCAGTCATGTCTTTGTTCTGATCATGGCGATGGCCATGGTGTGTTTTTCATCTGGCGCGATTGCCGAGCAGGACAGTCCGAATAGTGCCCAGGCAACTTCCACCAGTGATGTCGCCAAGGTGCGTCAGAAAATACAACAAATAAACGCCCGGCTGCAGGAGATTCAGACCCAGACACTGGCCAGTAACAAAGACCTTGTGACCCAGCGCAACGAATTTCAGGGTCTGCTTGACGGGGTGATGAAAGATAATGGCTTCAAATCCACTGCGACGCTCGATCGGCTGAAAGTGATCGTAGAAAAACTGCAGGGCGGCAGTATCAGCGAGGAAGAGCAGCAGCGACTGCAAAAAGAATATCAGCAGAAAAGTCAGCAGCTTCGGCTGGCGCAGCGCAAGGCAATGCAGAACGAAGACGTGCAGGCGGCGCGCAGCGCTTATATAGAAGAGCTGGTTGGCGCAATGAAAGAGCAGAATCCGGCCACTGAAACGTTGATTGCAGAATTAAATACCGCCCAAAAGCAGTACCAGGCGATGATGCAGTCCAGTCAGTCACCTTGAAATTAAAATGTCCGGCAGTAAACGGATAGCAAAAATTTCCACACCGGCGAAAACAAAGCAGTCCTGTCTCTCCTGAACCCGGTTTTTCGATTATTTTGTATTAGACAAATTCACTGCGTAGCCACTGTTCAAGCCGGCGTGTGGCCATCACATCATCATGGTTATAAGCAAGTATTCGGGTTTTTAGTTGTGCTTTGGTTATCCGCGAATTTTGATTTTGCGATTAACTGAAAGATTAAATCTTTGATGCAAGTCTATAGTCACTGCGGATTTGTGGATGGGCTCTTAACCAAGGCCTCGAGATGGCTAAATGTCTATGCATGGATATGCCTCTTTATACGGCATAAGCTATTAAAAAAAGCTTGTGGAAGTATTAGTAAATTAAAATTAAATAGGCTTAATGCAAATTGTTCAGGCAGATCTTGATCAAAAATGAACCGTGGATCGAAGGAGAATCCTTCAATCCACGGTTGAGGTTGATTTGATTTATATGATTAGAAGCGGTGACGCAGTCCAACCGACACAGTACGTGGCTTGTTGGGTCGGGCGCCATCCGGCAGGCGGGAAACAATTTTCTGTTCATCAAATATGTTTACCGCGCGCAGGTACACGTCGGTGTTTTTGTATAAAGAGTACTGACTGATTAAATCCACTACGAACAGTGACTCTGTCTCGTCCAGGCGCGTGTCGGTGTTGTTGCAGCCTGCGACCATGCACATTTTATCGACGTACTTGGCCACGGCATAGTTGTTCCAGCCACTTGAATGTTCAAGACCAATGCGCGCACTGAACTGGTTTTCAGGAACTTCTTTAAGGTCATCACCGTCGTTCAATCCTGAAGTCGGGTTATCATCGCTGATTTCAGCCTTGGTATAAGTGTAGCTAAGATCAACCGGGATGATAAAATTGCCGTGGTCGAATTCTGTCGATAACTGAAACTCGACACCGGCAATTTCGGCTTCACCGGTGGTGAAGCTGCCTGAGGTCGCCCCGTTACTGCAAGGCGCGCCGACGGAACAGTTTTCTACCTTGTCTTCGAAGTCGCTGTAAAAACCGATCGCCTCAACAAACAGGTTGTCGCCGAAGTAGCGTAAGCCGGCTTCCCAGTTATCACTGGTTTCTGGGTCTTCATTTTCTCGTGCACTTCCGCCCAGTGGAGTAAAGCCGCGATGCACGCCCGCCAGTACCTGCCAGCGGTCACCAACATCATAAGTAAATGAAGCGCCCGGTAGCCATTCGTCACTGTCGTTGCTGCGTGTTGAATCAATGACCGTGCGGTCGACGTCGGCATACTGCTTGCGCGAGGTTTCCACATCTTCATAGCGCAGTGCCAGGTTGAGTTTGAAGCGGTCAGTCACCTGCCACTGGTCGAGCGCCCACAGGCTCAGTGCCTCGCCAGTTTCGAAACGGTTGTTACTGCCCGTGGGCTGGTTCACTCCCTGAAATACCAGGGACCCATTCACCTGGTCGTAAACTGCGACAGGTTGAAAACGGTCCATTTCATCTTCATGGTATCGGGCACCAAACGCTAACTGGTGAGCACCCCATTCAATATCAAAATTGGTCTGAATCCCTTTTGATTCATATGCACGGTTATTATTTTTATATTCCAGGCCGGCTTCATCGACTGTGCCGTCAAGTATGCCTTGTGCATTGAGGTCGCCGGCATTTGCCATGTCCAGAATATCATCGCCGTTGTCAAGCTTGAACCAGTTGCGCTTGTAGTCATTGTAATAAGCCGTGGTCGTGCTTTTAATGTTGTCCGTCCAGTCAAACTCGTGAGTGAGGACATAGCTGTAATGCTTGTTGTCCATCTGGTCGATGCTGGAGAGGCCGTAACGACGATCAGGATCATCATCAAAATCTTCGTCGGTCAGGCCGAAGTAGGTTTCGTTGGAGACTTCCTCGGAATACTGCAGTTTGAACTGCAGGGCATTGCGATCACCTTCCCAGCGTAACTTGCCCACATAATCTTCGATATCAAAGCCGCTGTCGCGGTTGCTTCGGTCAATATCTTTAAAACCGTCATTGTTGCGTTGAACGGTTTCCACTAACCAGCTCCAGTTGCCGGCCACATCTCCATAATGGGCATGCAGATCCGTCGAGCCGCGCTCGTCCACCACGGCTTCGATCATCCCCTCACGCTTGGTGGGTATCGGTGTTGAAAGCAAGTTCACGACACCGCCCGTGGTTTGCGGGCCATGACGTAAAAGTGGGGCGCCTTTGAGAACTTCGATGCCATGAATGCGCATCATGGTCGGAAAGTAGTAGGCAGCCGGATTGGAATAGGGTGCCGGAGCGATCAGTACGCCATCTTCCATTAGCGTGATGTTGCCGCTACGTTCCGCGGTGGCACCACGGATACCTATGTTAGGACGCAGACCTTCGCCATCTTCTTCGCGCACATAAATACCGGGTACGGTCCTCAATACCTGGTGAATGTCGGTGGTGCCTTCAATTTCCAGTTGCTCCTCGTCTACCACATTCCCGGAACCGGGTAACACCCGGGCATTGGATGAATCACCGATAATTTCGACGGCATCCATTTTGACGGATTCCCGATCGGCCACGGCCAACATGGGTGACAGGCAGCCGGCCACCGCGAGGGGAAGAAAATAGCGTTTGTCCATTAAATAATCTCCTGAATTTGTTTTTAACACGTATGATAACGAGAAGCATTATCATTTGCGGATGCTAGTCTATCGTAAAAGCATCGTCAATGCCTGATGCAATGTGCGTCACGCTCTGATTAATAAGTGCACAATGTAATGGCTCAGGAGATGTGGTGCCCAGGACTGCTGTGTACTGCACATAATTAGAACAGGTGGGTCATTTTGCACCTAAAAGGAATGTTTCTATTTTATAATCCGGTTAAAGTTTTCAATAAATGAATCTGTTCAGCGAACTTTTGCGTTTATATTAGAAAAATTTATAGTCATAACAGAATTAAAGAGTTGTAATAAAAGTTCATCTTATTCAGAATCTTGCTGTTTCAATGGTAAGAATTTGAGGAGCTCAGAATAATTATGTTTGATGTCAATCCATTCGCCGAGCTATCGGCACTCATATCCCCCTCCATAATGCAGGGATACGTCGTTTTGATGGTCATTTTAGTCATTGTGGGCACCATTCTGGACATGGCGCATAAAAAGAGTGCCCAGTACTTTTTCGAAAATGCTGAAAAAGCAAAAAAGAATGCCAAGCGCACCCTGAGTGGCGGTGAAAAAGCCTCACTTGCGTTCAAAACGGCCGCTAATGAAGTGTTAACCTCTGCTGAGTTTGCGTGTCGTCCCAATCGTCGTTACTCCCACCTGCTGACCATGTACGGATTCATCCTATTTGTCGTGACGACGGCATGGCTGATTTTTGGCTATGCATCACAGGCAGCAGCACCCGGCTTGCTGGTCGGGCTGTGGCATCTTGGTGCCCTGATGCTCTGTGTGGGTGGTTACTGGTTCTGGTTCTTCATCCGGGTGGATGTCTCGTCAGAGGGCGTCAAATGGTACAACTTTAACGGACGCGGTGATATTTTCATCGTGTCACTAATCACCATGGGGACTTTTGCACTACTGTGGTCATTTACCATGGGTGCGGGTGCACTGAATATGCTTTTCTTTATTCTGTTCGTGCTTTCCAGCACCATACTTTTCAGCACTGTTTTCTGGTCAAAGTTCGCCCACATGTTTTTCAAGCCGGCGGCCGCTTTCCAGAAGCGTTGCATCAAGGCAGATGGCTCCTATGAGAATTTACCCGAGATCGGTGATCTTTCCGATCCCGCCATTCAGGCAAAATACCCTGATATCCCGGAATATATGGGCGAAAACCCACAATACATGGGACTTGGGATTAAGCGTGAAGCTCCACGCCATTTTTAATGACTACTGTTAACGAATAATAAGAGGAAACATAATATGCCTACTTTCGTATATATGACTCGTTGTGATGGCTGTGGACACTGCGTCGATATCTGTCCTTCAGACATTATGCACATCGACACTACCACCCGACGTGCCTACAACATTGAACCCAATATGTGCTGGGAGTGCTATTCCTGCGTGAAGGCCTGCCCGCATAATGCCATCGATGTTCGTGGCTATGCCGACTTCGCGCCGCTTGGACACTCCGTACGAGTGATTCGTGATGAAGAAAAAGGTGTGATTGCCTGGCGCATTAAATTCCGTAACGGCAAGAAAGACATGAATCTGCTGGCACCTATTACTACCAAGCCCTGGGGTGAGCATATACCCAAGCTTGCAGATGAGTCTGCGCCAAGCAGTGAAATGCGTGACAGCCAGTTGCTATTCAATGAGCCTAAATATATTCGCATGGATGAGGGTGGCCTGCATACACTCGAATCCAATGGTCTGAAGATGAAAGAAGGGGTGTACTACTAATGGGTTATAAAACTATTGTTGAAGACGACATTGATATTCTAGTCGCAGGTGCTGGCATGGCCGGTACAGGGGCAGCTTTTGAAGCCAGATACTGGGGCAAAGATAAAAAAGTTGTTATTGCTGAAAAAGCTAACATTGACCGTTCCGGTGCCGTCGCGCAGGGACTCTATGCCATCAACTGCTACATGGGCACGCGTTTCGGTGAAAATAACCCTGAAGATCACGTACGTTATGCGCGTATCGACCTGATGGGCATGGTGCGTGAAGACCTGTTGTTTGATATGGCCCGCCATGTTGATTCTGCCGTGCACCAGTTTGAAGAGTGGGGCCTGCCTTTAATGCGCAACCCCAAAACCGGGACCTATCAGCGTGAAGGTCGCTGGCAGATTATGATTCATGGTGAATCATACAAGCCAATCGTTGCCGAGGCGGCAAAGAAGTCAGCCGATAAAGTGTTTAATCGTATTTGCCTGACACATTTGTTGATGGATGAAGCCAAGGAAAACCGAGTGGCGGGTGCCGTTGGTTTCAATGTGCGTACTGGCGATTACCATGTATTCAAGTCTAAAGCGGTCATCTGTGCCGCAGGTGGTGCTTCCAACATCTACAAGCCACGATCCGTGGGTGAAGGTGCCGGGCGCGTATGGTATGCACCATGGTCCTCCGGTTCTGCCTATGGGCTTTTAATTGGTGCCGGTGCCAAAATGACACAAATGGAAAATCGCATTGTGCTGGCACGTTTTAAAGATGGTTATGGTCCTGTCGGTGCGTATTTCCTGCATCTCAAGACTTATACAACGAACTGTCTTGGTGAAGAGTATGAATCAAAGTGGTGGCCATCCCTCCAGGAAATGGTGGGTAAAGAATATCTTGATCCAGAGTTGTCTCATGCCACACACAGACCAATACCAACATGTCTGCGTAATCACGCATTAATTTCCGAAGTGAATGCAGGACGTGGTCCCATACACATGGTGACTATGGAGGCCTTTCAGGATCCTCACCTGGAAGAGATCGGCTGGCATAACTTCCTCGGCATGACTGTCGGTCAGGCGGTTTTATGGGCAGCGACTGACCTTGATCCAAAATATGAAAACCCGGAATTAACCACTTCAGAACCTTATGTCATGGGTTCACATGCGACCGGCTGTGGTGCCTGGGTATCTGGTCCTGAAGATGTGTCACCGGCAGAATACTTCTGGGGCTACAATCGTATGACCACGGTTGAAGGTTTGTTTGGCGCAGGCGATGCCGCCGGTGGTACACCACATGCATTTTCCTCCGGATCTTTCACGGAAGGGCGTCTGGCTGCCAAGGCCGCCTGTAAGTACATTGACGATGGCAAAGGCGAAGGTATTAAAGTTTCTCAGCAACAGCTTGATAAGCGTGCTAAAGAAATCTTTAAACCACTCGAACACTACAAGATATACCGTAACGAAATCACTGCAGGGACGGTGAATCCTAACTATATTAACCCGCGACAGGGTCTCGACCGTCTACAGAAGTTGATGGACGAATATGGGGGTGGTGTGACTGTCAACTACATGACGAATGAAAAACTGCTTAACATCGGTCTCAAGAAAATGAAGATCCTGGAAGAGGATCTGGAGAAGATTGGTGCTGAAAACATTCACGAACTGTTACGCGCGTGGGAGCTCAAGCATCGCCATCTTGCTTCTGAGGCAGTGCTGCAGCATACGCTGTTCCGTAAGGAAACACGCTGGCCGGGTTACTACTATCGTGGTGACTTCATGAAAGTGGATGACCAGAACTGGCATGTACTGACCGTGTCACGCAGAGATCCTCAGACCGGCGAGTACACAATGGAGAAAGCGCCTTGCTATCACCTGGTCAGTGATGAAGAAGAAAAAGCGGCATAACCCGCAACGATTGAAGAGGTCACGAACGGCCTCTTCAATGTGATCTGCCATATACAAGACCAATAGTTTTACTGTTGGTCTTTTTTGGTTTTAGTTATAGTGAATACTGGTGATAAATTGAATAATCTCTTGTCAGAATCGATATGAATATTGTTGATCAGCCTGAAGAAGAAATCCTCGAAGTAGCCCACCCAATGTGGGAAGACCTTATCAAGTTCTCCAATGAAGGTGAGTATGGCAAGTTCATACGCAAGTTTTCTTACGAATGTCTTCTCGGCCTTAATGAAGTGGAAGTTGGCAAGCAATTTGCCAAGAGTGAACTGACCAGAAACCTGGATGCCAATTATGATTATCTGGGTCTGATACGTCGCGGGCAGCACGTCACGGTTCTGTATCGTGTGAGAAGTACCAAGCGTGAAGGTGAATGGCTGGGACGTATGGTGCTGGGTTATGAAGAAGAGGAAATCAAGATCTTTGCGGCTTCTATTTTTTGATCCTGTATGCAGAGACAAATGTTACCTACCAACGGCAGGATATTTTTATGGATGAAATAATTCAGGACGTTATCTGCGATGGAAAATTCGTTGAATTAACCTATAAAGTCATTGATGCAAAAACTGACTCGCTACTCACCCGGGTTGAGTATCCTATTGGCTATATTCATGGTGTGACCGAGGCGCTCGCACCCCAGGTCACATCAGAGCTTGAAGGTAAAACGGCGGGGGATGTAATCGAAGTGCCAATTGACTGTAATAAGCTATACGGTCCCCGCGATGAGTCACTGGTTATTACCGATCATATCGACAATGTACCACAGGAGTATCACGAAGTTGGCATGTCTATCCTGATGGAAAATGAGCAGGGTCAGACCAAAACATTTCTGGTGACAAGGGTCGATGAAAAGTCTGTCACCATTGATGGGAACAATCCCTTATGTGGTCGTGAAGTGATCTTCAAGCTTGAAATTCTGACTGTAAGGGATGCAACAGAAGAAGAAATTGAAGCCGGAGGGCCGGTCGATGCCGAGCCTGATATCAGTGAAATTGTTGGCCCCGGTCAACGCGCAGAATCGATTAATTAGTTCTTATACGGATCGTGCCCGGCACTTAAGTGGAGTCTCGATTTGCCTCAACATCTCTATTCTGACACCTTATTAACCCCGGGACTTGGGGTACCCATTGCATGGCGTTACCAGAATGAGGCGCGCTATCTTATTGGTTTGCTTGACAGTGACTCGCCCGTATGCGGTGCACTGACACAGGCAATTGATCGCTATGGTGATACTTTTTTTGAATTGGCCCCAAATAAAGAAACACTGATTGAGTGGGCCAATTCTCAACATACGCTGGTGGATACTGCTGACGTTAGAGAGTTACGACTGGGTGGTGCGCATGTTTTTCAGCAAGCCATTGAACTTTTTCAGGGCATGCAAATGGAGGTTGAAAAGCACGACGATCCTGTGAAATGGTCTGCCATCCATCATAACATAGGTGACGTTATGGGTTTCATCGGACAACGCAGTGGCAGTTCTCACTTTTTGGAGCAGGCTGCGATGTCTTATGAACAGGCGCTTGAGGCGAGAACTTTTAAGGAAACACCCTTTGAGTGGGCATGTACGCAATATAACCTGGCAATGGTGATGCAAACGCTTGGCCAGCTCGAGGATGACACGCGTATGCTAAAGCAGGCGGCCGATACCTATAAACAGGCATCCACGGCATTAAAGAGAGATGATCACCCTGATGAATGGGCGGCAGCATTATGCAGTGTGGGCAATGTGTTGTGTATGCTTGGGACTCATCGCAAAGGTTCGCGTACCTTGGAGCAGTCTGTCGTTGCGATGCGAAATGGCATGGTTGAACGCACCCCCGATAAGTCGGCCTACGGTTGGGCGATGGCTCAAAATAATCTGGCAGTGGCGCTGCAGGCACTGGGCACACATGAAGAAGATATTGGCTCGCTGGAAGAATCGATTCCCATTTATGATGCAACGCTAAAAGTGCTTGATAAAAATGATGTCCCGATGATGTGGGCCATGGTAACGGCCAACCGTGCTTCCGCCATGCATGCACTGGCGACCGAGTCTGACCATGTGGATATGGCTTTAATGGCGGCGGCTGAATTCGATAACGTGGCGACATTGTTTGCTCAGTCGGAACTCACGGACTACCAGCAGCTTGCCCAGCAGCGCAGTGATCAATCCAGGGAATTAGTCAAATTGCTCGAGGTGTAATATGAACAATACTGCTATCAATGACGAGTGTCGCTTTTGTTTAACCAAGCCGAGTCGTCGAATCATGATTAAAGGTGAATATGGTTTCGCAGCCTGGGACCGTCATCCGGCCAGTGAAGGTCATTTTCTGGTGATTCCTTATCGTCATTTTGCCAGCTACTTCGATATCAACGATCAGGAACGCGAAGAGCTGTGGAGGCTGGTCGAGCAGGGGCGGACTATGTGTGAAGAAAAGTATCATCCGGATGGTTATAACATCGGCATTAACGTAGGAACGGCTGCAGGCCAGTCCATCCACCATTTGCACATCCACGTTATTCCACGCTATACGGGCGATGTGGAGAACCCCAAAGGCGGCGTGCGTGGTGTAATTCCACATAACAAGTTGTATGAAATCAAACCCGATTAGGCACACAGATGATACCCAACAGGTGATAATGTGATTAAAGCTTACTCGCAACGCCTGATGCCGCCGTATTCCGGTCAAATGCAAATCGTCGAAACTGAGCGCGCACGTGCGCTGACACTCGACTGCCAAACATGGGAAATTCAGTTTTTACATTCGCTTGACCATGACCCGGGATCGCGACACCAGGCACCCAGTGTTAAACGCAGCTATATGCGTGTTGCAACCCTTAAAGATCAGGATCTCCGGCAAAACAGGAGTGATGCGTCCAGTGACGAGGAGCAGATTGATGAACGGATGCTGGAACTCACTAACTATCTGCAACATGCAAGCCTGCCATTCCCTGCCGCAGACATTCATGAATTCTGGCTGCTTGATGTGCATGACCAGACACCGCTGGCACTTGTTTTTTCCTGCACGGATCAGGCTCAAATGCAGACTTTCCCGGAACGGGCAGAGTGGACAGCCTTGCCAGCCGCAGTGATGCCGATTGAACGCTCGCAAGAAGAAAAGTCGCGTGAATATGCACCCATTAATTATCAGCTTGAGCGGCGGGTGGCGGAACGTGCTGGATTTAATCCCAAGGGAAAATGGTTTACCCGCAAGCAGACGGGCGACGAGTCTTTCCCTGCGTTAATGTTGACACAAGACTGGCAAGATAGTCATAGTGCAGATTTATGTCAGCGCTACCTTAAGCGACAGTCTCCACGTCTGTTAATGCTGCATGGACTGAGTCAGGAAACACGTCGGCAACTGGAGATTAATGCGCGTCCCTACGCACTCGAAGTGGAAAGATTTCATAAGTTGTATCCGGAAATTGTCGATCAGGCGTTAATAGATACCATCAGGGTAGAAGCCAAATTACGTAGCGTGACTGAAGATCAGCCGGCAATACATAAGCGCAGAGATGGTATACATTATTTGTGAACACTGCTAATTAAGACTGAGTGGAATCGTTGATTGGTGGCACAGAGGTAGGCGGCAAACATGGGGTTGTCTGCTAAGTGTAATAGAATATAAAAGGAGTCAGAGAATGCCACAATACATATTTATATATCTTGGTGGTGAATATCCGGATGACCCGGAACAGGGTAAGCAGCATTTCGAACAATACCAGTCGTGGTTAACCTCACTGGGAGAAGCCGTGGTTAGTCCCGCCATTCCTTTTAAGGATACACATACTGTGCACCCGAATGGTA
The DNA here is from genome assembly GCA_965227695.1 of Gammaproteobacteria bacterium. Lineage (GTDB taxonomy): Bacteria > Pseudomonadota > Gammaproteobacteria > UBA4575 > UBA4575 > UBA1858. Next base: position 1,143,945 of record OZ245760.1, read on the forward strand.
CGTCACAGCCAGGCACCACAACCCTGATGTCGGGCATGAGCATTCTGAGGTTTGATTCTATGAAAGAGGCCTTACAGGCTGCCAAAGACTGTCCGTTTCGTGATATCAACGGGACCCTGGAAGTCTCGGAGATGATCGAAATGAATGAGACGAGACATTAGTTCAGATTCTATTGGTGGTTTATATTCATTCAAGTAAATGACCCGCAAACTTGTTCAAAACCTGTTTTTATACGGTACGCAAACATTTGAGTTATCAGCTGATTCAATAAGGGTGACAATTAACAGTCCTTTCATGGGCATCAAGCAACTCGATATTTCGCTGGCGATACTCAATCCAGAGCCGGTAACCTCAAATTGTCAGTTGCATTTTCACAGTCGAGTGAGGTGTCGTCCACTTATTACTTTATATCTCAATCAACCTGATAAAAAAGAATTCAGTGCTTTTGTCGAAGCCATTCGCAACGGCGCACAAAAAGAATTTGATACATTTGCAGGATTAACTCAAAGCAGTCACCGCTTTTACGGAATGTGATTGTTTTTTTAATACGTCGAGGAGTGAGACTGAATGGGCGTGAAGCTGACTCAAAAGCAGTTACTGAGAGGGAGTAGAGAATTTGAAGTTCTGGGTGAGGAGGTTTTGATATGCATAAAGACTCCTTTTAAAGAACCGGAGAGAATTTCAGTAGAACTCGCTGTACTCGATCCCGAGCCTGTGATCACGCGCAATCAGCTACATTTTGTCAGCCGGGTTAACGGAGAGCCATTATTAACACTGGCGTTATCAAAACCCAGTGTTAATGAATTTAATCACTTCGTAAATATCATCAGGAAAGAAGCGCAACAGCAATACAATACCTACTCAGGTATTCAGGTGTCGGTTGCCCCGGCCTTAGGCAATAGTGATGAAGAACCTCCTGAGTTCGATGAAGTTTCACTGGCAGACATCAGTCAAAGCAAGTCCGTCAATGTCGAAGGTTTGGATAACGCAATCACAATGCTGAAGACCTATGTGAAAAATGAAGAAATTACACCTTTGCTTGTTGCACTCGAATCGCTGAAACAGGATCCGCAAAACGAGTCAAAACTGGCGCGGGTTGCCAATGAGTTTAATGAACTGGGCTCAACCCAGGGTGCAGTACTCACTTATGCGCCTTATTTAAGTATTATGCTGTCCGATGATCCGTTTGGCTGAGGTCTGGCCTGGTTGGAACAATTCACTTTCCATCAATCATTCCTGAATATCCCAAATAATGATGACCATGGTTGTTTTTGAGGCACAGTTTTTTGGAAACGTATCCCAATTCTTTCTGTGCGCGTTGTCATCCAGTCCTGTTTATACTGTTCATTTCCAATAAGAAAATCTATCTCAAAAACCATGTCTATATCGATCACCTGGTGCATGAGAAATTCTGTCACGATGGAGCCTGGAGAATAGGCATTCCATTTTTTGTCGTGGGCGAGACGAAATATATTTGCTTTTTTATGAGCAACTAGCCAAATCTGTGCAGCAATCGGTTGCTCGTCCACATATAAAACGGCAAGTCTCAGCCATCCGCGCCGGACGCTGCTTTTGATCAGGCTGGCAATTTCATCATGGTAAACATCATCAGCTTTCCAGCTGGAATGATAGACGTGCCGATAGTGCGCCCAAGCCTTATCTATATCATCATCAAGGTAAAGCCGAATATGGTAGTCATGTTCTCGCATCAGTTTGCGCCGCTTGCGAGTGAGGGTATTGCGAAGCCTTGCCGGTCTTGTAGCCATATACTGCTGGAATGACGTCCCATACAGCGAGTGATGCCAGTGATAAAAACGGAAAAACGGAAACTCTTTATAGCCGTACGACTGCAGCACTTGTGAAAACTGACTGATTACCGGATCGTCATGATCAACAGGATCGAGGCGCAGTGAATAGACCAGTTCTGACAAGCCAGCGGCCAGACAAGTCAATATACTGTGATGCGATGCCTGCTTCGCTGTCAACAGCGTAAAAAATGGGCTGAGCGGGTTGCTGAGTGCGCGATAATAGCCTCTGTCCCCTTGCGTTAATGGCAGAATCGCGAGGAACTTTTTACTTTCTACAACACATGCAAAACGAATTGTACCGGCTTGACAAAATGCATTGCCTGAGGCCAGCTTTAGCCAGATATAGGAATTAAACACAGAATCCTGTTCGCATTCAGCCAACAGACTGTGGGCAGCTGCGGGCAGTTGCTGCCAGTCGCGATATAAAATAAATTTCATTGTCAGAGCTGGGTATTATTTGTTGATATACGCTATCTCGCAGACGGTGATTGCATCATTGTATTTTAGGGGGTGGCTGGACAAAGTCTGACTGAATATTTTGCCGGTAACTGAAAATGAGGCCAAATGTGTCCCTATAGATATTTTTTTACTCGCTATAAGTAAAATGTGTCAATTATGAAGCCTGATTTGCTACAATCTCGGGGCTATACAAAATCGATACAACTCACGCGGAAGGTAAACTATGAGTGAACAGAAAAACACCAGGCCCAAGGTGCCGGAAGGCGAAGCGCGCTTTGTTAAAACCCGACAAATGGAGGCCAATGAAAAAGGTTACGTTGGTTACGAAACCATTTGGGAACCATTCCAGAAAGAGGCAGAATATAAAACACCCAAACAGCCATAGTTCTGTTGGCACGGGAGGGCGAAACATTGTCCTCCCGGAGTTTTATCTCATCACTTCACCAGTCTGACCGCATACACGGGACTAGTGTGGCTCGGGGCAATCACCGCGATGCCAAGCTTGTCAATCCACTGAAATTTACTGTATGCACCGTTAATGGCGACTCCCGGATCCTCGCCGGTGGCCTCAATCACTGACCATGTCCACTCCCGTGTACGCCAGTCAGATTCCGGCGGCGTTAACAAATACAGGGTTTTGCCGTCGTTCCACGCGATAAAACCACCCAGCCGGTCTGCCCATTCAAAACCCAGGCCGGCCCTTTTTTCGATGGCTTTGGCGCCTTTGGTTTTGATTTTTGTGGCTATCCTGGACGGGTTTGATAAGTCAATGACCGCGATCAGGGGCTCATATCGAAATATCACTGTGACAAATAAATCTCGCACAGGGTCAATTGCACCCATGGCATCTATATTAATGGCGTCGTCCTCATACTTCCTCCAGAGATCTCGCTGCGGATCATAGGAAACAAGTAATCTTGGGGCGCGAAACCCGGTTCTGCCCCAGAATAGTTTGCGTTTTTTATCATAGGCTGTTGGACCATGAATCAAACTTGCTGGCCCAGCACTTTGCATGTTTCCCCAGGTGTTTGTGTCAAAGTCAAAATAGGCTGCTGTCGTGCTGTCACAGCCATTCCCCCTACCGGGTAGCTTAAATGAAGAGAAATCAAGAGGTGTCAACAGATAAAGTCGATTTTTGTCCGGCTCATAAGTCACCGAATCATAGGTATGTGGCACGACCGGTGAGCCATCCCAGAAACGGCAGTTTTCATCGAGCATCATCGTCGCGGCGTCGCCAGGCTCTTGTCCGTCAGTGGGTGAATTACGACGTGACCAGCGTAATGTCTCAAAGTCAAAGGCATAAATCTCGTTACCGTAGTAAGCATTGTGTCCACCACCGGCATAAACAAGGCTCCCAAAAACACCCAGCTCGCTGGCATAGATACCACCATTCCAGGCATCAACTACGGCCACCTGTCCCTCAATGCCTGACCAGGCACAGTTTCTCTGTGGACATGGATCAACGTCCGCGATTGTATTTGATGAGATGCTTCGCCACTCATTGAGTGGTAAAGACAGGATTTCTTCCGGTATTTGATTTGCATGCAACGGGGTTGAACATAACAACACTGCTTTGAAAAAGATAATGGCGATGTTCCGTTTAATATTCAGCATGTTCGGGTGATATTTTGATTTATGCCGGCCAGTTGGCCGTGTCGTGGTGTTGCTTATCATTATTTTATCGACTTTATATATAAAATTAGGTGGTGTGCGTCATAAAATTTTCGTTATGCATAATAGTTCATGGAGAAAGCGCCGTTATACTATGTAATATTGTGCTGAAATTAACTTCTATGGTCTCTGATGCGCCACTTCATTAAGCAAAGTGTTTTCCATGTCAGTAAATACATGGGCCTGTTTGTCGTCTCTCGCTGGTTATTGCGCAATAAGCTGCGCGTGCTTTGTTATCATGGATTTACCTTACAGGACGAGCATCTTAATGTGCCTGGATTGTTTATTGAGCCGCATGTTTTTGAAAAAAGAATGGCCTATCTCAGACGCCAGGGATACCAGGTTATCAGCCTTGAACAGGCTTTCTCGGAGTTAACCCGGGGCATAAAACGCAAAGACCGTGTTGTTATTACCATAGATGATGGTTATGTGAGTGTATTACGCAAGGCGGCACCCGTCATGAAAAAATACCAGTTTCCATCTACTTTATATTTGACTTCCTATTTTTTTAACAGGGATTGTCCGGTGTTTACCCTGGCAGTTAACTATATGTTCTGGAAAACACCTCTTAAGGTGGCCGATTTTACGCCCCTGGGGTTGCCAGCCCTGAGTGGCCATAATCCATGTGAACTTAATGATGAAAACAAAAACAAAATAGCAATTACAATCAAGGAATATGGCCAATCCCTTAAAGGGAACGAAAAGAGAATTGCGATCCTGGAGTCGCTTGGCGAAATTTTGCAGGTCGATTATCACCAGCTGAATCAGGCCCGACTGTTTAACCTGGTTTCAATGCAAGAGCTGGAAGCACTGAGAGAGCATGATGTTGACATCCAGTTGCACACTCATCGCCATACATTTCCGGTGGACGAAAAGGTCGCTGCACGAGAAATTGAGGATAACAAGGCAGCAGTGAATCCATTGTTACCCACGCCCATGAAACATTTTTGTTATCCAAGTGGCGTATGGTCGCAGCGTCACTGGCCGGTACTGAAAAAACAAAATATTGCCACGGCAACAATCTGTCAAACCGGGTTCGTGGATGAAAAATCACCTCACTATGCGTGGCCTCGCATATTGGATAGTTCGCGCGTCACCCAGATAGAGTTTGAGGCTGAAGTTTCGGGTTTTAACGAGATTTTAAGGAAAATAAGCGCCTGAATGGGTCATAATGATGTAATACTGAATCGGAATATCGGGATATTAAGGGTAATTTCTATTGCCGAATGAGGGTGTGTAAAATATAATTTGATATTTGATGTCGTTGTAGTGAATAAAGGATAGGATATGAGAGAGGCCCCGTATGGGGCTTTTTTGTTGCCGAACAGAAAATCCTGCTTCAGCGTGTGAGAATTCGAGGATTGAGAGCGTGAAACTAGATTCAGATAGCCTGGCAGCAATGTTAAAACCAGTGGTTGAAGGGTTAGGTTACCGTCTCTGGGGGATTGAGTTCAGGAGTTCGCAACATCATGCGCTTGTGAAGTTATACATTGACCATGATCAAGGCATCAGCGTGGATGACTGCGCAGATGTGAGTCAACAGGTAAGTGCATTACTGGATGTAGAAGATCCCATCAACGTTGGATATACCCTGGAAGTGTCTTCACCTGGAATAGAGCGTCCGTTGATGGAGCTGGCACACTACAGGGAATATATCGGGCATGACATAAAGCTGAGGCTGAGCTGGGCAATCGAGCAGCGTAAAAATTTCCTCGGGACTCTGGTCGGCGTGGGAGATGACAAAATCCGGCTTGAAGTAGACGGGGAGACCTTTGAGTTGCCTGTCAATGCAATTAAACGGGCAAATTTAATTTATAAAGAAGTAAATTAGGAACGCATAGCTTATGAATAAAGAAATTTTAATGGTTGCAGACACTGTTTCCAACGAGAAAGGTGTCGAGAAAGATATTATTTTTCAGGCGATCGAAGCTGCGTTAGCCACGGCCACACGTAAACGATACAGTGAAGATATTGATGTGCGTGTGAGTATTGACAGGGAATCCGGTGACTACGAGACATTTCGACGCTGGCACGTGGTTGATGATGAAGACCCGGAGTTCGAGTCGCCATCCAAGCAGATATTATATAGTTATGCCATTCAGAATCATCCAGAGGTTAAGGTGGGTGACTATATTGAAGAAAATATAGAGTCTGTAGAGTTTGGACGCATCGCAGCGCATACGGCCAAGCAGGTGATCGTGCAAAAAGTACGTGAGGCTGAACGCGCACAAATTATTGATGCCTATAAGGACCGCGTTGGAGAGCTGGTCATGGGCGTCGTCAAGCGTGTAGAGCATAGTGGCGCGTATATTGATCTGGGTGCCAATGCCGAGGGTTTTATCCCGCGAGACCATTTGATACCCCGTGAATCCATACGGCCTGGCGACAGAATACGCGCCTATCTCAAAGATGTGCGATCTGAAGTACGCGGTCCACAACTGTTTCTGACCAGAACGGCACCGGAATTTCTTATCGAGTTATTTAAACTGGAAGTTCCAGAAGTCGGTCAGAACGTGATTGAAGTACTCGGTGCTGCACGTGATCCCGGGCTGCGTGCAAAAATCGCTGTCCGATCGCTGGATTCTCGTCTCGATCCGGTTGGCGCATGTGTCGGTATGCGTGGTTCGCGGGTGCAGTCTGTCTCAAACGAACTGGCGGGCGAAAGAATTGATATAATTCTATGGGACGAAAATCCGGCCCAGTTTGTTATCAATGCCATGTCACCAGCCGTCACGCTTTCTATTGTGGTTGATGAAGAGTCCAATAGCATGGATATTGCCGTTGAAGAAGACAAGCTTTCCCAGGCGATCGGACGCGGCGGTCAAAACGTGAAACTGGCCAGTGAATTGACTGGCTGGGAGCTAAATGTGATGACTGAAGGCCAGGCTGAAGAAAAGAATGAAGGCGAGATGAGAGTGCTGCAACAGCTATTTATGGATCAGCTGGATGTGGATGAGGAGGTAGCTGCCATACTTGTTCAGGAAGGCTTTTCAACGGTAGACGAAATTGCCTACGTTCCTCCCAAGGAACTGCTTGAAGTCGAAGAGTTTGATGAGCAGATTGTTGAAGAGTTGCGGGGCCGCGCAAGAGATGCTCTGTTAACCCAGGCAATTTCGGGTGGCACCAGCGATAGTGCCGAGCCTGCTGAAGACTTGCTGGGAATGGAAGGAATGACAAGGGATCTGGCCTACGAGCTGGCGGCAAAGGGCATTGTTACCATGGAAGATCTGGCGGAACAGTCCATTGACGATATCGCAGATATCGAAGGACTTAGCGAAGAAACAGCAGGTGAGCTTATAATGCAGGCGCGTGCGCCGTGGTTTGCTGAAGAAGAGACAAAATAATACGAGGTTTCATGGCACAAGTTACAGTACAACAATTAGCCGAGGTCGTCGGTACTCCCGTTGATAAATTGCTCGAGCAGCTCAAGGATGCCGGGCTGGACTTCAGTGCGCCTGATCAGGAAATATCTGACAGTGAAAAGCTGCAGTTACTGGAGCATTTGCGCCAGAGTAAAGGTTCAAAGCTGGGAGGCGGATCAGGCGACGGTAAGAAAATTACGCTCCGAAGAAAGAGTACTTCCCAGCTGAAAGTTAGTGGTGGACAGGGTCGTACCGCAGGCACCAAGACAGTCAATGTCGAAGTGCGCAGGAAAAAAACCTACGTCAAACGCAGTGAGTTAATAGAAGAACAGGAACAGCAGCGCAAAGAAGAGCAGCAGGCACTCGAGCAACAGCGCCTCGAGGCCGAGCGCAAAGAGCGGGAATTAAAAGAAGCTGAAGCGCAGCGAAAAGCGGAACAGGAACGCAAGGAACAGGAAGAAAAAGCGGCCAAAGAAGCTGAGGCACAGCGTCTTGCCGCCGAGGCCGCTGCTGCGGCACAGGAAAAACAGCAAGCGGCGGCGACTGCCGCACCGGCAAAAGAGTCAGCAGGCAAAGACAGAAAAGCCGCCAGGAAAAAAATTCCTGATGAAGATGATCATGCTAAACGTAAAGAATTACACGTTGCCAGTGATAAACGCGGCCGACGAAAGCCGGCGAAAACCCGCGCAAGACCTCAGAAGCTGGAGTCTTCCGGTAAACATGGTTTTGAACGTCCGGTCGCACCCGTGGTGAGGGAGGTAGAGGTCCCGGAGAGTATATCCGTTTCAGATCTGGCGCAAAAAATGGCGATTAAGGCGGCCGAAGTTATCAAGGTCATGATGAATATGGGAGCCATGGCGACAATTAACCAGGTTATCGATCAGGATACTGCCATTCTTGTTGTCGAAGAACTGGGCCATATTGCCAAGCCTTTTGAACAAAATGATATTGAATCTAAAGTTGTCAGGCATGCTTATGACGCGTCTAAATCGGTTGCGCGCCCTCCGGTTGTTACTGTGATGGGGCATGTCGATCATGGTAAGACCTCATTACTTGATTATATTCGCAGTTCGCGTGTGGCAGCCGGCGAAGCAGGTGGTATTACCCAGCATGTGGGCGCTTATCATGTTGATACACCAAATGGTGTGATTACATTTCTGGATACTCCGGGCCATGCTGCATTTACGGCAATGCGTGCGCGTGGGGCACAAGTGACAGATATCGTGATACTGGTCGTCTCTGCTGATGATGGTGTCATGCCACAGACCGCAGAAGCCGTTAAACATTCCAAGGCAGCCGGAGTGCCACTGGTTGTTGCCGTCAATAAAATTGATAAAGAAGACGCGGACCCTGATCGAGTGCGAAATGATCTGGCCGCGCTCGAAGTGATCCCTGAGGAATGGGGAGGAGATGTCCAGTTTGTCAATGTATCGGCAAAAACAGGACAGGGTATTGATGAACTCTTAAATGCTGTCAGCCTGCAGGCCGAGCTGATGGAGTTGACGGGTGTGCCTGAGGGACCAGCCACCGGTATCGTGATCGAATCTACGCTTGATAAGGGGCGTGGTCCCGTAAGTACAATACTGGTGCAGGAAGGCAAGCTGTCACGTGGCGATATTTTACTGTGTGGTGAAGAATACGGGCGGGTTCGTGCCATGTTTGACGAGCAGGGTCAACAAATTGAAACAGCCGGGCCCTCATTGCCGGTGGTTGTGCTTGGGCTCTCTGGTACGGTCAATGCCGGTGAAGAAGCTATCGTCGTAGAGAGTGAACGTAAGGCACGTGAAGTAGCCGAGTTGCGAAAAGGTAAAACCAGGGAAACCAAACTGGCTGCGCAACAGTCAGCCAAGCTGGAAAATATCTTTAATCAGATGCAGGAAGGTGAAGTTGCTGCCGTCAATATTCTGGTAAAAGCCGATGTTCAGGGCAGTGCAGAGGCATTGCGCGACTCCCTGGAAAACCTCTCCACAGATGAGGTGAAAGTATCCATTGTCAGCGCGGGTGTCGGAGGAATTACAGAATCTGATGTTAACCTGGCCGCGGCATCAAATGCCATTGTGCTCGGTTTCAATGTACGTGCCGATGCCAGCGCGCGACGGGCTTCAGATGAAATGGATGTAGATATGCGTTACTACAGTGTCATCTATGAGGCAATCGATGATGTTAAAAGCGCAATGAGTGGATTGCTGTCACCCGAGTTACGTGAAGAAATCGTGGGCATCGCAGAAGTAAAAGATGTCTTTAAATCATCTGCGCTGGGTGCAGTTGCCGGTTGCCAGGTAGTAGAAGGCTCCGTAAAACGCGGTAATCCAATTCGCGTTCTCAGAGATAATGTTGTTATCTACGAAGGTGAACTTGAGTCGTTACGCCGGCATAAGGATGATGTCAACGAGGTGCGTGCCGGAACTGAGTGTGGTATCGCGGTAAAAAACTATAACGATGTTAAGCCTGGCGATAACATCGAAGTTTATGAGCGTTCTGAAGTCGCGCGTACTATCGACTAAGCATGCCTAAAGACTATCCGCGTGCATTACGCGTTGCCGAGCAGCTGCGCAGGGAACTGGTCATATTAATTAGAGATGCCGTACATGATCCCAGGGTCAGGGACTTTCTGATATCGGACGTCATTGTGAGTAAAGATCTGTCTACCGCCAAGGTCTATTACACACCCTATGCGCAAAACACCCGGATCGATGAGCTGCAACAGGGGTTGGATAGCTGTGCCGCCTTTTTGCGAAAAGAACTGGGTAAAGTGATGCGTATGAGAAATATTCCGGTGTTATCTTTCTATTATGACGATACCCTCGAACGTGCTGCACGCCTTGATGATTTGCTGTCCAAAGAGAAGCTTGATTAGCAATATACATCCTTAAAATTATATAACTTACAGATTTAACCGTTGGCAAAGAAAAGTAAATCGGGTCGCGATCTTCATGGTTTGCTGGTGTTGGATAAGCCCCTTGGGCTAAGTTCCAATCATGCTTTACAGCGTGTTAAGCGATTGCTTAATGCAAAAAAAGTGGGACACACAGGCACCCTGGATCCGTTGGCTACCGGCGCACTGGTGTTGTGTTTTGGTCGTGCTACGAAAATGGCAGACCATGTTACTGAAGCGGATAAAACATATCATGTAGTGGCGAAGCTGGGTGAGCAAACAGAGACTGGTGACCAGGAAGGGCAGATCACAAATCGTCAAAACGTTACTCAGGAGCATTTGGATCGCCTCGTATCAGTAGTGCAGGGTTTTGTCGGTAAAATCGAGCAACTACCCCCCATGTATTCTGCCTTGAAGAAAGATGGTGTGCCCCTTTATAAATTGGCGCGTGAAGGCAAGAGTGTGCCGCGGACGCCCCGATTTGTGCAGATTCATTCCATTGAGATTAATGGTGTTGACGGTGATCGTGTTGGCATGAAGGTAACCTGTACCAAGGGTACATACATTCGCACGTTAGTGGAAGATATTGGCGCAAAACTCGGGTGTTATGCACATGTTGCTGAGCTGAGACGGCTATCTGTCGGTCACTTTGGTGAGCGATATCCAATGATTGATATTGATGCGCTGGAAAGATACGGAAATCAGCCTGCATACAATGTGCAGCGGATGCTTCTCCCGATAGAAACAGCGTTTTTGGACTATCCTGTATATCAGATGAAAAATGCTTTAATACTCGCATTGGAGCAAGGAATGGCGTTGAAATATCCTCCAAAGGTAAAATGCCCGCATATACGCATCTATGACACAGATCAGGTGCTTCGTGGTCTGGGGACACGGAATTCGCACAATAATATCGACTTTAACAGGCAAATAAGCCAAGTTTTATAGACATAATGGCATTTAAGGTGTTGTGCCGTCGCGGACACATGGTAGAATCGCGCTCTCTTAGGAATACCACCCAGAAATTACTACTAGAAAAGTTTTAAAAATGGCACTAACAGCGGAAGATAAATCGAGCATTGTAAAACAATACCAGCAGTCAGAGAATGATACCGGATCACCGGAGGTACAGGTGGCTTTGCTATCGGCTCGAATTAAGTACTTAAGTGACCATTTTAGTCAGCACAAGCAGGATCATCATTCCCGCCACGGCTTATTAAAGCTGGTTAATCAGCGACGCAAGTTGCTTGATTACATCAAACGCAAGGATCAGCAGCGCTATCAACAGCTGATTTCATCCTTAGGTCTGCGTCGATAATCTCTACATGGCTCAGCACACACTGCGTAGCCATCTTTTTTATTGGAAGTCACTGGTAAGTACTATGCTAGGGAGCATGGTGCTGTATTCTCGTCTCTAAAATATATAAATTTGTCATAGGAAATCTTGAGTGAATAGCATAAAGAAATCATTTCAGTATGGAGCGCAGCAGGTCACAATTGAAACCAGCGAGATCGCACGTCAGGCGGATGGAGCCGTGCTGGTAAATATGGGTGACACGACAGTACTCGTGACCGCCGTTGGTGTGAGAGAAGCAAGAGAAGGGCAGGATTTTTTTCCTCTCACCGTTAATTATCAGGAAAAAACCTATGCGGCCGGAAAAATCCCCGGTGGTTTTTTCAAACGTGAAGGCAGACCCACAGAAAAAGAAACACTTATCTCCCGCCTGATTGATCGTCCGATCCGTCCCCTTTTCCCAAAAGGCTTCAAAAATGAAGTACAGGTCATTGCGACCGTTGTATCAATGAACCCCGATATCGATTCAGATATCCCTGCCATGATTGGAACTTCGGCAGCCCTGGCAATTTCAGGCATTCCGTTTGATGGCCCCATAGGTGCTGCAAAGGTCGGTTTTATCAATGGTGAGTATGTTCTGAACCCTACCTTTAGCCAGCTTGAGCAATCGGACCTGGAGTTGGTTGTAGCCGGTACGGACAATGCTGTCCTCATGGTCGAGTCCGAGGCGAATATTCTGTCCGAGGAAGTCATGCTTGGCGCGGTCATGTATGGGCATAAAGAAATGCAGACCGTCATCAATGCAATCAAGGAATTGGCCGCTGAAGTGGGTAAGCCGCGCTGGGCGTGGTCACCTGCGGAAGCTAATGAAAATCTGGCGCAGCAGGTGTCTGCGGCATTTGAGCAGCCACTGGGTGAAGCTTATAAAATTTCTGAAAAGCTTGCTCGCCAGCAAGCCGTGGGTGAGCTTAAATCCAGGGCCCTGGAACAGTTTGGTACGGATGACAATGGACCATCGGAGGCTGAAGTTGCCGAGGAATTTGCCCGTCTCGAGAAACGTCTTGTCAGGGGTAAAATATTAGCTGGAGAGGCGCGTATTGATGGTCGTGATACACGCACCGTCAGACCGATCTATGTGCGCACACGCGTGCTTCCGCGAACACACGGTTCGGCATTGTTTACCCGGGGAGAAACCCAGGCTTTGGTAGTGACAACGCTGGGCACCGGACGTGATGCACAGATTATTGATGCGATAGAAGGCGAGCGAAAAGAAACTTTTATGCTGCACTATAATTTCCCACCTTACTCGGTGGGAGAGGCTGGCCGGACCGGTTCGCCGGGACGCAGAGAAATTGGCCATGGCAAGCTTGCCAAGCGCGGTGTCCAGGCAGTGATGCCAACCCAGGAGGAGTTCCCCTATGTGATACGGGTTGTTTCCGAAATTACCGAATCCAACGGATCCAGTTCGATGGCCTCGGTGTGTGGTACCAGTTTGGCATTACTCGATGCTGGTGTTCCTATCAAAGCGCCGGTTGCCGGAATTGCAATGGGTTTAATCAAGGAAGATGATAATTACGCAGTACTCACTGATATCCTGGGTGATGAAGATCACCTTGGCGATATGGACTTCAAGGTCGCGGGTACCAGTGCCGGAGTCACTGCCCTGCAAATGGATATCAAAATTCAGGGTATTACTGAAGAGATTATGAAAACTGCACTGGCACAAGCCAAAGACGGACGTTTGCATATCCTGTCCAAAATGGGTGATGTGATTGAGGATCCTGCGGAAATGTCTGATTACGCTCCTCGCCTGCTAGCCATGAAAGTGCATCCGGACAAGATAAGGGATGTCATTGGAAAAGGTGGCGCCGTGATCAGGGCAATTACCGAAGAAACAGGTGCAACTGTTGATATTGATGATGAAGGGAATATCAAAATTGCTTCTGTTGATCGAGCCGCTGGCGAAGAGGCGCGCAAAAGAATCGAGCTGATTACTGCCGACGTGGAAGTGGGAGCGACTTACGAAGGGAAAGTTGTAAAAATTATGGATTTTGGTGCATTTGTTACCATATTGCCTGGCCGTGATGGGCTGGTACACATTTCGCAAATTTCCAAGGATCGCATTGAAAACGTTTCTGACGAATTGGCAGAAGGTGATATGGTCACCGTGAAAGTGCTGGAAGTAGATAAGCAAAATCGTATACGCTTGAGCATGAAAGCTGTTGAAGAAGAATAGAGAATAATGCCTGAACAAGATGACGCGGATGACTATAAAGCTGGCCTGACTCCCGAACAATATGCGGTATGCTGGGAAAAAGACACCGAGCCCCCTTTTTCAGGTTCCCTTCTCAACGAAAAAAGAGCAGGCAGCTATCAGTGTGTGTGTTGCCACGCGGTCTTGTTTGCCTCAGATACAAAGTTTGACTCTGGCTCAGGCTGGCCAAGCTTTTGGCAAGCCAGCCGGGATGATGCCATTCAATATCTGGAGGATCACTCGCACGGCATGGTAAGAGTCGAAGTGCGATGTAATCAATGTGGTGCACATCTTGGTCATGTATTTGATGATGGGCCCCAGCCTACAGGCAAGCGCTATTGTATCAACTCCCTGTCGTTGGAGTTTGTCGCCAATACGCCATAATTTGTATTGTTATAATAGGGCCTGTATTCGTCTCTATTGATGTACTTAAGAGTGTGGTTTTAGCAGATGTGGATGCTATAATCTTTAAATTGTCTGGATAATGGGTAAACTGGCCGTATATGCCGGCAGCTTCATAATAAATATTGTGGAATTCGACCGGCGGTTACTGCGTCTTTGTTATTGATACAGGAGGTACCGATGAAGAGATTTTTAATCAACGTACGCTATTTTTTAGCGCCATTGATGATACTGGCGGCGATGTTTGGAGTATTGGCAGGCGGTCCGTGGGTGTGGACTGGTGTAGCCTTGCTGGGCATTGGGATTGTGGTGGACACGCTGACGAAGGCGCAGACACCGGGTGCTGGATTTGACGAGAATGGCGAGTTATACGGGATACCGGCGTTACACAATGGTGTGATGTACGGGATGCTAGGCATATTCGTATTGCTTCAGATCACGCTGGCATGGCGGATATTTCAGTACATGACTGGCGTACCGATTGGCGAGTCGACATTACTGGGGTTAACGATACAGGACGGGATTACCGGGAGTCAGTTAATTGGTGCGACGATATCGACAGGGATATTTGCCGGGATTGGTATTATCTACGGGCATGAGCTGGCGCATACGAAAGGGTTCAGTTTTGTGATTGCGCGCTGGATGATGGCGTTGTCAGGCAAGGCGCATTTTTGTTATGCGCACGTATACAACCATCATTTGGAGCTGGGCCATCAGGATGATCCGGCGACATCGCCGCGCGGACGCAGTTTATTCAAGCATTATCCGTTGTCCGGGATTGGTCAGAGCAAGTTTTTGTTCATGATGGAGAAGCAGCGTCTGGAGCGATTGGGCGTACCCTTTTTGTCATGGCAGAATCGCTGGATACGCGGCTACATGATGTCGTTACCGACGGTATTGTTATTCTGGTTTGTTGGTGGCTGGGTTGGCATTGGCTGTTTGGCGATTGTGTGGCTGATTTCCAACTTTGAGCTGGAAGCGCTGAACTATCTGGAGCATTATGGGTTAATCCGCGAGAAGGGTCAGCCGATTGACTATCGTCACAGCTGGGATAACAGCACGGCGTTTACGAGCTGGTTTTTCATAGAGATTGGCCGTCAGGGCGATCATCATGACCGAGGCGAGACCCATTTTTGGGAGCTGGACGAAGTAGGGTCGCCGAACTGTGGTCGCGGGTACTTTACGCTGTTTGCGCTGACATTGCTTCCGCCGATCTGGCACAAGTATATGGAAGAGCAATTAGGCAAATGGGATGAAGAGATGGCCTCAGAAGGCGAGCGCAAGGTGGCGGCTGAAATTAATCAGGTCGCCGGCTACGCTTAGTAAGCACGAGCCTATGATTGAGCCCTTGCGTAGTATAAAGTAGGGCTCAGTCAACTAAGAGAGTTATATCACCTATAATATAGTGTAACAATCGAGGAGTAATAAAATGAGTGAAGCAAGCTTATATGTACGTTTGGGTGGCGCTGAGGGTATTGCCTCAATCGTTGAGGATATCTGGAAAAACCATACATCTAATCCAAAAATCAAGCAGCGTTATGCACAAAGTGATCCTGAAAATGTCAAGCGTCTGGTACGTGAGTTTTTTGGCGCAGGCATCGGTGGTCCTGAAACATACACAGGAAAAGACATGCTGACTGCCCATCGGGGAATGAATATCAGTGATGAAGAGTTTGTCGCAGTATGTGACGATGTGCTTGATGCGCTGGACAAGAACAATATCGGTCAGAAAGAAAAAGACGAGACATTGTGTATCTTGTATTCAATGAAATCTGATATCGTAGGCGTTTAGCCCGAAAACCAACCAAGAGGAGTCTTAATATGAAAATCACATGGGATGAAAATACATGCATACATGCCGGTAAATGTGTAGAAGGTTCACCGGAAGTATTCAAGGTAGAAGATGGCACACTGAAGATTTACCCGGATGCCGCCTCAGAAGAAGAGATTCGTGCGACAGTAGCACAGTGCCCTTCTGGCGCATTAAAAATTGAAGAATAATGGCATTCATCTGAAATTAATTAACCAAGAGTAATAAAATTAAGCTAATCATGGCCTTAAATAAGTGGCACTATCATCACATAATCGATGGGAGAATGACGAGGTCATTGAGTTAGGGGGAAAAATATGATCGGAGACCAACTAAGAACTAAAATGATTCTGCGAGGACATCCTTCATGTCCAAACACCGGAAAGTGCTTGCAGACAGCTGCAGAAAAGGGAGTAGATGTAGACACTGTAGTGATTACAGATGTTGATAGCAGCGATTTTCGAGCTATCTCCCCATTTGGTGTCGGGCCTGTATTACATGACGTTGATTTTGTTGTGTATGGAACAGGCGCTGTCATGTCATACCTGGACGATAAAGGTTTTGGCCCATCGCTTGTACCAAGGAATGGTGTCAGTCGTGCCATCATGTATCAATGGGCGATCATTGCAACTGAATGTGTTGCTCCTAACCTTGGTGATTCCATCAATAAAGATGCCCTAGCGCCATTATTTGACGGACTTGAAAAGCAGGTGCTAAATCCTCCAAAACGTGGTGACTTTATTTGTGGCGATTTTTCGCTAGCAGATATTCACTGGTCTTCATGTTGCAATCTCATTGAAATTGGTGGTGCCGGTGATTTGATTAGCTCGCGCCCCGGTGTGGCTAAATGGTACGATAAGGTGAAATCTCACCCTAGTACCAGTAAAGAAAAAATCATACCTCACACAGTACTGCCATCAGCCGCCGACATTAGCTCGGGGACATTGAGAGGGATATCAATAAACGTATAAGTGTTTTATCGTTTACGATGAAAAGCGTCCAGAGGTTCTGGGCGCTTTTTGCGTATCTGCCGGTAAGTATATAGATATAGAAAAATACTATGTTTGGATTATTTGGAAATAAAAAGAAGGACTATACAGCGACCGTCAATGGTGGCAAAACCACTATTACTGTTAAAGCCGGTGATAACCTGTTGAAAGCAGCACTCGAAGCAGGTCTGCCATGGCCACATGACTGTCGAGTAGGAAGCTGTGGTACATGTCAATGTGTCATCAAGAAAGGGAAAATCAAAGCGCTCACTGACTTTTCCTATGTGCTCGATGGAGATCAGTTGAAAGCGGGCACGGCACTGGCATGTCAAACGATACTAAAAAGTGATATCGAAGTCGACGTGGAAATGAGTGATGCGCCGGCCGTGGAATTGCTTCAGCTTGAAGGAGTGATCTCCGCAATTAATGACCTGACTCATGACATAAAAGAGGTGGTTGTCAAATGTGATGGTACTTTTAACCGTGATATGATGGCGGGTCAATATGCTGAAATCTCGGTGGCAGATGTTAAAGGTGCACGTTCCTATTCATTTGCAAAAGCGCCCAGAAATGAAAGTGATAATGAATTTAGCTTCTTTATTCGAAAAGTACCCGGTGGAGAATTTACTGAATGGCTTTTTGCGCAGGATCGAGTTGGAACGAAAGTAAATCTGGGAGCTCCTTATGGCCAGTTTTATCATCGTCCACAATCTTCTCAAATGGTTTGCATGGCGGGAGGCAGTGGTATGAGTGCCATAAAAGCTATTCTGGAAGAATGTGTTCTCGACCAGGTTGAGCGTAACTGTATATTTTTATTTGGTGCTCAAACTATGAAAGACCTGTACTGCGAAGAAGAGATGCAGCGCATAAAAGACCAGTGGAATAAGAATTATACATTTGAATATGTCACCGTGCTGTCGGCAGACGAGGAAGGTTCAGGCTGGACTGGGCCTAAAGGTTATGTCACAGACTATTTTCAGCAAGCATATCTTGATACATCAGCAATAGATCTGAAAGACGCCCAGGGCTATTTATGTGGACCGCCTCCAATGATTGATTCCGCAATAGCCCTGTTAAAGTCTGGTGGAATTGCAGAAGACAGTATATATTACGACAAATTCTTGGACGCCAGCTCAATACCCGGTGGACGCTAGTTTCACTTTTAGGTACTCACATATCAGGAGACATTATTATGACAATTAAAGCATTAGCAGTAATGGCACTGTGGACGGTCGCGATGGTATCGATTTTTAATTTTATTGGATTTCAGAATCACTTTAATGAGCCATTTTGGGCCCTGGGAGCAGCCTTAATGCTGCTGGTTATACTTATCGGCAATGTATGGATATTTATTGGTGTCGCGCAGGAAGAACCATGGGAATGGTTTAAAGACTCTGACAAAAGTGAATAAACAGCATTTACAACAGGATATTAAAAAAGCCGGTATTTATGCCGGCTTTTTTAATGGTTGAATCGAATGCTAAGGTCTTGAGGAATAAGTTCTGGTTTCCAGTTTGAAAAAGCCCACTCCCAAATTGAGGTAAGAGGTCGCCATATTAGTGGTCTGGGTGGTGACTGGCCCAGATCCTGTAACGCAAAAAAGAGGTTATTACGTGCATGATGTTTTTTCAAAGCGGGTGCATATGTTTGTTTGCTAAGTTTATTGCCGTTGTGATCGGTAATTACCGGAACGTGAAAAAAGCAAGGGTGGCATTTTTTAACCAGTAAACTAAGGTGAATCTGTCTTGGTGTAATGGCAAGTAAATCCGAGCCGCGCACAATCTCACTATAGCGCTCAAATATATCGTCAATAGTGACTGCAAGAATATAACTCGGCATGCCATCTGCCCGATAAATTACATAATCACCGCTTGTCTTTTCGAGGTCGCATACCTGTAAGCCATAATGATGATCATTAAATTCAACAACCGCCCCTTGTGTGCGAACACGTATTGCTTCCCGTTGATATGGTTCGGTTCGATTTGAACATGTCCCGGGATAAACTGGTCCCATTGGGCCGGTAAGATCATTATTGGCAAGATCCTTGCGGCTACAGATGCAGCCATAGGCTCGCTGAGCAGTTAGCAGTTTTCTGGCGTAATGCAGATGCAGTTTCTGATGCTTGCTTTGCAGAATAGGCTGACCATACCACTCAAAGCCATAGTCACTTAAGGTCTGCAGTATTGTGGATACCGCTCCCCTGGTTTCGCGAGGCGGGTCAATATCCTCTATTCGTATCCACCACTGGCCTTTGTGTGTACGCGCCTGTAAATAGCTTGCGAGGGCAGTGACCAGTGAGCCATAGTGAAGTGGGCCGGTGGGTGAAGGCGCAAAACGCCCCCGATAAATGCCTGGTGAGAAATGGCGTGGGCTAATATTATTGGCCTTTAAGAATAGATTTGCTTTTCTTTGATTTCCTGAAGTGTTTTACAGTCGATGCACTGGGTGGCAGTAGGTCTGGCTTCAAGTCTTCTAATGCCAATTTCAATACCACAGGATTCGCAGTACCCGTAATCACCATTGTCCAGTTTGGTAATGGACTCATCAATTTTCTTGATCAATTTACGTTCACGATCTCTGGTTCTCAACTCCAGGCTGAATTCTTCCTCCTGGGTAGCACGATCAGCAGGGTCTGCATAGTTTGCAGCGTCACTTTTCATATGGTCAACTGTACGGTCCACTTCCTGCATGAGCTGCTTTTTCCATTCCAGTAATATTTGTCTGAAGTGGGAGAGCTGGTCATCGCTCATGTATTCTTCGTTTGCATCCGGCGCATATGGGTCGATGCCCTCAACCGGCAGGGTCATTCCTACCATTGGTTCTTCGGGAATCAGGCGAGCTTTGGGCTTATCGGCTTTCTTCTTTTGCTCCGCTGCTGTCTTTTTAGCCGGTGCGGCTTTTTTCTTGGGCGCCGCTGCTGTCTTTTTGGCCGGTGCGGCTTTTTTCTTGGGCGCCGACGCTTTCTTTTTGGCCGGTGCCGCTTTTTTCTTGGGCGCCGCCGCTTTCTTTTTAGCGGATGCCGCTTTTTTCTTCGTGGTTACGGCTTTTTTCTTGGCCGGAGTGGCTTTTTTTGTGCTCGCTGCTTTTTTCTTGGAAACGGTTTTTTTAACTGCCATGATTCAAGCCTTTTTTAAAGAAGCCCGCTTTATTATCAGATTAAACTCTGTGTTGCAAGAAATTAGTTAGTGATCCTCGGATTCTTGGTTGGGAAATTTTTCAGTGATTTTCCGGGAACCGGTTGATGTGACGGTACTTATAATCTCTCCTTTGGCAAGATAGGTGGTAATTTGTTCTCCCGCCTTGAGTACATCGGGATTGATGATAATTTGTTCTTCAGGCTGTCTTACCGTGATTGAGTATCCTCTTTGCAGGGTATTTAATGGGCTGACTGTTTGCATGGTTTTGGCGCATAGCTGAAACTGATGATGGCGTTGTTCATGTTGGCGTTGTATCGCCTGGATTAGGCGCCGGTTTAATTTTGCTACTTCAGCGCTATGTGCCTTGATTATAAACACCGGTGACTGGTAAGCATGCCTTTGTTGTATAGAGTCTAATCTATACTGGCTGTTTTTAAGCTGTGACATCGTGCTTCGCTGTAAGCGTGCCAGCAGTGAGGCAAGAGATTGTTTTTGTGTATTTACGACTGTAAGAGGGTGTGTTCGCTGTAGACGCTGTGAGAGCCAGTCAGTGCTTTGTGAGAGTTTATATATTCTTTCCATGGCGATACGCCGCAGGACCTGCTGCCAATGCGCTAGTGAAGCACTCAATGCGTCAGTATCGGGGCAGGTCAACTCGGCAGCCACAGAAGGTGTTGGCGCGCGCAGGTCGGCGACAAAATCTGCAATGGTGTAATCTATTTCATGGCCAATACCCGTCACAATCGGGATCGCGGAATTGGCAATAATTCGTGCCAATGGCTCATTATTAAAGCACCATAGGTCTTCAATCGAGCCACCCCCACGAATAATCACAATCACATCTGCACGTGCATGCCTGTTAACCGCCTGTATGGCTTTGCCTATATGGTCACTGGCCTGGTCCCCCTGAACGGGCACACTGTATATGGACTTTATACATGACGGATATCTGCGCTGAGCGACATGCAGGTAATCTTTTATTGCGGCACCGGACGGAGAAGTGATAATGGCAATTTCGCGAGGATATGAAGGAATCGGTTTTTTTCGGTCCTGATCAAATAGTCCTTCCTGAAATAGCTTCTTTTTTAATGCTTCAAACTGTCTTTGAAGTGCACCAAAACCGGCTTCCTCCATGCTGTCGACGATTAATTGCAAGTCCCCGCGTGTTTCATACACACTTGCATTAGCTCGCACTACGACGTGTAATCCGCTGGTTACCTCAAATGCCGTTCGTTTAACACTACTTCTGAACATCACGCAACGGATCTGTGATTGCTTGTCCTTGAGAGAGAAATAGATATGGCCGGAAGCCGGACGGGCCAGATTGGAAATTTCCCCTTCCACCCAGACCAGTGAAAACTGCCCGGCTATTGCCTGCTTCAAATGGCGATTAAGTGTCGACACGCTATAAATTTCGCGCATCTCGACCGGTTGATTTGAAATGTGATCATTCATGGGCACTATTAATATATTACTTGCTAGCAGTTTACCCTAATGTAGTCAGTCTCTATAATTGGCCGCCATCGCGAAAACCGGACATCATCATGCGTATAACCCAGGAAGCCCTCACATTTGACGACGTATTGCTCGTGCCAGCCCATTCCAGTGTGCTTCCACGCGACGTTGATCTCAGCACGCAATTGACAAGGGAAATAGAGCTGAATATTCCGTTGTTGTCGGCGGCAATGGATACTGTGACTGATAGCCGTCTGGCGATTGCCATGGCGCAGGCGGGTGGTATGGGAATCATACACAAGAATATGACTGTTGAATCTCAGGCGACTGAGGTAACCAGGGTAAAGAAATATGAAAGCGGTGTCATCAAGGACCCGATTACGGTGAGTCCGGACATTAGTATTTCCGATGTGCTCGAAATAACCCGCGCAAATAATATTTCAGGGGTACCCGTGGTCGACCAAGAGCAGCTACTTGGTATTGTTACCAGTCGTGATCTGCGCTTTGAGACCCATCTTGATGCTCCGGTTTCAACCATTATGACACCCAAGGACAGATTGGTCACTGTCGAAGAAGGCGCCAGCCTTGATAAAGTTCGGGCATTATTGCACAAGCATCGCATCGAAAAAGTCCTGGTCGTGAATGATGACTTCCAGCTACGCGGCATGATTACGGTCAAAGATATTCAAAAATCTTCTGAACACCCTCATGCCTGTAAAAATGAGCAAGGCCAGCTTCGCGCCGGTGCGGCTGTGGGCGTCGGCGAAGGGACCGATGCGCGCGTCGACGCATTAATTCAGGCCAATGTCGATGTGATTGTGGTGGATACGGCACATGGACACTCCCAGTCAGTGCTGAATACGGTCAAGTGGGTCAAAAAAACCTATCCTCAGGTACAGGTTGTGGGTGGTAATATTGCCACTGCGGACGCGGCCAGTGCCTTAATAGAACACGGTGCAGATGCCTTGAAAGTGGGCATTGGTCCCGGGTCCATATGTACTACACGAATCGTGGCCGGCGTGGGCGTCCCCCAGATCACTGCGATTGATAATGTTGTGAGTGTGGCACGTAAAAAAGGTGTACCGGTCATCGCAGATGGTGGGATCCGTTACTCGGGAGATATCGCCAAAGCGATTGCGGCCGGCGCCAATACCATTATGGTAGGCAGCTTGTTTGCGGGCACCAGGGAATCACCAGGCGAAGTGGAACTATATCAGGGTCGCTCATACAAGATATATCGGGGTATGGGCTCACTGGGTGCCATGCAACAGGGGTCAAGTGACCGTTACTTCCAGGAAGGCAGTGAATCCGATAAAGAAAAGCTTGTGCCTGAGGGAATAGAAGGCCGAGTCCCTTATAAGGGATCAATTGTTTCCATCTTGCATCAACTGCTTGGTGGTGTCCGTTCAAGCATGGGTTATGTGGGGTGTGCGAACATACAGGAAATGCATGTCAAAACTCAATTTGTAAAGATATCACCTGCGGGGATGCGTGAAAGTCATGTGCATGACGTTTCAATTACCAAGGAAGCGCCAAACTATCACGTTGAGTAATTACATTAGCTAACACTGTTGTTAGCACTTTAAACGATCCTGCGGGACTCTCGATAATAACCAATAGCTGCCATGAATGCGTTGACCTCTTCTGATATTCATTCCCACCGCATTTTGATCCTCGATTATGGTTCACAGTATACCCAGCTGATTGCTCGTCGTGTGCGTGAAATCGGTGTCTATTGTGAAATCTTTCCATGGGATTCAGAACACGCAGAGACTTTCTGTCAGTCCGCCAATGGCATTATTCTCTCGGGAGGGCCAGAATCCGTGACACTGGATGATACACCCGATGTGCCTGATTATGTGCTTGACAATTCACTTCCGCTATTGGGCATATGTTATGGCATGCAGGCATTAACCAAAAAGCTGGGCGGTGCAGTCAGCGAGGCAAGCAAAAGAGAATACGGATTTGCCAAAGTCGCGGTGGTTCAGTCTAACAAACTGCTGGATGGCTTAAGTGATTCTGATCATCCGGGAGATCCTCCATACCTGGATGTCTGGATGTCACATGGCGATAAAGTCACAGCCCTGCCTGCCGGCTTTAGCACCATTGCAAGCACTGACAGTGCTGAGCATGCTGCTATTGCCGATGAGCAAAAGAAGATTTATGGATTGCAATTTCATCCTGAAGTGACTCATACAGCAAAAGGCAGGGAGATTTTAACTGCTTTTTTAAAAAATATCTGTCAGTGTGATGCCAACTGGACAGCCTCAAACATCGTCGATGATATTGTTGACAATGTTCGTCAAACAGTCGGTGATGAGCACGTCATACTGGGATTATCCGGTGGCGTGGATTCTTCTGTGGTGGCGGCATTGTTGCACCAGGCAATCGGTGATCAGCTGACCTGCATTTTTGTCGATAACGGGCTGTTACGTTTGCATGAAGGTGATCAGGTCATGCAGACATTCAGTCAGCATATGGGGGTGAAAGTTATCCGGGTAGATGCTGAATCACGCTTTCTTGAGGCCCTGCACGGCATTGATGATCCTGAACTCAAGCGAAAAAAAATTGGTAATCTTTTTATTCAGATATTCGAGGAAGAAGCAGGCAAGATCAAAGACGCCCGCTGGCTGGCACAGGGCACGATATACCCCGACGTGATCGAATCTGCAGGTGCGTCAACGGGCAAAGCCCATTTAATTAAATCGCATCATAATGTCGGCGGACTGCCGGATGACATGGCCCTGTCGCTGGTAGAACCTTTACGTGAATTGTTCAAGGATGAGGTCAGGCGGCTGGGTGATGAATTAGGGCTTCCCCATGAGATGATCCACCGGCATCCGTTTCCGGGCCCCGGGCTAGGTGTGCGTATACTTGGTGAAGTAAAAAAACAGTATGCAGACTTATTGCGCCGTGCAGATAACATCTTTATTGAAGAATTACGTCGGCATGATCTGTATGAGCAGGTATCCCAGGCGTTTGCGGTATTCCTGCCAGTGAAGTCTGTTGGAGTGATGGGCGATGGCAGAAAATACCAGTATGTCGTGACTTTGCGCGCTGTCGAAACCATTGATTTTATGACTGCGCGCTGGGCTCACCTGCCATATGACTTTCTGGATTTGGTTTCACGCAGAATTATTAATGAGATCGACGGGATTTCACGTGTGGCTTATGATATTTCTGGCAAGCCGCCGGCTACTATTGAGTGGGAATGAATGCATCACGAAATGCGACTACTTTATGGTTAAATAATTAACCGGACTATGAGCATAAAATATTAATTGATCTAGCATCAGTGCCTGCTTTACCTTTTTTAATTTGAAGTTGTTAATTATCTTTATCAAAGATTTTCCTTGTTTATATTGACTCAAAGACAACAGATGATACTGTTAAGCAATAATTTATTGCTTGCTTACAATAGGGGGAGCCGGAATGCTGACTCAGCGCGCGTTTATTGTTGTCATTTTGTTAATTGTCGCGACATTGGCAAGTCAGGCGTCGGCCAGCTGGCTGGATAAATTAAAAGATGCTTCTGAGTCCGTGGGTAATACGGCTAAGGATATGACCGAAAAAGCAGAAGAAACTTTTAATGCAGTTAAGGAAAATATAGGTAATTCCGCTGATAAGCCCGAAAACACCAAACAGGCAAAAGAACAACAAACATCTGTCAACAGCAAATCCACAAGCACGACCACATCCAGGCCTGAGCCTTCTGCATCGTCACATGACCCAGGCGATTATGACCGCGCATATCCATATGAAGGTAACGCGAAAGAGTTATCTGGCAAATGGCTGTTAATCCGTGATGATGGGGCCAATTCGTTCCATGCCCAGATCGGCGACGGTGAAATGATCCTGCAGAAGGATTTGAGAAGCCTGTCAGCGCCGGCTGGCAAAAAGCTGGACATGCGCACACTGGTTGGACGTGACTTCCGCAAGACCGATACCTATGATCCACCCTCGGTCATTGAGATTCGCTATGCCAATCAGCAGTTCACGGCAAACAACATCTCCGGCGGTAGTTCTGCCACCCTTCGATTCCAGGCGAATGGTCCTGCGACTGATGGCCTGCTGGCACATGTCCAGAGAGGTGGCAATTTCGAATATCGCATCGTCAACTTCGAGCCATTCGAGTACGACGCCTCCTGGCAGACTTTCCGCTCACCGCCTTCGAAAATTGCGAAACAAAAGCTGGCTGAGAAGCAGAAAGCCGAGCAGAGTCTGGCCGCACAACAAGCGGCGGCGAAAAATAAACAGGATTATGCAGATTCGCTTAAGCCGGTCTCGAAGCTGGCCTTTGAAAACTGTGAACAACATGGCCCGTCACGCAAACATTATGACTGTCAGTGTATCGCACGCGAGATACCCGGCTATTTCGATGCGATTGTGTCTGATCGTGTGGAGGCGCAGGAAAAACGCATTGCCGGCTTTAGAAAAGCAATCGAGTCAAACAATAATAATCCGAACCTGAGCGAAGAGCGTAAACAACAGACACGTGATGGTATGAACAAACGCATTGCACAGAGCAAAGCACAAATCGCAACATTGCAAAATCCGTCTCAATGGGATGAATCCATGCAACGGCAAATGGTTCAAAGTGCCCAGCACGACGTATACAAAAGCCGTGAATGTAAAGTCGCTGACGGGTTTCTCGCCGACACGCATGAGCAATGTATGAGGAGCTCGTCTCTTGGGACGAACACCAACAAATCTAAAGAAGAATATTGTCAGTGCAGTGCAAAACAGGCTGGGGATTCCTGGTTGGGTTCTGATCGTTCAATGAGTAGTAAAGTACTTACCTCCATTAATACACAAGCCTTTTTGGCGTGCCGTTAGCAAATAATTATGACAACCAAGACACTAGCAAAAAATCATTTCCATCCATGATTGGTTGTCAGGTTTATTGAATATCCTGTATTTAACGCGAACATCCAGTACATACGCGAACCAAAACTATCACCGGACTGCTTAACAATATAGCAGTTTTCTGGTAACCATGTGTGTCGCATGGATTTAGACTGATTAGATATTTCCTATGATCGTAAGAAATAAGTCTTTGGAATGGTCTGGTACTATAGTGAAGTATTAATGCTGAAAACATAATTTATAGTGCACATACTCTGTGTCTGGAGGCTAAGAGATGATTAATGATTGCTTAAAGTATGCGAAACCGATAATAATTTCGTCAGTTATTGTGGTTATCGTGACATATTCCGGTAATAGCATGGCTGGTAATGGAATCAGCTTTGTTCCTGTAGGTATTGCGCTGGGTTATTTAGCGCATCATGGATATGAGCATCATGTCTCGCAAAGATATCGATATGCTAGATATGACCGTTATTACTCTAAACGGCATTACAATAGACGCTATTCAGACTATAAAAAGCCATATTATCATAAGCCTAATCACAGTAAACGTTACTACAATTATCAACGTCTATACTACGGTAAACGCAGCTATCGCTATGGTTACCATCATCACTACTATAATTACGGCCGGCATCATTAAACCACATCAGGCTGTTGACCATGAATCATATAAACAAAAACATTCCCGGTCTTACGTTAACGCAAAGGCTGAAATTTGGATTCCTTATCTATGAATTATAATGACAAGCTTTCTGTATCTTTAATACAGTTATGGATGGTGGTTTAATTACTACATTGGCATAAACTTTGAGAATGAAAACCAGTAACTCTATGCCAGAATAAAAATTATTACTCGATGGCTTTGATTGATAAAGCAATTTAGTTGTTTTGCTTATATCCTGGTAATCATCAAATAACTTAGCGTAATAACAACACTGGTACAGATGCATTGCGAATCACGTTGGTAGTCGTGCTGCCAACCAGGAAGCGACGGATAACTGAATGTCCGTAGGCACCCATTACCAGGATGTCGATGTTATGCCTGGCACGATAGTCACATAAAGCCTGTTCAACATGACCCTGTATAAGCGCATCTGTTACCTTATGTCCTTTTTCAGTTAGAGTTGTTTTCGCCCATGCCATCTGACCTTGGTTTGGCACATTGTTGTCGTTGACCATTACCACATGCATTGGCATGCCTTTAAACAATGGGCTTGCGGCAACCATCGTGATAGCCTTGCGAGTAGTATCGCTGCCGTCAAAGGCAACCATAACCCGTTGTGGTACTACATATTGATTGGTAGTTATCAGGATAGGGCGGTGCATACTGCGCACCACGTTCTCCAGGCGACTGCCAATATGGGTTTTGAGATGTTCTTCATGCTTGCCCAGTACCAGAAGACGTGTATCCTGTTCTATGGCCAATAGCGATTCAATCAAGTCGCCATGGCGTTGGTGTGTTATTGGGGCTTTTATTCCGGCAGCGTGCGCGCGCCGGGATGCTGTCTCAAGGATCCGCTGACCCTGTTGCATTGCCAGCCTGCCACGTTTTTCATCAAGCTCTGCAAGTTCCTGCAATAATGCATCGCGACTGCCAAGACCAATATTGCCACTGAGATTGCTTGCTACTGGATATTCTGATTTATCCAGCACATGCAACAGGATAAGCGTCGCATCCAGGCGCATATTTACCCAGGCTGCATAGTCACATACTGCAGTAGATACATCTGTCCCATCAATACATGCGATTACATTTGTCATGGCTTTTATCTCAGTGATTCATCAGTTTATCAATGGCATCAGGTTTATCATGCTGCGCGAACTTGTCCACGATAGTGGCACTTGCCTGATTCAGGCCGATGATTTCTACTTCAGTCCCTTCGCGGCGAAATTTTAATACTGCCTTGTCGAGAGCTGCGACCGCGGTAATATCCCAGAAATGTGCTTCGCACAGATCGATCACCACTTTATCTATCGCCTCTTTGAAATCGAAAAAATCGACAAACTTGT
Source organism: Gammaproteobacteria bacterium (assembly GCA_965227695.1). Taxonomy (GTDB): domain Bacteria; phylum Pseudomonadota; class Gammaproteobacteria; order UBA4575; family UBA4575; genus UBA1858. Next base: position 1,172,340 of record OZ245760.1, read on the forward strand.
CTGCGGAGGCAAAAAAGATCTGCCCTCGTATTTTATACGTATGAACTGTGCCAGCATCGTTAGTTGTTGACACGACATAGTTATACTGCGCGACTTTGTTGGCAAAAAACATGGCTGCCAGAAGTACGCCAATAAAGACGCCGTAGGCAAGATTATGAGTGGCTACGACAACGATAACAGTTGTTACCATGACCACACTTGAACTGGTTGGATGTTTCTTAAGATTGATCAACGAGTCCCAATCGAAAGTGCCAATAGACACCATGATCATCACCGCGACCAGTGCGGCCATTGGTATTTGCGCAACCCATTCACCCAGGAATACAACCATTAACAACAGGAATACACCTGCACACAGGGTAGAGAGACGACCGCGTCCGCCCGACTTTATATTGATTACTGACTGACCGATCATCGCACAACTTGCCATACCACCAAGTAATCCGGTGCCAATGTTGGCAATACCCTGACCCTTGCACTCGCGGTTTTTATCACTGCCAGTATCAGTCAGATCATCAACAATTGTTGCGGTCATCAATGACTCGAGCAGCCCCACTACTGCAAGCGACAATGAGTAAGGAAGGATAATCATTAATGTTTCAACATTGAGGGGCACATTGGGCAACAGGAATACCGGCAGCGTATCAGGCAAATCTCCCATATCGCCCACCGTACGCACATCTACTCCAATGATTATTACCAGTGTGGTCAGTACGACAATAGTTACAAGCGGCGAAGGAATCGCTTTTGTGATATATGGGAATAGATAAATGATGCCTAGCCCTGCCGCGGTCAGGGCATAAACATGCCAAGTGACTCCCTGAGTGTTGGGATTAAGCTCAGGCAGTTGTGCCAGAAAGATAAGGATAGCCAGCGCATTGACGAAACCAGTCACCACCGAGCGCGAAACAAAACGCATCAGCGAACCAAGCTTCAGATAGCCAGCCAATACCTGAAGCATGCCAGTTAATATAGTGGCAGCCAGTAAATATTCCAGTCCGTGTTCCTTAACGAGTGAAACCATAAGCAGAGCCATTGCGCCAGTGGCTGCCGAGATCATGCCGGGGCGCCCACCAGTAAAGGCAATGATCACTGCCATCGAAAAAGAAGCATATAATCCAACCTTTGGGTCAACTCCTGCAATCAGTGAGAAAGCGATTGCTTCAGGTATTAGAGCTAGTGCGACCACCAGGCCTGAAAGCACATCCGCACGGATATTGTCACACCAATTTTTTTGCAAACTGCCAAACATTATTTTTATTACAACTTGTTGTTACCGCAATTTTCAATGCGGCCAGAATTCGTTTAAACGATGCAATAGTCTGAAGAGAAGGTTCCGCATTTTAGCGCGGCATTGCTGCTTCTTTCATGAAGGAAGGAAAGCCTAAGGAAAACTATTTATCGAGGTATAGGCGTACTATAGTAGAGAAAATCATAGTACATATTTAATCATCCTATCATAAACGACATGTCATTAGCGAGAATAAAGACAGTCATGTATGTCGATTAACTGGTATATCTGGTATGGTCAAGCTGGTTATGTTGAAAATGCTCCCTTGACCGGATTTGTTAACAATAAAAGACAAACGTTTAATTAACCTTGAGCGGCAATCCTATTTTGACTGATGAGTACTGGATGAATCTTGCACTTGAACAGGCACAGCAAGCCTTGCCACTTGATGAAGTTCCGGTGGGCGCGGTGTTAGTGATGAATAATCAATTGATCGCAAGTGCAAATAATTCACCAATTTCACTGCATGATCCCACGGCGCATGCTGAAGTGCTGGTTATACGTCATGCTGCCCGGCAGCTTGGCAACTATCGTCTGCCCGGATCGACACTTTATGTCACACTCGAGCCGTGCATGATGTGTGCGGGAGCACTGTTACATGCACGTGTTGAACGGTTGGTGTTTGGGGCATATGATGAAAAAACAGGCGCGGCCGGCAGCCGTTTTGACTGGCTTCAGGATGACAGGCATTTGCATAAAGTCAAAGTCGATGGTGGAGTGCTTGAAAATGAATGTGCAGAGTTACTGCAGCTCTTTTTTCGTCAAAAAAGAGCTGCCAGGAAACAAGGGTTACATGACTCTTGGAAGAATGCGGGTGATTGAGTCCTGCAAGCTGTCACGCTCCTTGTATCTCCACACCAGCAGATCATAGTAATTACGGATATTTCTGACATACAACACCGGCTCATGGCCTCGTGCGTAGCCAAAACGGGTTTTTTTATACCATTCTTTTTGAGTCAGAAGCGGGAGAGATTCACGTACATCTGACCACTGGTCCGGGTTGCCGCCGCGTTTTTGTGTCAGTACGCGCGCATCCTCCAGATGACCAAAACCCACATTGTAGGCGGCTAGTGCCATCCATGTGCGATCCGGTTCGGCGATGCGCTCTGGTATTTTTTTCTTGATTTTCAGTAAATATGAAGCGCCACCCTTGGTGCTGTCTACCGGGTCAGTACGATTTTCTATACCCAACTGTTTGGCCGTTCTTCGGGTTAACATCATTAAACCCCGCACCCCTGTTGGGGAAACCGCACCAGGATTCCATAGAGATTCCTGGTAACTGACTGCGGCAAGAAAGCGCCAGTCAATGTCATGCTGAGCCGCGACTTCCTTGAAAATGGGCATCAGGTTTTCCAGTCGCGAGTGAATATGTTTGCGGAAAGTATGTGCACCCGCATAATTTAATCCGGGTATATGGCTATAGTGTTTTTCATGCAGACGTTCGAGGAAACCATTTTCACGCGATTGGGCAAGGAAATCATTTGCCGCCTGAACCAGTGTGGTGTCTTTGGACCTTGGAAATATCCAGGCCAGCGACTGTTGCTCGCTTATCTGGAAACCCTTGCGTAGTCGGGGATAGAAGCGTCGATTGAATTCATAGTCGTTGGAATCGCTAATGACATATTCATATTCGCCTTTTTCGACCTTCTCCAGCAGTGCGACAATGTCATGGCTTGGATGTGACTGCCAGCTCAGGAAGTCATGTTCTTTGTGTAATTGTTCAAGGCGCTCTTCATGGCTGCTGCCGCTGACCACGTGGATGGTAGCGCCCTTAAGGTCTTCAATTTTGCGTGGTTTTTTGTTGCCAGCCCGGTAAATAACCAGCTGGGTGATGCTCTGATAGCTATCAGAAAAATGTACATATTGTTTCCGTGAATCTGTCACGGTAATGCCAGCCGCGGCCAAATTGGCTGTCTGGCCGCCTACGGACGGGATAATACTGGCAAATTCATCACTGACAAGCACATTGGCTTTGACGCCCAGATAATTGGCAAAGGCTGTGGCGAGCTCATATTCAAATCCGGTCGGGCCTTCCGGTCCAATATAATAGGTGGTGGGGGTATTTCGAGTAATGATGGTCAGCTGGCCATCAGACTGCACTCTCTCCAGCGCGGTCGTCAGTATTTCGCGGCTTTCTTCTGTTAATACATGGCTAAGGCCCCAAAGACACAGGCCAACGGCAAACAGATTGATATAAGTACGTGTAAACATTTCGGTCTATAAGTAGCGAATTTCCCGACTAATGGTATTTAATTTTATACGGGTTGTTGTGAGCTGGGTAGCAATAAGGTCGGCTCACCTCAACATCTTCTGTATTTTCCGGGGATATGTGACAAAATCTGGACTTTTCCGACCTAAAACCATACGAATAAAAGGTTATTAACTGTAACGAATTGTAATATTCTTTTTACATAACTCGTATAGGGTGCGCGTCAGATAAGAAGTTGATCATAAAATTCCTGAGGAGAGACCATTTTGGCAAAGCACAAGCTGGCATTACTTATATTCGTTATGTTCGGGTTAGCTGGATGTGATCTGATCGATCTGGCATTTAATCGTCCTATACTTGTGGTAGATCTGGATGCGGTGGCGAAAGCGACCGGTCGACAGGAAGTGATGCAAAAGGAGCTTGAGTTTGCCAATGTGCGTTTGACCGAGCAATTGAAGCTGGTGGCCTCGCAACTCGAAGAGGCTGTTTCTGATGAGAAAGACAAACTCGGGAAATCTCCCTCCAAAGAACAAAAACAGCAGCTGGAAGCCCTGGCATTGCAGGCGCAGCAGCAACTGGCCAACTCCAAGAATCTGGCTGTTCAGCAATCTTCAGAAATTCGTTCAGATCTGATTCTCAAATTTCGTCAGGAAGTGGCGCAAATTGCCAGGGAAGTTGCCAAAAAATCCGGTAGCAAGCTTGTGGTGGTCTCGGGTTACGAAACTCTCTGGTTTGACCCGGCAGCAGACATTACCGATGAAGTCATCTCGGTGATGAGAGCGCGAGGTTCATCATCGCGAGCAGTCTCACAAGATATCAGCCAGCAAGATTCTGACAAAGCCTCCGCAGCCACAAAACAGGAAAACGCCAAATAATTATGCCGGGCGCTTCGTACCTCACCTCTATTTTACCTTCTAAATAAAATATAACTTACTGAATAATATAGAAATATATCCTATATTTCTCTGTTTTATTTGTGCACGATGACATCATCCATCGTGTCTCACGGTCCGGCTCGTACTATTCTCCCGTCTTCATATCCCAGACTTTCTTCACTGGAATTAATAATTGACTATTATTAGCAATTGATAGATGCTAATAATGTAATTCACGGTTGAACAAAAAGTTAGACAACATCATCAATAAAGGGCTATTATTAGCATTAAAACAATAGCTTAACCAACTAATTTGAGATAAGTTTTAGTATATAAAAAATAATTTCCTTTGAATTCAGCAGGCTGGTTAAAGTGATACATTAACTACGGTTTTGCATGATCACCCTGGCAATAACCACTAAAAGTCATGAGCACACCAAGAAGAATAATAAGTGAACAGACCAAGCGTCTCCTAGAAAACAAGGCTACAGTCGACATTCCTGCTCGCGACCCGGAGACCGTCGTGACACCTCTTTCTCAACCAGTTTACGAACTGGGTGATTTGCTGGTCGATTATCTCGAGCAACTGGGCGTTGAGTATGTATTCGGTGTTCCAGGGGGGCCCATTGAACCTTTTTATAATGCGTTGGCTAGAAGTGAACGCCGAGGAGGACCACGGGCCGTCATAGCTAGACATGAAACCGGCGCGGCTTTTATGGCCGATGGTTATGCCAGAAACAGCGGCAAGCTTGGGGTTTGCTGTGGGACGGTAGGGCCGGGGACGACCAATTTAATTACCGGTGTTGCTTCTGCCTACGACAACCATTCGCCATTACTGGTAATTACAGCGCAAACAGCCATAACTAACTTCGGCAGAGGTGCGACACAAGAGTCGGCTGACACCGGAATAAATACAGTGGCCATGTTTTCGCACTGTACTCACTACAGCAGTCTTGTCTCCCATGTTGACCAGTTTGAACAAAAATTAATCTCAGCCTTTGGTGCGGCGACAAAAGCGCCGGGTGGGCCTGCGCACCTGAGTGTGCCACTCGATGTAATGAGATCGGCTTCAAGTGTCGCTGCACCTAGCTATGACCTGAATAAACTTTTATGGCAGTCAGAGCTGGTCGATAACGAGAGTATATCGAAGCTTGTCAAGGCGATTACTTCAAGTAATAAGGTTGTTTTTCTGATTGGAGAAGGCGCGGCTGGAGCAATCGATAATATATTAACAATTTCGCTAATGCTTGATGCGAAAATCGTTACCACACCGCACGGCAAAGGGTTGATTAGTCCATATCATCCCCAGTTTTGTGGTGTCATTGGCTTCTGCGGTCACAAGAGCGCAATGAAATTAATTAATAGCGAAGAAGTCGATCTTGTGGTGGCAATAGGTACTTCACTACAGGAAACTGCGACAAATGCATGGACTGTTGTAAAGTCTATCGGCAATAAAATGATCCATATTGATGAATCGGAATCTAATTTAATGCGTTCACCCGCCGCACAGCTGCATGTGCAGGGTAATATCAGTAAGACCTTCATACAAGTGATAGAAAAGTTGCGCATTTCTAAGTTTGAGAGTCAGTATGAGCAGGCAAAAACATTTGAATTACAGGATGTTTCAAGATTTTGCAGTGTTGAAGAATTTCCACGGCTAAGGGTTGAACAGGATGAAATAGAAAAAACTCTTAGCAATGCCACGCCCATCAAGCCACAGCGATTGATGAGTCTATTGCCTAAATTACTGCCAGCGGGTACACGCTATTTGTGTGACTCAGGAAATAGTATGGCATGGTCCATCCATTATCTTCATCCACATGACCGTCGCGTGGCAAATCGACGTGACACCCTGGAAATTGACTCATATGATCAGAAAGGTCGACGTTCCGGAAGGCGTGCAACATCTGGAGGAATTTTCTGGACGTGTCTGGAGTTTGGTTCAATGGGTTGGGCAATAGGTTCTTCTATTGGCACCGCAATGGCATGTCCGAATACTCCTACTGTATGTATCACCGGCGATGGTTCGGTACTCATGTGTGGCGGCGACATTACCGTCGCTTTGCAAGAGCAGCTGAATATACTTTTTATCATTCTTAATGATTCGGAGTATGGAATGGTGAAACACGGTCAACGGCTAGGTTCTGGAGAGCCTATTGGATATTCTTTGCCAAAGGTTGATTTCGTTGAGTGGGGCAGGAGCATGGGGATACCTGGGTTTTTAATTAATTCACCAATGGACCTGGAAGCGGTTGATATTTCAAAAGTGATTAATATCCCCGGTCCAAAATTATTTGATGTAAGAGTAGATCCTGAAGAAGTGCCGCCGATAAAGAACCGATTACAGGCGCTTGGAACCGTCAAATAGGCTGTAATTTATCTCATTTTGCCTGACTCGCGGTAGCAAACCGCCGACACTATTAAACTGCTGAATAGCCCAGTCCGATACACTATGGATGGCACCATTGCGGATTCAATAACCTCCTAATTATAAGTGAGTTTTAACGCATAAAGCATTATGGCAAGTGATAGCGAAAACAAGGAAATGCTGCATACCAAAATCTGGTATGAAGAACCCAGTGCGGACAACCCATTCACCGCCGAAAAATGTTTTTGTTCTGGCTATGATGTCTACAATGACTTGTTACCAAATGCATCATATTTTGAATACCTCTATTTGCTGTTTATGTTGGAAAGGCCAGAGAAATGGCAGACGGAAATGATGGAGAAAATCGCGATAGCCATCGCTAATCCGGGGATTCGTGACCATAGTGTTCGAGCGGCTATGAATGCCGGGGTGGGCGGGTCAACCTCTGCTTCCTCACTCATGGCGGCATTGGCTGTCGGGGCGGGACATCTGGGCGGTTCAAGAGAAATCTATTCATGTGTTGAGCAATGGCAAATTTGCAGACAAGACTTATCTGGGTGGAAGAATATTGTCTGTGACTTTACAAAGAGTAAGGTGGATGGTTGGCCGCAGAAAGAACATCCACCAGGGTTTGATCCAAATAGTGTCACATGCTGCCGTCCGGTGCTTGAAACGCTAAAGTCTCTATCCACGTATAAGGAAGCAAGTAACCTGATCTGGTTGTTATCCAACAGAATCGAGCTTGAGAAAATTGCAAATGCACCCTTGGCAATGTCTGGTGTGGTAGCAGCAGGATTCCATGATATCGGCTTTAATGCGGAACAGAGTGAAATGATTTATTTAATGTTGCGACTGCCAGGTGCGGCAGCCCATGCGTTGGAACAAAAACATCTTGGATGGCAGAAATATCCATTTTTTGGCAAAAACTTAAAAGTAGAATAGTTTCGAATGATTAGAGGTAAGCATTGAAAATGAACCGTGTAGAAGAACTAAAAAAATTTGCCGAATGCTGGGTTACTAGCCTTGGTGGTTCAACTCCTGGCGAGGGAGTTGTTTTTCGCGGTGAAGACATGTTTAAAAAATTCAAGGGTTGGAACTGGGTTAGCATGTTCTATTACTGCATAACAGACAAAAAGCCATCCAAAGAAGCAGAGATTTTTTTAAACAGTTTATTTTGTATGTGTTTCAACTATCCTGATCCAAGAATTTGGAATAACAGAGTGGCTGCTTTGGCGGGCACAGTTCGAAGTACTGCTCAGTTAGGCGTGTGTGCTGGGAGCGCTGTATCAGAGGCTGAATTTTATGGTGGTCCTGCGGGAATGCGGGCGATGGATTTTTTTTACCGGGCTAAGAAATTGGTTGATGAGGGTGAAAGCTTAAAGACTATTATCAAGCGTGAATTTAAAGAGAACAGAGCGGTATTCGGTTATGGTCGGCCGATTAACATAAATGACGAACGAGTGGTTCCGGCATTAGAGCTTCTGGATGAATTAGGGCTCAAGCAACGTAATTATGTGCAACTTTGTTTGAAGATTGATGAAGAGTTAAATAATAGTCGATATAAGTTCAAGCTGAATATAGGCGGGTTGATGGCCGCATTTTGTGCTGACGAAGGGATGAGAAAAGAAGATATCTATTATTTAACCGTGGTCTGTTTTTCAGTTGGAATGTTGGCGTGTTATCTGGATGCACTGCAAAAGCCAGAAGGCTGCCTCTTTCCCCTGGTTTGCGATCAAATCAATTATACGGGCGAAAGTCAGCGAACATGGACGTAAAGGCAAGGGGTTTTGTTATGAATTGTATTCTTAAGCTATTTAATCAATTAAAACTGGTTTGCGCGAGCCTCATAATAGTAAGTATTTTGCCAACCCAATTGTTGGCGGACGAGTTCGCGGAGGAAGAAGCGCTTGCGGAGTTATATGGTGGAGAAGAAATTATCAGCATTGCGACCGGCAATGCGCAACCGATCTCGAAAGCGCCGGCAGTAGCCACAGTGATTACTGCAAATGATATCCAGGAAATGGGGGCGCGCGACGTTGATGAGGTCCTGGAAACCGTGCCAGGGTTGCATGTCTCAAGACGAGCCAGATCGGGTTCGCCAATTTATACATTCAGAGGAATTTACACATCAGAGAATCCCCAGGTATTAGTCCTGATTAACAATATTCCAATCACAGATATTTTTCTTGGGGATCGTGGCCAGGTATGGGGCGGAATGCCGGTGGAATCCATTTCAAGGATAGAGGTCATACGCGGGCCGGGTTCTGCTATCTATGGCGCAGATGCGTTCGCAGGCGTAATAAATATAATGACCAAAACTGCAAGCGAAATCGATGGCACAGAAACCGGTGTGCGATATGGAAGTTTTAATACTAAGGAGGGCTGGCTGCTACATGGCGGTAACTATGCGGGTTTTGATTTCGCCTTTATGGCAGAGTTAAAGAGTACTGATGGACACCATGAAGATATAGATTCTGACTTCCAGACTTTTTCAGATTCATTAACAATGACATCTGCTTCACTGGCACCAGGATCAACAAACAATGGCCGTGATAATCTCGATATGCGGGTTGATATACAAAAAAATCAGTGGCAACTAAGAGCGGGATTGCAAAAAAGAAATAATTATGAGCCAGGCGTGGGGACCGCTGGCGCACTGGATAATAATGTACAGCTTAAAGCTGAAAGATGGAATGTTGATTTAACATTTGATGAAGAACAATTCACTGAACATTGGGGAGTGCAAGCACAAATTAGTTATTTTTCTTCGTCTCTGGAAATCGATGAAGACCAGCTCGTCTTCCCTCCTGGTGCTTTTTTATTGAACCCGTTACCTCCGCCGCCAGCAATTGGTCCATTTCCGAATGGGGTTATTGGTAATCCGGAGGGGTGGCAGGAATATTACCGCTATAACCTTACAGGTTTATATTCAGGAATAGAGAATCATTTAATTCGTTTAGGTGTAGGTTATACACATCAAGAGTTTACAAAAATTAAAGAAGAGCAAAATTTTTCTCCGCTTGCGCCTCCGGGTACATTAGTTGATGTTTCTGATACACCTTTTGTCTTTCTGCCAGAAAAGCATCGCAATAATACGTATGCTTTTGTGCAAGATGTCTGGCGCTTCGCCAATGACTGGGAATTGACGGCCGGACTTCGTTATGATGACTATAATGACTTTGGTGATACCTGGAATCCGCGGGCGGCACTGGTATGGTCGGCAAGGCACGATACGACAATAAAATTGTTATATGGTCAGGCATTTCGCGCGCCATCTTTTGCTGAATTTCGCAATCAGAACAACCCAGTGGCCTTGGGTAATGATGAACTTGATCCGGAAGAAATGGAAACCATTGAGTGGGCCATTGACTACCGGCCCAGTGATCGTCTGAGATTTGGCACGAATATATTCTACTATGAATGGGATGACATTATTCGTTTTGTCTCTGACGGTTCCTCGGGTACGGCTACGGCACGAAATATTGGCGAACAAACAGGTTATGGTTTAGAACTGGAAATGGAGTGGGAGCCAACCGATACGCTTTCTCTGTTGGCTAATTATGCCTTCTAGGACTCTGAAGACGAAGTGACTAATGAAGACTCCGGGGATGCACCGCATCACCAGATTTATGCGCGCGCCAATTGGGAATTTATGCCTGGCTGGACAGTGACACCGGCCGTTAACTATGTCATCGAACGTGATCGTCCCCCCATGGATACACGCGATGAGCTGGACGATTACATGGTTGTTGATTTGACACTAAGAAGCCAGGCATTCAGTGATCAATGGGAGCTGGCTGCGGGTGTAAGAAATCTATTTAATTCATCGCCGGAAGAACCGACCGAAGCTGGTTTAAATATATCCAATGACCTCCCGCTGGAAAGACGAACAATTTTCGCTGAATTCAGAGTGAATTTTCACTAGTCAGAATTTCATGACGAGTGAAACAGCGTGTACATGTTATTGAGTGATAAAAGCCTGGCTAATAAAACAATCGCGGTCGTGATTGTTTATGTTGCGTTATTTGCACCGGTATTCGCCGAAGCAAAAGTCGGTATTATTGTGCCTGAACTGCGCGCACCCTTTAAAGTCATCTTTGATAATGTCGTTGAAGGCATTGAAAATGGTTTGAATCAGGGTTCTTCCAGGCTAGTGCTGAATAAAGATTACGACCCTAATGACATCGCCCGTTGGGCCCGGCAGGAAAACATTCGCTCAGTAGTCACTTTGGGCACCCTTGGCCTTAAAGCATCAATGTACGTCCCGGGTAATCCCGCTATAGTCCACGGTGGCCTGTTATCGGCACCCGGTCACTCAAGCAAACACCCCGGGGTGGCGCTGACGCCAGACCCCAAGGCCTTATTTAACCTGCTTTACCGATTGGATAACACGCGTAAAAGAATCGTTGTTGTCTATAACCCGGCAAAAAATCAATGGCTGGTGGACTTGGCAAAGCGACAAACAGCTGCGAATGGCATAGAACTGGTTGCGTATAAAGCGACAGGGGTCAAGCAGGCCGCGATTATTTACGATGAAATTTTTTCTGATAACGACCTGGACTCGACTGCGCTATGGCTGTTGCAGGATAGCAAGGTGATTGATTCGAGAGTTGTGTTGCCTTTTATTATAGAAAAAGCCTGGCAAAAAGAAATGGTGGTATTTTCCAGTGCGCTTGGTCATGTAAAAAATGGTGTTCTGTTTTCAATGTATCCGGACAATAAGCGCCATGGTGAACAGTTGGCGCAGCTGATCAATTCAGCGGGTGGGCGTGCGAATCTTGCTGATAATCAAATTTATCCTTCTGTTGGCCTGCAGAATGCTGTCAATATACGCACAGCCGAACACCTGGGAATAAACCTGACGCGGTCCGAGTTGAGAGAATTTGATGTTGTTTTCCCGGTTTCAAACTGACTATTCGCATGAGTTTAATAAAGACTATCAAAAATAAAACAATCCCGGCTGACTTCAGGCGTCAGTTAGTGATGGTTCTGGTAGGCGGAGTGATTGCCATGGCAATCATTTCTACATTCTTTATCTCGTCATTCACTTCCAATGCGGTGAGCAAGAATTTGCTCGAGGAAGGCAAAAAAATTACCGAAACATTTGCTTCACAAAGTATCCTGGGTCTTCTGGTCAGTAATGTTGATAATATTGAAGACTCTGTGACAGCCGTGCTCAGTTTCCCGGGTGTTGAGGGGCTAGGTATCTATGACCTGAATAAGAAACCGCTGGTAGAAAGAGGAAAAAGCACTTTTACAAGCGCAGAAGCCAGCTGGAGTGATGAGGTGCAACTGGTTGAAGAGACCCAGCAAGCATGGTACATCGTGGCACCTGTTTATTATATACATGAAGCCGAGGAAGACTTTTTTGATCAGGCAGCTGAACCGGAATTGCTTGGCCATGTGCGTATTGTGCAAAGTAAAGAGAGTCTCACAACCCTGATTAATGATATCCGCAAGGTCAATATCCTTATCTCACTGGTGCTGGCTGCTGTGTTGATGATGATATTGTTATTCATTACCAAGCGTGTAACCAAACCCCTGCAGGAGCTCATGGGTTTGATGCGACGTGCGCAAAATGGTGAGATTGATGTGCGTGCTGAATTATCGGGCCCTCAGGATATTCAGGAAATGGAAGGTGCTTTCAACACCATGATTGAATCTTTGCAGGAACGTGAGGTTGAACTTGAAATGGCGCGTGATTCTGCTATTCGGTCGGCGCGGGTAAAAGGCGAATTTGCCGCCAATGTCAGCCATGAGCTTCGTACGCCACTCAATGGAATTCTCGGAATGCTGGAATTGCTCTCCGCCATGGGGCTGTCAAGCAAACAAAGGGAATATGTCGATATCGCCCGCAATTCCAGCGATGCATTGCTTGCCCTGATTGACGATATTCTGGACTTCTCAAAAATTGATTCAGGTAAGCTGGAGGTAGATTCAAATGCATTTAATCTGCGCGAGGTACTTGATGATGTGGTGAGTATCATGGCATCACAGGCGCAAAGTAAAAATCTTGATCTGGCACACCTGATATGCACCAGTGTTCCGCAAATGGTCATTGGTGATGCGCGCAGAATCCGCCAGGTATTGTTAAACCTTTGCGGAAATGCCGTCAAATTTACCAGCAGTGGCGATATTGGAATTTACGTCAACCAGGTAGAATCGAATAACACCAACATCACGCTGCGTTTCAAGGTCAAGGACAGCGGCATCGGTATCCCGCAAACGGCAAAAGATAAAATATTTGAGGCATTTTCCCAGGCAGACAGTTCAACCACACGAAAATATGGCGGAACAGGACTGGGTCTTGCGATATGCAAGCAATTGGTAGAGGTGCTGGGTGGTGACATCGGTGTAGAAAGTATTCCCGGGGAAGGAAGTACCTTCTGGTTCGATCTTCCCCTGAAAATCGCAAATACCAGCAGCGTGGTCGACACTGATGATAAAGGTGCCATGGATCTGCGTATTCTGGTGGTCGATGACAGTGAAATTGTTCAGTTTAATGTGATGCAGACGCTGGAAAAATGGGGGGCCTATGTAGAGTGTGCAGATAACGGAGAGACAGCGTTACTTAAATTGCGTAATGCAGTACATATTAATAAACCTTTTGATGTCGCATTAATTGATGAATTAATGCCGGGTTGTAATGGGATTGAATTGATGAGAACCATTACCGGTAATCCGAAAATTAACGCGACCAAAATGATCTTGCTGACTAATCAAAGTCATCCTGAATCCTTCCTTGAACGGTTTGAAGAAATTGACGGGTTTTTGCTTAAACCAGTGCTTCAGTCCAGTCTCTATGATGCATTGTCAACCGTGATGCACGGTAGTTTAAATATCGTCAATCCTTTATTCGTGCATGACAGGGAAACCAAAGAATTAGCATTTAATGCCACTGTTCTGGTGGCCGAGGATAACGTCGCCAATCAACAGGTTGCGATAGGCATGCTTGAGAAGCTGGGTTGCTCGGTCGTTGTGGCGTCCAATGGTGAAGACGCATTGAATGATATTGCCAGGAATAGATTTGACTTAATATTCATGGACTGCAACATGCCGGAAGTGGATGGCTATGAAGCGACGCGTCGCATTAGAACATTGCAGGGGTCTGATGCAGGGCTCCCGATTATCGCCATGACGGCCAATGTGCAGGAGGGCGACCGCCAGAAATGCCTGCAGGTCGGCATGGATGACTACCTGTCAAAACCCCTGAAGATGGATCGGTTGCGTGCAAAACTACTAAAATGGCTACCCCAGACCCCAACTGAGCTGGTGAGTGACACTGTCGATGAAATCACGGTGCTGAATGACAGTCCTCAATCAACCGGTCCGATTGATGAGACGCGCATTAATGAGTTGCGTGACAGTGTCGAGGGCGCTTTCGACCAGATTGTTGAGGCATATATTGAAGATCTGCCTGTATTGGCAACATCACTGGAAGATGCCATTAATGCCAGGGATGCGGATCTGATTCAGCATTTTGCACATAGTATCAAGGGCAGTAGCAAGAACTTTGGTGTAATGGAGCTGGCCGAAGTGTCCAAGGAAATTGAAGACCTTGCCAAAGAAAATAAGATACAGGATTTGCAAACGCAGATGATCTCGGTATTTGAAGAGGTGGATCGCGTGATTGAATACCTGAATAACATCATTCATCCGGGAGTTGAAAAAATTAACAGCGACGTCCGCCCCAGTGAACAGATCGATCGCATCCTGATTGCCGATGATGATCGCAGTATGCGCCTTGCCTTGATGAATGTTCTGGATTCGGATGGTTACCACCTGGACGAAGTTGAAAATGGCCGCCAGGCGTATGATTATTGTCGCAACAATATGCCCGATCTTGTTTTACTGGATGCCATGATGCCGGAAATGGACGGGTTTGAAGCGTGCGAAAAAATTCGCACCATCGATCAGGGCGGGCATATCCCGATACTGATTGTTACCGCGCTTGATGATGAAGAATCGGTTGAGAAAGCATTTAAAGTCGGTGCCACAGACTATTTACCCAAGCCGGTTCATTTTGCTGTGTTGCGTCAACGGATATCCAGACTACTGCATGCGGCCAGTGTTGAACGCCACGTTCGTCAGCTGGCATATACTGATCCGTTAACCGGATTACCCAATCGTACAACCCTGTCCGCCCACTTGAATGATCTGATCAATAAGGTGCGCGACAGTGGCGAAATGCTGGCAATGCTATTTCTTGATCTGGATCGGTTCAAACTGGTTAATGATACCTTGGGGCATAACGTCGGCGACTTATTGTTAAAAGCTGTGGCGGACCGGCTGCAGCGCTGTGTCCGTGGCGGTGATATGGTCGCCCGGCTGGGAGGGGACGAATTCACCATCATTATTGATCGCGCCAGGTCGCGTGATGCCGTGGCGAGAATCGCACAGACGATTTGCGACAGTCTAGATCAGCCATTCTCATTCTCTGGCCAGGAGATATTTGTATCAACCAGCATCGGCATCTCGCTTTATCCCCTGGATGGTGATGATATTGGTGAGCTTATGAAACATGCTGATACCGCAATGTTTCGTGCCAAAGAGCTGGGGTGCAGTTATTACTTCTATGAGAGCGATATGGAAGCTGCGGTCACCCGTAAAATGGAGATTGAAGCTGATTTGCGCCGCTCTGTCAGTCGGGACGAGATTGATGTGTATTTTCAGCCGAAAGCGGATTTATCCAGCAATGAAATTGTCGGCATGGAGGCGCTGGTAAGATGGAATCATCCCCAAAAAGGCATTATTTGCCCACAGGAATTCATTCCGCTTGCGGAAGAAACCGGGGTGATTAATGAAATTGGGTTATGGGTAATGATAGGTTCGTGCCTGCAGGTCAAACAGTGGTGTGATCAAGGCTATGGGCAATACTCAGTCTCGGTGAATTTATCCGGTGTGCAGCTCGAGAACGGCAATATTATTCAACAGGTTCGCCAGGTCCTTGCAGAAACACACATTGATCCCTCACTGCTCGAACTCGAAATTACAGAAAGTACAATTATGCAACACCCCGAGCGAGTCATTGAAGTGCTCAAGAAGCTGAAAGAGATGGGTGTTCAGCTATCTGTCGATGATTTTGGGACGGGTTATTCATCGCTGAATTATCTCAAACGCTTCCCGATCGATTCACTTAAGATTGATGCGGCTTTTGTCCGCGATGTCGAAACTGACCCGGATGATCGGGCGATTATTCAGAGTATTATTGCACTGGCTAAAAGCATGCGTCTGAAAGTGGTTGCGGAAGGCGTGGAAACCAGGCAGCAGTTTGAGCTGTTGCGCTCAATGGGATGTGATTATATTCAAGGATATTTCATCGGACGTCCTGTATCCAGCGAGGAGTTTGAGCAGCATGTGCTTAAGCAGCCTGGGCAATCCGGGCCTTCTATCCGTGATCTTTCAGACTATCGCAGCAGCTGAAACTAACAGCAATTTCATTATAAACCAATGAGATATAATCGTTTTTGTCCTGCCTGTATAAACAAGCGCTGTTCAAAAGTTTATTGGAATCCATGCACATAGCGGCTATAGATTAGTCGATGTTTAGGTCAGGGCAAGGAGGCATTGAAATTGAAAAAAATATTGGAATTCCGCAGTCTGTTGGTGTAGTTTACGCATATTGCGAAAAACGAGTCGTATAAAGGGTGGAGGAGCATCCCTCAAAAGCTAGACACAATCAAAATAATATAATTATTCGTGTCGATTTAGCGATTATTCTGTAGGTCAAAGTAATACGATATCAACAAGGTAAGTACTTATGTCCGCGACAGTGTGCATATATCTTTCCAATAGATAGCTATTGCGTGGCCATTTACTAAAAACTTACAAAATATAAGAGTCGTAATAGAATATATGGAAACTTTTCCTAGTCTTCTACAACAACACGCCACACAAAGTGGTAACCGCACAGCACTTAGAATGAAAAAACATGGTATATGGTTGACATATACCTGGAGCCAGGTGGCCGCCGAAGTACAAAAGCTGGCCTGCGGATTTGCTGCCACCGGCCTTAAGCCGGGAGATAAAGTTGCCATTATTGGCAACAATGTGCCACCACTCTATTTCTCCATACTCGCCGCTCAAAGCCTGGGTGCCGTCCCTGTACCCATGCACGCAGACTCAACGACAAATGAACTGAAAGAATTACTGGCAGACTGCGAAGCACGTTTTGCAGTATTGCAGGATCAACAGCAGGTAGATGCTATATATAAGGTGATTGGTGAGCTGCCCATGCTGACAGAAGTCGTCTATTTCGATGAAAGAGGCATGCGCGAATATGATCATACCCATCTCAAAAGCTATATCGAATTCGAAGAGCGCGGCGAACAGTTTGCCAAGGAACATCCGGGTTTTATGAGCGATGTTGCCAGCAAGATCACCCCGGAAACAGATGCTTTTATACTTTACACCTCAGGCACTTCCGGAAAAGCCCGCGGTGCCGTGCTGAGTCACTCGAGCTTCCTGGCAACCGGACAGGTATTTGCTGACAAAGAAGGCATTACAGATCAGGAAGAAGTGTATGCGTATCTTCCTCTTTGTTATGCCAGCACGATGTTTTTCGTATATTCGCTGTGGATGGCAAAAGGGTACACAATCAACTGCCCGGAAAGTAACGAAACCATTCTTGAAGACATGCGCGAAGTCGGTCCAACCATGTTTTACGCGCCGCCCCATTTCTATAAGCTGATTTATTCCCAAATCAATTCGCGATCTGAAAACTCCAAATCCAGGTTGCTTGATAACTACATGTCAAAACTTCTCACTGAGGGAAGATCATGGCTTGGCGACCTGCTGATATTTAACCAGATAAAAGACCTCTACGGGTTAAGTCGCATCAAGCACGCTTATGTAGGTGGTGATGTAATAAGTGAGCAGATTTTTAAATTCTTCGTAGCATTAGGTATCAACCTCAAAGCGACCTATGGTAGCGCAGAAAGTGCCGGGTGCATGAGCGTACAGGGATCATCTGATCTGCGAGCCGAGCACAGTGAATCCATGGTGGGCGCGCCGCTTCCGGGCGTCGAGGTCAAAATTAACGAACACAAGGAGATCGTGTTTAAAGGCACCAATGCATTCAAGGGCTATTACAATGACGAAGCACAGACCAGTGCTGTGATCAGTGCTGATGGCTGGATTAATACCGGGGATATTGGCGAATTGGTCGATGGCCATATTCATGTGATTGAACGTGCCGACAGTATCAGCAAGTTCAGTAACGGCACTGACTTCAGGCCCAAACAAATAGAGAATGCACTGAAAGCGTCGCCTTATATTCAGGATGCCGTGGTGATTGGTGAGCACAAAGACTATATGGCTGCAATGATAGTGATCGATGGAGGCACGGTCGGCGCATGGGCGGAAAGAAGAAATATGCAATTCACCGGACTACGTGACCTGGCAACAAAAGATGAGGTGTTAAAACTAATCTCAGATAAAGTGAAAGAAATCAATGCGTCTATAGATCATGTCGGTGGGCCCGGATGTCCTCCTATCAAGAGACATACGATTCTGCATAAAGAGTTTAATGCCAGTGCCGGTGAGATGACCCGGTCCAGAAAAATTCGCAGAGATGTCGTTGCGGATAATTACAAAGCATTGGTAGATGCTTTATATACGGATGCCGACAAATATGATGTGACGGACTCAAATGGAGAGCTTGTCGCGCAACTTCGATTACAAACCGCGTAATTAAAAGAATACGATGAATACAAGTACAGATTCCAATAACGCCATCCTCATCCTGGAAAACATCAACCTCTCTTTCAAAGGGGTTAAGGCGATTACTGACATCAGTTTTAATGTTTACGAAGGCGAAATTTGCTCAGTCATTGGTCCTAATGGTGCGGGAAAAAGTTCCATGCTTAATGTGATTAATGGCGTCTATATTCCTCAGGAAGGCCGAATTACTTTTGACGGCCGTCAGTTTAATAAAATGAAACCACGTACTGCCGCGACCATGGGGATTGCCCGTACTTTCCAGAATATCGCATTATTTAAGGGGATGTCTGTGCTCGACAATATAATGTCTGGCAGAAACCTGATGATGAAATCCACTTTCTGGGAGCACGCACTGAATATAGGTCGTGCACGCCGGGAAGAACTTGAACACCGTGAGGAAGTGGAAAAAATTATTGAATTCCTGGGTCTGCAGTCCATTCGCAAAACGCCGGTTTCCTCTCTTGCTTATGGCTTGCAAAAACGTGTAGAACTCGGAAGAGCGCTGGCGGCAGAACCAAAAATGCTTCTGCTCGATGAACCAATGGCTGGCATGACTATGGAAGAAAAACTTGATATGTCCTGTTTCATACAGGAGATCAATCGCAATATAGGGACCACCATAGTCCTGATTGAACATGATATGGGAGTGGTGATGGACATATCTGATCATGTTGTAGTGATGGATTACGGTAAAAAAATTGGCGATGGGTCACCAAATGAAGTGATGAATAACCAGGACGTCATTGATGCATACCTGGGTGTGAGTCACTAGTTGGTGCTTGGGTATTGATTAATTGAACGATAAATTTTGCGAATAAAAAAGGAACGATAACGTGGCGTTTTTTCTTGAAGTACTGGTCGGAGGGTTGTTATCCGGTGTGATGTACTCACTCGTAGCGATCGGTTTTGTACTGATTTACAAATCATCCGGTGTATTCAACTTTGCACAGGGAACGATGTTGTTGTTGGCGGCGCTGACTTTTGTGAGTATGACTGAAAGACAGGTTAACTTTTGGGTAGCCTTCATGATTACCCTGGTGCTGATGGTCGTGTTAGGCATCATTGTTGAACGAACTGTCATGCGACCTCTGGCAAACCAGTCCCTTTTATCACTCTTTATGGCGACAGTCGGGCTGAACTATTTCCTTGAGGGGCTCGCTCAGGGTGTCTGGGATTCGGCGGTACACGGACTGGATACCGGAATTTCAAATGACCCGATATTTCTGATTGAAACAATGCCATGGCTGGGGCTTGATATCATTATCAGCCAGTTTGATATCGCCGCCGCCGTCATCGCCGGCACAATGATCCTTGGTCTGACCCTTTTCTTCCAGTACACAAGAACGGGGCTGTCATTGCGCGCAGTGTCTGATGATCATATGGCGGCGATGGCAGTCGGCATACCACTAAACAAAATATGGGCAATTGTATGGGCTGTCACGGGTGTTATCTGTCTTATCGCAGGGATGCTGTGGGGCGATCGAGTCAGTGTATCGTTCACGCTGACCGCGGCAGTGCTTAAAGGCTTGCCTGTTATTCTGATTGGCGGATTAACCTCAATACCCGGTGCCATTGTAGGTGGGCTAATCATTGGTGCCAGTGAAAAGCTGGGCGAAATTTATCTGGCCGAAATCTTTGGCGGACAGGGAATAGAACACTGGTGGGCATATACCACCGCACTAATATTTTTAATGATCAGACCCACCGGGATATTCGGTGAGAAAGAAATTGAGAGAGTATAAGCATGTTTTATCGTGAAGCAGGGAGATTAGTTAAAAGTTTTGCCGATGACCGTCGCATGCTTCCACTCAGGGAAGATCGCATCATCTCAACATTATTTGTTGTCGGTGTTTTGTATATTGGCGTCACACTGTTTGCCAGTGACTATGTTCTGAGTGCCATTCTCATTCCAATGATGGTGTTGGGTGTGGCAGCACTCGGTCTTAATATTGCGACCGGCTATACCGGGCAATTGTCACTGGGAACAGCAGGCTTTATGTGTTTTGGCGCCTTTGCCGCATTTAATTTAATGTTACGCATTGACGTGATGTATTTGCCGGTCGCGCTTTTTCTGTCAGGCATTATCGCCGGTCTTGTCGGAATAGTATTTGGCTTGCCGAGTCTGAGAATCAAGGGTTTTTACCTGATTGTATCCACCCTGGCAGCACAGTTTTTCTCGGAATGGATTTTTAATGCCTACCCGTGGTTTTTGGATTACAACTCTTCAGGCGTCGTCGCGTTACCACCGCATCATTACCGTGTTTTCCCGTTTCAGGAATTAACTCCCTTTGGCAATGCCTTCTGGCATTCGTACCAGGGGCGCTACATCATCACGCTGACGGTGACGCTATTGCTGATATTGGCATGTAAAAATCTGGTACGAAGTCAGACCGGGCGAAACTGGATGGCGGTTAGGGATATGGATATCGCAGCCAATGTGATTGGTATCTCTGTTGCCAAAACAAAATTGCAGGCATTCTTTATCAGCACATTTTATTGTGGAATCGCAGGTGCCATGTATTGTTACTGCTACATTGGAAACCTCGACTTCATGATTTTCAACTTAAGAAGATCATTTTTGGTCATGTTCATGGTGATTGTAGGAGGCTTGGGGTCAATCCTGGGTTCTTTCCTCGGCGCCATATTCGTCTATGGCTGGCCAATACTGGTAACCCGATTGGGAGATGCAATATTTGGCGGTGGTACGCTTGATACTGCATTTGTTGAAAATAACTCTAAGATTGTGGTGGGTACAATCATTATTGTATTGCTCATCAGGGAGCCTGGCGGGTTTGCAGCATTGTGGAATACAACGAAAACAAAACTGCGCTCATGGCCATTTTCGAAGTAACCTAAAATAATTATAAATTCCCGAACAATGTTGTTGGGAAATACAAAAGCACCATAAATAAGGAGTAGTAAAAATATGAAGACGAGAGTAATGGTACTGGCAAGCGCGTTATTGTCCATGGTGGGCATGAGCGGCGTTGTCAGCGCAGAAGAGACCATGTATGTGCCGATCCCGAGTTACCGGGTAGGGCCATACGCGGCGGGTGGTACCGGCTATTTTGGCGGCATCCTGGATTACTACAATTTGCTGAATTCACGCGGCGGATTAAACGGCGTGAAGCTGATCTGGTCTGAGTGTGAGACGGAGTATTCAGTAGAGCGTGGTGTGGAGTGTTACAAGCGCCTGAAAGATCGTGAAGGTGGTGCGGTATTTTTTGATCCGCTATCGGTCGGGATATCCACTGCATTGATCGAGACCGGTCGTGCCGACAAGATGCCCATCATTGCGGTGAACCATGGCAAGACCGCAGGCCAGCGCGGAGACATTTTCCCGTACTACTTTATGCCGGGCATCAACACCTATGACGAGCACTCCATCATGGTGCACTACATTGGTGGTCTTGAAGGCGGCATGGAGAATCTGAAGGGCAAGAAGATTGCGATGCTTTTCCACGGATCGCCGTATGGTCGTGAAGCGATTGAGTTCATGGATAGCATGTGTGAGAAGCATGGCTGTTCTCATGAAGCGATTGAAGTCCCGCATCCGGGTAACGAGCAGCAGTCACAGTGGCTGAAGATTCGCAAGTCCAAGCCTGACTATGTGTTATTACGTGGATGGGGTGTGATGAATCCGGTGGCGATGCAGACTGCGAAGCGCATGGGTTATCCGGTGAGCCGTCTGATTGGTAACATCTGGTCGAACTCGGATGAGGACGTGATTCCAGCGGGTGATGCGGCGAATGGCTATCAGGCGATTACAACGCACCCGGCCGGCACCGACTTCAAGGTAGTTCAGGACATCATTTCAGACGTGTATGGCGCGGATAAGGGCGACCTTCAGGACAAGAGCCGTTTAGGATCAGTGTACTGGAATCTGGGCGTACTTGCGGGGGTTGTACATACGGAAGCATTACGCATTGCGCAGGAGCGTTTTGGCAATCGTGCATTGACCAGTGCGGAAGCCCGCTGGGGCTTTGAGAATCTGGTATTGACTGCGGAGCGCATTGAAGAGCTGGGCGCGACGGGGCTGGTACCGGAGTTGAATCTGAGCTGTCTTGATCACGTTGGTGGTCATCTGGCGAAGTTCCAGCAATGGGATGCGAGTGCACGCCAGTGGAACATTGTGTCAGACTGGATTGAGGGCGATGTGGAGTTATCCCAGGCGATTATTGATGCGGGTGCTGAGAAGTACGCGGCAGACAATAATATCGAGCCACGTCCTTGCACCGCGACTAACAATGACGATGACTTCGACCTCTAGTCGGTGTCATTAAAATTAAGCAATTCCTGCCGAGTCTATCAGGGCTCGGCAGGGCTATAAAAAGAAATATTTAAGGTAAAAGTATGAGTACTGAAACACCCATATTATCAATTAAAAACATAGAAGTAGTGTATTCACGAGTTATATCAGCACTGCATGGTGTTTCAATTGATGTGCAAAAAGGAGAAATCGTATCCTTGCTGGGTGCAAATGGTGCGGGGAAAACAACGACCTGTAAAGCAGTCTCCAGGCTGCTGGAAGCAGAGCGTGGAGAAGTGAATAAAGGCTCGATTGAATACAATGGCAATGATATTAGCACCATGACAGCATATGACATGGTGAAAGCAGGCGTCGTACAGGTACTCGAAGGTCGCCATATCTTTGGTCATTTAACGGTTGAGGAGAATCTACTGACCGGCTCATTTATTCGTAATGCAGATTCTGCATCAGTAAAACAAGACCTTGAATATGTATATGAGCGCTTCAAGCGAATAAAAGACCGTAGAAAAAACCTCGGCGGTTTATGCTCTGGTGGTGAACAACAAATGGTTGCCATGGGTCGTGCGATGATGGCTAGACCAAATCTGATTCTTCTTGATGAGCCATCAATGGGTCTGGCGCCACAACTTATCGAAGAGATTTTTGAAATTGTCAAAATGCTGAATGAACAAGACGGTGTTAGTTTTCTGGTATCTGAACAGAATGCCAATATCGCACTTAAATATGCAAAGGTTGGTTATATCATTGAAAACGGACGTGTAGTTCTTAAAGGTTCTGCCAAGGAATTGTCAGAATCTGACAGTGTTAAAGAGATGTATATGGGGGGTGGCGGAGACGATGTGAGCTTCAGGGATGTTAAATATTATCATCGTAGAAAACCCTGCATGGTATAGATTATCCTGACTTTTTCTTGTGGTAATCAACGGCAAGATTCCTTATAAAAAATATAACACTACACAAGAAGCCACCTGCAAATCCGTAGGCATGCGCATAACTGGATGTGCTAATAGTCTCTGACAGCACAGACGCAACTAATTCTCCCCCGAATACCACCTGATTCAACACATAAGTTGCAATAATCAATAGCAAGGCAGTGGAGAGTAATGCGTTATTGAGATATGTTTTGATGCAGGCATAGACATAAAGTCCTGTGACGACCCCTGAAAAACCGATATACCAGTCCAGATTGACACTGGAGATCATCACCCCGCATGAGACTGTGAGCATAATAATTAATGTCGCAATTATCCAGTGAGTCGTATTGTCGACGGGATGTAACAATTTAAACAACATGATAACAGCGGCGATATTCAGACCACAGTGCCTCCACGAGAAGTGGGTAAAATGTCCAGTGACAAATCGCCAGTATTGACCCTCCCTGGCTTGTGTCAGATCAAAATATAATGCTTCACGATAAGGCGCTGGAACCAGCATAACGCTAATGCATAACAGGCTGATCACTGTTATGTAACCAGTTGAATCTGAGGCAATATTCTTGGCTAAAAGATTACGATGCATAAGACGACATTGTGATCGTGAAAACAGCGCAAGAGTAGCCGTTGATCCAGATTTTACGACTTTCTATCTCTAACAGGACTAAATATGTCCGCAAAAGTTAGATCCTCATCAAGAAAACTAAAGAACACCGTGTCTGTCTTTCCATGAGGATTAATAATTTTATGCGCCTCACACGTGCTTCCATATACTTGATATTTGTACTTCTGTCTTTTCCTGTATCTGCAGAAAAACACCACTTTGAAATCGATATACAGGGCTTAAAATATGCGCTTGTACTCACTGAGAATGAGCGATTTACAGCCGCTGGCGAAGACCAGGCAAAAACGCATGGTATACATTATCAAGGGCATGTTGTTGGTCACAGTGATGGCTGGGTGCGTGCTTCATTGATAGATGGCAGATGGCAAGGAGTGGTCTCTGTGCATAATGCAATGCATATGTTTGATCAGGTACCAGATTATGAAGAGGGTGTTTTACAAGCTAACGGTACCATGATGTCTACACCACTGGTAGAAATTGATGCGTTGGCAGGTGGCTGTGGAACAGGGGATGACTCTCATAGCATGCTCAGTCATATAGAGTCGATGCAAAGTATAAGCAGTCAGGTGGAGGATGCGACTGAGCCGGCTCAGGTGGCCGCAACCTTTGCTCAATTTTGTAGCCAGGAAGTCAATGGTGTATGTGTTATCACGGAGCTTGAAATTGCATTTGATTTAAAGTTTCAGGAGTTATTTGCAGCGCAGTCGGTAGCGCAGGCCATGGCGATAATAAACATCGTTGATGGGCATTACCTGAATGACTTAAAAATATCTATTGATGCCATTACACTGGAAATGTTGGCTGATGATTTATTTGATACAAGCGAAGCGGCCAGTCCTGTATTGAATGCGGGTGACCTGTTGACAACAATTGAAATGAAAAAAAACAATAACCAGATCCCTTTCATGACGAATGTTAATGCGCTTACGCATTTAGTGACAGGGCGCGATTTTGAAGGCGGAACACTGGGTGTTGCTTATCTGGGAAGTGTGTGTCAGCCAAATGGTTTTAGCACCGGTACCTCGAGTGTATTTTTTGACAACCCGGCAGATACAAGTACTTTTAATATACCGCTTACGGCAGTTATAGTTGCCCATGAACTGGCGCATAATCTGGGAGCAAATCATGATGGTCCGACAGGTAATGTGTTATGTCCGGCCTCTACCTATATAATGTCTCCGGTCATTAATCCTGCCTTTAACCTATCAAACTTTTCTGCCTGTAGCATCGAAGATATTGAAACGACATTATCAAATCTGAATAACCCTGCATTGTGTCTTGATTATCCTGCGGACGCCTATCTGCAAGAAAATTCTGGAAATACTCAAAGTCTCGATCAGAATAATGAATTTAGTTCATCATTTACTGCACATCTGCAAAGTGGCTTTCTAATGGTTGACCAGGTTGAGATATCCGGTTCAATTAACCCGGTTGAAGGTACGTTCAGTTCGGTAATTGCTAACGGAAGTAACTGCCTAATAGATTTACAGGGAGAGTCATACACCTGCACAGTTTCAAATCCGGCGACGACTTTCCAGCTGGTGACACAGATTCAGGTTGTCGATGGAGCTTCAGATATTATGCTCGATCAATCTATTAATATACAAACAGCCGATGTGCAGGATATTAACCCTGGTAATGATAATCTTGTGACAATGTTTACCATCTCTAATAATGATGTTGTCAATAATAATCAGAATGACAATAGTCAGCCAACGAATAATGAGCCTGAGATCAATGACAGTGACACAGAAGAGGGTGGTGCGGGTAGTTTTTCGTATGGGTTTGTATGGATTATGATTGTTTTGTATCTATACAAAAACTTCTGTCATCGGCAGGTTTTCAAAGTCAATGCATAAGATTGTCGGGCTACTGTTTTTTATTATTTCGCCAGGCATATTTGCATGTGAATATGATGTGAGTGAAAAAATAAAGGAAAAATATAGTCTTTGGAAACAAAAAGACATGCAACAATATTATTACCTTGTGCAAAAGCAGTGTTTTTGTGCGCCTGAATACACACGACTCCTGAAAGTATTTGTGACAGATAATCATGTTGTCCGTGTAGTCGACGTCAAGACAGGCAAAGAAGTGACACAACCTGTGATGCTACACCAGCGAACCATTAGTCAATGGTATGATGCAATATTGGAATCACTCAAGCACCAGCGTGCTGAAGTGAATGTTGAATATAACCAGGAAGGCGGTTATCCCTCGCTAATTTATATTGACCCACATACAATGCGTGCTGATGATGAATATACTGTGTTCATTGATCAGTTGACTGAAAACTGAGTATGATTCGGGAGTTTATGATATTGTAATCGCGTTATTTTACTGACGTTATTTATATATTTATGAAAACAACAGTCCCGGTCACCAGGCGTTTAAAGACTTTTCGGGCGTGGCTAATAGCCTTTATGCTAATGTTGATGAACATAACAGCGAATGCTTCTTTTTATCAGTCCACAACGCTGGCGCAATATTGTCGCGAATATATAAAATACAGTGACCTGGATAGCACGGCCGCTTCGCACGAAGCGGGGATTTGTGCCGGCTATCTTGCCGCAGCGATTGACCTGATGGATTTATCTCAACGGCTTTGTGACAGGCAAAAGTTAAATCTTGATAACGTTGCTTCGCTGTTTGTCGATGAGGTGGAAAAAAATCCCGATCACGGCAATAAAAGCGCAACTTTTGTGCTGGTTCAATTGTTGCAAAAACACTATGCATGTGATTCCGATTGACTAATTCGTAGCTTTTACAGGTTTCCACCAATGGATGAGTAGGGGAATAATGGTAAAAGTTGCCAGTAGTGAGACAATCATGGCGATGCTGGTAAACAGGCCAAAATAAATCGACGGCTTAAAACTTGAAGTAACCAGAATAATAAAGCCAAGTGTCACCGTTATTGAGGTGTAATATAGCGCTTTCCCCACAGTTATCTGTACTGTATTGATTGCCTGATTGTAATTTGCACCCTGGCTTATTTCTTTTTTGAATCGATGTATATAGTGTATCGCGTAATCAACCCCAATCCCGATGGTAATCGCCGCAATTGTGATTGTCATAATATCCAGAGGAATATGAAGGATACCCATCGCACCAAGTATAAAAAATGCAGTGAATACATTGGGTATGGTCCCAATAACTGCTAGTGATATATTTCTGAACAGGATCAGCAGCATTAATAAAATGCATATAAATACCGTGCCCAGTGTGAGTATCTGTGACTGATAAAGACTCTGCAATACATTGTTATAAAGCACGCTTATACCACTTAAGCGAACGTCTTCTCCATCAGACAGAAAATTATCACGAATATCATTCTCGATTTTGTGTAACAGGTCATTGCGAATCAGTGTATGGTCCGAATCTTTTATTCTGGCCACAATTCTTGCCTGGTCACCCTGGCTGGAAATATAAGGGTCGATGAGTACTGCCTTGATCTCATCCGGAATTTTCTTATGAATTAATGCCAGGTGAAAATCTTCCAGTTCCTCACCCTTGGCAATTTGCCTGAAGACTTTTTCGGTGCTGGAGATTGACAATACCTTGCCAACCTGACTCAGACTTTCAAGGTATTCGTGAATTTCCCTGATTTTTTTAATACCAAAACGATTGTACCAGTAGCTTTGTTGAGTGAAGCTTTCTTCTTCCTGCTCAAAATAATCTGCAAATTCATCATCAACTTCATACTGCGGTGTGTTTTCCTCTTCTTTAGGTGCCTCGAGCAGCAATTCCAGGGGTACTGTGCCGCCGAGCTCCTGATCTATAAACACCAGGCCTTTGTGTAATTGCGTATCAGACTTGAAATAATCAATGAATCGGTTTTCAACCGTCATTTGTGTGATTCCGTATAAGCTGATAAATGCAATAACGACAATGGAAGCGCCGGCCATTTTTTTATTTATGGTAAGGCTGTTTAAAAGACGACTTAACAGGCCGGTGTTGTTTTGCTGTCCCGAATTTGGCACAGACGGATTAAACAAATGAATCAGTATGGGGAGCACTGTGAATGTCAGACCAAATGCGCATACCAGGCCTATCACCATAATCAAGCCAAAAAATATTACTGGTTGGATATCGCTAACAATAAGCGAGATGAATGCAATGGCGGATGTCGCGACCATATAAAAACAGGGTGTGGCAATCTGTTTGACCGCATGCTGGAGATTATATGACATCTCTTGCGGGTTTTTGATGGCGACTTCCTGGTAGCGAATAATGACATGTATTGACAGGGTGATTGAAAATATAATAAGCAGGGCGACAAAATTCGAAGAGATGATAGTGAGCTGTAGCCCAAATAAGCCGATTAACCCGGACACCATCACCACATTTAAGAAAGCACACACCAATGATAGTGCGACCCAGGACAGGCGGCGAAAGAATAAATATAAAACGAAAATCATGATGATAACCATGCTAATGCCAAACACGCGAATATCATTATGAATAAATAACTTTATGTCATTTGCAATGAGTGGTGCACCAGCCAGATAAAAAGTCCCTTTGTTTTCATGTTTGGCAAGTGTTTCGCGTATGTCAACCAGTGCTTTTTTATAGCGTTCGTTGATTTGAGCGCGCTCAAGTGGGATCTGCCTGTCAATATTCTCCAGTTGCGTGAGTAGTTGTTGGTTGTTGCTGTTGTCAGCGTTATCCAGTTTGTCCAAAAGTGTATATTTATCTTTTAACAATTTGACAAGGTTTTCATTTTTCTGGATATCAACTTTGATCGCAGTAGACTTGGCGTCCGCGCTTACCAGATTGGAAGAGTAAATCGGACTGACAGCGAATTCCTGTTTGGCGCTTTCTAAATTTACATCAGGGTGAGTTAAGTTGCGGAATGTGCTCACTCCATCTTCTTCCTGACTGCGTGGCTGCTGTAGTAAGGGAACATTTGTTATGCTGTTTACATTGGAAACGCCGGTAGCAGCCTGCAACTCGCTGGTGAGTTGTTGTATAAAGTTAATTGTACTTTGCGTATATAAATCATCCTCCGGCTGGTAGCCAACAATAATGTATTCATCTGACCCGTATTGACGGTGTACTTCCCGGTAAAACTCAAGGTCAGGATCACTTTCAAGCAAAAGTGAGTCAGGGGAAGCATCGATATGAATTTTTTGAATGTAGGTAGAAAGCCCCGCTATGACCGCAAGGATAGTGACTAACGTGACAATAGGTTTTTTCAGGAGTACGCGGACAAACATAATTTACAGGGTTCTATGATGATGTGAATATTTGCGGAAGTTAACCGCGCTATTGTAGCTTATTTATCGTAATGGCTTCCACGCCAGGGTGGAATATACAACTCTAGTGAATTTTTTCCTGTCGCTTGAGCCAAATATCGAGTCCCTGAGCATTGAGCGTGAGATCAGTACTCAAAAGTCTTTTTATTTCTTCCTCGTCCTGCCTGCATCCTGCCTTGATTAAATCATCCAGAGTAAACCGAGTGATTTGCTGTGTGAGGTCTGCAAGTCGTGATTCGCTGTCGCGCACGGAGTAAGCAATTCGTGTGTAAGCCTCAAGGTCGTGCCTAAGCTTTTGCGCGAGTATAGGGACATTTTCCACGGCGCCATAGTGGGTAAGATACATGCGTTGCGGATTTTTGCCTAGCAGGGTTTCGAGTGAAGTCAGCCAGGCATCGGGCTCAAACTGGACGGGGGTTGTGGTTGGCATCAGGTAACGGCCACCGGGTATTGATATGTCCGGGTAAGAAAGGCCAAAAGTGTCTCCTGTGAACCATCCTTCGCTCATTTCATCAAATACACAAAAATGATGGCGTGCGTGCCCGGGTGTATCAGCAATAATAAGTTTTCTTCCATTCAGGTCCAGGAATTCGCCGTCATTGGCGGCGTGTACTCGCTGTTCGGACACTGGTATGACGTTCCCATATAACTGGTTGAAGCGATCCCGACCATAGACCTGGCACGCGCTTTCAACCAGGCGCTGTGGATCGATCATATGGCGGGCGCCGCGTGGGTGAACCACACACGTGGCATTCGGCAGTGCCTGCATGAGTTCACCGGCGCCTCCGGCGTGATCAAGGTGTATATGCGTGGGAATAACATACTTAACTGACGAGACATTAAGCCCTCGCTCATTGAGCGCACCAAGTAGTCGCACTACGGAGTGCTGCGTTCCACAATCAATAAACGCAGCACATTCGCCATGCGTTATCAGGTAGCTACAGGCAAGACGTGGGCGAATGTAGTCAGTATCAATACAAAAGATATTGAAAGCCAGCGCATCGTCAAGTGGAGAACTCACGGATTTATATTGGTCGTTTCTGACATTTATGCAATGGATGTTGCGGACAGTATGATACCGTCTTCGTCAGCGTAGACAAAGTGGCCGGGAATAAAGTCGACATCGGCAAAATGCACACGGATATCCACCTCACCTTCACCTTTTTTAACGCTCTTAAGTGGCATGGTGCCGATGGCTTTGACCCCGATATTAATCGTAGAGATCACGCCAGAATCACGAATACAGCCATATACAATAATCCCGTTCCAGCCATTGTCTGCACCCATTTGCGCTAAAATATCGCCAACCATGGCACAGCGGGTAGAGCCGCCGCCATCCACAACCAGTACGCGGCCGTGGCCGGGCTGCTCAAGCTGTTTTCTGACCAGGGAGTTATCTTCAAAGCATTTTACGGTAGAAATTTGGCCCGAAAAGGCGATATTCTTGCCATAGTCGCTGAACATGGGTTGCGCGATGGAGAGTGCATCGGAGTGATCATCACATAAATCTGCCGTCTTAAACATGTTCTTTAACCTTTTGTTTTTATTTGAAAATTATAGTATAGCTAGAGAGTGAAGAAGCCATTTATCCACATGCGGGTGCCAAAGACTGGCAATAATAGGGGCCTCAAAGCAGGCAGGCAAGTGGCAGATCACTAATTTCCATGCAATCCTTGAATATCGGCTAGATATCACAAGACGCGTTTAAAAGTATTTGCTAATATACCGGACCTTTTTTGGGCATCCTCCGGGGCGAGGGCAAATAGTTGGGGTTAATGCACAGAATGTTTAGCGTTCTAAATCTTAATAGGAGACATTTAAGTGAGTAGCAGAGATGATCAAATCAAGCAATTAGAAAAAGAGTGGGCGGAGAATCCACGTTGGAAAAACGTTAAGCGCGGTTATACAGCGGCAGACGTGGTGCGTTTGCGCGGATCAGTCATACCCGAGTATACCTATGCACGTCGTGGTGCCGAAAAGTTATGGAAGCTTGTTAACGGTGAGTCTAAAAAAGGTTATGTGAACTGTCTTGGTGCATTGACTGGTGGACAGGCAGTGCAACAGGTCAAGGCAGGTATCGAAGCGATATATCTTTCAGGCTGGCAGGTCGCGGCAGACGCCAACACATCAGAAACAATGTATCCTGACCAATCACTATATGCCTATGACTCTGTCCCGACAGTGGTGCGAAGAATCAACAATGCGTTCAAGCGTGCGGATGAAATTCAGTGCTCAAAAGGAATAGATGCCGGTGATGAAGGATTTACCGATTATTTTGCACCGATTGTGGCGGACGCTGAAGCCGGGTTTGGTGGCGTACTGAACGCATTTGAACTGATGAAAAACATGATTCAAAACGGCGCTGCCGGCGCGCATTTTGAAGATCAGCTGGCCGCGGTGAAGAAATGCGGTCACATGGGTGGAAAAGTACTTGTGCCAACCCAGGAAGCTATCCAGAAACTGATTGCTGCCCGTCTGGCGTCCGATGTGTTGAATGTGCCGACGATTGTACTGGCACGTACAGATGCAGAAGCAGCCAATCTGCTAACCTCTGACTTTGATCCAAATGACAAGCCTTTCTGCACGGGTGAGCGTACCAATGAAGGTTTCTTCCGCGTCAAGAACGGCCTGGAGCAGGCGATATCACGTGGCGTGGCGTATGCGCCTTATGCAGATCTGGTCTGGTGTGAAACCGGCAAACCAGACATAGGGTTTGCTCGTGAGTTTGCAAAAGCGGTTCAGGATGCCAATCCGGGTCAACTGCTGGCGTATAACTGTTCACCGTCATTTAACTGGAAGAAAAATCTTGATGACAAGCAGATTGCAAGCTTCCAGGAAGAACTGTCCGATCTTGGCTACAAGTATCAATTCATTACTCTCGCGGGTATTCATAACATGTGGTACAACATGTACGATCTGGCTTATGACTATGCACGTGGCGAAGGCATGAAGCATTATGTGGAAAAAGTTCAGCAGCCAGAATTTGCCGCTGCGGATAAGGGCTACACATTTGTCAGTCACCAGCAGGAAGTTGGTGCCGGCTATTTTGATGATGTCACTACCGTGATTCAGGGTGGCCAGTCCTCTGTGACTGCATTGACCGGGTCGACCGAAGAAGAGCAGTTCTAACTGATTGGCGAGTTATTGCCATAAATCAATTATTGATAGCTTGTCTAGCTGATATTCAACCCCTGGATATCAGCTAGTGCATCAAAATTCGTATACACTTCTCATATAGACACGCGCCAATATATTCAGGCGCTGTAATGATTTTACAACCGGGAAGAATGACATGAATACTGAAAGCTATCAGCACATCCACGTCCCTGTCTCTGGGCAAAAGATAACCACAAATGCCGATGGTTCATTAAACGTTCCTGATCACCCGATCATTCCCTATATCGAGGGTGACGGCATAGGGATTGATGTCACGCCAGTCATGAAAAGCGTGGTGAATCATGCGGTTCAAAAGGCTTATCATGGACAGCGTGAAATTGCCTGGATGGAAATTTTCGCCGGAGAGAAAGCCCATCAAAAGTACGGTGCTGATCAGTGGCTACCACAGGAATCGCTGGATGCCATGGCCGATTATATCGTTTCAATTAAAGGCCCGCTTGGAACTCCCGTTGGTGAGGGCATGCGTTCGCTGAATGTAGCGATTCGCCAGGAGATGGATTTATATGCCTGCGTTCGACCGATTCGATATTTCCCCGGCACACCTACCCCAATGAAAGAATCTGAAACAACAGACATGGTTGTGTTCAGGGAAAATACGGAAGATATATACGCAGGTATTGAGTGGCCGGCTCAATCTCCCGAGGTCAGAAAAGTACTGGATTTTTTGATCAATGAAATGGACGTCAATCAAATTCGCTTTCCGGAGACTTCAGGGATTGGCATCAAGCCAGTCTCTCAGCAGGGCTCAGAGCGATTAATTCGAAAAGCCATACAGTTTGCCATTGATAATGATCGCAGTTCCGTCACACTTGTTCACAAAGGCAATATTATGAAATACACCGAGGGAGCATTTCGTAATTGGGGCTATGATCTGGCACGCAATGAATTTGGTGCCACGCTGATCGACGAGGGTCCGTGGTGTGAGCTGGTGAATCCTGTTAGCCAAAGAAAAATCATTATCAAGGATGTGATTGCAGATAATTTTCTCCAGCAAATACTATTAAAACCAGAAAGTTATGATGTAATTGCAACCTTAAATCTCAATGGTGATTATATCTCAGATGCCCTGGCTGCCCAGGTTGGCGGGATAGGCATCGCACCCGGTGCCAACATGGCCGATGCCGTGGCAGTGTTTGAAGCGACACATGGAACCGCACCCAAACATGCGGGTAAAAACCGTGTCAATCCGGGGTCTATTATCCTCTCGGCAGAAATGATGCTGCGATACATGGGCTGGACTGAGGCAGCAGATTTGCTCCTTCAGGGAATTGGTGGCGCCATTGCATCAAAAACAGTGACCTATGATCTGGCCAGGGCACGGGCGGGAATGTCGACCAAAATCAAAACAGCGCCTTCCAGTGCCAGCGATGTAATGCAGCAACTAGAGGCACTGATGCCCGGGGCTACTTTGGTGACCACATCCGGTTTTGGTGAGGCGATTATTTCTCACATGAAGTAAGCTGGTTGTAATACACTCTTACATTATTTGAATCACTGTTTTGATTAATGCATATCGCTTTATTAGAAGATGATCCTGACCAATCGACCTTATTTCAGGCGTGGCTGGAGGATGCCGGCCACAAATGTGTCGTCTATAGCTCAGGCAAAGATATGACAATGGCGTTAGTTCACGAAAGTTTTGACTTGCTGATACTTGACTGGCTGGTCCCGGATATCAGTGGACTCGAAGTGCTCAAATGGGTGCGTGATAACCTCGACTGGAGGATTCCGGTATTGTTTATCACACAGCGAGATGCAGAAGAAGATGTTGTTCAGGCGCTTCAAAGCGGTGCGGATGACTATATGTCCAAGCCTGTGAAACGGGCTGAAATGCTTGCACGCATACAATCAATCAGTCGACGGGCGCAGCAGGTTTCCACTGAAGAAGATATCCTCGAATTTGGTCCGTACACTTTGCAGCGATCAAACCAGTCCGTCACGCTGCACCAAGAGGCAATAGAGGTGACACGTAAAGAATTTGAGCTCACTCTTTTCTTTTTCAGAAATGCCGGGCGTGTGCTTTCCCGGGGCTATATTCTTGAAAAAGTGTGGGGGAGAAGTGCTGAAGTCAATACCAGGACAGTTGACACGCATATCAGTCGATTGCGGCGTAAACTTTCGATCAGTGTGGAAAATGGATGGAAGCTGTCAGCCATATACCAGCATGGTTACAGGCTGGAGAAATGTGATGATTGAAAATGAGCGACAGCAATAACCGTTATGTTTACCAGCATCATTATCGTCATGGAGTAAGAACAGGCGCATGAAAGATTCGGACCCGTTGGATAACGATCAATTCGAACGTATTCGGGAAATTTATGTGGAATCGTTCCCGGAAAAAATACAGACACTCAGGGAGTGTTGGGCGAATATTAATGCTTCTCAACAGTACAGAAATCATTTGGCTGACTTAAGAATGGAGGTGCATAAGATTGCAGGCTCGAGTGGCTCTCATGATTTTAATGATATCTACGAACTGGCAAAAAAAACAGAGCACAGTATTCTCAGAGTAATAGATGAAAAATCCAGCTGGCAAACCACCAATAATACTATTGGCAACCTCGTACAACAGCTTGTTGATTTGCTTGAAAGTGAGTTGCTTAATTATAACTTCAGTGAAGACGACGATACTCAAATACCCCGTCTTGAAAATTTACAGTTGTCGCACCGGGAATTAATTATATTTATTGTCAGTCATCGACCCGTTGAATTGTCATTGTTATCCAGCCTGTTGGAAAGTCGTGGCTTTACGGTCATTAAATTCAATAAAATTGAACAAGCTGAAGCCATGTCTGCGACAGTTGAACCCGCTATAATTGTCCTCGATCTGGGGGATGCAAATGACTGTACGCTGGATATAAGCTCTAAAGAGAATTTCAACAGCAAGTCAGCGAGTCTGCCTGCCTTTGTTGTTATCTCACGCAGGGATGATACGGCCACACGAAAGATGGCAGCACGCTTTGAAGCGGATGCCTTTTTTGCAACGCCTATCAACGCACATAATTTCAGCTCGACCCTTGATGTTCTGCTTGAAAATAAAAGTGAAAATACCAGTGGTGTATTACTTGTTGACAAGAAACAGTCGCGAACTGTGGATATAGAAAAAGCGTTGCGCAATGAAAATATCCGATGTCGTACAATTCAAAACATAGAACATATTACAGATGAGCTTGTTAACTTCAAGCCCGATCTGGTATTGATGGCCTTCAACTCAAATGAGCAGGACTGTCAAGACGGAATTAAAATTGTGCGCCTACACGAGTCGTATTTTAATATGCCCATCCTGTGCCTGATAGATAAAGATATCCCTGGTGAGAGGCTGCAGGCAATGCAGGTCGGTGCAGACGACTGTATTTTCTTTGATGAATTTATGGGCATTCAATTCACTATTCTTAAACAGCGCATTCTGCGTTCAAAGCGTGCCAATCATTTGATTATTATGGACTCGCTAACCGGGGCGCTCAATCGTGATGCTTTTCTTGAACGCGCCAATGAAGAAATCAGTCTGGCAATACGTCGTAAAGAGAGTGTTTGCCTGGCAATGATTGACGTTGACCACTTTAAACAAATAAATGATCAGAACGGTCATGTTGTCGGTGATTATGTGTTGAGGCACATATCCGATTACCTGAACAATCGCTTGCGCCGGTCTGATGTTGTCGGGAGGTATGCAGGCGATGAATTTCTCGTATTATTGCCAGACACTGATTTGGACAGTGCTTATCTTGTTCTCGATATGATTCGCAAGAATCTGGTCGCACATAATATTAACGTGAACAATGCGGAGGTAAGAGTGTCGATAAGCCTGGG
The DNA here is from genome assembly GCA_965227695.1 of Gammaproteobacteria bacterium. Classification (GTDB taxonomy): domain Bacteria; phylum Pseudomonadota; class Gammaproteobacteria; order UBA4575; family UBA4575; genus UBA1858. Next base: position 1,208,870 of record OZ245760.1, read on the forward strand.
GCTGGTCGCCGCCCAGCCAACGGAGAACCTGAGCGTGGAATCATTAATTGTCGATGCAGATAAAAAACTATATGAAGCCAAGGTGGCGGGACGTAACATGCTTGTTGCGGGTGTTGCTTAATATGGACCACATATCAACAGGGATGATAGTATATACTCATGTCAAGTGAACAGATTTTTAAAGTGATATTCTACAATCAGGGAAAAGTTTTTGAGGTTTTTGCCAGACAAGTATATCAATCAGATATGGTTGGATTTGTTGGAATAGAGGAACTCACATTCAGTGAGCATAGCGGGGTAGTGGTTGATCCCGGTGAAGAAAAACTAAAAGCTGAATTTGACTCGGTCAGGCGATGTTACATTCCGATGCATTCAGTCATTCGTATCGATGAAGTAGAAAAACAGGGAGTTGCCAGAATTACAGACGCAGATTCTAAAGTCACCCCCTTCCCTGGTAGCATGTATGCGCCAGGCGGTGATTCTGATAAAGTATAAACTTTCTTCAATCAGTATAAGTAAAGTCAGTATAGTTCGTTTATCATGCGAATTTTGCATTCTTTTCAAATAAGAATAAATATTAATAACGCATTATTTGACAGGGAAAATATTTAGACTGATGGTAAATGCTCTTCAATCAGGTTTCATAGGCAGACTGGAATCTTCAAACAGGCTGCTAACGATAGTTCCTGGTAACACTTGTATATCAACTTGATTAAGCAGGGACAGCTAAAATCGCCAGGAGCGATATAAACTTTAGACAGCGAAGGCCCGACGGGCAAAATACAGGGAAGTATTTTGTAATCCCGATCGATATAGGAAAAAGGGTGAGCACCCGAAATAAAATAGGAGAGATGCCAGAGTGGTCGAATGGGCTCGCCTGGAAAGCGAGTGTACGGTAACCCCGTACCGAGGGTTCGACAAAATTGTCGGGAACAATTTTGAACTTCGCGCAGCGAAGGCCCGGAGGGCAAAATACAGGGAAGTATTTTGTAATCCCGATCGATATAGGAAAAAGGGTGAGAACCCGAAATAAAATAGGAGAGATGCCAGAGTGGTCGAATGGGCTCGCCTGGAAAGCGAGTGTACGGTAACCCCGTACCGAGGGTTCGAATCCCTCTCTCTCCGCCATCCAGTCTGTCTCTGTGTAGAGACACCCCTAAATGCTTGAAAAATAGCCTATTTCTGCAGGGTTTCCGGCGGTTCGAATCCATGTACTCGGACCGATATTTGGACGAATGGGGGTAAAATCACGAAAAGTCTCTGCTCGCATTTTCCCGGTCCCACTTGCGGTTAACGATCAATTTCGTCAACTACTCATAAATGTGGCAAATTAAAAGCTCAATGACCCTTGTCGACTGCCACCTTAACCGGTGGCGTCAACATGCACATTAAATCGTTCTGTCGGATCCCGATTTTCTATCTTAATATTCAGCATTAAGTTTATAACCATTAATGCTATTAAAAAAACCGGCTAGTAAACATTATATGCCAACATAACTAATCAGAGTGCACATCTATGGATAGAAAGGTAACGAATAAAGATTTACTTCTAGAAATGATCCAAAAAAGAATCAATAATAGTGATGAGCTAGATAGTGATTGTAGGCATGTAATTGCAACTTCAATATATTGGCACGAAAAAGATGATACAGGTAGCAACTGGGGCATTCACTCCTTTAGAAATGCTTACGGCTGCGAAGATGTTATGATACATATAGTTGAGGAATTTAAGCGTCTATACAACATCGAAGATGAGTAATTTTCGACGCATAACAAAAAAATCTAATGAGGGCGCGCGCTACACGCGTACTTATTTGTTTGTTCGTTAGATACATAGGATCTTATAATGGACATGCCTGAGAGATATGTTTACTTAAGGTTCCAGATAGATACGAATCGAATAAATACGAGACAACAGCTAGATAATATGAATCAGCTAGAGAGTTGGGCGCAATACGGTGTTATTGAGCTTCAAATGTCTCAATGCGCATTGCAAGAAGCGAGACAGGGAAGCAATAGTAAGCGTTCAAAGAAAGCCATAGGCCATATATTTTCAATTACATACGCAAGCACACCTGAAGAACAAGATAAATTAAAGGCGATAGAAAGCATAATATTTCCGGACGGAGCCAAGAACAATAATCAAAAAAATGATGTCGAAATTGTGTTTAATTCTGCCAAGTACGGCTATATGCTTGTAACAAATGATGGTGGGTCTAAATCTCAGCCAGGAGGAATTCTCGGAAATGCTAATAGATTAAAAAACGAATTGGGCATAGATGTAATTAGTGATACTGAAGCAGTTCAACTAGTTAAACGTAAAATAAGAGACCGAGATGTTCTTTGCAGAATTATTTCTGCAAAGAACAATCAAGCGATACCAGATTGGGTGGGCAATGATTTATGTCTTCAAACAAATTGCTAAACTCAGGAATCACGATAGTCTTTCGCGAGTGCTAACTCAAAGGGTTTATGACCATTGTTTTTGGTTGCAGCGGTTATTTATCTATGAATATATATTCTAGATTGCTGCTCCCAACCTGGCGGAAATGTTAATCGGGTAGCTTCCAGAGAGAGATCTTCCGGTATCTTGCCATATGCAATGTCCTGTAATATGGTGGGAGACAAGTAAGCCAGCCTTAAAATCCTTCTGACATAGGACGCACCTGCTTGCTCTCTTGTTTCCAGTTCACGTACCGATGCGACGGATCCGCTGAGTAGTTCTTCATTCCAGATTAATGCCTTCATTACGGCGTTCTGAATTACCTTGATGGAATGTGCAGGAATGTTCGTCTGATTATCCTCGCCAAGGATCAGCTTCTGTTCTGCACCCCAACGTTTCCAGGTGATGGGTTGGCGGATGGTATGCGTCGCATCCTCACAATTGACATCGAGTGCGTCTCCAATACGCGGCAAGGCAAATATGCACTCCAGGGACCGGCGGTGAAGGATGATCTGATCGCACAATTGTCGCATCCGACTATTCTGGTTGCCTTTCTCTATATCCCCAATATCAAGCAGCTTACGTAACTGGGTATCCAATTTCTGGAATTGTCTTGCAGAGGCTTTCTGTAACAGCTTTTTGATCAACTCATTGCGAACTGTAGAACTTTGCAGGAACTGGATGACCTGGGTATCGAGTTCGGGCAGACTGACCCGCTTGATTTCACCGGCCTCAGTACCTTTGTATTTCAGAAGAGCCTGATTGACATAATAATAATAGCGCTTGTTGCCTTTTTTGGTATGAGTTGGTGACAGGGCATTACCCTGATCATCGAATAGCAGGCCGGAGAGCAGGGCGCGGGATTCGGTTTGCTGCTGTTGGTGCTGATGTCGATTGGCCTGTAATACGTTCTGCACTGCATCCCAGATTGGCTCATCCACGATCGGTTCGTGACTGCCCGCGTGAACCTGTTCCTTGTGCCGGATCTTGCCGATGTAGACCGGATTCTGCAGAAGGGTATAGAGTGCCCCACGACTGAAGGACTTGTCCTGTTTGCTTTTGAGCCTCGAATGATCCAGCCATTCTTTCAGCGATCTGACTGATTTGAGTTGCAGGTATTTATCGTAGATCTGCACGACCGTTCTGGCTTCTTTCCTGTTGATGATCAGGGTGCGGTCTTTTACGTCATACCCTAATGGCGTACCACCGCCCATCCACATGCCTTTTTGCTTGGAGGCGGCAATCTTGTCTCGGATGCGCTCGCCGGTGACTTCCCGTTCAAACTGGGCAAAGGACAACAATACATTCAAGGTCAAGCGCCCCATGGAAGTGGAGGTATTGAACTGCTGGGTCACCGATACAAACGAGACCTTGTACTGATCAAACAATTCCACCAGCTTGACGAAGTCCGATAACGATCGGGACAGACGATCCACTTTATACACGATGATGATGTCGATGAGTTTTCTTTTAATCTGTTCGATCAGGCGCGTCAGGGCCGGTCGCTCTATCGTGCCCCCGGAAAAACCCCCGTCATCAAACGACTCTTTGATAACTTTCCAGCCTTCATGCTGCTGGCTTTTGGCATAGGCTTCACAGGCTTCGCGCTGCGCATCGAGCGAATTGAACGATTGCTCCAGGCCTTCTTCCGAGGATTTTCGGGTGTAGATCGCACAGCGCAGGGTTTTCTTATGTTCCACGAGAGGATTTCACACCAAAGAACCGGTTACCCGAGACATGCGATCCCGTAATGAGCTTCGCGATCTGGCTCAGGCTTTTATACGTTTTGTTGTTGTATTCATACCCATCTTGCGTGAGGGTCACGTGATAGGTATTGCCATGCCATTCCCGTATCAGTTGCGTGCCGGATTGCAGTCGTAGTTTATTTGTTTTGAGTTGTTTGAACTGGCGCAGGATTCTGGCCCGCAGTTTCAGGGGATCCTTGCCCATTGCCTCGGCCTGCAGCCCCCAGGCCACGTTGCCACACAGAAACGTGGTCGAGGGTCGCGGCGGCAGAGGCCTTTTGTAGAGGCGCTCGAATTCCGCTTTAAGGACTCGTTTATCCTGTGAAGTCAAGTCTTTTACCGGTTTGCAGGCAATTTTCAGTACATCCACCATGCCCACCATTCGTCCATACGGTGGGCCGCAAGTCCAGTGGTTTACGTCTCACAATCGATGGTAAATATCCACATGACGCATGCGATAGCGCATTTCCTCCTCGGTTCGTGCAAACGGCGAGGGGATGGCCATAGGTAATAAATCGCAAGGCTCATACGTCTTCTTTTTCGCCCAGGTGAGAAACTGTGAAACACTGTCGACCTGATCATCATGCCTGCCTCTGGGAAACACCAGCAGTTCATGCTCGAACGCCTCCAGCCAGAAGGCTTTCTCCGGGAGAACGATTCGCTCCGATTCCATCAACGCGGTGACCGCCATCAGGCGGGTCTGCTTGTCGTCCTTCGGTTCGAAGCGAAGGATATTCAGATCGGTACTGTTTCGAAGATCCTGAATCAACGAAGTGCCTGCCGCCTTGTCCTCGATCAGGATCCGGTTCGCATGATGGAGTTTGGCTAAGGCCGATATTTTTTTCTGCAGTGCCGGATACTCCAGACGTTCCCGATGTACGTGTAATAGATAGAATCGCCTTTCATGAATGAGCCAGGTGGTACACACCGAGTAGTCGTTGTAGTCCTCGGCCTTGCAGGCCGTATCCCAGCTTTGCACGATGAGATCACTATTCTCCTTGACCGGCTTGTCCTTATAACGTGGAAACCACTTCAGATGAACCATGCCGCCGTCGATGGGGACCGGACTTTGCTGATACTGTGCCGCAAAGGGAATGGATCCCAGTTCTTCGCGCAGTCTCTCCAGCACTTCCAGCGATTCGCGCTCCGGATGCAGGGCTTCACCGGGTTTGCGTTCATGATAGCGGTTGGGTCCTATCGCAATGCGCTCGGGCTCCTCGGCAATGGCCGGAAGATTCAGATGTACCCATCCGCCTTTTTCGAGCAGTTCTCCGGGGAGATCGTTCTCGTGCAGGCGTTGCTGGATCACGACGATGGGATCCCTCTTCTTGTTGTTCAGGCGCGAGAGTAATGAGTTATGAAACCATTCATGGCAGTTTTGCAGGGCGACTTCGGAGAATGCATCATCGGCTTTCAGGGGATCATCCACGATGATGAAGTTCCCGCCCCGACCGGTGAGGGTCCCGCCGACCGAGGTGGCCAATCGACAACCCATTTGTGTGGTCATGAATTCTGCTTCGGTATTTTTTGTCGGATGCAATCTCGTTCGTCGAAAGACTTTCTGATACCAGCCGGAACTCATAATGGTTCTGCAATCGCGAGCGTGTTTTAAGGAAAGGGGAGAGGCATAACTTGCACACAGGATCTGTGCAGTGGGATCATGCCCGAGAAGGTAAGCCGGTAGAGCAACCGAGGTAAGTATTGATTTGAGACTGCGCGGGGGTAGTGTAATGATCAATCGATGGATTTCTCCCCGACGCACCTGTTCCAGGTGATACGCAATGACTTCGATGTGCCAGTTGTGCATGAATTTCTCACCGGGGCACAGGGTCTGGAAACAGCGGTGCACAAATAACACCAGATCATTCCGTAACAGGGCATAGTATTCTCGTTCACTCAGGTTCATGGGAGCCTCCTTTATTGGATGACGGTTGAAAACGGGATTTGACGTGTTCCAGGATTTCCAGATCATCATCAGTGAACCAGTCATCATTTGATTGAGTATCATCTGCATGATCGACTTCGGTCTTGAGACCCAACAGCGTTTGTGCGGCACGCACGTTGCCCTGGCTCGCTTTCGCAAGCAGGGATTTGATTAGGGCGCGTTGCTTGGTAACCACTTTGGTTTGCCCACCTTCGGTGATCTGCACGAACTCCTCGAGTTCTTCCCGTATGTCGTGGGCAATGTTCTTGACCTTTTTGGGCCGACCGTTGGGATTGCCGGACTGGCCTTTCTTGAACTGGGTGTCTTTGGGTGGTTTACCAAATCCGACTTTGTAGTCGTTCATCAGTGATCTCTCCTTTCTTCCAGGCGATCGGTACAGAGCTGGGAGTAGGTCATACCTGTTGATACATGAACAGGTTCTGTCCCAGTGGCCTCCAAAAACCGCTGCAGGATGACGTCGACGTACCCTGGATCGATCTCAACTCCAAAACAGCGCCGACGCGTGCGTTCCGCAGCCATCAGCGTACTGCCGGAACCTAGAAAACCATCGATGACGATGTCATTGGGTTTTGTGCAATCCAGCAGGATATCCTTGAGTAGAGCGACGGGCTTGACGGTCGGATGCATGGCCAATTCGGACTCCCGGTTCTTGCCAAAGGAAGACAAGCCCGGGCAATCCCAGACATTACATCGGTCCCGACCAAACTTGCCTAATTGCACATTGTTCAAGTGTGGTGCTCTGCCGTGTTTGAACACGCCAATCAGCTCGTGTTTGGATCTATAGAAGCTCCCCATCCCACCGTTGGACTTATTCCACACGCATAGGTTGATCATCTCCGTAAACAAACCATCCGTTGCGGCAAACAACTCACGTAGATGTCTCCAGTCCATGAATACATAGAATAGGGAGCCATCTTGGGTCACTCGTTTCAGGTTGAGCAGGCTCAGTGAAAGGAATTGTCTAAATTCATCAACACTCATTTCGCCGCTGGCCATCATGAAATCGTCATGACCACCCGTGCCACGAGCATTGCCAGGTATCGAGACATTGTATGGGGGATCCGTGATGCAAACGGAGGCCCTGGAGTTCTTCATCAAACGACGCAGGAAGACTGCATCACGACAGTCGCCACAGCCCACTCGATGTGGCCCGAGATGAAACACATCTCCGGTCTGTGAAACTGGACGCCTGGAAGGAGTAGGGAGATAGTCCAGGTTATCGTCTCGTGAGACTTCAGTGGGGTGATGCAAGTGCGTATCGATCTCGATGGCATCAAAGCCCAGCGTATCAAAGTCGTAATTGACATCCAGGTTTTGAAGAAAGGCTAGTTCAACCGTCAGTAACGAGGAGTCCCATTCGGCATTTTCGGCCAGTTTGTTATCGGCGATGCGATATGCGCGAACTTGTGCCTCACTCAGATGATTGACCTGTATGCAGGGTACCGTATTCAATTTTAGTTCACATGCGGCTTGCCATCGCCCGTGTCCTGCGACGATCCGATGATGTTCGTCGATGACGATGGGATTGATAAATCCAAAATTCTCGATACTTTTGCGTAAGGATCGGATCTGCGAATCTGGATGTTGTTTGGGATTATTCTCATATCCGATCAGATCGCTTGTGGCCAGGTAGCTGATCTTTACTTTTGCGTTGTCTTTCACTGTGCGTGCTCCTGTGAATTGGATGGCACGCATTATTTCACGATGTAACGCAATATAATTGACTTATACGTTACATTTATCTATGATCTTTAGTATGGCTTTAACGTTACATCCGGAAGAGAGGGACGTCATTGAGGCCGTTCTGTGGTTCGCCAATCTGCGTCGCATTACATCGACTCATCAGATCGAAGTTCGATTGAGCGGGCTATCATACGTCAAGGGATATTTCATGGTCATTGAACCCCATGAGGTGGATGCGTATCGACACGACCAGGCAGAGCTTCGAGAATGGCTTGAGGACATCATCAGTAGCGAAGCGGGACGGAATAGGGTCAAAAAGAAAGTTTCAGAGCGCATGAATAATGTGAGTGAGGCGAAATTGCTATTCGAGAATGGTAGCTTTGGCTATCGATTCGTTTTGCATGGTGTCCAAGCCGTATGTGCCTTGGGGTTGGCCCTGATCCTTGACAAGAAGCGAGGACTATCCAATCGGTTGAAAAGATGCGGCAATCCGGACTGTCTACGATTCAATCTGGATTTCGAGCCAAAGGGAAGGCCCAGGAGATTTTGTAATGATAGTTGCAAGAGAGCCTTCGATAACGTCGATGCAGTCGAACGGGTTCGTCGCCATAGGGGGAAGATTAAGAAACTAAAAAGGGACTGACAAGGAGCTGTATGCATTCATCAACCAAGTTGGTTAAAAGGTTTAATGGGTCCTGAGCCAGGAGAAGAAATTGAACTAAATTTCTAGGAACCGATAAGAAGGAAGCTTCAGTCCTTAATACCGATGAAATTATCTTATTAATTATGGACCAAGCTTAGGGGCTAAGACATTTTTGCTAATTAGATATGCGGTGCATTGTAAATCGAAGCGAAACAAGCTCGTTATCTGTAAACTCCTACTAATTTAGAGAAAACTAAACAATAGAGCTTTTACCAAGGATTAAACTTAAATCTTATTAGGTTTCCAGTTTTGCGCTAGAATAAAACATGGGTATAAGAATCATTTTATTCTTTTTGGCTACTTCAACGACAGCCTGTGCTGATATCGACAAGTTTAATCTGTATTACTCCGAAATATTGTCGCGTTATTGGCATTCTTCCCAAGAAATCAATGGCATTAGTACCACTGTTTTAGATTATGCTTCAATAAAAAATAATATTTCTGCAAAGATTTCTTTACTGGATAAAGCGGCACAAGCCATGGAAGATATCAATATTGAGGGATTTGGTAATGAAAAAGAAGAGAAAGCATTTTGGATAAATGCTTATAACTTTGCTGCGATAAAGCTGGTCGTCGATTACTACCCAGTAGATTCTATTCGAAGTTTGCGAATTAGCATCATGAAATACCCATGGTCTAAAGGTGCAATTACGATAGGCAGGCGCTCTTTTTCTTTGAAAGAAATCGAAAAAGATATTCTATTAGAGAAATTTAATGATCCTAGAATCGTATTTGCTGTGAGCTGTGCTGCGGTCAGTTGCCCCGATCGAATAAATGTACCATTCTCTGGAGAAATATTGGATCAACAGATTGATGATATGATATTTAATTTTTTTAAGAATCAATCAAAAGGGATGCGCTATGATAAAGCGCAGAATTTGCTAGTGTTATCATCGATTTTAAAGAAAGACATAGAGTTGTTAGGAAATAGCGAAGAGGGTGTTATTGATTTTGTTTCTCAATACTTGAGTGCTGATTTGTCAAGGGAAATAAGAAGGAAGCCGATTCGAATTGATTATTTTGTTCATGACTGGACGTTAAATGATTTGTCTCAAGTTCGTGTCTCCCGTCAGCAGTAAGTGAATAACGAGACTAATTTGCTAAGAGACGATTATAGTTCATCGTTAACCCTTTTCTTTAGTCGTAAGTCTGACAGATTTTATTTGCTTGTGGATCAGCTCCATGGGAGTTCCTCAGTTAAATAGGACTTCATGATATGTATAATACTTCATTATGAAACACTCAAGTGACTCCAGATCTGCAGCATATAAGGAAAATAGCCTATCGTTAATGGGCGCTGTCGCAATGGGCACAGCGGTGATCATTGGTGCTGGCATATTTGCATTAACAGGACAAATTGCAGAGTTAGCAGGCCCATTATTCCCCTGGGCTTTTCTTATAGCGGCTGTTGTTACCTCTTTTAGTGCGTATTCCTATGTCAAATTGGCCCATGCCTACCCGTCAGCAGGGGGTATTGCCATGTTTTTGGAAAAGGCTTACGGAAAAGGCGTCGTCACTGCCGTGTGTGCGTTGTTAATGTATTTCTCTATGGTAATCAACGAGAGTCTCGTGGCGCGTACTTTTGGCACCTATACACTGCAACTTTTTGACATTGAAAAAAATAGCATACTTGTCCCTGTTCTAGGCGTTGCGCTTTTGCTGTTTGCATTTGTTATTAATATTTCAGGCAACCGCATGATAGGTACTTTCTCTTTGATCATGTCTGTGATCAAGATTGGTGGCATAGCCCTTTTTGGTTTGGTGGGATTGTGGTTGTCCGGATTGTCGTTTGAAGCGATTCATCTGCCTTCATCTGCGCAACATACAGGCGGGTTTTTGGCGGCTGTAGCATTGGCTATACTGGCTTATAAAGGCTTTACAACGATTACGAACAGTGGAAGTGAAATCGTAGATCCTCATCGCAATGTAGGACGCGCGATCATTTATTCCATTGTCATTTGTGTTTTTGTATATTTTATCGTTGCTTTAGCGGTGGCTGGTAATCTTTCATTGCCGGAGATCATAAAAGCCAGAGATTATGCATTGGCGCAGGCTGCGAGACCTGTATTTGGCGATATTGGACTTTGGTTTACTGTTGTATTGGCAATCATCGCTACCATATCTGGAGTCATTGCCAGTGTGTTTGCCGTATCACGCATGCTTGCCATGTTGACCGAGATGAAACTTGTGCCCCATAGCCACTTTGGTATGCCCGGCGACATTCAAAAACACACACTGGTTTACACAATTGTGTTGGCTATGGCACTTACCATATTTTTTGATTTAAGCAGAATCGCCTCCCTTGGAGCAATCTTCTACATCGTGATGGACATTGCAGTACACTGGGGTATTTTCTACCATTTACGCAACAAAATCGAAGTCAATTCCTTCATACTGATTGCTGCCATTGTAATGGATGCGGTAGTTCTCGCTGCATTCATCGGTATCAAGATTCAAACGGATATTTTAGTGATCTATGTGGCGATCCTATCGTTCGTGCTTATAGTGCTCGGGGAACGATTGTTCTTGAGACCGATGAGACAGCGGACAAACCAATAAGTAACCAACTCATAACTTACATCATTACGCGAATGGAGGACGAACCGGTTTGCCAAAATCGGGATCTGTGCTAATGCACGAAGCCGCTATATTTTGGCGCATCTGATACAGAAAACACTTGCGGGGCTGATAATCTCAAGTCCTTCCAGACTTTCATGGGTCGAAAAACGGGAAGTAGTTGAATGTGTTAGGGCGGTGACAGAGAATTTTCGGTGAAGGTCACCACTACTTGACTTTTAGCCATAAAGCAAGCTAAGTACATAGCTTGCGCAAAAGTAAAATTACAACCAACTACAATTATGCAGTTCATAACTAAGGAAAGTGTTTGGCTACGGGTACTACGACGCTATCTACTATTCGTCCTGATAACAAACCTGTTTTGGGAGTTTGCACATTTCCCTCTTTATACGCTATGGGACGAGGGCACTGCATCCGAAATCATATTCGCCGCATTGCACTGTACGGGTGGGGATGTGATGATTGCAATGGCATCATTGGTGATTGCGCTTTTATTTTATGGAGATGATTGGCCGCAAAAGTTCACCAAGTATTGGTATATTGCGATACTGGTAATATCTCTCGGCCTTGGTTATACGATATTTAGCGAATGGCTTAATATTGTAGTGCGCAAGTCATGGGAGTACTCTGAATTAATGCCAATTATCCCGGTTCTAGATGTAGGGCTATCTCCATTTTTACAATGGGTTATTATTCCCGTTTTCGGGTTCTGGTATGCACAGCGTTTCATACAATACACTTAGTTGGCGTCGTCTATAATTGATCATAAGCCGGCCTTAACTGCAGGAATCCTCAAACTATTTTACTGGGAGATCCATTACGGTGGGTCTCTTGTTCTCATATGAATCGCTCCGAATAATATATTCATACAATATTAGATTGTGTGTATTCAAACTACGAGACTGTGCTCTAATTTGTTATCAGATGCTTAGGTTTGTACATTCGGCCAGCATTTACACAGTACGCTTTCTGACGGGGTTCCCAAAGTTTGGGTCCGTGCTAATGCGAGAAGCAACCCTGTTTTTGGGGGAGTCATACCAGCCTGGATCGCGATAGTCACCACGTGCCAGACTGTCCCGTACTTTCACGGTGGTAAACATCCCGCCCATTTCGATGTTCCCATATGGGCCTTTTCCGGTCATCATCGGAAGTGTGTTTCGAGGTCCGTTGTAATGTCCCATCTCGACGTGTTCCTGATGCTCGGCCATTCCATACTGCCCCATGGGAGTAAAGCCCGGTAACATACGCTGAATCTTTTCGCTGATGCCCGATTGATCGACGCCCAAGGCGTTAGGAATGTCGTGACCCATGGCATTCATCGTATGATGGGACATGTGACAATGAAAAGCCCAGTCGCCCGGTACGGCAACGAATTCGATATCCCGTGTTTGTCCTACCCCAATGATTTCGGTCGTTTCACTGCGCCATTGGGACTTGGGCCAACGGCCACCGTCGGATCCAGTGACCTGATACTGTACACCGTGCATATGCAGAGGATGATTCCACATCGACAAGTTCCCCATACGAACTCGGACCCTTTCACCGGTGCGTGCCACGATAGGATCAATGGCTGGAAAGACCTTGCTGTTGAAAGTCCATAAATCAAACTCCACCATGATCGCTGGATCAGGCCGGTAGGTGCCCGGATGAAGTGCCCAGTTGTGTAGCAGGAAACAGTAGTCTCGATCAACAGGAGCGGTATCTCCGCGTTTGGGGTGAATGATAAACATGCCCATCATGCCCACCGCCATTTGGACCATTTCATCAGCATGCGGGTGGTACATGTGTGTGCCGTGCTGACGTAACGTAAATTCATACGCATATGTCTCACCGGGCTTGATGTGAGGTTGACTCAGGCCACCTACTCCGTCCATCCCGGAAGGAAGGATCATCCCATGCCAGTGTATTGTGGTGTGCTCTTTTAATCGGTTGGTGACCAGAATACGAACCCGGTCACCTTCCACGGCTTCGATAACAGGGCCTGGAGTTGTGCCGTTATAGCCCCAACATTTAGCGACACAACCGGGGGCAAATTCATGGTCGACTTCTTCGGCTACCAAATGAAATTCTTTCACACCATCTTTCATGATGTGGGGCAGAGTCCAGCCATTTAATGGTTTGACGGGCAAGTAGCTTGTTTTTCCTTTCTTTGCAGTTGGATTGGATTGGTTCGTGGCCTTATTGGTCTCAGCCGCGATATTTGAAGAAAGCGCTGCGCTCATGGCGCCGAGGCCGGTATAGGTTAAAAATTCTCGTCGTGAGGTCATGACTTCATCTCCGTTTTAATGTTGGTGCGATGGTGGTGATTCTGGTTGTGGTTCATTTATTTCATCGGATGAATGATCGGAGTCGCTATCCATATCCATATGATGATGCATGTGGTTTTTCGCAGTACTCTTCTCTTGTTGTTCCTCCTTGGGTAAATACTGTTTTACATTGAGATAGGTATCCCCGACGTGTGCGCTGCTGGGCAGGGTAGTACCTACGGCACGAGTCAATTCCGTGCGAGCGAGCCAGTAATCCCTGACAGATTCGAGATATCCTTGATACGCATCGTATTCTTGCTGCTTATCGGAAAGCAGCTCAAAGATCCCAATGAGCATGAAACTTTCTTCTTCCTGGGCTCGTTTTACGGCTTCCACTCGAGCAGGAATTAAGCGATCGCGAAATTCCGCGACACGTGCTTTGGCGTTCATCGTTTCTTTAAAGGCGAGCTGTACTTGATTTTGAATTTCATTTTGAAGTCGTTCAATTTCATTAACAGCTATTTTGAAGTTGACGTCTGCGCGCAATAATTGGTCGTTCTTTTGGGTAAAGACAGGAACTTCCCATTCGACGGTCGGACCGCGTAATTTGGCGCCATCGGTCTCTCGTTCGCGTTCATATCCAACGTCCAGTTCACCCACCCAGCGAGACCAACGCGTGTATCCGTAACGATCGGCGAGCATATCGGCTTTCGCTTGCGCAGCTGCCAAGTCGAGACGGGAGTCATAGGCGAGAGTTAATAGTTCCTCTAAATTGTCTTCTTGGGGCAGGGGGGCGGGCAATTGCGGTGCGGCATCCCAGGCATCCATGCTCGCCAATCCCATCTGTAGCGCCAGGTTTGTACGTGCGGCAAAAGCATTGGCTTCGGCTTCCAGTGCCAGCATCTGTGCCTCTGAAGCAGCAGCGCGCTCTAATGCTAATTCACGGGGAGTCAAGTTGCCGGCATCGTAGTATCGAGCCGCTAAATCCGCAGACAAACGAGATGCCTCCGCAATTTGCGCACGCATGGCCATCATTTGTTTGGCTGCAACAAACTCATAGAAAGCGCGTTCCGTGTCGATGGCGGCGGCCAGCACTTCCGCGCCAACGAATTGCTTGGTGATGGCGAACTCCTGGCGAGCCAGTTTTTTACGACTTGGCAGCGTAATGAGATCAGTGAAAGAGGCCAATAGTCCGTAGGTGATTTGATCTCTTTCTCCGGATTGATTGGAATCTAAAAACGAAGCAGAAAAAATCGGATTGCGAATGCGAGAGGCCTCATACACATCCGCTGCAGCAAGACCTAGTTGAGCGTACGTGGATTTCAGTTTCGGATTATTGTTTAACGCAATACGAACTGCCACATCCGCCGTAAGTTCAGAGCGGGTCAGAGTTTCAATGAATTCTGAATCAAAAGACAGTTCGGATTTGCTCGTAATCAATCCGCGATCTTCGATGAGCTGATCTACATCACTGCGACCCAGGTCATCCGGTATCGATGCACAACCGGTCAATAGCAGCAGTAGAATCGGGACAGTAGTTCGATACGTTCCAATGAAATTAGTGGTCATGGTTGTCTCCATAAGGTTTGTTGGCATCCTTCGCCACTGAAGACCGTTCAGTGATCGACTCTTGTATAGAGGTACGGTCATTTGCATTCGTAATAGGGGTGGCGTGTGTGTGATGGGAATTGGGTTCATGATGGCCCATGTGTTTCGCGCGTTCTTGTAGAGCCTTGTATTCAGCGCTATTCAGGTCCGGAAGTTGTTGCATGAAGGCCACAATTCTCCATAGGTCGGCATCGCTATGGGAGATGCCCCAAGCGGGCATCCCGGTCATTTTGATGCCATGTTTGACGACCCAAAATTGTTCGGCAGCGTTCATGTGCTCTACAGCATGGGACAAATCCGGAGGGGGTGGGTTTAGCCCTTGTGCGATGGGGGAAGGGTCAAAACCGGGCGGGGTGTGGCAAACGGCGCACATCGCATCGTAGTCGCTCGCTCCGGCGAGCCATAGGGTCTCATCCTTCAAATTAGGCGCTTCAATTTCTTTGGCGCCACGTTCGACGGACTGATGCATAGCGGTCGAAAGCACCCATCGCATCACCCTGGAATGTGGATCATCAGCTCCCACGCTGATGAAGCCTTCGAATATCATGGCAATACCTGCCAATATAATTGTAAATATAAACAGCAGAAACAGCTTCATAAAAATCTCCCGAGTCCAAATTTGCAAACTGAGGGAAAAGAGGATTAGTCCATGCATTGACTTGATCTAAGTCAATGACACGATCCAACAGTTTTAGTATTCAGATTAGGAAAGGATAGGAGGGCGAAGCAGAAGGTCGGGGTCTGGAGCAGGTGTGAAGAGTGTTTTTCGCATTGATTTCAAATAAATGGTGCGGGAAGCCAACACTGACGGTGCAGTCGTAATGGCCGCAAAATTACGATCGCAATGCGATATAAAACACAAATGATCACATTGAGTGCCGCAGGAACACGTGGGATCATTCGTTGTTGTGAATGGCGAGTTCGGCTGATGAGAATCCGCATGGTGGGCATGTGAATCTATTGTGTGCGAGGTGTCGGAATGAGAGCGGGATTCACTCTGATCGCAATGCAACCCATCCCCTGCGTTGGCGAGGCCGAATACAGGCATCACGAGCAGCAGAAGATACAACACGGGTTTTCGTAAGAGTTTCATGCAGTCAAAAACGAGTAAATTATCGGTATAGATGTTAACGTATACTACAGTTTGCGATTTTTTTCATCTATTTTGTGAAATTAAAGTGACGCCGTATGGATTATATGTTTGGGTATGAACCGTTACGTTTGTTAAGATTATTTGATTCAAAGGACGGAACTGTTTGATTATAGTTGCAGTAACCGGTTTTTAAGATGGTGCAGATTTACATGATTAACGAGTGATAGACGACTATGAATATGTGGGACAGTCATTATTTTGGAATGCATCTACTGTGGTGGCTTGTGTGGGTCGTATTTTTAGTTTGGGTTTTTATTCTTCCTTTTGGTGTGCGTGGAACCAAAAATCAGGCAAGCGATGCCGTTGAGATCCTAAAGCAACGGTATGCAAGAGGAGAAATTAGCGACGAGGAATACCAGAAAAAACTAAAAATATTGGAAAAGCAAACTAGCTGAAAGTATATTGGTAAAAGGAGAATCAAGATGAAAACAAAGTTTACTATAAATAATGGTCCAACCCGTCTTCATGGCTTGCGCTCTCTTCTTTTAATGAGTGCGATAATAGTGATGCCTTTTTTTGTAGAAGCCGCCGATATGGACGAAGTGCATCAGTTGTTAAAACAAGCTCATTCTGAAATGTTGGTCATCAATGAAACCAGCGACGAAGGTGAGAGAACCGAGCTTTTGCAGGCTCATCAACAAACGATGAAAACATTACAGCATGAATTTAGTGAACTGCAGGCTGAAGGTAAATTGGTGGGGAATTCAACATTGATGGCGGACCTGATGCTCTACGAGATTCAAATGCTAAAAGCCATGATGTCTGATATTGAGGCAAAGGGTCAGTAAAGCCAAAAATCCAGCTGTGCAGTAACATTGCGTAAACGGACAATATTATTTGCCGTTTTGGTAGCGTTTTTGTGGGCGTTGTGTTTTCCTTTGATAACTATTGGGCTCTCTTCTTCTCCACCGCTATATTTTGCAGCAATTCGTGCATTTATTGCAGGTCTCATCTTATTCTTGTTTGCCTGTAAATTGCGAAGAACACCCATTACACGGGCCAGAGACTGGGTGATCGTAGTTTTCATTGGGCTGACGTTTACGGGTCTTGGCTATTTTGGCATGTTTTATGGTGGTGGAATCATCTCGCCAGGCATGGCTACCGTTGTTGCAAACATTCAGCCACTGTTTGCCGCTATCCTTGCATATGTCTTTTTACAAGAAAGTATGTCTAAGACTAAGGCCGTTGGACTTCTTGTTGGGCTTGGTGGAATCATTTTAATAAGTAGTGGTGATATCCATCCGGATAGAGTGCTGCATAGATTCCAAGGCATAGTATTCTTATTACTGGGTGCGGTCGGTGTTGCTGTAGGAAATGTGTTACAAAAAAGTTTGGCGGGCAAGACGGATGAATGGTGGGCTATGGGAGGCCAGTTGCTGGCGGGGAGTATCCCTTTATTCCTATTGGCATACTGGCTGGAAGATGCATCCAATATTATCTGGCAAACAGAGTTTATTGTAGCTTTATTAGTACTCAGTGTATTAAGTACAGCGCTGGCAAGTTTGTTGTGGTTTCAACTGCTAGAAACGACTGAATTATCCACATTAAATGTATTTACGTTCCTAACGCCAATTTTTGCGCTAATAATGGGTATAACGTTATTTAATGAACAAATAGGATGGACTGAACTCGTTGGTATTCTGTTGTGCTTTTCTGGCGTATATTTGGTAGCGAGAAGGCCAGTAACCCGTGCACATAAACAATAGTGCATTTACAATGGCTTTCTAGGGGCGCACAGTGTAGAGATACGTCGCAGTTGATCTAGATCAATGACGACTCAAGTCACTTTAAGGTATTGTGAAAAAATTGGGGTGTTTCGACGTTTAATCAATACTGATGCTACACAGAAATCCAGCTTTCTATCTGATGGTCTTCCTCATCAGCCTTTTTTGGCTGAATGTCTCGTTTATTCCATGTGTGCATGCTATAACCCAACAAAGTCAAATGGGCGAAGAGCATTGTCCCAACTGCCCGGCTGGAGACAAAGGGTGTTGTGAAGAGGATGCCTCGGGATCCAGTGTCTGTGATCGCATTGAGCCTTATGATATTCCCAGTTTCAAGCTCGACACTTTTGGCTCTTCTCCTGCGGTTTATTTACTTTCGATGTATCCCGAGGATAGCTGGAATGCCTCTTGCCATCGTCATAGCAATACTATTCAATTTTCGGAAAACTTCATTCATCCACCTTACCACCTCTTGAACTGTTCCTTTCTGAATTAGCGATAGGCACTTTGTTCGTGCTTAGAGTACAAAGTATGGAGTGGGCTCTTGTGCATCAGGTAGTTATGCTTCATTGAAGAACTCATCATGTGAACCACCATTGTACGGTCACAATTACATACTTTACTTAAAAAAGCTTGACCTTGGACCTAGGTACAAGGATACGTTCTGAATATTGACAAATCGAAACCCGACAGAACCGCATCTGGTCCGTATTTTTTTGAATAAATTTAAATACTTATCAATCTTGGAGAATTGGCAATGAAAATCAATCAGTCTATGAGTATCGCCCTATTTATGATGAGCATCCCGTTTGCATATATGACGAGTGCGGTGGCAGAAAATGAGGCACCGCATCAAGCAAAGCACCAGGAAATGCCGGGAAGCGATATGCCTATGAAACCGGTGTCGAAAGAGTGCCAGGCGCACATGAAAGAGATGAAGGCACACATGAAAGAGATGCAAGCCGAAATGAAGGCAATCCACACGGAAAGCGATCCTGATAAGCGTAAGCAACTGATGCAGAGGCACCAGAAAAGCATGATGAAAGGAATGGGTATGATGCATGAAATGGGCGGTAATATGATGAGTGACAAGGAGTCTATGCATGGGAAACAGGGCTGTTCAAGCATGATGGAAGAACGTATGGATATGATGCAGATGATGATGGAGCAAATGATGCAGCATCAAGGAGCGCAACAAGATCTTCCGGATGCGGATAAGCATGACCATTAATCAAAGCGCCTAATAATACGCAATTGAAGACTGGTGGTGATGCTTCATCGCATGCAAGCTCACCACCAACCGAGTGTGTGACAAGTATGGTTAGCCTTTGGAAAATAACTGGAAACTCAATTGGAGTACGTTAAGTCATCGATGAAGTCAGTAAAACTTACTATCGGGAAGCTGGCCCAGCACTGTGACGTGAAGGCAGATACATTGCGTTATTACGAACGCATGGGGTTACTCTATCCAAATAACAGGACTGGAACAGGGTATCGAGTCTACGATCAGAAAGCGATTGCACGAGTACGATTTATCAAAAATGCGCAATCCTTGGGATTTTCATTAAAAGAAATTGAGCAACTCTTGCAATACGACGGTTCTCGAGATGCATCTGCAGCAGATATTTTTAACCTCACTGAGAAGAAAATATTGGAGCAAGAAAAAAAGATACGTGACTTGATCGAAATTAAAAACGTATTAAAGAAATTGTCCATAGAATGTTCTGGAATAGGAACGATAGAAGAATGCCCTATATTGAAATATCTGTATCCTGACGATAATGCTTTGGATTAACGCCATACCCGGAGTAAGTCAATATGTCAAATTCTAAACGGTCTGACCACTCTAATTCGCGCGATGATCAATCTTGTTGGTATAGCCGCCACAACCTAGTGACAATTGCTTTCGTAGTGATTATTTTATTTTATCTCATCACAGAGCATCGAGCGCATGTGTTGGGATTTTTGCCTTGGCTAATATTATTGGCATGTCCGTTGATGCATTTATTTATGCACCATGGACATGGGGGACATGATCATTCCTCCCATGAGGAGAAAAGAAATGACTGACCATACAGGCATTCCAAGCTATGGACTATGGGGCTTGGTCGTGATTAATTCATTGGTATTCATCATCTTCGCATTTAGCTTTGCAAAACCTCTGGCTACACGTGACTGGCGATCTTTTGGAGCCTTTTCGGCCTTTATTGTCGCGTTGTTTGCCGAAATGTATGGGTTTCCCCTTACTATATTTTTGCTATCCGGATGGCTTTCCGCCCAGTATCCAAATGTCGATTTTTATTCCCATGAGAATGGTCACCTCTGGCATACGCTTTTAAATCTAAGTGGTGATCCCCACTGGAACTTGGTTCATTGGGTTAGTATTGGACTGATCATCGGAGGTTTTTATTTGCTATCCACCTCCTGGAGAGTGCTTTATAACGCGCAAAAAGCTCATGCCCTCGCGACTTCGGGCCCTTATGCCAGAATCAGGCATCCTCAATATGTTGGATTTTTTCTCATTATGTTGGGCTTTTTAGTCCAATGGCCCACGTTGCTTACTTTGCTGATGTTTCCTGTATTGACATTTATGTATGCACATTTAGCAAGAAAAGAGGAGCAAGAAATGAAAGATGCTTTTGGTAATACTTATGAAGTATATGCCGCAAAGGTTCCTCCCTTTATACCTTCTTTGCGCTAGTTTAACTGATGGAGATAAAAAATGATGCCAAGTAACAATATACAATCAAGCGAAACTGAAATTCCGGGCGGTTATGTAGATGCGGAGACTGGTAAAGATCTGGATCCCGTATGTGGGATGTCTGTACGAAAGCATGCATTCTATCGCATTGTTTATAGAGATAAGCTTTATAAGTTCTGCAATGAAGATTGTTTTAATTCATTTCAGAAAGAACCACTGAAGTATGTTCATAAAATCGGAACCTAAATCTTGGGTTGTTAATAACCAGGAAACTTAGAAGAAATTTATATTCCTATCAGGAGTAGACGAAATGAACGGCGCCGAACAAAAGTCAGTAGTTTCCAGAGATCCGGCTTTAAAGTTGGCTCAATCTTCGGGTTTAAAGTATGCAACCGCGCGCTTGATCATACCGGGCATGGGTAGCGATCATTGTGCAGGATTGGTATCCACCTCGTTGCTAAGACTCAAGGGGATAGAAGATATACACACCAATATCGCCGGTCATCGTGTGGATGTAACTTACGATCCGAGTATTCTGCAAACATCGGACATAAAAAAAACGGTAGAACGAGCCGGCTATGAAGTTGATTCGATCGAATGCGAAAACGAGCAGATCCTTCGACTGATCGTGCCCGGTATGGGCAGTGACCATTGTGCAGGCATTATAAAGGACTCAATCCATCGCCTCAGCGGAATTGTAAACGTTGAAACGAATATTGCCCAGCACGTCGTTACGGTAAGTTATCTAGCAAACGTTATCGATACTGGTTCGATAAAGGTCGTGGTCGAACGCGCTGGATATGAAGTGGACTCACTCGAAATGGGAGAGCAGACGGTTCTCCAAGAGAAAGAGGTCGATTCAGAGGCGCGTTATCTCAAGCAAGCCTGGCAACGATTCTGGTTTGCGGCCATTCCGACCACCATCATCATGCTATTGATGGTGCCCCATATGTTTTGGAGACCGATTCCAGGTTATCTCTGGTGGATTGCGATTTTAGCATTCCCTGTGGTTTTTATCGGTGGAGGCTGGGCTACACACCGATCAGCGTGGCGATCATTGACAAATCGCACAGCCAATATGGACGTTCTAATCTCCATGGGGAGTTTGCCTCCATATCTCATTGGACTCGTTGGATTCATATATCCAATGACTTCTTTTATCGAGATGGCCTCCACCATTATGACGTTTCATATGCTCGGTCGTTATTTGGAAACCCGCGCAAAAGGACGGGCGTCACAGGCGATCAAACGTTTATTAAAGCTTGGAGCAAAGACTGCCAAGGTCGTGCGTGATGATGAGGAAGTAGAACTACCTATCAATGAACTGCAGGTAGGTGACGTCATGGTGATTCGCCCCGGTGAGAAAATACCTACCGATGGAGAAATTATTGAGGGCTCTAGTCACCTGGACGAGTCGATCGCGACAGGAGAATCGGTGCCGGTTGAAAAAAGTGTCGGTGATTCGGTTTTAGGGGCCACGATGAATAAAGAAGGGTTACTTAAAGTGCGGGCTGCTAAAATTGGTGCAGATACTTTTCTATCTCAAGTCATCCGTTTAGTGGAGCAAGCCCAGGGATCAAAAGTGCCGATTCAGGAATTCGCGGATCGTGTAACAGCGCGATTTGTGCCTGCTGTTATTTTAATTGCATTTGCGAGTTTTCTGGTTTGGTTGATATTCCCGGATACCTTAAAACCTATATTGGTCTGGGGATCCGAATTTTTGCCGTGGGTAAATCCTGGTTTAACTCCTTTAATGGCCGCTATCTTGGCGGCAGTAGCCGTGCTTGTAATTGCATGTCCATGTGCCCTGGGGCTTGCGACACCCACTGCCATTATGGTGGGTTCGGGGATAGGTGCTGAACGGGGTGTACTGATACGTTCTGGGGAAGCCATACAAACATTAAAAGATATCAAAGTGATAGTGCTAGATAAAACGGGCACGATCACAGAGGGGCGGCCCGCCTTGACGGATGTAATTGCGAGATCTGAATTTGATGAAGATACCGTGTTGCAAGTTGCGGCGTCGGTCGAAGCTGGTTCAGAGCATCCATTAGGACAGGCAATTGTTGAAGGAGCTCGTAATCGTGGAATAACAGTGCCGACAGTGGAGAATTTTAAAGCGATAACCGCACGTGGTGTGGAGGGTGATGTCAACGGACAGATTGTGTACGTAGGAAGTCGGCGGCTTTTGAAAGAGCAAGGAGTTGACTACCAAGAATTGGACGAGCCATTAACTCAATTGGAAGAGACCGGGAAAACTGCCATGTTGGTCGCGATAGGCAAACGGGCAGCTGGCTTGGTTGCGGTTGCGGACACGATCAAGCCGGATTCGAAAGCAGCTATTGACGCTATGCACGAAATGGGTATCCAAGTAGCGATGATCACAGGAGACAACGAGAGAACGGCCCAGTTTGTGGCCAAACAGGTGGGTATAGATACCGTATTAGCTGGTGTACTACCAGAAGGCAAAGTGGATGAAATACGGAAATTACAAAAACTGCACGGAAACCATGTTGCTATGGTAGGAGATGGGATTAATGATGCGCCGGCATTAAAACAAGCCAACGTAGGAATCGCGATTGGAGCTGGTGCGGATGTGGCCATTGAGGCAGCGGACGTTACTTTAGTTAAAGGCGAACTCACTAAAGTTATCGAAGCAATTCGATTATCCAAAGCCACTTTCCGTAAGATTGTAGAGAACTTATTCTGGGCCTGGTTTTATAACCTTGCAGCCATTCCAGTCGCGGCTGTCGGTCTGCTGCACCCTATGATTGGGGTCATTGCAATGACGACCAGCTCGTTATCTGTTATCGGTAATTCACTGCGTTTAAAACGTACACATTTGGAGATGGGGAAGAAGAGGTAGGAAAATATATTAATTACTCATGACTGGACTATTTTTAAAGGAGACAAATATGAGAATACATTCATTCAATTTTGCTCTATCTGCAGCAATTACGGCAGCTATATTATGGATCATTTGTGCAGTTTTGGTGGCTCTTTCCCCCGCCTTTATGAATTCAATGACCGCGGGGATGATGCATGGAGATACAGCTCACATTGGACTAATTCTTGACTGGCCCGGCTTTTTGGTCGGCCTTATAGCGTGGGTTGTTTGGTCTGGCGTGGCCGGTTGGCTAGTGGCCATAACATATAATCAGTTATCAAAGTCAGAAACTTGAATCTAACACCCTTGTGGTTACAAAATAAAGCAGTTTTGAGTCTGCTGCTTAGATTAAAGCGTATGGCTGGGCCGAGTTCGCGTGCTTCATTGGAGCAGAGCAGGTTTGAGTATATTAAAACAATCAAAAAATAGACGTTTAAGATTGAGTCAATATGACGAAAAAGCCGCTATATTAATAGTGGAGAAGGTGGTATTTTTAGTTTTTCTATTATTAAATACAGATTAAATATAGAACCTAAGTAATTTCAGTGTTTTGATTTAACTAAGGCTAGTTTCAGTTTATCTCTATGGACTAATACTGTTTCGGTATATTTGTGTACGAGAAGTTTGTTGTATGGATGAGAATCAGTTTGAATTGATTTCGATTATCACATGCCCTGAGTGCAGCGCTAAACATCAAGAGAACATGCCGCTGGATTTCTGTCAATATTATTATGAGTGCACATCGTGCAATGCATTATTAAAGCCTAATAGCGGCGATTGCTGTGTTTTCTGTTCTTATGGGAATGTTCAATGCCCATCTAAACAGATGCAAAAATCAGGCTGTCCGTAATGCTCTTTTACTAATTACCAGTATCTTCTGTTCTACCATTACGTGAATGTCGTTGCAAATACTGAATCAGATCTTGAATCTGATCGCTTTCCGGAATTTCTTTATCTTGAGATGACATATGGCTTAACATTCGGCCAATAACCGCGGGCCATTCTTCCGATGTATGCTGCTTAGGCTCGGGTAGCACATGGCATTGCGAACAGATGTGCGAGAATAATTGGCCTTGGGTGCTATGAAGGTCGAAATAGGCTTCTCTATTGATCTCAACTTGTGCATGTTTTTTAAGGTAGTTGACGATACTGCCAATTTCTTCTTGACTGGGTGCATGAATGCCCATCATGCCATCCATCATTTGCATTCGCATATTCATACGATCAACTACTGCCGGCCATTCTTTTGAGGTATGCATCCCGGGTCCGGGAAGCCCGTGGCATTGTGTACAGTTTTCAATCAGTAACTGTGCTCCTTTCGATTTTGGTTCCGGTAATAAATCGGGCGATATGCCTTGTGGCATATTTGCGCCGCAAATGCCTTCTCCCATGCCACCACACATGCCTTCCATATTGCTGCCGTACATTTTTTCGGCTACAACTGTCATATGTTTTGATTCGTTTGTTACAGGCGTGAACTCAAACGGATTATTCGCAGCTTGTGATGTGGTAAACGAAGTTAGAGAAAGAGCGATGGCGCTAGCTAATGTATAGTGCTGCTGGCTGCGTTTCATGTGTATTCTCCTCAACTAATTTTATACTAAGACAGTAGATGTCTTCACTATTAGTAAAGACATCTACTGGGTAGCAATGACTATTGAATTAGTTTCATTGCTGTGATTGAACATGTGTATTTGTGCTGTGAGTATCGGTTTCGTTTGTCAGGCGCTGAGCCATATGCTCGTTCATTTTATCTTTACAACGATCCATCATGTTACTCATTGGCATATTATCCATTGCCATATGATGCTCACCATTCATCATCATGCCGCGCATGGACTCATGATTTTCCATTGGCATCGTGTTTTGTGCCATTCCATTTGACAGGTTGGATGTTCGCATCGGCGTTTCATGCGCATATGCGGCAATACTGGTGATGATACTGGTTGCAAAAACACCAGCGATACTCAGTGATATTAATTTAGTTTGCATGACTAATCTCCTTTTCAAAATGATTAAAAAATGTATTAAATACTATAGGCTATAGGGCGCTATTCAAGAGGTGACATCCCTGTCAGTAATTCGTCCATGTGAAACGTGACTTAACTTGAGTAAGTTTGAGAATATCATTAGACATAGTGTTTGCGTCTCAAATTGCGAATAAAATTTGGCTTTCCGGCTACTAGGTTCATTGACGAAATCGAACTTTGGGCCACGCCATCATAGGATTGCTTCAATTTCTCTGTATTTAGAAAGTCCCTATTTTGACTTGGCACGCGTACCTCAAATTTGTGGGTCGGCGCTTGCGGTGTGACTTTAATCGAGTGTTTGGTTTGCCTAGAATTTGATTCCGTTGTTAGCGTGCTATCAAAATTGTCGATTGAGACTCCGCCTCCGCCCTGTGCGAATGCAAATTGTGCTGTAGTTATTAAAATTGCGGCTGTTAATCCTCGTGTTTTCATGATGTGTTCTCCAGGTTTTAAATGTGTTTGATTTGCTGTATATATTCCTTGTGTATCTTTGTTTCAGGTCACCTAGTCCAATTTGATATTCATCTGATTGACTTCTCATGTTTGGATGTGAGTAGTACACTACATTGATGTAATTCATTGATATCCAAAAAGGGTCGTTTTGTAACAGAATGTAATCAGGGGGACAGATGTTACATTGAGTTACAAATTAGGTTATCGGAACGCTTCTTACGGGCTTTACACTCCGCGAATGGAACAAAAGGACACCATATTAATTGTTGATGATGACGTCGAGATACGTCAGTTGCTTTGCAAGTATTTGGGGCAGCATGAGTTCAAGGCCCTATCCGCGATGGATGGAAAAGGAATGTGGGCTATTTTAGATAAGCATCGCGTTAATTTGATCGTTCTCGATCTGATGCTGCCTGGTGACGATGGATTAGTGCTGTGCCGAAATTTGAGATCGAATTCGAAAATACCGGTTATTATGTTAACTGCGCGTGGAGAAGAAACGGAAAGAATTATTGGTTTGGAAATGGGGGCGGATGATTATCTGGCTAAACCATTTAATCCACGAGAATTACTGGCGCGTATTAAAAGTGTTCTACGGCGGTCCGAATTGTCAGGAGCGCCATTGGATGGGCAATGCGGTCAAAAATATCAATTTGAGGGGTGGACATTAGATACAGTTACCCGGCAACTGGTATCTCCCGATGATGTATTAGTATCTCTAAGCGGTGGTGAATATCAACTGCTCCTTGTTTTCGTCACTCATCCCAATCGAATATTAAGTCGAGATCAATTGCTGGATTTTACACGAGGCCGAGATCTCCAGCCCTTTGATCGTAGTGTAGATGTCATGGTAAGCCGATTACGACGCGTACTACAGGACAAGGATGAGCCAAAGATTATAAAGACGGTACGAAATGAAGGCTATGTATTTACAGCTAAAGTTGAGATAGACCAGTAGATGCCTCGATTATATCCACAATCGTTATTTGGGCGGCTTATTGTAACCCTGATAATCGTACTCGTTTCCGCACAAATATTTAATGCGGCACTTTTATATTACGAACGCGATCGATCTATAAGTGAAATTGTAGGATTACAGTCTGTAGATCGTATCTCGGCTATTACACGATTGTTAAATGAGCTGCCAACAAAAGCGAGAGAACAGGCTGTGCAGGCATTCAGTACGTCAGGATTTCAAGTAACGCTTAATAAAGACCCAATCATCGATCCAGAGCCGGTAGTAGATCGGTTGCAGGGTACGTTGGTGTCTATTATTGAAGCTGCGACCGATCAACAGTTCCCTGTTCGAGTGCAAGTACTTAAAAGTCATACAGATGAAAGTAACTCCTCGGTATTCAATAGAAAAGAAGGAGGGATGAGCTGCTGCATGCATATGATGGATGAATCAGGCTATATGAACGAAAATATGCAAAAAATGATGAGCAATGGCAAGGGGATGAAGCGAATGATGTACGCGATGATGGGACGATCAACGATAGCAGACTATCCTTTTCTGGCACAACTTCAACTGCGTGACGGAACTTGGGTAAGTTTTATGCAGCCGGTCCCTGATCGATTATTCCAGTTATCATATCGAATAGTGGCAAGCCTTATAGTTATATTATTGACAGCCGTATTGTTGTCTTATTTTATTGTTCGTTGGATCACTCGGCCGATTGCTTCGTTGGCTACTGCGGCAAAGCAATTGGGCCAGGATATTCAGCACCCTCCACTCGATGAGTCTGGTCCGAAGGAAGTGGTGCAGGCTGCACATGCGTTTAATACCATGCAAACTCGGATTAAGCAGTATGTAAAAGATCGAAGTCAAATGCTAGCTGCCATTTCACATGATTTAAAAACGCCAATTACGCGATTACGATTGCGTGCAGAAATGCTTCAGGATACAGAGCTAAAAAACAGTATTTTATGCGACCTAGACGATATGCAAGTCATGGTCAGCGAAACGCTCGAATATATGCGTGGGCAGCATTGCGAGGAATCTGCACAGCTTATTGATATTAATTCTCTCTTGGAGAGTTTGGTGCAGGATATGCAGGATTCCGGTTATCATAGCATAAGGATAATGGGGAAGACCGAGAAGGTTGTTTGCAGTCGATTGTTAGCGTTAAAGCGGTGTATAAATAATTTGCTATCGAACGCAACTCGATACGGACAAAATGTATCGGTTTGTATTGAAGAATTGGAAGACAAGATAAGAATTAGAATTCAGGATCAGGGACCAGGTGTTCCAGAAGATCAACTTGAGCATATATTCGAACCGTTTTATCGCGTGGACCGGTCTCGCAATCGCTCATCCGGAGGCACCGGTCTGGGTTTGGGAATTGCACGTGATATAGCGCGTGGCATTGGAGGTGAATTACAAGCAAAAAATAGAATGCAAGGTGGCTTTGAGGTTGTATTAGAGTTGCCCTTTATGATTGTCTAAAAGAGTTGAGCAAATAACTGTAGATTTCCTGTTATTAAAAATAATTATTACTATTACATATAATATTAATTAGAAAATATGTAAAGTGATATATATTACATGTAGCTGACTTATACGACATGCGGCAACTTCCTTCCTCTCCAGATTGCAAAAATTGCGGGAAACACCACAAGCACCATAATTAATGCTGAAAATACCCCACCAAGCATTGGAGCTGCGATTCGTTTCATTACATCGGCACCAGTACCGCTTGAATACATGATCGGCACCAGGCCCATAAATAATGCGAGTCCTGTCATAAGCTTGGGACGTAAACGTAGTGCGGCGCCTTCTGTAATGGCTGCTTTGAGATCTGTGTGGCTATTCATGTGGCCTTCAGACTTATACCTTTTCCATGCGATATCAAGGTATAGCATCATGAGCAGTCCGAGCT
The DNA here is from genome assembly GCA_965227695.1 of Gammaproteobacteria bacterium. Taxonomy (GTDB): domain Bacteria; phylum Pseudomonadota; class Gammaproteobacteria; order UBA4575; family UBA4575; genus UBA1858. Next base: position 1,237,647 of record OZ245760.1, read on the forward strand.
CTACTGCTAATCCGGCTACTGCAATCATGCCTACAGCTACTGCTACACTAAGTTTGTAGTCCAGCCATACCAGCAGCCACACCGCACCGATTAATGAGAACGGTAATGCCAGCATGACGATGAGTGTTTCAGTTAATGACTTTCGATGAAAGTACAGCATGAAGAAGATCAAAAAGAGGGTAAGGGGGACTAGTATCTTGAGCCTATTCTTGGCACGTTCGTAGTATTTGAACTGACCCGCCCAGGCGATGCGATAGCCATGCGGAATACGAACGTTATCCTTAACCACTTGTTTGGCGAGGTTGACATAGTCGGCAATGCCAATCTTTTCATTGACGTCCACAAAAACAAATCCTACCAGTTGTCCATCTTCATTACGTAGCATGGGTGGACCGGTGCGAAACTTTAAATCGGCTACTTGTGAGATTGGAATCTGGGCGCCATTGGCTGTCGGAACCAACACTCGTTCCAGGGCTTGTATGCTATCGCGATAGTTGCGTGCATAACGGATAAGGATGTTATAGCGCTCCCGACCTTCTACGGTCTGTGACACCACTTGCCCTCCCATAGCAGCTACGATGACGTCCTGCACTTCACCGACATTGAGTCCATAACGAGAAGCTTTTGCACGATCAATATCAAAGTCCAAAAAATATCCCCCGGTCGTACGCTCGGCAAAGGCACTGCGAGTATACGGTTGCGTGCGAGCGTCTTCTTGTAGGGCATGTTCAATCTTTACGGCTATATCTTCGACTGTAGCCAGGCCTGGCCCAAATACTTTAATGCCCAAGCTCGAACGGATGCCAGTAGCCAGCATTTCGGTGCGCGTTTGAATCGGCATCCACCAAATATTTGGCATGCCAGGGAATCGCATTTTGGTATCCATTTCCTGGATCAGTTTGTCCCAGGTCATTCCTTCACGCCATTGATCCTGTGGCTTAAGCATGATGTTTGTTTCAATCATGGACAACGGTGCCGGATCAGTCGGTGACGTTGAACGCCCAACCTTACCGAATACACGCTCTACTTCAGGAAATCTCATCAGTTCGCGGTCCATGATCTGCAGGGTTTGAGTGGCTTCCGTGATGGACATGCCGGGTAGGGCGGTGGGCATGTACAAAATGCTACCTTCGTTCAATGGAGGCATGAATTCATTTCCAAGCGAACGATAGGCAGGCCAGATCGAGAGTAACGCCAACAGGCCGAGCCCGATTACGGGCCAACGAAACCGGATAGAGAAATGTACAATTGGACGATATAGTGTTACGAGGATTTGATTTAACCAGTTCTTATCTCCCCGAATGCGACCGCGAATGACCAATACAGCCAGTGCCGGAATCAGTGTCACGGACAGTAGCGCGGCGAAGAACATCGAATAGGTTTTAGTAAAAGCGAGTGGCTTGAATAAGCGGCCTTCAGTTCCTTCCAGTGCAAACACCGGGAGGAATGAGACAGTGATGATCAGTAAGGCAAAGAAAATACTGGGCCCGACCTCCTGCATGGCATCAATTATTACTTCTGTGCGTGTTGGCGAAGAATTTTTGCCGTGAGTTTCTTCCTGCCAGAGATTCAGGCGACGATGGACATTCTCGACAATCGCAATAGCGGCATCGACCATGGCGCCAATAGCCACTGCGATACCTCCCAGCGACATGATATTGGCAGTCAATCCCTGATAATACATGGGAATAAAGGCCAGCAGGATAGCAATGGGCAATGTGATGATCGCCACGAGCGCCGAACGCACATGCAAAAGAAAAACGATGATGACTAATGAAACAATAATCATCTCTTCGGCGAGTGTGTGTTTGAGGGTTTCGATAGCACGGTTGATCAGGCTGGAGCGGTCGTAGACGGGTATGATTTCAACACCTTCAGGCAGGCTGGATTCAAGTTCATCGATTCTTTGCTTAACACGTTCGATGACATCCAATGCGTTTTCGCCATAGCGCATGATGACGATACCGCCCACGGTCACTCCTTCTCCATTCAGATCGGACTGACCTCGTTGTAATGCCGGTCCAAGACTTACCGTACCAACATCCGCGATGCGGACAGGCACACCGGAATCATCGACTTTAAGCACAACGCTTTTCAGGTCATCGATAGACTTGACGTAACCGCGGCCACGGATGAACTGCTCATGCCCCGATACTTCCAGTACGCGCCCGCCAACATCATTGTTTGATTCGCGTACTGCATCTATAACGCGTTTGAGCGGGATTTCAAAAGCGGCCAGCTTATTGGGATCAATGTTGATCTGATATTCCTTTTCGAAACCACCCACTGACGCGACTTCTGCCACGCCTTCGACAGATTCCAATGCATAGCGCAAATTGAAATCCTGGATACTGCGTAGATCTGCCAGATTTCGATTGCCGGTTTTGTCGGTCAATGCGTATTGATATACCCAGCCGACCCCGGTGGCATCGGGGCCCAGAGTTGGGTTAACGCCTTCCGGTAAATCCTTTTGTGCAGAGTTTAAATATTCCAATACCCTTGAACGCGCCCAGTAAATGTCTGTGCCATCCTCAAAAATCGCGTACACGAAAGACAATCCCATAAAACTCTGCCCGCGTACATATTTCACCTTTGGTGCGGCCAGCAATGTAGTGGTCAGTGGATAGGTAATCTGATCCTCGATCAGATCCGGCGAACGTCCAGGCCATTCCGTGAAAACGATGACCTGCACATCGGACAAATCCGGAATGGCATCCAGCGGTGCTTCCGTCAACGATCGGTATCCCCAGACGGCTACCACGATAACGATCATGATTGTTAACAACCAGTTACGCGCGCAATAGGCGATCAAACGCTGGATAGGGCTAGGGTGTTTAATTGAGGTGTCTTGTTGTTCTACCATTGTGCAGTTCCCGATTTAAGTCGACTCTCTGCCGCAATCAGAAAATTGCCAGAAGTCACAACCCTATCTCCAGGCTTCAGACCTTCAAGCACTTCGATATATTCCTGTGTGCGTACCCCCGTGGTGATGGTTGAGGGTTTGAGTTTACCGTCACCCAGATCAACAAATACCACGCGGCTGTCGCCCGCAAACAGCACAGCCTCTTCCGGTATTGCAAGACGTTCTCCAAGTTTTGCCTTGAGTCGAACTTCAGCATACATTTCGGGTTTGAGCTCACCTTCGGGATTGTCGAGCACTAGTCGAATACGGCCCGTACGTGTAGCACCTTTAAGATAGGGGTAGATGTAGTTAACCTTGGCCACATAGGTCCGTCCTGGCATATAAGGTAATGCCACGATGGCTTGCATACCGGTCTTGACCAGATCCAGCTCCGATTCATAGACATCTGCCTCAACCCATACGCTTGACAGATCTGCGATACGCATCAGCTTGGTACCGGCCTTGTTGGCCGTACCCATGACTACCAATTTTTCCACTACAGTACCCGAGCGTGGAGCCAGTATGGGCACATAATCCAGAGGCTTTCCGCGCTTTTCCAAATGACGGATCTGGCCCGCTGTCATACCCCATAACGAAAGACGTTTTCGCGCAGCTTCGGCGAGACCATGGTTCTGTCCAGGGCGACGTTTCAAAATTTCCAGGTACTCCTGCTGCGCTGCCAGCAAATCAGGACCATACACGCTGAATAACATTTCACCCTGCTTGACATATTTGCCGACATAATCCGCCTTGAGTTCGCCTATCCAGGCATCAAACCTCAAGTTCACATCGGACAGTCGTGTTTCGTCATATGTGACTTCACCCACTGCACGAATTGTGCTTTCCAGTTCACGTCGAATCGCAACCGCTGTTTTCAGGCCAATGAGCTGTCGACGACGGCTGTCTACGTTGATTGTGCCAGTCTGCACTTCTTCTTTAGTTACCGGAACCAGATCCATGCTACAGATGGGGCACTGCCCTGGCCCGGCTGCGCGGACCGAGGTATGCATGGAGCACGTGTAATAAGCAATACCTTCAGGTGTTGTAGTGACGAGTTTGAGCTCCTTTTCGCTATCTGTTCCGGTTCGCATATCAAAGACAAGATCCGCATGACCGATTTCCTCTTTTTCAACATCTACTGCCAGTGCCCATTGGCCAGTACTTGGGAGCTCAAAAGAACCAATGTAATGGCCTGGCGTAGTTTCGTTCATGCCGATCTCAATAATACGTGGTACTTTATTTATGCTGTCTGCATCCGTTTGTGTCATCACAGAGTCTGCCATGGCTTCGAAATTCTGAAGCTGAACGACTGCGCGCACTTGCGCGTTGGTTATTGCCTTAGAATTATGATCACTGACCTGAACGGTCAGATTATTTGTTCCGATTCGAGGCTGTGGTGGATCAAGACTGACCACTACTCTGAAATTTCCGGCATGAACTACACCGCTTTTATCCATACTGGGAATGACTATCGATTTTTCATGAGAGTCTTGAGTTTCTTTTTGAGAAGACCTTGATTCGATCCGAGTTCCACCACTTGTAATTTCCAGCCCCTGGCGGCCTGTGGCCATATCAAAACTCAAACTGGTGCTGCCTATACCAGGCTTTTTAATTTCGATGGACAGAGGCCATGAGCCACTCATTTCCAAGTCGATAGGACCCTGATATTCGCCCGGCGCTTTTTCCTCAAGTTCTGCTGGGGCACGCATGGCCGGCATAGTGCCCATGGCTGGCATTTGGCCATACGCATGAATTTGTGCATCAGGTACTGGCTGGCCCTGACTATCCATGATCTTTACTACCAGCGTGTTGTCACCGACTTGAGGAGTTTCAGGATTAACGGCAACACTGACTCGAAATGGGCCGGAACGGTATACCGGGGTATTCTCTGTTATGTGAGGAGAAATGGATTCAGGAGCATTTGGCTCAAACGAAAACAGCCGATCGTATTGAGTACCAATCATGAAACCCAAAATTAGAAAGAATGCGCTGATCATCCAGACTTCTATTCGTTTATTCATGGTTGTAGTCTCCTGAAGATAACTTCACTCCGCTCCAACGTTCCAGTTCAGCTACACGACGGATGTAATCGGCTTGTGCGCGTGCAAGTCGCAATTCCGTTGTAAGTTTTTCATTTTCAGCAGTGGTTACATTGATGAAGTCACCAGCGCCAGAGCGATAGTCGGCTTCTGCTACTTGCAGATTTTCATTTGCGAGTGGTACGAGGCGTTCCTGATAAAGATCAATAATGCGAATCGATTCGTTAACCTCGGCATGTGCCCGTTTGAGATTGGCAAGTAACTGTGCCCGCCGGTCGATCAGAGACCAATGTAATTCTTTTGCATTGGCCTTAGCCGAATTAAGCTGTGCTTGGTATTTACTGCGATTAAGTGGGATATTGATGGATGCGCCTATTATCCAGCGTTTTTCGTATTCATCCCATAAACTGTTATAACCCGCGAGCAGTTTAAAATCCGGGTAAAAATCCTTTTCAGCCAGCTCAATTTTTGCCTGAGTGGAATCCAGTTGCGCACGAATACGCATCAATTCCGGGTGAAATTTCTGTGCCTTTTGTTGAAGATTTGTGAAATCGGGTAATGGTGCAGGAGAAGTGATTTCAGCAGGTGGGGGCACGGACTCATCGGGCGCACGATTAAGTAATGCGTTAAGCTGAGCCTGGATCGATAAACGCTCGCGCTCCAGACTAAGCGCTTGATCCAGCAGTCTGGCATGCGCTAATTCCGCTTGTAAAACATCCTGCTGACTGGCGCGACTGGCCGCATATTGCCCCTCAGCAACGTTGCGCAGTTCCAGCAGTAACGATTGATTATCGTAATTGATCTGTAGTACTTGATGCACATAATACCATTCTCCAAAAGCTGCCTTGATAGCCGAAATAATCTGTAATCGTTGGTCGGCCAGATCCTGTTGGCTGGCTTCGGCTTCGCTCTGGGCATGTGCAGTACGCAACGCCAGTGTTCCTGGCCAGGGAATTATTTGACTAAGCTCAATACGCTGATTGAGGCCACGGTGTTCACCGTTAGGCAGACGGACTCCATCAATTGTCTCGGGCGCAAGCGCATAGGAAAGCTGCGGATCATCCAGTGTGCCGGCCGATTTTACTTGCTGGAATGCAGCTTCAGATGCAGCAGCAAGTTGCATGAGGCTTGGGTTTTGCTCCAGTACCAATGCCACGAGGCTATCCGCAGTGATGTATTCACCATTAGCGGAAATAGATTCTGCCTGATAACGGGCATACACCCAGTTTGGCGTAATAATAAAAACACACAAAATCAAGAACCATCGATTTAGAATTACCTCTGCATTCATTAGCCACCTCCATTGCTTTTTTCGTACAAACAAGCAGTGAATAGCTCAGGAAGCAACGCCAAGCATTGCTCACCAGCTACAGGAGGTTCGATCTAAATCCGAAGACGTTGTGTAGTGAGATAGGTGAGAGACCCTGTGGAATGGGTCGATAGAGTATAATTTGCCGTGTGTATTATTGCAGGTTTGACCTGAAATAATTCATGACTTTGAGCGAGGATTTGTGCAGGAGGATCTACACTCGAATGTATTTGATATGATTTGATAGTTTTTAAATCGTCTGCTATTTCGTAGTTTACATCGAGTTCGATCGACTCGTTGCAGCACGAACCATGCGATAAGGCCGTTTTTTCACCGCAATCGACTTCATGGCATGCGCTGTCTTGGTCACAACAACAGTGGCCGTAGAACGTAGTTTTCATCATGCTACAAGAAAAAGCTTGCTGCACCTGCAATGGACCGAGAACCAGCAGGAGAATAAGAACACTAGAAATAGATCTACGACTTAATTTCATATCACTACAGAATATAGGCGTATCAAGCTAGAGTTGCAAGTGTATGCTAAAGCGCTTAAATACTAATGTTGCACGACTGGGAAGAGTCGTTCTTATACTTGCCAGTATCATAGGTTTACAGCTTTCTGTTTAATGTTCTGTATAAAATGTAATTCGTAATCTGCATTCCCTGATAATTCCCTGTTATTGAGTCGACGATTTCGCTTCAGGAATATATAAGTACTTGTTATATCAATGAAATTGTAAAAGAATTTCAGAATAACGCCTTAAAAAATGAAATTTTCCCTGTAAATTGGCTGTTTAACAGGGAAATTCAGTAGAGTCTGGTTCGAGGAAGACTGCAGCCACCGCCACCGAGTCTGTCTCCGTTCGGAGACTTCGTAAATACATGAAAAATAGCCTATTTCTGCAGGGTTTGCGCAATTCGAATCCATGTAAGCGCACCGGGATTTAAGTATTCAGAGCTAAATCTATCGAAAGTCTCCTTTCGCCAAAACGCGGTTCTCTTAGTTGTAAATTATTGAATCTATCAAGTATTAAATTGGTATGATTGATATCAATGTTAGTGTTCAGCTTTGAGTTAAAGCGTACATTAAAGTCGAGGTATAATTTGGAAATCAGTTATTGGGCCTTTAGTCGTGGAGAAAAATAGTTGAGTAATAGAGATGTAGTATTTATTAGTAAGGCAACTCCTGAAGATGATGAATTTGTATTATGGTTAGCACCAAAGCTAGAAGCTGCTGGTTATAAAGTATTTGCTGATATTTTATCTCTCATGGGCGGTGATAGATGGAGAAAAGAAGTAACTACTGCACTGCAGGATAAATCTATAAAGATGTTGCTTTGTTGTAATGATATTGCTCTAGCTAAAGATGGTGTGCAAGAAGAAATTGGCATTGCTCTTGATCTATCCAAGGAATTAGATGATAAACGATTCATAATTCCACTCAGACTTAAAAAATTTAAAAAAATATTTGGAATAGGTGAGCTTCAATATATTAATTTTGTCGGGAGTTGGGCGAATGGTTTACATAGTCTTCTAGATGAATTGAATAAAGATGAAGTGCCTAAAATTGCGGATAATATCTCAATAAACCCTAATTGGGAGTTATATAAACAACGCTTCTCGATTAACGTTAAGCGAGAGGAAGAGTCATTAACCACTAATTGGATTAAGATTATTACTCTTCCAAATGAAATTAGTTACTATGAGCCTAATGGATCTATTGATTTAGATGCTCTTAAAAAAGCATGTAGTATTATTGATTATCCAATTGAGATGCATCTTAATGGATTTTTCACTTTTATGGCTGCTGGTGAAATTAATGCTAAGTTGTCGTCTTTAGGAAAATTTACAAAGAAAAATTCATATTCTATTCAAGATTTTATTAATCAAGGTGTAAAAGAGCAAAGTATAAAGCCCAGAGAAGCGAGTAATCTAATATCTTCTATTTTTCGTCAATCATGGAACTCTATGTGTCGAAATAAAGGGCTTAGTGAATACGCTTATTCAAAACAAATCGGTTTTCATGCCAATAAAGATATTATTGTAATTGGGAAAAAGATTCCTTGGGGAAGCAAGGATAGCCGCCGCAGTTCTATGCTTAGAAATAAATCAAAAGGTAAAATCTGGGAATACGGTGTTACAGCCATACCGTCATTTTGGCCGTTTCCTCATTTTAAGTTTAAATCACGGGTTCTATTTTCTGAGATGATGAATGGTGAGGCGGGAAGTATTATAAATGATGCTCAGAAGCAACATAAGTTAAGAAGATCAATATGTAGTGGGTGGAGAAATAAAGCCTGGCATGGGAGGCTTATGGCCTATTTAAAAATATTATGTGCTGAAGATGAAAAAATTTTATTACCTTTGTCACCTAAACTGAATTTGGAGCTATCTGGGTCGCCATTAATTGTCAATTCACCCGTTTCTACAAAGTTACCAGACATCCTGAATGAGGATGAAGACGAGGCTGACCTTACTACTTTAGGAAATTTCGATATAGAGGAAGAAGGTTGATGAGCTCTCAAAGTGATGAAATTCAAATTGAGTATATTGATGAGCCAGAGCTTGTATTTCAGTACGAACAAACAACTGATCACCCCAAAGATGGACTGTTCTTATATGGTCCACACAAAATGAATTCTAGATCGAAAGAAATCTCCATTGGTGTACTTGGTACTAATGATGGATTAAATATATTTCGAAATTGGGCCATTAAACTTGGAGGCTTTATTCCAGTACCCCCTCCTACAAAGAAAGAGAAAGATAATCGTCTTCATTTATCAAATTTTCCAGGTATTGAGGAAACATTTGGTTTAATAGTATCACCCGCTGATTTTGTAGAGAGGAAAGTTGATTATAATCAGCTTGATATTGCAACCAAGATTCTTAATCAGTATGAGGCGGTTAGAAAGGCCGTTGATATCTACGTAAGCGAGATAGAATGGTATGTCAACAATGAAGAAAAAACTGTTGACGTCTGGGTTTTTGTTTTACCGGAGTTTATTTTTGAAAGATGCAAGCCTCTTGCCAAGAGAGTAGGGCTAGATCTAGAAAAAGGTGATTTTGAAAAAAAACAAAAGAAGCGAACAGAATTACCATTATTTGAAGGAGTAGTTGACCAGTCTGATGAAGATATATTTGAAGATGTACCAGATTTTCATCGTCAAGTTAAGGCAAGGCTTTTGAAACTTGGATTTACTTCGCAAATTATAAGAGAGACTTCTCTGGCGCCTGAGAAGTTTTTAAATAAGGCTGGCTATCCTATTAGAAATATCCAGGAGCCTGCAACAGTGGCGTGGAATATTGCTACAGGTTTATATTATAAAACTCAACATGAGCCGCCTTGGAAATTAGCAAATGTACGCCCTGGTGTTTGTTATATTGGTTTGGTTTTCAAACAAATACCTAATCATCCACAAGAGCATGTATGTTGCGCAGCACAAATGTTTTTAAATGAAGGTGACGCAGTGGTGTTTCGTGGAGCAAATGGACCTTGGAAAACTAATGACTATGAGTATCATCTAAAGGGACCTGAGGCAAAAAAACTTGTTGCTAAAGTTCTTGCTACTTTTAAGCAGAAACATGGAGAAAACCCAAAAGAATTATTTATTCACGGAAGATCCGGCTTTAGTGATGATGAGTGGAATGCATTTATAGAGGCCACGCCGGAAGAAACGAATATTGTTGCAGTTAGAATAAAAACTACTAATGGCGAAACAAAGTTATTCAGAAATGGTGACTATCCAGTTATTCGTGGTTCAGCAATGGTTCTTGATAAGCGTAATGCTTACTTATGGGCTAATGGTTATGTGCCTAAAATGGATACATACATAGGGCCAGAGACTCCCAACCCCTTATTTATTACAGTAATGAAGAGTTCAGGAGATTTTCCTGAAATAAGAACTGTTTTAGGTGATATCATGGGGCTAACGAAGATTAATTATAATGCATGTAACTATAGCGATGGACTTCCGGTAACAATCCGATTTGCAAATAAAGTGGGTGAAGTTTTAACAATGGGTTCAGCAAAAGACTCAGAAAAGCAGCCTTTGAAATTTTATATATAAAACTATTCGTAGCATTATCACAGATTAACTTTTAAACAATCACTTTGTAATTTTATTCTAGCTATCAGAGATGTACCTAATCGCAATCCTGTATATTCCAGGAAAGAGGGAATGCGTATCTTAGTTCTTCAAGCGTAGATTCTGTGGAAATAGAGTTACTGCTTATTCTATTTAATGATTTTGGAGATAGATAAGCCAGACGCAGAATTCTTCGAATATAAGGACTGGTTACATTTTCTTTATCTGCTATTTCTTTTATTGATTTTACTTGTCCTGATTGCAATGTGTCGTTCCATATGAAGGCTTTTAGAACTGCTTCTTGCGATGACTTTAATGAAGATTCATTAACTTTGTTGTCATCATCGTTATCTAATATGAGCTTTTCTTCTGATCCCCAACGCTTCCACTGGATCGGTTGATTGATTTCATGGATGGAAGTCTCACTAAATCTGATATCTAGTGCATGAGCTAGATTTTCGAGAGTAAATGAAAGAGTGATAATTTTTGTACTGATTACTACTCGACTTAATAGTAGATTGATGCGAGATTTTTGTTCTTCGGTATTTAATGCAGTGAGATCAAGGAAAATGTTGAGCTTAGTACGTGTTTTCTTGAATACACGTGGTGGTATTTCCGTCAGTAGACTATTTGATAGTTCATCGAGTACTTGATTATGATTCAGTGTGTCGATCACTATGCGATCTATTTCTTGCATGCTCATTCGTTGAATAGAGCCCGCTTGTTGATCATTATATTGAAGTAATGCCTGGCTTACATAATACTGATAACGTTTATTGCCTTTTTTCGTATGCGACGGTGACATGGCATTGCCACGATCATCATATAAAAGACCTGACAGCAGGGCATGGGATTTTGTGCGGTTCGTATATTTTCTTTTATTGGTCTCAAGAAGCTGTTGGGTCTTATCCCAATCCTCCTGTTTGATAAATGCAATATGATTACCTTCATGCATCATATCTTTATGCCGGATCTTTCCTGTGTAGACGGGATTGCGAAGTAGAGTATAGAGTGCACCGCGACTAAACGTTTTATTCTGTTTACTTTTAAATGAAGATTCGTCTAGCCAGTGTTTTAAGGCACGAACGGATTGAAGCGCTAAGTATTGGTGAAAGATACGTTGAACTGTTTTGGCTTCCAACTTGTTAATATGTAACTGTCGATCTTTGACGTCATACCCCAGTGGCACATTGCCACCCATCCACATGCCTTTCTTTTTTGAAGCGGCAATCTTGTCACGAATGCGTTCGCCTGTGACCTCACGTTCAAATTGTGCAAATGACAGCAGGACATTTAATGTTAATCGGCCCATAGAGGTCGACGTATTAAAATGTTGAGTGACGGAGACAAATGAGACATTGTATTGATCAAATAGCTCAACCAGTTTGGCAAAGTCGGCCAGAGAGCGTGATAAGCGATCCACTTTATACACGACAATGATATCAATCAGCTTTTGCTTGATATTGTCGATTAAAGTCGACAGTGCAGGGCGTTCCATATTGCCACCTGAAAACCCACCGTCATCAAAGCGATCTTTAATACATGTCCAACCTTCATGCTTTTGACTGATAATGTAGGCTTCAGATGCTTCGCGTTGTGCATCTAATGAATTAAAACTTTGATCCAGCCCTTCAGTTGAAGATTTGCGTGTATAGATCGCGCAGCGACGGACTTTATTTTCTGTCATGGGGTTTACTAACTCCAAAAAAGCGCGGACCAGAAATATGCGAGCCGGTAATCAATCGAGCAATAGGTGTCAGGCTTGAATACGTTTGATTATTGTATTCATAGCCTTCATTCGTCACAGCCACACGATAGGTATTGCCATGCCATTCTCGAATGAGCTGTGTTCCAATTTGTAAATTGTTTTTTGTATGCTTGATACGTTTGAGCTTTTTGAAGATCTCTTGACGAAGGCTGATTGGATTTTTTCCTATCGCTTCAGCCTGTAACCCCCACGCAACATTGCCAACTAGGAATGTTGTGGATGGGCGTGAGGGTGCAGGCTTGTTATATATACGTAGATATTCACTTTTAAGCACTCGAATATCCTCTGAAGTCAACTCTTTAATCGGTTTACAGGCAATGGCTAACACATCATTTTTCATACCCCCTATTCGTCCATGCCTGTGCTCAGAAGTCCAGTGGAATCTGCACTAATAAATATCGGGAGGCAGCGGCCAATCAAGAGGGTCAAGATGAGGGTTAAATGAGGAGTAGAATATGTGGACACCCCCCGTATTGTTCAGGTTTGGATGCGTCTTCGCCCATTGTAAAAACTGAGACAGGCTATCCACCTGATCATCGTGTTTGCCTTTAGGGAACATCATGATTTCATGTCGAAAGATATCTAGCCAAGGAGCGTCTTTCGGTAGCCAAACTCGACCCGCTTCAATCACATTGGTGACGGTAAACAAACGCGTCTCTTTGTCATCTTTTGGATCAAACTTAATAATATTTAAATCACTATTTTCCTTTAGGTCTTGAATGAGGCTGGTGCCCGCACCTTTATCTTCTATAATGATGCGACCGGCAGAACGAAATTTTGCCATGTGTTTAATTTTACGTAGTAAGGCTGGGTACTCAAGACGCGCTCTAAACACATTCAACAGGTAGTACTGATTTTTTCGGATCAGCCATGTTGTGCAGACTGAATAGTCATTATGTTGTTCGGCTTTGGATGCCGTATCCCAACTTTGTACGATATGATCATCCTCTTCTTTTTTAGGTTTTGTGTCGTAACATGAGAACCACGCCCATTTTACAATCCCGCCTTCTACAGGCACAGGCCGTTGTTGGTATTGGGCGCCAAACGCATATGAACCTAAGCTGCATTTAAGCTTATTGAGAATGTCTGTTGAGTCGCGTTCAGCGTGCAGGACATCACCTTCATGTCGGACATGCACCAGATTATCGGCAATACGTATTACCTGACGTTCTTCTGCAATGGCCGGAATATTTAAATGTGTCCATCCTTCATGTTCCAATACATAGCCCGCTAAATCTTCTTCATGCAGTCGTTGCATGATCAGAATCATCACGTCTTCATTTTTGTTATTCAATCGTGAAGATAGAGTGTTGCGATACCAGTCAATACAGTTGAGTCGTGAATTTTCTGAAATGGCTTCATCAGCTTTTAGCGGATCATCAATGATGATGATATTGCCGCCTCGTCCTGTCAGGGTACCGCCCACTGAGGTCGAAAAGCGCATGCCCTGTTGAGTGGTCATGAATTCTGACTCGCTATGTTTTTTTGGATGCAATCGTGTGCGCGGAAAGCATCGCTGATACCAGTCGGCATCCATGATAGCCAAGTGATCACGCGCATGCTTACTGGCCAGTGTTTGTGAGTAGCTCGCACAGACAATTTGCGATGTGGGGTCTTTGCCTAATGCATAGGCGGGCAGGGCCACTGAGGTGATGATGGATTTTAAACTGCGTGGAGGTAGTGTGATCACCAGGCGTTTAATGTCTCCCTTTAGACATTGCTGCAAGTGATAGGCAATAGCATTAATGTGCCAGTTAGGAAAATATTTCTCACCCGGTGCCACCGTTTTAAAAGTGCGGTGAATGAAGGTGCTTAAATCGGTACGCAGTAGCGCATAGTATTCTTTTTCACTCATGTCCATCAGACTTCTCCTCTAGTTCGTTAGATGGTGTTTTTAGTCGTTGCTTCATGTGGTTGATGACTTCTAGATCATCTTCGGTAAACCAGGCCTCTGTATTTTTCTCCTGATCACTGTGATCTACACCGGCCTTTAAACTCAACAAGGTCTGGGCGGCACGCACATCGCCCTTACTAGCTTTGGCTAAAAGTGCTTTTATTAACGCGCGCTGTTTGGTGACTGTTTTGGTTTGATTACCTTCAGTAATCTGAACAAACTCTTCGAGTTCTTCTTTTATGTCGGTATTGATATTTTTCACACCTTTGGGTCGACCGTTAGGATTGCCGGATTTTCCTTTTTGAAATTGAGAATGCTTGGGTGGTTTGCCAAACCCTATGTCATAGTCTTTACTCATGGGGCACTCCCTTTGCAGGGGAGCGCCTAGAAGTAAGCTCCGTAAACGTTAAGCCGGATTTCACATGAATTGGTTCAATACCGGTTTCATTGAGGTAGCGTTGTAGAATCACATCGACATAGTGCGGATCAATCTCCATTCCAAAACAGCGACGTCTGACTTTTTCAGCGGCAATTAACGTACTGCCAGATCCTAAGAAACCATCCACGACAATGTCGTTCGGGTTGCTGGCATCCAGTAAAATGTCTTTCAGCATTGCGACAGGCTTTACAGTAGGATGTATTGAAAGTGCCTCATCACGATCTTTACCGAAGGACGACACACCGGGATAATCCCAGACATTAGTTCTGTCTCGGCCAAACTTGCCCAACTGAACATTGTTAATGTGCGGTGATTTGCCGTGTTTAAACACACCAACAAGTTCATGCTTGGAGCGATAGAATGAACCGAGGCCGCCGTTACTCTTGTTCCACACACATAAATTCAGCATAGAAGTAAAAAGTTCATCGGCTGCGGCAAATAATTCTTTTAACATTCGCCAGTCGCAGAATAGATAAAAGAGTGATCCGTCTTTACAGGCTTTTTTAAGGTTCAGAAAACTCAGCAACAGAAACTGACTAAACTCATCTGATGACATCTCACCACTAGCCATCGCAAAGTCATCGAACTGATTATTGCCTTTGCCACGTACATGACCGGATATAGGGACGTTATACGGCGGGTCAGTAATACAGATAGAAGCCTTCGATCGTTTAAATAGTTGTTTTATAAATGCTTGATCACGACAGTCACCACAACCGACACGATGAGGTCCGCAATGAAAAATATCGCCAGTTTGTGTAATAGGGTTGAGTGGTATAGCTGGTAATGGATTTTCTACATCTGCTTCATGATCTGTCGCATGTAATAAATTATCTATTTCTGCGACTTCAAATCCTAACGTATCAAAATCATAATTGACCTCAAGTTGATCAAGGGACTTTAATTCTATAGAGAGTAGTTCGTTATTCCATTGTGCATTTTCTGTAAGCTTATTATCGGCAATGCGATAGGCATTGACTTCAGATTCAGTTAAGCGTTTAGCATAGACACAGGGCGCAGACGTATAGCCCAATTGTTTTAAAGCAAGCAGTCTGCCATGGCCTGCGATGATCGTGTTGGTTTGATCTAACAGTATTGGATTTAAAAACCCGAATTTTAGAATACTTTTAGCAATCTGGTTAATTTGTTTGTCTGAATGTTGCTTAGCGTTTTTTGGGTATTGCTTGATGTTGTGAATTTCAATAAACTGTGTTTCAAGGTTGTTTTGCATAAAACAGTCTCCTAAAGATAAATAGAAACCATAAGCGGTCCGTTTCAGTGACGGGTATCTTTAATAAAAGTAATTAACCTTTCATTAAACGCTATGTAATTAGCTATTTTCTCTAGGAGGACTCATGAAAAACTCTTTCAACACTCAATCTCACATCGTCATGATTGGCGATTTATACATTGACCTTGAAGCATCTTCAGGTCGATCTTATAAAACACTGTCTAAACATCTTCGTGAGCCTGATGAAGGCATTACTCATGTTAATACTTTCGGCTATGTAGTTAATGATTCTGCATGTATGCCAGAAGCGGGGGGTATGATGGGAGTGAACAATCTTGCAGATATATTTGATGTTAGTTCCGAGCACCTTAAACGAAATATTTTGCCTCGTTTAGCGTTCATAAAATATTATGCAGGTATTCCAGTGACAAATGTGTCATCAGCTTATGCCGCTGCAGAGCTTTATCATCAGCAAGCCAAGAAAAGTAGGTGTGAACGGATCGGTGTGAAATATACTGATTGTACTTCTGGTTCGCTGTACTAACCTAGTGAGCGGATTTTAGGAAATAACTCGCCTACCTCAACTTTGAGGTATTTGGCAATACGGATGAGGTTGATCGCAGAAACATTGCGTTCACCTCGTTCGATGGCACCATAGTAAGCCCGATCAAATTCAGCCTCCGCAGCGAAATCTTCCTGAGAATACCCTTTATCCTCACGAATCTTTCTGATTTTACGGCCCATTGCCACTAAATTTCCGTTCTTGCTCATGTAAGCAAGGTAATAGTAGAATGCTTAAACCACCACGGGCAATAAGTCTCATTAGAATTATCTAATATTTGAATTGCAGCAAGAAATGACTGGATAGTATTCGGTAAAGGAAGCTAAGTTGCCAGTGTGATAAGTGAACAAGAATGAAGGAGGTTACTTATGAAACGAGGAATTATTTGGGGGTTATGTTGTGTCTTATTGGTGGGTTGTTATACAGCACCGATTAAACATGGTAATGAGTTTAATGTGGACTATGTCAAACATATCGTGAAAGGAGAGACAACTAAAGCGCAGTTAATTACGTGGTTTGGTCAGCCTTTTACTAAAAACACAATTTCTGGGAATGAGGAGAAGTGGATTTATACTTACACACAAGGAGAAGCAAAAAGTGGTTTACTATCTACAGATGTTGACATGCAGACCAGTGTGCTGGACCTATATCTTAAGGAGGATGTGGTAATTAATTACACCTATAACGAAACCAAGGATGCTTTGTAGTACATATAAATTTGTCACCTTGTTATTAAAAGATTATTAAGTGGGTGATGCTCAATATAAAAAGGATGAGATTATGAGTGATCAGTATTCTGTCCATCTAGTCATGTTTAAGGAAATCCACATACGCAACAGTCGCCAGATTTTGGCTTTAAAAGTATGCCGCATGATTTACACTCGTAATAGTATTGACAAGAATCGTTAGGCATTATTTCTTTGGTCACACTGAAACAATTAGGATAAGTAAGGTTTGAGTAAAGCATCAGAAGCTGGTTATACATTAATATAATGAAGGTAATAATCAGATAAAGTTTGTGTATTGGATCTCATTGTAGCGCTAGAGAGAGTTTGCACAATCATCGTCATTAAGATAGCATTCAGTATTATATGAAATTCACATTGATTTTTTTATTAGCTTTATTGTCATTCGGAAGTGTCGTATCCGCAAGCGTATCAGTGTGTGAGATATTTGATTATTCGCAGGAAACTGAGCAATCAATCTTTGATGAAGAAAATCAGGATAACGATGCTGGTGATTGTTGTGATCATTATTGCAGTTGTGTAAAGCAGATGAATAATGCTACGAGCACAGTGCGTAGTTTGAATACTAATAAATTAATCCAACCTTTTGGGACTGATAAAGTTTTATCCCAGTCTTCTCCTCCCTTGCTACGACCCCCCCCAATTGCCTAACGCGGCGAAGTTTCGCCACTGTATTTGATATGTGCGGTACAGATAGTGTTAGGTCAAGAACGTATTAAAGATATTAAGGTACTTTAACAAAGTTCAACTGGTTAATTTAGTTAGCTTTGACAATGCGACTTAAAAATCATCTCTAGATTTTCTCCTAACTCTATAAGCACCAATATTGCGTCTGAAATTACGTAACAAGATTACTTCTTTGATTAGAAGTTGATTGGAAATATTTAGGAGTTAGGAAGATGAATTCAAAAAAGAAAAACATTGTTGCAATTAGTGCGCTTACAATAGCACTAGGAACTTTAACCACACTGCAGGCAGAACAAAATCCATTTACACTGAAATCATTTGCGAAACCACAAGATAACGCAATTGATATAGCAATGGGTTCGTGTGGACAAGGTATGTGCGGAGGGAATAGTGGAGGAATGGGAAGTGGCAACATGCCGCAAGGAATACCCCCAACTCTTTTGCCAAATAATGCTTCAGATGGAGCGCAGGCACTTATTAATAATTGTGCTCAGTGTCATGGATTACCTGCTCCTGGAATGCATACAGCAGAAGAATGGCCGTCAGTAGTTCAGCGTATGAAAATGCATATAAAGTGGTCGAAAAAGTGGATGCCTATTAATGTCCCCAACGATAAGGAACTAACAGCGTTGTTAGACTATCTACAGGAACATGCACAAAAACCTATTGATGCCAATGCATATCTTGATTTGAATACAGAAAGTGGGAAAGATTTCAGTCAGATATGCGTTCAGTGTCATGTGCTGCCTGATCCCAAACAGCATAATGAAGAAGATTGGCCGACAGTGGTTGATCGTATGTTGGGCTATATGACTGTGCAAAAGAAACAGGTGCCAAACAAGCAGCAAACTGAAAAGATTGTTGAGTATTTGAAGAAAAATGCGAACAAAAGTTAATGTTTGATTGTCTATACTACCAATTATCAGAAATATAGTTGACTTCTTAGAACGTTTGAACTAGTCTCAAAAAATGGCTCAATTTATAGTAAAGCTAATTATAATCACTCTGCTGTTCACAAGTGCTGAGGCTGCAATATGCAGTATTCATTTTGCCGCTGAAGGTGATATTGAAGTCATTGAGCTTGATAGTAGTGAGCATCTAGGTGGTCTAATTGATGATGGTTCATGTGCTCACATGTGTCATTGTGCCCATCATTATGCGGCTTTCTCTACCGGCGCATCACTAGCAATTCATTCCGCAAAAAGTGAAGTTTTCTACTATACAGAGTCCTATTCCTCAAAAGATTCACCCCCCTTATTTCGACCTCCCATCGCATAAATCCATCTTGAAGTAATTGGGTCCTATTCATGTTTTTCATGAATAGTCCTGAAAATTACTACATTTATCCATGAGTTTCTGAATCCAATTATGGATTTTAATTGTGGCTGTGCTTAACACTTGCTTAAAACATTTGTGCGCTTTATGGGATTTTATTTATGCGAACCATACTTTATAAAAAATGGATAGTTTTACTTTCCTTGATACTTGTGATTTCTCTGACAAATTCATCTGTATTTGCAGAAGACTCTCATTTTCTATCTGATTCGAACCAAGATAATGATGTAGTTGAAGTGCTTTCTTTGGAGATGGTTATTGCTCGCGTGATGGATACTTCTCCTAGACTTCGTTCTGCAATTACAGGTATTGATGCAGCAAAAGGTGCGCAACTACAAGCTGGCCTATTGCCCAATCCAGAACTATCGTTCGAAGCAGAAGACTTCGCTGGTAGTGATCAATTTGGAGGAACCAGTTCAGCTGAGTATACGTTAAGTTTTAATCAAAAAATTGAATTAGGAGGGAAGCGAGATGCGCGTAAAAGAGTGGCGCAAACATCGTTTGCAATTGCTCAAGAGGATCTTGTCGTTGAGCGATTGAATATTATTCGTGATGTACATACTGCGTATCTTAATGTTCTAGCTGAAACAAATTCTGTCAATTTAGCATTAGAGCAAGAACAGTTAGCTAATAATGTATTGGAAAGTGTAAGTAAGCGTGTAAAGGCAGCAGCAGAATCAGAAATTCAACTAAGCAAAGCCGAGGTTACACTAGCAAATACCTTAATACTTAAAGAGCAATCAAACAGACAGCTCCAAATTGCAAGACATACATTAGCAAAACTCTGGGGTGCCGCCTCTTTTCATGAACGTCTCGATCAACGCTACTTATTTGAGTTGGAAGAGCCGGAATCTTATGAAACGTATGTTGAAAAGCTTACTGAATTACCAGATGTTCAACGAGTCGCATATGAAGGTGCGCAAAAAGATTCTCTATTTAATCTTGCAAAAACTGAAAGTGTTGCAGACCCTACTGTAAGCGTCGGGGTGAGACGATTTGAAGAGGGAAGTGATAACGCATTTTTAGTCGGTGTTTCAGTTCCTTTGCAAGTATTCAATAAGAATCAAGGTAATATTGCTAAAGCGCAAGCAGATTTCTTACAAACACAAAGTGATGCGCAACAATTTGAACTTAATTTAAAACAAACCTTATTTGACAATTGGCAAACTTGGAAAACGGCTTACGCCGAAGCCGCTCATCTTAAAAACAAGCTGTTACCTGCGGCTGATAAATCATTTCACTTGGTGCAGTCTGCTTATGAAAGGGGCAGATTTACCTATCTAGAAGTGCTAGATGCACAACGCACTTTAATTAATGCACGCAATCAATACCTAACCACATTGCGACGCTATCACAGTGCAAGAATAAGCGTAAAACGATTAACTAATAGTTTTGGAGAATAAAAATGAAAATTATATTTACTTTACTAGTATTAATGGGCATGTCTGTTGCTATTTTAGGCAATGATGGACGCCTTATTGGACAAGCATTTGCAGGAAAAGATCAAGGCAATCACGAGGGGCATAGTGAGCAAGATAAACATGATCATAAGAACAAGGACAAACACAAAAGTCATAAGCATGATGAAAAATCTCATGATAAGCATAAGAGTGATAATGAAAAAGATAGCCACGGTCACGAAGATGAAGGAGAAAGTCATAAACATCACGAAGAGTCCCATGATAATCGTGAAAATGATGATCATAGTAGTCATAAGGATGATCATGAGGTCGATAACAATATTGCTGTAAATTCCAATATGGGAAAGTATATTGACTTCGCAAGTAATCGCGTTTCATCTGAAAGTTTAATTCAAAGTGCGATGCTCATAAATCTTGATGGAAAGAGTAATAAATTTGGGGAATGACAGATGAAAATTATGTTTACTTTACTATTGTTAATTGGCATCGCCACTACTAGTGATGGTTATGATGGGTATCTCATTAAGCAAGCATATGCTGAAACAGATCAACACGATCATGAAAACGAGAATGAAGGTCATGATCATGAGGATGAGGATGAAAGTCATAAACACGATGAAGATGATCATGGATATCAGAATAATGAGCGTGATGATCATGAAGGCGAAAATGAAGCCACCATTCAGCCTGATGCGGCAAAGCGTGCAGGAATATATACAGATCAAGTTTCATCTGAAACTTTGCATAAGCGCTCAATACTTACAGGTCGTGTAATGCTCAATCGAGATAAAACATATGCTGTACGCGCTCGGTTTCCCGGTATTGTAAAATCCGTCAAGGTCAGATGGGGGCAACAAGTTAAAAAAGGTCAAGTACTTGCCACCATTGAAAGTAATGACAGCCTATTAACCTATTCTGTATCTGCGCCTCGTAGTGGAGTGGTGCTTGAGCGAAACACCAATGTTGGGGATGTGGCGAATGATGATGCACTTTTTACGATTGCTGATTTGACAACTGTGTGGGCAGAGTTTCACATCTTTCCAAGAGATCTTCCTCTAATCAAAGAGCAGCAGATAGTAAACGTACATGCTTTAGAGACGAATGATAATGCCAAATCCAAAATAGACATGCTATTGCCTACCGCAGATGCTGCAAGTCAAACCGTAATCGCAATTGTCCCTATACCAAATGAAAGCGGTATCTGGCGTGTCGGCATGATTATTGAAGGGCATGTCGATATTGAAGAAAAAGTGGCTAGCGTGGCCGTGAAAGAAGAAGCCGTACAAACCATGAATGAAAAACCGGTCGTCTTCATTAAAGAGAATGAAAAAACGTATGTGTCTCGTGAAGTTGAAATTGGTGAAAGCGATGGAAACTATGTCGAAATCCTCGCAGGTCTTCAGCTAGGTGAGGAATATGTGAGCCAAGGCAGCTTTAGAATTAAAGCTGATCTCCTTAAATCTACTGCAGAACACGAGCACTAAGGACAGTCATGTTAGAAAAAATTATTTTTTACTCTATCCGTCACCGTTGGATCATTTTATTTGTAATATTAGGGCTGATGGCGTTAGGCGTGTCTAACTTTAATAAGCTCCCGATTGATGCTGTGCCGGATATTACTAATGTTCAAGTTCAGATAAATACGCAAGCTGAAGGGTATTCACCTTTAGAAGTAGAGCAGCGTATTACATTTCCAATTGAAACAGTGCTTTCGGGTATTCCAAATTTGGATTATACCCGTTCACTTTCTCGCTATGGCTTATCGCAAGTTACAGTTGTATTTGAGGATGGTACAGATATCTATTTTGCACGCCAGTTATTGTCTGAACGTTTACAACAAATTAAAAGTGTACTGCCTTCTGGAATTGAACCCATGATGGGTCCGGTCACTACAGGACTTGGTGAAATTTATTTTTATACAGTTGAGGCAAGTGAGGATGCAGTTAAGGAAGATGGTACGCCCTATACACCCATGGACTTACTTACCTTGCAAGAATGGGTCATCGTACCTCAATTAAAGTATGTAAAAGGTGTGGTAGAGGTTAATTCCATCGGCGGGTACGAGAAACAATTTCAAGTGACACCTTATCCTCAAAAAATGTTGGCTTACGATTTAACCATTAAAAATGTGATCGAGGCGCTTGAGCGAAATAATAAAAATGTGGGTGCAGGTTATATTGAGAAAACAG
Source organism: Gammaproteobacteria bacterium (assembly GCA_965227695.1). Classification (GTDB taxonomy): domain Bacteria; phylum Pseudomonadota; class Gammaproteobacteria; order UBA4575; family UBA4575; genus UBA1858. Next base: position 1,260,254 of record OZ245760.1, read on the forward strand.
GTGAACAATATTTAATTCGTGTACCCGGCCAGGTAAAGACTATTGATGACATACGTCACATCATCATCACACAGCGCGATGAATTACCTATTCGAATACGTGATATTGCAGACGTTACCTTAGGTGCTCCACTGAGAAGTGGCGCAGCGACCAAAAATGGTGATGAAACCGTCCTTGGTACCGCCATGATGCTCATGGGTGAGAATACTCGAGAAGTGGCACAACGTGTAGCCAAAAAATTAGTAGAGATCAATCGCAGTCTTCCTGAAGGCGTAATAGCTAAACCGACTTTAAACCGTAGCGAACTTGTAGATCGAACAATTTGGACCGTTGAGAAAAATCTACTAGAAGGCGCATTGCTTGTCATTCTCGTTTTATTTTTATTACTCGGCAATTTTCGTGCAGCAATCATTACAGCCATGGTGATTCCTATTGCCATGCTAATGACAATTACTGGGATGGTTGAACGTAATATCTCAGGAAATTTAATGAGTTTGGGAGCACTCGATTTTGGTCTTATTGTTGATGGTGCAGTCATAATTATTGAAAATTGTATTCGACGTTTTGGGCTTGCACAAAAAAAATTAGGCAGATTATTGACTAGGGATGAACGATTTAAATTAACTGCAAATGCTGCGGCGGAAGTTATTAAACCGAGCGTGTTTGGTGTGGTGATTATTACCATTGTATATATACCTATTTTTGCACTGACAGGTGTGGAAGGAAAAATGTTTCATCCTATGGCATTCACTGTTGTAACTGCTTTATTGTCGGCGTTAATTTTATCAATCACGTTTGTTCCAGCAGCTGTGGCATTGTTTGTAACTGGAAAAGTTAAAGAGAAAGAAAATCTCGTCATACGAGGTGCAAAAAGTCTTTACGAACCTATCTTGCGATGGAGTATTATGAATCCCTGGAAAATAATATTACCGTCCATTGCGTTAGTTGCTATAAGTTTATTTGTAGCATCTAGAATGGGTGCAGAATTTGTGCCCAGTCTGGATGAAGGTGATATTGCCGTACAAGCGCTTCGTGCGCCGGGCACTTCATTATCAGAGTCCGTCAAGATGCAAGGAGAGGTTGAACGTGCTCTAAAACAATTCCCCGAAGTCGAGGAAGTAGTAGCACGGATTGGTACTGCAGAGGTTGCAACTGACCCAATGCCACCTAATATTTCTGATACGTATGTGTTACTTAAAGATAGAAGTGAGTGGCCGGATAAAACAAAACTTAAATTCAAACTCCTGGAAGAGATGGAAGAGGTGCTAGAGGATATACCGGGCAATGCCTATGAGTTTTCTCAACCAATTGAACTTCGTTTTAATGAGTTAATTTCAGGAGTCCGCAGTGATCTTGCTGTGAAAATATATGGTGATGATTTAGATACACTTGTCAGTTCAGCACAGTCAATTGCGACTGTAGTACAGACCGTTCCAGGTGCGGCCGATGTTAATGTCGAACAGGTCACTGGACTTCCTATATTATCTATAGTTCCAAAACGAGAACTATTGGATCGCTATGGATTAAGTATTTCAGATGTTCAGGATGTTGTAGAAGTTGCCATGGGTGGACGAGAGGCTGGTCAATTATTTGAAGGTGACCGTCGTTTCGATATTGTTGTCCGTCTTCCTGAAAATTTACGTACTAATATCGATGTACTCAAACGATTACCTATTCCACTTAATCGTGAGCGTGATCCAAATGAAATGTCTATGCCAAATTATGTTCCGCTTAAAGAAGTCGCAGATGTAAGTGTGAACTATGGCCCTAATCAAATTAGCCGTGAAAATGGAAAGAGAAGAGTTGTTGTTACTGCTAATGTAAGAAATCGCGATTTAGGTAGTTTCGTAGAAGAAGTTCAGCAAGCCGTAATCAACAAAGCAAAAATTCCTGCTGGCTATTGGGTAGATTATGGCGGTACTTTTGAGCAATTAATTTCAGCACGTGCGCGCTTAAGTATTGTTGTTCCAGTTGCACTTTTACTCATCTTTGGTTTGCTATTTATGGCCTTCGGGTCAGGAAAAATCGCGCTATTAATATTCACGGGCGTGCCTTTAGCGCTAACAGGCGGAGTAGCCGCGCTATGGTTGCGAGACATACCGCTTTCTATTTCAGCGGGTGTTGGATTTATCGCATTATCTGGCGTAGCTGTACTTAATGGTGTTGTGATGATTTCGTTTATTCGGAATTTACAGCAACAAGGTATTGCATTTGATGATGCGATTATCCAAGGGGCGCTCACACGATTACGGCCGATACTAATGACTGCGTTAGTGGCCAGTCTTGGTTTTATTCCAATGGCATTAAATACAGGTGCAGGGGCAGAAGTACAGCGTCCACTAGCGACAGTCGTCATTGGTGGAATTATTTCATCAACGACGCTGACACTTTTATTGTTACCCGCAATGTACCGATTAGTGAGTCGTCGAGAGAGACTACGTGAAGATAGTAATTAGTATTTAAAGGTTGAATGAAATATCTATATACGTGTCTAAATATTAAAATGATCTATTTAATTCTTTTAATAATCACATAGGAGAATGTTATGAGTATATCCAAAAAACCCTACATTGCGTTTAATTGCAACGCTTGTTGTAACACTAGCGATAGTAAGCTGCGGTTCAGTGCATACAACTAATGGCGATATTGTCGTAAAGAAAGAAGCTTCATCTTTAGCGCGATTCTTAAATGTTACAGTGGACTCTGCAGAGTCGGGGACTTCAATTAGCGGAACATTGGAACATAAAGGTGCAAGTAGAAAGAAAATACCTGGTCATGTAGATGTCGCCATATTTTCGAAAGACAAAGAAGTCATTTATGAAGCAAGTGCGGAACTTGAACGAGTGACCCACCAACCAACGCAAGCTATTTTTAACGTAGTAATAGGCCAAGAAGTACCAAGTAACGGTATAGTATTAGTTAAGCATCATAAGAGCGAACTTCATAAGTAAGTGTATTTATAAGGCTCATGAGAATTGTTAGCATGTGTGAAAATACTACTTGCATTTGCTTTGAGGAATTAGTTAGTTAACTGCATTGCATGGGGGTTAAGTGGGGTTGCATCATAATCACGTGTCATACGAACAAGGTGATTGGAGGTTAATTATATCTGTCGCTATTAATGTTGTGCTTACCATAGCGCAAGTTATCGGTGGAATTATTTCTGGTAGCTTATCTTTAGTTGCGGATGCACTGCATAATTTAAGTGATGCGGGTGCGTTATTATTAGCTTTAATTGCCCGAAAAATCGGCAGAAAATCTGCAGATTACGATAACACCTATGGATATGCGCGTGCAGAAGTGATTGGTGCGTTAATTAATTTAGTCACGTTGGTAATCATTGGTTTGTACTTGGTATATGAAGCCATTTGGCGATTGTTTCAACCGGAAATCATTACAGGCTGGATGGTCGTGATTGTTGCCTCGATTGCCTTTGCCGTTGATGTGGTTACCGCAATGATGACATATGCTATGTCCAAGGAAAGTCTTAATGTAAAGGCAGCATTTTTACACAATATTTCTGATGCATTAGCTTCAATTGGAGTGATAATTGCTGGCATATTGATAATTAATTACGATCTGTATATTGCAGATACTATCATTACGCTTTTAATTGCAGGGTATGTTTTATTTCAAGGTTTTAGTACGTTGCCTCGTGTTATTCGTATACTCATGCAAAGCACGCCGCCAGATATAAATATCGAAGATATCATCAAGGAAGTAGAAAAGATTGAAAAGGTATCAAATATTCATCATGTGCATATTTGGGAGTTAGATGAGCATGATAGAGCACTAGAAGCACATGTGATTGTCGATACTTCTGATTTAATTCTTGTAGATAAAATTAAACACGAGATAAAGTCCATATTGCATAAAAATTTCCATATTGCCCATTCCACACTAGAATTCGAATTTGGTGCAGCGAGCGACGGAAGTCTTTGTGACGACTTATCGGTAGTGCCGCCTCATTAATATATAGGTAAAAGCCATATGAGCTCCTGTAATTGTTCAGTAGAGATTGAATCAAAAGCACAAAGAAAAGTATTGCTTATTCTCCTTGCAATCAATGCGACCATGTTTGTTGTTGAATTGAGCATAGGGTTCATTGCTGAATCTACGGGATTAATTGCAGATTCACTCGATATGTTGGCGGATGCCACGGTATATGGAATAGGCATTTATGCAGTAGGTAAAGCCAGCAGCACTAAAACCAACGCGGCGTATATCAGTGGGGTTTTTCAAATTTTGCTAAGTGTAGCAGTAGGGGTGGATATTGTACGACGCTTCTATTTGGGTAGCGATCCAGAATCATTATTAATGATATCAGTCGGAATCGTAGCGCTTATTGCAAACACCATTTGTTTAATGCTTATTTCTAAACATAAAGATGGAGAAATACACATGCGGGCAAGTTGGATATTTTCGAAAAATGATGTGATTGCGAATGTTGGAGTCATTGTAGCAGGAATTCTGGTGTTAATATTTGGCTCGCGATGGCCTGATTTATTGATCGGCACGATCATTGTTATCGTCGTATTTCGTGGCGGGTTGAACATAATTAAACTGGCACGAGATGAATTAAAACAAACATAATATTGCTACGGCTGCTATCAAAATCAGACACGCTATAAGGAGGTTGAATGAGAGATAAAAACATACATGGTTCAGTCTACATTTTAATACTAGTTTCATTCTTGGCTGCTCGCGCTAATGTCGGGCATCAAAATCAATTCATGGATACTTACGTCCGCTATCTAAACTACTAAATATAGGAGAAACTTATGAGTTCACTTAAATTTACAATTGTGATCTTTTGCTTCGTTATCGCAAGTACTTTGTCCGTCATTGCCGAGGAAATGGACGATGCAAGAATTTTGGTCAATCTGCCTAACGATATAGAGGAAAAGATGTTGGTCAATATGCGCGATCATATTCGTGCGATGGACGACATCATCCATGCTGTTCAGGCTGAAGAATATGAAAAGGCAGAAGGAATTGCTGAATCCCGATTAGGCTGGAGCTCACTAGTGCGTCGTGGTGACCAGGAAGTAGCCGATCATTGGCCTGAGCCGATGCAAAAGATGGCAGAGCAAATGTACAACTCTGGCAGTAATTTCGTAATTGTGGCGCAAAACGCTTCTGTTGAAGACAGCAAAGAAGGCTATCAAAAAGTTATGGCGGCACTGGGTGAAATGACTTCTGCCTGCCGTGGCTGTCATGAAGCCTATCGTTTGCGTTGATCTGTAAAAGAAGTAGGGGCTTGCTGCAAGAATGGCAGGCCTCAATGTGTGTAGAGCTTAGTAGCGTAGTTATGGTCAAAAACAAATTTCGCATGCAAAAAACCCATGGTTGAAAAACCTTCCACGCATCGCATCACTTACTACTGCATTAATGTTATTTGTTAACGCAGATGCTGAAGCTTATTGCTCAATTACAGATTCAGTCTGATGGTCGAGTTAATTTTACAATCAGTGATTACTTGCCCAAAGTGTGGTTATAAAAAAGAAGAGACCATGCCAACGGATTCATGTCAGTGGAATTACGAATGTGAATCTTGTAAGATTTTATTGAAGCCCTTGCATGGTGATTGTTGCGTCTTTTGTTCGTATGGCTCAATTAAATGCCCGCCAATACAGCTAAATAGTCCGTGTTGTAATTAGAATAATGAATGTCTGCTTACGATCCCTAAAGTGGTCATTCGGTTATAGAATCTTTATCAGATAATATTGAATTAAATTATAGTGTTGATGTTGGATAACGTTTTAACGCTAAAGTTACCATTGAGATATTTTCATTTGATCTGTATCAGTTAAAAGGGAACTAATTATTGAATAACCGTACTAAAAGGTATACGGTATATTAATGGTAAAAATTGTGACATCAAAGAGTAATTTCAATCTAACAGGCTCATTTCGCGCTGTAATAAGTGTGTTGATGGTTTTTTTATTGATATTTTTGCCTTTAAGTTCATGGGGTAGCAGTCTAATATCTCCAGTAGATAAATCGTCTGAAAGCTTTATTTTCCTAGATTTATCTGACAACCAAGCCGATACAATGCCATGTCATTCTAGCGATGTTGATATGACTCGTTCAGATCAAGAATCTTACAGTAGTGACTGTTGTTCTCAATCAGGTGTGCATACACAGTGTGATAACTGTGAGCAAGGCTGTACATTTGTAAAACATTATTCTAATTCTATCAATTCTTTTGCAATACTATTCTCCTCAACTCAATTGGCACTTAAGCCGAATGATCTTATTGCAACACAATTCCCAGTTCCTCCATTTCGCCCACCAGCGGCATAAATCTATATCTTCTGTCATTTAATTAGTGCGGCGTAGAGCCTAAAAACTCAAGCACTTTTTTCAAGAAACTTTATTCTTCATCCAGCAACGTTGAGCTGTGATTTAAGAATTATGATATGGATTTATCTCATGCGAGATCAAACTAAAAACTGTCTATCTAAGACAAATATGTATGTCAGTCATTACGTAGCAATCATTGTATTGATATTGGTTGTATTCACTCAGCAGGCGAAGGCATTAACTTTGCAGGAGGTTGAGGATATTACAAGAATGAATGATTACATTTCACAATCCCAGCTTTCTAGACGTGATGCCTTTGAAGAGTCGGCAGTCGCTGACGGCCAATTACCTGATCCGCAACTTAATGTCGGCTTATTTAATGCGCCACTTGATAATTTTGACTTAGATCGTGAGCCTAATACGCAGTTGCGATTTGGTGTTAGCCAATCTTTCCCGCGAGGTGATACGTTAAAAATTCGTACTCAACAAACTCAGTGGTCTAGCAAGGAGCAAGGTTTCCGTTCACAAGATCAATTAGCTCAATCTGTACGCATAGCACGTGAAAATTACTTGGATATTTTCTACAACGTGGGTGCGCAAGAAATTATTCATCAAAGTCACCAATACTTTTCGCAGCTTGTCGATATTGCTGAGTCTTTTTATAGCGTGGGACGAGTCAATCAGCAAGACGTGCTTCGAGCTCAATTAGAGCTCTCGCGATTAGAAGAGCGTGTCATTATTTTCAATAAGAATGAGGATCTAGCTAGGGCAGAGTTGAGTAAATGGCTTGATGACCGTGCTTACGAAGTAATTGATACAAATTTTCCAATACTTACTGAGATTGCTGCCCAACAAGCTGTTATTGATGAGCTTGTCTATCACCCAAGCGTAAAAGCAAGTGATTCCATCATATCATTTTTCAATGAAGGAGTGTCACTCGCAGGAGAACAATATAAACCAGGTTGGAGTGTGGGTGTCGAATACAGAAAACGATTTGGCAATAATGCTGATGGCAGTGATCGAGACGATCAAATGGCTGCCTTGGTTAAAGTCGATTTGCCAATATTTACTAATAAGAGACAAGATCGGCGTTTATCATCCAGCCAATATCAGGTCATGGCAGCAAAAGACATGCGAATAGATCAATTGCAAGTACTAAAGCGATCTGTCTTACGTGAGTTTGCAGCATTTAGAAAATTTAAAGAACAAAGTGAATTATATGACTTGCAGTTAGTTCCTGATGCCAATGCTAATGCCAATGCATCATTGAAAGCATATCAAAGTGGTGTAACAGAATTCACCACCCTAGCCAGAGCGCGTATTACGCAACTTGATATTCAGTTAGAGGCATTGCGCGTGAAAGTAGAAGCTGCAAAGGCCCAAGCACGAATTTTATATCTTATGGAAAAGGCAGAGTCATGAATAAGATTATTGTACTAACAAAAATTTTGCTGATGATTTGCATATCACTTTCTGGCGTTTCATCAGCGTTCGCTAAAGACGATAAAGAACGTGAAATTCTTTATTGGGTTGCGCCTATGGATGCAAATTTTCGTAAAGATGAACCCGGTAAATCTCCTATGGGGATGGATCTCGTCCCTGTGTATGCCAATGAGCAGCAAGGTTCTGGCAGTGAAGTCGTCATATCACCCGAAGTCATTCAAAACTTAGGTGTACGAACTGTACAGGCTGAGCGTTCAAAACTATGGCGAAAGATTTCAACGGTTGGGTTTGTTGACTATGATGAATCGAAAATGTCACATATTCATCTGCGTACGCAAGGATGGATTGAACGTCTCAAAATGCGCTCAGAAGGTGAGCGTGTTAAAAAAGGTGAATTTCTGTTTAGTTTGTATTCGCCAGAACTCGTGAATGCCCAAGAAGAGTTTTTACAAGCTCTAAAGCTTGGTAATACATCTTTAGTCAATGCTTCAAATGATCGTTTAGTTGCATTGGGAATGTCTCAGTCAGAAGTAAGACGATTAAAAGAAAAACGTAAGGTACGACAAAACATTGCGTATTACGCACCTCAAGATGGTGTGGTTTCTAATCTCATGGTGCGTGAAGGCATGTTCGTTAAACCAGAAAATCAAATTGCCACACTTGCCGATCTCTCAACTGTGTGGGTGATGGCAGAAGTATTTGAACGACAAAGTAGTTGGGTCAAAGAAGGTCTGCCGGCCGAAGTCGAGTTTTCCTATTTACCCGGGAAAAAATTTGAAGGGGTCGTTGAATATATCTATCCAGATCTAGATCAAAGAACACGTGCGCTGACTGTGCGACTCAAATTTAAAAATTTTGATGAAGCATTAAAACCAAACATGTTTGGCAAGGTGTCAATTTATGCGGGTGCCAAAGACAATATTATTGTCATTCCAAGAGAAGCCGTCATACGAACGGGAAGTGATGAAAGAGTGATTCTTGCTAAAGGAGAAGGGCGTTTTGAGCCGAGGCAAATAGTTGCAGGGATTGAAAGTGGTGATTGGATTGAAGTGAAATCGGGTCTAAAAGAGGGTGAAGATGTAGTCGTCTCAGGTCAGTTCTTAATTGATTCGGAAGCAAGCACAAAAGCGAGCTTCATGCGTATGAGCCAGCCAGATAATGCAACGGTAAAAAAATCTGAAATGGAGATGCAAGAGGAAAGCTCATTAATCATGGGAATGGGTACGATCACTGAGATATTCAAAGATGAACAGATTCTAAAAATAGATCATCAACCCATCGAAGTCCTAAATTGGCCTCGCATGGAAATGAAATTCTCTACTTATGATGAGAATGCACAAATTGATTTTGATGTGTTGAACGTAGGTGATCATGTTGAATTTAAACTACAGAAAGTCGATGGAAAATATCTAATCATTGAAGTGTCGTCGATGGTTCATGAGGGAGGGCAATGAAATGATTGAGTCTGTCATTGACTGGTCTCTCAAAAATAGACCGATGGTTATTTTGCTGACCATACTTCTAGCGGCATGGAGTGTTTACGCGATTAAAAATATTGCGCTGGATGCTATCCCTGATTTGTCCGACGTGCAGGTGATCATTAAGACGAACTATCCAGGGCAAGCCCCACAAGTTGTTGAAGATCAAGTCACATATCCACTCAGCACTGCGATGCTCTCGGTACCAAAAGCTGTGAACGTGCGTGGGTACTCGTTCTTTGGTGATTCTTATGTCTATGTGATTTTTGAAGACGGGACAGATTTATATTGGGCGCGTTCTCGGGTGCTAGAGTATTTAAGTCAAGTGGCCAGTACCTTACCTGCTGCAGCAAAACCACAACTGGGTCCAGATGCTACCGGTGTTGGTTGGGTGTATGAGTATGCGCTAGTGGATCGCCTCGGTAATCATGATCTTTCACAGTTGCGTGGTATTCAAGACTGGTATTTAAAATATGAGTTGCAAACAGTAGACGGTGTTTCTGAAGTGGCAACGGTAGGAGGCATGGTTAAGCAGTATCAAGTCGTCGTGGATCCAAACAGTTTGCGTGCACATGACATCCCTCTTTCAAAAGTTCGCCAAGCTGTATTACGAGCTAATCAAGAAACAGGTGGATCCGTGATTGAGATGGCCGAAGCGGAATACATGGTACGCGCAACAGGATATGTCAATGATCTTGATGACTTGCGAAAAATACCATTGGCCGTCAATGAACGTGGTACACCCATTTTATTGGAAGAAGTGGCAGACATTCGTTTAGGGCCACAATTGCGGCGAGGTATTGCTGAACTTGATGGAGAGGGTGAAGTCGTGGGTGGTGTTATTGTTATGCGTTATGGTGAGAATGCCTTAGAAACCATTCAAAATGTTCAAGCACGTTTACAGACTCTTCAAGAAGGATTGCCTGAAGGCGTTGAAATTGTCGAGACGTATAACCGCGCATCATTAATTGATCGTGCGATCTCGACACTAAACGGAAAACTTGTCGAAGAGTTTATTGTTGTTGCTTTAATTTGTGCATTGTTCCTATTTCATTTTCGCTCTGCGTTAGTGATTGTATTATCACTTCCTATTGGTATAGGTATTGCTTTTATCGTAATGTATCACATGGGGATTAATGCCAATATCATGTCCCTTGGTGGCATTGCCATAGCCATCGGTGCAATGGTGGATGCTGCTATTGTCATGGTGGAAAATGCACATAAGCATATTGAACGTATGGGTAATCAACCCTACGATCGATTAGCCTTGATTGGAAAATCTGCTAAAGAGGTGGGTCCTCCAATTTTTTTCTCGTTGATCATCATCACATTAAGTTTTTTGCCTGTGTTTGCCCTAGAAGCACAAGAAGGTAAATTATTTGGCCCGCTTGCTTATACAAAAACATTTGCTATGGCAGGTGCGGCATTTCTTGCTATTACACTTGTCCCTGTCTTGATGGGGATTTTTATTCGAGGACACATCACACCAGAAAATAAAAATCCTGCAAATAAAATGTTGATTGCAGCATACCGTCCTCTTATTAGTCTCGTGTTGAAAGCACCAAAAACCATTTTATTCATCATTGTAATTGCAGTTGCAATTGGATTGTGGCCTGTCACCAAACTGGGCAGTGAATTCATGCCAGATTTGAATGAAGGTGATTTGATGTATATGCCAACGACATATCCATCAATTTCAATAGGCAAAGCACAAGAGCTATTACAGCAAACTGATAAACTCATTCGCACGGTACCAGAAGTTGAGCGCGTCTTCGGAAAAATTGGACGTGCAGATACTGCTACCGACCCTGCACCTCTCACCATGATCGAGACCGTCATTAAGCTGAAACCGCAAGATCAATGGCGAGAAGGTATGACTATCTCTGAACTGAAAAAAGAGTTTAATCAGTTAGTGAATTTTCCCGGTCTAACGAATGCATGGGTGATGCCCATTAAAACTCGGATTGACATGCTCTCAACTGGAATAAAAACACCGGTTGGTATCAAAATAGCGGGAACGGACTTAGATGTGATCCAACAAATTGGTACCGAAGTGGAAGAAGTTATCAAACAAGTACCGGGGACTGCATCTGCCTATTCCGAACGTGTTGCCAGTGGTCGATACGTGATCGTGGATATTGATCGTAATGCAGCTGCGCGATACGCATTAGATATTTTAGAAATACAAGAAGTCATTCGTACAGCGATAGGGGGTATGCAGGTCTCTATGACCACGGAAGGGTTGGAGCGTTATCCAATCAACATACGTTATCCAAGAGATTGGCGCGACTCACTTGAACAGTTACGCAATTTGCCAATTGTCACTCCAACCGGTGCGCATGTGCAGTTACAAGATGTCGCCACCATTGAGATAGAGATGGGTCCCGCGATGATTAAAACAGAAAATGCGCGGCTCAATGGCTGGATATTTGTCGATATAGCAGGAAGGGATTTAGGATCGTATGTTAACGAAGCTAAACAAATAGTCGCAGACAAAGTTGAACTTCCAGCAGGCTATACGGTTTCATGGTCAGGACAATATGAGTATCTACTTCGTGCAAAAGAAAAGTTAACGCTTGTTATTCCAGTGACGCTCGCGATTATTATCTTGTTGCTATATTTAAACTTTAGAAGCTTTACAGAAGTGCTCATTGTTATGGGTACACTGCCAATGGCTTTAGTTGGAGGCGTCTTACTCCTATATTTTTTAGATTATGATTTATCAGTTGCTGTTGGCATTGGCTTTATCGCGCTAGCAGGTGTCAGTGTCGAAATTGGTGTGGTGATGCTTGTGTATTTAAATCAAGCATTACAATACCAAAAAGAATTAGCAGAAAAAGAAAATAAACCGCTTACGGTTGATGCAATTAAAGAAGCGATTAAAAGTGGTGCATTGTTGCGTGTTAGACCCATCATGATGACTGTGTTCACGATTGTGTTTGGTTTGTTGACTGTGATGATTGGATCAGGAACCGGCTCAGAAGTGATGCGTAGAATTGCTACACCAATGGTTGGTGGGATAGTGAGCGCAACAATATTAACATTGATTGTCATTCCTTCGGTATTTTTAGTGATACACACAATGCGCTTAAAGAAGGGCTCAATATAGGACTTCAATGTGAAGCATATAACTACAACTAACTTATATTCTTAACATTGTTCCAGGCTTCGTATTAGATTAAGCGCTAAATCTAATTGAGGTTAAAGTATTGGATATTTCAGTAAATTAAATGGTTGACCTTGGACCTAAGTGCAAGGTTAAGCTCTTAATTAAAGGTAGGCGTGTGTTAATAAGTGAGGCATATAAATGTTCACCATCGGGCAGTTAGCCAAAGTAAGTAAAGTGAAGGTTGATACTTTGCGTTATTACGAACGTACAAATCTTCTTACGCCTATTTCTCGATCTCAGGCAGGTTATCGTATTTATGATCAAGAATCTGTCAATCGCGTACGTTTTATCAAAAAAGCACAATCTCTTGGGTTTTCGTTAAAAGAAGTCGGTCAATTACTCAAGTTTGATGGTTCAGCTGAAGCAACTGCAGGAGATGTATTAGCTATTACAAAACAAAAAATATGTCAGCAAAACAAAAAAATTAAGGAGTTGAAAGAGATAGAAAATATTCTCAAGCACTTAGCCGAGCAATGCTCTGGTAAAGGTCCGGCCCACGAATGTCCGATATTAAGGTTTTTATATCCCCCATCAAACAGTGAGAGTAATAAGAAGGAGGGAGAAGCATAATGGCTAAAAATAATTCCAGCGATGAAAATGTTAATAGTTCATCGCACTGTTGGTACAGTCGACGCAACTGGATGACGATATTTTTCATCGCTGTCATTTCATTTTATCTTTTTACAGAACATCAAGCACATTTGTTTGGCGTATTGCCTTGGTTAATTTTACTAGCATGTCCACTAATGCATTTATTTATGCATCGCAGTCATGGAGGGCATGATCATTCTTCACGTCAACACAATGAGAGGAAGGATGATGTCTGAACATGTAAGTATTCCTAGTTGCGGACTTAGGCGCAATCTATGAAAAGTATGCAGCCTAGTTACCTGTATTTATCCCATCAATGATTCAAAGGGAGGCCTTCTATGGATAGTCACAATCATACACATGAACATGCTCAGCATAACGTGAGTTCTTGTCATGCAAAAAAAGGGAGACTGGATTATTTATTATGGGGTTCCATTACTGCAGTCGTGATTTTATACCTTCTGTATTGGTTGTTTCCGACCGAGGCAGCGACCATAACTCAGTTGGAGATCCTATCAAGGTCTGTATTTGAGTTGATGAATACGATTTGGTGGGGGATTACGATTGGAATTATTATGGTCGCACTTTTGTCAAAGGTGCCGCGTGAATTTGTAGTTTCGTTATTAGGCACAGGGCAAGGGATTGGAGGTATTCTTCGTGCAACGTTAGGCGGCGTATTATTAGACCTGTGTAGCCATGGAATTCTAATGGTTGGCGCCAAACTATATGAACGTGGCGCTAGTGCAGGGCAAGTCATGGCTTTTTTAGTGGCCAGTCCATGGAATTCTTTTTCACTCACATTAATTCTAATCGCATTAATTGGAATCAAATGGACGCTCGCATTTATTGTTGCCTCAATGTTTATAGCGATCATTACCGGATATATTTTTGATCGACTAATTGCTGTAAAGGTATTGCCAGAAAACTCACATCAAATCGACTTGCCAAAAGACTTCAAGTTTTGGGCAGAAGCCAAGAATCGTTTTCGTAAAACTCAGTTCACGCGACAGTTTTTTGGAGAAATGATGAAAGATGGGATCATAGAATCGCGTATGGTCATTCGATGGATTCTGTTTGGTGTGCTGCTCGCAGGAATAATTCGTGCATTTGTTGACGCAACAACATTTCAAACTTATTTTGGACCAACATTGGCTGGCTTAGGACTTACGGTTTTGGTCGCGACCATTTTAGAAGTCTGTTCAGAAGGGTCTACTCCTGTAGCTGCAGATATTCTCACGCGCGCGAATGCGCCAGGGAATAGTTTTGCTTTTTTAATGACAGGAGTATCAACGGATTACACTGAGATTATGGTGTTAAAAGATGCGACTAAGTCGTGGAAGATTGCACTATTTTTACCATTAATTACAGTGCCACAAGTTATTTTTATAGCATGGCTAATTAATCTTCAAACAGTATGAAACTTAATCCAAATATTTTAGTAAGGAGGATATTATGATGCACGATGGTAATGGGTTTCTATCACATTGGGGATTTGGCTTCGGTCATTGGACCCTTGGGTTTTTGTTTTGGATTGTTGTCATTATTTTGTTAGTAGCGTTAGTAAAAACGATATCAAAATAAAATAAGTGTAAAGGGATTCAACTAAGTTTCGTTAATGAAAATACGTGTGTATAACAAATTGGTAGTCAAGTGTTTTGTAAAGAAATTTTGAACACTCGCTTATGTATATATGACATGAAATTCATTTTGATTATAGCTTATGTTTAATGTGATGAATGTCTACAGGAGATCGAACTTTATCAATTCATTATTAGTCAAATATTAGGAGGATTATTTCATGACACATGTCTAATGCGCAAATTTTAGTACTATTATATTTTATTAATTAATAACAGTGGAGTAACAACATGTCTAAGAAATCTGAATTAAAACCATTAGCTGCAGCACTTGGTACGGTTTTAGCGACCAGCGCTTTCACTATCCCAGTTACAAATGCAGAAGAAAACCCATTCCAAATAACTGAACTAGCCTCTGGCTACATGGTGGCCGAAAAAGAAGGTAAGTGTGGTGAGGGCAAATGCGGTGGAATGAAAATGAAAGAAGGCAAATGTGGAATGAAAATGATGATGAAAAAGATGGATGCCGACGAATATGGCGCCATTAGTAAAGAAGAGTTTATGCAGCATCACGAAAAGAAATTTGACAAAAAAGATAAAAACGCAGACGGTAAATTAACCAAAGATGAAATGAAGATGATGAAAGAAGGTAAGTGTGGCGGAATGAAAATGAAAGAAGGTAAATGCGGTGAAGGCAAATGTGGAGGAAAAATGAAAAGCGAAGATAAAACCGATAGCTAAGCCCGAACACTTACATTAAAAATAGCGGCGACTTCGGTCGCCCTTTTTGTTGTTGGTCTCGATAAACTGGAGTGTATGGCGAATTGATACATATGTAGTTTAAGAATAAATATTACAAGAAAATTAGAATTCCCTGATATTTCCCTGTTAATGAAATGCTATATTGAAATACATCTTAAGTAGGTTCTTGTATTTTAGATAGATTTACATTGTAGGACACTGAAAAGGAGTCAAAAAATTAAGTTTTCCCTGTAAATTGGCTGTTTAACAGGGAAGTTAGGGTAGAGCAGGGTTCGCTACAGACTCCAACCACCGCCACCTAGTCTTGTCTCTGTGTAGAGATCCCTAAATTAGCGCAAAAAGTGCCTATTTCTGCAGAGTTTGCGCGATTCACAGTGCGCGAACCCGCACCGAATGACTGAGCTTTTAGCGTGAAATCCCCAAAGTACTCTCTTTTGGAAATTTCGGTCCACCTTTGATTAAAAACTTATAATATCTAATATTTACGAATGATAGATAAAAATGCGTAATTCTTTTACACTAAATACTTACTATCTATAAATTGTAATATGGTTTCTAAAGGATGCGTTTTGGAAGTTAAGATACATAAATTATATGCGCAAAATAAAGACCGTATCAATGAAGTGCGAAAGTATGCGGATGAAAATAAAAAAAACTTTGGATTTTTGCCATCATCCGTTTACGAGGAATTGGCATTAAAAGATCAAGTTTGGATAGCAGTTTCCAAAGATAATCAATCACTCGCCGGTTATTTAATATTTGGTGGAACATATCCCTATTTGAAAGTATTTCAATTATTTGTGCATCCTGATTTTCGTAAATTTGGCATTGGTAAGTTGCTTATAAAAGAATTAATAGGATTTGGTAAAGCCCATAGCTATCTAGCTATCCATGCAAAAGTAGCATCGGAATTACCAGCTAATAAATTTTGGGAAAATCAAAACTTTCTAGTATATAAACAGGGGTTAGGTGGAACCTCTAAAAGTGTAAATAAGCGTAAAATGAACTATAGATCATTTGATTTGGGGACACCTGATTTATTATCACAAGAAGATAAACCTTGTGACTCTGCAGTTAGATATCCAAATAAACCTATTATTTCTTTACCTGTATATGCGATTGATTTAAATCCACTGTTTGATATTACGTCTAAGAGGGAGCAAGCACCAGAAGCAATATTACTGATTGGGCAAGGATTTGGTGGTTTGTTCAAGCTATGTGTAACACCTGAATTTAAAAAAGAACTAGAACGGCACACTTCAAGGTTCCTTGCTGACCCTATCCTAGAGATAGCCAGAGCATTACCGACTCTGCCAGAACATGGAGAAAATGAATTGGCTCAAATCCATGATGATCTGAAGAAAATTATATTTCCTAATAAAAAGTCTGATGGTAAAAGTGCTGCAAATATTGAATCAGATATAGCTCATCTATCATATTGTTGTATGAACAATATAGACGGGTTTATTACGAGAGAAAAGGCGCTACTTAAGCATAATGATGAATTGTTTAATAAATATAATGTGTCTATTTATTCTCCAGACGAACTTACAATATCTGACGATGTTAATCCAAACAAAGCTGCAAGTAGTTCAGGTATTACAATTTCATTAGAGTCTACTAATAATAAAAATCGAATAGAGCTAAAGTCTTTTTTGACTGCTTTAGATATAGACAGTAGGACCATCGAATTTATAGAGAAAAGACCAATAGGTGTAAATAACATTAAAGAGATACTGCTCTTTAAAGATGATGTAATTGTTGGATTTGGTAGTTGGAATAAGTTATCCCAGATAAATAGTGTTATGGACCTTCATTTGTATGTTGATGAATCACATCAGGAATCAATATTAGGCATAGATCATATTATAGAAAGTGCGATACGCGACACATGTCCTAAGACTTCAAGTAGAGTTGACTTATTCATAAGAGAGAATCAAGGTTTAACTAAATCTATTGCTATAAAAAGAGGATTTGTTGTAAATCACGATAAAAGCTTGACGAAAGTTACATTTAATGGCTACATCATGAATGAATGCTGGTCACGATTTAAGCGAGGATATGAAAAAATGTCCGACATAATATTGCCTGCATCAATGCCAAAAATGTCAGAAATAGAAAATACAGGAATTGCAGTAAGTATATCTTCTGCTGATTATATGAAATGCTTAAGTCTAATGGAGTTTGAGACGCTAATATCTCCTGGCATGATACTCTATGAAAATAGAGGATGCCTTTTGATACCTATAAAAGAACCATATGCAAATGAACTGCTTGGAGATCTTACTCGGCAACAAAGTATTATTCCTTCAAAGAATACAACTTTGTTGTCAGAAAAAGCATATTTTAAATCACCTAACCGCATAGACTATTTTAAAAAAGGTGGCATGATTGCGTTTTACGTATCTGGAACAAGTAGTATACAAGAAATAGTTGGTACTGCTAGGATAACTTTTACTGGATTGTTAAGTATTGATCAAATTAATATTAGCCTTTCACAGCAAGGTGTGTTATCTGATGAAGAATTGTCTTCAAAAATAAATACAGAAGGGTTGCTGCATGCAATCACATTTGATAATTATAAACCATTCTCTAAGAGAGTTAGTTTTAAAAGAGCAAAAGAACTTGGGATTATTAGTGGCGCAAATTTGACCACGGTTGAAAAACTGTCCAATGATATGTTAACTAAACTGCTAGAGGAGTCATGCTCAATATGAATGATGCATTAATCTCTATTAAACCTGTTCATGTGGAGAATATAAAGAATGGTTTTAAAACAGTAGAGCTAAGAACACGCAATATTACTTTGGCTAGAGGTGCAAAACTTTGGATATATACAACTTTGCCTATTGGTTGTATTGAAGCAGTTGCCGAAATCGATTTTGTAAATACTGATGCGCCAAAAGAGATTTGGAAGAAATATAAAGATAAGCTATGTATATCAAGATCATTATTTTTACAATATACGAAGGATCGTGAAAAAGTTACAGCAATAGGTTTGAAGAAAGTAAAAACAACTGATAAATCTCTAAGTTTAGATGTATTAAGAGAATATGATAAAAAATTTACACCGCCGCAATTTTTTGTAAAAATAACACCAGACAAAAAAATATATCCTGCATTTACCTAAAAAATATTATTGTTTCAATGAGATTAGTTGTTCCAGTTATAATTTTCCTTTTCTCTTAATGTTGCCAGGATTAATAAAGAATCATGTTTTTCATTAAGAACTGATTTTATTTTTTTCGGATCTAGATAAGCTAATCGAATAGTTCTTCTCACATAGCTTGAATTCAGTCCTTCTTCTTTCTCAATCTGGCTTAGTGAGTCAATTGAGCCATCCAATAGTCTCTGATTCCATTCCAGGGCTTTAATCACTGACTTTTTCAAGGCTTCTTCTGAGCGTGTATTGGTAGTTATTGGGTTCCCGCCAATAATAAGTGATTTTCCTTTGCTGTTAGATTGCCAATCAACCTTTTCTTCAAGTTGAATTTTGTCCTGCTCGCGAGTCTCAATATTGAACAATTCGGCGATTTTGCTTGATGATATCTCTATTAATAATTGGTTGTTTTGGATTTCAACCTTGTCGATGCATCCAAATAATGCCGATATTTCGAGTGTTTCTTCACCTTTATTATGAATTTTGTTGATCATTTTTAACTCTGGCTTTTTATATCCCAGGTGTTTTAATGCCACGTCAGGCTTGGATAGAAAGACTTTTAGTCTGTTGATGACTGCCGTTTCAATTTCTCTGGCATTGATACGTGAGATTGAACCCGCTTCCTGTTCTCGATAGTCAAGCAGCGCCCGACTGACATAATAGCGGTGTCGTTGATTACCGTTATTGGCATGACTGGGCGACATGTGATTGCCTTGATCATCAAACAGTTTTCCAGCCAGATGACTCCTGTGCTGTGCGTGTTTTCTTATGACGTGATAATTTCGGTTTAGTTTCAGGATTGCCTGTGTTTCTTTCCATATTTTTAAGTCGATAATAGCGGAGTGTTCCCCGTCATAGATTTTTTGTTTGTGGCGAATCTTTCCAATGTAATGGGGATTTTGCAGAAGCTTGTAGAGCATGCCTGCGCTGAAGTTTTTGCCCTGTCTGGATCTGATGTTGTTCTGATCCAGATAGTGCTTGAGAAGCCGCACCGATTTCAACTGATTGTATTTCTTGAAGATATCGCTGACGGTTTTTGCATCATGGCGATCAATGACCAGTTTGCGGTCTTTGGTTCTGTACCCCAGAGGCACATTCCCGCCCATCCACAAGCCTTTCTTCTTACTTGCGGCAATTTTGTCGCGAATCCGTTCACCCGTGACCTCACGCTCAAACTGGGCAAAGGAGAGAAGCACATTCAGCGTCAGACGCCCCATGGAGGTGGACGTATTGAATTGCTGAGTGACGGAGACAAACGACACCCCGTATTCATCAAACAACTCCACCAGCTTGGCAAAATCCGCCAGTGAACGGCTTAGCCGGTCGACTTTATAGACCACGATAATATCAATCAGCTTTTGCTTGATAGATTCGACCAGTCTAACCAGGGCCGGGCGCTGCATATTGCCCCCGGAGAACCCGCCATCGTCATACCTGTCTTTGAGTATTGACCAGCCTTCATGTTTCTGGCTTTGGATATAGGCCTCACAGGCTTCGCGCTGGGCATCCAGCGAATTAAACTGCTGATCCAGGCCTTCTTCTGAAGATTTGCGGGTATAGATGGCGCATCGCAACTTACTTTTTGGCTGCATGTTTATTTAAACCAAAAAACTTCGGGCCTGATACATGATTGCCGGTAATGACCTTGGCAATGGCGCTTAGACTTTTATAACGTTTATCTTCATACAGGTATTCATTCCCCGATTTGGACACAATATAGGTCTGACCTTTCCATTCACGCACCAGCTGCGTGCCCTCAGAGACTCGATTGGAGCGGGGTTGCTTACATTGCCTGGCCAGTGCGACAAGTTGCTGTCGCAGTTCAACCGGATCATGGCCCTGGGCTTCTGCTTGCAGGCCCCAGGCGACGTTGCCGTGTAAAAAGGTTGGACTCACCCGTTTGGGGACTTTACGGTGATAAAGGCGCACAAAGTGCGCCTTTAAATACTCGATCTCGTCTTTGCTGAGATCCATGGTTTTCTTTCTTATCAGTTTTGCGTCTTTCGTATCCATACCCCCATTCGTCCATACGGTGGGCAGGAAGTCCAGCAAAATACTTCCGTTTAATGATAAGAGCTTAGGAAATAGACCAAAATTGCGACCGGGAAAATTGTCATTTACATTCTTTTGCAATTATTGGGTTGCATTTTTTGCTTGCATAAATTAAATTATTTTTAGCTGGTTACAGCGTGCGTGATGTGCGAAGTGATCGTAGCTAAAGTTACTGGGTGTGATGCCTTGGTAATGTGGTGTGAGTCGGTTTACTCACAGTCAAATTATCAATGTTGCGCACCTGGAATATAGCGCAACAGAACGGAGCTTGCGCTATGAAAACGAATCAAATTAATCAGGTTGATGTCTGTCAACTTAAATCTCATCCTCGAAACCCTAGAACTCACTCTCCGCGCCAGATTCAACAAATCGCAAGAAGCATTCGTGAATTTGGTTTTACCAACCCAATATTAATCGATAATCGTAAGAATATTGTTGCCGGTCATGGTCGGGTGGCGGCGGCCAAACAACTGGGTTTTAACAAAATTCCTACCATTACCCTTGCTGAACTCACACGCGCGCAGCTTCGTGCATACGTGATTGCGGATAATAAGCTCGCTGAAAATGCAGGTTGGGACGAGGCACTCCTGAAGCTCGAGTTCCAATACCTTCATGATCTGGAAGTGAATCTGGATCTGAGTATCACTGGATTTGAACTGCCTGAAATTGATTTCTTTTTGTCTGATATCAACGAGACTGAGGCAGAGCCTTCTGTTCCATCGATCAATGACAGGGAAATCGTCACGCAACCAGGAGATTTATGGCAATTGGGTGATCATTTTCTTTTGTGTGGAGACTTTCTACATCAGCATCAATGGAAAAAACTGATGGGTCGAAAGCGTGCGCAAATGATTTTTGCAGATCCTCCCTATAACGTCCCGATCGAAGGACATGTGAGTGGTCTGGGTAAGCATCACCATGAAAAATTTGCAATGGCCTGTGGTGAGATGAGCGAAGAGGACTTCACTGAATATCTCATATCACTCTTCTTTTATTTATCACGTTTTAGCAAAAAGAGTGCACTTCATTACATTTGCATGGACTGGCGACATCAGTATGAGCTGTTAACTGCAGCACGTGATGTGTATCACGAGTGTAAAAACCTGTGTATCTGGAATAAAACCAACGGTGGCATGGGCAGTTTGTATCGCTCCAAACATGAACTGATTTATGTCTTTAAAAGTGGAGATGCACCGCACATCAATAATGTCGAATTAGGTAAATATGGACGGTATCGAACGAATGTCTGGGACTATGCCGGCAATAATGCATTTCACTCTGATCGAAATAAAGAACTGGGACTGCACCCTACGTGCAAGCCGGTGGTGTTAGTCGCCGATGCGATACTGGATTGTACACATCGCGATCATATAGTTGTGGATCCCTGTGTTGGTGCTGGAACAACGTTATTAGCGGCGGAACATACACAACGTCGTGCGTATGTGATGGAGATTGATCCCAAATATGTCGATATCAGTATTTTGCGTTGGCAGGAAATGACGGGAAAGCAAGGGATACATATTGAATCAGGTCGAACATTCTCACAGATAAAGGCGATTCGATGCCACAAGGAGAACTCACATGACTACTCATGACAATGATTCGTACGAAGTAGGCTATGGCAAACCTCCGAGGAAATCGAGATTTCAGAAAGGACACTCCGGAAATCCCAATGGTCGGCCCAAAAAGTCAAAAAACCTCAAAACGATTTTAAGCGAAGAGCTCTCGCAAGAAATTACGATTCAGGAGCAGGGTCAAAAACGCATGATCACAAGGCAGGAGGCCCTCATCAAAGCAACAATGAATCAGGCATTGAATGGCGATCGAACAGCGCAATTCAAGATTCTCGACTTTATTGTAAAAGTTATGGGTGTCGATGCGGTCGAAGAAGGCAACATGCAGATGATGACCGAGGATGAAAAGGTCATCCTGGAGCGATATAAGCAGCGTATTTTGCGCAATCACTCACGCGAGAACAGTGAAGAGGGTGAATAATGGCGGCTGAAATATTTAAAACCCTTCTTCGATCGGACTTTCACAGTTTTATGGAGCAGGCATTTATGTACCTGAATCCCGACATTTTGTTTCATCCCAACTGGCATCTCGAAGCCATTGCCTGGCATTTGCAACAATGTGTGGAGGGCGAGATCAAGCGACTGATCATTACGATGCCACCGCGTAGCTTAAAATCTCATTGTGCCTCCGTCTCGTTTCCCGCATGGATACTGGGCAAGGATCCCGGCAAAAAGATTATTTGTGTCAGTTACTCCAATGATCTGTCGAGTAAATTCTCTCGCGAATCGCGCAAAATTCTGGAATCCACATGGTTTCAGGAATGTTTTCCAGGTGCGCGGCTGAACCCTAAAAAGTGTACCGAGCAGGAAGTCGAAACCAGACGGCATGGATATCGGTTTAGTACTTCGCTCGGCGGCACGCTCACCGGGCGTGGCGGGAATGTAATCATTATTGATGATCCCTTAAAGCCTGATGATGCAGAGTCAGAGACCAGGCGCAAAGCATGCAATGAATGGTTTGACGGGACCTTGCTGACCCGGCTCGATAATAAACGAGAAGATATCATTATCCTTGTGATGCAGCGCGTGCACACGGACGATCTTGTGGGGCATGTATTAAAAAATTCATCCTCATGGGTACATCTGGATTTACCGGCAATCGCACAAGAAGATCAATACATTCCTATCGGAGTCGATGATCACTATATGCGCGCCACTCACGAACCACTACATATGGCACGTGAGCCAATTGAAATACTGGAAAGCATCCAAAAACAGATGGGAACGCGGCGTTTCAATACGCAATATCTTCAACGCCCCGTTCCTGCTGAAGGCAACCTCATCCGATGGAAATGGTTTCAACATTATTCTTCGTCCATATCCTGTGAGTCAGGCCTTATCGTGCAGAGTTGGGATACGGCGAGCAAGGCGGAGGAACTGAACGACTATTCGGTGTGTACCAGCTGGCTAATGAAGAATAATGCCTACTATCTGTTAAACGTGTATCGGGCAAGACTGGAATATCCCCAGTTGCGTAAAAAAGTCATAGAACTCAAAAAACAATATGCCGCTTATGCTGTATTGATTGAAGACAAGGGCTCAGGGACCCAATTAATTCAGGACTTAAAATATGGATATGGTATTTATGCCATTAAGATTCATCCCGAGCAAGACAAGGTGACCAGGTTGAGTACGCAGTCTGCAGTGATTGAAGCAGGGCAGGTGTATTTGCCCAAAGAGGCGGATTGGCTGGAACATTTTAAAGCGGAGATGCTGGCATTTCCGCTGGGCAAGTTTGATGATCAGGTCGACAGTCTTTCCCAGTTTTTAATGTGGGCAGAGAAGCAGAATCGAGGACGAGTACGCAGCTCAATATTATGCGGAAGTTATTGATGAATCTTGGTATCAGGTAAACATGCTCGCGCGTTTCTGTCATATATTGGCAGATATTACACTCAGAAACTTGCGGGATTCTAGATTTTCTTGGCCAACACTTCAAATGATTATCCCGCTGTTTCAATTCAATTTTTGACAAAATTCGAATTTGCCATGCACACGGAAATCGATATCGCTTGTATAGGTTGGTTGCTTTTATCATCAGGACATTGTCACGCGGATGCGGTTAGTTTTACACTGCTGAATAGAAATTTATGAGTACTTATAGATAGCAGATTGTTTTGATTTGGACTGTTCAGTTAATGCCGCACCATCGAGACTATGTAATGCGGCAGATGCTCCACTTCCGATTTGTATTTTTATTCCGTTGATATTCATACAGTTTTCGATACAGGTTAATACGCCAGCAAGTGTCAGCGGCTCGACGTACCCCATATGTCCTATGCGAAATGCTTTACCATTTAGTTGTGAAAGGCCGCCACCTAGTGACAGGTGATACTTATCGTACGCTGTCTTTATCAGCGTGTTTGTATCGAATCGTTCGGGCGTTATGATAGTGCTAACAGTATTTGAATAAGTATTTGGATCTTTGCTACACAAATCTAAGTTCCATACATTTACCGCTCTTTGAACAGCACATGCTATCCTTTTGTGCCGAATCCAAACATTGTCTAATCCTTCTTTGAGCAACATGGTAACCGATTCACGAAGTCCATAGAATAACGTGAGAGGTGGCGTAAATGGAAAGTATCCAGTTTGATTAGCTTGGATCATTTCTTTAAAGTCAAAATAAGCTTTGTTGTATTGTGACATTTTACTTTGCTTGAGAGCCTTCTTGCTTACTCCTATTAGAGTGAGGCCGGGTGGTAACATCAAGCATTTTTGAGAGCCGCATATGGCAAGATCCACGCCCCATTTTTCCATGTTAAATTCAATTCCGCCTATAGAACTTACCCCATCTACGAATAAAAGCGCAGGGTGCATTGCGTCGTTAATAGCTTTACGCACCAAAGGGATATTGCTTACAACACCGGTCGAAGTCTCGTTATGAACGATGAATACTGCTTTAATTTTCATGTTGATATCTTTTTGCAGTCTCTCATGAATTACTGCTACCGGAGCACATTCGCCCCAAGGTAGGATTAAAGGTTCAACATCTAATTTGTGCTTAGCTGCGAGATCGGCCCAGCGCTTTCCAAACTCTCCATAGATCGGTATTAGGACTTTATCACCAGGTGATAGAGTATTCGTTAAAGCAGCTTCCCATCCAACAGTGCCTGAGCCAGGATAAATTAATACGTGACCGGACTCTGTTCGAAATAATGCTTTTATGTCTTTTAAAAGAGGATGAAGCAGTTTGGGGAACGACGCTGAACGATGATCTTCGAGCGGTCGGAGCATGGCGTGTTGTATGCGGTTTGGAACGGGCGTAGGTCCGGGTGTAAACAAGAAATTATCATTTTTCATTTTTCAGTAATCACTTTTCTTATAGAGCGTTAGTTAATAAGGTAAATCCGATAAAGTAGGTCGCTACTGAGTAGCGACCTTTTGAGTTGGTTTGAATTACTCTACATGTTAAATTTATCAAATAAGTGTTTACAACTAATTAGTTACTTGGCTTACTTTTTCGGCTTTGGGTCGCTCTTTCCCTGAGAAAAGTGAATAGGCGCCAAATCGCATCTGGTGTGCGCGGCCTAGTTTTTTTTCGTAGAAGTCGATAGAAAATTCTTGCTTTAGTTTTGAGCCGTTCCATGTATACAGCTTTAAATACTGCTCATCTGCATCCCCTGTTTTATCCCAATTACTAAGTAAGGATGATGTAAAATATAGACGCTTGCCATCCCAGCTTTGAGACACCATGTTAACTTGAGAGCCTATTCTTTTTTCATACGCGAAAACTGGATTGTGTGGATCGCTGATATCAAAATATCGTGTTTTCCCATCCATCATAGTTTGCACCCACAAACCTTTATCATCCGCTGTAATCGAAATATCTACAGGTAAAGGCACATCTGCAGGATTGCCAACATCAGCTACACTTTTAGATTGCCATTCGCCATTCTCATCTTCATAGATCAACCAAATCTTAGAGGTCAGTGCTGCAGTTGTGAAGCAATAGTTATGTTCAGGATCCCATGCACACCGTATTTCCAATGGAGCGCCTGGCACATCCAGTACTTTTTTTGGTGCTCGAGTATGCAGGTCCCACAGTACCATTGTGTTACCAAAACGCTTCATTGCCTCATCATCTGTCAGCATTTGTCCAAAATCCATCATATAGTTGGACCATCCAGTAAATGATGAGGTAAAGATAAGGTTAAGTCGTGGTAATGCTCGAAGATCATACCCGTAGCCATCTGCAAATTGCCCTGATTTTTTAGCACCTCTTAGATTTTCATCAGTAGGATTCCAATAAGCAGCGATGAATTCTCCTTCATTAGTATATTCAGCCATACCGGTACGCCCTCCGTGATCTACATTATTTGATAGAGCGGGAATCATCATGCGACCAGGCAAAGCGTAGAAGGTATGTGGTCCAACCATACCGCCTGTTTTATCAACAAAATCGGTTATTACTTTATGTAATCTCGGAACCGCAGGGTCAGTATGGATATCAAAGATAAAAATCTTGTTGCTATCCAAGCCACCAGCCCAAAGGTATCGACGATCATCTGTCAGTCCAGAGTGATGTGCTTCATTCCGTCCACCAACAGAGAGGATATGGATAATTTCACCGTAGTCGGGGGCATCCGGATTGACTGATACAGTTACTAATTTATCCTGTTCGTCACCCATTCCTTCTACTCCTAAAGTCCAGATATATACAAAATCTTCCTGCCCAACAATCTTTGCCATATATGGGGACATACAGGTTTCATCAGCAATAGCGGATGAGACTGTAATGACTAGGATGAGCCAAGCTAGGAGTTTCCATCGCAATTTAGTGCACTTATGTGCGTCATTATAAGTTAATAAAAACATATTTTTACTCCTTAAGGTATTTTACGTTACGGTTTAAGATAATTCCCGAGGCATATGTAACCTGGGTTATTATTACTATTTATTGAAAACTATCTCATTAGACCAATGCGGATCATGATCGCGTGTGTCGCCAATGGGGACGTCGAATGCATCGGTCACAAGCATTTCAATATTGTCTCCTGTTAAAGTATTCAAAAAGCTTACTAATGCATCTACTTCTTCGTCGGTTAAGTCGAGTGGTTTAATTAACGGGCTTAATAGCTCATTTTTAATGCCTCCTTGATTATAAAATTCAACTACATCTTTCAAAGATAATAATCTC
This sequence comes from Gammaproteobacteria bacterium, assembly GCA_965227695.1. GTDB lineage: Bacteria > Pseudomonadota > Gammaproteobacteria > UBA4575 > UBA4575 > UBA1858. The sequence goes on from OZ245760.1 coordinate 1,287,506, forward strand.
CCGTTATGCATATATGGTGCGGTGAGTGCTACATTGCGCAATGTAGGAGTACGGAACTTCCAGCGATCAAACGGGTTTTGTGTAATATCGTAGAGACCCATGTCGTTGGGCCTAGGTTGTTGACGAACTGACTCAATTACTTTCCCTGGTATAGTCATATATATACCGGGGGCGATGAGTGTTCGTTTATCAGGTTCAGAGGAACCCATGGAGGTTTGGTACCCCATGCCTGTATTGTGTAATCGGTTATCGGTAAACGTAGCAAATCGATCTTGGACCAAGTGACAGGCCGCACAATTGCCCTTGCCGATAAAGAGGTCGAAACCAAATTTCTCTTGTTCGGTTAATGCTGATGAATCACCACCAAATTTCCAGCGATCAAATCGTGAGTTGGCTGATAATAAAGCACGTTGATATGCAGAAAGAGCCATTCCAATGGTTTCCATGGTAGGTCCTTTGCCTTCAAATGCGCTCTCGAACCAGCCATCGTAATCATTGATTTTTTTAATCTTTTCGACAACATGCCCAACCGATGGATTGGCCATTTCATTATGTGCGAGAAGAGGGCCCCAGACCAGTTGTTCCAAAGAAGTTTCTCTACCGTCATGAAACAGTCTTGTAATAAAAGCAATGTTATAAATAGTAGGTGTATTACGTTTTCCGCTTCGTCCTTCAACACCAACTGCGGTGGAAATTTCATTGTTGGTAAATCCTTGTTCAGGAATATGGCAGGTCCCACAAGATAACGTGTCGTTGAATGATAACCGTCTGTCAAAGAAAAGCCTTCGACCGAGCTGTAGCTTTTCTTCGGTGATCAAATTGCTTCCAGGCTGTGGTACTTTGGGCAAACCTAAAGGAGGGTTATTTAGCAAAGACAAAAGGTCAGCTGATTTTCCAAGACGTGCATTTAGGCTTAAGGAGTTAGTTACATATTCTTTACTTTCATAACCTTGCTTGCGGTCACCAGGCCCGTGTGCAGGTGATAAAGGTTCATTTGCACCAGCCAACTGCACAATACTGGCTAACAGTAGAAGTGATATAAACGAAACAAACTTGGTTTTAAGTTGCATTTCTATACTCCTAAACACTAATAAAAACAGTTACTTGCATGAATATCGATTCAATAATTGATCTCATTATCGAATACGTGTACATTAGTTGAATAACTTTTCATTGAATTATTATTCATTGAATAAAAATTCATTGAAGAAAACTTCAAATAATAATAACCAAATGGACTCGTATGTCAAGCATCAATTCTTTTGCAACTGATTTTTATGGACAGCTCGCGAAAGTTGTAAAGTCTGTAGGGAACAAGTCTCGCCTCGAAATTTTGGTTTTACTTGCACAAGGGGAGCGGACGGTTGATTCAATTGCGCAAGAAATACACCATCCAGTTACTAATACATCGCATCACTTGCGCGATTTGCGTGAGATCGGTGTTGTTAAAACCCGTAAAGAAGGTGTTAATGTGTTTTATAGTTTGGCAGACGATTCAGTGTATGACTTAGTAGTTTCTATCTGTGAAATTGCTGAAAAAAAATCTCAAGGGTTTAAAGACGTTGTACAACAATATTTAAGTCACCGCGATACTCTGAAACCATTAACCGCAGAAGAATTGGTCGCGAAATTACAAAAAAAGAATCTAACTTTATTAGATGTAAGGCCAAAAGAGGAATTTACGGCTGGACATTTACCAGATGCAATCAATATTCCTTTAGAAGAAATTGAAGAAAAGATGTCTGATATTGTTAAGGATAAAGAGGTAATAGTTTATTGTCGTGGGCCATACTGTATATTAGCCTATGAAGCGGTGGCGAAATTACGTAACGAAGGTATTACGGCGTACCGTCTGAAAGATGGATTTCCTGAGTGGAAAAAACAGGGTTTGCCAATTGAGACCGCCTGAGGATTTTATTAGACTCTAATGTGCTCAAATTTAAAAGATATTTATGACTCATCTGACACAAATCACACGTTTAGATAAAGTAAGAATAAAAAAAACTTTAAAGACGCTTCAGCATACTGAGCTGTACAAGCAATATGCATCTTTTATTCGTAAAATTGACGCAGCAACGGTTATAGATTCATTACAGGTGCCCGATAATCTTGTAACAATGAATTCGTGCATTATTTACGAAGATATTAAAAGTGTCAGTAGGCATGAAGTCATACTAGTTTATCCTCAGTATGAAGATCTAGAGGCGTATAAGATATCGGTTTTGTCGCCTTTAGGTATAGCAATATTTGGTGCAACGGTGGGCACTGTTACAAGTTACCAAAATACAATAGGTGAAGAGTGTAAACTCCGTATACTAAAGATAGTATACCAACCAGAGATGTCGGGGCATTACCTGATTTAATATACTAAACCGAAGAATAGGAATTTAATTATAGAGTGAAGTGTAAAGAAAATTATAAGGTAGCTGACATCTTAGGTATATCAATATATACATCAAGTCAGTGTAAGGTGCTGACATTTGATCTTCTCTAAATTATAAAATTTATAAGGAAAACATAATCTATAAAGATACTTTATATTTCCAGAACGTAAAGGCATTATCTCTAAATATTAAGTAGTATTTATAAGACACATAGTGACGTCCAAGATTAATAGTATTAAGTACAGAGTGGCATACGCTTAAAAATCGTTGTGCATGTTGTGTTAATTTGAATCTTCCCATGCATAGCTTTCTGATACGCGTCTGTTAGAGAGGCGCTTCGGCACGATTATTAACATCATATTCCGATGTGCCATGAATACATTATAGGATGAGTGCTCGAGGTACAGCGGCATAGCTTCTCAAGGAGTATTTGAAGAAATATCTGACTGTGGTGGTATCTCTGCGCAGCTGTAAAAAACATCCATTATTAGGCCATCTTGTTCTGCCGCGCGTCATAAGTAATTTTTCCATAAATTTTCACATATAATTCGTCAATATAAAACTTCTCACTATAAACCTGGTGTTTCCGTTTCAATTATTTGGCTTATTGAGGTTCAAGCTTGTTACACCATAAACGAATCGATTTATAACTAACTCCAACGCAATGTTTTGATAATAGACCTTCGATGTCTTAATCTCTCATATTGAATCGATGGTATGGCTAAATGACGTATTAGATGATTTTAGAGAAAAAACGATAGAGTTTATACTAATTAGAAGATTTTATTAAGACTGTTTCGCATAGATGTCCTTAACTTGTCAGTATCGAATTTAATTTGTATTAAATCAACTTGGAAAAAATCTCACAGTCGTGGTGGTACATACAGACAAAGATTTCTTTGTTGTCGAATTCTTTAATCATAAGGTCACCTGCTAGATTGTAAAAGTATATAAGCTGAAGAAAACGTTAAATAAAGCATATTATTTATTTATGGATACACTTGAGCAATACACGTTTGCAGATATAACGGAAAATAATAAAAAATTTGACAATTTGTTAAAGGTTTTGGCTTCAGTATTAATATTACTAAATGAATATACTAAAATATAATATATATAATTAATATATATTATCAATGTGAAAAGGTAGGTCAATGATGAACCTCGATTATTCAACGTTGCCAAAAGACAATGAAGGATATCTTTTAGATCCTGGCGATTGGACGTCAGAATTAGCAGTGCAGATTGCTGAAAGTGAAAAAATTAAGATGAGTCAGGATCACTGGGATATAGTTAATTTTGTCCGTAATTATTATGAATCAAATGAAACAGTGCCAGAATTACGTATTACCCTTAAATATCTTAAACAACATATTGGTGATGATAAGGCAACACGTAAACATGTTTATCGCCTATTCCCCTATGGTTATGGTCAACAGGCATGTAAGATTGCTGGCATGAGAAAACCATTGAAGTTAATGCTTGACCTATAAATCAAATTATATGTCTATATCAGATAATGTCCCTACAGTTGGCGATTTCATCAGTGCAATAAATGAGTTGGGTACCTTTGTTGATATTAGCCCTGATGAACTAGTTGAGATAACTAGGAAAGCCATGAAATTTGCATATTATCGTCAATTAAAAGACATACCTATAGAGTTTGTAATGAAGAGATCTATTCTTTCAGTAACTCCAGACACTGGGGTTCAAGTAGCTATTAGTTACATGTTAAAAAACAGTGTCAGTGGGTTGCCTGTGTTGGGAGAGAATAGAGCACTAGTAGGCTTGATTACTGAAGCAGATATCCTACGCGCAATGGGATTACCTCATGATAGGCCAACCCAAGATGTTTGGGATGCAATGAATAGTATATTCCATCATTTTTCAAATCAGGAAAGCATTCCTAATTTGCAAGACGAGAACGTAACAGTTTCAGACTTGATGACTAATGAAGTGATTACGACTTCATCAGACAGTACAGTTCAAAATGTATTGGATTTAATGAAGAAAAACAAAGTTAAACGAGTAATCGTTACAGATAGGGATGGAAAACTAGTGGGAGTCGTATCTCGCTCGGACTTGATGAAAGTTGTACTTGGTGTCCATGTAAAATAATCAATTCTATATTTCATGTTTTGAGATAGTTTTTAATGGCCAATTAATAATACAAATTGTATGTTGGAGTTGTGCCAGACCGTGACAAAGTAACATATTTATCCCGAATTGCTATCTCATACACAGGCACACACAGCGAGTGATTCATGGCAAAGTAAACATTTCACATTATCTATGTAAGTGCTACTGATCTCGTTTTCTCAATTTTGTAAACTTTATATAAAAATAACTTGAATATGATAAAACTGATTAAAATAATTATGTATTTGAAGTAAGAAATAAGATAATTTTGAGCACTAGATAATCTAGTTTTTGTTAATAACATATTTGTAAAAGCTTTCTTATATCTATGTTAAATAATGTTTCAACAGAAGATAAATTTAATAGCGATGAACACGTTAGTTTCTCTTGTTCATGCCACTCTAGAAGCAAGCACGCAGTAAGCTGTAACACAAATCTTGAAGCATTACGTTTGTGTATTGCCCGTAAGTTATGCAAAGAACGCATTAGCAAGCCTAATTACTGAAGCGGTGAATTTCTTTGTCAAGGAAGTGACTCCAGAACAAGTCTTTCATAGTTTGTGGTAAACAATGAGCATTACAATTCACTATTACTCGACGCTAGTGAGTATACCTAATTCACAGTATTAATTTATATCTATGTGGGCTTGATGTCATAAATATAACTACAACTTTACGAAAATAATAGGTGTTTAAAATGAATAGATTTTATACATATCTTATTATATCTATTTTAGGACTTGTATCAGGCTTAGTTTATGCTGATACAGCAAGTGAAATTTCGAGATCTATTGTAGGTGTATGGGGAGAATCACATAACAATGGAGAGTCATTTTGGTCTATATATAATTTTATGTCTGATGGTACTATACATACCAGATTGGTTCTTCCATACGTCGATTCTGTTATTCATTATGCCGGAAACTATAAGTTTGACGGAAATAAAAATTGTGTGACAGTGAAAATATCATCACATCAGGAAATTATATCTGAAGGGAAACATTATTGTTTTGATATCATTGAAATTAAAGATGATTACTTGGTCCATCAAATAGATAAAAATGAAAAGATAATATATAAGGTGAATGATTCCGTTTCTCTAGTAAATGATATTCCGTCTAGTAAAGCTAACTTAATTGAACAATTACTGAATACTTCAGGAAAATTAGATGCTATTGAAAGCATTCTTATTAGATGGGTGCATGACATGATTATTTCATTCCAAGCTTCTAATAAAGACATACCTAGTCATGTTGTTGAAAAAATAGAAACTAGAACTATATCGCTTGTTAAAAAGGAAATGAGGCATAATGGAAAACTGCTCAAAGCGATATCAATTATTTATCATAAATATTTTACGTACTATGAAATAGAGCAGCTAATACAATTTTATGATACTCCAGCTGGCCGGAAGTTCGGTGGATTAACTAATACATTCGCAGAAGAACTCTCGATGGCGACTAAGTTATGGTCAAAAAACTTGCAGCCATCAGTTATAGATCAAATGCAAATGATAATTCAGTCTGAAGGCTATTCATTCCGTTAGCGGTGATCAATAGCAAAACTAGAAAAGCTTAATATTTTCAGATGTGGATTCATCCTTAAACTCCTTGCTCATTAGATAGAATCTTGCGTAATCCTACATATCCGTACATGGATAACACGGCAATTGACGCTCCTCAGTATATGCTGATAGTGATCAATTGAAAATGATCGTTAGAAGCACAACTTGTGCAGCTTTAGCTTTTACTGGATGTGGTCCTCCTGAAATTATATAGAATAATTCACCTTGAGTGATTTTATTTTATTGCACCCATTGCAGTCAATTCAATTACTTTCAATGCAATGAACATCAATCGGAATTGCTACTTTATGGTTGGGCATTTTCTGATTTGCATGAATGAATAATCGAGCTAACTCAACTATTTAGGTGCTAACTATCGTTTTTGTTTCTTTTCATTGAGATAATCCTCGCAATAGTCCAGCTAGAAAATTACCGGGTGATCCATGATTTGTCGCTAGAACTATCTCGCTTAATATAGTTATAGTAAAAACTATGCCGTGAATTTTAAGCTGGAGTTAATAGTCGTGGCAAAGATAATCTATTTTGTTCTGCCTGCCTATATTTTATTATTGGTTCTAATTTCTGATTATAATATAATACCCGTATTTATTAATTATCTTAATTAGGATTCTCGATAGTGATTAAAGTAATTTTTTCCACTATTTGGTTTAGTTCCATCTGGAAATAGTCTTTTTTTACCTGAGTAATGCTGCTTTTCTCTTTCCATCAATAAATTTGCCATAAAATAAAACCATTTTTTCCATGCTTCTAGTATCTCAGGTGTTGCCTCATTTTTCATAACCTCACTCATAGACTCAAAAAAGGCTTCTGCCATCATGTCATAATGTTCTTCTTTGACGCCCGCATCAACATGACGACTACAAATACCAATTCTATAACTATTTAGGACATCTGGATCATCTTTGCTCACTAAAAATGCGAGTATTGCCCCTTCAAACATTCTGGGTTGATTGAATGGTGCATTTTCAAACATAGGCTTTAACTCTGGATGTTTTGCAAATAAATGTTTATACATATTATTTGATATATCTGTATGGTATTTCATGAATACTGGTTCTGATTCTCTTATAATCTGCATTGTTTTTTCCGATAAACGTTCCATTTAGATCCTCGCTTAGTGTTTATAGTTTATTATTTAATTATGAATTTTAAGGCATCACCTATAAATGCTTGGTAATCCTTAGCAGGTATAAATTTCGATTAAGGTTTATCAAATTGTATACTGCTATATGAGCAGCCAAAAACGTTGTGCTTGTGTTTCATTTAATTGAATCGCTACATATAGCATTTCTCGATCTCTAAGCATTGTCACAGTTGATGCCAGAGCTCCACTCGATTGCCTAAGTAAATTTTATGCTGCCTTTTGCAGATCTTCTTTTGGGCCAAAGAATTCAAAATGGACTTGATTTCCAGGGATTCCCCATTTCAATAAGTCCTGGTAAATGTTGATCATGAATGGCTTTGGGCCGCAAAAATAGTAATCAGCATGGCGATCCGGTACAAGATTTTCAATCAGCGCGGCATCGACATAACCTGTTGAGCAATCCCTTTCACATTTTACGCCTTCTGTATTAGGATCGCTATAGCGGTAATGGACTTTCAGTTTTGGATGATTTTTCGCTAGATCATCAATGATACTTTTAAACGGCTGCACTTCTTTATTCAAACAACCGTGGACAAAAAATATCTCCCGCTCCGGCATGAATTGTATGGCTACTTTCATGATACTTAATATCGGTGTAATACCAACGCCCGCCGCCAGGAGAACCAATGGACGTTCATGTCGGTCATTTGGGTTCAGGAAGAACTCACCGCAGGGCGGACCGATTTCAATTGCATCATCAACTTTTATCTCGTCGTGTAACATATTGGACACGTAACCCTTGTGCGTGTCTGTTTTCGGTCCTGTTTCCCGCTTAACGCTAATGCGGAAGTAATCTTGTCCAGGCTTATCTGACAAGCTGTAATTGCGCATTGTAGTTGAGCCATCCGGTGTGGGCATGCGTACCGTAATATATTGCCCCGGTAGATAATCTGGTATGGCTCCACCATCTTTGGGCTTGAGATAAAAGGACGTGATGATGCTGCTTTCCTTTTCTTTCTTCTCAACTTTGAATTTTCTAAACCCATCCCAGCCACCTGGTTTTTTGATATTATCGTCGTATATCTGCTTCTCACGGGCTGTCAAGATATCTGCTAAAAAACCATAAGCTTCACCCCATGCGTTTATGACGTCATCTGTTGCGCTTCCACCTAGAACCTCACGGATAGACGCCAGTAGATTTTCACCCACAATCGGATAATGTTCTGGTTTGATCATAAGTGAAGCATGTTTATGTGCAATCAACTCAACGGCATCGCCCAACACTTCTAGATTGTCAATATTGGCGGCATAGGCACAGATTGCTCCGGCTAGAGCGCGTTGTTGTGTTCCCTCTGCTTGGTTTGCTGGATTAAAATATGGGGCAACTTCTGGGTTATGAGAAAACATGCGCTTGTAAAAATACTTGGTTAAGGTCTCTCCATGTTTCTGTAAAATAGGAGCAGTAGACTTAACGATTTTGATGGTTTGTTGGGAAAGCATGGATAACTCCTTCTTGAATATGTATTCAAAATATACATTATAACCACTGATTTTAACACTGCAACCTATTTTTGGATTAAAAATGAAAATAACACGCTTTACTGATTATGGGCTTCGCACACTCATGTACGTCGCAGCCCGTTCAGAAAATATAGCCAGCGTAAAAGAGATTGCTGAGCATTATGGTATTTCGCGCAATCATATGGTAAAAGTTGTGCATCGCCTTTCACAACTCGGTTATATCGAAACTACAAAGGGTAAAGGTGGAGGAATTAAAATTGCAAAAGGAACAGAAAATTTGCGTCTGGGTGATCTTATATCTCAGTTGGAACCAAATATGCATATAGTTGAGTGCTTTGATGTAAAGACTAACACATGCCGAATTACAGCTTCTTGCCAGCTTAAGCATTACCTGTTAGAAGCTACCCAAAATTTCATTGCCACAATGAATAAATACACGCTGGCTGATACGCTACAAAATAAGGTAGTGAGAAAGTCTAAATGAATAAGTTGTTCATGGCGAATTGGTATTTTAAGCCGGAATTGGGAGTTGAGCCAGACCACGACAAAGCGTTTTCCAATTAAACTTTTCTAGATTCGCAACTGGTTGCAATCTTTCTTTACCAAAATCAGCGGGTACTTCGCCATTAAGCGAGGCATGCACGCGATGATTGTTGTAATAGTCGGTAAAGTCATCCAGTTTATTTTGTAGATCAACTTCATTCTAAAACAACATCTGATCCAGGCACTCGCGCCTTATGGTTCCAATGACTCGTTCGACAAATGGATGTGAAATGGGAGTAAAGGGAATTGATTTTACTTCCTCAATATCCAGGATTCTAAAGTTGGCTTTCCAGCGATGAAATTGAAAAAGCGGATCGTTATCCGTGCTTATATAATGAGGTGTATTTTTCCTGGCGATAATCTGATTGAACATTCTGCATAGGGTAGGGCCATCGACTGGGCCTTTATTCACAGAAAGACCAATGAGTTTCCGGTTCCAAACATCCATCACCACTAATACCCATGTGTTTTCAGTGTGATAGATTCACAGGAGAATAAATTGATACTCCATAAACTGTTTTTCATGTTAGCAATAAACGATAGCCAGGAAGGGCCACCACTATCATTAGGTCTTGGATGATAATGTTTCATTAACACTCTACGCACAACATCTTTATTGACCTCAACTCCAAACGTATTGGTAATAATGTACGCAATGCGAGGACAACCAAAGTTTGGATTACGTTGTTTAATTTCGACAATGGCTTTGATCAAATCTCTGTTAGGCCCTTTGGGCCCAGGTCTCCCTTTGCCAGTAGAAGAAAAGAGTCGTAAGTATTTACGTTTCACGAGTGCTTTGTGAAACGACAGTAGAGTAGATGGCTTAATGATGATTGCAGACCGAGCCAGTCGTCTGGATGATAGCAACATCGCAATCCACCCGAGGATGAAGCGATCTTTAGTTGTGAGGTTAGGTGCCTTTAATCTTGATCGATCAATAATAAGGAGTTGCTGTTTGAGTAATAGGTTTTCAGCGGCAATGGCTTTTATACCACCTGGTCTGAGTAGGCGGATAGGCAAAGTGACTAAATGAATGGTAAATAGGAGCACATCCTTCATGCAGACTTATCATAAATCAATTTTATTCAATAACAAGACTACGAATTCGCTATGCACGTCATTATTCGTATTCTTTTTGAAGAATTTCTATTTGGTTAAGAATATCTACAAACTTATGTCCGAATGGTGTTAAATTGTATTCAACTCTTGGTGGCACCTCTGGGTATATTGTTTTATTTAGGATTCCATAACGCATCATTTTACTAAGACGTTCGTTTAGTACTTTCGTTGATATCCCATCTATCGAACGCTTGATCTCTCCGGGTCTAACAATATCACTTTTGACTGCTTCTAATACTGATAGTGACCATTTGCATCCAACAATATCCTCGACCATGCGTGCCACTGGAATATTTACGCAAGTATTTTTGTTTTGTTTATCCATAATTTACACCATTTGGTAACTATCTATCCGGAAGGTGCGTACTTGTCAAGTAGACGTTGAGTTCTTATTGTACCAATTGATATTCAATGAACGTACTAAAAATTGGAGGATATGATGAACAGAACACTACAGCATACAATTAAAATATTAGCCATTTTTTTATTTTTGTTAAGTCATAAAATATATGCTTCAGATGCATTGGTTGATTATCCTGTTGACTATCGCTTTTGGACTCATGTGAAAAGTATGGTAATTCAAGAAGGACATCCTTTGCACGCCTCTTTTGGAGGAATACATCATATTTATGCAAATGAATTGGCAATAAAAGGTTATAAAACAGGAATATTTCCTGATGGCTCTGTCATTATATTCGATTTATTGGACGCAGTTGAAGAAGAAAACGCTATTGTTGAAAGGAAACGTAAGGTATTAGGAGTGATGCAAAAGGATACAAGAGTATTCAAAAACACTGCAGGTTGGGGGTTTGAAGGATTTGTTAAAGGTGATCCAGATAATAGAGTGGTAAGTAGTAACTATAAGGAAGCGTGTTTTTCCTGTCATACAGCACAAAAAGCAAGCGACTATGTATTTAGTAAATGGAGACAATAAGGCCTTCGATGACCTAAATGATGTTGTATCCACTAATGAAGATAAACTTTTGTTTTCTTAATTAAATAAATATACACATGTGCTTTGTAATTCACTTGCGCCCTAAAGAACCTTTATCAAAGGACAATTGTTATGCCCAGAAACTTTTACTATTCAGGGTGTCCAGTTTGTATGATTATGATAAAAAAGAGACTGAATTTTTTGATGTGAATCGATTTCGTTTGGAAATTATGCATTTAGGAGATTCACCTGATTGAATAACCGAGGTACAGGACGTTGGTGTAAAGTCAGTACTGCATTGATTATTGGCAACATCAGTGCATGGTGAATTGAACATTTGTGATGGGATTGCGTGGTAATTTTCAGTAGCAACAGTTTTCACACCGTCTGGTTTGAGAAGGTGAATTCATAAAGTGATTAAATGAATTCTTAATAGGAGTACATTCTTTTTACCGACTTATCATAGATCGATTTTATTCAATAACAAGACTGCGAATCCAACCCAAATTGTGCGAAAATATCAATTCGCCATGCACAGACAAAATGCTAGAAAAGTCTCTTTTAGCATTTTGACGGTTCCCCTTGCAGCCAACTATTGCTTCAATCAAAGATCTCAATGAGTGAAGTAAATCTGTATGTTAGTGTCTGCTTCTGGCGCAAAAGTGGTCATTTTATTTATACGTTATAAGTCTCCAAAAATAAATCGAATATATGTCCGATACTGAAGTAACTGTCTGCTTAGTGCTCTTGGGTCGCCAGAAATTTTAGATAAAATAATTCCTCCTTCAAACACAGCCGTAAACATATTGGAAACGTCGCCAAGGTCTATATCGGCTTTAGGAGGATATTTGTCGGCAACATTATTTAACAATACTTCAAAAGCTTCTTTCCATTCATGCATCCCTTTGCTTGCGATATCATATATTTCAGAGTCAAATTGCTGCAACTCATAAGTGTATGATGCGACAACACAACCTGGATGTCCCTTAGGCAATTCAAGCGCTAATTCCGCATATAACTTAAGAAGCAATAATACTTGTTGCAATGGGTCTTCTGATAAGGCTTCAGCACGATCAACCAATTGATTAAATATTTTTTTTTCTTCGTTAAGAAATCTGATTAATAAATGTTTGGCTAAATCTCGTTTACCTTCAAAGTGGTAAAAAAAGCCTCCTTTCGTAATTGCTGATTTTTCAATTATCTGATTGATCGGGGTGCCCGAAAATCCTTGCTGCAGAATTAACTGCTCTGCTGCTGACAAGATTCGATTTCGTGTTGCAACACTATTTATTCTCATGATGATGTGGAGACCTCAAATCTAGTTAACAAGACCTATTGGTCCAGTTTACTGGATATGGCGTGATTTACAGTAGACCACAGGTAAAGTTATTTGGGTACTTATTAGTTATTTCATAGCAAGAAGTCATAAGAAATATAAAATAAAATCAATATAAACAGTTAGTTATAGATAAATAAACTATTCGTACTTCTAGTCTGGTGAAAACAATTGAACACATATATACAATTTTCCCTACAAACCAATTGGTTCACTTAACGAGATTGAGAGATATGCCTAAATATCGCTTTAGCTTACCCCAATTATCAGGCGAGAATTTTCTTACTGATGGGGGTATTGAAACACATCTTCTATTCAATGAAGAGATAGACCTTCCGTATTTTGCATCATTTCATCTGCTCAATGATTCAAAGGCACAACCAGCTATTCAAAAATGGTTTCATAAGCATTGTCAGATTGCAAAATCACATAAAGTTGGATTTATTTTGGAAACACTTACTTGGCGAGCTAGTATGGACTGGGCGTCTAAATTAGGTTATTCAAGGGAAGGTTTAGTTGAAATGCTACATAAAGCAGTTGAGATGTTTTATCCATACCGTGATGAGTATGAAACACAGGATACCAAGATCGTTATTAGTGGTTGTGTTGGACCCCGTGGTGATGGGTATGTTCCAAATAACCAAATGTCTGAGATGGAGGCGGAAGACTATCATTCTTTTCAGATTGAAACTTTAAGTAAAACAGATGCTGATATGATTTCTGCATTAACACTGAATTATGTTGAGGAGGCAGTCGGTATCGCACGTGCGGGTAAAGCATTTGATATGCCGGTAGTGATCTCATTCACTTTGGAAACTGATGGAAAATTGCCTAGTGGTCAGACATTAAAGGATGCAATAGCGCAAGTCGAAGTTAGAACAAATCAAGCACCAATTTATTATATGATTAACTGCGCGCACCCGACTCATTTTGAAGATGTAGTTTCTTCAGGAGAGCCTTGGTTGCAAAAAATTCGTAGTCTCCGCGCTAATTCCTCTACATGCAGCCATGCCGAGCTAGATGAAATTGAAGAGTTAGATGAAGGTAACCCTATGGAATTAGGGGCACAATATCACGAACTCAGGAAGAGAATTCCAAACTTAAACGTACTTGGAGGCTGTTGTGGCACAGACTACCGGCATATCGCGCATATTTCTAAAGCATGTTTCAAAAAATTACATTAACTGACCTAGAAAAACCCTGTTTTTTAAAACCCTGGCCGAACAGATTAACCAATGTGTTGCATCCACCCGTTGAATCCGCAACCCTAAATGGAGATTCGTATATTTTAATCTAAACGTTTAGTTCAGATTAAACTTTAGTAGCAAAATGTATTCTTCCTGGCAATGAACAACAAACATTTCGACCTCATATTGATAACTTGTAGTTGAGTGGTCAAATACCACACTTGACTAACCTTTTACAAAATGTAGAATCCGCGTCATGAAAAATTTAGCAAAACAACTCCGCATGAGATGGAATCTGGTCATAGAACCAGATAAGCGTGTGCCTGTGGAATTTTGTTGAACTAATTTAAGATTTAGTAATAAAGGCCGCAGGGTAAACCGAGCGGCCTTTTTTTATCCTGTTAAAAAGATAATTTATGGTACGAGCGACATATTTAAGTTTAATCGTTATCTGGAGCACGACTCCACTCGTGATCTATTGGAGTAGCCAAAGTGGTGTATTGTTTGGTTTGACCGCTAGAATGGTCATCGGAATGTTCACGCTTGTTATGATTTTTATTGCGACAAAACAGAAACTTACTTGCACTAAAGATGCGTTTATCACCTATTTGATAGCGGGACTTGGATTCTATCTTGCAATGTCACTCGTTTACTGGAGTGTTCAATATATCCCTTCAGGATGGGTTTCGGTTATATTTGGATTATCGCCTATCATTACTGGTGTAGGTTCAATCTATTTGCTTAATGAAAATCATTTTACAATTTCTAAAACACTTGGAATGGTGTTAGGTATGACTGGATTACTTGTAATTTTTAGCTCAAGTAAAGAACTTGGAACTCAAGCAATTTGGGGAGTATGTGCAATGATGATGAGTACAATTGCCCATTCAATGAGTGCAATTTTTATTAAAAAAATTAATGCTTCAGTTTCTGGTGTAGAGTCGACATTTGGTGGCTTACTGATCGCGGTTCCTTTATTTTCAATGACATTTTTGATGTCAGGGGGAAGCGTAGACCACATATCTATGTCAACTGTATTATCAATAGGGTACTTAGGCATTATTGCCACTGCAGTAGGATTTTCGATGTATTACTTTATCTTGAAAAAGATGGATGTAGTCCGTGTCTCCTTAATTTCATTGGTAACGCCAGTTTGTGCACTATTTCTAGGTAGCTTGTTAAATGGTGAAAAAGTAACAGTTTCAGTATTAGTTGGAACGGCCTTGATAATCACCGGCTTAGCACTATTTGAAATTAAGATTAAATATCGTTGCAAAGCCTTGAAGCAAAGGGTAGATTATTCGATAGACCAAAGAAATAATAAGAGCAAGTCAGATTAATGCACGCAGTTATATTTATATTCACAAGTAAGTTAACAATTTTAACATGATATGAGATATACTAGATCTATCTATCTCTTGAGCAACTATATGTTCTGGAACGTTTTTCTATTCTGTAATTTTTCTTCACTGTCTCAGTATGAAACAGACATTCCAATATTGTCATCCCTTGCAGATGTGAATTTATTACAGAAATATTTTAGGTTTGCTAATTGTCTCATTCTTGCAGAGACCTTGGTAAAATAGTCGTCAAGTTCATTTGCTTCTGCTTTAAATATAACTGTGTAGGTCGCGCATTATTATTTGATGCACACATAAAACGTATTGCTAGCATACACTCGTATTTATCATCACGAGATAAAAAACGATATGATAATACAATCTTGGCAGGTTAACGACTGATATTTGCGCAGTAAAGCGATACTTTTTTTATGAAATCAGGACATACTATATTGATCATCAGAGAAATGACCTCAAAGGAAATTAACACATGTGCCGATATTTTCTCTTCTGCCTGGAATCAAATATTTCCAAATCAACCTCGTAGAGTAACAGTTCAAGAATTTTCGGAATTAACTAAAGATGAACTAATTTTAATTGCACTAATAAATAAAAAAGTTGTAGGTTTTATAGCAATTTACGAACCTGAATCATTCATCCATCATTTGTTTATATATCCTGAATTCCAGAGGCAAGGTGTAGGTACACAACTATTGCGTGAAGTAATCATAAGAACTTCTGCCACTGAGTTGATTTTGAAATGCAATCTTGAGAATCATGGAGCACTCAGCTTTTATCAGACACTTAGATTTAAAAAGACTGAAGACACTGGCGTGGATAAATTTGGAGCATGGGTAAAATTAACTCTAAGTAAAAATTCACAATGATCGTTTTTACGCCGAAAGGAAGCATTTCCACTTATATGAATATTGAAGATATATTAGAAAAATACCCAGGAGCAGTAATTTTTGATTTTGGTGATAGCAAGCAGCTATCAGATAAACTGCTTGCTTTAGTTCGTTGCGGCAAAAAGACAGCAACTTGTGCTGCGTTACGTGAATTTATTGAAGAGGGAGAAATTTTACCCGAGGTGGGAAGAAACTATCTTGCTGTTCATTATGAAGATCGAAAACCAGCACTTGTGATCGAAACTACTGAAGTTACCCAAAAAAGATTTTGCGATGTTGATGAAGCATTCGCTTTAGCTGAAGGGGAAAACAAAGATCTCTCAGGATGGAGGCGCGATCATCAAGCTTATTTTGAGCGCAATGGAGGATTTCATGATGAAATGATATTGGTTTGCGAACGGTTTAAGTTGATTGAGGACTTTCAACAATAGTGAGACTATGAATGACTACTTTTTCGTCTGTAGCTGTCATATGAATCACAGGTGACTACCTTGTCTAAGATTATTCTTAAAGGATACATTGAAATTCCCGATAGTGATTTATTAGATATTAGGGAAGAGCTTCCAAGGCATATTGAATTGACGCTAAATGAAAAAGGCTGCTTAGCATTCAATATAACTCAAGATGACGTAAACGAAAACGTTTATCATGTCTATGAGGAATTTACAGACCGTGTATCATTTGAAAGACATCAAGAACGTGTTGCTGGTTCGCAATGGGGTAAGTTATCAAAAGGTGTTAAGCGACATTATCAAATTACTGAGAAAAGTTAATGACCGATTTGCGCCGAATTATGATGTATAGACTGATAATCACTATAATTACTTTAGGGGTAATAATCCGTATATAGGCAGACATGTGCAATTTGATTCTGTGCCTGACGAATTGGTCATTCAAGCCGGGATTGGAAGTTGCACCAGTCCACGACAAAGCGTTTTCCAATTAAACTTTTCTAAACTTGCAACTGGTTGCAATGTTTCTTTACCAAAATTAGCGGGTATCTCACCCATAAGTGATGAATGCACGCGATGATTGTTGTAATAGTCGGTAAAGTTATCCAGTTTGTTTTGCAGATCGACGTTATTCCAAAACAACTTTTGCTCCAACACTCTCGCTTTATCATCCCAATCACTCGTTCGATAAAAATGTGAGATTGTCGTAAAGGGAATAAATTTTATTTCTTAGATATCAAGGATATGCAGATTGGCTTTCCAGCGGTGAAATTAAAAAACAGGGTCATAGTCAGTAATTACAAAATGCAAAACCCTCAAGACAAATAATATCAATTTTCAGTTAGGTAATATTGTTGAATTAATGATTTAAATAGCGTCACAAATAATTCACAAAATTTTAATTTTCCGTTAATCATATCATTGCATTTAGTCACTACTATTCAAGCTATCTACATTGAGTATTAAAACCTTGGGGACAAATATATGAAACGTTGGAGTTTGAGTATTCTTATTTTACTGGCAGCATCTTCAGCAAATGCAGCAAGTGTGTTACCTAATCTTACATACATTCTTGGTGATCATCCGGATGCATCATTACAAAGTTTGCCGGACATAACTTATGGTTTGCGATTAGATTCAGTCGCTAGCTTGGGCTTTGGTGGTGACGGAACAGATGCAGCTAAAACATTTAGTACAACACAAGAAACCGCCTCAGTCAGCTTATTCTGGGACACTATGGGTGATATGGATGACAGCAACGATCTAGTCACAGTCTCAGGGACACTATCGCGTAATTCAAATAATTCAATTTGGGATGTCGTATACACGCTGACTGACATTACAGCAGTCACAGATGGTTTTGTTGCAGCTTCTGGTGCAGGCACCGTATCAAATGGGAGCGATGTGTTTGCTCTGAACGGTATAGCTGATAATGAGGGTTATGTCTTTCTGGGTTTAGGTGACGGACATCGTTTATCTGGCGACACCACCTCAGAAGTTGGCCGAGGATGGTTAGAACCAGGTAGTTCTACAGATGATTGGTTAGTCACGTTGACACCAGTCCCTGTTCCTGCAGCCTTACCATTATTACTTTCGGGTTTACTAGGCTTTTCGTTCTTCTCAAGACGCAAAGCCAGTTAAATTACCACCTAACATCAAAGAAGAGCTCAAGTTTTTTACTTGAGTTTTTCTTAGCGGATAAACTACTTTAGTATATATAACAACAGTACATAGTGAGCTTGTAATTTAGGCTGGTATACGAGAGCAACCAAAGTTTGGATTACGTGTTTAATTTCAACAATGGCTTTGGTCAAGTCATTGTGTGGCTTTTTGGGCCCAGGCTTGCTTTTTCCAGTTAAAGAAAAGAGTCGTAAGTATTTACGTTTCACGAGAACCTTGTGAAACGAGAGCAGGGTAGATGGCTTAATGATGATTGCAGATCGAGTCAATCGTCTGAGTGATATCAGCATTGCCAACCATCTAAAAGTGGGTCGATCTATAGTCGTTAGGTTGGGTGCTTTCGAATGGGTACGTTGAATGATTAACAGCTGCTTTTTGAGAGCCAAGATATCGACAGCAATGGCCTTCATTCCATGTGGTCGGAACAGGCGAACAAGTAAACTAATTAAATGAATGGTAAGTAAGAATGCATCCTTCATGCAAACCTATGATAGATATAATTTAATCGAGAACAAAACTGCGAATTCAATAGAAATTATGCCAAAATACCAATTCGCAATGCGTAGGACAGTTTTGTGACATTCTTGGGTAGATATTTTATTAATCAAATTATATCTTGACATGTCCTAATTTAATAGTAAGCTTAGCGACCCTCAAAAAAGCACGACGACAGTTCAATGATTTTAATCACAATACACTACATTGTTACGACCCGCGCACGACAGGATACCGTGCTGCCGAATGTGGTGGATCGTTCCAACATACTCCTCGCTTAATCAGTCACTTCTCAAGCTTTATTAATGTTTCTGGCTAAGCCGGGAATGCGATGCCTTGCATCCTTATTGTCTTAATTAACTTAAAGCTTATGAACACTGATTTTAATAATATAGAACGTCACACTTTCTGGCGTCTTGTTCGCGATTCCTTTTCAAATATCGAGCGGGATTACACCCGGGGATCTCTCAAACATGCGGTAGTCCTTCTTGCCGTTCCGATGATACTTGAAATGTCTATGGAGGCTTTGTTCGCTATCACTGATATTTTCTTTGTCGCAAAATTGGGAGCGGAGGCGATTGCGACGGTCGGGTTGACTGAAGCCTTCATTACTTTGCTCTATGCGGTTTCCATCGGATTAAGCATGGCGCTGACAGCACTGATTGCCCGCCGTATTGGAGAAAAAGACAGCTCACGTGCGAACCTGATTGCCGGTCAGTCAATCCTGATTGCTGCTGTATTGTCACTTATAATTGGTTTATCGGGTGCCTCGTTTGCGCATGAGATTCTGAGTTTTCTAGGTGCATCCGACAGTCTGATTAAAAACAACGCAGGCTATACCTCGATTATGCTAGGTGGGAGTGCCACCATTGTTTTTTTGTTTATGCTCAACGGTATTTTTCGTGGGGCAGGAGAGCCCATTATTGCCATGCATGCGATTTGGCTGGCTAGTGTAATCAATATTGTACTCGATCCCTGTCTGATCTTTGGCTGGGGACCCTTTCCTGACTTAGGTATCGAAGGGGCCGCAGTCGCAACCAATATCGGACGGGGTATCGGTGTTACCTATTGTGCCATCATGCTGATAAATGGCCGCTCCAGGATCCATGTCAGAATGAAGCATCTGGTCCCTGTCTTTGAAGAGATGAAGCTCCTGGTGAAAGTCTCTATCGGCGGGATTGCCCAATTTTTAATTGCAACCTCCAGCTGGATTTTCTTAATCAGGCTTATGGCCGATTATGGGAACCACGCACTCGCCGGTTATACCATTGCAATTAGAATCATTGAGTTTATTTTTCTCCCGGCCTGGGGGTTAAGTAATGCAGTCTCCACACTCGTGGGACAGAACCTCGGGGCAAGCCTGACGGAGCGTGCCCAAAGTGCAGTCTATATTGTGGCAAAGTACAACCTCATCTTTATGGTGAGTATTGGACTTGTGTTGATCGGATTTTCAGAATCCATTGTCAGTATTTTTACATCAGATGTTGAAACGCTTGAGTATGCGGCACAATGTTTGCGCATTGTAAGTTATGGTTTTGGCTTTTATGCGATTGGCCTGGTACTGATTCAGGCATTCAATGGTGCAGGAGACACATATACTCCGACATGGATCAATGGTATTTGTTTTTGGCTCTATCAGATTCCTGTGGCTTATCTATTAGCAAAAAGTTTTTTACAAGGTCCTGAAGGGATATTTTTAGCCATACTCACTGCGGAAAGTTTGATGGCATTGGTTGCTCTTTTGGTTTTTATGAAAGGAAGCTGGAAGAAAACCTCTGTATAAGGTTGGAGAAACACCATAGATGTCATAACAGACTGTGCCTGATTTACTTAAGCCGATGGTAGTTACAATAACTGCTATCGGCTCAAAAGCATGCATGGCGAATTGGTCATTTAAGCTGGGATTGGAAGTTGAACCAGTTCACGACAAAGCGTTTTCCAATTAAATTTTTCGAGTTTTGCGTAAGATCGCCTTCTTTTTTCATCATATTTAGCAGAGACATCGCCACTTAACGAAGAATGCACGCGATGATTTTTGTAATAGTCAGTAAAGTCATCGAGCTTGTATTGCAGATCGATTTCATTCCAAAACAATGTTTGATCCAGACATTCACGCCTTATTGTTCCAATGACTCGCTCAATGTAAGGATGAGAGATCGGAATAAAGGGAATCGATTTCACTTCCTCAATTTCCAGAATTCTAAGGTTTGTTTTCCAGCGATGGAATTGATAAAGCGGGTCGTTGTCCGTGCTTATATAATGAGGAATATTTTTCCTGGCGATAATCTGATTGAACATTCTGCATAAGGTAGGACCATCAACAGGTCCTTTGTGTACTGAGAAGCCAATAAGCCTTCGACTCCAGATATCCATCACCACAAATACCCAATGTGTTTTCAATGATGGACTCACAACAAAATAAATCGATACTCCATAAACTGTCTTTCATGTTAGCAATAAGCGATAACCACGAAGGGCCGCCTTTATCATTAGGACTTGGATGATAATGCTTCATCAATACTCTTCGCACAATATCTTTATTCATCTCAATCCCAAACGTATTAGAAATAATGAATGCAATACGAGGGCAGCCAAATCTGGGATTGCGTTGCTTAATTTCAACAATGGCTTTGATCAAATCACTGTGTGGCCCTTTGGGCCCAGGCTTGCTTTTTCCAGTAGAAGAAAAGAGTCGCAAGTATTTACGTTTCACGAGAGCCTTGTGAAACGAGAGCAGTGTAGATGGCTTAATGATGATTGCAGACCGAGCCAATCGTCTGGGTGATAGTAGCATTGCCAACCATCCAAAAGTGAGTCGATCTATAGTCGTTAGGTTTGGAGCTTTCGTACGGGTACGTTGAATGATTAACAGCTGCTTTTTGAGAACCATGTTTTCGGCAGCAACAACCTTCATTCCGCCTGGTTTGAGCAGGCGAACAAGTAAACTAGTCAAATGAATGGCAAGTATGAGTGCATCCTTCATGCAGACTTATCATAAATCAATTTTATTCAATAACAAGACTGCGAATCTAACTCAATTTATGCCAAAATACGAATTTGCTATGCATACCAATTCGCCATGCACACCCTCCAGTAGGGTTGTCCACGCTCCGGCGTATCAATCTCTGCTAGCCGAATCTTGAACTGGGAGTTGCTATTAACAAGCAATGTAATCGAATCACCATCAATGACTTTTACGACACGGCCTTCATGCTTAATGACTTGATCAGCTGAAAGCGCCTGAGGAACGAGGAGTATCAAGAATACAAGTATCAACACTTGATTGGACTTAACTGGCATTTCTACTAACTCAATTGTGGAAAGAGGAAGGACAACCTTCATACTGACTCATTATAGACTAATGAAAATCTATGACAAAAGTAAGGTTCAAACTAGTTTGTGTTCTAATAAAGCCTATGTGTAGAAGCCAAAGTGTCTTGCTTCACTGATTATGCTACAGTGCTTATTTGACCCAACTAAAAAATATTAATCGTTAAATATGAAAAAAGTAATAATTATTTTTATCGCGCTATTGTCATCTACCTCATACGCAGATTTTTTCAGAGTTAATCAACTAAAAGAAAATTGTTTCAGGGATGGACAATATCATGAAGGCTTATGTTATGGATACATTATGGGTATTTATGATGGAACCAGATTAATGGAAAAAACCTTGCCTGATGGGAACTATTCAATTTGCCTCCCCGCTAAAACAAATTCAGAAAAGCTAAAAACCGTGGTTATGGAATTAATCGAGTCAAAAGACATCGATAGTATGCAAAACAACGCATCTGATACTGTATGGAATGCATTATTACAAAAGTTTCCATGTAGTTGATATTTATGGAATCTATTTTGATATATTAATTTTAATCTGGTCTAAAAAATTTTCATTGGTAACTTCTCTATGCAGTCAGGTTTTAAATAAATTGCGGAATTTACATTACACTTTATACGTGATTTATAGTGTATGACTAACTCGCCTACCCATCATTATCTTTTCTTTGATGCTGGCAATCTACATGCTGGAACTTCATGACAAGCTTTGTGTAGTACAAATCAACTGTGACATTGTGGTGCATTTTGAACAACTTAACCCCGGTATTGGCTGTAATATCGAGTAAACAATGCAGTGCATACCGAATTGGGGTTCAAGTTGTTTATAAAATATAATAACCTTTTGTCTTTGAATCACTTTGCTATTGAGACCCTCCGTTAGCAGTGCCTATTTTAGCCTTACTTAATGTATGTAAAATCAATCGAAAACACTAACAAGTAACTTTAAAATCAATTTTTTACCATAGACGCCACTCATTTAAACACGAAGGGAAAAGTCACTGATAGCTCTAAATCAAATAAAAATACTCTCTTCTTTTCGTTTGATATTTTGCATTATTCTTGTCTTTATTTGCACAGGTTGTGCGTCTTATTCCCCTTACAATTTGCCTTTGCAAGAAGAGCAGCGATTTTCTTATACCGGATCAGCAGTACAGCAGGATGCCTGGTGGCAGGTACTGGGGGATGAAAAACTCGATTTTCATATTCAATCAGCGCTCGATGGCAATTTCTCTCTAGTCGCTGCCTGGGAGCGCTTAAATGCTGCCAGGGCCTTGGCGCAAAGGGAAAGCTCTGATTTATACCCCAATCTTGATTTGAATGCTTCCGTCAGTCGGAATACTGAGGATGACGAAAATTTATTATCGTTAGGGCTTTCTGCTTCATATGAAATTGATTTGTGGGGGCGTATTCGCTCTGCAGCGGTTGCAGAAGAATTGCGTGCTGCTGCAAGCATGGAAGCTTATCGTACAGCGGCCCTCACTTTATCAGGTAATATTGCTATTACATGGATACGATTAATAGAAGCACAAAATCAAATTGACCTTTTGGAGAGCCAGATCGAAACCAACGAGAAAGTGCTTGAGGTTTTAAGAGCGCGTTTTGGGATTGGACAAGGTCGCAGCGAGGATATTCTGCGTCAGCAGATTCTGATCGAGTCTATAAAGGAAGAGAAAATCGGAGTGGAGATCGACCTTGAAACACTTCGGCATCAACTGGCAATTCTGAAGGGTGAACTCCCACAAAATAAAACATACCAGCTCAGTACTTCTTTGCCCATATTACCTGAGTTGCCTGATACGGGACTTTCAACGGATTTAATTAATCGCAGGCCGGATATACGTGAAAGACTTTTTGAGATTGAAGCGGCAGATAAGGATCTTGTTGCCGCTGTGCGCGATCAGTATCCAAGTCTCACATTATCAGCATCCTATGCTACTGAAGCTACAAGTGCGAGTAATTTATTCTCTGACTGGATTGCAACATTAGCAGGTGGGATTATTACGCCTGTTTTTGACGGCGAGCAGCGACGAGCGGAGGTAAGTCGATTGGAAGCTCTGCGCAATGAGCGCATTCAACTTTACGCGCAAGCTATCTTAAACGCATTTGGTGAGGTTGAAGATGCACTGATCATTGAAAAAAAACAAGATCAACGAATCACAAATCTGGAAAATCGCTTTCGGATGGCGCGCGATACTTTAGAACAAATCAGAACAGGATATTTTAATGGAGCGAATCAATTTATTTCCGTGTTAAGTTCGCAGACTGAACTTCAGGAGATTGAACGTGATTTATTGCGTGCACAGCGTAATTTAGTTGAAACCAGAATTTCGCTTTATCGCGCATTAGCGGGCGGGTTTGAAACCCCGGGTGAAATTAATGACGCAGAGTCAAAAACATTATGACGCAGAAGACTAATCTACTTATTATTTTGGGTATTATTATCGGAGCCGTCGTGCTTATTACTGTAATTAATTCGACAGAGCCAACCGCACAGCGTGAAGCTGCTACAAAAAAGACGGCGATGCTTGTCGACGTGCAAGAGGTTCAGAGAGGGACTTACACACCGCGCATTGAAGGTTTAGGAACTGTCGAAGCGGCAGAAGATATTGTGCTAAGTCCTCGCGTAAATGGTCGGATTGTTGATGTTGCCAAAAATTTTATCCCAGGTGGTTTCGTTAAGGAAGGCGAAGTCCTTCTCAAAATCGATCCGGCTGATTTTGAAAACAGAGTTCAGCAGATGGAGAGTGCTATGGCTCAGGCACGTGCTGAATTGAACATTGAATTGGGAAGGCGTGATGTTGCCAAAAGAGAATATGAGTTACTTGGTCAAAGTCTAAGTGCTGAGAATGAATCTTTGGTGCTGCGCAAGCCTCAGTTGGCTGCAGCACGTGCTGCTCTCAAATCGGCTGAAGCCATGCTAAATCAGGCAAAGCTGGAATTACAACGAACAAGTATTGTTGCGCCATTTGATGCCCAAATTTTATCCAGAGAGGTAAATCTAGGTTCAGAAGTTGATCCCAATACCGAGCTTGCACGGCTGGTAGGCGTTCATGAATATTGGGTAATTTCAACGATACCTTTGTCCATGATAGAGCGTATTGATTTTTCTAACAATGGCGAATTGGGAGCAAAAGCGATACTTCATAATCGCTCTGCCTGGCCACGTGAAGCAGTACGAGAGGGACGCGTCAAACATCTCATTGGGGCACTTGATAATCAAACTCGTCTTGCACGTGTTTTAATCAGCGTTCAAGACCCGCTAGCCCTTCTGGACACAAGAGCAAAACCTAAATTGGTTGTGAATTCAATCTTACAGGTCAGAATTGAAGCTAGTCCACTAGACAATGTTTTTCGCATTGATCGTGATCATTTGCGTGAAGGTGACAGATTATGGCTGAAACGTGATGGCAAGCTCGTTATCACCGATGCCACTGTTGTTCTTAAAGATAAACGATATGCGTACATCTCAGAGGGGATGGAGAATGGTGATCTGATCATTACAAGTAATCTCTCTACGGTCGCACAAGGTATTGATTTAAGGACTGAGTCAGGAAATATAAGGCAGTGAGATCACAGAAATGATTGATAGTAATAACCTACATAGCAAAGGTCCGATTGCCTGGATGGCAAAACATGGCGTTGCGGCCAATTTGTTGATGATGATTCTTATCTTGGGCGGTATCTACACAGCGTTTCAAATCCAAAAAGAAGTCTTTCCACAGTTTCAGCTTGATATTGTAAATGTCAGTGTCGGATATCCCGGTGCCGCACCAAGTGAAGTTGAAACCGGTATCTTGCAACCTGTCGAAGAAACTATACGTGGGCTTGAAGGTATTCGTGAAATTACGGCACGAGCACAGGAGGGACGTGGGTCTGTTGAGATTGAACTTGTATCCGGTGTGGATCGTATGAAGGCGTTCCAGGATATAGATCAGGCAATTGCCCGTATCCGAACATTCCCTGAGGAGGCCGATGAGCCAGAAGTTTCCTTGCAGGCAAGACAGACAGAAGCGATGGAGATCGGCCTGTATGGCCCAGTAGATGTTTGGACTTTGAGAATGCTCGCGGAGCGTTTGCGAGACCGGTTTCTCAGTGATCCTAACATAACACTGGTCGAGCTTGGGAATGTGCCTGATTATGTTACACATATTGAAATCAATTCAGATACCCTGCGACAGTATGGCTTGTCTCTTCCAGAAATTGCCCGACTCATTCGTGAGTCTTCGCAAGATATTCCTGCTGGCGCGGTACGTACTTTTGATGGCGAAATTTTATTGCGCCTTAATGAGCGAAAAGTCTGGGCTGATCAATTTGGAGATATTGATATTGTTTCTGGTGAAAACGGTGCAACCTTAAAACTCAGCGACATTGCAAAAGTTGAAGATGGATTTGAAGAGGGTAACTTCCATTCGCGTTTCAATGGTGTGCCATCAATAGAACTTAATGTTTTCAGAACAGGGAATGAATCACCGCTGGATATTGAAAAGGCGGTCTATAAGATCATGGCCGACTTTGAAACGACTCTTCCGCCCGGCGTTGAGTGGCGCATTGATAGTAATAACGCAGAAGATTTTCGTGAGCGCCTTGGATTGATTCTCGAAAATGGTCTCGCCTCTATTGTGATTGTCTTGGTAATTTTATCTTTGTTTCTTGCATCAAAACTTGCTTTTTGGGTGATGATGGGAATGGCGATTTCATATATCGGTTCTGTCCTGTTATTACCGATTCTAAATATCAGTATTAACATGGTTTCACTCTTTGGTTTCCTTGTTGCACTTGGGCTGGTAGTTGATGATGCTATTGTTGTTGGGGAAAATGTCTTTGAAGAGCGGAAGAAGCATAATGATCCATTAAAAGCTGCGATAATAGGGACTCAATATGTTGCAAAGCCAGTGACTTTTTCAATTATAACAACGCTCATTGCTTTTGTGCCTTTATTATATATGCCTGGAGAAACCGGACTTTTTTGGTATCCGCTTCCCGTCGTTGTTATGACGGTGTTGGCTCTCTCATTATTCGAGGCACTTTATATTTTGCCAGCACATTTAGGGCATGTGAAACGTGGCAGTCATGATAATGCTATTTTAAAACCAGTCAAAAACATACAAGTTAAATTTGCTAAAAAATTCGATGCATTTATTTATGGCCCATATAATAAATTTTTGAGACTGTGTTTACATGCCCGCTATATTACGATCACTGCGGCACTGGCGCTTCTTATTGTAGCTGGTACCTATGCCAATAGTGCGCATATGGGAATTATCAATATGCCGGAAGTCGCAGCTGATGAAATTGAGGCAGGTGTCTCCATGCCTGTTGGAACAACACCAGCACAAGCTGGACGTGTTGCGCTTATTCTCACGGAGGCCACTAAGCGTATGTATGAAGAGCATAATTTGCATAAAGTTGCTGAAGGAATAAAAACGAATGTTCGTGGGCAAGACTTTATCGATATTGAAATTGTCCTGCGACCACCAGATCAGCGCAATATGACTGCACGGGACGTAATCAAATTATGGCGTGATGAGATAGGGGATATTCAAGGCGTTGATCAAATTACTTTTGAGGCCGAACGAGGCCCCGGTGGCTGGCGTCCAGATATCAGTGTTGATCTAAGTCACAATGATGAAAATGTATTGGAGCAAGCTAGCCACAAATTGATAATGAACTTGGGAACGTTTACCAATACGGCAGATATCAACGATAACTTTGATAAAGGTAAAAAACGTATAGATTTTCGCCTTCTTCCAGAGGGCCGGGCTCTTGGGTTAACGCCAGAAAATGTCGGTGACCAATTGCGCGGCGCATTTTTTGGTTCGCTCGCGATTCGTCAATTGCGTGGTAATAATGAAACTGAAGTGCGTGTAAAATTACCTGAAAGTGAGAGGGAAGATTTATCTTATCTTGAAGATCTGGTGATACGCACTCCACATGGTGAAGAGGTTCCACTCTTTGAAGTCACTGAACTCGAATATACAGAAGCTTTTGCCTCTATTACACGTCGTAATGGCAAACGTGTTGTTTCAGTATCTACGGACGTTGAGCCAAAACGAGAGATCGTACAGGTTGTAAATGCTCTAAACAAAAATGTCTTACCACAGTTGCGTGCGGATTATCCCGGGTTAACCTGGACATTCCAAGGTTCAAATGCAGAGGCTCGCGAATCTACACAGCAGCTCTATGGCTATTTTGGTTTTGCGCTTATTGTTATTTATGCGCTGTTAGCGATTAGTTTCAAAAATTATTGGCAGCCGTTTATTGTCCTAAGCGCTATTCCGTTCGGTGTGATTGGAGCAGTGATAGGACATATACTTATGGGTTATGACATCTCTCTTATTTCCAAGATGGGTTTTGTCGCTTTATCCGGTGTTGTCCTTAATGCTTCTCTCATCATGGTTGATTATACAAACAGGTTACGGGATGAGGATTCTGAAAAAAGCATCATTGACTGCGTAAGGGAGGCAGGTCTGCGCCGTTTTCGACCTATCATACTAACTACGTTAACAACATTCGGCGGTCTCACACCCATTTTGCTAGAAACTTCCTTACAGGCTCAATATCTTATTCCAATGGCAATATCGTTAGGCTTTGGGATTGTTTTTTCAACGGCAATTATTTTAATACTTGTACCCTGTCTTTATATGTTGTTAGAGGATATCAAACTATTATTGCTTAGAATACACAAGCCTGAGAATCTTGCTTGAAAAATTCTTGTGCATGGCGAATTGGTAATTTAAGCTGGGACTGGGAGTTTGACCAGTCCACGGCAAAGCGTTTTTTAATAAAACTTATCCAGACTTGCAACAGGTTGCAATCTTTCTTCACTAAAATTAGCGGGCACTTCGCCATTAAGCGAAACATGAACACGATGATTTTTGTAATAGTCCGTAAAGTCATCCAGGTTATTTTGTAGATCAACTTTATTCCAAAACAACATCTGACTCAGGAACTCGCGCCTTATGGTTCCAATGACTCGTTCGACATATGGATGTGAGATGGGAGTAAAGGGAACTGATTTTACTTCCTCAATATCCAGGATTCTCAGGTTGGCTTTCCAGCGATGAAATTGAAAAAGCGGATCGTTATCTGAACTTATATAGTGAGGTAGACTTTTATTGGAAATGATCTGATTGAACATCTTGCACATTGTTGGACCATCGACAGGTCCTTTATTGACTGAGCATCCAATCATCCTTCGATTCCAGACATCCATAACCACCAGCACCCAATGTGTTTTCAGTGTGATGGATTCATAACAAAATAAATCAATACTCCATAAACTGTCTTTCATGTTAGCAATGTACGATAGCCAGGAAGGGCCACCTCTATTATCAGGTCTTAGATGATACTATTTTATTAACACTCTTCGCACAACATCTTTATTAATCTCGATAACAAACGTATTGTTAATAATGTATGCAATGCGGGGACAGCCAAAGTTCGGATTGTGTTGTTTAATTTCGACAATGGCTTTAATCAATTCATTGTTAGGACCTTTAGGTTCAGGCTTTCCTTTATTAGTAGAAGAAAAGAGTAGTAGATATTTCTTATCACGAGGGCTTTGTGAAATGAAAGTAGAGTGGATGGCTTAATGATGATGGCGGATTGAATTATTTGCCTAGGTGATAGCAACATTGCTAAACATCCAAGAGTGAGTCGGTTCATAGTCGTGAGGTTGGGCGCTTTAGATCGGGTGCGTTGAATGACCAATTGCTGCTTTTTGAGAACCAGGTTTTCGGCAGCAACGGCCTTCATTCCACTTGG
Source organism: Gammaproteobacteria bacterium (assembly GCA_965227695.1). GTDB lineage: Bacteria > Pseudomonadota > Gammaproteobacteria > UBA4575 > UBA4575 > UBA1858. The sequence continues at coordinate 1,317,315 of OZ245760.1, forward strand.
TTGGAGCAAGCGAACGAGTAAACAAATTATATGAATGGTAAGTAAGAATGCATCCTTCATACAGACTATATGATAGATCGATTTAAATCGAGAACAAGACTGCGAATCCAACTTAATTTGTGATAAAATACTAACTCACTATACACAGGTGTATTAGCAACTACAGTATTTACTATCTTTATTGTGCCAGTGGCATATTCCATACTTGCTCGCAAATCTGGTTCTTCTCTAGATGTAACAAAAAAGATTGAGAAAGAATTATCCTGAATAATGTATAAATTATTGAATATTGTTGAATATTGCTATCATTCAATATAATTTACTATCACAGGTGATAAGTAAAAACCGAGTAATAAAACAATAGTTTTCGTGAATCAATATATTTTGATTCAAATTCAATCTTAAAAAATTCAACTTATTAGAGATGCATTATATATGAAAGAAACGCTTACTAAATGGTTGAACCTAATAGGGGCAGGTGAGAGTGATTATATCTATTTGCTAGCAGTGATCGGAGTTATTATTGTAGCGTCACTGTTGATTCACCTTATTTTGCATGGTTTTGTGGTACGTTTGATTAGTCACGGCCAACGATCAGTTGACAAGAAATGGCAAGGTGCGATTTTTGGACACAAGCTTTTTAGAAATCTGGCACTGACTGTTCAAGGAGTAGTCGTTTATGCGATGGCAACTGTTTTTTTTGATTCCAGTTCAATTATATTAGCTTTTATTGAGACTCTTACACACCTTTGGATCATATTTTTTGCATTATTATCACTTTTTTCGCTATTCGACATACTTGAACGTATTGGACAGACGGCCGGTCCCGCGATCAAACTTCCGTTGCGGGGAATTTTTCAGGGGCTAAAACTGGTAGGCACCATGATCGCTTTGATATTTGCGATCGCATTTCTTATTGGAAAGTCACCTTTGATTTTGTTTAGCGGTCTGGGAGCAATGACTGCGGTTGTCTTACTAATTTTCAAAGATCCACTCCTTGGTCTTGTCGCTGGCATTCAGCTTTCTGCTAACAATATGCTTTCTGTCGGAGACTGGCTGGAAATGCCCAAATATGGTGCGGATGGCGATGTGATAGATATTAGCCTAACTACTGTTAAAGTTCGCAATTGGGATAAGACTATTACGTCTATTCCAAGTTACGCATTAATTTCAGATTCGTTTAAAAACTGGCGCAATATTGAGATTGCTGGTGGTCGTCGTATCAAACGTTCAATCAATATTGATGTTACCAGTATTTGTTTCCTTAGCGAAGAAGATCTTACAAGGCTTAGTCAAGCTAATTTGTTGACAGAATATCTTGATACCAAGTTGGCTGAATTGAGGCATGAAAATAAATCACGTGGTGTGAATCCTAATTCATCCATAAATGCTCGACGTCTTACCAACATAGGAACATTTAGGGCATATTTAACAGCTTATCTCAAAGCGAATAATAAAATTAACCACAACCTCACATGCATGGTTAGACAGTTGGAGCCCGGACCTCAAGGTATTCCTTTAGAAATATACGGGTTTACTAAACAAACAAGTTGGATACCTTATGAAGATGCTCAATCGGATATATTTGATCATATATATGCTGTAATTGCTGAATTTGGATTGAAGATATATCAGGCACCAAGTGGTTATGATCTCACCCATCTAAGTGCTTCTTTGGCAACATGCCATAAGGATTGATATAAACTTGTATAGATTCTTATTTTGTTATGATTTTTTCAAGTCGCTTGAAACATTCTATAAAATATTGACCTGATTATTAATATAATGCATATATTGTTATATGAAATTAGTGAAATATAACTAACTACTTGAGTATCAGGTAGTTTTACTAAGTTGACTATGAGTCATTTATATTATGTGTTTTGACTCTTAATTCATGTGGAGTGCGTATATGCAAGTCACGTTGCGGGTAAGGTATTTCAATGTCATACTCATGAAAAAGTTCCCAAACCCGCAGCAAGACTTCGCTCCTGATATTATTTACACCGTTTTGAGGGTCTTGGATCCACATGCGGATTTCCAGATCTACTGAGTTATCACCAAAGCCGCGCAGTAAACATTTTGGTTCAGGATTCTTTTCTATGCGTGGATTTTCGTTTACTGCCTCTAGGCAGAGTTCAATTGCTTTATGTATATCTGACCTGTAATGTATACCTACCGGTGTTTTTAAGCGGATCAAGTTATTACTATGGGTCCAGTTCTCGACTCTTTGTGTAACCAAGTCGTCGTTAGGAATTAAATGTTCAATGCCATCGCGGGTAATTACAGAAACATAACGAGCGCCTAACGAGTTGACCCAACCATAAGTCTGGTTCACCGCTATTACATCACCAGGTTTTATTGATTTATCCATTAAAAGCATTAAACCACTTGTCAAGTTTGACACAGCTTTTTGTAAACCTAGTCCAATACCAACACCCAAAGCGCCGCCAAAGACAGCAAGTGCTGTAAGATCAATACCTACACTACTCACACCTACTATAATCGCAATAGTGATTAAGGTGATTTTGAGTAATTTACTAAGTAATACTTGGACAGATGGTGATAAATTCTGACTGGTGCGAATTCTCGACTCAATAAATTGTGAAAGTCCTGCTGCTAACCATACTAAAAAAGCTAATGAAAGAATTGCCTTGATTACAATGAGGGCTGAGATGCGAAAACTTCCAACTGTTACTTCAAGATTATCAAGTAATGTGATTGTTGCATCTAATAATCCTACAATGTTGAGTGCAGCAATTGTCCATGCTGTGACTGAAATAAAGTTTGCCCAGACAGGATCTTCAACAAGGCGCGTACTAAGTCGAATGACGACCCATGCGGCTAATAAGCTCACAACTATAGTGATTAAGTGGTGTGGTAAGTTCGCATGGGTGGCTATAATTGTTGATAACCACAGCAAGCTTAATGCGATAATGGGAAATAAAAATGCAAGAATTAAGCTAGCAAATTTTTTGTTTATTAATTTGTAATTCTGTTGTATTCCTTTATCTTTTATCCAGGGACTCAGTATTGGTGTGATTTTATAAGCTACAATCATCACAGTTGCGATTACTGCAAATTGTGCCAAGTTAGCGAGTACTAAAACATTGTCAAAGAACCATGTCTGAATGTTTGTTAAGAATATATTGAAATGATGTATATTTAGCAGATCGGTAAATGCAATTTCTGAATCCATTATTTTGGGCGTTCTATAACTTTATATGTACAATTAATTATAGCCATTTTAATTTACGGAATAAAACAATTAATATGATTGCCATAGTAATCATAAAACCTAATACTATGAAGTAACCAGACCGGGCACTTAGCTCGGGCATATATTCGAAATTCATTCCATATATTCCTGCGATAAATGTTAATGGGAGGAATACGACAGCAGCAATAGTCAAAATTTTCATAATTTGATTGAGTCGGTGAGATGATAGTGACAAGTATCCGTCCAGCAAGTCTACAGCTAACTCTTGATAAAGTTGTGTTAGACTTGAAAGTCGCTCCATATGTTCATATGCATCATTAAATTGATGGCGAGTCTCAATTTCATTGAAAGAAGTTGTTTTTATCGATAGTTCACGCATTAGTACTTGTTGGTATGCAAAAATACGCCGGAGTTTTTTTAACTGGCGCTTGTAATTCATTAGTTTTTCAAGTGTAATATCACTTGGACTATCAAATATCTCATCTTCCAGATAATCAAGATTTTGTTCCATTTCCAAAACTATGGGTGTATAGCGATTAATGATATGGTTTACTATTAGATAACAAATATATGAAGGCCCACGGGCTAGGTTCAATTTGTTTGCTACCATTTCCTCCCAGATTGCGCTGATGCTCAGGGCTTTATATGATCTTCGTGTTATCAAAAAACGATCGCTTACTATAAAAGCGACTTGAACAAAATCGAAATTGACGATGTTCTGTGTTTCTTTATCAAAGCCTTTAAGTAATAGAAAATAGTAGTTATCAAACCACTCGAGCTTGGGAGGGTGTCGCTCACGCTGTGCATCTTCAATAGATAGAGAATCGATATTGAAATGGTTTCTTAGCAATTCACTTTCATGATCTTTGTCCATACCAACAAAATCAGCCCAGATGAATATGTCAGGGTCATCAGGCAAATGCTTGAGTGTATGCTCATCACCTATATCTGTAATACCTGTTTTATTATAGATTGCAACTCGAACCATAAAATTATTATTAATTAAAACCTAGACATATTTTAAGTAAATTCATCTCATTAATCTACTACATACATTACGTATAAACTTGTGGCAAATCTTAAAACGATAAGTAATTTTCGCATGCTTAATCGGTTGTGCATGTCGAATTGGTAATTTATGATGATATTAGGAGTGAGAAAACACACGAAAAAAGCGATTGCCATTTACTCGTTCGACCTAAAGATACGAGATTAGCGTAATGGAAGTGGGTTTTATTTCTTAAATATCCTGAATACTAAGGTTAGCTTTCCAGCAATTAAATGCAAAAAGAGAGTTGTCATCTATACTTATACAGTGAGGTGCACGTTTATTAGAAATGACTAGATTGAACATTCTGCAAAGTGTTGATCCATCCACGGGCCTTTATTGACTGAGCATCTGATGATTCAGCGATTCCAGGCAGCCATCGCCACTAACATAAAACCCAATGTATTTTTAGTGTGATTGATTCGCAGCAAAACAGATCAATACTCCATAAACTGTCATACATGGTTGTAAAAAAGACACTAAGTTGGATCATATCTACCGTCAGGGTTTTGATGATAGTGTTTTATCCATACTCTTTGCATAATGTCTTTTTTAATCACAATTCCAAAGATATCAATAATGATGAGTGCAATGTGTGGTCAGCCAAAATTTGTATTGCGATGTTTAATCTCGATAATAGCTTTGATTATGTCACTGTTAGGTCCTTCATGACTATGCTTTCTTTTGTGTGTTATATATTTAACACACCCAATCGCTATTTGATAACATAATATTTCGTTGATTTAAAGGAGGGATAGCCATGGCAGAAATTGGAAGTATGACTCTTACTGGAGCGTCTGGTAAAGATTACTATTTCACAGTCTATTCTTATGACACAAACTTCAACAATATTAATGCCGTGTATTACATCTCAAAAAGAACCGTTAAATCCGGAAATATCGGGTCTCATAGCGCAATCTATGTTGGTGAAACTAATATCCTAAAAGATAGATTAATCTCCCACCATAAAAAAGGTTGCTTTTCACAACATGAAGCTAATGCTGTTAGTATACTAAGAGAATCAAATGACTCAGCAAGAATTACAATTGAAATGGATTTAATTAATTCTTTATCTCCACCTTGTAACGATTAGCTTACTTCTGTTGATTTCACTTGGTTAAGAGTTTTATGTGCCGTGCATGGCGAATCTTTCATTTAAGTCAGGATTGGAAGTTGCACGAGTCCTCGACAAAGCGTTTTCCAATTGAAGTTGGCTAGGCTTGCGAAAGGTCGCATTCTTTTCTCTCTGAAATAAGCGGGTATCTCGCCATCAAGTGAAGCATGTACACGATGATTATTATAGTAATCCGTAAAGTCATTCAATTTATTCTGTATATCAACGTCATTCAAAAATAATGTTTGATCCAGACATTTACGTGTGCATGGCGAATTGTAATTCAAGCCGGGATTGGGAGTTGAACCAGTCCGCGACAAAGTGTTTTCCAATTAAACTTTTCTAGATTCGCAACTGATTGCAGTCTTTTTTCGCCAAAATTAGCGGGCACTTCGCCATCAAGCGAAGCATGGACGCGATGATTGTTGTAGTAGTCAGTAAAGTCATCTAATTTATTTTGAAGGTCGACGTCATTCCAAAATAATGTCTGGTCTAGACACTCGCGACGGATGGTACCAATCACTCGGTCGATATAAGGATGTGAGATTGGGGCAAAGGGAATGGATTTCACTTCTTCAATTTCCAGGATTCTAAGATTGGCTTTCCATCGATGAAATTGAAAAAGAGGATCGTTATCTAAGAATCAATAGGGTCAGATTCAATTGAAATGCATGATATTTTAGAAATCCTTAATCAATCGAACCTGACCCCATTGATCCGGTCCACCTTTGGATCAATTATTGCTTCAATCAAAGATCTCCATGTGTGAAGTTATCTGTGAATTTTGTCCGCTTTCGGCGCAAAAGCGGTCATCTAAAAAAATAGTAGTAATGCAGGCAGATACTCTTTACAGGCTAATTCTATTAATCAACTACCTCGTTTATGTTGTAATTCAGGCACTTTCTTAAGAGCGGGCATATTCAATTTATTAGTTGACGTTTTATTTGCGGGTCTTAGATGTAAAGTGATTTTCTCTGTCGCAAGTCGAGCACGATGAGTGCCATAATTGTAAGAACAACGTCCCGAAACTTCTGGGCTTTCTGGATTAACTTCAATTTGAATACTGGAACCTGTCTTGGGGATTAAACAATGAAGTTTTTTCCCACTGATTGCCCCGTTTGGGCAGAATTCAGCAATCCTAGCTTTCGTTATGTTGGTAGTGTCATCCGAATCAAACTGGCGTGTTATAGAAATCTGATCAACGTAGTTAGTAAATTTTAACGATATGTAATCTTGATTTTTATCATTGGGCGAATTTCTTGTTAGATTCTCTACTAACAAAGTCTGATTGCTCTCACGTGGATTGGTAATCTCTATATATCCTTTAGACAACCAGATAGCACGTGCTTGATCAAGCGTCATCTGGACGGTAACGCCATCGAACGCTCTGTCACAGAGTGGATTACCAGCCAAAGCGGGATAGGGATAGCCAAAACAGATACTAAGAATGAAAGTAATTAATAAATATAGGCTTTTCATAGTCTAGTCTTAATGTAGTATGATTTATTTTTAATTCTCTTTTTAATTCATCATCGTTTGATTTTTTTACGATTTTAATTAATTCACTAACAACACTATCGCCTAATACAATTTTTTGATTTTTAAAGTCTAACTCTTTGAGCAAATTTGGTTCGACAAATTCTAAATACTTATGTTTATCAAAAAATAATCGACAATCTGATAAATCATTAAATGCTCTAGGGCTAGTGCAATGTATTGAGGTATCTTCAATCGTTTTAATTCTCTCAGAATTTACTTTTTCAAACCGATATAAGTTCATAACATTGTAAAAGATAACTTATCTGCTTACCGAAAAAATGCCGTTTAAATTAAATGTCCGCTAAGGGTTTTGATCTTATTCCATGTCTGCGACAGTCATTTTAAATCGCGAATTTTCTATTATTTACAATGATAATTGAATCGATTGAATATTTAATCAGCTTGAGAAATAAGACATTATTTCCTATATATGCACCATATAACATATATAGTTAAGCGTTAATTTTCATATTTTGTCTGATATGCCAATGTGATAATTTAATGTACAAACAAGTAAATTAAATTTCATATGAATAAAAATACATATATTTGCACCAACTATGAAATCCATTGATGAAGTCGCCAATCGAGTAATCGAAAAACATTCGGCTGCCCCGGAGAAGCTATTAGATATACTTAATAGTATCCAGGATGAACTTGGCTATATCCCGCGGGAGCAGACATCGCAAATCGCAGAAAAACTAAATCTGTCCATAGCGGAGGTTCATGGTGTTATTACCTTTTACCACTACTACCGGCAATCCAAACCGGGCCGCAATATTATAAAAGTTTGTCGAGCAGAAGCCTGCCAGGCATGCGGTGCCAACACATTGATTGATACACTCAAAGACAAATTAAACATCAATTTTCATCAAACAACAGCGGATGGCCAAATTACACTGGAGCCCGTTTATTGCCTTGGAAACTGTGCTCTAGCACCTAGCGTAATAATTAACGAAAAAATTATCGGCAAAGCCACAAGTAAAAAAATTCTCGAATCGTTACCTAAGGTCATGAGGACTTCATGATGACTATTAAAGTTTGCATTTCAAGAGACTTTTCCTCGCAGTCAGTTGGAGCAGATGAAATCGCTTTATTGGTCACGGAAGAGGCACGTCGCAGAAATATTCCCATCGAAATAACTCGCACCGGATCTTATGGTTTGTACTGGCTAGAGCCTATAGTTGAAGTTAGGCAAGACAATAAACGTGCTGCATATAGTTCGATTGGTCCATCAGATATCAGGTATCTGTTTGATGAAGAGTTTTATATGCAGAAACCTAATGAAAAATTTATTGGCGATATAAGAGAAGTTCCATATTTAAAAAACCAAGAACGTTTAACTTTCTCCCGGGTCGGTGAAATTGACCCTCTAAGTATGGAGGAATATCGCCAACTTGGCGGTTTAACGGGTCTGGAAGTCGCAATACGGATGAAAGACCGGGAAATCGTGGATCATATGATTCAATCAGGCCTGCGTGGTCGTGGTGGTGCGGCATTTCCAACTGGTATTAAATGGCAGACTGTATTAAACACACCTGCAGAACAAAAATATATTGTCTGTAATGCTGATGAAGGTGATTCGGGGACATTTTCGGATCGAATGATTATGGAGAGTGATCCGTTCTCGTTGATTGAAGGAATGATTATTGCCGGAATAGGTGTTGGTGCAACCAAGGGATATATCTATTTGCGTGCCGAATATCCGTTTACGGAAACGGTGTTGAGCGAAGCATTAAAAATTGCGCGTGACGAAAAACTGCTTGGCAGTAACATTTTAAATTCAAAATATAATTTTGATATCGAATTACGGCGTGCAGCGGGTGCTTATATTTGTGGTGAAGAAACTGCCTTGTTGGAAAGCCTTGAAGGTAAGCGTGGTGTGATTCGATTTAAGCCGCCATTACCCGCGATACAAGGACTGTTTGGTAAGCCAACAATAATTAATAACGTTATTACATTGGCCACAGTCCCTATTATTTTCGAACGGGGAGCAGACTATTATGCAAATTATGGGATGGGACGTTCACGTGGAACCTTGCCATTTCAATTGGCCGGGAATGTCCGGCACGGTGGCTTGGTAGAAAAAGCATTTGGTTTAACACTGCGAGAGCTTTTGTATGAGTATGGAGGTGGCAGTGCCAGTGGGCGACCAATTCGAGCAGTTCAGGTGGGAGGTCCGCTAGGCGCATATATTCCGGAACATCACTTTGACACACCATTGGGTTATGAAGAATTAGGTACGATTGATGCCATGCTGGGACACGGTGGTGTAGTTGTGTTTGATGAAACGGTAGACATGGCTGAACAGGCTTGCTACGCCATGGAATTTTGTGCGATTGAATCATGTGGAAAATGCACGCCGTGTCGGATTGGTTCGACGCGGGGCGCTGAAGTGATTGACCGAATCATTGGCAATATGGACCGTGAAAAAAATATGCATTTGTTACGTGAGTTGTGTGACACCATGCTAAATGCATCGCTTTGTGCGCTGGGAGGTATGACACCGTTTCCGGTGCTGTCCGCCCTGAAGCATTTTCCGGAAGATTTTAAGAAAGCTGACGCACTCAAAAAGTGTGCGAGTTAAAGTAAATTGTTGGAGGTACCGTTATGATTTATTCGACATCATTTATTGATTTTGGAACACCGGCAAGAACTTCGAAGCAACTTGTAACGCTTTACATTGATGGCGTCGAAGTTACGGTTGAAGAAGGTACTTCCGTGATGCGCGCTGCAACGATAGCGGGGACTAATATTCCCAAACTGTGTGCAACCGATAGCCTCGAGCCATTTGGTTCCTGCCGTATGTGTCTGGTTGAAATTGAAGGGCGCAGAGGTTATCCGGCTTCTTGTACTACATTGGTGGAACCCGGTATGCAGGTGCGCACTCAGTCTGACAAGCTGGCTGAATTTCGCCGCAATGTTATGGAACTGTATATATCGGATCACCCTCTGGACTGTCTGACCTGTTCAGCGAACGGTAACTGTGAGTTGCAGGATGTAGCGGGTGAAGTCGGATTGCGTGAAGTACGTTACGGCTATGACGGAGCCAATCATTTGGACAGCCAAAAAGACGAATCGAATCCGTATTTCACGTTTGATCCGTCCAAGTGCATTGTTTGTTCACGCTGTGTGCGTGCCTGTGATGAAGTGCAGGGTACGTTCGCGCTAACGATTGAAGGACGGGGATTCAAGTCGGTCGTTTCTCCAAGCCAGCATGAAGACTTCATCGATTCTGAATGTGTTTCCTGCGGTGCCTGTGTTCAGGCGTGTCCGACCGCGACATTAATGGAAAAATCCATTATCGATTACGGACAGGCAGATCATAAAATCATAACGACCTGTGCTTATTGTGGTGTGGGTTGCTCATTTGTGGCTGAGATGCAGGGTAACCGGGTAGTGAATATGGTGCCCAATAAAGATGGAAAGGCCAACCATGGACACTCCTGTGTCAAAGGCCGTTTCGCCTGGGGTTATGCCACCCACAAGGACCGCATCACCAAACCAATGATTCGTGAATCTATTCATGATGCATGGAGAGAAGTTAAATGGGAAGAGGCCATTCAATTCGCGGCTGACGGGTTCAAGCGCCTGCAGAAGAAATACGGAAAAGACAGCGTGGGTGGGATTACTTCCTCTCGCTGTACCAACGAAGAGACCTATCTGGTTCAGAAGCTGATTCGGGCCGGGTTCGGAAACAACAATGTCGATACCTGTGCGCGAGTGTGCCACTCTCCAACCGGTTATGGTCTGAAGACCACACTTGGCGAGTCGGCCGGAACCCAGGATTTCGACTCAGTCATGGATACCGATGTAGTCTTTATAATCGGCGCCAATCCGACCGATGCGCATCCGGTGTTTGCCTCGCAAATGAAACGTCGCCTGCGTCAGGGCGCGAAACTGATTATCGCCGATCCGCGCACCATCGATTTGGTTAGATCACCACACATTGAGGCCCAGTATCATCTGAAACTGAAACCGGGTACTAATGTGGCTTTGATTAATGCGCTCGCTTATACCGTGATCGAGGAGAAGTTATACAATTCCAAGTTTATCGAAGAACGCTGTGAAATGCCGGCTTTTGAACGATGGAAGCAATTTATCTTACAACCGCATCATGCGCCGGAGGCCATGTCTTCAGAGATCGGGGTGCCCGCTGAGACCATTCGTGCTGCTGCACGTTTGTATGCAACCGGCGGCAAAGCCGCAATTTACTACGGCCTTGGCGTTACCGAGCACAGCCAGGGTTCAACAATGGTTATGGGCATCGCCAACCTGGCGATGTGTACCGGGAACATTGGTCGTCCCGGAGTCGGTGTCAATCCATTACGTGGGCAGAATAACGTGCAGGGTTCCTGTGATATGGGATCGTTCCCGCACGAACTTCCCGGGTATCGTCACATTTCTGATGAAGTCACACGCGGACTGTTTGAGCAGACATGGGGAGTAACGCTGGATTCCGAGCCGGGTCTGCGTATTCCCAATATGTTTGATGCAGCCATCGGTGGAAGCTTTAAGGGTCTTTATGTGCAGGGAGAAGACATTGCCCAGTCGGATCCGAATACCCACCACGTAGAAAGTGCGCTGACCTCTCTGGAATTTATTGTGGTGCAGGATCTGTTCCTGAACGAGACTGCCAAGTTTGCCCACGTGTTCCTGCCAGGTGCATCATTCCTTGAGAAAAACGGCACATTTACCAACGCCGAGCGCCGAATCTCTCCAGTGAGAAAAGCCATGCAGCCATTGTGTGGCAAGGAAGACTGGGAAGTCACGCAGGACCTGGCCAATGCGTTGGGATATCCGATGAATTATTCGCATCCGTCAGAAATTATGGATGAAATTGCGAAACTAACGCCGACATTCAAAGATGTCAGTTACAAGCGTCTGGACGAGCTGGGTAGTATTCAGTGGCCATGTAATGATGAGGCACCAACTGGCACTCCGGTTATGCATATTAGCGAATTTGTGCGCGGTAAAGGCTTTTTCGCCATTACCGAATATGTGCCGACTACCGAGAAGGTCAATGCGAAGTTCCCGCTGTTGCTGACCACAGGTCGTATCCTGTCACAATATAATGTGGGTGCCCAGACGCGTCGGACAAAAAATAACAGCTGGCACAATGAAGACCGCCTGGAAATCTGTGCCCATGACGCTGAAGATCGCGGTATCAATGAGGGTGACTGGGTGGGTATCAAAAGTCGTTCCGGAGAGACTGTACTGCGTGCCACTATCAGCGAGCGTATGCAGCCTGGCGTAGTGTATACCACATTTCACTTCCCTGAATCGGGCGCAAATGTTGTAACTACTGAAAATTCTGACTGGGCCACTAATTGTCCTGAGTACAAAGTGACTGCAGTACAGGTGATGCCAATCATGCAGGAGTCCAACTGGCAGACGAAGCACAAGAAGTTTACTGAAGAGCAACTGGCGTTTCTGAAAAACAGGGAGACGATGACGCAGTGAGCCATGGGATGACAGCCAAAAAATCGGATCATCCGGGCCGTTTATCCGGTTACGTTCCTGCTGTTACGCGATTGTATCGGAATGGTCAAATTACCGATGGTGATGATGTGCTGGCGGAAGAAGTGGCTGTTGCGATTTCCTATTGTAGTCAACCGTTTGCCGTCATGCTGGCAACGCCCGCGGATTTGCGCGAATTTGCGATTGGATTTACCTTGTCGGAAGGCATTGTTGAGTGTGTCGAGGAAATCCATGCTATCGATATCGGTATTCGTGAGAAAAACGGCATTTCTGTCGATATCAAGATCGCCAAAAAACGGCTGGCGCGGATTGATGAGCAGTCGCGCAGTCTGATGGGACATTCCGGCTGTGGCTTGTGTGGCAAGCAGCAGCTCTCCAACGCGATGCGTTCTTTACCGTATACAAGCAGCGCATTTGTTCCCGATACGGAAATAATTGACCGCGTTGCAGAACACATGCAGCCGTTGCAGGAAATTTATGGCGAAACAGGTTCGGTGCATGCAGCAGCCTGGGGAAACCAGGAAGGTGTAGTGGTTTGTATTAAAGAAGATGTAGGACGCCATAATGCCCTGGATAAATTAATCGGCACGCTGGTTGGAATGAAGACCGATCTTTCAACCGGGTTTGTAGTGATGACTAGCCGAATGAGTACGGAACTCGTGCAAAAATTAGCAAAGACGGGAGTATCTTCCGTGGTTTCGTTTTCAGCTCCCACTTCTCTGGCGGTGGAAACGGCGAAAAAGTGTGGAATCATGCTGATACGCAGAATTCGTAGTCAGCATTTTATTTATTACAGTTAACAATATTGATTGAGTAGAAGTGAAATGGACGTGCATCGACTGGTAGAGATGGCCAATCAGATTGGGCAGTACTTTTCTTACGACACAGATGAAAAAATAGCTGCAGAAAATATTGCAAATCATCTGAAAAAATTCTGGGATCCGCGTATGCGTAAACAGCTGGTAGAGTATGTAAACTCGGGTGGAGATGAGTTGGACTCATCCGTGGCTCTGGCGACAAGATTACTGAACTAAATGCATTGGCAAATGCCAGAGCCAATTCACTTCTGTGCATGGCAACTTGGTAGTTTTACGCATCTTTGATGCTTAAATTGAATTCCCTGATATTTACCTGTTAATAAAAAATTCAATCCGAACAGAAATTGTATAAGCCCATGTAATTATGAAGAATATTTTGAAGTAGAAGAAAAAATCACTGCAAAATTTAAGATTTCACTGTAATTGGCTGTTTAACAGGGATTTATAGTAGAGCAAGGTTCGCTGCAGAATCCAACCACCGCCATACAGCCTGTCTCTGCCCTGAGACACCTAAACCAATTAAAATTAGCCCATTATTGCAGTCTTTTGCGAGTTCGAATCCATCTTTCCGAACCGAAATTTAAGTCATCTGGGGAAAATTTTCGAACAGTCGCCTTTTGCAATTTAACGGTTCCCCTTGCAGCCAACTATTGCTTCAATCAAAGATCTCCAAATGTGAAGTTATGTATGAATTTTTGTCTGCTTTCAGCGCAAAAGTGGTCATTTAAGTACTCGAAGAATAAACCCATTTCATGCTAAGAAAAGCTCGTTATTATTTATTGTAAAAAGGACCATCTTTCTTAAAAGGTGATAAGTATTCTTCGCCCTGATAGTTCATAAGAACGTTGAAATCACGTTTTTTTTCATTAAACACGACCCAGACCCAGGGAGATAGTTCTTTTGTTTTCTCAACCTTATAAAGTTCAATGACCGATGGACAAATATCCAAAATACTTTGGATAGCTTCAATTGTTATTTTATCTCTGACTACGTGACTTATTTCTTTAGGCATCCGCTCACCAGGATGACTTGATGTAAAGTCATCTGCACAAGCCTCATATAGCTGACGGCTACTTTTTTTGGGAATGTAGCCATAGTGAAAAGTGTGTACTGGACCTTTGGCTTGGTAATCATCGGGTTCACCTAGCTGTGATTTGATCTCGCCAAGAATAGTATTTTTATTAAACATGGCGTTACGTGGCGCGATACGCTTTACCATTACAAGTGGCGATCTAATATTAGAATTGCCCCTCGTCTCAGGGACGTCCTGTCCGAAATTAGGGAAGGTAATGCTTATTTGCATTTTTGGGTTATTAATTTCATATAAAAAATGCCCCTTTGTCGCAGGATCTTCATGAACGGCGATTGCTTTATCACCTGCCTTGGCAAGGTTCAATCCAGCTTCACGTGTGATTCCTGGATAGGCGCCATAATACGAGTAGTGACTACCATCGCTACTTTTTACATTAGCTACAACTTCATTAAAGTGATCTTCTGCAGTTTTTGCATTTGCTACAGTCGATATGATAAGAATTAATAAAACAGATAAGAGCATTCGACTCATATAACTTTCCTGGTTAGTTTAGGTAAAATGATCATTGTGAATTAATGTAGGATGCCCCACAACTTGTATTATTGTTGTCTGCTATGGGTCGCTATCTGTCATGATCGATCGACCGGGCTGAAATAGTCTGCTATCGGCGCAATAGCGGACATAATACTTTGCAGAAAGAAGCACGTGAGCGTGCGTGAAAAGCAGAGGAGCAAAAAAGGTTAAGATTAAGAAAGATCGCGTGGATTGAGGAGCAAAAAATAAGGAAATTGTTACAAGATATCAATAATTGGGAAATGGCTCAAAGAGTACGCTTATACGCTAGTGAGTTGATGAGATTTTCTGATAGTGTTATGGGTATATCGGAATGGTCAGACTGGATAAAGAATTATGCGGATAGAATCGATCCCACTATTAATCCAAATAAGCTAATATGTGAGAGTGAATCGTAGATAATATCAATAATTGAACATGGCTGAATTCATTCCACCTTTAAGCACTTGCCTAAGTAGAATGACATCTGGTGAGAAGCGCTTCGCTCGCCGATGTGAAGCATTATTAGAAGATGATTATCTTGTTTTTTATGATATTCCTGTCGGTAATAAACGTCGTTACCCGGATTTTATCATTCTTCATGCAAGAAGGGGCTTATTATTCTTGGAAGTCAAGGACTGGAAAGAAGAAAATATAAAAAATATTACAAAAAAAGACGTGGAACTTTTTACGTCATCAGGATTGAAAACGATCTCTAATCCTGTTGAGCAGGTGCGACAGTGCGCTTATCAAGGTCTGGTACCCTTAGAACGTGATTCACATTTACAACACTCCAAGGGCAAACACAAAGGCAGACTGTGTTTTCCATATGGTTATGGTGTTGTACTGTCTAATATCACTCGTAATAGATTGCATCAAGGCATTCCTAGTGAACAGCGGGATAGTGTATTACCTGATTCTTTGCTCATCTGTAAAGATGAAATGACAGAGAGTGTTGATGCATTGGAGTTTCAAGAACATTTGTGGAACATGTTCCAGTATCGGTTTGGTGAGCCACTAACATTGCCGCAAATTGATCGAATTCGTGGGCATTTGTATCCTGAAATTCGTGTTGACTTCTATCAAAGCAGATTGTTTGATCAAAATGAAGATAAAACAGAAAAATCACTTGAAGAAGCAATTCCTGAAGTCATTAAGGTCATGGATATTAAACAGGAAAAGCTCGCCAGAAGCCTGGGTGAAGGTCATCGCATTATCCATGGTGTTGCAGGGGCAGGTAAAACACTTATTCTCGGGTTTCGATGTTTATATTTAGCAGAAATGGCGAGCAAGCCAATTTTAGTTCTTTGCTATAACATTACCCTTGCTGTTAAATTAAAAGCGTTTATTGAGAATCATGCGCTTGATAATAAAGTACATGTCTATCATTTTCATGATTGGTGTGGTGAGCAACTACGCCGCTATCATGTGAATGTCATTGACAGTGAAAAGCCTTATTGGGAGCGTCAGGTAGAAAGCGTAATTGATGGAGTCGAAAAAGGGCATATCCCCAGAGCGCAATATGGAGCATTGCTGATCGATGAGGGCCATGATTTTGAGCCTGATTGGCTAAAGTTGGTCGTGCAAATGGTGGATCCAAAGACGGATTCATTGTTGCTTTTATATGATGATGCACAGTCCATCTATGCAAAAAAATCACGTCTTAATTTTACCCTGAAAAGTGTAGGTATTAATGCTGTAGGAAGATCTACTGTTCTAAAATTGAACTACCGAAACACGCGGGAAATTTTAGATTTTGCATATCAATTTGTTAAAGACTACTTAGAACAAAGAGGTAGTGAGGATATACCCATCGTCGAGCCCGAGGCTGCAGGTGTTAATGGTACTCAACCAGTCCTTAAAAAATTCACATCAATTAGTGGAGAAATCGACTATACGCTGCGATGTATACAACAACGGCATAAAAAAGGACAGTCATGGAGAGATATTGTCGTTTTATATCCAGTTAAATGGGTGGGGCGAAAGCTATCTGAAAAACTAAAAGCTAATAACATCCCGCATGATTTGATTAGCAGTAGTCAAAGTAAAAAGAATTATAGACCAGACTCAGACCATGTCACACTAATGCCGATCCCAAGTAGTAAAGGCTTGGAATTTGATACAGTGGTCATAATACATAGTAGTTTCTCGCATGTTTTAAATAAAAATATGAATGATCCATCAGAAGAAGAACGGAATAGCGAGATTGCAGATGATTTTAGGAGGCTTTATGTGGGAATGACTAGAGCGAAAAAAAATTTGCTCGTCACATATAGTAAAGAGAACCTCATCTCGCAAGCGTTAGAAAATATACAATTATAATATGTTTGGATTTAGTAATAGGTGAATGTGTATTTTGTATCCATTCAAATTCAATTTATGAGGGTGAGCATACATTTATACGATGGGATAGATATCTAGTATCTCCAGGGCATGCATTAGTTCATACCAAACGTGTGCATGGAAAATTGGTCATTTAGGCAGGTTTTGGGAGTTGAACCAATCTGCGAAAAAGCGTTTTCCAATTAATATTGTAAGACTTGCAACTGCTTACAATTTTTATTCACTGACATTAGCGGGTATCTCACCCGTCAAAGACGAAGGGATGCGACGGTTGTTGTAGTCATTTCTGCAGCCATTCTGTTTATTGTGTAGATAGATATCATTGCAAAACGGTTCTTAATTCAGACCCTTGCGTATAGAATATCTGTCACTTGTTCTATGAAATGTTAATCAATGTCAATGGAGTGGAATCAAGTTTATCCAATGACAAAACTGCTTATGATTGCATTTATACACTAAAATACAAATTGTCATGAAACACCGTTCTGATAATCACTAGGCTTATTATAGTTGACCGGTCAGTCAACTGTGATAGACTCTTGGTTAATGGGCAACTTATTGTCGGGAGAATCCGTGCCGTGGAAAAGAACACAAAAGAGCGTCTGGTCGAGACGGCAATGGAGCTTATCTGGCAGAATGGCTATGGCTCTGTGAGTGTTGATGGCATCTGTAAAACAGCCGGAGTCAAAAAAGGTAGTTTCTATCATTTCTTTCCGTCCAAGGCTGATCTTGCCGTGGCAGCCATGGACCAGTACTTCGTCAACTCCAAGCCGGTATTTGATGAAATTTTTGATGTGCGACGGGCACCAGTAGAGCGATTTGAACGACTGGCTGATGTTATTGTAAAAAAACAAAAAGAGGCGGCCAGGAAATACGGGCATGTATGCGGCTGTCCATTTGCTTCGCTTGGATCCGAGATGGCGGGTCAGGATGAGCTCATCACAAAAACTATTCAGAATACGATTGGTAAATATAAAACCAGATACTATGAGCGGGCGCTTCGCGATATGGTTAATGAAGGAACACTTGCGTGTGATACTGATGTAAAGCTTAAAGCTACGGAAGTGTACTCATATATACTGGGGCAAGTGATGCTGGCAAGAATACAGAATGAACTCAGGCAGCTTAATCAATCCTTAAAGAGCGGACTGTATAAAGTTTTAGAGGTGTCACCCGAGAACGTATGAAGTCACTCTAGACGCTGACAGGTCATTTTTCCATGCATATGAACTGACTGGTCAACTTGACAGTGTGTTCTCTTTTACTCAAATTCAACTAGCTCAGGCAAATATGAAATCAGGCGTAAAAACTTTTATGGCGGTAGTGATTATATCGGCTGGATTATGTCTTGCTTTATTCAGTGTCATTACCGCTGATGAATCACCCGGGATCAATCCATCTACGCCATCGCCTGACGTAAAGCCGGTTAAAGTGACTGTCGTTGAAAAAGAGCCTACCCAGGTATGGAAAACATTTTCAGCCCGCTTGGAAGCAGTGAATTATGTGAAATTACGGCCGCAGGTGTCTGGGACCATCGTCAAGGTTAACTTTGAAGATGGGCAGAATGTAGATGAGGGTGATGTTGTCTTTGTGATTGATCCTGAGCCTTTTATTGCAGCAGTAGCGCGCGCAAAATCAGCCCTGAATTCCGCATTGGCAAATCATGAATTTGCAAAACAGCAATATAGACGCGCACAAAATTTAATTAAAACAGATGCCATCGCAAAAAGTATATATGATCAGAGAAAAAATGCCTACGAGTCTACCCAGGCGGAGATTCAATCTGCCAGAGCGGAGCTAAAACGTGTCAGCATTGACCTGGATCGTGCTTATGTCAAAGCACCCATTACAGGACGCTTAGGCCAGATTGAGATTACCCGGGGGAACCTGGTCGATAGTGCTCAAAATCCACCAGTTTTAACCACTATTGTTTCACAGGATTATATATATGCAGATTTTGAAGTGGATGAACAAACTTATCTGCAGTACATAAGATCATTCGCAAAAAACAAGGAGGCAGAGAAAAATATCCCGGTAAAACTCAGGCTAAGTGAGGACACCATGGTTTATGATGGGACTATTTACACGTTTGATAATCAACTTGATGTGACCTCCGGAACAATACGTGCCCGTGCACTATTTGAAAATAGTGATAATGTCTTGTTGCCTGGCATGTTTGCTCAAGTGGAAATGGGCAGCGCGGAAGTACAAGACAGGGTGTTTATTGACGAGCGTGCGATTGGAACAGATCAGGACCGTCGCTTTGTATATATTGTGGATAAGGATAATACGGTTGCCTACCGTGAGTTGAGATTAGGCATTTCAACACAGGGAAAAAGAGAAGTGTTATCCGGTCTTAATGACGGAGATAAAGTGATTATTGACGGCATCATGTTCATGCGTGCCGGGATGAAGGTGAAGCCCATTATCACTACTGAGCCTCTGTCTACTCATCTGGATAGCTCAGATCAGTTCTCTTCTTGATCCTGGCACACTGACAGTATGACTTTTTCAGAATATTTTATCGATCGACCCGTTTTCGCGGGGGTGTTGTCCGCACTCATTCTTGTGGCGGGACTGGTGTCGATACCCAATTTGCCTATATCGGAATATCCGGAAGTCGCTCCACCGGCGGTGATGGTGACTGCGCAGTTTCCCGGTGCCAACCCAAAAGTGATCTCCGAGACTGTCGCCACACCGCTGGAAGAGCAGATTAACGGCGTTGAAAACATGCTTTATATGAACTCGTTGGCAACAACGGATGGCGTGTTGAATTTAACAGTCACATTTGCAGTTGGTACTGATCCGGATCTTGCCCAGCAGCTTGTTGAAAACAGAGTTTCCCAGGCTTTACCGCGGTTGCCTGAAATTACCCGACAACTGGGCGTGGTGACCGTAAAAAGCTCCCCGGATCTGACGATGGTCGTGCATTTGCGTTCTCCGAATGAGCGTTATGATATGCTTTACCTGCGAAACTATGCCATGCTTAATGTAAAAGATCGCCTGGCACGTATCGAAGGTGTCGGTCAGGTGCGACTGTTTGGCTCCGGGGATTATGCCATGCGTATCTGGCTCAATCCTGAACGAATTGCCGAGCGAAGGTTGTCTGCCAATGAAGTAATTAGTGCGATCGGCTCACAAAATATTGAAGTTGCTGCAGGTTTAATAGGCGGACCACCTTATCCTAAAAACGCACAATTCCAATTACCGATACGCGCACAGGGACGTCTCGAGAGTCCTGAAGAATTTGAAAATATTGTCATCAAACGCGATGACAATGGTGTGGTCACCCGGTTAAAGGATGTCGCGAGAATTGAACTTGATGCACAGACCTATGCCCTGAGATCCCTCCTGAATAACAAACCTGCGGTCGCGATTCCTATTTTTGCATCACCCGGTGCCAATGCGCTTAATATTTCTAGAGATGTCAGGCAAACCATGGCTGAGCTCAAAACAACGTTCCCCAAAGACGTTGATTATTCTGTGGTTTACGACCCTACGGTGTTTGTCAGTGGTTCTATCAAGGCAGTAATCACAACATTACTTGAGGCTGTTGCACTGGTCGTGCTTGTCGTTATCGTGTTTTTGCAGACATGGCGCGCGTCTGTGATTCCATTGCTTGCCGTTCCCGTATCCATCATTGGTACATTCAGTGTCATGTATCTGTTTGGTTTTTCAATTAACGTATTGTCATTGTTTGGTCTGATTCTGGCGATAGGGATTGTTGTCGACGATGCGATCGTGGTAGTAGAAAATGTCGAGAGAAATATTAGAGAGGGAAAGAACCCAAGGGACGCAACAATCCAGGCAATGAAAGAGGTGACCGGCCCCATCGTGGCCACGTCACTAGTGCTTGCGGGTGTATTCATACCCATTGCTTTTATAAGCGGACTGACAGGCCAATTTTATCAGCAGTTTGCATTGACGATTGCCATAGCAACAATCATCTCCACGTTTAATTCGCTGACATTAAGCCCGGCCATGTCTGCATTGCTATTGAAACCAGAAGATAGCAAGAGAGACTGGCTCACCAGAAATATTGATAAGGTCTTTGGCCGGTTTTTTCGTTTATTCAACAAGTCATTTAACAGTGGGCAAAGATTATATACCTATAGCGTAAAGACTTTTGTTAATCGAAAATTAATCATGCTGGCGATTTTTGTTGGATTATCAGTAAGCACCCTTGGATTATTCAAATTAATTCCACCAGGATTTGTTCCGGCACAGGATAAACAGTATCTAATCAGCTTTGCACAGTTACCACAGGGAGCAACACTTGAGCGTACGGAAGAAGTGATAAGGGAGATGTCCAGGTTGGCACTTCAGCAGGAGGGTGTGTCAGGCGCAGTTGCCTTTCCTGGATTATCAATCAACGGATTTATTAATTCATCAAGTGCAGGTATTGTTTTTGTTACTCTTGATGAGTTTGAAAAAAGAAAGGCATCACACTTGAATGGATTTGCAATTGCAAATGAATTACAGCAAAAGTACGGTCAAATTAATGATGCCTTTATTGCCATTTTCCCGCCTCCCCCTGTGCGTGGACTGGGAAATACCGGCGGTTTTAAGCTTCAGATTCAGGATAGAATGGATCAAGGCCATGAGGCGCTTAATCAAATAGTCCAGGACGTATTAAGTAAAGCCAATCAGGATCCCGCGTTAACCGGTGTTTATTCCAGTTATAATGTTAATGTTCCGCAAATATATGCTGATGTGGATCGTACCAAAGCATTTCAGTTGGGCGTATCCGTGGATGAAATATTCAGAACAATGCAAATTTATCTTGGATCTTTATATATCAATGATTTTAACCAGTTTGGAAGAACATATCAGGTCATTGCTCAGGCCGATGAGAATTTCCGCGCCACAGCGCAGGATATTCTGCGTTTAAAAACAAAAAATTATCAGGGAGAAATGGTCCCACTTGGGTCAGTTATTGAATTAAGTGAAACATTCGGGCCTGATACTGTGATGCGTTACAATGCATTTCGTAGCGCAGATCTGAATGGTAATGCGGCACCCGGATATTCGAGTGGACAGGCCAAAGAAGCGATTACAAAAATACTGGATGAAACGTTAACACCAGGAATGGACTTTGAGTGGACAGAATTAACTTATCAGCAAGTACTTGCCGGGAATACAGCGATGTATATTTTCCCTCTATGTCTTCTATTGGTTTTTCTGGTATTGGCCGCCCAATATGAAAGTCTGGCATTGCCACTCGCTGTGATTCTTACTGTGCCGATGGCAGTGTTGTCAGCGTTACTGGGCATATATATCAGCGGTGGTGATAATAATATTTTTACACAAATCAGTTTGTTTGTGTTAGCGGGCCTCTCAAGTAAAAATGCGATACTAATTGTCGAGTTTGCGCGAGATCTGGAAAAGCAGGGGAAGGAGTTAATAGAAGCTACGGTCTATGCAGCCAAGCTGCGCCTGCGGCCAATACTGATGACTTCACTTGCTTTTATTATGGGTGTGGCGCCGTTGGCTTTTTCTATTGGCGCCGGAGCAGAAATGCGTCAGGCGATTGGAATTGCTGTCTTTTCAGGAATGATTGGAGTGACGATATTTGGCCTGATCTGGACCCCGGTATTTTATGTGCTTGTGAGGAAGATAGAGTTAATGCTGACTGGTGACAAAGAAAAGTCTGCGCAGGAAAATATACCATGAGTGTCCGCTATTTGCTCCTTGCATTAACATTATTACTATTACATGCATGTGTAGTAAATGACACCAGTATTGAAGAGCTCGATCAGCCATCGGAGTGGACACAGAGTGATAATCAGTTCGAAATAGTTGACATTAGTTATCTTGAAGCATGGTGGGAAAGATTTAATGATCCGGTCCTTACACAACTCGTATCCATAGCGTTAGAGAATAGTCCCGACAGATTAATTGCTGCAGCACGCATAAAACAGGCCAGAGGATTGCAGCGCACAACGCGTTCTTTCTTGTATCCTCAGGTAGATATTACTGGTAACGCAGGAAAAGAAGATCCCATACTGGCCAGTGAGCAAAACTTCTATGATGCGAGATTTGATGCACTATTTGAACTGGATGTGTTTGGTGAAAATCGAAATCGTGTCGACGCGTCCGAGTATGTCGTTGATATCAGAAAAAATGAATATAATGATATATCACTGACGCTGATCGGTGATGTGGCTCGCACCTATCTGCGTGTGCGAGAATTTCAGAAACAGGTCAACATCGCAGAGAAAAATCTCAATATACAGGAAGACACGCTTAATCTTGTTAAGAATCAGTTTACTGCGGGTGAAATAGCCGCTTTAGATGTAGAAAGAGCTGAGAATTTGGTAAATACAACCAGAGCATCTATCCCTGAATTTGAGCGTCAGGCAATAAACGCCAAGCTTGCGCTGAGCATATTGCTTGGACTATTTCCCGAAGAATTAGAAGGATATATTAATTCTGATAGCAGCATACCAGTTAGTGATATTAAAGCGGTTTTGATGAGCCCATCATCCGTGCTCATATACAGACCTGACGTTCAGGCTGCAATATCGAGACTCAATTCTCGTGCTTCAATTACTGCTGCCGAAAGTGCATCCATATTCCCAAGTTTTGATCTGGGCGGATTTTATGGTGTGGTTGATACTTCTTCAATGAATTCAACAACTGTATGGAGTCTTTTCTTAAGTGGTGCTTTTTCCCTGCTGGATTTTGGCAGAATCGAGGGAAGAATTGATACAGCGAAAGCAATTGAATTAGAAGCGTTTGAAAATTATCGTAAAACTGTTTTACGCGCGCTCACGGAAGTGGAAACTGCCATGAATGACTACGCAAAAATTAATAATCGTAGAGTGTCTTTGTATTATGCGTATAAAAATGCAGAGAGAGCTTCAAAATTGTCAGTGCAACTATTTAAAGAAGGTGAAATTTCATTTCTGGATGTCCTTGATGCACAAAGAACGGTTAATGAAGCGGATAGTCAGCTTGTGACGGCACAGGCCGCTCAGTCAGAGAGTTTAATTCGATTGTTTAAATCATTAGGTGTTTATTAATAATTTACAAAGGGTTTATTTATGACAAATTCTTTATATATAAAAGACAAAACCGCCCTTATCACAGGCGCGAATCGCGGCATTGGAAAAGCGATACTGGAGTCATTTCTGAAAGAAGGTGCGAAAAAAGTTTATGCAGGTGTTCGCACATTAACAACGGCACAACCTTTGATAGAAAAATTTGGTGATAAAGTGGAGGTTATACACATCGATCTTGAAAATCCTGAGACGATCTCTGCTGCCCGCGAAACGGCAAATGATGTTGAGGTCGTGGTGAACAATGCCGGTGTTCTTAAGAATGCAACACCACTGGATGCTCACGGGATTGATACACTCAAGTATGAAATGGACGTTAATGTAGTAGGGTTGATTCGAATGGCACAAGCGTTTTCTCCTGTGTTAAAGAATAATGGGGGTGGTGCTTTTGTGCAGATAAATTCAGTGGCTTCAATGAAAAATTTTGCCCCATTTACAACATATTCTGCCTCTAAAGCAGCGGCTTATTCGGTGACACAGGGATTAAGAGATATTCTATCTGATCAGCAGGGGACACTCGTGGTAAGTGTGCATCCGGGACCCATCGCCACGGACATGGCTGAAAACGCGGGCTTATCAGAAATTGCAGAGCCACCTGAATTGGTCGGTGACGCCATCATTGCAGCACTAAAGAATGGAGAATTTCACGTATTTCCTGATACGATGGCAAAAAAAATTGGAGAAGCATATCGAAACTATGCATCGGATATCATTGAAGCAAACATAATGGAAGGCTGATTATTTTCTATTTTAAGAGATTCAGGGTGAAGAAATATGGATAATATAACATCCTGATATTTCTTTTGAATTGAAGTTAAATTTTGAACAAAGGGTGAAATTTTTGTTGAGAAGGAAATGGGTAAATATCTCAATCTTGTTTGGATTGTTTACTTTAGCAGGAATTATATTGTCGGGGCCCGTTATGAGCAATGTAGAAGAACCTAAATATGAGGTGCTCTATTCAGAGGGGAAAATCGAAATTCGCAAATATAATCCCATGATTATTGCAGAAGTGATAGTAAAAGGTGAACGAAAGGAAGCAATTAATCAGGGTTTTCGGTTATTAGCTGACTATATTTTTGGAAATAATACTAAAACTGCTGAAATTTCAATGACCGCACCCGTGACACAGGAAAAAAGCCAGAAAATTGCAATGACAGCTCCAGTTACTCAGCGAGAGAAGAATAGTGGCTGGAGCATTCGATTTGTCATGCCTTCAGAATATTCTTTAGACGATCTCCCCCGGCCAAATAGGAAAGAAGTACACCTTAAGAAAATTCCATCAAAAATATTTGCGGTTATCCAATTTTCAGGAATGAATACAAACGAAAACATTGAGTTACATGAGAGAAAACTAAACACATTTATGTCAGAGAAAGAAATGAATACAATCTCTTCACCAGTGTATGCATTTTATAATCCACCCTGGACGCTGCCTTTTTTGCGGCGTAACGAAATACTGATAGAGGTTGTCAAACTATAAATTACTATGAGGGCAGTTACTTGTCTCTATCTTTATCTCCATCTGTCGAGTACTTGCATCCAATTAGGAATGCTCAGTACAGGTATATAATTTCATCGTCAATAAAAGTATAGCGTGGTTGCTTGTACCAGCCATATATAAGTGACTTTCTGGGTTCTTTATGGATTTTGGTCTTATAGATTTTCAAAACACCATTTACCGGTCTCATCCAGAAATCGAGATCATAGAGTTGTTTGGGATTCCCATCTACGTGAAAGTCCGTACAGGCAAAGTAGGTAGTACTGTTAATCACTCTCACGGGATCATGAATTTTTGCAAACCTCAATGACAGTTGTTCACCTGTTTTCTCATCTTGCAGTTTGAATACGCCATCTTCGTCAACTGACTCTTCAATATACTCCATCATAGCTTTTTTGATATCCTCGACATAATACTTTTTTGGTACCAAAGTACCTTTGTCAGAATTATCAGACGAAGCTATAGAGGGAGTGATAATTGATATAAATAGTACCAATAGAAGATATCTAGCCATGGCAAAATTAAACGAACCAGCAATCATCGCAAGGTAGCATCACGATCGTTAATGATTACTCATCAGCCTTTTCTGCTGCTTCGCCGGCATGCTCGGCGGCTTTGCCAGCATGTTCTTTTGACTTCTCAGCGTGCTCGGCGGCTTCGCCGGCATGCTCCGCGGCTTTGCCAGCATGTTCTTTTGATTTTTCAGCATGCTCGGCGGCTTTGCCTGCGTGCTCTGCAGACTTACCCGCATGCTCTCCTGCAAAAGCAATTAATGGAATTGAGATGATTAATATAAACAGATATTTCATTTTATTCTCCTGTGTTGTGCGCCAGTAGTTAATTATAAGTTCAGGTTTCTGTTGTTAAAAGGTTCACAGATCCATGCTTTCCATGAAAATGCCAGACTTCTGCCTTCTGGTAACCCAATATTTTTATTATTGATAATCCTGCTATTGTCTCCTGCAGGCATGTTATAGCTGTTGAAAATCCTGTCCCAGAAGGAAAAAATTGTAGAGTAATTTGAATCGCCATATTGACGCTCTATCAGGTGATGAGACGTGTGAAACCTGGGTGTGACCACAATGGATGATAACCACTTTTCCAACCTGTCCGGAAAGTCGATATTACTATGATGGAACTGTGCGCTTAAACTCACCATGGCTTCGAAAATAAACCATGCAATCACAGTAGGCCCCCAAACTACAATCCAGCTCGCTTTAACGACAGAAGAAATAAGTAGCTCGCCCGGATGAAACCTTAACGCCGTCGTCACGTCCATATAGGTGTCAGCATGATGTGCTTTATGAAATCTCCATAAAAACTTTACCCGGTGGTTTGCCCTGTGCCAGAAATAATCGAACAGATCGAGCACTATCAAGGATGCAACTATTTCTGTCCAGCCAGTCAGCCCAAGCCAGCGTGAGATGCCCCATCCTTCTTCTTCTACATAAACCACCCATAGTAGAAATGGTACATAAGCCAGTAGCCTGATAAGCACTGTGTTTAAAACAGCAAACGTTGAGTGGACAGTCATTCGTTTGAGCCGCATTCCTTCCCATCCGCGTTTTGGGAACAGGCTTTCAACCAGGAGAAAAAGCAAAAGACCTGCCAGGAATATGTAGAGCTTGCCTGTATCTAAATCAATTTCCATAGAGAAGATCGATATCATATTATCTAAGTGTAAGTATAGCTGCATACCATGCACCAGAATAGTGTTATCTGATCGTGGGGTTTGTTGCCTGAAATCAGTCGCTCTGCTGGCCAGATGCGGGTGATGTAGATGCTTTGTATAGCACAAGCGTGGGGTGCCATGATGTTACTGTCCACGGCAAACTGTTTCAATAAGCTCTCATTGTAATCGACAAAGTCAGGGGTTAGCTGAACAAATTACAGAATATAACCCATAGCCAGTCACTAATGTGTCATGGACAGGAAACTCTTCAAGACTTGCACCCACTGCTCTTGCATAAAGATGAAACCATTGTTGTGGCGACCCGCCAGCTGCAGGAATTCCTTGGGGTCAGGCGCCACCAAAAATAATTCTTGTGCGTGGCTGTAGGGGACGATCTCATCATCAGGGCTGTGCGCCACTAATACCGGACAATCGGTCCGGATCAGTGCAGCGCGTGTATCATAGTGCAGGCGTGCCAGCCAGCGTGCCGGTAGCCAGGGGTAGAGGTCGGCAGCGAGATCCGGTATGGAAGTAAATGTCGAGGCTAGCACCAGTGCTCCCGGTCGCTGAAGTGCTGCCAGGTGTGCTGCCAGCGCGCCGCCCAGGGATTCCCCAAACAGGATGATGTCTTCTGGTGCGATGCCGCGTGTGCGGGTCAGATACGCCCAAATGGTCTCGGCATCAAGGTATAGTCCTGCCTCCGAAGGTTTTCCACTACTGCGCCCGTAGCCGCGATAATCGAAGATTAATACGGCATAGCCAAGACGATGGAACATAGCGATGCTGTCCATGCGGTGTGAGATATTTCCAGCGTTGCCATGAAGGAAGAGCACGACTCCTTTCTCTTGTGGCGAAGGCACGAACCAGGCATCAAGTTTTTCACCATCCGGTGTTGTGATGACTAATTGCTCGTAGTCCATGTTATGTTCGCGTGGTGTGCTTTGTATTTCGCGACCGGTCTGCGGGTAATAAGCCAACCGTTCCTGGAACATGAACATTAGCATAGCTAGGCATACATAGGACAAACCAAGAGTTGTCAATAGACTGGTTAACATGGTACGAATACGCTCTTATAAGTCCTGTGCTTCATAATTTGATAATTTTAGGCGAGTGAGAATATTTATGTGATCACTACAAAAAATTAATTAATCAAAATCAATCATATAAAAGCCTGTGTATCATCAAGGCTGAGAGATGTTTTCGCATGGTGTCTCACATTGTTAATAAAATCTGAAATACTCGAATACGTTATAAATTGACAGAAACTTATTTTATTCGGTTGTAATATGAATCTCCAAATTTGAAGGCATCGCTATTATTTTGCCAAGAAAGAAAATCATTATTATGTGTTTAGCAAATCAGGTGACCAGTAATCCATCTGGTGTGCCGAACCAGAAGTCTAGACTTTTATCCAGAAACTCATCAAAGCGCATATAGTGTGAGCCATCACATGAAAAATTCAGGCCTATCATGCCATTGATGATGTTTAAAGAGCCAGAGCGCAAATATACATTTTCATCGGCAAAACGTAGTTGGCGAAAAATTTCAAATATTGAAGCAACATCCTTTGCAGGAACTATCGCGCGCGCGTGATAAGGGCGTCTTGGATAGGCGAGGCAGATTTCCGGATCAATTAATTCGTCAATTTTTAGTATGCGGTAAGTAAATGGATCATCCACCACCCATATAGTAGCCCGACTGCTGGAAAAATGAAGCTTGCCATGGAAAATGCCATGCTCAGTAATTAGCTCGTTGATGATGTGCAAGACATTATCCAGGTGACTATCCAGCCGACTTTCAACGCGTTGTTGATTGAACAAGACACTTCGGATCGCCGGGTCACCTTTTATTTGCTGCCAATTCTCTGGCTCCTGGTAGCCTTCTTTAATTCCCGGCAATTCTCTTAAATCAAAATCTGCTCCGAGAAATCCAACTATTTCACCTTCGATATTTCGGATTACCTGTACTGCCGTAAATGAAGGCCTTTTTCTATTACGACTAATGTAGGCATCAGATAATTTAAAATCGGTTGTGCCTATTATACCTTGCATATAGGGTCGTCCCATTCGGTCACGACCAAAGTGGCGACTATCTTTACCGTCCTGAGTGATATTATCGGTAATTTGTTTGCCATCTGCATCAAGAATAAAAAGATGCTTACAATAGGTCAGTTGAGGAAAAGCCTCGGATAACATTTTCTCTAATTCACTGCGGTCTTTAATAATATGTATGGACTTTACAGCAAGTCGACGTAGCTCCTTGCTTAACAATGCAATTAATTTTTCGCGTTGTAGACGTATTGCATTTTTAAGGTTGTTACTGCTCATGTATTTTAATATGTTTATATTCAACAACGTATTATAGCAAAATTCAACACGGTCGATAATGTTTGCTGAGTACGAATGCTGACCTGTTAAAATTAGAATTCTCTGTAGATTGACTGTTTAACTGAAAATATTTCATAGAGTAAAAATTTCTCGCATTTCGAACGATAATCTGGTCTTGTTTGGGTGTCGTAACTCTAAAATTAGTCCTAATAGTGCCTATTTTGTCAAATATCCTGGAGTAATGTTGATGCTCGCGGAAAAATTTTGATTTATACATATTATATAGGTGCAAAATATTCTTCAGACGTGGAAAAATACAGAAAATACGGCACTCTTTAATTATAGTCAGTTGGTTTGCTATCATTAGACGACGAGAAGAAATATTATTTTACGTAATCGTATTGTTAATTTTAGATATAATACCTGTACCGATCCCAATTACTGCACTGGATCTCTTATATGTTATGCTTCGATGTCCCAAATGATTCAGCAAGCTGCATGATCAAATATATCGATAATTGTTTGATAATTAGCAGACAAATTATAACAAATTAAACTGACTGCTTTTTATTCATATGAAAAGAATTTCACTTTTAGTGGTTTTATTTATATGTATTATTTATCCAATAAATGCATTAGAGCGTATTGATCAATTCAAATGGAACGCCCGTATCATCCTTTTTCGTGCAACGGGTGGAATAGAAGAGGTATTAAACAGGCTCAGAAATGTTGAATATGAAATACAAGACAGAGGTATTTATTGGTTTTTATTTGCAGGAAGTCATTTAGAAACAAATTATAAGGGCGAGATACAAGAGAATTTTTATAAAGAAACGCTCCAGAATTATTTCAATCACGCTGAGAATAATATGATACTGATAGGGAAAGACGGTAATATCAAGAAAATATCGAAAAATCTCGACTTGCAGAGTATATTTGATTTGATCGATACAATGCCAATGCGGCAGTTAGAGATGAGGCAGAAACATTGATAATGTCCGCATTGCCTTGAACTCAAAACCAGGTGTTTAATCTCTATAGATAAACATATTAACAATGCATATGGCGAATATAATAAAGACCAGAAAATGCACAGGGAAATAGTTGGGATCTTAACAGTGAATCATGTCTTTTGGCACATAATTTTAAACTTTTTAATATTGAAGCAAATAAGTCCGGTGAACCGAAATCTAAAACTCATTTAGATGGTTAAATTCAACTGGAGAAAAAATATAAACGAGCTATGGATTTAATACTATATCTGCAGCTTTATGATTTAAAAGAATTTTATTTTCTTATTATGGTCATTTATATGGGTTTGAATTATCTGGACATAAACGTTTATAGGGGACTGCGGTGGAATGCCTGCACACAATGGTAGGGATTAGTAATATTGATGAGTCATTCGGGAGTAATTGATTGATATGCTGTTTCATGGATACACGTACCTGTGGCTACATTGAAAAAAAAGCTATGATGGATGGTACGGGAAAGGGGAGTGAATCTCATAAAACTTGATTATACGATTAATCTGATAAGTCATTACTGAATTTAAGTAAAATAAATTTTAAAAATATTCTATAAGTGAATTTATGAGATATTAAGGTTATTGTTATACGTGTCGTAGAATAGTTTTTTGATGAATTCATTGCTGAAAAAGGCCAATTCTATTCACAGGACATTATAATGTGGCAAAAATAAAAAATGATGCCTGGTTTTCGCAAATAATATCGCTTGGTGATGAGAAGCGTAGTCGATAATGAATATTGAATCAGCTAAAAAGTATGTTGAAAGCGTCTGTACCATGGTCGCAGATGAACATGATGTTCATCTCGCGATGCGATGGGAAAGCATGATAGATAATCCGGAATCAGGTCAACCGGAAATTAATTATACACTAATAGTGAAGGCAACTAATCATAAGTCACAAACAAAAAAAATTCATTTTCATGAAAAGCAACTTCTACATTGCCAGTCTGAACATGAAACACTCAGAGTAAGTCATCATATGTTGAATCTATGTAAACAGTGTTCGCAATAGAGGATTATATGGTTAAACAAATTAAACTGGTATCAATTAATTTTATATCTTATGAATGAGCAGTGTAAGATGTAACAAACAAATCAGAAGCCACGCGATTTGTCTGGTGTCCTTCCTCTATTATTTTGGTTATTGCTAACGGGCAGGACTTTTTTGTTCGCTAATCAGCTTCTGTCTCATCAATGACTCGGTTTCTTTTTTTCAAGGTCAATTTCTTTTATATTCGTGAATTCAAAGTCGCAATGTCCCTTATGAGTAATCGGATTCACTTTGCACAATAATTCTATTAGTCCATCTTCAATCAGATATTCCTCTGACTGAAAATACCATCGACATGCGCCAAGTGTATGCGCAGTTAAACCACGATGTCTCGCGTACCATTCTACAAACTTGTTGGCGTCAGTTTCAATGTTCTCAACATTACGGTCGAGAAAATGACTGTTTTTAGCTTTGGACTGCAACTCAGAACAAATTTCTTTTATAGAGAGTGTTTGCATGATCACCTCCAATTTATAAATGAAGATTTATAGCGCCAAAATTAACCTGCCACACGATAAGTAAATACCTTTTTATGGTATTATGCAAATTAAGTAAACTGTTACTAATGATACAATCAGTTTATCGGTTTGAACTAATAATGAAATATATGTTTTTGATTGGGCTTTTGCTCGGATAGAACGAGTTAACAAGTGATACGATACGCAATTCGAAGTCGTACGATGAAATAATTTAATACTTATTCATGCACGAATAGATTGTTGTTATCATAATTAATACAGACAATATATATTAAGTGGTTACTATGGATTTATTTCATTTTGAAAATTTATTACCCATATATTAATTTTTGCTCGTTTGAAAACTTATCATTCAAATCATGTCGTGATAATTATCTGGAGATCAATTATATAAAAAATTACGTATTACACTTACACTGCGTTTAATTTTTTGTCTCTTGTTTGAATGAATGTGCGATCGTTGTTACCGTTTGTCTGAGAATTTACACCGTTTAACATAGCAATATTAAATACTGCTACGTGATCACATTATTGGTTGAATCACATGTTTTAATTGTCGCTAATCAATACTCAACGGAATCAATCGCATGCAAGTAAATCCAAAAATTGAATATAATCAGGAAGATGCCGGACTAACACTGGATATTCCGGAAGACAAATCAATTCTCCACGCTGAAACATCTGATATTGAAGATGAAGCCGACCTTGTCGCAGTAGAAAAAGAGCAACAGCAGCTCGAAAAGCCTCAGGGAGTGACTGTTAGTGGATCACAAGTCATTTCTTCACCTGGCATGCTCCGACATCTTCGAAAAAATGACAGGCTCATTGCTGTTGGTTGTATGGCTGCGGGTGTATTATCTGTTGTTATTACTTACTTTGCGATTATTTTTATGTAGTTAAAATGAAGCCAATATATTTGGGCCTGGCTACCATGCGAAAACAGGTCATTATTCACAGGCATTATAGTTGTCCGGGTTCATCAAAAATATCTCTTTGAATCCTTGATCGAACTGGCAAGAATTAGTTTTTGGTATACTTACAGGTTTTATCGTATGTTTGCCAAACATATGTTGTATAGGCAAGCGACACTTATTCAGGAATAAGTCTTTTCTTATTGACAAAGTTATTCTAATCGATGTCTTTGTCGCCAGTGCTGTCACTAGCTAAAAATCGACAAATTTGATGAAAATAGTCTAATCGAGCATCGCCAGAAGGGCTATATCGAGTTGAATCGTCAACTTACATATTAAAATGCTCAAGCTGCTTTCTTTGGGTGATTTCAGTCCGGCCAGGATTGTCTATGTAATCAATGAGATGCATCAGGCCATGTGCTAATGATCGATATTTATGCCTGATTTCTGAGTAAAGTAGGTCATTTATCACAAATATCTGAGATTTGATTCAGTGTGCTAAAAATTCTCTGGCTATATTGGCGATATTTCTGTAAGCTCACTTCAGCTACAGATTTTGATACTCGATATTAGCAGTTGTTTCCCCCTGAGGTACCTCTTTTAGTTTCTTTTCTCACTTCCTGTACGCAAACATTATTTTTTAAATTTTATAAGGTAAATATTACTATGGCTACAGGTTCCATAAAATGGTTTAACGAGTCAAAAGGCTTTGGGTTTATTTCTCAAGAGGGTAACGGTGAGGATGTATTTGTTCACTATAGCGCAATCCAGGGTACTGGTTTTAAAACATTGTCTGAAGGTCAGCAAGTTGTTTTTGAGTCAGAACAAGGACAAAAAGGGTTACAAGCAAAAACAGTGACTGCAGTCTAGTCTAACCATATAATTGTGTTACTGAAAAAGCCCCGCCTAGGCGGGGCTTTTTGTGTGGATATGATAAAAATTAACGCCAGCGATCGGAAAGAAAGCAGCGATTGAGCTAATATAAACTGTACCACACCTCATTTTTATCACGACAGGCGTCATTCCGCTTTTTCCTTGTTACACCATCGATGGATGTTGTTTCAACGAAGAACTGTCGACAAAAATAATCACCTTGATAATAGCTGTTTATTGGAGTGACAACATAAGCAAGGTTGCTTTTTGGGTTTTTCCAGGCAACAGCTTGACCATTACTTGCATGTTCGAGCGCTTGTCCGGCGCAAAATCTATCCTTTTCATCTAAGCGCGCGCCGACTTTTTTGCCAATAATTCCGCCAATTATCGTTCCCGCAAGGATGGCGATGTTCCTATCATCGCCATCACCGACATTTGCACCAACAACGCCGCCAGCAATACTGCCAATAATGGTTCCTGCCTTTTCGTATATACAGCGGCCATTAAATATCTCCAATTCTCGTGCGTATCCATCTTGGTAATTATAGTTCTTTTGCTTGTCTCGGTATCCATGTGCCGGTGCCCATGGGGGTGGTTTACTCCAAACAGTCGAAGCGAAAAGGAGTGTAAGCATAGTAATCGACAAATAATGAAAAGCTATCTTCATGGTAGGCATGATATTGTTTCCTTGATGCTGACTTTGACTGATTTTAATAAAAATAATTCATTAAAAATCGTAAATGCCTGTAATCAAGACAATGAGTAGTCAAATCCGGATAAACAATACTTATATAAACAGGTTGTATTGATTGAACGATGACTAAAATCAAGGAAGGCAAATGATCGTGTTTTTTATCTAACGCGATGCAGTCGCCATTCAAGAATTGGAGTAGAGTGAATGAATAGGATTAATCGTTGGCGGGTAGAAGATAAATTATATTGTTTTATTGATCAATCATCAATTTAATGTAATTGTATTTTATAAAATCCGGTAATCAGACTATGTCTGATAAGATAGGAAATGCTATTGGTTGTTTATGGGTAATTTATATTTTAATGCCAGTTGGGCTTTACAATCTATATAGGCTTTTGATAAAGAATCTTCAATTTTAGTGCCCTGAGCATCATAAAGTCTTACCTCATTTTTCAAATAAGTCTTTTTTGCCTGATGACCCTCAATGTAGTCAGGGTGCATTTGCATACATTTGTTTAGTGCTTCGATATATTCGTCTATTGTGATGTCCATGCTGTCGGTATTTATATATTTTCTGATAATCAATGAATAGATCGTCGGGAATTTATTAATAAATCTTAGTATACATTAGCAAAATAATTTATAGAATCACACTGTTAATAGATAGTTGCGTGCAATAAGCCTTGTTTTTTATGTAAGTCAATAGCCCCGACGAAGTGTGGTTAAAAGAATGTGCAGACTTGTTGCTGCGAATAGATGCCATGATCATCATAAAATATCATTTTGTAATAATAACCATCCTGAAATTGCATATACAATAATGAGGGCTGCCGGGATTACACTCAAAAAACACTTAATGACATTGTTATGTTTTATTTGCAGTATAACACCTAAAGTATAAATTGCCGTTGCAACTGGTGTGACACCGATCATGCGATAACCAGTCCAGTGATTATCAAATATATCCATTGCCAATGGATAAATGATTGCGGCGATAATTATTAATAACATCCCGCTATATCCATGAATATTAGTTTCGAAATAGATGTTCTTGCTGAATGGCATGATAAAATACCACACAAAAAATCCGGACTGTATTATCCAGAAGACACCATAAATTGGTGCCGTAAAACTAAGCGATGAAAGTTTCTGTATATAATATACAATACCAATCCAAAGCCAGAAAATTACTAGCGTAATAATAACTAATCGACTGGATTGTGCATTCGGCTTTATGAGAAAGTAGATTGTAACTGCTGTTAATATTGTTGCAATGATCTGAATCGGCCAGATACTTAGATGATATTCGCTAATAAAAAAAGAAAGAACTTCATGAGTATAAGGAAGTCGTGCCGGTATTTGCATCTATAAACTTTTTATGTAATCAAGCATGCGTACCCGAACATTTTGATCCGGAAGAATACCAAAAGCAGCGTTCATGTTTTCAATCATGTGCGAGATCTGCGATGTCGCGGGGATGGCACACGTGACGCCAGGATGTGAAATAATAAATTTCAGGAAAAACTCTGCCCAGTTATTCGCACCCGCTTCAGTTTTGGCCCAGGTCGGAAGCTGTTTATCTGCAAACATTCTAAAAAGCTGCTTTTGTCGGTAAGGCCGATTGGCAATCACTGCAATACCACGTTCATAGGCAATTGGCAGCAGCCTTTGTTCAACCTCTCTGTCAATAATATTATATGTAAACTGAACAAAATCGATCTCTTCGTTCAGTAATACCTGCTCAAGCTCACTGTGACGACGGCCATGGGACGTTGTCACGCCAATATAACGGACGTTTTTATCTGCCTTGTATTGCTGAAGTGTTTCGAGGTGGGCTTTCCAGTTCCTGAGATTATGGATCTGCAGTAGATCAAAAGTATTAACACGCCAACGTGTTTTTTGTTTATATATCTGATCTATCCCGTCATCCGGGCTGGATGTCCAGACTTTTTCAGCACTAAATAAGTTGTGTTTCATATTAAGCCGGTTAAGTCCATAGCCGAGCACGTCCGCGGCTGTGCCATACATCGGAGAACAGTCAATTAACCCGCCTCCATGATTGAAGAACTCGGACAGAATTTGAGTGCGATGGTTTCTTAATTTTTTATTTTTGCCTACGTTAAAAGTGATCCATGTACCCATTCCTATGACAGGTAACATCTCGCTGGTAGACGGAATTGGTTTGGTAATAGCCGCAGCATTTGGGTTTGCACGGGCATTTGTCAACAGAGTGGAGATGCCACCAGACAGCGCCAGTGTTGAAGCAGCTGCCAGGCTGTTTAAAAAACGACGGCGGCTAGAGCGATGTCTGGTATTTCTCATGCGGATGATTAAGGCATCTAAGTGCATCAAATTTTAATGAATTTGTTGAATTTGTAAACATATGCATTTTTAAGCTTTATATTGACGCATATCAATTCTGATATTTATTGTTATTTCATCATTGGGTTCAATATAACTGGGTGATTAAAGGGTTTTATATGACTAAAAAGAACAAAGTCCCTGTAAAGAAAAAAAGCGCAGCAAAGCGCCAAGCCGGTGTCAGAAAGTCTGTGCCTGATGCTTCAAGTACGGTTACCCCATTAGCAACTTTGCGCGAAGAAATTGATAATTTATTTGACCGCTTTTCTGAACAATGGCCGAACCTGCCCAATATTTTCGGCAAAGGGTGGTCTTATCCCATGGCAGAATTTGAACGTAGATTTGGTGATGCAAAGTTACAGCTCACACCCCGTGTAGATGTGACTGAAAATGAAAGTCAGTATGACATAGTTGTTGAGCTTCCGGGAATGAATAACGATGATATTGAAGTCGCTATTAATGATGACTCATTGACTGTAAAGGGAGAAAAACGCGATGAGGCTGAGAAAAAAGATAAAAATTATCATATTAGAGAATGCAGTTACGGCGCTTTCCAGCGAACTTTCAGAATTCCAGGAGGCGTGGAAAACGATAATATAGAAGCATCATTTTCCAATGGTATTTTAAATATTAAAATGCCTAAATCGGAAAAAGCAAAAGAGAATACTCGTACAATCCCTGTGAAATAGTCAGCTCCATCTCTGATGATAAAATTACATGGCAATTGAATAATTATGGTCACTTGAATATGTCTCTGGGTTGGCTGGGAAGGGGGAGCCGTCATCGTTTTAGAGAATGGCAGATTATCGGTGGAGATAATAATTATTTTTACATTGGTAGTTAGAACCTCAAAAACAGCCAATTCAGTGCTACGATTGACATAAAGCATTACTCCAAACTCGAAGAATAATACGACAAGATGAAATGCTTCTCACAGGTCATGTTCTTGAAAAACCTTCACTGGAAGTACATATCATATTAAGGTATCACATATAATCTGCAAAAACGCATTAAGTTACAAATAATGCTGTCTAAATACCTTAAATCAGATTTATATTTCGCTGTTCACCTTCTAAAAATTATGATCATATTGTGCAGGAACCAAGCACATTGCCGAAGCGCTGTTCGCTTTCATCGAGTTTCGCAAAAGCCATTTTATAGCTTGTGTAGTATTTAAAAATATTACTCACATAAGTCACAGTTTCTTTGCCTATGCGTCTGGCCGCGATAATTTCTACATTGTCGAACCAGATATTCGGGTTATAACCTTTGTCCTTCGCTTCTTCGCGCAGACTTATTACTCTGGCTGGTCCGGCATTATAAGCTGCAAGGCCTAATAGCCACTGGTCAAGTTCATTGATGCTGTTGCCGCTAAAGTAGCGGTCCATCAGAAAGCGCATGTATTTTGTGCCTGCATGAATATTATTGTCCGCGTCTGAAATATTGTCTATGGCAATATTTGGATCATGTGCTGTTGAAGGTTTGATCTGCATAATACCAATCGCCCCGGCATGGCTTTTACGATTCTGATGCAATTTTGATTCCTGGAAACCTTGTGCAGCCAGTTTTAGCCAGTTTAACTCATACATCTCGCCATAATTTTGGAAAAGGCCGGCGAGCTTTTGCAGGCGTCCCCAGCTATCAATTCTCCGGCTACAACGTAGATCGCTGGCATCATCCAGGTATCGGTTGTAAGTATCATTACCAATCAGTGTGCCACGCCCATATTCGCCCAGAAATTTATTGAGATGTTCAAGAAATTTCTGGCTATCTTTGCGTACAGCCCAGGCAATCGTGCCACCTTTATTTATAACAAGGTCATTGCGCACTTCTATTTCAGGAAAAACATTGGCCCAGAAGTTGGCCTTGTAATCATCGAGTACTGTAATATCAATCATGCCTGCATTGATCATATCCAGTATATCTTCCGACTCGAGCATTTCATCTACAGCGACAATTTTGGGGGGTTTGAGGTTTCTCGCCTGCATATCTTCTGCAAACTTTATTAGGTGCTCGTAATAACTGCTCGATTGCCTGACATGGATCTCTCGACCTGACAGGTCTGATAGTGAATTTATTTGATCAGATAAATCACCCGTCACTATCACCTCGTTAACATCTTTAAGTAACGGACGAGTGAATTCTACTTCGTTGCTTCGCATTTTGGTTGTGGTCAGATCAGCAGCGATTAAATCCGCATGACCATTCAACAGCGCCGGAATCAGGCGGTCACGGCTCAGTGGAATTACAATAACAAAAACCCGGATATTGCGACGACCCAGTGCCTTATTCAGAGACAATTCCAGGCGCTGAGTCAGCTCCCATACAGCACCCTGCGGTTCACCATCCTCAAAGTAGTACATATAGCCACCGTAAGGCGCGACAACGCGTATCATGCGACGTTCGACCATGCCATCAAAGTCACCTTTCCACGGCGTCCACACTTCACGATAGGGCTTTGGGATAATGTCTGCGATAGCAGGAGTTTGTTTATTTGCTTCATCAAGCTCAATATCGGCGGAGTCAGTGTTCTCTGAGCACGCAGACAGTGCAAATAAAGAGCATAATACGATTATCAGTATAATTGATAAACGAAGGGCCAAAATGATGAACGATGTATTTTGCATAAATTTATGTATTCACAAAGATATGATGTTAAAGGTTCCCGGTACGCAGTCATAAGTGAATAAAAAATGATCTTCAAACAAATACTGTGATTTAATTCACGTAAACAAGAGCGAATTATCGTGTTCATAGTCGACAAATGAACTGGTTTTTATCCCGTAATTCATAGGTGGCTACATTCTGGCAGTATATCAGGTCATGATATAGTTCCTTAATGTTAGGATCACAGCTATTTTAATACGAATATTTTTTGCATGAATCTCCCTGTTTAATCTTTGCTGATGCCATTT
Source organism: Gammaproteobacteria bacterium (assembly GCA_965227695.1). GTDB lineage: Bacteria > Pseudomonadota > Gammaproteobacteria > UBA4575 > UBA4575 > UBA1858. The sequence continues at coordinate 1,357,337 of OZ245760.1, forward strand.
TTTTCATTATATCGACCGCTATCTGTGTTTGTCAGGTTCGCAGGAATTTTAGCCATACTTTTTTCATCGGGTCTGTTTGCCCAGGAATCAGACAACCAGACGGAGACTGCAAGTAAAGATACATTACAGTTGCACACGCATGGTGCAGACAAGGAATTATTGTCAGTGATGGATGCATTATCCACTGCTTTGAAACTGCAATGTGATGTCCCTCGCTGGAAAGTCAATGAAGTCATTGATGACGATAATGAGGCAGTGAAAAAAGCATTGCATGCGTATGGATATTACCATGCACAGGTGCAGCGCGAGATCACACATGAAAATGATTGCTGGCAGGTTCACCTGACCCTGATACCCGGTGCACGAACATATATTGAAGCTGTTGATTTGCGAATCGAGGATGCGGCGAAAGATGATGTGATTTTTATGCAAAAGACACAAACAAACACGCTTGTTAAGGGCGATGCTCTGTTACACAGTCAATATGAGAAATTGAAAAAGTCAATTCAGTCGATTGCATCCAAACGTGGATATTTTGACGGCCAGTTTTCAAAGGCTGAGCTTAAAATCGTACCAGCGAATAATCAGGCGTTTATTACTCTGCATTATCGGTCCGGTTCACGCTACAAGATCGGTCAATTGCATATTACACAGGATGCGCTGAATGATGATCTTTTTGAAAAATATCTGCAGGTAAAAAGTGGTGATTACTTCCTTGATGCAAGGCTGATCGCAACTTATCAGGGACTCGCGGGGAGTGGTTACTTCAGTTCGGTTGATGTTACACCATTACTGACACGGCGCCATAAAGGAGTGGTGCCAATCGCGATTCAGGCAGTGAAAAGCAAGCCAAAAAGCTATTCGGCAGGTATTGGTGCTTCGACGGACACCGGGCCGAGATTGAAGATTGAACATCACAATAAACTTGTTAATCGAAAAGGACACTCTTATCGCGCAGGACTGTCACTCTCCCCGGTGCTGTCCAATATAGGGTTTGGTTATCGTATTCCGACAGAAAAACCGCAAAGTGATTTTATAGAATTAAGTGCCAATGCCATGCACGAGAATACGGACACTTCTACCAGTGATACCCTCGATTTGGGGTTTGCTCGCAGCAAGTTACTAAGCAATAGCTGGACCCGTATAATGGGGATGCATTATTCCATTGATGATTTTGATGTTGGTGAAGACAATGACACCACCACTTTATTGCGACCGTTTCTGGGCTTTTCAAAAACTGTTTCGGACTCACCATTACGACCTGTACGTGGATACCGTCTGAATGTTGAAACAACTGCAGCCAGCTCTGCTTTTATCTCTGATATCGACTTTATTCAGGCCCAAATTAACGCCAAGCTGGTACATGGTTTTGCAGAAAAATTCCGCCTGTTAACACGCGCAGACCTGGGCTACACCTCAACCGGTGAATTTGATGAACTGCCTTCCAATTTGCGATTTTTTGCTGGTGGTGATAACAGTGTACGCGGATATGAGTATGAATCACTCGGACCTGAGGATGATGCCGGGGATGTGGTGGGTGGTGAACGCCTGATTGTTACCAGCGTGGAGGCTGATTACCTGTTTAAACCTGACTGGTCAGGCGCCCTGTTTATGGATGCGGGTAATGCATTTAATGGTACGGATGTCGACCTTAAACTGGGTGCCGGCTTTGGTTTACGCTGGCAGTCACCCATCGGCCCGATAAGAGTGGATATTGGATTTCCCGTGGACGAAGCGGATGCCGACGATACCTGGCGCTTGCACTTTAGCCTGGGGCCGGATCTATGAAAAAAATATTACCTGGTTTGGTGTTGTCACTGCCTTTGTTGCTCATTTTGATTATATTGAGTGCCTATATGCTGGCAGCAAGTGAATCAGGGACGCGCTGGCTATTGAATAAGATCATTGATTATAGTGATCAGGAAATTGAGTTACATAGTGTACATGGAAGTTTGCTCTCGCAACTGACAGTTGGTCACATACGGATTCAGGACTGTACTCTTGAGATGACGATTGATGATGTACTGCTGCAGTGGACTCCAAAAAAATTACTTCAGGGCGACCTTTTTATTGAAGAGTTGGAAGCCGATACCGTTAACATTCTCACAAAATCTGAGTGTGTGACTGATACACAACAGGCGCCAGTCAGTCTTCCTGAACAGATTGTATTGCCTGTGGATATTCACCTTGATCATTTTTCATTTCAGAAAATTTCGATAATGCAGAATGAACAGATGCGTACGATAGGTCCACTGACACTGCGCGCCAGCGTAGAAGATGAAATGCTGTCGTTTAATCTGCAGCAGCTTGTGTATACCGATGCACAAATACAATCAGAGGGTGTTATACGTCTTTATCAACCTTATTCAATGCAAGCGAATTTGAACTGGAGTTATAAACCGGGTGAAGAAACCTGGCAGGGATCAGCACAATTGGAGGGTGACCTGAACAGGTTGCAACTACAACACCGGCTGGCGCAGCCTTATAAGATTTCTACACAGCTAACAGTGGATAATATAATACACTCGCCGTACTTTGATATGAAAAGTCAATGGCAATCTGTGGAATATGCCATTGACGATAACTCGAAAGTGGTATTGCGTGATGGCAGCCTGCTGGCCAAAGGTCCTGTGCAAGAGCTGCACTATGAACTACACAGCCTGGTCGATATGCATAACGTTAAAAATATAGCATTATCATCACACGGTGTATTTGATGGACAAGCAATCACGCTGGCGCCACTACAGGTGCAGCATGCCTCAACAAAGATTAAAACGAAGGGCAACATATCTTTTTCTGAAGCATTGCATGTACAACTTGATCTGACTGGTAAAGATATTGACCCATCCGTCTGGTTGTCGGATTATCCCGGTCGCATCTCACTGGACTCAAGCCTTAATTTCACCCGAGAACAAGGTGGCAACCAGCTACAACTAAAAATACACAGGCTGAATGGACAATTGAGGGGTTTTGAGCTTGAGGGCAGTGGTGATATCGAATCTGATCTGGAGCAGATTATATTCAGGCAACTGCAACTTGCGGTTGGCGAGAATCAATTACTGGCCAGCGGGCGTATCGGTTCCCAGTTAAACATGCTTGTAAAAGTCAATGCCCCCAATGTTGAACAACTTATCGCGCAGGCAGAGGGCGATGTATCTGGCCACTTGCAACTACAGGGGACACGACAGCAACCACAACTTGTCAGTCAGTTTGAATCAAGGACTATCAGGCTGGGCAGTGAATTTTTCTGGCAAGATGTTTCGCTTGAAGCTTCTGTGAAGGGAATCACGACACCTTTAATTGATGTTCGTGCCAATCTGACTCAGCTTCAGGTCGAGCACCAGGTGCTTGAAGATATTACATTACAACTACAGGGCAACGAGAAGCAGCATGCTTTAACACTGAGTCTGTATACGAAACATGGAAATGCACAATTATCCGCCAGTGGTCATCTGGATAGAAGTATTCAACAGTGGAAAGGAAAGATAAATTCACTGCAATTGAATAACACTCTGCTTGGTGATTGGCAGAATAAAAAAGATATACATTTGCTTGCCAGTCCACAAGAGAGGCAAGTAAGCGATTTATGCCTGCAACAAGACTTGCAGCAATTATGTATTGATTATTCATGGTCACAGTCACTACAGCAAGCTCTCAAAATTGAACTGCAGGCGTTTGAGCTTGCCCCATTGCAGTCATTAGTCGGTGAACATGTAAATATCAGTGGTGTGATTCATGGCAATGCAGGTTTACAGACTGATGAGCAGGGTGAATGGCAAGGCCACACTCAGATGCAAACAGAAAAATTCAATCTTGCTACAGTTGATAGTGGTGACGCTGTTGGTGAGCTGAGTTTTGATGTACTGCGCTTTGATGCTGAATTGGCAGAAACCAGCCATTTACAAATAAGCTTTGTTAGTAATCGCGGGCGCGGTGAAGGCCAGTTACTTGTTGATAATCTGTTGACTCTGGACGTAGCGACTATTCGTCATGGCAACTTAAATGCGCATCTGCCAGAACTCAGTTTTATTAATCCATATGTTAATAATATCGTAATACAACAGGGACAGGGACATATCGATTTAAACTTTAGCGGCAAATTACTCGACCCTGGTATTGTTGGTCAGGCAAAAGTTAATCAGCTCGATTTTTATCTTCCTGAACTCGGGACCCAATATAATAATGCGTACATTACCTTGCAGGCTGATGATATGGCGCAACTTGACTTTATTGGTGAAATACCTGGCCAGCAGGCGTATTTAAAGCTGCGAGGAAAGATAGATCTGCAGAATCCACAGCAGCCTGCTTATACGGTAAATATCACGGGTAAAGAATTTCCTGTTATTGATACGCTGGATTACCAGGCTAATGTTTCTCCCGAGCTGGACATTAACGGTGATACCACCGGTTTATCAATCACAGGGAATATTGATGTGCCGCGCTTATATATCATATTAAAAGAGCTGCCTGAAGGTATAGACAGTGTCTCAACGGATGAAGTGATTGTGACTGAGCAGGGGAAATCGAGTACGGGCGATGCATTTGTCGTCACCGGTGAAATTAATGTGACATTAGGGAATGATGCGCATTTTACCGGCTATGGCTTGCAAACTGATCTGTCTGGTGGTCTTAAAATTACATTGCAGGAAAAACAGCTGGCACGTGGGCATGGTGTTTTGTCAATGCGCAATGGTAAATATACTGCACTGGGGCAAAGCCTTGAAATTAGTAAAGGAGACATTATTTTTGCAGGTCCACTTGAAGATCCATCTCTTGATACACAAATAAAACGAGTCGCGGGTGATGTAAGTGTCACTATGCTGGTAACAGGTAAAGCCAGTGACCCACAGACAAAACTGATATCTGATCCGGCACTGTCTGAAGCAAATAAACTTTCCTACCTGCTGACCGGGCGCGGGATTAGTGATCTGCAAAGCGGAGAAGGAACCAATTTAACCAGTGCGGCACTGGCACTTGGTTTGAATCAAAGCTCTTCAATCATTCAGGAAATAGGAACGAAATTCGGATTTGATACAGTGTCCGTAGAATCAGGGGATAATGGTCTGCAATCCACATCATTGCTGCTCGGTAAACATTTGTCACCACGATTGTATATTACATACGCAAAAGATCTGTTTTCAGCATTAGGTGCGATTCAACTCAATTATCGACTGACAGACCATATTTCAGTTGAAGTAGAATCTGGTGCACGTCAGACAGTTGATCTTATTTACTCAATTACTACTGACTGACGATCTGTCGTATTGACAAAGAAGGGTGATCTGTCTTTGTTACATCCTCAGAAATGACTGAGAAATTGCTCATCTGAAAAATTTAATTAAATTGCTAAGACTCCCGATAATGATTAAAGTAGTTTTTATCGCTGCTTGCTTTGCTGCCCTCGGGGTATAATCTCTTTTGTCCTGAATAATGCTGTTTTTCCCTGTCTATTAACAGGTTTGCAATATAGTAGAACCATTTTTGCCATGCATCCAGCATTTCCTGTGAAGCCTCGTCTTTCATGACTTCTTTCATTGATTCAAATAATGCTTCTGCCATCATATCGTAGTGCTCTTCTTTGACGCCTGCTTCTACATGGCGACTGCAGATGCCGACGATATAGCTGGTTAGTACTTCAGGGTCATCTTTACTGATCAGGAAGGCAAGGATTGCACCTTCGAACATTCGGGGTTGATTGAATGGCGCGTTGGCAAACATCGGTTTTAACTCGGGGTGTTTTTCAAACAGATTTTTATACATATGGTTGGATATGTCTGTATGGTACTTCATGAATAACGGCTGAGAATCATTGATTATTTTCCATGTTTGTTCAGATAAACGCTGCATTTAAACCTCCAGTAAATTGATGAAGTTGCTTATTACATATGCTACCGAGTGTAACACTCGTTAGAATCAGTGAAAATAACTGACCAGCTTTTATATTCGGGTTATGAAAAATAATCATAAGGCAGAAAAAATTAAATTTGAACAGAATCAGGAGAGTATGTCTAAAAGTCTGATTGAAAATTCTTTATAATGTTCATGTGCTTCGACGCCATAATTTTCTTCGGCATATTCAAATTTTTCAACCAGATCATCTAATTCTTCCAGAGTGAACAGGCGAGACTCCATCGGAAACACCATTTCATCTTCTTTCCATATGTGCTGGGTATAAAGCTTATTAACATTGTCCAGAGAATAAATTAATTGCTCAGTGTTTTCGTTATCAACTTGATATAAATGAATTGAACTTTCCAGATCAAGCACAATTTCTCTGCCTTTTATGTGCTCGCTCCTTAAGGCTTCCAGTGGGCAACCATTATGTGGGACGCCTGCATGTTCCATCGCAGGAAAGAAAAGATCCTCTTCTTTTGCATGATGGCATTTATCAGCATACTCTTTTAGAAAGTCAACAATGCTTAGTAATAGCATGGGATCAACCGCTTTTTCTTTGCGTAATAAATCAGCAATTTTCTTGCATGAGGTGACCACATTCATAATGTAGACATGTTCCTCACGTAATAAGCTCGCGGGTGTGATATTCATTGTGACAATATAGGTTATGGTCGATTGTTAAGTAATTACTGAATAATAATCGGATTATCGATATATGTACGTATTTACTTTATATTTAGCTGACAGAGATCAATAACGGGTACTATTTTAGTTATTGTTTAAATGGAAAAAATCGAATAATTAGCTGATGAACAAGTGTGATGTAACTGGACAAGTGTCAATCGTGATACATAAAACGTCTTGTTTGCTTTATTGATAAAACTAATGATGCGTAGAAATTTTATTGATTACTATATAGGCTAAATATTAAGTAATATCCAAACTTATACTATAAGGACTGGAGTTACTGCATGGCTACATCAATACCAGATCTGCCAGCCCAATGGCATAGCCTGAATTTTGAAAATATGTTGGCACAGCCTGCCGCATTTATCTCAATCAGTCAGTGTAACAGTCTATATAAGCCGGAAGGTGCACAAGGTGGCGAAAAACAGTGGGAACGTGGCACACTTGAAAATACAATTAAAGTTGCAAGGGCCTGTCGCAAAGCGAATATGAAATTCTTCTGGATCGGCTATGATGTTTTTCGTGATGATTATCCGATGACGGATCTGGATCGCGCCCAGTATGGAACATGGAACAAGCTTTTTGATTCTGATAACAGGTCCCAGCAATATAAAAAATGGGATGGAGAATTGGTCGACGAACTTAAAGAAATATCAGAACCTCAGGATACCGAATTTTTTGAATATGCCCATCAAAGTTCTTTCGTTGGGACACCATTAAAGTTGATGCTGGAGCGTGCCGGAATCAAGACACTTGTTTTATGTGGCATTCACCTTGACTGGTGCATAGAAGGGAATGCGCGTGCTGCAAGAGATGAAGGATACATGCCAATCGTGATTGGTGATGCGTGCTCCTGTCAAAATCAGGAAGACGACTTGCCCACTATTAATAGAATCAACAGGATAGTCTGCCCGGTAATATCTGCCGATCAGGCAGTTAATTATATCCTTGCGGGGCAACAGGAATACAGGGTTGCATAAAACTGAGGATTAACTAAGTGATTCTGATTCATCGAGTAATTCTTGTTAATTTATAAATCAGGAACTATTTATTTTATAGTTTGTCCGTGGAGGCAAGCTTGGTGGATAAGAAACACTCTTTCACATTGCGCTACCGAAACCTTTATCAATAACATCAGGAGGGAGTTCAAGCCCGGACAAAATACAGCCCTGCGTTATTGGTCCTTTGGGGAACAATGTATACAGATACTTTACTCCACCCTTTGTATTAAACTTCTCTTCAAGAGCGTCATTTAACTCTCTCAGGTTTATATCATATTCGTTTTTTGAAAAATATTCCTGCAAACTGTGTATCACTTCCCAATGGTCATCGGTTAAATTGAGACTTTCCTGTTCCGCGCGGTGAATTGCTTGTGTTTCAGACCAGTCTTTAGGTGCATATGGGAATTGATGTGTCATAATTTCTATTAATCTTTGTTGGTTGTGAATTTAAGTCACACTTTTGAGTTTAAAGTGTTTTAATCATTATTATGTTTAAAAAATATATAGCCAGCCAGCAAACATTACTATGACAAATGCGAAAAATATGAATACTTCCGGCCAGTATTCTCTTGCAAAGCAGACCAGGTCAACCCAAAATTTGTTACCAAATATTCTGTTCATTCTGTTGTATCTCACGATTATGAACGTTATCGTCCATATTGGCGTTATTAAGTTTAACAGTTAAAACAATTCTCACCCGGAATTGTATAAATAAAGCAATTAACGACTGGAATGATTAGTCAGTTTTGCATCTTTTACATTCACCGCGACGAACTCAATCTTCTTGTGCTTCGCATTTGGATGTAACTCCTGTTTTGCATGCTCTACCATCGGCTGAAGTTCAATTTCACCATCTTCGAACATTCCTTCTTTTGACTCAAACCACCATCTTGACGGTGTGACAGTGTGCGCTTTTAGTTCATTTTCATTGGCGAAACTATTAACAAAATAGTTCGCTTCCCTGTCAATTTTTACCGGGTCTTTATCAAAAAAACTATTGTTCTTTGCCATATCATTCAAAGCTCTTGATATCTGTTCAATATTGGCAAATTTACTCAACTTAGACCTCCTTAGTGGTTTTGATTATATTTAATTTAATCATCACTAAACTAACATATATCAAATTTATTTAAAGGGGTTAAGAAATTAAGAACGATAATACGATTTATAAGCACAATTTATATAAATTTTATAAAATCAACTTTTAGCACTCAATAGCTGTATTAATGAGGAATCATAAGGTGGATTGGAATAATTTAATGAGCGATTTTCGATTGAACATCTTTCATTAATTATTATTGACCGGATTAATAAAACCTTTTAAGTGCAGCGACGGTCAATGCAGGTAAAAATGTCAGTGACACAATCGCAGTACCTAACAATCCAAACATTACAATCACACCAACACCGCGATAAAGTTCTGTTCCCGCGCCGCCGAGAAAGACCAGCGGTGCGAGACCGAATATGGTGGTCAATGTAGACATGGCAATGGGGCGTAATCTTGAGCTGACCGCGCTTTGTACTGCATCAACCGCAGACATACCTTCCTTTTTGTTCATCATGGACTGATGAACAATCAATATCGGGTTATTGACAACTGTGCCCATAAGGATAAGAAACCCAATCATGGTTATCATGTCAAATGACATGGCAAATGAATTGAATCCGGCCAATGAAATTATTGTTGAAATATTATCAAATAGCCAAAATCCAAATATGCCACCTGCGATACCCAGAGGAATTGAAGTCATAATCAGTAATGGCAGGCCCCAGTGTGAAAATATTGCAACTAGTAATAAGTAAATAATTGCGATGGCGATAATATAATTGGAGGTCAATGCATTTTTAGTCGCTTCAAGCTGGTCACTTGCACCTGTAATATTGATCTGGGTATTGGATGATATCTGTCCCTGGTTTCTCAAATATGCAACGATTTCTTTCTTTACAATATCAACACCGGTTTCAAGGGCAATATCATCAGGGGGGATTACATTGAGCGTAATTGTACGTTGACTGTTGAGTCTGCGTATGACGTTGGTATCTACAGTTTCTTCAATCATGGCGATTGCAGACAGTGGTAAGACTGTATCAACCGGTGTATAGATGGGTATTTTGTACAGGCTATCGAGCTTAGATATGTTGTCATGTTCGCCATGCATAAAAATATCAATTTTATCGTCTTGCAGGAAAAATTCATCGATAAAGGCACCATCCGTGAGAGTGGATACAGTTAACCCTAAAGATTGCGCGTCCATGCCTACTTCGGTTGCACGTTCCCATTTTGGTAGTACTCTGACCAATGGTTGTGACAGTGACAATGTTGAAGGCTCCGCCCGAATGCGCGGAGAAGTAAATACTTGCTGCGCTCTCTCATAAGCCGCCAGCGCCGCCTCATATATTGCATTCAAATCCGGTCCGGAAATATCAAGATTGATACTGCGTGTCCCACCGGAGTTACTCGTGATAATCGACCCACGTGTAACAAATGCCCGCATCCCTGGGTATTGCTCATACTTCTCTTCAATTGAGCGCATTAGTGCCTTAATGTGCTTTGCATCTTTTGGCTGACTGATAATTCTTATTGTTTGAGGGTCAATGCTCACGTTCAGGTAGGCAATTGCAGGAACTTTTGTTTTGCCTGTATCATATTCCTCAGGTGAATGGTTTAGATAAGGTAAGAAATAATTTTGTATTTCGTCACCAATTTTACTCATTGTTGTCAGGTTGTAACCCGGTGGAGATGATAGTGAGGCAAAGGTTTTGGGCTCTTCACCTTCTGGTAAATATTCTGCAGGAGGGGTTAAGCCTGACAGAATTAATATTGCAATCAATGGTACCAGAGTGATTGCTGCCTGCCTGCGTGTTTTGGTCTTTGTGACAGCATTAATCAACCTTACACTGCGCTTCAATAGGGGCTCTTTGTGATCTTTATGCGCACTCACTTCCTTGTTGGATTTGAATTGAGCCATTAATGTAGGGATGACCATAATGGCAACAAGCATAGATGCCAATATACTCGCAGAAATGGCAATTGCTATGTCTGAATACAATTGGCCCGCTTCCTCTGAGATGAAGATAATTGGCACGAAAACTAAAATTGTAGTCAGGGTAGAGGCTAAAACTGCCGGCCAAACCTGTTGTACACCCTCAATGGAAGCCTTAAAACTTTTCAGTCCACGCTTTCTTTGCTGCTCAATACTTTCCAGAACAACTATACCGTTATCAAGTGTCATACCAATTGCAAATGCAATTCCGGCAAGTGAAATGACATTAATTGTACGTTCAGTGACTAATAGGCCGATAAAAGCAGCAATCGTGCAAATAGGGATGCCTATAATACCTGCCATAGTGGTTTTGTATGAACGTAAAAATATATACATAACCAAACTCGCCAACAGGGCACCCAGCAACAGATTTGTCCACACATTTTTTATTGATGACGCCACATAACCGACATCATCCGCGATTAATCGCATATGCATACCTTTCGGGTGCAGCATTTCCTGATTGATCTGCGGTAATAATTTTAATAACTCATCCTTGATTTCAATCACGTTAGAGCCAGCCTGACGACGTACAGACAAACCTATGACGGGCTTTCCATCGGTATACGCGAGTCGGTCAATATCAAAATGATGAAGCCGAACCTGCGCGATATCGCGCAACCTTGTAATCGCATCGCCACGCTTATTGATAATCAGGTTGCGTAACTCTTCGAGGTCCGAGAATCTTCCAACCGTTCGAATAAGATAACGACGTTTTCCAGATTCGACTTCACCGCCTGATACATCGCGATTACGCGCTACAATAGCGTTTTTGACCTGGTCAATCGTTATATTTTTTTCAGACAGGCGAACGGTGTCGAGCATGATTTGAATCTGCCTTTCTGCACCACCATATACATTGACCAGTGAAACACCTGCAACAGTCTCCATGCGTGTTCGCACATGATCATCTATGTAATCCTGCATATTTATGATATTCAGATTCTCTTGATTATCCTCAAGCGGGGATATGCGAAAGAACATAAATGAATTACTGGAGAATGACGTGGCGTAGATACGGGGTTCATCGACATTAATCGGGTAAGAAGGCACCTGTAACAGGGCATTGCTGATATGAATTAATGTTTCGTTGAGATCAATTCCGAATGGAAATTCCAGTTCAATACTTGCCTGACCAAATGATGCAGAAGAAATGATTCTTTGCAGATTGGGAACGCTTCTGAGATATTCTTCCTGCTCTATAATGATTTCTTTTTCAATGTCCTGTGGTGTGGCGCCCGGCCAGGCTGTTCGAATTGTTACTGTGCGGACTTCTAAATCTGGGATCATCTGGACCGGAATGCGTAGTGCCGCGACCACACCCAAAATGCATATAATCAGGACAACAACTGTTGTAAGCGTGCCACGCTGAACGATTTTATCGAACATAAATTTTTTTAAATGCTAGTTGCTAGTGTTGAAATCCCGGATTCTTACCGCTTGACCGTCCTGGAGGGATTCATTGCCTCTTATAACCAATTTATCTCCGGCACGAAGTCCTTGTTTAACAGTTACCATGTCTTCAAATCTTTCGCCAAGCTCTATGATCTGTCGTGTAACTTTATTATCTTTTACTGTCCATACTTGAGTTGCGCCATCAGGATGACGGATTACCGCATCCTGTGGAATAGCAATTTGTGGTTCGTTGCCGGATAAATTAATCAAGCCCCTGACAGACATGCCAGGCATCACTTTTAGAGCGTTTTGGTCGATAGGCACATGTATAATGAAGGTTCTTTCATATGTGTTACTTTCATGTATGATGGACTGGATTACTCCAGAAAAAGTTCTGTCCGGATTCACATCTGATGACACAACGATGCGCTGGTTTTTATATACTTTTGGGTAAATTTTCTGGTCAACACGAAATTCTGCACGTAACTGTTCCAGCGAAATTAATTCCAGTACCGGTTCGCCCGGTGTTATCCATTCACCCACTTCCCTGAATTTCATGCTAACCATACCTGAAAAAGGTGCATGAATTTCATAACGCTGCAGAATAGCGCGCTGTTTCTTTTCTTCTGCGTTGTGCCTGTCAAGTGATGCTTGTTTAATCATGACTTCAGCCAGCAAAAGATCAAACTCATTATCAGAAATAAGTGAGTTTTGTTTAAGCGATTTTGCATTTTCTAATCTGCGTTTTGCATCATCCAATTCGTGTTTTGCCTGGATGCTTGCCTGATGTGCCGCATCAACAGACAATTGCTGAAGTTCGCTGTCAAGGGACACAAGAATATTATTTTTGCTTACGTGATCACCTTCTTTATAGTGCAGCGTCTTTGCCAGGCCACTAATCTGACTGGAGATGCGCGATACGCGTGTCGAGTTGACCGTGCCTGTCAGAATTGAATGATTATTTATTTTGCTTTCGGTGACGATTGTAGTTGTTACAATTGGGGAGTGACTGTGTTCACCCGCAAATAACATACTGGTTGTAAGGCTGTTAATTACTAAATAAATTAGTGCAAAATGTATGTGGCGCGGCAGGAATTTGATATTCATTGTTCGATAAAATTGAACCTCGTGCTTTTTTATTGATAAAAACTAGCCATCACTTTACACAGATAGCAGCTTTAATACTACTGATTGACTGATTCCTTGTGTGTGAATTACATGAATTTAGCTTGAATATATTTCAAAGACTGTAATGTGGGTGCGATTGCACCAGAGAAGTTGATGTACAACACAAACGATCAGTTTAAGAATGTTATTTAAAATCTCAAGAGGATTTCCGGCAGTGATTTATTACCATTTTTACTTGAGTTTAAATACGCAATAAATAAATGACTGCTCTTTTCCATCAGGCGTAGTATGTATTTCTTGTATCTGTTTCAGCAGAATAAACGGCGTGCCAAGGATAGAAGTCAGATCGTTAGCATTATATCGTATTACCGGCAGGCCACTACATTGCGCTGGTCCCTGTGGTGAAAAAGTTGCCAGTATCACATGTCCGCCAGGTTTCACTGCATGTAATACCGTATTGACGTATGTCTGTCGGTCTTTATTGCTGATAAGAAAGTGAAATGTAGCGCGATCATGCCAGACATCATATTTGTTGGCTGGTGCATGATAATCCAAAATACTGGATTCAATCCATGTGACGGCCCCGGCTTTTTCGCCAAGCCGCGCCTTTGAAATCTCGAGTGCTTTAGCGGATATATCCAGTACCGTGATGTTCGTGTAGTGATGTTCGATTAAATCATCAACCAGTGTCGAACTACCGCCGCCAACATCGACTATCGCACCGGTTTGGATAGGCTGGACTTGTTGTATTAAGCGAGTAGAAAGGGTGGCGCATTCCTGAAACCAGCTGGCTTTAGTGTGCGGTTTTTGTTGGTACACTTGTTCCCAATGTTCTTTTGTTACCATATTTAAGTTGAGGTCCATCCTTTTCTAACAACCAGTCATGTCGGTGGTTACAACATTCAAGGCATAAATATCGGACTATAAATACTGGGTCACGAGAAGTCGGTGATTAGGCTTGGAATAGGGTGATATCCTGTGGGAACTCCCGAAATGCCGTATTTTGGTCCGCAATATAATATTAATATTGCCTGCCATAAAAGTTGTGATCATGTTATTTGATAGCGAACATATATGACTTTATTTTTTCGTCGTATCCCATAGGTATGCTGAGATCGGTGTAACAGATTCTGTTTGCATATTAACCTAACCCTGATACAATGTTCAATAGATCAATTGAATACTTGAATTAATCGGATTCTTAAGATCTTTCTAATATGCTAATCGAGGGGGTATCCTATAGTGACTAACAAGAGATTAGGCTATGTATCATTGTTGTTGAGTGCGGTTTTATTGTCATTGTCAGCTTTTATATATTTAAGCTATGCGCCTGATAACCTCATGTTCCGGGAATTCGGATGCCTCTCTGCGCTGTGTCTCACAAGAGCCGATGCGTTCTGTTCTGGATTTATTCTGGGTTTTGTCAGTCTTGGCTTTGCAGTCGTGCTTCTTTGGGAAGATGCTGTTAGGTATGGCAAACAATTGATGAAGTCGAATAATAACGATTAATAGCATCCAAATATAAAGGCTGATAGGCGGATAGGTTTCTACTGTACTGTGTCTTATCTGATGGGGATGAATTTAAGAGCAGATAGAACAAGTCATTGTAATATTGATTTAATATAGCAACGTCCCTACAAAAGAAAGTCGTCTCTAAATTTTGATGCTGGAGTTAAAAGGATCAATATATTCGGTGTCAAATATATGCTCTGTTTCAAATTCAATCAGTTGTCCTTTTTTGAGATCGCTTATTATTGTTGAATTCTCCTCCAGTTGACCCAGATATTTATCATCCTGCACCAGGAGAATTTCGACCCACAAATATTCAAGATGTTTGTTAACGTCAGCCGGTTGATTTACGTGAAACCCAAGAAGTATTTTGCTGCCTTTTTCCAATTTTTCAAGAATGTCATCCGAGAGCTCATGCTCTTGCGTCCGGGGTTTATAATGATGTTCCTGATTATTTAACAATTGCCATTTGTGATTCATAGATAGTTGTCTGAAATTAATTACTTGAGCGAGGCATCAGCTTCGGGTTGCGCAATGAAATAAATGCTCCCTAAAAGCATTATAATAGCGCAAACCGCTTATATTAAAGAGAATTATTATCCAATTTCAGCCATTTTATGAGTTCTGTCAGGCTGGGCTGTTCATTGGTGTTGACCCTGATTGTATGACTGTCTTCGTCTGTTGTCAGTGGTTCATGACTGTCTAACTGATGATCCAGAATGGTATTATCTGCTTCTGACGCATCGTCACCTTGTTGTATACGTTTATCAAGACGCTGTCTTTGAAGCGTGATATCTGACTCGCAATGACAGATAATAATCGCGATATTATTCTCGCGTGCATATGAAAAAAATAACTCGCGCTGCGATTTTTTGAGAAAAGCAGCATCGACAAATACAGAATACCCGGCATTAATGATAGTGCCTGATAGCTTGAGCAGGTGGTTATAAGTTTTCTGGCTGATCTGGTGGTTATAGATGCCGCTGTTTATAGTATTTTTTTCATATTGTTGTTTTGTTTTGGCAGTAATGCGTTTTCTTTCAACGTCTGAGCGAATGCGGATAATATCAGTAAGCTCCAGTAATTGTTGAGATAAAAATGTTTTTCCGGAGCCCGATAATCCATGCGCAATAATTATCTTTGGCTGTTGTCTGTGTGTAAATGACAGGGCGAGAAGCAGGTAGTTTTTGAGTTCTTTGCCAAGCGTCTCTTCTTCTTTTGGTGTTTGCATTAGACGTAATGCGGCAACCTTGGCCCGCACCATTGCACGATAAACCAGGTAGTATCTTAGGACAGACAAGCCGGTATAATCACCCGTTGTAGAAAAATAATTATCACGAAGAATGCGTGATAGATCGACACGATTATGATCTTCAAGATCCATAAGTAAAAATGCAACGTCATTGACGACATCTATCCAGCTTAAGTTCTTGTTAAACTCAATGCCGTCAAACGGTGTCACTTTATTCTCATGGAGAACGATGTTGCGCAAGTGTAGATCACCATGACATTCGCGTATAAAGCCATCAATTTTTCGCTTTTCAAAGGTCGCTGAAAGTATATCGTATTGGCTTTCAGTCCAGTCACGCAATTGAATTAGTACATCATTTAATTCGTACCTTGATAACCGCTTTGCGTCTATGCGTGAAAGCTGTTCAAAATTCTCCCGGGTGGGTTGTTGTATGGCATGCGGGGAACCATAGGACTGGTGCTGATCAGCCACTGCAATCGTAGCATGAAAATCAGCGATGATACGGGCTGCCTGTTCAATATGAAGCTTCGTTAATTTGCCTTTTGATAGTAACTTGTCAAATTCATTGTCAGGATCGAATTGATGCATTTTTACAGCATACTCAATGATTTCTCCAGGGCCATCTATTTTGATGTGATTATCATTTTTGCAGATCGGAACAACACCGACATATAAGTCTGGAGCAAATCGCGAATTTAAACGCACTTCTTCATCGCAGTAGGTTTTTCTTTTTGCGAGACTGGAAAAGTCCAGGAATCCAAAATTAACCGGTTTTTTTATTTTATATACAAAACGCCCCGTCAGAAAAAGCAGAGAGATATGGGTTTCTACAAAATGAACATGCGCTACAGGGTGGTCATATACTTGTGGCTTTTGCAGTATTGAGGTGAGCAGAGAGATATCCATTATCAGATCAGAGGTGAAACTTATCCTGGTAGGTTGATTTTATTTAAATCATCTATTGATATGTTTCATTTAAACTCAGGCGTAAAATAAGTTGAGTTAAAAGTATAATAACATTGATAGTGTTTGGCCTAAATAGATATAAACAGAGCAGGCGCTTATGATACATAGACAGACTTTCTATGACCGGTCAATTAGTTCGATTTATTCAATTAATAAAATATATTTCAGTCGTAAACCAAGTAATGTATATTCAGCGACCAAAGGAAAATATTATAATTCAACTTAGAATGTCATGAATACAGTCTAATTTATTAGTGCTTGGGTTGTTAGCATCTAGTGTATGTATATTAAAAATGCTTAATAAATAATAAATAAATTGATGTAATATAATACCAACTGAAATAATTAGCTGTGACATTCAGGCGACTGACCAGAGACGATTATTTAATTTGACGCAGCTTTTGATGTGATCGCTTTCAGCGCATTTTCAATCTTGTTAACAACTTCATCGCAACCGTCGATATTATGCCTTTTTTTGAGATACCTGGGATCATTATAGGATATCCATATATTATCTTTATCATCCTCCCAGATTAGAGCTTTTTGTGGCAGGTCAATTGCAGTTTTTTGTGAACATGCCATGAGCGGACTACCGACTTTCGGATTACCAAAAATCAGCAATTCTGTATGACGTAGTGACACATTATTCTTTCTTGCAGCTTCAGAGTGTTTTATTGTGGTGAATATCGTCATACCTTTTGATTCAAGAATGTCTTTTAAGCGAGACATTGTTATTTCGGCGCTATGCTTACTCTGTATGTTTATTATGCCATCAGATGCAAATACTTGACTAAATATTGCTTCAGTAATGATTAGAACTAGTATTGCGGACTTTTTCATTAGTGTCTCCTGTTGAAAACATCGCACGATGACACCATACATCACGTCACCATAAAAAACCATCAAAGCACAAATATTCACTAATTAAAATATTATTGTATATCTTGAAACTTAGGTTTAAATTTCAGGCGATGAGTCGGGATAAAATATTAGTTGCCTGGCATAAAAGTCTCCATGAATAAGTGTTTACATTGACTTTCAAATAAATTTACATTGCATCCCGTGTAGAAAAATACATTAAAATATAAAAGCTGTGCTTTTGGACTAACAAGTGATCGCTGACTTTATGCTTTATTAAAATCTGAATCCTGGCGATACATGAGGTGCAAAAATGATACGAGTAAGAATGTGCAAATATAATTATATATTAAAATACTTAATAAATGCACATCAGTTCAGGTTGGGTTGTTGCTGCATATTGCTAATATTTTTTTCTACTTTGACTGCAGCAAATGAAGATAAAATAATTATCAATACTGCATTTTGGGAGCCAGTTTCCACAGAGAACAACGACGGCTATTTTGATCAGATTATGTATGAAGCATTCCATAGACTAGGGATGGTGGTTGAGATACGCAGGCCTCCAGCTGAACGCGGCCTAATTAATGCTAATGATGGGACAGATGATGGTGATGGTCCTAGAATCGCAAATATAAGAAATATGGACTTGTATAGTAACCTTGTGATAGTCCCAGAGAAAGTCATGGATGTGCAATTTGTTGCATTTAGTTTGACTAATTCAATTTCTATTAACAATTGGAATGATCTTGAGAATTATAATATCGGGATTGTCACAGGATGGAAAATATTGGAGTTAAGTATTGATAAATATAAAAGTCTCATTAAGGTGAAAAATCCATATTTACTGTTTAACCTGCTCAAAAGCAGACGTGTCGATGTTGTGATAATAGACAAATGGACTGGAAAGAAAATGATGGATAAATTCCAGTTAACGGGCGTGACCATACACGACAGCCCGCCATTGGCAGAGCGTGAAATGTTTCTATTTTTGAATAAAAATCATCAGCAATTGGTTGACCGGTTGACTAAGGTGCTAAATCAGATGAAACTTGATGGAAGTTTCAGCAGGATCGAATACTCAACACTAAATACTATTAAACAGCATTGAATGGATTAATTACAAATTTATTGCCTAAGCAAAGTCTAGGGGTCAAAGTCATTGTCTCTATTATTATTGTTAGTTCATTCGTTACGTTAATTGCTACTGGTATCCAGTTATATATTGAATATAAGAGGGATATAAATCTCTTGCATGACAGAGTTGCTCAAATTGAGAGTGGCTATCTAAGAAGTATTACTAATAGTTTATGGGCAGTAGATAAAGAGCAGCTCAATTTATTGCTTGAAGGTATCTATCACCTTCCGGATATTCAAAGAGCTGAAATTCTCGTTGATGAATATCCGTATATTGGCGTTGGTGAAATTCCGCTCAAGCATATGAAGCAATATAGTTTTTCATTAACATATGAGTACGATAAAAAACTCACAAATCTCGGTAGTCTTAATGTTTATATTAGCTTACAAGGTATATATCAAAGGTTGATAGATAGAATAGCAGTGATATTGGGTTCTCAGGCTGTAAAAACATTTATTGTCTCAATTTTTGCACTGCTGATATTTCATTATTTCGTTACCAGACACTTAAATACAATATTCAAAGCCGTAAGTGATATGCGGAATAAATCAGAATATGGGGGAATAAGTCTTCAGCGAAAACAACTGAAAGGAGCAACAGACGAGTTCGATAACATCACTATTGCATTTAATCAGCTTATCAGTAATCTTAAAGAATCATATAATGCCTTGCAAAAAAGTGAGGAGAGATTTGATCTTGCCATGCAGGGCTCGAATGACGCTTTATGGGACTGGAGTGTCGACAATAAAGAAATCTACTTTTCTGATCGTTATAAAGAAATACTGGGCATACATAATAATCAATTTGCTGGTAATTTTGCAGAATGGAGTAATCGAATACACCCGGATGATCGACGTGAGACATTAGCAAACCTGGGGAGAGCTTTGCGTGGCGAAATTGAACAGTTTAATCATCGTTACCGGCTTAGACATCAAAATAACAGTTATCGTTGGGTTTTAGGGCGAGGTATTGTTGTCAAGTCTTCAGATAAAAAACCTGTCCGTATGGTTGGAACTATAATGGATATCACCAAACATAAACAGGCCGAAGAACAACTTGCTACCACTTTGAGAAAATTGGAAGCAGAGCATAGCAAGCGCATAATTGCAGAGCGACTGGCATGTGTTGGAGAACTTTCTGCAAGTATAGCTCATGAAATTCGCAATCCTCTATGCAGTATTATTGGTGCAGTTGAACATATGAATGATGATACGCTAAGTAAAGATGATCATAACGAAATGTGTAATATATTACACCGGGAAACAAAGCGTCTCGATCGTGTGTTAACAGATTTTCTACAATTTTCCAGACAGCGCGAACCTGAACTTACGGCTGTTAATATTAATAAACTGCTTCATGATGTTGTACAGGCGATCCAGCTGGACTATTCTGTTGGGCATATCGTAATCAACGAGATTTATGACCATTCGATTCATGAAGTCTTATGTGACTCTGACCTAATACGCCAAGTGCTTTGGAATTTACTCAAAAACTCAGTCCAATCAATAACGGATAACGGTGTTATTACAGCTACAACAACCTATGTTGATGAAAAATGCCTGGTTAGCATCAAGGATAATGGAATGGGTATTGATTCTGAATATAAGGAAAATATTATAGAGCCTTTTGTGACACACCGCAGAAAAGGCACGGGCTTGGGACTTGCTATAAGTAATAAAATCTTAGCTAGTCATCAAAGCGAATTGATTATAGACAGTGTCCACAATGAAGGCACTGATGCAAAATTCATGTTGAAAATCGCATAAATACTTGATGAAAAAAATATTAATACTAGATGACGAAAGTTCAATTGTTAAGACTCTGAGCATTCATATGGAGAAGGAAGGCTATCATGTTTGCAGTGCAACTGATATGCAAAGTGCTATTCGAATACTAAATGATGATATGCCTAATATTGTGATTACTGACTTGCGCGTTGGTGAAGACTCCGGTGTAGATCTGCTTAAATATATCAAGTCAAATTCTATAGCAGCTGAATGTATTATAATTACCGCATACGGCACAATAGAGAATGCCGTGGAATCGATGCGTTTGGGGGCGTTTGATTACTTGACTAAACCTGTAAATTCCAGTGAATTAAAAATACGTGTAAAAAAAGCACTTGAAAAACAGGAAATGGAATCAGAGCTTACCAGCCTAAGAAAAAAACTATCAAACCGTAATAAGGTGCAAGGAATCGTCGCTGCAAGCGATGAAATGAAACAAATTATCAGTCTGATTGAACAGATTCAGGATAAACATGTGCCAGTATTGATCACTGGAGAAACAGGCACGGGAAAAGAAGTAATTGCACAACTTATTCATGAAACAAGTAGTCGTAGCGAGCATAATTTTGTTGCGATAAATTGTGGTGCGTTGCCTGAGGATTTATTGGATTCTGAACTATTTGGACACATAAAAGGGGCATTTACAGGTGCTGTTCATGACTCAAAGGGGTTGCTGGCAGAGGCAGATCAAGGAACAATCTTCCTTGATGAGATAGGTGATATTTCATCACGCCTACAGTTGCGATTGTTAAGATTTTTGCAGGAAGGTGAAGTGCGCCCTGTTGGGGTGACTCAAGCCAGAAAAGTAGATGTACGTATTGTCGCAGCAACCAATAAAGACTTAAAATCACTCATCGCACAAGATAAATTTAGAGAAGACCTGTATTTTCGTCTTAGTGTTTTACCAATACATATTCCTCCTCTGCGAGATAGGCCGCAGGATATTCCTGTATTGACTCAATATTTTATTGAGAAACTGAGCTTGAAGTATAAAATAAATAACCTTCAAATACGTCAGTCGGCTCTTGAGAAATTATTGTTCTATGACTGGCCAGGCAATGTCAGACAGTTGGAAAACACCCTTGCCCGTGCAATTGTGCTCGCAACTGATGGTGTTATACATGATGACTGCATTGTTCATGATGAAATTAATGATAATCGTACCCCGGTTAAAGGAGTAGAAACTCCTTTAATTTCACTTGATGAGCATGTAAAGCGCTACGTGGAGAGAACTATAGAGTTCTGTTCAGGCAACCAGACTGCTGCAGCGCGGATATTGGGTATTAGTCGATCCAGGCTAAGGCGAAAGCTGCAACTTGACTGACATTGCATATTATTTATCAGCTTAATACTTTTATCACTCTGTGTATCTGTAACAAAACGGTACGACCAATATCTTATTCTTGTCTTAAAGTAATACATCTACAAATCTAAAATTATAAACAAAGCCCGCTAAGTTATTCATTAACTTCATATTAGTATGTCTTGGCATAATAAATGCTCCTGAATTTATAAAAATTCATTGTTAGTTTAATGAATGTATAACAAAACAGGAGAGGGTAAATGCCAAGACATCTATACAATCAGTCTATGATGCTGATCACGACTATTTCTCTATTTCTAATATTTTCGTCTGCTTTGTCAGCTAATGATTCCAACAACACATTGGAGCGATGGCAGGCAATGAACAATTCAGTCTTGCAGCCAAATTGGGTCAGATTTTTCACGCATTCCGGCCAGTGGACAGGATCGCCGCATTTGGACGTTATTGGCATCTACCAGCCAACCTATACAGATACTGAAGATGATCGTGTGGATACCTTTGGGTTTAGTCGGGCTCGTTTTGGCTTCAGAGGTGCAGTGACAGAAGATATTTCATTCTGGACATTAATTGAAACAGGACGTAACGGCGTCACGGGCCCCACGGATGGCGGTCTGAGGCTACTTGACGCTCAAATCAACTGGAACATTGGTGATGTAGTGAATTTAAGGATGGGTCAGTTTATCCCGGATTTTTCTCAAACGATTGCAGCTGGTGCGTTTGTTGACTGGATTGACTATACAGAAATAGAAAAAACAGTTTGGTTCTTCAATAGACAAGGCGATGGACAGACAACTGCGTTACGCGAGCTCGGTGCTTCGCTATGGAATGAATATCACTGGGGAAAAAATGTGTTCAATTATGAAGTGGGCTATTACAACGGTCGTGGTCTGAACCAGGTGGAAGGAGTGACAACGGCACAAACCGGTGACCCCGATGACGAAAAAGATATTATTGCAGGTATGCGTTATGGATATGGGAAAACATGGATCCATGGTGGTTACTGGGTTGGAGAACGCGAATTTAGTGGAGAAAAAGTAGACAAGACGAAATACTCAGCAACCATTGGGTACGGCAATTTTATAAAAGACAAGTTCTACTTTATGGCTGAGTATCTAGATACTGATGAAGAACAGCCTATGGGTGCAGCTGATGTGGAGTCTGACGGATTTTGGGCAGCCATAGGTTACAGGCCGCATCCAAGATGGAAAATGGTATATCGCTATAGTGAGTGCGATTGCGAAGATAATCTCGGACCACCAGGCCCAAGTGATACTGAGCAACATACATTTGCCCTGACACACTATTTAAAAGGTCAGATGAAGATAGTTGCACAATACGACATTAATAATGATGATCACGGTGTCGTTGACTTTAAAGACGACAATGCTTTTCGAGTGTATTTCAGTCTGCCGCTCAGTTATAGAATTATAAAGTAAATCATTACAGTTATAATTTATAAAGCTTAATGTTTGCAAAGTACTCGAAGTAAATGACTCTTCACCCCCCTAAGGAACTCTGCTTCATATGGCAATTTAAGCAAGGATGCTTACTTTTTAAATTTAATGCGAGATGAAGGCGGGCTAGTTGAATAAATTAATAATTATTTTTTTGCTTACTATAATTTTTACATTCTCATCGAATACGAATGCTGGTGTAGTACTAGATGTTGCTTGTTCAAACGCGGTAAGTATAAAAGAACTAAGTACACAAGTTGCGAAACTCAGAAAAAATGATATTGGTGAAATTGTTTTAACAATGCGCGGTGATTGCATACATGTATTTGACCTCGGTAACAAAAAATTTGCTGAAGAAAGAATAAAGCTAGAGGTTTTATATGAAATGGGCGTGCAATTCTTTGTTGATAGTGAAATGTTAAACTCATTGGGTATAAGTAAGAAACAGATTGTCAAGTATGTGATTATAAGTGATGAAATTTTTGTAGATATAGCCACGCTTCAATCTAAACACAAATATTCATATATCTATTATGCAGGTGGATCAAGAAACATTTCTGGAAAAGAGACAGATGAAAAATTAGACGTAAAAAATAAAAATATTAAATTTAATTGGTAAAAAACTATATAAAATGCGTACAGATATAACCAAGCAACGACAAAAATATTTAACTGCCTCTGTCAAGCAACATAATAAATATTTAACTGCAAATAATATCAATAAGTGGTTACTGATGATTGCGGGTGTAATAGGGTCAGCGGTAGCCTGGTATATACTGGTAAAATTTACATCTATAAAAGCGTTTAATAGGCTGCCAGACCCTCTAACAGTATTTATTGAATGGTTCAGCAGAGATCCAGACTATGGGTTATCAGTTTTCACTAAAGAATACTACTTGCATGTCTGGCATAGCACATATCGTGCATTCACATCCTTTTTCCTCGCAGTATTGTTAGGTGTTCCGCTTGGCATTATGATGGGTTGGAAAACAAAAGTTCATAACTATGCATCAGCTCTGATAGGGCTTCTAAGACCAATACCTCCACTAGCATGGGTTCCGGTTGCGATATTAATATTTCCAGGAACTGAGCCAGCGGTAATATATGTCACCTTTCTTGTCGCGTTTTTTGCTACAACGATGAATACACTGTTAGGTGTTCATTCTATTGATGAAGATTATTTTAGAGCAGCACAATCTCTGGGTGCCAGATCATCAGATGTCTTAAAAGACATCGTTATACCAGGAGCGTTACCATCAATGTTTACGGGCCTACAAATCGCGATGGGTGCGGCGTGGTTTTCATTGGTAGCAGGTGAAATGATCGCAGCTCAATATGGTCTTGGTTTTATGATTCTTGAGTCATACAACCTGGTTCAATACCCAACAATTGTAATAATGATGGGTACTCTGGGTATAGTGGGCTATGCAAGTAGTGCAGGTATCAGATATATCGGTAATAAACTTATGCGTTGGCGCCAGGAAATAATTGGTGCTTCATCTTGAATTGTGAATGAGATAACGAACGGTTATGACAACATCAGGAAGCAGTATAACAATAGATAACGTATGTAAAACCTACGATCCTGAAGGGGCTAATGTAGTTGCATTAGATGGTTTTTCACTTGACATAAAGGCAGGCGAATTCATTGCGATTGTTGGTCCATCGGGTTGCGGTAAAAGCACATTGCTGAATATTCTGGCTGGTTTTGATACTTTATCATCAGGAAGAGTGCTAATAGATGGTAAAGAAGTCGCCAATAAGTCTAAGCCATTAACACCAGGCTCAGATAGAGTTGTCGTATTTCAAAATGGTGCATTATTTCCCTGGATGAATGTTATCGATAACGTTATCTACGGATTGTTAAAAAGTAAGAACTATAGTCGCAATGAAGCCTTGCAGAAAGGTAAAGACTTTTTGCAATCAAGTAATTTACTTGACATATCAGAATCGTATCCTGCCCAGCTCTCTTCCGGCATGCAAAGAAGAGTCGAGATTATACGGGCTCTTATCAATAATCCTTCAATACTGTTGCTCGATGAACCATTTCGCGCGATGGATACGGTGTCAAAAACAACCATGCATCAGCATCTGTTAAATATTTATGATAAATATAAAAAAACAATATTTTTTATAACACACGATTTGGAAGAAGCAATCTTTCTTGCCGACACAGTTGTAGTAATGACGACTCGTCCAGGAACTTTAAAAACAAAGCTTGATGTCGAAATTCCAAGACCTCGTGATAAAACATGTATGCAAACAGATGCATATAAAATACTTAAAAGAAATGCAATAAAAAGCGTTCATGAGGAAGCAAAAAAAGCATTCGAAAGGGGAGAGCGTGAACTTGCGTAGTATGAAAGAACTCAATTGGCGCGGAGCTACATCTGTAATACTGTTTTTTTTATTATGGTATATAGCCGTCGTATCAAAGATGCCAGGCTTTGCAGAATTGCCTACACCTTTTGAAGTTGTAAAAACATTTTTGTTTGAGCATGTGATAGATGCTGACTATTGGCTGTCATGGTGGATTAGCTTCCAAAGAGTCGCTATTGGTTTTGTGATTGCACAATTAATAGGCATACCTATAGGGCTTGCATTTGGTGGAAACAAAACAATCAGAAATTTATTTTATCCTGTATTCGAGTTATTAAGACCAATTCCTCCTCTGGCATGGGTTCCTGTCTCGATTCTATTCTGGCCGACAAATGAAAGCAGTATTATTTTCATTACATTCATTGGTGCGTTTTTTGTGATTGTTGTAAATGTTTTTGAAGGTATGACTAATATTCGCAAGGAACATATTTGGCTAGCTAAGTCACTGGGTGCTAAAAAAATAAATATGTTTTTAAAAATAATTATCCCTTCTGTTATTCCATCAATAGCTGTTGGAATGACTCTAGGAATTGCTATCACATGGAATGTAGTAATCGCAGCAGAAATGATCGCGAGTGACAATGGGTTGGGGAGGCTAACCTGGGAAGGATATGTTAGCAGTACTCCGGAAGTCGTGATAGTGGGTATGATCAGTATTGGATTTGCAGGCTATATTTCTACACTGATCGTAGATCGCATAGAGAAAAAAATGATGCCATGGAAAAATTAATTCGGATACATGCAATATATGAATACTAAAGAACTGTCAGGACAAATTACGGCTAAAAACATTTCAAAAAATTATTATACAAGTGATGGTCATTGCATAGAAATAATCAAGAATCTTTCAATTGATATTGAGCCCGGCAAACTCAATGTAATTATGGGTGTATCTGGTTGTGGCAAGTCAACCTTAGCCTACATGTTTGCGGGATATGTTGAAAGTGATGATGGAACACTTGATATTGATGGAAATCAAATCCGTAATCCATCACCAGATCGAGTCATGGTATTTCAGGAAACAGCATTGTGGCCATGGCAAACAGTTCTCAATAACGTCACATTCGGACCGGTAGTCCGTGGCGAAATGTCACCCAAAGAAGCAGAAACCGAAGCAAAAAAATTATTGAAAGAGTTCGGTCTTGAACAGTTCTATGACAAATATCCAAATCAGCTGTCTGGTGGAATGAAAAGAAGAGCTGAAATTGCTCAGGCGTTAATCAATAAGCCATCTGTGATGATTCTTGACGAACCATTTCGTGGTCTGGATGTTATGACGCGCGAACTTCTTCAGGAATATTATCTAGCTCTTTTTGAAAGAAGAAAGCTAACAACAGTCTTTATCACATCTGAAGTAGAAGAAGCCATCTTCCTGGCTGATAAAATATACGTAATGAGCGATAAACCAAGTTACATTAAAAAGGTGATACAAGTTCCACTTGCACGTCCCCGTAATATCGAATCAATGACCAGCGATGAATACTTTCAGATTGAAAAACAATTAATGGAATCACTTTATAGTGATTAATAACAATCACTAAATCAACGTGACATTTAGGAGGAAGGATGAAAATATTATATACAATTATTTTAAGTTTGTTTTTTTATGTTACAAGTTCAATAGCATTTGCTTCTCAACCTGTTAATATAACTTATGGCTATCATCCATATTGGACAGGTGGATGGAATGGTGTAATTATTAAACATAAGGAATTATGGAAAAAATATCTACCAAAAGACAGTAAAGTAAGGTTCGAGGCACATTTAACCGGACCTCCTATGGTCAATGCCTTATTGGCAGATAAAATGCAGATTGGTACGATGGGAGATATGCCATCTTTGGTAGCAACTACTAAAAGAGCTGTTGGCGACGTCAGACTTGTTTCTGTACCTATGTTCAGTAAAGGACAAAACTGTAATAAAATCGTCGTTCCTGCAGATGCGCCTGATTTTGATAACGTGGAACAAGCCATGGCATGGCTGGACAATAAGCCATTTGCTGTGCACCGCGGGACTTGTGCCAATATGTTTGTTGATACTATTATCGCTAAAGGTGCGTTTACGCCTTCTGAAAGACTTAGCATGACAATAGAAGTCATCACCAGTAATCTCGAAGCTGGAAAAATGAAAGGTGGTGCGGCAATGTGGGAGCCCCATGCCAGACATGCTGTAGAAGCAGGACACGCTAAATATGTCGCTACAGGAGCACCCTGGGATACATACGACGCTGATATGACGCTAATGAGGCAGGATTTCATTGAGGCACACCCCGAAGCAGCGATTGGATGGATGAAGGCAGAAATCGAAGCGCTTCAATTTATGATAGAGAACCCGGAAGAAACAGTCGAAATTCTGCATGATGAATTAACAGGATATGACCGACAAACAATTTGGTCTGCCATATATGAAAGAACTCCAGATTCAATTGGAGGTGACCCTGTTACATACGAAGCGACAATGACGTTTAATGATCGTGTAATTCAACATATGAAAAATGCTTATGCATTTTTGCATCAATTAAAAGTTACAAAGAGTCCTGATATTCCTGAAAATGCCTACAATGATATGCCTATTAAAAAAGCTTTGGAGGAAATGGGCATTACTGCACCTGTCGGTATGATTGAGGGCGTTCCAAGACAACAGAGCCCTTATTTATAGAATTTATTTCTTCAGGTAATCAGGCAAGTAAACTTGCCTGATTACCTGCTAAAATTATTTCATGTCCAATTAATATGGGATTTTTTTATGAATAAAGATATTGCTGCATGTTGTACATGGACTCCCTCTGGTGGCTATATATCAGAAACACCTTTTGGTGAAATTAATATGTTTGATGAAGGTGGACACAGAGCAGTAGAGCTAATGCTTTTGTCGCTTGTTTCATGTTTGAACTATTTTCTGGTCGAGTATGCAAAATCAAGAAACTATAATGTAAATACTATTCAATGTGAGTGTAAGAAACAAATGGTTGAGAGGCCTGAACGCGTTGGACAAATAACAATGTCGATAACGATCGATTGTAATATTGAACAAAAAGATAAGCAAAAAATGGTCGAGATTTGTGAACGTTCCTGTAAGGTTATGAACACACTTAAAAATCCGCCTCAATGTGATGTTGTAATTAATTAATAGTTAATTAAAGTCAAATAATACGTTTTAATCGCAGAGAAGTATAATGAACATTGCTATTATTGGTGCAGGGCCAGGAGGGTATGTTGCTGCGCTACATGCTGCACATAAAGGTGCGAAAGTTACATTGATAGAAAACTCTTATGCAGGCGGCACATGTCTTAACAAAGGGTGTATTCCAACAAAATCGCTAGTGACAGCGAGCCAATTAATGCGTGAATTAGGTCATGCTGATCGTTTTGGAATTAATGTCGGTAATAATATTAGTTATGACTGGTCAAAAGTAATTGGGAGAATGAATTCAGTATCTTCAACGATGAGAAAAGGGGTCGAAGCCCTGATCGCTAATCGAAAAATTGAATTTATTCAAGCATCAGCAAGTTTCCTGAACGATAAGACATTGCAGCTTGATAGTGGTGGTGAATTGACACCAGATAATATAATTATTGCAACAGGCTCTGTTCCTATTAAGCCCAACCACTTGGAATTTGATGGTATGCAAATAGCTACCAGCGATGACTTTTTGCAGTGGCAGTCTTTGCCTGATGATATTTGTATTATAGGTGAAGGTATTATTTCTTGTGAACTGGCTTTTATACTTGAAAGTTTTGGGGTTAAAGTTACTATCATCGGTATGGAAGAAAAGCCATTGCCAACTCTCGATCATGATGTTTCTTCTGTAATACAAAGAGAAATGAGGAAGAGAAAAATAAAATTTATTGGCAAAACAAAAGTACAGCAACTCAAACGTAGTGAACAAGGTATTACTGTTATTGGTGAAAATGATAGTATGATCGCCGAATCAGAGAGAGTGCTGGTTTGCATAGGACGTATGGCTAATACGGCAAAGTGTAATCTTTCTAATACAACTATCAAGATGTCAGAAAAAGGTTCAATCCTGGTAGATAGACAATGTAGAACATCTGTAAGTAATATCTTTGCAATTGGCGATGTCAATGCCAATTGTATGCTGGCTCATTCTGCAGCCAGAGAAGGAAAGATGGCAATCAATGCAATATTGGGTATTAATGATGAAGGGATAGACTACGGCATAATCCCTTGGAGTATTTTTACTAGCCCAGAAGTTGCAGTCGTCGGCAAATCCGAAGCAAAAGCGGTCCAGGATGGCTTCGATATAAAAACCGGAAGTTTTGATATCCGTGGTATCGGGAAAGCACAGGTACAGGGTGAGTTAAGTGGAATTGTCAAGGTTGTTATTGATCGAAAAACAGCCTGTGTGTTGGGTGTTCATATTGTTGGACCTCATGCTACTGAGCTAATACAACATGCAGGTCTTGCGGTTAAACAGGGTTTAAAATTAGAACAACTTCTCGAGCAGGTTTATTCTCATCCGACTATATCTGAAGGTGTGCAAGAAGCTTTTGAAGATGCGCATGATCAAGCAATTCATAAACTTCTTAAGACATAAAAGGTAAGAGCAAACATGCATTTTATAGAGCAATATTTTCACAAAGAACATTTATGGGTCGCTTTAACTGATGAAGGGCAGTGGTATCTAGGCGTTTCAAACTATGCGCAACAGAATCTTGGAGAGATTATGTATCTAGACCTGCCTGACATTCCTTTTGAGATATATCAGGGTAACTCGCTGGGAACTATTGAATCTGCCAAGGTTGTCTCAGAGCTGATTGCGCCTGTTGATGGTGAAGTTGTCGAACTTAATGAAGAGTTAGGCGACGAACCCTGGGTCATCAATGAGGACGCTCAGGGCAAAGGATGGATTGCTAGGATTGTCTTGAAGGATACTCATCAGGTTAAAGATCTACTGTCTTATTCAGACTACATACGTGAGCTGGGAGAATCAGAATAATAGTGTGCAGCTAGATATTTTATTGGCTAACGGTGTTATATTCCTGGCTTCGTGTGTACAAACGACATCAGGGCTTGGCTTTGCTCTAGTTGCCATCCCTCTTTTGGCTGTTATTAATGTTGACTTTGTGCCTGGGCCACCTCTGTTTATCTCCATGTTTCTTTATATAGTCATGTATTTGAAGGAAAGAGAGGGTGTTAAGAATACAGAGATATACATGCTTATACCTTCGCTTATTATTGGGGTTTTATGCGGGGTTATTATTTTGAATTATTTCCCTGCTGAAAGACTGAGTATTCTATTTGCCGGTATTATACTTCTTTCCGTGTTATTCACATTGATCTCAAAACCAATTTTATTAAGTAAAACTATTTTATGTGTGGCCGGTTATGGCGCTGGGATCATGGGTTCCATATCAGGTATCCCGGGTCCACCACTAGCCATTGTTTATCAATACGAAAATATAAAAAAAATGCGGGCAACTTTGGCATTAATGTTTGTTATAGTCTCGGCGACATCTCTTGTTGCGCTCTCATATATAGGCCGTTTTGGCATTGAAGGTACAATGCTCGCGGTAATGTTGGCACCAGGTCTTATTTCGGGCTATTTTTTTGCAAACAAGTATGGGCGATTAATATCTGATGCCAATGTTCGTCTCTTAGTGCTCTTTATTGCCTCCGTCAGTGCTTTCGTATTGTTAGTAAAGTCCATATTTATTTAAATTGCTGATGGGTTCATCTATCACATGTTTATAGTAATTTTATTGAACATTAATCTACAGAAATTTACTTGGACACAATATCATATCGTTGTGACCAGTGTGGATCTTCACTTTTCAGATCGCCAATTGGCGCGGCAAATGCATCATATACGAGTGTCTTTACATTGCTTCCGGTAAGAGCATGCATGAAAGCGACCAGTGCATTCATTTCATCATCACTCAAATCTAGCGGCCTAATCATTGGACTAAGCAGTTTATTTTGAATACCGCCCTGATTATAAAACTTTACGACTTCTTTGAGTGTCTGTAGACTGCCGTTATGCATATAAGGTCGCGTGAGTGCTACATTCCGTAAAGAGGGTGTACGGAATTTCCATCGATCCTCCGGGTCCTGGGTGATTTCATAGAGACCGAGGTCATTTTCTTTGACTTGCTTTGTGACAGAGTCAATCATTTTCTGACTGACTTCCATGAATATCCCCGGGGCGATCAGGATTTTCTTTTTCTCTGTGGCCGAGCCCATTGATGCAATATAACCCATTCCTGTATTGTGTAGCTGGTTATCTGTAAAAGTAGCATAGTCCTCGTTGATCAGGTGACAGGCTGAACATCCCCCTTTGCCGCGGAATATTTCAAAGCCTTTAATTTCTTGCGGTGATAATAGATTTTTTTCGCTGGCATAATACCAGCGGTCAAATCTCGAATTTGCCGAAATCAGTGTGCGCTGGTAAGCAGCCAGTGCGTGGGCAATGGTCGTCATGGAAGGTCCCTGGCCATTAAAGGCTGTTTCAAATAAGCCATCATAATCTCTCAGGTTCTGCACTTTTTCGACGACGTAACCAATGGAAGGGTTGCCCATTTCGTTATGCGCGAGTAAGGGTGCCCACGCCTGTTGTTCAAGCGTGTTCTCACGTCCGTCATGGAATAATCGGGCGAGATAGGCAACATTATAGATACTTGGGCTATTGCGTTTGCCGCTGCGGCCCTCTACACCCACAGCCCTGGAAATTTCGTTATTGGTGAAACCCTGTTCAGGAATATGGCAGATTGCACATGAAAATGTGTCATTAAATGACAGGCGTCGATCATAAAACATCCGCCTGCCGAGCTGTATTTTGTCTCTGGTTGCCTGATTGAAGTCTGGCTGGGGTACCGGGGGCAGGCCAAGAGGCGGATCCTGCAAGAAGGCCAGAAGGTCTGCAGGACGGCCAATACGCGCAATGAGGCTCAGAGAATCCGTTCGATATTGGGTTGAATCATAACCTTCTTTGCGGTCACCGGGTCCCAGTGCAGGATCGCTGTCACCGAGGCCTGCTGACATGAGGAGAACACTGACCAAACCTGAAAAGATTATATAACGTACTGAATTCAATAGTATAAATTTCATTATCTCACCTTTGAAATAATCCTGGTCTGAGGATTGGATTGCACACGTATTGCGTTTATGCTGAACCCTGTGTATTTTATTGAATATTTACTCATTGAAAGAATTATCATTGAAGAAAACTTCAAATAATATTGATCCGATCGGAGAAGCATGTCAAGTCTGGATACCTTTGCCACAGATTTTTACGGACAGTTAGCGAAAGTTGTCAAAGCGATTGGCAATAAAACGCGTCTGGAGATACTTGTGTTGCTGGCACAGGGCGAGCGCACCGTTGATTCGATTGCCAAGGAAATAAAACTCCCGGTGACCAATACTTCACATCACTTGCGCGACTTGCGCGACATTGGGGTTGTGGTGACTCGCAAGCAGGGAGTGCATGTTAGTTATAGCCTGTCTGATGACTCAGTGTATGACCTGGTGGTATCTGTATGTGAAATTGCTGAAAGAAAATCTGCGCTGTTCCAAGATGTCGTAGAAACCTACCTGGGATCAAGAGATAGCATGGAGGCAATGACGGCTGAACACCTTGTTGAGAGCCTTAAGACCAATAACCTGACACTGATTGATGTCAGACCTTCAGAAGAGTATGCGGCGGGACATTTACCAGGTGCGGTTAATGTCCCGCTTGAGGAGATTGAAGCAAAGATGCCCGCGATGGATGAGAATCAGGGGGTTGTGGCTTATTGTCGTGGCCCCTATTGCATACTTGCCTATGAGGCGGTGTCGAGGCTCAGGCAAAAAGGATTTAAGGCGTATCGTTTGAAAGATGGGCTTCCTGAATGGAAGAAACTGGGGTTACCCATTGATGTCACATAAAACAGCTTCCAGACAGAATCACGGCACGCATGAATCTAACGTTGAACCTGAATTGAAAATAACCTATCTCGATAAAGTGCGCATTTTAAAATCGCTGAAAGCACTTCGGCACACCGGCGAGATGAAAAAATTCGAAGCGTTTGCCAAAAAGCTTGAATCGGCAACACTGATTGATTCAACAAGCGTCCCGGATAACCTGGTCACCATGAATTCGCGTGTACGTTATCAGAATCTGGCGAGTAATGAAGAACATATCGCTGTCATTGTCTATCCAAAATATGCGCATGCAGGTAAAGAAAATATTTCTGTCCTGTCTCCACTTGGAATAGCACTATTTGGTTCACGGGTAGGGCAGGAGTGCGACTACGTGAGTGCCGGGAATGTCTGTAATAAGCTGCGCATACTGCAAATTCTCTATCAGCCGGAATTGGCTGGCCACTATTTGATTTAGTTATTTTGCACAGCACTATACCTGTAAAAGCCGGTTACAATACAGCCAATCAGCATGTCCCCGGAGGTGAACCTGATGTTTGAGCATTTGTTGGCAATTCTTGGTATTGAGAGACAGTCAGTCAGCCACCTGGAAAGGCTGATCTCAGGCGTAGGTGCACTTTTGGCAATACTATTTATTTATACGTGCAGCAAGTACTTTCTTGATCAGTTTGCCACGCTGTTGATTATTGCCTCCATGGGCGCATCTGCGGTGTTACTGTTCGCAGTTCCGCATGGTGCCCTGTCACAGCCATGGGCGGTGATTGCGGGGCATACGGTGTCCGCGCTTATCGGCGTATCATGTGCCTTGTTCATTTCCAGCCAGGTTTTTGCTGCGGCAGCCGCCGTCGGTCTTGCTGTCACCGTTATGTATTATCTGCGCTGTATTCATCCGCCAGGAGGTGCTACCGCGTTAACGGCAGTGATAGGCGGTGAAAGTGTGCACCAGCTTGGATTCAGCTACGCGGTAGCACCCATACTATTGAATGCAGTATCCATTGTTATCTTTGCCATGTTGTTCAATGCGCTTTTTGAGTGGAGACGCTACCCGGCATACATCAATAAAATGAAAAATAGAAGGCAAAGACAACTCAATCAAAAAAATGAAGCTTTTTCGAGTGCCATTGCACATGAAGATTTTGTGTATGCCTTAAGCGAGATAGGTACTTTTATCGACGTTGATGAATCAGATTTACTGCGTATCTATGATCTTGCTACCTCGAAAGTTGCCGCTAACGCAGCTCAGAACACGGTGCTTCTGAAAGGCGGATATTACAGCAATGGGGAGTTTGGGGAATTATGGTCTGTTCGTGAAATAACTGATATAGAATCTTCTGCGGATGAATCTGAGTCACAAATATTTTTTAAAGTAGTCGCCGGACACGGAAGAAGACAAAGTGGTGTTGCAACCCGGCATGAATTTTTGAAGTGGGCAGCTTATGAGGTTTATCGCGATGAGGATAACTGGCGGCGCCTTGATCCGCGAAGCAAATAGAGATTCAGGAAATGTTTAATGATGAAGCTGTTTGATAAGGCTTTTTTTATTGCTGGTGATATCGGCAAGCGTATAGTTGTCCAGGTGAGACATAAAATGGTTGAGTGCTTCTCCAAGGATTGATTGTAGTTTGCAGGCCCTGATAATTGAACATTCACCCTTTGGATTGAAGCATTCGACAATGTCAAAATCATTTTCTATTGCACGAATTACTTCTCCGATCTTGAGTGTGTCCGGGCTGACTGCGAGCTTTATGCCGCCACCCTTGCCCTGTTTCGAGGAGATATAACCAAGCTTGCTCAGGTTGTGAACGACAACGCGGACATGGTTGGCAGATATGGAGTAGATGTCAGAGAGCTGGGGGATGGTTGCGAGTTGATCTTTTGGCAGGATAGCCAGATACATCAAAATTCGTAATGAGTAATCAGAAAATTTAGTCAGTCTCATGTCAGCTAAAATTTATGCAGTTCTGGTCAAGGCTAATATTTTTTTATGTTGTTGTCCATTTGTAGCCTGGTTTATCGCTATGTATCCTCAACCACAATTTAAAGGGAATTGATGCCATGTTGGTATGTCAACCGTTTGTCCGGTTTAAAACATCCTCGCGTGTGGATTCGGTGATTTCAAGCACTTCATTAATGAGTTCCGGTGCAACCTCAAGCTGACGCAGTGTCGATTCAATATGCTCCTTGACTGCATCAAAGTGGCCATCATTTAATCCGTTTTCAACCAGCTTCTCATGTGCTTGCTGTAAAGAGGAGCCATTGAAAGGTGTATTGGCACCAAATGCATAAGATAAAAATGCGTGCATTTTGCGTGCTTGTTTGGTTATATCCGTCTGGCTGAAAAAGTGACTGATCCGATCGTCATTTATAATTTTTTGGTAAAGACATTCTACTGCCGCGTCAAGAGCAGGTTTTCCGCCTAAACGCTCATATAAGGTATTCGCCATGATTGGTCTCCCGGGTTAGATTTTTCTATAAGATATATATAAAATATACTTTATGATATAATCTATACTAAATAGATGTTATATGTCAAATAAAAGTTAACGCGTGTTGACGATCAATAATTATCATTGCGAGGATTGTGTATGGATATTGAAAAAGACAATGAAGGGTATTTGGTGAATACAGACGATTGGACGATTGATGTCGCCAAAGAATTAGCGAGACTTGAATCAATATCCATGAGTGATGATCACTGGACTGTCATTGACTACATCCGTGACTATTATGAATTCAACCAGGCTGTTCCCGAATTGCGTAAAGTGCTCAAGTTTATGAAAGAAAGTCTGGGCGAGGAGAAGGCAACACGTAAGTATATGTATTCACTTTTTCCCTATGGATACGGCCAGCAGGCCTGCAAGATCGCGGGCATGAGAAAGCCGTTGAAGCTGATGCTGGATGTTTAGTCTGAACACAATGCCCGCATACGCAGAATACAATTTTTCTGGCTGTACTCGTCAAAAAGATAAGCACTGACGGTGCATGAACGCGAATAAAATTGCAGTGGCTTTTATTATTAGTCAGTGAAAGAGTCAGAGTGACGGTCATCGCGTTTCTCTTCAGGATAATGGCGTGACTGAAATTACCTGAAAACAGTGTGTTGGCTGCTGAAGCTCCATTACTCAATGATAAAGAAATATTGGTATGAGTTAACTCATTGCTATACTTTTATATTGCATTCATTCAGACTGTGACTCAATACCATTAAAACAGAATTAATTACTGCCAAGTCCCGTAACTGGATCTTCTAAATAATGAATGAGTTATTACGCTCCTGGGCGCTTCTTTTTACCTTGCTTAACCCTTTTTTACTGATTATTTATTTATTAAATGTCATTGAAATGCTGAATTTCCGTGTTTTTAGCCAGGTGTTGATTCGTGCGGGTATTATTGCCTGCCTGGTGTTTTTCGGCTTCGTGTTTTTGGGAGATGCCCTGTTTTCCGAGGTGCTCCAGGTTGAATTTGCGTCATTTCAAATCTTTGGAGGCATTATTTTTCTGATTATAGGACTGCAGTTTGTCTTTAATGGCCCAAATGCAATTAAAATGTTGCAGGGTGAGTCAAAATACCTGGCTGGAGCCATCGCAATGCCCGTTTTAATCGGCCCGGGTACGATTAGTGCCGCCGTGATTGTGGGTAAACGTCATGAACCATTTATCGCATGTGGTATCGTTCTCGTCGCTGTGATCAGTTCATTGGTCACCATTATTCTTCTTAAATTAATCCATGACTGGGTGCGCGTCAGGCATGAGCCTCTGATTGAGCGCTATATTGAAATCGCAGGCAGAGTGACAGCGATATATGTAGGTACGGTCTCAATTCAGATGATTATGCAGGGCACCGGTGACTGGATCAGCAAAATGCTTGTTACTGGATAGATGCTTCTGTGCTCACCAGGGATGGAGACCCTGGATGGTGGTATGCGGCTGCGTAAGTATAAAAGCGTATGATCGCTAAGCGTACAGACAAAGATAGAACAGTCCGTAGAAAGGCTGCGCATTCAATTGATTTTATGTCAAAATAGGCGTTCAATTCAGAGATAAAAGATGACCGCACGGGCACATTTATAATCCATGACACTACTAATAATATACTTGTCCATCGCTATCGGTGTTTCTTTTATTTGTTCTGTACTGGAAGCTGTTTTATTGTCTGTCACACCGAGCTATGTTGAGAGTATTGTCAAGCAGAATCCAGGCCGGGGAAAGATTCTTTCGACGGTCAAGACCCGTCTCGACCAGTCCATATCAAGTATTCTGATCCTGAATACATTTGCCCACACAATGGGAGCCGCTGGTGTGGGTGCCCAGGCCGCCAATGTATTTGGCGCGCGTTGGGAAACGCTCATTGCTGTCCTGCTCACGCTGGTGATTTTATATTTTTCCGAGATCATACCTAAAACACTTGGTGCTACCTACTGGCGCCAGCTGGCCATTCCCGCAGCACATGCCATTTACTGGCTGATTAAGCTGGTGTACCCGTTGATCTGGATATCGACGTTTATCACCAAGGGCTTTAAACGAAGCCATGCTCAGGAAATATCACGCGAAGAGATTATTGCACTTGCCTCACTGGGCCATCAGATGGGTTCTTTGATAGAGCAGGAAAATGAATACCTGACTAATGTTCTGAGATTACGCGAGATCAGAACCCAGCAAATCTTAACGCCGCGAAGTGTTATACACCGACTCGATGTGCATACTACAATTGCACAGGCACTCGAGCATGAAAAATCCAGGCAATTCACACGTATCCCGGTCTACGATCACAACCCTGATAATATTATCGGCCTGGTTATCAATCGTGAGCTATTATTCGGTGAGCGCGAGGGCAAGTCCGACCTGGATTTAAGTCAGTTTGTTAAACCGATCACCCGCGTCTCTGAAAATTTGCCGATACCTCAATTGCTGGATATGTTTATTAAAAAAAAGGAGCATATGTTCCTGGTAGAGGATCATTATGGCCAGATGACAGGTATTGTGACTCTAGAAGATGCCGTTGAGACGATGCTGGGTCGGGAAATAGTCGATGAAACAGATACCATTGAGGACATGCAGGAATATGCCAAAGGCAAATACAGGGCAAGACTTAGAAAGTTTAAAAAATAAGTTCATTTAATATAGTTTTTTATATGCTTTTTCCCGAGATTAATTACTTGATATTATTTAATTCGTGAAACTATATATCCTGAGTGACTTGCATCTGGAGTTTGAGGATTTTGTTCCTCCTTCATTAGATGTGGATGTTGTTGTGCTGGCCGGGGATATAGGTGTTGGCGTTGATGGTATCCGCTGGGCGCAACATACGTTTCCAGATAAGCCGGTATTATACGTAATGGGAAATCATGAGCATTACGAACATAATTTGCAAATCAATATAAAAAATATAGAAACAGAATCCGATGATTCAAATATCCACGTTCTTGAAAAAGGGGAAGTGAATATTCATGGCGTACAGTTTTTGGGTTGTACACTTTGGACCGACTTTAATTTGACCGGAAACACGCGATCTTCAAAATATATGGCGACCCGGTATATCAATGACTATGAATGTATTCACTATAGTGAGAAAAATCGTACACTGACAACGCGTGATACATCAGCTATGCATGCCCGTTCGTTAACATGGCTAAAAAAACAGACCGAAAATAGCGCGGATAAACGTGTCATTGTCACGCACCATGCACCAAGCGCCCGTTCGTTACCTGAAGAATTTGTCAATCAAAAATTCCAGTCTGCTTACGCGTCTTCGCTGGATGATTTTGTTATCCAGTCGAATGCTGATTTATGGGTGCATGGGCACATACATTCAGCCTGTGACTATATGATTGGTGATACTCGTGTGGTATGTAATCCACGTGGTTATCATGATCGACAAAGCAAAGGCTTCTCGGCTTCGCGTGTTATAGAGATATGACGGCTGTGTAATATGTGTGATTCTTACTTCAACCTAAAGCCAGGACGAATTATAGCGAATAAGTATGAAGTGATTTCACTGCTTGGATCGGGCTGGGAAGGTGAGGTTTACAAAATCATTGAGCTGGGTACAGACATAGAACGTGCAGCCAAAATATTCTATCCGGAAAGAAACAGGAATGACAAAGCCGTAAAGTATTATGCAAAGCAGCTTCATAATCTGAGAAATTGCTCCATGCTGATTCGATATTTCACAAAAGAGACATTTCTGCATAAACGTACACCCACTACGATACTGATTTCTGAATATGTCGATGGAATTCTGCTATCAGACTTTATAAGTAATCTACCCTTAAAAAAAATGCCACCTTTCGAGGCGCTGCATCTGCTGTATTCGCTCACTTGTGGGTTAGAGCAGATACATAGCATGAAAGAGTATCACGGGGATCTGCACTCGGCTAATGTGATTGTTAATCATTACGGTTTGAAATATGAGCTCAAGCTAATGGATTTATATTCGCAGGACGGTTCAAAGAAAGAAAATCAAAAGGATGATATTATTGGCCTGGTACAAATATTTTATGAAGCGCTGGGAGGCAGAAAATTCTACTCAAAACAGCCTGATGCAGTAAAATATATTTGCTGTGGCTTAAAATCTTCTTTGATATTAGGGAAATTCAAGTCTGTTAGTCAGCTGCGCTCGCATATAGAAAATATGTCATGGTAAAAACATATGTCAGCCACACTTCAATGGCTGTAAATCATGTTTTCGCAGTGCAGCACATTTTTAACTGAATTGTCACTGATCACATGTCGAAAAAACTCATGGAAACGAAAAAAACATCATTGGGATTAAGTCAGAACATTACGGCGATGCTTTGTTATTTGCTTGGCTGGGTGAGCGGACTGATCATACTGTTATTGGAGAAAAATAATCAATTTGTAAGATTTCATGCCATGCAATCCATATTGGTCTTTGGTGGCCTGACTCTTGTCAGTATTTTGATTGGAACAATGTTGTTATTTTTCATTTTTTTAATTCCACTATTAAATCTGGCCGCTATCGTTCTGTGGATACTGTTAATGGTCAAAGCCTACCAGGGAGTTAATTTTAAACTGCCCATCGTTGGAGAGCTTGCTGATAAGTGGTCCAGGGAATTTAATCTTTAAAACACTATTCTGGTAATTCAGGTCCGTACGCGATAATTGATGTGGATGCTCGCGAGGTGTCTGCTCACTGTTTGTCATCAGGCTTGTTTGCGACATCTTGTTTGATGTTTTTTATTTCGCTATGAAGTTCGTCAAATCTTTTATGTATCGATATCAGTTCGCTATGTGTGAATTCTTTCAATTCTGTCTTATCTGTCTCTCTTGTTTGTTTTTGGGTCATTTGCATCGCATCTACAATAATACCAATAAAAAGATTTAATACCGCAAAGCTGGTTATAACAATGAAAGGAACAAAAAATATCCAGGCGAGCGGATAGTGCTCCATAACCGGCCTGACAATTCCCATCGACCAGCTCTCAAGTGTCATGATCTGGAACAGGGTATAAGCGGATGCGCCGACACTGCCAAACCATTGCTGCAATTCAGGATCTGTGTGATCGCCAAAAAGCTTGGTGGTTAATACGGCTGACACGTAAAAAATAATTCCGAGTACGCCAATCACTGAAACCATGCCCGGTATTGAGTGTCCCAGCGCCGCAATGACCCGCCGCATTTGCGGCACGACGGATAATAGTCTTAATACTCTCAGGATTCTTAACGCCCGTAATACCGATAAAGCTCCTGTTGTCGGCAGCCAGGCGATAGTGACAATAGTGAAGTCGAATACATTCCAGCCTGACCTGAAAAAGGATAGTCTGTAAGCGTAAAACTTTAGTGCAAGTTCTGCGGTGAACAGAAGCAGGATAATTTTGTCGATCATTAATAGCCACGTGCCAAAACTTTTCATTATTTGCGCATCGGTTTCAAGACCAAGAGTAATTGCATTAATCAAAATTAAGGCGGTAATAAACTGAATGAACTTTGGCTGCTCTACGAATCGGGAAACCTTTTCCCTGCTGCCTGATAACTTTTCCATAGATATTGGTTCAACCATTATTATCAATCCCTGAAATCATATTCACTGTTTGTAGATAATATTTATTAAATTAAATCATTAAAATTACATGCGTCTGAACGGCTACCTGACGGTTGCCCTGTTTCTCATGTCTCCATCGCATGCTCAAGTAATTTCCGGTCCCGCAACAGGTAGCGCGGCATATAGTTACATTGCAGAAAACTGCCGGGACCCGCGATAAATAAGTGGTCCTTGACAATGCATTTTAAGATACTTGAGTCTTAATTATCTACTATAAGTACACGAATTTAATACACCTTTGTTTGATTCCATCAATGCTTCGCGTTTGTCCCTTGAATAGTAATGTATGTGTCATTATTTACATTCCGTGATTCTGACTGACCACTAATAACACTAATATTTGTAGGCTTTATTTCGGCGCAATTTTTTGCGCTATCTCGCGATATTTGCACTGGGCACACTTTTCATCCATGGTGAGTTGTTGGCATGTGATGTCGACATAATCCATTACTTTCTGCCAGAACCCAGAATAGATGCCTTTGTATGCCTGTATCAATTCCCTATGCTGTTAAAATTTGAAAAAATGATCGACGTGACACTTTGTTTTATTCGGCTGCAATCCACCTGGCGCTCAGCCTGTCAGTGAAGTTCAAAATATCGGTAACCAGCTAGTTTTGATCGGCAGCGTATTTTATGATGCAGTGTTGATTTGTGTTAGGGTCAGCACTTTATTTATATCAATTTTCACAGCAAATCGGCTGCCAATTGATTAAGGCATATGTCATGCTCGCCGGTATAGTTTAATGCATCAAGGGAAGGTTATTTTATACAAATGAGTGCAAATGACAGTCTTTATATTTTGATGATTAGTGTCCATGGATTAATTCGGGGTCGCGACCTTGAGCTGGGTCGTGATGCAGATACCGGTGGGCAAACCAAGTACGTGGTCGAGTTGGCAAAAGCCGCCGCACAGCATGAGTCTGTTGAAAGGGTGGATTTAATGACGCGGTTGATTATCGATTCCCAGGTTGATCAGGATTATCAACAACACACTGAAATGCTCTCTGATAATTCGCAAATAATACGAATTAAAGCAGGGGCAGAGGAATATATTCACAAGGAAAAGCTTTGGGATTATCTGGACAATTTTGTCGATAATGCGCTGGTTTACCTGAGGACCCAGGAAAAGCTGCCGAATATCATACATGCTCATTACGCGGATGCAGGATATGTCGGTGTCAGGCTGGCCAGCCAGCTTGGAATACCACTTGCCTTCACCGGCCACTCTCTTGGGCGTGTTAAACGTCGACGATTGTTAGCCAGTGGCCTGAGAAGCAATGAAATTGAGCAACGCTATAATATCTCAAGACGCATAGAAGCTGAAGAAGAGACCCTGTCAATGGCGGACCTGGTTGTGACCAGTACGCATAACGAGGCTGAAAATCAGTACGAACTATACGATCATTTTCAACCGGAAAAAATGCGCGTTATTCCGCCTGGCATAGATTTGTCACGTTTTTGTCCGGCTGACACTGATCAAGTGCCAGAAGGGGTCGCGCAAAAAGTTGCTGTATTTTTGCGCGACCCTGCAAAGCCAATCATATTTGCAATATCGCGTGCTGATCAGCGCAAGAACATATCCGGACTGCTTCATGCGTATGGTCATTCAAAGGCGCTTCAAAAAATCGCCAATCTGTTAATCGTGGCGGGCAATCGGGAAGATATAGAAGATCTGGAATCAGGAGCGAAAGATGTGCTGCGCGAAATATTGTATCTCGTTGATTTATATGATTTGTATGGAAAAGTAGCTTACCCCAAGTCGCATGAAGCAGAAGAAGTCCCTGATTTTTATCGTATGAGTGCACAGTCAAAAGGTGTTTTCGTTAACCCTGCCCTGACTGAGCCCTTTGGCCTGACAATTCTGGAGGCATCAGCCAGTGGCCTGCCGGTCGTCGCGACCGAAGATGGTGGTCCGGTAGATATATTAAATAACTGTCATAATGGAACACTGGTTAACCCTCTTGATACAGAAGCGATGGCGCAAGCCATTCTGGACATAGTGAGTGATTCTGCGCAATGGCAGCATATGTCTGACAGTGGTATTAGTGGTGTGAATACACATTATTCGTGGGCTGCCCACACATCGCAATATGTGCAGCAGATAACCATACTTCAAAGCCGACTGGAAGGACCGCCGGCGGCACCTGAAGTCAAGTTGCCCATACGCTTTCACGATCGGGCGCTGGTTACCGACCTTGATCAGAGCCTGCTGGGAGATGAAAGTACGCTCATGGACTTTACAAAAGTGATTCGTTCCCATCGCAAGCGTACTGCATTTGCGATCGCAACAGGAAGGCGTCTGGATTCAGCGCTTGCAGTTATAAAAAAATATAAAATACCGCAACCGGATGTGTTAATCACGAGCGTTGGTACCGAAATATATTATGCGCCTGAACTTTTGCTCGATGAGAGCTGGGAACAATATATTGATCATATGTGGCCGCGTCAAAAGATTCAAAAACTATTTGCCAATGTCGCTGGTATGAAGCTGCAGGCAAAAGAAGAACAGAGCAAGTATAAAATCAGTTATATTCTGGCACCTGAATTGGCGCCGACATTAAATGAGATTAATACACTTTTGAGAAAGTCAGATATTAGTGTCAATACATGGATGTCATTTGGTACGTTTCTGGACATTGTTCCGATTCGGGCCTCTAAAGGATTTGCTTTACGTTATATTTCAGATCAATGGAATATTCCGCTTGAAAAAATACTGGTA
The DNA here is from genome assembly GCA_965227695.1 of Gammaproteobacteria bacterium. Classification (GTDB taxonomy): domain Bacteria; phylum Pseudomonadota; class Gammaproteobacteria; order UBA4575; family UBA4575; genus UBA1858. The sequence continues at coordinate 1,401,812 of OZ245760.1, forward strand.
ACAGGAGGTTCTGGAACAGATGAAGATATGCTGCGTGGGAATACTTTATCGGTCATTCTCTCGAACCGGCATGACGATGAATTGGCAGATTTGACAGACATTGAACCAATGTATTTTGCTACCCGGCCATATTCAGCGGGTATTCTTGAAGCGATTGATTATTATCAGTTCTTTGATGCTTGCCAGCCACCAGTATAGAGGATAAGTGTACGCATTTTATGCCTGGCCGTATTTTAATTTGCACTGATCTGGATCGCACACTGATTCCTAATGGTCCCCAGGTGGCTGATAAAGCTGCTCACCAAAAGTTTGTGAATCTTGTGGCGCACCCGGAAATTGAACTGGCATATGTAAGTGGACGAAATAAATCTTTGGTGCTGGATGCCATCGATGAGTATCGTCTTCCGAACCCTGATTACGTCATCGCCGATGTAGGAACGACTATTTATTCGGTTGAGACAAGTGATGCGACACAGTGGCACCTGTGGGACAGCTGGCAAGATGAAATTGCAAGTAACTGGCATGGCTATTCGCATGATCAGCTCGCGGAATGGCTGCTTGATATTGCTGGCCTTAGACTACAGGAAAAGGAAAAGCAGTCGCCATACAAATTAAGTTATTATGTAACATCGGATAAAATCAATAAATCATATATTGATAGCATTGAAGCTGTTTTGAAGAGTAAAGATGTCGCTGCGAGTATCATCTACAGTATTAACGAAGTCAGTGATACCGGCCTGATTGATATTTTGCCTGAAAACGCCACCAAGCTGCATGCGATAGAATTTTTAATGAAACATCAGGGGTATTCCTATGCAGATACAGTTTATTCGGGTGATAGTGGTAATGACTTGCCGGTTTTGACTAGCCGTATCGATTCAGTTCTGGTGAATAATGCCACGCAAGAAGTTAAATCAATGGCGATTGAAATGGCTTTGGCTAATGGCACGAGTGATCATCTGTATATAGCCAGTGGCGAGACATTGGCGTCCAATGGGTATTATAGTGCCGGTATTCTGGAAGGTATTTTGCACTATCACCCAGAGTTAAATGTTGTGGTTAGTCACGCATAATTCTGCGGTTTGGTAATGTGAATGCAAATTACGGGCATGGTAAAAGCAAGAGCATACATAATAAGTATATGAATGAAATGAGACCTGTGCTGTTTGGTGAAGTTCTTTATGATATTTTCCCTGACGGAGGCATGATTCTTGGTGGCGCACCTTTTAATGTTGCGTGGCATTTGCAGGCCTTTAATGTAAATCCTCTACTTATCAGCTGTATTGGTGACGATGAGCTTGGTAGTCACATAATTGATCGCATGCAGTATTGGGATATGGATATTTCTGCAATACAAAAAGATCCTGAGCATGCGACCGGAACAGTGCAGATAACGTTTCAAAATGATGTGCCAGAATATAACATCGTCAATAACTGCGCATATGATTTTATAAGCATGCTGAAACTGCCGGAATTAAAAAATGACGTGATTCTTTATCACGGAACACTGGCCACGAGGCATATATCAAGTCGCCAGGCTTTAGCTAAGTTACGTGCGCATCATCCGTTAAATATCTTTATTGATGTTAATCTTAGAGTGCCGTGGTTTGATGTAAATAAGGTATTAGAGTGTATGAAAGAGTGTCGCTGGATCAAGTTAAATCAGGATGAACTTTATACCTTGCAACAGAATAATCAGAAAAAAAACGTATATGAGTATGCTGAACTACTGATGAAATCCGTTCAGGCAGAAAATATTATTCTCACACGCGCAGAAAAGGGGTCTTTTATCCTGGCACGCAATGGTGAAGAATTAGAGGTGCGTCCTAAAAATGACATTAATATTGTTGATACAGTAGGTGCTGGCGATGCCTATTCAAGTATTTTTATATTGGGTGTGCTGAAAAACTGGGATCTGGAAATAATTATTGAAAGAGCTCAGCTATTTGCATCTGCAATTGCAGGCCAACGTGGTGCAATTGTTGATGACATGAGATTTTATAATCAATTTAAAAAGGAATGGTGCTTAAAATAATGATGCAGGATATTCCAGGAAAATTATCAATATTCAAGGAGTTTGTTGATAGTCATCATTCAATAATGCATGTGTTTATACACGAGCTTATGACACTTGAAAGAAAATTTTTGCTTCGAAGCGAAATACTGTCAGCTTATAATAAAACATTTACTGATGTTAAAAAGCAGGACCCGTCACTCAGCTCTTTTGCTGATGTAATGAATGGATGCCAGGAAGTGGCAATTAATGGTTCATGGGTCTATTTTTCATTGCGTTACGACGTCGCAAGGTGGGGTTATGTCCGCATACACTGCGATACACTTGATACCCACATCATCTCTGACGATCAGTTTCTGGCATTTAAGGAGCAGCTCGTTTGCGGGCATCACAGTGACTGGACGCTGGAAGTTGATATGGCTCCATTCAGCAGGGAATTCTATAAACTCCAGGAGTCAGATTCGATAGGCAATGGTCTGGAATATCTCAACCGTAAATTATCAACAAAATTATTTGAAGAGCTGGCCAGGGGTGAACAAAAGCTTTTAACATTCCTGAAATTACACCGCTATCGTGAACAGCAGTTGATGGTGAATTCCTCTATTGTCAATATTGCACAGTTAAGAAGCGCGTTAAGACAGGCACTGATACTTCTGCGTGCCAGGCCAGATGAACTTGCCTGGGAAGATATTTCCAGGCAAATGTATGAACTTGGTCTTGAGCCCGGGTGGGGAAATAATGTCGGACGTGTCCGTGAAACACTAAAAATTCTACTGGATGTGCTGCAGGGGCCATCACCATCCAACATGGAAGCATTGCTGGAAAGAATTCCGATGATCTTCACCATCGCGGTGGTCACACCACATGGCTATTTTGGTCAGTCGAATGTACTGGGGCGCCCGGATACCGGTGGGCAGGTGGTTTATATACTGGATCAGGTACGTGCTATGGAAACAGAAATGCGCACGCGCCTGCACCAACAAGGACTGCAGATCGAGCCTGAAATTGTCATTCTTACCCGGCTGATCCCAAATGCTGAAGGCACTAACTGTGATATGCACCTGGAGCAGGTTGCAGGTACACAAAATACACATATCCTGCGTGTTCCGTTCACCGAGGACGATGGCGAGGTTTTACAGGACTGGATCTCCAGATTTGACGTATGGCCGTATCTTGAGCGATACACTGTCAACGCTGAGCGTGAGTTATTGGCCCAGCTTGGAGGCAGACCCGATCTTATCATTGGCAATTATTCGGATGGATGCCTGGTGGCATCATTGTTGTCACAACGCCTTGGCGTCACACAATGCAACATAGCCCACGCACTTGAGAAAACAAAATATCTTTTTTCTGATCTGTACTGGAAAGACATGGAAAGCCAATATCATTTTTCATGTCAGTTCACGGCCGATCTGATTTCAATGAATACTGCGGACTTTATTGTTACCAGCACATATCATGAGATTGCAGGAACACATGACACGGTCGGGCAATATGAAAGCTACTCGACTTTTACCATGCCCGATTTGTATCGTGTGATTCATGGTATTGATGTCTTCGACCCCAAGTTTAATATTGTCTCACCTGGCGCAGATCCAAACGTTTATTTTCCATATTTTGATACAGAAAAAAGATTTATGTATTTACATGAAAATATTGAAGAGTTGATTTATGGTGAACCCGGTGGCGACACGCGAGGTCATCTTATCAGTCCCGGCAAACCTATCATATTCACAATGGCGCGCCTCGATAAAATAAAAAATATCACCGGACTGGTAGAGTGGTATGGCGAGCATCAACAATTGCAGGAACAGGCCAACCTGTTGATTATTTCCGGGCATGTGGATGTCAGTAAGTCAATTGAACAGGAAGAGCAGGCGCAGATACATTATATGCATGAACTTTTTGATAAGTATCAGCTCGACGACAAGGTGCGATGGGTAGGCAGGCAGCTGGATAAACAATTAACCGGTGAGTTGTATCGCTATATCGCCGATCAAAAAGGCATATTCATACAACCGGCATTATTTGAAGCCTTTGGACTGACAGTGATTGAAGCGATGAGTACTGGCTTACCAACTTTTGCTACCTGTTATGGTGGTCCTGAAGAGATAATTGAAGATGAATTCAGTGGTTTTCATATTAATCCAAATGAAAGCGCTCAAACGGCAGAGAAAATATTCCAGGTGATTGAACGTTTTAATAGCAATCCGGATTATTGGATGGAAATTTCAAACAACAGTCTCAAGAGAGTTGAATCACACTACACCTGGAGAAACTATGCCCGACGCATGATGACCCTGGCGCGAATCTATGGTTTTTGGAAATTTGCCACGGATTTGGACAGGATAGAAACGCAAAGATATATCCAGATGCTTTATGGGTTACAGTTTAAGCCACTGGCTGATGGCATGCGCTGAATGGCTTGCTGAAAAAGAGGAATTTTTTAAAATTTTGACGACTTATTCAATGGGGTGACTATGGCTGACATATACAAGTTATCAGAAAATCATATTAGTAAGGCAGACCGTACCAAGCTGGAAAGTTTTGCAAGCCATACAATTGCACATGGTCGTGCGACACGCTGGCACTGGGTTGATGGCAAACATGCCGAAAGTGCACTGGAGGTATTTATTGGCGGTGCGCAAGAACAGCTTGCGGTACGTATCTGTCGCGATGGTAAGCAGGATGTCTTTTGTGTCTATGATGAGACACGTAAGTTATTGACCTCAGGGCCTCTTGAACGTGTACTGACTGATCTTGAAAACCATTTTGTGAAACTGCATGGTGAAGATCCGAATATTACAGGCTAACTGTTAAGAAATACGTCGGGCCCCTTCATTCCGATTCGTTCCCCAGTTTAAACGTATACATCCCGTGACGATGACAGACCAAAGCGAAAAAATAACAATTGACTATTTCTCGGATATCCTTTGTGTCTGGGCCTGGGTTGCCCAGCGCCGTATCGATGAACTCAACAGCCAGTTTGCAGATAAAATACAGATTCAGCATCAATATGTCGACGTATTTGGTGACACACAAGACCGGATACAGACACAATGGTCAGACAAGGGGCTGTATGAAGGTTTTAGTCGCCATGTAATAAAAGCATCTGCACCCTATGATACGGCATTTGTCAGTAATGAAGTGTGGCTAAAATCAAAACCATCGACATCAGCAAATGCACATTTAGTCATAAAAGCAATTGAACTTGTACATGGAAGCCCCATTGCAATTAGTTTCGCAGCCAGGTTGCGCAAAGCTTTCTTTGTTGAAGTACAAGATATTGGCAGTCTTGATGTTATTTATTCCATCGCAATGTCGGATAATCTGGATATAAACTTAATTCAGAATTGTATTTCGGGAGGCGAAGCAATGGCAGCATTAATGCATGACTATCAGACGGCCAGAGAACTTGGAATTAAAGGCAGTCCCTGTTTTGTCATGAATGAAGGGCGGCAGATACTTTTTGGTAATATAGGCTACAGGCTTCTGAAAACAAATGTTGAAGAGTTACTTAAACGCGCGGTCAATGAGGCCAGTTGGTGCTAGTGCCGTATCATCCGGACAATTTGATCAATTTGCAAACAATATAGTGTGCATGTTTTGAGCAGTGTTAGTTGTTATTTAGTTATTACTTAGACGTCGCGATGCAGTATAGTCACGTAATGAAAAAATTGTATGAACTCTAATTATTAAATTATCTAGTAACGATATGACATATTGTGTTGCGATTAGTGTGAACTCAGGGATTGTTTTTTGCTCGGATTCAAGAACAAATGCCGGAGTCGACCAGGTTAGTACCTACAGCAAAATGTACACATTTGGAAATCCGGGTGACCGCCAGCTTGTCATTATGACTGCGGGGAATCTGGCGACAACCCAGGCTGTTATATCCCAGCTGCGTCAGGATATAAAACGTAATTCAGAAGTCAATCTCATGACGACCAGCACAATGCGAGATACGGCGGATTACCTTGGCAAAATAAACGTTGCGATACAGAGTAAACACGAAGCTGACGGTACTGATTTCGAAGCGAGTTTCCTGTTAGGCGGACAGATCAGGGAAGGTAACCATAGGGTGTTTTTAATATACCCTCAGGGGAATTATATTACGACGTCTGCGGGAACACCATTTTTACAAATTGGTGAAAGCAAGTATGGCAAGCCAATTCTGGATCGTATCATTACACCTGATACACATCTTTCAACCGCAGCCTGTTGTGCATTGGTATCCATGGATTCAACTATGAATAGCAACCTCACGGTGGGCCCACCCATCGAATTAACAGTATATAAAACCAATAGCCTTGAAGCAGGATTTTACCACTGTTTTAATGAAGATAGTGAATATTTGCGAGAACTCAAAAAGCAGTGGGACGCTCGGTTAAAAGAAGCATTTAGTCAGCTACCGCCTATGGAATGGTCGAAAAAGTGGGATCAACAACTGAATGAATGAAGTTAAGTTTGCTGGCGATCGTGTGTGAATGCGTAAAAGGGTAGGCGTCATTCAGACCAATACTGCGGTTTAGCTCATTTAATATGATAGTCAGTCGTGTCCATTCCTCTAAAAAAGCATTTGGATTTTTAAAATGATCACTGATATCCAGCATATCGTAGGTTGCTGCAGTCTCAAGTAAATCCATCATGTGAAGGTAATGTGCCCAGCACTCGGCCCAGTCTTCCAGGGGGTGAGCCTGAGCATAATGGCTGATAAATTCATCGCCTGTATCCGTATTCGGACCATGAGAATAATAATAGCTTAGTGCTCGCTGATAATCAGTATTTTCGTCACCAAACAGAATGCGGAATTGCTCGATGTATGTGCTATTTTTGACCAGGATATCGAAATAATAGTGTCCGCTTTCATGCCTGAGATGGCCAAGCGGGGTGCGATAAAGTTCTCTCATGATTGTGCGCGTCAACTCGCGGCTTGCATCATCAGCTTCGCGCAGGTTAATGGTAATGACACCATCTTTATGGCCGGTCAGTACAAATTCCTGAGCAATATCGGGGTTTGACTGCTGGTCTTCCATAAACCGGAAAGATAGCTTTTTTGTTTCTCCATTTTTTTGTTGTAAGGGAAGATTTAATTGCAGGAGTGTTCTGATTAAACGACGTTTGGCATTCTCCAGTACTCTCCACTTTGTAATGTTTTCCTCGTAGCTTAGATTGGGGACGGTGATGTTAAGTAAACACGAATAACAGTACTGACTATTATCATGGCTAATACCATTACAAACATTGAAGTCTGTGTAATTGCGACATAATGAGACTTTGCCGGCATCTGCGCTGAAATAAATTCCGGGGCTGTCTTCGTCCAGTGCCAGCATGCGGTCACTGGTAATGTCCAGTCCTAAAGTGCGCCCACATTTGATGCAGTGTGTATTTTCAAAATAAACGGTATTGCCACAAGTGCATTGATAATTTTTCACGGGCTATTTATGTATAAACCAAGTTCGCTCTATTTCTTTATGCATTTTTGAAATATCAATCTGCAGTGAATCAATGAATGTATGTAAAGATGAGTCTGTCAGTGCTTTGATGTCTGCTTTGTTAAGTTTATTTAATACGTGGGTGATTTTCCTGCATACATTTTTTGAATTATCAAGTTTATTCAGGCAGGACTGGACTTCTTGCATACAATGAGCAATTGATCGTGGGAATTCCATGTCTTTAATAATAAAACGTACAACATCTTCGCCAACAACACGATTCCTTACATGCTGTCTATAGGTCTGATAACCACTCAACGATACCAGTATGTTCATCCATAAAATATCCTCATAGAGCTTTACGGTGTCAGATTCCTCTTTGTCCTGGAGAAGGTGGGGTAGCAGGTATGCAGAACCCATATCGATGATGCGCGAACTCATATCAGCCCGTTCAAGGTTTCTTCCCAGGCGTAAAAATGTATAAGCAGCGCTATGGCTCATCGAACCCGCCAACAGACCTGTCAGTTGCTGGCAGTTTGATATTATCTCCTGTAGCAGATGGTATCGTTGTCTTCTGCCAAGTCCATGTTCCAGTTCGACATTTAGCAAATGATAGACATGATTGATTCTTTCCCATGCGTCTGTCGGTATCACTTCACGTGTTGTACGGGCATTTTCCCTGGCCATAAACAGGGAGTTGAGAATAGAAGTTGGGTTGTTCAGGTCAGAAATAAGAAACTTTATAATGTTGCGTTCTTCGGCTTTTAAACCCAGTGTATTGAACAGTGCATCGGCACCGACGATTTCAACCAGTGTTTCCCATCCCAGTCGGGTACCCCGGGGCAGGTCGAACAGCAAGTTTGAGTAGACATTGATAAGTCTTGCCGTGTTTTCTGCACGTTCCATATAACGACTTAACCAGTACAGTCTATTTGCAACACGTGACAACATAAGTATCCACTCTAATAAACAATCCAGGTGTCTTTACTGCCGCCGCCCTGTGATGAATTTACCACATATGAACCTTTGCGCAGGGCCACTCTTGTCAGGCCGCCCGGCGTGGCGTAGGTGTTGGCTGCCTGTAAGGTAAATGGTCGTAAATCAACGTGGCGTGCTTCGGGCCCGCCCGGTGTAATTATGGGTGTGGTTGACAGGGAGATTAATGGCTGGGCAATATAATTTCTCGGAGATTTCCTGATTAATTTTGCGAAATTGTTACGTTGACTTTTTGTTGCTTGCGGGCCGATAAGCATTCCATAGCCTCCGGACTCATTGGCCGGTTTTACTACCAGCTTATCGAGATGAGCGAGGATATATTCTCGCTCATCTGCGATTGAGCATAAATAACTGGGAACATTCGGGATGAGTGGTTTTTGATTTAAATAGTATTCAATCATTTTCGGGACATAGGTGTAAATGACCTTGTCATCAGCAACTCCGGCGCCGGGTGCGTTTGCGATGGCAACATTACCTTTGAGCCAGGCATTCATGAGTCCGCGTACGCCAATCACGGAGTCAGGGTTAAATGCCAATGGGTCGATAAATAGATCATCTATCCTGCGATAAATAACATCTACCCTTTCCAGACCTTTTATGGTTTTCATGTAAACAATATCATCCTCCACCACAAGGTCGTCACCTTCAACCAATTCTGCGCCCATCTGTTGTGCCAGGTAGGAATGCTCAAAATACGCCGAGTTATAAATTCCGGGAGTCAGGATAACAATTTCAGGATTTTCAACATCGCGCGGGGATAGGGCGGCCAGTGTATCAAACAGTTTTGCAGGATACTCCCTGAGTGGTCTGACATTGTAACTTTCGAATAATTCAGGCAAAACCTGTTTGGATATTTTACGATTTTCAAGCATATAGGACACGCCAGAGGGAACACGCAGATTGTCTTCCAGTACATAAAATTTCCCGTCTTTATCCCGTATTAAATCCGTACCGCAAATGTGAGCCCAAACGCCGAAGCGTGGCTTCATGCCACGACAAACCTCCCGATAATTGGAAGAATTATCAATTAAGGAAGCAGGAATAATCCCGTCTTTAAGAATCTCTTTATTGGTATAGATGTCATTGATGAAAAAATTTAAGGCTTTCAGTCGCTGGGTGAGCCCGCGTTCGACTACCTCCCACTGGCTGGCTGGAATGATTCTGGGAATAATATCGTATGGCCATTCGCGATCGATGTTTCCTGCTTCACTATATACGGTGAAAGAAATCCCCATCGTTTTGATGGCAGCATTGGCAGAGGCAACCCGCTCTTTAATTTCATGATCGCTAAATGAATTCAGGTAGCTGACGGCTTTGCGTGCATGCTTTCTGGCATGCCCGGGGCTGCTGATCAGCTCATCGTATCCACTGTCTATATTATACTGACGCCAGTTAATATTCATTGTGTGATGATAACACAGCTGTCAGTGTCATGAGTTTGGCGCGAGAATCGCCTTATTCTGGTGCATAATATTTTTAAGTCAAAGATGATCGCAGGCAATTCAAAATATCGTGTATTTATTATAATTGCAGGTGTCTAACAAGGGTAAGTCCATGAGCGATGAAAATTTAGATCATGTTGTTATCAGCGAGCAGCAATTCGACAGGGCAAGCGCCTATATGGATCATATTCAGAAAGGCCTTGTTGATTTTCTCAAACAGCCAAAACATATTTATATTACTCATTTCCCGGTCGAGATGGATGATGGATCCGTGACGACATTCCGCTGTTATCGGGTGATCCACAATCGGGTCTTTGGTCCTGCCAAGGGGGGTATTCGTTATCATCCGGATGTCACTGAGCAAGAAGTGATTTCTCTGGCAAAACTGATGACATGGAAATGCGCACTGGTAAATTTACCTTTTGGCGGAGCCAAAGGTGGCATCATATGTGACACTAAAAAACTCAGTGCGAATGAACTTCGGCGGATTACACGTCGCTTCACCACGGAACTGTTTAAAGTGTTTGGCGCGTACACCGATATACCTGCGCCGGATCTGTATACCGATGAACAAACCATGGCGTGGATTTATGATACCTATGATGTGTTGAATCCTGGCGCAAATAATCGACTGGTTGTGACAGGAAAACCACTGAATCTTGGCGGTTCTCTGGGTCGCCATGAGGCAACCGGGCTTGGTGTACTGTTTGTTACCCAACGGTTTCTGTCAAAGAGTCTTATTCCAGGCATCAGCGAAGTGGCAGGTGCACGCGTGGCGATACAGGGATTTGGGAACGTGGGTAGTGTGGCGGCAGAACACTTTTGCAGAAAAGGTGCGAAGATTATTGCCTTGAGTGATAGCGAAGGCGGCATCTATGCCGCAGATGGACTAAACCTGGATGAAGTCATCAAACACAAGGAACAGTTTGGTCGTATCGTCGGTACTCCCGGGACGTTGACGATAAGCAACGAGCAATTAATTGAGCTTGAGTGTGATGTTTTGATTCCGGCGGCAATTAGTAACCAGATACGTGCAGATAATGCACATAATATAAAAGCCAAACTGATCGTGGAGGCAGCAAATAATCCAATAACACCAGCCGCGGACACGATTCTGAACACTCGTGGAGTGTTCGTCATACCGGATATTGTGGCCAATGCCGGCGGAGTGACGGTGAGTTACTATGAGTGGGTGCAAAACCAGGCTAACGAGCAGTGGGATCTTGACCTGGTCAATAGCAAGTTGCGCAGAAAAATGGAAGATTGCCTGGATACGGTCTTTGACCGCTGGCAGGCATTTGTCGTCGGTGAAGAGTGCGGAATTGACGCCGAATCCGGCGAGAAGCTTGAGTGTCCGGACTTCAGAACTGTGGCACTACTGATTGCTATTGAAAGAGTCTCAAATGCGACCTTGATCAGGGGGGTCTGGCCCTAGCGTGATATTGAGTCTACCTTGCTGTTAGTCAGCTGTCGCTGACATTGACAACAATTTATTTGCGCTATGCCGTTGCCATCTTTGCTGAATGGTTCAATTGAGCAGCGTTCTAAGCGCATAGAAACGCGCTGCCTTTACAAGTGCTTTGTGAATGTTTTTGTGCGAAATAAGCCATCATAGCGTGTTTACGCAGGCGGCCTGTCCGGAAACCATAGCGATAAATTTATTCCGGATCAACGTTATTATGCTTGATAGCGGGCTGAAACCCGGCCAGTGATCGTTCTTCCGGTTTGAATTAAAGACTTTTAGTTGTTAAGGTGTGATAGCTGATTGTGTGTATGGTTCAATAAATTACCAATTAGCCAACCTATGTATATAAATATAACAATTATACTCGCGATCTGGTGTTTCATCATTCATCCTTCCTACGCTGATGCGCTGCATGGCCTGGAACTGGACAGGCAAGTATCTACCGAGGGATTTATTACTGTAAGCTGGCAAAATGGTGCGGCCAGTTCCCCCCATGAGCTGCAGGTCGCTCATGACCCGTCTTTTGAAAATTTGACGCATAAAATAAATATGGGACAACAGACATCCGTTCATCTCAGTGGTCTCAGGAATGGTCGTTATTATGTGCGTTTCATTGATGAAAATGCAGGGTTGGTCAGCGGTCCGGCTTCGTTTGTCGTAGAGCACCGTCAATTTGATCATGCAATTAAATTATTTTTTGTTGGCGCCGCGTTATTCACCTTTTTATTGGTAACACTGATTCGTTTTTCGAATAAAGCTTGATTATATTATGGCTGCATCACAAATTTCACCGGCCACAGCGCTGACCATATTGGTTTTATTTGGAATTTTCTGGATTGCTTTCGGGTGGTGGCTGGGAAGGCATAACCGCACGCTCGATGATTACATGCTGGCCGGGCGTAACGTTGGGCTGGCATTGGCCGCTGCCACTTCGATGGCAACATGGATTACAAGCAATACGACGCTTGTTGCGCCTCAGCTTACCTATCAATTTGGCATTTGGGGAATGATTGGTTATTCAATGGCAGCCTTAGGCCTGGTTTTATTTGCTCCCATGGCTAAGCGTATCAAGTCACTTATGCCGCAGGGATATACATGTGGTGATTTCATCAGACTGCGTTATGGCAGGTTTGCCTGGGTTATATTTTTAATGGTGTCATTTTTTTATGCCATGGGCTGGTTAATCAGTCTGGGAATGGCGGGAGGGATACTGCTCCAGTCGTTAAGCGGACTTGATTATCATATTGGCATGACTGCAATTCTGTTTATCTGTGTTGCATATACCCTGCTCGGTGGATTACGTGCCGTCATTGCTACAGATTTTGTGCAAACGGTAATAATTGTTTTGGGAGTATGCTTTATTGCTTATGTATGCATGCGGGATGTCGGCCTTCAGAATATATACACCAGTGTTTCGACGAGCCAGCCTGAATTGCTGAATATCATGTTCCCGGCCGCTATCATGTTTTTATTTAATAATATTTTCTTTGGAATCGGTGAAATATTTCATTCCAATGTATGGTGGTCGAGAGCGTTTGCATATCGCTCTGGTATAGGTAAAAAAGCGTACCTGATTGCCGGGTTAATGTGGTTTCCCGTGCCGATTGTTACAGGTTTTATCGCACTTGCTGCCACCTACCTGAATATCTACCCGCCCAGTCCTGATATGGTCGGACCGATGGTGGCTGCGGAACTGCTCGGCAGTATCGGAGCGGTGTTTGTATTTATCGTTGTCTTTTCAGCACTTGCTTCGAGTATGGATTCATTGCTTGCTGCAACAAGTGACCTGCTCACCCAGGACATTTATCATAAACTGATAATAAAATCCGCGACCAAGGAGCATTTGCTGCGTGCCAGTAAAGTGATTATTTTGCTATTGGGAATTACGACATGGTTGCTATGTCTGCCACGAATCACGACTCTGGGCGAACTGCTGAACTTTACCGGTGCATTCGTAGCAAGCACTATCTGGCCGATTGTGTTTGGTTTGTATCATCAGAGGCTTGCCGGAGTATATGCCGGGTTGGCAATGGCTGCAGGCACAATTGGCGGTTTAATTGCCTATTTCCAAATTGGCTTTTATGTAGCCGCGTTAATTTCATGCATTATTTCATTGGTTGTCTGCCTGGCTGGTCTGTTGTTAACTGATGAAAATTACCAATGGAACAAATTGACAAAGGCGGAATCCTAGATATGTATGTTGAGTATTTATATTTTAATTTGATTATTAATTTTGCACTGTTGGCGGTATCAATGATTCCCATTGTGCTGCTATTTTTGCTGTTTCTTGACTGGAAACGAAAGGACTTATGGTGACTAGTAATACTGTGGATACAGGGACCGGGTTTGAAAGGGAGCTACCGGATGCCTATGGCAATGCACATCCTAAAGCTTTGCTGAAATTTATTGAAGAGGATGGTGATATTCTCAAAGAACTGACCTCGCAACATATTGTCTCTTCTGATCAATTTAATCGGGACGTTATTCTTCAGCTTTTTCGCCTGGCTTCCAAATACGAAAGTAACCCCGAACGATTCAGTACCCCATTGCAGGGCAAGCTTTTGATTAGCGCCTTCTATGAACCAAGTACGCGTACGCGGTTATCTTTTGAAAGTGCCTGGCATCGTCTTGGTGGTGACATAATGTCAATTACTGATCGAACTACCACGGGTATTGCCAAGGGCGAGTCTTTGCAGGATGTTGCTGAAATGTTTAATAACTATGGTGATTGCGTCGTCCTGCGTGATAATGATGAAACATCCGTCAGGCAAATGATGGTTTCTCTGAGAATACCAATCATCAATGCCGGTAATGGTATTGATGAACATCCCACACAGGCATTGGCAGATCTATATACTATTTTCAAGTGGCGTCCATCTTTGCTGAACGTGGTGATGGAGAATCAGAAAATAAATATCGGTATCATTGGTGTGCCAAATAAAATGCGCACTGTACGTAGCCTGTTAAAGCTGCTTGCTCACTTTCCTGACTGCATTGCCAGCATAACCATTATTCATGCAGATAAAAATGATAATATATTTGATGATGGCCAGAGGGAACAACTGGAAAATGTTGGTATTCCTGTTAGCACAACAAGCCAGTTAAATGATTGCCTGCCTTCACTTGACGTGGTTTATATCAATGCTATCGCCTGGGTAGGTGACGAGGCAGAAACATATGGCACTAATTTTCAATTGAATCGTCAATCACGACTCAAAAGAGAGGCGATCATACTGCACCCGCTGGCTCGTGGCGACGAGCTGTCTACAGATCTGGACTCAACCTCTCATAACTGGTATTTCGCGCAGGCGCGAGGTGCTGTGTTTTTGCGTATGGCGCTACTTACCTGTATGAGTCAACGGACTGAACGAGTCATGGATGTGATTTAGCATTCCAATCTTAATCTAACCAAGGAGAATTTTATGTGTGGTATTGCTGGTGTATTTCACCGCGATCCAAGAGAGCCTGTAAGTGCTCAGTTACTTGTAAACATGGCAGCTATCCAGTCGCATCGCGGCCCTGACAATTTCGGTTATGTGAATCCGCTGGAGACCGGGCTTGGTCTTAGCCATGCACGGCTTTCAATTATTGATCTCAACGAAGACCGTGGACGTCAGCCGCATGTTTCAAAAGATAACAATTATTTTCTGGTACATAATGGTGAGTTTTATGATTTTCAAAAAATACGCGCATCATTAACTGCGACCGGATCCGGCTTTCATTCCAAGAGCGATTCCGAAATAATCCTTCACCTTTATCCAAAATACGGGATAGAAAAAACACTTGAATATCTTCGTGGTGAATTTGCATTTGCTTTGTATGACAAACTTGATGATTGTGTATATCTGGTTCGCGACAGGTTTGGTATCAAACCATTGTACTGGACTGAAACAAAGCAGGGAGTTGTTTTTGGCTCTGAATTAAAAGTTCTTTTTGCCCATCCCGAAGTTAGCAGGGAATTGACTGCGCAGGGCGCCTATCATCAACTTATCCAGGTGATGGTGCCGGGATCGACTGCCTTTAAAGGTATCTACCAGGTGCCGCCAGGACACCTGGTAAAAATAAAAAGGACGAGTAGCGGGCTTAATGTTGCGCTGCAAAAATACTGGGATATGAACTTTCCGGTCGCCGGAGATCATGTTAACCATCATGATGAAAATTATTATATTGAAGGCGTCAGGGAACAATTACTGGAGGCTGTTCAACTAAGATTACAGGCGGATGTACCTGTGGGCTGTTATTTATCGGGCGGTATTGATTCCTGTTCAATTCTGGGTTTATCGGCAGCTATTCGTCAGGATCCGGTCAAAGCTTTTACCATTGGTTTTGATAGTGCCGAGTATGATGAAACCAGTATCGCCCGCGAGATGGCAAATGCAACTCAGGCTGAGCAGTTAATATTGCCTGTGACAGCTGAGGACCTCTATCAGAATTTTTCTCGCACTATCTGGCATACCGAAAGAACGGTTTATAATACGTTGGCAGTGGCCAAGCTCCTGATGAGTCAGGCGGTGAATCAAAACGGCTACAAGGTTGTATTAACCGGTGAGGGGTCAGACGAGCTATTTGCCGGCTATCCCGCGTTTCGTAAAGACATGTTTTTATATGGTATGGATGACCTGCCGGTCACACTTAGGAACGAATGGCAGGCCAGTCTTGAAGAGAGTAATAAACTGTTTCGTGGTGCTATGCTGCCAAGAGAAGAGTTTGATTCAGCGGCAATGAATGACAAGGTGGGTTTTACTCCCAGCTGCCTGCAAAACTGGCTGCACTGCCACGATGTTGCAATGCGGTTATTAATCCCTGAGTGGCAACAGTCACTGGCTGATTATGATGCCGGGGCTGAAATCGCCAATACCCTGGACAGTCAGCAGTTGGAGGGGCGTCATCCGCTGGATAAGGCGCAGTATGTCTGGGTCAAGACCATGCTCGAAGGGCAAATTCTTACCTGGGGAGGGGATCGTGTCGACATGGCAAATTCAATGGAAGCACGACCCGCGTTTCTAGATCATCACCTGGCAAATTTTGCCACCCATGTTCCTCCTCAGCTAAGAATAAAAGGCCCTACTGAAAAGTACGTGCTGCGTGAAGCGATGAAAGGTCTGTTGCCAAAATCACTGTATGAGCGACAAAAGTTTGCATTTATGGCGCCACCTGCGCATACAGACCCGGATAAATGGCGACATGTACAGGCCTTAATTAACGAAGTGGCCGACGCAAACAGTATCAAAGAAGCAGGGTATATTGATAATGAAGCATTTCAGGCCTTATTGAACAGTCACCAGGACCCGAAGGTCGACTCAGAGACCAAGGTTCAATACGATGCCATAATTAACCATGTGCTTGGCCTGCAGTTTATGCACCAGCATTTTGTTAAACAGGACATCCCAAGGCTTGCCGAGCAGAAAGCGGCGAGTCTTGGGTGGCATGCCGGTTAAAGTGACTCAATGCTTCTGTTCGCGAGATCGACAACCGTGTTTAGTAGTACGTTGCAGCCTTTCTCAACATCAGTCCAGTGTGACCACTCATCCGGCGCATGGCTAATGCCGTTGACGCTGGGGATGAAAATCATCCCCGTGGGTGTAATGTCGGTAAAAAACTGGGCATCGTGACCGGCGCCACTGGGCATGTGTTGGTAGCTATAGTTCAGTTTGCGGGTATTTTCTTCTATAACCTGCATAATTGCACTGGAGCATGCTTTGGGCGCCAGCCAGCTCATCTGGTCATACTCAAATCTTAAACGATGTTTGCGCGCAATTGCGGAGAGTGTTTTGCGGCAGGCCAGCGATAGTTCCGACATCACTTCTTCAGACATGTCACGCCCAACCAGCGTGAAATCTGCCTCTCCTGGAATTGTATGTGCATAACCCGGTTTTAATTCTACACGGCCAATGGTGAGGCGGGATTTCTCGGTACCGTTCTCTGCAATGATGCGATGAATTTCCTGTGCAAAATTTGACACACCCATAAAGGCATCGCTGCGCATATCCATTGGCGCAGTACCCGCATGATCTGCCTTACCGATGAGTTTAATCAGCCATTTAAAAACACCTGAAATGCCTTCAACAATTCCGATGGTGATATTTTTATTGTCCAGCACAGGGCCCTGTTCGATATGCAGCTCAATGAATGATTTAATTGATTCAGGTTCTCTGCGCGCGTGTAATGCATCGCGATAATCCAGGCCGCAGCTGTGCATGGCATCAATCAATGATTCACCGGAAGCATCCCTGGCTTTTTCAATCCAGTCTAATGTTAAATTACCTGTTAATGCCTGTGCACCCAGCATACCACCAAAACGTCCTTCCTCTTCACTGGTCGCGATAATTTCGATCGGGCTATCCACGGAAATTTGCTGCTCTTTAATGACTCTTATGCACTCCAGTCCCGCAATGACCCCCAGGCTGCCATCGAAAATACCTCCAGCCGGAACAGAGTCAATGTGTGATCCAATAATAACTGCCGGTTTATTTGCATCGCCGTAACGGCCACAAATATTGCCTGCGCCATCCATGTAAGCGGTCAAACCGTGTTGCTTAAAATAATCGAGTAACCAATTTCGCGCTTTCCAGTCATCGGGTGTAAAACCCTGTCGATAAATTCCGCGATCTTCAATGTTGTATCCAAATTGTGCCAATTGGTAGACGTCTTTTTCTACACGTTTAATATCTATGTTAATAATATTCTCCTGTTTACTGAGTGCTGACTGTCTTAATCATGAGTTACATGTGCTATTAAAAGAAAGACACTGGCAATTTACATTATTTGACGGATACATTACATGAATTTGCACCCGATTTTGACTGATGAGTACCAATCGCACCATGAAGTTGCTTTGACCTGTGCTTTGATAGGGTCGTAGTGCTTCGATTGATGGATAGTCTGTATCAACCTTGTCTATTGATTATATAGCAACTGAATTTCAATGAGTTTTTGCGATGTATTATAGAGCAATTGGTGGTTAAATTTACTATTGAAGTGGTATGCAGAGTTATGTTTGAGAAACAGATTCTGATTATGCACCTTCAGTTAACAATAAACTCTCTAACAGATTACCTCCTGGTCATTTGCTTTCTTGTATGGCCGTATTTGTGTAAAAAGAAACAAGATTATTCCAATTAGTATTGTACATAAATGTATTGCACAAAACTAAATGATTTGTTAGACTCGCTTAAAGCTAAAAGCAAGGAGATAAATGTTACAACAAAGCATACATAGTCAATTGCCACAGACTGAAAAACTAAGATCAATCAGAGATATCTGTGTATCACTAAATCAGGAATTATTAAATCAACAACTCGATAATCAGGATCTCAAAGAAAATGAAAAGCAAATAGGCGATATTGTTGCGTATTTTGCACAGCAGAATGGACTGCAAACCAGAACCGTACAGCCATTGGTATGGAGCTTCTCGGTCGAAGATAGCAGGCTATTTGATGATGGTGTCATAGAGCTGGTAATCAATGACAACAATAAATTGATGTTTGGTTATACCGAAGTCAGCAATTCCAAAATTACAAAGCCACCGAAGAAAGATGCGGTTAATCACGCAAGTGAACAGTATGAAATAGTCAATCTTGATGTACATCAAGCATGGATAAAAAAGCTGGGATACCAACTATCTGGCTGGAAAAGCGAGTTAAACAAACTCCAGCACGCTCAAACGACGGAATTAGAAATTAAATTAAACTCACTGGAGTCGCTGCTGGATACAATAAAAAATGACTCAAAGCAATTGACAAAAGAAACCGTTGCAGAACTTGAGCGTCAATGGAACTTGTTATATGAGTCTCTGGCAAAGTATAAAAATAAAATTATTAATGAAACCAGATAACCTCAATTAATCAGTACAGAATATGCGCCAGCAGTGATGCTGGCGTATCGCGGGCGAGATAATGGCAAACAGATCAGAAACAGAAAAACAAATCATTCAGTCATTACGCCTTGTTTTCCAGGCGATTCAACAACATTCCAGTTATGTAGAAAAACAGCTGGGAGTCAGCTCTTCGCAATTATGGGCCATGACGGAATTGAATGAACAATCCGGTTTGCGCGTATCGGATATTGCTCAAAGACTGGGAATTAAAAAAGCTACCGCCAGTAATATGCTCGATAAAATACAAATGAAAGGACTTGTTGAACGCCGCCGCGAAAGTGGTGATCAACGTGTGGTCAGACTGTTTTTAACCGGTAAGGGCAAGCGTCTCATTCGTGAGTCAAGCGTTCCCACCCAGGGCGCTGTATTAAGCGCATTAGGTTTAATGCCTGAAAAAGACGTTAATCAGTTAAATAAGGCGCTACAGTATCTCATTGAAAAAATGCTTCTTCATGAGTGTCATACGGCTAATCATCCCATTGATAATGTGACGGGTAATCTGAAAATTTAATTAAATACAGGAGAAATAATGTCTAATGAAGGCTATCATGAACCCGTTGAGAAATTGTCGGCCAGAACAATGGATTACCACCGTGCAATTACTTCCCTGATGGAAGAGCTGGAAGCGGTTGACTGGTATAATCAGCGCATTGATGCTTGTGAAGACCCTCAACTAAAAGCTATTTTGATTCATAATCGAGATGAGGAAAAGGAACACGCTGCCATGGTACTTGAATGGGTTCGCCGCCAGGACAGGAAAATGTCATCTCAGCTCAAGCAATATCTGTTCACTGACAGTGAGATCGCTCATAAGTAAACAGCTATAATTTATCCAGTGCATCCATCGCACAAGTGTAACCGTCATGAATTAAAGCAGGGATTTGTTTCTTGTCTATCATGTTGTAATCTGAAAGATCCGGAGCAATGACAATGTCAGCATTAGCCTGTTGTAGTCTGGAAGCATTTTTCTGAGCGATGTTTAATGTGTTTAACAGAACATCAAATATATTATCAGGCTCAACATTATTGATATTGGTAAGGTCGACACTAATGATTGGTTGGCAGCCAAAATCGCAAAGCGGTGAAATGGGAACGTTTTCCAATATTCCTCCATCAACAAGGATCATGTCGTTTATTTCAACCGGGGTGAATATGCCGGGAATACACGTACTGGCCATGACAGCATTCATCACTTGCGTATCTTTGAGGACAACCTTCCTGCCAGTGATTAAATTGCTGGCAATAATGGCTAAAGGTATTTTTGACTGGTTGATTTTTTGGTCACCCAGATGTCTGTTCACCAGTTTACCAAGCCGGTTATTGGACATTAGCCCCATTTTCGTCATCGAAATACTGGAGATATCAAGCCAGCCAACATCTGTGACTATATCCTCAATTGCAGCGGAGGAATATCCAAATGCGTAGAAAGCTGCAATGAGTGAGCCGATACTTGTTCCTGATATACAGTTTATTTTTATACTTTTTTGCTCAATAGCTTTTAAAACACCAATATGGACTGCACCAAGCATCGCTCCACCGCCCAGAGCCAATCCAATTTTGGGTTGAGTATTTGATTCCACGATTAGTAGACCTCATGTGTTTAAAAGTATACTGCCATCAATGCCAGCAGATGTCTTTTATACGGATATATATTGACTTGTCTTTAACAAAAGCATACAAATATACGGTCTTAGTGTAACACTTATCCAACACTGTAAATATATGTTTATTAACAGAGTACAGTTCTCTTTGTTGCTGTTGTTTATCTTTGCTACGCCACTTGTAATAGCAAACCCACTGACGCCTGTATCAACTGAAGAAGATAAGAATGTCGAAACAATTCCTGATCCTTTTGATTTGCGGGGAGAATGGTGGTTATACCTTGACCCATCGCATGAAAATTTCACCATTAGAATCGATAAACTGAAACAGTCTCTTACACAGATAACAGGCTCGCTTGAGTCTGAAGTTGCTAAGGAATTAAATAGTGATATACAGCTTATCTATGGCTATCTTGACAACCTTGAGAAGTCAGTGCCCGGTGAAGCAGAAATAAATATTCCGGAACTTAGCTACAAAGAGAGTTACGAGTTTAAAGAATTTGAAATTCTTTTTGTTAAATATCATTCATTAATTAACCAGCGTGAGTCTTTGGTTAAACAGAAGGAAGATGAAATAACGAAATCGAGAAAGTCTCTCGATGATATTAATGAGTTGGTAATCACATATAGAAGTATCACCGATAATACAGCAGAAAAGCTTGCATTAGGCCTGAAAATAATGTCCAGGCGTTTAAGCTGGTTTGTATGGGAAAGGACGTCCCGGAAAATTGATAAAATGACTGACTATCTGGACGAGCAGGTTATCTCAACTAAAAAAGAGATCGAGTATGCAGCCAGAAATCTTCAATCAACTGAAAAAGAAATTGCCAGTATTGAGAATAAAATCAATAGTCAGGAAAAAATAATTGAGCAGATGAAAAACACAAGAATCGATGCACGCAAAAACTATGCGAAGAATCTTGGCATTGATTTTCTCTCAAGAATGAAATTAAAGCTTTATGCTCAACAGTTGATGATGGCGGAAATAAGGGAAGATGCTGCAGAGCTGGAGCAGGCAGTTAACCGCGTGTATAAATCGCTTTTACAGTTGAATGGTCAGTATAAAAATACAGACAGGAAACACCATATCAACGTATATGATGATGCGTTATCTCTATATGAAAAAGTGCAGGGTAAACTTGAGAACTACAGACAAGAAACCCAGTCTGAACAAAATGCCCTGCAAAATGTGATTACCAGTGACGTCAAAATTGAACAACGAAGGGTGCTGGATCAAATACTCGAAGAAAGAGCAAATGCAGTAAAGGACACGCTTTCGGTATTAGCACAGCTTGAATCTTCACTGATTAGCATGAGTCTCCTTAATAATGTTTTCAAAACTATTCTTGGTGACTCATTTGGTTTGGGCTTCAAACTGCGGAATACAGGATTATTTTTATTTGAACAGACATTTGTTCGTGCCTGGCAAATGCTAAATAAAAGTTTATTTGAGCTTAGTGGCGTTCCGGTCACATCATGGGATATTATCCAAGGATTATTTATATTAATATTTTCTTATATTATTGCCCGTTTTTTGGAAAATGTTTTAATTAAACTCAATACAAGCAGTGAAGGTAAAATACCACCCGCGGTTTATACTCTTAGCCGTATAATATTTTATCTTATTATTGTACTGGGAGGCTTTTCTGCATTTGCTTCTATTGGTGTTAATTTTACCAATCTTGCAATTGTTGCTGGTGCACTCAGTGTTGGTATTGGATTTGGATTGCAGTCAGTTGTTAATAATTTTGTTTCAGGAATTATTATTCTGTTTGAACAAAATATAAAAAAAGGTGATTTTGTTGAGTTAGACAGTGGCCTCAAAGGGTCTGTACGCGACATTAATGTAAGATGCACAATTGTTAATACTCTCGATAATCTTGATATTATTGTGCCCAATTCGGAATTAGTCGCATCGAAAGTGACAAATTACACATTGCATGAACCTATCGTCAGAATCCACATTCCATTTGGTGTTGCATATGCATCTGATAAAGAAATTGTAAAAAAAGCTGTACTTGAAGCTGCCAGAAGAGTGGAAATAACCTATGATGATGGTGCTAATCGCCGCCCGCAGGTATGGCTAACCGGCTTCGGTGACAGCAGCTTAAACTTTGAATTGGTAACGTGGTTGAATCCTAAACTGGGCAAGACCACGCCGGGTTCATGGAAGGCACTATATAACTGGGAAATTGAATCTGCCCTGAAAAGACATGGTATCGAGATACCATTCCCACAGCGTGATCTTCACATTAAAAGCCATTATGAACAGACTACACCACAGCAACTTTAGCTTTAACTATATAGCTTTGTGGTGATACAGAACACAGGGTTTTCTGCAGTCACTATGTAAGGCTATTTGTTTATATTACACATATTATCTGGGGTATTTTTGGACAGTTTATTCGAAGGCTGGCTGCTCAATATAGCCACTTGTATAAATTTCTGCTAATGTTTACTTTATGCATATATGGCGTCATTTAATAATAGTTCTTCTCGTTTTATCTATACCGACAGTATCTGTTGCTGCTTATGGCGAGAATGACTATTGTCATCATAGTTCAGAATTATCGGACTTCCCGGTAATAAATGAAACCGAGTCTCATTGCCATCAAAGTAGTGAGCATGATATCGATGAAAAACCCGCTACTTCTAATCAGCATGACTGTCAGTGTTACCACTATATAGAGTGTTCAGGTTCAGGGTATGTATTTGTATCCATACTTGATAAAGACAAAGAATGGCCTATTGATATACATCACAATAATACCTCTTATGTCGTCAATAGCCTTTATTCAGTAAAACCATATCCATGGTTACGTCCGCCGATTTCTGATTTTTAATTCACACACATCATACCCCCTTTGACGCGGGACTAATGTGAACTGGCTTTTGCAGAAGTCTGCAAAAGCAATGATCAGGAATGGTTAAATGTACATATCAAAATGCAATATTACGTTGTTGTTGTTATTGCTGTGCGGATGTTCATCGTTGCCAGAAAATTATGGTAAAGATGATGTTGATGCATTGCTGGAACAAAGAAATGTGTTGATCGAAAATAATAATGAGATCAAACAATACACAGAGCAATTGCTATCAGCACCTATGTCTGTAACAGAGGTCACTCAAATTGCGCTAATCAAAAATTCAGATCTCAAGAAGACTTATTCAGAATTGGGCTTTGCAGCCGCAGATGTTTACCAGGCTGGCCGTATTCGCAATCCGGTATTCTCATATTCTCAACTTGATTCTAATCAAACGGGTGAGCAGGATCTTATCACACTCGGATTTATGACTTCGCTGGCCGATTTACTAACACTTTCTTCACGCAGGCAGTTGGCTCAGCAGCAATTATCACTGGTAAAAAAATCAGTGGCTGCTGAAATTCTAAATGTTATTGTCGAAGTACAACGTGCTTATTTTGAATACCATGCAGCCAGTCAAATATCACTTCTAAAAAAACAAATTCATAAAGTGGAGCAATTGTCTTATGCGCTTGCAGAACGCTACCATCAAGCCGGTAACATAAGTGAGCGTGAATTACTTGAACAAGCGGTCAAGTCAAGAAATGCTGAAGTAGCAATGATTCGTGCTGATTCCTATAGCCATCAGAAAAGATTGGTTCTGGCGAATTTATTGAACCTGAAAATTGACAGCGATTGGGAAATTATCATTGACACATACTTGCCCCCGGACGTTAGCCAAGAAGTTGGTCAGCTTGTGTCTCTGGCACACCGGTCGCGTCTTGATTTGCTCGCTTTACAAGAAAAAGCGCAGCTTCTTGCCAATCGTCTCGATATTACAAACTGGTCAAGGTTGCTTGGAGATCTGGATGCCGGGTTTGAGTGGGAAAGAGAAACTGACGGTGCCAGGTTGAACGGACCTACTGTGGAACTGGAGCTGCCAATATTTAATCAGCATCGGGATGAAAAAATTCGTGCCTACAGTGAACTGGAAATTACGCTTGCAGAGGTTTCTCAATTATCCACTCAGATCAATAATGAAATCCACTCACATAGTAAAGAGAAAGAGAATGCACGATCACGCGTAAATACATACTTGAATAATATCATCCCAAATAGGTCAGCGATCGTTGAACGTGCTCAGCAACAGGAAAATTACATGCTGATAGGTACTTTTGAATTATTACATACCAAGGTAAACGAATATCAGAGCTACATTGGATTGCTTGAGGCTATCAGTGATTTTTGGATTGCACATTTTAGACTTATGCATGCAGTGGGTGACTCACTTTCGTATGAAATATTGGCCAGTACCCCCGTCATAAATGTTGGTGAATTAATTAATCCGGTAACCATGCACGAACATGCGCATCACTGAATTTATCATTGTCTGAATGGAGAATTGCATATGACATCGAGAAGAGAATTTTTGGCATTAACCGGTGCGGGCACCGTGGTTGCGACGCTTTCACGTCAGTCAGCAGCGGAGTCACTCCTTACATCGCCCAAAATAACTGTTAATGAAACAAAGCTAAATCAACATAGGCGTTATATTCCTGTACGTACCCTTAACGGATGGACTTTACCCTACCGGATGAAAAATGGCGTAAAAGAATTCCATCTGGTTGCCGAGGAAGTAGAGCATGAGTTTGCCTCGGGTACCAGGGCTAAATGCTGGGGTTATAATGGAACGACTCCGGGCCCCACCATAGAAGCGGTGGAAGGGGATAGAGTACGTATCCTTGTGACTAATCTCTTGAAGGAACATACCACAATACACTGGCACGGATTATTGTTGCCTTCAGGTATGGACGGTGTTGGTGGCCTGAATCAGCCACAGATAAAGCCTGGAGAAACCTTTGTCTATGAATTTACATTAAACCAGCATGGCAGTCATATGTATCATCCGCATGCGGATGAAATGACACAAATGGCAGTGGGTATGATGGGTATGTTTATCATTCACCCAAAACATCGTGAACAGACCCCTGTTGACCGTGATTATTGCTTTTTGCTCCATAACTGGAGCATCCATCCCGGTACCTATCGGCCCGATCCATCTATAATGCAGGATTTTGATTTGTGGACGATGAACAGTAAAGTCTTTCCGGCCATAGATCCGTTAGTTGCTGCAACAGGTGAACGTGTAAGAGTCAGAATGGCGAATCTGTCGATGTGGAATCATCCATTGCATATGCATGGGGTGCAATATTGGGTAACGGGCTCAGATGGAGGGCGTTGGCCACAATCACAGTGGCGCAGTGAAACGACAGAAATTGTTGGTGTGGGACAAATACGTGATATTGAATTCACCGCGGTCCCCGGTGACTGGGCATTTCACTGCCATATGGCACATCATACCATGAATGCAATGGGTCATAATATTCCTAATACACTGGGTGTAGACCAGACAGGCATTGATAAAGAAATTCAGCAAATATTGCCGGGCTTTATGCCAATGGGCCGGTATGGTATGGCTGAACACCAGGTGCATACTGAAATGGGACATCATCAGGGTCCTGAAAATACCATGCCAATGATGACCGGTAAGGGGCCATATGGAAATATTGAAATGGGTGGGATGTTCACCATTGTCAAGGTGCGCGATAACCTGCAAAAAGGAGATTTCAGTGACCCTGGCTGGTATCAGGCCCCATCGGGCACAATTGCCCGACGGGTGAGTTCTGATCCCGATTATGGCAATCCAGTAAGGCGTGAGGGCGTGCAAAAAGGCTGAAGCTTGAAAGAATAAGTTGCTGCTATTAACTGCATAATACAGAGCTACCTGCCACCAGGCGTACCTCGGGAGTGGTGTCATCCGATAATGATTGATGATCTGGATTTAAAAAATGTAAAAATTCTTTAATTTGCAGGCATAATTTTTCATCATCATCCGCTCTTCTTGATTCGCTCTTTTCGGTGTACTCATAAATTGTCTGTTGTGGTACTTCTATGACAACGGTCCTGGATCTTTTAGCCGGGTGAGCAGGATCATTGTTGAGTAACCAGGAAGCGGATAGTATGAAATCATCTGCATCGGGTTCTGACTTAAGCTCTACGTAATCCGGAAATAGAGGTGTAATCAATTGTACCCAGTGCGTATGCAGTTGTTCATTCATAATTGGTTCTCATTAGACGGGCAGATGCTTATTATCATTATGATAAGTCATTAGGTAGTTGACTTATATCAAAAAGCTTCAAAAACAAGCTGGATTTGTTTGCATTATGGCGCGCCCTTGACGAAAACAACATTCCTGGCTGAACCATTGATGGTCAGATACTCAAGTAGAAAAGTACGCGCATCATCTGAATCAAGATCTCAGTGGGTTGTAAATCGTGGCCATGCTCTAAAAAAATGTGAAGCCTGTATCTTAGCGAATCCGACCGATCCAAACCGGTTTGTCGAAGTAAGATTTATTAGTTGACCAGAATCAAAGAGGGCTTTTGCGCTAATTCAGACAAGGTAAAAAGGTTGTTTGAGTGATCAAATAAATTGACCCGGGTGTGCGCGTGTGGTTAACATTTCAGAATGAATGACATCATACTATCTGGTTTGGTTAGAACATATTATCCACTATAATACCGTGCTCGATCTGTTGGGAATTTATTTGCCGTCTCGATGTTCAGACTGATGTTTCGATGACACGGGGCTTGATAAGTTAGTGGTAAAATACACTTAGACTAGAGTCGTCAGCGATTATGTTAATAAGATTTCAAAATGTCACACGCCAGTTTGGCAAATTCAGGGCAGTCGATAATGTCAGTTTTACCATAGAACAGGGTGAGATTATTGGATTGCTGGGTCATAACGGAGCAGGAAAAACAACAATTATGAAATTGTTAACTGGGTATCTTGATGTAACTGATGGCCAGATTATGCTCGATGGAATGTGTATGTCACCAAATAGTGTTGAAATCAAGAAAAACATAGGTTATTTGCCTGAAAACTGTCCCTTGTGGTTAAACATGAGTGTGATTGATTTTTTGAGATACCAGGCAGTAATTAAAGGGATCCCTTCCCGGGATATAGATAACCAATTACTCAATGTGTTAGAAAAAACATATTTAACCGGAAAAGCTATTCAGCCCATAAGAAAATTATCAAAAGGCTATCGTCAGAGAGTAGGCGTTGCGAGTGCCATCCTTAACCGGCCTGCAGTGGTCGTGCTTGATGAGCCAACCAATGGTCTGGATCCGGAGCAGACCCTAAACATGCGATCGCTGATCAAAGAACTTGCAGAAACATCAACCGTAATACTGTCCACACATATACTTCAGGAAGTACAGGCCATATGTGAACGCGTATTGATAATCCGTGCCGGCAAGCTGGTTCTTGATAAAGAATTATCGGATTTGAAACGTGCAAAAGGTGTGTTGGTAACGCTGAATGAAGAAGAGTCAGTCGTCAGGCGCTTACTCAAAAAGCATGAATCTGTGCACTCTTTGAGATTATGTAACAAAATCAATAACCAGTATCAATATTTATTGGATGTTGAAACAAGTGAAATATCTGGGATTGGAAAAAAGCTTTATGAATCTGGTTGTGAAGTTTATGAACTGAAGCCTAATATCCAGAGCCTGGAAGAATTGTTCAATGAACAATACAAAATTAACTGACATGTGCAATCAAAAAAGGGCGTGATAATGCTAAAATACATGCTTGGTATTACAAAAAAAGAGCTCAGTGATTACTTTTCTTCGCTGGCTGCTTATTTGTTCCTGGCTGTATTTCTTGCAATCACTTATATAATATTTTTCTGGGTTGAGGCGTTTTTCGCACGGAACCTCGCTGATATGAGACCATTCTTTGACTGGGTCCCCGTGCTGCTGATTTTTCTTGTATCGGTACTTACGATGGGCAGTTGGTCAGAGGAAAGACGTTATGGCACGATCGAATTGCAGATTACATCCCCGGTGTCTATAGAAATTTATATTGCAGCAAAATTTCTTGCCGCAATGTCCATAATAGTCATAGCGCTATTCTTAACACTACCTCTGGCGATAACAGTCGATATATTGGGTGAGCTGGATTGGGGGCCGGTGCTAGGCGGATACATTGCAGCTGTTTGTCTTGCATCAGCGTATACGGCAATTGGGTTATGGGCATCATCACAAAGTGACAATCAGATAGTCGGTTTAATACTGTCTGTAACACTATGTGCACTACTGTATCTTATCGGCAGTAATACTTTCACCCAGTTATTCAGCTATCAGACAGCTGAATGGCTGCGAATGTTTGCTTCAGGCGCCAGGTTTGAGTCAATCACTCGTGGTGTTCTGGATATACGCGACATCTTTTACTACTTATCTTTAGTTGTTCTGTTTTTGTTACTCAACAGGTACAAAATTTTATCACTTCAGACAATCGGCAATGTGAATAACCAGCCAGTAAAAAAATATATTCGAAGTTCAGTGTTAATATTTTTATTATTGTTATTCGTCAATATTTCATTAGCGACCCTGAACCAACTGCGCCTGGATTTTACCCAGGGCAAGATATATACATTATCTGCAGCGACCAGGCACTATCTGGATGAATTAAATGAACCGTTACTGATACGCGGATATTTCAGCAGCAATACCCACCCACTGCTATCGCCACTTGTCCCTCGTGTAAGAGACTTGCTCAATGAATATTCAATACAGTCGAATAGTGAAATTAAAGTTGAATTTATAGATCCGCTCAGGCAGCCAAAATTTGAACAAGAAGCAGGTGTGGTATATGGAATTCGTCCTGTATCTTTTGAAACTGAAAGTAAGTATCAATCTTCTATTATCAATACATACTTTAATATCCTGATCTCCTATGGAGACCAATATGAAGTGCTGAATTATAAAGATCTGGTTGAATTAAAAGCCAGTGCTGGAAAACATGAGATCGACTTGAAAAATCCTGAATATCAAATAACACGTGCAATAATGTCCGTTGTTGGAAAAGCTGACCGTCCGGTTGATTCGCTTGCCGGTACAAAGTGGCCGCTAGTACTCACTGGCTATGTTTCTGCAGCAGAAGCATTACCTGTCGAAAAGAAAAGACTTCTGGCTGAAATTGAAAAATCAGGCCGCTTATTTAAACAACAAAGTGATGATAATTTTGATTTGCTGCTGATTAATCCTGATGATGATCAGCTGACTCGTCAATATCTGCAAAATGAATTGGGTGTTCGTAATAGAACCAGTGAAGAAGGTGGGTATCCGTCTTACTGGTTTCATTTTACATTGACCAATGGACAGGATACTGTTCCGGTCAATTTTACTGGTGCTTCAGATAATGCTACTGAAAAAAGCATTCTCGCTGCTTATAAGCGCATGTTACCTGATACCGTAAATACGGTAGCACTGATGAAGCCATTACCCGCACCAGGACCTGCTGGTGTTAGCGAATCACCGGGAATGCCAAAAAATTACTCAATTTTGCGTGATGCTCTAAGAAAATCAGTATCAGTGATAGACGTGGATATGAAAAATGGCATGGTTCCTGAGAACGTGAACTTTCTAATGGTGCTGGCACCACGCTATCTAACACCAGAACAAATGAGTGCGATACAAAAATATCTGGCTGGTGGTGGTAACGTGTTACTTGCCTCATCGCCTATTGATGTTAATGTAGGCTACTTTACTGAGGTTTATTCTGTCAAATCAGGTCTGGAAAAGTGGCTTGATGGGCTTGGGATTGATATTGACAATACACTGGTACTCGATGACAGGCATGGGCAATATTCCTTGCCGACATCACGTGCTGCAAAGGGTATCAGAGTGCGAGAAACAAGCCTTGTAAATTATCCATATATTATTGATGTTCGTGATTCAGGCTTAAATAGTGAAAATCCTGTCACTGCCAAACTGGGACAGGTATATGTACCATGGGCATCACCAATTAATATCGATGCAGAAAAAAACAAAAATCGTAATATTGTTACACTGTTGCAATCATCGGCTGATAGTTGGAAATCGAGTAGCCACGACATTTTACCAGATTATGAAAAATATCCTGATCTTGGGTTTTTTGAAGATGATCGAAAAGAACAGCAATCAATCGCTGTAATTCTGGAAGGACTATTTCCTGCCTCACAAAAAAATCTTGAATCTCAGCCAGGAATGCTTGCTATTGTCAGTTCCAGTGCATTATTGACTGACAATTACCTTGACAAAATGTCGCGTGTATTACGCACTGAATACCGTAGGCCTGTACAGTTTGTGCAGAATCTGGTGGATTGGTCCCTGACGGATAAATCATTATTAAATGTACTACGTAAACACTCACAGTTCACCAGAACCCTGAAAACACAAAGCAGTGAAACGAAGAAAAAGTGGGAGTACCTGAATTATGTCATAGGTTTCGCAGGGCTTGTTATTGTTGGTTCGATTCGATTGCTGGTTCGAAAAATTCGAATATTTCATAACCGAAAACTTATTATGAAAATAGAAAAATAAAAGAAGGCCAGAGGCATGCCTTGTTACAAACATATTTTGTTTGTAATCATATTAAGGCTAACATTCTTTCACATTTAAATTATATAGTTAAAACATGCTTAAATTAGTAATACGCTATACACTATTTTTTATTGCCATGATGGCTTTCTTTGTCGGGGAGTTGGAATTAAGTATAGGTCTCTTAGTTCTTGCGATCCTGGTTGCCATTTTGATGCGTAAATAGTTATTTAAGATATGTGAGTGCCAGAATAATGATATTAATGTCAATAGTAAAAGTAATAGGCCTGCATGATATTAATTAAATCAATTTAAAATCTTTAAATTGTCACGTCCAAGATTCAGTGAGTTTTTCGTGTTGACAGCTGATTAGCCCAGGCTGTGAATGTTTTTCAGGTAATAGTACCCGAGACAGGCTGTGAGAAGCGCTATCAATATGACTGACATAAATATAATGATATTACGTTGTAAAAAACTTGAACCCAGTATTATCGTTAGTATTGCGTATGGCATTTCAACAATAGCAAGTGCAGCGATGTAGTGGTTAAATTTATATCGAATTGAACCTAAAAAATAGCCTGGTAATTCTGATGGAAGGACTGCCTGAAATATCAGGATATGAATAAATCTGTGTTGTCGCCTATGAAGTTTTCATATTTTCGATACCTGTCGATTCCGGCAAACATCATAATAACAGATCTGCCGACACTGCGGCCAATCAGGTAAGTCAACATACCGCCAGTGAGCCAGCTAATCCATAGTAAAATAATACACTCCAATTCTCCCCATACGTAGATGCCAATCGGCACAAGAAACGTGCTTGAATAGAATGCGACCATCGCTGAGATGCTGGCCAGTATGATAAAAAGTAACATGCCGGTAACAGGAGTCTCGTAGATATACGATTCAGAAGACACCATGATGCTTTCTACTTTTGCAAACCATGTATCCGATGTGATTATTATGACTGCCAGGCAGATTAATAGTGAAACAACTAAGACTCGTACTAAATTAGTGTTCAGATAAGTCAATTTATTGTAATACTTCATAAAGCTATTTTCTGGCCAGTCTGTGGAATCATGGCATTCCAGTTCCTTGTTGATAACTGATCAGATAAAGCGACTTTTGCTTTATCTTCGCCATGTACAAGATAAATATCCGGATGGCTATCTTTGAAGTTTTCGACCCAGTCAAGTAGCTGTGACTGATCTGCATGTGCAGAAAATCCACCCAATGTATGTATGCTGGCATTTACAGGCACTTCATCATTGCCGATTTTTAATGTTTTCGCCCCATCAACCAAGGCGCGTCCCGGAGTTCCTGTTACCTGAAATCCGACTATGATCACGTGTGTGCCTTTTTTGGATAAATTATGTTTCAGGTGATGACGGATCCTCCCGCCGTTACACATCCCACTACCGGCGATAATAATTGCACCATTATAAATGTTATTTAACATTTTAGATTCTTCAGCACTTCTTGAATAATGAAGAATTGGCAAAAAGTTATCGAGACCAGTTGAACCTGCCTGGTGTATTACAGCTCTATCCTTTGTGCTGAATATATGTTGATATCGTTCATACACTTCAGTGGCAGAGATTGCCATTGGACTATCAAGATAGACAGCCTGATGCCGTAGCTTGCCCTGTTGGTATAGTTCGCCCAACCGAAATATTATTTCCTGCGTGCGCCCAATTGCAAACGCAGGTATTAAAATATTGCCTTTCGATCTCGATGCACTGGTTATAATTTCTTCCATCTCAAGTAATGTCTCTGACATGAGACGATGATTGCGATCACCATAGGTTGATTCAAGTAACATGATATCTGCTTTTGTCGGCTTTTTTGGATCCCTGAGCAAGGCAGCATAACCGTTTCCAAGGTCGCCTGAGAAAACAATTTTTTTTAATTGTTGATCGCTTTTATGAATATATATCTCTACGATGGATGAACCTAAAATATGTCCTGCATCTAAAAATCTTATTTCAATGTCCTGTGTTATGTATATTCGATGATCGTAATTTATTTTCTTGCAATAGCGGAATGTCTCGTTGACATCATTAATCGTATACAGTGGCTTTAACTTGTTTTTACCTTTCAGATTCTTGCGTTTATTCTCCCACTCTATATCACGCTGTTCGATATAGGCAGCATCTTTCAGCATGATTTCAAGGAGTTCAAATGTGGAGGGCGTCATAAATATGGGCGCCTGACAGTTTTCAGAGACTAACTTTGGTAAACGCCCCGAATGGTCAAGGTGTGCATGGGATAGTATTACAGCATCCAGGTCGTTTATTTTAAAGGGGAACGGCTCATAATTGCGTTTTTGTTCTTCACTGGGACCCTGAATCAGGCCGCACTCAATTAATATTTTTGAATTATTAGTTTTTATGACATAGGCAGAGCCCGTGACACCTTTTGTTGCGCCATAAAATATAAGTTCACACATAGTTGCGTACAGAAAAAATAACAAGTATCGCCATATTCATATTGATTAATATTTTGTCGTTTATTGTATATTCACCTGACGTATAATATGCAACGCTTATTCTGTTTGCAAAATGATCAGGATCAATAAATTGCTTATGAATATATATTTAATGGTTATACTTGTTTATATCAATTACCTGCTGTTAAGTAATGCATAAAAATCACCAATCACAATAAACACTTTCATGCATTAAAAAATACTAACTTTTTATTAAAATGTATAAATACACTTAATTATTCGAAAGAGGAAAAATAATGAGACTCAATAAACGTAACAGCCCAATTGCAATACTAATGTTACTAGCAATTCCCATTACTGTGTCTGCATCCGAAGACGACACGAGAAGTGGTTATTTCGAGTATATGGATAGTTGTGCTGTGTGTCATGGACGTGACGGACGTGGCGATGGACCAATGGCGGATGTGCTTAAGAAAAAACCCAAAGATCTGACACGCTTGAGTCAAGAAAATGGTGGGTCATTTCCTGAAACTGTAATTTATCAAATTATTGATGGCAGACGAATTTTCTTGTCTCATGGCTCCAGTGACATGCCGGTGTGGGGTCAGCGTTTCAGGAAAACTGAAGACAATGAACAGGCTGTCATGCAAAGAATTAACGAAATTTTATTTTATTTGGAGAGTCTGCAGCGTTAGATATATACGCTCTTCCTTTTAATTGACACATGTCAATCTGTCTCTATCGATAAATGTTTACATATCAACCGGTTTTGAGCACACTTATGTAGTGAATCAGGTTTTACACAGTAGGTCATTCCATCATCCCTGATCGTTTTGAATATGAATAGATAAATTGCTATAACATTATTATAGTCTTCCATAGAGGTTAATAATCTTAAAAGATTATTAATCAATCATACGCTCGGGACAGATATAATGGAAAGTAAGCACCAATTTTCAATCTGGTATTTTTTGCTGGTTTTAACTTTCTTTGTTGCAATCCAGAGCTTTATTTCTACACCCTATACCGAAACATTGGCCTATAGCGATTTCAAAAAGCTGGTTTATGCGCAAAAGATCGACAATCTGACTATTAGCGAAGACCTCATTGTCGGTGATGTCAGGCCCGAAGGCCTGGAAGATGTAATAGCATCAGAAAAGTTACAAAATATTAGACGAACAGCAACTGACGACTATCATTTCAGAACCGTCAGAATCGAAGATCCCCGCCTGCTTGAAGATCTTGAAGCAGCCAATATTAAATTCGAAAAGAAAAAAGTCAATCGCTGGATGGGTGCTTTGCTTTCCTGGGTTGTTCCTGCTCTTATTATTGTTGGTATCTGGACCTTGTTACTCAGGCGCCTTGGCACCACCCAGGGAATGATGGAAATTGGGAAAAGCAAAGTTAAAATTTATGTCGAAAAAGGCATTAAAGTAACTTTCGATGATGTCGCCGGTGTTGATGAAGCCAAGGAAGAATTACAGGAAATCATCAATTTTTTACATGATCCTGACAACTACGGGCGTCTAGGTGCGAGAATCCCTAAAGGTGTATTGCTGGTTGGTCCTCCAGGCACCGGTAAAACCCTGTTAGCCAGGGCTGTTGCAGGGGAAGCCGGTGTTCCTTTTTTTTCCATTAGCGGCTCAGAGTTTGTAGAGATGTTTGTTGGTGTCGGTGCTGCACGTGTACGTGATTTATTTGAGCAGGCCAGAAAAGAAGCTCCTGCGATTATTTTCATCGATGAACTCGACGCTTTAGGACGCGCCCGTGGAGTTCAGCCGCTTGGCAGTGGTCATGATGAAAAGGAACAGACACTGAATCAACTCCTTGCAGAAATGGATGGCTTTGATCCTAGTCATGGGCTAGTGTTGATCGCTGCTACCAATCGTCCTGAAATTCTTGATCAGGCTTTACTGCGTGCAGGCAGGTTTGACAGACAGGTGCTGGTGGATCGACCAGACAAGCAGGGCAGAGTGCAAATACTGAATGTCCATTTAAAAAAAATAAAAATGGATAATAACGTCAGGGCAAATGAAATTGCTGCACTTACGCCTGGTTTTACCGGGGCTGATCTTGCGAATCTGGTGAATGAAGCAGCCCTTCTTGCCACGCGCCGAGGTGGTGATATTGTCACAGTCGATGATTTTACTAAAGCAGTTGAGCGAATTGTCGCGGGTCTTGAAAAGAAAAATCGATTGCTCAATAAAAAAGAGCGCAGGATTGTCGCGTATCATGAGATGGGCCATGCTCTGGTTGCAATGGTATTACCGGGTGTAGATCTGGTGCATAAAATTTCAATCATTCCCCGCGGGGTAGGTGCATTGGGATACACAATCCAGCGTCCTATTGAAGACCGTTTTCTGATGACGCGTGAGGAGCTCGAGAACAAAATGGCAGTACTATTGGGGGGCCGTGCTTCTGAGCATTTAATATTCGATGAGTACTCGACCGGTGCGGCAGATGACCTTGCCAAAGTGACTGATATTGCGCGTAGTATGGTCACACAATATGGAATGGACGAAGCTTTGGGGCAGGTTGCATATCAGCAGCAGTTACCGCTGTTCCTTGAGTCAGGACATGCACCGAAGCTGCGCGAATTTAGTGAAGAAACGGCACGTGAAATAGATTGTGCTGTTCGTCATATAATAAGTAATGCATTTACAAAAGCAGTAGATATTCTCGCTAACAATCGTGAATTGCTTGAAAAAGGTGCTGCCCAGCTGCTGGAGCGTGAAACGCTTTCTGAGGCTGATATACAAGTTCTTAAACAGGGCGTTTCGATCGCTGCATATAATCAAGATAATAGCTTATGAATTATAAAGATTACTACAAGATAATGGGAGTCGAGCGTGATGCCAGCCAGGATGAAATAAAACGTGCTTATCGGATACTGGCGAGAAAATATCACCCCGATGTCAGTAAAGAAGCGGATGCAGAAAAAAAATTTAAAGAATTGGGTGAAGCTTACGAAGTATTAAAAGATCCAGAGAAAAGAGCAGCCTATAATCAACTCGGAAATGACTGGCAAGCAGGGCAGGAATTCCACCCTCCGCCTAACTGGGATGCAGGGTTTGAATTTACAGATACGGGTGCTTCTTCTTATAGTGATTTTTTTGAAACTTTATTTGGCCATGATTTCACAGGCACGCACCGCGCTCGTCGGGATATTAAAGAAAAAGGCCAGGACCATCATGCAAAAATTCTTGTTAATATAAAAGACGCTTATACCGGAGCTGAGCGCGAGATATCTTTAACCACGCCAGATGTTAACTCACAAGGCTATATTGTAAATAAAAAGAGAGTATTAAAAGTAAAAATACCCAAAGGCATAAGCTGTGGCCAGAAAATACGTCTGACGGGACAGGGCGGACAGGGATTTAGTGGAGGGCCGCCAGGAGATCTTTACCTGGAAATAGGATTTGAACCAAATAAATTATTTCATGCAAGCGGCAAAGATGTATTTATGGACATACGGGTTACTCCCTGGGAAGCAGCGCTGGGGTCAACAATAAACATCCCAACGCCTGTAGATCGTATAGAGTTAAAAATACCACCCAGCCTTGTTTCTGGTAAAAAGTTGCGCATTAAAGGCAGGGGCATTCCTGGACAACCGAGTGGTGATTTGTACGTCACTCTCATATTTCAGTTGCCTCCTGCTGAGAATGAGGCAGCGAGAGGTTTATATAAAAAAATGAAAGATGAATTATTCTTTGATCCACGCACTGATCTGGAGGTGTAATTATGAGCAATCAGACACTGGAAGGAATATTAATCAGCGAAAATACGGAAATTACGATTACAGAATTATGTCAGGCATGTGAGTGTCAGGAAGACTGGATTATTGAACTGGTAGCCGAAGGAGTTCTTGACCCGATAAATGATCGGGATGAGCGCCAGTGGCGTTTTAAAGGTGACTGTGTAAGTAAAACACATGCGGCACTGCGATTAAAAAGAGACCTGGGTGTCAATCTGGCTGGTGTTGCGCTGGCGCTTGATTTAATTGATGAAATTGATCATTTGAAACGACGTCTGAAAAGTACACATATAAATCATTAATTTCATGGAAGGTCTGATTTATTCAATAAAAAAAAGTACCAGACATCAAAAAATCAGAAGGGTGCTGATTATCGAGGGTATTGCAAACGGTATAGTAATGTTTGTCAAGATGATTGTAGGTATTCATACCGGGTCAAGTGCGATTATCAGTGATGCATTACATTCATTATCAGATGTCTTTAATAATATTATCGCTGTCACACTATTAAATATTTCATACCAACATCCTGATAAAAAACATCCATATGGCCACATGAAGTTTGAAACACTGGCTGTTTTTGTGTTGGCGACATTGTTAAGTGTAATTGCTATAGAAATAGCATTGAGAGCAATCGCGCGAATTGGTCAGCCTATCGCATTAAGTCAGTGGGGGTTATATATGATGACAGGTGTATTGCTGATTAATATTGTAATAACAACGTGGGAACGATGGTGGGCAAAACGTCTACAATCAGAACTGCTGATGGCGGATATGCGTCATACATTGAGTGATGTGCTGACAACACTTGCTGTTATCGGGGGGTGGCAACTGTCAGCTCGCGGATATCCGATGCTTGATTTTATATTATCAATAGTGATCTCTTTGTTTGTTCTGTATCTCGCATATAAATTATTTTGCAAGTCAATTCCAATTCTCGTTGACAGTACGTCGCTGGATCAGGAAGAGATATCTGAGCTGATAGGCAAGATTGATGGCGTGATTACCGTCAAAAGACTAAGATCGCGAATGATTGGTAAAGCGAACTATGCAGATATAGTGATTAGTGTCGACCGTAATTTGAATACGGAAAAGGCTCATAAAATCGCGGATATTGTAGAGAAAACAATGATGTCAGAATTTGATGTTGAGGATGTAGTAATTCACGTCGAGCCCGGCTAGTTTCATCACGGTTTTGTTGTATATTTGATCTGGATCATAATTTCTACTCAAATTATTAATAGAATGCTTTTGTAGAAATATTTGATTAATGAAATAAGAGAAAATTATGTCATTTCCAGTACAGATCGTGTTTAAGGGTATTCCCCACTCTGATGCGGTAGAGTCAAGACTGAGATCAAAAGCCGAGAAATTGAATAAACACTGCTCAGATATTAAAAGGTGCAGAGTTGTGGTTGATGTTCATCACCATAATAACGTCAATATTTATGATATCAATATTGATATTTCAGTGCCTGACCAGGAAATAGTCGTCAACCAGACGCACCATAACAGACAGGAACATGAAGATATATATTCCGCGATCAAACATGCGTTCAGTGCCGCTGAAAGACAATTAGAAGATTATTCAAGGATACATCGCGGAGATGTTAAAAGTCATATTAGTCACTCCCGGTCATCCAGGGAAAAAAGAACGATCAATGAAGATAATGGTTAATAAATAATAGTGACACATCATACAGATGATATTGAATTTATTTAATTTGATGCGATAAATCAAATGTCACCTTATTATTTATAATATATACAGCATATATAAGTACTTGAAAGCGTTCTAATCTGCTCTTTTAAGCAGTCATATTCAGCAGTATTGCAAGCTCTGTATTTCATAAATGACTAACTACGCATTTTAGATTGCTGACAAATCAATGGCAATTTACCCAATATCATATTGATTTAGAAACTGTCTTAGATCAATTTTTAAACCTCCGAAGTTCATACCATTTTTTGATGGATAAAGTCGCTTTATCAATTCAGCTGATGAACCGCTTTTATGTGCGAAGTGGTCTATCACGTGAAGGTCTGGTGGATGACCGGTACTTATGGACCGATGCTTTTTCTGTTTTTAACTATATCACTCTCTTCTATCATACGGATGACATGAAGTATTACCAATACACTGAAAACCTGATTGAACATGTTCATCACACATTAGGAAGACACCGGTCCGATGATAGTCGCACAGGCTGGATCAGTGGGTTGAACGAGAAACAGGGACGTCTGC
The DNA here is from genome assembly GCA_965227695.1 of Gammaproteobacteria bacterium. GTDB lineage: Bacteria > Pseudomonadota > Gammaproteobacteria > UBA4575 > UBA4575 > UBA1858. Next base: position 1,441,483 of record OZ245760.1, read on the forward strand.
ATCCTACAAAAGGCGGTTTGAGAATCGGTAAAAAATTTAATGAGCGTCGTCCGGGTCAAATGTACCTGGCGAATCAAGAATGGAATCTTGACGGTCAGTATTTTCATTATTCAACGAAGTGGATACGCGCATTAATCATGACATATCTGGTTAAAAATGATGAAAATTATCGAATCTGGGCCATCGAACTTGCCTATTCAACTTTTAATCGTTTTGTTTACCGGGATGAGCAGACGAATATTGATAAAATATACTGGAAAATGAGTATCGATCTGACTCGACCATTAATTTCGTCAATGGGTTTGCATGATCCACTGGATGGATTAATTACATGTCTTTTATTATCGGATAAATTAAATTGTACTCAAGAGGAATACGATTACCTGGATAGCAAAATCAATCAATTTTTACAAATGTGTAATCAAATTGACTTTCTTACTGATGATGCACTTGGTTTGGGTGGCCTGATGACGGATTCATTGATATTAATGAAAATTAGTTTTCATCAGCGAGACAAACGCTTTAGTGAAATTCTGTATCAATTATTGGTGGCTATTGAACAGGGCCTCGCGATGTTTATTCAATCCAGCGATTTACAGCTGCCTCCCGCTCAGCGACTGGCATTCAGAGAACTGGGACTGAGTGCAGGTCTGCACTCTATTTCATCTGAAGACACAATATCTGACGTCAAATATTCCTCAGCTGATCATAGTAATCATTCCCGTAAGTCTATTAAACGAATCTCTAAATTTGAGCCATATGCTGATATGATTGACCAATTTTGGCTTCAACCTGATAATCAACAAGTATCAACCTGGCTTGCTCATGAGAATATTAATACCGTGATGCTTGCTACCAGCCTGTTACCCTGTCATATCAGCAATTTTTTTTATCACTCTGAATGACTTGTCCATGAAAGCTATGATGTTATATGGTATTCACCAACCTTTAAAGCTGGTTGAATTCTCATTGCCTGACCCCGACAAATACCAGGTCTTAGTCAAGATCATGGCGTGTGGGGTATGTCGAACAGATATTCATCTGATCGATGGTGAGTTAGCGATGTCTTCACTGCCAATCATACCAGGCCATGAAATTGTTGGCCGGGTTGTTGATAAGGGGAGTCAGGCAGACATAGAGATTGGTGAAATCGTTGGGATACCATGGCTTGCCGGTACTTGCCAGTCGTGTTACTTCTGCTGCAATAATATGGAAAATCTTTGTGATCAGGCGCGATTTACAGGATGTCAGGTTAATGGTGGATACAGTGAATATTGCCTGGCTGACTCACGCTACATATTGACACTTGATGATAATATCAATGCAGCTGAAACCGCACCATTATTATGTGCAGGCTTGATTGGATTCAGAAGTTATAAGATGGCAACAAGCATTAAGGGCACCTTATCAAGAGTTGGAATTTTTGGATTTGGAGCGGCAGCTCATATTATTGCTCAAATTATTTTACAGGATGGTCTCGAATTTTATGCCTTTACAAGACATAACGATGTGCAAACACAGTCCTATGCCCGGAAACTGGGGGCTGCCTGGGCGGGCAGTGCTCTTGAGCCGCCGCCTCATGCACTTGATGCCGCGATAATATTTGCTCCTGTTGGTGCGCTTGTGCCAAGAGCGCTATCAGCAATACGAAAAGGTGGTTCGGTAGTGTGCGCCGGCATACACATGTCAGATATTCCGTCTTTTCCATACAAACTGCTTTGGGGTGAAAGAAATATCAGGTCTGTTGCAAATTTGACCAGGCAGGACGGTATTGACTTTTTCAATTACATTCAGTCAATGTCCATTAAAACGAACATTACCCGTTTCCCCCTGATACACGCAAACCGGGCAATAAAATGTTTGCGTGAAGGTGCCTTCGATGGGGCCGCAGTACTGATTCCCTGAAATCTTCTTCTTTTTCTGATTATATTAATTATTTTCACAATCCCTTGTAGGCTCGCGCATGATTAGACCAGTGTTGGTCAATAAAAATAGTGTTATGAGCTGATTGTAAAATCAGTAGATTATTATTGATCTATGTCAAAATTGCCTGAATGCGATTGTATACATTATTGGTATGAAGACATGGTTAATCGCTGCAAATGCGAGTTATGCGCGCATCTTTAAAATTGACAGGCAGGCCAGAAGATTGGTTGAGGTCGAAGACTTTGTGAATCCCGAGGCACGTTTACGGGCAAAAGAGTTTGCCTCGGATGCCCCTGGCCGGTCATTTGATAGTCATGGTGCCGGGCGTCATGGAATGGAGTATCAGGAAGATATTAAAACACATTCAAAGGCGCAGTTTGCCCGGCGTCTGATTAATCAGCTGGAGTCGCATTATCAATCTGGAGAAATCAATCACCTTTTTATTGCGGCGCCGTCGAAATTAATGGGTCACTTCAATGAAGAACTTAATGGAAAGGAAATGGAGCAGATTACGACAAAAATCATCAAAGATCTTGTTCGCATGTCTTCTGAACAGATTTTTGAAAACCTGCAAAATCTATTTTTCCCTGCACCGAAATAAATGCGATTGAATATCGCTGAGGAGAAATTAAATGAAAGTGAAAGACATAATGACCAAGACACCAGCCAGTGTGAGTTTATCACAAAAATTGAACGATGCGGCTTGTTGTATGTGGGAGATGGACTGTGGTTGTGTGCCAGTGATTGATGATAACAAAAATGTTATTGGTGTGGTTACCGACAGGGACATATGCATGGCTGCCTATACCCAGGGCGTTCCCATCGAATCGATACCGATTTTTACGGCGATGTCAAAAACACTTTTTAGTTGTAATGCCGAGGACTCTATTGACTCGGCCGAGGATATTATGCGCCATCATCAAGTAAGGCGTTTGCCTGTCATCACCAAACAGAAAAAACTGGTTGGAATGCTGTCTTTAAACGATATTGCACTGGCTTATAAGCAAAGGACAATGGAATCATCTGTTAAAGCGGCAGATGTGGCCAAAACACTTGCCTCGGTTTGTGAGCATACACATGGTTCATTAATTTCAATCGCTTCCTGATTATGTGCGACCTGAATACAACATGACACATTAAAAGATGACCGATAATTCCTTTCCATCCCGTCGTAAAAAAATGGTCAAGCACCAGATAGCGTCGCGCGGGATCAAGTCAGACCTGGTCCTCAATGCACTAAATACCGTGCCACGTGAAAAATTTGTCCCTAAACACCTGGAGGAATTTGCCTATGAAGATACACCATTACCGATAGGTGAAGGACAGACAATTTCACAGCCTTATATCGTGGCATTGATGACTGAAATAATGAATCTCAAAGGGGGAGAAAAAGTATTGGAAATTGGCGCAGGCTCCGGATACGCTGCCGCGATTCTTGGGCAAATTGCCAAAGAGGTTTATACAGTTGAGAGAATCGGTCAGATTGCAAGTAAAGCTGCGTCGACAGTTAAATCCTTAGGTTATAGTAATATTCATGTGCTTCACGGTGACGGCACACGTGGATGGCCTGATCATGCACCCTATGATGCAATCATCGTTGCCGCCGGAGGGCCGACTATTCCTGAGTCGCTTAAGTCCCAGCTTAAAGTTGGAGGTAAGCTGGTTATTCCCGTGGGACCGCATCAGCGTGCACAGGAGCTAGTCCTCGTCACCAGGATTTCAGAACTTGAATATGAACAACAGGATATTGCCGATGTGGGATTTGTGCCCTTGATTGGTGAAGAAGGCTGGGCTCCAGAAAACGAGTCCTTGCCCTCTAAAATGAGAACGCCGTCGTCCCTGAGTTCATCTGACCAGGATCTAATCAGGCAGCTCGACGATATAGTGGAGCCAATTGATCATCTTGACCAGCCCCGGTTTGATAAGTTACTGGACCGTATCGGTGATTCAAAAATTGTTCTGCTTGGAGAAGCATCACATGGTACTCGTGAATTTTATGATCTGCGATGTGAGATTACCAGGCAGCTAATACTCAAAAAAGGATTCAATTTTATTGCGATAGAAGGGGATTGGCCAGATGCAGCACGTATTGATAGCTATGTACGCCATGTCGAATGCCCTGTCTCTGAATGGACTGCTTTTGCACGGTTCCCGGTCTGGATGTGGCGCAATCACTCCGTCAGGTCGTTCATAGACTGGTTGCATGACTATAACAATGCCTTGTCGGCAGATCACAAGGTGTCATTTTATGGTCTGGATCTATACAGCTTATATAATTCAATTAGTGTAATACTAAAATATCTCGATGAAGTGGATCCGGATGTCGCGGCAACCGCCAGGGAGCGCTATGGCTGTCTCAGTCCATGGCAAAAAGATCCAGCGACTTACGGAAGAGCAGCTTTAAGTGGTGGCTATAAGACATGTGAGAGAGAAGTCATAGATATGCTCACGGATATTCTTAAAAAACGCCAGGACTATACAGAATTTGATGGTCAGAAATTCTTTGATACGGTACAAAATGCAAAGCTAGTCGCCAATGCCGAGCGCTACTATCGGGTGATGTATTACGGATCGCGTGAATCCTGGAATCTGCGCGATTTGCATATGTTCGAAACGTTGAAGTCATTACGGGAATTTCACGGGCCTGAAAGTAAGGCTGTCGTCTGGGCACATAACTCACATATTGGCGATGCATCTGCAACAGAGATGTTCCGGCGCGGAGAATATAATCTTGGTTATCTTTGTCGCCAGGAAATGCGTGCGCATACTTATTCGATCGGTTTTGGTACTAATCACGGAACGGTTGCAGCCTCATCTGGTTGGGATAGAAAAATGGAAATTAAAAATGTTCAGCCAGCGATTGCAAAAAGCTATGAATATTTAATGCATCACGTATCTTCACCCAATTTTAATCTGGCACTGACCGCGCAGCGACAATCGTCTGTTTACAATGCATTATTGCCGTCTCGTCTGGAACGAGCGATAGGTGTCATATATCGACCAGAGACTGAACTTGCCAGCCATTACTTTCAAGCTGTTTTGCCAAAACAATATGATGAATATATCTGGGTGGACCAGACACAGGCAGTGGTCCCGCTACAATCTGAACAATTACAGGGACTTCCGGATACTTATCCGTTTGGCTTGTGAAAACTTCTTTAAAATTAATCATATCTCCTTGATTATTATGGAATTCAGATAATCCCAATATAGGCAACCAGAGAAAGTAGTCACGAATACTGACCTGAATCAAATTCGTACTGTCTTCTTATTTTAAAATTTTAAGACGGTTAAACAGGGGACAGTCATGTATAGTGTTATCGAGTTTGAACTGATTCGTGAGAGAGAGAGGCTGGATAATGAATTGAACCAGCTACAGGAGGAGATAGATATCCTCAATCTCCTTTTCTTGAGACTGCGAAAGGAATATGAAGAAGTAAACCGGCAATTAGTCCGGAATCAGTCGAGTATTTCTCAAACAGCAGTGAATGAAATCTGATATTCATGCGCTTTCAGAATGACTGTAATTTGACACTGCAATTGTTTCTGCACCAATCAGGCCGGCATCGGTGTTAAGTATTATTTTAACCGGTATTTCTTTGAGCACATGATGCATTTTTTTGTTGTCATTGAATATCCTTGTAAATACTTCCCGGTTTATATGCTCAAGTATTTTTGGCGCGATCCCGCCTGCAATATAAAGTCCACCCACAGATAATGCTGTCAGCGCGATATTGCGGGCAGTATGGGCGTATATTCTTGTAAAATGTTTCATCGCCTGTATCGCAACCGGATCATTACCAGTTAAAGCGGATGCGCTTATTCTTGCTGCAAGATCATTGCATTCAGTGCCATTGGCAGGTCTTTCATGATGTTTATCCTTGCAAAGGAACGTATATATATTCTCAAGTCCCTTGCCTGAAAGAATATCTTCATGAAAGATTCTATTATTGGTTTTTTTTAAATCCATAAGCAGTTTAATGCTAAAATCATCCGCGGGAGCAAAGTCTGTATTGCCGTACTCGGACGATATTACAACGGTTTGTCCGGCTGCCTGCGAGACGATACATAAACCAAGACCTGTGCCGGCACCAAAAACCGCTTGCGTTGAAAGTGTTCTTTCCTGACCTTGCTGTATGGTGAGATAATCGGTCTGGTTAAGTCTGGCAATGCTATAGCCGATGGCAGTGAAGTCATTGACTATTGTTAACGAACCCAGCTTATATTTGCGCTGCAAATCCTGCCTGTTAAGCGTCCATGCGATATTCGTAATGATTGCACAATCAGAGAACACCGGGCCTGCGACGGCAAGGCATGCATGAATATTGTTATTTGCCAATGAATCTATATTGCTGAAAAAATTGTCCAGAATAGAATCAAAATGTTGATAATACTGGCTGGAGTATAATTTCTCGCAAATAACTACCGGCCTACCGTCATCATAACCAGTTAGTCGTATTTTGGTTTTTGTGCCTCCCACGTCGGCAGCCAGTGCGTACATTCTATTGTTGCTCCGAAAGTCTGGTGTTGATTAGACAATGTCTACTCATGGTTAAATTGATATATCTCAAAAATATACTATGCATTATTCGCTAAGATGGTTACATTAATCGGCTTCAAATTATATTTTTCCCCATGCTATATATTTTTCATAAATTGTCTTAACTGAACAATAACCATGAAATATATCAGAACATTTTCAGAGATCAGTTCAGATGATATCACGCTTGTTGGAGGAAAGAGTGCTTCACTCGGTGAGATGTATAATGGCCTGTCAGAATTTAATATTCGTGTTCCGGATGGATTCTCTGTCACATCAGAAGCTTATTGGTACGTTCTGCATAATGCCGGAATTCTTGATTCAATTAAAAATCTTATTTCCCGAATTGATACAAACGATATTTCCAGTCTTGCTAAAAATGCCCGGCAGGTCCGACAATTAATTTCAGAAGTCACTTTGCCTGATGACCTCATCAATGATCTCAGACAGGCATACGATGCACTTGTAACTAAGTATGGACAAGAGTTAAGTGTCGCAGTCAGAAGTTCCGCAACGGCTGAAGATCTGCCTGATGCGAGCTTTGCGGGACAGCATGATACCTTCCTGAATGTTAAGGGAATAGATTCCTTGCTCCATCATTATAAACTTTGTCTCGCTTCCCTGTTTACCGATCGAGCAATAGTATATCGGGAGAATAAAAAATTTGATCATTTCAAGGTTGCCCTGTCGGTATGCGTCATGAATATGGTCCGGTCAGATAATTCATCAAGCGGCATTATGTTCACCATTGACACGGAATCAGGGTTTAAAGACGTGGTGTTGATAAATGCCACACTGGGACTTGGAGAGTCTATCGTTCAGGGACTGGTCACACCTGATGAGTTTTATGTGCATAAACCAACATTTCTTGATGGGTATCGATCGATATTGAAGAAATCTATCGGCAGTAAAAACATTAAAATTATATATGGCCAAGACGGTGAAAACCTGCATCAGGTAGAAACAACCAGGACTGAAAGAGAACACTTCAGCATCACGGATGAGGATGTCATGAAGCTGGCAGAATATGCCATTCATGCAGAAAAATACTATAGCATGAAAGCGGGAAAGCGGGTTCCCCTGGATATAGAATGGGCAAAAGACAGCACGGATCAGTATATTTATTTAATACAGGCGCGGCCTGAAACAGTCGTATCACAGGCTGGCGGAAATATTTTACGTGAGTATTCACTCAAACAGCACTCACCGGTGATTGCTACCGGGCGTGCTGCGGGTAATTCAATCGCCTCGGGGCGTGCAAGAATAATCAGATCACCAGGCCAGTTATCCGAATTCCAGCAAGGCGAAATCCTGGTTGCGGATGCCACTTCACCCGACTGGGGTGCCGTACTTAAAAAAGCATCCGCAGTTGTTACGAATAGTGGCGGACGCACCTGCCATGCCGCAATCGTATCCCGAGAACTGGGCATACCAGCCGTCGTTGGAACAAATGATGCGACAGAAACGATCACTAATGGTGAGATTATTACCGTGTCATGTGCTGAAGGTGAAACAGGCAAGGTATACCAGGGAGCTCTTGAAATCGATATACATGAAACAGATCTGGATGATGCCAAAAAAACAAATACAAAGTTAATGATAAATCTGGGTAATCCGCAACTGGCTTTTAAATATAGTATGTTACCTTGCGATGGAGTCGGGTTGGCAAGAATGGAGTTTATTATCAATGAATATATTGGCATTCATCCCATGGCATTGCTCCATATGGACCAGCTTAATGATAAAGCGGTCATTGAAAAAATAACGCAATGCGTGCAACAATATTCTTCACCCCGACGTTACTTTATCGATAAATTGGCAGAAGGTATTGGTATGATCGCCGCAGCTTTTTATCCACGGCCAGTCATCGTCCGAATGTCAGATTTTAAATCCAACGAATATGCCAACCTTTTAGGTGGCAGTGAATTTGAACCGAAAGAAAATAACCCGATGCTTGGTCTGCGTGGTGCCTCGCGCTACATGCATCCTATATATAAAGATGCATTCAAGCTGGAATGCGAAGCAGTCATGAAACTTCGTGATGAGGCTGGTTTAAGGAATATTATTATTATGATTCCATTTTGCCGTGATCTTAAACAGGCAGAGGCTGTTTTGAATATTATGTCTGACTGTAACCTGGTATCCGGTAAAAATGACCTGAAAATATATGTGATGTGTGAAATTCCCAATAACGTTATTTTGATTGATGCGTTTTTGCAGCTATTTGATGGTATCTCTATCGGATCAAATGATTTAACGCAATTAGTTCTGGGTGTAGATCGAGATTCAGAGTTACTGGCTTCTGAATTTAACGAAAGAGATCCCGGGGTGCTCGCCATGATAAAAATGGCAATTCAGGGAGCACAAAGATCAAACAAGTATTCAGGAATATGTGGTCAGGGGCCTTCTGATTATCCGGACATGACATCTTATCTTGTTAAGCTTGGTATCGAATCAATTAGTGTTAATCCTGATACTTTTTTAAAACTGAACAAAGTTGTCAGTGAGGCAGAAAAAAACTTATAGTCAAGGCGTAATTGTCTATACTCTGATGGGTAATATCAAAACGTGAATCTTCCATGGATTTGTTAAGCTACTACCGCTTTCGGCCTAAATATGCTTATTTTAGTATGGAGATTGCCTTACAGCCTTCTATTCATACCTATAGTGGTGGGTTGGGAATACTCGCCGGTGATTCATTGAGATCTGCGGCGGACCTTGAACTGCCAATGGTATTCGTGACTTTAATATCGCGATCTGGTTATTTAAGTCAGAAAATAACATCAGACGGGAAACAAATAAATGCCCCTGATCGTTGGCATCCAGACGACTGGGCGATACCATTGCGTGTTAAAATCGCCATTACAATTCAGGGGCATGATGTCTGGATAAATCCCTGGTTATATATATATCAGGGTGTAACAGGGTATTCCGTGCCGGTACTGCTTCTCGACACCAGTTTGAAAGAAAACTCTGCTGAGGATCAAAAAATTACTGATCATCTCTATGGAGGTGATGAAACATATCGTCTGAAACAGGAAATGGTTCTTGGTATTGGTGGAGTACGTATTTTACGCGCGCTCGGTTTTGGTATTTCAGCATATCATCTGAACGAAGGACATTCCGCGTTATTGGCACTTGAGTTATTACGTAATTATCAAATTCACAATAATCCAACACACAAGCAATGTATGTATGATATTGCCAAAGTACAGGATCTTTGCGTATTCACAACGCATACACCCATAGAAGCTGCACATGATAATTATTCCTTTGATATCTTTCAGAATATTGCCAGTGATTATATTGATACTGAGACATTGAAAACAATAACAGGTGGCGACAGTCTGAATATGACCTGTCTGGCGTTAAATTTAAGCGGCCGTATTAATGGTGTCAGCAACCAGCATCAAAAAATAGCCAAACAAAAGTACCCTTCTTTTAAAGTGGAATCAATTACCAACGGGGTGCACCCGGCAACCTGGGTGAATAGATACATGGCAGACCTGTATACGAAATATTTTGCCGAGTGGCAACATGAGCCGTCAGTTTTAATTCGTGCAGACCAAATTCCCAATGATGAAATATGGCAGGCGCATTTAAATGCAAAATCGGATTTGCATGATCATATTAAAACCAGTCACTCGATTAAGCTTGGTCTTGATGTCTTTACTATTGGATTTGCACGCCGAATGACCGGCTATAAGCGTCCTGACCTGCTTTTCAATAATATTCAGCGTCTGGCTGAAATATCCCGGAAATTCCCCATACAAGTCGTACTTGCCGGTAAAGCACATCCGAAAGATCAACATGGGCTTCAACTTATACAGCAGTTGCATCAATATATGCTTGAGTTAAGTGACAGTATTACCATAGTTTATCTCGAGGACTATAATATGCAGTTAGCACAAAAGTTAATCCCGGGCGTTGATCTTTGGCTCAATACGCCCAAACCACTCATGGAAGCTTCTGGTACCAGTGGAATTAAGGCCGCGTTTAATGGCGTACCCCATATGAGCGTATTGGACGGATGGTGGACAGAAGGTCATATCGAAGGGGTAACGGGCTGGTCAATCGAGCATTTTACAACAGACGAACAAGATGCAGATGGTTTATACTACAAACTTGAGAAGACTGTACTGCCCATATATTACCAGGACAGGGCGAGCTGGCAAAATATAATGAAAGCAGCCATCAGCAAGAACACGCGCTTTAACAGTCACAATATGATGCGACGATATGTGGCAGAAGCCTACATATTCTGAATTATTACTTAAAATTTACACATAATAACATTCCATACGACTATGTTAGGTAAACGCTTTACGATTGAATATCAGCCAAATATTCCAGATGCACTATCAAGACTTCCTGAGATTGCCAACGACTTGTACTACAGCTGGAATAGTGACGCACGCACGCTGTTTAGACGGCTTGATGAAGCCTTGTGGGAAGCATGTAACCATAATCCAAAATTATTTTTAAGGCGGGTATCGCAGAACGTGCTTGATGAAGCTGTCAATGACAACAATTTCATCAATGATCTGGGCCGGGTTATGTCAAGCTACTCTGCTTATCGCAGCCTTGACTTCTCACCGGTACTTTCGAAAGAGTTTAACCCTGACAGTGATTGCATAGCCTATTTTTGTCTCGAATTTGGATTTCATGAAAGCTTTAAAATTTACTCAGGCGGTCTTGGTATTTTGGCCGCCGATCTATGCAAGGCAGCCAGCGACATGGCTGTGCCATTTGTTGCTGTCGGTCTTTTATACAGACATGGTTATTTCCACCAGGAAATCGATAACTATGGCAATCAGGTGACAGGTTGCCTCCCCGCGAAATTTGATCAATTGCCGATCACGGAATGCAAAAACGAGTCGGGGCAATCGGTACATGTCAGCGTAAAACTGCTAAACAGGGATATTTACCTGAAAGTGTGGCAGGCACAGGCAGGCAATATTCAATTATATTTTCTTGATAGCGATATCGAAGAAAATATCGAGGAAGACCGAAAAATTACTTATCAGTTATACAGTGGCCATAGGGACACGCGCATATTGCAGGAAATTGTACTCGGAATCGGTGGTGTAAGAGCGCTGCGGACGATGGGTTATTGTCCCAGTATTTGGCATATTAACGAAGGTCATGCCGCTTTCTCAATTGTTGAAAGGTGCCGGGAACAAGTGACGGGTGGTATCGATTTTAATAGTGCTTTAGAACTGGTTGCGAGCAGCACAGTGTTTACTACACATACGCCTGTACCGGCAGGGCACGATATTTTCGATGAAAACTTAATACACAAATACTTTGATGAATATATAAGAGAACTTGGCATCAGTTTTGAAAACTATGTTGCGCTGGGCAGAGGTAATGGCAACGCAGGTTTCAATATGACCACACTGGCTTTGCGCGGTTCGAGATTCCATAATGGAGTTAGCAAAATCCATGGTGATGTCGCATCCAGGATGGAAGGCTATGTATGGCCTCAGATTGAAGCAATTGAAAACCCTATTGACTACATTACTAATGGTGTTCACATCCATACATTTCTAGCGCGCGAATGGTCAAATCTATTTGATATGCGATTCAGCAACTGGCGTACAGAGCTGAATAATGAGAAATTCTGGAAATGCCTTGATGAAATTCCTTCCCATCGCTTCTGGAGCCTGCGGCGAGAATTAAAAACAACGTTACTGACAGATATATACAAACGCATTACAAAACAATGTAAGAGGAATGGACGGAGTCGTTCTGCCTTTAGTCGCATAACACAGCTAATATATCCACACGATAAAGACTTGCTTATCCTCGGGTTTGCACGCAGGTTTGCCACATACAAGCGAGCAACCCTGCTGTTCAATGACCTTGAGCGTCTGGCCCGTATCGTTAATGACACGGAAAAGCCGGTATTAATTCTAATGGCTGGCAAGGCACACCCTGATGATGTGCCCGGACAGGAATTAATTAAGCGCATACATGAAATTACCCAACGAGATGAATTTCAGGGGAAGGTGCTTCTGGTTGAAGACTACGACATGGTGCTTGCACGACGCATGGTTGCTGGCGTGGATGTATGGATCAATACGCCGGAATTTCCCCTTGAAGCAAGCGGTACCTCAGGGCAGAAAGCCGGAATGAACGGCGTATTAAATTTAAGTGTTCTGGATGGATGGTGGGCAGAAGGCTATAACGGCAAGAATGGTTGGGCCATCGCACCACATGGTGAAGGTTTTGATCATGAATATAAAAATCAACAGGAAGCCAATGATCTTCTGGATATCATTGAAAATGAAGTGATCCCTTCATATTATGACCGTGGCACACAGGGATATTCCTCTGATTGGGTGAATATGGCTCGTGAGTCAATGAAGAGCATTATCCCAAGATTTAACTCGCAAAGAATGCTCGCCGATTATTTTAACAAGCTCTATATTCCTGCCATAAAAAAATCAACGGTGATAAGTGCTAATCATGCAGAAGTAGCCAGGGAGCTGAGCGCCTGGAAAAGCAGGGTCAACAAGGCATGGGAGGGTGTTACTATCAAGTGTATTTCTGAGAAACCACATATACTTAAACAAAATGAAATCTATACATCAAAAGTAAGTGCTTATCTTAATGGGCTGACCAATGAGGATGTCGTGGTTGAATGCATCATGAGTGACGAGAGAAATGATCAGCTTTTTGAGAATTACGTCGCCTATCCATTTAAGCTCGAGGATAAAGACGAGCAAGGGTTTTATATATTCAGCCTGGATTTAAATCCTAAAGTTTCAGGTGTGCAATATTTTCGCATTCGCATGTATCCATACAATAAAAATCTTTGTCATCCATTTGAAACTGGAAAGATGATATGGGTGAATGAATAATAGTCACTATCTGTCATACATTTTTATAAGGCTCCTGATGTGATGTATGCTTCGCTCGTCAACCTGGCTCCAGTCAAATCTCCATCGCCAGTTATTGCTGTCTAACACGCCGGGAATATTCATTCGATTTGAACCATCCAGTGCTAATATATCCTGCATTGGCAATATAGCCGTATTTGCTTGTGATGATAATACGGTATGGATCATCGGCCATGGCATAGCCAGGTCGCAATGGTTGATGATGCCCATGATGTAATTTCTCGCATCATCAGGTAGTTCATCGAACCAGCCAATGGTGGTGTTATTATCGTGAGTGCCGGTATATGCAATGCAGTTCTGAGTATAGTTTGCAGGCAGGTGAGGGTTATCTTTACTGCCATCAAATGCAAATTGCAGTACTTTCATTCCCGGCAGGTTAAAGCTGTCACGTAATTGTATAACATCGTCAGTAATCGTACCCAGATCTTCTGCGGCCAAACATAGTCCGGGAAAATGATGCATAATTTCAGTTAATAATTCTCTGCCTGGCGCTGATACCCAGCGGCCGTTTTGCGCAGTTTCCTCTGTACCGGGGATTTCCCAGTACTGCGCCAGGCCGCGAAAGTGATCAATACGAATGACATCAAAAAGTTCATGTTGAGACTGTATGCGTTGAACCCACCATGTGAAATCATCTTGCTGCATTGCTTGCCAGTCATAAAGAGGATTTCCCCATCTCTGACCGGTTTGTGAAAAATAGTCAGGAGGTACGCCGGCAACGAAAATTGGCTGCAAATTTTTATCGATGGAAAAATAACCTTTGTTCGCCCAGACATCCGCGCTGTCATACGCAACGAATATCGGGATGTCTCCCATAATGATGATATTTTTCTCATTGGCATACTGTTTTATTTCTCGCCATTGTGAATAAAAAATAAATTGTATGAATTTTTGCTGATCTATCGCATCACTATTCTGGGTGGCATATTCGACAAGGATTTCTTTCTGATAATCACGGAATTCCGCTGGCCAATGCAGCCAGCTGGATTGATTGAATTGCTGTTTAAGGCAAACGTACAGTGCGAAATCATCCAGCCAGTATTGGTGTTGTGACTTAAAATTGATGAAAGACGTTAAATCGCCTTCCTCTGCAAAATCAACGAAGCATTTATAAGCCTCGCGCAAATGAAACTGTTTACCTTCTGTTTGTTGTGACGCAGTTTTATGTTCTGGTAAATGTCTCATCCATGTTTTTTGATGCAGCTTTTCAAGACTGATAAGTTCCGGATTGCCTGCATGTGCTGAATATCCCCCGTAAGGTGACATGTCAGAGTGGGTGGGCCCTAATGGAAGCAGTTGCCAGACTGTTAGTCCGGCACTGGACATAAAGTCTATGAACTTATTGGCATGGAAGCCTAGGTCACCAAAAGTTCCGGGCCCGGGCAGGCTGCTCGGGTGAAGTAATATACCAGCACGCCGTAATTGTAATAGACGACATTGATTCAATTTGTTTCACTGCTCCGTCTCATACTGCCAGATTCCGTGGTTTCATCGCTACCGGATGTAAAGCCCTTGTATAAGTTTTCAGGTGGGGTGAGTTTGAGCAATTGATATAGATAAATCAGGTCTTCAAGAAATAGTTTCTCAAAGCTGGCAACAGAGATGGCTGGGTTGTAGTCTCCAAACCACCAGAACCAATCTGAAGCTTCACATTTTGCTAATTGTGTTGTTGCCTGGCTAATTTCAGCTGCGGATAAACTGTCGGAGGCCACGCACTCATCATAGGCTTTCTTTGCCGAGCATAGCAGGTCCCATGCATAATTTTTATCTTTCGAACCTATCCACGTGGTAAACGTTCCATAGACCCAGCTGCCAGCAACCAGTTGTGTTAGTTGTTGCAGACGTGGCTTTGTTTTCAGGTAATCCCTGAAAGTGGTCAGGTTGATTGAAGGGTGGGTAGATAATTCTGTATATAAAGCACTTAGAAAATAATAACCATTTTCCGGATAATGTTCCCACGCATTCTCTCCATCCAGAATAATTGAAACCACATAATCTTTGCCTGAGGTTTTTTCCCTGATGCCCATTAATCGATGGACAATATTGGCGACAGCATCATCGGCATGCCAGTCTGAATACTCAAATCCGATCAAATCTGACAATTCATCATCACGAAAAAAACATATTATATCCTGCCCTGCTAATTGATTAGCTCGATGCCGTTCAATATGGTTATTTTCGCCGGCTGCAATCGCGCTATTTATCAGTACATTGTTGCCACTGGCAGTCCATTTAAATCCATGTGACTGGATAAGCTTGCAAGTATCACCGGATAAACCCCCTTCGGATGGCCAGCAGCCGTCAGGGAGGTTACCAAAATGCTGCATGAATTTAGCCAGACCTTCGCGCATATGCCAGTCTGCTCTTTGCTCGCCACCCGGATAAAAGTCGCATTGGGGTAACGTAATATCTGCCATCGCCTCCGTTGCGGATTTGAAGTCCAGCAGTAAAGGCAGTATCGGGTGCGCATACGGCGTGGTGGTTAGCTCGATTTGCCCTTTTTCGGCTAATGTTTTATAGCGTGGTATGATTGAACGTATAATCTCACTTATCACGGTGATTAATTGCAGGCGATCTTCTTTATCAAATCCGTGAGATTTTTCCAGTAATTTTTTTATGCGTGTGTCTGTTTTCTTTACAATTTCAGCCAGCCAGCCCAGGTGGTACCACATCAGTAAATCAATGACATATTGATGACTCAGGTAGATATATGCATGGGGCTGGTCTTTAACCTGGTGATATAATCCAACTAATCGCCGATATGCGGGATATCTTTCAATCACTCTTTCGCGGTGTGCCCGAATGCACCATCCGACGAGATCTATCTGGTTGCTAAAGTTATGGTTAATCGGATCGGTCAAGGCATGCAATAGTGGATCACGAATAGTGTGTCCGTGTGTTAAGTAACCAGTGACCTGTCTTGCGTAGTCTTCCAGCTGATCAAGCAGGGTAGGAGTAAAATTAATTACCGCACATGCATCAGGCACTCTCTCCAGGTGCATAGCCATGTCTGCATAATCTTTTATTGCATGCAGGTAGGTCCATGGTTGATGATACTCTCCGGATAATGACACGCGGTAGTCCGGCTGATGCATGTGCCAGTATATTACAACATTCAGTGCCTTATTATCGGGCATGATGAACCTGTTGCCCTAACATCTCCGGGGTTACCAGCCGTTTATTAGATTCTGTAATATGGAATCGGGTGGAGTCCAGGTTGTCATCATACCCAATTACCGTGCCGTCTAAAATACGACAGCCCTTGTCAATAATCGTGTCTTTGATTTTACAATGCTTGCCAATATGCACGTCTGGTAATATGACGCAATCGTCGAGTCGGGAATATGGTTCTACTGTGACGCTGGAAAAGAGTACAGAATGATTGACATGGGCACCTGAGATAATACATCCTCCGGATACCATTGAGTCTACGGCTATACCTCGACAGCCATCATCATTGAATACGAACTTGGCAGGCGGAAGCTGTTCCTGATATGTCCATATCGGCCAGTGATTGTCATAAAGATTAAGTTCCGGAACGACACTTATGAGTTCCATGTTTGCTTCATAATACGCATCGACTGTACCCACATCGCGCCAGTACAAATTAATATTATTCTTTTCGTCATGAAAAGGATAGGCGATTGCACGACTATTGCTATTCACTATATCAGGAATGATATCTTTGCCAAAATCATGACTTGATGATTCAGAATCGGCATCCCTGATTAGCTGGTTAATCAGAAACTCTGTATTGAATACATATATTCCCATGGATACCAATGACATGTCGTCGCGATAAGGAGTGGCATCGGGATTCTCCGGTTTTTCGGTAAAATTTATGATGTTTGTATGCTGATCGATAGTCATGACGCCAAATGCATGTGCTTCATTTCTCGGTACATCGATGCATGCAACAGTCATGTCGGCATTGTGTTTAAAATGGTGCGCGAGCATATGCGCATAATCCATTTTATAAACATGATCACCGGCGAGGATTAATATATAGTCAGGTTTAAATGTGCGAATTATATCAAGATTTTGGTAAACGGCATCGGCGGTGCCATTATACCATGATGTCTCAAGTCTCTGGGAAGCGGGCAGTAACTCGACAAATTCTCCGAATTCGCCACGAAAAAAAGACCAGCCTTTTTGAATATGTCTTATCAGCGAGTGTGATTTATACTGGGTAAGCACTGCGATCTGTTTAATGTCGGAATTAACGCAGTTTGATAAAGGAAAATCGATAATACGGAATTTCCCGCCAAAGGGAACAGCTGGTTTGGCACGCCACTCGGTCAGGTTTTTAAGTCGTGATCCGCGCCCACCTGCCAGGATTAATGCGAGCGTTTTGCGTGTTAAGCGGGTGATATAACGTTGTGATTGATCAATCTGCATGTTTATAGGTTATCATGGCTAGCACCTCTAATGTCATCCTGCGATCATATAAAAATGGACGATAATCTGATTAAAATTATCAATGCAACACACCACAGTCCCTTTTCTGTGCTGGGATGGCAAAAACGGGGCAAAGATAACTGCATCAGGGTTTACCTTCCTTTCTGTCAGCGGATTCGTATTCAGGGTTGCGATATTGACATGAAGCGTGTCTCTAATACTGATTTATTTGAGTATACAGGCCAGACCCGCCATATTCCGCATCACTATAAACTGGATTTGGTCGACCAGTATGGTAATCAGCATGAGGTATATGACCCATATACATTCGAAGTTGTTATACCTGAGTTCGATTTACATTTATTTGACCTGGGACAACATTGGCACATCTATAGAATTTTAGGTGCTCACTTGACACAAATCGACACTGTTTCCGGTGTCAGGTTTGCTGTCTGGGCACCCAATGCGGTCCGTGTCAGTGTGATTGGTGATTTTAATCAGTGGGATGGACGTCGTCACCCCATGCAGTCACTGGGTGACAGTGGCATTTGGGTCCTCTTCATTCCGGATTTATCGGTAGCAGAAATCTATAAGTATGAAATCAGGAACAGAACCAGTGGAGAGCTACTGGTAAAGTCAGATCCCTATGCGCAGCAATTTGAACTAAGGCCAAATACTGCTTCAATGGTTGTCAATAAAGCGCAGCATTCCTGGCATGATTCAAATTGGTTAACTGCGCGTGAAAAATTTGACTGCTTGCATGCCCCGGTTTCCATATATGAAGTGCATCTGGGCTCCTGGCAACGCAACAGCGATAATGGCGTATTCAATTATCGTGAACTTGCACACCGGCTGTGCGCTTATGTGAATAAAATGGGTTATACGCATATCGAATTACTGCCAATAACCGAGTATCCATATGACGAATCATGGGGGTACCAGGTGCTGGGTTATTTTGCACCAACAGCACGATACGGGTCACCTGATGATTTTCGCTATTTTATTGACTATTTCCATTCTCATAATATTGGTGTGATATTGGATTGGGTGCCAGCACATTTTCCTAAAGATGATCACGGTTTGGCTCGTTTTGATGGTACGGCGATTTATGAGCATGAGGATCCTCATCTTGGAGAACACCCTGATTGGGGTACCCTGGTCTTTAACTATGAGCGTAATGAAGTCAGAAATTTTTTACTATCCAGTGCAATTTACTGGCTTGAAGAATTTCATCTGGATGGTTTGCGCGTTGATGCGGTCGCCTCAATGCTATATCTGGATTATTCGCGTAACGAAGGTGAATGGGCGCCGAATAAATACGGTGGAAATGAAAACCTTGGAGCGATCCACTTTCTTCAGGAGCTGAATAAAATTACGCATAGCCGCTTCCCAGGAACCATGGTATTGGCAGAAGAATCCACTGCCTGGCCACAAGTAACGCGACCAACCTGGGTTGGCGGTCTGGGATTCACAATGAAATGGAATATGGGATGGATGCATGACACGTTAAAATACATCAGCACTGATCCTGTGCATCGCAAGTATCATCATCAGAACCTCACTTTTGGGCTTTTGTATGCCTTCTCCGAAAACTTTGTTTTACCACTTTCACATGATGAGGTTGTACACGGCAAGTCTTCATTGCTCCATAAAATGCCGGGTGATGAATGGCAGAAATTTGCAAACCTGCGCCTGCTATATACCTATATGTATACTTACCCTGGTAAGAAACTAATGTTCATGGGAGGAGAAATAGGGCAGGGAACTGAATGGAATTCACACCAGGCACTTGAATGGTATCTTCTGGATTTTGATTTTCACGTGGGAATACAGAAAACGGTGCAGGATCTGAATACTATTTATTGCGAACAGGTACCATTGCATTATCATGATTGCAGCGACGAAGGATTTGAGTGGATTGACTGCCACGATCAGGATCATTCAGTAATAAGTTATATCAGGAAATTTGAACAAAAAAATATAGTTGTGGTGTTGAATTTTACACCTGTGCCACGTGATAAATATCGGATCGGCGTGCCAAATAATGGAGAGTACAAAGTGATATTTAATTCAGACTCATCTTATTATTGTGGTTCAAATTACCCTGCTGCGACCATATGCAGCTCTGATAATACAGAATACATGGGTTATCAATTCTCGCTGGTGCTGAATTTGCCACCTCTGAGTGGCATCATATTAATGCCCTGCGATAATACAATCTAAAGAATATTAATAGCATGAAAGTATTGTTTGCCAGTAGTGAAGTCTACCCGTTTATTAAAACAGGTGGATTAGCAGATGTTTCACAAAGCCTGCCAGTTGCACTGCATGACTTAAACGTGGACATTCGTGTCATTATGCCATTTTACGGATCAGCCAGACTTTTAGATAAAGGTAAAACATTGGCAAAGTTTATGGTCAATGATGATGAAGTGGCAATAATCGAAACATGCTACCCTGAAAGTGGGGTGCCCTTATTGTTAGTTGACTGCCCAAGATTATTTGGCAGAGAAGGAAATCCGTATGTCGATATTGATGGGAATGCGTGGGAAGACAATGCCCAAAGATTCGCATTATTCTGCAAGGTCATTGCAATAGTTGCGTGTAATCAGGCAAACCTGATGTGGCAACCTGATGTCATACATTGTAATGACTGGCAAACAGGACTTGCCTTGCCGATGGTAAGGCAACATGGAATCAGTAGCGGGCTGGTTTTTACAATACATAACATTGCTTACCAGGGATTATTTTCATATGCAGATTTTGAAAAACTCGGGCTTCCGCAGGAATGGTGGTCAATCGAGTTGCTTGAGTTCTACGGTCAAGTGAGTTTTATGAAAGCCGGTATCGTCAGCGCCAATCAGGTAAACACAGTGAGTGAAAAATTTGCTGAAGAGATTAAAACACCGGATTACGGATTTATGATGGATGGGTTATTGCGCAGTGTCTCTCATAAATTGTGTGGAATTGTGAATGGCGTAGATCTGCAACTTTGGTCGCCTGAAAATGATAAATATCTAACCAAAAATTATGGTAAAAATAATCTCAAAGATAAATGCGATAACAAGGAAGACATTCAAAAATATTTTAATTTTGATATTGATGAGAGTGTTCCATTACTCGTCTCTATTTCGAGGCTGGCTGAACAAAAAGGAATAGATTTAATTATTGATGTCGTCACACGACTCGTAAACATGAATTTACAGATTATTATACTTGGCAGTGGTGAGAAACAACTGGAAGAACAGTTGCAAAATATTGCGCTTGCCAATTCAGGTAAAATGAGCGTAGTACTTGGTTATGATGAAAAGCTTGCACACAAATTGACCGCGAGCGCAGATATTTTTCTGATGCCATCAAGATTTGAACCTTGCGGCTTGAACCAGATGTACAGTCAATTATATGGGACTGTTCCTATTGTTCGCGAAACAGGTGGGCTTGCCGATACCGTGATCAATTATAATCCATTAAATGATAATAGTGATCAAGCCACAGGTTTTGTGTTTAGCCAAAGTGACGCTGAATCATTCTATAAAACAATAGAAAATGCGCTTGTTATATTTTCAATGAAGCAGATATGGAAAAAGCTACAACTCAATGGAATGAACAGGGACTTTTCATGGAAGGCCAGTGCTAAAAAATACCTTTCAATGTACCAGGCATCTTTACAGGACTGACCAGGTTTGTGGCCTGAAATTCTTAATGTCAGGCTATGTCATATCGGCTGTTATCACATGGTCTGCAATAATTAAAGAGACTTAAATTTAATTTGATCTCAATCAGTTGGCAGATTTCATTCTACTGTAGACTGTATACTCCAAGCGCTTCCACCCTGGCCATAAAATCCAGTGAATCTGCAACATGGGCTCAAAATATAAACCTGATTCAGAGTTATGGCATAGTCATTCTCCTGATAATATATTTGCAATTCTCGAAACTGATGAGCGAGGTCTTACTCATCAGCAATCACTCGACAGGCTAGATCGCTACGGACCCAACATCATTCATGAACCAAAACGAAGAACGGCCATAATACGCTTCGTTTCACAGGTTAATAATGTTCTTTTATACGTACTCATCGGTGCGGCCGCCCTCACGGCCATACTGGAACACTGGATAGATACCGCTGTTATTTTGAGCGTTGTCATTATCAATGCTTTCATTGGCTTTATACAGGAAGAAAAGGCTGAAAATGCTTTACAGTCTATTAAGTCGATGCTTTCACTTAAGGCAAGATCTCGTAGGGAGAATCGCTTTTTAACCATAGATGCAGACAAGCTGGTTCCCGGCGATGTTGTACTGATACATTCAGGTGACCTGATTCCTGCAGATTTGCGTCTGATTGAAGTGACAAATTTACAGGTACAGGAGGCCATCCTGACCGGTGAATCACAGGCCACTGATAAAAATATAGAAATCGTCCCCGCTGATGCACCACTGGGTGACCGGAATTGTATGGCTTATGCAGGCACGTTGGTGACTAATGGCAGTGCGATTGGCGTAGTAGTGAGTACCGGAAAATATACTGAAGTCGGAAAAATCAGTGAAATGCTGTCAAAAGTTCAATCGATTGAAACACCACTGCTGAGAAAAGTGAACAAATTTAATCGCTGGCTGACATTAAGTATTCTTGCTGTCTCTGTAGGAATATTTTTTACCGGGATATACATAACACATTATTCAACTGATGAGATATTCCTTGCGACTGTCGGATTCGCCGTTGCGGCGATTCCTGAAGGCCTTCCTCCTGTACTCACCATAACATTAGCTGTTGGTGTTACTCTTCTTGCTAAACACAATACAATTGTAAGACATTTGCCATCCGTTGAGACCCTTGGTTCTGTGACGGTTATCTGCTCTGATAAGACAGGTACTCTGACACATAATGAATTGATGGTACAGAAAGTAATGACCGCGAAAGATGAAATATTTGTCACGGGTGACGGTTACGATCCGCAAGGTGATATTCTGGTCAATGACAGGCTGTTTAAGCCTGACGAATCACATGCGTTGCAGACAGCGGCTCGAGCCGCGGTGTTGTGTAACGATAGTGATCTGACCTCTGCCAATGGCCGCTGGCAGGTTCATGGTACTCCGATGGATGGTGCACTGCTGGTATTAGGGTTGAAGGTACTGATTGATGTGCAACATCTACGACAGTCTATGCCACGGACTGATCTTATTCCTTTCGAATCCAGCCACAAATATATGGCTACACTTCACCATGACCATGATGGTAATGGTTATATATATGTTAAAGGGGCGCCAGAGGTGATACTTGCGATGTGCGATTATCAGATGCACGGGGATGAAAAAATATCTCTGGATAAAAACCATTGGCTCCGTCATATCGAGCACATGGCTGAAGATGCGCTAAGAGTGCTGGCCATCGCCTATCGACCTGCTAATAATAATCTTCAACAGTTGAAGTATGCTGACATTAAAGGTGGTCTGGTATTAATCGCCTTATTTGGATTGATTGATCCACCACGTGAAGATGCAATCGAGGCTGTCAGAAAATGTCATCAGGCAGGCGTGCAAGTCAAGATGATCACAGGTGATCATCTTGTTACTGCAAAAGCCATTGCCAGGCAATTTAATTTTCACAATCCATGTTCAGCCATTTCAGGTTCAGAACTTGACAAGCTGACAGATGAGGAATTCGATAAGGTAGCAAAAAATATTAATGTTTTTGCCCGAACAACGCCGGAACACAAGCTGAGACTGGTCAAATCACTGCAAAAATCTGGTGAAATTGTGGCAATGACAGGTGATGGTGTTAATGATGCGCCAGCACTAAAACGTGCCGACATTGGCATTGCAATGGGAGTGAAAGGTACGGAATCATCAAAGCAAGCTGCAGATGTTGTGCTGGCTGATGACAATTTTGCATCCATTAGCAGAGCTGTCGAGATTGGTCGTAAAATATATGATAATCTTCTCAAGACAATATTGGTTATTGTACCGACCAGTAGTGGTGAAGCCCTCGTAATACTTGCTGCATTGCTATTTTCCCATATCTTGCCGATTACTCCTTTACAGATATTGTGGGTTAATATGATCACTGCAGTCACACTTGGCATTGCCCTGGCGTTTGAAGCGGCAGAACCGGGCATCATGCGTCGTAGACCACGAGATCCGCGTGAAAGCATATTTTCAGGAGTTTTCGTATGGAGACTTATATTTGTGTCATTGATTTTAGTCTCTGGTGTATTTTTATTGTTTAATTATGAATACCATCTGACTTACGATATTGCCAGTGCCCGAACGGCAGCTGTCAATACAATTGTTTTTGGTGAGATATTCTATTTATTTAACTGTCGGCGTATCAGCTCTTCGTCAGTTTCTTTGCAGGGAATATTTGGTAATCATGTGGTTTTAATCGCGGTATGTGTTGTTATAATTTTTCAGTTACTGTTAACATATTCACCATTAATGCAAACACTGTTCTCCACTTCGGCAATCGATGTATATGCATGGATACGTATACTTCTGTTTGGTCTGCTTTTGTTCCTGCTCGTAGAAACAGAAAAGTATTTATCAGCAAGATTTATTAAAAATATACGCGCAGATAAAATCACTCAACAACAGTAATATCTGCAATAAGTGGAAAATGATCTGATGCGACACGTGTCAAACTATTGTTGGGAATGTATGTTTTTTTAACCTGGCTACTTTTGTCGATAAAAATATAATCAATACGTGCACTCGGGAAGCGTGTAAAAAAAGTCGGCTTTGCACTTAGACTATTATTTGATGTCTGTGTGTCATACATTGTCTCCGTGATACTCCTGTATAAATCCGATGAAGGGAAAAGATTAAAATCGCCACATAAAATTGTTGGGCCTGAACATTTTTCATTGGTTATCCATTCATTCCCCAGTAAACTTGAAAGTTGTTGCTGTCTTGCTCTTTTCCTTATGTCAAGATGCGTATTAAAAATATTCACGGCAACGCCGTTTTTTTCAACACATGCCCATAATGCGCCTCTTGGTTCAAGCAGGCCTGCCTGGTCGTTTGCAGGTAGAATATCTGCCTTGATCAGTTTTATCGGAAGATGAGTCAATATTGCATCTCCGTATCTTTCTTCTTCCACATGTATGGCTGGGTGAAAATGAAATTTCATTGCCAGCATCTGAGCCAGATAGTGGGCCTGGTCAATTTCCTGTGTTCGTCCTCTTTTGACATCCAGCTCCTGAAGACAGACAACATCCGGATGATAACGAGCAATGACTCTTGCAATGCGTTCGGGTGATACTTTTCCGTCCATTCCAATGCAGCTATGCACATTATATGTCATGACACGGATGGTCGATGTCTGACTGTGCTTGCCGCGTTTGTGTCGTGGTGTCGTGTCCCTTTGGGTGAAATCAAAAGCGGCCTGTCTTAACTGAGACGGTCTAAGATAGGGTTGAGAGCTTTCAATTTCGATATCCCTGGGGATTACTGCGAAAGCATGTGTTTCATGAATACCCGGACCTGCGTGTGAACCATTTTCAAGCCTGAAAGTAATATATTTTTTCTGCCTGGCATGCCAGCCGAGCAGGGTGAAATCGCCCGCATATTTATGCAGACATACATTAATTATGTCTTCGGTCACCTCATTCAGGAAAGGATGATTATCGCCGAAAATTTTGTCACGATCCCGGGGTAACCTGAAGCTGCCTTCTGCTGTTCGGGCAATGACATTATTCTCAGCATCTGTATAAAGCACCATGGGTATGTGCGCAGCACTGACCAGCTGTGAAGCCAGATCCGGCTTGTCATCCGGTTTCAGGGGCTCTGGGGCATATATCAATCCTAGTGGACCCATTGCAGTAATTACAGGCTTGCTCTGTGAAACGGGCGTCTGCGTGTCATTATATTTGATGAATATTTTCTGTAATAAATTTCCACCAAGGAATCGTGCGCGTTGTGTCTGAATACCGTGTTTGCCAGAATTGCTGGCAGGAATATCCCATCGCTTGAATACGCGATTAATTGCCTGCTCAGTTGTTATTCCATATATATTTTCAAACGGTGTTACATCTTCCTGCCCATGATCAGAGTAGATCCAAATGTCATAATGCCTATGTGAAGTCCGGTTGGCCGCTTGCCATATTCGCTTAATTGAGTCATCAATGCCCTTCAGTGTCCAGTGTGCAAATTTCGAGCTCGGACCCCGGCGATGTGCCTGTTCATCATAACCGAGAAAATTCAGGTGAATAATCGGCATGCCACGTGCTATATCAATTTTGGTCCCGATGGTCACCAGTTCTCGCAGTAATATGCAAATAACCACGCGAGTTGGAATGAAAGTCAGTTCTTTGAAAAAATTCTTTCCCTCTATAAATCCGACAAAAAAATCAATAATAGCCACAATCAATTCAATAAATGCCAGTGTTATGGTCCGTATAAAGCTGTTGAAATTAGATAACAGAAAAAATGTAAAAACGAATGGATTGGCAGCACGCAGAAGGCCACCCCAACCGAAAGAAGATGCACAAAAATGTGGTTCACTGGCTCCGGCACTGTAGACGTTACAGTATGCGCTGCCATCTTTCAGCAAAGCATCATTTTTTTTCTGCAGCATTTCCTCAATGACGTGGGCAGATTTGGGTTCATACATTGTCTGTACCTGGCCTGACACGCGGTCATAGAAGCTAAAAGCCGGAACAATTGACTTTTCACCATAAAATAATTCTCCCTGAACTGCCGGGGTGCTTGAAGGGACGCCAGTGTATAGAGAATGACATTGATAATGTTCCTGATTAATCATTCTTTTCAAAAAAGGCATTTTATTATGCTGTAATCCTGATTCAAGCTGGGGTCGTGACAAGCCATCAATTTGGATTAATATTAATCCAGGTGCCGTGTTTTTTTCGGTAGACCGGGGCAGACCCAACACACGAATGATCCATTCACTGCGACTAAACCAACGTCTGATTTCGCGCAGGAAGACTTCTATCTGAACAAGCACAGTTAATTTTTAATAGTATTGATAACGGCTGAATGGGCGGCAGAAGTGAATTCCTTGATGCGTTCCCAGTCTGAAATGAATGAACGAAAGGTATGCGTCCACTGATTGTAATCCTGGTCACGATGACTTAGTGATTCCTGTCTGAGTTTTTCAAAGCAATCAAGGGCTTTGTCTACAGATTTCTCAAATGAGAACTGGTCAGCCGTTTTAAGCGCCTGACGTGAAAACATTGATTTTCTTTTTTTATCTAGATTTTTTATCTGTGTGAGTGCATTGCAAAAATCCATAGCGGTTGGCCCAGATAAAAGAAAACCATTCATATCATTCCTCACAACTTCGCGTACACCGGGTGCATCGATGGCAACAACTGGAGTCCCTGCTGCCATCGCTTCAGTAATGACCATGCCCTGTGTTTCACTCATTGAGCTAAATGCAAATACATCCATGGCATGGTAGGCATTGACTACAGCACTCGTCTCCAACAGGCCTGCTGTATATAATTTATCACTTAATCCCTGGCTGCTGAAATAGTCACTAATAATCTGTTGCATAGGACCTGTGCCAACAAGTAAAAAACAGCAGTGATTCATATTTGGCTGTTTAAGAAATGTCGCTACTGCCTGCGCGAGAAACTGGAGATTTTTCTCTTTCGCCAGCCTGCCGAGGTGGCCTACAACAAATGCGTCCTGGGGGATGCCCATCGTTTGCCGAAACTGCATTCCCTGCAGGTTTTGATATCTGTTCATATCGACACCTGTCGGTAACGTTGTAATCTTAGTAGTGACCCCGCGTTCACTTATTATTTTTCGAATGCTATCACTCGGCGTAAACACCATGTCACATAAATTTGCATAATTTGTCGATAGTTCTATGACAAAACGCTGAAGTAATTCGGAGTCACCAGGTATGTAATGAGTATAGTCTTCATATTTCGTATGGTGTGTGAATACCAGGGGAATCTGATGAGTATGCGCAATCCTTAATGCCGAAGAACCAATCAGGAACGGGTGGTGTGAATGAATAATATCCGGATTGAAGCGCTTTGCTGCTGACGTAATAATGCCCGGGACCGGAAGAGCTACCGAGAAATCGCTATTATTGAAATTTTCAATTGCCGGAACCCGGATTATGTTTTCTTCGTTTTTTGGCTGATTTTTAAATTCAGGTGATATGACCAAAACTTTATGACCGCGCGTTCGATACTCGTTTGTGAATGCCTCAATTGAACGTGCGACACCACCAACATGTGGTGCATAGGTATTGGTCATCATTAAAATATTCATATTCCGCTAATTCACTTTAACTGCGATATTGCGTTGATGACTGGTGCATTCTGCAAACGGTAAACCCGGTAATCTAATTTCAATCTTTTTTGGCTGCCGTCGCCAGTGAATGTCCCATGAGATATTAATTATATTCCTATCTCTGTGTAGTTGGATATATATGTCTCCGAAAGTTGTCGGTGCAAAACCAAAACTTAATTCTTCTCCGTTATTTATCCATGTTTCGCTGATGCCGGAGCCAATGACCAGAATATCATTCTCTTCTCTTACAAAGCAGTTTCTAATCATGATAACCCATTCTGCTGCTGCCCAGGCATGTTGGCCGTCACCCATACAACCACCCAGTGTATGTGAGTGTATTGCTTCAGGCCACTGTCCGGTAGGTGATGCGAGCTGGGCGACTTGCTCAATTAATGTGCTGAATCGAACGTCGCCTGCACGTAATAAAACCTGGGCAATGTGCAGTGTCAAGTAGGGGTTCACGCCTGAATGGATCATATCCTGAAAAAATCCATTGTTAACCATGCAATGTTGCAAAATAAATTCAACTGTATTAGCCATTGCTGCATGATTGGCAGAATAAAGCTGTAGTGGATAACTTGCCGCCAATGAACCAATCGCACCTGCGTCCATTCGCCGATAAGGTGATGCCGGAATTATTGACTTACTTAGTCTGTGTCTGACTTTCTCGAGACTTTTTTCGATACAGGACATAAGATCTTTGGCCTGTTGATCAAATGCGACATGATACTTTTCATGACCAAAATGATCCGCAAAAAAGGCAGCTGCCTTAAGGCCGGCAACACTCCAGTAGTCATCCCAATAGTAGTAGTCATTTGGCCCCAGATGCTCAGCGCTGAACCCGGCTGGCAACAGTCCTGCATGCGGGCTGTTATCGCTATTGTCAGTGCGTTTATTTTCAATCCAGCTACCGGCCTTTCTGATCACCGGCCACCAGTCTATATTATCGGGTAATTTTCCCGTACACTCGTAAAAACGTCTAAGTATCCATAGCGCTTCACCATTTGCGTCCCATTCTCCTTCCTGGGAATGAAAATAGCCCTTATGATTTTGATGTACCGGAAAATACTGTAATGATTTTTCTGCCCTCTCTGACAGGCCTGCATAGAGTAGTCCACAAGTGATAAATGCGGCATCCCGGTACCAGAATCTTTTGTAGGTATATGGGCCCGGAAACGTTTCATTCGGCGAGCATAACACCAGGGTTCTGATAGATGTTTCATACAGATATTCAATTTTTTTGTCCGGGTGACTTAAACGGCATTTATTAGCCAGACTATCTGTCCATGCATTATGTTGTTCGCTATCTGCACTATACTGATCGGTAATGTTCCCGCCACTGGATAAAGGTATTTGTATATTTATATTCCTGTGAGAATTTTGTTTAATTTCAAAAACACCGGCCGCTGTTACCAGTCCGATATTGCAGTGACCGGCCTGATCATTTTTTTTGTGTTTCAAGTGGATGTGCACGTCACCCTGATGGTAGGTTGAAACATGATGATGATCGCACGGCTGATTAAAATGTATTTGGTAATGCTTATCAATGGTCCATGTTTGACGGTTCTCGGAAATTTCAATATCGTTAATAAAAGCGACTCCTTCAGGGTTATAGGGCCTAAGTGCGATAATAAGCATGGAAGGTTCTTTGACATCGGCGCTAACGTTCAGGTTGCATGATAATTCATGGTCTTTCCAGCGCACATTTGCCTTCGTTTGAAGCCTGATATCATTGGCGATAGACCTGGTCACGACTGTAACTCCATCTTTATAGTCAAGCTCCTGTTGAGTATTCTTGCACCTTGATGGCAATAATTCACTGCCTTCATGGGTGACTACCCAGGCATCTATGGACCATTTATCAAAATGAGGTGTGACCAGCCCTCTCGGATCAATGATGGGTAATTGTGGAAAACCGGGGACACCCACTGCAGTCCAATTTCGATGTGTCAGATTGACATGCGTGATCGAGAAGGCTCTTGGCACGAACGAGATGTCTGTAGGATCAAACTGGCGTTCTACCCAGTAAGGCCAGACCCAGTCAAGATTGTGCTGAATTACTCTGCTGTTGATTAGGCCACGCGCATGAAATAATACACCCGCGCGTAATAACTCAATTGGCTCTGCGACTTCAGATGGCTGAGAGAATTTTTTCAGGTGAGAAAGCAGTACAATCGGGTCAAGAAATCCATGTCTGCGAGCGACAATTTTGATCAGAAACTTCCATGGTAACCAGTTAAATTTCATCGGTTGCCTGACTATTGATTATTTTGAGATGAAATATATTGCGCCATGGCTGACTTTGCCTTGCTGGTGATATAGATAATTGCAATCACAGCAATGAGGAAACTGAACAGATAGAAATAAAACCGGGATTGATCCATTTCCGATAATGCACCCAAATTTGAAATGTCGGCCGCGAGTGAGCCTATGTAAACATTAAAAATTGTAATCGGCCAAATACCCAGGAATGTGCCCACGGCAAAACTGGACATTTTAAAATCTGTTAAACCAAACAAGTAGTTTGAAAGTTTGAATGGGAAAAAAGGGATCATGCGTGTAAAAAATATAATCTTCCACCCATCGCTTGCCAGGTATTGATTCATATATGCGGCTTTTTCATGGGACTCAAAAAAGCGTTTCACTCGTATTCCGAACAGGTATCTTGACACGGTAAATGAAACCAGTGCGCCTAGCGTGGTTGCCGTGACGACATAAATTGAGCCCATTGTGACACCAAAAATAAATCCTGCGCCCATTGTTACGAGTACACCAGGCAAAAGTAAAATAACAACCAGCATATCGACGATAATGAATATTACCGGACCCCAAATTCCGGCAGAATCAACCCATATCAAAAAGCTATTCACATGGTTTTGCAGATTAAAAACTTTTATTAACACCACGAGGAGTATGCCAACAAACAAAGTGCTGGCTATGATCATGCTCATGGCAATGAGCTGCTCTTTAATAACCAGGGAATTTTTAACGCTCTTCACATTCAATTTGCCTTAAATCTTGCAGCGATGAAAAGAAGCTATCCTTCCAAATAACAGGATGGACGCCATCCGTTAAAGCATAATGGTTATGGAGCAGGCAGGGTTGATTTAAGTCAAGTTGCGCTTTCAGTGGTTGTACGAGTATGGTTATGCCATACAAACATGCCTGGGCTGGCTGACACTGGTGAAATGGTTAATCGTGATTTGAGTGCCTGGGTGATTGTGTTAAGAATATTAATCGCATGTGCTGGTAATTATTTGCGCTGAGTATTGGTTGCAAGGTTTGCTAGCATCAAGCCGCCAACGGCGCCCAGTAGGCCAAACATGAAATGTGAAATAAACGGCAGGTAATCGGGATGCTTCAAAAATGCACCGACTTTGATATCTGTGAATAAGTAAGTTATGTACATATAAAGTGCCTTGCTTGTAAAGGCGAGGGCACCGGTTAATGCAACGGCGATAAAAACAGGCAGATTGTTCTTTAATGCAAAGTATATCCTGTCGCTCACAAAGCCTGTCATGAAAAAAACAATGAGTGGTTTTAGTTCATAGGCGAATGCAAATAGTGGTGACTGAAACAGGTAGCCGGTTGCCGCACCGCTGGCGATAATTGTTGCAGCATTTCTATGCGTTGACAGGCAGCGCCCGAACATAACAAATGCCATCCATTCCAGGCCATGATGTCCCGGGATATTGAGTGGATAACGCACATGGGTATAAAGCACACTGGCAATAACCCCAAGCAATATCAGACCGGGGATTGTAAGCTGGTTGTTGTCATCAAGGACGAATGGACTTGATAACGTCTTTATCCAGGACTTTGTAATGATTTTCATTCACTTTCTCCACTAATAACACCGATTGTTGATCGATGCGCACTGGCCTTGGCCATGGCCCCAAAGCGATTGTCGCTTCTGGAGTATTTATTTTATTACCGTTTTGCTCGCTGACACAGTCTACTTTTATAGTATCGAGCAATACTTCCATTGACAGTGTCTGATTGGCATGTTCACGTATACCGGGTGCCCAGATATAACGTCCGTCATCGCCATCGCTATATAGCCCACAGGCGGATAGTGCGCCGATAATTCCCTGGTGATCTCCCGTTAACCCATAGAGATGAATGCCTTGTGCATTTGCGCAAGCTTCTGCCTGGGTCTGGGTGACCAGCTCTGTTTTTGCCAACTTTCCAAATTCAGCGACACTGTGTGCCTGCTGAAGATCAGCCATGCATAAACCGACATCTGAACCTTCCGCCGCGATACTTAACAGGAAAGACTTGCAGAAATTAATCAGCTCATCAGGATGGCTGTCCAGTTTGACTGCTATGCATGCAGAACTATTGTGCGATGTATATGGAACTCGATCGTCGAACAATAATTGATGTCTGGTCACACCGATAGTCTGCGCGAGATTATTTTCATGCAGCTTTTCTACCAGCTGACGCGCCCGGTAGCCTGTTCCTCTGGTATGCAGGTTGTCGGTATCATCTATGCCTATCAGTATTTCCATACTACCCCTGCAGAAACCAGTCTGCCAGGCTGCGGCAATGCGTATTCATCTTCATAGTCTTCATCGAGCGCATTTTCTATATTTACAAACGCTGATAGTGGCATTTGCTCAGGTTGCCAGGATAAACGTAAGTCTAAGCGATTACTGTTCTCCAGTCTTGATTTGATAAACGGTTCACGGCGTGTGTAAAAGTATTGGTCTGCCACTCTCAAATAAGAGACATGGGCAAACAAGGCGTGATTGATTTTATAGTCAAGATCAATGCTTATTATCTGTTCAGGCGTGTTGGTTAGCTGTTCAATCCCATTCCCTGTTAAATCCTCGCTGTCCTGAACAGTAAGACTGGCATGCGCCACCAGTTTGGGAGTGATGGGTGCTGTTGTACTCACTTCTATGCCTTTCACCCGGGATTCATCAATATTTTCAAATTTGTTGGTAGTGCGATCCCTGCGAATAAAGTCGTCAATATTATAATAAAACCCGGTAATATCGACGGTTGTATCGGACTTCTGAAATGTGTACTTCAGGCCTGTTTCAAACCCTTTTAAAGTTTCGGGGTCCAAATCAGGATTTCCCCGTTCTGCATCGAACAGATTGCGAATGGAGGGCATTCGAATCTTGCGGACATTGGCGGCATGCAGGTCAACTTGCGGGGTGAGTTGATAGTTTAAGCCCAGAATATAGCTCTCAGAGGTATCATTTCCAAGGCCCTTGGGGTCGAGCCAGTGACGGCCACCTCCGATGACCAGGCCAAGTTTATCTGTTATCGATCTTTCATATTCTGCAGAAAGCGAAGTTGAAACAAGTGATTCATTTTCATCCAGCTCGCGCAAACTGAAGGTGGTCGCGCCGCCGCCACCGCCACCGCCGCCGCCACCGCCGCCGCCGCCACCGCCACCGGCGTTGGCAACGTCACGGATAACGCCTGACTGTTCCCAGTCATCGTGGTGCATGTTCAGGGCCAGAGTGAGGCGGTTAGTGTCATTTAGGATAAAACCACTTTGGAGTCCCAGGCCGAGGCGATGGGTTTCAGTCGTTGTAAGGAAACTTCCGCTGAGGGTATTGTCGTCAATTGAATCAAAAGAAGCATCGTCGTAACGATTTTCATCCTGTTCCAGATAATTTGAGTAGGCCCAGCCACGTATGAAGTATGCTGAAACCGGGTCAAAATCAAATGAGGTCTGGAATGTGTAGTTCTCCTGGTTCTCAATACGTTCAAATCGGGGGCGTGATGCAAAGTCATCAGAGACGATAGTGGAGGGGATGCCATAGTCGCCAAAAAGAAATGACGTGGTCATGGCAACCGACAGGTCATCACTCACCTGGTAATTCACGCTGCCAAAACCTGTATTTCTCTCCATGTCGCTATTGAGCCGGTCCCCACCATCTTCATAGGCCGTGGACTCAAAATCATCAGATAATTCAAAACTATTTCTGTTTCGATGGGTAAGGTTGCCGTAGAAATCAAATTTGCCAACACGCTGACCACCCTGTGTTGAAATGTGCCTGTGCCCATCCGCGCCCAATTCACTTGTGACACTCAGTGCCTGTCGGGCAAACGAACGAGTATGAACATCAATGACTGCAAGTGCATCTGCTCCGTACAATTCAGAGGTGCTGCCAGTAGTGACCTTTATCTGTTCAATTTCTGAAGTGGGAATAAAAGTGGGGTCGAACTGACCATCAAATGTTGAATTATATGGAATACCGTTAACCAAAAATTTAACATGGCGTGTACGCAGTCCTCTTATATCGATTCTGGGAATGCCCTGTCCCCCGACACGTACATTTAGGTTGGGTACTGTCTCCAGTGCCTGTTCAAGGCTGGTATCGCCACGTGCTTCTATCATGCGACGATCAATCTTGTGGGTATTGCTGATTTTACTGATCACCGGCTGGTCTTCTTCGACAATGATTTCATTGAGTAAATTCGCCGCCGACAGGCAAGAAAGCATGCCGGGTATCATCCATAGTATGAAGATACGACTCACCAGACTGGCAGGGTTTCGGATTGACACCTTGTAATATGTGATTTTATTCATATGTATATTAGTAAAGATAATTGTCGAGTGACGACCATCTTAACTTTTAAGGGGGTTTACGATAATATGAATATATATGCATAAAAATATATGTAAAATTATTCATATACTAGTTTGGTGCTCACGATCTAATCAGAGTATCAGGCACTTTAAGAATGACTTGCAACGAGTGTCGCGCAGACCCATCCAGCAGGTTCAGGAAATTGTTATTGTGGCTTTATGACCGGGGGAATAATCCGTTGTTTAAATGTAATGGTCTGATGGTTGTGTGTGACATGAGCCCGGCATGATGACATAACAGGTGGATTGCAGGTACTTGAAAATGGCCCAGTAGAGACTTGTTTGTTTAGATCAGGGCCGTCTGGATTTGTGTTCACGGCGGGCTTCATGTTCAAAAAGTCTGACCAAGTCGACCATTAGCTCCGTGATTACTTCAATGGCATCATCCACGGCCAGTATACCTTCAAGGCCCCCTTGCTGATTGACCACAGGGACACGACGCACGCCTTTATTACGCATCAAGTGAATAGTCTCAATGAGTTGGTCTTCTTCTTTTACGGCGACCAGGTCATGACTCATGATATCTTTCACAGCAACATCATTGGAATCAACATCTTCTGCCAACACCTCAAGTACGATATCCCGGTCTGTGAGAATTCCGATGGGTCGATTCTGATTGTTGTTTGTTTCTACCACGATGACATCGCCGACATGGTGATTGCGCATCAGTCTGGCCGCTTCATGAATAGAATCATCACTGAGGCAGATGACAACTTCACGGTTACATATTTCACCAACAACCATAATAAATTCCTGATAGTTAAAATAACGCTGAATACTTGCGAAATTTTAAATTTTGAGGCCGGTTGTTGATTGATGCTGGTCAATAATGGGCCGGATTCTGAAATGTCTGCGAAATGTATTTGCAGGTACCCGGGTCAAACGCCTGTGTCTGCCTGGTTATCGGGGGTATGCGCCAATACCTGTTATAGGGGCAGGGAAGGGAGTGAATTCAGACAGCCAGTCGCCGAGTAGGATAAATACTACTCCTGTATTGTATTGATATACAGTATGAGCTCCAGAATTTTACCGCGAGCAATGGTATCGGCAAACTTGGGGTGCACGTCGAGCCAGCTGTCAGCTTCATACCTGTCACCCCATATTGGCATGGTTCTGGATCCGTGAACGCCGGAACCGCTGCGGCCGTCAATCGTTTCGTATACTGTGATTGCGGGGAATATCCCGCCATTCGATTTTTTGATCTGGGTCAGGTCTGTTGGTTTGTATGCCAGGTGTGTACTGAATGTACCCTGACCCTTGCCGTCAATGCCATGACACATTGCACAGGTCGCTTCAAACTCTTTTTTCCCCAATTCGATGGCTGATAAAGTGGTCGGTGCTGATTTGTCTGTTAGCTGGCGCTTCTGGTCTTCGTTCAGCTCTTTTTGGGCCTGCAATATATCTTCAACGTCCGCAATGCCTGTTGCAGTAAAAAATAGTACAAGGAAAAAAGTTATCAGTTTGATGATATTCATGGGCCGCTCTCACATGTGCTTACAGGGATAATTATATCGACATATTGTCAACATTTCTAATGTTAACTTGACCGGGCGGCTATCATTATGAATATTGCGACTTGGATTAAATCACGGAGAGGTGACTGCACGAAGGAACTGATTTCCGGTGTTTGCTTTCATCACTTGAATTTTAAGAAATGAACTATATATAGAAAATAAGTCCAATAGGAAAGTATGGTCTGGAATTAATGCAGAAGTGACCAGGTCTTTATCAACTATTAGACCATCGACTGCATAATATAAACATGGGTTATAGCGTCAGGGCAGGATTTGAAACAATCAGGTGATTTATGTTCTTTATAAAAACAAAAAAAAGGACGGTATGATAACGTCTGAAATGTACTTCGGAGCAGATGATGAATAATAGTGAATCAAAAATGAAAGATAATGTGAAGTCTAAAAAAATCTGGCAGCGGCTGATTTTTATGGTTATCGTGTCTTTGCTATATGCAGTTTCCAGAGTGGTTGTTATGGCTGTGGTCGTGATGCAGTTCTTCTGGGTTCTTGTGACCGCTGAAAGTAATGAAAAACTTCGCGTGCTGGGTAATGGATTATCCGTTTATACATACCAAATATTGTTATATTTGACGTTTAATTCGGAAGCACGCCCTTATCCATTTGATCTTGAATGGCCTGATCCTGAAAATACACCCAGAATAAATCACTGATTCTGTACATTCGTCGTTCTGCGGATGATATGATCAAACGAAGATCAGTCCGGTGGCTGTATGATAAATGAATTTCATGCCTGATCTCGTGATTAATCAGCAGGAGTGTATAAAATGAAAACAAGAATCACTGAATTACTGGAAGAGATAAAAGAGCGTGAAATTGAGCTTGAAGAAGCCATTAAAACCTATGAGAGTGAATTCAGTTATAAAATAGAAGGGGGCAAAGTTCGCTTTGACAGAATGGTCGAACAAGCGCACGGAAAGCTTAAAATTGGTGTTTTTCCCTGGCTGAAAAGTAGCAGCTTAAGGAATGCCGCGTCGGCACCTTTCATTTATATTATGATATTCCCGTTCATGATGATTGATGTCTTCGTATCTTTATATCAGCTGATTTGTTTTTCGCTGTATAAAATACCTCATGTAAGAAGATCCGACTATATTGTGATTGATCGCCACCATCTGCACTATCTTAATGTAGTGGAAAAATTAAATTGTATGTATTGCGGCTATGTCAATGGATTGATGGCGTACTGTCGTGAAGTCGTTGCCAGGACAGAGCAGTATTGGTGTCCCATCAAGCATGCAAAAAAGATTATCTCGCCTCACCGTCATTACCATGAATTTATCGACTTTGGGGATTCTGAAAAATATCACTCCCATTTGCAATCGATGAGAAAAGCACTTCATGAAAAATTATAGGCCAGATACTTCTGCCACGGGCCTTTGGGTCAGTTGTCTATAGTCGCTGTCAGTTTCGGGGTATTACTTTGCCTGATTTGACTGGCTTTAATTATAACAAAACTGTGGTCGTCCGTTCGCTAATTTTTGCCCAATCCGAAAATTACCAACAAGATATTAAGTAATATGCCTATCACTGGCAACACATAATCAAATTTATTGGAACTTTTATTATTCACTGATATATATAATAGTGATGCCTGTACAATAATAAAAACCACCAGTGTGAGCGCACTGGTAATTTCTGCAAGCGTAACAAGGTCAAACTGACTGGTTAATATTAGTACCACAAGTGCAATTGCTAATGTGGCTAACACCGGTGTCTGTGTTCTTGCGCTGACCTGCTTGAAGACTGAAATAAACACTTTTTCCGATGCCATGCCATATAAAATCCTCGCGGCCATAATTTGTTGCACCAAAGCCCCATTGACAATTGCGATCATGCTAACAATGGCAATGATCGTTCCACTGTAGCCCTTGTATTCAACAATGGATACAAGTGGCGCCTGGCTTGTTTCAAATATTTCGATAGGCACAAACATCGCACAGGCGATCGCTATGGCGAC
The DNA here is from genome assembly GCA_965227695.1 of Gammaproteobacteria bacterium. Taxonomy (GTDB): domain Bacteria; phylum Pseudomonadota; class Gammaproteobacteria; order UBA4575; family UBA4575; genus UBA1858. The sequence goes on from OZ245760.1 coordinate 1,479,620, forward strand.
ATAAAGAAGCGTGGAAAATAATAAGGATAGTAAAATTGCCATGGGAACAACTCTTTTCGCATCTATTGTTTCCTCCGCGATCGTCACAATATCTTCGAATCCGATATACGCATAGAAACTGATAAATGCAGCATAAAAAATCACCGGCGTATGTGTCAGTGCGGCTAATGGAGAAGGCGGTTGGTACTGGCTAAGCTGGCTGGGCTCAAACACCACATAAATTACAAATAGTAACCCTAACACTTCAATGATTGTAATCAGTGAGGCGAGCAATATTGATTGACTGATACCCCAAATTGAAAATGCAGTAATAAAAATAACGATGCCTATAATTATATATAAATCATTTATCTCGACCATTGATGAAAAATACGCAGCAAATCCTTTCACCATGGTGGCTGCTGATACCGAACCAATCGTGACAACAGTCAAGCCAACCAGCGCGGATAGGGTGCGTATGTTAAAAGCGGCAAAAGCGTATGCAGCCGGACCCGCGCTTCTGGGGTACATTGATGAGAGACGCGCAAAAGAGTACGCAGTAACACCTGCAATACATGCTGCAAGAATAAAGGAAATGAAAGAGAATTCCCGAGCGCGTAGACTGACTTCACCTATCAGTACATAAATGCCTGCACCGAGAATGGTGCCAAGGCCATAGAAGGTGAGTAGGGGTAGCGAAACCTTTCTTGCCAGTCTGGTTTCACTCATAGGGCTATGATATTGGCATTATGCGCTATATTTTCTGATCAGGTTCTCAGCATGAATGAGTTCATTGCTCAAACTGTCGAACCCGTATTTCCATGCGCTTAGCAAGTCGTCGTCGGCATCATCCTGTAAAACGTCTTCCAGCGCCTTGACAAAGGCTTCTTTCATGTGCGGATAAAACTCATTTTTGACGCCTGCTTTAATATGAGCATGTGCAATCTTATCCAGCTGCTTATAGAACAATTCATAATTTGTGACTTCATGCGCGTAAAACAAAATTGCATCTATTAGCCTTTGTGATTGTCCGGGTGGTGTGTCTTTAAATAGAGCTTTCAGTTCCGGGTGTGAAGTAAACATATGTTCATATGTTTTTTCGCCTATCTGCGTTTTGTGTTTTTTGATTTGAGGGTAACTGCGTTGCAACAATTCATAGGTTTTAACACTACCGCTTAACATGATCTGTCCTGTAAATATTGATTGTCTAAATGCTAATGCAAAAACAGGGCTAATATTATGACTTGTATCAATATTGTTATGATATTAATTGGAGATAAACAGGGGCAGTGTGGTGTTTTGTATTAAATACTTGGTAGTGCCACCCAAAATGATTTCCTTGAACCTGGAATGACCATAAGCACCCATCACAATTAACTCCGCGCTATACTCGAGTGCACTTTCATAGATTGTTGCTCCGACACCCTGAGGCGATCTGTCCGGTGCAAATGCTTCAGCAGAGATACCATGATGGCTTAAATGACTTTGTAGCTGTTCACAGCGTAGCATGTTTTGCTTTTCGTCTTTGTCATTTTTGGACACACTGACTATCTGAACACTGTTAGCCAATCTCAGCACGGGTATCGCATCATGAACAGCCCTGGCAGCTTCATGGCTTTCATTCCAGGCAATGATTACAGTGCTAGGTGGTTCAAATACTTTTTTTAAATCCGGCAGGATAAGTAGTGGCCGGCCTATATTTGTCGAAAAATAATCGCTCAGGTAGTGTGAGATATCGTCTCCGTAGTGGGAGTATCCATAGGGTGCAATGACAAGGTCATAATAACGTGCATTTTCTATTACAAAATCAAGGTCCAGCCCTTCAATGACTTTCCAGTCGTGTTCAATCCCGGCCTCGCTGGCAGCTTCTTTGAACGATTCCTCAAGTTCTTTTGCCCGCTCGTTGGCTTTATCAATCTGGAAAGCGGCTGAATATGAAGGTGCATCCGGATACATTCCGCCATAAACCGGAATGACCGGGAATGGAATCATGTGCATTCCCGTGAGGTGAGAACCAAATTGCCGGGCGTAAGCCAATGCCGTTTCCACCCTGTGTTCATTTGAGTCATTCGAATCGCATAAAACAAGTATATCTTTCATTGGTGTGACTTCCCTCCGCACTCAAGACTCGACTGGTTAATGTCAGGCTAGGCAACTTTTACAGTAATTTTTTTTGGCTTTGCGATTTCTGCCTTGCCCACTTTAATTTGTAACACACCTTTGTCTGAAGTGGCAGAAATTTTTTCAGGATCCGCGGTTTCCGGCAGGCTGAAGCGCCTGTAAAAACTGCCATGCGAGCGTTCTACGCGCGTGTAGCCCTCTTTTTCGGTTTTGTTTTCACTGCTGCGTTCCCCCTTGATTGTTAAAAATCCATTTTCCATGTTTACTTCAATATCCTTTGGCGGCACTCCCGGGATATCTGCTTCTATCAGGAAATGGTCGTCCTTGTCTGCAATATCAACGGCGGGCACCCACTTTGCCGATACCAACTCGTTTTCATCATCCATTTCCAAATTAAAAAAACGACCAAGATCTTTCATATAAGAAAAATTGGGAAATGCACTTGCAAATGGTTCTTTAGGTACAAGTTTCATAAAAACTAGCCTCCAAATAATTAACGGCTATTTGGATGTATTATCCAAAAATGTATTCAGGTGATATTGATGCATATCAATAAAACTTATCGGTAGGTCAGAGGCGCTTTGACGTGTGTCAATATTTGATCGCTGAATTTTTTTACACTGTGTGCCTGTTTTTGATTAATCTCATGGGGTATATCAACCAATCAATGAACGCACAAATATTTTATACGACGAGAGCAATTTGCCAGAATCATGATCTTGACATTGATACACTGTCAGCGATGGTGGACATGGAAATTGCGCACCCAAAAGGCCCTGTTGCCAATCAATGGCGTTTTTCATGGCGCGATTCAAAACGCCTGGCCATTGCTGCGCATTATTATCACAGTCTTGACCTGGATATCATGGCAGCTGCGACGGCATTGGCATTGTTTGAGGACTTAAACCGGGTGCGCGCGCTTGATCAGGAAAGCAGTAAGAGTCGTTGATTAGTAATGATTATTCCTCCTGTAATGTCATGATATACACGAGTAATTCGAGTATCAGGCCTCTCGAATAAACGTAGGCATCGGCATCATATTTTTCTGCCTCTTTGCGATAGCGATCACCCCATACAGGCATGTCACGAGAGCCATGCACGCCCACACGAGGAGAGCCTTCGATGACGCGGTAGACTTCTGTAAAAGGAAAATGACCATGATTGTTTTTAGAGAGCTTGGTTAAGTCTGTGGGCTTCTTTTTGAGTGAATCTGCCATCACTCCATTACCTTTGCCCTGAAATCCATGACATACTGCGCATGAATTTTCATATTCAATCGCACCAAGTGTTGGAAAATCATCGACACTGTCATTATCTTCTTTTGCCATCGTCATCGGGACGCTAATGCTCAATAACAGTGCTATTAATGATATGTTGAATTTCATTGGCAGCTCCTAGGTCGAAGAAATCGCATCAAGCGCTTCCATATTATGTATTTGTATACGTTTTCCGTGAACTTCGATTATGCCTTGTTCCTGTAAACGTGTAAAAAGCCGGCTGACTGTTTCTACAGCCGCAGAGAGGTAGCTGCCAATATCGCGGCGAGACATATGTAGCACGAGTTCATGTCCAGAAAGGCCTTTTTCAATATTTCGTTGCGCGAGATCCCGCAGGAAATGTGCCAGCCTTTGGTCGGCACTTTTTGTGCCCAGCATAAGCGAGTGACGCTCTTCTTCAGAGATGCGCTGGCTCATATGGTCAAGAAGTTTATGATACAACTTTGGCATTCTCGAGGCTAAATTAAGATAATCGTTGATCCGGATGCCGCATAGGAAAGTCGTCTCAAGCGCGACAGATTCTGTTGTATGAGTGCTCAAAAACAGGCTATCGAGACCGATGATGTCTCCGCGTAATGAAAAATTCAGAACCTGTTCCCGCCCTTCGGCATCGATAATTGAATTTTTGACTGAACCGCTTCGGACAATATAGATCGTTTCAAGCTTGTCACCAGGCTGGTAAAGGTACTCACCCCGACACACTTTTCTGGAAATTTTTGCAATGGCATTAAAGGTATGCATTTCATACTCGCTAAGACCATTCGACAAGCAATACTTATGCTGCATGCATTGTAAACAGCGGGAAGAGTGAGGTTGCTGGTGGGTGGTCAGGATATGGTCTTTTTCAACCGGGATGGTGGAAACATGCATGGCCGCCTCTCTTATGATTTGGTTATGGGTAGTTTAACTCTGTCATGCATTAAAACCTGATTAATTAAGATACAATAGTCGTATGTTTGCGTAATCGACCTTCGGATATTACTTAATTATTTTCTGACGCTAACCTAATGAAATTATTATGAGTATTATGTATGTATCTGGATTTTCAGAAATTATCAGGCAATAATCTTTCCATAGTGATGGTTTCGCGGAAGGTGAAATTATGAACGGCAGGTTTTCATCCGACCAGTTGAGGGCGGTATTTGATGTCTTGGCTGAAGGCATCATTTCAATCAATGCGCAGGGCCAGATTATATCTGCCAATCCTTCTGCCCGAAAGCTATTTGGTTATCAGCAGAGTGAGTTGTTAAACAATAATGTCAGTATGCTGATGCCGCCGCCTTATTGCGATCAGCATGACCAGTACCTCACCGCGTATCAGGAGACCAGTACAGCAAAAATTATCGGTGTCGGGCGCGAGGTTGAAGGCCTGCGCAAAGATGGCAGCCGCTTTCCGATGTGGCTGTCCGTTACGGAATATTATAAAGATGGCAGCTTATATTATGCGGGCATCATACATGACTTGTCCGAGGTCAAGCGTACTCAACAGAAAGCGCTCAGTCTTGAAAACATTATTGAACATTCCCTCAATGAAATTTATGTTTTTAGCAGGGACTCACTGAAGTATATCCATGCCAATAATAGTGCACTCGAAAATCTTCAGTACACGCTTGAGGAGATGCAGGCAAAAACACCCGTCGATATTAGTCCCGATTATGATGAGAAATCGTTTTTTTATTTAATCCAGCCGTTAAAAAATAACGAAAAAAAGAACCTTGTTTTTACCAGTCAATATCAGCGCAAGGATGGCAGTATCTACCCGGTTGAAGTGCACCTTGAAGCGACATTGTTCGGGACGCAGGATGTGTTTGTGGCAATTGTACTCGATATTTCTGAACGGGTTGCCGCCCAGGAAAAGCAGCAACGTGACTTACAAAAGCTTGCCCATATGGACAGGCTGAGCATGTTTGGAGAAATGGCTGCAGGTATCGCACATGAAATTAATCAGCCACTGGCAGCCATAAGCACTTACACCGAAGCAGGGAAACGGCGACTGGAACAAAAAGAAATAGATATTGATCGAATCAAAAATCTGCTCGAAAAAATAGAGATTGCTGCTCAACAGGCAAGCGATGTGATCAGGCATCTCAGGATGATGCTGCGACCCGCCGACAGGGAGATTAAACCATTAAATATAAACGATGTGATATGTAATGGACTGGAATTGGCCAATCTGGACCAAAAATCAGAAAAAATCGAATTTAAACTGGATCTGGCGGATAATGTCCCCAATATTGTTGGAGACATGGTCCAGCTACAGCAGGTAATTATTAATCTGCTTCGAAATGCTGTGGATGCCTGTCTTGCCAGGCGAGGCTGTGATCAGACTATTGTGATTAAAACAACCTATCTCGAAGACCAGGAAAGAGTCAGAGTTTCTGTGCAAGACAATGGCTGCGGTGTGGATGATGACATTGCAGATACGCTATTCTCGCCTTTTTCGACAACAAAAGAAGACGGGATGGGTATGGGTCTGTCGATATGTAAATCGATTATTAACTTACATAATGGAGAGTTATGGTTTACACAAAATAATGAACATGGCGTGACATTTTATTTCACCCTATTAACTGAATTGAATCATAATGAGTCACTGTAACCAAAAAACAGTCGCGATTGTTGATGATGATGCCTTGGTGCGTGACGGGTTGGTTGAACTGCTTGATTCTGTGGGTTACGGCACCCAGGTATTCACAGGGGCTCAGGAATTTTTAGATCAGTTTGACTCGTCGCTGATTGGCTGTATTTTACTTGATGTCAGAATGCCCGGAATGAGCGGCCTGGATCTGCAAAACAAATTGCGTTCGATGAACATTGCAGTGCCTATTATTATCATGACAGGCCATGGTGATGTCGCAATGGCGGTGCAGGCAATGAAAGACGGAGCTTTTGAGTTTATACAAAAACCATTCCGGGACCAGGAGTTGATTGATACTATCTCCAAGGCGCTGGAAAAAAATGCAATTGATCGTGAAAAACTTGATCAAAAGCTTAAAGTTAAGAATCAGATTGCCTTGCTGACAAAAAGAGAGCGGGAAGTCGTCGATTATGTGCTGGAAGGTCTCTCCAATAAACAGATTGCACGTGCTCTTGGTGTCAGTGACAGAACGGTCGAACTGCATCGTTCCCATGCCATGCAAAAACTGGATGCCCACTCAGTTGCTGTGCTTGTTAAAAAAATGTTATTCGACAATTAATCATTTGGTTGTATCTATTGCCCGTGATGAGTTAACTAACTGGAGTAAAATTGATCGAGGTCATTATTTGTATTGGCGTTAAATAAGTATCATGGGCTCGTCAAGATAACTTGCATCTAGCTGGTGTTTCAATGGTACAAAGTGATGAACCGCGAAATGTTTCAGTGTACTTTGTGGTTCGTGATATAGAATTACTGAATCAATTAGTCAGGTATCTCGGAAATTACGCCGCAAATATAAAAACATTTCCCCATATCAATAAGCTTCTGATGGAGCCTCTGTCCAATGCACCTTCATGTCTGGTCACGTCGATCAGCACCAACGCTTTTGACAGTGATCTCGATGTAATCAGGCGGGTCAGGTCTCATGGCCTGTCCATTCCCGTTGTTGTAGTCGCCACACAGGATGAAAATGTATATTCTGCGGTCAAGGCGATCCAGGCGGGTGCCGCCGACTACATTCAGCAACCAATTTTAGAAAGAGACTTTATCGAACGCATCGATAAAGTCATCCGGCTGCACTAGATAAAGCCAATTACTTTTGTATAGACTCGAGGTAAAGCAGTAACTCAAATATTTTCCCTCTCACCAGGGTTTCGGCATATTCCTGGTTGACATCGGCCCAGGACTTTGTGTTGAAGCGATCGCCCCAAATGGGCATATATCGCGGGCCGTGCTGTGCCACCTGGTCCCTGCCATCTATTATCTGGTAGACCTGTTTATAAGGGAATTGGCCATTATTATTTTTGCTGAGTTGTGTCAGGTCTGCAGTAGGAATGATCAGCATTTCAGCAAAGACACCGTGCCCTTTAGCATTTTCACCATGGCATAATGAACAGCTATCCATGTATTCCTGCTTGCCATTGCTGATAGAAGTATCCATTTCATCCGCCAGAGTGGGAGTGCTGGTGACTGAGGCCAGGCATATTAAAAATAGCCAGTGAGGAATAGTATTATTTAGAAATTTCATAGGTGTACCACGCGACTTGATAGGTTGATGACAGTTTGTTTGAATAACACGATCAGGTAATTGGGTTTGTAATCTGGCCTGTATTATAAACAGTTTATCAATGATTACCTATTGATATTGATCAAACATGCCCTGATATCTTTTCCTATGATTGCATTTTTTATATACGATGAGGTCAATTTATGATTGCGGGAATTATATTAATTATTAGCGGGCTACTGATTGCAATTTATCCACCGTTGCTGTCATTAGTGATTGCGTTTCTGTTGATAACAAGCGGATTGATGACATTGCTGATCGCTTATCAAAACAAAAAGCTTGCAGAACGCTACCAAAACCCGATTCTAAGGGTATTTTTTAGAATTTAATGCATTGAGGATAAATTAATACTGGAAAAGTCTGTCCTTGTAATGCCCGCAATAGTGGTTATCAGCAAAGTCGGGCGGTCAGACTCATGTCAAACCAGATTATTTGTCCGCTTTTTCCTGTATTGAATTCAAGTACACCAGTAACTCGAAAATTCTTCCGCGCACGATCGTATTTGCGTTTTCGATATTACTGCTTGACCACTGGTTTAAATCAAACATGTCCCCCCAGATGGGCATTTCTTTGCTGCCATGCGCTTTGGCAATATCTTTTCCGTCAATCACCTCATATAACTGTATCCATGGGAAGATGCCGTTATTGTCTGCTGCCAGTGCGGTGAGTTTAGGCGGAATAACCTTTAAATTCTCAGAATATGAGCCTTCGCCTTTTGCGTTCCTTCCGTGACATACCGAGCAGAAGCGGTAATATGTTTTAGCGCCAGCACTAACGACTTCCTCATAGGCATTTGCGCCTGACGCCAGGGTGCTGGCAGGAAATAACATGATGGTCAGAAACAGGGCTGGAACTGCAGAGTACAAGTAAGACATGGATGCATTAAGCCTTATCATAGTGAAGCTTCTCCAAGTTGTTGAATTTTATCTAGCCACTTGCGACGCTTTTTGTCGCTGGAATCAATTTGTCCAATAATACAATGTCTGACCGGTGCGAATCCGACAAATTTCAGAATGTTCTGCTCCAGGCTTTTCAGGCTGTGTGCGTGAAAGACCCAACGATAAATCCACGCCGGCATTCCCATGGTGATGATAACCCTGGCAGATTTATCTTTCAGCAATTTTCTGGGCCACTTTGAGGAAGCCTCCATGCTAAAAGCAACATTTGGTCTTAAAACATGCTCAAGCAGGTTCTTAAGGACGGCTGGCATGGTTCCAAGCCATAAAGGGTAAATGATTACCATATGATCGGCTTCCTGCAGATACTTTTGAGCGCGGATAATGGATACGTCCCTTGTAGCCTGGTTGAATTCTGACTGGTTTTTTAAAAAGGGTACAGAGATTTCCGCGGCCACTATGGTTTCTACCTGATGACCATTTTTGACAGCACCTTCGGCATATGCCCTGGCCAGCGCATGGCAATAATGGCCTTTCTCGGGGTCGGGATGCCCCTGGATAATCACAATGTTTTTTGACTTCATCGCAAAAATATAAAGTAAGGGCGAGCGAATGTTGTTGATGCATATCAAATTCAGTTATCGATCGTTATATATGCTTGTCCTCTAAACACGACGACCTGATTAAAATTTGTGGAAGAAGATCATTGAGTGAGTCTTACGAGATTCTGCTGGCATTGGGATGTATCTTGCTGCTTGGTTTATATGCAGATACTTTAGGTAAACGCCTGAAGTTACCCCGGGTTACGCTACTGATACTTTTTGGTGTTGGGCTGGGTGTGAATGGCTTCGATGTCATTCCTGAAGCTTTAATTGATAGCTACGAGATTATTGCGGATACTGCATTGGTCATGATTGGTTTTCTGGTCGGCGGTAAACTTTCCAAAAACGAGCTGGCCAAAAGTGGCTATCATGCTGTTTTGCTCACGCTTGTCATTGTCTTCTCTACCATTGTCATTGTCAGTGTCGGTCTGCATCTGGCTGGCATGAGTTGGTCGATAGCATTGATATTGGGCTGCATTGCATCAGCCACAGCGCCGGCAGCAACGCTGGATGTGATTCTGGAATCCGGAAAATCGACCAAATTCGTAGACCGACTGGTGACAGTCGTTGCTCTGGATGATTTGATCGCCCTGATGATATTTAGCTTGCTGTTATCCATTTTCATCAATAGTGCGGACTTGGATATTCACGGACACAATGCTGTTTTTGAGTCACTCAAAGAAATATCAGGCGCCACATTGCTGGGCATAATTATCGGCTATCCTGCATCAATACTGACAGGCAAGGCGAAACCGGGCAGTCCACTGTTAATTGAAGCATTAGGCCTGATAATGATATGTGGGGGGCTGGCAAAATATTTCGAAGTCTCTTATCTGATTGCTGCCATCACCATGGGGGTGATTGTAACCAACTTCGCAAAGCATCATGAATATGCCTTTTATGAGATTGAAGGAATAGAAAAACCATTCATGATGTTGTTTTTTATACTCGCGGGTGCCTCAACGCCACTGCAGATTGAGTATCCGCTTATTGTAATTATCATTATCTATGTGTGTTTGAGGATAACAGGTAAAGCCATGGGTGGTTATGTCGGGGGATGTATTGTTGGTATGACACCTGTAGCCAGAAAATGGACCGGTTTGGCGCTTCTGCCACAGGCGGGCGTCGCGCTTGGCATGATGCTGGTGGCCGCAAATTATATGTCCGGGTACCACGCCCAGATATTGAATATTGTCATTATCAGCACTATTATTTTCGAAATAATAGGTCCGGTTTTTACTTATAAAGCCATTCAAAAGGTCTCCGCTATCTGAATTTGATATGAAAAATAATAATCCCCCAACGCATGATGCAATACTGGATGCCTATACGCCCGCACGTATCGCACAGTTGGTCGAGGCCAGCGGAGTCACAAAAACCAGTCAAAAATTCCATAAACTATTTGTTCTTGGCCTGTTGGCTGGTGTGTTTATCAGCTTTGGCGCAATGTTTTATACATTGGTAATCACAGATAGTCAGCTTGGCTACGGTATGACAAGGCTGATTGGTGGCGTGGTTTTTTCACTGGGTCTGGTTCTGGTCGTCGTGGCGGGTGCAGAGCTATTTACAGGAAATAATCTGATCGTGATGGCATGGGCGAATCATGATGTCTCAACAAAACATCTTTTATATAACTGGGTTGTAGTCTATTTTTCCAATTTTTTTGGTGCGTTAATGGCGGCATTTGCCATGTTTTACTCCGGGCTTCTCGAGCAGAATCATCAGGTTCAGGCTTCTGCGTTAAGTATTGCTGATGCGAAAATGATGATACCTGCACTGGAATTATTTATTCGTGCAATCATGTGTAATACGCTGGTTTGTCTGGCGGTTTGGCTGTGTATTGCTGCACATGATGTTGCCAGCAAAGTACTTGCAATTGTATTTCCCATCTCCGCATTTGTCGCGCTTGGTTTTGAACATTCAGTTGCAAATATGTATTTCATTCCGTTGGCCATGATGCACGACAGTGTTAATATCACTCAATACGAGTTTATAATCCACTTGGTGACTGTGACGATAGGTAATGTGATCGGTGGCAGTGTTTTTGTGGCATTAGTATACTGGCTGGTATATCTCAAAAAATAACAGGCCTGCATTGTTGACTTATATCAACCATCAGGCGCGTAATTTTTCATACATTGTCAGCAATCAATTATCCAGCAAGGTTGCATATAATGTCAGAGCAAAACAAAGAGATTGATAAGCTTCACCAGGACAGGGAAAGGCTCGAAGAAAAAATTGAATCGATCAGACGGGACCTGAAACAGGGCCTCGATGCTTCAAGCGACGAACAGGCTATTCAGCTTGAGAACTATGATGTGCTCATGGAGATCCTTAAAATATCAGAAGATGAATTGGAGAGCGTCAATCAAAAAATCAGTCACCTTCAAAACGCAAATCCGTAGTCAGCTTTCCACGCTCAATGACGGCAGACAAAACTTCAGGGAAAGTTTCCCGTTAAACTCGTTGACTAATTATCATTCTGCATTTATTGATGTTTGATATGTAAATCAATCAACAAAGCTCTTATCTTTTCTGGTCACCGGTTGATAATGTCGCGATTTCTCAACCATGACCCACTACCGCGGATGCTTTATATTAGTATTCTTGGGGTTTTTCTAATATATTGCCAAAATGTTACCCCTGAACAACATCCGGTTGGTTTTATATTTCTTTCTGTGCCTGTTTTTCGCACTTGAACTTGCCGCATTGCAGCGCGGCAGTCATTATATCTACGATATCCCGATGTGTATGTTGTTGCTTTATCTGGCTTACCGGTACAGAGATGCAATTCATTTAAATCACTGGCATTATTTTTTATTTTCATTGTTCCTTTTAGCACATTGTGTCGGTTTATATGACGCCTATTTGCTGTATCCCTTTGGCATTGAATATGATTATTTTGTGCATGGTTATTTTGGGCTCGTTGCCAGTCTGATTATCTTGAGATGGATGACACTTTCTTATAATACAATCGATTATAAAATACTTGTTTTATTTGCATTATTCTTTGTCCTGGGTATCTCCGCATTACATGAACTTTATGAATTCCTGGGGGCTGTATTGCTGGGCAAAGGGGAAGGTGTACTGTTTATTGGTGCTGGTGATCTTGATCCCTGGGATACACAAAAAGATATGCTGAATAACCTGTTAGGCGCATTAATGGGTATCGCCGCCGCCGGCCTGATTAAAAAGTGGTGATACAAGTTATCTGTTATTGATATTTGTCATATCATTACCGCAGTGGCATGCTAGAATTCAATATAGTGGTTAATTAGTGATGACCAGACACCGGAGAATGAGATGTCGCACAAGGATCAGTTAGTCGAGCAGAAGATTCGTGAATACCAGTCACGTTTAAAACATATCGATGAATTAATTGACAACGCCAAAAAAAATTGTGAGATGGATGAGCATATGCGTGAGCTGGAAGAAATAAAAGCTCAGCGAAAAAGGCTCACAGATCCTAAAGATATGATCGCGGATCTTTCTCAAACCAACTGGCAGGCCAAAACAATAGAAAGTGCTGGCCCATTGGCCTTGATTGATAGTGTCGCCCAGCGCATAGAGAAACTGGTAGAAAAAATAGATTCCTGAAAATATTAATATAAAAATATCTGTTTTGAACGGCAATAGAATTGCCATGCCTTTTTCGCACAATAAAAGCACCCCGGTAGATTTATATAAAGTTACCCTGGAGAGCTTGCAAGTCCTCAACATGAGCTGTCATTCAAGCATTCCCGATCCCGGCCGATAACCATCCTGTCTACCGCGGTAAGGCGCACAGCAGACATTGTTCTCAAATGCGGTTTATTGGCTGGATTTGATTATTTAACATAGGTCAAGGTCGGATTATACGTTCACGGATAACGTTGATTGTCTATAAATGCAAATGACATATGGTCTAATCTGCTAATATCGAATAAAACGGACTAATAAAATAATGGATGTTCAAGAACATTTTGATATGCTGGTCATCGGCAGTGGTCCGGCTGGCAAGCGCGCGGTCGTGCAAGCTGCCAAGCTGGGAAAACACGCTGCCGTGGTGGAGCGTGCTCACCAGGTTGGCGGGGTTTCAGTACATACCGGGACAATTCCAAGTAAGACCTTGCGTGAAACGGCATTATATTTAAGTGGATTCCGACAGCGAACTTTTTATGGGAATTCATTCCGCCTGAAAGATGACTTATGTGCAGAAGATCTTTTCAGACGTGTTGATATGACACGTCAGTATGAAGTCCAGGTCATGGAAAACCAGTTTTATCGCAATGGCGCTAAAGTGTTACATGGCTGTGCATCATTTATAGACAAACATACCATCATGGTGGATGACTGCGGCCAGCAATCAATCTACACGGCAGATTATATCTTGATTGCAACCGGTACCCATCCATATCGCCCTTCGAATATACCTTTTAACGGAAAAAATGTCGTTGACAGTGATGAAATTCTTAACATACAGGAAATACCGCGAAGCCTTGCTGTTATTGGCGCGGGTGTTATAGGGATCGAATATGCCACTATTTTCGCTGCTCTGGACACACAGATTACAGTGATTGACGTCAGGGAGAAGTTTTTAGAGTTTATAGATAAAGAAATAGTTGATGAACTTGAGCATGATATGCGCACTGCCGGGGCCACATTCTGTCTGGGAGACTCGGTTGGCGATATTGTCGAAAATGCCGATGAAACGGTCACCATCAAGTTAAATAGTGGGCGTACGGTGGTGACTGAGATGGTGCTATTTGCATCAGGCCGGGCGGGGACAGTCGACGGGCTGAATCTTGAAAATATTGGTCTTGAAGCTGATCAACGTGGTCGTATTGCTGTCAATAGTCACTATCAAACATCCATTCCAAACGTTTATGCTGCCGGTGACATTATCGGCTTCCCGGCGCTGGCTGCCACTTCAATGGAGCAGGGCAGGCATGCAGCGTGTCATGCATTTGGTCTTAAGGTGGATAACGAGCCTAAAAACTTCCCTTATGGTATCTATTCGGTGCCGGAAGTGAGTATGGTCGGTATGACAGAACAGCAGGTGAAGCAACAGGGGTTGAGCTACGAGGTTGGTGTGGCCAGGTTTGCAGAAACATCGCGTGGCTTAATAGGCGGCCGGACAGATGGGATGTTAAAAATGATTTTCTCAACCACGGACGGAAAGCTGCTTGGTGTACATATCATTGGTGAAGGTGCGACCGAGCTTATTCACATCGGTCAGGCTATTCTGACCCTGGAAAAAGGAATTAATTATTTTACAGAAACGACATTCAATTACCCGACTTTAGCCGAGGCTTATAAAATCGCTGCACTGAATGCATGGAACAGGATGTCCGCGAGACATTAACTGTCTGTGATGTGAATGCTCGCTTGATTTAATGACTCAGACATGCAGAGCAAATAATAAATTCACTGAATTTTATTACTTCAGGTGCCTGAGTTTCTGCTTTAGCAGGTATTGAACATAAGCACGGCGCGAAAATTTATCATGTTCCAGTGACCAGTTTTGGCACCACCATGCATAGCTGACCGGATCAATGGATAATCTTTCAAATGGTTTACAGCGATTAGTCAAAATGACTACACTTTTATCAGCATGTGCCAGCCATACAGCATAGCTTTTATGAAAACTCTCCTTGTCCTTCGAGATTTCTTTCATCCTGTTCCATGCACTTTCAGAGTACCATGGTATGCCTACCACGGGCTGCGGGTTTCTGACGCTGTTAACATGATTCATACAAATCCGTCTGTCACTGGTAGCGATGATAATTGGCCTGAGAAATGATTTACATTATCCGGTTACACAGAGAAAGATATATCAGTTATCAGGATAACCTGTACGTAAGTGAGGATATATGGCGGATCGCCGGCGTATTTTGCTTCAGTGAACGTGCAGCAGTGTTTTGCCAGAAGCCTATTTTTGATCGTTTATCTTGCGTAATGCAGTCAGCTCGCGCTCTTTTAAGATATTTATGTCTTCATCCAATTGCCGGGCTACGACGTTCAGGCTGATTCCCTGTCTTATATGCTCGGTGTCACTCTGTTGATTGCCAAGCTGGTCTATGTTGTCAACACCATACCTCAGACATAGTACTTTAGCCTCCATTGTAGTGAGTGTGTCATTTGCGTCATCCGACATTATTTCTTCTCTTCTTTTGATGATTGGCTATACGTAATACAATGTATGTTGTTACAGGGTGCCACGTGTGCCAATGCCCTTAATATTTGCTGAGAATGATTTTATTTAAAACACAGAACCGGGTAGTGACTAAAATCACATGTATCTCGAGATTGACATAATTTAACAATCTTTTATGTGGAGTTGGCAGTGCTTCAAAAATATTAAACCCGGTCAATAACTGGACGATTTTTCAAATCCAATGAGTATTATTGATGTCCCTTACGCAGCACCTAAAGTCATACTGTTTGACTGGCATGCGACGCTGGTCGATACACATGATGCCATGTACCACGCCATCGATGATGTTTTACCCAAGCTTGAGGAACTTAATCTGATAGATCGCATGGTTAAAACAAAGGACAGTAAAACTCTCGAAGATGCCAAGTTGGTGAAATATGTCAGAGAAAACTACAAGTTACATCCCAAGGTCAAGGCCAGTCGCAGGGTCTCAAGAACAGATATATTCCAGGTATTATTTGGTAAAGATGAACAAGCAAAGCGAATAGTGCATGAAGCATTCGATGATGCATATCGCAATTACTATGGAGAGGTGCATCCTTTTGAAGAAGACATCGAAAATATGCTGCAGGATCTGCATCAGCTAAACATAAAAATAGGTGCGCTGACCAATCGCAATCGCGAGTTCATGATGCATGAAGTGAATGTGGTCTGCGAAGGAGGGTGGGAACATTATTTTCATACCATTGTATGCGGTGATGATGTGCCAAGAAGAAAACCGGCACCTGATCAAATACACCAGGCGTTAAAAAATCTGGATGTCACGCCAAATCTTGACTGCTGGTATGTTGGCGACAGTACAACTGATGTGATTGCCGCCAAAGAGGCAAAAATAACCGCCATTTACTACAATGGGGCGAACTGGACCCGGGAGTGGATTGATAAAATATTTCCGGGTACCACAGACCACCCGCATCGACCGGAACTGGTTGTTAATAATTTCAAGGAGTTAATGCACTGGGTGAGGCTGGAGAAATTTGCGATTTCAGAATAAGCGCTATTGGCTAGATGTTTACTTTTTTTAGCGCCTGATGAGCCCGCAGGGCTCGATCTCTCGCCTCGCTGTGATCAACGATTGGATATGGGTACTGCCTGCCCAGCTCGATCCGGGCCGATGCTAATGCCGATTGTGGTGCAAGCCAGGGGGAATGGATATATTTTACCGGCAGGCTTTTGAGTTCGGGAACCCAGGTGCGTATATAATCTCCTTTAGGGTCAAACTTTTGTCCTTGCAATACGGGATTGAAAATCCTGAAATATGGCGCGGCATCTGCACCGCACCCAGCCACCCACTGCCAGCCACTGGCGTTGTTAGCCAGGTTGGCATCCACCAGCGTGTCCCAGAACCAGGATTCTCCGACTTGCCATGGAATAAGCAGATCCTTGACCAGAAACGAGGCCACAATCATTCTGACCCGATTATGCATCCAGCCCGTTTTCCATAACTCCCTCATTCCTGCATCGACAATCGGGTATCCTGTAAGCCCGCGTTGCCAGGCTATCAGCCCAGTGTTATTTTGCTGCCATCCGAATTTATTAAATTCTGGCTTAAATGCTTGATCCGGGAGGTTTGGCCAGTTTGCCAGTAAGTGGTAGGAGAATTCCCGCCAGATTAATTGGCGCAGGTATGTTTCACCGTTATCTGGTATTTTGTGATGATTCTGTACGGCATTCCAGATCTGCCTGGGACTGATTTCCCCAAAATGCAAATGGGCGGATAATCTGGAAGTGCCACTCACATCAGGGCGATTGCGAAGTATGGAATACTTCGAACTTGCTTGTGAAATGAAACTGTTGAGCTGTTTCTGTGCGCCTGATTCACCGGGTTGCCAGATATCACTGAACTGTATGGCCCAGTCTGGCCGTGTCGGAAGCAAATCCAATTCTTGCAACATTTGGCCCGTGACTTTTTTGTTATAAGTTCTGCTCTCTGCAGGGCCAATGAGCGGCTGTTGCGGTGGCGGCTGTTTTAACCAGGCTTTGTAAAATGGCGTGAATACTTTGTAGGGGTCACCGTTGCCTGTTCGGATTGTTTCAGGTTCATGCAGCAAGTAACCCCGGAATCGTTTCACCTCGATGCGTTGTGAATATTGTTCAAATATTTGTTGCTCCACGCTGGCATCATACGGTTCATACATGCGGCTAAAATAGAGTGCATCAGCTTTTGTTTCACGAAGCACGTTGTCGATTTCATCCATCACCGGGCCTTTGCGAAGCACCAGCTGAATGCGCAGTTTGCTAAAAGACTGCTGCAGGCTGGCCAGGCTGTGATGTAACCACCAACGGCTGGCCGCGCCCATTGCCCAGGTGTCATCGGGATTATGATCAAGTATATAAAGCGCAAGTACAGGTTTGCCTGTCTTTGCTGCTGCGCTGAGAGTAGGGTTGTCCGTTATTCTTAAGTCTTTTCGGAGCCAATAGACCAGAGGATTTTTCATATTCATGGTGCTTGATACGGGCTTTATCTGGGGTTACTTTTACATATAGTATAAAGTTCTTGTGTGTACAGACACAGTCTCTGTACAGGACGTACCTCAGTGTTGACGGGAAAGTAAATTATTATGCCAAGTTGCTGTGATGCACCTAAACAACCCCCAGATTGTCACAATACTGACAGATCGTTTGATTACCTTTTATGGATATCTTTATTTTTTTGCGTGATTTTATATATTTTGCATTGGCAATTTTCGGGATCAGTGGCTGGCGTGCAGTGGCTGCATACACTGACTCATTCCGTATTCAGTTTCATCAATATTATCTGGTGGGGGTTGCTGCTTGGCGTGGTTATGCTCGCACTGCTGTCGAGGATTCCGCGTGAATTTATTATCTCTCTTCTTGGTACAGGGACCGGATTCATGGGGATCATACGTGCATCTATTGGTGGTGTTTTGCTTGATTTATGCAGCCACGGGATTCTTATGGTTGGCGCAAAACTATATGAAAGGGGAGCAAGTACAGGACAGGTAATGGCTTTTCTGATTGCAAGTCCGTGGAATTCATTTTCTTTAACAATCATTTTAATTGCCCTGATCGGCTGGAAATGGACACTATTTTTCATCATTGCATCCATGTTGATTGCATTGATTACCGGCTGGTTATTCGAAAAACTGGAACAGCGTGGAACAATCCCTTCAAATCCGCATACAATCGAGCTTCCGGTAAATTTCAGGTTCTGGCCACAGGCCAGACAACAGTTTTCACGGGCGACAATCGATCGCCATACCATTACTGATATGGCAAAAAGCGGTATTCTGGAATCGCGCATGGTCTTGCGCTGGATCTTATTTGGCGTATTGCTGGCAAGTATCTTAAGGGCGTTTGTTGATGTGTCGTGGTTTCAGCAATATTTTGGCCCGAGCATGATGGGTTTGCTATTAACTTTGCTTGCCGCCACCATCATAGAAGTATGTTCTGAAGGGTCGGCGCCAATTGCGGCTGATTTGCTCACGCGAGCGAAATCACCCGGAAACAGTTTTGCATTTTTAATGGCCGGTGTCTCTACTGACTATACCGAGGTTATGGTTTTAAAAGATACCACCCGATCCTGGAAAATAGCATTGTTACTGCCAGTACTGACAGTGCCGCAAATATTCCTTATTGCCTGGTTGGTCAATATCAGCACACTCTGAAACGGGCCTATTGTTGCTCATAGCCCGGGTTGTTTTCAATGCCGATCAGTTTGGGGATGTTCAGTGTATCAATCCTGATATCTTTATGGTCCCTGATATGGCTGGCAACCTGCTCCCATACTGGAGGGCCAGGTGCTTTTTCGTTGACCGTGGCCCAACCAGCCACAATGTAACTTTTATTTGCGTCAATCGCAGTACCATCATCGAGTGTCAGGTGATCAATGCGATTTCCGATTGTCTCATTGGGTCTGCAGGAATAATTCATGCCACCGACACGCACCATATCGCCTCCCTGTTGAAAATAGGGGTCGGGATTAAACAGGTTGTCACATACATCTTCGAGAATTAATTTTAGCGTTTTACCTGAAATTTCCCTGCGGTATGTCTCAGGGTAAGTCATGCAGGTTTGATTTAAAATGTCTTCCATGGTGATTGGCTGATTGACCGGAAGGCTTGTACCCCAGCGAAAACCGGGTGATAAAGAGATCTGGGCGTCGTTTTGCTCTCGCAGTGCATCGCAGATCAACTGGTCAAAAGTGCCATTAAAATTACCACGGCGGTATAGTGTGCTGTGCGTGGTGCCAAGTTCTTCGGAAAGCCACGCCTGATATGGGGCACGCACCTCCTCAATATAGCGGCGCATTTCTTTATCTTCTTCAATCTGGTTGGCAAAAACAGGAAGAAGCTTGTATTGATACTCTCTGATTTTGCCCTGTCTTATATCCAGATCCATGACTCCAATAAACTTCCCGTTTGAACCGCCATTGGTCACAATCGTCATTCCGCGGGCATTTTTGATTTCCAGCGCGCGAGGAATAGCATCATGGGTATGACCGCCCAGTATGATATCAATGCCCGTCACTAATGAGGCCATTTTGATATCAACATCAGCGCCGTTGTGAGACAGTAATACGACAGCATCCGGCTGATGCCTGTCACGTATTTGATCGACCAGGGTCTGCAGCTCAATTTCGTTAATCCCAAATCTCCAATCCGGGATAAAGCGTTTGGGGTTGGCAACAGGGGTATATGGAAATGCCTGTCCAATCACGGCCACGCGGCTATGCGCCAGATGTTTGATAGTATACGGGGGAAATACATGGCCGCTATCCTGATCAAAGATATCGATACCTTCAAATAGCGCCTCTTCAGTGGCAAAAATGTTCTGAGCTAAAAAGTCACCCTTGAATGCGTCGATATTTCTTAATGTCTGCTGATCCGGGTATGTGAATTCCCAATGCCCGGTCATGATATCAACCCCAAGCAGGTTGCAGGCGCCTACCATATCCATGCCTTGTGTCATTAAAGCGGTGCCTGATCCTTGCCAGGTATCACCACCATCGAGTAGCAGCGACCTATTTTCACCTGCTTCTGCACGCAATTGTTTAACAAGTGTTGCTAAATGGGCAAATCCACCGACTTTGCCATACTGCTCGGCCAACTGGCTGAAATCAGAGTGTGTGAAAGCGTGTGCAAATAGAGAATTTTTATGCAGGCCAAAATAATCCAGGAATGACTGTCCGACCAGATGTGGGGGCCGGGCTCTGGATTGGCCAATACCGATGTTGATGTGTGGTTCGCGATAATAAACCGGCGTGAGCTGAGCATGACAGTCAGTGAAGTGCAATAAACGAGTGTTCCCCAGAGGCTTAAATTCATACATGTTTGAATACTCATGGTGATTACTTGACCAGGCTGAATACGGCAGGCACCCACTGGTGACGGCCAAGGAGAGTAGCTGGATGAATTCTCTGCGATTAATCATACTGTTACCTGTTTTCAAGGAGTGGTTAAGGGTTATTTTGAGGCCAAGTTATGCGTTACTCATGATTTTGAAAATCAGAAAATTAATATAACTATCTGTATATTAATACAATTTTACTGTCAGGCTCATTTCTTTCTTGACTTCATTATTAATCCAAGTATGTTGCCTCTTGCTTTTAGTGACTGAAGCTTTTCGATCGCATGCGAGGCTGGAGATTTTGACCCAATATGCGCATGCAAAATGTTACTATGTTCAAATAAGTGTATTGGTAATCTGTGTTGGTTCCTCTGCAGCGATAGGTTGTGAACCCCGCCAGGCCCGGAAGGGAGCAACGGTAGCAGTTGATTCGGGTGCTGAGATTTTACTGGCACAGGTTGCCGCCAAAAGCTGAAATAATCAATGTCTCATCAAGTACTAGCACGCAAGTGGCGTCCTCAGACGTTTGCCGATATCGTGGGCCAGGAACATGTGGTTAGGGCGCTGGTTAATGCCTTAACAGCCAATCGTTTGCATCATGCCTACCTGTTTTCCGGAACGCGCGGTGTGGGGAAAACAACGGTGGCGCGTGTACTGGCGAAAGCCCTGACTTGTGAACAGGGTATTACAGCGGCACCCTGCGGACAATGTAGTGCATGCCAGGCAATAACGGAAGGCCGATTCGTGGATCTGATCGAAGTCGATGCCGCTTCACGAACACGTGTCGAAGATACGCGTGAGTTACTTGATAATATTCAGTATGCTCCGACACGAGGGCGCTTTAAAATCTACCTTATTGATGAGGTACACATGCTATCCGGACATAGTTTTAATGCGTTGCTCAAAACGCTTGAAGAACCTCCCGAACATGTCAAGTTTCTACTCGCTACAACAGATCCGCAAAAACTTCCGGTCACTGTTTTATCACGATGCTTGCAATTCACTCTGCGCCATATCTCAACCGAACAAATTAGCCGTCAGCTTGCGAAAATACTCAAAAGTGAAAGTATTCATTCAGAACCGGGTGCGCTGTTGCAGCTTTCAGAGTCGGCAGATGGAAGTATGCGAGATGCCCTGACATTACTGGATCAGGCGATTGCATTTTCAGGGGGTGAAGTCACTGAAAAGACGGTCAGCCAGATGCTTGGAACGGTGCCAAGTGAACAGGTTGATGCGTTGGTGAATGCTGTGTGTGAATTTGACCCGGAGAGGGCTATCAGCGTTGTTCATTCCCTGGCTGCGCTTAACGTTGACTTCGGTAAGCTGCTTGATCAGCTGATAATGATTTTTCATGCGGCGGCGATTTCACAGGCTGTGCCGCAATACAAACAACAAGTGACCCTGTTTGCAGACACAGTCGACAAAGTTTGCGAAGCGGTCTCGGCAGAGGATATCCAGTTGTTCTATCAGATAGTCCTGAATGCCCGAAGAGATCTCTATCTTGCACATTCGTGGCGCGCAGGATTCGAAATGACAATCTTGCGCATGATTATGTTCAGGCCAGGCGAACCATCCAGAATGGTTCATGCTCAACGTGTCTCCTCTTCTGCACAGACGCGCAAGTCTGTCGAGTCTTGTGCAAAGAACAAGTCTTTGAATGCGAATAACAGGGCTGTATCAGAGTATGATTCTGCCCCCGTTATTGAAAATGCCAAGTCAGAAGCCGGGCCTGAGACTTCGCCCCCTGAGAAAGGTGATTCCATCAATAAGGTTGTGGCGCCGAGTGTCCCATCTGAAGATAATTCCGAAATATGTCCGGATGTTAACAACCATGCCAGTACAGTCGATCAATGGCTGGATATGATTGACAGGGCAAAGCTTTCTGGTGTGGTAAAAGCACTTGCCACACATTGTGCACTGGAATGTTTTTCCGATAACAGGGTACGTCTGCTTTTGGCAAGTGAGCATGAGAGCCTGATGGCTGGCGCAACCGTAGCCAAGTTGACGCAAAAGCTGCAGAAGACCTTTGGCAACGATATCGATGTTACCATTGAAGTGACCGATAAAATCATTAACAGTCCGGCCCAGCAAACACGTGATCGTGATGCGCAGCGACTGAATAATGCGCAGGCAAGTCTGGATCGAGATGATTTTATACAGGCATTGAAAAGAGACCTGCAAGCTGAAATAGTGCCGGGGTCTATACAATCGAAACAAGAGGGTGATTCATGAAAGGTGGTTTAGGAAATTTGATGAAACAGGCGCAAAAAATGCAGGAAGACATGAAAAAAGCGCAGGAAGAGATAAAACAGATCGAAGTGGAAGGGCAATCTGGTGGTGGCCTGGTAAAAGTGTTGATGATGGGAAGCCACGAGGTTAAACGGTTATCCATTGACGATAGTCTAGTCGGTGATGATAAAGATATGCTTGAAGATCTTATCGCGGCGGCATTTAATGATGCGGTTCACAAACTCGAGGAGGCAACGAAAGACAAATATGCCGATATTACTTCGGGAATGGCATTACCGCCGGGGATGAAACTTCCATTCTGATTGATCTCAAATAGCACGATTTCTGAAGTAGTTGAAGTGGCTGAGCACTCTCCTTTATTAATGCAGCTTGTCGATGCTTTAAAGTTATTGCCCGGTGTTGGTCAGAAAACAGCACAGCGCATGGCTTTGCATTTATTAAAAATAGAGCGTCATAAAGCGCTTCATCTGGGCGAGAGCATCTGTCAGGCAGCGCAAAATATTCAGCATTGTTCGGTGTGCCGCAACTATACTGAAGAAGATATATGTGAAATTTGCAAGAGCCCGAATCGTCAAACGAGGCTAATCTGTATCGTTGAAACGCCAACAGACCTGATGGCGATAGAGAATGGTACGACATATAACGGTGTATATTTTGTATTAATGGGTAAATTGTCACCATTGGATGGTATTGGTCCTGATCAACTGGGTCTTGATAAACTTGAAACACGACTTCAGTCGGGTGATGTTGAAGAAGTGATTCTGGCAACCAGTTCGACGATGGAAGGTGAGGTAACCGCGCATGTCATCGCCGAAATGGTGAAAAAAAATGGTTTGCGAACTACCCGTCTGGCTCAGGGGGTGCCGATTGGCGGGGAACTTGAGTACCTGGATTTGAATACACTTTCACAGGCGCTTGATACGCGCACAGAGTATAATTAAGCATTGAAGCAATACCTTTCCTGATATTTCTTTGTTCAGCTGCCGCAATGCATAAATGTGATGCAGCTAACATTATTGAGCCTTACTCGCGTCCTGTGTGTGATAACAGAACTTCGTTAGCATAAACTGCCCTGTAAAAAGTTTAATTTATTTGGCTTAGAAAAACCCCGTGATATTCACCTCAGGATTAAAAGGAATGCACCTTTATGGAACAGGTTGAAGACAAGTTCGTTCAGTATTATGACCAGGCAAGCGTTGAAGACAAAACCCTGTTCCGTTCACAGGCACTCATGGACTTAATGCTGGGTGTCAGGCAGCAGCTTGGTCTTTCGACCACTAATTTGAGTGTAGTTGATCTGGGGTGTGCGGCTGGGGCGCAAAGTATGATGTGGGCCCGGCAGAATCACAGAGTGTATGGTCTGGATATCAGTGAAGGATTAATCAGGATTGCAAAAAAACGCGCAAGTGAAAATGGTTATGACATCGATTTCAGGGTAGGCAGCGCGACTCAGTTACCCTGGGATTCACAAATCGCTGATGTCTGTATATTACCGGAATTACTTGAGCATGTAGAAGATTGGCAATCGTGTGTGGATGAGGCGATGCGTATGGTGAAACCCAATGGGACATTGTATTTGAGTACTTCCAATGTGCTTTGCCCCAAACAATACGAGTTTGCGCTGCCATTATATAGCTGGTACCCAAAATTCATTAAGAACCAGCTGGTGAAGCTATCCGTAACAAGTAAACCCCACTGGGTCAATCATGCAGAATATCCCGCAGTGCATTGGTTTTCATTTTTTCAGTTACAGAAATACTTCGCTAAACATGGATTTGTCTGTAAAGACAAGTTCGATATTCTGTTGGATACAACAAACGGTGGTGTAAAGTACTGGTTGGCTAAATTGATTACCAGTAACCCGCTTTTCAGGCGTGTAGGTCACATGTTTGTGCCCTACACCACTTTTGTTGCGATAAGAAACAATACAGAATGCTAGCACGCTGTCTGAGTTTTGTCAGCGAAGCCGATCACCAAACATAGTATAGCTAATTATCACTTTATCTTAGTTGGCTATCTTTACTCCCGCGGCGATTGATTGCATGCGAAAATCTCTGTTGTTCATCAACAGCTTGTTGGCATTCGATACATAAAAAGACGCCGGGAACAGCCTCGCGCCGGGCGACAGGGATGAGATCTGCACAATTTTTACAGCGTGTTCGCCCTTTCCCTGCAGGAATCTGGTGGCGCGCATGGTCGATTGCCTCTTTAATGCTGGCATCAATTTGTGCCTGTATTGCCCCGTCGCGGGACCAGCCTCCGGCCATATCTTTTATCCTTTACTCTGTATTTTATTTTTGATTGCGCATGTAGAAAAATCGGGTTGCCAACATGGCCAGTAAAATAAGTACACCATATGGATAAGGTATCAGCCCATAGGCGAAAGCCAGTATGGTTGAGGCCAGCAGCAATATCAAAAGTGCCATTATCCAGTCCATAAATTGATCCTTTGCAAATACTGTTGCCAGTGATGCTGCATTTTCCAGTTTTGTGGTCATGCTCGTTACACTGCCTGACTGTTATTATATCTAATTGAGCGTTAATTTAATAAAAATGCTTATTAAAAAGCATTATGCTGAATTGATAAAACCAGCGCCAGATGAGATTGATTCATATATACGCCAACCGATATAACAAAAATAGCTTGCCAGTAAAAACAATCCTTCCTTTTTGCTAATGACTTTTCCAGTGCATGCCAGCGGTAACATTGCCAGTGAAAAAAGTAATGTAACAATAATATCTGTCGTGGTCACATTGCCGAGTGGCAGAGGATGTACCAGTGCGCTTAAACCGAGCACGCTGAGGATATTGAAAATGTTAGAACCAACAACATTGCCTATAGCGATCGCACTCATTTTTTTTGCTGCAGCCAGAGTTGATGTTGCTAACTCAGGCATACTTGTACCTACTGCAACAATTGTCAGGCCGATTACAGCTTCGCTCAGGCCTATATGTCTGGCTATTTGCACTGCGCCATCAACAAGGTATTTTCCTCCTATCACTAACATCATGAGCCCCATGATAATGAAAACAAGTTCTTTTTTAATGCTGTGTTGTGAAGTCGGCTGATCAATAAGGTCATTACGTGAGTGCGAGGGTTCGAATTGCCTGGACTTTAAAGTGTTGAAAATGACATAAACTATGATTCCAATGGTTAGTAGTGCCGCGTCCGGGCGTTTGATAATCCCGTCTGCAATCAGTACACAAAATAATAATGTTGCTGCAATCATGGCTGGAATATCATGGCGGACCAGTTTTGCCTCCACTAGTATCGGGTGGACGATGGCACAAATTGCCAGTATCAAACCAATGTTGGCAATATTGGAACCCAGCACATTAGTGATGGAGACATCTGTCTTGCCCATATGTGCAGCATTCATGCTGACGGCGAGTTCAGGGGCGCTGGTTCCGAATGCCACGATAGTAAGCCCGACGACAAGTGGTGTGATGCCAAATCGCAATCCCAGCTCCGAGCTTCCACGCACCAGTCCCTCGGCTCCAAAATAAAGCAGACCCAGCCCGAAAATGATGGATGTGGCGTCAGCCAGCATGAAAAATTCTGGCCTGTTGATGTTGTATCAGAGCCATTTTTTATGCCTGAAATAGAGCAGTAACGCGACAGGTATGGCTAAAAATAAAATCCACAGGGCAGGATAGGCCCATTGCCATTGTAATTCAGGCATATATTCAAAATTCATCCCATAAATTCCCGCTATGAATGTCAAGGGGATAAATATCGAAGCAAATAAAGTCAATACTTTCATTATTTCATTCATTCTGTTGCTGATACCTGAAATATAAATCTCCAGAAGACTTGTCAGTATGTCGCGGTAAGACTCGATTGTTTCAACAACCCTGATCGCGTGGTCAGATACATCTCTCAGATAAATGCGAGTTTTATCATGAATTAATTCGGATTCATTACGTAGCATCTCTGCCATCAATTCCCGAACCGGCGATACATTTCGGCGAACATGAATTAGTTCCCTTTTCAGTCTCTGGATGGCATTGAGGATGTCATGGTCTGATTGTTGGGCTAAAAGACGCTCTTCAAGAGGTGTAATCGCATCGTTGAGAGAATCAATCAGATTAAAATACTGGTCTACGATAGTGTCAAGAATTTCATAAGTAAGATAATCTGCACCAAGACTTCTTAACTGGCCTTTGCTTTTTCTGATTCTTTGCTGCAGTGGATGAAAGAGAATGTCTTTTTTCTCTTTGAAAACGATCACAAAATATTCCATCATCAGAATGCTGATCTGTTCATAAGCGACATTAAATTGATCATCCTGTGATGACATGTATTTTAATACCATGAAACAATAATTATCATGTTCCTCAAACTTTGGTCTCTGGTCGGTGTTTAATATATCTTCGAGAACTAACTGATGGATGCCAAATGTTTTGCCTATGTTTTCGATAATGGGGATATCTGTCAGACCTTCCACAATAATCCAGGTGGTTCCTTGCTGGCCTTTATAGTTGATCAGTTCTTCTATATTGTTTAATGAGTGTTCTTCAAGTTCTTCCTTGTTATAGCGAATGACACTCAGGCTGGTTTTGGGCTCAACAATTTCCCCCACGTGAATAAGCGACCCGGGCGGCAAGCCTGATTTTTCTGATGGGGAATTGAATGATTGTGTCATCGCTTTATCCAAATTGTTTTCTGGTAATCCGGGTGTCATTGATATTTGGTGCTGTCATCCTGTTGATAGCTAAACTAAATGCAAGTTTATACCGATATTTGTCATTTTGGGAGATGGGTCTAGCAAGAGCTCCGGATATTGATATCCGCAGGTCAGGCATGTTGCTGAAAGAGGGCTGAATGTCCGCATTGTGGAATCATCAGGCGCGCATATCATGGGTGATATCCAGATAACTCTGATAACGTGACATATGAATATTGCCTTTGTGGAGTTGCTTTTTAATGGCGCAATCCGGTTCGTTAATGTGGCGACAATTGCTGAATTTGCATTGATTCAGGTATGGTATAAACTCTCTAAACCCATGCATGATATCTGAAGTACTGGTGAAGTCCGGCATGAAGTTGCGCACTCCCGGGGAGTCAATAATTTTCCCCCGGGGATTAACAGGATAGGCAAATGCATTAGTGGTGGTATGTCTGCCCTGTTGGATGTTTTTGGACAGCTTTGCAACCTTGATTCGATGGTTATTTAGCAGAGCGTTGATCAGTGACGATTTCCCAACCCCGGACTGGCCAACCAGTATGGTGTTTTCATTCGCAATAACATTACGTAGAGCCTGAATTCCATAGCCCAGCCTTGCACTGGCAACAATAAAGTTATCAATCAGCGTTTTGTATATTGTCTCGATATTGCCAATTTCTACATCTTGGGTGCTGGCAAGCTCGGCTTTATTTATAACAAGTGTTACCTTGCATTGATTAATAAAGCCACATGCACAGTATTTGTCTATCAGTGTTGTTGAGAAAGCAGGAATTGGCGCAACAACAATAACCATATGGTCGATGTTGGCAGCAATGGTCTTTTCGCGCCTGAAATTGTCAATTCGTGTTATTTGATTTCTGCGAGGTAAAATTGTTTCAATGACATGATCAGCCAGTGACTTTGTGTCACATTCAACCCGGTCTCCGCAAACGGAGTCAATCGCAGCGCTTCGCGCGTGACAATGGTATTGTGCTCCATGCTCGTCTTCAACGATATAGGTGTTTCCCTGTCGCGCAATAACCTGAGCAAGATACATCCTGTCTGATATTCGTCAAAAGTGATAATACTGTTCGTTAAGGAATTGTGTAACGGCATTAATTTCCGACTCGGTCCAGCCGGAGTTGATGCCATGTGAACAGTATTCGACGCGCTCATGTAACGCGCCTAGCGTGTTTGCAATTCGATCATCCCGTGTATAAAGGACATGCCCGTCACCTCCCGTCATGCGGCTATGGCATTCAATACAGTTGTTATTATGAAGCGATTTGCCATCCGCCGCGGATATTACGGGTGAAGTCATGAATAGTAATATCAATATAATTTTTTTCATCTCTTTGCTGCAATCCCGTTGATCGTTGCTTTTAATATCAGGGTATAAATTTTTATCATTCAGGCGCGTTAGTGTACACTCATGTCCAGTCAATTACGTAGTCAAAATAAAGTGGACCACAATTCTTCTCAGCGTGATAGTAATCTTATTTGGATCGATTTGGAAATGACCGGTCTGGATACAATGAATGATGAAATTATTGAAATTGCAACCATCGTTACCGACAAACAACTGAATATCCTCGCAGAAGGTCCGATGATTGCGGTGCATCAACCGCAAAGCCGCCTCGATCAAATGGATGACTGGAATCAGAAACAGCATGCCAAGTCAGGCCTGATCCAGCGTGTTCTGGATAGCAAATATACCCTGGCACAAGCAGAATCCACAACGCTCGCCTTTCTTGAAAACCATGTATCGCGGGGTGCCTCTCCCATGTGTGGTAACAGTATTTGCCAGGACCGGCGTTTTCTGGCGCGTCAAATGCCAACACTTGAGGGTTATTTTCATTATCGGAATCTTGACGTCAGTACCCTGAAAGAGCTTGTCAAGCGATGGTATCCTGCAAGCGAGTTTGCTTACGAAAAAGAATCACAACATCTGGCGCTGGCAGATATACGCGATTCTATTGACGAATTAAAGCACTATCGTGAAAAGTTATTTGTTAAAACTGGCTGACGGAGCCCGGTCGTCATCACACAGTGAAGTCAGGGATGCATCCGGTGTCAGCACGGTATTCACATAATCAAGGGAAGGGTCTGTATGTGGGTAATCAAGGGTGTAGTGTAGTCCTCGGCTTTCC
Organism: Gammaproteobacteria bacterium; assembly: GCA_965227695.1. GTDB lineage: Bacteria > Pseudomonadota > Gammaproteobacteria > UBA4575 > UBA4575 > UBA1858. The sequence continues at coordinate 1,509,273 of OZ245760.1, forward strand.
TTGCGCGATAACGCGCAGCGTATAATCAGGTCTGCAACAACTGCAATATTTCGCAGCTCTATGAGATCACCGGTGACATTGAAGTGACTGTAATATTCATCGATTTCACTCAACAGTAAGTCAATGCGGCGCTTGGCACGTTGCAGGCGTTTTGTGCTGCGCACAATACCGACATAGTCCCACATGAAGCGCCGGATTTCATCCCAGTTATGGGCAACCACGATTTCTTCATCAGAATCCGAGACCTGACTTGCATCCCAGGCGGGGATGTCAATTAGCGGATGTGATGATGAGTTAGAATGATTAATATGCCGACCAGCAAAACGGCCATAGGCGAGACATTCGAGCAGTGAATTGCTGGCCATGCGATTGGCGCCATGTAAACCTGTAAAGGCAACTTCACCGATGGCATACAGGTTTTCAATATCAGTCTGGCCATGCTCATCAGTGACCACTCCGCCACATGTATAATGTGCGGCAGGGACCACAGGAATCGGTTCTTTGGTCATGTCGTAACCAAGTGCCAGGCAGCGTGCATGAATATTCGGGAAGTGCTCTTTGATGAAGTCAGCCGGTTTATGGCTGATATCGAGATATACGTTTTCGAGGCCATGTTTTTTCATGACATAATCAATTGCACGTGCCACGATATCGCGCGGTGCCAATACACCTCTTGGATCAAATTCATGCAGGAATTCAGTGCCGTCCTGCAGGACAATCTTGCCACCTTCACCGCGAATGGCTTCACTCAGCAGATAGGATTTTGCCTTTGGATGGTACAGGCAGGTCGGATGGAACTGCATAAACTCCATATTAGCCACCCGGCAGCCCGCCCGCCATGCCATGGCAAGGCCGTCTCCACAGGCGCCGTCCGGATTGCTGGTATATAAATAGACTTTGCTTGCTCCTCCTGTGGCCAGTACGACATGTCTGGCACGAAATGTTTCTACTTCACCTTTGGCAATATTGAAAATATATGCGCCGATACAATGATTCTGTGGGAAACCCAGCTTGTGTGTGGTGATGAGATCGACAGCGATGTAATTTGAAAACAAATCGATATGTTTGCGCTGGCTGACTTCGTCAATAAGCTGATTCTGTACGGCATTGCCTGTTGCATCTGCGACATGGGCTACCCGGCGCCGGCTATGGCCGCCTTCTCTGGTCAAGTGTAACTGGTGTGGGCTTTGAGGGTTATTGTCGCGCGTGAAGTCCACGCCAATGGAGAGTAACCAGTCAATAACTTCACGCCCTTCAGATACGGTCTTGGCAACAACCTGCGGGTCACATAATCCGGCACCGGCGGACAGCGTATCGGCAATATGCTGGTCAAAGGAATCTTCGTCATCAATGACCGCCGAGATCCCGCCCTGTGCATAGGAAGTGTTGCCGCTGCTCAATTCTGCCTTTGAAATGACCGCAATGCTCAGTCGCTGATCAATATGCAGTGCCGTGCTCAGGCCAGCTGCACCGCTGCCCAGAATCAGCACATCATAATCATGAAAATTCGAGACTTTTGAACTCATATTTGTCTATTCTGTCACAAAACATGTGACGCCGTTAGCATCTATCGTTAATATATCCCCGTTAATGCCTAATCCGCCAGGAGAAGGCGAACTTCATAGATCTTGCACAGTCATAAAATAAGCGAACAGCGATTCGCCCAAGGAGAATTGCCCACGATGGGCGAAAATAATAATAACGATAAAGAATTGGTAGAACGTGCGCAGCAAGGGGATACACGCGCATTTGATCTGCTGGTGCAGAAGTACCAATTCAAGGTGGTGAACCTGGTCAGTCGCTATGTTCGTACCGAGGAGGCTCAGGATGTTGCGCAAGAAGCGTTCATCAAGGCCTACCGAGGATTGAAAAATTTTCGCGGAGATGCAGCATTTTATACCTGGTTGTATCGAATTGCTGTTAACTCGGCTAAAAATTATCTGCTTTCAGCATCACGCCGACAGTCTGATCACCAGGTGGATGTGGAAGATGCAGAGTTTTTTGATGATGCGACTGTGCTGCGCGATCAAACGACTCCGGATCGTGTGCTTCAGTCTCAGGAATTGGAGAAGAAGGTATTTGAAGCCATGAACCAACTGCCAGATGACCTGAAAATGGCAATCACACTCCGTGAGCTGGAAGGCATGAGTTATGAACAAATTGCAGAAGCGATGGAGTGCCCGATCGGTACTGTCAGGTCGAGGATATTCAGAGCGCGTGAAGCCATAGATAAAGTCGTTCAACCGTTAATGGATTAGTGAATTTTTATTACAACCAGAGTTAGTCTTATGAGTGCAGAAGCAGAGTTAAATCAAACCGATCTCGAATTAATCAGTGCAAGCCTGGATGAAGATCTCTCCGAGTTTGAACGTCGTCGCCTGAATACCACGGTCCTGGCAAAAAATGAAGGCGAAAAAACGTGGGTGCGATACAATGCAGTCAGCGCGGTAATGAAAAAACAGTTTCCTGCTCAGATTGATAAAGATTTTTCTGCACAGGTGATGCGGGCCATTGGCGAGCAGGGTTATCAACAGGATGAGGAATCAGCTACCCAGGTAAAAATCAAGCGTGTCAGTAGTCACCTGAAACAGGTTGCCGGACTGGCTGTTGCCGCTTCTGTCGCCGCATTCTCTGTTGTGACCTATCAGCATTTTAACCAGCCGGTAAATACTGAATCACCTCAGGTAGCGCTTGGCACTCAGGATGCCAGGGGCGAAATCAATTCATCAGCCAAGCAAACAATCCAGGCTGCCCAGCAGGTTGAATTTGCACCTGCCACTGCACAGCAATCTGCTGCCACATTGCGTCCGCTGGACAGTTTTCAAATCAACAACCTGCCAGCCGACAATCAACAACACATAAATACTCCGTTACAGCAACCACGTGTTGAAGAAAATATCTATTATCAGGAGGAACTGAATCCATATATTCAGCGTCACGCAGGTTATGGCAGCCAGCGTATTATTACACCCTATGTTGAAATTATTGAATTGAAGGACATCAAAGAGTAATTTGATGAGAGCGTTATTCACAATTGCTGTTTTAATGATGGTGTCAACTGCGCACGGTCAGCAGTTGCTGACTAGCGAGTCATCTGCTATAGATGAATCCGACGGGCATGCGCTAATAAACAAAATGCTAAATAATGCCCAGCATATCAACTACCAGGGCACTTTTGTATTTATGAATAATGGTCAGCTGCATTCCATGCGCATTGTACACGGTGTGGTGGATGGGAAAGTGAAAGAAAGGCTGACATCTTTGAGCGGGGAGCCCCGCGAAGTTGTGCGTGATAATGAAACGGTGACATGTGTATGGCCACAGAGAGGTCTGGTCACGGTTGATCCGTCATCTGCCAATCACGGAATTCCAACAATTGTTCCACGTGAGCTTGAGAGCCTCACGCAGAGTTATCGGGTAAAGCCTGGTCCATTAAGCAGGATAGCAGACCATGATTGCAGGGTATTGGCCATAGAGCCAATCGACCAGTTTCGATATGGCTATGAGTTGTGCATTGAACCTGTCAGCGGGATGCTGTTGCGTTCCAAAATGCTGCATCCGCGTGGCCACCTGCTGGAGGAAGTCATGTTCACCCATGTGAAATATCTTGATTCTGTTGACCATATCAACTTTCATCCGGAAAACGATATCGATCACTTTACATGGCGGCGTTCTGAAAATGAAGATGAGTATCACTCCTCTGCGTCTCATAAACAAAATAGCTGGCGTGTTTCCAAGTTACCACCAGGATTTTCGGTCAGTAAAATCAGTCAGCGACTCATGTCAACCAGTGATGAGCCTGTTCAGCACATGGTTGTCTCCGATGGTGTCGCCTCTGTTTCTGTTTTTATCGTAAAACCACGCAAACCCAGGCAATTTTACGAGGGCTTAAGTCAGCGTGGCTCAATTAATGCTTTTTCACGCGGTTTTGATGATCATCAGATTACTGTGCTCGGAGAAGTGCCAAACGAGACTGTTAAAATGATTGGGACATCAATAGTGCATACTAAATAGCTGCTGACAGCATACAGTTCAATTATTGGTTGTCTGCCGCATTGTCCTCACAGAGAACTTTTTTTGTATCGGTGTTGTCAACAGTAACTGGAAAGTGGAAGCATTCATCGAGTTAACGGAATAACCAGGATACATCTGTGAAACTGCATATTTATAAAGCTGTTTAAGAAGGAGATCATGCTTTGTTTCGTAAAAGTAGCATTCTATCGTTTTTATATTTTCTTATCTTCATCACGACTACTCCTACGGCATTTGCCCATGCCATGGAAGGTCTGCCTGATTTCACTAAACTGGTCGAAGAAAATGCTGACGCCGTTGTTAATATCAGCACTACCAAGCAGCAATCTGTTCGACGTGGCCTGCCGCCAAATGTAGAGATACCTGATTTCCCTCAGGATGGACCACTTGGTGATTTTCTGGAAAAGTTTTTTGGCGGGCAGGGTCCTTACGAGGAGCAGTTTAACTCACGCTCATTAGGCTCCGGGTTCATTCTTTCTGATGATGGCCATGTGGTGACCAATCATCATGTGGTTAAAGATGCTGATGAGATTATTGTTAAGCTGAGTGATCGTCGTGAATTGGAAGCTAAATTGATCGGCAGCGATCCGCGTAGTGATATTGCGTTACTCAAGATAGAAGCGAATAACCTGCCCGTTGTGAAACTGGGTTCATCTAAAGATCTCAAGGTTGGGCAATGGGTGTTGGCTATCGGTTCGCCTTTCGGATTTGACCATTCAGTGACCTCAGGTATTGTGAGTGCAAAAGGCCGCAGTCTTCCCAACGAGAACTATGTCCCTTTCATACAGACGGACGTGGCCATAAACCCCGGGAATTCTGGTGGTCCATTATTCAATCTCGCTGGCCAGGTAGTCGGCATAAACTCGCAAATTTACAGCCGTACAGGTGGATTCATGGGGCTGTCTTTTGCGATCCCTGTAGAAGTGGCAATGGATGTCGTTGAGCAGCTTAAAGAGCATGGCTATGTTTCACGCGGCTGGCTGGGTGTATATATACAGGAAGTCACACGGGAGCTGGCGGAATCGTTTGGCATGGAAAAGCCGATGGGAGCCCTGGTAGCCAAAATAATGGAAGGCAGTCCGGTGGAAGATGCTGACATTAAAGTAGGCGATGTCATACTCACGTTTAACGGCCAGGAAGTGACAAATTCTGCTGCACTTCCACCCATGGTAGGTCGAGTGCGTGTTGGAGAGGTCGTTAAAGTTAAAATAATGCGCGATGGCAAAACAAAGACCGTGAAAGTCAAAATAGGTCAATTACCTGACACAGACCAGCCAATTGCAAAAGAACTTGCGGATAAAGCAACAACGGGCGTGTTAGGGCTTGATGTCAGGGTGCTCAATAAAGATGAGTTGCAGCAGATGGAGCTGTCGCACGGTTTGCTGGTTACTGTGGTATCAGAAGGCCCCGCCAAGTCAGCGGGTGTGCGTAAGGGTGATGTGTTGCAACTTATCAATGGAGAAAAAATAGAGACGGTGAGTCAGTTCAAAGAGATAGTTGATGCGTTGCCTAAAGGCAAATTTGCTTCTCTTTTGGTGCAGCGACGCCAAGGCCCTCAGTTTCTTGCGCTAAAAGTCCCGGATGATGAGGAAAAGTAGCAGTTATTGCTTACTTGCCTCATAATCTGGCAGTATCTTGAGCGGGCTAATTTAGCCCGCTTTTTCGTTGCAATTATCATCTGCAGACAGCAAGCATGAAAAACATTCGAAACTTTTCCATTATTGCCCATATTGATCACGGCAAATCGACGCTCGCAGATCGCTTTATTCAACATTGCGGTGGATTGAGCGAACGTGAAATGCATGCGCAGGTGCTGGATTCAATGGATTTGGAACAGGAGCGTGGAATAACCATAAAAGCACAAACGGTTTCCCTGTCTTATCTTGCAAAAGATGGACAAACTTATTATCTGAATTTTATCGATACCCCCGGGCATGTAGATTTCTCATATGAAGTATCGCGCTCTCTTGCCGCCTGTGAAGGTGCACTACTCATTGTAGATGCTTCCCAGGGAGTGGAGGCACAAAGTGTGGCAAATTGTTACACGGCTGTGGAGCTGGGTCTTGAGGTGCTGCCAATACTTAATAAAATTGATTTGCCTGCAGCGGATCCTGAAAGAGTGTGTGAAGAAATCGAGGCAGTCATCGGAATCGATGCAACCGACCCGATACTTGTTAGTGCTAAAACCGGGCAGGGGGTACAGGACGTGCTGGAGGCCCTGGTTACCAATATTCCACCGCCCCAGGGAGACCCGGAAAAGCCTGTTAAAGCGCTGATTATTGACTCATGGTTTGACAGCTATGTCGGTGTTATCACTCTGATCAGAGTGTTTGATGGCTGTCTCAAGCCAAAGCAAAAAATCTGTTCTATGTCGACCGGTCGAACCTACCAGGTTGAAAAGGTCGGTGTGTTTACTCCCAAACGTGAAGAGCGCCCTGAGCTCTCTGCCGGACAGGTTGGGTATCTGATCTGTGGAATCAAGGATATATCCAGTGCCAAAGTGGGTGATACACTGACTTCTGCTGACAGACCTGCCGATGCACCTTTACCGGGGTTCAAGGAAGTCAATCCAAATGTTTTTGCAGGTATCTTTCCGGTGAATTCGGAGGATTATGAAAATTTCAGAGATGCACTGGATAGGCTTAAACTGAATGATGCTTCACTTTCCTTTGAGCCTGAAACCTCTCAGGCGCTCGGCTTTGGTTTTCGCTGTGGCTTTTTGGGAATGCTGCATATGGAAATCATCCAGGAGCGTCTGGAGCGAGAATACGATCTTGACCTGATAACAACGGCGCCAACTGTTGTTTACCAGGTGCACTTAACAAGTGGCGAGGTTATCCATATACACAATCCATCCGAACTTCCGGCCGCCAATAAAATCGAGTCTGTTCATGAGCCTGTCATAACAGCGAATATTCTTGTGCCACATGAATATGTTGGAAACGTTATCACGCTTTGTATAGAAAAACGGGGTATGCAAAAAAATCTTGTCTATCACGGTAGCCAGGTATCGATCACTTTCGATCTTCCATTAAATGAAGTCGTGCTGGATTTTTTTGACCGTTTGAAATCCGTTAGCCGTGGTTATGCTTCGTTTGATTATCATCATTCTCATTTTCAGGCAGCCCCACTGGTGAAACTGGATATCCTGATTAATGGTGAACGTGTTGACGCTCTTTCTGTGATAGTTCATTCCGAGCATGCGCGTACTTATGGCAATGCCCTGGCGACAAAATTAAAAGACCTGATTCCACGGCAAATGTATGATGTTGCTGTACAGGCAGCAATTGGAACACAAATTATAGCCCGGACAACGATTAAGGCGTTACGAAAAAATGTGACTGCAAAGTGTTATGGTGGTGATATAACACGCAAGAGAAAATTATTGGAAAAGCAAAAAGCAGGGAAAAAGCGTATGAAGCAGATCGGCAGTGTCGAAGTGCCACAAGCCGCTTTTCTTGCCGTGTTAAAAGTTGACAAATAGTATAAATTGTCTGTAATCCGTAAAGGCGACTAAAAACGATTTATTGAATGATGAGAATTTTTTTAAATATCACTATTCTATTAATCATTGTTGTGCAGTCTGTTTATGCAGATTATGTCGAAGTTGTGCTATTGGGGACAGGCACTCCTCGCCCAAGTATTGAGCGCTTTGGTTCGGCAACATTGGTTAAAGCCGGCGGCGAAAATTTTCTTTTTGACGTCGGGCGAGGTGCAACCATAAGACTGCAGCAGGCAGGTATAACGCCAAATATGATTGATAAAGTCTTCTTAACGCACCTGCATTCTGATCATATATCAGGTCTGGATGATTTATGGATAACCGGATGGGTCTGGCAGCGTCAAAACCAGCTGAAAGTGAACGGACCGAAAGGCACGCATAATCTTGTTAAATACCTGAGAGGGGCATATGCGGCAGATATTTCATACCGGGAACAAAATGCCAATATAGATGCACAACTCGCACGTATCAAAAGTCGGGAAGTGGGTGAAGAAATGGTATATCAGGGGAATGGTGTCAGCATTAAATCATTTTTGGTAGATCATGCGCCGGTAAAGCCTGCGCTCGGCTATCGTATCGAATTTGGTGATCGGGTAATAGTCATTTCTGGTGATACAACATATTCCAAAAATCTTGTTAAACATGCACAAAATGCCGATTTGTTAATACATGAAATTACTGCGGCAACGCCAGCGCTTCTGGAGAGAAATAAACGCCTGGCAAAGGTAGTGGGCTACCATACAAACCCCGAACAAATGAGCCAGGTACTGCTTAAAACTGCACCACGTCTGGCAGTGCTGAATCATGTTTTGCTTTTCGGAGTGTCTGAAGAAGAAGTTTTAAACAGAATTGGTAAAGACTACGACGGGGAAGTGATGATTGGTTATGATCTGATGAATATTGGGGTTGGTGAAACAATAAATGTAACTCCCGCAACTATGAGACAGCAATAATGGAATCAATTCTTGAAAAATCAGGTCCATTGATTATGGGAATACTGAATGTTACCCCAGACAGTTTTTCTGATGGAGGGCGCTATGTCAGTACCAGAGATGCGGTGGCCCGCGGACTTGAAATGGTAGATGAAGGTGCAGATATTATCGATATCGGTGGAGAGTCTACTCGTCCCGGATCCATCAGGGTCGATGCGGTTGAGCAGAAACGACGCGTGCTGGATGTCATTGCAGCGCTTTACAAAGAAGTTAATGGTAACGTCTTGATTAGCATTGATACAACGCTTGCCGATGTTGCTGAAGCTGCTCTGGATGCGGGTGCCGGATTGGTGAATGACGTCACCGGTGGCACAGATGATGAGAACCTTATGTCGTTGGTGGCGACAAGAAATATTCCGTATTGCATTATGCACATGAAGGGTCGGCCGCATAACATGCAGGACAATCCGACTTATGATAATGTAACAGAAGAAGTCCAGTCATTTTTATTGCAACAGGCAAAAAAAATGGAATCACTCGGCTTATCGCGCCAGAATATAATACTTGACCCCGGCATTGGTTTTGGAAAGCGCACGCAGCATAACCTTGAACTTTTGAAATCTCTGAAACAGATTTGCGATAATGAATATCCGGTACTGCTTGGTACAAGCCGCAAACGTTTTATGGGAGAAGTCTGTGCGACCGAAGATCCTGCTTTGCGTATGCCCGCCACCTGTGCGACAACTGCGATGGGTGTAATTGCTGGAGCCAAAATATTTCGTGTGCACGATGTATGGCAAAACAGGCAGGCGGCAGATGTAAGTTATGCAATAAAAACTGCAGGCGAAAAATAAAGTTAAATATCAGTTATAATGATCAATCGATAATAATACTTGCCATGATTTCTTGGTAAGCAAAATCGTGTAATTTTCTGCTATGCAGAAAGAACAGCGACGCTGTCTATTCTGCGGGATTACCGATAACAAATCTTTTAGCGTTTATAATTTTTTATTTAAATATCTCTATCTATCAAGTATCTTGTTTTGGCTAGAATATCGTATATATAAATGGCGCGATTGCAGCATTCTGTGCAAGTGTTAATAATCCGCCAAGTAAAACCATGATTATAATGATTGGTAATAGCCAGAATTTCTTTCTGACTAACATAAAACCAAATAAGTCTTTTATTAAATCTAGCATAATTATTAATAAGGCCTCGTTAAGTCTACTTTTTGTCTGTCTGTGGTCGGCTTTTCTCTATAGCTTTTTATGTCTTTATCAAATTTTCTATTAAGCGCGTCACGCATAATTAGTCTAAATAATAATGAAATTGGTATAAAAAGGAATATAAATATGACACCTAAAATCAATTTTGTGTTTATCCAGTTAAGTATTCGACCGATACGCGACCAGAGTTTGTAAAAAAGTCTTAGTGAGCCGGGGAATAGCAGTGCGCTAAAGGTAAAGTATATGACAAAAAACCAGGATATATTGATATATTGACGGTTGAATATTGTGGGAAAAAGTATGCCGAACAATAAAGCAATAGCTATGGCAAGCGTGAGTCCAAATTTTTTCAGTTCTTTATCAGTGATTTCCTTGCTTGTATTCATAAAATATTAATCCAGTTCAAACTCTGATTGCCAGCATGTATCGTTCTGCCATTTGGGCTGTGACGATTTCTTTAGCAGTAAGTTATTGATGACAAGGTAATCCATGTTTGTACGCATGAAACAGCGGTAAGCGTCTTCCGGGGTACATACAATTGGCTCCCCGCGAACGTTGAATGATGTATTTACAAGCATTGGGCAGTTGGTCTGTTGGTGGAATGCTAAAAGCAGCGAATAAAACTTTGGGTTGGTAGATTCATGGACAGTTTGTATTCTTGCACTATAATCGACATGAGTGATTGCGGGGAACTCTGATCGTTTGACTGTTAGTTTTTCTATTCCTGATAAATGCTCTTCATTGAGGGCGATGCGATACTCCGGGAGCACATTGGCTACTATCTGCATATATGGGCTGGAACGATCCAGGTCAAAAATCTTGTTTACATGCGTGTCCAGAATTGCTGGTGCAAATGGGCGAAATGATTCCCTGAATTTTATTTTTAAATTCAACGTTGATTGCATATCAGTTGAACGCGGATCAGCAATTATTGATCGGTTGCCCAGAGCGCGTGGCCCAAATTCCATGCGCCCCTGAAACCAGCCAATTACGTTTTGATCTGCCAGTAGCTCTGCAACTTTCTGATACAGTGTTTGAGTGCCGTAATCTTCATAAACAGCATAATATGGTTTGAGTTGCTGGCGTGTATACGATTCAGGGTATGAAGGTCCCAGGTAAGCACCATGCATCCCATCTGACAGTTTGATGTTATTGTTATTTTCAACAGAAGTGCTTTGATTCCACGCAACAAGTGCGGCGCCTAATGCTCCTCCGGCATCTCCGGCAGCTGGTTGTATCCATATATTCTCAAATTGACTCTGCTTGATTAATTTCCCATTGGCGACACAGTTTAGTGCTACGCCACCTGCCAGACAGAGATTCTTTTCACCGGTTTCTTTGTGTAATGTATTGGCAAGTTTCGTTACAATCATTTCTGTAACTTGTTGTATAGAGCTCGCGATATCCATATGTTTTTGCGAGAGATCAGACTCGGACGCGCGTGGCTTTTCGCCAAATAACTCTGAAAACTTTTCATTGGTCATCTTTAGCCCAATACAGTAATCAAAGAAAGACATATCCAGGCGAAACGTTCCATCGTCTTTTATATCAATAAGATTATTTAGAATAATGTCGGTATATTTTGGTTCACCATACGGGGCAAGTCCCATTAGTTTGTATTCACCAGAATTGACTTTAAACCCTGTGTAATATGTAAACGCAGAGTATAGTAAACCTAAGGAATGGGGAAAATTGATTTCCCATTGAAGATCCAAAGCGCTATCGTTACCAATCCATGCGCTCGATGTTGCCCATTCCCCAACGCCATCAAGACACAGCACTGCTGATTTTTTAAAAGGACTTGGATAAAAAGATGATGCGGCATGTGATAGATGGTGTTCAGAAAAAAGCAGGGCAGGTAGTTGAGAGACTTTTATGGAAGCTGTTTGTGCGAGTTCTTTTTTTAATAAAGACTTTAAATACAACTTTTCTTTTAACCATATGGGCATGGCTTTCGCGAATGAAGAAAAACCCCTGGGCGCATATGCGAGATAGGTTTCGAGTAAGCGTTCAAATTTCACTAGGGGTTTGTCATAAAATACAACAGCATCTATTTCTGTCAGCTTATTACCTGATTCACAGAGGCAGTACTTTATGGCATTGGCCGGGAAAGCAGCGTCATGTTTTTTTCGAGTAAAACGTTCCTCTTGCGCCGCTGCCAGTATATTCCCGTTTTGAAGCAAAACAGCCGCGCTATCGTGATAATAAGCCGAGATTCCCAGAATGTTCTTGTATGACATGTGAAAATATATTAGTTAATCCGGCGTGCACTTACTCTGAGATTGCCCGGATATTTGTTCGCATAGTAATTCTGCTATTGCAGCATGAGCCGGTTTGGTCAAATGCGCATCGGCTTTAGGAAACTTGTTTATTGTATCTTCTATATTAATGTATTTGACGATTTCTGGTTGAATGTGTGAAATTTCCCTTATCGGCGCTGAATATTTCCCGTGCATATCAAGTACATATAATGGTGCATTATGTTTTTTGCTTAATGCGATCATTTGGTTGATATTGGTTTTAATGAACTTGGCTCCTTGCCTGGAATCTCTGAATGATTTTCGTTTATCTTTGTTTATTCTGTAGATAATCATCCGTGCAGCTAAATATGCATAGGATTTTGCCAGGGTTGGATTAAAGCCGAACGCGGGATAGTAATCGTTCTTGTTAAAAAAATAGATGAGCATATCCGGATCATACTCGGGAATGGTTAAATGCATGTGATCTGCGATATTTGCTATATTGTATCCAGGAATTCCAAAATTAATCACTTGGATGTCAGGATCAATATTTTCCATTTTTCTCTGCCAGCTATCTTTAATATCGACTGCCCACCCGAATGTTTCGCTGTCACCATAAGTCAGGACTCTGAACTTGTCTGAAGTAAAATTTTCTTCTCTGTCGGATCTCAGACCATCTTGGTTAATTTCCCAAACAATTGGCGGATGGGTTTCATATAAGCCTTTGTAAATTATCTTCTTGCCAGCTTTTAATACATAGTTGCGCGCATCATCTGTGGGTTCAATGATTCTCGTTAATATATTAATTTCAGGCAGCAACAGTCGTAAAGCGACTTCGATAATTACCATTAGTATAAAAACAGGAGTGACAATGACGAGGGACCAGCCAAGTGCATTGATAGATCTGTTTCTATTTGATGACATAGAGCCTGTAATAAAATGAGGGTAATTGTAATGCTGTAATAGTAGTCTCAAGAATAAACAGGATCAAATTGGATTTATCCATAAATGCATGTGTAAACTTTTATGGGTAACTATATGATTTTTGAGAGACTTATTTCACATCACAGGTGGATCGACGGGGCAGGGCCAACGGGAGGACAAACAGACTATGGGACTGCCTGTCGATAGCTTTTGACGATCTATCTGCATTTTCAGGCAGGCCCCTGGGCCTGCCTGTGCCATCTGTCTTCTAATGCCTGCTTAGGCCGCGCCTACTTTTATCGCGCAGAATTTAAATTCCGGAATTTTTGCGTATGGGTCCAGTGCATCTGTCGTTAGCAGGTTGGCAGCGGCTTCATGGTAACAAAACGGCATGAATATCTGTCCCTCGCTTAATCCGCTGTCGGCGCGTGCATAGCATTCAATTGTGCCGCGACGGGAGGTTAATTTAATCAGGCTATTGGCTTCAAGACCAAGTTTCTGCAGATCCTTTGGATTGATTGAAGCGACAGGTACCGGCTCTATTGCATCAAGCATGGAAGCACGACGGGTCATTGCCCCTGTATGCCAGTGCTCAAGCTGTCGGCCGGTAATTAGTACAAAGCTGTATTCCTGATCCGGCAATTCATCTGCATTCGTGAATTTGGCCGGTACCAGTTTGCCTTTACCATTATCAGTAGGGAAGTCATCAATGAAAATGATACCCTGCCCGGGATCTTCCGGTGAATCGCATGGGTAAGTGACGGAGTGATCATTCTCCAGTCTTTCCCACGACATGCCTTTGATTGAATCCATGCCTTCACGCATTTCAGTGAATACTTCCTGCGGACCACTGTAATTCCAGTCGAGTCCCAGACGCCTGGCCATTTCCTGGATAATCCACCAGTCCTGGCGAGCATCGCCAGGTGGATTGACAGCTTTACGACCAAGCTGCACGCGCCGATCAGTGTTGGTAAATGTGCCATCTTTTTCCGGAAACGCGGATGCAGGTAATATGACATCGGCAAATAAAGCAGTTTCAGTCATGAAGATATCCTGGACAACCAGATGCTTGAGGGAGGCAAGTGCCTGACGGGCATGGTTCAAATTGGGGTCAGACATCGCCGGGTTCTCACCTTCTATATACATTCCCTGTATTTTTCCCGCAGTAATTTCTTCCATAATTTCTACAACAGTAAGACCCGGCTTAGGGTCAAGGCGGGTATTCCATAATTTTTCAAAACGGGCCTGTGCCTGAGGATTGTCGACACGCTGGTAATCCGGAAATACCATGGGAATCAGCCCCACATCAGATGCCCCCTGCACATTATTCTGGCCACGTAACGGATGAAGCCCCGAACCTGGCTTGCCAATCTGTCCCGAGATCAGGGAAAGTGCAATTAAGCAGCGCGCATTATCAGTGCCATGTATATGCTGAGAAATCCCCATGCCCCAAAAAATGATGGAGGCTTTTGAAGAAGCATAGACGCGGGCGACTTCGTGAAGTGTTTCAGCAGGTATGCCGCAAATCTTTTCCATTTGTTCCGGTGAAAAGTCCTGCAGATGTTGTTCCAGTTCAGCATAGCCCTCGGTTCGTCTGGCGACAAAGTCTTTATCGACAAGGCCTTGCTTGATGATGGAGTGCATGATTGCATTTAGCATTGCAACATCCGTATCTGGCTTGAATTGCAGGAAGTAGTCAGCGTGGCGTGCAATCTCGGTGCGGCGAGGATCCATCACGATCAGGGTTTTACCGTTGCGTGCGGCATTTTTCATGAATGTCGCAGCGACAGGGTGATTTGTCGTGGGATTTGAACCTATGATCACGATAACTTCCGAGTCTGCGACTTCCGCGACCTGGTTGGATACCGCGCCAGAACCAAGGCCCTCAAGTAAAGCGACGACTGAGGAGGCATGACAAAGACGTGTACAGTGATCTACATTATTTGTTCTGAATCCGGTTCGGACAAGTTTTTGAAACAGATACGCTTCTTCATTTGAGCCTTTAGCCGATCCAAAACCCGCTAAGGCATTGCCACCATGTTCATCGCGGATGGTACGCAGACCGGAGGCAGCAAATTCCAGGGCTTCTTCCCAACTGGCTTCTGTGAACATGTCATCAATTTCCTGCGGAGTCAGCTTCTCAATCTGCGTCACCTTGGGCGTGCCTGGTTTGCGGATGAGAGGTTTAGTCAGGCGGCGGTCGTTATGAATGTAATCAAAACCGTAACGCCCTTTAACACACAGACGCCCTTTGTTAGCTGGTCCATCCCGGCCTTCTACGTAAATAATTTTTTCATCTTTGATGTTGTAGGTCAGTAAGCAGCCAACACCACAATAGGGACATGCGGATTCAACCTTGCGGTCAGGCTTGTGCATGCCTAATTCATTCGATGGCATCAGCGCACCTGTTGGACAGGCCTGCACACATTCACCGCATGCGACACATGAGCTGTCGCCCATTGGGTCTGCAATATCAAATACAATTTCAGAGTGTGATCCGCGGTTTGCATAACCAATGACGTCATTGTTCTGTTCTTCGCGGCATGCTCGCAGGCAACGTGTGCACTGAATGCAGGCATCCAGGTTAACCGCGATGGCAGGGTGGGACAGATCCTGCTCCGGGTTATGCCTGGATTCAAATCTTGGCAAGCCAAGTTGTAACTTTTGCGACCATTTATCCAGTTCACTGTTAAGCGTGTATTTTCGTTCCGCCATGTCGGACTGAAGCAACTCAAGGACCATTTTTTGAGAATGTAATACACGCTCGCTATTGGTATTCACAACCATGCCCTCAGTCGGGGTGCGGACACATGATGGTTGCAAAACACGTTCACCTTCTATTTCTACAACACATGCACGGCAGTTACCATCGGCGCGCAGGCCATCGGTATAACACAGGTGGGGTATTTCAATGCCTTTGCGTCTTGCAGCCTGCAAGATTGTTTCATCTCCAAATGCAGTAATTTTGTCTCCGTTTAACGTGAATTCTACGGTATTTAATTCTGTTAAATCTTTAGGATTGGCTGCCATTGGTTAACTCCATCTAAGAATGGTCATTGTTTAAAATTGTCCTGATATATACTGCAGGTAATCTCCATGATCATCACAAGCAGTACGTAAAAAGTAATTTCAGCCACGCTGAAATTACTTAAGTTCATCCGGGAAATAGTTCATTACACATTGCATCGGGTTTGATGCTGCCTGTCCCAGTCCGCAGATTGAGGCATCTGACATGGTCTGCGATAATTCTTTCATTAGTGGCTGATCCCACTTTTCTTTATCCATTAACATGACTGCCTTTGAGGTGCCGACACGGCAGGGAGTGCATTTGCCACATGATTCATGTGAGAAAAACTTCATGGCGTTATGGGCCAGGGCTCTGGCGCTGTCTTGGTGAGAGAAAATCATCACTGCAGCAGACCCGATAAAGCAGCCATATTCGTTAAGTGTATCAAAATCTAGCGGGATATCGCCCATGGTAGCCGGCAGGATCCCGCCTGATGCACCTCCGGGGAAGTATCCGTAAAATTCATGCCCATCAAGCATGCCACCGCAGTATTCGTCAATCAGTTCCTTTACCGTAATGCCCGCGGGGGCAAGATGTACGCCTGGTTTTTTCACCCGTCCACTGACTGAGAATGAACGCAGTCCTTTGCGGCCATTGCGGCCATGTGAGGTAAACCACTCGGCGCCTTTTTCTATCAGGTCGCGTACCCAGTATAAAGTCTCCATATTATGTTCGAGGGTAGGGCGGCCAAAAACACCCACCTGTGCGACAAATGGCGGGCGTAATCGCGGCATTCCGCGTTTGCCCTCTATAGATTCAATCATGGCAGATTCTTCACCACATATATAAGCACCTGCACCGCGTCGAAGCTCGATATGGGGCAGCGGTTGTGGTGGATTGGCCTGTAATTTTTTTAATTCTTCAGTAAGTGCTTTTCGGATACCGGCGTATTCGTCTCTCAAGTAAATATAGACAGACTCGGTGCCGACAACATACGCGGCAATTAACATGCCTTCAAAAAAACGATGCGGATCTCTCTCCAGGTAGTAGCGATCCTTGAATGTCCCGGGCTCGCCTTCGTCTATATTTACCGCCATGATGCGCGGAGCCTGCTGGTCGCCCACGATTCTCCACTTGCGACCTGCCGGAAAGCCTGCGCCGCCCAGACCTCTTAAGTTGGAATCTTCCAGTGTCGTGATGACATCTTCTTTGGTGAGTTCCTGCTGGAACAATCGGGTCAGAGTATTATAGCCCCCCTGTCGTTTGTACTCTTCATAGTCAATGTAGTCGGGGGCCGTGGCTTCTGTTTGACTATTTTCAACAGCAGTGGTGATTTTGTTCAGATCTGCAAATGGTATGGCGTTGGTACCTACTACGGCAACAGGCGCCTGCTCACATCGGCCCACACAGGGGACAGGCTGGATGCGTATTTTACCGTCATATGTGTCTTCCAGGGCCTTGATAATGTGATCAGCCTTGTTAAGTGTGCAGCTAACAGAGTCGCAAACCCGTATGGTCAGTTCGGGTGGCGCATGATGACCTTCTTTGACAATATCAAAGTGATGATAGAATGATGCGACTTCATAAACCTCGGTGGTTGCAAGTTTCATGATGCTGGCGAGTGCGGTGATATGATCCGCAGAGATATGATGGTATCTGTCTTGTATTAAATGCAGGTACTCAATCATCAGGTCCCGCCTGAACGGGGTATCTGCCAATAGATCCTGGACTTGTTGGAGTGCGACAGGGTTGACGCTCCTGCCGCGCTTTTCTCCCCGCATTTTATTCCGTTTACGCTTGACGGCTGTATCCATAGTTAATTGAGTTCCCTGTGATTAAATTGAAGTGTCATTTAGTGGCTATTTTACGTGATTTCGAACTGAAAGCGTATATCATTGATTTGATAGTTTGAAGCTCGGACAAGGACTTTATAATAGTAATCTGTATGCAATGAGGAGATTAAATATGGCCAAATGGCGAGATATTAAACCCGAGCAAACCTACACAGAAGAACAAATTCAGCAGCGTCTGGCAGAAGAACTGCCGCACTGGTACTACGAAAATGGCTGGATTAGGCGTAAATACCGGACAAACAGCTGGAAAGGCACACTGATGGTGGTAAATACTGTCGGACACCTGGCCGAAGCGGCCTGGCATCACCCAGACTTAACCGTCTCGTATGCCTTTGTCGTGGTGAAACTGATGAATCATGTCGCCAAAGGGGTGACCAATAAAGATTTCGCCCTTGCCAAAAAGATTGAGGAAGTCATTCAGTGGAATCCGGGTAAAGATGAACCGGATCTTGATGGGGTCCCTGACGATCAGCGCTTTGCTTATATCAAGTATGACTAACGGCCCACAGCGTCTGTAAATTTTGCTTATACTGAACATCTGCATGGGGTCAGGAGGGCACGATTTGGTAGCGGGTGGGCTAAATGAGGCCCCCTGTGTACAGTACAGGGGCAACACGCATTCCTACTGATTAATCAGTTTGCGGACCTGTTGTTCCAATACCGCAAAAGGGGTGC
This sequence comes from Gammaproteobacteria bacterium, assembly GCA_965227695.1. Taxonomy (GTDB): domain Bacteria; phylum Pseudomonadota; class Gammaproteobacteria; order UBA4575; family UBA4575; genus UBA1858. The sequence goes on from OZ245760.1 coordinate 1,527,665, forward strand.
GCGGCAGGATGATACTGGCCACCTCACCCTGTTTGTTAATAAGATACATATTCGCGACATGCTCAACACTGTAAGTCGTGGAATCTGTGTCACCCTTGAAGCTGACTGTACCGTGATACTGTTCAAGAACCTGGTTGACCTGTTCCTGTGTGCCGGTCAAGCCAATGATATTTTTGTTGAAGTAGCTTACATAACTATCTAATATTTCAGGGGTATCTCGTTTAGGGTCAACACTGATAAACAATATCTGAAGGTGGCTTGACTGTTCTTTAAGTGACGCAAGCAGGCGCTGGATATCCACCAGGGTGTTTGGGCACACATCCGGGCAATGGGTAAAACCAAAAAAAATCAATCCGACTTTGCCCTGTATATCACTCAGCCGAAAAGTTTCGCCGGTATGTGCAATCAGTTCAAAATCACCACCCAAACCGGGCTTTTTGGCGTGCGAATCTGTGATCGACAGGCTGAGGATTAATATCACCGCGAACAGTGCAGGTATCATCGTCAGTCGTCGCTTGTCTATCATATTCATTCCCATGCGTTTTTGTTTTGTTTAAGACTGGTAATATTGCTGTCAGTTCGTTGTCTTGCAAGTGATTTTTGATGTCTTCATTGCGTCAGTCAGCGACAATCAGTTTCCCGCGAATAAACTATCAGTTTTTGTCTGTGTTTTTAGTATCTTACGCACACTTGATCTGGGACAACTAGTATTTTTTTAGAACTTGATAGTCGCGCTGGATGCGGCATAATGTCGCACATCAAACTTGTTTTGGTTGGCCCATTCGTGGGTGAGTGCTTAAACAGACCTAAGCCGTAACCGTGTTTGTAAATCTTGATTCGAGATCAGGTCTACTTAAAAAGTAACAATATGGAGTTTTAACTATGAAAGAAATGCTTCCATTCAAATGGGCGAAAGGAGCCGCTGCTTCTGCGCTGGTTGGCACAATGGCGCTAGCAGGCGGGCTAACAGGGACTGTGCATGCCGATGAAACATGCATGTCGCCTTATATGGCCAAGATTGTTGGTCAAGAGGACTATGTTTATGTCTGGACACTGGGTGTCGAGGGCATGGGCGATGAGCAGGACAAGCTTGTGACGGTATCCGTCAATCCGGATGCCGATGATTACGGTGAAGTGTCCCATATACTTTCTGTTGGTGGCCGTAATGAAGCACACCACTCCGGCTTGTCTGATGACCGCCGCTATCTCTGGGCAGGTGGTTTAGACAGTAACAAGATTTTCATTTTTGATATCCACACCAACCCGCGCGAGCCAAAACTCTTTAAGGTCATAACAGACTTTGTGGAAAAAACCGGCGGAATGGTAGGACCACATACATTCTATGCGCTCCCGGGACGTATCATGGTGACGGCATTATCGAATAATGTAGATCACGGTGGACGCACTGGAATGGCTGAATACACTACTGAAGGTGAATTCATCGCTGCACACTGGAATCCGACAGACGAGGATCTGCGTGGCGCTGAAAAGAGTGGGCAATTTGCTGACGGTTACGGTTATGATGTCCGTGTGCTTCCACGAAGAAACATGATGTTAACGTCCTCATTTACTGGCTGGTCAAACTACATGATGGACTTCGGCCAGATGTTGTCAGATCCCGAAGCCATGAAGCGCTTTGGTAATACAATGATCGTCTGGGACCTGCACACCCGTAAGCCCAAGAAAGTTCTGGATGTGCCAGGAGCACCTCTGGAAATTCGTTGTGCCTGGTCAGGCCACAACAACTGGTGTTTCACATCAACCGCACTTACTTCCAAGCTTTGGCTGGTTTATGAAGATGAAAACGGCGAATGGCATTCAAAAGACGTAGGTGACATCGGTAACCCGGCTGACGTGCCACTTCCTGTTGACATCTCAATCACTGCAGATGACCAGGGACTTTGGGTGCAAACATTCATGGATGGAAAAACACGTTACTTTGACATCAGCGATCCATTCAATCCAGAGCAGGTTTATGAGCATCAGATTGGTACACAAGTCAATATGATTTCTCAAAGCTGGGACGGTAAGCGTGCTTACTTCACAACTTCACTTTTGGGTAACTGGGACAAGACTGGTAAAGATGATGAGCAATTTATCAAGCTGTATCACTGGGATGGTAAAAAACTTGATCATCAGTTTACCATTGACTTCTACGAGAAGAAGCTTGGTCGTGCTCACCAGATGAGATTTGGTGCTTACTCACTTTACTCTCAAAAGCCGAACTCTTCAGACACTATGTTGTCACAAGTAGAGAAGTAAAGTTCTGTAGGTTAGGCTCGATAGACGTTTTGTAAGCGTCTTAAAATAATAAAAAAGGCCGCCTACCAAGGCGGCCTTTTTTATGCAACCAAAGGAAGGAAACTACATTAATGAAATACTTGATTGCCATTTGTCTGTTTAGCTTGTTGTTGCTTCAGGGATGTAAGGTACAGTCCACTCAAACTGTTTCTGATAATGATGCTGAGTATAGCGATACAAAAGAGGCAGAAACAGAAATTGAAGTGTCCAGTCACGGTGACCAGGTAGAATTGCATGCGCCCGGTTGGGGCGATATGAAATTTGAATTGCCGGAACCTGGAACTTATAACCTACCACCTTTTGGTGAGGCGGCTGATGGAAATGTATTAACGAAGGATGGTGAGCAAAAGAAATTATCTGATTTTTATGGCGATAAGGTGGTCGTGCTGAGTTTTATGTATACCCAGTGCGCTGATCTTAATGGATGCCCATTAGTCACTGCGGTTTTTTACAAGATCAAAGAAGCGCTAAAAGACAATCCTGAACTTTCTGATCAATTGCGCCTGATTAGTCTCAGCTTTGACCCCAAGAATGACACTCCGGAAGTGATGAAATTCTATGGTCAGGGAAGTGAAGATTTTGGCGGGCCAGAATGGCAATTTTTGACGACTTCTTCTGAAGACGAGCTTAATCCGATTATTCATGAATTCGGACAATATGTTAACCAGGAATATGACCAGGAAGGCAACCCGACAAACAGAATTGCACATATATTGCGTGTTTTCATGATTGATAAAAACGGAATGAAACGAACCCAGTATAGTGCCACGTTTCTACATGCTGATTCGGTCATAACAGATCTTAAAACACTTCTCATGGAAGAACAGGGTAATTAGGCAATAACGGGTTGTGCATGCATAAAATATTAACCTTTATAAAATTTAACCAACTGACAGGAATGTTGGTTGCCTGTTGTATTTTAACCGTGTGTTTGGTGACACTGGGGATCGCGGATACTGCAACCGAAGAAGGTGTCGACGATATCAATCAGGAAGCTATTTTTGGTCCGGGAGACCGTAAACAGGGCTACGATCAGGAGACCTATACTACCAATTCCCTGAGTGTCACGGCCAGAAAAGGCAAATCCACGGATTTGATGAAATACGTTGAAAATCCACCGCTCGGTTTACCAAAACTGGATATTCCTGAATACAATCCCATTACCGAGGAAAAAATCCAGCTCGGACGACGCCTGTTTTTTGACCGGAGACTGTCTTTAAACGACACTTTTTCATGTGCCATTTGCCATATCCCGGAACAGGGTTTTACAAGTAATGAAATTGCAACGGCAGTTGGTTTTGAAGGCCGAAGTGTCCACCGCAATAGTCCGACAATTTATAATGTCGCCTACCACACCAGATTGTTTCATGATGGACGTGAGGATAGCCTGGAGCAGCAGGCATGGGCGCCACTACTGGCGCACAATGAGATGGCCAACCCGTCCATCGGTAATGTCATCAACAAGATCAAGGGCATTCGAGACTATGACGGTTTGTTTGAGCAGGCTTTTGATGGCAAAGGTCCAACCATGGAAACAGTGGGCGCCGCATTTGCCAGTTACCAAAGGACCCTGAATTCAGCGAATTCCAGATTTGACCGCTGGTACTATGGCAATGAAGAAGATGCCCTGAGTGAAGATGAAAAAAAAGGTTTTGAATTATTTATGGGTAAAGCAAAATGTGCTTCATGCCATCTTGTGAACGAGAATTATGCTTTATTCACGGATAATCAGATGCACAATACCGGCCATGGCTATGCTAAATCCATGGGCATTGGTTCAGATAAAACCCGGGTTCAGCTGGCCCCGGGAGTATTTGTTTATGTAAAAAATGAAGTGATAGAATCAGTCAGGCAGCAGCCCAAGCCAAACGATGTCGGGCTTTACTCTGTGACACAAAATCCTTTTGACCGCTGGAAATTCCGAACACCAACATTGCGCAATATTGCATTGACAGCCCCTTACATGCATGACGGCGCCTTCTCTACTTTGCGGCAGGTAATGGACTTCTATAACAAGGGTGGTGTTCCTAACGAACTATTGAGTCCCTTGATGACACCTCTGAATCTTTCAGACAACGAAATAGAACAAGTCATTGCGTTCATGAATGCGTTAACGGGTGATAACGTCAAAACGCTTGTCGCGGATGCCTTTGCAGCGCCAATAGGTGATCTTAGCCAGGAGGATCCTAATTGGGCGCACGAAACGCAACTTAAATAATATAAGGTGAAATAATGTTTATCAGAATACTCGCGGTGACTTTAGTCCTGTCTCTCACATCAGTCGTTAGTGCAGAAAGATTGCTTGATGCAATGCCGAGAACAATGGTTGCCAAGAATTTTAATCTGCCATATTCAACCACAGGAGAGTTCTCTCTTGATGATTTCAAAGGTGACTTTTCAATTGTGAATTTCTGGTCCACAGAGTGTCCCTCGTGCCGTGCAGAATTAACGCTGCTGGAAGATTTAAAGCAGCAACTTGCAAAAGAGGGCATTATGCTTAATGTTGTCGCTGTCCATGCCGGAGATGATGTTGACGGCGTGAATGAACAGCTTGAATTAAATCCAGTCAGTTACGATGTGGTGATGGACATGGATCTGGAACTCGGACACTGGGGTGTACCCACTTTGCCAACGACATACGTCATTACGCCGGAAGGTAATTTCGCATACCGTGCCCTCGGTTCCAGGTTGTGGAATTCACCGCAGATGATTACTTTTTTGAAGCGGGTCATGGATGATTATGAACAGCGCAAACAGGAAAAGCTGTAATGATCACATGTCAGCGAACCAAATTACTAATCAATACTCTATATTAATATATCTAAACATACCGCAATCATTATGAATAATAATCCGAAGTTAAACCATCGAGTTTCTTTTAAGCGATATGCAATATTGATTGCGTTGTCCGTGATTTTCATCTCGTACGTGTACGCCGCCGGGGCGGGCAAATTAATGGACAAAGCTTCGAATATCGAAGCGACAGGATTCACGCTGATGAGCGCCACAGGCGAAGATATCAGCTTGTCGGATTATCAGGGTAAGTTCGTCTTACTGAATTTCTGGGCAACATGGTGTCCTCCCTGCGTGCGCGAGATGCCTGCGCTGAACGATCTGCATAACAATCTAAAAAGTAGCCATGCATTTGAGGTGGTTGGCATACACGTCGGACCGGCACTTGCCACAGTAAAGCAGTTTTTAAAAGACAGGCCCGTTGACTTTGATATCGTCATCGACAAGAACATGTCGCTGGCCAGCTGGCCGGTATCTGGCTTGCCAACTACATTTCTGGTCAGCCCTTCTGGTCAGATAATTTACAAGGCTACTGGTGAGCGTGAGTGGAACTCTGATGACATGGTAAAATTCATAAAAGAGGTGATCAAGGAATATGAGCGCCTGGCAATTACCGACCCTACACAAATAAACAAAGGTTGATTAAAATTTATGTCGGCGGCATATGACCAGGAAACAAGGGATGCCATATTATATTATCTGCAGGAAGAATTTCCCGGCTACGATATAGAAGAACAGCAGGATAAAGAAAGTTATTGCTTTCGTGTGATCAAAGATACACAAACTCACTTCGTGCGTGTGATGTTTACATTGACAGAAGATACACAGGCTCAGCAGTTAGCATTCCAGCTAGATCAATTTTCAGTGGCATCAACCATGAGAGGGCTGGGTGACTTTCCGGTTGTTGTCACGGAATCGGGGTGTATGTTTGGTTCGCCTTGAAATGATTATTCTGAGACACGAAAACCATTCAATGTATAAGTATGGTTTTCGTGTTTAAAGATTATGAATACCGGAAATGAGGGTTATTCGGAGGTAGTCGGATCAATAACCCGTTTAATTTCAGAAATGCTGTTAGCCGGGAAGCCGCCTTCGCTGGCATGTTTGCGTATTTCTTCCTCATTCGGTGCGATGTAAGTACAGTAAATTTTATTTTGTGTGACAAAACTCTCAACCCATTGTATCTGTGGCCCCATGCTTTTAAGAATGTTACATGATTTTTGAGAAATTCCCTGTAAATCATCCGCTGACAAATCACCGGCATTAGGTATTTCTCTTTCAATGATATACTTTGGCATTCTGATCTCCTACCTCAATAAAATGTCCGCTTCGAATTGTACCAGCGTTTTCAGGGAATAGTATAGAGGCAACTTGCTAACCTATCCAGATGAGCACTTCACCCAGTCCACCAACTGACAGGTCGCCCATATATTTTTGCACACGTCTTCTCATGGAATGGAGAGATCTGAACTGACTATGATAAGTGCGTAATTCATGCAGCAGGAGTGTTAAGTAGCCCAGGTTATGGCGTCCACAATTGGAAAATGCCTCGCCCATGTTTTCTGGCAGCTCAGCAAATAAAAGTGTTCCACGCCGCATTCCTGCGCCTGCGTGCCTGCCCACAGTGCCAAGATTGGTAATGGTGCCGGCGATCATTCTGCTACCGCAGTAATCGCCGATATTGCCAGCAACCATGATGACTCCACGTCGCATCAGATCACCGGCAAAATCACCTGTATCCCCATGAACAAGAATTGTTCCACCAGACATTCCTTTTTTATGTCCCGCATAGGCCGCACCGGTATAATGGCCACAATTTTGCCTGACTTCCACCAAGCCGCTATGCATGGCACATGCGGTAAAGTCGGAAGTGCTGCCTTCAATTACCAGTTTGCCACCCGCTAACTGGGCACCACAGTAGACGCCGCAATCACCGTGCACGACAAGTTGCACACCTTTTGGTAATGCATGACCAATATAATCCAGACGCGTGGATGAATTTTCCAGAGTGATATTCTGATTGTTAAAGTCACCTTTGATTTTAAATAATTCGCCGACCTCAATATTTTTATTTCCCATCTGGATTGTTAATTTTTTAGCCTGATCAGCACTGCATGCTTTGGTTATTGCGGTAGTGATCCAGCTCATATCAAGGCGGGTGGTGGGAACATCGCTGAAAGCGATTGTTGTAACTTTACTCATTGACGATCTCTCTCAGGTGAAAATGATACTGGCCCAGCTTTCCTCCGTAATTGCCACCGGTAATCTTTTCAATACCTTGCGACTTGCCAAGATCGCAGATAGCCTCGATACCGCGTTTCATGGCCAGACTAATGTCTTCAGCGCTCAAGCCATCAATTACTATTTCCATCACGGCTTCAATATTTTTGTCAAGCACACTTTCAGATAAGCCTCTGAGTGTTGGGCAGTATTTATGATTTGTGGATGCGCTTAGTGCAGGGTATTTAGAGCCTACTTTGGAACCGGATCGAACGCCACCACCGGGGAATGGCAATATTATATTAGGCAGTGCGCTCATGGAGTCGATTGCGGCTTCGCAGGCAAGAAGTACCTGTGAAATACTGCGGGCAAACACCAGTAAATTACCGCCACCAATGGCAGACTGTACCCCGGTGCTTTCTTCACAGACGAATTCTCCATCCATGACAGGGATTCGCCAGTAACGTTTGCTGCCAATGAGTTTTGAAGTCTGATATCCATCACCAAAATAACGCAGGTTTTTACCGAGCGCAATTGTATCTTTGCAGTCCATGCCAGCGAATACTGCAGTTGTCGGACATGTCAGCACGCATTGCCCAACTCTTGCTTCAAGTTGTTTTTGCAAAGTTTTTCTATCTGTAGAGAATAATAAAACTGACATTCCAGGGCGACCATCGGGTGTTTCATGATTGCCCATGGGGCGTTCAATTCCTGCTTCGACTTTGCAGCCGATGACAGAAGTGGCAAAGCCTGTCATTGTTTCTGCCGCGTGGCGTGCCCATTTATAGTTGATAGCCGTAATAATTATGCGTGTCGCGCGCATCGCAAATGCTTCAGAAAAAGTATCGTCAATTAAAACGCCATTTATAATCATAGTTCTATTTTTTCGTGCAAGGGTGAACTTTTACTTCGCTGCCAATGCATTCTTGCATCTCATCATTAGAAATTTTGAAGTTGGGTAGCGATATGGTCTGGTAATTCTCAAAGTATTTGCCGAGCGATTTTTCAATACTATTATCATAATCCGGCTTCACTACATGTGTGACCCCTTTGACGGTTTCAATGACTTCACCGTCGCGCACGATAAATGTCCCGTTCTTGAAAACCAGCGATGGTTTGGCAAACATACGTTCGACATCTTGCTGTTTTCGGTAAACTGTAATATTTGCTGTTGCCCCGTCACCAAGATGTCCGTGATCAGTGAGGCCCAGGATTTTTGCAGGGGCAGCTCGAGTCATAATGGCAATCTCATACAAGCTGTATTCTCTGTCCATGGAAGCCAGGTTTGACATTTTTTGTGCGTCCGGATGAATAATGCTGAATGCGTCATTTCTGAATGACCGGTTCATCAATAATTTAATCAGGTGCGGGTAACTTGTAAAAGGAGCGCCATTGGGGTGATCAGTCGTTAAAAACACACGCCATGGGTCAGTAACCTGTAAAAATATTTCCAGTCCAATCGCCCACTGCAGTGCATTAACAAAACTTTTATCACGGTAGCGGAAGGGCACAACGCCACAGCCCATTTCACATTCAATATCCATTACCGTCCACTTGTTGGGGTGGGCATGATCATGGCCGAAGTATTGCATCATGGTGTCACCGGATGTGGTGATTGTTTGGCCAAACATTATTTGACCAACGTCCGCGGTCACATTTGGCATGCTGTTAATTGCTTCTGCAATTTCACATGCGGCTGATGAAAAATTATAGTCACCCTCGTTGCCATAACTATGGAATTGAATATGAGTCAGATGTATGGGGAATCCATCCGCCGCCTGCATGGTTGCGAGTGTTGACCTGAAATTCCCGGGAATACCGAGATTGCTCGCATGGACATGTAAAGGATGTGCGACACCCAGTTCATTGACCGCCCGACTTAAGCGGGTAATAATTTCTCTGGGGGTGATATTTGCTGGCCCTTTTTCATCAACATCCAGCCGCCGCTGATTGTATTTGAACGCATGTACTCCGCCGGCATTGACTACTTTAATGCCGATGCACTGACTGGCATGTAATATCCAGGCCACATAATCATTGATGGCAGACTGACTGGCGTTTTGCTGGAGCATTCCAAGCAGAAAATCATCATTTCCAAGTAGTACATACCCGCCCTTATCAACCATCGGTGTATCTGCCATTTCCATATGCGCCTGTCGTGCATTTACCGGAAGAACAGCCGGCTCAAAGCATGCGGTATAACCCATTTCTGCATAACGGTAGCCCGTTGTAAAAGTAGAAGGAACAATGTGGCCGTTGCCGGAGCGGCAAACGTGATTGCCATGGTGAGGATGGGCATGTTCATCTTCCAGCATCATGGTGCGTGCGATATTTACTTTTCCTCCACCGATATGTGTATGTAAATCAATCGCGCCTGCCATCACTATGCATCCACTGACATCATGGCTTTGCGTCACTTTTTCATCATCAGGCAAGGTGTAGCTAATCTTGTCGCCAATGATGTACAAATCCAGTTGCTTGCCATCTATCTGGTGTGCAGGGTCTATAATTTCCCCGCCAGTGAGTTTTATTGCCATCGTTCCCTCTATAGCGTCTGATTGATTTTGTTTAATACATCGCTTGCTGTCGCCAGGTCACTGTGACGTATTTTTTGTAACGGTAGCGTTGCAACACTATCAGTACGACAGGCCAGGCCTCTTGTATCAATGCCGGGGATACCAACGGGTATATATACTGCGATGTCAGCGTTTAATTCCATGCGAGGATGTCCAATGACAATTGTCGGGATATCTGTGACTGGAGGAATATCATCAGCGCTATACGTCGAGATCCATACCAGCGCATCTGCTTCTTTATTGCTGATCATCGTATCCCCGCTATATCGCACTGGATCATGGACGGGTATACCGCCGGTAAAGGCAACGGGTAAAGGTACGCCAGTTTGCCAGGTAGCCACCTGGGTTGCAGTAATTTCTGCTTTGGAACCACCCAGCGGTAAACCCACGCAGCGCACTGTTTTCATCAATGTTTTAATTGACTGGGTAATGGACTGAACCGTTTGTTCCGCCGATGCGAGTTTGAAAAGGCTTGTGCTCCAGACAATCACCGTGTATTGACTGTTCAGTATTTTCTCGTACACCGCGCGCAAAGCCTGTATGTCTGTATCGTCTTTATCCAGTGCGTCAGGTGCATGAATCATCAGTTCCAGGTTTTGCACGATGGTTTCAAGGTCAGGAGTATTGAATTTCAGATGTTTGATACTGCTGTGTTGAAAACATTGCCCCGGCGTTTCTGACTGTGAATCAATAATGGTGATGTTTTTATGTGTCGTGCTGGATGAGCCCAGACTTTTAGCAGGCAATAAAATACGCTCCATAAAGCGGGGAAATTTTTCCATCATGCCAGAGCCAAAAATAATAATATTATCGCCGCGGTTACGTGCTTCCGCGAGTGTGGTCTTGACTTTGCCAACGCGTTGCATAACTGCAACGTTGGCTCTCATTGACGGGCCATTGGCATGATCAATTACGCCACCTATTTTTTCTGTCAGTGCAAGTGCTTCACGACAAGCCTGCACATCAGCAATCAGACCACTGACTAGGGGTTGAGATGCGTGCCGTAAAATATCACTGGCTTTATTAATCGCCTCCTGCATGGACGCATCCTTCGCCATAACCATTGCTGATGGTGCGTGGTCATCCAGCAATTGTGCCTGTGTGAAGGGTTTTTGACAGTGTGGATGATCCACGTTAACAAGGTTAATTGAGGAATCTTTCACCTCAACTGATAGATCATCACATAATATTCCGCAGTGAGGGCAGGTGACATGTTCGAAGTGCATGGGCAAGTGTAATTTGTCTTTATTGTTGCTGTTAATAATTGTTAGAAGTTCGGGTGATTTGTTGTTTATTTATACAGCTCGTTCGGGCCAACCATATTATATTAGCAGTCGTGTCAAGGTCTCGCGCGGAATGCTGGCTTATTATGTTCAAGTAACCTGATTGTCCTAGATTATTTCTGTCTCTACTAGTTTGAGAAGTGTAGTTCGGTATAAAATAAAGCTCCTGAGACGCGAAAAACCGACCAAGAAAGTGCCTGGTTGCCGATGAATTCTTCATCCGCCAGGTCGATATAGTAGAAATGATATGTTATACCACAAAAATCAGATTGTTACCGTAACGACACCTGCCAGATTGCATCTGGGCTTTGTCGATCTTGGCGGCGCTTTGGGACGTAAATTTATCAGTGCCGGTGTTGCAATCAATGGTTTTTCAACGTCCTTGTCGATTCAGCCGGGCCACAAGTTTCAAGCCAGTGGCTGCGGCAGTCAGCGGGCTTTGGATTACGCGCGTGAATTATTCGAAAAATGGAACCTGGATGGTGGATGCACAATCACGGTGAGTGAGGCTATTCCGGAACATGCAGGGTTAGGGTCCGGCACACAAATGGCTCTATGCGTCGGGACGGCCATTGCGCAGCTATGGGGGGTTGATACTGATGCCGTAGGCATTGCCCAGGAACTGGGACGGGGTGCCCGTTCAGGGATTGGGATTGCTGCATTTACGCAGGGTGGCATGATCGTCGATGGTGGCAGAGGTGCAAATACCCGGGTACCTCCCACAATAGCCAGGCATGCATTTCCGGAAGCCTGGCGAATCTTAATCATTCAAGACAGCAGCGATCTTGGTTTACATGGCAGTTGTGAGTCTGATGCCTTTACCACGCTGCCAAGATTTTCCGATGCATGTGCAGGATTTCTGTCCAGACAGGTGCTGGCCAGACTATTACCGGGTATCGTCGAAAACAATATGCGTGAGTTTGGCATCGGGGTACGAGAAATTCAGCAGCGGGTGGGAGATTATTTTGCACCGGCGCAGGGAGGAAGATACACTAGCCAGGCCGTCGCGGAAGTGATTGAGTATTTAATTGCGCAAGACATTCCCGGGGTTGGCCAGAGTTCCTGGGGGCCGACAGGATTTGCTTTTTTTGACAGTGACCTTGCCGCGCATTCCAAGTTAAAAGAATTGCAGAGCACATTTTCGCATTTGCAGCAGCTTAGCTACAAGGTGGTTCAGGGCAATAACAGGGGCGCACAAATCACGACCACGCAAGAAAATATAGAACAACACAAGGATCAGGCTGCGCTTCGCAACAGTAACGAAAACATCATTTAATAATTAAAAATAAATTTCAACATAGTGATTCATCCGCTCAAAAAGGGCAGGTGAAGGCTGATTTCACATTACGGGATACTAAATAAGAGAGAAAATACATGGAAAAGCCATACATATTACACATGATTACTGCGGCCAAAAATCTAAGTCCATTTGATGCCAACATGGCGATTGATGCAGGCTGGACACACTGTATCCCATATATCTCCGTTGAAAATGAAGAGGTGCAGGCGCTGGTACAGGATGCGATTTTTTCGCGCGGCCCAAGCGGAGTGAAAAGAACAGGAATTTTCTTTGGTGGCCGAGACATGCATGATGCCATGGAAATGCTCAAAACCTGCCAGAAATCAATGGTTCCGCCTTTTGAAGTTTCTGCATTCGCGGATCCGAGTGGTGCCTTCACTACTGCTGCAGGGATGCTGGCTGCCGTTGAAAAGGCCTTGAAGGAAAAATTCAATACTGACTTAAAAGGAAAAACTGTCGCAGCGCTGGGTGGCACAGGGCCTGTTGGCATGGCGGGTGCCGTTATCGCGGCAAAAGCCGGCTCGGATGTCACCATATTTGGTCGTCAGAAAGATAAGTCGCAGCGAATTGCCGGTGTCTGTAATGCTCAATATGGATCGGATCAAATTAACATCAAAGGCGACTCTATCGATTCGCTGAGCTCAGTGATAAGTGATATCGATGTGATTCTGGCGACTGCCTCTGCGGGTGTGGAAGTGATGAGCCGTGAACAGGTGCTGAATGCCAGCCAGCTCAAGGTGGCCGCGGATGTAAACGCCGTGCCACCTTCAGGAATAGCCGGCCTTGGCGTGATGGATGATGCCGCGCCGATTGATGAATCACCAAGCGGCGCGGTGGGAATTGGCGCGCTGGCCATTGGGAATGTTAAATATCAAACCCAGAATCGATTACTCAAGCAAATGCGTGAAACAGATAAGCCTGTCTACCTGCACTTCGAACATGCATTTGAGGTAGCACGCGATTACGTCAATAAAAACTAGGCCGCTTATTATTGTCGCCCATTCGGCGCGTGCGCTGGCTGAATCTGCCAGACGGGTCGGATGGGATGTGATCACAGTCGATGGTTTTGCTGATCTGGATACGCTTAAGGTGTCTATGGTCAGTTGGTGCTTGCCTTTGAAGTGCGGTGCATTCGAGAATAATCGCGTAGTGACCTGCTTATCACGCATTCTGGCTGATCTGCCCGATGCCTATGTGTTACTCGGTGCCGGTGCCGAGCACTATGCCCAATGGATAGAATCAACAACTCGCTGGCAAATCTGTGGTAATTGTGCAGGGGTCATGCAATCCATCAATGATCCGGTCACTTTCTTTGGTGGATTGAACGCGTTATCCATCCCTTATCCTGAGATTTCACTTCAGGGTGAAGACATGCCAGATCCGACAGGCTGGTTATACAAATGTGTGAATTCCTGTGGTGGTGCGGGTATTCGTCGGACCAGACTTGAAAAGCTGTCAGCCGATGGATACTGGCAAAAAGAAATTCAGGGCGAATCCACTTCAGCGCTTTACATCACTGATGGCCAGCAGCGGATGTGTCTGGGATACAATCGTCTGCATACCCGGAGATTAGGTCAGGAATATATCTATACTTACCAGGGCGCCACGGCCAATATATCTATAGATGATAAAATATCATATAAAATAGATAGTTATATTGAAAAAATAATAGATCACTTTAATATTAAAGGTGTTTTCAGCGTCGACATGATAATAGATACTTCCGCGGGAAGAACGGATGTATATGTGCTGGAGGTTAACCCACGTGTGTCCGCCACTTACGAGCTATATGAGCAGGTCAATGCTCATCTGAATTTGGTTGACGAGCACATCAGAGTGTGTGAGGGTGTGCGCCTCTCCGAGTTCACGTTAGATAAGAGGGTTGCTGCATACAGGATTGTCTATGCTGATCGTGAATGTGTCGTCCCCCCTGATATTAACTGGCCTGCATGGTGTAAAGATCTGCCTGAAACTGGTCGGCGTATCGGTCTGTTTGAGCCTGTCTGCAGCGTGTATGCCGATGCCGACAAGGGCGACATACAGGATTTGCTCGATGAGCGCGAGAGAAATGTTTTACAAAGTATTACAGAAAATATAAACACAAAAATATGAATAATCGCTATGAACAATCAACCCAGTATTAATGACCTTTCCCAGCCTATTCTGCAGCGACTTATTGATCGAAAGACGGCTTTGCGCGTCGGTGTTGAGCAGAACTCCACGGGTGTCATGATTATCGACGCCGGTATTAATAACCAGGGTGGGCTGGAAGCCGGACGACTGATCAGTGAAATCTGTCTGGGCGGACTTGGGAACGTTTCACTGACTCACACAAATAGCGCGCCAAATTGGCCGCTATCGGTTTATGTCCACACTTCAAATCCGGTGTTGGCCTGTCTTGGAAGCCAGTATGCCGGCTGGCAGCTTTCTCACGGCGAAGGTAAAACAGCCTTCTACGCACTGGGCTCAGGGCCGGGCCGCGCGGCCTCCCTGCGCGAGCCGCTTTTTAAAGAACTCGGCTATCAGGACAAGGCGGAAAAAGTCTGTATTGTGATGGAGGTTGATAAACAGCCGCCGACAGAATTATTGGTTAAAATGGCCGAGCAATGTTCTGTTCAACATGAAAATCTAAGTATAATTTTGACTCCTACCAGTAGCTTGGCGGGTGTTGTTCAAGTTGTTTCCAGAGTATTGGAAACCGCGTTGCATAAAGCACATGAACTCAAGTTTCCGCTCGAACGTATTATTGATGGTGCGGGCAGTGCGCCACTTTGTCCACCAGTTCCTGATTTTGTACAGGCAATGGGTCGGACAAATGACGCGATTCTGTTTGCCGGCAGGGTGCAGTTATTCGTTAGTGGGCCTGATGACGATGCGCGGGCACTGGCCACGGCATTGCCTTCTAATACCTCAAAGGATTATGGCAAGCCCTTTGCCAAAGTATTTTCCGATGCAAAATACGATTTCTACCAGATTGATCAAATGCTGTTTAGCCCGGCACAAGTTAGCGTGACCGCCGTGGAAAGTGGAAATACGTATTTCGCTGGTGAAGTGAATCTGGATTTACTGAAAGAATCATTTGGTGGCTGACGACGGGGCGAATATCGCCATCATTACCGATGATCCGGGCTGGCACGGTCACCAGCTAAAACAGGTATTACTGCAAAGGGGATATCACCCGCGCTTTGTACGCTTGCAGGACTGCCACTTCGATTTAAGTGCAGACCATGCCGGGATAGTTATCCCCGGCTTTAACCAGTTGCCCCGCGCGGTGTTTGTGCGCGGGATTCCCGGGGGCAGTCTTGAACAGGTTGTCTATTATCTCGATGTGTTGCATGGCTTAGAGCATCTTGGCGTGCCGGTGATGAACTGCACGCGTGCACTGGAGCGCAGTGTCGATAAGGGGATGACAACATTCCTTCTGAAAAGCAAAGGTATCCCAACCCCAAAATCATTATTTAGCAGTGACTTACACTATATTAGTCATAAAATACATGAATTTATGAATGCGGGTCTCGAAGTGGTCATCAAGCCGATATTTGGATCGCAGGGTAAAGGTGTACAAAGAGTCCGTCAAAAATCTGATTACATCGACTATTCTCTGATGCAGGGAGTCATGTATGTCCAGGAATATATTGATGCCGGGGAACAAACAGGTGTTGACTATCGTGTCTTTGTAGTCGGTGATGAAATTGTCGCCAGTATGAAGAGAACAGGCCAGAGCTGGATAACCAATGTGGCGCAGGGCGGGCAGGTGGAAGCGGTTTGTCTTGCTCGTGCGGTGGAGAAAATGGCGCTCGAAGCCGTCAGAGTCACCGGACTTGATTATTCAGGGGTCGATTTGATTCGGGACAAGTCTGGTCGCTTCTGGGTGACCGAGGTAAACAGCGTGCCCGCCTGGAAGGGCTTACAGCAAACGACAGCAGTCAACCTGACGGAGAAGATTGTTGATCACTTTCTGGCTCGCTGCAATCTTCCGTCACTTTCAGGGTAAGCGGCCATGCATAAATCTCGCGATCATTATCAGCAGTGTTACCACCAGGCCTGCTTAATGGAGCTCAGGGCCATCAAACCCGGAAATGTCGGCTATCATGCTGATGGCCATGGCATGCGCGTCAATCAGTTTGAAATAAGCGCGGACGTCTCCTCAAAAGCACTGTTTGAGCCCTGCAGCAGTGTAGGCGAGCGTATCTATAACGCGATCAAAGCCACACATGATGCCGTTGGTGATAACACTAATCTGGGGATTATTTTACTTGTCGCACCGCTGGTGGAGACATTGCTGGCGACCTCTGACCGGCAACTCCTACTGTCTGACATTGAAAATATTCTGGGTCAGCTTTCAATTGAAGATGCAAAATTTACTTACCGGGCCATCCAGCTTGCCATGCCTGGCGGGATGGGGCAGGTAAACGCGCAGGATATCGCCAGTGAGCCCTCTGTCACACTGTTTGAGGCCATGCAGATGGCTGAACATAAAGATCGGGTCGCTTTTCAGTATACCCATCAGTACGAAGATATTTTTGAACATAATCTGCCCACATTCTGGCGTTATATGGATCGCTGGGGAAGTCCGCAATGGGCTGCGACAGCAATATTTCTCAGTCAGTGGCGGCGAATCCCGGATAGCCTGATAATTCGTAAAAATGGTCTATTAAAAGCGCGGGAAATTAGTGATATGATTGCGCCTCTTGCCAATCGAGTGTTGGCGTCGAGGGATCCGACTGAGCATGTTTCGGACTTGTTATCTCTGGATAATCAACTGAAGCGTGCCGGAATCAATCCCGGAACGACTGCGGACTTGACGGTTGCAACATTGTTTGTCGCTGCCATTGAGTCGGCCGACTTGAGCGGTAAGTAAAAGGGACGAACTTGGAGCATGAAAACTTACTAGTAATTTTCATCAGGAAGCGCCCATAACAATCTTTTTATCGTAAATTTTTACGGCTGTTTGTTAACAAACAACACTAATTAATTAGGAGAAATTAAATGGCAGTAGTCAACAGAGTAATGGTTGGTGAGTCACTTGTGAATGACAATGATCCATCAGGCACTATGGCAGAAATCGCTCACATCGACTTGCTGATGGGCCCGCGTGGTTCAGCAGTTGAAACAGCATTCTGTAATGGTTTGGTAAACAACAAAGATGGTTTTTCTACTTTGTTAGCTGTTGTTGCACCCAACCTACCTTGTAAGCCAAACACAATGATGTTCAACAAAGTAACCATCAAAGGTGCCACGCAAGCCGTTCAAATGTTCGGTCCAGCTCAGGCAGCTGTTGCTAAAGCAGTCGCTGACTGTGTTGAAGATGGTACGATTCCTGCTGATGAAGCTGATGATATCTTCATTTGTGTGGGTGTTTTCATTCACTGGGAAGCCAAGAGTGATGAAGCTATCTACGAAAACAACTACAAAGCTGTTAAGCAATCTATTGAGCGTGCTATCAAAGATGAGCCAAAAGCATCGACAGTTGTTGCACAAAAAGACTCTGCCGAGCACCCATTCAAGGGTTTCTAGGCAATCTATTGTTGTCCGATATATGCCTCGGGTTGTCTACGCAACTCGGGGTATTTTTTTGTCCGCATTTTCATGCTGAAGTGATATTATGAAATGTTATGAATGCCAGGCTGATGTAGAACAGATTGATAACGCACATCTGGCTGCGTGCAGTGGTTTAACATTGCAGGAATATTGCATTCGACATCATATTTCACTCGATCTTCTGGTACGAGAATCAATGGTGAATGCTGCTGATGATACCCGTCTTTATACTCTGCCAGCGGAGCCGGTAACAACACGGGCAAATACCATACTGCTGGCATTATCCGCAGCCCAATGTCTTACAAAAGAAGCGGACTTTATCTGTTTGTCCAGCGATATCCGGCGACTCGATGAACTTTTATGGTACCTGCGTGAATTACAGGCATTTGGATTTCAGTTTCGTCAGGAGTACCGTTATTCCAGTTCAAGCCACCGGGTCGTCCCAGTAAACCGCATTAAAACATTGCGCAGTTATGAGGAGAAATTTCCCGCGCTTGATGTAACGCCTGAAACTGCCATCGACTTTAAATTATTTTTGTCTGTCATCGTTGCCCGGCTTGGTGAACTGCGTAAAGGTTATGTGTTTTTTTCTTTACCTGCTTGTGGAAGTCTGGACTTTTTATGGCAGCGACTGACCAATGATTACCAGATTCGCTGGGTAAAGCTTGATGAAGGTGAGCATTCGATACTGTTCAGAACCGAGTCTCTGCAGGATGCACAACGTCTGCTGACTCTGGTGGAACCCTGTCTGAAAATCATTCCCTGTGTGCGTGACAGATTCTATGCCAATGTCCCGCAAGCGATGGTCAGCAAAGAGCTGGTTTTTGACTCAGCGCACTTTATTACAGATCATCCCGGCAAATGTGCCAATCTGCATGGTGGGCGCTATACTCTGAATGTAAAGATCAAAGATCGCATCGACCCGCTGACAGGGTTTGTTATTGACTATGGTTATCTTAAGTCTGTAGTCAAGCGTCAGGTCATCGAGAGACTTGACCATCAGAATCTCAACTTCGTATGCGCAGATCTAGGCTGGCGATCCAGCACTGAATTACTCAATATATTTATATGGGAACAGTTGATTGGCTATTTGCCGGGTCTTGTCGAATTAAAAACATATGAAACCACCCAGTCATACTGTCAGTACCAGGGTCCAAGTCTTGAGCAGATGCAGAATCAAAAAAATAAAGATGATGCCCTCAAGTTTTTTTCGCAAGCATCCCTGGGTCAGTCTGTGTTGCGTTCATTACTTGGAACAGGCCAGGACTTAAATAGTCTCAAGATAGTCAAAAAATAATTTCATCCAGCTCCGCGCCTGTGATCTTGCCATGGTGTAACATGCTTGCAATGAGTGCGCCTTCTATGTTTTGTTTCGCAAGTCGCTGGATATCCTCAAGATTGCGTAAACCACCGCCGTAATAAAAATTATGCGACGCCTGGTATGGTACCATGTCACGCAATAACTGCCTGTCTGGCCCATCGTCGCTGCCAACATGTCCCAGCGACAGAATAATTACATCTTTCGGCCATAAAGTATGATAATCCAGTAGATTTGCAGGTCCCAGGATATGGTTGTGTTTAATATCAATAGAAAGTAATGGATTGTATTGGTTGAGATGATTGAGTGCGGTTGCCAGTACTTCAACTGTACTAAAAGATTCACTACCAAGAATAGGGCGTACATTGGTGTTTGAGTGCATCGTCTCTGTCCACTGATCATGCATTGAGCCTGCATCGATCCAAAATTCAATATCTGGATACTTGTTACACACGCTTGTCCACAGTTGTGAATCAAAATGCTGTCTTTCTATACTGTCAAGGTCAGCAATGTAGATTGTTTTAAAGTGTGCGAAGTTTAGAATCTTTTCAATGACATGGTGTATTTCGGATGATTGGCTTACACTTGAACGTGCTGGCTGGTACTTCTCACGCCGGCCGGCTTTTGCAAGTACAACCTGTCCATACTGATAGTCTATAACCGGAATTATTTTCATTACATGCGTTTATTTGTCACTGAATTTATCACTGGCGGTGGTATTGCCAATGATCTGTTGCCGGACAGTTTAAAGCAAGAAGGGCAGTTAATGTTACAGGCAGTCCTCAACGAATGCTCAAAAATCAATGGGCTGGAGTTAATAATCACCAAAGATGCCCGGATCAAGCTTGACCCTGTGGGTGCCAGAGTGCATGTCGTTGAAAATACAGTGGATTACATGCAGCAATTAATATTGCTTGCAAGACAAAGCGATGTAACCTGGGTAATTGCACCGGAAAGCGAAGGCATACTTGAATCCATCATTCAGCACCTAACCCGTGAACAAGTCACCCTGCTTAACTGTGATCAGGAGTCGGTGAGAATTTGCGCAGACAAACTGGCCTGTTTTCACCATCTTGTCGCGAATAATATAGCGACAGTTAAATGCTTTTCCGGTGAGCAGATTGCGATGCATGAAGGTGCCTTTATGATTAAACACCGCGATGGGGTCGGCGGCGAAGGTTTAATGCAATGTCAGAATGCGGCTGAAGTTCGTCACTATACTGGCGCAGATAGTGATCAGTG
Source organism: Gammaproteobacteria bacterium (assembly GCA_965227695.1). GTDB lineage: Bacteria > Pseudomonadota > Gammaproteobacteria > UBA4575 > UBA4575 > UBA1858. The sequence goes on from OZ245760.1 coordinate 1,548,239, forward strand.
GGTAATACAGCCCTATGTCAATGGTGAGCATCTTAGTATAAGCATGATCTGTTCTGACCATGATGTGCGTGTTATTACGCTTAATCAGCAGGTGTTTAGCGGACTCAAAACGCCCCGACTTGCTGCCTGTTTAGTGAATGCTCACCCTGTCAATGATGCTGTCAGGACGATTGCTATAAAGCTTAAGACTGCTTTGCCGGGGCTGCGCGGATACGTCGGTGTTGATCTTATCCAATGCAATGATGAATATTTTGTAGTGGATATTAATCCCCGTTTAACTTCTTCATTTGCAGGGTTGTCTGCAGTACTTAAATCCAATCCGGCCGAGTTATGCATCAATAGTGTCATGAACGCCAGAGTGCCTGAAGAGATAGCATTAAATAATAAAATCATTGAGGTGAAAGTTGTCTGAGGATATTTACATGAGGGCTGGTTGGGATATAGGCGGAGCACATGTCAAACTGGCCTATGTGCAAAATGGCAGGTTGCATGTTCAGCAGTGGGACTGTCCATTATGGCACGGGCTGGCCAGGCTGAGTGCAGTATTGAAGATGGCAAAATCAATCATCCCTTCCTCTGTTGACAGGCACAACGTGACCATGACCGGTGAGATGGCAGATATCTTTCATACCCATGAGGAAGGGGTGGAGAAAATTATTCATGTTTTTATTGAAACCGTGTCAAATGAAGAAAATGTCAGATTTTATTCCACCAAAGGCCTGTTAAATTATCGACAGGCGATCAATAATAAATCACTCATCGCTTCCGCAAACTGGTTGGCCAGTGCTAATCTTTTAGCGCAACATACTGGCAATTGTATTTTTATGGATATTGGCAGTACGACCACTGATGTGCTGCAAATCAATGATAGTGGGCTAATGCTTAACGGTGAGACAGATTTTGACAGACTCATCACGGGTGAACTGGTCTATACAGGTGTTGTACGAAGCTGTGTCAATACCCTGTGCCGTGAGATACCATATAAAGGTCGCACTGTTCCGCTGATGGCAGAGCAATTTTCAACGACGGCAGATGTCTATAGAATATTGCAGTGGTTGCCAACGCATGCGGACTATGGGCCAACACCAGATGGACAGGCAAAAGATATTCCTTCAAGTATGAGACGACTCGCACGTATGATAGGGCGGGACTATTGTCGTGCTGATCACGATACATGGATCGAGGTCTGTGAGTACCTTGCCGGACAGCAAATGCAAATGATTGAGGCATCAGTGATATCGATGATTCGTCATCACCCGGCCATAGATAAAATAGTCGCCGCCGGTGTAGGTGCTTTTCTTGTCAGAATAATCGCTGAGAGAATGTTTCTCAAGTGTATCGATTTCACTGATTGTATTATTCCGCCTGACGTGATCAAAACGCCAATGGCTTCAGAATGTGCTCCCGCTGTGGCACTGGTATTTACTGATTTAATTGCTGAGTAATATTTTGGCATTCACTTATCACCAAGTTCCTTATTTCGAGAATGTTGCTGAAATTTTTTCGCAATTTGCGCCGCTGGAGTGGTCGATTTTTCTTGATAGTGGTCGACCTTATTGTGCACAGGGCCGGTATGAAATTTTTTCAGCCTATCCAAAAAAAACATTCACTACTCAGGGCAGATTTACGACAATTAACAGCGGTGGGAATATTCAGGTCGTTCCGGATGACCCTTTTAAGCTAATCGAACAGGCGCTGTCGCAATGCCAAATGCAGGCAGATCAGTTTCCGTTTACAGGCGGTGCGCTGGGTTTCTTTTCTTACGATCTTGGACGTCGCATAGAGCATGTTCCCAGTATTGCCCTGAATGATATTGCCGTGCCTGAGCTGGCTGTAGGCATTTATCATTGGGCCTATATCGCTGATCACCTTGAAAAGACAGCTGTTGTGACAGGTGACCTGTCTGAACCACGAGTAAGACTTTACTGGGACGAAATTATTGAACGCGTCAGTCATCCTGCCGTGTTGCAGTCAGGTGAAGAATATATGGCTATCTCTGATATTCAGGCAAACATGACTCATCAGCAATACGCTGAAAAATTTCATCAAGTAAAAAAATTCATCGCGGCCGGTGATTGCTACCAGGTTAATCTGGCGCAGCGTTTTAAAGTAAAAGTGCAGGGCGATCCCTGGCAGGGTTACATGAGGCTGCGCAAAATTAATCCTTCTCCCTTCGCCAGTTATTTTAACGTGCCGGGGTGCAAGGTGCTGAGTGTTTCACCTGAGCGTTTTCTCAGAGTTGAGAATAATATTGTTCAGACCAAACCAATCAAGGGCACCCGTCCGCGTAGTGGTGACAAAACGAAAGACACCCTGCTAAAAGAACAGCTGCGTACCAGCACAAAAGATCGCGCCGAAAATGTCATGATTGTCGATTTGCTAAGAAATGATTTAAGCAAGTGTTGCGAAAAAAACAGCGTTAAAGTGACTAAACTATTTGACATTGAATCTTTTGCGACAGTGCATCATCTGGTCAGCACTGTTGAGGGAAAATTGCCTGCCAGTGTTTCACCTGTCGCGCTGCTGCGTGAGTCTTTTCCGGGTGGCTCGATCACTGGTGCACCCAAAATACGTGCCATGGAAATTATTGAAGCACTTGAACCACACCGACGCGGGTTATACTGTGGTGCGATTGGTTATATTGGTTTCAATCGTAAAATGGATACCAATATCGCCATTCGAACCATGATACAAAAAGATGACCATGCCTACTTTTATGCCGGTGGCGGCCTGGTGTGGGACTCTGATATGAACGAGGAATATCAGGAAACGTTTGATAAGGCAGCGGCCATGTTCAGATTTTTTAATCGAAAACCATGATAGTCGTTAAGCTTGGTGGCAGTCTATATTGCAATATCATCCTGCAGCGATGGGTTGATGAACTGGTATTACTCGAACAACATACGGTTGTGATTGTTCCGGGAGGGGGGCCTTTTGCTGATTGTGTAAGAACAGCTGCGCACGACTGGCCATTGGCAGAGGAAATCGCCCATCCCATGGCCGTGTTAGGTATGCAACAGTACGCTTTAATGTTGGCAGGGCTGAATAACCGCATCAAAATACTGACAAGTGCTGAAAAGCTTAACGACGACAGGCAAACCTATGTATGGTGTCCCTACGACGATGTAACCGCACGCTGTCCCTATCCAAAAAACTGGCAAACAACTTCGGACTCCATCGCACTCTGGCTGGCCGGATTTATCTCTGCACAAACACTCTGCCTGATTAAATCAGCTCCACTGGACGGTAAAGATCCTGCAGAAATTATCAATTCTGATATCGTTGACGCTTACTTTTCGTCAGCTTGTCACAACTTTCCCGGCGATATCCGCTTTTATCATGCATCCCAAATAACAAATTTCATCAATGACATCGCCAACCAGTGACGCCGGGAATTCACATCCCTTTGATCGGCTCGAGCCGAGTTTTATTCTTAATGCGATCGAAAGTATCGGCCTTGAGTGTGATGGTCGGGTAACCGCGCTGAATAGTTACGAAAATCGTGTCTACCAGATCGGGATAGAAGATAACGCCCCGATGATTGCCAAGTTTTATCGCCCAAACCGGTGGTCAGACGAACAGATCGGGGAAGAACATGCATTCTGCTTCGAACTGGTCGAGGCAGAATTACCTGTCGTTGCTCCAATCCAGAATGAACATCAGGTCAGTTTATTTCACTATGGAGACTTTCGTTTTTCGCTTTATCCGAGAAAAGGGGGGCGGGCCCCTGAGTTGGATAACTATGATAATCTGAATATTCTCGGCAGATTTCTGGCGCGCATTCATTTGGTTGGTGCCGCCAGACCCTATGCTTTCAGGCCTGTTATCAGCAGCCAGCAACATGGCCATGAAAGTGTCGACTTCCTAAATTCCTATTTCATTCCAGCGGATATCAAACCGCAATATCAGTCAATCACACAACAGCTACTTGAACGCATTGATTCAATCATCAATGTCAACCGGCAAGTAAAATTGATTCGTGTTCATGGCGACTGTCATCTCGGCAACATGCTGTGGCGTGACGACTTGCCACATTTTATTGATTTTGACGATTCACGCATGGCGCCGGCTGTACAGGATATCTGGATGCTGTTGTCGGGTGATAAACATGAGCAGCAAATGCAGCTAAGCGAGATATTGGAAGGGTATAATGAGTTTGCCGATTTTGATCGCCAGGAACTTCAATTGATCGAATGTCTGCGTACTTTGCGCATGTTGTATTTTTCTGCGTGGCTCGCCCGGCGCTGGGATGATCCGGCTTTTCCTCTGGGGTTTCCCTGGTTTAATACCCGTAAATACTGGGAAGAATTCCTGATGAGCCTGCACGAGCAATACGACATGCTGTCACGGGAAAACACTGACTTTGTGTGCTGATTTCTACCAGCAATACTCCACCGGTTTGGATCCCGTCACGCCCGCCTGACCTGTTTGATCATAGGTGAAATCTCCACAATTGTCGTCTGTTGCAAGTACATCAGCGGTGATCATATATTGTTGGGGTCTGGAACCGGCTGCACAGTCGGGTGTGCAGGTAATAGTAACTTCGTAGTGCCCGCCATCGCTGGGAATTGGGTCTTCACCTTTCAGATCGTTCGCGCTGCCGTAATAGCCGAAGTTTGAGTAATATCTTTCCTGCAGTGAAGCCAGCTGCATGATGGTATTCTTGGCGTCTGCCCGGCGACCCTTTTGCATTTGCTCGTTGTACGCGGGCAGACCAAAAGTGGCGAGGATTGCAATAATGGCGATAACGATTAACAGTTCTGTCAGTGTGAATCCTTTTGTTTTGCAACTAGGCATAGTAATTCCCTGATTAGATGGCTTATTGTGGTGTCAGGCGTTGTAGCCCGGGTGCCCAGGGCCCCGTCGGTGCGTTTAAACTATCCGGCAATTCCCATAACGAAATCAGCTGGTTGTTATTAGATAACACACACCCTACGCTCATGCCAACCTGTAAATCCTGGATTGACGCGTGACTGCCTTTGAGACGGTGCACACTGATATGACTGCCCAAATTGCCGAATTCCCTGTCACCAATCACCACCGCACCGGGCCTTATGTCATCAATCGTCCCCGTCCAGACAAAGACCTGAGGGTAGTGGCTTGGTAGTGTGCCTGCCATGACCGGCAGAAGTAATCCTGCAACCAGCAGCACAATACACGCAAATTGAAAACCTGTTTTAAATAATTTAAACCTGATCATTCAAATAACTCCTTCCAGGCAAGGCGGCCTTTGGATTGAAAATTTAGCTGCTGAATGTTTTCTGCACTGACCCCCGAGAGAGCCCCACTACCGCCGCCGCTGCCGGTGCCTGTAATATATAACTTACCGCTGCCGCCAAGGAAGCCCAGACCTGCTGGCAGCCCATTATCAAACTTAAGACCGGCGACAAACTTATTTGAAATTTGATCGGATGCATCAAAATTTCCATCGGCATTCAAATCGAATCCGCCTTCACTCGGTTCACCGCCATTTTCGGCATCAAGGATCATAATCCAGCCCGATCCACCACCGTCGGTACATTTCTGCGATGAGGGAATATTGGTCGCAAAGAAAACCTGCTTAAGCCGGATCACCGGGTCAATGAGTATACGTTCTCCGCTATCTGGCAGGTCAAAATACCATCCGAGATCACCGCTGGATGGATTGCTAACATCATAGTCGACACTATTGTCGGTCATCACTCTTTGCGAGGACGTGGAAAATGATTCCAGTGTCTGCTCAACAAGGTCCGAGACGGTAATTTCGCTGACACCTGCATCCCATATGCCATACATTGATTGTTGTGTGGTCGAAGTCGGGTCAGCATCCGTTAAAAATTGTCCGGTACCTGCCAGCACCAACACATTGGGTGCATTGGCAAGAGTTGAATCTGCCACCCGGGTGACGGCCGCTTTGACCGTGATGGGCTGGCCGGACTGTGCGGTAAATAATGGCTTGCTTACTGAGCCTGATTTGTATGCCGAGTCCCAGTTATTGGCGTTGGAGTCAGAGAGATCAAACGCCCACAGATTACCATCAATGCCACTGCCATAAACCCGGTCAATGACCTGGTCGCCGTTCAGGTCAATCACCGTGATCTGCCCAATGCCACTTTTATTGGCGACATCGCCGACACCCGTATCAATGATCTCATAATCTGACGTATCCCAGGTGCCATCGATGCCCTGTTCGATATACAGAATGATCAGGGCCGCCTTGCCGTTGTCGCTGTTATAACCGTTACCAAATAGTACGGCCCATTTGCCATTGTTCAGTAATGCAATTCGCGGCTCGCTATAAGAATAGCCCATGTAGGGACTATTGGTATCAGAAAACTCCCACAGAACGGTATCCTCGGCACCGGCGACACTATTGGGGAAGGACTCATCCGTAATGTTGAGTGCAAACACACCGCGCCCGCCGGCACCATAGCCGCCTGCTAAAATGGTTTCCCAGTTGGGTGAGCCCAGACCGCCACTTGAAGTGTTGATGAATACGTCACTTGATGCCAGATTAACATCCACATAGTACTTGTGCGTGTAGTCAGGGTCCGACAGGTAATGGAGTCCGCTGGTGGCAGTCCCGCTAGCATACAATTCTGCCGGCACATAGGTCATGACTTCCTCACCATCCTGCGAGGTATCGAACGCATGCACCATGCCATCATTCGCACCTACGTACACGATCCCTTTGCGGTTTTTGTTGGCTTCAACAAAGTCGGAATAACGTTTGGTACTACTGCCAAATGGGTCGAAATCCGGGTAGTTAGCACTGGGCTTGCCGACAAACACCGGCCCTGAGTGGACAATGTCGCCAAGGATCGAGTCCCGCTGTCTGAAATCATAGGCGCTGCCCGTGGCTTCGTGCGTCTGATCACCCAAAAAATAATTCAGACGTGCCTGCCCGTCAGCATCACTGCCAAGACTGCCATCCGGACCGGTTTTGAAATCATTTTGCTGCGCGGTGGATATGTGATCCCATTCCAGCGTGGTGCCTGCATTAGTGGCATCATTCAGCGTATAGGTCACACGGTTAGTGTAGTTGTAACTGCCGGCATCCAGGTAGTCAGACACCCGCCATGCTTCAGTGGGATTAATTGATCCGTCACTATTGAAGTTGAATGCGACAATATCCCCGGACCAGTTTTCACTGTTGAATTGTGTCAGGTATAACTGGGTATCGGCTCTTAACTCGTTAGAATTAAACGTCACCGCGGTTGAGGTACCAATGCGGTTTTCAATCGAGGCCAGCGCATTTTCCAGTGCAGTAATCAAGGTGGCCGGATCCCTGGCACTTAAGAATTCACCGCGTCCATTCCAGGCAGCATGGCGCATATCATCAACTCGCTCGGCGCCGCCATTATTGATCGGGTCGGGCCAGGTAAATGGATCGGTCGTATTTGGCGGATTGGCAGTCAATGTACCGTTGACACCAAAGGCCACGGTATAGGTCGTCAGATGTTGTGCTTCATTTTCATCGACACCCTCTATGGGTTTGACCTCATTGGCAATGCCGGTCGCCAGGTCTCTTTCATAAAAATGCATGGCCACATCGGCGAGCGTGTCACTCAGGTTATCGGCATAGGAGCCGCCGTCCCACATGGAATTACTGGTGCCGCCGTCGGTATTGCCCACGAACGGACTGCCGCCATTCCAGAACCCATCCGAGAATAACACGGCAAAATTCTGCTGGCATTCGCCACCGTTGCCTGCACCAAGAATCGGGCTGGCATCCGTGAACCCAAGGTCAGAGTGATCGTTATTACTTCCGGCCTTGTCAAAGTAACGCCCGGTATTGCGCAGCAAGCGACGCAGTGGCGTGCCTCCCACAGAATTAATGCGACTGACACTCTCCAGCAGATCTTCCTTGTCGCTGGCATTGGTCATATCGCCAATCGGTGTCCCCACATTGTTATTATTGTGCAGGGTGGCGAGTCCCATTCTGTGATTGGAACTGTTGATTAATTCGGACATGGCACGTTTGGCCACATATTCTCTTTTGCGGTAATAGCTCCACCAGTTGGCATAGTTCTGCTGGGAATTGGGATAGCCCGCGTCACCCGGGCTTAACGTGACCGGGAGAGTATTGACCTGCACGGTATCGGCCGTAATGTCTGCAGACACATCACCACACTCATCGGTTGCCGGATCATTGGCGGCACCAAAGGCACCTCCTCCCGGACCGTCGTACTGGCCATCGCCATCCGCATCATCCCACTGGAAGTACACGTGATTGGAAATATTGACCGCGCTGTCAGCGTCATACGGGTTGAAGCGGGCATTAGTGAGCGTCATGTTGGTGTATTGATCGCCATCGTCATCTTCCCCTTTCCACGGTGTGTAAACCGCATTGGGGTTGTAGGCAAGCACATTGAAACCTAAACATAATGATCGTCGAAGTTCACGATACCAGTTGGCCGGAAGGCCGCCGGCCGAGGTGGGTGGATTGGGCAGAAAATTAAAATTGGCATTGCCCGGATCATAAGTGCCATCATTGAGTGTCGTTTCCCAAATCATACTGCCGGAATCATCGGTGGCAAAAAAGATATTGGCCTGTACATTGGTGCCGAGAAACAATGGCTGTGAAGCCAGGTTGCCGGGTGCGGCTATCCCGCCGTTTCCAGCAATCATTAGCCCGAGAGAGAAACCGAGCAGAGCGCTCTTCAATGGCCTGTAATAGTTCATGTTCATTGGATGTTTCATGTCTGTTCCCCGTGTCTTCTCATCAGGTATTTAACTATCATCATGAGGTATTTAACTATCATCATGTTTTAAAGTTTATTAAGCTCAAAATAAGCCTGTAGTGTTTTGGTCGTATCGGGAGAAACACCGGTACCATGGGCTGTCACTCTGAATATTTCCCGGATACATAAGTCTGTATTGAATGCGCTGTTGGGATCAGAAATGCCACCCGTCACCGCCTTGCATAAATCATGATCACCAATATGTTTGATAATGTATTTTGGCGGCTGTGCCAGCTGTGCGCTGCCACCCAGGTCACTGGCTTCGGTGTAATTTGAAGTATTTGCCGGATCCCAGGTATCAGGATCGAGGTAATCCGGTTCAAGTTTTGCCGCTTCGGCTCCTTTTCGATACAAACCATTAGAGTTGGTCAGTGCCGTCACACTGGTGAGGTTATTAATAAACGTTTCAGCCTCTCTGAGTGCGCTTTCGGCAGCCTGGTGTGCCAGCTCGTTGTCGCGCAGATTGCCGGACATTTTTTCCTCAATAATACTGGTTTTCATGCCGGTGACTGCCAGCAGGGTTAATACAGACAATAAAATTAAAGAAACAAACAGCACCACGCCGGATTGCCTGGTTGTGTTGAGATGTTTGTGTTTTATTGACATAACGGATTAACTCGTGCGGTTACGGACAGATACCGTGGTGGAATAGACTTTGCGCGTGTGAAACAGGCCATTTGCATCGGCAGGGATGTTGCCCGCGGGGACATCCACACTCTCCAGTGTGTAACCGGCAGCATCTTCGTTGTCTGCATCCGGTGAGCGCACAAGAATACTGATTCTGATACTAACGACACTTTCCCAGTCGTTTACATTGGCCGCGTTCACATAGCGATCGGCCTGAAAATCATAGGGCACATCCGTGTCTTCGCCGAACATCAATTGCATCGACTCAACACCCGGCACAACGGCCTCGGCAGCGCCGCCATTGACGGAGCGCATCAGACTCGGCACGGCAGGTGTGGTCGCATTACCATCATGGTCTACGGCATCATCGATTGTGTATTCCACATTGGTGCTGACACCCTGATACACCGTGGTATCACCCGGTTCAAAAGGATAGGAGAGATAATCCTGGCTATTGTTAAACGGTGAGGGTGGGTCTGTGACAACCGGTGTTGTACCATGCTCGATGGTTGCCGTATGCGGTGTGCCACTCGTATCCACCGTGCTGTCGACATCATTGGTGGCCTGAAAAATGACGGCATTGGCGCAATCGGCAATGACCAGTAATTCATTGGCGTCGATGTTGCTGGCCGTGCTATCTCCAAGATTAATGGTGATTGGGCCGTTGTCAAACGGGTCTTTGCTTTGATGCAGAGGATAGGAGCGTCCCTGTCTCACACCGCTGATGGTGAGTGTATCGGGTTCTGAGGGGTACCCGGCAAGTCCGGTGGTGGCCGCACCTTCCTGGCCACTGACACCAATAAAGCCTCCGGGTAAGCCATTAACAATATTTGTGACACCATCTTTTGGCCAGCTGAATTGACCATTTTGAGTGTCTTCCTGAAATGATGGGATGCACCCCCAGAAATCGGCAGATTTCACCGCACTGGTAAGCAGATTAATGGCATAACGGCCATTTTCCTGGGCGCGTGTCAGTGATTCCTGGGTCAGATAAGACTGTTTACTCTGGATAAAAAGCTGCACGACCACAATCGCAACCACTGAACTCAGGGCAATGGCGATGAGCAGCTCAATCAGGCCAAATCCTTTAATGCGCTTGTGCTTTTTAGTCACTGTGTTCATTTTTGTGCGATGCATGTCTATGGAATTCTTAAGGGACGAAAGTAAATGTTTGCCGTTTAATTTTATAGCCGGCTTCTTCTCGCTGGTCAGTCCAGTCGATATACACGGTCCACTGGTTTAGCAGGCCGTCACAGTTTATGTTGGCACCTACGGTTGCCGGTGCCGCGATGCTGGGAGTGGAGTCGTTGCAGACGACGATGTTTGCGTCCGCATTAATCGTGTTGTCACTATTGAGAATTGGGAGCGCCTGGTTCAGGCTAAGCAGCCATTCCCGGAGATCGTTTTGCGCCATTTGATCGGCGCCGCCACATCCTGCCAGAGTGTTGCAATCGGACACCGCGGCCGGTAACCCGTCATTGGATGAATCGTAGGCATAGTCGCCCGCCGTGAAACCATCCATGTTGGCACGCATGCGTTCAAATAAATGGCTGGCGGCAAGGGTGGTGACGGTGCGTCCCTGGGCGGAGCTGGCCGCCTGGTACGCCTGCACCTGTAACCCGGCCAGGCCCAGCATGCCGATGGCAAATACCAGCAGGGCGACCAGTACTTCAATTAATGTAAATCCTTGGTTACGTCGTTTCATTATTGCACTCTTTAATTTAAGTCGGGCAGTCCGTCGCGGTACTGGTGCTGCCGGCATTCCTGTTGACCCAGGCGTTACCAACACCGCTTAGGTATATCAGGCGTGCCCTGTCGCTGTTATTGTCCGGGTCACACAGGCGAAATATTTCCGGCTGATTGCCCCCGTTCCCCCGGGCCTCACCAAGCGGGTTAAAAGTAATTGTCCGGTCAAACTGGTTATTTAATGCAACCAGTGTATAACCCTCTCCCAGGCCTTCGTCGCGCATGACAATTTCAGTATCCTGCACGGTGCCGTTGTCATTGGCGTCTGCCCATATCACCCAGCCGTCCGACCAGGTCGTGGTCCCTGATGTATCGCATGCCGTGTTTGCGGAATTGAGCCGGCACATCACAACTTCAATATTGCGTGTGACTGCTTCACTGCGCGCCAGCACGAGACTGGAGATAAAGCGATTTGCCGCACCGGCCAGCGCATTGTTTTCCATCACATTGTTGAACGCCGGAATACCTACTGTCAGCATGGCCGCGGCCAATGCCAGGGTAATCACAAGCTCAACAAGGCTGAACCCTTTGGTTTTAATTACAGTGGTTATGTTCGCTTCCATCATCATCAGTTTATTTTGTGTAAACTTTACTTGATTCAAACACCCGTTGATGGCGGTTAAACATAACTCGCATGGTTTCTCTGATGAGTGGTAATCACGCTAAGCGCTTGATAACTCAGAAAAAATAACCCGCAAAGTTTTGTCGATGAACGGTCATTGCCATCCAACAAAGGTGATTCGTTAAACTTGTTTACAGTGATTTGTGACAATCATCTGGGATATGCTTCACAGACTAAACAACTGCTAAAACGGACGGTGTTTTTTGTGCGATGAGTCGGAATTTTTCTACAAGCAAAGTTGAGTGGCGGATGTTTTGTTCACTGGCAGGCAAGGGCACAGCGACCATTTTCAATCTGTATGGTGCTGTGGTGAACACCAAATTTTTCTTTTAGATCGCGGGTTGCCTTGTGTAACAAAGCATCATCAATAGTATCCGAATTCCTGATGATATGCGCCGTCAGGGCGACTTGAGTGGTGCTCATTGCCCACACATGCAGGTCGTGGATATCAGTGACATCGGGTAAATCGAGCAAATACCGCTTAATTTCCCCGAGATCGATATCTGTGGGAACCGCATCCACAGAGAGGTTGAAAGATTCTTTTACCAGTGTCCATGAACTGGCTGCAATCACAATAATGATTAACAGGCTTAGCAGAGGGTCTATTTTCTGCCAGCCTGTCAAGTAGATAACAATTCCCCCGGCAACCACGGCGACCGATACCAGACCGTCGGCCAACATGTGTAAAAACGCGCCCTTGACATTGAGGTCTTCATCCTTGCGATGCATAAAAAGTGCTGCGGTAATGAAATTGACAATAACACCAATACTTGCCACAACAATAATTGTGATGCTGTCCGGTTGCACGATCATGCTCAGTCTATGAATGGCTTCAATAGCGATGAGGACCATTGTCACAATGAGCGTGATACTGCTAATGAGTGCCGCCAGTATCGTGGCACGGCGGTAGCCATAAGTATGGCTGTCGGTGGGTTTCACCGAAGCCAGCAAATTTGCACCCCAGGCCAACAGGAGAATAAGAACATCGCTGAAGTTATGGCCGGCATCCGCCAGTAGCGACAGGGAGTCCGACAGTATGCCAAATATCGCTTCAACAATGACATAAACAATATTTATCACCGCGCCGATCAAAAACGCTTTGTTGGTAGAGTTTGCAGAATGATGATGGTGATGGTGCATGACTTTAATCAGCAATCAGCGTTGTATGCGCGAAGGATTTATTTTCAATCAATTTGAAGTGAACGCTATGGTAATTAAATGATCGTTATGAATATAGCACCTGTCACGTGATTGTGCTGGTTAAAACATATTATACGGTGAATAATTTTTTTATCAGCAATATTTTGTCAAACTGGCTGAAGGCCGAATCTTGTTATCAGCGCTTGATTGTTTGTGTTGGCATTGGCAGGCAGGCAGGTATATATTTTTCGTGCGTTTAAGTCAGCCACATAATTAATCATAAATGACAGCATGTCTTGCAGCTTGTCCGTGGCTGGTAAAGTTCCGTTGATATCCATACAGTCAATGAAAAGTGTGTCTTCATCCATATTTATTTCAAGACCGTGATTTTTATAATTAGCGCCAATTTTGCTTATCCAGCCATACGCCATGAGCCGGTTTTCATTCATCAACGTGATTAAAGTTTCTTCTTTTGCAAATCTTTGCGTAGCATCGTTCAACAGTGATTGCATTTGCAGGCTATTTGAGCCGTGTTGGTGAGTCAGTAAATCATGATAGCGTTGAACATTGATCTCTGGCGCCTGCACTGCAGGTAATTCTGGTGAATGTTCCAGATCAAGCACAAAAGTATGATATTTTTGTTTGCCAGTTTGCCTGTTTGCAGGGGCAAACCTGTTTAACAAAGATTTTTTATCTATACCCAATGCTGCCAGGGTGTTCACTACCTGAGTTCTGGAAGCCTGTTTGAGCAAGTGCAGGGTTTTCGCGGCACGGCCCGGGTAAACAATCGGTCGGTAGAGCGTATGATGGTCGTTACTGAAACGTTCTTTGTATTCGTCTCCACCCGGTGTCAAGTCAATATACTGAATGCCTTGCTGTAATAGTAATTCGGACAGATATAAAATTAATATCACTCCGGGAGAGTGCTTGCTATGGCGAGGGTCAAAGGCGGTCAGGCCGATATAGACTGTATTGTTATCGACGCCGCCAAAATGGAATGCCAACAGTGTGTCTCCCATCCACAATGCAGTGAAGTGATTTTCAACAAGGTTGTTAGCGCGTGCCTGATAAAAACCATGCTGTAGCGGGTCTTCCCTGAATGCCAGATCTCCATGGGCGGCACCATGTCTGAAATTAACAAGATCTGGAATTAAATCCATCACATTCCTGGCGCGATTAATTTCGGTGATATGCTCAAGATGTAAATTTCCCATTCTTTTCAGACGGTTGATTTTTGACTTGACGCTTTTACTCTTTTTTATTTTCTTTATTTTTTCTTCGTTATGTAAATCAAGTACTGGCGACAGCACTTTTTCATAATGCATAACAATATTGTTCAGCTCGCTACCAGGCTGTAATAACCAGTCGACTTCCGCACCAGGTGGAATATGTGACCAGCTCCAGGCGGTGTAATTAATCTGTTTTCTGACAGTTGATACTGCGTTGCTAATGAAAACATTTTTATATTCAGGGCGGCAGAGCCAGCCACTATATTCAACCTGTTGTGCGGCTGCATGCGAAAGAACACGCGTTTGTACTTCGATTGCCAGTGGTAAAAAACCAATTAACTGATCATTGCTGTCATAACCACAGACTATGACCGGTTCGAACTCCGGAGAGTATTGCTGATACCAGCAATTCACAAACGCCGGTTCCTGGAAAACTGTGACATGGGTCGTGGTTGCGGCCAAGGATTGCCATTGGGAGACAAACTCGTCAGTACAACGGAGTGTATGTGCTTCCTGAGCACGAAAAATTTTAATCGTAAAAGTCATTAAACGCAGGCGAGTTTTCTGAATAATAGTGAGCGACTATAGCACTAAGCCTGCAGGGATAATTTGACCTTATCGCCAGTTTAACCGGTGACAAGTTGATAGCCGGGCTGGTTTTGGTGCCTATTAACCCTGGCGCATGGATGTCGAGTGTTGATGTGGTAACTGATTGCGAACCTGGCTGACGGCATTGATGTCTATCCCTGCAGTACGTTGTGTCCCCTGGCACAGGGCGGTGCGAAAACCGAGGTAATCCGGTGCAACGGGTAACAGCGTTGGGATATCCTGTTGACGCAATGATCCGGCCAAACCGGTTAGCAATCGATTTTTCTTTGCCAGCTGGACAAAATTTGACAGCTCTTTTATGTCACGGTGTTGAAGCAGGCTGCCCGTGCCTTTGCCGGCAGTATCCATCATCACGCCGGCAAGACGGGCTTTCTTACAGCAGGCAATTGCCATTTCGGTATCGTGTTTGATATCGGCAAATAACACAGCAATTATTTGAACCCCGCGGCGTGCGTGATATTCAAAAGATGGCAGGCACTGCGTGATATGGGCCTGGCTAAACATGCCGACTTTGACGTAGTCAACGCCCGTATCTGCCACCAGCCCGATTTTCTCCAGTATGAGTGATACATCCGCTTCCAGGTCGCCCACCGTGGCACTCACAACAGACTTTTCCCACAGATGATCAACAATGTTCTGAATGATACTGATCGGCAATCCGCCAAGTGCACCATGATGTGGATCTTTCAAATCAATAATATCAGCGCCATAATTGCTTACGGAGATAGCGTCTTCCAAATTATTAACGCTGGCTAAAAAACCTGTCATTGTATCGCTCCACCTTGTTTATTCCTGAATTCGTTCACTTTTTCCATCAGCCAGTCCCATGCCTGTAGTTCGCGTTCCCCGGCAGTTTTATCGAGACCGATACGCAGGTAATTAATTTCACTGTCAATTTTATCTGCGGGTAACATATTCAATCGGCTCACGAGAATGGCTAACTCAATCACCGCGAACTGGGCACGATTATAGCCATGAAAAGCGTGGTGCATCTGTTCATGAACAATATCACAGTAAAAACGTGGCCGTGTTTCATCGTCTTCATGTGTATGTATGCGGACTTCAGAATGTGCGAGACAGTCATGCAGGCGGATGCCGGGAATTACATCGGCCGGGTGTGTTTGCCATTGACGCCGTCCCGTGATGCAGCCTGCGAATATACGCACGTCGTCCGGATAGTTGATGGTAGCGACCTGGTCTCGAAGCAGGTTATTAAGTGTGGCCGAAGGTTTGAAGGGTGCCAACATTAAGCCGCGCTCGGTTTCATGGACACCCATCGGTGCAATATGTGGGCTGCCATCGTCGTGCAGTGTTGTAATAATGCTTTCTCTGATAAAAGGCATAGTCAATCAGTCAGCAGCGTCGAGCGCTGCTTTTTTTGTCCTTGTGTCTGTTTTTTGTCTGCTTGCGTTTGCTGGCGCGGTCCTTGCGTGACTGCATGGTACTGCCTTCTTTCTTGAAAGTCGTTAAATCCTGTTTTTGTGTTTCAACTGCCACACCCCATTCAAGTTCTTCATCCTGCTCATAGCGTTTACCCAGTTGCCACGCGATCTGGGCGCGGGCGAGTTCAACCCCAAGGTAGAATGCATGTGCGCCGTCTTCCTCGACGCCCAGGTCAGGGTAAAGGTCAAAAGGGTCGGTGGCTTCAAAGATTCCATCCCGATTGTATATGAAGATTCCCTGTTCACACACCTGTATTCGGAAATTGGCATCCCTGACCAGCCCGGATAATTCCTTGATCTCTTCAATATCATACGGGTAAGGTTTACGCTCATGAAGCGCCATCAGGCCCTCATGATAGCCTTTGGGTGGACTGTGGTCACTTTTCGAGGCATGCATAATACGGCGGGCAAGGTCTGCTTCTTTCACGGCTTTTCTGCAATGTTCGCTGACTTCGGTGGTTAGTATGTGGCCAATATTAAGTTCTGAGATGATCCCCATTAATAGCGCATTGGTCCCGGCAGTATCGGCGTGGGTGAGTTCGGTCAGGTTGCCAACCCCCATCATGATTTCAATATCCGGGTAGCGTTTACGCAGATTGCGGTAGCGCACGATGGATTCTGTGAAGTTAAAATTAATCGGATCCAGAATGGGGTCTGCAATAAAACGACGGCCCTGTTTGAGTAACAGGTCTACAGTTCTGTAGAGTGAGCGCATGTTGGTCGGCGGGTTACCGATGATAATGGGAACAGAATCCACTTTATCCAACACCCATAAGGTGTGCTCCTGCAGGCTCAATAAAAAGTCGGCCCCGGCGTGACCGCCGGTCACCAGATCTTCAGCCAGCAGCGAATCAACACTCACCATAAAACCTGCCGCTTTTAGTGCCTGGACAGATTCCTTCAGATGCCCAAATGGCGTGTTGGGTAAACAGCCGAGATCAATGACATTGGCACCATCTTCGCGATACTGTTCGGCCCGTGAGATAATTTCCGCGACACTCATGTTGGGTGCATCGACAATCTCGGCAAAGATATCCGTGTTATAGTCGTCGAGGCTGGTTTTGGCTTCCTGGTGACCAAAATACTGCGGAATATCCTTGAGCTCTTCAGGACCTCTTTCAACCTGTATGTTTAAAGTTTGAGCTAATTGTTCGATATCTCCCCGGCAGCGCCCGGGCAGAATGAGCTTGTCGTAGCCTGTGACATTTTTTAAACGACGTGCTATCAGGTCGGTTGTCATCAGCGCAGCAACACTTACTCCAATTTGATGGATATCATAACGGAACTCTGTAGGCTGCATGCCCTGCAGGACTTTAACTAAACTTTTTTCAGCCAGTTTACCGGTAAGGAATAGATATCGTTGGGACATAATAAACAAACTTATTTAAAACGGGGACTTGATAAATTAGCATTGCCGGGTCGCAAACCTGGATACTTTACAGGGTGAAAAATCATTAATGTTGAATCATTTGCACTAGTTCATGGCTACTCGTGTTAAACAGCGGGTGGCTCAGGTGGATGCCTCACTTGCACAATCTGAACTTCCTGAGTTACTCCAGAGAGTATACGCTAATCGCGGGGTGACTGATCCCGCGTTGCTGGAGATGTCCATTCAAAATATTTTGCCACCTGCCAGTCTGAAAGGGGCCCGCGAGGCGGCGGCCCTGATTTACAGCGTGATATGTGAAGACCAGCCGATTGTCATCGTCGGCGACTATGACGCAGATGGTGCGACCAGTACCGCCGTGGCCATGAGAGGCCTCACGTTGCTGGGTGCGCGCAAAGTAGAATACCTTGTGCCAAATCGATTTGAATTTGGATACGGACTGACACCGCAAATTGTCGACCTGGCACTAGGCTCCGAACCACGCCTGATTATTACAGTGGATAATGGTATTTCAAGTCACGCAGGTGTGCAGCATGCACGCAATCACAATATTGATGTACTGGTTACTGATCATCATTTACCAGCAGAAACTCTGCCAGAGGCAAATGTCATTGTGAACCCCAATCAGCCCGGGGACCCGTTTGGCAGTAAATCGCTCGCTGGTGTGGGAGTCATGTTTTATGTGCTGATTGCACTTCGTTCATACCTGCGCGAGCAAGGCTGGTTCCGGCAACAGCGATTGCCTGAGCCCAATTTTGCCCAGCTGCTAGATCTGGTTGCATTAGGCACGGTTGCCGATGTGGTGCCGCTTGACAGAAATAATCGCATACTCGTGGAACAGGGGTTGAGAAGAATTCGGGCGGGACAATGCTGTCCCGGAATGATGGCTTTATTGAATGTCGCAGGTTGTGATTATTCACGCACTGTATCCAGTGATTTGGGATTTTATATTGGACCCAGAGTGAATGCGGCGGGTCGACTGGAAGATATGTCAATCGGTATTGAGTGCCTGTTGGCAGATAATCAGCAAACAGCAGATGAAATCGCTAGTCGGCTGCATAACTTAAATGCCGAGCGCAGGGAAATTGAAAGCCATATGAAACAGGAGGCGCTCAACAGCCTTGATAAAATAAACCGTCAACTTGCCAGTAGCAAGTTAAAAGATAATATCGGTATATGTATTTACCAGCCACACTGGCACCAGGGCGTTATCGGGATCGTTGCGGCACGTGTGAAAGAAAAATTTTATCGCCCAACTATTGCCTTTGCGGATGCCGGTAATGATCAGCTGAAAGGCTCCGCACGTTCGATACCCGGGATACATATTCGTGATGTACTGGATACCGTCGCGGCGCGTTATCCACAGATAATTTCCAAATTTGGTGGTCATGCCATGGCCGCGGGACTGAGCCTGGATAAAGAGCAATTTGCGCCATTCTCAACTGCATTTAATGAAGTCTTATCTGAATGGATCAGTCCGGACGATCTGCAGCAGGAAATATTATCTGACGGTCAGCTGGCGGGCGATCAGTTTTGCCTTGCCACAGCAAAATCACTGATAAATGCCGGTCCCTGGGGGCAGGGGTTTCCGGTGCCTGTATTCGATGGTGAGTTTACGGTACTCGATTATCGTGTGGTGGGTGAACATCACCTGAAGCTCTCTTTGCAACCCGTGAATGCGAGCGTCACTCTTGCCGCGATTGCGTTTAATTATGCTAATTATGAATGGAACAACCGCGCGTCCAGGGTGCATATTGCATTTGAACTGGATGTGAATTACTTCCGTGGAATAGAAAGTCCACAGTTGCTTGTAAAATATCTTGAAGTACGCGCAGTTCACTGAGTTTTTCATTCACTGAAGATAGCGATTCCAGTAGAATACCCCGCTTCGATCACCCGTGATGCTGGCTTGAGTCGCAGAGCATCCTATTCAAAATAATGGAATCAGTCATGGAGTTAGCACCATACTACGCGCAATTGAAAGCGCTGGAAGAGAGAATAACCGCGCTTAGGGGGTATCTTTGACTACGACAACAAGGTAGAACTGCTGGAAGAAGTTTCTCGCGAACTGGAAAATCCCGACATATGGAATAATCCGGAACATGCCCAGACTCTGGGTAAAAAACGGGCACAATATGAGGCGGTCGTTGAGACTGTTCGTACGACCGAGCAGGGCATCAGCGATACGACCGAGTTATTGCAGCTGGCAGAAATGGAACATGATGAGTCGTCAGTGAATGCGGTGATTGAAGATCTTGATGGACTGGAAAAGAAAGTGGCCCAGCTTGAATTTCGCCGAATGTTTTCCGGTGAAATGGATAACAGCAATGCATTCCTGGACATCCAGGCCGGTTCCGGAGGGACGGAAGCGCAGGACTGGGCAGAAATGATATTAAGGATGTATTTGCGCTGGGGCGAAGACAAGGGATTCAACACTGAAATTATCGAAGTTTCTCCCGGAGAAGTTGCAGGAATAAAAAGTGCCACGGTGAAATTTGACGGGGAGTACGCCTATGGCTGGTTGAGGACGGAAACAGGAGTACACCGGCTGGTGAGAAAATCGCCTTTTGATTCCGGTAACCGCAGACATACTTCATTTGCCGCGGTGTTTGTCTCACCGGAAGTGGATGATGATATCGATATTGAAATTAACCCGGCAGATCTGCGCATTGACGTTTATCGCGCAAGCGGAGCAGGCGGCCAGCATGTCAATAAAACGGAATCGGCGGTCAGGATTACCCATTTGCCGACCGGTACGGTGACGCAGTGTCAAAACGATCGCTCGCAACATAAAAATAAAGACGTCGCGATGAAACAGCTCAAGGCAAAACTTTACGAACTGGAAATACAGAAGAGACATTCTGAACAACAGGCACTGGAGGATTCAAAATCCGACATTGGCTGGGGGAGTCAGATCCGTTCATATGTGCTGGACCAGTCTCGTATTAAAGATTTGCGTACGTCAGTGGAGACAAGTAACACGCAGGCCGTTCTGGATGGTGCGCTGGATCAGTTTATCGAAGCCAGTCTTAAAGAAGGACTGTAACATCAATCGAACAATGAAGAATATAAATGAGTCAACAAGATAATAATCAACCCCCGCCCACATCCGAGAAGCTTGAAGAAAATAAGCTTATTTCTTTAAGGCGCGACAAGCTGTCAAACATTCGCCAGCGGCACAATGCATTTCCCAATGACTTTAAGCGGGATGCGCTGGCTGAGTCATTGCAGCAGTCTCTGGGTGAAAAGACCAAAGAGGAATTAACCCAGCTCAACAAAGTGGTGCATATCGCTGGCCGTATTATGGCAAGGCGCGGGCCTTTCTTATTATTGCAGGATATGTCGGGGCGTATTCAGGCGTATATTGACCGCAAGGCACTGGCTAAAGAGTTGTTACAGGAAATAGATACGTGGGACATTGGTGACATTATCGGTGTTGCAGGGCCGGTCAGTAAATCGGGCAAGGGAGACCTGTATGTCAAAATCGTTGAAGTCAAGCTGTTGACAAAGTCATTACGTCCGCTACCGGAAAAGTTTCACGGGCTGACGGATCAGGAACAGCGTTATCGTATGCGCTATGTTGACCTGATAATGAATAAAGAAGCACGTGAAATTTTTTATATACGTGCGAAGGTTGTTACCTTTGTTCGCAATTACCTGACTGATCGGGGTTTTTTGGAGGTAGAAACACCCATGATGCAGGCGATACCCGGAGGTGCGACGGCCAGGCCGTTCATCACGCACCACAATGCACTGGATATGCAGCTTTATTTGCGCATTGCACCCGAACTCTATCTCAAGCGCCTGGTGGTTGGAGGGTTTGAAAAAGTATTTGAGATCAACCGTAACTTCAGGAACGAAGGCCTGTCCACACGCCATAATCCGGAGTTCACCATGCTTGAGTTTTACGAGGCATACGCAGAATACCACCAGATGATGGACCTGACAGAAGATATGCTGCGTCAACTGGTTTATCACCTGTTTGGCACGTATGTTGTCAGCTACCAGGGTTCTCGCTATGACTTTGAAAAACCATTCGCCCGAATGAGTGTAGAAGAATCCGTTCTGAAGCTTAATCACAAGCTATCAAAACAGGATCTTTCAAATGTCGAGTCTCTCAGGCGTGTGTGTGATGGATTGACCATTCCCTATGAAGATTCCTACGGGGCGGGAAAGCTATTGATTGAAATTTTTGAAAAGACGGTTGAAAGCAATCTTGATCAGCCCACATTTATTACCGAATACCCTACCGAGGTGTCCCCGCTGGCACGTCGCAATGATGATAATCCTGATGTGACGGATCGTTTTGAATTCTTTGTTGGTGGTAAAGAGATCGCGAATGGTTTTTCTGAACTCAATGATGCGGAAGATCAGGCAGCCCGGTTCAGGGAACAGGTGACGCAAAAAGACTGCGGGGATGAAGAAGCCATGCACTACGATGATGATTATATTCGTGCCCTTGAATACGGCATGCCACCGACAGCGGGCGAGGGAATAGGTATTGATCGCCTGGTGATGCTGCTGACCGACTCGCCTTCAATTCGCGATGTGTTGTTATTTCCCCATATGAGACCGAATCAGGGGCCACGTGATAGTGAATGATTGAACGACTGCGGATTGTTATCATGATGCACAATCCGATGATAATCTAGTGCCTGGTACCGCACTAACGCACTAAAAAGTAGCCAGGTACGGGGCCAGGTAATATGCCAAGTCATCGGAAGTTTAAATCATTGACTATTGGCTAACCGCAATCTGTCTCCCCGAGTCTGTGCATGGCTCATTGTATGTAAACAGCGAACATCTCCCTGAACTCTTCATCACTGATATCAAATATCTCAACACTCAGCCCACATAGTCTTCTGTCCGGGCGTTTTCTGCGTTCCACGGGATGATAATTGTTTTGCTGGCTTGATCTGCGGTCGTGATCCGCCCGCCGCTCAATAAACATGCTGTTGCGTTTTAAAATCATCTGTCTGTACAAAAATCAAACGTAAATTCTAAATGACTATATTTGATAGTTGGGTGCGGGACCGCGAACAAATCTCGCGATCGTGGTTTGTGCGTACTTAAATCAAATTTATTTAACTGGGGACATTATGGATTTTAAAAATCTACAAAAAATCAATTAGTTCACAATTTTAGAGATCATCATGGCGATTTTTTACTTTACTTCTGTCTATCATCAAGATCGCGCAAATCGTTGATGGATTTTCTGTAAAAAATTCCACCCTTATTGACGTCTTGTGGATGGTGAAATGAACTATCAATGGATCGCTTGTGTCTGATAAGTGACCAATTCATGACGGGAGGCCTAATGACTGATTTAAGATTCCATTCGTTGATCGGGTTAACACTGTTCATTGCCTCGGTGGTCAGCGCGGATGTCGGAGGTGGACGCAGCTTCGAAGACGGGCTTTTCTGGGGGGCTGACTTAAACAGAGACGAAAGACTTGATCCCGAGGAAGCCAGACGGGTTAAAAACCTTGGCGAAAAAGATGTCTTTGATCGTTATGATGAAGATAAAAGCGGGTATATCACGCGTATGGAATTCATGGAATTCCTTCAGAACAGTCCATGGGTCAACAAATTCAAGGGCGCTGAATAAATATACGCACACGTTCCCCGGGGGATGGTTGTAATCAACCACTAACATCAATGAGCCCGCATTGATGCCGTGTTTACTGTTCTATCATTATTGAAAGCAACAGTATTGACAGGCTGATTAATGAAATAATCAAAAGAAGGTTAGATGCGATACGACTATTGCTTCGGATGATGTAAGCCGCGAGTGCCGTCAAAGCCGCTATAGCCAAATATAATAAAACCACGCGCATTATGACTTTTTCTCTTTCGGCTCAGTAGGTACCGGGTAAGGTAAATCCATCACGGTGACCTTATCACCATTCTCAGGAGAAGTAAGTAAATGCCCTTGTTGTGCTGCATCAACTCTTAGCACGGCCAGGCCCTGGTAGTGGTTATCGTGTGTATGTGTGACGGTTAAAAACTTCCCGATTGCCTGCTTTGAGTCATCAGTGAACAGATCGTCGCCCGCACGCAGGGTATGGGCCGAGTCTGCCTTAACTTTGAACATGCGACGATTGGCGTTGCCAAGATAATGCAGTCGGGCAACAACTTCCTGGCCTGGATAGCATCCCTTGCTAAAGCTTACACCGTTAATAAGTTCCATGTTTGCCATTTGCGGCACAAATGCTTCCTGCGTGGCCGCTGTGATCATTGGCAGGCCGGCAAGGGTATCCAGCCACTGCCAGTATTCATGGCTATAGATAAGTGCTTCTTCTGGTTTCGGCAGGGCGATGGCATCCGGGCTGCCGGCAATCAGATAGCGGTCAGTCACTCCTGGAAGTTTAACGCATACCAGTGAGTGTCCTTGTGTCACCTGGTAGTCCTGCTCAGGTAATTCGAGGTTGATTAATCGGGATAACCATGTTGCCTGATTATTACTGACGCCAAGTATGACTTGGTCATCCATAGGGGTAATTTTCACTTTGGATCGCATGATGAACATCTGCAATCGCTTGATTACTTCGGGCGCAATATCGCCAGAGGTAAACAGTAAAAAACAGTCTGCTTGTCTGACAACATAAAATACCGCAAGCATTCGTCCTTTCGGTGTGCAGTACCCGGTTAGCTGTGCGTGGCTGTCGGTGACCGCATTAATATCGTTTGTCAGCTGTCCCTGTAAGAAAGAGCTCGCATCTTCTCCACTGACTTCATAGCAGCAAAGATTATCGAGCACTGAAATGACGGGCCTGTCGGTTTCGGTCGAAAAATGTTCTGGTGAGATAATATTTTTAAAAGATGCTTCTTTCACTGAAATCACGTCCTGTACAATATCTAATGTGTGATGACTGGCATAATTCGCTTGTAAAGCTGGCTTCTAACGCGAAATTAATGTAATTTTCTGCCTCTTGTTATACCTCTACGGGTATACAGATATTTGCAGCGCGCTGGCGCTGCCTGAAATCGCATGGCCAAACGGCCATACTGTTTTCAATATCAAGATCATAGGGAACCGTGCAGTCAAAGTTGGCTGGCATTGGAACATAACCAGATACAGGAAGTCAGGAGTCATATATATGGGCATATCTCAAAGGCCATTATCCCCGCACCTCGGCATTTATCGATGGCAGCTTACAATGGCCTTATCGATTCTGCATCGGGCAAGTGGTGTTTTTTTAAGCCTGGGAGCAGTGGTGATGGTCGCTATACTTGCTTCAGTCGCCATGGGTCCTGGACAGTACGAAAGTATTCAGGCATGGCTGGCGCATCCAGTGGGACTGTTAATATTGCTGGCATGGACTTTTGCTCTTTATCTGCACCTGGCCAACGGAGTAAGACATCTGGTCTGGGACACGGGCATTGGCCTGGAAAAGACTATTGCCAATAAATCCGGGTTATGGGTGGTTGCCTTCGCCATACTGGCAACCCTTGCCACCTGGGTATTTGCTTGGAGTTAACGATGAGTTTAAGAACCCCCTTATCACACGCTAAAGGACTGGGCTCTGCCAAGGAAGGCGCGCATCACTGGTGGGTACAAAGACTCACCTCAATAGCGCTTGTGCCATTGATGTTGTGGTTAGCCTTCAGTGTGGCCGCGCTTGCTGATTATAGTTATCAGTCTGTGGCAGGCTGGATCCAGTCTCCCCCTGTTGCCATTGCCTTGGCACTGATGATCGTCGCGTTGTTCTATCATATACAGCTTGGCATACAGGTGATCATTGAGGATTATGTTGGAGGCTGGCTGAAAGTCGCCTCACTTATCGTATTGAATTTTGCATGTATTGCTATGACATTCATTGGGTTATTTTCAATAATTAAAGTATCTATATAATTAATTAATATGGGCGAAAGTTATAAATTTGTGGATCACGCTTACGATGTACTGGTTGTAGGCGCAGGCGGGGCAGGCTTGCGGGCCACCTTCGGGATGGCTGTGAGTGGGTTATCCACGGCATGTATTACCAAGGTATTTCCCACCAGAAGTCATACGGTGGCGGCTCAGGGAGGAATGAGTGCGTCTCTTGGAAACATGGGTGAGGATGACTGGCGCTGGCATATGTATGACACTGTCAAAGGTTCGGACTGGCTGGGCGATCAGGATGCGATTGAATACATGTGCCGGGAGGCGGTCCCTGCTATTGTCGAGCTTGAGCATTATGGTGTTCCGTTTTCACGCACCGATGAAGGCAAAATTTATCAGCGGCCCTTTGGCGGAATGACCACACGCTATGGTGAGGGCATTGCCCAGCGAACATGTGCTGCCGCCGACCGAACCGGTCATGCCATACTTCATACACTGTACCAGCAGTCACTTAAACACAATGCGGAATTCTTTATAGAATACTTTGCTATTGATCTTTTGATGGATGATGAAGGTGTATGCCGTGGCGTGATTGCCATCGATCTTGCCAGTGGAGAGCTGCATCGCTTCCGTGCGCACCAGGTGTTACTTGCCACCGGAGGTTATGGGCGGACATATTTCTCCTGCACTTCCGCACATACCTGCACCGGAGATGGCAATGCCATGATATTGCGTGCCGGTCTGCCGCTACAGGATATGGAATTTGTGCAGTTTCATCCGACGGGTATTTATGGTTCGGGCTGTTTAATTACTGAAGGTGCGCGTGGAGAGGGTGGGTATCTGACCAACTCTCAGGGTGAACGCTTCATGGAACGTTATGCGCCAAACGCCAAAGACCTGGCATCACGCGATGTCGTCAGCCGATCGATGACAATGGAAATAAACGATGGCAGAGGCGTAGGTGATGAGGGTGACCATATACACTTGCATCTTGAGCACCTGGGAGCGGATGTTATTCATGAAAGACTGCCGGGAATCGCCGAGAGCGCACGCATTTTTGCCGGGGTGGACGTGACTAAAGAGCCCATCCCCGTGCTCCCAACCGTGCACTACAACATGGGTGGCATTCCTACCAATTACCACGGGCAGGTGGTTAACCTGGTGAATGGTGATCCGGATACGGTCATGCCGGGGTTGATGGCAATCGGTGAAGCCGCCTGTGTATCCGTTCATGGTGCAAACAGACTTGGGTCCAATTCGCTGCTGGATCTGATCGTATTTGGGCGCGCTGCCGCCATTCGTGCGGCGGAACTGGTCAAACCAAATACGGCGCACCCTGAATTGCCGCAGCATGTCACCGAAAAAGTACTCGACAGGTTTGATGCGCTCCGCCATGCCAACGGTTCCACACCGACCGCAGAGCTGAGGCTGAATCTGCAAAAAACCATGCAGACCCATGCCGCAGTATTCAGAACCGGTGAGTCATTGTCTACCGGACTGGATAAGGTCAAAGCTTTATATGACCAGTTTGATGATGTCAAGGTTACTGATAAATCAATGATTTGGAATACAGACTTAATCGAAACTCTGGAACTGTCCAATCTGTTCCCCCAGGCGGTCGCGACCGTTGCTTCTGCTTTAAACCGGCCGGAAAGCCGGGGTGCGCATGCCCGCGATGACTTTCAGGAACGCGATGACGAGTCCTGGATGAAACACACACTCGTCACCATCTCCGACAAAGGAGAAGCCAGTATTGATTATCGACCCGTGCATATGACAACACTCACTCAAGAGGTTGATGTTTTCCCTCCCAAGGCGCGTGTTTATTAAGAGTAAAGGATTATTTGAAGCTAACTAGGAGCTAGTTTTAATGGCTGAATTTTCACTTCCAGCAAATTCTGTGGTTAAAAAGGGCAAGATTTATGATGCCCCGGCAACAGCAAATCGCACTAAGCGTTTTAAAGTCTACCGTTATGATCCGGATGATGGGCAAAATCCACGCGTTGATATCTATGATATTGACCTTGATACATGTGGGCCAATGGTGCTTGATGCGCTCATCAAAATAAAGAATGAAATTGACCCAACGCTGACCTTCAGGCGCTCATGCCGGGAAGGTATCTGTGGTTCATGTTCAATGAATATTGATGGCATGAACACTCTGGCGTGTATTAAAGCCATCAGCGACATCAAGGGCGATGTGAATGTTTATCCTTTACCGCATATGCATGTTGTGAAGGACCTGGTGCCGGATCTGACCAATTTTTATGCGCAGTATGCATCGGTGAAACCATGGATGCAGACCGACACCCCGCCGCCGCCGGATCGAGAGCGGCTTCAGTCCAAACAGGATCGAGAAAAACTCGAAGGGTTGGAGGAATGTATTTTATGTGCCTGTTGCTCTACCAGTTGTCCCAGTTATTGGTGGAACAGTGACCGGTACTTGGGGCCGGCTGCGTTGTTGGCCGCGTACCGCTGGATTTCAGACAGTCGGGATGAGGCCACCGGAGAAAGATTGGATGAACTCGAAGATCCGTTTAAGCTCTATCGCTGTCACACTATTATGAACTGTACCAATGCCTGTCCCAAGAACCTCAACCCGGCAAAAGCTATTGCTGAGATCAAGAAATTGATTGTTAAGCGACGAAACTGACGAATCATGGAAAAGTCAGATGTCAGATGAGCCAGCCGATCTGTCGATGCTTAGATGGCGATGCCGTCGAGGTACGAAGGAACTGGATACGCTGACCACTAAATATCTTGAAAAATACTATCTGGAAGCAGAGCCAGATGAACAATGTGCATTTACACAATTACTGGCCCTGCAGGATCCGCAGTTACATGGCATACTCACTGAAAATGTGAAGTCTGATGACCCCTTTGTTCAGGCCATAGTGGATAAAATTCATTCAATTTGATACGTCAATTCAAACTTACGCGCTCACGCACCTTGTTGGCCGCGGTGACAGTGCTTCACTTGCTGGTGATCATTGTCAGCCTCGACTATATTCTATCGGTTGGTCTGAAAGTCCTGATTATCACCATGCTGGCAGTTTCAATGGTTTGGCACCTCTACCAGGAAGTGACTAAAGCCATAGTGCTTAGATTTGTTGAGCAGGCTTCATGCTGGCAGCTGGCATGTAGCCAGAATATTTTTCAAGAGATGAAGATCCTGGCCACTGTATGTGTCAATGAGTGGTGTATTTGGATTGTTGTCAAAACAGGGCAGAAATGTGTGAAAACATTGATTATCAGTCATGATTGCATGCCGGCTGAAAGATTTCTGCAATTACGTCGATGTATACTCAGAGCTGGCTTTGATCTTTAATCACCCGTCGAAATGACATAAGGAAATGCGTCACTATGCAATGCGTAATACGTCATGCCAGGATCCCTCAACCGAAGCCCAATACTTTTGCTGGTCTGATGGAGATGTATGAAAATAATTATATCAAAATCAGAAAGTTATGTGGTAATTTTGATAATTTGGGTGATATTCTTCAGTCAGAAGTTGCGGAAGGTATGAATCTGTATCTGCAGGTGGTGGAGCGAACACCATACACGGTGATTATCAATCTCACCTATAAATTCAGCAAAATGAATAATCAACGACCAAAAATGCTGCCTGATGTTTTTGTCAAAGTTTATTTTGATGCAATGCAGGCCGAGGTACTCACTAAATCCTCCGTTACACATTCAGGCCAAACGCAAAAATATGGCGATCTCGCGGATAAATGGAGAGATAACCGTTTTTTGTATAAATGGCTAAGTTTCTGTATAGCACAAGGTCATACTTTCATTGCAGGCGACTGATAAACAGCGAGCCCCAGCACCGTATCAATATTGATATTATACATTAACAATAGGTCTTAACATTCAGATAACCAATAAATTAAATTATTCAACCTATCCATTTGTTTAGGCCATGGTTAAATATTTATTATTTGCCACATGAAACCAATGAACAAAAATACACACTAAGAGTGTAATGTTGGAAAATTATTCAAGGTAGAAAGGTGGTTTAAGATGAAGTTATCGACAAAAGCACGGCACGCAATTACAGCAATGATGGATCTGGCACTGAATGATAAGGTTCGCCCGGTCACGTTGGCCGAGATCTCGCAAAGTCAGGGCATTTCCTTGTCTTACCTGGAACAGTTATTTGCCAAACTTCGCAAGAGTGACCTCGTGGTAGGTGTCCGTGGCCCCGGTGGTGGCTATAAACTGGCCAGATCGCCTGAGGAAATCAGCATCGCTGACATTATTACATCGATTGACTCATATACTGTTCCCGCACCGAAAGACGATGTTGATGTAAATGACGCTGAACCTGTTCTGGAAAAAAAATATGTCACGCACGTGCTGTGGGATACACTGAGTGAGAAAATATATACTTTTCTTGACAGCATCACATTGGCCGAGTTTGCTGAAAAACCCGATGCACTCAGTAATCACCAAGGCCCTGAGAATGACGGTGGTACCAGTGTTTATTCTTCGGCAAGGACTGCCGCGTAATCTATCCATTAATTTAACAAAAAGCCCTGTTAAACAGGGCTTTTTTGTCGTTGACGCAAATTATTGACAGGTCGTTCCAATAAAATATACACTGCTCATAAACTAGACGGACAGTATTTGTTTATATGATTTCAGCGTCGTTGAATGGGCAGGAATAAACAATTTAATCCAGACCGGGCACTGGATGCTGCCATGCGCGAATTCTGGACTTGGGGGTATCACGCGACGTCTATTCCCAGGCTAGAACAGGCCATGGGGATTAGCCGCCAGAGTATTTACGATACTTTTAAAAGTAAACGTGCTTTGTTTTTGAAGGTGCTGAAATACTACCAGCGGCAGGTCATTGAGATAAATCTATCGCATATAGAGAGTGCACCTTCACCAAGACAGGCCCTTTGCGATTACTTCGCAGCACGAGCCGAGGATGCATTGAAAGAAGATGTGATCAAGGGATGTCTGCTGACAAATACCATTGCCGAACTGGCGCAACATGATAGTGACGTGAGAATGCAGACCAATGCGACACTGTCCTATATGAAACAGGTATTTCTTCAGGCAATCATCCGGGCAAAGAACCTGAATGAGATTCCCGGTAGCCTGGATACTGAGAGTTCAGCCGATTTTTTGGTTAATTGCGCACAGGGTCTTTTTATACTGAGCCGTATGAATGCCACCAAGTCATCAGTGGATGGTGTGGTTCATCAAATTGAAAATCTGCTTGTAAAAAAACAGCAGGGTTAATAAAAACAGAGGAGTAATCTATGAAACAAGAAGTCACAGTCAACGGACTGAAGCTGAATATTAATATAGAAGAGTGCGGAGTGGGCGATACGGCACTTTTAATGGTTCATGGTATACCCACCAATGCGAGACTTTGGCGACATGTCCAGCAGCACCTGCAAGATAAGTACAGGACGCTGGCCATGGATATGGTGGGCTATGGTCAGTCTGATATGCCTTTAAATGATTTTCATCACTCTTTTATGAACCAGGCAGAGGCGATCAAGGGAGTGATTGAAGCACTGGGCCTAAAGGGCAAGGTGATTTTGGTCGGTCACGACCATGGTGGAGGAGTGGCGCAGGTTTTTGCGAGCAAATACTGTGATTACTTATCTCGGCTGATACTGATTAATCCGGTCTGTTTTGATCAGTGGCCGGTATGTGAAGTTGAAGGACTGGCTGCGCTCGATGGTGCACCGGATGAAGTGCTGCAGCAGGCAATGGCGCAGGCCGTGGCTGGTTTTCCCGCGCTAATGCGCATGGGCAGCTATGATGGCGCGCCTTTTACCGACAAGAACTGTAAACAGAATTACCTGCAATTTTGGGGGAGAGGTCCGGGGATGACCGGGTTTAAATCATTGATTCGTATCTCTGCTGATCCGCAGAATTCCGATACTGATGTTGATTATAGCCAAATCACCTGTCCGACAATGGTAATGTGGGGGAAAAATGATAACTTCATGTCACCTGCCGCGGCAGAAAAACTGAAACAGAAAATTTCAGGACCGACACGGGTGCAATATATCGAGCGTGCGGGACATTGGGTGCAGGAAGACAGACCCGATGAAGTTGCCTGGTATATCAATGATTTCGTTACAGAGTGGAAAGATATACCGCGATAGGTTATTCACATAGCAGCCAGCGAATCATATCGCGTTCTTTGATCAATTCCTGTTCAGAGAGCGCGATCATCTGGCGGGAAAAGTCATTTAATTCCAGGTCTGCAACGATCTCGTAGTGACGGTTGCTGCAGTTTGTTGGAAATGAATACATTAATTCGGTTGCGATATTGTAAGCGCCTGTTGAATAGCTGCCCATACTGACCCAGCTATCACCATCAGAACCCAGCACCCAGTCGCGCATATGGTCTATGGCAGCGGAGGCTGCCGACGCTGCGGAAGAAGCACCACGTGCTTCGATAATTTCTGCTCCACGGTTTTGAACACGCTCAATAAATTCTTTTTGATACCATTCCATGTTGATCAGATCATAGGCACTTTTTCCATCGACACTGCAGTGTTGCAAGTCTGGAAACTGGGTAGTGGAGTGATTACCCCATACAGTGACATTCTTAATCTTTGATGAGTGAGTATTCAGCTGTTCTGCCAGCATGCTGATGGTGCGATTATGATCAAGTCTCATCATTGATGTGATCTGGTTTGGTTGCAGATTCGGTGCATTATGCAATGTGATCAGCGCATTGGTGTTGGCAGGATTGCCGACAACCAGAACCCGTACGTCGCGGGCAGCATTTTCGCTGATTGCCTTCCCGGTCGGTTTAAAAATTGCACCATTTGCACTTAACAGGTCCTGCCTTTCCATGCCTTTTCCACGTGGTCTTGAACCTATTAAGAAAATATAGTCGGCATCTCCAAAGCCTGTTGAGAAATCTGCGGTTGATACAACTTTGTTTAAGGTCGGAAAAGCACAGTCTTTAAGCTCCATGACGACGCCCGTTAGTTTTGGCAACACCGGTTCGATTTCTATCAAGTGTAAATTTACAGGCTGATCAGGACCGAACAAATCACCTGCCGCAAGTCGAAAAGCAATTGCATACCCTATATTTCCACCGGCACCGGTAATCGCAACAGTCACTGGTTTTTTCATAATGAACTCGTTGATGTTAATTACAAATATAATAATAGCTAATCAAGCCTGGGCTGTCACAAAGATTTATGAGGTCGTGCGAGGTAATCATGTGAACGCATTTCGAGCAGCCGGCTGATGGTGCGTTGAAATTCAAATGCCAGCTTTTGGCCTTTGTATAATTCATGAACAGAAGCGTCGGCAGAAATAATCACCTTGACATTGCGGTCATAGAATTCATCGATGGCGGTGATGAACCGTCGTGTCATGTCATTTTTGTGTGTTAACACCGGGATATCAGATATCAGCACAGTATTAAAACAGCGACCAATTTCAATATAATCAGCCGCACTTCTTGGACCATCACAAAGAGCATGAAAACTAAACCACACAACGCCATCAGCACATCTGATAGTTTGAATTTGCCTGCCTTCTATGGATAAACGCTCATTTTCTTTGCCGGCTTCGGGAGACACATGCATGAAATTATTGAGCATGACTTCGTTGGCGGTCTCGTCCAGCGGGTGATGAAATATATCTGCATGTTCCAGAAATTCCAGTCGATGATCGGTATTCCCGGCGAGTTCAACGATATGTGTATGTTGCTTAATCAACTCTATCGCGGGCAGAAATTTTTGCCTTTGGAGACCACCATGGTAGAGACTGTCGGGATGGCAGTTGCTGGTGGTAACCAGAATAATTCCGCGGCTAAAAAAAGCCTCTAACAGTCCGGCCAATATCATTGCATCACCGATATCAGAGACAAACAGTTCATCCAGGCATATTACTCTGGCGCGTTTGCTGAAGCTGTCTGCCACGATGTTAAGGGGAGCCTGTTCGTTTTTAATGGTATCGAGCTGGTGATGAATCTCCTGCATAAAACGATGGAAGTGCAGACGCATTTTTTGCTCTTTGTTAAGGCACTCATAAAAAATATCCATTAAAAATGTTTTTCCTCGCCCGACTGTGCCCCATATATAAATTCCCTTAATCTGTTGCGGCGTAGAGTCAGTGCGGCGAAAAATAGCGGGTAACAGACGCGAAAACCCCGCTCTGTTAGACACAGTTTTACTGCTTAGCTGCTGATATAAATCATCCAGCTGGTTAACGACCTGCATTTGCCTGTTATCGGTATTTATTTGACCGGATTCCAGAGCTTGTTGATATCGAATTTTAGGCATATGTCAGTTTATAAATTATTTAACTCTCAATATGAAGTGCATGGGTAGTGATTAATACGACGATATATCAGTGGGTTGCAGTGATTGATATTGGCAATAATTGCCCACAAGGGGCAATTATTTGCCACATTTTGTGGCCTTCTTTGTGTTAATCAAAGGACCGTTTAGATTGTTATTTCTTTAACTATATGAAAAATATAGAGATATATAATCTGGCATCGATCCTGCAGTGTAATTAAGTGAGCCTCACAACATCAATCAGATTATTTGATTGCCATGTTGTTATTCTCGACTCCTCCTGGTTAGGGCACTCGGTTATGGGTGCCCTATTTTTTTACCTCAAGTCGCATCGCAGGTAAAGTCTTTCAATTTCTCTTATGCTGTTAGTAGAATCCTTCTACAATATCCGCTTCTTATAGCATCTATTTTCTTTAACTTATTCTTTCTGGCGCAAATGAGTATTGGTCCATTAATGATCGATCTTGCAGGTTATGAGATCACAACACAAGAATGTGAATGGCTCAGTCATCCTGCTGTGGGTGGCGTGATATTGTTCACCAGGAACTACCAGGACAAAGCCCAATTAACCGCATTGATTGAGCAACTACATAACCTGAAAAAACCTAAATTACTGGTTGCGGTTGACCAGGAAGGAGGGCGCGTACAGCGGTTTCGAAACAATTTCACAGTTTATCCCCCAATGAGCGCTCTGGGCAGCTATTATGACACGGACCCAGTCCAAGGCCTTGAACTGACTGAGCTTGTTGCATGGCAACTTGCCTGCGAGCTGAGGGAAGTTGGTGTGGATTTTACTTTTGCACCGGTGCTGGACTTGAATACAGGGATAAGTTGTGTCATCGGTGACCGCGCCTTTCATTCAGATATTGACGCAGTGAGCGCGCTGGGCAATAAATTTATGACTGGCTTGCGCAAAGGTGGTATGGAAGCTGTCGGTAAGCACTTCCCAGGTCATGGTGCGGTGGCTGCAGATTCTCACGTTGACTGCCCGATCGACCAGCGCTATGAAAGCGATTTACAATTCGCCGATATGGTGCCGTTTTTACGTTTGATTGATTACGGCATGTCGGGGATTATGTCCGCTCATGTCGTTTATGAACATATAGATAACAATCCGGCAAGTTTTTCGCAACACTGGTTAACGCATGTCCTCAGAAATCAGATCGGTTTTGAAGGTGTTATATTCAGTGACGACCTTTCCATGCAGGGAGCACGTGTGATCGGCAACATTGAAAAGCGCATACAAAGTGCCTTGCAGGCAGGGACAGATATGGTTTTGTTATGTAATTGCCCTGAGGAGATTCCATCTGCACTCGATCTGCTGAAAGATTATAATAATCCTATTTCACAACTGCGCCTGGCGCGCTTTCATGGTAGAACGCCACGATATATGAGCGCAGATCAACAACAGTCTGTTGATAAATTTATTAACAACTATCAAATAAACAGAAGTTCACTATTAAATTTTTAAATAATTTTCACCATGTCATCGTTGATAGAAAAAATCAAAGCCATCTTCGTAAACAATCTGATTGAAACATGGGTATATGAAGTGTTCGCGGTTGTGCTTGCTGTTCTGATCGTTGCATTTATTGCCAGACATCTTTTGCACAAGTTATCAGTCAGAGCAGAAAAAACTCATAACCCATGGGATGATGCATTACTTCACGCAATACAAAGGCCAGTAAGGTATGTGATATTAATATTGGGAATTTCCTATGCGGCCGAAATAGCCGGTGCGCAAACAGATGCAACTATTTTTCAGTATATTGGCACTATTCGTTATGTATTATTGACGCTGATAATTTCATGGGCACTCATATCTTTTGTTGCCCATTTTGAAAACGCAACGATTCAGCAAAAACTTCAGTCAGGCCAACCGGCTGACCGTACTTCAATACATGCAATTGGCAAGCTGGTTCGAACGGCTATCTTTATCACTACGGGACTGGTAATCCTGCAAACGCTTGGGTTCAGTGTCTCGGGAGTGCTGGCTTTCGGAGGGATAGGCGGTATTGCGATTGGATTTGCTGCCAAGGACCTATTGTCCAATTTCTTCGGTGGTCTGATGATTTATCTTGATCGTCCATTTGCAGTGGGAGACTGGATACGCTCTCCTGACAGACAGATTGAGGGAACAGTAGAGATTATTGGCTGGCGGCTGACAACTATACGCACATTTGATAAGCGTCCCCTATATGTGCCAAATTCAGTGTTTGCAACTATCGCGGTTGAAAATCCATCGCGCATGTCGCATCGAAGAATTTATGAAACGATTGGCCTGCGCTATGACGATATTAGTCAAATGAACCGAATTGTTGAACAGGTCAAAGCAATGCTAAGGTCGCATAATGAGATTGATCAAGCCCAGACGATGATTGTTAACTTTGATGCTTTTAGTGAGTCCTCCGTT
This sequence comes from Gammaproteobacteria bacterium, assembly GCA_965227695.1. Taxonomy (GTDB): domain Bacteria; phylum Pseudomonadota; class Gammaproteobacteria; order UBA4575; family UBA4575; genus UBA1858. Next base: position 1,584,302 of record OZ245760.1, read on the forward strand.
GACTTTTTTGTTTATACATTTACAAAAACCACTAACTGGGCTTATTATCATGAAGTCAAACAAGATGTGCTATTGAAGATATCCGGGATTATCGAAGAAAATGGTGCAGAAATTGCGTTTCCCACCTCAACATTATATCTGCATCAGAATTGTTCTGATTAAAGTTATAATAATTTACTCACTTATTTTTGATTATATTTGTTATGGCTTTTCTCACACATCAACAATTACAATATGTAAAGGATAACTCTGACTTGATATTCAGCGCCAGCCAGATAAAAACAGCAGTGGAAAAAATGGGGTTTGAACTGGAGGCAAAATTACAGAATAAAAGTGCGATCTTTATATGCGTGATGAACGGAGGTGTGACGTTAACTGCTGATTTGGCACGCTGCGTGGAAACTGACATACGGTTCGATTATCTACAGGTCGCGCGTTACCGCGATAAAACAGTTGGCGGCAGTTTACACTGGCTCAAAGAACCCCATATTTCATTGGAGAACGAGACTGTGGTACTTGTGGATGATATATATGATGAAGGCTATACCATGGAAGAACTGGTCTCATACTGTCAATCGCAAGGGGCAAAGCGGGTCATCACCGTGGTACTTTTATATAAACAAAAGTCTTCGCCACAGGCCGGTAATAAGCCAGATATTTATGGTTTGCAGGTAGAGGATCGTTATGTGTATGGGTATGGTATGGATTACAAGGGTTACTTGCGCAACATGCCTGCCATTTACGCAATTTCTGAATAATCAGGGACAGTCATATGCAGGATATTGCAATTATTGGAGGCACGGGACTCGCTTCTTTTCCCGGTCTGAAAATCATCCGTAAAGACGTGATGAGAACCCCCTATGGCGCGCCCTCCGGGCCGATTACTTATGGCGAATACTGTGGCAAGAAAATTATATTTTTACCCAGGCATGGTTCACGCCATACTATTCCTCCGCATATGGTAAATTATCGTGCAAATATCTGGGCGCTACACGATAAACAGGTGAAAAATATCGTGGCTGTTGCAGCTGTTGGCGGTATCAACAAAGAAATTCATCCGGCGCGTATCGTGATCCCTGATCAAATTATAGATTATACCTATGCACGTGAGCATACGTACTTTGAAAGAGAATTAAGTCAGGTGATGCATATTGATTTTTCTGCGCCGTATGATCAGCGACTCAGGGAGAAATTATTGCAGGCCTCGGCGCTGGCAAAAGTGAATGCTTGTGAGAAAGGAGTTTATGCCGCAACCCAGGGTCCACGTCTGGAGACCGCTGCAGAAATCAACAGGCTTGAGAGTGATGGATGCGATATCGTCGGAATGACAGGAATGCCGGAAGCAGCACTGGCAAGAGAGCTTGGTATCGCCTATGCGCATTGTGCAATTTGTGTTAACTGGGCTGCCGGTCGAAGTGATCAGGAGATCACTCTGGAGTCTATTCGTGAATGCACCAAGATTGGCATGGAAAAAGTGCGTCTGTTACTCGCAAAACTGATGGATGTGATTTAATTGTCTTCTATTGGTGTGGCTTCGACCAGAATTCCAACCAGGGGATGGTCAATATAGTGAAGTTCACCGCTACGCATGCGTCTATGGGAATTTACAGAGTAATCGACTAAAACCTGCTGACGATGCATGGCATCATCCGCAACAGAAGGGTTGGTTCTTGGAAGTCGATAAACCATATCGCTATATACATGAATATACCTTGTAATCACGACATTAATCGTGCCTTCAAGTTCGTATATTTTGTCACTTGATTTTGAAGCATTGATTGCTCCAGTGTCGCTGAATTCTACCTGCCTGTAAGCGCGTTCCGGAAACGAGGCAGTAAAATCACGCCCAGCCTGAATCTGGATGGGCAATGCGTCATTTTTGTCTGCCATTGGCTGGCGCCATGCGATATGCTTGATGACCTGATACTGTCCTGACTGCTGCAGGCGACTGGCAACGCTTTTTAAAATATATTCTTCAGCCGGCAGAGGTTGCCATGGCGTGTCGTTGTCAGCGGCATTTAATTGAATACCGTTATTTGAAACCGGGATTATGTGATCCGCCGAAAACTGTTCTGCTGTTTGCTGTAACCCTTCCTGATTAACAAATATTATCACTTCAATTGCATAGTCCTTTGCGTGAGAAGGTAAAGTGACTGTCAGGCCTGCAAGCCAGACGAGGCTGAGTAATAATAATCTATAATTCATGCAGCTTTCCTGAAAGAAATGGTATCGATTATATTGCGTATGTATTCAGCTCTATTGTCCACTGTTGGTAAGTGAACTGTAAACAATAATTTATCATTTGCTGACATTTTGAATACCGACGATTGTCTCTGTAATAATTTGAGTAATTCGTCGATATCAATTTTAGGATCGCTATCGAACAATATTCTGCCGCCATCTTCATGGGCTTCTATCTTATTGATACCCAGACCATTGGCAAATAATTTTAGTTCCGTTGTAGCGATAAGATTTTTTGTTTGTACGGGCATTAACCCAAAACGGTCAATTAATTCAGTTTGCAGTTCTTTAAGCTCTGTTTCATTTTGTGCGCTGGCAATACGTTTATATAAAACCAGGCGCATATGCACGTCTGGTACATAACTTTCGGGTAATAATGCCGGGTCTCCAAGGTCTACCTCGAGTCCATGGTCGAGTGGTCGGTCGAGCTCAGGCAAGTCCCCGGTTTTTAGAGCATGCACGGCGCGAGCGAGCAATTCATTATACATGGTGTAACCAACTTCCTGAATTTGACCACTTTGACCTTCACCCAGTAACTCGCCTGCACCCCTTATTTCGAGGTCATGTGTGGCAAGTGTAAAGCCAACGCCCAGTTCTTCCAGGGACTCAATCGCATCCAGACGTTTAATTGCATCGGCTGTCATTGCCTTGCGTGGAGGAGTGAGCAGGTAAGCATAGGCGCGGTGGTGAGATCTGCCAACACGTCCCCGCAGCTGATGCAATTGTGACAGCCCTAACTTGTCAGCACGATTGATGATTATGGTGTTGGCGCTTGGGACATCCAGGCCACTTTCAATTATTGTCGTTGCGACCAGTATGCTAAAGCGAGTGTGATAAAAGTCCAGCATAACCTGTTCAAGTTCGCGCTCAGACATTTGCCCATGGGCTATTCTTATCGATGCATTGGGTAACAGGGTCTGTAACTCATTGGCGACTTTTTCAATTGACTTAACTTCGTTATGCAGGAAGTAAACCTGGCCGCCGCGCTTGATTTCCCGGGTACAGGCTTCTTTTATGCTGGCGTCATTCCATTGAGATACGAATGTTTTAATGGCATGTCGATGATTCGGAGGAGTAGCGATAATAGACAAATCCCGTAATCCACTAAGTGACATATTAAGTGTCCTGGGAATTGGCGTGGCAGTGAGTGTCAGGATATCTATCTCTGCGCGCAGTGATTTTAATTTTTCCTTGTGGCGTACGCCAAAACGCTGTTCTTCATCAATGATGATCAGACCCAGGTTTTTATATTTAATGTCGCCATTTAACAATTTGTGTGTACCAATGACAATATCAGTCCTGCCATCTTTGAGTGAATCAATAACCTGTTTTTGTTTTTTGCCGGCATTAAAGCGGGATAGTGACTCAATCTGAATAGGCCACTGTGCAAAACGATCCATGAAAGTCTGGGTATGTTGCTGTGCAAGCAAGGTTGTTGGCACCAGAACGGCGACCTGTTTTCCGTTGCTGACCGCGATGAACGCAGCGCGCATGGCCACTTCGGTTTTACCAAATCCGACATCACCACATACTACCCTGTCCATCGGTTTGGTTGAGCCCATATCTGAGAGGACATTATCAATCGCGGTTTGCTGGTCAGCAGTTTCTTCAAAAGGGAAGCTGGCAGAAAAAGTAATGTAATCATGCATGCTGGTATCATAATAGATGCCTTTTTTTGCTTCCCGTCGTGCATAAACATCCAATAGTTCTGCGGCGACATCACGTGCTTTTTCAGCCGCTTTTTGTTTTACTTTTGCCCACGTGTCAGAACCTAACTTATGCCATGGTGCGCTCTCATTGTTGGCACCAGTATAGCGGCTTACCAGGTGCAAGTTGGCCACTGGCACATAAAGCTTGTCACCACCATAATATTCCAGCGTTAAAAACTCGGTTTCTATCTGCTGGACATTGAGCGTTTGTAAGCCAATATAGCGTCCAACGCCGTGATCTTCGTGTACAACGGGTGCACCCTCTACGAGATCATTCAGGTTTCGGACAATGGCATCAGCATCACGGGTTTTTTTACGCCGTCGCGACTGTCTTGCGCGATTACCAAACAATTGTCTTTCGGCAATGATTGTCACCCCATGTTCGGGTAGATCAACTGAATCATCAACAGGTGCAACCAGGAGGTTAACTTTTTGGTCATTGTGTGTGACACTTTTCCAGCTATCATGGAGAACCGGCTTGATGTTCATGCTGCAAAGCGTTTCATAAATATATTCTCTCCTTCCAAGAGAGTCTGCAGTAAATACAATTGTTCTTTGCTTGTTTTGCATGAAAGCCCGCAATTGAGCCGCGGGATCATCGAGGCGTGAGTCAATATTTACGGCAGGTAGTGCAGAACTTGGGTAATTAATAAATGCCGGGTCCTGACTATTTTGAAATTTACTGCTATTGAGAAAAATACGCGGGAATTGTTCTACTCTTTGCTGTACCTCTTTTGCAGATAAATAAATTTCTTCTGGTGCCAGAATAGGGCGTTCAATATCATGTCTTCTTTGCTCGAAGCGTGAATATAGTTCGTGTTCAAATTCTTCAGCGACTTCGAGAGCATTTTCATGCAGGATAAACAGAGTATCCTGTGGCAGATAATCAAATAATGTTTCGGTATGGTCGAAAAATAACGGCAGGTAATACTCTATACCTGGTGGGAAGTTACCCTGGCTCACTTCTTTATAAATGATACTTTTATTGGGGTCACCCTCGATTTTTTCACGATAGCGACGCCGGAATGCTGTGATGGCCTGTTCGTGACTTGGGAATTCATGTGCCGGAAGCAGGTTTATCTCGTTCAGTTTTTGTAAAGAGGTCTGTTTTTCAACGTCAAAAGTACGTATTGTTTCTATTTCATCATCAAAAAGCTCTACCCGGTACGGATGATTGGACCCCATCGGGAAGAAATCAACAATCGAACCGCGCACAGTAAATTCTCCGCGGGTCATTACTTGCGAGACATGATGATAGCCTGAGGCAGATAAAGCGCACCTTAGTTCATCTAATGCCAGGGTGTTGCCCACTTTAATATGCAGGGCGACTTCACTGATAAAATCTTTCGGTGCAACGCGCTGCATGCAGGTCGCAATGGGCAGGACTAATGCACCCCGTGAAATACCGGGCAGTCTGTGAAGTGTTGTTATACGATCCGATACGATATCTTCATGTGGCGAGAATATATCGTAAGGTAAAGTTTCCCATTCCGGAAAACTGAGAAAATCAATTTGGTTTTGATTAAAAAAGCGGGTTTCATTGAAAATTGCAGAGCTTGATAAAGTATCAGCTGTCAAGACAACAACAAGACCTTCATGCTGGTCTATGGTATCACTTATCACCAGGCTACGTGCGCAACCATAAAGTTGCCCCCAGTATTTGGCAGGGTGTGTTTTCGTGGGTAATGATGCGGTTAAAAAATTCATAGATAAATTTTAACGGATTAATGACAGTTTGCCGCATATTATGCCGTGGCAAAGTATGCAGGACATAAAAAAAGCGGAGCAGTGGAGCCCCGCTTTTATCTCTGTACTAGTCTTCGCTACTAGCTAAACATGTCCGCAACAATATTATCGTACCAGCTGTAAGCGTACTGTACTTCGCGTTGCAGGGCATCCGGACTTGCGTCGCTTGGGGTCAGGCCGCCGGCAACCTTGGCGATTGACGAGCGGTCTTCTGATAAGCGATAAACGGCAGCCACGGAAATGCCGTAATCGGGTGCGATCAGGCTATAACATGTGTTGACATATGATGGGTCTGCCATGTCGTAATCGTTGAGTGAGGCCGCGACAGCAGCGGCACAGACTTTTGCCTGTGAATTCGCAGCATAAGCTGATTTAGGCATTCCAGTCGCGATACTGGCATCACCGATGACGTAAATTCCAGCATGCATCTTGGACTCAAATGTGCCGAGATCAACCGGACACCATCCGGAATCATCAGTCAGCCCTGCAGCCTGGGCAATGGAGCCCGCGGCCTGTGGCGGTATCACGTTGATTACATCTCCCTTGTAATCATCAAAAGCTGTTGACACAGTCATACTGGCCGCATCGACCGAGGTCACGCCGGTGCCAGTATCGGCCGCCGGAACCCATTCAATCATACCGTCATAACGTGCTTTCCAGCCCTGAGTAAATAAGCCCTGCTTGGAGAATTTATCTTTGGCATCAAGAACGAGAATCTTGGATTTGGGCTTATTATGCTTCAGGTAATGAGCAATCTGGCAGACACGCTCATAAGGCCCGGGAGGACAGCGAAACGGATTCGCCGGCGGAGTGAGGATGACCAGACCGCCATCATCCATTGATTCGAGCTGTTTGCGTAACAGGGCTGTCTGGTGACCGGCTTTCCATGCATGTGGCATGACTTCGGCAGCCGCTTCATCGTAGCCCTCAAGTGCGCCCCATTTGATTGAAATGCCGGGCGAGACAATCAGTTTATCGTAAGCGAATGTATCGCCACTTTCCGTGGTGACGGTCCTGGCATCGACATCAACGGCCGTCGCTTTGGAATGCACGAGGTTGATACCATGTTTTTTTACGCCTTCATAGGTATGTCGAATAGTATCAATATTTCTGTCGCCACCGATCACTTCGTTGCTCATGAAACATGTGTAGTACTCTTTATTTTTTTCAATTAAGGTGACATCAATACTGCTGTCGGCCTTGCGCAAGTATTTCGCCGCAATGGTACCTCCGGCGCCACCGCCGATGACAACCACTTTTTTAGATGCACCCAAAGCCAGGTTTGGTATGCCCACAGCGGCAGTGCCTGCGATTACGGAACTGCCACCGAGTTTTATGAAATCTCTTCTGTTAATTTTATTCATTATTGGCTTCTCCGTTTAAGTTATTCAGATAGGCTTGCGTAATAATCAGCAAGCTGTTTTATTGCGTCTTCACCCACGTAGTCGATGATTTCATCGAGTTCTTTTTTCATTTTTTTGGGCATGTCACGGTCACCATTAATAAAGTCTTGCATGGTATACATGAAGTAAGGTTTCCACTGGCCAGCCAGAATACCTGCATCATCATCGGCCGATCTGCCTTCGTCTTCATGGCACTTTTCACAGTGAAATTCGTGCAGTTCCTTGCCTGCTGAGGCCAGATCAGGATCAAATTGCTGCTGTGGGAATTTTGGTGTCAGTGTGCTGAAATGCTTTGCAATTAACTTGATTTCTTCTTCAGTGTAACCTTTTGCAATTCTGCCCATAATTGTTGAGTAACGCGGGAATATCTCAACTTCCTCGAAGTCGGGATCAGAGTCAATGACTTCCTCGAGTTTGTCTTCATCGTCATCATATTTATAGGCCAGCATCGCGGCCATCATGTAATTGGGCGACATGCCTGACAGGTTGGGAATCGCGGGACCCACACTATTGCCCTGGTCGCCGTGACAGGCGACGCAAGTATCAGTGATCATTGTTGTGGCATTAGGTTCAGCCATTGCGGATGTGTGGAGAGAGACGGTCAGTATTAACAAACCCGTGATTTTCATGGTTTTGTGCATCGGTGACTCCTGCAAGTTTTTTTGCTTTTACTTTATTGAGGACGCAATTATAACGCGCGTGAATAATATGTAATGCCTATCGGCATTTATTTTGGTGGATATTTGTACAAAATGGAAAAGTGACCACCTCACTGTTTCCTAGCTACGGTCGGTTTTGGGTCTTCTGGGCATTCGATGGGCAACCCCTTTATGGCAATCAATACAGGTTTCTCCATCCAGTTCAGCCTGTTTGTGCTTTCTGCGTGACATCTTGGCCTGTTCTGAGAGATCCATTGCGTCAAAGGTATGGCATTCCTTGCACTCTCGTGAATCTGTCGCTTCCATCTTGGCCCACACACGATTTGCCATTGTCCAGCGGTGTTGCTCAAATTTCTCTTTGCTATCAATGGTGCCCATAATTTCACCCCAGACATCCTTTGCCGCCAGCATTTTTGCATAGAGCTTGGGGCCAAGGTCATGTGGGACATGGCAGTCAGGACATCCCGCACGCACACCGGATGCATTGGAATAGTGATAGGAATCCATCCATTCTTCTTTGACCCACTGCATTGAGTGGCAGGAGGTGCAGAATTCTGTAGTGTTGGTTTGTTCGATTACCGTCGACGAGCCAATGGAGAAGGCGATACCAACGCCGAGGGCCAAAATTAATGCAAACAAACTCGCGAGCTTTACAGGTGACTTCTTATTAGGATCTGACATAGGGTGACCAAGGGTGTGTTAAGATCAATCTGGGTAGGCATTCTAGGAAATATTCTCTAACACCACAATCTTGTAATTTGCCGGAATACATAATCATTTGATGTAAATCATCACAACAGTGGTCGGCTTAAGTGCTAAAACCTCAATATTATGACTAATAACCCCGTGAATAACGAACTGAGAGGCGTATCGATCACTTGTGAGCGTGGTGGCAAGATATTGTTCGAAAATCTGGAGTTTTCACTCGTAAATGGTCAAGGTATGATCATTCAGGGTCAAAATGGAACGGGAAAGACCAGTTTGCTAAGAATTATCACTGGCCTGAGCCAGGCGGCCAGTGGCGAAGTGTTATGGAATTTGCGCAACATTGAAACCATTGCTGATCAGTATCAGCAACAACTGTTGTATATTGGTCATTTGCCTGCGGTAAAAAGAGAACTGACGGTGCGCGAAAACCTGAAACTATTAATGCGCTTCTGGCCGGGTGATGCACACTGTACGATTGCGCAGTTGGCCGAGTATGTCGGATTGAGGCAACGGCTTAGTGTCACATGTTCACAATTATCTGCCGGACAGCAAAGGCGGGTATCACTGGCTCGTTTATTTATCTCTTCGCAGAAACTTTGGGTGCTCGACGAGCCTCTAACGGCTCTGGATACTCATTTTATTGCCAGAATTGAGGAATGTTTACAGAATCATTTGAAAAACGGAGGAATGCTGGTGCTGACAACGCATCGGGGTATTGATCTTGGAGGTCAGGTTTCAGATGTACTCAGCCTTGATGGCTACAAACCATAGCGACCATGCATTTATTTTATTCTATCCTGTATCGCGATTTGATGCTTGCCGTGAGAAGACGCCGGGAGCTTGCAAACCCGCTGGTTTTTTTTATCATTGTTGTCAGTCTGTTCCCTCTGGGAGTGAGTCCCGATAAAGAGTTGATCAGCCAGATGGCACCCGGTGTTATCTGGGTCACTGCGTTACTCGCAACACTGATGTCGATGGATGCGATGTTTCGTTCTGATTACGAAGATGGGTCCCTCGAACAGCTGCTGCTTTTGCCGGGCCCGAAAATCATGTTAATCGGTGCTAAAATTACGGCGCACTGGATGAGTATCGGTTTACCACTGATTATTCTTGCTCCTGTGATGGCCGGGTTACTTTATTTTCCTGCTCACGCGATGGGAAGTTTGATTGTCACGTTATTAATAAGCACACCAATACTAAGTTTACTTGGTTCGGTAGGGGTTGCACTGACGCTTAGTTTGCGCGCGGGCGGTATTTTATCCTCGCTGCTGATCCTGCCTTTTTATATCCCGGTCCTGATTTTTTCGACCATGGCGATCAATGCGTCGGCAAATAACCTCCCTGTTTCGGGTTACTACGCACTTTTGGGTGCTTTTTTAATAGTCTCGGCATTATTAATTCCATTTGCAGTCGTTGCGGCATTAAAGGTGTCTTATAACTGATTATGATGCAATTTATACATAAATATGGTTCACCACGTTATTTCTACCAGTGGTCTGGGGGCTGGCAGAAATGGCTGGCGGTCATTACAGTCGTGTTAATGATTATTGGTTTATATCAGGGTTTTTTTGTCGCACCCCCGGATTACCAGCAGGGTGAAAGTTACCGCATTATTTTTATCCACGTGCCAGCCGCCTGGATGTCAATGTTTGTTTATATGGTGATGGCGGTGTCCGGACTCATTGCGCTTGTCTGGCGAATCAAGCTGGCAGAAATCGTAGTAGGAGAAAGTGCAATACTGGGTGCGTCTTTTACGGCAATGGCGCTGATCACCGGGATGCTTTGGGGTAAACCCATGTGGGGCACATATTGGGTATGGGACGCACGTTTGACTTCTGAACTTGTCTTACTGTTTTTATATTTTGGTGTTATTGCATTACACAGCGCTTTTGAAGATCCGCGTACAGGTGCTAAGGCGGCATCAATTCTTGCTATAGTAGGTGTGATTAATATACCAATTATTAAATACTCGGTTGAGTGGTGGAACACCTTGCACCAGGGACCTACTGTGACAAAATTTGACTCGCCCTCCATGCACATTTCAATGCTTATCCCATTGTTAATCATGGCGGTGGCTTTCAAAACATACTTTCTGACTTTACTGTTGATGCGCGCACGTGCACAGGTACTTGCACGGGAGAAAAATGCATCCTGGGTTAAAGAGGAAATCGGGAGAATGTCATGAAAGAATTTTTTGCCATGGGGGGGTATGCATTCTTTGTATGGACGTCGTATGCCATCGTTGCATTTTTGATGGTTGCGAATGTGATTGCGGCACGCATGAAATATAAACGTATATTAAAAGATATGAAGGAATTAGCTGAGGAATCATAAACTCATAGTTGATTTAAATATGACACCAAAAAGAAAACAACGATTGATATTTGTATTAGTATTAGTAGTCGGGTTTGGCGCGGCGATTGGGCTTGCTTTATTTGCTTTTCAGAAAAATCTTCTCTATTTTTTCAGCCCATCCCAAATTATCGCCGGCGAAGTCGATGACGGGCAAATGTTTCGATTGGGAGGACTGGTAGTGGAAGGCAGTGTAATCCGTGACAGCGACGGTGTCACAACACAGTTTGACCTGACCGACACTGCAGACAGTATCACCGTTCGTTACACCGGGTTGTTACCTGACCTGTTTCGCGAGGGACAGGGCATCGTGGCACAGGGAAAAATTAATACCGAGGGAATATTTGTTGCTCAGGAAGTACTGGCAAAGCATGATGAAAACTACATGCCACCAGAAGTGGCGGAAGCACTGAAAGAAGCCGGTGCCAAGCATCCTGTATCGATTCCAAGAAGTGTGGTGAACTAAACTCTAAACAGACAAGACTATAAATATTATGGCAGCGGAAATTGGACAGTTTGCACTTATTATTGCGTTATGTCTTGCGCTAACACAGTCAGTGATTCCTCTGATTGGCGCTTATCGCAATAACCTGAGCTGGATGGCTGTCGGGAGAACGACAGCAGGCGGGCAGTTTTTATTTTTAATGATTTCATTTATTTGCCTGACATACTGTTTTGTCACCAACGATTTCTCCGTGCTTTACGTCGCTAATAATTCAAACACCAAACTTCCGGTCTACTACCAGATTTCGGCCGTATGGGGTGCGCATGAGGGATCATTGCTGCTATGGGTATTGTGCCTGGCCGGTTGGGGTTATGCAGTTGCTATTTTCAGCCGCTCGCTGCCACAGGATGTGATCGCGCGGGTGCTTGCAGTGATGGGAATGATCAGTATCGGTTTTATTCTGTTTACAGTCCTGACTTCCAACCCTTTCGAAAGGTTATTTCCGGCAGCAGTTGAAGGGCGGGACCTGAATCCACTGTTACAGGATCCGGGGCTGGTCATACATCCTCCCATGTTATACATGGGTTATGTTGGGTTTTCAGTTTCATTCGCATTTGCCATCGCCGCACTGCTCAGCGGTAAACTCGATTCGGCCTGGGTCAAGTGGTCGCGGCCCTGGGCGAATATTGCCTGGGTGTTTTTAACTATCGGTATCGCACTGGGTAGCTGGTGGGCCTATCATGAGCTTGGCTGGGGTGGCTGGTGGTTCTGGGACCCGGTTGAAAATGCTTCCTTTATGCCCTGGTTGGTGGGGACAGCGTTAATCCATTCACTGGCAGTCACCGAGAAACGCTCATCCTTCAAAAGCTGGACGGTGCTGCTGTCGATTCTTGCTTTTTCATTGAGCCTGCTGGGGACGTTCCTGGTGCGCTCAGGTGTGCTTGTATCGGTTCACTCTTTTGCAAGCGATCCTGAACGCGGCGTTTACATTCTTGCTTTTCTTGCTGTGGTAGTGGGGGGGTCTTTAACATTGTATGCATGGCGTGCGGCTCAATTCACTTCAGGGGGCCGATTTGATGTTGTGTCCAAAGAAACCATGCTGCTGATCAATAATGTTTTACTTGTCGTGGCAATGCTGACGATTTTAATCGGCACACTATATCCATTATTCCTCGATGCGCTGGGTCTGCCCAAGCTGTCTGTGGGACCCCCGTATTTTTCCGCCGTTTTTGTTCCACTGATGCTGCCGCTGGTTGTGTTGATGGGGATTGGGCCCATTGCAAAGTGGCGTCGGGTCCCGGTCAGGGAGCTTTTTGATAAGCTCAAGATATTGATTGCACTCGGTGTTGTGTTGGGTATCGTGTTGCCATTGGCTATCTATCGGGATACGACTGTGATGACCGCCGTGGGTATCGCTGCCGGCGCGTGGGCCATACTCACCTCGGTGTATGCTGTGACAAGACTGATTGCCAAACGTGATCAGTCCACAACTGTTGGTAAAGCGCTGGCTAAAATACCACGCGCCATGTATGGCATGGTCACAGCTCACATTGGAATTGGGCTGTTTATTTTTGGTGTTGTATTCACCAGTGCCTTTAGTGACCAAAAAGAAATCAGTGTCAAATTCGGTGAACCGATTGAACTGGCAGGGTACACGTTTACTCTGCAATCTGTATTACCGGCTGAAGGACCTAATTATCAGGCGATGCGCGGTACGGTTGATGTGCAGCGCGAAGGTCGCATTATCACACAACTTTTCCCTGAAAAGAGGGTGTATACCGTTCAGCAAAATCCAATGACAGAGCCGGGAATTGATACCGGCTGGTTCAGAGACTTATATGTTTCTTTGGGCGAACCCATCAGTGACACAGAGTGGGGATTCAGAATTTATTACCGGCCATTTGTTCAGTGGATCTGGATAGGTTCCATGTTAATGGCGCTCGGCGGGACATTGGGAGCCCTCGACAAGCGCTATCGCACCAGAGTGACTGCGCGTGAACGAAATGTTGCAACGTCCGGTATGTCAGCCTCTGACGTGGCTTCCTAGAGAATCCAGGATATGCTGCGTCTGCTTACTCCCGCAATTATTTTTTTGGTGATCACGGGGTTCCTCTATGTTGGACTGTATAAAGACCCTTCGCTTGTCCCTTCGCCGCTGATAGGTAAGCCCGTGCCGCCATTTGTTGCCAGCACACTGAAAGATCCGGACAAGACCATTACTGAAAAAGATTTACAGGGTGATTATGCATTAGTCAATGTCTGGGGGACCTGGTGTGCCGCCTGTAAACAGGAGCATGCCGCCCTGGTGTACCTGGCAGAGCAGCTGCAGGTACCAATATATGGACTTAATTATAAAGACGAACGTGCCAGTGCCCTGCAGTGGCTTGAACGTTATGGGGATCCTTATGTGGCCAATATCTATGATAATACTGGTCGCATCGGAATCGATTTTGGTGTGTATGGTGCACCAGAAACATTCCTGATTGATCATCAGGGCACCATTCATCACAAACTTGTTGGAGTGATGACGCCGGAAATATGGAAGACACAATTTGTTCCAAAAATAAACCAGATTATCAAAGGCAAAAATCAGTGAATAAGGCATTATTGTTCAGTTTTGTTGTCACGTTATCTGTCTTGTCGCCCGCGTGGTCAGAAGTCATCACCGTTGCGCCGGAATATGAAGACAGATATGAAAAACTCTTACATGAACTGCGCTGTCTGGTATGTCAAAACCAAACCGTTGCCGAGTCAGCTTCCGGTCTGGCCAATGATCTGCGTGTGGAAGTTAAAGAAATGCTGGAGCGAGGTGCCAGCGATGAAGAAATTCTGACATTCATGTCAGACCGTTATGGAGATTTTGTGTTATACAAGCCGCCCGTTGAAGCGCGTACTTATTTTTTATGGGCCGGTCCTTTTATTTTGCTGGTTGGCGGGATTTTTATTGCGGTTATGCTTGTCAGGCGCAAGTCACATGCGACACCTCAGAGCAGGCTGAGTGATCAGGACAGACAACGTCTGCGGTCCTTGCTTGAAGATAAGGATATAAAATAGCAAATATGAATGAATTCACTTTCTGGGCGATAGCGGTAGTTTTATTGTTGGTCGGGATGGCTTTTGTGATATTCCCGTTATTAAGACCGCGTCAACATGAAACAACAGTCACGCGAGAAGACATCAACAAATCCATATATTATGACAAAGTGGAGGAACTCCAGGCAGATATGGAAAAAGGTTTGCTGGATCAGGAAGAATACGATTTCGCTTTGGCGGATCTTCAGCAAACGTTACTGCAGGATGCTCAGATCACACAAGATCAGCCTCTCGCCCCAAAGACGTATAACAATTTGCCCACGACATTAGCGATGCTTGTCGCGCTACCGCTGACCGCGTTCTACGTATATAACCAGGTCAGTACCGGGCCATTTACCAATAGTGTTTCTGAGCAGCAGTCTGCAAATGCGCAAATGCAGCCACAAAACCTTGAAACTGCCATTATCAGATTGCAGGAAAGACTGAAAAATAAGCCCAATGATATTGATGGTTGGAAAATGCTGGGTCAGTCTTATTTTGTCATGCAAGAATATGAACTGGCCAAACAGGCTTATCTGAAGGCGCTTGATTTGGTTAATCAATCCGATCCTGATTTATTAGTACAGGTTGCCGAGTCTTCAGCTTTTTCCAACAATGAAAAGTTTTTTGAATATGAAAAATCATTGCTTAAAAAAGCACTGGCGGTAAACCCAGGGCACGAGAAAGCTTTGTGGTACTCCGGTTATGCCGCATATACCAATGAAGATTATGAAAATGCGGTAATGCACTGGGAAAAGCTTTTGCAGTTGGTGCCAGCAGACAGGCCACAGGTGAAGCAATCTTTGGTGCAGTTTCTCAATGATGCCAGGCAAAGAACAGGTCAGGAACTTATTGCGCAACAAGGCGAGTCACAAAATGAAATAGCTGATGCCCAGCAAAGATCGATCCAGGTTTCTGTTCAATTAAATCAGCAGATCAATGAGCAGGCAAACTCAAAGGATACACTATTTATCTATGCCAGACCGGTACAGGGTCCCCAAATGCCTTTGTCACTGGCCCGGATGACGGTGGCAAGCCTGCCCGTTACGGTAACTTTATCCAAAGAAATGGCGATGGTCCCCAATATGACAATTGAAAGTTTTGATCGGGTTGAAGTATTGGCACGTATTTCCAAAAGCGGACAGGCCATCACTCAGAAAGGTGATCTTATCTCCACGCCAGTACTGGTTGATTTTAATCAGTCAAACACCGCGGAAGTCGCACTGGATATCAACAAGATTGTCGAGTAGTCAACCAACGAGCGTTTAAGTGACCAGGGACGGTAGAACAAAAATATTGCCTCCATACCTTGTTATATTATCCATGCTGGGAATGTACGCACTTGATCAATATTTGCCGGTTGCTTCCTTGCATACTCCCGCAACCATCTCGGGGTTGATGATGTGGCTGGCACTGTTAGGTCTGTTTTACAGCGCTTTTTTGTTTCGTAAGCATCGCACTAATATCAAACCTTTTGAAGAGCCACGGTTTCTGATTCAATCATGGCCTTATAACTGGTCGCGCAATCCTATTTATCTTTTTATGATCGTTTTTTTGACAGGGTGGGGGTTATGGTTGCAATCTGTTTCAGGTTTTGCGATTGTGCTTCTGTTTTCTGGTTGGCTACATTTCCGTTTTGTTATGCCTGAAGAGCGGTTGATGGGGGAGAGGTTCGGTAACGCTTACATGAAATATAAAAGCAGTGTGAGGCGCTGGTTATAGTCTATTCCTGCAAAAATTCTTTCGCTGAAATTATTGTGCCCACGGAGTCGAGCTCATAGCCGGCAAGCTGGCAAATTTTTTCGGCAAATACATGTGACTTCATGTTAGTGATAAGTGACTGGATGCTGTCATTTTGTATTGAGTCATGTTTGCAGGCAAGAACATATTGCTCGCAGATAACAGGTATAAAGTCCAGGTTAAATTTTCTGGCAGCATATTCTATGCCAAAGCCGGCATCGGCGGCACCACTTGCGACGTGCGCGGCAATAGCGGTATGAGTATATTCTTCGTTGCTGTATCCCTGAATTTTGTCTTTATCAAATCCACTGAAACACAATAGCTCGTCCAGCAAAATTCTGGTACCTGCCGATTTTTGCCGGTTTATAAATGTGACTCCCGGTTTGAAAAGACCTGATAAAGAAAAAATCGCTTTGGGATTCCCTTTTTGAACGATAATTCCCTGTTTTCGCAGTACCATTTTTATAATCGCATGACCAGAGTCAGCCAATGACTGAAAATGCCGGCGACCAATATTTCTGCGGATCGACGGGTGAGTGCATATGTGGAAGCCGGCGATTTCACAACGTTCATTGAGCAGGTCCTCGATCGCCTCCGCGCTGCCCATGTATTTGATATCAATCGTATTATCGTGCTGGTCGAGATTGGGTATCACGTCAATTGCATAACCATGGCTGGCATGAATACGCAGCAAATTTTCGTTTTGGCCAAGCAGACCATTCACTTCCAGATTAATGGTTGAGGTAAGACTACTGATACTTGGCGTCAGGTGTGCTTCAATCAGACTTTCCGCCCAGACAAATTTTTCGCCTAATTCTGTCAGCTCTGTCCCCTGTCCCTTGGTTTGCCTGACAAGCGGTTTACCGAGATGCTCATTCCATTTTTTCAGAATATTCCAGGCATGACGGTAAGAAATGTTTGCATGCTGAGCGGCTTTTGTCAGCTTGTGGTCATGCTGCAAATAACGCAGCAGATCAAATAATACGGGATCAATGGTTTCATGATCCTCGGTAACAAACTTTAAAGACGGTGAAATAGTCAGTTTCATATGAACAATAGTGCATATTGATTGGGTGGTGTTCAGTTTGTTTATACACTAATACAGACATACAAGCATTAACAAATATCTTCACTGTACTAATCATAAGAAAAAGTATGCATAATACCCGGGACTGTGAATATGGCTGTGCCAGTGTTCATTTGGTGATCTTAAACACATGAAGAGACAATCAAAACGCCTGGCGAAATTGCAAAAGCATTCATCCCCGGTTACAAAAAATAGGTATCACTAATTACATTATTTGCATGATTTCCGGTGCAGCCCGTTAATTAACTAAACCCGAGAGTGAGGTAATGAAAAAACGATCAAGTCTATTGCTTATACTTCTTACCGTGATCGTGAGCAGTCTTTGTGTGGCGGCAGATAACGCCTACATTTTGCTGCAATCAACCACTTCGACAAAAAATTCCGGGCTTTATGAATATCTGTTGCCGATATTCAAAGCGGATTCCGGGATAGAAGTACGCGTGGTTGCCGTTGGGACCGGGCAGGCGATTAGAAATGCACGTAATGGCGATGCCGATGTGCTTATCGTGCATGCTAAGAGTCGTGAAGAAGAATTTGTCAGGGATGGTTTCGGGTTAACAAGACATGAGCTGATGTATAACGATTTTGTGATTGTCGGCCCTTCTGAGGACCCGGCCCGTATACAGTCCACAGACAAAGTGATCGATGCGTTGTCATTGATTGCAAAGACACAATCCGTATTTGTATCAAGGGGTGATGATAGTGGCACACATATCAAGGAATTATCATTATGGTCGCATACCGGCATTAATGTGCAGGACTACAGCGGTCACTGGTATCGTGAAGCGGGTGCAGGAATGGGCGTGACCCTGAATATTGCTGTAGCGATGAATGGGTATACACTGACTGATCGCTCCACCTGGGTCAGTTTTGGTAACAAGCAGAACCACAAAATTTTATTTCAGGGTGATCCGCCACTGAATAATCAATATAGTGTGATCGCAGTGAATCCTGACAAACATCCTCATGTAAAAATAGCGCTGGCAAATAAATTCGTTGACTGGCTGCTAAGTGAGCGTGGTCAGGTTGCCATCGCGGATTATCGTGTAGAGGGACAACAGCTGTTTTTTCCGAATGCGCAACAATGAGCAACGCTGCGTGATATGACAGTATATTAATTATCGGGTTATCAACGCATATTAAACTGCCTAATACGATGAAATAATTCCGGGCAGATAGTGGTCAGATCACAATAGATCGGCAATAGTAATCGATATGGAATATATTTTAGCAGCAGTGGTCACTATCACACTGATCATTTCAATGGCTTTGCTTCCCAAAGTCTCAAATGTGCGATCATTTTATTCAGGTTATTCCCCTGAAGGGAGTGCGCCGGGTGTGCTGACCCTGACTTTATCTCAGGTAACGACCTGGATATTTGCCCGGTCATTAATGAATGCTGCCATCCTTGGGTTTTATTATGGGCTTTGGGGGACACTGGCTTATGCCGGATACTATTTATCATTTTTAACCGGCTGGAAAATTATAGACACCATCCGTTTTCAGCAGGGTTTTAACAGTCTTCACGATTTTTTTCGCCAGCGCTTCGGGCTTGCAGGCATTCATTGTTATAACATTGTTATTATCGTCAGATTAATCAGCGAGGTGTTTGCTAATCTGTTGGTTGTCGGGATATTGTTTGGCGAAGCGGGTACCAGTCTTTACACAATCGCTATTGCCGGATTTTCAATGGCAGTGCTGGCTTATTCCATGCTTGGGGGCTTGCATGCATCACTCAAAACCGATCTTTTTCAAATGGCGGCATTTGCCGTGGTATTGGCTTCATTGATACTCATCGTTGTTGATAATAGTAATTTTTCATGGACAGACCTGGCCGTTGTCGACTTTGATATTTCTCAGCCGGGACCAATCTTATTAATCGTCGCACTGCTGCAAATCTGGAGCTATCCAATGCATGATCCCGTGATGATGGACCGTGGCTTTCTGGCCGATCGGCAGACTACAAAAAAGAGTTTTTTACATGCCGTCTGGATTAGCATGCTGTGTATCGTGTTATTTGGTTCACTGGGGGTATTTGCGGGGGAGCATGCAACCGGGCAGGAAACCATGAATGTTGCACTGACAAGGCTTCTGGGTGAGTGGCCCATGCTGCTTTTATCAATTACATTAGTGCTGTCAGCAATGTCGACACTGGATAGTAGCCTGTCGAGTGCCTCTAAGCTGCTTGCCCTTGATATGAAAATCATTAAACCGACACTTGCAAACGGTCGCCTGGTGATGCTGATATTTATGTTGCTCGGGGTTGTTTGTGTCTTTTGGGGTAATCAGGATTTATTCAGTGCGGTGGCGGTCAGTGGCACGGCCTCCATGTTTTTATCGCCGGTAGTATTTTTTTGTGTCTTTGCAAACAAACAAAGCATTCCCGTGTGGAGTTTTATTGTTACTTTTGTGATTGCGCTGGCCGGGGCAGCACTATATTTTCTGGAATCCGCCTCTTATACCACCTGGCTCGGTGAAGCGCATAAATATACCAAGCTGCTATGGATCTGTTTATTTGTACTTGGCAGTGGTTGCCTGGCTTACTGGGTGGGCATCAAACGTGCTGAAACACCCGAATGTCTGAATGAAAGCTAGTCTATAACCCGTCTTGACAGATCCGAGTAGGCATCGACACGTCGATCTCGGAAATAGGGCCATAACAGTCGCTGTTGAGCCGTCTGCGCCAGATCAATATCCATCACTATGGATTGATTTTCACTGTCATGGCACTGCGCAATGACTTTGCCCATGGCATCGCAGGCAAAGCTGTTGCCCCAGAAAGAAATGCCGCTTGTTTGCTGGCTGGGATCCGCTTCATGACCAACCCGATTCACACTGATTACAGGCAGATTATTGGCAATGGAATGACTGCGCTGTATGGTGATCCATGCATCCAGTTGTCTGGCTTTTTCCTGCTCTGTGTCGCGCGGATCCCAGCCGATGGCTGTCGGAAAGATTAATACTTCCGCGCCAGCCAGCGCCATCAGGCGAGCGGCTTCCGGAAACCATTGATCCCAGCATACAAGGACTCCCAGTCGTCCGAGCTGGGTGTCGATAGGTGTAAAACCGGTATCGCCCGGCGTGAAATAGTACTTTTCATAATACCCCGGATCATCCGGAATATGCATTTTACGGTAAAACCCGGCCATGCTGCCGTCACGATCCATGACAACCGCCGTATTATGAAAGACTCCCTGGCATCGTTTTTCAAAAATTGAACCAACGATAACCAGCTTATTCTTTCTGGCGCTGTGTGCGAGTGCCTGTGTGGTGGGCCCGTCGAGAGGCTCGGCCAGATCAAAATGAACGGATGACTCAGTCTGACAAAAATAACGACACGCATGTAACTCCTGTAACACAATCAGCTCGGCATCTTGCGCAGCAAGCTGGTCTATCTGGTCAAGCGTGTTGCTTAAATTTTCTTGTGGCTGTTGCTGGTTGCTATGCTGTATTAAGCCAACTTTCATCTAGCACCTTCTCCGGGATATGTAATGTGGCGCAGTGCAAACTACCGTACTGCTCCAATAGATCATTGGCATTGATGCCTATTACTTTTCGTTCCGGGCACGCCTGCTGCAGTGTTTGTATTGCGTACTGATCATTTCGGTCTTCATATAATGGTACTACGATCGCATGATTAATAAATATAAAATTAACATAACTGGCGGGCAGGGGATGGCCATATTCATTGCGGGACACTTTTTCAGGCAGGGAAACGGGAATGAGATGATAGGGCAGACCCTGTGGGTTGGTTAAGTTGGCTAACTGCTCACGCAAAAGCGCCAGGCTGTCATAATTGGGATTGCTTTTATCCTGGGTATGGCTGTATACAATCGTGTCATCATTAATAAAACGTGCGAGTGTATCTATATGCCCCCCTGTATCATCACCCTGTAAGGGAGGGACATTAATAGCATGTACTTGTTGTAAGGATAGCCTGTTTTTCAGTAATTCGATAATGCGGTCTGTGCTCAGGGATGACTGTCGGTTATTACGCTTTATGCAGGTAATGTTAGTGAGTAAGTTTGCATGAGAGTCGAATTCGAGATTGCCTCCTTCAATGACATAAGGGATGCGTTGGTACTGACACTGGCAGGGACTGATACATTCAAACAGACTGCCGGCAAACAAATCATCAAGATGACTTGAAAACTGTTCTCCCCAGGCGTTAAATTCAAAATCAAGATACTGGCAAGCATCTGTTCCGATTAAAAATTGCGGTCCATAATCACGTACCCAGGTGTCATTGGTTTCTATCGTCAAAAAGGTGATCCGTGACATCTCGCAGCCCTGCGCATGGCATAACCGGGTCAGGTTATTTTTATGTGCGTTGTTATATGCCACGATAATGACTCTTTGGTATCGGCAAATAACCCTGGTTAGTGCCATATAAGTCTGATTGATTCTATCCAGCATTTCGCGCCAATCCGTATCATCATGCGGCCACACGATCACAGTGGCCTGTTGTCGATGCCACTCGGGAAGCGGGGAATATTGATTCAATGCCTGAAACCAGCTCTGGGTTGATTTAAAGGTCAGGAATTATTATGCGGCAAAGAGAAAGTGTCCAGGCTTTGTTTGAACGTTACTGGCCGGCAGTGACGACCGCGTGAATCACATAATCATGTTCAAAGAACACGGAATAATCGGCATAATCCCAGCGATAGATCGCAGGATCGCCTACTGGCCCTGATTTCACTCTGGGGGCACCATGTCTGGCTTCTACCTGATGCTTGGTCATACCACGCACAGGGGCTGAATCACTGGTAACAATTTGTGGTGCCTGTGAAGGCAGTTTGACGATATCCGCATGAACATTGGCCGCGAAAAGCAGACAAAATGCGATACAATAACGGCAGACTTGAGCAATCATAAGGGTATCCTGATTAGTGAATAAACCGACTATATCATTCGTCTGTCATGCCTAGTAAATATTCCCGCCTTTAACAGGATAATTCGAAGCTTTTTCCAGACTAACGTGTGAACAGGGTACAATCGGGCATTCTATCAATTCAATGCATATTTCTGGCTTATAAATATCTATCAATCAACTAGATATCCATCTTTTTTAATGTAAAAAATTATGTTTAAACCTGTTGAGTTGTTTATTGGTCTGCGTTATCTGCGCGCCAAAAGGCGTAATCACTTTATTTCATTCATATCCCTGACGTCAGTATTGGGCATTTCATTGGGTATTCTCGTCATTATCACGGTGTTGTCCGTCATGAATGGGTTTCAGACTGAAGTGAGAGACCGCATGCTGCGTATGACCGCGCATGCCAATGTGCTGGAGCTCGACGGTGTTCTGGATAATTGGCAAACAGCAAAACAATCGCTTCAACATGTCGAAGAAATCGTTGGCATGGCACCCTATATCGAAGGACAGGCGATGATGGTAAAAAGTACCCAGGTCACCGGTGTGCTTTTAAGTGGGGTGGATCCGCAACAGGAAGCCAATGTCTCCGAGATCCAGAATTTCATGCTTGATAATGATTTGTCGATACTGGCCCCGGGGAAATTCAGAATACTGATAGGCAGCGAGCTGGCCGCATTCCTGGGTACTTATGTTGGAGACAAAATCACCATTATTACCCCGGAAGCGACAGTCACTCCCGCCGGAATTCTGCCCAAGTTAAGACGTTTTACTGTGGCGGGGATCTATGAAGTGGGCATGAATCAATTCGATCGCAATACAGCCATTATTCATATTGATGATGCCAAAAGGCTCTACCGGCTCAATGAAAATGAAGTCACGGGATTGCGGCTTAAACTAAAAGATATCTTTTTGGTGCCTGAATTAACCCATCGCCTGAATAAAGGCATGCAGGGGGAATTTTGGGTGACTGACTGGACGCGGCGTCATCAGAATTTTTTTCGTGCCGTGAAAATGGAAAAGACAATGATGTTTATTATCATGACCTTAATCGTGGCGGTTGCGGCATTTAATGTCGTGTCCATGCTTGTCATGGTCGTGACCGACAAGCAGTCTGACATTGCCATTCTCAGAACTTACGGAATATCCCCGCGCAGCATTCAGTGGATTTTCATCATCCAGGGAAGTTTGATTGGTCTGGTCGGTACCGTACTTGGCGTCATTGGAGGATTGGCGCTGGCGCTCAACCTGGAAGCGATCGTGGCCTCGGTTGAAAGCCTGTTTGACCTGAAAGTGTTGTCGCCAAGTGTGTATTACATTAGCGATTTACCCTCTGAAGTGCGCGCCGGTGATGTTATTTATGTCGCGGCAATTTCTTTTTTCCTGACTGTGTTGGCCACGATATATCCGGCACGCAAAGCCGCGAAAACCCAACCCGCTGAAGCATTGAGGTATGAATAAAAATGCACATTCAACAGCCCGACCATGAATCTCTGATTACTGCAAATCATCTGAGCAAACGGTTTCAGGATGGTGATATTGATGTCACCGTACTCAATGATATTCAGTTATCCATCATGCCGGGTGAACGCATTGCAATTGTCGGTGCCAGCGGTAGCGGAAAAAGTACACTTTTACAGCTGCTTGGAGGGCTGGATAAACCTTCAGAAGGTGAAGTGATCCTGTGTGGTTCTAACCTGAATAATGTATCTGAGGAAGTCTGTGGTGGCCTGAGAAACAGGTACCTTGGCTTTATCTACCAGTTTCACCATTTATTACCGGAATTCACCGCATTAGAAAACGTCGCTATGCCTTTGATGATCCGCAATCACAGTATTAATGAAATTCAGTCGCAGGCGGCGACTATGCTGGAGCGTGTTGGGTTAAAACAGCGATTACACCATAAGCCAGGCGAATTGTCCGGTGGCGAACGTCAGCGTGTTGCGATTGCCCGTGCACTTGTCACACATCCCCGTGTTTTGCTTGCGGATGAGCCGACCGGAAATCTTGATAGTAAAACCGCAAACCATGTTTCCGCTCTAATGATGGAACTCAACGAAGAATTACAAACAGCGGTTGTGCTGGTGACACATGATATGGCACTGGCAAAATCAATGCAGAAAGTATACGAAATCACAGATGGCATGCTGAATAGCGCCGGATGAATCATTGGCTGTTATATATTCTCGAGTGCGGCGATCAAACGCTTTATACCGGAATTACCAATAACCTTGAAAAGCGTCTTTCTCATCATCAGTCGGGTACCGGGGCAAAATATACAAGGGGACGTGGACCTTTCAGGCTGGTTTACACTGAATATCATGTCAGTCGGGCCGCGGCGGCAAGACGCGAATCTGAAATTAAAAGATACACTAAAGCCCGTAAGCAGGCGCTCTATCAAAAATAGCAGTCTATTTACACTGCAAAGTCGGCCGTGACTGAATCAAAAGGCGCGATGCCGATGAACATTCAGCCTTTTTTTTTATAAAACTTTCTTTTTTGCCAGACCTGGGAGACGTACCAACGCCAGTACCACTGGACTATAAGGTAGCCAATAGCGCTCACCAGTGCGCCACAGCACAAACATCCAACCAGAAACGGTTGCCAGCGGTCCTGCAATTCAGTAAATAACCAATTAAGACTGAATTCAAATGCAAATGGCTGTAACTGCACATCCAATAATATGGCACCTGTTTTATAAGCAGTAAAGAACAGGGCCGGCATGGTAATGGGATTGGAGACCCAGACAAATATTACCGAGAGTGGAATATTGGCGCGAAAAATGATGGCGATTGCTGCAGCCAGTAACATCTGTCCAGGAATGGGAATAAAAGCACAGAACAAGCCAATTGCGATGCCTCGTGAAACAGAACGGCGATTCAAATGCCATAGATTCGGGTCGCGTCCGGCATGACCAAACATTTCCAGCGACTGACTATGACGCATTGCATCAAGGTTCGGAAACCATTTCTTCAACAGTTTTCTTGGCATAAATTATAAGATTGAATATTTACAAAGCACTTATATGCTTATTGTTGCGCATATATGATTAAACTGGCGTTATCGTTTTTGCTGGGTGTACTGATATTCCAGACATCACGTGACTTGCCGACGTTATATTATATCGCTTTAATTCCGGGAATATTAATTTTTTGCCGGAAACATCCATCTTGCCTACCTTTACTGATGCTTATACTGGGTTATGCCTGGGCGCATTTATTTGCATATATGTCGCTTCACCCGGGTCTGTCGTCTGACCTGGAAGGGGAAGATATACAAATTAAAGGCACCATTGAAAGCATTGATCGACAAGAGCACAGTTACAGTCGATTGATATTGCAGGTAGCACCCGAATCAATTGACCGCTGGCAGGATCGTCTGCCGAAGAGACTCCAGCTTAGCTGGTATCAGCCAGATCAGGTCTTTGAGAAACATCAGCACTGCGCCTTAACAGTGCGGTTAAAAAAATTCAGGGGTTTTGCCAATCCTGGCGCGAGTGATTATGAGCGGCGCATGTTTATGCGCAATATTGGTGCGCGCGGTTATGTCCGTCGTGGTGAGTGTGTCCCGTTAAGTGATCCGGTCACACCGATTGCCAGTCTACGGCATCAATGGCTGACTGATTTTATCCAACGTAGTCAACGCTATGAATATGCGCATCTGATGCAGGCGCTTACTTTTGGCGAACGTGAAAACATGCAACAGTCAGACTGGGAGGTGTTAAGAAAGACCGGCACGGCACATTTGCTGGCGATCTCGGGGCTGCATTTAAGCGCGGTGGCGATGGTGGTTTTTATATGCATGCAAAGATTATTTCAGTGTAGTGCACGGTTGTGTAACGTTGTTCCTGCACAACATGTTGCCGCTTTTTTTGCCATTGCAATGACAGCGTTTTATGCCTATCTCGCAGGTTTTTCGTTACCGACGCAACGCGCACTGATTATGGTGACATTAAGTCTGTCTGCTATATTCATTTACCGACCACCATTCAAACTGACGATACTGGCTTGTGCGTTATGGCTGGTTCTCATAATCAATCCGCTTGCCGTACTTACAGCGGGTTTCTGGATGTCTTTTGCGGCTGTTTTATTCATTTTTATTGCTCTTAAGGCTTCACAGTCATTCACAAAAACAGGGCGTATTTTATTTATTCAGCTTTATTTAGGGATCGCATTGTTTCCTGTCAGCCTGTTGTTTTTTGCAGAAGCCTCCCTTATTGCACCCATTGTGAATTTAATCGCTATTCCCATGGTAAGTTTTATTCTTTTGCCGATCCTGCTGATTGCCCAATGTGCGTTTTTACTGGGTGTTCCCGGGATTGAATGGTGTTTCAAAGTGATTGACTACTTATTTCAATGGCTTTGGTGGGGCCTTGAGAATGCCGCACAGTTTCAGTTTGCTGCCTGGCAATTTGTACCAACTCTCGCGGGTGTGATGTGCTTTGAACTGGGTTTATTGGTGTTGTTATTTGCCAGAGGGCTGCCTCTGCGCCATTTGTCCTGGCCGCTACTGGCGGCGTTGTTTTTACTCAAACCGCCTTCATTGAAGAACACTCAAATGCGCATGACCGTGCTGGATGTTGGCCAGGGACTTGCCGTGCTGGTCGAAACAAATGGTTACACATTGCTTTACGATGCCGGAATGCGTTCTGTTTCAGGATTCAATACAGGACAACGGGTAGTGCAGCCCTACCTGGAGTGGCACGGTATTGCGCAGGTGGACATGGCGATCGTGAGTCATAATGACAATGATCACGCCGGCGGCATGCACTGGTTGCTGGCAAATAATACCATTGATCAACTGACGGTGAGTAATGCACCTCATCTATACTCGCATCCGCAGCCACAATTGTGCCGGGCCGGAGATCAGTGGTTTGTCAATAACATTGAATTTCGAGTGTTACATCCACCTGAAAATTGGCAATCGAACGATAATAACCGATCATGTGTACTGCAAATTGTTCATCCTGCAGGCACAATTCTGTTAACAGGAGATATCGAAGCACAGGCCGAGCAGTGGCTCGTGGAACAATATGGTGGCAAATTAGCCAGTGACATCATGACAGCACCACATCATGGCAGTACGTCATCGTCGAGTTATCGGTTTGTTGATCGTGTTCATCCTCAAACAGTCGTTTTTTCAGCGGGTTACAGGAACAGATATGGCTTTCCTCATGCTAAGATTAGCGAGCGCTACAGGAGTATCAACGCCTATCCTGTGGATACGATACGCCAGGGAGCAATCACTTTTTTATTTGATCCCCAAAAGGGCCTGCAACAACAGGCCGGCTACCGGGTAAAAAATAAACGCTATTGGCATTCGGCGTCAGACAGTCAACAAATCGAATAGAATAAGGGATATCTGCACAGTGTTTGAAATTATCAAGTCAGGTGGTTGGTTAATGTTACCGATCTTGGGGTGCTCGGTGGTTGCACTGGCCATTGTGCTGGAAAGGTTTTGGAGCCTGCAAAAAAAGCGTGTCGCACCGGACAATCTCGTGGCGAAAGTGTGGAAGCTGGATCAGAGTAAACAGCTGACTGAGAAGAAAATTCTGGCCATTCGCGACAGTTCACCACTGGGGCGGATTCTGGCAGCCGGCCTGCTGAATCGTGATAGCTCACGCGAAATCATGCGTGAAAGCATTGAAGAAACGGGCAGGCATGTGGCCTATGAGTTACAATTATTTCTGACAACACTTGGTACCATCGCGGCGATCTCGCCACTGCTGGGACTGTTAGGCACGGTAGTGGGCATGATCCAGGTGTTTGCGGTGATTACCAGTGTGGGTGTGGGGGATCCCGGCGAATTGGCCAATGGTATCTCAAAAGCCCTGATCACCACGGCGGCAGGAATTTCAGTGGCGATTCCGGCAATATTTTTTGTGCGCTATTTTCGCCGCAAGGTCGATGGTCTGGTGGTCGATATGGAGGGTGAGGCGATCAAGCTGGTCGAAGTCATGCAGGGTTCGCGGCACGTCGATGCGGCGCAAAGCTAGTTGATTAAGCAGGTTCAGTTAAAAAATGCGATTTAATCTCGACGACGAAGACAAAACAGATGTCAGCCTGACGCCATTGATTGATGTGGTGTTCTTATTGCTTATTTTCTTCATGGTCACGACGACATTCGACAATGACGCAAGCCTGAAGATCGAATTACCTAAAGCCAGTAATACGGTACAATTAGAAGAGAAAAAGAGTCTGGAAGTGGTGATTGACCGCCAGGGCCAGTACTATATGGATGGTAAACGCCTGCTCGATGGACAAACCCGAACACTGCAAACCGCACTGGCCAAATTAGCAAAACAATATGAGCTCGAAAAAGTCACAATACGCGCCGACGCCAATACTCCGCACCAGTACGTGGTCTCCGTCATGGATGCGGCTGGCAAAGTTGGTTTAAGTAAAGTATTCATCGCAACCTCCAGTGAGCAAGACAACGCCAAACAATAAACGTGAGCAACATGCGTCGGGCCTGTCAATTTATCTCAGACTTCTAAAATACCTCAAGCAGCACAAATTTTTATTATTGGTCGCGATAGCCGGTCTGGCAGTGGTGGCCCTGTCCAATCTCGCCTTTACCGCGCTGTTAATTCCTTTAATTGATGAAGCTTTTGTTGCAAATGGTCAGCAATCGCTGACCTGGATACCGTTAACAATCGTCGCGATTTTCTTTGTGCGCAGTCTCGGCAGTTTTTTGGGGTTTTATTTTATCGGGAGTGTGGGTCAGCAAATTGTTAAAGAATTACGTGCTGAAATGCATCAAAAATTACTTTATTCACCCTCCAGTTATTACGATACTTCCACGCTCGGTACCTTGCTGTCAAAGTTTACATTCGATGTTGAACGCGTCACCTGGGCCGGCTCGAAAAGCATACCGATTATCGTGCGAGATACGCTCACTGTACTGTCATTACTGGCATGGATGTTTTATTTAAGCTGGAAATTAACCTGCGTGTTATTGATCGCAGCCCCTTTGGTTTACCTGGTCATTCGTTATGCGACGTTACGTTTTCGTAAACTCAGTCACCGCATACAGACATCCACCGGCGACATCACAACGCGGGTGGAAGAGGCCATCAGTGCCCAGTCGATTGTCAAACTGTTTACCGCTGAACAAAATGAAATTGAACGCTTTGAAGCCATTAATGATAAAAACCGCCGTAATCAAACCAGGTTTGTTGCAGTAAAAGCCGTGAACACCCCGCTGGTACAGTTAATTGTCGGAGTGGCTTTTGGGGTAGTGATTTATGTGGCTTTTTTACCCGCTGTCAAAGCCGACCTGACCCCGGGAACGTTTGCCAGTTTTGTCACCGCGGTGATGGGCATGCTCAATTCGGCGCGCAAGCTGACAACCATTAACCAGATATTACAGGCAGGCATTGCCGCCAGTGAAAGTGTATTTGGGTTAATTGATCAACCCATGCAGAGTGACACGGGCAATATCTCCCTGACTAACTGTAAAGGGCATATTGTATTCAAAGATGTCTCATTTTCTTACCCGTCTAAAAACGAAAAAATATTAAAGAATATTAATCTGCAGGCACAGCAGAACGAAATGATCGCCCTGGTCGGCAAGTCCGGTAGTGGAAAATCATCGCTGGTCAAATTGATCCCGCGTTTTTATGAAGCACAGTCCGGCGAGATTCTGATTGATAGCCATCCGATTATGGATATCACATTAAAAAGCCTGCGTGATAATATTTCCATGGTCAGCCAGGATGTGATTTTATTCAACGACACCATCGCCAATAACATCGCGTACGCGATGCCGAATAAATCCAGAGAAGATGTGCTTCGCGCCGCACAGCAGGCTCACCTGACGGATTTTATTGAAAAGCTGCCCAATAAATATGAAACAGTGGTGGGCGATAAAGGCGTGTTGCTGTCCGGCGGTCAGCGTCAGCGCATTGCCATCGCGCGGGCCTTGCTTAAAGATGCGCCGATTTTAATACTCGATGAAGCGACATCCTCGCTTGATTCCGAATCGGAATTCCACATTCAGGAAGCCATCAACGCATTACGAAAAAATCGGACGACATTTGTCATCGCACACCGTTTGTCCACGATTGAAAGTGCAGACCGGATTTATGTGCTGGATAAAGGGCAGGTAGTCGAGGCGGGCACACACCATGAGCTTGTCCGCCAGGGTGGAGCATATGCACAACTGTATCACCGACAGTTTAAAAACCAGACAATGGCAAATGCGTGAACAACGATTTACTGAACATCGCTAACAATTTACAAAGTGAATACCTCAGTAACATCAACTTCAGTATGATGCCGATTTTTAAATTGACAAAATATGACGGCATATGCAGGAAATCTATACGCAATGAATGTTGACGCGGTATGTTAAATAAATTGCTGCATCACAGTATGAATCGGTTGTGGTATGGCAAAGGGCATGGAGCCTGTCTGCTTATGCCACTCTCCTGCCTGTTTAATGTGACCAGTAAATTCAGAAAACGCCGGCAGCAATCAAGGCAGATGACATTTTCTGTCCCTGTGATAGTGGTTGGCAATATTACCGTGGGTGGCACGGGGAAAACCCCGATGGTGGCACATTTAGTCACCGAGTTGCAGGCACGCGGATTTCGTGTGGGAGTTGCCAGTCGTGGTTATCATGGCAGTATTAACAAGCCAACCCTGATTAATCACCAGCATCACGCATCGGAAGTGGGTGATGAACCGCTGCTGCTTTTTCAGCAAACGCATGCCGATATTATGGTGGGGCCTGACCGGCTTGAAGTGATTGGCGCACTCATCGAACGCGGCGCCTATGATGTGCTGATCTGTGATGACGGCCTGCAGGATTACCGCTTTGAGCACACGGTTGAAATTGCCATGGTCGATGCGGAACGCCAGTTTGGCAATGCGCGCCTGTTACCGGCAGGACCATTGCGTGAACCGGTAACCAGAGTGCAATGGTGTGATTTTGTGGTCACAACCGGCGCGCCAGAGGCCAATATCAGCCATGATCACATGCAACTGAAAATTGACCATGCGTGCAACATGAATGTGCCGGATGATAAACAGCCATTAACACATTGGCAGGGACAAAAAGTACATGCCGTGGCCGCAATTGCCAACCCGCAACGCTTTTTTAATGCATTGCGCGACGCGGGCCTGCAGGTAACACCGCATGCCTTTCCGGATCATGCAACATTCACTCATTCTGAACTCACCTTTACGGATCAAAAACCTGTCTTTATGACCGCGAAAGATGCGGTAAAATGCAGCCAATACACGTTGGACAATACATGGTATGTGCCATTACAAACACAACTGCCTGATGACTTTATGGCGCGCTTGATGGCATGTTTGAAAATTAACAGCGCAAATTACCCAGGGAATACACATGGATAAAAAACTACTGGATATTCTGGCCTGTCCGGTCACCAAAGGCCCGCTCATCTATGATTCTCAAAAACAGGAGCTCATTTCCACTGCGGCCAGGCTGGCATACCCCATCCGTGATGATATCCCCGTGATGCTGGAAGAGGAGGCGCGTACCCTCAGTGAAGAAGAGTACCAGCACTATAAAAAGAAAAAGGCATGACGAAAACATTTCGGGTTGTCATCCCCGTGCGCTATGCCTCCACTCGCCTGCCGGGTAAAGCGTTGCTTACCTATCAGGACAAAACAATTCTCGAGCATGTTTATCGACATGCCTGTGCAAGTCACGCTGCCTCTGTTGTCATCGCCACGGACGATGAACGCATCGCGGAAGCCGCACAAAAGTTTGATGCGCCGGTATGCATGACTCGCAGGGACCACCAGTCTGGCAGTGACCGCATTAGTGAAGCTGTCACACTGCTGGGTTGGCCAGACGACGACATCATCGTGAATCTGCAGGGGGATGAGCCGCAAATGCCCGCGCAGAACATACAACAGGTCGCCGCATTACTCATGCGCGATGCCAACGCCTGCATGGCAACCTTATGCTGCCAAATAAAAACCGATAAAGAATATCATGACCCGAATGTGGTGAAGGTAGTGAAAAACCTAAAAGACCGGGCCCTGTACTTCAGTCGTCGCGGCTTGCCATATATTGCCGATGTGAGCGATGCAGTACTTCGTAACCAACACGTCTACCGCCATGTTGGCATTTATGCCTATCGGGTGCATTACCTAAAGCAGTTCACGGCCATGCAACCCTCTTCTCTTGAACAGCTTGAAAAGCTCGAACAATTGCGTGCACTGGAAAACGACGATGCCATTGCCATCGATGTCTGTCAAAAAGCACCGGGAATAGGGGTGGACACGATTGAAGACTACACCCAACTAAAAGCCGGTCAATGAAAACCGGCGATTGAATAAAACATCATTGCAGCACACTATTGCGCTTAATGCCGTCACTCCCGTGAATTAATGCTGTCATTCCCGCGCAGCTAATGTCGTCATTCCCGCGCCGGCGGGAATCAGGCATCCACCAATTTGCAACCGACCAGTTAATGCTGTCATTCCAGCGCAATTAATGTCGTCATTCCCGCGCAGGCGGGAATCTGGTAATGCACACTGATCACTTCATGACAGCTCGATTGCTCACAGATCGCTTGGGCAAGATCACTGTGTTAATGGGATTAGTGTCAGGGCTATTTAAAAATCACTGATTTAAGGTGC
Organism: Gammaproteobacteria bacterium; assembly: GCA_965227695.1. Lineage (GTDB taxonomy): Bacteria > Pseudomonadota > Gammaproteobacteria > UBA4575 > UBA4575 > UBA1858. The sequence continues at coordinate 1,616,959 of OZ245760.1, forward strand.
AAAAATTTACAAATATAATTATTAAAAACAATTAATCAACACTTAACTATGTTTTATATCTAGTCGATAAATATAATAATAAATAAGAAATACAATCAAGAATAAAACTATGAAATAAAATTAACATTGACAAATATAATGTTTTGATCTCAGACTAGTACTGTGCATAAAACTCCTGTCTGGGGTCACAAAGTAATGGGGTGAGGTTCAATTGAAATGCATGATATTTTAGAAATCCTTAATCAATCGAACCTGACCCCATTGATGGGTAGATCGTGCTGGTGACATCATACCTTTCCCTGGAAAGGATCGGGGTAAGTCAGGAGATACTTCAAGCGATAATAGCTGCCCTGTGCCACCATCGTCGGGTAACGATGGTGATGGTGATTGTAAGTTTACTAATTTAGCTGGTTTGAAACCGGTTGGTCAGCACAGCTATATTCTTCAATGTGTGTATAGATGTCCAAGGAAAGGCAGACAGGTATTTCCAATTAGAACTGGCATTAGAAGCGATAATCCAGCGTTCTTGTGTCCACCGTCAATACCGGAAAGAGACTTCTTTTAAATTACGTGCTTGAGAAAAAAATATTAAATACGAAAATCAGTGACGCAATGAGAAGTGTTATTGCTGATAGGTTAAAGAAAAGTAATTTGCAAGAACCTGTCCCTAGTATTTTATTGTCATACGTTGATAATGAGGAAGATGAAAGTCCCTTTCTAGGTATTTATGAGCGTGAGCAGATTCCCACAAATGATCCCATCAGATACGTAGATATCGATGGGATCGAGTTTTTACTTATTCAAGATTGGTTGTGTGAAGACTTGGATGGAAAGATAATCGACGTTGTAAATGGTCGACTCACTATCCTTGATTATCAGCAGCCGTAATAACTAAACACTTATCTTTAACTTAAAAACAGAATAAAGGGGTCAGTACCCTTTAAATACAATCAATAGGGTCAGATACAATTGAAATGCACGATATTTTAGAAAGCCTTGATCAATCGAAACTGACCCAAAAATCAAAGGGGTCAGAGTCATTGATTTAGGACAGCAGCCGCAGCCAGACCTTTGGTTATGACAACCTGGATCGTTTAACCAGTGCGAGTGGCGTGTATGGCAGTCTGGCCTACAATTATGATGCGGTAGGGAACCGTACCAGTGAAACGGAGAATGCCACCAGCGATACCTACGCATACGTGACCACCAGCAATCGACTGGCCTCCATCAGTGGCAGTCATAGTGCCACTTACAGTTATGATGGTGCGGGGAACATACTCAGTGATGGCACCCATACTTACACTGTCAACGACATGAACCGGATGCAGAGTGCAGGCGGTGCGGTCTATGTTTATAATGGCCGTGGAGAGCGAGTAGCCAAGACCGATAAATCAATAGGGTCAGATTCAATTGAAATGCACGAAATTTTAGAAGGTCTTGATCAAGCGAAACTGACCCCATTGATAAAAATAAAGGGGTCAGTACCCTTTAAATGATATATGATGAATTCAATCGTCGCCTCACTATGGAAAACAATCTGGGTGAAAAAGTGACTACTATTTACGATGCTGAGGGTAACGTAGCGGAAACAATAACTAGTAACCCTGATGCCAGTGAAGTGTCAAAACTGGTACAGCAATACGACCCGTTAAACTGTCTAACGGCAACGGAATTACCTCACGATGCCAACACAGATGTGACAGTACAGCGCGCCTATGATTTAGCCGGTAAAGAATCAATAGGGTCAGATTCAATTGAAATGCATGATATTTTAGAGATCCTTAATCAATCGAACCTGACCCCATTGATGCAGGAACAGCAGCTTCTAGCGCTGGAACAGATACAGTGTGCAAACTTTTATGTTCGAGAGAATGTAATCAAGATAATCAGTGTAGGTAAAGCTATTTTTAATAATAGATTGATAATGGGATCAAAAGAATGTCCTAACTGTAATAATGAACTTAACTATAATGAGTTAAGTGATGAGTTTAATTGTCCTCATTGTGGTATTGAATTAAACAGCAATCGCGCAAAAATAAATGTAATTACAATAATAATAAGTATTTTTTTATTACCTGTTGTTATGAATATTCCAGTAGTTGTGTTGAGTTTTTTAGGTCTTCATGAAAATAGTTATGGAATAGCGATAGGAATAATAGGCATTGTGTACGGTTTATTGTTTATGTTGATGCGTGAACTATTTGTTCGAGTGAAGTTAAGTAAATAAAGGGGTCAGTACCCTAAGTGTCATTAGCTGCCGAACATTGTGCACTGCTCAGTGAATTGCGTCTATAGTTCTTGTTATGCTCATCTTTTATCGATGTAAAAGAGCGGATGCCGCGAAAACCCCGTTTTTATCTTCCCGATATTCCCTGTCACGTGATTCAGCGGGGTAATAATCGTGATCCAATATTTTTTCAAGAAAGTGATTACCGTGCCTATTTGACATGGTTAAAAGAGGGGTTGGAAAAGTTTGGCTGTGTATTACATGCCTATGTGTTGATGACAAATCATGTTCATCTCCTGATGACACCTGAGTGGAACAATAGCATTAGTCTTGTTATGCAGCATGTAGGGCGTCATTATGTTCCCTATATTAATAACCAATATGGTCGTAGTGGTACTTTATGGGAGGGTAGGTATAAAGCGAGTATCGTAGATAGTGAAGCCTATTTATTAACATGCATGCGTTATATCGAACTTAATCCTGTACGTGCACAGATGGTTGATGCGCCGGGTGGATATCGCTGGTCCAGTTATCACACTAACGCCTACTTGAAAAGAAATGCTTTGCTTACTCACCACCGTGAGTATTTGGCTTTGGGGGCAAGTGATGCCGAACGGGCAAAAGTGTATCGTGAATTATTTCGAAGTTATATTGATGAGGATGATCTCCATTGCATAAGAACGTGTTGTCAAACGGGCACACCACTTGGCAATGACCAATTTCGAGAGAAAATTGAAAAAATGTTGGGCGCACGGATTGGGCACGCAACAAGGGGAAGACCGGTTAAGCGGGGTTAAAGGGTACTGACCCCTTTTTACTATGTATTGCAAATAATAATCATTCTCATTATTATTCACTCCACGCACATTAATTTAATTTCGGGCAGATAAATATAAGTCCGTAAAATCAACAGGATAGGAAAGATATATGTCTCAACTATTACATATTCAGGCATCCCCAAGAGCCCAACGGTCACGATCCATACCCATTGCCGAGGCATTCATCAATGCGTATTCAGACACGCATCCACAGGTTAAGGTGAAGACGCTTGATGTCTGGAATTTGGATTTGCCTGAATTTAATGGCGACATGCTGGATGCAAAATATGCGGTGATGTCCGGCCAATCGCCCACGCAGGAACAAACTGCGCAGTGGCAAAAGGTACAGGCCATATTCAATGAATTTAACCAGGCTGACACACTGTTACTCAGTGTGCCGATGTGGAATTTCGGCATTCCATATCGATTGAAACATTATATCGATGTAATCACTCAACCGGGGTTAGCCTGGCAGTACACACCGGAAGACGGTTATCAGGGGTTAGTGTGCAATAAATCGGCCGTGGTTGTTTATGCAAGTGGCGACTCCTATGCTGACGGCACAGGGTTTGAAGCGCTTGATTTGCAAAAACCTTATATTGAGCTTTGGCTGAATTTTATCGGGGTGTCGAAGATACACACGGTTAAAGTCGAGTCTACATTGTTTGCCGATCAGGACAGTGATCAATCAGTGATTGAACAGGCGACTAAGCTTGGTCAAGAATACTAATTATATAGGAGTGGTAGCGAAATGATTCAACAAATTCCTGCGCTGAGTATCCAGGTCAATGATGTTCACGTTATTCCCAGTTGGCTTAATCATGCGGAGAGAAACTTTATCAAAGTACTTCATGAGATAATTGAGAATCGGGCGTTTATATTCACAAAGGTCAATGTCAATGATGTGTTATTGAATATCAAGGAGATTGAGGACTGTTATCTGGATAGGTATGAATATAAAACGTTTGACTTTGTTTTGTGTAGTCTTACGGACTTGTCCGTCAAATGCGTAATAGATCTTGATGATCGTCCCTGTCGCCTGCAAGCCATCTCACCGGAACAGTCATACCGGGAATTGTGTGATGATTTTAATATCCCATTGGTGGAAATACCTGCCAGGTGTGGTTATGACCACAAGCTCTTGACTTGTCAAATTGGCAGATATGTTTAGTGGGTTATCGGTAGGTAATGATCGTAAAATTGCTCGTCAGATCCTGACTATAGTCACAAAATATAGCATTCAATCTTGTATATATTGAGAATGAGAACGATTCGTATTAACATGGTGATACGAGCATGCGGGTTGCCATATACATATACAAATTGAATTAAGCGTCATCCGCCGACTAGATCGGCAGTTGATTGCATCGTTAAATAGGGGCGATATGGATCCTGTCAGCACGAAACTCATTGAATTATATACAGATCTTCTCAAACACGATGGCTTTGGTGAATTAAAAGTTGAAATTCGCATTCTCAAGCGTGGACAAAAAGAAGTCATTATTCATTGTGGAAAACAGTATCGGTATGTTGTCGATTTCCCCAAAAATTTGGCTTAACTATCTTAAAAGCTATTGATAGTCATTCTCACTCGCGTTATATTCTCATTTGTGAAGGCTGGGGCAGGCATGAACAATTCATGCATCGAGCAGTGTGGAACTGGTCCGTTTAGCCTGACTTCTTAAAATCTTGTTTGACGGTCGTCTCTGTGAAGGAGAGAGAGTCAATCGAAAAACAGGAGCATCTTCATGCTTAAACAGCTTAAATCAACACTCTTGATCAGCTCTCTTCTCGCCATGTTGTTGGCATCGGCGCACGCGGCCTTTGATAGCCCAAGTAGCAATTCCAATGGCTGGGGTCCCTGGACACGTGGCGATGCCGGAACCATGTATGCGGAATGGGACTTCTTTGAAAATCCTTTTGCTCCCGACAGCACGCCTGATGTGGGTTCATTCAATACGACTTCATCCATTGTATCTGTAACAGCAGGGACGCCGATTCCGGTTGGGAGTGGTAATCTCTACAGTCCAACTTCGGTATTGGGCTTTTCGCTATTAATGGAAGGGCAAGAGCCTGCGGGTCCTACCCAGGTGGCATTGCAACTTGCATCTGCCGGGACTGAGTTTGATTATTCAAATATCACGCTCAATGGCATGGCGCCTACACAGGCAAGGGTTGAATTGTCACGCGTTGCGATACCGGGTCTGGGTGATAATGTCGAATCCCTCTTGCTTTGGGACTTGATGACCAATGCGGGTTCCTACCTATTCGAATTCACGGCTGCTGGATCCAGTCTTAGTTTATCCAATATTGCCGCAGACATTGGCGCACCTGTGCCACTGCCAGCCGCAGGGTGGTTATTGCTAAGCGGGCTTGTGAGTATCGGTGTGCTGGGCAGGAAAAAATCACAGCAAGCAATCGCAGGCTGAATATTTAAACCATTATTGATTGGGGCTCTTGTTCTGTTCCCTGCGAGGGCCCTGTTTTTACCGTTGATAATATTAATCCATGTTGGCGTCTGTCATACTTATTGCAATCAATCTTGTTTTGCTGATTACAAGCGTGAATGCTTTAGCGCAGGAAGAGACTGCGGGTGAATCAGTGATATTGATGGATGAGATTTCGATTGAAGCCACGCTCGATCCGCCTGTGATTATTGACCCGACCAAAACTTCAACTTCTTTCAATTTACAGGAAATTGAGTCGCGTCAGGCCAGTAACATTTTTGAAATTATCGATGACATCCCCGGCGTTTCACTCAGTGGCGGTCCGCGCAGCAATGGAATCGACATTAATATCCGTGGCTTTGGTAATAATGAAGATGTCATTATTAAAGTCGACGGGGCGATTAAGAACTTTGAAAAATATCGTTTCGGGGGCACTTTTATTGAGCCGGAATTATTAAAAAGAGTCGAAGTCACACGCGGTGCCGCGACGATTACCTCTGGCAGTGGTGCGTTAGGTGGGGTAGTTGAGATGGAAACAAAAGATGCGTCAGACTTCCTGAAACCCGGTCAGCAGTTTGGCGTGAATACGAAAGCGGGGCACCGCTTTAATAATGATGAAAGGCTAAACTCAATTACCCTGTTTGGCGCACCAACCTCAAAGCTCGACCTGTTATTGAACATGACTGATCGTGAAGCCAACGATTTTAAATTGACTGGTACAGGGCTTGGATCAAGTTCAGACAACCTGGCTGCTTCCAGTACTGTGCCCAGCAGTGGTCTGGCTAAAATGGAATATTACCCTAACGACGACATCACTCTGGGGTTGTCATTTTCACGATATTTATCCAGTGGCATAGAACCTTTTGACACCCGTGTCAGTGGCTTGGCTAGTGGCTTTGGCACGGTTGATCGGGATTCGGATGATAAAACCTATACGGCAAAGTTTTTATATAATCCGATTAACGAGTTAATTGACTTTAAACTTAATCTGGGCTTTTCTGATATTGAAGTGTCAGAAGTCGACCAGGGTGACAGTTCATTTAATATTTTTACCAGTACGCTGGGAGATATTACAGAATTTGAATACGATATATGGTCATTTGAAGCCAGTAATATTGCACTGGCCGAATTCGGCAATACATTGCATACCATCACATTGGGTATTGATGGCGAATACAGTGACCGCAAAACCAGTGAAATAGATGTTTCAGCAAGCCCGGAAAGTTTTGGTGTTTCGGCGCAACCAAGTGGTATCTATCAGCAGTATGGAATTTTTGTTACCAACCAGATAGAACTTGGCAACCTTACTTTAACGCCAGGAGTACGCTGGGATTATAATCATTCACGTATTACATTTGACGGCCCCGGTTCGACCATTGAGCTGATGCGCAGCGTGGGTCAGGATACTTCAGAGTCTTTCGATATTGTCTTGCCGAGTTTTAGTGCCTCTTACCAAATAAACAACTCGCCCGTGACGCTGTTTTATAATTATTGGGAGCAGTATCGGCCACCCAAAATTGATGAATATTTTGCTGCCGGAGGGTTCAGTCGATGCGATGAGGGCTTTACCGAAGCGCCCGTTGCCACGACTAAAGTCTGCGGCAATTTGTTTGAACCGGAAAAATCCGTGAATCATGATGTTGGCTTTGTTGTACAGAAAAATAATCTCATTGGTAATGATGCCCTGTTTGCCAAGTTTACCTACTTTGATACCACGGTGCGTAATGTTCTTGAATTTTTGAATAATGATCCTGATGCTCCGTCAGAACAGGTCACAGGTGAAAGCAGGGACGGTTTTGAAATAGAGCTAAATTATGCGCGCAAAAACTTCTCAGCGAATCTGGCCTATTCTGAAATTGATGGTGAAATCGAAGGGTTCTTTCTGGGCAATGACCAGATTCCCAGCAAAGTCGGGTCGATACTGGCTTCACAGGTGACTAAACAAACGCGCCCGATTTATAACATTCCGGGGGACACGCTCACACTGACAGCCAAATATGCCCTTCCAAAATATAATCTCGAGCTGGGGTGGCGCGGCCAGCATGTCGATGAAACCCTGGGTCTCGTCTCACAATCAGGTGGATCAAATGGGCCGGTTGAAGAAAGGTTTGATAGTTATTTTATTCAGGATGTATGGCTAAACTGGCGGCCCTTTAAAGAAACGCGTCTGAAAAATTCGGTGTTACGGTTTGGTATTGATAATGTTGGCAATAAACGCTATCGCACCACAACCGAAGGCGGTGTCGGGAATTTTGGTGTCGCCAGGAATGTCAAAGTTACCTTTTCGCTCGATTTTTAATGTTTTATGACATGCTCAATACGGCTATCTCGAATTTGTCTGATAAACCATAATAGATATAGAAATGATAACCATCTGTAAATATGATATTTTGCAACACTGTTTTTACTGTAATTTGAAAGCAGTATTATCCTGTTCAAGACACGGTGGGCGTGTTTGGTCGCGATATCTGACTGAATTACTAACACAAGGCTCACTTTTGATGTGTCGTCATCTGTTAATCACTCTGTTAACCCGCATTGCCCACCAGCGTGCCATTCTGGCTACCTATTCGTGTCCGCGAGACTAACAGCGACATTCTAATAATTACTTTGAAAAAGGAGAGATTATGAGTGCGGTACCAATTGATATAATCGAAGTCGGGGAAGAAGCCAAATCATTCCTGCAATCATTCAAAACGCTTGAGTTGGCCACTGCTGATTCTAATGGCATCTCGAATGCCAGTTATGCCCCTTTTGTGCTCGATGACAAGAACAATTTTCTGGTTTATGTCAGCGAATTGTCTGCGCATACGGCCAATCTGCAATCCAATAAGCAATGTAGCGTATTATTAATTGAGCCTGAAGCAGAAGCGGCACACTTATTCGCGCGTAAAAGAATGACCTTCGCATGCAAGGTGGAAAGTATGCAAAGGGATTCTGATGAATTTGAAGCGGTCATGGAATTAATGTTGCAGCGTTTTGGTGACTTTATAAATTTCATGAAAAAAATGAAAGACTTCCATGCATTCAGATTGTGTCCAGAGCATGCAACTTACGTCAGAGGTTTTGCCCAGGCCTATGAGTTTGAAGATGCTGATCTGGATAAAATCAGACACATCAATGACAAGGGACATAAAAACAGTGATTAGGTATGTTGCTCAATTTTGCATGCTGGCGCTACTCACTGGTTCATCTGTTAGTGCGCTGTCCGCAGAAAGGATAATATCGATTGGGGGTTCAGTCACTGAAGTATTACATGAATTGAACATTGCAGATAAAATTGTTGCCGTTGATACTACAAGCCAATACCCGGCATCTATCCAATCTTTACCAGATATTGGCTATATGCGCGCACTTTCGGCCGAACCATTGATTGCACTGAACCCTGACTTGATTCTCTACAAACAAGGTGCAGGACCACCCGAAGTTCTGGCAATGCTGCGTCAAGCCAAAATGAATATGGTTGAAGTCAATAGCACGCCAACCATACCCGGCGTATTCAAAAAGATAAGAGAGATAGCGACAGCGGTTAACAAGGATAAAGCTGGTGAACAATTAATTCAAAAAATTACTGATCAGCAGCATGAATTGAATGAATATATAAAGGATATACATCATCAACCCAATGTGATGTTTATATTAAGCTTTGAGCAGGGTGCGGCTCTGGTTGCAGGCAAAGATACGGCAGCCAACGGCATCATTGAGCTGGCGGGTGGGCGTAATGTCGCAGATAATTTTTATTCTTATAAACCTGTCAGTGCTGAATCAATGCTTAAGCTGTCACCCGATTATATTCTTACCACACAACGTGCCGTCAATGCACTGGGCTCCCTGGAAAAAATAAAAAAATTACCAGGTTTGAATCTAACCACGGCCATCAAGGAAGATCAGATTATCGTTATGGATGAATTATTGCTGCTGGGCTTTGGCCCTCGAATTGCGACAGCCTCATTAATGTTGGCTGAACAGATTCACACCGACTAAACGATTTGATGCCGGGCAATCGCAATGTTGCAAAATTCGATTTCAACCTTTTCAGATAAGCTGCATGTTCAGCGCATTTCAGTTGTCTCGTTGCTCGTGTTACTGTTTTTTATCAGCGTGATATTTGGACTTGCAATAGGTGCATTATCAATACCTGCAAAGAACACACTCTACATACTGCTCGATTATTTAAATCCATTTTTCAGTCACAGCCATGATTCGGTACAGCAGACTGTGATCAGTGATCTGCGTGGACCGCGTGTCCTGCTTGGAGCATTGACCGGGGCATCTTTGGCAATTGCCGGTGCCTGTTTCCAGTCCTTATTTCGTAATCCACTGGCTGATCCTGCGGTTATAGGTGTGTCGGCCGGTGCTGCAACCGCAGCCGTGTTTTATATTGTCGTCGGGCAGGGCGTGTTTATTGCCATGCTTGGTTATGCACCTCTTCTGGGTTTGCCGATTGCTGCCATTGCCGGTGCAATGATCGCAGTACTAATACTATATACCTTTGTTAATCGTCGCGAAGGGATCGATGTTGCAACATTGCTATTGGCAGGTATTGCTTTAAACGCATTTTGTTCAGCAATTACCGGTATTCTTGTATTTCTCAGTGATGATCAACAATTGCGAGAGTTGACGTTTTGGACATTGGGGTCATTAACAAGAGCCCAGTGGGAGACTGTATTACCGATGTTGGTTGTCATGATGATAATTATGGTGATATTGATGTTAAAGGGTAATGCTTTAAATGCGTTTTCCCTGGGTGAAGCAGATGCGTTTCACCTTGGTTATGATGTAAATAAAATAAAAAAAGGGTTGATATTTTTTGGTGCTGCGGCGGTTGGATGCGCCGTCGCGCTGACCGGGATTATAGGTTTCATCGGGCTGGTTGTTCCACACATTGTCAGGTTGCTGATTGGTGCGGATAATCGCTATGTTCTGGTAGCTTCTGCAATACTGGGGGCAGGATTGCTCATCACGGCGGATATCTTTGCACGAGTGATTGTTCAACCTGCGGAAATGCCGATAGGCATTATTACCAGTTTGATTGGTGCGCCATTCTTTATGTATTTATTAACACGCCGCAGACTATTGGGTTGAATCTATGATTGCAGTCGATCGTGTCAGTTATCAGGTAAATCGTCTGGCTTTGCTTAATAATGTTACGCTGGCAATTCCGGAAAATAATATTACGGTGATTATGGGACCAAATGGTGCCGGTAAATCAACACTGGTCAAAACATTAAGCGGTGAACTGGAAGATATTCAGGGTACGATCAAATTGGCGGATAAATATCTGGGCGAGTGGAGTGCACGCGAATTGGCCTGTCGGCGTGCAGTGGTGACACAGTTCAATCATATTGCTTTCCCGTTCACTGTGATGGAAATAATTAAAATGGGCCTTCTTCCACAGGCGCCAGGCAAGCATGAGCTTGAGGATTATTATCAGTCGATAGAAGATGTCATGCTGGAACTCGATATACTAGGTCTAAAGGACAGAATGTATAGTACATTGTCCGGTGGTGAACAACAGCGAGTATCAATAGCGCGTGCACTTGTGCAGTTGTTGAGTATATCGAGTCAATCCTTAATGAGTTATTTGTTGCTGGATGAGCCAACCGCCAGTCTTGATCTGAACCATCAACATCAACTGCTTAAAATTTTAAAAAATAAAGTAAAAGAGAATTATTGTGTATTGATGATTCTTCACGATATCAACCTGGCTTTACAGTATGCCGATAATATTGTGCTGATGAAAGATGGGACTATATTTGATAATGGGCCGGCTGATGAAGTGCTGACAGAGCTAAACATCCATCAGGTATTCTCAATTCAGGGAAAGATATTCAAACTTGATGATCAAAGTCACCGTTTTCATGTTTACAGTTAAATAAATACTATGAGTAATATAAATGACCAAATCAGAGCATGTGTTTTTTCATCTTTTCGGGCAGGGATAATAGGACAGTCACCGATTGACCGGGTTCACATGTTTGTTGATCGACAGGGCGCTTTTGTCCTGGGCCTGGTTCATGGGCAGGAGATAAAAGATTTGCAAATACAATCGGATGATATCACGCTGCATGTGCATGGAGAACTCAAGCCGGATGTCCCATCCCATGTTCAGGAAAGACTTTTTTCAGAATATTTCCCGAATTGTGATTATCAAAAACTCGGCATATTCATGCCGGTGTCATTTCGTACTGTTTCATCGGGCGAGTCTGTTATATCAAGTGAGGATATTCATTTACATAATAATTTTGCCGACGATGTTGTTTCACGCATGGTCGAGCACATGAATGAGGACCACGTAGATGCCCTTAATGACTATTGCGGGTTGTTCAATATTAGTCGTGAAAATGATTCCGCAAAAATGTTAACAGTTGATCAGTATGGCTTTGATATCATTGTTAATGAACGGCCTCACCGAATAATGTTTGAAGCACACTGCCACTCGCCACAATGTGTCCGTGAACAGTTAGTAGAACTCGCGAAAAAGGCTCGTCAGCCGCATTGAGACAGACATTACCTGATAATTTTCAGCTTAAGACTTTAAATAAAACTCAACTGGCAGTATTAAGGTTATTGACTCGCTGGTCAGATTTTCAGGGAAAGGTGGAAGGGGTGATGCTTTTTTCAGCATTCTTTCAACAGCGCGATCCAGCAGTGTGTGTCCGGATGAAGAGGTTAATTCATATTTGCTGATGTCACCTGTACGCTTCACCGTAAATTTAACTGTCACGGTACCTTCCTGCCGGCGTGATACAGCGCGGCGCGGATACTTTTTGTGTTTTTGCAGAACCGTGGCTACCAGTGTCTGATAACTTGCCTGTGCCTGCTGGCTAAGTCCCTTGTCACTCTTTTGTCCTGCAAGTGTTGACGGTGCCCGGGTAGGTCGAACATCTTGCGCGGCCGGTTTTTTGGCGGTGATTTTTTTCTGTGGTTTTACTGTTTCTTTCGGTTTTGTTTCACGTTTGACAGGCTTGACAGCAGCCTGGTATGTGGGGATATTTTTCGGGGTGTTCACCGGTTTGGTTTCTACTACTTTTTCAGGCACAGAAACGTCTTCGATTTCAATCACGTCAACCTGCTCAGTGATTACTTCTTCAGCCGTGACTGGCTGGTATGTAGAAGGCGGAGTAAATGTCAGCTGGATTCCATCATGTCCACTTTTTTTTATGCCCGTTTGAGGCGGGTTATTGATAGTAAGAAATAGCGCAGCATGCACTAATAGTGCGATAGTCAATGCAGCTGATTTATGAAAAAGGTTAAGCTGCATATCAATCACTTTTGCTTGTGATTAACTTAATATTATCAACACCCGCATTCCTGAGTGCTTCCATCACGGAAATAACCTGTCCCGTTTCGACAGCGGCATCTGCTTTTATTTTATAGGTCTGGTTTGTATTTTTGGATCGACTGTTGCGGATAAGTGCTGATAACTCATTCAGTGTGGTTTCACGATTCCTGAAAGCAATCTTATCGTCCTGATTAATTAATATGACCCATTCAGATGGCGTATCAGGTGCTTCATTATTAGATACCGGCGGCGTTACCTTGAAAAGATCTGGTGTGGTGATCGTGCCAACCCACAGGAAAAATATTAATAACAGGAAAACAATATTAATCAACGGCAGCACATTTTCCTCGGCATCCTGAGGTGATGTTTTTTTAAAGTTAAATGAATTTGGACGATGCATTTATCTAATAGTCTATCTTATAATCGAAAAGTTGCTGATGCCTGTTTTACGTAATACATCTAAAATGACGATTAAATCCTGTACCGGAAGTTTTTCTGCGGGTTTGATCAGGATAGTCTGTTCAGGATTTTTTGATTTCAAGGTCAGGATATGTGTTTCCAGTTGCTGCAGACTTTTGGGTATGCCGGCAACATCAATGCTGGAATTTTCATCAATGCGAACCATGATGGAGCCCTGGTACTGATTTTGAGGCTCGCTGCTGGGCGCCGGAGCGCTGACATCAATATGACTCCACTGGCTATACTGCGATACCAGCATGAAAAAAATTAATAGTATAAATACGACATCAATCAGTGGTGTGAGACTGACAATACGTTTTGATGACGGGTGTTTGGCAAAATTCATAAGCAGGGCCAGACATCTAATTATAAACAGGTTGTGTGATTGCAGCGGCCTGTTGGGCATTCATGTCTGTTACACTGCCTGATGTGAATAAGCGGGTGACATTATCCTGCATTTCTTCTGCAACATAATTTACAGTTCTCTCCAGCCATTTAAATATCATCACGACCGGGATGGCGACCGCAAGTCCTGCCGCCGTGGTTAATAATGCCTGCCATATGCCCCCGGATAAAATTGACGGGTCTACCTGACTGCCGGCAAGTTGTAGTGCTTTGAACGCATTGATCATACCGAGCACTGTGCCAAACAGACCAATCAACGGGCTGACTGTGGCAATAAGCTCCAGGGACCACAAGCCACTATTGAGAGAATTGATTTGCTTATTGCCAACACGCTCTACTTCTTCTCTTAAGGTGTTGATGTTTTTGCCTGACTTGTTCAGGCCTGTCATTGAGGCCAGGCATGTGATGGCAACAGGATGTCGTGAAGCCGACAGCAGGGCGGTGGCCTGTTGTTTATTGCCCATTAGCCACACGTCAACGGCCTCTTGTGTTTGTTTTTTTGAAAATAGCCCCTGGCGAGCAAACTGGAACAGTTTCAGTAATATGACAGTTAACGCAATGGTGGATAAGGCCAGCAACACAGGCATCACAGGACCGCCCGCATTAAATAGTTGTTGTGCTGCCTCAAAATTATATTGGCTGCTTTCTGCAATCGTATTTGCTTCGTTCAAGTGATTTCACCCTTGGGTTTTATTGCATGAATTGAATATCTGTTTTGCTTGACAGTGACAGTTTTTGCAGGCATTCAGTGAGTGTGCCTGCGGGTGTTTCACAGTGCATGATTCTGTTTACAAGCAGGGTGCTAACATCACTGCAGGTTGTATTTTTTAGCTGAAATGCCTTAACACTCTTTTTGGCGACTGGTAGTGGCGCAAGATCCAGTGCCATATTCTTTTTTATAATGCCATCATGGTCAAACAGCACGAGTTCCATTTTGAGGGTATCGATCGCATGTCCCAGTTTGTTCTCTGCCATTAGATAAAAGCGACAGTGCTGGTCACGCTGTTCAACTTTATTCAGCTCAATTGTTACGAGAGGGCTCGTATGTGCACTGGTAATGGTAAGAATAAGCAGTAGTGTGATGCTTTGCGCCAGACGTATCATTCACCACCTTTCAAAAAGATGATATTAATCAGTTAGTTATGGTTACAGGCGGTACCCGGAATCAAATAAAAACATAGCATATCACGAATCTAAATTCAAACAATTCTCATTTATGATTATCGAAGCGATAGCACTACAACCGGACCATTCAATCCTTGGTTATGGCTATTTAGTATTCATTGATTTTACCGAGGCAGGCTTGTGCAGGGCCTTTAAATAGGCTGGATATATCGATGGCGTTGGTGCCATGCAGGATACTGTTGGTGGAGACAATATTCTGCGCGCCGTTGTCATACAGAGCCTGTTCTGTTGCTTCATCAAACAGCGCATGTACCGCAAGACATACAGGGCGGATAGAACTGATGGAGGCAATTTGCCGGATCGCCTCAATCATGGTTTGACCGGATGAGATAATGTCATCCGCAAGCACGGGTGTATGATCAGGGTAGGCTGCGATATTCGGGATCGTAATCTGAACTTCTCTGTCACCTGTACGGATTTTTTCCAGCACCAGGTGGGGCGCCTGAATTCTGCTGGCGATATCCGCTACCCACTGCCGGCTTTCATCATCAGGGCCGATCAGTAATGGGCGTGGACAGTGCTGTCTCACCCAGTCTGCAATGACTGGGGCGGCATGGGTCACATGGGTGGGAATTGTGTAAATTTCATTTAAATCATGTATGCGATGAAGATGAGGATCAACCGTGATCATCCAGTCAAGATAGTGTGACAGCAAACCGGCATAATAGCGTGATGAAACACATTCGCCCGGATGAAACTGCGTATCCTGCCGCATGTATGCCAGATAGGGAGCGATCAACCCAATTGTTTTTGCGCCAAGCGCGCGTAATGTTTCCGCAGCGAATACAACGGCCAGTGTTCTGAAGTTCGGGTTATCAAGACTGCAGACAAGAATTACCTTGCGTTGATGGCAATTGCTTTTGAAGCGCAGGTAAGTCTCGCCGTCGGGAAAATTCCGCATGACAAGTGAGCCGCATTCCGCACCCAGTTCAATCGCCGTGTTCTGAAAAAGTGCCTCATTTGCGCCAAGGTTAAATAGTAATGGTTTCATTTTTATCGGCAGAGCCCTGACGAGTTTGGTAAATCATTACATTATGAATGTTGTTGAAACAGGTTATCATACCATCTGGTTCGGTGAAAATATGATAATGGTCTGATGCAATAATCATAACTTGCATCCTGACAGAATTCAGTCAGATAATGCTATATTAAGCAGCATAATTTCAGCGAATGATCAGGTTTATGTGATTGGGTACTTGTCTATGGGTGATATCATCCGAATAAAATATTTAGTGATTAATATGATCGTATGCAGAAAAATGTATTCTCTTTATGGCTTGACAAGTATTCACTGTCAGCTCTTGGATAAGAATTGGAGCCGCTGGCTAATGAGGCTGATATGTCTGCCAAAATCAAAGTAGTATGAAAAGATTAAAAAATCTCCTGTCACCTTCCCTGTATGCATCATTGCGTGAGCTTGTATATAGAATAAGAATGCCAATAATGGCATTCTGTGCAAAGAGTCGGTTATTATCAGCTTTATATTATTCTTTTTTTTCCGGTGCTTTTCGAAGAGAGCAACAATCAGTCCTGTCGGGAGTGGTGCGTTATTTGGGTAAAAAGGATGAATTGAGTAATTTTTATCTTTTACGTAGAAATACACATCGGTTAGAAAAGGGAATATTGATGAAACCCCGTCGGCCATCGTTTGCGCTAGATTACATTGAAGAAACAGTTGATTGTTATATTCGCTGTATTAATTCAAATGTATCTGGTCGCTTTAAAGATGATATTGATTGGTCTTATGATGTTCTTGAGGAGTATTTCTCGGTTACCGAAAAATCTGCTCTTCGTGATCGGGTTTTAAAAAAATTCAGCCAACACTCATCAGGTACAGATTCATCAAAAGAAGCTGAAAAGATCCCTTATAACCGTGTATTAGATCAACAGCCCGTCAGCTATGATGCATTGTGGAAATTGGCTCGACAGCGTCGATCGGTGCGCTGGTTTTTGCAAAAAGACGTACCGAGAAAATTATTGGATAAAGCAGTATTATTGGCAGCACAATCACCCAGTTCATGTAATCGGCAACCGTATAAATACTGGTTTTTTGATAACACAGAGCAAGTTGAAAAGTTGGTGAAATTGCCCGCCGGGACGGGTGGTTTTGATTATAATATTCCTGTTTTTGCTGTAGTAATAGGGGATTTGTCAGCATACTTCAGTGAAAGAGACAGGCATGGTATTTATGTTGATTCATCATTATCAATAATGTCTTTCATGTATGCTTTAGAAACATTAGGCCTTTCTTCTTGTTCATTAAACTGGCCTGATATTGAATTCAGAGAAAGGAAAATGGAAAAAGCATTGAAATTAGATAAACATGAAAGAGTTATTATGTGCATGGCTATCGGATGGCCGGATCTGACCGGGCAGGTCGCTTTTTCGCAGAAACAATCTTTGGATGAGTTAAGAAGGTTTAATTAAATCTTATACTTTGAAAGAATTTATGTGTCATGAATGAATAACCGGGATGAGTGAACTTATCACAGGGAATGAAAGCATTTTAACGTCAATCCGTTATCAAACTGGTTTTATTTATAACGAGAAATATTTCTAATGCGTATTTTAGTAGTAGGCGTCAGCTTTAAAAACAAGGGCGCAGAGGCAATGGCTCTTACTGTAGTGCGTCAATGTTCGGCATTATTTCAGAAACCGGAAATTATTTTGGCGTCTTATGCAAAAATAGAAGATAAAGCATATGGCGAACATGTCCTGTCAAGTGGTGAAACTTTTAAATTGATTGCCAATGATCGAAGTCTCGATCGGCCTCTGCGTCTATTTGTTGCGTTTTTTCTGCCTTATAGTTTGTCAAGGAAAATTTGCCTCAATAATGAATATTTAAAGGAATTATCAAGTGCAGATATCATTATTGATGCTAGTGGTTATGCTTTAAGTAGCTTGCGTCCATTTTATCGTCAGATCATGTATGTTCTTGAGGTCTATGCTGCCAAAATTTTCAAAAAACCATTTTATGTTTTCACGCAGTCTTTTGGTCCATATAATTCCTTTTTAAGCCATACCTTGGCTCGCTGGGCACTTAATAATGTTCGCTTTATCAGCTGTCGTGGGAGAGAGAGCGGGGAGGCTGTAAATCAACTGGGTCTGCGCAAAGACTCGAGGATTATGAATGCGAGCGATATGACTTACTTGTTTCAAGTTGACGATGATATTGCTATAGATCAAGTCAAGCATATTAAAGAAAAATCAAAACTTCTTGTTGGAATCGTCCCTAATGTTAATTTATACAAGCGTACGAAAGGCAAAGGGAGCTCTAATGATTATATAAAGATAATTGTAGAGTTGATTAAATATATTGCATCAGAAATTAATGCAACTCCGATCATATTATGCCATGAGCATTACGCAAACCAGCAAGACGATGAATGGATGGCTCGCATAATACGCAAACAAGTCAAGTTAGATTGTGATCTTGATATTATCTCTGCTGAACATAGCGCTGAAGAGCTAAAAGCCACAATTGGTATTCTTGACTTTATAGTTGCATCGCGTTTTCACAGTATTGTTGCAGCTATTTCCACGGGCACACCTTTTTTTGCAATTGGATGGTCGCACAAATATCATGATCTTGTTAATGAGATTAACCTTCCTTTAGCCGCGCTTGACGGACGAAAGATTAAAGGGAATGATGTTATTGAGCGCTTCAGTTTTCTATGGAATGACCGCGAAAATATCCGGAAACAATTATCTTTGGAAATCGAAACACTCAAGCATCAGGCGATTTTGCCTTTTATGGAATTAAAAAGTGACTTCAAGTCATAGGCCTTAATAAATTTATTTGCAAGGTTTGTTCTGTGAATCGGTTTGAATGATTACTTAAAAAAGGCGAGCGTTGCACTTTGTGAAATATTATCGACCATTTGCTTTGTGATAATATCCATATGAATAAAAAGCGACTCACTTTTCAGGCTATTATTATTGGTATTTGCTGCGTTTATATCGGCTATTTTTTTTATAGTCACAGGGATAGTTTGCATATTACATATAACTTTGGCTGGCAACGAATATGTTTACTAATGTTTATTATATCAATTTATTATATTGTTTATGCCAGGCGAATGAAGAGGGTAATTGAGGAGTGTACAGACTATAGTATAAGTAGTATGAAATGGTTGCAGCTGGTCATAATCGGACGTTTTTTGAATAGTATTTTACCTCAAGCCGGTAATTTGTACCGTGGTGTGCAATTAAAAAACAATATGGGTGTATCCTATACTCATTATATATCTTCATCACTTTCATTTTTCTGGCTTGATATCATTTTTAATCTATCTATGGCGACATTATTGCTGAACCCATTGTTTGGGATTTTTGATCATACTGAAAGCCTGTCTTTGTTTGTTATTTCTATTTCAGCGCTAGCCTGTGTCACTATTGTCCCCCTCGTTCTATATTTATGGCGTGATCGCATATTTGCCCCTTTTCTGATTAAATTGGGCAAGCTTGGAGTGAGGCTGTCAGCATTAATTGACACTTCAATAACGCTGATTCATCGAACAAAGTTTCTGCTGGAATTCATTGGATTATCCTTAGTGTCTGCATTGTTGATGGTTCTGGTTTTTCGGGAAATATTCAATGCGTTTGGAGTTTACCCAGGCTTTACCACATTGGTAGTATTTTTCGTCTTTTACAGGTTAACTATTTTGATAATGCTCACACCGGGGAACATTGGTTTACGGGAAGTGGGCAATGGAGTGATAAGTTCTTTCCTGCTTGGTGACTTTGCAATAGGTGTACTTTTTACCCTTGCCCTGCGTATATTCTCTTACGCTGCATTATTTTTTGTTGCTTTGATTTTATTTTCTATTGAAACAGGAATTGCGCTTAAAAAAAGACGCAGCTCATGATGCAAGATTTAAAATACAATAAAAATAATAATTACCAGCTTGTATTTCAAGTCTTCAGTCAGATGATGGACTGCTGTAACAAATCTTTATATTTCATTGCATGTCAGACTGGATCAGCTATGGTTATGACATCTTTTTGAGCACGCTCAAACTCTAGTGCATATTCAAGTTCACCCGGGCTTTCTGCGTGAATAGTCATCAGCGTATCTCCCTCGTTGACATGATCACCCAGTCGGACATTCATGCGAATGCCTGCTGCTTTATCGGCAGGCGCCCCGGCAAGCTTGGCGATTCTTGAAATAGTACGGTTGTCAAAGCAGCTAATTACACCATCACGCTTGGCAAAAATATCATAATGATAGGCCGCATGAGGTGGCTTTTTCATGCCACCCTGAGCCTCGCATATTGCCTGGAATTTTTGCCAGGCCATGCCACTGTTAATAATCTGCTGCGCTTCGGCATTGCCATGACCGGGTTTGCTGGCTCCTGTAAATTCAAACAAAGTTCCGGCAAGGCTGATGGCGCGTTGTTTTAAGTCTTGTGGTGCATCCGGTCGATTTTGCAACACTGAAAGAACATCATGTGCTTCCAGTGCAGGTCCAATTCCTCGTCCGATCGGCTGAATTCCTTCTGACATAATTATATATACTTTAAGTCCAAGTGCCTGACCCACAGACTTAAGCTGTTTACAGAGTAATGTCGCCGCTTGCCTGTTTCTTACTTTTGCTGTCATACCCACCGGCATATCAATGACAATATGGGTTGATCCGGCTGCAATCTTTTTAGAGAGTATGGATGCAATTAACTGGCCCTCACTGTCAATATCAAGTGCTTTTTCTACCCGAATAAGAATGTCGTCTGCCGGGCTCAAATTAACCGAACCACCCCATGCGATGCAGGCCCCTTCTTTTTCAACCACGCGACGCATGGTTGCCAGATCAAGATTGACCGGCGCCAGTGTTTCCATGGTGTCGGCTGTTCCTGAAGGTGAAGTAATTGCACGTGAAGAAGTTTTTGGCATCAGTAAACCTTTGGCTGCCACAATAGGCACCACAATAGGTGTCGTTCGATTGCCTGGCAAACCACCGACACTGTGTTTGTCAACAACATACTCATTGGGCCACTCAAGCTGCTTGCCGGCACATGCCATTGCTTCAGTGAGATGAATAATTTCATCCTGAGTCATGCGATTTCCGGAACAGGCAGCGATAAAGGCTGCCAGATGAACATCCATGTAATGTCCGGCAACAATATCGTCAACAATCTCGCGTAACTGATCCGCAGGCAGAGTATTGCCATAAATTTTTGACCTGACAAAAGCGAGAGAGGTGATGGGCTTGGGATAGGAAAGATGCAGTTCCTGACCTTCTTCTGCATTCAGCAGGCGTCTGGCCGCATTAGAAAGCCCGGCCTGTCCGGGTGGCAACAGGTCTTCGCCAACAATTACTAAAGTGGCAATAATTGACTGTCCGTTCGCTTGAACATTGACACGTGACATCGCTTCAAAACCCTCTGAGCGCGCGACCGGCGTGTCGCCACGCAGAAAAATTACCGGTTCCTGCCGGGTGTCGATGCCAAACTGGCGTGCAACCCGCACTGTTGCATCAATTCGTTCTGTTGTTGTCATAACTTATTTGTGTGATTGGCACAGTTATATGCATTGCAGTGAAATAATATGTGAGTGGGATAACGGTCGGTAATTATGATTTATCCTGGATCTTCGCATAGTGTTACTGGTAGATAAGGGTGTCAACAATTATGAATATGACGATATTGCCATCGACGTTGATTATAAATCGAACCTTGTAATCACAGTGATGTAATTTGCCTGATGATATTGATCTACATCAACACACAATAATTTATTTTGACTTTTAATAAGTATTAATCTGATTGGTTGTTGTTCATTTTTATCAGTACATTGTTGATGCGTATGTATTATCAAGAATGTTGAAAAAAGATGAGTTCAAATAGCCAATCTTGCGAATATTTATAAGTATTCAAAGGATGGCGCAATGAGTAAAATGAGGATTTTCTTTCTGGTCCCGACAATTAAGATTGCAAAAAATATTGTTGATGAGCTGCTATTGGCCAGGGTCCCTGAAAAGCATATTCATGTTATTGCCAAAAACGGGACGCCACTTGACGATTTGCCCGAAGCATCCCTGTTAGAAAAGTCGGACTTTAAACATGCATTGGAAAAAGGACTTGCACTCGGCGGTTTGACCGGGTTGCTGGCCGGGCTTGTGGCAGTGACTTTTCCACCTGCAGGTCTGGTGTATGCAGGTGGAGCCGTGGTTCTTGGCAGCACATTGGCGGGCGCCGGTGTTGGTGCATGGTTATCCAGCATGGTAGGGATAAGCCTGCCGAATGCCTGCCTGAAGCGCTTTCAGTCGGCAATTGATCAGGGTGAATTATTGATGTTTGTCGAACTTTCGCCCGATAAGAAAGATTCGATCATTCAGTCTATTCGCCGACATCATCCAGAAGTTGATTTTGGAGGACTTGATCCAGAGTATCCCGTATTTCCCTGAACGTGTGTAAAAAATGAATGCCGGGCAGGAGGTGTTTGCATACATCCTTGTTAGCGGATTCCTGATGAGCAGTATCGCACTCATCGGTAGTATCACGCTCATCATCAATAAAAAAACGCTCGAGCACATTTTATTGATGTTAGTGTCATTATCTGCCGGTTCGTTGCTGGGCGGTGCTTTCTTTCATCTTCTGCCTGCAGCACTTATTGCCATAGGCTCGGTCACTCATACTTTTGCATGGACACTCACAGGCTTTGCGATTTTTTTCGTGATTGAACAATTTCTGCATTGGCGTCACTGTCATTCTGCCGTTGTGTCTGCACGCCAGCCACTGACATATTTAATTTTAATCGGTGACGGACTGCATAATTTTGTTGGTGGATTAGCCATAGGGAGTACTTTTCTGATTGATATTCGATTGGGGATAATGGCCTGGCTGGCCGCCGTGGCTCATGAAATACCGCAGGAGCTGGGTGATTTTGGTGTTTTAATATATGGTGGCTGGCAAAAGACAAGCGCACTTGTTTTTAATTTTATTTCAGGATTGACATTTTTACTTGGGGGGATTGTCAGTTATTTGTTGTCTTACTTAATTGATGTGAGTGTTCTGGTGGCACTGGCAGCCGGGAATTTTATTTACATCGCTGCCTCAGACCTTATCCCGGAGGTAAACAAACAGGTGGGGCTTAAAAAAAGCCTGTATAACTTCATTTTCTTTGCGGTGGGAATTTGCCTGCTCTATGTCCTGAGTGTTCAATAATGCGCAAGTGAAAGAAATGAAAACGATCACACAGTTATCTCATATGTTAGGTCTTCTGCCTGAAGAGCTAATCCCTTATGGTCATTATGTTGCCAAACTTGACTATCAGAAAATATTATCCAGACTCAACCATTATCCGTCTGGCAGGTATGTGAATGTCACAGCAATCACACCAACGCCACTTGGAGAGGGCAAAACAACGGTGACGATCGGCCTGGTCGATGCGCTGGCACGCCTTGATAAAAAAGCGATTGGCGCTATACGACAGCCCTCCAGCGGGCCGACTTTCAATATTAAAGGCTCCGGTGCCGGAGGTGGCCGCGCAAAGTGCATGCCGCATGATGAGATTAGCCTGGGACTGACCGGCGATATTGATGCTGTGACCAATGCGCACAACCTGTCAATGGTGGCACTGACCAGTCGCATACACCATGAAAGGCAATATTCTGATGAAGTTTTGACATTAAAGAATTTAAGCCGACTGAATATTGATCCTGACAGAATTGTGTCAAAGTGGGCTATTGATTATTGCGCGCAGGCATTGCGACACATTGTAATGACAATCGGATCCTGCAATGAAGGCATTCAAATACCGAGCGGATTTCAAATCAGCGTTTCCTCGGAGTTAATGGCGATTGTTTCAATTAGCCGTGGATTAAAGGAACTTCGTGAAAGAGTCTCCAGAATAATACTTGCCTATTCTACCCGGGGCCAACCTGTGACGACTGCCGATCTGGAAGTCGATGGCGCAATTACTGCTCTGTTAGTAAAAAGCCTTAATCCTAACCTGGTGCAAACCAGTGAGGGACAACCGATACTGATGCATAGTGGGCCTTTTGCAAATATTGCACTGGGGCAATCATCTATTCTGGCAGACTATC
This sequence comes from Gammaproteobacteria bacterium, assembly GCA_965227695.1. Lineage (GTDB taxonomy): Bacteria > Pseudomonadota > Gammaproteobacteria > UBA4575 > UBA4575 > UBA1858. The sequence goes on from OZ245760.1 coordinate 1,640,828, forward strand.
TGGGTCTCAAACTTGCTGATTATCATGTCACAGAAAGTGGCTTTGGGTCAGATATCGGTTATGAAAAGTTCTGGAATGTGAAATGTCGTCTGAGTGGATTAAGGCCTGATTGTGTAGTGCTGGTGGTAACCATGCGTGCACTTAAAATGCAGGGTGATGTGAAAAATTATCGCGCCTTTTGTCCTGTAACAGACTATACACGCCCGGACTCCCGTTTACTTGAAAATGGGCTTGAAAATCTCTGGGCACATATTGGTATTATTCAGCGCAGTGGTATTACGCCAATTGTCTGTATCAACCATTTCATACGTGATCATTCCGATGAAATTCAGCAATTAACCCGCATCCTCCGCGACAAAGATATTCAGTGTGTCGTATCACAGCACTGGCAACAGGGAAGCGAGGGTGCTCTGGCACTGGCAAGATCTGTCATTGACGCGTGTCAACAACCTGGCAGATTTAACTTCCTTTATTGCGATGACATCAGCATAGAAAATAAAATCAGTAGTATTGCAACCCAGCTATATGGTGCTGACCGGGTGACTTATTCCGCACAATCCAAAGAGAAGATTGAATACATAACGAAGAATAAACCCTTTAAAAAATTCCAAATATGCATGGCTAAAACACCACACAGCCTTAGCGATAATCCACAACTCAAAGGAAGACCTGCCGGCTGGCAGTTGATGGTTCGTGACATATTGATTTTTCAGGGGGCGGAGCTGATTGTGCCTGTCACCGGAGAGATCAATCTACTTCCAGGCACTGGCTCTGAACCTGCATTTCGCAATATTGATGTCAATGTTGATAATGGTGAAATTACCGGACTGTTTTAGAACCCTTCGCTGAGCACGACGGGTTAAAATGTGGTTAATTAATCTTAAAATTCCTGTGAAGATTTGGGCAGGCCCGCCAGTTGGCATCATTCCGCAACAGGGTCTGATGGCAGGTCATTTCCTCGGCGACTTGCTTGGTTAACAAGTCGCCGGGATTTAACAAATAGCCTTTCGCATCGGCTCCAATGACTGAGTTGTTTGCTTTAAATACCATATTCGCGGATCCGATCCACCTCGCTTTTTAGAGTGTTTGCCTGGGTAATCCTCAATTACAAAGCTTCCCATTTGCGCCAGGCTTTCATGGGACCTGTGATGGGAGTGGTTGTAGTTTGATAATTATGGCTTTCGGGGTTATTACACCAGCCAAGTGATTCGCAATAAACTTTTTCTTTATCCTGCGATACCCGGCGTTGTCCGCCCCAGTAGCGACACGTGGCACATACGCCCTCTTGCGAGGCATCAATGGCCACCGCGCGTGAATGCATCATTTTATTCTGGTGTTTATGCTCGGACGCCATCGCATTTAAACCGGTTAAACCAAGCAAACTGGTCGAAATTAATACACCACTGTTTTTTAACACTTGTCTGCGTTTGTTGTCATGCATGGTAATAAGCCTCATTTGAAGTTATACGGAATTAGATTACAATCTGTGCCAAATATACTGTCAGCAACCGTATAGAGGTTGATGCAAGTCAATTCACGTGTACGTTTGCAAACTTTGCAAGCGATAATTACAGACAAGCCACCTCAATGGCATTATCAAGTTAACAGATGAGGCCTAGAGTTATGACCATTGCAGTTGCTTCATTGTCATGCCATTTGATTTAAATCAATATATTGATATCCATGACTGGCCATTACAAGAGTATGATAGTCAGTGCATGTGTGCTGTTAACAAAAATAATTAAATACCAAGAATGAAATATATTGTTGTCAATATCTGCCGACAGCTAATGTATTGTCTGGTGGCATGCTACCTGATGGCATGTACGACATTGGGCCCGGATTATCAGCGCCCGGCTGTAGATCTCTCAGAGCAGTGGCTGAATAAAAATGCCGGGCTTGATGAGACACAAAATAGCGATCACCGTGACTGGTGGACAACATTTGACGACCCGGTCCTCAATAAATTGGTTGAGTATGCCTATCAGCAGAATTACCCGCTGCAAATGGCCGGTGTTCAAATACTGGAAGCCAAAGCACAACTTCAGGTGGCACTGGGGCAGCGCTATCCTCAGCAACAACAGCTACGTGCTGCCGCAACATATCACTCATTGAGTGAATCGCGTGCAAATACATTCAAGAATTCATTCATTAGCCAGGATTTTAACTATTGGGATTATGACATCGGTATCGCAGCCTCCTGGGAACTCGATTTGTGGGGTAAATTTGGACGCGCAATACAGTCTGCAAATGCCACTCTGCTTGCGCAGCTGGCACATTATGATGAGTATTTGATTAGCCTGATTGCACAGGTGGCAGACAGTTATATTGCGATCCGGACATTCGAGGCACGCCTGGCACTGGCGAATAAAAATGTTGAAATCCAGCAAAAAAGCCTGCGTATCACCAGGGCGCGTTTTGATAACGGTGCGACCTCGGAACTGGATGTGCAACAGGCACGCGCGCTACTGAATAATACACGGGCGACTATCCCAACCATTGAAACAGGACTGCATCAGGCCAAAAATGCGCTAAGTGTATTATTGGCGATCAGGCCTGCCAATCTTGATGCTTTGCTGGGAGCCGCGACAGGAAATATTCCGCAGGCGCAATCATCTATTATTGTTGGTGTGCCGGCTGAATTGCTCCGGCGACGCCCCGATATAAAGCATGCAGAATATATGGCGGCGGCGCAAAGTGCACGGATTGGAGTGGCAAAAGCAGAATTGTATCCGAGTTTTTCACTATTTGGTTCCCTCGGGTTTGTTGCCAGTGATGGTGCCAGTCTGACAAGTACGGGCAAGGACGGAACAGGGCAATTGTTGCAAAGTCAAAGTGTTGAATTTGTCGGCGGGCCCGGTCTGCGCTGGAATCTGTTTAACTATGGTCGGCTTAAAAATCTGGTGCGTGTGCAGGATGCCCGGTTTCAGCAGCGCCTGCTTAATTACCAGCAAACAGTATTGCGTGCCGCAAGAGAAGTTGAAGATGCCATGACCGGATATATTCGCAGCAAAAATGAACTGCAATACTTACATGAAAGTGTCAATGCTGCAGAACGTGCCGTCACACTGGCATTACTGCAATATCGTGATGGAGTCAGTGATTACACTCGCGTACTGGACACACAAACATTTCTGGTCACACAGCAGGACCGTCTTACGGCGACAAGTGGAATAGTGGCAAGTTATGCCGTTGCTGTATATCGCGCACTTGGTGGTGGCTGGCAGATCCGTGAACATCAGCACTACGTCTCTGAGGAGATTATTAAGCAGATGCGCGAGAGAACAGACTGGAATGGAACCCTCACACAATGATCCCTGTGTCATGCATGCAGTCATTTAAAGTCACCCGTCGAGAAATAATTTAACAGTCAGCGTATGGAATCTTCCGGTCAGTCAGCAAATAAATCAGGATTTTTTTACCGCCTGATCAGTTTATTTTTAACAGGAAATGTTGCACCGTTTCTGATATTGCTGTCCTTGATTGCCGGTATCGTGGCTATTTCCATCACGCCTCGTGAAGAAGAGCCTCAAATTGTTGTCCCGATTGCCGATGTGCATATTCGCGCCCCCGGGTTGCCACTGGAAGATGTCGAAAGGCAGGTATCCACACGCCTGGAAAAACTGCTGGCACAAATCGATGGCGTTGAACATGTTTATTCGGTATCCAAAGCCGGGCAGGCTATTGTTACGGTACGCTTTTATGTCGGTGAAGACCGCGAAGACAGCCTGATAAAAATTTACAATAAAATATACTCCAATATCGACAACGTTCATCCGGATATTGCGAGCTGGGTGGTTAAACCCATCGAAATTGATGATGTGCCGATTATCAATGTGTCTTTATGGAGCGACCGCCCGGAAGTCATTGATGATTATGCATTGCGACGCATTGCTGAAGAGCTGGAAATCGAGTTTCAGGCGCTTCCTGACACAAACCAAAGCCAGGTGATTGGTGGACGACCGCGTGTGATCCGGGTTGAACTTGATGTCAATGCCCTGTCAGCACGTCAAACAGCCGTACTGGATGTGGCCTGGGCACTTGGCGTATCCAATGTGCGCCAGCATGCAGGACATTTCTCCCGTGCTGATACAAACCTGGTGGTCGAGGCCGGAGACTTTTTTCAGGATGCCGATGATCTGCGCCACGCGGTTGTTAACGTGGTCGATGGTATCCCTGTTTATCTGCAGGATGTGGCAACGGTGACAGATGGTCCTGCAGAGCAGTCGACCTATACCTGGATAGGTTTTGGTCCGGCGTCATCCCAAGTCACGGTTCCCGCCGGAAATCAGTTGTATCCGGCAGTCCATATTGCAGTGGCCAAGAAAAAAGGCAGCAACGCGGTCGAAGTGGCGGAGCGTGTTGAGCGGCGATTGCAAGAGTTTAAAGACAGCCATTTCCCGCAAGGAGTTTATGCTACGGTCACGCGTAATTATGGTGATACGGCCAACGATAAAGTCAACGAATTACTCGAAGCACTGATTGTAGCCATCATCATTGTCGTGGGTTTGATTGCCATGACCCTTGGCTGGCGCGAAGGGCTGATTATTGCTGCCGCAGTGCCCATTACGTTTTCACTGACCCTGATTATCAATTACTGGGCAGGTTATACCATTAACCGTGTCACACTGTTTGCACTGATACTTTCACTCGGACTGGTCGTGGATGACCCGATCGTCGATGTTGAAAACATATATCGCCATCTGCGGCTTAAGCGTGAGTCAGCTCTCAATGCAGTAAAAACGGCCATGATAGAAGTCATGCCACCCATCGTATTGTCCACATTGGCCGTTGTGGTCGCGTTTTTGCCACTTATGTTCATAACCGGCATGATGGGTCCATATATGCGACCAATGGCTTTGAATGTTCCGGTCGCCATGATCATGTCGACCCTGGTGGCCATCACTATTACACCCTGGCTGACTTATCATGCGTTGCGCAACAATGTAAACAAGAAGCAGGACACTCACGCCAAACCGGTTGAACAATCACTGCTGTACTCGCTGTACTCCCGGGTGCTGGGTCCATTACTCGACAATACCCGACGTGCCTGGTTGTTATTAATTGCCACCATGATACTTTTTATGATTGCCGCATCGCTGGTGGTTGGTCGTGCAGTACCTTTAAAGCTACTGCCATTTGATAATAAAAATGAACTGCAAATTATCATCAACCCTAAAGAAGGCACTACGCTGGAGCGTACCGATGCCATTGTCAGAGAAATGACTTCTATTTTACTGGCAACGCCTGAAGTTAAAAACGTTCACACCTATACCGGGCTGGCATCGCCAATGGATTTTAATGGACTTGTGCGACATTATTTTTTGAGGCAGGGACCACAGGCTGCTGATATCCGTATTAACCTGGCAGATAAGTTTCAACGTAAAATGCAGTCTCATGAAATCGCACTCAGACTTCGTGATGCACTCGAGCAGGTGGCCAAAAACAATGATACACGCATTGCTATCGTTGAAGTGCCACCAGGCCCGCCTGTGTTATCAACCATTACTGCAGAGATTTACGCCCAGCCCGGTACCGACTATGACACCATGCAGCAAGCCGCGCATGTACTGGCGCATCGCCTGTCGCAGGAAATCGGCGTCTCTGATGTCGACACCTCGGTCGAGGATGACACCGAAAAAATCATGTTTGTTACCGACCAGCAAAAGGCGGCACTTTCCGGAATTGCGACACAGGATATTGCCAATACTTTGCAGCTGGCGCTGTCAGGACATGAAGTCAGTCGCTTGCATATTGCTGATGAAGTGAATCCCATTCCAATACAGCTTCATCTGAATCGCGCGGACAGGTCAGGTCTTGAACAGATCAAGGCACTGGCTGTAAAAGGACGCCCGGGAATTACTAAAGTGAGTGAGGATGGCGGTGTCAATAATGCGCCGACACCGATGGTACGCCTTGGTGAACTCGGTACACTGGAACATTTGCCCCTGGAAAAGTCGATTCACCATAAAAATCTGCAACGTGTTGCATTTGTCTATGCTGAAGCCGTGGGCCGTGCACCCGCTGAAATTGTGGCGGATGTTGCGGCAGATTTACAGCTCGATGATCAGCCAGATACCCGTTCTTCAGCGTCAGAAAACCAGCCACACGCGCTGCAACAACGTCATTACCTGGCCAATGGAGCAGGCATTCCCTGGTCGTTGCCTGAAGGCGTTAACATTGAATGGTTTGGTGAAGGGGAATTGAATATCACTAAAGACGTATTTATTGATCTGGGCATTGCATTTGCGGTGGCCCTGATTGGTATTTACATGCTGCTTGTGTACCAGACTCACAGTTACGTCATGCCCTTAATTTTAATGATTTCCATCCCGTTAACCGTGATTGGCATCGTTCCTGGCTTCTGGATTCTTAATATCATTGCCAATGATCCCATTGCCGGTTATCAAAACCCGATCTTTTTTACGGCCACCGCCATGATAGGAATGATCGCTCTGGCCGGTATTGCCGTGCGCAATGCGATACTTTTGATTGAGTTTTTACATGTGCGCCTGCGCCGGGGGCAGCCTTTGCGTGAAGCGATATTGCTGGCGGGCACAATCCGCACACGCCCGATTCTTTTAACGGCGGGAACGGCGATGCTGGCAGCAATTCCCATTACCCTTGATCCTGTCTTTTCAGGGCTTGCCTGGGCACTGATATTTGGTCTGTTTATATCGACCGCGTTTACATTACTGGTCGTGCCGGTTTCTTATTATCTGGCATATCGTAATGTGCCCAATCATGGTCTGCCCGGTGCAGGCTAATAAAAAAATGTTAGTGTCACGGTGAAAACATGAAAAAAATACTTATTACAATTGCCGCAATACTTGCAGTGATCATTAGCATCATGTGGCTGTCGGGTGCGTTTGACAAAAAAATAGATCCTGACCAAGAGGTGCCAACTCAACCCGCTTCTGTTGCGCAAGAAAATATTGTGCAGGTATCAAAACGTCATGGACAGCTGAGTGAATGGGTGAGTGGCACACTCGTCTCGGCGCGTCACACCACGGTGGCATCGCGCGTGATGGCAAAAGCAGAAGAGGTCCTGGTGCGTGCCGGCGATAGTGTCGTGCAGGGACAGGGGCTCATTCAGCTTGATGCGCGTGATCTGCGTGCAAAGGTAGAACAGGTTCAACAGGCACTGCAGGCGGCCATCACAAAAAGACAGCTGGCACTGACTGAGAAAGACCGGCACCAGCGTCTGCTCCAGGAAAACGCTGTTTCAAGAGAACGTTATGACCAATCAGTAGCTGCTTACCAGGTTGCCTCATCCGAAGTGCAGCGTGTTCGACTGCAGCTCGCAGAAGCAAAAACAGCCTTATCCTATACCCTGATTGAATCCTCGGTGAATGGAAAAATTATTGACCGCCTGATCGAACCGGGTGATACCGTCGTACCGGGAAAAGCATTACTGCGCATTTATGATCCAAGCGTATTACGCGTTGAAGTGCCTGTTCGTGAAACCCTGGCAATCCATCTGACAGTGGGTGAAGTGTTGCAGGTAAACATTCCAGCAGTCAATCAAACTGTGGAAGGTGTGATTGATGAAATTGTGCCATTTGCGGAAGCAGGGGCACGCACTTTGCTGATTAAACTGACATTGCCTTACCATGAAAATTTTCTGGCGGGGATGTTTGCCAAGGTGGAAATCCCATCAGGTCAGGCGATCTATCTGGCAATTCCAAAGCATGCCATTGAAGGGATTGGCCAATTGGAGTTTGTCAATGTAGTGACAGAGGCAGGAGACACACAAAGGCGTATGGTCACAACAGGCAAACAGCTCGATCAAAACACTATCGAAGTACTCAGCGGGCTGGCTGCAGATGAAAAAGTTTTGCTGCCATAAGGTATGTTAAGTCCCGTCAGGTATGCCGATGGCATGGTGTGATGGAATGTAAGCCAGGTTAGTTGTTTGCTTTTTTATCATCTTTAAGGCTACTGAATTTTTGACGCTTGTCAGCCAGTGCAATTAATTGTTGCTGCACTTTGTAGTTAATTGTATCAGGCGCAAACTGGCCCCCGGCATCACGCTGACCTGCTTCTGCACCGGTTAATACGTGCAGGCAATCTTCAATGCGGTCGGCGGAATAAATGGCAAACTGGCCCGCCGCGACGGCATCCAGAACATTTTGCCGTAGCATCAGATGCCTGACATTGGCTTGCGGAATGATGACACCCTGGGTGCCGTTAAGACCACGCGACTGACATATCTCGAAAAAACCCTCAATTTTCTGGTTAACGCCACCAATCGCCTGTATTTGACCGTGCTGGTTGACGGAGCCGGTAATGGCGATGGACTGTTTGATGGGGACTCCTGCCAACGCTGACAATAACGCACACAACTCTGCGGCTGAGGCGCTATCACCTTCCACCGGACCATAGGACTGCTCAAACACCAGACTGGCGGAAAGTGAAAGGGGATGATCGGGTGCATAATGTGACGCAATAAAATTAGATAAAATTAACACGCCCTTGGAATGAATGGGGCCTCCCAATTCCACTTCGCGTTCTATATCAATGACTTTGCCGGCTCCCAGAGAATAACGTGCGGTAATGCGGGCCGGGTGTCCAAAATAAAAATCACCCATCTGAATAATCGTCAGACCGTTCACCTGGCCGACCGCCTCACCCTGTGTATCAATCATGATCGTTTTGTCCATAATGCCACGCACAATCTGATCATGAAACCGGCTTTTACGCTGTCGTCGTCCTTCAATGGCCCGGGTGACATGGTCAACACTTATCACTTCATGCTTTTGCTGGCTGCTCCAGTAATGTGCTTCACGCACAATATCAGCCAGGCGTCGTATACGCGTGGACAGTCTCCCGGAGTCACCGGCAATACGTGAGCTTTCTTCAATAATTCTTTCAATGGCCTGCTTATTGATAGGCTTAAGATTTTCCTGGCGTGCAACAGTGGAGATCAGTCTGGCAAAGTGCAATATGTTTATGTCGTTACGTTCCATATCATTTTCAAAGTCTGCCGCGACTTTAAACAGCTCGAGAAATTCCGGATCGTAGGTCTGTAGCAGGTAATAGGTGAGTTGATCGCCGATTAACACGACTTTAATGTCAAGTGGGATCGGTTCTGGTTCTATCGATACCGTGCTCATAAGACTATAAGCCTGGGCAATTGATTTTATATCGATCTGCTGGGCATTAAGCGCACGTTTCAGGCCATCCCATGCAAATGGTTGTTCAAGAATTTTGCGTACATCAATGATCAGATAACCGCCATTGGCGCGGTGCAATGCTCCTGCGCGTATTAATGTAAAATCAGTAAACAGCGTGCCCATCGATGCGACGTGTTCAATCTGACCAACCAGGTAAGGGTAGGTCGGATGATCCTCAACAACGACCGGTGCACCTTCCATCTTGCTGCAATCAACAATCAGATTCACGGCATAACGGTGCGAAATTGAAGACAGCATATCTTCGTAACCATCCGACTCAGCCTGTATGCCAGGTCCCGTCGGCGGTTTAATACGCGGTTGTTTAAACAGATCGACATTGTTAACAATGTCCTGTTTCAGGTCCTGAAGAAATTCAACAATCTTTGCATGGTGCGCATAGCGTTCCAGCAACTCTTCGATCAGTGTGCTGACTGCAAAAGAAGCGACTTCATCATTAAGTTGCCGGATTTTTTCATGCAGCTGTCTTTCCCGGTGCGGGATCGTGCGCAACATTTTGCGTAATTCAATTTCCAGTTTGCCGGATTCCTGTTGTAATCTGCTCTGCTCATCTTCAGGCAATTCCTGGTATTGCTTGGGGGTGATCAGTTTGCCATCCACCAGGGGGATAAAGTTAAATCCGGTAACAGACTGAACAATGCGAAATCCGGCTTCCTGTGCATGCTTTTGCATTTGCTCAAAAGCCTGCTCCTGTTCTTCCGAGGCAATTTTTTCAATCGCCTGGCGTTGCTCATGATAATCTTCACTTTCAAATGCTGCAGAAATTGCCGCCTGGGCATCTTCTATCAGGCGCTCAACCTGGTCGCGAAACAGGCGGCCTTTGCCTGCAGGTAATTCAATGGCTTTCGGCTTGCGTGGCTCATCGAAGTTATTGACATAGCACCAGTCAGAGGGTGTGCGACGTCTGGCGGCTTTTTTAAGCAGACAGTTTTTGATGAAAGTGTGTCGGCCGGTCCCTTCGCTGCCTAGTGCAAAAATATTAAATCCCTGCAGGCTAAGTTCAGAGCCGAGTTCGATGGCTTCAACGGCACGTTCCTGGCCTATGAAATCATTCAGTGCTTCAAGGTCATGACTGGTCCTGAACCCTGGCTGGTCAATCGTGCAATGCTGGTAGAGTGACTGTAAGGGGAGTGCCTGTACGGGTTTCATGATTATGTATCAATGGTTTTATATTGTTTGACTGGTTTTTCGCCTGGACGGAATGACATAATACAGGGCATGACAGAATTGTTAAGGTGTCACTGGCATCTCGGTTTATTGTTTCATGCGAATACTCCGGGCTGTTCCCGCCTTTAGTTAAATTTAAAGTTAAAGCGGCTCAAACGCTTTTTTCCAAAGTTTCCTGGTCTCGGTCAGCATGCTGTAATGATGCTTTTTAATTCGTTCATGGGCATCGGCCAGCTTCTCATGATCGCTGGCCTGCTGCTCGTGGCTGTGTTTCCATTGCTGATCTGTTTTATTTTCGTTTAGTTTTGCTTCTGTGCCAATTGCCAGTTCATGTGCTTTTAATCTTTGCCTGTTTTCCCACACTTTGTCACTATGTGTCTGTGCGGCTTCAAGACAATCCAGTAGCATGGCCTCAACATCATCCAGGTCTGACAGGGCGCGTTTAATTTCATTTTTCCAGACGTCAACATCAGCCATCCATGTTTCATAGTCCCGGTGCCAGACTGTATGTTGTTCATGCATCTTTTGTTGAGTCGATTTACTCATAGTTGCTTATTAATCTGATTTCTGATTCTTTCTCGATATCTAATCGAATTTGTCGGAGAGGTGCTTGACTTAAATCAAAATTCAATAATGTATGGTGCGAATATTCTTACTCGTGATGGTACTTTTAAGCGGTTTTATTTAGTGCTTGTATTTAATATAAACATTTGCTGGCAATGTGATGATATGATTTAAGTCAATCATTTTCAGGACTGTATTCTGTAGGATTGGCAGTTAAACCCACTCATTTTTTTAATTGAGGCATCGTTGCCAATGCATGCTGATCCTGTCTTACGTACCGATGCGATTGAAAAGGTTTATCACACGGGTGAAGTTGAAATTTATGCCTTGCGCGGGGTCAGTATAGAATTTTACCAGTCTGAATTTGTTGTTTTGCTGGGTGCATCTGGTAGTGGAAAGTCGACACTGCTTAATATTATTGGTGCACTTGATACTCCATCCTCCGGAAAGGTTTTTTATCGCCAGCAGGAACTGACTGGCTATAATGCAAAACAGTTAACCCAATTCAGACGCGACAATGTCGGATTTGTGTTTCAGTTTTACAACCTGATTCCAAGTCTTACAGCGATTGAAAATGTGGCACTGGTGACAGAAATCGCCACAGATCCGATGGATGCCAAAGATGCACTGGCATTGGTAGGTCTGGAGCAACGCATGGATCATTTTCCTGCGCAGTTATCAGGAGGTGAACAGCAACGTGTGGCCATTGCCCGTGCGATTGCCAAAAAGCCTTCAATCCTTCTATGTGACGAGCCTACCGGAGCACTGGACAGTCAGACCGGCACTCTGGTGTTAGAAGCGATTGATACCGTCAACCGCGAAGTTGGCACCACGACGATTCTGATTACACATAATGTGACCGTTGGCAATATGGCTGATCGTGCGATGACTCTATCCGATGGTAAAGTCGCCTCCGTAATTAACAATGAAACCCGTTGCGCGGCGCGTGATCTGCGATGGTGATGCGTGCATTAAATAAAAAACTATGGCGTGACTTATGGAAAATACGCGGCCAGGCACTGGCGATTGCCATGGTGGTCGGGTCAGGCGTGGCTGTCATGGTCATGTCTTTAAGTTCACTCGACTCGCTTAAAGAAACGGCGGCCGCTTACTATGACCGATACCGGTTCGGTGATGTGTTTGCCGGGGTGGAACGTGCACCGCAACATATGGCAAAAAAAATCTCACAAATACCTGGTGTACAAACCGTACAGACGCGCATTAGTAAATTTGTCACCCTTTCAATAGACGGATTTGAAGAGCCGGTCATTGGTCAGATTCATTCTTTACCTGAATCGGGTGAACCTTTACTGAACCGGGTCGCCTTGCGACAGGGACGCAGTGTGACACCCGGCAGTGATGATGAAGTGGTGGTAAGTGAAAACTTTGCCGAAGCGCACCAACTAGAATTGGGCGGCACTCTCAGTGCCATATTAAATGGCAACCAGCGTCATCTCACCATTGTCGGTTTGGGGCTCTCGCCCGAATTTGTTTATTCAATTGGACCTGGTGCGCTCATGCCTGATGATCAGCGATATGGCGTACTTTGGATGAGTTATGAGTCACTGGCGGCAGCCTTTGATCTTGAAGGGGCTTTTAACTATGTATCAATCGCTTTATTGCGTGAGGCGAATCCAAAGCAGGTCATCAGTCAGCTGGATGTAATGCTCGAACGCTACGGCAGCGTGGGCGCGATCAGTCGCGAGGATCAGATATCCAACTGGTTTTTGGAAAATGAATTCAGACAACTGAAGAATATGGCAGAAACATTACCGGTCATATTTATTCTGGTTGCGGCTTTTTTAACGCAAATGGTGCTGGCCCGGCTGATTTCCATTGAGCGCAGCGAAATTGGCTTACTTAAAGCATTTGGCTATAGCAGCGTGCGCATTGGCTGGCATTACTTTTTGATGGTGGTCATCATTACATGCGTGGGTATTTTACTGGGCTGGGCTATTGGATTATGGCTTGGTCATATTAATACTGAACTTTATGCAGCATTTTTTAAATTTCCATTTTTATATTTCCGGCCAGGGTTTTCGACCTTTGTACTTAGCGGTGGCATCACCCTGGTGGCCGCTGTGATTGGCACCGGCCGCGCGGTATCGCGCGCAAGTGCATTGCCACCGGCAGAAGCCATGCGGCCTCCTGCACCCCCTGTTTTTAAAAGGCATACTGCGAAAGATAATCCGTTATTTGCCTGGCTTGATCAGTCCACACGTATCATTTTGCGCCAGATTGTACGCTGGCCCCTGCGTTCATTGTTAACCAGCCTGGGCATTGCCATGTCGGTGGGGGTATTAATCATGTCGTTTCAGTGGGCCGATTCGATCAGTGCGATTATTGATACTTATTTCTATAAAGCACAGCGACAGGATGTCACTCTGACGTTTGCTGAAACAGAAAAACACACAGTGTTACACGAGGCCAGGCACCTGCCGGGGGTGATGCTCACCGAACCGGCACGCATGATTAGTGCGGAATTCACTGCAGGACATCGATTTCATCGTGGTGCGGTCAATGGTATTTCACAGAACGCAAGTTTAACCCCCATTTATGATAACCAGCGTGGCCTGATATCTATTCCGCGTGACGGGGTGGTTGTGGCCAGTGCACTGGCAGAAAAATTACAGATCGGGGTGGGCGATAATATACACATTAAATTACTGGAAGGGCGGCGCCCCAATGTTTCGTTACCCGTCGTGGATGTTATTGAAACATACATTGGCATGCCCGTTTACATGGCACTGAATGCATTAAACCGCGTGATGAAAGAGCCGCAGCAGGTCGACATGGTGCATTTGAAAGTAGACCAGAATCAGCAGCAACAATTATTTAAAACATTAAAACAGACCCCGAAAGTATCGGCAGTGATGGTCAAGCAGGGTGCGGTGCAGACATTTGAAGACACCCTGGCAGAAACGATACTTATTTTTGCCTCGTTTTTTACCATGTTTGCCTGCGCGCTGGCATTTGGGCTGGTTTATAACAGTACACGCATCGCACTTTCCGAGCGTGGTCGCGAGTTGGCCACATTGCGCGTGCTGGGTTTTTCAAATGCAGAAATTTCTTATATTTTACTGGGAGAAATGGCGTTATTTATTGTCGTGAGCCTGCCGCTTGGTTGCGTGGCCGGCTACGGTTTGGCGCGTTTGATTGTCAGTTTGATGGATAATGAACTTTACCGTGTCCCGGTGATTATTTTTCCTGACAGCTATGGCTGGTCAATGAGCATCATTTTACTGGCCGCCGTAGTGTCGGCCACTATTGTGCAATCTAAAATAAGCCGGCTTAATTTACTGGAAGTATTAAAAACACGGGAGTAATAAAAAACAATGGGGATTAAAACACGGCGTTTAATGTTCTGGCTGATCGCGGCGGCACTCCTGTTGGCCGGACTATATTATACATTCAAAGAACAGCCCACTTATGTCGATTTGGCCGAGGTCAGCATCGGGTCGCTACAGGTGAGCATTGCCGAAGAAGGAGAAACCCGCGTACGCGATGTTTATACACTGTCCGCGCCACTGATGGGCAGAGTATTGCGACTGGAAGTGGAGGCGGGGGACGATGTGCGTGCCGCAGAAACGATCGTTGCCAATATTGAACCTTCCGACCCCACATTTTTGGATTTGCGCAGTGAAGAAGAAGCCAAAGCCGCGGTTGAAACATCAAAAGCGCAATTAAGCCTTGCCCGTGCACAGTTAAACCAGGCACAGTCGGAACGTGATTTTGCCTACACTGAGCTGGAACGCACCCAGCGCCTGATTACACGTAAACTGGTGTCACAGCGCGAGCTTGACCAGGCGTTAAAAGACTACCGAACAAAAACAGCCGCCGTGGAAACCGCGCTGGCTTCAATCAAAGCGCGCCAGTCTGAACTGGCACAGGCCAAAGCACGCCTGGTTTCACCATTAGATGTGCAAAATACCCAGCAAGGTTGCGACTGTCTTCCTGTATTGGCACCAACCAGCGGCAAAGTCTTGCGCGTGTTACATGAAAGTGAAGGAATTGTTCAGGCCGGAGAAGTACTGCTTGAAATAGGCGATACCCGTGATCTTGAAATCGTGGTCGATTTCCTATCCATTGATGCCGTCAAGATACAGCCCGGGCAACGTGTGCGCATTGAAGACTGGGGTGGTGAGCCTGCACTGAATGGTCTGGTCAAAAAAGTTGAACCCTTTGGCTATACCAAAGTCTCGGCACTGGGCATTGAGGAGCAAAGGGTGGATGTCATTATTGAATTAACTGACCCGCATGAACAGTGGCGCTCACTCGGACATGGGTTCCAGGTTGAAGCACACGTGATCTTGTGGGAGCAGGATGAGATACTAAAACTACCCATGACGGCTTTATTTCGCGAAAATGGCGAATGGTCGGTGTTTGTCGTGGAAGATGCACGCGCCATTCTTAAAAAAGTCACGCTCGGCAAAACAAATGCATTCGAGGCACAGATACTTGGTGGCCTGGCAGTGGGCGAGCAGGTGATTCTTCATCCGGGCAATAAAATTACCTCTGGCGCACTGATTGCCAGCAGAACACAATAAAATAAAGATGATTGGCCTGCAGACAGCAGTGTTCAAAAACAACGCAAAAAACGAACACATAATAACCAAATAAAAACTATAAAAGAATGTGTAACTGTTGACGTGAAATTTAGTTATAATCCGCACCCATATCAACAGGCAACGGGCAGTCCGTCTGTTGGTTAATAATAAAACAAAGATCATTAATATTAATATCTTAGAAAAAATATCTGAAGTATTTTCTTAGTCATAAAACAAGACGAAATGCAGTAACCCCGGCGAGTTGGCAGAGTGGTGATGCAGCGGCCTGCAAAGCCGTGTACAGCGGTTCGATTCCGCTACTCGCCTCCAAACATGCGCACTAACGTCATGCGCACACTGAATGCTGCAAAGCGTTCAGTTTAAAAACCCTCACCCTGCCCGAGTGGCGGAATGGGTAGACGACGTGCAGGGATGCACGAGTGTCGCGAGAGCCAGGATGGCGAGAGCGACCGCAAGGACCAACGCATCGCGTTGGCAGGGCATGAAGTACAACAATTAGTTACAAAAAAACCCCTCACCCTGCCCGGGTGGCGGAATTGGTAGACGCAAGGGACTTAAAATCCCTCGCCTGTATAAGGCGTGCCGGTTCGACTCCGGCCCCGGGCACCACTTAAGTATATGATACTAATATAATTATTTCTCATTTAAGCAAATTAATTTAATAGCATGAAAAATGAGCGTTATTATCAGGCTATGAATAGACTATAATTGACCGTATTTACCTCTAGTTAATTCGTTAGTAACCACGCAGACAATAGACAAGTTCATTGGAATTGGACGATTATCTAATGATTAAGGCACTTTATGGTTATATAAACTGGCTTTAAGCAAGCTCTGGTCTAGTTTTATTAACCACAATTATCATAGATTCAATACGTAGTAGCTTGATTGTGCTTATTAATACTTGAGTCATTTAATGCAACATTTACAGTTCTCATTCAAAAAGAGATATGTAGAATAATAAGTGCTTTAATCAAGAGGTAAGTAAAAAAGGTCATTGAAGCTAAATTTATGAATTAAACCAATCCGCTTCTATTGTTCTATTGTAGCACTAGCATCAACTATAGGTGTTTACGTCTAGAGTCTATTCGTTCCAAAGTTATGGATGCAGAAAGTTTTCCTGTGTATATACAAGAAGAATCTATAACAGCAATAATACTGTAGCCGAGACAGGTTCTGGGTTGTTATATTGTACTCTGTAGACTGGAGTGCGAACTCATAGCAATTAATAAAAAAGGGCAAACAATGGGTGATACTTTAAGCCTAGAACTTGAAAACTGTTATGGTATCAGAAAGCTAGTAGTTGATCTTGAGTTTAAGCATAAAGGATATGCGATATATGCTCCGAATGGCGTGATGAAAACATCCTTAGCTAAGACTATGATGGATTTATCCAAAGGTAATAAACCTAGCGATCTCGCTTTTCCTGAACGGACTACCATTTTCAAAGTAAATCTTAACGGAGAAGCATTAAAGAAAGAAGAAATCTTTGTCGTAGAGTCATACGATGAAAAGTATTCATCTAACGAAGTATCCACGCTCTTAGCTAATGCTGAATTAAGAAAAAGATATGAAAGCGTTCATAAAGATATCGGAATTGCCAAAAAATCATTAGACAAGAAATTACGCTCACTATCTGGTTATGGAGATAAATCTAGAGAGAGTATAGAAGCGATTATTGAAGAAGTTTTTGGTGACTCATATTATGAGGCATTATGCAATTTAGAAGATGAATTAGCTAACTTAAAAGACGCTACTTACAAGGATGTAAATTACAAGATCATTTATGATCCAAAAGTCATTAAACTTTTAAAGGATGAAGGAGTAGAGGAAGCAGTTGAGGGTTTTGCTCAAAAGTATGATGAGCTTACAGATAAATCACCTATACTGCGAAAAGAATTTCAGTATCACAATGTGAATCAAGTACAGAAACAGCTAGAAGCAAATAATTTCTTTAATGCGGGTCATAGTATAACTTTGAGTGATGAAGAGGGTAATGAAAAAAGTGAGTATACTACCAGTGAATCATTTTTAGAAAAAATTGAAATAGAGAAGGAACGTGTACTTGCTGATCCTGATCTAAAGGAAAAGTTTGATAAATTTAACTCTAATTTTAAAAACAAAGAGCTTGAAGCGTTTCGAGATTACATTACTGAAAATCAACACTTGCTCAAAGAACTTCGCGACTTAGATACATTTAAACGCAAACTCTGGCTGCACTATATTTATAGTGCTCAAGAAGAATACAACCTACTCATTGAGAAATATAAATCCGGTCAAGAAGAGCTTGCTGCTATAGTTTCAGAGGCAATCAATAATCCAAATGATTGGGATATCGTAATTAAGGAGTTTAACCGTCGTTTTATACATCTTCCATTCAAACTATCTGTAGGAAATAAGTCTGATGTGATTCTAAAAGGTATGGCTCCCTCAGTCGAATTTAATTTTATTGATGGAGAGGAAAAGCGTACATACAATGAATCGCAAAAAAGTGATCTATTGCGTGTGCTCAGTACGGGTGAGGCGCGAGCTTTGTATATTCTTAACATTATGTTTGAGGTATATACTAAATGGAAATTACGTAAAAAGACATTATTTATTTTTGATGACATCGCGGACTCGTTTGATTATAAAAACAAGTTTGCCATAATTGACTACCTCGAAGATTTAGTTAAAGTTGAAGATATAGATTTCCTATCAATTATTCTTACACATAATTTTGACTTTCTAAGAACTATTGAGAGTAGAAAAATATGTCCTGCGCATCAATGCCGTATGGCGTTTAAGAATAATGGAGAGATTAAGCTAAGTGATTTTAAAAAATCAGATATTCAAAACCCATTTCATAAATGGCAAGATAGATTGTCAGAAGAAGTAATACAAATTGCTTATATTCCATTTTTGAGGAATGTTATTGAATATACGCAAGGCAGTAAAAATCCAGACGGAAGCGATAATGCTGACTATTTTAAACTTACTAAAATGCTTCATTATAAAGATGACTCTGAAAATCTTAAATTTGGTGAATATAAGAAAATATTTGAGCAGACCTTTCTTAATCTTCAATTTCCTGAAGTTGACTTAAATCAGAGAATTATTGGGAAAATATTCAGCACGGCAGATCAGTGTATGGAAATGGAAGATGGTATAAATCTTGAGCATAAAATAGTTCTATCAATGGCAGTTAGAATTTGGACTGAAAGGTATATTACTAAAAAGATTAGAAGTAGTGATACAGGTTTTGATACTGCTCGTAAAACAACTGGGCAATTAATTCAAGAATTCAAAGATAGATTTAACAATCTTACTAATGAAATTATCCTTATGAAGAGAATTAATCTAATAACGCCCGCGAATATTCATATTAACTCATTTATGTATGAACCTATATTAGACATGGGTTATGGAGAATTAATAACCTTATATAACGATGTAAAAAATAAATTTGTTTGATTTTTCAATTCTGGTTATGGCGACTACCATCAACTAAAACAGAGTGCCTAAATTAATAATCATTAAAAAAAGACAGACACTTAACGGGACATATCACTAGTGCAATATTGCGAGGCACGCATCCCGATATAAGAAGACTCTAAGAAGTACCTTTTGTTGCGACCGTTAAAATAACTCATGTTGTTAATGTGGGTGATCGAACGAAGTAGGGAATATCGCATATATCGGCCCACTTCACTAAGCCAACTTGTAAAATAATTATCGGTAATGCAAATTTATGTCTACGTACCTATATACTCTTAGGTGTAAACCGCCTTTATTGGCAGTGGCGCATGATTAGACAACACGTCAATCATGCACTACATCATAAGCAGTAGCTCATTTTAATTGCTAAATAATATCGTTGCTGCAGCAGGCATACTGTAATCTATAAGTGCCTCAAATTTCTAAATTTGTGACTCTATGGTGTTACCTAATAAAGTTTCCATACTCTAGTCTTGAATTGCTGAATTTCTCAGTCATTATGAGGTTGGTTGGAATAGATGAGGTACAGACAAAGACAAAATTGACATAGCCCTTAATGTCTATGCCATAGTCACTTAGTGTTTCAAAACGTTAACATAGGTAATGCTGCCTGATGCCGGTGAGCTAGCCCCGGCAATATTCAAAGCACCGAAATGAGCATTTCCTAGCCATCTCCGAAAAGCACCTATCCTCGAGTTCTGGTCCCAAGCCGATTATAATACCGATAGGGGTTAGTTTTTCTACATCCAACATTCTACTATTAAAGCATTCTGCAGGCTAACGTACATTATGTTGGGGTTGTCTTGCGCGACATTGTTATGGTCTCTAAACTGGTTTCACTATCTGTTTAGTACCATCTTTCGTAATTTCGATGATAAAGTGTAAGTGTTGCCTTCCCAAGCTAAGCCATAATCATCCCAAAATCCGTCGCATTTCTTGCCTCATAGAATTTCATGACCGACAGCAAAAGGGAATATAAGTAGCAACGGCTATACGAGGCATGAAGATTTATGGCGCTTTTGACAGTTGAGTCAAAATTCGAAGCTAGCATGGAAAGAAAACAGATTCGCGAGACCGCATGTTTTCATAAAGCATTCCGCTTAGCTGGGTTTTTCGGTGCCATTTGCAATATAAAAAGATCAGCTCATTCACATCAAATTTTAATGCTTGGTCGGCTGCAAACTGGTTCATATATATTGAATGTTAGCTTTTGTAAACAGCCTTGTAGATTTATCTTCACAAGAATCAACGAGCTTAATGCTCAGAATTTTTAAGGAAGGATTCGACATTGTTGTTTTTCTCACCGTGTTCTCTTTTGCGATGGAGTGAAGAGCGTCTACATCAGATTTATCAAACGATACATGAGCAATTCTCTACAATAATTTTTCCAATTCGCTCGGATTCAGACCATTCAAGGATAGTATCAAGTACAGATTTGATATTGCTAATGGCGCGACCTGTGATCTTGGCTAATCTAGCACCACGAAATCTAAGTTATTGTAGAGGCAGAACAGGTTTTTGTGCTTGATTCTGAACTGGCTTCTTGGCTTGAGCTTTGCCTGATTAGTGGAAGCATTCTCCAGTTTTATACCCGGATCATAATACACGGCTTTTTCCATGGTGGCTGCTAGGAACATTTCAAAATCGGTTCCTGTGCCAATCTCAATATGACTTCCGTAATGATATTCCCGTCCTGTCGCACTTGCGAGGCGCATGATGCAGGGCACATAAACAGCTTGGGAGTGCTTGCGTTTCCAGTGATCCATGATCTTGGTGAAACTCCAACTGGCGGCCAGCGTGTTTTCGGCATTTCGCAGTGTAATAGCGCCCATTGTATCCGTAATATGCCTCCTATCATGATCAAACCCTTCAATGTTCATTATAAGGTTTGTTGTTTTGCAAAGAGAACCGGCATAATGACTCCCACAAAAGTTCATGCGATCTGGTTTTCCTGACTTGTCCGGATAACCAAATGTACGGACAAATTGAGCAGCACCATTTTCCCTGTAATAGCCTCCATCAGGCTCGGGAGTCATGAGCGTTGTTGGCTTGGGACTTTTTTTAGGGAAGTCAGATACGCTATATTGCTTGACTTCCCATCCAAGATAGTCAGGCTCAGAAACGCCGTTGGGAATGATACCGAGCAGGGATTCCAAGGTGTATCCACCACCATTGATGGCGTTATAGCGGATGCGACTGCCATCGCCTTTCAGACGCTGACCTGGTATCCAGCCCATGCTGTGGATTTCCAGTAGCTTAAAAAGAAGTGCAGATTTGGTATCTTTGAAGCCCGTATGAACAACATCTATTTGCTTTAATACACTGCTGTTATCAAGAAAATGTGTTTGTTGTAGCTCGTTAGAAAGCACACAATCCGGTGTTACTAAGTAGGCGAAGACCTTTCCGTGCCCAGTAACGCCAAGAATCAGCCAGCGGCCCAAGCTGGTTCCTTTCCGATAGCGATCCATCCATTCACTGGCATCAACTGTCGAGCCTTTAAGAAAGCCAGAAAACCGCACTTCCGGATATTGCGGATAATAGATTAGTTTGGAGTGAGGGGCCTTGTACATGCGCCCTTCGGCGTCAACCCAAGAAAGATCAACCGGAGTTTGATACTTAATCTGACGTTTCGGGTCTTTGGGCTTCTTTGACGTAGTAGGAGACGGAACTGGTTCTCCTGTTGGTATAAATGCCAGATCAGTCAAGTGCGCGCCAAAATAAGGTTGGTTTTTGCTATTGTCGTTAGGAGCAAGGCTTTTGACATACAGCTTTTCCGCGCCTAGGTCATGGAAAATATTAATGAGTCTATCAAGTGAAATACTCTTTGCTGCCTGCGTGTCATACGTTCCTGCGGTTTTGGGCATCTATATCCAGTCCCTTGTTTTCTCTATTCTTTTTACGATGCTTTACTCAGCAGCCAATTCGAGAGTGTATCAATTTCTCTGTTTATGTCATAAGCGGATTTTCCTTTCAAGGCACATTCCCAGATTACTCTGGTACGCCAGCCTTGTTCCTTTAGCTTTTTGATATTTTGCCGGTCACGCTCCTGGTTACCCGTTATTTTGTCTTTCCAAAATTCCGAATTGCTTTTGGGCCATTTGAAAAGGTGGCAGGCATGACCATGCCAGAAACATCCGTTTACAAATATAACAGCACGGAATTTAGGGAAAACCAAGTCTGGTTTTCCCGGTAAGCCTTTATAGTGGAGGCGATAGCGAAAGCCTCGTTTAAACAATGCCTTACGAACGAGGATTTCCGGTTTGGTGTTCTTTCCCTTGATCCCTGACATCATCTCTGCGCGTTTTTCCGGGCTGACAATATCACTCATCAGGCGGCTTTCTTGGATTTTCCAGTTTTGCTTTTCGTGTCTTTGTGTGCTTTTTTCTGTGCTTCGAGAATGTAGGGTTTCATGAGTTTTGCAACGGAAGCAAAGACTGGAACAACAACGCTATTACCAAATTGTTTGTAGGCTTGGGTGTCGGAAACCGGAATAACAAAACTGATTTCTCCCTTTTTATCGAATCCCATGAGGCGCGCGCACTCTCTGGGAGTCAGTCTGCGTGGGCGTTTTCTCGGGCCACGATCTACAAGAATTTCCGACCCATCTTTGTAATAGCGGGCTGAAAGAGTTCGAGTAGAACGGTCAGTAGCAGTAACCTTGCCGAAGCCGAAGCCGTTACCAGCCTTTTTGTGCTTGTCCGCGTAATTTTTTAGATATGCCCAGAGCTTGGGGGTCAGGATATACTTGTCATCTACTTCAAAGTCCTTCTCCAAGATATCTCCAACACGCGGTTCCTGTTTTGGATAGAATTTTTTGATGTTTTTGAGTGACAGGCCATCAGTTGTTACGTCAAGATCACGTCTGAAAGCGACTATGACGATTCGTTCCCGATTCTGGGGTACAAAATTCTTGCCATTGATGATCTTGGGATCAGATTCCGAGTTGTTATATTCTCTGTCAACAACATCATAACCAAGCTCATCAAGAGCGCTCATGATGATCTTGAATGTCTTGCCTCGGTCATGGCTTTTAAGGTTCTTTACGTTTTCCAACATGATTGCGAGAGGGCGCTTTGCTTCGATAATACGTGCGACATCAAAAAAGAGAGTACCTTGCGTATCACATTCAAAACCATGGGCGCGGCCTAGGGAGTTTTTCTTTGAAACACCAGCTATGGAGAAAGGCTGACAAGGAAAGCCTGCCAGTAAAACATCATGGTTAGGTATTGATTTTTGTATATGGTTGTAGGCCTCATCCTTTGTCATGCCTATGGGTTGGGTGATCTCTCTGATATCTCCTTGAACATCATGATCGCAATGATAATTGGCAAGATAGGTTTTAACGGCATATTTATCATATTCACTAGTAAATACGCACTTGCCGCCAGCTTCCTCAAAGCCGTACCTTATCCCTCCTATGCCTGCAAACAAATCTATAAAAGTGAATTCGTGGTTGCCTCTCCGGCCTTTGGGGAGCATGCTTTCAAGACTGACGCGCTCTGCATAGGTCAGCCAGTCTTGGTCTGCCTGTCTGACACGTTCTTTCAGCCATCGATTAACAACTTCTCTTGGATGGTTTATTTCATCGGCAATGGCTTGCTGAGAAAATATTGATGCTACTTTGGTGAGCAGTTCAAAGTCGGTCATGGCGGTCATTCCCGTAGCTCCGGATTATTGCAAATGGGGGGAATAAAATGTGACTAATAGTCACATGAATGTCCCCTTATGTCAACGACAGAGAGAAGCTATGCTCTTGATGTTACAATTTTGTCAGTATTTCAAGAATGTCAATTCTGAAAAAAGTGGCATATTTGTGTTCCACACTGAGGTACTAGCTAGGTGTTGCCCAGTTCTATCAAGGTCAACTGAGATAGTTGTAAATGTCTATTTACATTTATGCTGCTAGTTCAAATTTTGCTGCCAGTTTAATTGCCATTCTCCATCAGTTTGTTGAGGTCGCGTGTTCATCCGTAATAAATTGTACGATGAAATAACCAACACTGATACTTCGGTTAGTCTGGCTCGGGATATCTTCCTTAATTTCTTATACCTGAGAGTGGTATGGGGATATTGCTCAGTTTCAATAGTCCTCAGAATTCTCAATTAAAAATACAGAAGCTCTGAGTCACACTGATGTTTTCTATATTTCTATTATAGCTTTCTAAATAGTGTAAGAGAGCTCAACCCAGAGCTTTATTCTAATACTTCAAAGAGTTTTATGATCGCACTTTCTTTCTGTTGGAGTATCGGTAGATATTACGCTTAGAGTAATGTCGCAATCATCGCGTATGCGTTAAAGTATTGTCATTCTGGTTGGGTAATTTAGTCTACTTAACTTTTACCAAGAAAGCTAAAACCCCCAACGGAAATATAAAAATTTCAAGCATAAATAATGCTTAAAAGGGTTTTGCACAATCCAGAGGCGCCTGTTTCCTCGTCGCCAGTCCTGCCAAACATGTGGTACCGCCCGTAGGTACATGTTGAGTCGGGTTCGCGGTCTCTGTGAAAAGTTTACCAAATTTAATTGTGATAGGGAATGTTATTTTCAACATTCTTTTTTTAGCGTTCAATTTCTTAAATTTGTGCATGATCAGCTTGCGCGATGAATATAGAAAAGTCTTTGTTTTTTTATAGGCTGAACCATCGTCCAGTACTCGTTACCTTCATAACAAATTAATCCTGTCTGCGTTATTTCATAGTAGGTCATGAACATTTTTGTTTATGTAGAGTATACGGTATTTGACTTTACTGATTCCTAGTCAATGTGTTTTGGTAGCAATATTGGTAATTTGTCGACTTCAATTTTATGCATGGTATATCCCTGTTAGTTTTTGCCTAGATACATGGTAAATATAGATATATACAAAATACGTATTGTTTACTAAAAATAAATAAGCTGACTAATACAAAAAAAGTATTGCTTTGAAATTATCAATTCGAAATTAGCACTGATTAATGAATTTTCAATATAATAATTGCATTGACTCAATACAGTAATTGTCCTGATAATTTTCACTAAAAATACTAAAATCAGATTGATTCCATAATTAACCTATTAACCTATTAACCTCATCCTTGCTTTTCCGTTTAATTTGTTATCTCTCGCATTTTCATATTCATTCGGATTCTTAAATACTCCGGGTGCCGAATCAGTGCTACATACATCCAATCTTCCGTTGCCTTCATCTATCTTTAGATATGTTAATGCATATTTCGTTGGCTTATTGTTTCCACCATATCTGGTTTCCATTATCAGGCCGGCCTCAATAAGCTCTTTCTTCGCTTTGGTTAGGGTACTTGGAGAGTTCCAGCCTCTGTCGATCACCTCACCGGTCTTTGAGTTTTTATGTTTACCCAGTCTTTTAATAGTTGCGGTAAGATGTCCATTATTGAAGCCATTATATTGTCTCGCAAATTCCAAATACAACTTTACTGCTGATCCACTCAAAGTTGGAAAAACAGGGTGGTTTAATACATATAATGGCAATTTATGGAACTTTTGCGTTGTACCTTTTGCAAGCGCTCTTTTTGAAGCACTCATTGAACTCTACCAATTGAATTAAGGATATGTTCTACACCGTACGTTTTAGGAGCAATGACTTTTACTATAACTTCATTGCTATGATCTCCTAATTGCTCGGTCTGATATTTATTCAAATATGGTCTGAAACCAGACTCGCAGCCGGTATTTTGCCTTTTTCTTAATGTTAGATTAGTATTTGTATCCATTTCTTAATCTCGAGTTTTTATGAGGTTTGTAGCGGCCCGGCCCACGGGCTGCTTTTATTTGATCATTAACAGTTCAACTTAAGTTGTCTGTTTTCGACCATTTTCAATTAATTCATTTAAGTCAC
Organism: Gammaproteobacteria bacterium; assembly: GCA_965227695.1. GTDB lineage: Bacteria > Pseudomonadota > Gammaproteobacteria > UBA4575 > UBA4575 > UBA1858. The sequence goes on from OZ245760.1 coordinate 1,666,652, forward strand.
TTGGTTTGTATTTAACTAGCCGTCCAACTTTATGGAATGGTAGTAATACAGTTCCTGAGTAACGCCAATACTTCAGTGTTGATTCTTTAACACCTAAGTAATTAGCCGCTTCTGTTGTGTTGAGCATTTTTTCTGTTTTCATGATGAGTAGTAATTAACTGTTATGTGTTAAGTGTAATTAAGTATGCTCATGTTAAATTTTTATTGTAGAGACATTAACTGCCAACTAATGTCACTGGACTCGATAGGGGAAATATGATAGGTCGACGAATTAGGCGCAAGTCTTCCTAACCGAAGCCTGGGTGAATAATTTGTTATCTGATAGGTGCTGTAAACTTAGAGTTATTTAGGTCGAATTTTTTGTAAGATTTTTTCGTATTCGGGGTAATTGTTATCTTTCAAGTATTTTCTTTTACCTAGTAAGCTTAAAACCTTGTCTTTACTTCGTTGTCTGTATGTCAACACCGTGTCTGGTTCTAAATTATATTTTTCAGCTATTATCAAAGAAGCATTATTTTGGCTTTCGTCTTCAAGTTCATATAATGTTAAGTAATCAAGTGCAACTTTTTCTTGCTTACTCAATTTTCCATTGCGAGGTTTCTTAATGCTAAAAGGATTCCTTTCTGAATTTAATGCTCTTTTAATAGAATGAATTAAAAATTTTCTATTTTTGTTTGTAATTTTATTTCCATTTTCAAGTTTTACTAATATCTCTTCTAGATAGTAATAATTACTATAATTAGTACAATCATAAATATTGAATAAGAGCATTGATGTTTTTTTTACATGAGTAAAGTTCTTTTTCTGTGATTTACTCTCATCAGTCATATTGATAATTCCAAAATTCTATTTGTAATTTGTTGCGCGGCATCTCTGAGCCTTTCTACATCACGAATGATGTATCCACTTGTTACATCTCTTTCTACTGTCTTATGATTCGCAAGTCTTTTTACTGTAACAATGCTTAAATCTAGACTCTCCCCAATTGTTGTGAATGTTCTTCTTAAGTCATGTGGATTAAAGTTTATTCCGCTTAAGTTACGTACTTTGTATACCCATGTTCGATATTCGGATAATGGCTGATCTCCTAAATTACTGGAAAATACGTATTTACTTTTATCATTTGATTTATATCTATCTTCTAAAATATTGTAAGTGTAAGTAGTGAGAGGGAACTCCACGGTAGTATGATTTTTTGTATCAATTAATTTAAAAGTTTTTTCTTTTAAGTCTACATTACCCCATAACATTGTTGCACACTCGGTAGAACGTAAGCCTGTGAATAATAAAAATTGAAAATAATCTGATGCTGTTTTAGCTAGGACAGGGTGTGTTTCACTATTAAGGCTTTTTACGCTTTTTAGCCATGGTTTGATTTGGTAGTTTTTTAAAATAGAATCTTTTCTTTTTATTTCATACCAATGTTTTTTAATATCCAATATTTCAATAGGATTTAATCGTAGGCTAATATCTCCTCTGCGGCCTGCCAGTTTAATTTCTCTGTGAAATACGGCTCTAAGTACCCTCATACAATTATTCGCTCTAGCTAAACTTCGTTTACCAAGATCTTTATGACGCTTCTCTACCATAGCGTCTGTGATATCTACTAATGGTTTTTCAAGCCAGTCACTAACACCCCACTTAATAGCACGCTTGTAATCTTTTACTGTAATTTCTTTAAATTTTTTATTTTTAGGATCGATGTAATCATCAAACGCATTTTTTAATGTTCTTCCTTTTGTTAGAGATTTTTTCTTCTCTGCTGCAATGTCTATGCCCTTCGCAAGGTCTCCATTTAATACATTTGCCTGTTTTCGTGCTTGTTGGATTGTTACCTCGGGATATTTTCCGATTTTAATTTGAGTAGGCTTGTTATTTGCCCATTTGTAGAGGTAAAACACTTTATTGCCTGCCGCTGTTACACGGATCACAAGGCCATTAGATTCAGTATCTGAATAACGAACCTGGTTTTTTTCTGGGGTAGGAAGCTTGTCGAGTTTGGTTTTAGTAAATTTGAATTTTCTATCCACGGTAAATAATCCCTCAGGACTAATAGGCTATGAATAGACTATGACAATCTTCAATATAACTCAACTTTACTTTGCTTAACTATACTTCAAATAACGTATAAAATATTGAAAGTATTGAGATAAATTAATTTTTCTTATAACTTCAAAGACTTGTGAGAAAGATTTAAATAGGACTTAAAATCCCTCGCCTGTATAAGGCGTGCCGGTTCGACTCCGGCCCCGGGCACCAATATTCACCGGTGTGTTAATGATTAGCACATTGTTGCTTCTAATTTTTCTTTAGTTTGTTATTTTCTGCTAGTTCTCCGAGTTATCTTTTAGATTCCCGCTTGCGCGGGAATGACGATGATGAAACGGGAATGACGAAGAGGAGGCCAGAATAAAAGCCGCTTCAGATTCCCGCTTCCGCGGGAATGACACGGGGACGTCATTATTGACCGCGGGAGATGTCAGTATAAATGTCACTGCAGATACCTGTTTGTGCGCGAACGACACGGGGATTTTAATATAAATACTACTCTGGATTCCTATGCGCAAAGAATAGCGGTATTGTGGTTGGCAATGTTATTTTTATGTATGTGCTTCGAGAGTGTTTCGCTACTTAAACTCTGTCAATGTGATCTTATAGTTATTCCCGCGGATGCGGGAATCCTGTCATTCTGGTTAATTGAGTAGGTATGTTTTTAAAGTATTAAAATGACCTGTTAATTTATTACAAGCTGAAGTTTTCAAAGAATCAATCAGATTATATAGATAGCTTTATAAATATTTGGTCACGATGCCAAATTATTTACAAAGTATGCAAATAGAATATAGATGGTTAGCGTCTTGGAATAACACTAAAAAAATGCCGTGCCTAAACAGTGAGAGGAATTCCAGGCACGGCAAAGGCCTATAAAGAACGAAGACGTCGCATTATCTGTCACTTTTATGATTTTTAATTGACACAAAGTTGATGGTTTTGTGACAGGCGATAAATTGTAGTGAACAGGAATATGGCCCGCAAAACGGTTCCACAATAATTTTTCTCAAGTGACATTTCAGTCACTGATTTGACATATTCAATCAATATATACTGTCTATAGTCGAGTATTCTAAAATCAATACATTATTTTTCAGTATGTATAAAAGATTTAAAACCCGAGATGGCAGCAAAGAATATATTCTCGAAGAAGATTTGGCGCATGTGGGATGGTATTTATATGTTTTTGAAAATGGGCTTTGTATAAGGGATCATTATAAAGACACTTTTGATTCGATTAAAAAGCTTGCAAGAGTCGAGTATTTGATTTTGGAAACTGCCTGGAAACCATTCTGAATACTAAAGTGCTGTATAATAGCCAATAATTAAAATAACAGCCTTAAGTGATATAGTTAGGCCAATTGCAAACATCAAACAGAATTATGGCAGTTTTCCGGCACACTACGCCTTGCCATGTGTGATTTCGAGTTCGAGTGATGCGGACTGCCATTGTTTGAAGCGCTAATTCCTCTGTTACTAATACATGTGTAATTGAAAGCATCGATCTGATGGCTATGTGTAATATAGCATTAAAATAATTACTTTATATTCAATTACATAGACTTGATTACAACTATACCGCTACTATCTGAAGTGTCACAATTTTTCTGATTTTTCATGTAAAAAATACAAATAAGTAAGAGAAAATAAATCAACCTGAAATCTGGGTAGTTTATTGTTCGTAACCATGATGAATTGTTTAATGGGGACAAACTAATGAATAATCTTGCATTTCGTACCAGGCGATTTCTTTTGCTTACTTTGGTTGTCAGTTTCGGGTCTATTGCCAATGCTGGCGAAATCGTACCTTGCCCCACCGGTGGATGTATTTTCTCAGTCAGCACAACCGCCGGTGGCAATACAATTAATGGCGGTGGATTTTTTAATATTGATACTACAACCGGTAATATCACGCTGAATACTAATCCTCTTACAACAGAGCAGACTCAGATCCTCTCTGACGCCAACTTAATGGCAGGTCAAAACTCGAATGGTTCTCTGATCTGGTCAATGCCAAATGGCAATGAAATTAGTGTCAACAACGTCTTCGGTAATGGTGACCCTATCCTTGGTTTTGGTCTGGGCGCCTCCGCGGGCGCAATGGGTGGTACCTTCTCGTTTAGTTTCGACTTACCGGTATCAATCGGCGGGCTTATCAATGCGCGCTCGGAAATCGGATATACTTTGACGGATACTCTTGGCGATGGGGCAGAAATTAGTGGTATCGGTGGCGATAAGATTCTTCAGGCATTTGAAATAGATTCAGATTTTGCTGGCTTACCTGATTTAAATAAAGGTGTTGACGTCGGTGATGATTTTTCATTTATAACGGGTGGACCAGCAACAATGCAGTCGATGATATTCTCTGCAACAAATCAATTCACAGGGAGTACGGATTACGATTTGATGAGTGTGTTTATTGATTTTTCACTCAGCACCAATAGTGCGGTAGGAATATCTGGTTTTGTTGAGCAAACTGTAGTCCCTGTTCCTGCAGCATTATGGTTATTTGGTTCGGCGTTGGGAATGCTTGGCTGGTATCGCAAAAAGTCTAAAACGACTATGGCATAATTATTTACATTATTTTCATTTCATGTTTTTTGAATGAGAGCCCAGTGACCATGCTGGGCTTTTCACTATATAAGTGTAACCTCGATGCTTATACATTATGCAATCAGCTTTTGAGCTTCAAATATTACAAATTTATTTCACTATAAAAATCATATTTCATGGTCCTTCAGAATTGATTGGTATGTGATTGTTTGAAGCCCGCTAACATTTTCATGCTGATCAAAAGCCATCACGTTTTATAAAGCCAGATAATGATGCTAAATGATTTATTACGACTCAGAACCTAAGGTGATGAAATTTTTTTTCTTATTCATATTAGTTAATTTATTTTTATTTAGCTTAAATGTCTCAGCCAATTCAATTGATAAAATTGCTTTTGGTTCGTGTCTAAAAGAAGATCGTAATCAGCCAATTTGGGATTCAATTATTAATCAGGAGCCCGATATATTTATATTTACAGGTGACAATATCTATGCAGATACCTTCGATCCAAAAATAATGAAGCAAAAGTATCAATTACTTTCCGAGCAATCAGGATTTCAGCGTCTCTCAAACTCTATTCCAGTCTATGCTACCTGGGATGACCATGATTACGGTCAGAATGATGCTGGTGAGGAAAATCCCATCAAAAAGCAATCAGAGCAATTATTTCTCGACTTTTATCAAGTACCTGATACGTCACCTGCCCGAGAAAGACCGGGGATATATCAATCCTATATGTTTGGTGCGCCCGAAAAAACTATCCAGTTGATACTTCTGGATACACGATATTTTCGCGGTGCCTTGGTTGAAGGCAAACCAACAGAGCAATGTTCTGTGAAAAACTATGTCAAGCAACTTAACCCTGATGTATCGTTATTAGGGGCCACGCAATGGCACTGGCTGTCCCAGGAACTTGAAAAGCCTGCAATGCTTCGGATCATTGTCTCCAGCATACAAGTCATTCCAGATGAGCATTGTTGGGAAAAATAGTCTAATTTTCCTTTTGAACGGGAAAAACTTTTTGACTTGATTTCACAATCAAAAGCCAGTGGCGTCATATTTATCAGTGGAGATCGTCATTTGGCAGAAGTATCGGCCATAAAACATAAAAAAATTGATTATCCGCTATATGAAATGACATTAAGTGGTATGAATACGAAAATGTATGGCGAAGGCGAGCAAAATCGCTTTCAGTTGAGTAATGATAATTTTCGTGAAAATAATTATGGAATCATCGAAATCCATTGGAATAACGTATCGCCATATCTTTCACTGCAGATACATAACAAATCCGGTAGTCTGCTGTTTCGTCACGACGTGCCATTTAAAAGACTGAATATCAGCGATAAATGAACAAACTGAGGACCGTTCCTTAGTCTGGCAACGGCCATGTTGTCATCTGATATTTTAGTATAAGCAAATCCTCAAAATTTCAGTCATCGCTAATTTTGTGCATAGTTATAGTTTTCATTAACCATAGATATTACCTGGCGGCAGTCCCTGACAGATAATCGACAATATACAAAATTAAAAATTTGAAGTAAAATCCCGTACTGCAAGAGAGTGAATTTCTCAGAAAAGCATAATATATTGTCGGGATACTACAATAATGTCATGTCAGCTACAGATAGTTAGTAACATCACAAGAAATATAATCTCATTGATTATATTTTTATTCATAACAACTGTCTCTTTTAACGCGCAAGCGTTTGATCTGTTTGGTAAAAAACTCCCTGACTCTATTACATATGAAATCCTGGACTCAGAACTTCAGCCATACAATTCCCTCACTGAAGCACAAAAAAACGCTTTATTAGCACTTGAAGCACGAGTACGTGGGATCTCTGAAAAGAAAATTAAAAACGCCTATGGTGTTGCTTTGGTGGGAGATGATCTTGCTATATTAAACGAGGTCATTGAAAAGCTTGAAATTGAAAATGTAATACTTGATGCCGATCCAAAATCAAACGATCAAACTTTACCATTTTCAGGCTATATCACTTTCGCGGATGAAGTCGGTCGATCATTACAACTCGGTTTTATACTGCAGATCAACGAAAACACCAACGGGCAGAGAGTCCAGGTCATCAACTTGAATCCAATATTCTGGGGGACGCCAAATATAGAGTTATTTGTCATTCCAGAAAAAGCATTGGACGCATCAACATCCAGTGCCGAGAAAGATTATATTGCTCTATACAAAAATTTAACTTCAAAATCATTAAATATTAATGACATTCCCTACGCCCATGACAAATATTTTATTGTGGCTTTTTTCAAAAGTCTGATTCCACCGGGTGTACTTGTTTCACTCAAAGTGGCGGATGATAAAGATGGCGCTCATGGTAATGTAGAGAACAATAAATTCCAGGTATTTGATGGCGGCTGGATGGTGGCAATTCAGCCACTAGAAGCGAATCTTCAGAAGGAAATGAAGTGGGCGAAAGTCACCTACCAGACTGATGACACTATTTATAAGGGAATGGATGATTCTGAGCGTATTGTAGGCTTGTTTCAGCTTGGGACTTCGAGGGGCGATTACTAATGTGCTCAATACTTAAAAAATTAAGGTTAAGCTGTTTCGCGGCGATATTGATTATTGCCTTATCTGCTATTTCAACCAATGTGTATGCGGGTGGCGGTGGCGGAGGTGGTGGCCAGTTGAACACTACAATCACGCGGGTACTCTTCGCCTCTTTTATACTTTCTGAATATTTTTATCTCAGCACGTTCAATAAATTAACAAACAACGCAATTGCATTTCCATTTTTATTCGGGAAAAACTGGTTAAATGCCGATCCATCATCAGTGTGGGCGGCAACTGTCTATACGCAACAAGCCAGATTGTTTATTGCCATGGTTTATATATGGCAGCTATATCGCTATGCAAAACTGAGTCAGCAGGCTTCGCAGCAACTTGCACCTTCTGTTGTTCGGAATCATCCGAACGCGATACAAAATCAGGCAGCCTCACAAACACTTCAGGATGCAGGTAATACAAGAGCAAATTTGCAGAATGATGTTAACAGTTACCTGCAACTGCAAAGATTGTCAGCCATTCTTACTTTATTTACTTTTTATAATCCATATTCGCCTAATTTCGTTTTCCAGAGAAACAAGGCAGTTTCCATTGATTATACCTATGCACCTGCCATGTCCACTTTGACTGCGATTACATTTATTGTCTTACAAGGGCTGCTAAATGATTATAAGAATGCATTAGGTAGTAATAATTCCCAGAATCATTTTGCCCAAATCAAGCATAGCCAACTAATTGTGCTGGCTCTTTTGCAATATATGATTATACAAAGACAATTCTTTATGCGGCTATATATGCCTGCAGAGAAATAACTACAAGATGATCTTTCTCGTATATCAGTCTAGGCATGTCTGCCTGCACTCAGAAAATTATAATTCGAAAATATTTTACTTTTTATAAAACTCGTCAAACTCTGCTTCAGAGATAGTCTCTTGTGTCACTAATATTTTAGTGCGTCGATCTTTGTTTTTTCGGCGATCCGAAGCCACAAGTTTGCCTTCCTTATCTTTGAACGGGAACTCTACGTGTTCTCTTTCAAGTCTTCTTTCTTGATCCCGACGATCAGATTTATATGTCATATCAACGTACCTTTGCCACAAAATTTTCCTAATATTTAGTCATAGACATAAAAATATGTAATTAACTGTGAGATTGAGCGAACAATTCAGATTCATTAACGGTAATCGACTATTATTTATAATCGCAGCGATTAATCATTAATGGATGGTTGTATCACTTTATAAACAATTTCAGCTAGATAAACACAATAAAGAAGTATGTCATCACCACTGACATTACACCTGCCACCATACATCCAGCGACAATCAATCTGTCATTCTTGCGTAACTGTCTGACCATGCCAGCAGATGAGATCACTTGAGATCCTTTTACACTGACTCTTTTCGGCATTTTGACCTCTTTTTGGCCTTTTTCAGCCGCAATTAAGTCTGCCTCGTCATGAATGTCCGAAGTCTCAGGTTTCTCAGATGGATTGACGTCTGGCGTATCCAGTGTGAGTTCTGCCTCTTCCTCATTGTATTGAATTTTTGGATTGACTTGCATGCTGTTGTCTCCATTGGCAATTCACTGGCAGAAATTAAAACACGTGGTTCAATCAATAATGTGATGACCTATAAATATTTTGTGTCGCTTTGTTTAACGGCCAGATATCCAGATAAATGGTGCTAGTGTCCGCTCTTCGCCAGCTTGTAATGAGATCATTCCGCTGGTATCACCATTCTTCGCTATTTTTAAGCCATTCGTCTCCAGATGTTAACGTGACATCAAATTGAAATGAAATTTCATTAATGTGCGCACCATCTTATAACTTACTGTTTAACTAGAGGAAATTTTATGAGTAATGTACTCAAATACTTGAGAAATGTGCTTGATCCATACTGGAGTGAATTTATGTTATTCACCCTATTTGCAGTATCCATATTTAATCTCGGAGTGATTGTTTTTTAGTTCGCTGTTTGGACTACATGGTTTAAAAAAGCCCCGCAAGCCGGGGCTTTTTGTTTTAAATCAGGCAGGTATCTGAATAAATTTCTAGTCATGGCAATTAGAAATAATTACTTTCGCCCGTAAAAAATACACTGAGACTGACCGTAACTCCAATACAGGTATTATTAAATGGGTATTTTCAGTTAGAATGTTTGCCAGAGCACTTTTAACAGAAAAATAAAAAATAGCTTGCAAGCTAGAAAAAATACCTGGAGGGAGAGCGTCGCTATGTCTGGTAGATTATTTGTCTTTTTGATTCTTTTTTTACCTCAAATCTCAATGGCAGGCATGTTTGATGACCTGGTTAACAAAACAAAAAAAGCGGCTGAAGAGGTTGTCGATAAAACTGTAGATAAAGTGACCTCGGGTAATGAAGGCACTGAAGAGAAGAGTCTTTCAGGTCAGCCAATATCCAGCTCTAACGGCTACGATTACATTACCATTCAGGATATTCCAGCTGATCGAAGACCGGCGACTTATGGAACTCTAGGTCTGGCGAGACTGCTTTATGATACTAGCTGGCTGGACGAGAATTTGTTAAAAGCAACGCAAATGGCGATCGGCTGTCATCAGTATTATTTAAAGCATGGAGCAGTGAGAGGTGCTGGCTGTATGGGAGAATTCCAGGGTACAGACAAAACTGCACATAACATCAAGCTCGCCCCCGTTTTCACTGATGAAGAAGTCATCGACAGAAATCCGAAGTTTGCCGCCCAGGAGTTAAAGGGTCGCATTAAACCTGCCTTCATGACGCTTGCAAAACATCTCCCGCCGAAATTTGGTGATACGGTTCGCTGGCGAGGGACGTACGATTTTGAACGATCTGTAATGAACGTCAACATTCAGGGTTATCAAGAAGCACGCAGAAATATTGTAAATCGCCTGCCTGATAATATTAAACACCTCGATCTCAGGAGTCCCGAGCGCGCAAATTTTGATGGCACCGCCGGTGAATATCATCAGTTAAAAGTTTGGCCCCCGTATGTTGAAGGCATTTATGCGCTAGCCTTTGATCGGGACCTAGGGCAGGGCCAGGTAGCGATGGCACCGACAGAAGCGGAAAAACTTTTTAAGGACACGCCCAAGAATTATGTGGTCGGACAGGCCGTTGTTGAGTATCAGGTAAATAGCACAGTTGGTGAAGCTGCCATTGCGACATTAGAGCAAGTACGCATACTGTCAGCGACCAACGATGTAAAACCGGTTAATGCGGAATCTATTCTGATCATTCCTGCTTCTGCTTTTCCTGAGCGTCAAGCACAAAAGCAAGAGGCAAAAACACCTGTCACAAAACCCGTGAAGGTCGCCAAGTCGACACCTGCCAAAAAGACAACATCGGAACCGGATCCATTAGCTCTTGTTAAAAAAGGCAATCCGTATGGGCCTGATATTATCGGCTTGCAGCTTGGGATGACAATCGAACAGGCCGAGCAACAGATCAAAAAGCATAAAGACCTCACTGAGATAATCAAGGGTAAGGTATCTGCACCTTTCAAGACTGCCAGGCTGTATGTGCTGGATCCCGGCGATGAAGCCATTTCTCTGATGACGATGGATTCTCCGGTGGGAGAGAGGATCGCCGGCGTCGTTCGTACCGTCGTATTTGAGCGGGATTCTGCGCCTTCTGAGGTCGCAATTGCCTCTTCAGTTGAAAAAAAATATGGCACGCCATTTTATTCATATGATGTCAAAGACATTCACTTCGACCGAAGCTGGTTTACTAACTGGAAAGGCGAAGTTGTGTCAAAACAAGAAGCAAACATGCAAAATTTGGGTAAATGTGAGGACGCAGCGCGCATACGTTCAGGGTTAAAAACCTGGCTTACCAGTGACGGACAGCCTTATCGCTGGTTTGCCCCTGGCGCCACTAACTGGAATAGCCCACACGTGTTGGAAGCGGGAGATTTGAAAAAAGCAAAAAATATCGATCGTTGTGGTCCGACTGTGATTGCTGATTATCAGGCCAATTCAGGTCAACCAATAGGGCCGAGCCTTACACTTTCGCTCTTCGATAGCGCCTGGATTATGGATGCGGTTAAAAAGCATTACGCTAAAGAGAAGGCACAAGGGGTTAAGAATCTGGATCTATAATAATATTGTAGATTAGTTCAGCTGATAGCTTTAACGCCGAAAGCGGCCATAGATTAGTGTATATTGACATATCCGATATTAGCTGAGGTTTAAGCTTTATGCAGGGGACCTGAAATGAGATCTTTGTTCTTATTGATTTTGGTATATTCGATGTCAGCGCATGCTGAGTCAGGCTGGACTGATTTTGGAAAAGTGATCGAAATGATTCCTGACTCTGATTTTCGATATCGGGTTAATATCAATGTAAAGGAAAACCCAAGTGGGTGCAGAATAAACGATTGGTTTTACCAGGATTATTTGTCGAATGGTTCTGATCAAATGTATACCGCCATACTAGAAGCACTCATTAATGAGCGAGCAATAAAAGTATATGTCAGTGGCAAATGTGGAATAAAAGGGTACTCTGAAATTACCGCAGTTAGTATTAGGTAAATCACTGCTACCGACCCTTAGCGATGATTGGTTTATTCGGAATTTAATGCATATTTAAATGAAATAGGAATGTTATATCATGAAAATTACAATTCCTTTACTGGTAATATTGATCCATCAACTATTGTTCACGGCGGTCGCTCAAGAAGGTGCTGCTGAGAAGCTACGCCGAGCCACCTTGCCGATATTGATGGGGGATGAATCTCACTTGGGAGGTACTAAGAGTGGGGTAGATAACCGACAAGATTTATACCGTCTATGTGAGCCATGCGAGAAATATATCGATGAGTTTTTCTATACCAAAAAAGAATTAAGCAATAATTTACAACAAGTCGGGAAACAACGTTCAAAACTTAAGGAGCTGGATAGAGAGATTTCAGAATTAAGAGTTAAAGGTGAAGATGCCAAATCCCTACTCAAAAAAGAAGCCTACCAAAAAGAAGCTCAAAATTTAAAAAAACTCGAAGAGCAACGGTTAATCTTATTATCTACTCATGAGCGTAATGAAAATAATCTTCTAAAATGCATGTATCAACACTGCATGGATAAGGATTATGCGGATACTGACCTTGACTGGAATTATACTGTTTGGGATTCTGGTTGGGGAGATTCAAAAGAATATGATTTTAAGCCGGCCTGGGAAGAACTTACTATTGAAGAGCTATATCAGACACTCCCTATTCATAGTTATTATGGCAGATCACCCGTACCTAAGCGTTACTTACTCACTATTACGGATTGTAAGAATTGTAAACATAGATCAAAAGAGATAAATAATTGGATCTTAGAAAATTATAATGAGAAATTGTCACTTGCAGATAATCTCAGAGAGGAAAACTATACAGAGGAGAAAGCCGCTGTATTCGCAGCTGAAGCAAGGGATTTTATTACAATAGTTGAAAAAAAGAGAGCGGAACTTCGAGAGTGTGAAAAACAATGTATAAAAAAAGATAAGTCACATGGCTCCGTATTCCCTGATAAAAGAAAGATTCATTACTATGCGGCCGCGGGTGTATCGCATGTTAAGTCTGAAGACTTGCGAGAAAGCATTAATGCGGGAAAAGAGATATTTGCAGCGAATGGCATCGATGGTGATTTTGAGTCTGAGTCTCATGATTTAGGATATAGGATCATTCTGGGTTTTGAAGTTCCTCTGGAAAATGGCTCGATAGTAGACGTCAGTGTGTTTTTTCAAGATGGCATCACAATCAGGGGTGATGTTAGCGGTACTGCTGCGACAATAGTCGGGCCATTTACCTTTGACTCAACTGGTAAGCAAGAAATCAAAACATATGGCATTGATTTCAGCTTCCTATATAGATTAACACCAAGCTTCTTCCTTGGTGGTGGTCTTGGTTATCACTTTTTTGATATTGTTGATGAGTCAAATGTTGTCACCACATTAAATGGCGTAATTACAAGTTCAGTCGCTTCAAGAGATAGTGAGCACGAGAGTGTCGTCGCAGCAACTGCTAAACTAAGATATAACTTTGGTAAAAGAATATTTTTGGGTGGTGATATCTCAAGAACATTAGAAGAGGTTGGTTTCAATGACGACGATCATATTACGTCTATTAACGGTCATATTGGTGTGCGTTTTTAGTAAATAATAATAAATATACCATATCAGCGAACGATCATTAATGCACCAATTGCTGAAGAAACATATTGCTGTGCTTGGTAAGTTTTTCAATAGATAGCGAATGCTTAAGCTATAAAAAAAGAGATTCTTCATTAAAGATAAATTGATAAATGATACTTGATTTTCTTAGACCAAATTTAGACCAATAAATATCAGTATTGATGTCTTTTATTATCTTTTTAACCTATTTGATATTTTTTTGATATAAATGGATTTAAAATTTCTCGCCTGTATGAAGTAACTTCCAGGTTCCTGCTTACGCAGGAATGACGCGAATGATACCATTATAAACACCACCCAGATTCACGCATGCGCGGGAGTCACGCAGGAGACGCCACTATAAACTGCGCTCCAGATTTCCGCTCGTCAAGGAGTGACCAAGTGGATGGTTTTTCGAATTTTCTACTAGTTTTCTGCTGATGACCAGATAGATGCAATTCTTTAGTTGAAACTTATCAATTGGTTCACTTTGGTTAAGATGGAGACTGCAAACCCAAAGATAATTATGGCATGCTATGAGTTAGTCAGGCTCAGGCATAATATGAAACTTCAATTTCAATTTACTTTGACTTTTTTACTTGTTGTTCTTTATGTACCCAGCACGCAGGCAGAAGAGGACTGGGGGGCGAGTCATAATTTGCTTGTGAAAAAGAGGATAAATGAAGACTGGTTTATGCTTTCACGTTCTAATCTGGCAACACGTCATAATAATGAACAGATTTTCCTGGGATATACGGGTGTTAGTATTGGCTATCAAGTCAACAGGAAATGCAGTGTACGCGCTGGCTATCGGATGGCACGATTTCGCATTGGTGAGAATTGGCGTACAGAAAGGCGTCCTATGATCGAATCTTACTACGGAAGTATACATGATGGCTGGCGCTTAACCAGTCGCTCGCGTATAGAATTCCGTCAACCGGACTGGCGTAAAAATGACGTTCGTCTTCGCCAGGAATTTACAGCAACTGCACCTTTCAAGTTCACGCGTTTAGAAATGCAGCCTTTCGTCGAAAATGAGATATTTTACAGCACCCTTAATGACTGGGTTGAAGCCAACTGGACCACGGCCGGGCTTTCTTTTTTTCCGATGGATAATATTAAGGTCAAAGCAGGTTATCGCCACAACCTTATACGCATTCAGGGAGATTTCATTACGCGTCATACTGTGGTGATTGGCGTGAATATCTTTTTTTAATAGTGACTATAATTTCATGCACTTTTCATATTGGTTGACGTTTAGTTATCAGCGGGCAATATTACATTTTGAATCAGCGGTGAGAGATAAAAACTCTATACCATGTGAATAAATTCAATATTTGTTATGCTATTTTTTTGTTCTTATTAATTTTTTCCAGGATGTTATCAAGCAGGCATGCAAAGTCTAAGCGGGGATCGTCCAATTCTCTGGATGGTAAAAACATAATTTATTTTGTAATCTAGGAATAATATTGTTTTAGTGTTTTGACACTATTGAAACTTTAAATTTTTAATCAGCACATGCATGAGAATAGTTATGTCTGCCTATTTTTTACCTAATTATCTTTATAATAAAGGTACTCTCATATTTTTTTATCTTGATATCAATATCAGGTGATTTATTGAGCAGTGATACATTAAACCCAATAGAGATCACTGTTCGCGCTGATGACATGACCGGGATTGCCGAGTCTTCCTCGCAGGGTGTGATAGGAAAAGAGGATTTAGAAAAACGACCAATACTTAGAAGCGGCGAGCTACTGGAAGTAATTCCCGGTGTGGCAGTCACTCAGCATAGTGGCACCGGTAAAGCTAATCAATATTTTTTACGTGGATTTAATCTTGACCACGGCACTGATTTTAATGCAACTTTTGATGATGTGCCTCTTAACCTGCCAACTCATGGCCATGGACAGGGCTATCTTGATTTAAATCCAATTATTCCAGAGCTGATTGAGACAATCGAATTTGGCAAGGGGCCTTACTATACTGACATCGGGGATTTCTCATCAGCCGGTTATGCCAAATACCGTACAGTCAGTTCACTGGATGATACATTACTCATATTCAGTGCAGGTGAAGATAATTTTTACCGGACAGTTATCGCTGATTCCCGTAATGTAAATCAGAGTACATTTCTCTACGGCGTGGAAGGACAATTCTATGATGGCCCCTGGAACAATGATGAAAATTCAGTAAAGCTGAATACTCTTTTGAAATACTCCCATACAAATAATTTATCTGGTTATAGTATCACCGGTAATACATATTATGGCGAGTGGGACGCCAGTGATCAAATTCCCGAAAGAGCAGTAGATCAGGGGATTATCTCAAGGTTTGGTCAGATTGATAATGATTTAGGGGGCGATGCACGGCGATACAGCCTGAATGCGAACTGGTGGTCGCGTGATGAAAGTTCAAGTTGGCAATCGAATGTTTATACGTATTATTCCTCTCTCAATCTATGGTCGAATTTCACCTATTTTTTAAATGATCCAACCAATGGCGACCAGTTTAAGCAAGAAGATAAACGTTATGTTTTCGGTGGAAGCAGCAAATATGCCTCGCAACTGGATTCAATAGGATTGTTTTCGCAAAATATAGTTGGCATGCAACTTAGACATGATTATGTCCCTGACGTTGGACTTTATCAGAGTCAAGGCCGCAACATTATTCGAGCCATACGCAAAGATGAAGTGAACCAGACTAGTGTGGGGTTGTATTTGTCTAATGAAACTGTCTGGCGAGATTGGTTTCGCACTAATTTGGGTCTAAGGGGCGATTATTACCGGTTTGACGTAAATAGTAAGGTGATTGATGAAAATTCAGGAAGAAAAAGTGATGTGGCCTTGAGTCCAAAACTTGGGTTAGTTTTTGGCCCATGGTTCTCAACAGAATATTATGTCAATGCAGGTAAGGGTTTTCATAGCAATGATGCACGTGGTACGACTATAGAAGTTGACCCTGAAACCGGTATGCGAGCAGACAGCGTCGATCCACTTGTTGAGTCGAAAGGCATAGACGTGGGCGCACGAACGACAATTATTCCCGGTTTTCACTCCACTTTGACACTCTGGTATCTGGAACTGGACTCTGAACTGGTGTTTGTGGGAGATGCCGGAACGACCGAGCCCCAGGGAGAAAGTGAACGGTATGGTATTGAGCTGACTAATTTTTACCGTCCTAATGACTGGCTTACTCTGGATCTCGATATTGCCTTTACTCATGCGGAATTTACTCAGGAAGATGATAATGAAATTCCCAATTCAGTGGGTAGAGTGATTACTTCAGGTGCTTCCATCGATTTACCCAATGGTATTTTTGGATCACTGAGAATGCGGCATTTTGGTGATATACCGCTGGCTGAAGATAACAGTGTAGATGCAGGTTCAACAACAGTCTTCAATTTGCAAGCAGGTTACCGTTTTCATGATCACTTAAAAGTAAGACTCGATATTTTTAACCTGTTTGACTCAGATGATAACGATATTTCGTATTTTTACGAATCCCGTCTTCCAAATGAACCAACCATGGGCGTTAATGATGTACACTTTCATTCGATTGAACCAAGGACCATACGGGCTTCTATAGAATTAAAGTTATAGAAATATAATAATGACACCAGCCTTCTCTTGAAAAAACTCAACCTCTACATGCCTGCATTAAGCTAAATAAAAGGCTGAAGAAGAAATCAGGCTTGTCAGATCACTACCGGATTTACATAGAATTGATTAACAGTGACGGTATTCTCGATACTTTAAATTATCATTTTTTCTTCAATCAAGCAGAGGCTCTATCATTATCGAGGTTTTTTTCTTTCTATCATTGTCTTGTTTTTCAGTTCTAAAGCAGGATCGGCTGAAGCATTCCATCCAAGGTTGAAAGCATGATGAGCAGGCACGGGTGTAGATGACAGCCATACAACCATACGCATACCATCAGTGATGTAAGAATCGTCTTTCAGATTTTTTCTGGCATCTTCATTTTGTCAGTGAATTAACTGCCGAAACACAAGAGTCGCAAAAGAGACTTTAAAACAGTTGGATTCGATAATTAAAACGCAAAGAGATTAATTTTTTAATGATATTGACTATCATTCTGCTTAATTAATAAAGGAATGATAGCTCATAGTTATTCGTACCAAAAGTCTTGATAGTGTTCAATCTAATATTCGTATTTATATGTTAGCAAAAGAATTTTAATTCAATTGCATATCGTTCACGCTCATATATTAGTCGATGTGGCACTTCTCTGGTTAACGTGGATAACATGACATATTTGGCGTTTTTTAGTAAACTACACCCAGTAATATCTTATGAGAACTATTAATTTTATTTCAGCTGGGCAAATCAATAAATTTATCGTACTAAAAACTACATGGTCTCTCAATCCTGCTAATTAATTCACGGTGACGTATAAATAATAAGTAATTTTTTGTACTATACATTGTCATCGGACCTCAGAATTGTCTTTTTACATTAATTAAGATTTGTTACGTTGATGGATAACTATCTCATCTAATCAAAAATATCATGCGAAAAGTTGAAATAAAAAATAAAATCTCACCTGTTATTATTATTATATTTTTTTTCAGTATCCCTAACATTTCATTTTCTGATCAGGTGTTTTTATCCAATGGTGACAGGCTTTCAGGAGATTTGATTAATCTTGTCGAGGGCAAGTTGATCTGGCATTCAAATATATTCGGCAGGGTAGAATTCCCTTTAGATAATATTGGAGGACTGGAGACTGCTGAATATGTTTTAGTCACTTTTTCCAATCAAGATCAGGTGAAAGGCAAATTTAAAGTCACGCGTTCTGGTGAGGTGAAATTAGAGACCGAGCGCTTCGGCAGGATAGACATTCCCTCATTTGCAGAAATATTATCCATTCGCACGACGTCGCCAAGTTTCCCACAAAATGAGGATTTGCCATTCCAGCAATCGACTAACGTAGTGAATGCATTAGGTAAAGACGAGGTTACTCTAACGACGGGAGATCAATTGTTAGGGGAAATTACCGAGCTTGAAGGCGAGAATCTGATTATCAATACAAAATTTGCCGGCAAGTTGAGTGTGGAGAAATCAGATATTTCTCAAATAAATACGAAAAACCCGGTGACAGTTATATTTCAGGATGGCGAATACATTACAGGAAACATCTTATCACTCAAGGAAAATCAGTTCGAGCTACACTCTAAAAAACTGAACAAGACAAAGCCATTTATTTTGTCAGAAGTGACATCAATCGTCACGGGAGATCCAAGAGAAAAAGTGCTGGAAGAACGACGAGTAAAATTCTCCGGAAGAATGGATATTGGTTTAAGCAGATCCAGTGGTAACAGTGACAATGAGAACTACAGTGCGAATGGGGAATTTCGGGCAAGAACGCCGGAAAACCGCTTTACTTTTAGAGGAGAAAAAATACTCGAGAAATCTGAAGGTGACAAGACGGAAGATAAGACCTTTGGATCTATGAAATATGATCACTTCTTTGGTCAAAAATGGTTTTTATTTGGTTCTGCTTCGTTTGAGGAAGACGAAATTGAACTTCTTAACTTGCGCACGGCATTATCAGGAGGGTTAGGGTACCAGTTTTTTGAAAGAGATGATCTCTTTTTATCAGTCGAAACGGGACCCGCTTATGTCAATGAGGATTTTGATGAAGATGATGATAATGATTCTGTGAGTATGCGCTGGGGGATTGATTATGAATATGATATTTTTAGCTGGGCCAGCATTTTTCATTTTCAGGATGGATTGTTTGGTCTGGAGACATCCGAAGATATTGTCATCAGAACTCGTAGTGGTGTGAGATTCCCTCTGGGTAATGGCTTTAATGCGACCGCAGCGGCAAACATTGACTGGGATAAGTCTCCGGCCGAAAGTGCAGATACGACAGATAAGGAATATATATTCTCATTAGGATATGAGTTTTAAATCAGTGGAAATTCATTCATCAAACGTGACAGTGACTCGGCTTTTGCTTGATGTTTTACCCTGGCTTAGATTCCCGCTTGTGCGGGAATGACGCTGGGGATGCCAGTATAAACACCACTCCAGATTCCCGCTTGCGCGAGAATGACGTCGGGTGTCTCTAGAATTACTTGATTATCTTTTTTTGTTTATGTGGGAATGACGTTAAGATGTATTAATACCAACCAATAGTTGCCTGTGTGAGAAACACCTGGTCAATTTCAGGGCGCGCGGTTTTAGCGGTCTTTATACGTGGGCTGGGTTATGCAGTATTCAGACTCCATCTGGCTTTAAATGCCCGACGCGGTTATTCACAGGCAACTTGCGCCGTTAGAATATATAATGTCGCTTATTATTCCCGTATTTTTGGTTTCTCATGTCTGTTGCCCAATACTATCCTTTTCACGGTGCTAAAAATCGCTTGCGAATGGGTTTAAGCTCAATTCCTGCCTGCGAATGGATTGCTTATGAAGATGACTTTTCAGCAAGAATTACAGAAAAAAAGCGCCTGATTGCCGAGCAAAAGAACCGTGTCATCCAAAGTGTTGAAGGCAGTGAGGCTGCCCAGCAAGAGTTACTGGGTAATATTCTCAGGTTTATTAAAAATTACCGAAGTGATCTGTTCACCATAAGTAGTGGTTCGATCATCAGCCACAGTGATAACAATGTTTATGACTTAAGCGCATTTGAATCAAATCCCCTGGAGCTCATCAGCTATTTGGCGGGAGATGACTTTTGCATCCTCGACAGATTTGATGATGACTATCGCCTGGTTGCCGCTTCTGTGTGCGCACCAACTTATTGGGAGCTATCTGAGAAAATGGGAAACCCAATGCGGGAAGTGCATGCGCCCATTCCCCATCTGGAGGAGAAGATTGGTCACATGATCAGGCACTTTTTCAAAAATCTTGAACCGGATAATTACTACCAGCGATCAAATTGGTTTTTAATGTCTACACCAGACCTGACACTGTTTAAAGATAACTATGACATTCATATAAGTGCGGATGAACTTCACACCGGAAATATCATGAACAAGCTGTATATAAGATGTGAAAGGCAGTCCTTCGTCAAATTAAAGCAGACACAAAATATTGTTTTTGGTATTAAAATTTATGTGTCTCCCTTACACATAGTGAACAAATATACTGACATTGCGCAGGATCTGCTTTTAGCAGTTAATACAATGACTGCTGAACATAAAAACTTAATGGGTATTGATGCATACGAAAAGGTGCTGGTTGATTACCTGAAAACTGTTTGTAAAAAGGAATCTTAATCGCTGTCCGCTTCACGGTGACCACCCGCAAAAAAAATCCCCACGTGAGTGGGGATAATATGGGAAGCCCTAAAGGGCCCGAGGAGTAGTCAAGAGTTCAATCTTACTGTTACATATTAATAAGCTCCTTTTTGCCATGCACTGAGCAAGCCAAATGCCTGCGAGTACATGTCGAATCCCTTCGAAGCCTCAATTAAATAAGACTGCTGAAACCAAAACAAAAATTGCGACAAAAGAAACAACAAGCACCACAGTTTCCACGTTGAAGCGGCACGAGATGTCTTTACACAACCTGTTCATATTGAGTCTCCTGGTTCGTTAAATGTATTACTCACGCCTGGTTTTTCTTCTTGTCGAAACCGGTTGCAGCGATTGGCCATCGGCGATCAATGGCAGTGAACATAAACCAAGCACTGGTATTGTCATCATTGCAATCAAAATTAATATTTCCATGTGTACAACCTCCACGGTCATTGATTTAAAATGTACACTATGAGTACATCAGATATGACATATTATGCACTTATGTTGAGACAATTTCCAGGTATTATATCTGTATAGACCCATATATACCTGTACATGTTTAGGTTGTCTGTAATATGTGTACAGACTGAATTTGAACAGGATTTATATAAGCCAGAAGCTGGGAAGTGATTGTATTTTCAAAGCATTTCGGCTGATAGATCTCGGGAACCCGTATTACTTTTGAGTCTCACTGGAGAATAATCAAAGAAGGTGGGAAGTCTGGCGCATGAGGTTACTCTCACGTCAGTAAAGAGCAGCCTGTGGATTCGGCGGGTGATAACCGTGTTACGCAGCTACATTTCCTCGCTGGGTTGAATCACAAACCCGTTGCTGAATGCCATCAAGTTCTTTTTGCTTTCTGTGTAAAAGCATATGCAGCATTTCAATTTCATCCTGGATGCTGAGTATTTCATTTTGTAGGCGGGTTTCACGGGTGACGAATTCCGTGCTCAATTTGTTATTCATTTTAAAGCCCTGTAAAAAAGTTGCGCGATTGTGGTGTATATGGATTGGGGTGGCAAGCGATTATTTCAAGAACAATTCACATAATTATTAACTTGTCTGATTAACCGATAAACGGCGGTTTATATCTGCTAGTGACAGGGCTCTTGTATGGGCTTAGCCCTGAATCTGCTTTACCTATACCTGATTTAACCCTGTCATTAAAAATTCATATTCAGGCCGAGAACTATTTTCTTCAGGCATGATCTATCTGCCGGCAAATCAGTAATGGTGCTGGTTGTCTATGCATTGATTATTATTCAATAGGGGATCATACAAAGTGGATATCGCGATACGTGGATTTAATTTTGAACCAGAGCTGGATGGAAAAAAGGAGATTAAGTCCGACGACAAGACCAGACATACAGATAGTGGCAGTGCGTTCTTTTATGACGTTATTTTGCCTGATTTTTTGTTTTTGGCCGGGTTTTTGTCGGTAACTTTTGCGTTAGTGTTAAGTATATTTTAGGAAGTGCAGCTTAACATGGTGGGTTTTATTTTCAGACCGGTTGGTATTACTGGATTCCCGTTTTCACGGGAATGACAACGCGCGACGGGAATGACGGCGTAGAATAAGAATGATAGTGCGGGATGAGAGTGACGACGTGGGATAAGAATGACAGTGCGAAATGAGAGTGACGATGCGCGGTGAGAATGCATAAGCACGCTGCGTCACTCCCGCGCAGGCGGGAGTCTGGTCATTAAAGTCATGCTGTGAATAAAGACTATCAATAATGCATATGTGGATTCCCGTTTTCACGGGAATGACAACGCGCGACGGGAATGACGGCGTAGAATAAGAATGATAGTGCGGGATGAGAGTGACGACGTGGGATAAGAATGACAGTGCGAAATGAGAGTGACGATGCGCGGTGAGAATGCATAAGCACGCTGCGTCACTCCCGCGCAAGCGGGAGTCTGGTCATTAAAGCCATGCTGTGAATAAAGACTATCAATAATGCATATGTGGATTCCCGTTTTCACGGGAATGACAACGCGCGACGGGAATGACGACATAGGATAAGAATGATAGTGCGGGATGAGAGTGACGACGTAGGATAAGAATGACAGTGCGGGGTGAGAGTGACGATGCGCGGTGAGAATGCATAAGCACGCGACATCACTCCCGCGCAGGCGGGAGTCTGATTATTAAGGTGTCTTGTCAGGTTGCTATGAGGCGCTGAACAGGGTGATTGCACCATTCTCTGCATACTTGGTTAACTGCTTTTGTGTCTTAAAATATTTAACAAGAATTTTATAGGTATCTAAGTCAAACATCATATCTTCGTAATAAAACAGGCTGAGCTGGTTGAGTTCATTTTCATTGTGTACCACGCCCAGATAACACCATTGATCAAGAATATGAATGTCAGTGCGATTGTTATATTTGTTATATTCGCGAATGCCAATTTTACCGGCAAAAGGCCAGGCCTTGTTTTTCAGTGGCTGTAATGCCTGTATAACCCTCATATTATGTTGCAGGCGTGCTTCTTTGCCAGCACATGCACCATGACATTTCTTGAGCTGGTAGGCAAAGCACGCACCTTTGCCTTTTTCGAGTCCGAGTACTTTCAGGCACAGGTTGTGCTGTTTAGACAGTTTAATCAGCGTGTCTCTGGCATTTTTTTTCGTTTTAAACAGACCGTAATGTGTCCCCAGGGTGTGCGGGTCAAGCAAGTCGGCAGAGGTAATATCGGGCGCAGCATTGTCGTCCCATTGGATAGTGTACAGGCGCTCATAACGTCGCAGGCGACGATTATAAGTCGGTAAAAGTTTTTTAATAAGGCGTGATTCTTCCAGTAGTGCGCCCAGTTCACCGGCTGTTTCAATATGTTCAATGAAGGCAATACTCTGGCTGATGCGCATTTCTTTTGCTGAACGATGGTCGCCTGAGAAATGTGATAATACACGCTGGTGAATGTTAATGCTTTTGCCTATGTAAATCGGCACATGGTGCTGGTCGTAAAACAGGTATACGCCGGGGCCTTCGGGCAGGTTAATGACGTCATCTTCTGTCAGACCGGCCGGCAGGCTGGGTCTTTTGAGCAGGCGTTCAATGACTGTATCAACTGCCTGTGGGTCCAGCTGCGAATAGAGTATTTGCATGAAATCAAATAATACCCGGGCATCACCCAGCGCACGGTGACGTGCACTGCAGGTCAGTTGGTGACGTTGCATAATGCTGTCAAGGTTATGGCACTTATATTCAGGAAACAGGCTGCGCGAGAGTTTTACCGTACATAATACTGGCGCTTTAAAGGAAATGTCGCAGCGTCTGAATTCATTCTTTAAAAAACCGTAATCGAAACGTGCATTATGTGCCACGAATACATGCCCGTGTAAACGTGCCAGGATATCTTTATAAATATCTTCAAATACCGGCAGGTCCATCACCATGCGATCACTAATACCGGTTAGGTGCTGGATATGTTCGGGAATGTGGGTCTGCGGGTTAATCAGGGTGCTCCATTCAGACACCAGTGCACCTTCACTCATGGTGATAATCGCCACTTCAGTAATGCGGTCACGCAAGGCGTTGCCGCCAGTGGTTTCTATGTCAACAAACACGGTGTTTTGATTAAACATAAGGCTTATCCTACGTCTGCTACCGGGCGATAGCTATAGTGAAATAGCATGGACGGATGTCTGCCCTGTACATTGCCTGTCGGGTTGTGAGTGATAGGTATTTTTCTTGACATAAAAGTTCTCGCTGTGTTCTCATAAAAGAGAACTTAATGAGAACCACCATGTTAACCGATCGCGAGCAGGATACCTACAATTTCATAGAAAACTATTACATTAGCGTACGCAAGGCGCCTTTGCTGGTAGAAATTGCTGAAGGGTTGGGTATTCAGTCAAAAGGGGTGGTACATCGCTATGTCCGTGCGCTGGAAGAGAAAGGCTACATTGTTCGCAATGCGAAAACGCGTGGTATCGAGCTGGTCAACCGCCCCAATGTTGACGAACTGCCTATGCTGGGCCGCATTGCTGCAGGCAAGCCAATAGAAGCCATTGAAGATCAGCAATTAATCAATTTTTCACATTTGCTGGGTGGGCCTAATCGTTTTGTATTGCAGGTAAAAGGACACTCCATGATTGAAGAAGGCATTCGTCATGGTGACCTGGTGGTTATCGAGTCGCAGACAACCGCGCATGCCAACCAGATTGTAGTCGCCCTGATCGATAATGAAAACGCTACCCTGAAGCGTATCCAGTTTCCGAAAAAAAATATTATCCGCCTGATCCCTGAAAATAAAAATATGCAGCCGAAGGAATACTCCGCCGAGCGTGTCACCATACAAGGTGTGCTGGTGGGTCAGGTGAGAATGTATGCTTGAACAATGAAACGCTGGGAACGTGCCATTGCTTTAGTTGATATGGATGCTTTCTTTGCAAGCATCGAGCAGCATGACCACCCGGAGCTGCGTGGCAGGCCGATTGGCATTACCAACGGCACTGCTGGTACCTGTTTTATTACCTGTTCCTATGAGGCACGCCAGTATGGCATTAAAACCGGTACGCGTCTTAAAGAAGCAAGACAGCTTTATCCTGATGTAATTCAGGTACCGGCACGCCCTCATCGCTATGCCGAGGTGTCGACTACCATTATGGCGGCACTGCAAAGCATTACCCCGGACATTGAAGTGTTTTCGGTAGACGAGGCTTTTCTTGATATTACCCGCTGCCAGGGTATCCACGGCAACCCGGCGCGTGTTGGTCAACAGATAAAAGAGCTTGTCTATGATGTCAGTGGTGTGACCTGCAGCGTTGGCGTCAGCGGTGATAAAACTACTGCCAAAGTCGCCGCCAAAAAAGACAAACCGGAAGGACTGGTGGTGATTCCACCCTGGCAGGCAAGAGATTTTTTAAAACCGTTACCAGTGACTGATTTATGCGGTGTGGCAAAAGGCGTGGGGCGTTATCTCAATGCGCGTGGCGTGACAACCTGTGGAGATATGCAGGCTTTGCCCATTAGCGAACTGGCTCGGCGCTTTGGTAATCCCGGGCGCCGCATCTGGTATATGGCCCAGGGGCTCGATCCGGAACCTGTTAAAAAAGCCGTGCCAGCACCTAAGTCAATCGGGCATGGCAAGGTAATGCCGCCGAATACCAAAGATAAAAACACGCTCAGGATGTATTTGCATCACATGGCCGAGAAAGTAGGGGCGCGTTTACGCAGACATAACTTTGAAGCGCAAACATTTTTCATCGGCTTTAAAACACAGCAGGGCTGGCTGGCAAGTAAAATGAAAACACTGCATCCCACCTGTGACAGCCACGATATTAAAACCTGTGCCAATGCGCTGCTCGCCAGCTGGCGCGGGCAGGGCTGTTTTCAGGTGCAGATTACTGCACTTGACCCCAAAACGCGTGGTAATCAGCTGTCGTTATTTGATCAGCCTGACCCGAAAAGAGAACAGATTAATATCGCCATGGATAAAATTAACCAGCGTTACGGTGAGTTTACCCTGGCACCTGCCATCCTGCTTAAACGTTCCAGTATGCCAAATGTGATTGCGCCAGCCTGGAAACCTGAAGGGCATCGCAAAACAGTATGAGCAGTGGCGTGTTATATTGCGACCAGGGGGGCGATCGACGAATCTATTTTCACAATCCGGTTGCCACACTGCCAATTGCGACAAAATCAGGCCAGATTGCTCATGTGCCATGGGGACGCAGAAAAAAACAGAATGGACATTTACCTCTTGGTGGCTGGGCGCGGCTGGAAGGCATATATAAAGGGCAGTGGGATCGCTGGCAGCCAATGCCGGTTAAAATCCCCGTACAGGCATTTATGGAAAAGTCACATGACGGAGCGAATCACTGGTTTGATTTAATGAAAGGTCAATGCCTGCAAGGATTAGTGGCAAGAGAACATTATGAACAGCGTGTTTATATTGTGACCATAGAACCCGAACAGGAGCATGCCTGGTATTACCGCTGGCCCAGAATCATCCATCAACATTATCCGGTGCAAAACGGGCAGGGTTTTCGCTAGACTGCAGACATATTGATTAATGAAAAATTATGATGCATTAACTGGCATTGTTAAGGCTGTGTTTTCGCGGCAAACATGACACGTTAGTCATTTCATTGATGTCATGTCGTATGATTATTTCTGTCAAAAGCCATTGCAAAAGATCGTGGAGCGGGATCCGCCTATTAAATCTTTTTTAATACAGGCTTTATGTTACATTGTTAATCATTGGTTATTTGCAAAGATATCCTTGAGAAGACTTTTAAAATAATGGAGGAGATATGGAAAATATTTTAAGCAACCTGAACATGGCCAGCTTAATAGAAGACTATTTACTGCCCTGGGGAATTAATATTGCCATGGCTTTGGTGATTCTGATTGTGGGGCGTATTGTAGTAAAAATAATTATTGCCGTGAGTCATAAGCTGTTGACCAGGGCCAAAGTTGAAGAAACGCTAATCAACTTTATTTGCTCAATTATTGGTGGACTGTTGACGCTGTTTGTCATTATTGCAGCAATCGACCAATTGGGTGTCGATACCACGTCCTTGATTGCTATTGTCGGTGCCGCAGGTCTGGCAGTCGGGCTGGCCCTACAGGGTTCACTGCAGAATTTTGCAGCAGGTGTGATGTTGATTATTTTCAGACCATTTGTAAATGGTGATTATGTCGAAGCGGCGGGTACTGCAGGCACGGTAGAGAAAATCAGTATTTTCAGCACGATATTTAAAACGCCTGATAACCGCGAAATTATCGTACCAAACGGTGAGATTTATTCCGGAGTCATTACCAACTATTCTGCACGGCCTACCCGGCGGGTAGATATGGTGTTTGGTATTGGTTATCAGGACGAGATCGATAAGGCAAGAGACGTGATTCAGTCAATCATTAATGCGGATACACGCATATTGAAAGACCCTGCACCACAGGTTGCAGTATCGGAACTGGCCGATTCAAGTGTTAATTTTGTGGTACGTCCGTGGGTCAATGCCGCCGACTACTGGGATGTCAAATTTGATGTTACCGAGCAGGTGAAAAAAGCCTTTGACAAGGAAGGCATTAGCATTCCATTCCCGCAAATGGATATTCATATGGAAAATGTTGCCTGATCGATACAATCATAAAAAGTGCCATATGCATGATTATAAAAAATCGCAATAGTAGTGTTAATTTAATAGTGTCATTAAACCGGGCCTTAACAACGATGTCGCTTAAGTGACAAGAATATCCCGGCGCCTTGGCAGGTTATTCCTGCTGGCCGTAGTGCTATGGGTGGCCTTGAGTGTGGTGGTGGTATTGCCTGTGCGCTGGGTTAATCCGCCTGTCACGATGGTGATGCTCAATCGCTGGTTAAATGCCTCCAGCGACAATTTTGTATTGCAGCAACAGTGGTTAAGCTGGGGAGAAATTCCAAAGCATGCTGCCGCCGCGGTCATGGCATCAGAAGACCAGCGTTTTGCCGTGCACCGCGGGTTTGACTTTTCATCCATTATTGACTCACTTAAAGCGATAGGTAGTGGCGAGCGTCTGCGCGGTGCAAGCACCATTAGTCAGCAGGTGGCACGCAATGTGTATTTGTGGACGGGAAGGAGCTGGCTCAGAAAAGGGCTTGAAGTGTGGTTCACTGTATTGATCGAACTGACATGGAGTAAGTCACGAATACTGGAGGTTTATCTGAATGTTGCCGAATGGGGGGATGGCGTATTTGGACTCGAGGCAGCCAGCCATTATCATTTTGGTCATTCAGCGGCTCAGCTGACACCGATGCAGTCAGCACTACTGGCTTCGAGTCTGCCTGATCCGCTCGAATACCAGCCTGCACAACCCTCAAACTACCTGATGAGTCGGGCGCGCTGGAATCTCGAACAACAACAGTGGATTACGCATGAATATTAGAACTGGCAAGTTGAGCTATGTCATGGGCAAATGTTTGAATGAACTTATATTATTATCCTGATCTAATGATATTGTTAATGCACATATAGAAATAAAAAAGGAAGCAGAATATGTTTAATTGTATCGAAGTAAAACCGTTCTTATCAATTGCCGGTATCGTCACAATCAGTGGATTACTGCTGTTGGCACCCTTGCAGGCTGCTGATGAAAACCCGTTCACAATGGACCCGTTATCTTCTGGTTATATGGTCGCTGATGGGCACAAAAAACAGGGCAAACATGACAAAATGAAAATGATGGATGCCGATGGTAATGGTTCTATTAGTAAGGATGAATTTATCGCGCATGCACATATGAAGTTTGCCAAGAAGGATAAAAATGGTGATGGTGTGTTAACCGCAGACGAAATGAAGAAAGGATGTGGTGGCCATGGCAAAGGTAAACATGGGAAGGAGCAATCATCCAGCTAGTATTTTAAGTTTTTAAAAATAAATTTCATATATTAATCAAAGGCGGACAACTGTTCGCCTTTTTTATTGCAGATTTTACTTGATAAAAACTGCACATCGTGACGTTTGCATCAATATAAGCGAGTGCAGGATTCACATATTATTGACACAGGTCAAACCTCTGCCTGAGATATTGGGCATATTTGTAAATAAACAATTAAGGTTTTAAATATGCAGTAGCACACGCTGAAATGTCATGCAGTTTTGTATGAATGCTACTAAATGGAAAATTTTAATCAGACAGTTATTTAAGCTTTGTTTGCTGGATCTGGCATTGAAATGATATCACAGCCAGACATTGAAAATACCTTGGGGAAATAATTACATGCATGATTATTATATTTTATTAACAGGCTATTTAAAAAATATCGGTGTACAGAAAATGTTTAATACACGCCTGGCGCCTCTGTGTTTGCTGATAGGGAGCTTTTGCATAAGTGGATGCGCAAATGCACCTTCACAGGAAAAGCAGGGTATGGTGATTGGTGGCGTGATTGGTGCAGTACTTGGTTCACAGGTGGGTGATGGCAGAGGTCGTATCATCGCGACTGCGGCGGGCACGCTGGTGGGTTCGATGATTGGCGGTTCAATTGGGCAAAGGCTTGATGAATTGGATCGGCTGAAAACCGGGCATACATTAGAGACAGTGCGTACCGGCGTATCCAGTGAGTGGGTGAATCCGGATACCGGTTACCGGTACAGTGTGACACCAACAAATACCTATGAATCCAGTCAGGGTACGCCCTGTCGTGAATTTACAATGACCGCCAGTATTGGTGGGAAAGAAGAA
The DNA here is from genome assembly GCA_965227695.1 of Gammaproteobacteria bacterium. Taxonomy (GTDB): domain Bacteria; phylum Pseudomonadota; class Gammaproteobacteria; order UBA4575; family UBA4575; genus UBA1858. The sequence continues at coordinate 1,696,397 of OZ245760.1, forward strand.
CAGGTTTACGGCACCGCCTGTCGCCAACAGGACGGCAGTTGGAGAATTCAGAGTTAATACATTAATGTTAATGGTGACTGAGATAGATGCTCACACTCTGACTCACCGGGTCATCAGTCTGTTTTGGTAAATAGCGCTTTAAGGTGAGCTTTATTATTTGCAGAATGTGTTTTTAAGTGCGTTGATGATCTTAATTAGGTCATCATCGGCAAGCTGATAGTAAATCGTTTGCGAGTCTCTTCTGGTCGTGACCAGGTGGTTCTTTCTTAACACCGCCAGATGCTGGGAGAGTACCGATTGACTGACACCAATTTGACTGTTTATTTCGTTGACTGACATTTCATTTTTTGCCAGTAAACAAATCACCATTAACCGGGTTTCATGGGCAATGACTTTCAATACGTTGGCAATGGACTTACGCTGCTCAAACATTTCATGATAAATGTTTTGTTGTTTCATTCTGGAAGCCATTGCATCAAATTGGATAATGCCTATAAAAATAGTGAATGTTCATGATTATTTATTTAGATAGAACTAATTTAGCTTGCACTAAATTAGTATCGTCTGATATAAACATTAATAAATACTATAACTATTATATAACGGAGAGTATTTTACTATGAAAAAAATATCACCTGTCACTGTTATTCTCATTTATATGATAGTTTCTGTGTCACCCGCCCTGGCAACAAATGGTTATTTTTCGCATGGAACAGGCATCAAGAACCGTGCGCTGGCAGGGGCCGGTGTGGCATTCCCCCAGGATGCAATGGCAAACGCAACCAACCCGGCGGGTATGGCTTTTGTTGGTAATCGTTTTGATGTGGGTGCCGTCCTGTTTTTTCCTGATCGTGAATATGAATCTGCTGGAGGACTAGGTGGAACAATGGGTGCCTTTACTGTTGGCCCTGATTCTGAAACCAGTGGTGACAAGTGGTTTTCAATTCCAAGCTTCGGCATTAACAAAATGCTTTCAGACAAAACGGCCATTGGTTTGTCTATTTACGGGAATGGTGGTCTGAATACGACATGGGATGGTGGCACCGCGTCATTTGATGCAAATGGACCTGCACCAGGAGGCTTAGGTACATTTCCTGGTGTTTTTGGTGCCGGCACAGCAGGCGTCGACCTGTTTCAGATTTTCTTTAATTTATCACTCGCGCATAAAATCAGTGAAAACATATCTGTCGGAATCAGCCCTATTTTTGCAGTGCAGGGGTTTCGTTCCAACGGGCTTGACGCTTTCGCGCCGTTCACCAAAACTTTTGCAGAATCAGGCGGGATGGCAATGCCGGATAACCTCACGGGGAACGGTCAGGATTATTCCATTGGCGGCGGTGTGCAGGTCGGGGCACTGTTTAAAAATGTTGGCAACTTCATTGATATAGGTGCTTCATACAGAAGTAAAATTTATATGGATGAATTTGATGACTACTCAGACCTGTTTGCCGAGGATGGAGACTTTGATATCCCGCCAACCATGTGGCTTGGTTTTGCATTGCATCCATCCGAGACTGTCACACTGGTGTTCGACTATCAGCGCATCTGGTATGAAGAAGTCGATGCGGTCAGTAATGATGTGCAGAATTTATTTGCCTGTCCGACCAGTCCTGCAATGGGTACTGATATTGAGAGTTGCCTGGGTGGCGATAATGGTGGTGGATTTGGCTGGCGTGATATCGATATTTTCAAAATAGGGCTGCAGTGGGAGTACAATCCGCATAATATTTTCCGGGTGGGTTACAGTCACTCTGATCAGCCCATTGCCAGCGACCAGGTATTATTTAACATCCTCGCGCCAGGCGTCATCGAAGATCATATTACTGCCGGTTATACCCATGTATTCAGTGATAACAGCGAAATAAACGTTGAAATTATGCACGCTCTCAAGGAATCAGTGAAAGGAGCGAGCGCCTTTGATCCAACACAGACCATTGAGCTCGAAATGCAACAATTTGAAGTGGGTGTCAGCTGGTCGAGAAAGTTCTAGTTGGTGGGCATGACATAACAGGCGGTAATCACTGAGGGGATTTTAAGCCCTGGCAATGGGGCTCAAGGTTTTTGTAGACAATATTGCTTAAACCCAGCTTGCGTCACAATAAATTTTGAACAGCCGTTGATTTCACAGTCCGACTAATTCACCATGAATGCCTCTTGATGTGACCACCTTAAGCAGATTTTCTGCTTTAATCACATCCGGGTTATATTCAATCATGATCAAGTGTGGCTTCTCATCATGATAAGCTGCCGCATCGACGCCTTTTTGTTCCAGCAATGCATCACGTAACGCTTCGCGGTCTGAATGCGTGGTTTCAGGGTCAATGTGAATCATCACATCTACCATTTTTTGTTCCATACAACCCCCTTTTACTGATTTTCACCTGTAAATATATAGTAACGGCCGACCTATGCAATTGACGCGCATCAATTGCGCAACACTCATTAAGGTGTCTTCATATTGGAATACTGTTTTAATGTAACCGCTAGACGCATTATCCAAAACCGGTTGTAATGTTATTCTTTCTTCTATATCAAGGATACGCGGTATTTTATGACAACACGCCATTCGCTCAGTTTCAGGAATTCCACCGGGCATCGTTTATCGGCAACGCTTGAACAGCCAATCATGCCCGTTAAATATTATGCCTTGTTTGCGCATTGTTTTACATGTGGGAAAGATATTCATATCGCTAGTCGCATCGCCAGTGCACTGGCCGCGCGCGGTGTCGCCGTTATGCGCTTCGACTTTACTGGCATTGGTGATTCGGAAGGGGCGTTTGAACAATCGCATTTTAGTCGTAACATCGATGACCTTGTTTCTGCGGCGAATTTCATGCGTACCACATATCAAGCTCCACAGTTATTAATTGGGCATAGCCTTGGGGGCACCGCGGTACTGAATGCTGCAGGCAAAATTCCTGAAAGCCAGGCAATCGCCATCATTGGTGCTCCTGCGACTGCAGATCATCTGCTTGAGCACCTGGACCATGCCATTGACAAGCTGCATAACCATGATTATGTCAAAATCAACATAGCAGGTAAATCGCTCACGATTAATCGTGACTTTATCTCTGACTTTCAGGCTCAGTCTGTAACTGACAAGATTCGCCAATTGCGCAAAGCTTTACTTATTTTTCATTCGCCGATGGATACCGTTGTCTCAATTGATGAAGCAACCAAAATTTTTATGGCGGCAAAACATCCTAAAAGCTTTATCTCACTGGATAAAGCTGATCATTTGTTAGTTAATCGCGCTGATACTGAATTTGTGGCCAGTACGATTTCTGCCTGGGCCACACGCTATATAAGTAATCAGGTCAGTACTGAGCCAGGTGTCGCAAAAGGAGAAATATTGATTGGTGAAGGGAATAAAAAATTTCTCCGGGAAATTGCCAGTGATGATCATGCCTGGCTGTCTGATGAACCCGAGGCAGTAGGAGGGGATAATCTCGGACCAGACCCGTATGAGCAGTTATTATCTTCACTGGGCGCATGTACGTCGATGACAATGAGAATGTATGCGAATCACAAAGGTTGGTCGGTTGATGATATTCAGGTTCAGTTAAAGCATACACGCATACATGATGAGGACTGTGACCAGCCAGACAAGGCGTCCTGTAAAATTGAGCGAATAGAAAAAATCATTCATATTAAAGGGCAGCTTAGCGAACAACAAATCTCGCGACTGAAAGAAGTTGCGGATCGCTGCCCGGTACATAAAACATTATTGGGTCATATTAAAATCACTTCGCATTTTGAATACGCGACGTCATGATGATTGAAACCTCATGACTAATTTTTGAAGTCATCCGTAGTGACTATGTGTTTTCAAGGTTATTCTTGCCGAGATCATCGATAGTTTACTATTGTGACTTTTTATAAGTACCCATTAATGTTGTTTGTGTAATAATATGATTATTCATGGCAGCATCAATTTCTTTTTTTGTGGGTTGATTCAATTCACTGAAGACGGTATCCAATGCATAGAGTGTATGAAAGTAGCGATGTTTGCCGATAGGCGGACAAGGCCCGCTGTAGCCCATTTTATCCCAACTGTTAAGTCCTTCTCTTGTTCCATGCGGAATATTCTTTGAAGTTACCCCTTCGAGCAAACAGGTCATTTCGGGGGGCAAGTTGAAAATTATCCAGTGGATCCAGGTCATTTTTGGCGCTTTCGGATCCGGTGCATCAGGATCTGCAATGATAAGTGCCAGGCTTTTTGTATTGGCCGGGACACCCTGCCATGACAGTGGAGGAGAAATATCATCGCCCTCACATGTATACTTAGAAGGAATTAACTTAGCCTGCTTGAATGCTGTTGATTTTAACTTGAAGTCCATTTTTAAATTTATTTCCAAAAATATTTATCTGTGATTACGCGGTTTCATAATCTTCCGGCTCATAACCAAGCATATCAAGGCCGGCTTCTAAGTCACTCGCCAAAAGAGGGTGAGCGAGAAGATAATCGGCGGTATTGTCGTGCCAGTTATCCGATGCGTCCTGTATCGCTGCATCCCATTCTTCAACCGTGAAGTCACCACGTCCCAGCCACATTAACGCAACAACAAAGATTTGCTGATCAGGTTCAAGGCTATCTATGAGCCCCACAAATTCACTATAGGTTGAGTCATCCTTGTGATCCGCGAGTATTTGGGTAGCCCAGTCTGAAGACGGGCTTAGCGGCCTGTCTGGAATGCATACTTCTTCCCTTGCATGAAATGCATGAGCGAGTGAAACCAAACGACCGACTATTTCCGGGTTGACATCAACTGATATTTCATCATCCATATGACTGACTATAAAATCCGAATGCACATACTTTTAATTAGAGATAGAAAATATATCTTTTTTGATAAAACAATGTGAAATTTAAGCGAATCTTTTTTGCCGGAATTGTCAGAGATCAATTTTAACTGTATTTGCAATCTGTGGCTTTGTGCAGCACAGGACATATACATACAAATATTTTTCCGGAAAGTATTATTAATTTCGATCTAAGAGATTTTAAATTTGATATATATCAAGCTTGTGATTGAAATTATCATATAAATATATTTGTTATTTATATTTGTGAAGGAGGCTTTATGTCAAGAAAACATATCGCACCCTGGAAATGGGGTGGTTTACGCAGAATGCGTCATGGAAGTGGGTCTGTTAATCGCCTGAGAGAGGAAATGGAGACTGTACAGTCCAACCTTAATCGAATTTTCAGCCAGTTTCTTTCCGGAGAGTCATTTCCGGACTCTTTGCTGGAACCATGGGGTAATGAATCTGGTATGCCTTCTGTGAATGAATCTGAAGATAGCAAAGCTTATCATATAAGCATAGAACTGCCTGGAATGGACGAGAAAGACATAGAGCTCACTTTAAGTGATGGCGTATTGACAGTACGTGGTGAGAAAAAAGAAGATGAAGAAGAAAAGGGTAAGGATTTTTACCGCCGAGAACGGAGCTATGGTTCATTTTACCGAACATTTGCCGTCCCGTTAGAAATTGACGAAGCAAACGTTTCCGCATCGTTTAAAAAAGGTGTCTTGCATATTGATTTGCCTAAATCTGAAGAGGCGCAAAAAAAAGTAAAACATATTGATGTAAAAGCTGCCTGATAGTGCAGTTTACCTTTATAGCGTGATGCTGCCTGCGCAGCGTCACGCTTTTTCATTGCCATATAAATAAATATAATCATCACATTTAAATAATGACGGATTTGGCTTCATATAATGATAATTTATCATGAGTGATAGTATGATATTACACGTGCTGTCGTTCATATTAATATCTATTGCTGTATTAATTATCTGTTTTTATCTGCGCTGGAAAATAAATTTCAAGAATATACTACACGCTAACAGTCACATTATTGAAACTGAAGCAGGTACGATTGAATATATTAAAAAAGGAAGCTCGGGTCCCTGCATTCTTTTTCTGCATGGATCACCCGGGGGTTGTGATCAGGCACCGAAGCCATTCCATGGCTTTCAACTGCTTGCACCTTCAAGACCTGGCTATTTATCTACACCACTAAACGTCGGACGAACACCTTCCGAACAGGCCAAATCCTGTGCTTCGCTAATCGATGCATTAAAAATTGAAAAAGTAATTGTGATCGGGGTATCGGGTGGAGGGCCTTCTGCGATCTCTTTTGCTGCACAGTTCCCGGAGAGAACATTAGCACTGGTTGTGTTGGAAGCAATTAGTCAGCCTTATGAATATACGGGCCGCATGCCGATCTTTATGAAGATTGATATGATCTACTGGTTTTTACTATCATTTGTATTAACATTATTTGGTCCTGCTTATTTTGTGATTAAACATGCAGCCAATAAATCGATTCAGCAGAAAATCCTTAAAAGCGATGAGAAAATCAGCGATATTAAACGTTTCATGTGGTCTCTGGGTCCTCCGTCGCTTAGAATGACAGGGTGGAATAATGATATGTTGCAGTTTGCGAGCCTGAGTCTGCCGGTTGACCGGATCCATATACCAACGCTCATCATTCATGGCGCGCAAGACAATATTGTTCCTTTTACTCATAGCCTCCAGCTAGCCAACCAGATTTCCGGTTGCCGGTTTCTGTGTATTGAGGACGCAGATCATCTGATGCCTATTTCACATAAAGAAGTAATTAATCAACATATATTTAATTTTCTTAATGGTTTGAGTGATAATGCCTAATGTCTGTTTTTACCACTTTATGTTATTTAAGAAAATGACGTATGTACACTTAATGACAGCGTATTATGATTCGTCATAATATCCCTGATTCCTCTCGCACCCTGATCGTGCAGAGTCTGCTCGTTGTCAATATTATGGTCTACTTTATGGAGCTATATATTGGCAACTATTTATTATATAAATTTGCATTATGGCCGATTGAAAGCACCTCATTTGAAGGTGTTAATGATTCGCGCCCGTCTTTTAACCTGATTCAGTTGGTCAGTTATTCGTTTTTACACGCTAATGTATTACATTTATTGTTAAACATGTATGCATTATGGTTGTTTGGTACGCAGATTGAAAGATTATGGGGATCTAAGACTTTTTTAATTTATTATTTTGTATGTGTCATCGGTGCGGCCTTGGTTCAGTTATGGGTATCGTCGTTGGACAATAATTACTACCCTACAATCGGCGCATCGGGAGGCGTTTTCGGAGTATTACTTGCATTTGGCATGTTCTATCCACGCGAGAAGCTTATGATTATATTTCCGACTATACCTATACAAGCCAGAACTTTTGTTATTTTATATATTCTGATTGAATTATGGTTTGGTGTCACGGGCACTGCACAGGGAGTCGCACACTTTGCTCACCTTGGCGGCATGCTGTTTGGATTTATTTTGATACAGTACTGGAAAAAGCATCCACCGACATAAACCTGTCAGACAATTGTGCATAAATAGTGTCGGCGCACCACCACGAAACCATGATGAAATCATGGTTGTGGACAAACTGTACAAGCAATAAAGTATACAATTAACATGGCTTAAAAGTTGTCTTTACGATGTCGGTAAATTTCTGACATAACCTGACACTTTAATCGTATTTGGTGTTACCGTGGGTCAATAAATTCACTATTTATGAAATATGAGCAATCTATTAACTGATCTACATGACGACCATAAAAACTTCATAAAACTATTGAGGTTTATTGAGCGACAGCTGGCTCATATCGAGCATTGTGATGTTGTCGATCTGGAAATCATACTCATCGCCATGCAATATATGAGAGACTATCCGGATGCAGTGCATCACCCTCACGAAAACCTTGTGTTTGATTATTTTCTGGAGCACTATCCAGATCACCGGGAAGTAATCAAAAGGCTGATCAAAGAACACAAGACAATGCCGGTGTTGACGGAAAAAATTATCGATATGCTTGAATCAGCCGTCATGGAAACGCCAATCAGCCGGGAAACGTTATGTCAAAAGTTGCATGAATATATCAACACCCAAAAAGAACATATGGATCTTGAAGAATCAGATGTATATCCACTGCTGAATAATATAATGCAGGAGAGTGATTGGCAAAGCATTCAAAACAAACTAACAGATACCAAAGATCCTGTGTTCCATGAACCAGACCAGGAGAGCTACCATTTATTATTACACAAGATTAACTCTTCAATATAGTTGCGTTTTTCTGTTCAGTTTTTTTCTAATGTTGCGCGCCAGTAAAATTTCTGTATTTGTCCCACCACTCTTCACCAACCTGCATGACTGGTATATATAAATGCTTATTCAATAAAAACATGTTTATAGTCTATCAATCAGGCTTTTAATATTGTCCGAGGGTTTCTTGGGCTTGGTCACAAAGCGTCAAATTCACCTGAACGGATGATGATTTATTAACTGATTATGTTGTCTTTTTCACATATTCTTGTAATAAAAACACATAAAAATCTCACTAGCGATACGACTATCAGGTGGAGATTCAATGATGAAAGATGATGACAGTCCTTTAATTAATGATATTGTCGAAGACTTGAATGATTTGTTGGAAGAAGAGAGTGATGAGCAGTTGACGGCGCTCGAGCTGGAAGAACTACTGGATGCCCTGGATACACCGGGACTATGAGCTAGTCATAAAGCTGCGAACGCCTGAATCAGTGTATTGACCAGCTTCCTGTCAGTCCGGGAGAATCATTTATTTGGCAGACACAGGCGCGCCACACTCACATTTAAGTAAAGTGCTGCTTCTATCGGCTGAAAGAAGTGTAATTAGTTAAAAAGCCCTTTGGCGAGATTCGCTGCGCCACTTATTCCGCCAATCGAATCAAGTAAGTTTCCACCACTGCTGGCATTGTCAACCATTTGCGGGACAGCGTCCTGCAGCCCAGATAACACGGTGTTCTCGTCTGTCTGTAACATTGAGGCTAATTGACTTAATTTGCTCTCATCTATGACATTTTTGACCTGCTCGGCCGAGATTGGTGCATTCGCTCCGTCACCAAGCCATGACTGTACGATATCTCCCATGCCGCCTGACTGCAGACTTCCAAGCAGACCTGTGATATCAAGACTGTCGCCCGCGCCCAGCAGGCTACCAAGCATATTCTGTACGGCTCCTGGATCGGCCTGATTATTACCGATCTTAGACATTAATAACTGTGTGCCAAGCTTCATGATGTCCATAAAGTCATCCTTTGTAAAAATTGATAATGTAATCTATAAGATATTACACAATAAAATGACCTGATGGAATTTTAATTATGGGCCTTTTAATGTGATTTTATATGCCTCGGAATAGCTGACTGCCAAGGTTAAAATATGCTATAAAATGAATGTCAGTTCACTCACTGCAAGCTCAATCAAACCATGTCTATTAACACACTGACTCTGCTAATAGTACTGACTTCTCATCAGCAACTGGGAGATACTGGCGAGAAAACAGGACTGTGGCTGGAGGAGTTCACCACGCCATACTATGCCCTGACCGATGCTGGGATAGACTTGACACTCGCATCTCCACATGGAGGGGCCGTACCGATTGATCCAAGAAGTGAAATGCCTGAATCACAAACGAGCTCGACGCAGCGTTTGTATCAGGATAAACACGCCCAGCGAGCGTTGCAAAACACGCTAAAACTGTCTGATGTCAAGGCAGACGATTTCGATGGCATATTTTACCCGGGTGGACACGGACCCATGTGGGATTTAGTTGATAATCCGGATTCCATTAAGCTGATTGAAGATTTCTGGCGACAGGGCAAACCGGTCTCGGCGGTATGCCACGGACCGGCCGTGCTAGTAAATGCCAAGAATCGCAATGGTGAATATATCATTAACAACAGGCAGGTCACCGGTTTCTCCAACACAGAAGAAGCTGTTGTGGGACTCACAGAGGTGGTCCCGTTTCTGCTTCAGGACATGCTGATTGCCAGACAGGCGCAGTATTCGAAAGCGGAAAACTTTCAGTCGCATGTTGTCGTTGACGGTATGTTGATCACTGGCCAGAATCCCAGCTCTGCACAAGAGGTGGCTGACAAGTTAATTAATCTCTTAACCAGGTAGTGATTATTGAAGGTACTTATGTCAACGAGTCGTTTTGTTAATATTATCTATGTCACTATATTGCTTGTTTTTTTACAAAGTAACGTGGTTGCCGCTCAACTCGAAAAGCTTTGGCAACTGAATGAATTTGATGCCCCTGAATCGGTCTTATATGACAGCGAGCATCGGGTGATCTTTTTATCTAATGTTCATGGCAAGCCAGATGACAGAGATGCAAAAGGATATATTTCTGTCATATCTCTGGATGGCAGGCTCCTTAATAAATACTGGATTACAGGACTTGATGCGCCAAAAGGGCTGGCTCGAGATGGGGATATTCTTTATGTATCAGACCTTGATGCTCTAATTGCAATTGATATCAATAGCGGAAAGATTCTCAACCGTTACATGGCCGCACAAGCGAGATTTCTCAATGACGTTGTCGTCAATAATAATGGCGATGTGTATGTGTCGGATATGATGACCAATACAATTTACCGTCTGTCCAAAAATCGCTTCTCCAGCTGGCTGCATAGCGATTTGCTTGAAAGTCCGAACGGTCTCTATATAAAACAAGAACAACTGATCGTCGCTTCCTGGGGGGATATGACAGATGGATTTAATACGGACATCCCTGGCCATTTAAAAAGCGTTTCAATCGATAGTCGTAAAGTCCGAAGCCTCGGATCGGGTACCCCGGTGGGTAATCTGGACGGTATTGACGTGGCCGGTCAAAACGAATTTTATGTGACAGACTGGCTTAATGGTGGGCTGTTTATGATCTCTGATACAGGCGAAGCCAAAAAAGTACTGCCACTTCCGCCCGGATCTGCCGATCTTGATGTTGTCCCTGAAGAAAGCCTGGTATTAATTCCGGCCATGATTGAAAATTACCTGACAGCATACCGCATTGTTAATCAACAGGATATTTAGTTACTATATTTAATTGATTGCGACGTAAAAGTGAGCTCTTAAATACCGCTCGAAAGCGCGAATGTTTTTGTGTATACCTGAGATCTTGCTCACGAGTCGATATTATTATGAGACTTATGGCAATGTCTTTTATGGGTGTTATAAAACCGATAAAATTTTCATACCATAAAAAAGCCCCTTAGGTGACTAAGGGGCAATGACCATATCATCAAATATGATGAAGGGGAGGATAAGGTTATGCTGCGGTTTTAAAGGCCTCGGCAATTTTCAGTTCGCCTTCATTAGCCATTTCATCATCCCATTTACCTAATTGCTCATCCATGTACTTGTGCCAGATTGGCGGGAGCAATGTCAGCGCAAAGAGAGAGAAGTAACCACGTCCGCAATTGGGTGCACCCACTTCGTCAAGCTCCCAGAAATGTGTTTCCCCACGATCATGGTGATCCGCCTGGCGACCAATTTCTATAAAGAACCAGCTGGTAAATGCTGTGTTGTTATCCCAACTGTGCCTGTAGTCAATGGGCTGTCCTTTTTCCCGGATTAGTCCGTAATGCTCCAGGTAATTTAGCGCTTCCAGCTCAAAATTGGCAATAATCCACAATGCACCAAGTGCTGCGACACCAATCCACCCGCCGGCAAACCAGAACAGGGCAACCGTTGGCAGGCTCATTAGATAACCCCTAATCCAGCGGTTTTGCCATGACAAGAATGGTTTACCCAATCGTTCCAGGCGCTGCTTTTCCATATTGAACAGAAATTTGCTTTGTCCTATGCCAGACAGCGGGAAATGTTTGAACAGGCTTCTTCCCCGTGGAGAGGTTGCCGGATCATCCTGATGTCCCAATTCGAGATGGTGGTTGTAGACATGGGCATAGCAGAAATGTGCTTTACCACTTAATGCCATCATCCATCGTGCAATGACAAAGCTGGATCCTTTAGTGTGTGCCAGTTCGTGGCCGTAAATGATCCCGATGCCAGCAAATATTCCACTGGACAAACATGCCCCGATTAACTGGGTGCCGGTAATGCCATCCTGTATCGCCATCCCGAGCAGGCTGGTTTCAGCGATCGGCACACCGTTTACGTATTGCCAGACACGCCATGCAAGAATGATCTGGAGTAGGGCAAATACTCCCAACATGCCATACATCACACCGTTTTGTATTCCCGGGCTGGCATATGTTTTACCGTCTTCATCGAAACCGGCGCCCGGTGTTTGTGCGCGTGTCAGTGTGTCGACAATAATGCCAACACCGAGCAAGACAACGCCGGTCCAAACCCAGGGACCACCCGCCAGCACCCCGAACATTGCCGACAAAATCAGCAATGGCGCGATGAAGTAGCGTATATTAATGAATAGTCTTTTCATTAGAGTTACTCCTTTGTTTAAGTTTATAGATATACAAAATCTATATCTGGTGGATAATCTATATGAAAACGTAGAACATATCTACTTATGCACGGGATATATACATGTACAAATTGAGTACATATTTCGGATTATCCCTGTTTCAGAGCGAGTAAGAAAATGATCCGGGCGTTTGTGTTAATGTAACACACTGATTAATTTGTATTTTTACATGACATCCATGTACATGTTTTTTTTATGCTGATATACAGCTTAACTTGTACATGGGGAAACGCGGTTGATGATGCTCAAGCCTGGTGCTGGGCAGTGTAAACCCGGTGTGGTGGGATCGGCTTATGCCTGGTCTGTATTGGTTAACATGAGTTGATCCCAGTGTGTGATATTTTGCAGCATTTTTTTACCATTGATGGTGCTGCTCTGTTTATCGCCAAATTCCAGCTTCAGAGAGTGACTCAAGGAATTTGCCAATCCAAATGCAGCCAGGCGCTGATAATAACCAAGATGCGTGGAATAATAAGGCAGCCCGTCTAGCAGGGGGGTCTCTGTATTCAGAGAAGCAAAGAATTCTCTTTTCATGCGGGTAATTTTTTCAACCAGGTGAGGGTCGTTATCCCAATTGTCCACAGGATGCAGACTCCAGCTCCGGTCTTCGTGCATCTGACATTCAGCAAAATAAGTGTATGGACAGTTATCCCATGCCTGTGGTTCGATCAGACTGAGCTTCCACTGATGGTTGTCGAGATATAAATAATAAGGCCTATTCATCACCGGCTTGAACTGAAAAGAAGCGCTCAGTACAAATATCGATGTAAAGTAGTCAGCAAGCCATTCCGGTGCGGGTTTGGCTTTTGCCCGGTAACTTCTGTGCTGATACAGATCATCAAGCAATGCCAGCGAAGCCTTGCCCTGCGGGTTAGGTTGAGTGATATCTTTGGATTTCATGACTTCTCGATTATACCGGCTTTAAGCTTCAGGTGTGAGGCATGTCATTTTGTAATGGGCTTGTGCAATACAACGTTAAAATCCGAATCCAAATTTAAAACTGCCATATTTGTGGTCCCAGAATTTCCAGTCCTGCTCTTCATTTTCTGTACTTTTGCCAACGAATCGATATTCAAAATGATAGCGGTTATCATAATTCAGGCGTAACCCTATGCCATTCTCCAGCACCACCCGTGATGGTTTTACTGTATGTGGACTACGGTGATTAAATAGTGATCCTTCCAGCGTGCCATTGAAGGCAACAAGTTGTATATCGTTATGCAGGAATAATTGCCAGTCCCACTTGCGATCCCGGAAACTTTCAGGATGAGTGATACTGTTGCTCTTGTCTCCAATAATAAATTCACCCCCAAATGAAAAATCATTAAATACTGTCCCCAGCGATAATTTGTAGCGCGGATGCAAAGAAACAAATGGAAAGACTTCATGTCGATTGGTTTTGAATTCGGCGAAATATTGCAAGGCAAGCTGATTCTTGATTTGCAGATCCCATCCCTCGGGGTGGGTAAAACCAAAAAGTTCATGCCATTCTTTCTGAATGTTATCTGCCTGTGAACATGGCCCAACACAGCCAATACTGAATTCATGTTTTAGGTAGCGATCCTGTAATGTTTCTGCTTCATAAAAAATACTGACATAGCTCCACCCGGCATAAGGGCGATCACGATCCAGGTCAATATTTTCCGGTACCAGGGATAAATCAGAGGCTGTATATATTTTCTGTCCAAGCTTTATGCCATTTTTTACCCATATGATATCTGAATCATTATGTATCCAGTTAAGGCTCCGATATGCCAGGTTTGCCTGCCTGGTGCGTTGCTGATTCAGGGAGGGTTGGCAACTGAATGAAACTTCAAATCCATTCGAATAAAAACGATCTGTACCCCCTCCCAGGGTTAGCGCACTATCATTCTCAATAAGCAATGAGGCCTGCCTGTGTTCACAGGCATCAGACCATGCTTTCTGGGAAAATAATGAGCAGATAATAATCGCAAGTATGACAATATTCACTACTGAATGCCTGTCAGTCAATTAACCGTGTATTTTTAGTTAACAATAAATCAATACAGATATCCATTTGATCATCTGAGATTTTATTACGGACATAGAGCGAGGCACATAAGTTAGCAGCGTCTATGGAATATCTGGACTTTTGCTGGAAAAGCGACAATGCAGTTTTGCTGCCAAAGATAATATCTTTAATCACCAGCGGGCTAAACATGGCCGCACTTTCTGCGACAGGGCACTGGGCGACATTATGTATTGCAGTAAGCAGTTTGGGTCCGATAAATTGTGGCGGCATGCTTCCGCGATTCATTGTCAGTAATCGCTCGGCAGTATCTATATAGAAGTCGAGGAATGCGTTGTTTTTTCTGAACATCAGATAGGCATTATGTACTTTTATATGACTGACAGGTCTGCCACCTGGTTTTGCATGTTGTATCCATACTTCGCGCCCAAGCGCATAGCTCTGATCAATCGGCTTGAACCGCTCGGGCCTGAATATTAAAAAATCCGCATCACACCAGATCACTGTGTCATAATTTTTTTCCAGGTAGTGTTTTAGCAGATAAAGGCGCGCAAGGTCGGAGGCGATAACTGTTTTCTGACGGAGCTTTTGTCTTAAGTCCGGGTGGATAAATTCAAAAATCGAGTCATCATAAAACTGGTAATCGAAATGATTGTCGCTGGCCCATTGCTCCACTGTCTTTATACATCTTAGCATCCAGCCTGCCGGCAGCGGCTGGGTGTGTGATTGCAAAACTATGGTGTTTGCCATATTTCGGTTTATTGATTAAACAGCATGTCCAGGAATTTTTCCCGCGTATGCTGGTTTATCTGTCTATCCATCTTGAATTGTGCATGTTGCGCTTGATGCGCTTCGGCATCAAGCCACAGGCTCCAGAGTCCTGTCGCCTGATTGGGTAAAAGTGAATACCGAACATCAATGACTCTTTGAGGGTTATTGGGATCAACGGCTGTATAGCCCTGTGAGAATTTGTTAAATCGTTGAAGATCGATGGCCTGTTGTGAGTGAGAAATCAGCCACGGGAAATCTCTGTCAATGTTGAGTCTGGCAATTGGCTTGCCAGGATATATTTTTGTGTTAAGCCCAAGTCGCACCCCGTCAGTATAAAAGTCGTCTTCAGTTTCATAAATCACTTTCCACAAAATTAAATTTGCAAAGCTGGGTTTTGCTTCCAGCCGCAGTGGCTGATGCCCGCGCTCTGTTGCCAGATGATAGCCGGCCTCACTGGCGCGATGATTTTGGTAGGCGCCGATTATCTGGTAAGTGATCACCCAGATAAAACCTGCCAGTGCAAAGGCGGGCTGCTTTCTAATGGTTGCGAGCACTATTAACAGGAGCAGCGGAATGGATAATAGCGGATCAATGACCGAGACGGTATTCCATGCAAAGCGCTGATCCGATATCGGCCAGAGTAGCTGTGTCCCGTAACTTGTGCATGTGTCGAGTAATCCATGTGTCGCATATCCAAGTGTGCAATACAGATAAGTTGACCTGAATGTCAGTGATGTATAACGGGTGATAAGCAGATAGAATGTCAACGCGCATATCAATCCACCTACCGGTATGAACAAAAGCGAGTGGGTGAATTGACGATGATATTCCAGGAATAGTAATGGATCTGTATCTGAACGTATCAGAACATCTAGATCGGGCGCCATCCCGGAAAGAAATCCGATCAGGCCAATAATCAGCACATTTTTTTTGTGACTAAGGGACTGGGATAGACTGGCTCCCAGTGCGCCCTGGGTAATTGGGTCCATGTTGTGAAAACGTCAGGGTTTTGTCCCAGGAAACAGCGTGAGTGTCAAAAGATCATTTTAAAATAATTCCCGCTCATAGGGCTTTATTGGCGTGTCACTCTGTTTTCCTGTTGTCGATCTATTCGTCCAGGGTTTTAATATTCGCTAATTGTATATGATAGATCAATATGAACTTAAAACCTCAGGATATTGTCGTCTTGTTAAAACTGGTTGCTCAGGGGGATATGAACTGGGTTTATAGTCATCTGGCAAGGCAGCTTAGCATTAGCCCATCACAAATCCATGCGTCCATGGAACGTACATATCATGCCGGTCTGATGATGGACAAGGGGGATGTGATCATGCCGGATGCCAAGAATCTTGAAGAATTCATTGTCTATGGCGTTAAATATGCATTTGCGGCAGAAAGGGGGGAAGTCTGTCTGGGGATGCCCACTTCCTATGCAGCCAGGCCCCTGTGCGATCGCGTTGTTTATGATGGAAACAATCCTCCTGTATGGCCCGATCAGAATGGCAAAGTTGAGGGAATTGCCCTGAACCCGCTATATCCCACGGTGCCAGACGCCGCCCGTCTCGATAGTGGTCTGTATGAGTTACTCGCATTGGTTGATGCGATTCGCAGCGGCAGAACCCGTGAACGTGCACAGGCAATAAAGGAAATAAAACAGCGTTTTACCCGTTATGCCAATCACAACAGGCTTGGGCGTGTGCAACATGTGAATCGGCGGCGTAAAACCGGTTGATATCTCAGCCAGTTAACCCTGGTCACTGAAATCACATGGCGAGCGAAGCTCTTCCGGAGTATTTTCCGGGCAAATACCGCATTGCTCATTGCCAGGTACCGCAAAGTCGATTTTCTTCGGGTAGGGAAGATCGAGATTATTCATAATTGCCACAAATTCATCCAGGGAGCGATTGTCACCAAGACGTGGATTACGCTGTTTTTCCTGCAAAACACTCGAGACGCGACGTCCGGAATAATCATGTCCCGGGTAGACCAGCGTATCGTCCGGAAGACTGAATATTTTTTCATGAATGCTGTGATACAAAGTGGCGGCATCGCCGGACTGAAAATCCGTTCTGCCACAGGCATCGATTAGTAATGCATCGCCAGTGAACACCATCTTTTGCGGGCCATGATCAAGTAGATAGGCAAAGTGGTGGTCGGTATGTCCGGGTGTAAACAGAGGATGTATTGAAATATTACCAATCTTTAAAGGTTCGCCTTCTTTCGCGCCAATATCCATACATGGTAATTGGCATATCGCCGGGTATACAATTTGACTTTCGGCGAGATGTTTCATTTTTACCGCCGCGGTAAGGTGATCTGCGTGAATATGTGTATCGATCGTGTGAGTGAGTGACAACCCAAGCGATCTGACTGTCTCCAGGTCGCGCTCAGTGGTGTCCACCACAGTATCAATCAAAGCGCATTGCCCCGTTTCTTCGCAACCGAGTAAATAGGTATAGGTGCTTGAGGTAGGTTCAAATAGTTGTCTGAAGATCATATCTCTCCTTAGAGTTTTTAACAGGGGATTTAAGGTGTGACCATTAACCTAACATAAATGTTTCCGTGCTAAATACACAGAGCCACTCCACGGTTAGTTTTTGGACGCGATCTTTGCTGACCTGTTGTGAGTCAAGGTGTCATTAAGTCAGTCGGAGAAAGTCGATATAATTAATATAAATCATTTAGTTAAAAATATAACTTAATGTTATTTATAATTTAATAACTGTTTTTACCGGGTGTTTTTTAAAGCCGGTATCATGCTGCCCGAAAGGTATCGCTATCAATTGGTTGGCGGGCATGTATAATCGCGCGCAATTTTGACGCACCTCCATTATTTTGGCCAAGGAATCTCCCGTGACTGACAAGCTACGCAATATTGCCATTATCGCCCATGTTGACCATGGTAAAACCACTCTGGTGGACCAACTGCTCCAGCAATCCGGGACATTTGATGAAAGAGCCACACCACAGACTCGTGTGATGGACTCAAACGACCTTGAAAAGGAGCGTGGCATTACAATTCTGTCCAAGAATACGGCAATACGCTGGCAGGATTATCGTATAAACATTGTCGATACACCTGGTCACGCCGACTTCGGTGGCGAAGTGGAACGCGTATTATCCATGGTCGATTCGGTACTGCTATTGGTCGATGCGGTCGAAGGACCCATGCCACAGACTCGCTTTGTGACACAAAAAGCCTTCAATATGGGATTCCGTCCGATTGTTGTGATTAACAAGATAGACCGCGATGGTGCACGTCCTGATTGGGTACTTGACCGCACTTTTGATTTATTTGATCGCCTGGGCGCCAGTGACGAGCAACTGGACTTTCCTGTGGTCTATGCCTCGGGAATCAATGGCTATGCCAGCCTTGATGCAAACGCGCAAGGTGGTGACATGACGCCTTTGCTGCAGGCGATTATTGAGCATGTCAATGCGCCGGATGTGGATGCCGAAGGCCCTTTCCAAATGCAGATATCAACCCTGGATTATAATAGTTATGTGGGCGTGATTGGCATTGGTCGCGTCAAGCGGGGTGTCATCACCCCGAATACCCCGATTGCGATTATCGACCGGGAAGGCCAACAAAGAAAAGGCAAGATTCTTCAGATACTTGGCTTTCATGGCCTGGAAAGAATCGAGGTAGATAAAGCCAGCGCCGGAGATATTGTTGCCATTACAGGTATCGATCCGCTGTCAATATCCGATACTGTCTGCCATACGGATAAGGTAGAAGCATTGCCGCCATTAACCGTGGATGAACCGACTATCAGCATGACATTCCAGGCAAACTCTTCACCGTTCGCAGGCAAAGAAGGCAAATACGTCACTAGCCGCAATCTATGGGATCGGCTGCAGCAAGAGTTAAAGCATAATGTTGCATTACGCGTTGAACTCACTGAAGATAAAGAAAAATATCGTGTCTCTGGCAGGGGTGAACTGCACCTTTCAGTACTCATTGAAACGATGCGCAGGGAAGGGTTCGAGCTGGCCGTCGGCAGACCGGAAGTGATCACCCATGAACAGGATGGAGAACGTCTTGAACCCTATGAACAGCTGACCGTAGATATCGAAGCGGACCACCAGGGGGCTGTCATGGAACAGCTGGGAGAGCGGCGTGGTGAATTAAAAAACATGGAGCCGGATGGTAAAGGCCGGGTACGACTGGATTATATGATTCCTGCACGTGGTCTGATTGGTTTTAGAACGGAGTTTCTGACGATTACCTCCGGCACAGGTCTGCTATATAGCGTATTTGACCACTATGGTCCGAGTATCCCCATTGCCATTGGTCAGCGCTCACGTGGCGTGCTGATTGCCAACAGCCAGGGTAAAGCGGCCGGTTATGCACTCTTTAGCCTGCAGGATCGTGGACGCCTGATGGTCTCTCACGGCGATGAGGTTTACGAAGGCATGGTCATAGGAATTCACTCGCGAGACAATGATCTGACGGTTAACCCTCTAAAAGGCAAGCAACTGACAAATGTACGTGCCTCGGGAAGTGATGAAAATATTGTACTGACTCCTCCTGTATCGGTGACACTGGAATATGCCCTGGAATTTATCGATGATGATGAACTGGTGGAAGTCACGCCGGAATCGATCCGTATTCGCAAAAAATGTCTTAAGGAACATGAGCGCAAACGCTCCAGGAAAGCGAGCTGATTGATCAATACATAATGTATTTATTTTAATGGTTTGATAAACATTGCATACTTGGAAATTCCATAAAACAGGATATGCAGATGCAAACCGCTGTCCAGACAATCCCGTTAACTAATTTGGCTATTGCCTTTGTCCCGGTCCTTCTGGTGGTGACTCTTCTCTATCACTGGTCACTTGAGGCAGGCACCGCACTTTATTCAATTGTACGCATGTTGCTACAGCTGATTATCATCGGCTATGTGCTTGTGTTTATCTTCGAGTCGCAGAACATGTGGATTACGCTTGCAGTCATTTCAGTGATGATTATTGCCTCGAGCTGGATCGCATTGCGCTCAATAAAACCATTACGTTTCAAGCTATTCGCCTATGTTGCTTTGTCCTCCCTGATCGCAGGAGGATTTGTACTTCTCATAAGTCTATATTATGTGCTGGAAATCGAAGCATTGCATGCGCCTCAATACACCATTCCTCTTGCAGGGATGATGTTCGCCAGCACGATGAATACCATGGGGTTAGCTTTGGAGCGCATAAGTGCTGAGCTGAATAATGATGTGGACTATTATCAAGCAAGAAATATTGCATTTCACGCATCATTGATTCCTGTCATCAACACTATGTTTGCAGTCGGGATTGTGTCATTGCCGGGCATGATGACAGGGCAGGTATTGTCAGGTATCTCGCCATTAATCGCTGTGCGTTACCAGGTGCTGGTGATGTGTATGATTTTCTCTGCCTGTGCTTTATCCACCGCTATGTTGCTCATCATTGCTAAAAAACCGCTACAAAATTCAACCGACGGATAATTTTGTAATGCAGTGTGGCCTGGAAAAGTAATACCCCTGTCCGTAATCTATACCAATCTCCCGCGCAACTCTGGCTATATCGCTGTTTTCAATGAATTCTGCAACCGTTTGCTTATTGTATGCCCGGGCGATGTCGGTAATCGCTTTGGTGATTGTCCGATTATGCAGATTGCTGTCAATATCTTTAATAAAAGAGCCATCAATCTTGATTACATCAAAAGGCAATGTCTGGATATATTTGAAAGAACAGTATCCTGCGCCAAAATCATCCAGAGAAAAACTGAATCCTGCTTTTTTTAATTTCATCATGAAGTCAAAACAGCGTTTCATGTTGCTAATTGCCACTCGTTCAGTGATTTCAATATTAATTTTACGTGGATTGACGTTATTTTGCCTGGCAAGGTCAATAATATAGTTACTTAATTCATTGTCGTTGATTGACAGTGCCGACAGGTTAAATGAGAACTTGTACTCTGAGCATGCGGTGTTGCGTGAGCGGTGTATCCACTCAAAAAGATTTCTGATTACCCATTTATCAAGCATGGGGGTCAGGTTGAAGTCTTCGGCAGCATCAATGAGTTTGCCGGGTGAAATTACTTTTCCCGCATTAGATCTTCCTCTTAGCAGGAGTTCAAAATGACTGGCTTTTCTCGGATTGCTCAGGTAAACAATAGGCTGCACATAGAGTAAAAAATGGTCGCGGGCAATCCAGCGCTGCAATTTGATTGCCTGATCCATTTTACTGCTACGTCTTAAAATTGCTGTATCATTAACATTGTGTTCACAAACTGTTGAACAGCCATCGTAATACGCCGAATAAATTGCTTCGTTAGCATAACGAAGTAGCTGGTCGACACTTTCGATATTTGCATCGATAACAACCAAAGCAAACTTTATATGCAGCCTTATGTTTTTCCCGTTCCAGCTGACCGGCGCATGACTCAGTGAATAATTGAGCGACTCACAAGCTGACTGAAGCTGTGCAACTTTTTTGCCGTGACAAATGAACCCAAACTCATCATTACCAACACGACCAATAATGGTTTTCTCATCCATCTCAAGAGATAATGTTTTCGCAACCATGTTCAGCACATAATCACCTGCCTGGTGACTGTGTGAATGATTGATTAGCTTGAAATGCTCTATGTTTGACAACCCAAAAATATATCTATCGTTCTTTTTTCTGTTGGTGATGATATTAGCCAGTTCCTTCAGAAAATTAGTTCTGTCTAATGTTCCTGTGACAGGATCCGTTGAATAATTGCCTGTTAAAGACAAGTTCAGATTTTTAAGCATTGTGTATTTCATTATTTGGCATAGATAACATTATCGGCGCCAGTAGGCATTAGCTTAGGCGCTATTTGAATCGTGATAAAAACTGCCAATAATTCCCAATAAACCAATGATCAGCTGTATTCCGGCGACCGTCAGCATCTGCCTGTGGAGGGCAATATTTTTGGTAAGCTAGAAAACCGGATAAGTGGGCAACCCTGGAGAGAGCCTTGAACGACGAACATTCATGCAAAACAGACGACGGACACGAACCTGAGCAGGAGCGACGCTCAAAAGAAGACCGCAGATCACTGCATCGCGCAGTGAGTTTTCCATATAAAACCAAAGAAGGACTGGTCATTCTTAAAGATCGCAGAAAAACTCCCGACCGCCGCGTTAACAATATCACAGTCGAAGATACTGAAATAGACGAAGAAGAATTCATAAGAAACTATGAAAAATTTGTCTAGCTCTGTCACAGCGTCATGTTTTTGTAGTGCTTGATAAAAATTGCGTGATTTGATGCACATATTTCGATAATCACTGTCTGCTATTCTTTAGCCACGTTCAATTTAAACCGCTTTGCAAATAATGAATAATTTTGGACAGGAAGCTTTGGAAGCAGTTGATGCAGGCAATAATAAACTTGTAGTGGGCTTACCCTGGTATACAAAAAAACAGTGGCTTGCAACAAAATCATACTGTACCGATCCTAACTCATTTTTCAGTTCGTTTAACGAATGGCGTACTGAGGCCGATAAAGCAATAATAGAAATATCAAACCGAGGCCTCGATGTAAGGCTGCTACCCATTTATATTGAAACGTTCAGTGGCTGGTGCAAGCATCACCACTTGCAACCCAATAAAACAGCCCGGCGGAAGTTTACAAATTATCTCATGAGAAGAGAACGTTAATCTGCCTGGCAGAATAGCTCTCTATCATTTTCATTTATTGTCAATATAAAAACTTAAAATTTCCTGGCTGGCAGCATGTTTGCTAGTCTACACAAGCTGAAAACAAAAAAGACCTCCCACCAGGAGGCCGCAAAGACCTGCATGTCATGACGGCAGGTTTTTGCACGTCTGAAGTATCCATCGCGTTACGTCCAATTTATTGAGCCCGACTATTCCACCCTGGTTCTCCTGAACGTCCAGGCCCTGTCTTTTCACAGTATTGACTCTCTGTTTTTCGCAAGCTTCCTCTGTTTCTGCCAGAAATTTGGCAGAATAAAAACCGATTAACCAGACAAATATTTGACTTATTTCACTAAATAAAAATTCTTTAATCCTTTTACACCCGTTTTTATGTCGTTGATCGATCCGGGTCGTGCTTTCTGACCAGCAATCTGTAGCATCTTCGTCAGATGTTCATCGAACGACAAAAAACAGACGTTTTTGTTTGCATTCAATGGAAGTACAACACTTAAGGAGACACATAATGAAGAAAGTTTTGAAATCGACGACTCTTGTGGCGGGCATGCTTATCACGGGCGGAGCACTGGCAGCAACAGACGGCGTGGTTGGCTCAACCTCCACCGGCACACTCGACATTGAAGTTACCGTTGCTGACGCGGTGAGAATTTCCGGTCTGACGGATATAACCGCCTCTTTCGACGGTACCAATGATATTGTTGAAACTTCGGATGCGTGTATTTATCGCAATGCCGCAGGCGGTAACTATGCCATCACAGCCACCGGTGACGGAGCAGGCGGCGCATTTACGATCGGTGACGGTACTACTGATATTCCTTATGAAGTGCGCTGGGATGGCAGCGCAACAGCGATGACCTCTGGTACTCAGCTAACCGGACTCAGTGGCGCAGATGAAACTTCAACTTCATGCGGCGGCACACCAAATGCGTCAGTTGAGGTAACCATTTTGGCTGCGGACTTATTAACTGTTCCCCAAACAACCCTCGATGGAACCTTAACGTTGGTCGTTGCACCAGAATAATCGGTATTGCTGTAAACACAGCAAACAAGACATTGCTGCGTTAGGGCTAAACACTCTAACGCAGATGTCATTTAGGGAATAATGACATATGGAGACCAGGGATTTTTGTTATTTATGTAAAAGATCATGTCAGTGGCTAACCTTTTTTATTGGTAGCCTGCTGGCAACCATGCATTCATTTGCTGCAGTGCAGGGTACAGAAGGGACAACTTCAACCGGTAGCCTTGATATTACAGTGATCGTTGGCGAGCAAGCGCTTATCAACGGGCTAAATGATATAAATCTGGGCGTTTGGTCAGGTGCGGGGGACTTGTCAGGCAGTGATGCTTTGTGTGTGGCCGTCACAGGGGCCAGTTTTAATCAGCCTAAAAATTATCATTTGCGTGCCAGTGGAGATGGCGATGCATTCAATCCGAGTGCATTTACCCTGTCGAATGGCGTGAGTGATATACATTACAGGGTTTACCTGGATGATCTTAATGGGCAGGTTGAATTACTGCCAGGTCAAATTGCATACTCTAATCAATTTTTAGCGAACTTTGGCTATCTCTTGAATTTAATCAATGGTGGCTGTTTTTTTCCAAATGCATCGATCACAGTCACAGCTGAAGAGAGTGAGCTAAGTTCGGGTTCTGGTACACACTCCGGTGTGCTTACTCTGGAGCTAATACCCGAATAGGGTAGAACAGAGATGATTCTTACACTGTAAATATGGTCTATGTATCCTAAAGTCTATCAATGGCAGGGTATCATTTTCCTGCTGTATCTTGTGGGAAGCTTATTTGTTATTAATGATGCCACAGCAGATATTCTGATCACTAAGCTCGATGATGTTGATGCAATGGCTACACCCGGACGGGCAAATGATTTAACCCTCACAGAGCGGCTATGTATTGGCAGTAACCCGGCTGGCCCATTTTCACTGCGCGCAACTGGGAGTGGTATTGGTGGCAGATTTACAATTGAAAATGGACCCTATGCAATCCCTTTTGCCACATACATACAAGATCGTGTCAGTGGCGGAAGTTTTATGAGTATCAATCCCGGCATCCCTGTCACCGGCCTGCGCGCCCGATCATTAAATCCAAACAATCGCTGTCGGGGAAACCCGACCCAGGTCAGAATTGTATTTAGTAACTTGTCATTTTCAGGTGCGCCTGCTGGGATATACAGGGGTACACTGCAGTTATCTGTCATCCCGGAATGAACGTAAATCCGGAACTTATTGAATAATCGTTGTTTTACTGTCCGTCGAGATTTTAATACCTTTAATCGTCATTGCGCGTTATTATTTGCAGTAAAGTAATGGCCTTTGCTGCCGTTACAGCTGGTGTATAAAAGCAAATAATAATTAAACAATGGAAGGTCATCTTGGAGGATGTCGCATCACGATCCACCTGCATATTCAGGCAGGTGATTTTAATGATCATTATTTTGCTGGTGCTGAGTACACACTCGTTTGCCGCGAAACAGGGGACGGTGGGTGCAACCTCATCGGGCTCTATTAATATTTCTGTGACAATCCCGGATAAGGTGGAACTGTTTGTCGATCGGGGGGCGGCTGGAAATGATGACAATACCTGTCTCAGGGTGCTTGATTATATGTCCAGACCCGGTTTGCACGGATATAAAATCAGGATGCTTGATACCCGTTTAATGAATCAACGCATTGCACAAGTGATGTTACATAATGTCTATGGCCCACCGGGTTACGGGCAAGATGACTGCAACACCATAGAAGTTTCTACGTTGCAGGAAGTTAAGCGTCAAGCAGTGAATGGGCTTGTTCTTATGCTGATACCTGAATGATTAACGGCGTTTACTGCGCAACATTTGCAGGCAGGCAGGCTAATGGCTCGAACACATGTATGTCGTTATTTATATCATAGTCACCAAGCTCTATTTCGCAGGATGTTCCAGTAACAGTAGTTAGCCGCAGAGTGTTTAACTGCTTTGTCTCTATCTGGAACCAGCCGCGCTCATCAGTTCCTGCAAATGCCGAGACATTGTTTATACGTGCATTCCTGACGGGTGTTCCGTCCGGATAGACTGCCTGGCCAATTAGTACAAGGACACGGTTCACTTCCCATGTGAGTGTGTTGACATTGCCTGGATATAGCGTCACTTGCCTGACAATCTCCTTAAAAGAAACAAACGATTCTGTGCGCGGCGCGATGTTCACTTCATAGGTCTGGTAAGGAGATAAAGGGAAAACAGTCCGTTGTCCTACTTGCGCGTAACCGACAGATTGACGATCGACAAATACTTCAAACTTTTCACCTTCGGGTTCACCTGGCAAGTCTATGATGATGGCACTGGTGTTATAGCGCGCCCCGCCAATGGATAGATGATCAAGATTGCTGGCCAGGCTAAACTGGCTTCTCAGGGAATACCCGAAGATATCATCACCAGAATCATTAGTATTGGATAATTCGATGATATTCAGCCCATATCTGGATTCCGACCTCAGACTGACACCTGTGCTGCGAAAAGAATCTTCCCGGTTATGATAAGCCCGTGTCTGAATGCGGCCAAAATCTGGATTCTGGCGTGTATTTTGCCAGCTGACATCTCCAATAAATGCCTTATCCATATCATTATTCTGCTTGCTTAGCTGATATTCAGGACTTGCCCTGTAAATGTTATTTTGTTTTCGATAAGTAAAGTTAATACGTGCCCCGATCAGGTAATCGTCACTGTCTTTATTGGCATCAAACTCCCAGTCAAACTGGTATTGCCCTTGCCGGTACAGCGGCCGACGGTAGGTGAACGAATAGGTTTCTGATTTATTTGCGTCTGCCTGATCCAAATGTCGATATCGCCAAAAGGCCCTGCCGCCAAGCAATTCATGAGTAATGGCAGAACTGGCCTGTGTGAATGTGTTTGTGACAAAGTCAAAGTTATCTGAATTTGCACTTGAATGACCTTCCCGAATATAACGAAAATCCAAATTTAGCGTGAAATCACTGGTCGCTAAATTTTGTCGCCATGAAACACCCCAGTCTTTTTCCGTGGTGTACATAAAATTAGCCTGTGACTGAACGCCTGCAGCGAGATGTATTATTCCCAATTGAGCCATCGATTGACCATCCGTATTGGCTGCCTCAGCTTCCATTGCCAGGTTTTCCTGCAGGCGCAATGCGACACCGGCATGAATCAGGTGGTTATCCGATGTATCCGGCAATGTTCTGTCCTGCTCAATCCTGTTTATATTGCCCGCTTCAGCAAAGAAATGTGGTTGATCATCCGGTGGAAGCGCAAAGCTTCTGACAAAAAAATAATTTTCGATTCTCTCACGTCCATTCTCCTGCCGAATCCGGACGGATATCTGGTATGCACCATCCGGGAATCTTGATGTGTCCAGTTGCCGGTTACCGGCGTCATAAAACTGGGTATCAATGAGTCGGTTGTCCTTGAAAACTTCAACCCGGCTACGTTGACTCAAAAATATGAAAATTGGTGTGCCGGCAGAGACCTCCAGATCAGCTCTGGTTTTCGTAGAAGTTTTATATCTTATCCCTAAGATATCCTGCTGCGGCAGGAAATTGGATGAACGTGTTTCAGTATCAAATATGCCTGCTTCTGCCTCCCATCCCCGGTTGTCATTTTGCAGTGATAATTCATCAATGATGAAGTCTTCATCATTGGTATAATTGGATTGCATACTCAGACGTGCATCTCCGTATGCGACAATACTGGTTGCCTGCGCATTGAATCTGTCTTCAGTGGCATCCGTTCCCGAACCATTCAGATTGAAAATTTGCATGGTTGACAACTGATTGTCAGCTTTTGGAAGATATTTAGTCTGTTCAATAGTTTTTGCTTTTAGCTGTAAAGGATTGATGTAAATGTCGACTCTAAAACGACTGTCATCAAAGATTATTCCCGCAATATTGGGCGTTAAAATACCACAATCATCATTTTTCACATGCTGCAGGCAAAGTAGTTCTGTGTTGACAGGTAAAGGCTTGCTTAATATTTTCAGAATCACCTGTGGGTCAAGTAAATCCTCAATGTTACTGATGACTAACTCTGGGTCATGAAAAGTTAATGTTTCCATGTCGTAAGTTGCGAGAGTGCTGACCAGATAATTATTATGCAAATACACATCGACTTGATTTATTTGCGGTCCGGCAAGATTTTCGAAACCTGCCGGTATTTTGTCAGACACACTAATGCCGGAATCTCCGGCATTGCTAATTTGCAAGGTAATGATTGCAATGATTAACGTGAAATAACTCAGGAGACGTCTGAATGTCAGTTGCAGTGTAAACATAATGCAATATGTAATTGTGTTGCGAGATGAAATTCAGATGCTAATCAAATTCTATGACGGTATTTTCATTGCCAGTACTTAAATAATATTTAACCGGCATATCCTGAGGAAGCTCAACGGTCCAGCTATTTCCAGGGTATAGTCTTTTCCCTCCAACGCGATCACACTGACTCTCTTCAGTGGTTTCGGGTAAGCACTGAATGCCTTCACGCAGCAAAATATTTTTAGTTCCTTTATTTTTGACGGTTAACACAGTGCCATTGCGAGTGTGTACCAGGTCAGGCTGGCTGTTTGCCGGAGATACAATAACGAGGACTTCGTAGCCAATCACAATTTTTACACCGGTTTGATCCGATATAAGATCCCCGACGACGGGTGTCACGCTAACCCGGTAAACTTTTTCTTGGGCAATATTTTTCTGCAAATTGACAAACCTCACCCTTTTGCGGCCCCCCGGTTTGATCACGAGTTTATTTGGGGATACAAGTAACCCGGCTTCAGTGGGATCATCATAGGCTTCGCGCGTCTGATCTTCACTTCCCGGATTGCGAATTAAATGAGGAGTCACTTGGATATAGAGCGGATCGTCTCCCACATTTTCTATTTCCACATCCTGTTGTGTCATATTCCCTTTATCAAAATAAAGGATAGATTTATTCAAAATCATATTCGCCTGGACAGATGTCAGGCTGCTGATGAGAATGCAGGCAAAAATAGTAAATAACTTCATATAGTTATATCCATAAATTTAAGTAAATTATTGAAAATTACAGGGCTTGATTGATTCGCTTTACCAATCCATTCCAGGCGCATATTTGATAATTTAAATTACTTGTAACCTAATGAATTATAAAGAAAATAATTCATGATTAGAGACATATTAGCGCGTTTTAGCCGCTGTTCTGGTGCGTTGGTCGGCAGGATGCGTTTTTATGATGCGTCGTCCTGTCAGGATTGATCAAAGGATAGACAATACCTGCCAACAAGGATGAGCTTTTAAATAGAAGCGATTAAAAACCTTGTGAATTTAGTGAAAAGTTGTGTTAATGTGATGTTGAATGTAAGTAAGCCAGCGCCTATTGTCACTGTAAATGCGCCGGTTGGTAAAATTATAGTTGAATCAAGTACGCCGTACGCACGGAAATTGGCAACCCTTTCTCCTCTAGTTGGGTAAAAATACAATAAACTGCTAAGTCCTGGTGTACAAATGGCTGATTGCAGACCCGTCTATAAGGCGGGTTTTTGTTTTATAAACAATAAGTTAATTATATCTGGTCAAGCCAATATTCACTCACTATCAAAATGCCTGCATTAAAATCCGGGACCCTGGTAGCCGTATCCATAATATGTATATGCGTCGCACCACGCGTGCAATCTGCAGATGCTGATGGCCATTATTTAACCATGGGACTGGGCAATTTAAGCTGCGAATCATTTATCAGCCAGGACGAACAGGGTGCCGCTTATTATCTAAGCTGGCTGGCAGGATACATGAGTGCCTATAATCACCTGCAAGAAGAGACCTACTCGATACTTGGCAAAACCAAAACGGTTGAAAATATTGAGTCGTGGTTGCGTGATTACTGTACGATCAATGGCAATCAAACTTTTGAGCAAGCAGTCCGCAATCTGATCAGAAACCTCAAGTATTTTAGAATCAAGCAAAAGCCCTAGCGAATGGCTAACGTATCCCGCCAAGGTCTGATAGTATACTGCTGCTAACAAAATTAGGCTTTAAAAAACATGGAAAACCAAGATCTTCGCAAAGCAGGCCTGAAAGTCACACTGCCCAGAATGAAAATTCTGGAGATACTTGAACAGTCAGATCAACAGCATTTAAGCGCTGAAGATATTTACCGGGTGCTTCTTGATTCTGATGAAGAGATCGGGCTGGCAACAATCTATAGAGTATTAACCCAATTCGAAGGTGCGGGGCTGGTGATAAGACATCACTTCGAAGGTGGACAGGCAGTCTTTGAGCTCGATCGCGGCAAACATCATGATCACTTAATATGCATCAAATGCGGCAAAATTGTCGAATTTATGGATAACTCCATTGAAGAACAGCAAAACTTAATCGCTGAACAAAATGGCTTCAAGATTACAGATCATTCGCTAATCATCTATGGCGAATGCAATAACCCGGAGTGCAACGCGGATAGCAAAAACTGATTTACAGACTATCTTTGCGTTACCTGTGTAAAGTCCCGGGTTAAAGTTATTTTTTCTGTTTTAGAATGGCATCACATTCTTAATTCCTTATCTGTCCTAAACTCTCTGCAAACATAGAGTTACTTGCTCTTGAATGCCAGGTAAGCAGGTATCTTCCATTCCACTTTGTTGATATTTAATTGATTAAATTACTTCATTTTGTGAATTATCTTCTAAAAATCATTTTTGTCACCATTACAATGCTAGTCCATCAATATTAATAAATAAGATGTCAGGCGGGTTGTTATCTGGCATATAACACTAGAAGAGAATACTTGGTATGTACTTAGAACATTTTGGCCTTCAACAGCAACCTTTTCAGTTAACGCCTGATGCAAACTTTTTGTATTTAAGTAAAGGCCATAAACGCGCAAAAGCGTATATGGACTATACAGTATGGAATCGTGACGGTTTTGTTGTCATTACCGGAGAGATTGGTTCAGGCAAGACAACACTCATTCAAAGTCTGCTGTCCAGTGTTGGTGATGATGTAGTTATTGCCCGCGTATACCAGACTCAGCTTGATGAGCTGGAGTTTTTCCAGGCTATTCTTGTCGAGTTTGGCTTTAAGCCTTTTAATGCGACTAAGGTTGAGCTCATTGAAATGCTCAATACATACCTGATGGAGCAGTACGAACAGGGACGTCAGGTGATTCTTGTTATTGATGAAGCCCAGAATTTAAGTCGCCGCGTACTTGAAGAAGTTCGCATGCTAACTGGTATGGAAACACAGCATGAAAGAATACTGAATTTGGTGCTGGTAGGGCAGCCTGAATTAAAACAGGTGCTTGACGCGCCCGGCATGGAACAACTGTGCCAGAGAATACGATTCAGATTCCACCTCGCACCTTTATCTGTGGAAGATATTGCTTCTTATGTTCATCATCGGTTAAGTACAGCAGGTTATGAGTATAAAAATGAAGAAGAAGGGAAAGTAGATCCTATTGTATATCCGGACTGCTATCCTGTAGTACATCGTTATACTGGCGGTGTACCTCGACTAATCAATGCATTGTTTGATACTGCGCTCATTACGGCATTTGTGGAAGGTGAAAAACATATTTCTGTAAGAATACTTGAATTGGCCATTGAGGAATTGCAATGGATCCCTTACGAAGAACGCGTTGGAATCAAGCATTTTGCCGAGAAGAATGTGGCTTCTATTAATATGGCTGGTGAACCAACACCCAAGCTGGTTCAGATCGAGGGAGATAAGGTTGTTGCCTGTTTTGATATTACTAAAGAAACGACATCAATTGGCAGAATACCAAGTAACGATATTCATCTCTCTGCCAATTCAGTCAGTATGCACCATGCCAAGGTAATCAGTTTCCATAATAACTTTTTCCTTGAAGATCTGAAAAGTACCAATGGAACATTGGTTAATGGACAACGTGTAAATAAATGTGTACTTAAGTCTGGCGATAAAATCTCATTTGCCCGAATACAGATGGAATACCGAGTTGATAACATTAATTACAAGGAAAAAAAGGATGACGGCATAAAGTCGGTCAATGGCAGTGGGGTAAAACCGCCTGTTCCTGGTATCGGTAATGTGAAGGCAACTAACAATGCCTCATTGCGGGTCTAGTTCAGGTTCTTGTGTTAGCTGCGTATGCCAACACCTTTGTTTAATAGATAAAGTGCAACCAGGTACAGTGAGACAACAAAAGCGACAATAATCGTTAATGAAATAAAAATGTCAATATCGCTGACTCCGAGCATGCTGGCCCTGAATGTATCGACCATGTAGAGAATCGGGTTAACGAAAGAGACTGATCTCCAGAAATCAGGCAGCATATCCACACTGTAAAATATCCCACCCAGGTAAGTGAGTGGTGTCAGTACAAACGTCGGTATTAAAGAAATATCATCGAAACTATTGGCGAAAATTGCATTGATCAATCCTGCTAATGAAAATAGCACACAGGTTAACAAGGCAACGATTATTAAAAGCGCACTGTTTTCAAATTGCAGATCAGAAAAAAAAGTCGCAGTGAATGTGACGGCAATACCGACAGCCACACCTCTTGCAATACCTCCAGATACATATCCCCAAATAATCAAATAATTTGGCATTGGAGAAACAAGTAGCTCTTCGACATGTTTTTGAAATTTTGAACTGTAAAAAGAAGACACTACATTGGCGTAGGAATTGGTGATAATCGACATCATGATCATGCCGGGAATAATGTAATCTATATAGCTGTATCCTTTGACATCACTAAGCTGGGAACCGATAAGATTACCGAAGATAATAAAGTACAGTGCTACTGTAATTACGGAAGGGACAATGGTCTGTACCCATATTCTTGAAAATCTCAGTATCTCTTTTATGAACAGTGTTTTTAGGGCAATGAGTTTTTCGTATGCTGACATAATAAGGCGCGTTATTGTTTTACGAGGGCCATAAATAGTTCTTCAAGCCGATTTGACTTGTTTCGCATGCTGAGTATTTCAATTTTCTGTTCATTGAACTGTGTAAAGATCGTTTCCAGCGTATGACCTTCCTGTGGTGTAATTTCAAGGGTTTTGCTGTCGTGAATGCTGATGTCAGCAAATTTAATTGGTGGTATTGATGCTATCGGATGTTTTAAATAAATAACAAACGTTTCTTTTTGTAGCTGTTCAAGAAAATCTCTCAGCGATGAATCAATAATAATTTTACCATGATTGATAATTCCTATATTGCGACAAAGTGACTCTGCTTCCTCCAGATAATGTGTTGTTAAAATGATTGTTCTGCCATCTTTATTAAGCTGTTTTAACAGCGCCCACATTGAACGCCGGATTTCTATATCCACGCCAGCAGTTGGTTCATCAAGAATCAGCAGTTGTGGATCATGTATCAAGGCGCGTGCAATCATTAACCTGCGTTTCATTCCGCCGGATAATTCACGTGGCGTATTCTTTCTTTTATCCCATAATCCGAGCATGTTTAGCGTGTGTTCAGTTTTCTCTTTTGCAATAAAAGCTGGAATCCCGTAATAACCGGCCTGATTTTTTACAATTTCAAAAATTGGTTCAAAAGAATTGAAATTGAACTCCTGTGGTACCAGCCCAATCAGTTTCTTGGCGGTACTGAAATCGTTATCAATATTATGTCCAAATATTTCGACACGACCGGCAGTTTTATTTATTAAAGAGCAAATAATGCCTATTGTGGTTGATTTTCCAGCACCATTTGGTCCAAGCAGGGCATAAAAATCACCTTGATTGACCTTAAATGAGATTCCTTTTAGCGCCTCGAAACCGTCTTTATAGCGCTTGACTAAATTTTCAATCTTAAGTGCAGGGGTATCAGTATCCATTAAGTGGTGTATATGAAGTTCTGGTGAATCCGGTTTGCTACAATAACATGTCACAAAAAAACCAAATAAAAATTATGGATTGTTTTTACAATACGGCTGCACAAGACAGTATTCCTGTGCGCCTGATTACGAAATCAGAATTTGATCAACTGTGTACTTCTTCTTCAGATCATAACATCAACTGGCTGCTATCCAGTAATCGGACTGTTAGTCCTGGTAAACATTACCTGGTACCGGACTCATCCGGGCAAGTGCAGCAGGTAATTGTAATTTTAGAGAATGATATTTCGTTGTGGACATTGGCAAGCATGCCACTGACCTTGCCAGAAGGAGACTATCACCTGGCAGACACACTGTCTGTATCTGATCGGGAAAGGTTGGCAATAGGGTGGGGGCTGGGTGCTTACCAGTTTTATAAATATACTGAAAAAAAACAGTGTGCGCGGTTATTTGTGGCTCGCGATCTTGACAAAAACAGGCTGATGGCGGTCATTAATGCAACATATTTGGTGCGCGATCTAATTAACCAGCCGGCCAATGAAATGATGCCAGTTCATTTATCTGAAACAGCCCGGCAAATGGCAGAAAAATACAAGGCGCAGTTTAGTGAGGTGGTTGGTGATGACTTGCTCGATAATAATTATCCTTTAATTCATGCCGTGGGCCGGGCGAGTATTCACAAACCAAGACTAATCAAAATTCAATGGGGCCGCCCTGAGCATCCGCTCGTATGCATAGCCGGCAAGGGTGTGTGTTTTGATAGTGGAGGGCTCAACATTAAACCAGCCAATGGCATGCGCTGGATGAAGAAAGACATGGGCGGTGCGGCCCATGCATTAGGACTGGCAGGTTATATTATGGAAACTGGTTTGCCGGTCCGGTTGGAAGTTGCCGTGCCTGCCGTTGAAAATGCGATATCAAGTGATGCTTTTCGTCCCGGTGATGTGATTGTTTCTCGCGCTGGAAAGGCCATTGAAATTGACAATACGGATGCCGAGGGCAGGCTGGTTCTCGCAGATGTATTGTATGAAATGTGCGAAATGCAGCCAGACCTGCTGCTGGACTTTGCCACGCTGACCGGTGCTGCACGAGTCGCGCTGGGCACCGAGGTGGGGGTCTTTTTTAGTCGCAGCGACAAAACTTCTCATGGACTTTACTCTTCGGCCAAGGCGGTGGAAGACGAAATATGGCGCTTACCTCTTCACCAGGAATATCTGTATCAACTGAAAAGCAATGTTGCAGAGTTGGTTAACTGCGCTTCCAGTGGTTATGGTGGTGCAATTACTGCGGCGTTATTTTTACAGGCATTTGTAGGCGAACAAAGTGACTGGGTACATTTTGACATCATGGCATACAACATGCGTTCGCGGGCAGGCAGACCGAAAGGCGGAGAGGCGATGGGTTTGCGCAGCGTCTGTCATTATCTTGATTCGCGGTACCGGGAAAACCCGGCAGGCGAGAAATGACAACACATAAGTTATGCATTGCGCCGATGATGGAGTGGACAGACCGCCATTATCGTTTTCTTGTGCGTCTGATGACAAAACATACCCGTCTTTACACCGAAATGGTGACTACCGGTGCGCTCATTCATGGTGACAGACAACGTTTTTTGCAGTTTGATAGATCAGAACATCCGGTCGCCTTGCAGCTTGGAGGCAGCCATCCGGCAGAGATGGCCCAGTCAGCAAAATGGGGAGAGCAGGCCGGTTATGACGAAATAAATATCAACGTGGGATGTCCCAGCCAACGCGTTCAGGCCGGTTGCTTTGGGGTAAGTCTCATGCGGCAGCCCGATTTGGTCGCGGAGTGTGTGGATGCCATTCACAATCAGGTATCAATTCCTGTCACAGTCAAGTGTCGTATTGGTGTAGATGAACATGACAGTTATGAGTTTTTATATAGGTTTGTGGAATCCGTTGTAGGGGCAGGATGTCAAACGCTGATTATTCATGCGCGCAAAGCGTGGTTAAAGGGTTTAAATCCAAAACAAAATCGTGAAATCCCGCCACTTGATTATTCGCGTGTCTACCAGTTAAAAAAAGATTACCCGGATCTTAATATTGTGATAAACGGGGGGATTAATTGTATAGAAGAAATGCATCACCACCTGAAAAAGGTCGATGGTGTCATGATCGGTCGTCACGCTTATCAGCAGCCATCGTTCCTTCTCAATGTCGACCATCTTATATTTGATGACACTCAACGCCGTGAAATTACGGTCAATCAGGTCATAGAGAAATATGCACTGTATGTGGAAGATAATGTCAGGCAGGGCGTACCTTTCAAGGCCATGACCAAGCACCTGCTAAATGTGTTTCAGGGTATTCCCGGCGCCAAAAAATGGCGCCGGCATTTAAGTGAAAATATGCATAAACCCGGTAGCAGCACTGACCTGATTTACCAGGCGCTGGAAATGATTCACTGACTCACAATTCATTCGCCTGATTGATGAATTGCAAATCTTCCGCAGTATCAATGTCGCGAATCGGGTCAAGAACATGGATGCGACGGTGTGCGCGTGTTGCATTCATTATGGTTTGATCAAACACATCAGCCGATCCCCAGCTTATATTTTTAAATATCGCCTTACAGGCCGACCGGGCTGCGATCAGACAATACCCGCCATCATGGGTCGGCCCAATGACAATATCATTGTTTCTCTGTAATCGCTGACTGGCTTGCTCAATGTATTTAGGCGTCAATTGAATGCAATCAGAACCAACTAGAATCACGCGCTGGCTATAGCGCAATTCCTGCAACATTGCATAATACATCCGAGTGCCAAGATCCGGACCATATTGTTGTTTGATGGTGAGTTTGTACGTGAGCTTATATGCGTGATTATTATGGCCGGTGGTATACACAACAACCCGATATTTGTGCCAGGCTTCAAGCGGTTTGATAATTTGTCTGGCCAAAGTCTTGTGCAGGTTAAGGCATTGACGGTGATTTAAAGTTGGCCATAAACGGGTTTTGACGCGACATATATTTGCAGATTTGGCAAATATAATCACTGTTAGATCTCTACGCACACAACACCTTATTATGTGCTATTTGTAATACTGCTGATAAAGACTGCGTGGAGAGTGTCCAAAATAATACAACAGGCGAAACTTCCACATTTTCAATACAGACTTGAGTATGCCATTCTTAATCCAGTAACGTGGTGACGTAATCACAGGCTGATTTATCACACTGGCGGGCCCATGGTTATTTTTTAATGTTTTTGATAAATAAATGTCTTCCATCAAAGGATGTTGTTCCAGGTCCGCCAAATAGTCTGTAACAATGGATCGGTCGACAAAGATCGCCTGATCGCCCGTGGCGATTCCACTGATTTTCGAGCGCAGGTTCATCATTAACTGAATGATCCTTAACCGCAGTCTGTCGGAATCAAGTTTTACGGTGAAATGACCCCAAACAGATTGATTGAGAGCACTTTTTATCATGTAGTCAAAATTGTCAGGCAGCCTGGTATCCACATGTAAAAATATTACAGCTCTGCACTCGGACGGTAACTGACGGACACCAGCACAGAGTTGTGCGCCACGACCGGTGACAGAGGTAGTCACGACATTGAAGTCATTATCTGCGAGCAGATCTGCGCTATTGTCACAACTATTTCCATCTACAAAAATAACCGGAACCCGTGTGGAGAGTCTATTCAGACAGCCGAGGTTATTCCTGATTATCTGATATTCATTTAAAACAGGGATCACGATATGAACCTGTGAATTCATATCCAAGCCCCGCATAACGGGCCAATGATATAGTAATTTCTATTATTTAACATAATATACATTATGCGAACTTATATGTGAGGTTAAATTGAGGAGGTGGTTTAAATGCACATACATAACTTTAATATTAGTTTCTAACCTATTGTTCTCACGAATGTGTCAAATGAGCCTTGATCCGATCCACCGCCTGTTCGGCTGCATCATGAAAAGGAAACAGTATGAGCGTGGCGCCTTTATCCAGAAGTGCCTGCTGGTCAAATTGCTGTCGTGTCGATATGGCAATGTCGCCGGTAAAGTGATGCTGCTTGAGTGCCTCAATGAGAGAAAACCGGGGATCTTCATGTGTCAATCCATACTCATGCTGGGGCAATGCAGATACGACCCATTTAACACCTCTAAGCGGCAAAGAACCAATGAATGCAGGATCACTCGCATCACCATACATGACTTGATGTCCCTGCTCTCGCCAACGCCGCACTTCATCGGGGTTAAAGTCAACCGCCAGAAAACGCAGACCTTCTTCCTGCAGATAATGCGCAATGCCTTTTCCGTAGTGACCCAGCCCGAAAAGGATAACATCATAATTTTGATAACCGGATTGCTGTGTTTCCAATTGTTCTTCGCGATAAGGCGTTTTACGTTCAAATATGGTTAGCCAGGATTGCAGTCGACTATACAGACTGTGCGAATATGTGATCATATAAACAGACATGGCAATCGTGATCAGCCCTACCAGAGTTACAAGCCCAAGAGACTCGTTCGATACATGGCCGAGACTGAGTCCCATCGCCATAAAGATAAGTGAAAACTCACTGATTTGTGCAACGGTCAATCCGGCTAAAAAGCCGGTTCGTTTGCGATAGCCCATCAATCCCATTATTACCATAACAATCAATGGGTTACCGATTAAAACAAAAACTGAAAATACCAACGCGGGGATCAATTGTGTGCCTAACAGGCTTAGTTCAAGCTGTAACCCAAGCGCAATGAAAAAGAACAATAATAGAAAGTCACGCAACGAGGCCAGGCGCGCGACGATCGCCTCTCTGAATGGCGTTGAAGCCAGAGATATGCCTGCCAGTAGGCCACCAAGCTCTTTGCTGAAGCCAAGTTGACTGCCAATTGCGGCCAATAAGGCAGCCCAGCCAATCGCGAAGGTAATCAGTAATTCCTGGGATCGGGCAATTCGGCTAACAAGTGGTGTTGCCATGTATCGAATAAATAGCAACACAAACCCGAGCATGATCAAGCCATACATCAGGACACTGCCAATATGTGCTACTAATGAGACTTCATGTGTTGCATCCTGTCCGATACCAAAAGCCGAAAGAATCATCATTGCCATCACGACAACCAGATCCTGAACAATCAAAAAGCCGACGGCGATACGGCCATGCAGCGAGTCAACTTCTCTTTTGTCGGATAATAGCTTTACGATAATTATTGTGCTGGAAAATGTTAACGCCACAGCCACATACAGCGATGTCACAACCCCCAGGCCCAGGGCTATTCCGAGCGCAAAACCGATTGCGGAAGTAAATGCCACCTGCCCCAGCCCCGTCGCCAGTGCCACAGGGCCTAACGTGCGTATCAGTTTCAGATCAAGTTTAAGTCCAACCAGAAATAGTAAAACCGCGATGCCCAGTTCAGCCAATAGCTCAATATGTTCATACGACTGAACAATATTGAGCGCGGAAGGACCAGACAACACGCCGACTGCAATAAAGCTGACAATCATGGGCTGGCGTAACAACACACCAGCAAAACCAATGACTGCAGCTAATACCACCAGCGCGGTAAGTTCGTAAAAAGGTGATGCATGAATAAAACTTAAATCTTTCATCGACCGGCCTTAACTGCACGCCAGGCAAATCTGATTTGTTTTTCTACCTCAATGGCAACCAGCACAGCAACTCCGCTCGCAAAGATGATTATCAGGTCATTAAAATGAAGTGCACTGGTATTGAAAATATTCTGCATAAATGGTGCGTAAATAAAAAGCAATTGACCAAGAAAAACCAGAATCAAAGAAATAAATACCGGTTTTGTGCCCAATACACCCTGCCAGGTCATCGAAGTACCATAACCATAGCGCATGCTAAACAGATAAAAAACCTCCATCGTAATGAGTGTCGTCACCGCGATAGTTCTTGCCGCTTCAAGGTCATGCCCCATATGCAAGGCAAGTTCAAATTGCCCAAATATCCCAGCGGCAAACAGTAATGAAACAAATATAATTCTCCACACAACAAAAGAAGACAAAATTGGCTGCCCCAACGCTCGGGGTGGACGTTGCATGACCTGGGGTTCCGGTGGCTCAAAAGCCAGCGTGATCGCCAGCGCCACTGAACCGATCATGTTCACCCAGAGTATTTGAGTTGGGGCAATGGGCAGTGTTAAGCCCAGCAACAGTGCCATGACCAGGCTGGTTGCTTCACCACCATTGACAGGCAGTATGAACGAGATCACTTTAGTCAGGTTATCGTAGACCGTGCGACCTTCCCTCACTGCCGCAACAATGGAGGCAAAATTGTCATCGGCCAATACCAGCTCTGCGGCTTCTTTGGCGGCTTCGCTGCCCTTTTGACCCATGGCAATCCCGGCGTCCGCCCGTTTCAGTGCCGGGGCATCATTGACACCATCACCGGTCATGGCGACTGTCATCCCGCGTGACTGCAATGCCATGACCAGTCTGAGTTTATGTTCCGGGCTGGTGCGTGCAAAGATATCGCAGTGCATTACCGCCTCGGAAAGCGCATGATCATCAAGATGTTCCAGCTCCGCGCCGGTCAGTACTTTTGATGTGTTTTGCAGCCCGATTTGCTTGCCTATGGCCGCGGCGGTTTCGCTGTGATCACCCGTTATCATAATCACGCGAATTCCGGCACTGTGACATTCGCTTACGGCACTGATGGCCTCCTTGCGGGGAGGGTCAATCATTCCAACCATGCCCAAAAAAGTGAGTGTCCCATCGACATCGGTGTACTCCAGAACTGTATG
Source organism: Gammaproteobacteria bacterium (assembly GCA_965227695.1). Taxonomy (GTDB): domain Bacteria; phylum Pseudomonadota; class Gammaproteobacteria; order UBA4575; family UBA4575; genus UBA1858. The sequence continues at coordinate 1,736,733 of OZ245760.1, forward strand.
CTCACATGGCACGGGGCTTATGGCAAAAGCGAGTACGCGTTGCCCGCGGGACGCGATCGATTGTGCCTGATCATGCCAGTATGAAATATCCAGAGGTGCCGTGCTCTCATCTGCACCGCGTTGATTGGCACACATAGACAGAATCTGTTCCGGGGCACCTTTGACAAAGATACAGGCATGATGCTCGTGGTCATGGTTTAAGGTGGCCATGTATCGGTGCCTGGCATCAAAAGGGATGGCGTCGGTGCGCGTCCAGGTCGTTTTCATCTGGCGAATATTCACTTCCATTTTTTCACTGAACGTCAGTAATGCCCCTTCCATGGGGTCGCCTTCGACGATCCACACTCCGTCATGCTCACGCAAAGAGGCGTCGTTACACAGTGCCGCTGCACGGGCCAGTTCCGCTAAAATCTTATATTCCGAGGGTAAAACGTCTGTATTGTTCAGCCTGAGGATGCCTTGAGGCTGGTACCCATTGCCATCAAGCGTGAAAAAGTGCTGATGGGTCGCTAACGAAGAGACCATCATTTCATTACGCGTCAGGGTGCCCGTTTTATCCGTGCAGATCACGGAGACAGAGCCAAGTGTTTCAATGGCCGGCAGGCGCCGCACAATGGCATTTCTGCGTGCCATGGTCTGTACTCCAATGGCCAGTGTAATGGTCAGCACGGCAGGCAGACCTTCCGGAATCGCGGCGACTGACAGTCCGACCACGGCCATAAATGTTTCGGAAAATGTATGGTGTGCGAGAAAATAACCATAGCCCAGTAATGCTCCGGCCATGGCAAGAATCGACACAGTCAGCCACTTTGCAAACTTGTCCATTTGCAACAGGAGCGGGGTTGTCAATGCCTCAACATTTGATAGCAATCCGCTAATACGGCCAATTTCCGTGTGGCTGCCGGTCGCGATGACAACACACACAGCTTGTCCGCTGGTGACCAACGTTCCGGAAAAAGCCAGACAAGTGCGTTCGGCCAGCGGTGTGTCTGCTGCGACCCCCCGCGACTGCTTCTCCACAGGGACTGATTCACCTGTTAAGATGGATTCCTGTATGGACAGACCATGCGCGGTTAATATTCTGAGATCGGCCGGCACCTTGTCACCGGCCTGCAAAATTATAATATCACCCGGTACCAGCTGTTCAGCATCCACAGTGATCTGCTCTCCATCCCGCATCACCAATGCTTTGGGCGCCAGCATGTGACGAATCGCATTCATTGACTGTTCGGCCTTGCCTTCCTGGATGAACCCGATAACAGCATTTACAACAACCACGGCGATAATCACGCCAGTATCAATCCAATGGCCCAGCAGTGCTGTAATCATGGCCGAGCCAATCAGTACATAGATAAGAATATTGTGAAAATGCTGGAAAAATCGAACAAGCGCATTTCGGGGCCTGGGTCGGGGGAGTGTATTCGAGCCAAGGTCCGCCAGGCGGGTTTCGGCTTGCGTATTTGTCAGACCACTATCCGCTTGCGTTTGAAGAAGCTTGAGTACGGTCTTTGCAGAAACAGTCTGCCACTGTGTTTCTGCGCCTGCGGGATTCATTTCCGCCATAATTGCCTCATAAGGTAATGCACCTGCCCTCCCTGAATTGCAAAATACCTTGATCGTTGCGTGACCGCATTAATCTGTGTCAATTAATCACTTGATCCTCAGGTGCGTGGGAAGTTCCGGTATGTATCAGAACTCGCCGAATGTTTTAGTTAGGATGAAAGAAAATGAAATTTGCCGGCTCGAAACGTAAAACATACATCAAAAGGACACAAACACTGACTAGCATATTAATGTGTGTGACTTGTGATCTCGCCCTGAGACCGACTAAAGTAATGGAAAGTGTATATGATGGCGTCCCCAAGGGGATTCGAACCCCTGTTGTCGCCGTGAAAGGGGATATTTCAGTCTAATTCAGTCTAGAATGCATAGTGTAACTTCTTGTTTTATTTACTTTCTTTCTAAAACAGTCTAGTATCATCCTGAAAGTTATAGACTGATACTTACCCGAAAGTTACCCGCATTTAAAAAATTGTCGCCGTGATTAAAAAGCAAATACGAACGATCAATTTACGGACTGTAGAGGCCAGGAAAAAACTTGCACCAAATAAAGAAATTTATTGGGTTAGTGTAGCTCATGGAATCAGCATTGGTTACCGCAAAACAACAAAATCGGGTAGCTGGCATGTCAGAATCTATAAGGCAAATGGAAAGTACCATAAAAGAAGATATGGCCTAGCTGACGATATCTACCCCGCCGACGGTAAGCAGTTCTTTAGTTATCCTCAAGTACTAAAGTATTCAATCGACCCAAATACTTCTATTGATGAAACTGTAAATCAAAAGCGTATTTCTCGTAGTGGTTATTCTGTAGACGACGCAATAGAAGACTACATGGAGTACTGTGTTATTGAGGATAAATCGCTCAGGAGCATAAATTCAGTCATAGAGCACCACATTCGCCCTACTTTTGGCAAATACCTCATATCTGAGATAACAAAAGATCAAATCGAAAAATGGCGTTTAAAAATTGCTGAGCCGGTGCAGCCAAAAGGTGAAAATAAATCAGTTGATAACTCTCCAGAAGGCCGCAGAAAGCGTAAAGCAACATCAAACCGTGTTTTGACAGTCTTAAAAGCAATTTTGAATTATGCGTATTGGAATGAGAAATGTGAATCTAATAGAGCCTGGGCAAAAGTGAGGGCTTTTAGAAAGGTTGATGCTCCTAAGATTAGATATTTAACTATTAGCGAGTGCAAGAGGTTAATTAATTCTTGTTCGCCGGAATTTCGACCGCTAGTAGAAGCTGCGTTACTTACTGGTGCTAGATATGGCGAGTTGAGCAATCTAAAAGCCTCCGATTACAATCCAGATACAAAAAGATTAACTTTATATGGAAAGTCAAAAGATTATCGCACTATTCCACTAAATAATGAGGGAGTGCAATTTTTCAACAACCTTTGTGCAGGAAAACTTACTAGCGATTATATTTTTACACGTTCAAATGGTGCTAAATGGGGGAGAAGCCAACAAACACGATTTATGTTAACCGCTAGCAAAAAAGCAGAATTGATTCCCCCTATTACATTCCATGCGCTGAGACACACGTATGCCAGCCAACTAATAATGAATGGCACCTCAATTAGGGTTGTACAGGAATTGCTTGGTCACTCAGATTCAAGAATCACTGTAAGAAACTATGCTCACTTAGCAGAAAATTACGTGCAAGACGTGATTAATACAAATCTACCTACTTTTGGCATAAAAACTTCAAACGTAAGTTCAATTTCATGAATAAAAAACCTAATAGTAAAAAAACAAAAAAGCCAATATTTGTACTTAGCGAAGATGGAGTAAAGGTCTATCTTGCAAGGTTATATAATAAGCTACTTGAAGGTGAATCGCTTTCAAAGACACAATTAGAATATGTGCTTAAGCCAACGGAAGCATTTATTAACAATCAAGATCCAAAAGAATTATTAGGTTGCAAGAAACCCAAAGGTAGACCTCATGAATACTCGCGTAACCAGAAAATTCACGTGCTAAAAGAAATATTGGTTTCATTAGAAGGCTGCAAAGTTGAAAAAGCAATAAAATACTTAGTTGATGCTGGCCTTGGGTCAGAAGACAACATACATGAGATTATCTACAAAAATCCATATAAAACCTCACTAGAACAAGACGCAAAAAATGATTTGGAGGGTTATAGAAACCTAAAAAACTCAGATTATGAAAGGTATAAATTTATAGTAACCTCGCTAATTCCTTCCTACCAATTTTAGGGGATTTAATACTTTATTTATTCCCCTATTTTCCAATCAATAGCCTTGATAATGTTTTAGACACTTCTAAAACTAGTTAGTACTTATTAACACTTATGGCTATTAGATCAAAACGCTTCAAAAAATGGTGCGAGTCGCACGACATTCCAACTTCTACGGGATATTACTTACTTAAATCTGGCAAAGGCCCTAAAACAATACTCATTGGTGGCCGTAGACATGTTACAGATCGTGACAATGATGAGTGGGTCGAGCAGCAGAGAGACGCATGCTAGCTGTTTAGTCAGCCATGTACTTAGTAGATCAATGTAGGCGGCCCTAGGACGGGCCGCTATCAACCTTTAAACAACATGAGACCAAGAAATGCAAATAAATATTAAACCAACTTTAATCAAAAGGCAAAACACCGGCTGCAAGTTTGTTTTCAGAAGATATTTAAACAAATACCAGGCTGAGCAGTTTGGTGATCATAGCCTGGCGGCCACTGTTCAATCCATTGAAAACAAATATCAAGTAAACATATCCCGCAAACTTAAGAATATTCCAACAAGATTTGGAAAATCCACCTATGCGGCTCACTACTGGCTTGAGGAAAAAGAAAAGGACAAGCTGATAGAAGCATTAATTAATGAATTTATGCAAAGTGGTATTGCAACTGATGAGAATGATGCAGTACGCATTATTGATAAATTTGGGAGGCATTAATGAATTGTCCAAAAAGCAATGTTTACTTGTTAGATAAATCTAAAAAGGAAAAAATAGATTTTTATTACGATTGGCTTAATAAGCTATGGGATTCGGATTTACCGCCAAAAGAAAAACTCCCCTCATTAGCAGTTGCCAGTTTTATGAATCGCAAGAAAACATACTGTTATCCTACTCTCCGTAGACTTTGTAAGCGCGCATGCCTCAAGCATGAAGATAATCTATCTAAAAACCTGCATCGTGTTAGCGCTAAAGGATGGATTCGAATAAAGACGGTGAGATTGAAGGGAAAAAAGCGTAATTATTATTACCTGGATCTACCCGATGAGAAGTGGAAAGATAAAACAGCTATGAACTTTCATAGACAGTATTTACAACACAATGGAGCATTAAAATCATAACCCTACCCATAGAGTTTATAGGTGGTAAATATATGAGTAGGCTATTTACAAAATTTATGTGCTGGTCAACCTATAAAATTTATGAGTTAAATTACTACATATAATTTCTAAGCCTAATTTCTATTAGGTTTAGCAAGCAAAAGCTTCGGAGTAATTAGATACTACGTAGTTAAATAAATAGAGGAGAATTTATGTATAAAATCGAAATCGACAAATTACCAATATTATTACCAAAACACATTGATCAGGAATCGGTTAAACAAAATATCGTCTACTCTCCAAAAACAAAAATGTTTGTAACCTACGATGAAATAACACAGACAGGATTAATTTGTTATGAAGGTAGCGAATACTGGACGATGGTGCAGCCCATAAAAAACAAAGACTTTGCTAAGTTCATCGCACAAGCTGATCATGAGCAAATACAAGAAATTGAACGCTACAAAGAGAATGTTGAAAAAAACATTCCCTATCTCAATTAAATTTGGTAAGTTTTGCACATAGGCCACGAACCCGGCTCAACATGTACCCACGGGCGGTATCACATGTCAGGAAGAGCTGGCGACGAGGAAGCAGACGCTTCTGGAAGGTGCAAAACATTTTTTAAGTACTTCTGTGCTTGAAATTATTTTGTATTCCCCAGGGCGTTTTTGCGTTCTGGGTAAAGGTAAATTGAATGGATAGCCAAACCAGAACGATAACGCTCGAAAGAAAAGCCGACGACAGCGGCCTTATTCCCTGTGTCATTTCTACTGAAACACCGGTAGAAAGAAATTACGGCGAAAAATTTCTTGAAGTTTTAGATCATAGCTCTAAGTCAGTCGACTTAAGTCGTGCTCCCCTCCCCCTTTTAGAAAGCCATCATGGCGATAAACTCAACATTGGCGTGATTGAGGGCTTGCGTATTATTGATCGAAAACTCAGAGGCAAATTGAGACTGGGCAATACCTCCCGGGCAAAAGAAATTAAGGAAGATATCCGTGCCGGCATTATTCGAAGCATGAGCGTTGGTTATTTCATTCGCGACACCATCGAAGAATTTAACGAAGCATTAGGCGTGTTAACTGTGCGCGTGATTGACTGGCAGCCATTTGAAGCGAGCCTGGTCGCGATACCCGCTGACCCTAATGCTGGACTCAATAGGAATTTAAAAATCATGAACAAAGAAACCATTTCCAATACTGACACATCCACCTTATCCAGATCAGAACGTAAAAAAATACGTGATGAAGTCCTGGAGGAAGAACGTGTACGTACGCGCAATATCCGCCAAATTTCCGAACGATTTAACTGTGTCGAATTAGGCGAACATGCAATAACAAATAACACGCCAATTGATGTGTTTAGACAGCAAGTTATAGACCGCCTACCAGGTGGCAAGTATGCTGATCCCGCTTCAGCCAAACCCGCCACTTTTTTAAACATGGGTGGCCTGTGGGACGACCGCCAGGATCATTATGGAATACCGGAAAATGAACTGGAAGGCTATTCCCTCTTTCGTGCCTGTGATGCTTTCCTGGATAAAGACTGGTCAGAGGCGGGCCTTGAAAAGGAAGTGCATAATCACCTTGTAAGCGTTATGGGCAAAAGATCCCCCCAGGGCATACTTGTCCCCAATGCTTATTTTGCTAAAGCGACACGTACAGTGGGTAAAGTTGCCCCAAATACAGAAGGTGCGGCCCTGGTAGGCACACAGCACCTTTCCAGTGATTTTGTCGATATCTTGCGCAACAAGAGCGTGGTCATGGATTTAGGGGCCAGAATGATACAGACAGGCAGTCCAGGCGGTGATATCAGTATTCCCCGTCAGGATGGCTCAGTGACCGTCACATGGATTGCGGAAGATGGCACCCAAACGGATAGCGATGCCACTTTTGATGCGATTACAATGGCACCCAAGACAGCCTCAGCGTCCTGTGCGGTAACCCGCAGAATGTTAAAACAGGGCCTGCCCGATGTAGAAAACCTGATTACCAGCGATATTGTTAATGGTCTGGGCATAGAACTCGATCTCCAGGCACTCCAGGGCGATGGCACCGGGAATACCCCGGTGGGTGTTTTGAATATTGCCGGCGTGAACTCGCTTACCCCGGCCAGTACGACCTATGTCGACATGGTGAACATGCTGGGTGAGTTAGGGACAGACAATACTGACCAGGGCGCTCTGGCCTTTGTTACCACCCCGTCTATTCGTACCACCCTAATGACGACTGAGGAATTCAGTAACTCCGGGCGGGCCGTGTGGACGCACCAGGTTGGGAATACCACCGAAGGACGTATTGCCGGTTTTAGGGCATTTGCGACCAACAATATGCCCGCAGCAACGACTCTATTCGGCAATTGGGACGATCTAATAATTGCGATGTGGGGTGTGATTGACGTCTTACCCGACCCCTACACTACTGCCAATAAGGGCGGCTTACACCTCAGAGCATTTTGGGACGTGGACATAAACGTGCGTCATCCTGAAAGCTTTTGTAAGTCTGTCTAACGGATGACCTCGCCAAGGGTGGTTTTTTCTACCTGGAATTACCACCCGCCTAAATACGTTGCCCTGGTTGATTAACAATGACAAAAGGTACTTCCCGGTCTTTTCTGATATCGGGGTACATGCCTCGCATTATCAGTCTACCTAAAAGTCTAGTATAATGTCTGTCCATATTAAGTTTTTACGGTAACTAAGCAACAATTTAAATAATTGGAATTATGTGAATTTTTGAATCTCTTTATTCATGTAAATAAATTACTTAAGTTTGTTCGATAGTGACAAAAATTATCAATTTGTGTGTCGACGCTAATAGTTCCACTTCCATCAATGGAAACATGGACATCGCCCTGGCATGACTGTTTTGAATGCTCTCCACTTTCATCTAATACAATATTAATAAATCTATTTAATCTTGCATAAAGGTGCTCATTATTAAAAATTTCACGCACAACACCGCCACATTTTTTAGCAAGGCCAGTGCAATAAGGTTTAACATTCAATTTAGCCAATGTTTCTAACACTTCATCACTAGGATGAGATTTTCCGTCTGCTGAAATTAGTGCAATGTTATTATCAGAATCAGAATATAAAAATTTTAGAATATTTTCCCTGCAATCATGTTTAGATCCATGGTGAGGTAATTTTATGATGTTTGACTTAAAAGCATCATCGCGATAATTGTTGCGATGCTTTAATTTACTCCATGTTTCATTTGTACAATCCCCACCAAGTACAATTTCTTGTCCTTTATACTTGATTTGTAGCGCGGCACTTAATTTATTTTCTAATTCTTTATCTAACTTATTTAAATCCGGAGTATCTTTCTCCATAATATTGTAGAAAATTCCCTTAACTAACGATGGGGGTAGCAAAAAATTTAACTCAACTCCATCAAAGCCCATAGGGATAATTGTATTGTCAAAGCCTATAGCTTCTTCCCATTGATCATCACCAATTTTCTTTTTGGCGAATTTGAGTATTTCTACTAATTCTAGCAAACCACTATGTATGGTTTCGCTATCTGTTTCTTCACCTAATTTTTTATATGCAGTACAAATTTTTTTGATTCTTCCTGGGGTATAATGGTCTATAGGAAATGAATAAAAATTACCTATCTTATCTTCATACTGCTGAAGAATCTTATAAAGCCCTGAGTAGTGATCTTTATGAGGGTGTGTAAGTAAGACAAAACTTAAAAAGTCTGCACCAAGTTCATTAAGTTTTGTAAGCGCGCGTGGCTCTAGATGCTTAGAATGTGTGCATGAATCAATTAAACCATAATAAGGTATGCCAGCATTATTATAGCGAACTATAATTGAATCGCCATGGCCAACATCCAGCATCCAAATATCAAGCATTGAACTTATTCAAGAGAATTTATTAGCTCGTCCATTTTCTCGGTAAATTGCTTCATTTTAGATTTATCAGGTTCGCGTAGACTCACAATCGGTCTAGAATACTTATTAGTCTCATCGATTGTAATACTTATAGGTGATCCGAATTTTATATTTTCAGGCACCACGGACTTAGGCAACCTCAAATTGACAGTTTTATCAACAACATAAACCTCGCACTGTACCGATGCTTCATCGACTTGTAATACGCAGCCATTGAGCTTTTTTATTTTGTTAACAGACTGAATCTCTGTCTGTATGCCCTCTATCTGATCATCAGTTTTATATGTTATTTGAGTACCAGTGATAGAAGAAGACGCTGCCATAGATTTTTTTGGAATTGAAAAGGCAGTATTAGATATTTCTACTGGTTTATTTTCAATGGTGCCTGATGTTGTTTCGAACCTAAAAGGAATCTTACTTTCATTTGTGGCCCACTTATCATCATCCAATATTTTTAGTGAATCAGTTGTCATATCTAATTCCCAGTAAATTTATTTATTGTTATTCAAGATAATATTTTGTAAGTCGTAAACTAGATTTGAAATATTAACTACTAAAGGGTTAGACCATTTTTTTATAAGCTCTGATGGTAATGAAAAGTTCGCCTCATACTGATCGATGTCACAAATAAAATCATAGTTAAAGTTTTTATCTATAAATTCCTTATTTATTAGCTCTAAATGCCGGCTAGCCTGCTCTTCATAATATGGGCCATAAGTTACATGATAATTAATGCCGTTATCATTTTTACCATCATAAGCTGCCAAATAATCGTCGATTAAACCTAAATTTTCTTCAATTGAGTGTATAACGCGATTGTCAATTTTGTCACGCATAAAAGCACTGACTTTTTCAACTCCACCTGCATTTCCAAATAATACTGTTCTAAGCCCGCAACGCTTTATTTCTGACACATTGTAGTTTCCACAAATATTTGACGTTATAGAAACTAACTCTGAGAGTAATTGAAAATCCCTTAAATTATTAACATCTACGCCTATCAGACTTTCTATTAATAATATTATATTGCCAACATCAACGTTTATACGACCGATTGAACCTGAGTCGTCAAATTTAGCGATTACCTGCTTATTATTTGTATTTATACCTACTTCTTTAAATAGAGAATTTTCAGTTAAGCTATGCGCTATGTTTCCTAGTGAATCGTATAACTTAAAATTCGGCCTGAAATCCAATCTAAATATAATTCTATGAGCATTCATATTCGAAATTTTAAGTCTTATTACCCAGTGATTACTATTATGTAAATTGCATTAGATTTCTGGCGAACTACTTTTTTGGGTAGTGGTTTATATGATCAGTCTTATTAACTAAATCTGATAGGCAAATTACTTTACTCTACACAAGAATAAACTACGATATCTATGTCAGGATGATAATACAAGTTATTTCATTAAAGAAATACTCTATAACCCATTGTATTATATAAAATTATTAAATGAGCTTATTACTTCGTGCATAATGTTCGCAGGATATTCTAAATCGTACCATTGGTACTACTTACCTTTTATATTTAGCCCTAGGGCTTCTCCTTGGTGAACTTAGAATGGATCACTCCGTGTATGGTTACAACCTCCAATGTAATTCTTCCATACAAGAGCCATAAATAATCTTTAATGAAGAAGTAAAAGCTAAAAATGAAAGTGGTAACTTATGCGCTGGAAAAATCGTGGAATAGAACTTATGTCAATAAGGTATTTGCTACGAAAAGAGAAAGATTTTGGAACACTTCAAGAATAAGCAATCATCAACAATAACAGTTAACTTTGCGAAATAGAGCTAAAGAAGAACAAACCTTATTAGTGGCATAAAACAGTAATAATTCATTATTAAGCTAGCTATGATAATTGATGAATATGGAACTTACCCGAAACTTTCCCGCATTCAAGATTAAGGAATGAACTTTAATACCCCGATCTTTCAAGTGTCTGATTATAAAGGGTTATTTGGCGTCCCCAAGGGGATTCGAACCCCTGTTGTCGCCGTGAAAGGGCGATGTCCTAGGCCTCTAGACGATGGGGACGGAGTATATCGCTTGATCGTAGAGAACACCGTTATCTAACAGTGCATATGGGCCGCGAACATTACGTTAAAACAGGCACTTATGTCAAGCACTGCAAACAAGGCCGGTCCCGCGATGGGAATACCCTAGCCTGTCGGGATTTATCTGAATTTAAGCAGTAAATTCATTAAACTTTGCACTTCAAGTCTATGCTAATGTCACTTTATGGTTAGTCTTACTCAACAGTTACCCGGTTTGATGCAACGCTATAGCGCGTTGCTACCACGCATACTCTGTTATGTGCTTGTTGCCTTAATCGCGATGGCAAGCGCCAATCTGGTGTGGAGTTTATTTCAGAAAGACACACCCCGTGAGGATGCGTCGCTACCCGTATCGACACCACCAAGACTGGTGACACCTGCCGCCCCCAAACCGGATTATGGTGCACAAATTGCCCGACTACACTTAATGGGAAAGGCTTCTCCTCTGGATAGTGCCGTGATTGCTGACAAAAATGCACCGGACACAAAGTTAAATCTGACGTTGAGCGGTGTTTTTGCGCTCGAGGGGGGTGAAGGGTTTGCAATTATTGAAAATGAATCGAAAAAACATAAGCTATATCATATAGATGATGAAATCACTTCAGGTGTTACTTTACATTCCGTCTACCCCGAGTATGTACTACTGAGCCGCGCTGGCAGTACCGAGAAGCTGTCTTTACCCAAAGCCACCCTCAATGGACTCGGAAGACCCGATGATACCCCGGTTGCCACCAGCCTGGCCTCACCCAATCGCACACAGATTGCATTAAGCGCGGATGATGGGGATCTGTCGCTCAGCAGCCTGAAACAGCAGCTGACAAAAAACCCCGCTTCATTGGCCAAATATATTGCCATCAGCGCGGCGACTGATGAAGATACGGGTGAATTTATCGGTTACCGCGTGCGTCCGGCCGGTGCGGATTCATCGTTGTTCGACGAGCTCGGGCTGATGGAAAATGACGTAATTACCATAGTGAATGAAATACAGCTGGATAATCCCAACAAAGCGACCCAGGCTTTCCAGAAACTGGTGAGTGCCTCAGAGCTACAGATGACTGTATTACGCGCCGGCAGTGAAATTACCCTGGTTCATACCCTGGATTAGACCACTTATTCGCCTATTTACATAATCTTCATAAAACTGTTCGATAATCTACTGTTGGAACGTTAGTTTAATAAGAATTTAGACAGTAATTCCCATACAATATCTTAGATGACTGATAAAAATACAATGATGTTTAAGACTCACAAGACCAAAAACAAATGTGTAATCTTTCCAATTATTGCACTATTGATACTAGTGAGCAGCATATTCGCTGGCAGCAGTCAGGCGAATACGGGAATTACGCTGAATCTAAAGGACGCTGACCTGCAGTCTTTCATAGAAACGGTCGCTGAAATCACAGGTAGAAATTTCGTCATAGATCCGCGGGTGAAAGCCAAGGTCACTGTTGTTTCGGCGCGCCCCATGGATAAGAAAGAAATTTATGAAGTCTTTCTGTCTGTCCTTCAGGTGCATGGCTTTGCTACGGTGGAAGTAGGTGAAGTCATTAAAATCCTCCCGGATGTGAACGCCAAACAGGGTGCAGGTTCGGTGGTGACAAATCGTTCCGGTCCAAGAGGTGATGAACTGGTCACGCATGTCATCGAGGTTGATAATGTGGCTGCCGCTCAATTGGTTCCGATCTTGCGTCCACTTGTGCCGCAGCAGGGTCACCTGGCAGCTTACCCCGGCAGTAATATGCTGGTAATCTCTGACCGCGGTGCAAATATTGCGCGTCTCGAAAAAATTATTCGTAAGATTGATCAGCCAGACGCTCAGGAAATCGAGGTCATTCCGCTTCAGCACGCTTCGGCCAGTGAAGTCGTGCAAATTCTGAATTCTTTAAAAACTGCAAACCCGCAATCTGCCCAGTCACCGGGCGCTCCAATTCTGGCGGCTGATGAGCGCACCAATAGCATTTTACTATCCGGGGACAGTGCTGCACGCGTAAGAATCCGGGGATTAATTGCTCACCTGGATACACCCATTGAGGGGACCGGGAATACCCGAGTGGTTTATTTGCATTATGCCTCCGCGGAAGAGATCGCACCAATTCTTCAGGGCGTTTCAGATTTTGAAGATACGGAAGGCAAAACCTCGACTTCAGCGAATAATGAAATAAACATCCAGGCAGACGCGACAAATAACGCGTTAATTATTACTGCCCCGCCCGCCCGCTTTGACAGTTTGCGCAGAATTATCAGCCAACTTGATGTCAGGCGTGCTCAGGTACTTGTCGAGGCTGTGATTGCTGAAGTGTCCAATGACCTTACCAAGGAACTGGGTGCGGAAGGTTTTATTATTCCGGCGGGAGACAGCCCGGATGGTCCCGCAGCCGCTTCCATTAATTCCGGCAACATCCTTTCATTGCTAACAGACGGTATTTCATCAGGTGCAAGCCTGGCCGGCCAGGGACTTAACCTTGGTGCCGCAGATCTGGATGGAGATACGCAGTGGGGAATATTGCTGCGCGCGCTCGAATCAGATGCTTCGACCAACATTCTTTCTACTCCGACCCTGGTGACGCTGGATAACGAAGAAGCTGAAATTATCGTGGCACAAAATGTACCCTTCATTACCGGACAATTCACTAATACCGGTAGCGGCACTGATTCCGCAGTCAATCCTTTTCAGACAATTGAACGACAGGATGTAGGTATAACGCTTAGAATTACACCGCAAATTAACGAAGGAAATAGTGTCAGACTTAATATTGAACAGGAATCATCAAGTATTTCAAATTCAAGTGTGGCGTCAGACCTGATCACCAATGAGAGAAGAATTAGCACTTCTGTCATGGTTGATGATAATGAAATACTGGTACTGGGAGGACTAACCCAGGACGACTATCGCGATACAGTCACTAAAACGCCGCTGCTGGGTGATATACCATTATTGGGCAATCTGTTTCGTTCAACATCTACCACAAAAACCAAACAAAACCTGATGGTGTTTATCCATCCTGTCATTCTGCGCGACGCCAGCAGTTCAAATTTGGCCACGGAATCCAAATATGACTACTTACGTGCGCGCCAGCTGGAAGCAAAAATCGATCAGCGTGGATTGATCAAAGATGGTTTTGCGCGTTTTCCAGACCTGAATGAATTGGTGACTCAACTACCAAAGCAGGTTCAGCAGCCGACAGCCGCCCGCGAAGGCCAACTACAAATCCAACCTCCAAGTTCGACAGATTAGTTCTATAACAATGGCATCTCCAGTTGCAACCCGTCGCCCACCATACAGTTTCGCTAAAAGGCATGGCGTGCTTGTGGGCAATGAAATCAATGGCCGGGTAATTGTGTTTCAGCGACCAAATGTGAAAATGAATGCCATAAAGGAAATACAACGCTTCCTGGGCGTACCTATCGCCTTCAGGGCACTGGATGAAAATGAATTTGATGAACTATTAACAAAAGTTTATGACAGTGGTGCCAATGGCTCACTGGCCATGATGGAAGATCTTGGCGACGATCTTGACCTGGAAAGCCTGGCCGATTCTATTCCCGAGCCGCAGGACTTAATGGAAGCTGATGACGACGCTCCGATTATTCGATTATTAAATGCCCTTCTCACCCAGGCTGTCCGCGAAAATGCTTCTGATATTCATATTGAAACGTTCGAACAGCGACTCTCCGTCAGGCTAAGAGTCGACGGTGTACTCCGGGAAGTGTTACAGCCTCCCAAAAATACCGGCGTGTTAATTGTTTCAAGAATTAAAGTAATGGCCAATCTTGATATTGCAGAAAAACGTCTGCCGCAGGACGGGCGCATCTCTTTACGCGTGGCCGGCAGACCGGTTGACGTGCGGGTCTCTACTCTGCCCTCTGGTCATGGTGAGCGCGTAGTCATGCGACTGCTGGATAAGCAGGCCGGTCGCCTGGATCTTTCGCATCTTGGGCTGACCACGGAACTGCATAAAAAGCTGTCCCAAGCCATCACAAAACCCCATGGCATCATCCTTGTGACCGGACCCACCGGCTCAGGCAAAACAACCACACTATATGCTTCTCTGAGCGAGCTAAACACTTCAACCCGTAATATCCTGACAGTTGAGGATCCGATCGAGTACTTCCTTGATGGAATCGGCCAAACGCAAGTGAATAATAAAGTCGATATGACATTTGCACGTGGGTTACGCGCAATTCTCAGACAAGATCCTGATGTCGTGATGGTCGGCGAAATTCGTGACCTTGAAACCGCGCAGATTGCCGTGCAGGCAAGTTTAACGGGACACCTGGTCTTTTCTACCCTGCATACAAATACTGCTGTTGGAGCAATTACGCGCATGCGTGATATGGGCGTAGAGCCTTTTTTACTTGCCTCCAGCCTGCTCGGTGTTCTAGCACAGCGCCTTGTGCGGGTGCTGTGCCCGGAGTGCAAGCAGGGACATACTGCAACATCAATGGAATATGAACAGTTAAATCTCGCACAATTTGGCTCTGGTGCTTCTGAAGCACCGACAATATATTCTGCAAATGGATGTTCGCATTGCAACAATAGCGGTTATGTGGGACGTACAGGCATTTACGAATTCATCACGCTTGATAATACTTTCAGAAGCATGATTCATGATATCGGTGCAGAACAGGAACTGGAAGAGTACGCCAGAAAGCTATCGCCCAGTATACGCCAGGATGGAATTCGTCTGGTTTTACAGGGTAAAACCACACTTGAGGAAGTGATGAGAGTCACCCGGGAAAACTAGGACGCCAATTTCATCATGCCTGCTTTTGAATATAGTGCTTTAGATGATTCCGGACGTCAGAAAAAAGGCGTCATAGAAGGCGACAGTCCCAAGGCAGCCCGGCAATCATTGCGGGCTCAGGGCTTAACGCCACTTGATGTTCACACCATTTCGCAAAAGTCACGGGCGACGAACAAGCGATCTTTTCTTTCTTTTGGCAAACGCATGAGTGCGGGCGAGCTAGCCTTGTTTACACGTCAGCTTGCAACACTGCTTCAGGCCGGCACACCGCTCGAAGAAGCTTTAAGAACCAGTGCAAAACAATCAGATAAATCGCATGTGACACGAACTATTCTCGGGGTGCGCGCTAAAGTCACCGAAGGCCATAGCCTTGAGAGCGGTTTATCGGAATTTCCTGCCACCTTTCCTGATCTGTATCGGGCCACAGTTGCCGCCGGTGAAAAATCAGGTCATCTCGATCCCGTGCTTGAGCGGTTGGCAGACTATACTGAAAGCCGCCAGGAAATGCAGCAGAGTGTCACAACGGCCCTCGTCTACCCGGTAATTCTACTAATTATATGTATTGCTGTTGTCGTTGGCCTGCTGACCTATGTCGTACCTCAAGTGGTCGAGGTATTCGCGGATCTTGGCAATGAACTGCCATTACCAACCAAAGTATTATTACTGACAAGTGATTTTTTGCGTGCGACCTGGTGGTACTGGATTATTGCTTTGGTTGGCGGTGCTGTGGCATTTGGTTATTTAATGAAATCCCATGCATTTAAATACAAAGTACATGCATTACAATTAAGACTACCCATTATGGGCAGATTAATCCGGGGATTGAATACTTCACGCTTCGCAAGAACATTAAGTATTTTAATTGCCTCGGGCGTACCTGTTCTGGAAGCACTAAGAATTGCTTCTCAGGTTGTCCCTAATTTGCCCATGAAAAAAGCCGTCAACAATGCCGCTGTCAATGTGCGTGAAGGTGCAAGTATCCATAGTTCACTAGAAAGCTCCGGGCACTTCCCGCCCATGACACTGCATCTTATTGCAAGTGGTGAATCGTCTGGCAATCTGGAAGTCATGCTTGAGCGTGCTGCCATGCAGCAGGAGCGTGAACTGAAAACCATTATCTCCGCAACACTCAGCCTGTTTGAGCCGCTTATGATTGTGTTAATGGGAGGGCTGGTTTTTATGATTGTCTTGGCAATTATGTTGCCACTATTTGAAATGAATCAACTTGTAAGTTGAGCGTCGAATCAATTTAATTATCATATTTTTGGCATATAAGCCAGAGGAACTGAAATGAAAAAGCATACAGGTTTTACACTGATTGAAGTGATTGTGGTACTGGTTATTCTGGGTATCCTTGCCTCAATTGTGGCTCCAAATGTAATAGGTAATGTTGATAAATCACGTGTTGTAAAGGCTAAGCAGGATCTGCGCGCCCTTGAAAGCGCCTTGCAAATGTATCGTGTTGATAATTTTCAATACCCGACTACTGACCAGGGACTGCAGGCTCTGGTAGAGAAACCAACCACCGGGGCTGAGGCAAAGAACTGGCAGCAAGGTGGTTATATCCCCAAGCTACCCAAAGACCCATGGCAGAATGACTATCAATATATCAGCCCGGGAGAAACAGGTGACTATGATCTATATACCCTGGGTGCAGATGGGCAACCGGGCGGTACAGAATATAACGCAGATATCAGTTATCTCGATCTGGAATAAGCCACATGAAAAAAGGTAAAACACAATCAGGTTTTACTCTTTTTGAAGTAATAGTGGTTGTTGCGATTATCAGTTTTGCATTAACAATCGCCACGATCAGTATTGGCAACCCTCAGGTGAAACGCCTGAAACAACATAGTCAGCGTATCGCGTCCCTGATCCAGCTGGCCAGCGAGCAGGCAATATTCAATTCGCAGGATTATGCTCTTTCTATATGGCGGTCCGGTTATGCCTTCTATACATTGACCGAAACTGGCTGGCTACCAGTTTCCGGAGACCGTATGTTTCGCCCGCGCGACCTCCCTGAAGAGCTGCTTTTTATTTTATCTCTCGACGGTGTTAACGTCACTCTATACAACGAGGATAAAAAGGCACCTCAAATATTTATCACCTCTGATGGTGAAATTTCACCATTTCAGCTGGAAATTACTGACGGTCAGGATTGGTCTTACCAGATTAACTTTGATGAGCGTGGCGACTTTAATCTTGTTCTGGCAGATGTTTGATGATGAACCAAAAATATAGTCCTGGATTCACGCTGATAGAAGTGATCGTTGCTGTTGCAGTCATTGCATTCGGACTCGCAGCCACAATCAAAACCGTTTCCACGGTGACCAGGAATACTGCCCATCTCAATGAAAGAATTGTGGCCACATGGGTCGCGCAGAATGCAATGGCATACCATGAACTGGACATAAATAATAATGCAGCTGAAGAAACCACCGGATCAGAAAATATTGCGGGTATTGACTGGTATTGGCGAAAATTACTGATCGATACTGAAGACCCCGGCATACAGCGGGTAGAAATTGAAGTTCGACGCGATGAAAACGAAGACAGCCAGGTGTATGCCACACTGGTGTCATTACTCCCTGTATATTTTGAAAGGGGTAACCGTTCATGATACGACAACGAAATACAAATCACGGTTTCACCCTGATTGAAATTGTCGTTGCTTTAGCAGTCTTTGCACTGGTAGGTGTGATGGCATCCAGTGGCTTGAATGCCATTCTCCAATGGCAATCCACACTTGATGCAAAGACACGGCAAATACAGTCTATTCAGCTGACACTCAAATATCTTGAAAAAGATATTAACCGTGCCGTGGCCCGCACTATCCGTGATCAATACGGTGATAGCCAACCCGCATTGGCCTCTGATGGCGAGACCATAATGAGTTTGACGTATAGTGGTTGGCGCAACCCCGCCGGTTTGTTACGCAGCCACTTGCAACGAGTCGCTTATGAATATTCGGGCGAGCAGCAGCTGATTCGGCATAGCTGGAATCGATTAGATGGCGCGATCAGTGAAGATGCCCGCAATGTCATATTAATTGAGGAGGTAAAGGACTTTACTATTGAGTTTTTAAATCCGGCCAATACCTGGGTAGATCAGTGGCCTCCAATTAATGCAGATATCAATAATACGCAGCTACCACGCGCAGTATCAATATCTTTTAGTGCGCCGCCACTGGGTAAAATTTCACGTATATTTACGGTGCCCAATTGAATACTCCCGGCTCACAAAAAGGCATTGCCCTGCTAACAGCGATATTAGTACTGACCCTGGCTGTCATTGCTGCCACTTCGATTGCAGCCAATCACCATCTTTCAATCCGAAGAACGGAAAATATCGTATTTGGGAGCCAGGTATGGTCTTACCTGCATGGCGGAGAAAAGTGGGCGAAAGTCGTACTGGCACGTGATCTTGACGACGATAATCGATACGATCATGCGAGTGAAGCCTGGGCGACTGAATTACCGGCATTACCTCTGCCCGGAGGTTACATATCAGGTAAGCTTGAAGACGAACAGGGCAAAATCAATCTAAATGACCTGGTGACCGGGTCTGAAGTCAATGCCTTAACACGCGCCCGGGTGGAATCTCTGCTTGCTTTGAGAGAATATGATCGTACGCTGGTGCAGGCAATTATCGACTGGATCGATCCGGACGTCGAGGCACTCCCGCCTAATGGCGCTGAAGATGATTATTATACTGGACTGGAATACCCTTATTTAACGGCCAATCAACCGATGCAGCATATATCCGAGCTAAGACTCGTTAAAGGAATAACCCAGGAGATTTATGATGATCTTGTTCAATATTTAACGGCCTTGCCTTCAGCCACGGCAATTAACATTAACACTGCGAAGTCCGAGGTAATAGCAGCCATCATCCCGGAGCTGGGGCTGGATGCTGCCAACAGTATCGTTGAACAGCGTGATGAAGAGGCATTTGAAAGCATGCAACAATTTATTTCTCACCCTTTACTTCAGGGCATGACCATTAACATACAGGCACTGTCAACAGAAAGCAGTTATTTTAGCTTAAGCTCAGAAATAAAAGTGGGTAACAGCTTCATCAGAAATAAAAGCATATTGAATCGCATAAGCAATTCAAACATTACCGTGACTACTCGTGTGCCGGGAATATAAATGGTATCAACAAGACAATTATTATCATGGAAACATTATTTTTAAGATTTCTCGCTCATACACAGGAAAATGAAATTGATGTGGAAACATCAGTACAGTGGGTATTGGAAACAGAGGGGGCCGAAGCGAATAATTGTGGCACAGTCAAGTTAAATAATGTTGCGGAATTAATACAGGATCGAAAAGTCGTCATATTATTACCCGTTGAGCAATTTTATATTGGCCAGGTAGCAGTTCAGACTAAAAATAAAAAACAATTACAGAAAGCTGTTCCTTATGCACTTGAAGACGAGTTGACGGAAGACATTGAGAATTTGCATTTTGCACTGGGCGATCGAACTGCCAATCGTGAAATTGCAGTCGCAGCGATATCACGGGCCTACCTGAATCATCTTATAAAAATTCTCAGCAATGCCAGCATATTCCCGGATATTATTACTGCAGATATATATGGACTGGAACACCACCCTGGGCAGTGGACATTATGCATTCACAATGGTCGCGTGCTCACCCGAACCAGCGCCTGGAATGGATTCGCCTGTGAGTTGGGCGATTTCAATGACTTTATGCAAATAGCCGTTTCTGAACAGGAAAGTCCACCAGACAAACTTATCGTTCACAGTCATCCCGATGAAAAAATTGAGGAGATCATCAAGCTTGAGCATGCCGATCTCGATGACTTCTGGTCGCCCAGTGTCTTTGTGAGAGGCTTTACAAGCGACAACTGCATTAATCTGCTACAGGGAGAATATGCCAAAGCAGATAAAGCACATAAGATTATTCGTCCATGGAAAATCGCGGCCGCGCTGGCTGTTATCTGGGTAGCAATTTCCATCCTGCATACAGTGATTGAGTATAACCGGTATACGCGCCACAATGATCATCTGGCTAATGAAATTGAACAAACATTCAAGCGTGCTTTCCCCGATGTCCGGAAAGTTGTCAATGCCCGGGTACAGATGGAGCAACGCATTAAAAAACTCACTTCCGAGAACACTCAGAACGATAGTGGAAGTTTTCTGAAGTTTCTTCACCAGGCCGGCTATGAACTATACAAAGATCCCAGTGTGTCAATCACTGATATACAATACAAAAATAGTCAACTCACACTTGAAGTCAAAGCTAAAGATATTCAAATATTGGAGACAGTAAAAAACAAACTGATATCCAAAGAGATCAACGCAGAACTGCAAACAGCAAAAACTGTCGATGATTTTGTATTAGCCCGCATGCTGGTATCGGAGTAAGACAATGAAAGAACGGTGGAGCAATTTACAGACCAGGGAACAAAATTTTGTATTAGTGGCAGTTGCGGTGGTCATACTATTTATTTTCTATAATATGCTTTGGTCGCCACTGCATAAAGCACGTGATAATGCAAAAATGCAGGTTGAGAATAATCAACAATTGCTTGCCTGGATGCAGTCCAAAAGTAATCAGGTCAAGCAGATCAGGCTAACCAACCCAAACCTGGTCAGATCAGATAGCAAGCGGTCATTACTTGCCATCGTCGATAGCCTCGCAAATCGTTTGGGCCTGCGTCCTGCGATCAGGCAGATACAACCCGATGGACCTCATGCTGCGACTGTCTGGATCGACGAAATTGATTTTGATGCGCTTGCGACGATGCTTGGTCAACTAGACAAAAATAGTGACGTCAAAGTCAGTGAGGCGAATATTACAAAACTGGATAAAACCGGAATGGTAAAGGCACGGCTTTTACTTAAAAGAACATGAAGAAATTTATTATAACAGGCGTGATATTTTTTCTGGCAGCCCTTATAGCGACTATCCCCGCAAGTGTGGCGTCCAAGCTTCTGCCTGGCCACATCAGTGCACATCACTATCACGGGAATCTGTGGAATGGCTCGGCCACATCTATGACCATTGATAATTTAAACCTGGGTTCTGTGGCATGGAAAGTAAAGCCGAGTTGCTTATTTTTTCTGAATTTTTGCGTCAACATTGAACAGCAGAATTCTGACCTAAGCAGCTCATTTTTGTTGAGGCAAGGCACAACTACACAGCTTGAAAATTTAAATGCCTCTGGCGATGCACGAATTCTCAATACAATCATGAATGACTATGGCATTACTTTATCCGGTCAATTTGAAGCTGACCTGGCGAACTTATCCTTTAGTGACAAGCGGATCCATACTATCAATGGTGATATGCGCTTCTCTTCGCTATCAATCAACGGTGTACTGAGAGTTTTGCTTGGAAATCTGAGTTCTCAATTCGAGCCACGCGACGAACATACACTCATTAGCATCACAAATAATCAGGGTCATGTTGACTTGTCAGGTGTTGTTCAGCTATTTCAGGACATGTCTTATGCCATGGAACTGAATGTGAGGAAAAATCAAAGATCCACCGACGCGGTCATTAATGGTATGCAATATATTGGCGACAGGCAGTCAGATGGATCGGTAAAGCTGGTACAGAATGGGAAGTTAGCCATTTAGCTTTTTCATTAGGCGTATTCGCTCTTTGTGGGCCAGATAGCTTGAAAACAGTGTTTCAAAGACTTCTTCATTCATCACTGTTTCCTTGACAATGATGTTTGACATTCTGCGCTCGGGTATTTTTCTTCGCTCTTTGCGGACACATATACCCTGTCGCGTAATTATTGGGAACTGGGTGATATGATCTCCATGTCTACGCTCGGAAGACTTCTTGCGACGCTCGCGCAATGTATTGTTCTGGCGGGGCTTCGCTGGAGCCTGGCCGGTGGATGCTTGCCTGACGCGTGACTGTGTTGGCTTGGTCTTTTGCAAAGTCTTTTCCGGTATACAATGTGCACTGATTCAATGCATATTGTAGCCAGATTATAAAAATATTGCGAATCAGAAAGTTAATCTAATTCGGGAACCGAAAATTGCCTTTACTCGCCTGAATTCGCATCAAAAAGCTCTTTAAATTGCTCATTGCTGATATATGACTCTTTAACATCTATATTTTTTATGCGCCTTTCTGGCGTTTTTCGACATTCTTTCCGAATCCAGTTGCCCTGACGAGTGTATACAGGAAAGGTTGTGGGTGCGAAATTGATTCGTCTGTCAGGTTGTTTGCGTCGATCGTCATCATGATCGTCTATAAGGAAGAATTTAGTCACAAATCACTCCATAAATTCGAGCTTCAAACAGAACATCCATACTGTTTCATTATAGAATTAAAGCGAATCATATTCTATAAAATGAATTAAATAAATCCTCTATCTAATTGTATTTTAAATTTATTTTGATTTAATTAGTTATAGTATTTAATTTATGTATTTTATTAACTATCTGCCTGAAAGATCGAATTTTACAGGAATTTCATACTCAAACTCTGATTTGGTTTGTGCAATATTTGCAGGCACTGCAGGCATGGGTGAAGCTCTCTTTAACATGTTCACGGTCGCCCTGTTCAAACTTTGGTGAGGTGAAGGCTGAATGATCGTATGCCTTAATAAATGCCCTTCCCGATCGATAACAAACTGAATAATCACCTCACCTTCCAGGTGTCTGCGTCGTGCAATGGTTGGATACTCTTTATGACGACCAAGCCAAAGACTCAGTTGCCGCATATAGCGAGATTTTTCAAGAGCCAGCTCCGCCGCTTGCTGATGTTGCGTTAATTTTACGTCTGAAGATGTGTCAGTCATATGGGACTGCATATTTGGTTGGCCTTCGGAGGCAACTTTACGATCGGGCAAAGGCTCAATTGTGGCTGCCATCGTTGAAGCGGGTTTGCTGACTATTGTGTGTTCTTTTGGGGTTTGTTTTGTTTCCTTTTTTCGTACTTCTTTGTGCTTTGGCTGAGGTTTTGGCGTGGGCTTTGATTGCTGATCTGGTTTTGCCTTTGGTTTGGGTTGTTCCCGCGGAACCTGTGGTTGCGGATCGTTTGGTGTTGGTGGGACATCCGCCTGCGGTAGTATTTGATCTGCTGGCCGCGTGCCTGCAGACTGAGGTGACGCATGAGTCGTTGTTTTATTAATTTTTTTCAAATTAATAACAATACCGGGAGTAGACGCACCAGATTCTTCAACAGCAACTTCTTTATGTCTGAGGCCAAGTAACAGCAATGCATGTAGCAATGCTGCAAGGCTGATGGCAATCCACCAATGACAGGTTTTTATCTGATCACCAGAGAGCACGATCACTACGGTCTATTTGTTAATATATGGACAGCTTCAGCCTCTGACTTGCTTAACAGGTCAATTATTTCAACCAACCTGAGCGCATTGGCCTGTGCATCGGGCTTTAATTGAATTTTTTTCACCGCTTGATTTTGAAGGGACTCATTAACTAAGGGAATCAATTCATCAACTGAAATAATTTTATTATCAACGGCGAGTTCCCCACGATTACTTACCAGTATAGTGAACTTTTTTATGTCGGCAGGAGACTCGTTATTTGCAAGCGTGGGCTGTATTAAAAATGGGTCGGCGGATGTAAAAGCTCCGGCCACCATAAAAAAAATCAACAGCAAAAAAACCACGTTGACTAATGGCAATAAATTTTCAATTTCACGTTTTGGTCGAGTATCCGGTAAGCGCATTGGAATTGGGAGATATTAAAGCCGATTGCCTGTTGATTTTGCGACCGAAATGTTGTCGCTGGATACAGATTTATTGATACCGGCAATCAAATCCATCAGATCCTGGACAGTGGCAGTTGTATTAGGCTCAATAATGATTGCATGCTCTGGCTGGCGCATGATTCTCTGATTTAATGTCTCAACAATATCATTCATCGTCATGGCGTTACCATTCAAAGTATATTTTCCGTCGTGACCAAAAGATACGATACTTAGACTGTCTGAATCGACTGTTATTTCCTGGGTGCTTCCGGTAGCTAACTCCAATACATGCCAGCGAACAAAATTTGAAGCCAGCATGAAGAATATTAAAAGAATGAATACAACATCAATCAATGGTGTTAAGTTTACTAACGATTTTTTCCTGTCTGATTCCGCTAATTGCATGTCTAATTTGTGACGGTTGCTTGCGATGTAAATACACGAGTCATGGCATCTTCCATGGCAAGTTTAAATTTATCTATGCGATGCTCCAGCCAGTTTAGTGCAATGATTGCAGGTATTGCCACTGCCAGTCCTGCAGCTGTTGTTAACAGTGCTTCCCATATGCCCCCAGATAAAACACTTGGATCAACGGCGGTACCGGCCTGTTCAAGGCGATGGAAAGCCTCAATCATCCCCAATACAGTTCCAAATAATCCCAGCAAGGGACTCAATGCTGCAATGACTTCTATGATACGCAGATGAGATCTTACCCGTGCCATCTCTAATGTCGCCACACGCAGTACCTCTTCTCTTGCCAGTGAAAGATCCGGATTATTTTGACAACAGACATGTGTTGCTGTTTCCAGAACCCGTGCAATTGGATTTTTAGAATTGGCAAGAATAGCGCTCAATTTATCCAAATCACGTGTAAGCCAGGCATTGATTGCCTTTTCTATAAAGTCACGCCGTTCCAGTTTAAGTATAAAAAACTGCCATAGTTTTAACAGTAGCACTGCCAGGCCAAGGATAGACATGATTATCAGAGCGATAACAACAGGGCCCCCTGCCTGCAGAATTTCACCCGCTTGGGTAACACTGACTTCAACATCAATTGTATGCATCGCTGATTTAAATAGAGGTAATTAGGTAAATGTGACTGGATGATGATCTGTCATTTGCATATTGTCAGACATGGTTTATGCACAAGCAAAAAGATATTGTAAATGCTGGTATAGCGTTATGGGCACATAACCCAGGCTGCCAGTACCGACATCAGTGAAATCAGTGTGGCTGGCGGTTTTATTTTGCTAATGCAAAATTATACTCTGGATAGATGGCGAATTGCAGTGAGACAATTTGTCGCATACGCCTGTTGATTATTGGGCTGCACAATAATATCAGAGATAGCGTGAATCATTACAGTACTTGAAAAATGCCAAATTCAGGTAATATTATTGGGTCTGGAGGTACCGATAACCCGAATTTGGCGCTCTTCAGTTAACGTTGCTATTTAATCGTAAACACGTTTATTTTGAAGGGATTAAAGTGATAGCGCTAGTCCTAAACTTGTACCACTCTATATTAACAAACAGGATTTATGGAAAAGTATTGCCAGTTCTGCCCGGTTGCAAAAGCTGCAGAAATATTATGTGAGAAATGGGTCATTCTCGTCTTGCGTGAGCTAATGATGGGTAGTACACGCTTTGGTCAACTGCGTAAAGGACTGCCCCGCATATCGCCCAGTATACTCTCACGTCGCCTTAAAATGCTTGAAGAACAAGGGGTTATCATCAGAACCAAAAAAAATGACAACCTCGGATATGAATATCACTTATCGGAGTCAGGTGAAGAACTGCGTCCCTTGGTTCTTGGTTTTGGAACATGGGGACACCGCTGGGCGAGAAATAAAATTGTCAAAGATGATCTGGATGCAGGATTTTTACTATGGGATATGCGTAGACGTCTGAATGCTGATTATTTTGGTTCGGAGCGCGTCGTGATCCATATTGAGTTTACCGACCAACATGAACCGGATCGGTTTTGGTGGATGGTCGTTGAAAATGGTGAAATTGACTTATGCTTTGAAGATATGGGCCACGATCCTGACATTATTATCATCACCACATTACCTGTGATGACAAATGTCTGGATGGGTTATGAAAGTCTGGAAGATAAAATAGAAAAAAGAAAAATTAAAATGCTGGGTTCTCAAAATCATTTAAAAAACATTTCAGAATGGATCGGAAAAAGTACTTTCGCTGATAAATAGTGTTTTTTACCACACCCAAAACCATGTGGTTATGGGCCCTGCAAGCGCAGTGGCAAATAGCGGTAAGCCGACCCTGAAACCAAAATCCCTTCCACCCACTGCCGCCGCGATTCCTCCTTTGGTTAGGCTATTGACTGCCGCGGCGATGACGATACTCATGGCAGTAATGCGTAAAGCGAGGTCCTCACTGCTCATTTTGGCCAGCGAAAGTGTAATGGCATCGACATCTGTCAAACCTGAAGCGGCGGCCAGAACGATGATTCCCATATCGCCAAAAAACTCCTGCAAAACTTTACTGAGCAGCATAATCAGTGCCAAAAACAGGCCGAAAGTGACTGCTGTTTTGAGCTCAAGTGGATTATTCAGGGGTGAAGCAGTTTCTACCCGCCGGCTGGAGTCTGACATCATATAGAACAAGGCAGGCAGATAAGTGAATACGGCCATTACCATGACGGGGACCAGCAAAGCAGGTAGTAACCGGGTATTCAGTATGCTGGCAACCAGTAACATACGTGGAAACATTGTCCCACAGGCCAGTAACACCCCTGTCGACAAAATTGGTGAGGCGCCGGTATTGCGCCTGGCCATGCGCGAAAAGTCGAGGGTCAGCGCGGTTGAGGATACCAGACCACCAAACAGGCCTGTAAAAATAATACCACGGCGAGTCCCGATTATCTTAATCGCAAAATATCCAACAAAAGCAATCATGGCGATCAGTACAACCATCCACCAAATAACATATGGATTGAGTGCAGACCACGGTCCAAAACCCTGGTTAGGAAGTATGGGTAATAACACAGCCGAGATTAGTAACAACTTGATCACCGCATGGATCTCATGCTCTTCCAGTGCGCTGACCCATCTATGCAGAAGTGGTTTATAACTAAGAATTAATGCCGTCACAATGGCGCTGGCTGATGCAATGACTACTTCTGACATGGCTGCGAGTGCACCCAGAACAAAGGTTATCAGTCCTGCGATCAGACTTGTAATGCCAACATGACGGTCTGTATTACGGGGATTAAAAATATAGGCAACCGTTAAGGTACCGGCCACTGCGATGAAAGCCAGCCCAAAAATCATTGGGCCTATGCGTTCTGACAGAAGTGCCAGTATGCCTCCCAGCAAGCCTATCAATCCATAGGTTCGAATGCCGGCAACCCGGGCACCTTCCTGTTCATGACGTGCTTCCCAGCCACGCTCAACCCCAATCAATAACCCAATGGCAAGCGCTATTACCAGGTAATATAAAGCAAGATGATGATCGCTCATTGATAATTATGCATTCAAGTCAGGTCACGTCTGATAAATCATTAACAAAACCACTTAAAATGTATAATCCTGAAATATGTGACTCTAGCTGATTCCGGCACAAATTTGATGTGTATCAAGTGAACCTGGCCCAACGTGATAAAAAAACAGGGAAGCGAGACCTCGTCAGGAGTCGCGAAACAGATTAAATTATTGGCCGGAATCTGATGTTCGGCATGAAGCAGGGACACAAGAGTGATTACTGATAAGCCATGATTTTGGTGGAGCTAAGCGGGATCGAACCGCTGACCTCCTGCATGCCATGCAGGCGCTCTCCCAGCTGAGCTATAGCCCCAAAAACCATTCATATAAATATTAATTATGCCTTTATTCCTGAATTCACTCAACTTGTGATTGAATAAAATTGACTGCTCTTTGCAGACGCTTGAGCGTAGTTTGTTTTCCGACCAGTTCCAGAGTAATGTCTATTGAGGGTGAATTTGCAATACCACAGACCGCCACCCTGATTGGCGGTGCAATCTTGCCCAGTTTCAGACTGCTTTGGTCGGAATATTCCGCCAAGCACTGCTGAATATGCTCTTTGTCCCACAACTGCAGGGAAGAAAATTTTTCAAGAATGTCGCTCAGGATAGCGAGGCTTGATACATTGAAATGTTTTTTTACGGACTTTTCATCATAAGATTCAAAATCAGCAAAAAAATATTCGCTAGAATCAGCGATTTCATTAATCGTTTTGGCTCGTTCCTTTTGAATATCAATAACTCGCTCTAGCTGTGATGCGGAACTGACTGTTATGTGTTTATTGTCGTAATACTGTCTGACAATTGCCGCAAGGCTTTTATTGGACGTGGATTTTAGGTATTGCTGGTTCACCCACTTCAACTTTTCAACGTCAAATGCAGCAGCGGACTTGTTCACGTGGTCTAGCGAAAATAGTTCTATCATCTCATCTCGGGAAAATAATTCCTGATCCCCGTGCGCCCAGCCGAGCCGAACCAGGTAATTCAATAATGCTTCAGGGAGATAACCTTCCTGTTGGTAGGCGAGGACACTTACCGCGCCATGCCGTTTTGACAGGCGTTTACCATCATGTCCCATAATCATTGGAACATGTGCGTACTGAGGCAGCGTTCCACCCAGCGCGTTGATCATGTTTATTTGCCGGGGAGTATTATTCACATGATCATCGCCACGAATGACATGGGAAATATTCATATCCATATCATCAACAACAACGGTTAAATTGTATGTCGGCGTGCCATCAGAGCGTGCAATAATCAAGTCATCCAGCTCGCTGTTACTGACACTGACCTCACCCAACACCATATCGTGGATGGTCACTGTACCGCTCAGAGGATTCTTGAAACGTATTACTGGGTCGATACCTTCTGGTATGGGCCCATCGTAGTCACGATAACGACCATTATATCTGGGTTTTTGCTTGTTACGCTGCTGCTCTTCTCGCATTGCATCGAGTTCTTGTTTGCTGCAATAACAACGATACGCATGACCCTCGTCAAGTAATTGCTGAATTACCTGTTTATAACGATCAAAGCGTTGAGTTTGATAAAAAGGCCCTTCGTCATAATCTAGCCCCAACCATTCCATGCCATGAAGTATGGCATCAATAGACTCCTGTGTTGAACGTTCCCTGTCTGTATCCTCAATGCGCAGGATAAATTTGCCATCATGATGCCTTGCGAAAAGCCAGGAAAATAACGCGGTTCTGACGCCGCCGATATGTAGGTAGCCAGTAGGGCTTGGTGCAAAGCGCGTTCTTACTTCCATGTAATAAACCTGAAACAGTAGATAAAATCTGACACAGCGGATAATACCGCAGACAGACGACATATAAAAAATTTTTTCACTGATTTAGCGACTGATATATCTTATAAGATTTTCTTCGTCCTCTTCCGGAACACGTCCCAGACTGATATTGCCAAGTCCCCATAAAGCAACTTCTTCACGGCGAACGTATACGTTTCTGCCCTCTTCTGTTCTGATATATGTGCCATTGGTGCTGGTATCTCGAAAGATAAACTTTCCTTTTTTATACTCAATAGTGGCGTGATTTCTGGAAATAAGTTTTCCTTCAATTGTCATGGAACACGAGGCATCACGTCCCAGGGTGAACAGTGGCATGTCTTCAAGCAGGGACATTTCGCGATCACGGTATATTAACTGTAACCGTGTTACCTTCTCTTCTTCATTGGGCTCTACGGCAGAGAGCATTTGCGTATAGTCTTCATCATCCCACTGTAACTCATAAATTATCGTTTCTTCCTGTCTGCCCTTGAGTTTTGTTGTGTCGATTCGTCGGGCACGATGCAATACCTCTGCGGGTAGTTTCTGTATAACAGCCTCGGTTGTAATTATTTGCCTGGAACGGGCGATTTCGCGCATACCGGCGGCTACATTCACCGTGTCTCCGTAAATATCATTTTGATCAATAATAGCCGTGCCATAATGCAGTCCAATCCTGATCCTGATTTGTATTCCATGAGGATCTTTCAACTGTTCAAGTAGATCATTAAGAGCAAAGGCGGTAGTGACAGCATGACTGACATCCTGAAAGTAGCATAAAATCTCATCGCCAATAAATTTAACGACTGTCCCTTTATTACGCTTGATGCATTCTGACATGCGTATCAGTGAGCGAGCGATACTATCTTGTGCGAGCGTATCTCCAAACTCATGATAGAGCTTGGTGCTTCCAGCAATATCCACAAACATTACTGCGCAATCAGTGTGCTTTTCCATAGATTATGAATCTAGTATCTTCTTTTTAATCTCATCATATTGCCATCATTAATGATCTGAAAACGATTTAAATATGACATCCCCAACAAAGGCACAGAAGGCTGATTGCCCTCAATGACTAATCCCTCCACTGACCTTATAGTGACACCCGAGATAGTCACGCGATCAAGTGTCACAGCCGTGGCCTGCTCAACGCCAGAAGCAGTGGATACCCAGGTCGCCTCCCCGTTTAACTTGTAGTTAATACCAAGGCGCCTGGCTTCTTGTGAACTTATTGCAATACTCGAAGCGCCAGTATCGACCAGGAAGCTAACAGGATACCCGTTAATTGAACCGGTTGTGCGAAACATGGTATCAGTTCCCTGATAAACAATAATTTCATCTGTTTTCTTTTGTCCGCCACGATTGCTGGCCTGATCACGCACAACGCTGCCTAGCGGGTATCGCCTTTGGCTCCCATTGACCTCAAAAATAGCCTCCCTGGCATTAGCTGAAATCAGTTTAATACCATGGCTGGTTATTTCTTCGCCTACGGAGACAAGCATATGTTTGTTATCAATATAGACCATCGCCTTACCCTCAAACAAAGCCGTGACTTCAATATGAGGCATTTCTGCGTAGGCGAATACTGCATATAACCACAGAAATACTATAGCAAAATTTGGGGGGGAATGATAAATATGCTGTGCAAAAAGAGAGTTATGTGCTCTTTTTAAGATATTGTGTAAACGAGCCCTTGTCATTTGCTGCCTCAAATGCTGTTTGAGGTGAAATCATCTGATTTTGAACCAGATTATGCAAGGCACTATCCATGCTTTGCATGCCGTGGGCAGATCCACTCTGGATCAGATTCTGTAACTGTTCTGACTTGCCTTCACGCAGCACATTTGAAACAGCCGAGGTATTAATAAGGATCTCAACCGCTGCCACCCGTCCCTTGCCATCCGTCGTTTTGAGTAATTGCTGAGAGACAATCGCACGTAATGAGGTTGATAACATAGTCCTGATCTGTGGTTGTTTACCCACGGGGAATGTATTGATGACTCTATCAACAGTCGCCCCAGCACTGTTGGTGTGTAGTGTTGCAAGAACCAGAATACCTGTCTCCGCGGCGGTGACTGCTAGGCTCATGGTTTCATAATCGCGCAGCTCCCCAACAAGTATCGCGTCAGGGTCTTCACGCAGTGCTGAATGAAGTGCCTGGGCAAAAGTGTTTGTATGATTGCTGACTTCACGCTGACTCACCAGTGAATTCTTTCGCATATGCTCGAATTCAATCGGATCTTCAATAGTGAGAATATGTCCTTTCTGGTTGGTATTGATCACATCTACCATGGAGGCCAGAGTAGTTGACTTCCCGGATCCTGTTTTACCCGTGACTAAAATAAGCCCCGACTTTTGCCTGCAGATTGAGTCAATCACAGGAGGCATGTTTAATTTTTGGAGAGGGATTATTTCAGAGGGGATGGCGCGAAAAATGCCACCAACACCATTAATATGCCTGAATACATTGACCCGGAAACGGCCGACATCTTTAATTTCATAGGCAAAATCAACCTGCTCATCGATTTCCAGTACTTCCTGATGTCGCACTGTCATGATGTCTTTTAACGCTTCAAGTGTATCTTTGGCACCCACCGGCTCTGCAGACAGACTGATAAGATCACCATTAATACGCATGCGTACCGGGTCGCCGGACAGAACGTGGAGATCCGAGCCATTTTCTTCGACAAGTTTTTTTAATAATTCTGCAAGATTAAGCATAACTGATAATTGGTTATGATGCGATTAAGCTTGGGTCGGTAACAAATTTTTGAAATAATTTCTTATCATTTGCATACAAATAGGCATGATCAGGATCGACCTCTTTCGCTGTCACTGCTTCCAAAAGCGCCTGGTCTTTTAGCTGCATTCCAATTCTGCTGCCGGTTTGAATTTGATTGGGTATCTGAAATGTCTTGTCAGAAATGATCAGATTGGATATGGCATTATTCATTATCATGATTTCCACGATCGCTTTTCTGGATTTACCATCGGCAGTACGTACCAGGTCCTGCGTGACTACGGCGTGCAAATGTTGTGACAGGAAAATTTTACCCTGTTCTCTCTGATCAGCGGGTAGCGCATCCATGATTCTGTCTAAAGACTTGGTCGCTGAAGTGGTATGCAGCGTACCAAAAACAAGGTGTCCCGTTTCAGCGGCCAGCATCGCCATGCTGATTGTTTCGGCATCACGCATCTCGCCGACCAGTATAATGTCCGGGTCTTCACGTAATGCAGCTCTCAGACCATCAGAAAAAGAGTTAACATGCGTACCGACTTCCCTCTGTATCACCTGGGATTTTTGCGAGGGATGTATAAATTCGATGGGGTCTTCAATGGTGATAATATTTTCCTGACGAGTACAGTTTATATGGTGTATTAATGAAGCAAGTGTTGTTGACTTGCCTGTTCCCGTCGCACCGGTTACAAGTACCATTCCCTGACGAAACTCGGCAAAAGACTTGATGACCCTCGGCAGGTTCAGACTATCAAATGCAGGAATTTCTGTTGGAATATATCTTAATACGGCCCCTATGCCAGACAGTTTCCTGAACAGATTGACCCTGAAGCGTCCGGCGCCTTCGGACATGTAGGAAAAATCCAGATCTTCACCTGCCTTGAACCTTTCTTTTTGATTTTTTGTAAGTATCTCGAATAAATATGACTCCAGTTCAGTATCACCAAGATCACGAAATTTAATCGGCAGTAAATCGCCGTGCATGCGGAACATAGGCGGCACACCGACGGCGAAATGAATGTCTGAAACTCCCTGCTCACGCCCCAATTTTAAAAAAGCATCTATTCGCGCCATGGTCAGCTCATCAACTTATTTTATTTAATTCGTCCAGCAAAACAGTCATTGACTGTATACGTTCTTCAGGTTTAACTTTCATGCAGTCCATAATCAGATTACTAAGCTGCAGTGGCACCTGGTTATTTTTCTCAATAGGTGGTTTGGCTTCGCCCTGTACGTGTTGATACATTATCGACATGCTATCTTTACCGCTATACGGTGGGCGACCAGTGACCATTTCATACATAATAGTACCAAGACTATAAATATCGGTTCTTTCATCAATCTCCTTACCAAGTACCTGCTCCGGAGACATATAGGTGGGGGTACCCACAAGCAGCCCTGTTTTGGTGAGCTTTGTATCGGAGCTTTGACTGGCTGCAGCAATTCCAAAGTCAACGATTTTTAACATATCCTCATCATTAATCATGACATTGTTAGGCTTCAAATCGCGATGGATAACCTTGGCACTATGCGCACTTTCCATGCCACTGCATATATCTGTGGCAATCTTGATTGCCCGTTCATTGCTAAGTGGTTTACGTTCTTTCAGCTCTGCACTTAATGTATGGCTCTCAAAATATTCCATTGAAATTGCATGAGACTCACCGAAGGTAATCAGATCATAAATACGAATTACATTTGCATGCGTGACTTTGCGGGCGAAGCGTAATTCATAAATAAACCGCTTGATAACACTATCATCAGAAACGAATTGTGCGTTGAGGAATTTGAGAATCACATCTTCGTTAATCATCAGATCTTCCATCAGATAAACCGAGCCAAAGGCTCCCTTCCCTACCTGACGGATATATTTATAGCGGCCAGCCAGAATATCATCAGGTTGAAGCTTGGATGGATCGACTGATTTGGGCTGTAACTCTGCTTTACCGCGAATAATTGTACCGGGCATGGTTTTATCCGCGGCATCTGTATTACGGGAAAGTGTGGCCCTGATGTCTGTACGCGCCTTGTTCTGACTGTCGAGTATTCTTTCAATTGAGCAACCTCCCAGTTCCCGCAACTCTTCATCACGATTTTCAAGCGCATGACTGATCGAAGACACAATTTCATCAACACTCATATCGTCTGCAAGTTTCTCCAGGCATGCAAGCGCCTCCTTAACGATATTATCTTTGCTGGCCCATAGCTGTTTGATGACATATGGTAACGCAGATTTTGCTGCCAGCTTGCCAAGTGCCTGTAACAGGATGATCGACATTGACTCATTATTTTTGTCATCTTCTAGAGATTCATTTTTTTGCAGAAGCTTGATTAACATCGGTATGGCCTGTTTATTGCCAAGATTAGCCAGGCCATCAACAGCGCGTTCCCTTACCCACCAGTCAGAATCCGAGAGGGCATCTACCAGTGCATCATAAGTACTTTCATCTTCAGTCGAGTTGATGATTTCAATCGCTGAGCGGCGCACAAATTCATCTTTATCCTTAAGCAATACCAACACTGCTTTCACTACTTTGGGCCCTCCTATTTTGCCTAGCGCATCAGCAGCACGGGAACGTACCCACCAGTCTTCATCTTTGAGTATGCGGAACAGGTCTTTTATTGAATCAGGGTTTGCTATTTCATTGAGCACCTCAACCGCGGCCCGCCGGGTATATTCTGATTCACTGCGTAAATGGGGAACCAGATGAGCCACTGTTTCCGGGTGACTGATGCTGACAATAGTCTCTACCGCTTTATTCTGAACGGAAAAATCTGCATCATCGATAAGCATTGTCAGGCGATCAATACTAACATCGCCTTTCATATGAGAAAGCCCTTCCAGTGCTGCCAGCCGTACCGTTTTATTTTCGTCATCAAGTAATTTTTCCAGGGCCTGATGAACAATCGGCCGATCAAATTTGCGCAATATTTTGGCAAAATTACTTCTAATGAATGCTTCTTTGGTATCAATCCGATTGACGATTTCAGTGACAACGGTATCCGTTGCAACACTATCAATGATTTTAAATAATGCCACCTGTTCACTATGATCAACATTGAAAACAAACTTAATGAGATTAATGGCTTTAAGTTTTTCTTTATGTGCCGTAAGGATATTCATGATCGCCGTTTTAGAAAGATTTGGATCAGATAACCTCGACACCAAAGGATTGGGGTCTATGCTGTCGGCCTGGCTTAAAGCTTCGGATACCCCATGACGCACCACTTCGGCATCGTGACCAAGCAAGGGGATGTAATATTCAAGCGTATTTGTGCTGGCCATATCTGTCAGCACCTTAATAATCTTTGAGTGACCTGCTTTGTTTGAGGATTGAAGCTCTTCAGCAAGTTTGGGGATGGATGATTTAGGGTTTTTGGCAAGCTTCGCAATTGCTTTTTTCACACCCGGTTCTGTTAACGAACCACACTGTGTGATCTGTGCCACTGAGCTGTCAGATAATAAACCGCTTAATAAACCCATGGATTGAATGCTTGATATTTATTTTCAGGATGCGCTGTACTGCCTAGGGTTTTGCTTCTAAAACCTAGGAAAAACATAACGTTAACACCTAAATCATAACGTTGATGTCTATATTATAGTAAAGAATTAAGTTTGAATATTATTTTACAGGCTAAGCATCAGCTGAAGCGATAACAAGGCGTATATTCCCGCCATTAGGTCGTCAATAATAATTCCCGTCCCGCCATGTATACGCTGATCAAGCAGCCTGATTGGCCAGGGTTTCCAGATGTCGAAAAGTCTGAACAGGATGAAACCCAGGATGATGGTAAACCAGGAAACCGGGGCCAAGGCCATCGTTAACAAGTAACCGCATATTTCATCAATCACGATTCCGCCATGATCATGCACGCCTAACATTCTTGCCGACTTTCCAGCGACATAAATACCAATAATTATCAATATTATCAGTAAGATATAATATATAATTAAACTAAATTGAGAAAGTAATAAGTAGAGCGGAATGGCTACCACGGTTCCCACAGTACCGGGTGCCCTGGGTGATAATCCGGCACCAAAACCAAAAGCAAGCAAATGCACAGGATTTGTCAAAATCACTTTAGCCGGGGGCGTCTTATCCATCAGGTTGCAACTGTCAGGTGGGCAAAGTGATCATAACCAGAACACTCTGGATAATCGACAGGTTGAGAGTTTTTATATAGTTTGATTTGGTGGTTATCCGTCATTGACCCAATAATACTCATCTCGCACTGGTGTTGTTCTGCGAGTGTAAAGATTCTATCCGTCTTACTGCTGTCAGCGGTGAACAACAACTCATAATCCTCTCCGGCCGTGATGGCTTTCAACAAGTCAATATCATCGCTCACTGGAATATCTTGCAGGTTCAGTATGGCACCTGCATGACTTTGCTGGCATATTATTTCAAGTTCATGCAGCAATCCGTCAGAAATATCAATGCATGCATGGATAGTGTCGCGTAACGCAATAGCGACTTCGACACGTGAGGCAGGCATATATAAGGCTTCTTTTTGTCGCTGACTGAGAACAGAATGGTTATAGTTGTGTCGTTTCAGCTTGCCCAGGGCTGCTGCTGCGTCACCAATTTGCCCGGTGACATAAATTAAGTCACCTGTGCGCGCACGATTTCTGGCTAAAGCACACCCTTCTGGCACCTCACCGAATAACTGCACTGACACATTTAGCTGAGCACCCAGTGTCGTATCGCCCCCCACAAGCACAACATTATTTTTCTTTGCACAGTCAAACAGACCTTTGGAAAAGCTATCAAGCCATGAGTGATCGAGCTCGGTAAGTGTTATGTTGAGTGTCGCCCATTTGGGAATGGCACCCATGGCCGCAATGTCGCTAAGGTTTGACACCATCAGTTTGTAAGCGATCGCATAGGCTGGTGTTTGCCTGACAAAATGCCGATTTTCAACCATCGAGTCCGTGGTCACGACCAACTGATGGCCCGGAGTTGGATTCAATACCGCCGCATCATCCCCTATGCCCAGATCGACGCTATCGTCCTGATATTCGTTGATAAAATGCCGGATGATGTCTTTTTCGTTCAATTTTTTTGTATTGCCTGTGTGCGCTGATGCGTTTTCATGAGCTTATCCAGAATCGCATTGACCAGTTTATACCCTTCATCTGAACCAAATTTTTTACATAACCGGATAGCTTCAGAAGTGATCACTTTTTCAGGCACCGCCACACAATACATAAGCTCATAGGCTGCAATTCTCAACGCAGACAGCTCTATGGGGTCAATGTGATTGGTTGGATAATCAGAGACTGCGTTGATGCTTTCATCAATGGCCGTCAGGTTTTGTATACTGCCAGAAATAATTTGGATGAAATAGTCATGATCCGCTTTCGGCCAGTAGCTATCCTGCTGGTATTGTTTAATAAGTGACTGACTGCTTTCATTGGTAAAATGCCATTGATACATCGCTTGTAATGCAAGCCTGCGTGAGCATTGCTTCTTATGGCGCAGTACTCTTTCTTCAATTTGACTCAAATTTGATCTCGGATGCTAGTGATAACATTTGTCATTTCCAACGCGCATAACGCACAGTCAATGCCTTTGTTATCACCATTGGTTTGCGACCTAAGCTGCGCCTGCTGCAGGGTATCTGTGGTTAGCACACCAAATATAACAGGTACACCGCTCTCAAGACTTACATTCATAATCCCACGCGCGCATTCCCCTGCCACAAAATCGAAATGTGGTGTATCACCTCTAATCACACAACCCAGGACAATCACTGCTGAATATTTTTGTGTGGCAACCAGGTGACTGGCCGCTATGGGCAATTCAAATGCACCTGGAACTAATATTGTGTCGATTCTTTTATCGTCAACCCCGTGCTTTTGTAAGGTTGTTATCGCGCCCTGCAGAAGGTTATTCACAATGGTGTTGTTAAATCTGGCAGCAACAATGGCATATTTTTTATCGCCAGGGGTAAGATCGCCAGTTTCAAGCTGATGTAATTTCATTCGGGTTGCTTTCCATCTATGTATTCAACAATTTCGAGTCCAAACCCGCCAAGCCCATGAAATACTTGTGGTGCACTTAACAGGCGCATTTGCTTGACACCCAGATCGAACAGGATCTGTCCACCGACACCCAGCGTCCAGCGATCTGCGGGAGTGTTTGAGGAGGTTGTATGGTTCTTGCTATCAATTAAATTTTCCAGCTGTTTGCATAAAGAGTCACTATCATTGGCAATTCTGAGTACGACGATTACACCACAACCTTCATTGGCTATGCGTTCCATGGCATCACGTAATGGCCATCCACAACAAGGGCTGTTTCCCAGCAAAGTATCACATAATGTGTTTTCTATATGTACGCGTGTAAGAATCGGTTGACCAGGTTCAACCTGACCTTTCACGAGTGCGAAATGAATTTCCTTGTTAATTCTGTCTTCATAAGTAAACAAATCAAATTCACCGCAGTCTGTTGTAAATGGCTGTAAAGCTTTTCTGTATACGGTACGTTCATATTGAATACGGTAGCGAATCAGATCTTCAATCGTTCCTATTTTGAGCTGGTGCTCCTGTGCAAATTTTTCCAGTTCCGGACGTCGGGCCATAGTGCCATCTTCATTCATGATTTCCACGATGACGGCTGCCGGCTCCAGTTGGGCTAACCTGGCGTAATCACAACCTGCTTCGGTGTGTCCTGCCCTTGTTAACACACCACCGGCCTGTGCCATCAGGGGGAAAATATGTCCTGGTTGGGTAATACTGTGACAGTCAGCATTTGGTGCGACTGCGGTACGAATAGTATGCGCGCGGTCATAGGCAGAAATACCGGTTGTTACCCCTTCGCTCGCTTCGATAGACACTGTAAAGTTTGTGGAATGATCTGCGTCTGTTACATCGACCATCAAAGGCAGATTGAGTTGCTGACAACGCTCCTTTGTCAGAGTCAGACAAATAAGACCGCGGCCATACTTTGCCATAAAATTAATATCTTCGGGGCGAACCATCGAGGCAGCCATTAGAAGATCGCCTTCATTCTCCCGGTCTTCATCATCAACAATGACAACCATCCTGCCAGCTGCAATATCTTCAACAATTTCTTCAGTCGAATTAAATTTCATCATTGGCAATTAATAGGTGTGAAGTCTCTCAACATAACGCGCCATCAGGTCAACCTCTATATTCACTGGTGTCCCTGGCTGGTAGTCAAGTATAACGGTATTATTTAATGTATGCGGAATTATATTGACGCTGAACCTGTTGTGCTCAATATTATTCACTGTCAGGCTCACGCCATCAATGCAAACAGAACCTTTTCTAGCTATAAACCTGCTTAACTCCTCGGGTGTGACAATATCAAGCCGGGTTGACTGAGATAGTTTTTTTATTTCGCATATTTCTCCAACGCCGTCTATATGCCCCGTAACAAGATGCCCTCCCAGGCGCGCAGATAGAGTCAAGGCAAGCTCAAGGTTTACCTGGCTCGATGCCACGATATTGGCAAACGTGGTGCATGAAACAGTTTCACCAGAAACATCGGCAACAAACACAGAACCATCAATTCGGGTGACTGTCAGACAAACTCCGTGCACGCATATGCTGTCACCCGGTTGCGTGTCAGATAGAAAATTTGCAGGTGTCTCAATAGTGACAGCAAAAGCAGAGCCTTGACTTTCTACGCTTACGACTGTGCCAATTGCCTGGATGATCCCGGTAAACATAAACCTGCTACCTTAAACCTGTATACAGTATTTTGTCAGCGGCAGAGCACTACTGGTATGAAACTCGGCGCTCGCTTCAATCGCACAGCTGGCAATAATTTCGGCATCACTTTCCAGTTTATACATAGCGTATAATGCGCCCAAAGCCACCTCTGCGCCTGCGCCTATTGCCCAAAAGTGCCTGTACTGAAATACTTCTCTTAGCGAATATATTCCAAATATACCATGCGGATTGATAATTAATGCATCAATTCTTGATGATTCATAAGCATCATCATCTTCATCTTTTGCATTAAGAAAATACTGTTCTTTAAGTATTGGGTGTAGATGTAAAAAAGACTGATAGATATCTATCGAAGAATCGAAACAAAAATCGGTTGCTTCATGATTAAATACATGTTTCATCACCAGATGATGCGCTGCACTGCCAACAATGCCAATATAGCTTGAATCATGTTTTAATATTTTTTCACTGGTAAGATCATAGGCATGGCTTTGACGGACATCGCCAAATGTAGTCAATGTATCAGCAGCGATACAGATTTTATTATTTTTTTGTACGGCAACAATAGTCGACATGGTAATATTAGTAAGTAATTAATGAAGTAACCCGTATGTCTTTACCGATACGGCGGATGTCCCCGAATTGCAAATCGATGCGTTTATCAATTGCAGTGATTTCCGGTATGTCAAACATGCCCCTGGATAAATTTCCAAACAGGGATGGTGCAATATAATGGACCAGTTCATCTGCAAGCTTATCACTTATCAGTGCACCAAGTAACGAGGCACCCGCTTCGACCATCACACTATTGACTTCAAGATCTGCAAGTTGTCTGAGCACCTGTTTCAGGTCAAATCTTCCCTGTTGAGAATCAAGGTGAATTACGTTGCAGTGATCCAGTTTATCAAAATAATCGGCATTGACTGAGCATTCCGTGAATATTACTGTCTCACCAGATACCTTGAGAATATTGGCTGACAGCGGCATTTCCAGTCTGGGATCGATAATAACACGCAGAGGTTGCAGAACTGCCCCTTCAATACCCAGT
Source organism: Gammaproteobacteria bacterium (assembly GCA_965227695.1). Classification (GTDB taxonomy): domain Bacteria; phylum Pseudomonadota; class Gammaproteobacteria; order UBA4575; family UBA4575; genus UBA1858. The sequence continues at coordinate 1,777,806 of OZ245760.1, forward strand.
TCAAAATTTTCAAGTCGTACATTCAATCCAGGATCATCTGCCAGCACAGTTCCTATTCCGGTCAGTATTGCATCGTGACGTGCACGCAACCTGTGAACATCATGACGTGACTGAGCAGAGGTGATCCATTTTGAAACCCCGTTTTTTAGTGCGGTACGCCCATCAACGCTCGTTGCAATTTTGAGGGTTACCCAGGGCATCCCTGTTGACATGCGTTTGATAAAACCGCGGTTGAGTTGCATTGCCTGCTCTCCCAGGCAATCGTTAATCACTTCAATGTCATGCTGCTTGAGCATAGCAATGCCTTTGCCAGATACCTTTGGATTGGGGTCTTCCATCGCGATATATACTTTCTTTATACCAGACTCGATCAGCGCCCGGGTACACGGACCTGTTCTTCCCTGATGGCAACAGGGTTCAAGAGTAATATATGCGGTTCCCTGGCGAGCCAGCGCTCCGGCCTGTTCAAGTGCCATAACTTCAGCATGCGCTTCACCGGCTTTTCGATGAAAGCCTTCACCAACAACTTCGCCTTTGGTATCGGTAATAACACAGCCCACGTTGGGATTGGGCCTTGTCGTGTAAATCCCACGTTTGGCTAAATGCAGCGCACGTGACATGCACTCTACATCGTGTTGACTAAACATAGCGGGCTCAGAGGCTTAGCTGTCAGATATTAATGAGAGCTGACTTTTGCGCATTTCTGGTGGCAGATCATTTTCAACGTGTTCAATAATTTCACGAAATTCCTGCACATCGGTGAAAGAGCGATATACAGAAGCAAATCTGACGTAAGCCACCTGGTCCACATTGCGCAACTCATGCATGACCCACTCTCCCAGTTGATTGGCTGGAATTTCACGATCACCATATGCCAGGCACAGGCGTCGAATATGATCAATGATTTTTTCAACCTGATCTGTTGAAACGGGTCTCTTTTCTATTGCGTGAATGATGCCGGAGCGTAACTTTTCAGTGGTAAACGCTTCACGACGACCATCTCGTTTAACGATCCTTGGCAGATCAAGCTCCGCCGTCTCAAAGGTTGTATAACGCTCTTTGCATTCTGCACACTCTCTTCGACGACGGACCTGGCTACCATCTCCCGCCAGACGGGAGTCGATTACTCTAGTATCGGTTGCACCACAAAAAGGACAGCGCATGGATTCAGTCCAGAATAATCATGGTCAGATAAAATTACATGATGACCGATTTATGCAGCATAAACAGGAAAACGCTGGCATAACTCAACTACCTGCTGCTTGACACGACTGATTACTTCTTCATTTTCGAGGTCATCCATTACATCACACATCCAGTTAACCAGCTCAACACACTCTGCTTCTTTGAAACCACGCGTAGTAATGGCAGGAGAACCGACGCGAATACCGCTTGTAACAAAAGGTGACTGTGGATCATTGGGTACAGTATTTTTGTTTACCGTGATATTGGCCTTGCCTAATGCAGCATCGGCCGCCTTACCGGTGATGCCTTTGTTAATTAAATCAACCAGCATCAGGTGATCATCTGTCCCATTTGAAACAATGTCATAACCGCGTTGCTGGAATTGTGCAGCCATGGCTTGAGCATTCTTTAATACCTGCTGCTGATATGCTTTAAATTCTGGTTCCAGCGCTTCCTTGAAGGCTACCGCCTTTGCTGCGATAACGTGCATGAGAGGTCCACCCTGCATTCCCGGAAACACGGCGGAATTGAGCTTCTTGTTAATCTCCTCATTTTCACGCGCGATGATGATACCACCGCGAGGACCACGAAGCGTTTTGTGTGTCGTTGAGGTCACCACATCGGCAATGGGCACCGGGTTTGGATACAGACCTGCAGCAACAAGTCCGGAAACATGCGCCATATCCACTAAAAAGTATGCGCCGACACTGTCAGCAATATCCCGAAAACGCTGCCAGTCCATCACGCGCGAGTAGGCAGAAAAGCCGGCAATGATCATTTTGGGCTTATGCTCTTTTGCCAGTCGTTCAACTTCGTCGTAATCAACTTCACCCGTCTCGGTGTTTAGACCATACTGTACTGCGTTGAACTGTTTTCCTGAAAAGTTGACATGTGAACCATGGGTAAGGTGCCCCCCGTGCGCCAGAGACATGCCCAACACGGTATCATTAGGCTCAAGCAGTGCCAGAAATACTGCAGCATTGGCCTGTGAGCCGGAGTGTGGCTGTACATTTGCATACGCCGCGCCGTATAGTTTTTTGAGGCGTTCAATGGCCAGCTGCTCCACAGTATCTACGTGCTCACAGCCACCATAGTAGCGTTTTGCCGGGTAACCCTCTGCATATTTATTAGTCAGCACAGTACCCTGCGCTTCCATCACTCTGGGACTGGCGTAGTTCTCCGAGGCAATTAATTCAATATGCTCTTCCTGGCGCTTACGCTCACTACTGATAGCATCAGCTAACTCCTGGTCGAAACTGCTGATGTTCATATCGGCTGAAAACATGTCAATACTCCTGTTTAAAAATAGATTCTGAATCCGTAATCTATCAATTATACCCCAAAATATTGTGGATGAACTAACCCTACTGGTCTATATGGCCTGTATAAATATGATACTTGAAGTGGTAGACGTATTGGCTGTAATTTGGAATCATGCGTGGCAATCCTGAAGGAGTGTTTCAGAACGATATCTCAATCAATTTTACGAAGTAGAATAATTTATGGCCCAATATGTATATTCCATGAGCGGCGTCGGCAAAGTCGTTCCACCCAAAAAAGAGATTCTTAAAGATATCTCTCTGAATTTCTTCCCCGGGGCCAAAATTGGCGTGCTCGGCTATAACGGGGCGGGTAAGTCAACCCTGTTAAGAATTATGGCAGGTGTTGATAAAGATCATATTGGTGATGCGCGTCCTCAAACCAATCTCAGGATAGGATATTTGCCTCAGGAACCTGAATTGGATAAAGAACTGGACGTGCGCGGCAATGTTGAACTTGGCATTGCCCCACTCAAAAAAGCACTCGATGACTTCAATGACATCAGCATGCAGTTTGCCGAACCAATGTCCGACGATGAAATGACGGCATTGCTTGAAAAACAGGCACAACTGCAAGACCAGATCGAAGCGGCAGACGGATGGAATCTCGAGCGCAAGCTGGAAGTGGCTGCAGATGCATTGCGCCTGCCACCATGGGAGTCGAATATTGATCAATTATCTGGTGGTGAGCGACGACGGGTGGCACTCTGTCAGCTACTTTTGTCCAACCCGGAAATGCTGATACTCGATGAACCGACTAACCACCTGGATGCTGACTCCGTCGCCTGGCTTGAGCAGTTTCTCAAAGAATATGCCGGGACTGTTGTGGCAGTGACCCACGATCGCTACTTTTTGGATAATGTTGCAGGCTGGATACTGGAACTGGACCGCGGACATGGTATTCCATGGCAAGGCAATTACTCGAGTTGGCTGGATCAAAAAGAACGCCGCCTGCAGCAGGAAGAAAAACAGCAGCAGGCCAGAATGAAAACCATCTCTGCAGAACTTGAATGGGTGCGCAGCAATCCCAAAGCCAGGCAGGCAAAAAGTAAAGCACGTTTGAAGCGATTTGAAGAATTAAACTCGCAGGAATACCAAAAGCGTGCTGAAACCAATGAGATTTTTATCCCGGTGGGTGAACGTCTTGGAGATCAGATCATAGAAGCCAATAACATCCATAAACAGTTTGACGGACGGGTTCTGTTTGACAATGTTTCATTTACTATCCCCAAAGGCGCGATTGTCGGTGTGATCGGAGGAAATGGCGTTGGCAAAACAACCTTATTCAAAATGATTGTTGGCCAGGAAACAGTGGACAAAGGGGAACTCAAGGTTGGCGATTCGGTAACGCTGGCCTACGTCGATCAATTGCGCGATGACTTACAGGGCGATAATAATGTGTGGCAGGAGATTTCTGATGGCCTCGACGTCATTACGGTTGGCAGTCATACTATGCAATCAAGAAGTTATGTAGGAAGATTCAACTTTAAAGGCGGCGATCAACAGAAGCTTGTCAAAGAGCTCTCAGGTGGTGAGCGTAACCGGTTGCAATTGGCGAAACTGTTACGACAAGGTGGCAATGTACTGTTGCTGGACGAGCCCACGAATGATCTGGATGTGGAGACATTACGCGCCCTGGAAGAAGGATTACTTAATTTTGCGGGCAGCGCGATAGTGATTTCGCATGACCGATGGTTTCTGGATCGCATAGCCACTCATATACTTGCCTTCGAGGATGAAGGAAATGTGCAGTGGTTTGAAGGTAATTACACAGAATACGAAGAGGATAGAAAAAAGCGTCTGGGTGAAGAAGCAGGACAGCCAAAACGCGTTCGATACAAAAGGCTTGATGCTTAGTATTTTTCCGGGTCAACATTCTGCATGCTGACCCGGTATTGAATTGAATCACTAAATAGTTATAGCATCGATTTGGCTTTATCCATGGCATCGCCCTCAGCCTCTTCCTTGGCTTTATCCAGCATCTCATCTTGCGCTGAATCTGTCGCAGCCTCTTTTGCATCACCCGTCATTTCCTCCACTTTCTGTTTGGCCGCATCTTTTACATCATCAACCATTTCCTCGGCTTTTTGCATTGCGGCATCTTTTGCATCACTTGCCATCTCGCCTGCTTTTTCCATGGTCGCGCTTGATGCATCAGTGGCGTCCTCTGACATTTCTTCTGCCTTGTCCATCGCATCGCCTGCCATTTCTCCTGTTTTCTCCATGGCCGAAGAAGCCTCATCCATCATGGCTTCACCCTGTTCAGGCGCCATATGATTCATATAATAGTATGCCGCTGCCGCAATGATAATAATGGCAATAATAATTTTTGACATGAAAACCCCTCTCTCAAATTGTTGTTTGATAAAGCCGTGCTGTAACTAACAGGCTGAATTATTGAATATTTTTATTATGATTGTTTTTAACTCTCCAGCGCTATTCTAATCCGATGCACCAATATATAGCAATTTGTTTTTTAATTGAGCGTCTTGAGTCTACACACGGATTATTCCAAGTTTTGAATCCGGGGAGTAATTAAGCCACGCTTGTATGGATTATTTCCATCGTAAGTTTTTTAAATATCGACATCACAAGCAAGCCACTGCAATCAATTATCGGTGTTAAAATGCGTGATGCGGTATCATTGCATTTGGTTATTGTTATTGTAATAAATCACCTGCATATATTTTAACTTATAAATAATTATGTCTATAGATTTTAATCTTCTGAATGACGTGCTTATCAAGGCAAGTCAGTGGTTTGACCGGATCGAAGCGGAATACTCTGAATCAAAAATACCTGAACATGAATCTGACTGTTTTGCCTATCACTGGGTAAAAACAAAAGGGGCGCGACCACTCAACTGGGACGCAAGGTCAGCAGATGAGGAATTACTTCATATAGACAGACAGGCAAAGCAACTATCTGAAAATACCAGCCAGTTCGTTCATGGTTTTCCGGCCAACAACGCACTTTTATGGGGTGCAAGAGGAACAGGTAAATCTTCTCTGGTGAAAGCGGTATTAAGTCACCACAGGCAAAGCCAATTACGTGTTCTGGAAATAAGTATTAGAGATTTTTTTCAATGGGTTGATATTATTGAATGGATACGTCATCAACCAGAAAATAAATTTATTATATTTTGCGATGACCTGTCATTTAATAGTAATGACATGATTTACCGCGAAGTGAAGGCAGCGCTTGATGGATCACTAACCGGGTTGCCGGACAACGCGCTCATCTATGTCACCTCCAATCGCCGTCATCTGATCCCTGAGAAAATGAGCGATAACCAGTACGCATCAACCCGGAATGCAGAGATACACCACAATGAAGCAATCGAGGAAATAATATCACTGTCAGATCGATTTGGTTTGTGGCTCTCTTTCCATCCGCTGACCCAAATACAGTATTTAGATATTGTCGAGCACTGGCTCAGGCATCTTGGTATTGAGCATTTACAGTCACAATACCGGGAAAAAGCGCTTCTGTGGGCGCGGCAGCGTGGTTCGAGAAGCGGCCGCATTGCCAACCAATTTGCGCGGGATTATGCAGGCAAACATCTCAGCAGCAAGAACACCGGCATTCAGTAAAACTTAGCCAGGTCCATGCCAGTATACAGTGACGCTACTTGATCCTGATAACCATTAAACATTAGCGTATCCCTTTTCCTCAGTTCACCGATCCGTCGTTCACGGGACTGGCTCCACCGTGGATGGTCAACCTGTGGATTTACATTAGAGAAAAAACCATACTCACCCGGAGAAGACATATTCCAGCTGGTCTGCGGCTGTTGCTCGGTAAAGCTGATTTTGACAATAGACTTGATACTCTTGAAACCATATTTCCAGGGCACTACCAATCTAAGCGGTGCGCCATTTTGATTGGGCAACGTTTCACCATACAGACCCACCGTCAACAATGTGAGCGGGTGCATGGCTTCATCAATTCGCAACCCTTCACGATAGGGCCATTCTAAAACTGGACGCCTTTGACCTGGCAAGTTATCGGGATCCAGTATCGTTGTAAATTCAACATATTTTGCCTTACTGGTTGGTTGAAACCGTTTTAACACCGGTCCCAGTTCCACTCCCAGCCATGGAATAACCATCGACCATGCCTCAACACAGCGAAATCGGTAGATTCTTTCTTCCAGTTGATGCGGTGCGATAATATCATCTACACTCAATACACCCGGTTTTTCACATTCTCCCTCAACCGATACGGCCCATGGCTCGGTTTTTAACAGATGGGCGTTGGATTTAGGGTCACCCTTGCCGGTCCCCAACTCATAAAAATTGTTATATGACGTGACTTTTGATTTTCGGGTGAGTTGATCAGAAAGCGGGTTATCCTGATCTTTAATATAATCACTGACATTAACATCTGCAGAACTGATTGAAGGCAGACCAAAACTGATTGCAGCCACGGTGCCGGCTGTTTTTAGTATAAATTCCCTGCGTCGTTTATATACGTCAATGTCAGTGACGGCGGACTCTGTAATGTCATTTGGATGTCGGGTTCTGATTAACATGGGTAATAATCGAGATTAAAAACTGAATCTCAGCTCTGTCGAGATAAAATCAACATCTTCGTTTTCAAATTCGAAGCGCTCCCATTCAGCACTGAAGCCAATCTTTTCAGTGACGTTAAAGTACGAACCGACAGAGTAGAAGATATCTGTACCGCGCTTCTTTCCACTCTGAAGTGAATTACTGTAGTCTCCATTTGGCTTGAGATCCCAGTTATACAGCCCGCCACGCAAATGAATTCTTTTACTCTCATCAATCACAAAAGTACTGCTTCCGGAGAAAAACAGCGCCTTGGTTTCCATGTTGATATTGTCCTCATCGGTCAGCCACAGTTCTCTGCCACTGAAAACGTTACCAACACCGAATTCCATTTGATCCTTGTATTCAAACTCCAGCGTTAGCAGATCATGCGCCTTATATCCGCTATAGAGCTTGAAGCCCGGATCAATCGACGGATCATCCAACTCATCATATGATGTCGACAAAGGGAAATCTGCCAGTGAATACCAGTTCGCGGGCGGGATAGGATCGATATTTAAATACCATTGCGCATAAACGTTGTTCGAAAAAAAACCAGCGACGATCGCCAGGGTAACGTTTCGAATATGAGTCTTCATGGTTCGCTAAATCAGTGTTCCGGCTTAATTGTGAATTGAAAGTGTATTCGATCCCGGTGTTTCATTGTTTGACAGGAATCCACGTGCAAGTTTCACATGTCAGGCGATAAATTTGAAGCATATCAGTCCAGTGCTATGCGTGCATTACTGAACATTCTCATCCATGGAGAAGTTTCATCCCAATCATCCGGATACCAGGAGAATTGTGCCGTTCTGAACAGACGCTCAGGATGAGGCATCATAATGGTAAAACGGCCATCATCGTTAGTCACAGCGGTCAGTCCCAGTGGCGAACCATTAGGATTTAAAGGATATATTTCAGTGGCTTGATGATGTGAGTCAACGTAGTGCATGACATTAAGGTTTGCCTGATTGATGGCCTGAAGTTCTGATTCTGAGAGTTCGGCGCGCCCTTCCCCGTGAGCGACAGCCACAGGAATTACAGAATCAGTCATACCTGTAAATAATAAAGACGGTGAACGGTTAACCACAACATTCACCAGACGTGATTCAAACTGTTCAGAGGTATTTCTTTTAAATGTCGGCCATAGTTCACTACCCGGTATGATCGGTTTGAGTTGTGACATCATTTGACATCCGTTGCATACACCCAGTGCAAGTACATCTGCACGATCAAAAAATGCACTAAACTGATCTCTTAACAGAGTGTTATGAAGAATACTGCCGGCCCAGCCCTTACCTGCACCTAATACATCACCATATGAAAAGCCGCCACAGGCAGCGAGTAGCTGGAAATCTGACAATTGCTTTCTGTTGTCAGCCAGATCACTCATATGTAGATCGACCGCTTCAAATCCGGCACGGTCAAAAGCAGCGGCCATTTCAATATGCCCATTAACACCCTGTTCACGTAAGATGGCAGCTTTTGGCTTTATCCCTTTGTTTATAATGGGAGTGACAATATCCTCATTGGGGTCAAACGTCAGCGATGCACAAAGCCCCCGGTGGCTATCTTCTGCGATAAGTTGTGCTTCCTGTCTGGCACTCTCGGGATTGTCGCGAAGCAACTGGATATGAAATCCTGGCTGACTCCATATAATTTCAAGTTCTTTACGAGATTTATTTAATAACTCATTGTTATTATTAGATATGCTAATAATTTCTTCTTTTAGTGGCTCACCGAGTACATGCAAGCAATCCTCAAGACCAAGCTGCTGTGCCAGCAATGTGACCTGGGCCAGGTCTTCGGCCGTGACCTGAAAAACTGCACCGAGCTCTTCACTGAAAAGGCTGGATAAAGGGTCCGCGCCGAGAGAGTTGATTTGTACTTTGAACCCGCATCTGCCGGCAAACGCCATTTCACACAACGTCGCCATAAGACCGCCATCACTGCGATCATGATATGAAAGAATATTAACTTTATTTTTTAATATTCTGATATAATTGAAAAATACTTTAAGTATTTCAGTACTGTCCAGATCAGGAACATGGTCATCGTGACGTTGATATACCTGACTTAGACAGGAACCACCCAAACGATTTTTTCCCGCGCCGAGATCAATCAGCACCAGGTAAGAAGTCCCCTGATCCAGTCGAATCTGGGGAGTCCATGTCTTGGTTGCATTGGCCACCGGCGCAAAGGCTGACACAATCAATGAGACCGGAGACACCACCTGTTTATTTTCGGCATTTGTTTGCCATTGGGTCTGCATGGAAAGTGAATCCTTACCGACTGGCACCACGATATTCAACTCCCTGCATAGACTCGAAAATGCCTTTACTGTATCAAATAACTTACTATCCTCATTAGAATAATTAGCTGCTGCCATCCAGTTTGCTGAGAGCCTGATATCCTCCAGCCTGGCAATATCGGCAGCCAAGATATTGGTAATGGCTTCCCCAAGCGCCATACGCGCCGAAGATGGGCCATCACTGACGGCAAGCGGGGCCCTCTCGCCCATTGCCATTGCTTCTCCGGACACTGCCCGAAATCCGCTCAACGTCACAGCCACATCCGATACAGGGACCTGCCAGGGCCCAACCATTTGATCTCTGGCGACCAGGCCGGTGATAGTCCGGTCACCAATCGTGATTAAAAACTTTTTACTGGCCACGGTGGGATGACGCAGGACACGTGCGACAGCGTCATGGATATCAATATCGTCATAACTAATCTGAGTGCCGGAGGTAATTTCGCGACTGGTCACACGCTCAGTTTTAGGCGGCTTGCCCAGCAGAACCGACATTGGCATTTCGATCGGTTTTTGATCAAATTTTGCATCACTGACGATGAGATTGCGCTCTTTTGTGGCTTTACCAACAATGGCGTAGGGACAACGCTCGCGCGCGCACAGGGCAATGAAGCTTTCAAGCCTGGACTGCTCAATGGCTAATACATAGCGCTCCTGGGCTTCATTACACCAGATCTCCATGGGTGACATGCCAGGTTCTGCACTCGGGATATCTCGCAATTGAATCATCCCTCCCATCTCGGAATCATGCAGAATTTCAGGTAATGCATTGGAAAGGCCTCCTGCCCCGACATCATGGATAGAAAGAATCGGGTTATCACTTCGCAGACTCCAGCAATGGTTAATGACCTCCTGGCAACGTCTCTGCATTTCGGCGTTATCACGCTGAACAGAAGCAAAGTCCAATTCCTCATGGCTGCTTCCAGAAGTCATTGATGAGGCGGCGCCACCACCCAGACCAATTAACATTGCCGGCCCTCCGAGCACAACAATGGGTGTTTCTGCCGGAAAATTTTGTTTTTCTATGTCATCGGCGCGAATGTTTCCCATGCCGCCGGCAATCATGATCGGCTTATGGTAGCCTCGCATCACGCCGTTGACAGATTGCTCATAGGCACGAAAATAACCCAGCAAATTGGGGCGGCCAAATTCATTGTTATAGGACGCGGCTCCAATCGGGCCCTCGATCATGATATCGAGTGCAGAGACAATACGCGCTGGCTTGCCAAAGTCGCATTCCCACGGCTCAGGCATGGCCGGAATCTGTAGATTGGATACGCTAAAGCCGCTTAATCCTGCCTTGGGATACCCGCCTCGTCCGGTCGCACCTTCATCCCGGATTTCACCACCCGCACCGGTTGCCGCACCCGGATACGGCGAAATGGCAGTGGGATGATTATGTGTTTCCACTTTCATAAGGATGTGGATATCCTCAGGATAATAACGGTAGACGGCATTATCTGCAGTGTAAAAACGTTCACCCGCATGCCCGGCAATGACTGCAGAATTGTCTTCATAAGCCGATAGCACGCCCCCCGGTGAATTTTCATAGGTGCTGCGGATCATGCCAAACAACGTTTGGTCCTGCGTTTGCCCATCAATGGTCCAGCTTGCATTAAATATTTTATGTCGACAGTGCTCTGAATTGGCCTGTGCAAACATCATTAATTCGACATCTGTCGGACAGCGTTGCTGGTTGCCATAATGTGTGACCAGATAGTCGATTTCCTGGTCGGATAAGGCCAGGCCCAGGTCCGTATTAAGCTGCCGGATCTGTGTGGTCATGTCATTGAGTGACGTCAGCTGCGTGACTGGTGCGGGCTGTTTATGTTCGAATAACCGCGAAGCCTGAGATAATTCGGTCAGTATACTTTGGGTCATGCGGTCATGCAGCAGTGCCAAAACATCACTTTGCTGTTGTTTTTCCAGTTTGCGCCAGCCAGCCATGGTAAACAGTACTCCCCGTTCAATGCGCCCGGCTTTTCCAAGTCCGCAATGGATGGTGATATCGGTGGCTTTTGAAGACCAGGGAGAGATCGTGCCCAGTCTCGGGCAGACAATCACCTGCTCTTCCAATGTGTATGTTGACGCAATCGCGTTCTCAACAGTTAACAGCTCACGCAGAATGCCTATTTGTTCTGAAGGTAAGACACCAGACTTTTCCACAAAATAAATCCAGTGGGATTGGATGGATTCAATGTGTGAAGTGATTTTATGGATGGCGCTTAATTGCTGTTGTAAGCGAAAAGATGTGGCTGCTGCGCCACCACGAAGAATCAGCATAGCGTCTTAAACTTTGGGTATTAAGATAGATTGAGAGATTTTATAAAGACTGGATTTTATATGATTCTGGTGCGCGACACATTAGAAAATTGATGCGCGCGCTACTTTTGTGTGGCTGCTTAAAATTTAATCTTTTACGCGATACACTTCGACCGGCAACCATGGGTTATCCAGTCTTCTGAGATAGGCATGCGGAATATAATCACTAAGGCCCAGTTTTTCTAAAACAATCCCGCTGAATTTACGGTCAGGTACAGTACGATGGATTCTTTGCCAGTTTTCTTTAGGCAAATACGGTTCGGCATCTATTTTTTCTCCACGGTACGTTTCCAGCCGTCCGGGATTATAGAAATACAGACTGCCCTCTGCCGGTTCACCCTGCAACAGACGATCCTCAAGCCCGGACAGACTGAGAATAAACTTGGCACGAAAAGCCGTATATGGATCAGTGTAAATTGATTCATCGGTCGTCAATAAATAATCACGTAATAATTTCTCACCGGACATTGGATTTTTGTTATCGAGATAAATACCGGTGATGTTTGCGCCGATCAACATTAGTACAAGCGCTGCCGCCAGGTATCTTGATTTTTCAAATACCACTTCCTTTAGCCATACAACCAGGGGGAACGCAAAGCACACGCAAGTCACTAAAAAGTAACGTGGATGGCTAAACTTGCCCAACACAATCGTCATCGTAATTGCCCATATGATTCCGATCACAACAAGCCACTGAATCAGCTTGTGCCCTTCCCGGTCACTGGGTCGAAAGATCGTGGCCCAGATTGCCGCCGGAATCGCAAGCATGAACATAATTGAAAATTCATGATTGACAAAAAATACCAAAAGCGGATCTAGCATCGGGGCTAATCTGATATTTCCGGCCATATCAGGCAGTCCGGCAGCCGCCCCGGCCAGGGTTCGATTGTCGTCTGTGACATTATCCCAACCGAGTGTCAGCCGGTAGAAAGGGTCGCCCGTACTCAGATACATGATGATGGCTTCAACCCCTGCCACGACAGCAAAGCCACCGGCCATCCACCAGTAATGCGCACGTTTTGGACCTTGCCCAAAAAGAAACAGCAGGCCATAACCGGCAATTAATCCCACTGTTGTGGCACGGGACATATAACCAAGCGCCGCAACCATGCCGGCGAGCACCATCCATTTCACCGGCTGCTCTGAATCGATTGCTTTAATAAAGAGAAAAAATGACAGACATACAAAAAACATTTCCACGGTATCACAGAAAGTAATCGTGGCATTGAGTGCAAACAGCGGAAGCGATGCAAGCAGGGCGATGCCCAGACACGCTGTCTGTGTTCCAAATCTTTTTAACCCAAAATAGACGAGAATAAGTGTGGCAGCGCTAAAGAAAGTGCTGACCAGTGCCAGTTGCATAATGCCTACTCCGAACAGGGCATAACTCGCGGCGATCGCCAGTACCACAGGGTGCCGCAACTCGAAGTACGACTCTCCCACGTGAGGGCCTTCAAGCCATTTGATCGCACCGGCAGAATACAGGCTATCATCTGAGTCCAGATAGCCAATCCAGGCAAAGGCGAACATCGAAACAACAAACAAGCAGGTCAGCCAAAGCAACAGTGTATTGTTCTCCCGGGTGTGCCGGGTTGAGGCAAGATTGTCGTTTACTGTGAAAACATTTGCATTCATGCAAAGATATTCCGCGGGTTAATCGATGGCAGGCGAGAGAATATAATCAAAAAGGGCTCAAAACTGTGCTCTGCGTGGATTAATGAAACTTTTACACGTCGGTGATTGACAAATATGCTGCTCAGCGTCAGCATACAGAGAACTTCTGTGACAGAATCTTGTCTTATATGAGTACGGGGGCGACCTGGCTTCGACGTGGGTTGCGAATCCCTAGGTGCATGCCGAGGATGTAGACACCTCGTAAAATAATTCTGCAAACATATAGTCGCAAACGACGACAACTTTGCTCTAGCTGCTTAAAAACCAGTTTTAGAGTCGTCCGCCTTAATGAGCTTGCGCGTTAAGAACCGGGCGTCACCTTAGCAAGATCGTGGCAAAGCCTGTCTGTAGTGGAGCCATTAAATCAAAAACAGACTCGTGATTGAACGCCCTGCCTGTCGGGCCTTAATCACTAAAATAAAGACAGAACTAAGCATGTAGTACCGAAGGTGCAGGACTTGCGGACGCGAGTTCGATTCTCGCCGCCTCCACCAAAAATTAAAACGGCTCCTTTTGGAGCCTTTTTAGTTTTGAAGGTGCTGAAAAATGTTCTCGCGTAGCGAGTTTAACCGCCAGGGATGGCGGAAATACTGGCAATGCGGGAGCAATTGCCAGTGAGATTCTCGCCGCCTCCACCAGATTTTTTAGCCCTTAGGGCTTTTTATTACCCCGGAACTTTACAATCAAGAAATTAGGAATATTGCGCACCCACTGCCGCCACACAGTTTCAAAAGTGCTCATTCACAAGCAACTGGCCTCATACTCCGGCACGTCTTCCCACCTATATCAAACACCTCCCAATGTCACGTCAGCTGAGCCAATGTCTTCGGGCCGCCATCGCTCTGGAGTCGCTTCACATCGCTGACAACGATTATATAGCTTTCTGTGCGTCATAAGTGATTGATATTCAGTCATGTGGCTACCCCAGTATATTTAAGTTGAAATAGTCGCGTTTGGTGACTGTCATTAAATTTATGAGAATCATTGCTTATCGACTTTGAAAGCGTTCCGGGAAGAGCACCCAAAGTTCATGAAATTATAAGAATCGGCACTCACTTGGTATCGACAGGCGTTAGCCGCCGATTGGAACCTGCCAGCTGATGTAAAGCAGGACTTCACAAATGCCAGAATCCTCAAAAAAGCATGCCCGATGCGCAGCATGAAAAACGGATGTGCAAACAATTCAATTGCCGGAGAAAAAATTCCCGTCTGCCGAAACGTTATAGCGTAGCCAATTCCCAAGTTAATCACTCCTCTCTGAAACATCGCCAAGCTGCTTAACATGGCGAACAAATCTCGGCACCGGAGAAGGCTTATTGCCTGCCACAACCTGTCACCGACCTGCTGGCAGTACTCCCTCTCATACTTGTATGTTATTAATATTAATTCGAACGATTGTCAGAATTTTCAGTTTCAATTCAGGTTGCTCCGATAAAGTGATCCCTATCATTAATGACACAGTCACTTCAGGAGCTAACCATGACCCAAGCAAACACCGTTTCCGTCTGGGATCCACTCGTTCGGGTATTTCACTGGAGTCTGGCCGGCGCATTTTTTATGGCCTATATCAGCGCCGAGGAATGGCTCAATGTACACACCACTGCGGGTTATCTGGTCATTAGTATCGTGGTGGGGCGTCTGCTGTGGGGCTTTATCGGCACCAGCCATGCCCGCTTTCGCGATTTTGTGGTGGGCCCGCGCAAAACCCTGACATATATAAAGTCCATGGCAAGCCGCCGCCACCCGCGCTTTCTTGGTCACAACCCGGCAGGCGCAGTCATGATTCTGGCGCTGCTCTTCAGTCTGGCGGCTACTGCCAGCCTGGGCATGATCACGCTGGGTATTGAAGAACACTCAGGACCTCTGGCGGGCTGGGTATCTGCCATGGGATGGCACGATGATGATATTGCAGAGGAGCTGCACGAATTCTTTGCCAACCTGACCTTGTTCCTGGTGATTTTTCACATCGCCGGCGCCCTGCTTGAAAGCTGGCTTCACAGGGAAAACCTGGTGAAAGCGATGCTGACCGGCCGTAAACCCGAGACAACGACAGAACAGTAACAAACCCAACTGACAACGGAGCATTCACGATGAAAAACCCAATTGCAACAATACTGACACTAACCATCACTGGCGCGATATTCACCGTGCTGGTGCAGGCCACCCCCGACGAAGAACCCACGTCCGGACAGCATGACATGGAGCGAAAAAGCAATTACGAGTACACTGCCCACTCCGGTGACGCCAATAACGGCAATCAGCTGAGCCTGCAGGAGGCGATCGCTCTGGCTCAGGCCCAGCGGGGTGGCGAAGTGCGGGAAGCCGAAATGGAATACAAGCATGGCCGCAAGGTATTTGAAGTGGAAGGTGTAGACGGCGACGGCCGTCGCTACGAAATATATCTGGATGCCAGCGATGGCTCCGTGATCAAGCAAGAATATCAATAGGTCAACTATGGCGGCTGCCAGTAAAAACCTGATCTTCCTGAGCTGCATCATCCTGGTATGTGTCTCGCTGGCGTTCCCCGCCAGCGGCCATGCCAGCGATGATCTGGATCATGAAACAGCCCGCACACTGCGCCTTGAGGGAAAGATCCTGCCCCTCGCTACCATCCTTAGTCGTTTGGAAACGCTTGATCTCACCACGGTGCTGGAACTTGAACTGGAAAGGGAACAGGGCCGCCTGCTCTATGAGGTGAAAGCGCTGAACCAGCACAACCGGGTGGTGGAAGTGTATATCGACGCCAGCACCGGTGAACTGTTGAAATTCGAAACCGATGATGACGATTAATGCGCCTGTTACTAGTGGAAGACGACATATCACTTGCTGAGAAGCTGAAACAACGCTTAAAACGCGAAGGTTATGCCGTGGACCTCGCCCACAACGGGATAGATGGCGAGCATCTTGGGCAGCATGAAAGTTACGACGCCGTGGTACTGGATATCGGCCTGCCCGACCGATCCGGCCTGGCAGTTCTCGAGCATTGGCGCAAGGAAGATCTGGCCACACCGGTACTGATTCTGACCGCCCGCGACGACTGGCAGGAAAAGGTGGACGGCCTGAAAGCCGGCGCCGATGACTACCTCACCAAGCCCTTTCATTTCGAAGAACTTGCCGCACGAATACAGGCACTGATCCGGCGCAGCAAGGGTCAGACCAGAGCGGAACTGGCCAGCCCCGGCTTCAAACTTGATGAGCATTCCCAGTCGATCTGCTGGGATGATGGCAGCACCCAGCCCCTGACCGGCACTGAGTACCGGTTACTGCGCTACTTTTTGCTGAATCCCGATAAAATCCTGTCCAAAGCCGAACTCACCGAGCATGTCTACGCTTACGACAGTGACAAGGACAGCAACGTGATCGAGGTTTACGTGCGCCGCCTGCGGGAGAAGCTGGGCAAGAAACGCATTCAAACCCAGCGTGGACAAGGCTATGTGTTCAGGGGAAGCAACCGATGAATTCCCTGCGCACCCGAATAAACCTTGGCGTACTGACGCTCAGCCTGATTTTTTTTATTGGTCTGGTAATGGCGGAAGGATTTTTTATTCGTCAGGTGGCCGAGTATTACGTGTCCACCCGCTTACAGCACGACGCAGAAATCCTGTTAAGTCTGATGGAGATAACGCCGGATTCCGATGAAGCAGCCATCAGCCTGTCCGTTGAGCGCACGAACCCGATTTACCGCCGTCCCCTGAGCGGTCATTACTACAAGATTCTAATCCCAGACGGTCAGTCACAACTTTGGCTGCGCTCACGCTCCCTGTGGGATGACGATTTCCAGCTGCCCTCACCCCTGCCACCCTTGCCGACATTGCTCCACAATACCGGCCCGCAGGAACAGCCACTGCTAATCCATGTGGATCGCTTCGAATGGCAAGGGAAAAGTATCACCATCGCCGTGGCCGAATCTCTGGAAGAGCTGCAGCCGCTGATTCGCCGCGCGCAGTGGTGGTCCGCCGGCGTGGGTGGCCTGGTGGTGTTGCTGCTTTGGATGTTGTTTGGGCGCTGGCTGAATCTGGCGCTGGCACCGCTGAATGAATTAAGCGCACAGATCAGCCAGCTGAAGCGCGGCGTGCGCGAGCAGCTAACACTGCAGCAACCGGTGCAGGAGCTGCAGCCTGTCGTGGCCGAGGTTAACGCACTGGCACAGGCACTGGATGAACGTATCAGCCGCTCCCGCAAGGCCATGGGCAACCTGGCCCATGCATTGAAAACGCCCCTGGCTGTGCTGAGGCAATTAGGCTGCGCCGGGCCTGAGCAGGGTTCAGAGGCGTGGTGGCATGAGCTGAATCATAACCTGGATGTAATTCAGCTTCGCATTGATAACGAACTCAAGCGCGCCCGTATTGCCGGCCAGCAAGGTGCCCGGCGCCAGCTCAATCTGCGTGACGAAACCCTGGATCTGCTCGCTACCCTGCAACGAATCCACAGTGGTAACACCATAAACGCAGAGGTGAACATGGCACCCCATATTCTGCTGCACGCGGATCGTCATGATTTTATGGAGCTGCTGGGTAATCTTCTGGATAACGCCTTCAAGCATGCACGGCATCGGGTAAAAGTGAGTGCCGCTTTAACACCATCACTGGTGATCTCAGTGGAGGACGATGGTCGCGGCTGCAACGAAGCGGATCTGCAACGCATGCAGCAGCGGGGTAAACGTCTTGATGAGTCCGGCAGTGGCCACGGTCTGGGCCTTGCCATTGTGCAGGATATCGTGGCGCAATACGGTGCCCACTGTGAGTTCAATCGCAGCGCCCTGGGCGGGCTGCGAGCAGCCATTCACTGGCCGGAACAAGCGACAGAAACTAACACTCTATCAGATTGAGATTTTCAGGAGTCTGAACACACCCCGGATTCTTCATAACGCAGAGAAAAATTATAATGCAATGAAACACTAAGTTACCTTCACCGAACGACCTGAGGATAACGGTGAATTGACAACCGAGCTTCCGCTAGCTTCTGACAAACGGAATTCCGAAGCGCCCGCGTAAGCATAATCCCGCACTCACTCACTTAAGCAGTTGAGGGAGTAATTCAGTTCCTATTACGGGAACCAAATCGACGTTCCGCCCCACCATCAAACGGCATTCAAGGAAATCCAATAAAACTCATATCTGCGCTACAATATGTCTGCTTGCGGCTCAAAAGAGGTTATTCAGATATTTGAATTTGCTTCATTCAATTTTTTCTTTGATATTTCCATTGCAGTGGAAATTCCGGCTCAAACACACACACATGATTATCATGGCGAACTGGTATTTCTGCGGGTGGTTCCCAGTCCGACTTCACTAAAGTAATGGTTTCTTTGTTCACAGATTTATTATAGAAATTTGCTCCATTAATTGACGCGAAACCCTCAAGCTTATTGAGTGCTTGTTCCTCGTCGAATACATGTGCATACAATTCAATTGCGATTGGCGCAGAAAAAATACCCGCACATCCACATGCGGATTCTTTTTCATGGCGAAGGTGTGGTGCGGAATCCGTTCCAAGAAAAAATTGTGTATTCCCTGATACTGCAGCTTTACGTAATGCCAAACGATGATGTTCACGCTTTGCTACAGGCAAGCAATACATGTGCGGCCTTATTCCCCCATTAAACATTGAATTGCGATTGATCAACAAGTGATGGGGAGTAATTGTGGCAGCGGTCAAATCTCCTGCTTCACTGATAAATTGAGTCGCTTCTTCAGTGGTTATATGTTCCAGAACAATCCGCAATTCCGGTAAATCAAGGCGAAGCCTGGTTAGAGTCGTGTCAATGAAAATTTTTTCACGATCGAATATATCCACGTCTCTATTGGTTATCTCTCCATGAATTAGCAAGGGCATTCCGATTTTCTGCATTTTTTCAAGCACTGGATAAATTTTGTGAACATCAGTCACGCCCGTGGACGAGTTAGTCGTGCTATTAGCAGGGTATAATTTCGCTGCAGTCAGGATTCCATCGATGAAACCCTTTGCAACATCATCCGGGTCTGTTGTATCCGTTAAGAAACACGTCATTAGTGGTTCGAAATTGCTGCTCGCAGGCAAAAGTCGAACAATCCGCTCTTTATATGCCAATGCCTGAGCAGCAGTAATGACTGCAGGATTCAGATTTGGCATTACAATGGCCCGTCCAAATGCTTCTGCTGTCCATGGTAGACACATCTCCAGCATAGCGCCGTCACGAAGATGAACGTGCCAGTCATCAGGCTTGCGTAAGGTAATACTCTGATTCAATGATTTATGCCTGGTTGATGAAGTCTTCTTTAGTGCGGATACACAATTTAATTTTAACCGTTTTTAACTTTAGCTTAATTAGTTATCGTAACATAAAGTGACACCTTATAATATCTCTTAAACATACCTGAAAATCTTCATGTTCACCTGTTAAGCAAGTCACAAGCCCTATCGATCAGAAGGGTTAACTTCAAGCTCTAAAACTTTCAATCATTTTTTAAATATTTTTAACAGGCAATTTTACCAGTAGCTCCATCAATCAGACTCTAGTTTCGATCACCCAGAATACCTGAATGGAAATTTATCGAGAACTCGTCAATTGAGAGCGTCTAAACATGCGCGCATCCAGGAAGCTTCACCTTTATTAAGATTTATATCATGACAGTAAGAAAGTTTTTAAGCATGTGCACGATTGAGCTCTAGAACAAAGTCAAAACGAACTGCTTCTGCATTTCTTTGGAAGCGATGAAAATGTTCAGGATCAGTACTTACAATAGATCTGGAAGAGAATACCATGGCAAGTACAGCATCAATTCTGTTTTGTGTCTGCTTACCTTGTCCGTGTCATTTCTAACACTGATTGATTGGCATTTTGCCATTCGTTTGGTGCATTATTGTTTAGCTTTAATCCAGACGGCCTCGACGAATTCATAACCGGTGCTGCCTTTCTTGATAACTCTGGGGACGCGATAGTCGATAGCCGGTTGGTGATCCGGCAGGGTTTCAGGCAGTGGTTGGATCTTGCCACCGCGTGCTGTGTAGTGGAATTTGCGCAAGAGCACACCATCGGACTGCCTGGTAATGGTCACTTCGTAGTCACCGTCACGTGTCCAGTCACTTTCTGTAAAAGGCTTTGCATTGTATCCATACTTCTGCTCATGCGGATGATAAAGTGACGTCTCGACTCGCCGATAGTGTTTATACGGAAACGACTCCTGGTCACGTTTGGAATGGGCAACCAGTTCACCCTCTCGTTTCATCTCGACAAAGAACTTCTGCTGATGCGCCTTCTCGGCAAAATCACGGATACCGGCCCAGAAGGTCAGTTTTGGCCAGTTCTCGCCTTTCCAGGTGTCATTAGTGATATGCGCATACAGCTCCCACAGTCCAAAGTAGCGATACACGGTTTCTCGCTCGAATGCATCATCACCAATCTCGATGCGCTCCAGCACCACTGGCAGCCGACTGACCGGCGCACCATTGACCAGGAATACGATATTATAGACTCCCGGCTCGCTCAACTTCACTTCAGCCGTGCCTGCAACGCTTGTCCGGGCGATGACACCGTTACTGGTCCGGTTGCCATAGCGGTCCTGAAACGGAAAGCTGGCGACAACCGTATCTGTATCGTCAACTACGGCCACAACCGCCTTCAGTGGTTCATCCGTCGGAAAAGCCAGATCATAGTCGGCGGCATGGAACACGATCAGTCCGGTGCGGTCATCAAAATAGGTGTCGAGCATGGGCTCGAAAAGAAATGCCGGTCCACGCTGAGCCGAAGCGTGTGACCATGTCAGCACAAGTAGTATGCTTAAAAGAAATAAGCCGATCGTTCTCGGCTTTGCATACGTGCCTTGGGTGGTTTCATTCATGCTGGACTCCAATGTGGATTGCTTATTATCTCAGAATAAACGCAACATTGTGGCATATCAAGCCATCAACATACCTTCAGGCCGCCCTCCATAACCACGGCAAATATGCAAAATCTGGTATTAAAGCATATTAATATGCCTGAATTGTGAAGATATGAAGTTGTGCACGGTAAAAGCTGATGACTGATGAAACATACATCGGCAACGCTTTTGAGCTTCCGGTTGTTATTGGTATTACTCTTTAGTTAAGCGTATTGAAGCCATGTTTGATTCAAAACCTCTACAATTAATGGCCCATGTAATTTTTTATCACGCTAAAATTTTGATTATAGTTCAATTCAGCTTAGCTGAATGAAAGTTTGCTTGCTTCTTTCGATGTTATTCATGCCGAAATTGTCTAAATCATAACTTCATAACGCAGTCGCAGTGCATTTTGGTTAAGAAGTTCTGATTCCAAAAGCTTCAGCTGTGGAACTTCAATCGCATCACCAAACATCGGCACACCATTACCAAACGCAATGGGATGCAAGTCCATCACAATATAATCAATCAATCCTTCACTCATAAACGCATGTGCAACCGTACGCCCACCACCGATAATGGCTTCTTCAACGTTTGCATCTTCGAGGATTTTCAGGGCTTCCGTTGTAGATTTGGCTTGCTGCCAATCGGTACCTGACAAGTCCAGATCTTGCGAAGAAAGAACAACCTTATATTTTGGATGTAACACTGCGGCCATTTCCGGGTTGTTCACCTGCTCAAAAGAACTACGGCCTGCAATTACATTTCCGGTATCGTTGACCAGTGAACACCAATTTTCCCATGCGCCATCAGGAAACATGGGGATACCATTTTTGTCAGCAATCATTCCATCGATTGAAACAGATAAAAAAAGTGTCGTTTTCATATAATTCTCCAAAAATTAAAATATTATTACTCTGTATTTTCATACTCATGCAACTGCAATTAAGCAATGACAAAGAGTAGTCATCTATTGTTCAATCTACCTAAAATCCTAATGAAAAGTGGCATGGTTATATAAGAGATGACAGGGACAATGATTGTGAGCGAAATCATCGTCACGTAAAGATGGTCATCTGTCAGGTTATGAATTAGCCATGGCGGAATATAATAAACTAAGGGCAATAATGTGACATAATTGAAAATCGCGATTGCATGTACGTTATTTGGCGACACTTGCTTATTTTTTCTCATTGTGTTTTCACTCTGTGTGAATCAGGATTAACTGCACATTTTCGCTTGCTTTAAAATTTAACGAGCTGCCACGCATTAAATCACCATCCTGGACTTGTTCATTATTTGCAGTGCCTTTTCCACGGGTGACATACAACAAAAATGCGCCATCCAAATTTATCTGTTGACCGGTGCCAAGCAGGCCAACGTCGATGATTGTTTTTGATGCGAATTCACAATCACTTTTTTTATCACCGCCATAAACGCGGGTAAGTCTCCCGGTATCCGGTTTATAAATACGATAACCAGCAGGTTGACCTGCAATTTCAGGTAATACCCAAAGTTGTATGAGTCGATTCCAATTGCCGTCTGGATTCACTTCATTATGTGAGAAACCCTCCCCGCCGGCTCGTTGTACCTGCACTTCATTGCGGGACAAATCATTTCCATGCTCCAGCGAACCTTCGTGCTTGATGTTTCCTTCGACCATGACAGAGATGACATCTATCTCATGATGACTGTGCATATGTGTTTCACCGTGTGGCATAAAACGCGCATCTGCCAGGTATACGAAGTTTCCAAGGCCTGGCCAGCTACCATCCCGATTCCCCTGCGGACCAAAAATTTCCGGGTCTTTTATCAGGCGATGTTCTTTTAATCCGGCGAAACCGCCTTCAATTAAACGATCTCTTTTTAACATTTCCATAACATTCTCCCACTATTTGATTTCATACAACTTGCTGCGTGACTGAATTAGAGGATTCAATCAAGCTATTTACGGCATTCATTAGTTGCCTGTTAATTTCAGCATTAGTGATTTGAGCCAGGTCGATATCAAAATTATCAAAGAAACTGGGGACTGCAAGACTGGCTTTTACCACGCCGTCAAAATACGGCGCGGATGCCACTGCAGAAGCCAAAACATTGGAGCCGCCACCGGGACCAGGGGAAGTCGCAAGTAACATCAGGGGTTTGCTTTGAAACACTTTCGGATTGATGCGTGATGCCCAGTCAAAGATGTTTTTATAAGCCGCGGTATATGAACCATTATGTTCTGCAAAAGAGATAATCACGGCATCACAGCTAGCGATTTTATTCAGAAATTTCTTTGCCAATTCGGGCTGACCAAGTTGTTCTTCCTTGTCTTCACTAAATAGTGGCAACTCATACTCATTGATGTCGAGCATCTCGGTTACTGCGTCTCTATCCTGTTTGGTAATCTGGCTGGCAACGTATTTGACCAGATGGTTGTTGATGGATTTGGTACTACTAGTGGCTGCAAATGCGAGTATGTTCATGTTGTTGTCTCCAAATACATGGCCTGTTTTAGCCAGCAAGTCTTAGTATTTCGGGTTAAATTGATAAGATGGAGAAAATATATATTGTTCACATAAACGAATAAATATGGTAAATAGAAACATATTGTTTCCATTTGGATGTTAATAGAATCAAAAATGACTCAAAAAGTCGTTAAAACTGATGTATTTGATGGTGTGGCTGTATTTGTCGGAGTGATTAACGCCGGTTCATTTACTGCGGCGGCACGTGCGTTGGGGCATTCGACCTCCTATATCAGTAAAGAGATCACACGACTCGAAAATCGCCTCGGGAGTCGCTTAATTAATCGCACGACACGTAGTATCAGCCTTACCGATACGGGCCGCGCATTTTATGAACGTTCAAGTCAAATAGTGATTGACGCTGAAAATACGGAGCGTTCAATCAGCCAATTACAAGAGAAACCCAACGGCTTACTGCGAATTAATGCCCCGGGAAGTTTCGGCATCAATTACCTGCTTGATGTATTGCCGCAGTTTATGCACCGCTACCCGGAAGTAAAACTGGAGGTAGAATTTAATGACCGGCTTATTGATGTGGTTGCAGAAGGCTATGATGTTGTCATCCGTGTTGATGATATTAAAGACAGCAATCTGGTGGCACGCAAATTCACCTCGTCCAGGAGTGTCGTTGTCGCATCACCCGACTATTTAAAACGCAAGGGTTGCCCAAAACAGGCTGAAGATTTAGTGCATCATGATTGTGTAGCCTATTCTTTGTTGCCAACACCGACACACTGGAGTTTTCTCAGAAACGGAGTAAGAACGAATGTTACGATTGATCCACGCGCAATTTGCAATAGCTCAATCATTGAAGTCGCAATGGTGGTTAATGGCATTGGCATTACCCGGCTACCGCTCTTTACCTGTGAAAAGGAAGTAGAAAATGGCGACTTGATAATTATATTGGACGATTACGATCCAATAAATCATGATGTGTATGCGGTGTATCCACATCGACAATACCTCACTGCGAAAGTACGCGCCTTTGTGGATTTCTTGGTTGAAATATTTACATGATGCCTGTTGAGCAGATTCAACATGAAAAAAACCATTGAAATTTAAGCCGAATAGCGGGTTAAAGTTCCTCGGTTAAATTTTAAGTTTCCCAGCAGTATGAGAAGAGCTCTTTATGGCGAAATAGAGGCAAGTATTGTCTAATTCAACCGCCTGCACCGATGAGTCATGACTGTATATTTGTTTTCCGCGTACGTGATCTCAATCAATCTAAATATACATTGCTATAATCTCATACCGCAGGTGATTTAGAGTCTAGTATTGTACTGGGGGCACTTATTCAGGTCAGAGATGAAACACCGTTCTTTTCCGTGAAATACCCCGCATATTTTTACTCAATTCTTCAGTTTTATCGTTTACCTTGAATCAGTGCCAGCTTTATACACTCTTTTTATACTCAAGATTAGTTCACTATCCATATCAATTATGTGTTGTATATACCACCATCCTATTTATTTTAGATTTAACATAGTGTGATATATATTTAGATAACACTTTATCAATGGAAGCAAAGAATCATAATTTTGAAGATTTACACCGTATAATAGATCTCAAACCCTCCATAACAACAGGCTTGAGCTCCTATACATCGTTCGCTATTTTGACTGCCGCTACGGTTTTTTTTGTTTACAGTTTAATTAACGGACATGCCTATGAAAACAGCAGATTGTCCAGCATACTTTTAGAAGGCTCTGTATTTTTTTTGCTTTTAACAGTATTAATTGACAGCTTCATCAGAGTCTCACATTTAAATGCAGTGGTCTCTTTTTACAAACAAGACACCAGCTTCTTACAAAAACATTTTATCAATACAGTAAGTCAACAATTTGAACAGTGGCAGCTATCAGACATTGAAATTAAGCTGGCTTTGTTATTACTCAAGGGTATGACAATAAGTGAAATTGCATTAATGCTTGGTAAAAAAGAGTTTATAATCGAGAAAAAAGTACAAGAGATTTATATCAAGGCAAATGTTAAAGGCAGATATGAGTTAATCTTATATTTCGTCAATGAATTAATAACAGAAAAGGATATTGGTACCGAGGAAACTACATAGAAGTTTTATTGAAACCGTGTCGGCCTGACAATACTAGAGGCCGTATTATTTCCTGTAATTGATTTACATCAAAAATCGTCTGGAATTACAGATTATGAATAGACAGTGACATATTATTTAGCTACGCTTGCAGCATGTGTCGATATGAAAAACCTCTGGTCGTATATATGTGTCTTGCGCTGTTATTCTTGCAGTGGAGCGGGATGCATTTTCATGTCAGTACGGAAGATTATGCCAGCGAACTCCATATAGGCCATATCCATACGCTTGATCTGCATGATCATGACCACGATCATCATGCATCAGGTTTCGATGTTTCATTATTTGAATTAGCGGCAAACTGGCTAAAACAGATCCAAAATATCTTTACATTCACTCTGGTATTAATATTATTTGTCAGTTCAGCCATTGTCGTTTGGTCCCCTCCTTTTAAAAATATCCTTTATCAACGTCACACATACTTGCGCCCCGTTCTGCGCGGTCCTCCTGCCCTCTCTTAATAAAAAATCTCATTAGAATACACTGTATCCACTCGCTGGTTACATATATCTAACTGATTTTGCTCGTGTTTATCGCGATACAAGCAGGAGTTAACATAATGTTTAACACATTAAAAACATTCAACATTAAATTCGCACTATTCGCAGCATATTTACTATTCAGCACAGTCACTCAGATAGCGTTGGCGGTCGAGGGTATGACGTTGGATCAAGCCATTGCCAGGACGTTGGAACATAATCCAGAATTAAATGCGCTTGGATATCAAGTTCATATTCAAAAAGGCTTGTTGATGCAAGCACAACTGCCCCCCACTCCCGAACTAAGTCTCGAAGTTGAAGATCTTTTAGGAAGTGGAGTTTTCAGCAACATCAATGCCGCACAAACTACATTAAGTCTTGGCTGGATATTAGATCGCAATATCCGTCAACACCGTGCAGAAACCGCCTCATCGAATGTTTCGCATGCTTCTACAAAAGTTGAAATCATGCGTATTGATAAATCGGCCAACACGGCCAGACATTATATAAACTGCTTATCTAACCAAGTGCGGCATCAATATGCAAAAGATGCTGTGAAATTGGCTGAAACGATAACTCAAGCAGTAAAAGTCCGTGTCAATGCAAGCAAATCACCACGCTCAGAACTTGCCCGTGCAAAAGCTGATCTGGCAATGAAAAAACTTGAGTTAGAAGACCTCAATCATGAATTAAAATCATCATTCCGTCGTCTGGCAGCACAATGGGGTGAATCAGAACCACACTTTACTTACGTAGAAGGTAATCTGCTCACGCTGCCTGAAACAGAATCCTATGACAGGCTTATGACACGACTAAAACGTAATTCAGAGATTAAAGAATTATTGTCATTGCGTCGGATTAAAGAGTCACAACTGCATCTTGCGCATGCTAAAAGCCAACCATCCTGGCGTATTTCTGCGGGTGTGAAACGTTCTGAAACACAAGATGATCACGCATTAGTATTCGGATTATCCATTCCACTGACATACAAAAACCAAAATCAAGGCGAAATAGCCGCAAATCTGGCTTCACTTGAAAAAATTGATGCAGAGACGCGTGCAGCAGATATCAGGATTAAAACTGAACTTTTTATTTTATATGAAGAACTTAAACACAGCTTTCATCGTGCTACCACCTTACGTGAGGAAGTTATCCCTAATATCAGTCAGGCAGTTCACGATTCAAAAACAGCCTATCTTCACGGTATATACAGTTTGCTGGAATGGCAGATTGTACAAAAAGAATTACTGGCGGCAAATTTGGAACTCATTGATGCCATGGTCAGTGCACACTTACATGTGATCGAAATAGAACGCCTAACAGGCGAAACAATCACGCGTTTATGATGAATATAAGAGAAAAATTATGAAAAATTTATTCAAATCAGTTCAAATCATATTTTTAAGCATTATTGTGCTCGGTTGTGACCATCATGAAAACTCTCATCACTCACACCATAAGGATGAGTATGGACACCATGAAGATGAAATTGAAAAAGGTCCACATGGTGGACGTATGCTCAGAAAAGATGATTTTGCATTAGAACTTTCCATTTATGAAACAGGAGTACCATCGGAATATCGTGTTTGGGTCACAAATAATAATCAGCCAGTCCCTCCTGATCAGGTTAGATTAAACATCAGCTTAACACGCTTAGGTGGCAAGGTTAATAATATCAATTTTATACCTCAAGGTAATTTTCTGCGTGGAGACACTGAGATTTATGAGCCGCATTCCTTTGTTGTTTCAGTTGAAGCCTTTTACAAAGAAAATGCATATTCCTGGCAATATGAAAGCTTTGAAGGTCGCACAACGATACTGCCGGAAATTGCTAAATCATTTGATTTAAAAACAGGTGTTGCCGGCGCACAAGAACTAAAAGAAAGCATCACTTTATATGGAAAGATAGTGGCCATCCCAAAATACAAAAGTGAAGTCAGCGCACGATTTGACGGTACCATCGAATCAGTTCATGTTTCACTTGGCGATACTGTTAAAAAGGGACAAGTACTTGCAAAAATAGAAAGCAATGAAAGTCTTAACACCTATAATATCCTTTCACCAATAAATGGAGTTGTCACTGATAAGATTGCGAATAAAAAAGAACAAACCCGTGGAAGGCAATTGTTTACCATTACAGACACCTCGACTGTATGGGCAAATCTGCAGATATTTCCTTCAGAACTTGAAAGTATAAAAAAAGGGGCCACTGTTATTGTCACACCCTCAATAGGTGGCAAATCTTATCATGGTGAGATTTCTTCTATTAATATTTTAGCTGACGATAACCAGTCTGTCACCGCACGAGTTGAACTAACAAATACAAATGGATTGCTACTCCCGGGCATACACATAACAGGTCGTGTCATTGTTGATGAATACACAGTACCTCTCGCCGTCAAGCGCACTGCGCTTCAACAGTTCAGAGACTTTACCGTTGTATACGCCCAGGTTGAAAACGATTATGAAGTTCGCATATTGGAGCTGGGACGACAGGATGAGGAGTGGGCTGAAGTTTTAGGAGGCCTGGAACCAGGCACCCAGTATGTCACCAACAATAGTTATCTTGTAAAAGCTGACATTGAAAAGTCAGGCGCCGCACACGATCATTAAGGAAATTATATGTTGGATTATATTTTAAGATTTTCAATAGAACGTCGGGGCATCATATTCTTATTTGTACTTCTACTGATTGGTTTAGGTGTTTGGAATTTTACAAAGCTACCTATTGATGCAGTGCCAGATATCACTAATATTCAAGTAGTGATCAATACAGAAGCCCAGGGATATACGCCACTTGAGGTGGAACAGCGTGTTACCTTCCCTGTTGAAAGCATAATGTCCGGACTACCAAAGCTTTCTTACACCAGGTCTTTGTCACGATACGGTCTATCACAAGTTATTGTAGTTTTTGAAGAAGGGACTGACATTTATTTTGCCCGTCAATTAGTCAATGAGCGCTTAATCTCCATAAAAAGTCAATTACCAGATTCACTTGAACCGACCTTAGGACCGATCGCAACCGGTTTAGGTGAAATCTTCATGTTTACTGTTGACGCTGAACCTGGGGCGACCAATGATGATGGTACATTAATCACACCGACAGATCTACGTTCAGTTCATGACTGGATTATCCGCCCACAACTACTACGTGTGCCGGGTGTGGTGGAAGTAAATCCCATTGGCGGTTTCAAAAAACAGATCTTGATTGCACCAGATCCTGCAAAATTGCTTGCATTCGAACTTACCTATAACGACCTGTTAAAGGCAGTGGAACAAAACAATGCCAATCGAGGCGCCGGATTTATAGAATACAACGGCGCTCAGTGGCTAATAAGAGTACCAGGTCAAACCAACGAGATAGAAGAATTAAAAAATATCTCAATACAATCAGATAATAGTATTCCATTGCGCATTCGCGATGTCGCTTCTGTTGATTTAGGTAAGGAACTAAGAACTGGCGCAGCCACGCAAAATGGCCGCGAAATTGTAATGAGTACAGTTTTTATGTTGGTTGGGGAAAATAGTCGGACGGTTGCAAGCGAAGTCGCAAAAAAATTAGAAGATATCAAAGCAAGCTTACCACCAGGGATTAATGTCACTGCAGTATATGATCGTACAAACCTTGTTGATAAAACTTTGGCAACAGTGCGAACCAACTTAACAGAGGGTGCTCTGCTCGTGGTTGCTATACTACTATTGCTGCTTGGTAATTTACGTGCAGCACTCATTACAGCTGCTGTGATACCCGTTGCAATGCTAATGACAATTACAGGAATGGTTGAAAGTGGCGTCAGCGCGAATTTAATGAGTCTGGGTGCACTTGATTTTGGCTTAATTGTAGATGGCGCAGTAATCATTGTTGAAAATTGCATGAGAAGACTCAGCTATGCCAATGAAAGCCAGATGCACAATACGAAAGATCGATTAATAATTGTATTTGATGCGACCAGAGAAGTGATACGTCCCGCACTATTTGGCGTGTTCATTATCACCGCAGTATATATACCGATTTTCGCATTGACAGGTGTTGAAGGAAAAATGTTCCATCCAATGGCCACTACCGTAGTGATTGCTTTAATCAGCGCGTTGGTACTCTCTGTGACGTTTGTCCCAGCCTGTGTTGCACTTTTATTTCGGAAACCCGTACATGAAAAAAAGAACCCAATTATTTCGATTTCACGCCGTCTTTATCAACCGATTCTACAATATACACTTAAATTACGTTGGTTAATCATTTCAAGTGCGGTTGTATTGATTGGAGTTACCGGATTAGGCGCTATACAACTCGGGGCTGAATTTATCCCCAATCTTGATGAAGGTGACATTGCCATGCATGCTTTGCGTATTCCAGGAACCTCATTGACACAGGCACTGAGTTTGCAGGAGCAACTGGAAAATAAAATCAAAAATATGCCTGAGGTTGAACGTGTTTTCACAAAAATTGGTACCGGCGAGGTAGCGACTGACCCAATGCCACCGAGCGTTGCAGATAATTTTATTATTTTAAAACCACGCAACGAGTGGCCAGATCCCCAAAAACCGAAAATTCAAGTGGTCGAGGAGCTTGAAAATTTAGTTCAATCTATCCCCGGTAATCGTTACGAATTTTTACAGCCAATTCAAATGCGATTTAATGAACTAATGTCTGGGGTACGTTCAGAACTTGCCATAAAAATATTTGGTGACAATTTTGATCAACTCATTGCATTAGGAGAAGAAATTGAAAATGCTATCACTAAAATTGACGGGGCATCAGATGTCTCAGCTGAACAGGCAACAGGACTTCCGGTACTAACAATTATTCCCAATCGTGAAGCACTCGGACGTTATGATGTATCGATTCATCAATTGCAAGAACTTATTGCTACTTCGCAAAGCGGTTCGGTAGCGGGACAAATTTACGAAGGAGATCAACGTGTTGATATTGTAGTGAGACTTCCGGAGTCAATTCGCACTAATCCAGATCGACTTAAAAAACTCCCTGTCCCTCTTGCTTCTGGAGATTATGTACCACTAGGTGAATTAGCCACAATCAGCCTTGATATGGGTTACAATCAAATTAACCGTGAGAGCAGTAAACGACGAGTAGTCGTTACCGCGAATGTACGGGGGCGTGATCTTGGTTCATTTGTAAACGAAGTACAGCAGGTTATCTCTCAGAATATCGATATACCAGCCGGTTATTGGGTTGAGTATGGAGGTACTTTCCAACATTTACAATCTGCAGTTAACCGGCTCTCTATTGTTGTGCCAGCAACGTTACTTACCATTCTAGTCATCCTCGTGCTTGCTTTGGGATCCATTCGGGATGCTTCGATTATTTTTTCAGGCGTCCCCTTAGCTTTAACCGGCGGAGTTGCCGCCTTACTGCTTAGAGATATCCCATTTTCAATTTCAGCGGCAGTAGGTTTTATTGCGCTATCCGGTGTCGCTGTACTTAATGGTCTGGTGATGGTCTCATTCATTCGCGATTTACGTGCAAATGGTCAACACTTGGACGATGCAATCATTAATGGTGCATTAACACGCTTACGGCCTGTACTCATGACTGCCCTGGTAGCATCATTAGGATTTGTTCCCATGGCATTGAACACAGGGATCGGTTCCGAGGTTCAGCGTCCACTCGCTACTGTTGTAATTGGCGGCATTATTTCATCCACAATTCTGACATTGATTGTCCTACCGGCTCTATATAAAATTGTGCATTGGAAAGTACGGTAAGCGTATATAAATGAATTCATAGACCTCAGGCATAATTATTCCCAGCCGCACAAAGCTTTAGCCTTATCCGCAGTCCAATAGTGATCCCGGCATCACTAATCTGTCATCCCAATTTGACGGAATCTGTAAAAAGTGTGGTCTGATCGCAATTTTTGGTATCCCGTAACCTTATCAATCCTGATTCTCTTTTATGGACCCTGTTCCTGGCTTTATTGCGATCATTAGTGTGATAACATCGCGACCTGAGAAATACGGCCACAGAAGGCAATCTACATATCTTTATGGCCCTATACACTCAGGTTATGACAATCAATTTGCATACCTTACTGTTTTATTTATCTAGATTTTTTATTTGATAATTTGCACGCTAAATGTCTACATACATAGGGATATTTGAAAATGACGAATGAACTCATCTCTCCACTTTCTGGACTTAGACGACTGATTGAGACCGATCAAATGGAAGCCCCGGATGGTGATTTTCTTAACGGCAAGGCCTATTCATGGTCTCCACATAACAAAATTATTAATGTCACCCCTGGGCCGGCTTTTGGCTCAGAATTAGTCAATCAATTTACCTCCACCCAAACACGCGGCATGCGCGGCCCCGGAGTAGCAAAGTTTTTTGCCACTGTTCGTAATGAATACGCCAGAATGGTAGATATGCAGGAAGGTGGAAAAGCGCTTTTCTACACCGGTTCAGGAACATCTGCGACCGAAGCGGCAGCCGGGTCTTGTCGCACTCCCGATGAGGTAGATTCAGACAAAAAAGTGATCGTCACCCTGGAAATTGGTTGCTTCAGTAATGCAATGGGCAATTGTGTGGAAAATCTGGGGCGCGGGGTGATACGACTTGAAGGCGAACTGGGGGAAGACTTACCATACGAGAAATGCAGAGAAGTCCTTGAGAAAGATACGGAGCATCAGATCAAGATGGTCATGGCACCGCAAAACGAAACAGGTGCCGGTGTTACAACCGACCCGAAAAAATTGCGTGACATACTTGATCAACTTCAGCACCCCGCCCTTCTCGTCATTGATGGTATTTCTTCCATCGGATGCATGCCATGCTCGATGAAGGAAATGGGTATCGACATGCTGATCGGATGCAGTCAAAAAGGAATTATGGGCACACCAGGCATCGGGATGATCACTCTCAGTCCAAAGGCTGTACAGAAAATCCAGGAATCAGAGAAGCAAATGGCAGATGCGGGCCTTAAAAAAGGCCAGCACTACCTGAATCTCGGTAAAATGATTGAAGCCATGGACACTCACGGCCTGCATATCGAGACACCCAGCAATTACTCCCAGTTCGCTGTCGCCTTGGATTCAATCGCGATTGAAGGAATAGACCGCGTATGCGAACGCCATAAAGAATGCTCGGAAATTTACCGGACTGCTGTACAGGCCGCCGGCTTTGAGCTGGTTGCCAGGGATTTAAATACAGCATCCAACGCAGTCACAGCAATTAAGGCTCCACAAGGGTATGGCGAAAAAGAAATCCAGCAGGTACTCAGCATTATGTATTTCAAACATGCTGTCGAAGCAGCTGCCATCCCCGGATACCCGGATATGGGATGGCGTCTTTGCGCAACCGGTGGCATTCAGCCACAACACGCATTGATGGCCTCAATCGCGTTCCTGAAGTCTGCTGAAGAAGCCGGGCTGCCAATTGATAGTGACAAGGGAGTCACTGCTGCTTCCAGGAAATATGCTGAAGTTGTTCAGTACCATCGGCCCTTGCCAGGTATAGACGTATACGGAAGATAAGCATCTATCTGCTTTAATCTAGACGCGGAAGGACATTCACTTGTATTCACAGATGTCCTTCCTTATGTCAAATAGCAACAACACAGATAAGCTGCTGTTAAAATCAGAAAACACTCATGAAGAGAAGTAACATAATCACGCTCGTGCTGTCTGCACTATTGTTTTTATATTCAGTCAGCATTTTTTCCAGTGAAATTTCTTCCACAAAAGAGCTTAAGCAGATCATGGTTTTTGACCAAGCATGCATAATAATGCATGAAGAAGGAAGAAAATATCTTAACAACAAAGAGAAGATTACTCATTCATACGGCGCAGCCGCTTTAATAGAAAAACGCCTTGAACAAAGATTGCATAACTATACTCAAACCACTGGCGATGCCATGCCCGAGGTGCGGGAAATGATTTTGGAAAATGGCGTAACACTCTTCAAGGAGTTGTCGCAATATCAGCCCAGAGATCTTGTCAGTCAGTGCAAAGAACTGGTTGAAAGTATAGTACAGGAAAATCTATAGGCTACAGCCTGTCTACATCCCGTTGCTAAATTTGTCATGAAATATTTCTGTACTGTTACGCATATCTTTTAATGCACTTGCGTAACTTCTGAGAATCCCAAGCACCCAATCGATTCGTTCCTGGTAATAAGTGTGGGCTGTTTGCTCATTGTCTTCAGGACTTTCATTGAGTACGGATTCGACATTACGAATAATTAGCTGTTCGGGGATATAACAAATTCGGTTATTCTTGTAGCTACTCATACGAAGCTCTGCAATGGGGTATGCACCACCATCTCCAGCCGATACTGACACAAGTAATGCTGGCTTATGACCCAGTTCTTTGTTACTGAACAGCAAGAAAAAGTTTTTTAGGCCGGAGGGCACCTGTCCGTGCCATTCAGGTGATATGATCACAAAACCATCACATTCCCTCAGTGTATTTTTAACGGGTTCAAGTCGCCTCATCCAGACATCGTCCTGTTCCCAGATTGTCTGTTCCCACAAAGACAATGGATTATCTGCCAAAGGAAATAGCCAGGTTTCGATATCCATATTGTTCAGGCGTTCACGAATGTACCTTGCTACTTTCTCACTTTGTGACGGATTACGATGACTGCCACTGATAATTCCCAATTTCATGTTATTCCTTTATATAAAGCTTTGTATTGTCAAAATGGTAAATATCATAAGTACACTGCTTCATTTTTATTCTACACTAAAAATGTTAAGTTTAATCAAGCATTAATAACTTGTTCACACAATATTCTTTTAGCCAGTGATATACGATACGCATGATGTTTAATCGGGAATGATCAGCAGATTATCACTGGCCCTCACCCTGAGCTGTGAAACAACATGAATAATTGCAGATGTTAAAGTATCAATATCGTCATCGCTAATGAGGTAAGCGGGCATTAAATAAATCAGTTTCCCAAAAGGACGAATCCATACCCCCTGTTCTACCAGGCAAGGCTGGACAGATTGCATATCCACTGGCAGCTCAAGTTCAACAACACCAATGGCACCTAGCACCCGCACATCATTCACATGTCGCATTGCACGACATTGTGCCAGTCCGGTTTCCAGTCTTGCTGATATAGATTCGACGTTTTGTTGCCATGGGGAATCAAGCAGCAGCTGAATACTTGTATTGGCGGCAGTACATGCCATCGGATTCGCCATAAAAGTTGGTCCGTGCATGAAAACGCCGGGTGCATGTTCACTAATAGTCTGGGCTATGCTGGAAGTCGCCAGCGTTGCAGCGAGACTGAGATAACCGCCTGTGAGTGCTTTTCCAACACACATGATATCGGGTGTAATCTGCGCATGCTCGCAGGCAAACATTTTCCCTGTACGACCAAACCCGGTCGCAATTTCATCTGCAACAAGAAGAATATTAAAATCATCACACAACTGACGTACTTGTCTTAGATAATCCGCTGAATAAAATCGCATGCCACCTGCCCCCTGAACTATGGGCTCCAGTATCAGTGCACCGATCCGGTCTGAATCAGAGATCAGGATCTGACGCAGGGAGTCAACATCTTCCTGATGACATGAGCCTCCAAATTTACACGTCGGTGCTTTTACAAAAAATTGCTTGATCAGTGTATTCTCAAACAGGCTATGCATACCATTTACAGGATCACAGACTGACATGGCTCCGAAAGTGTCGCCATGATATCCGTGACGAATTGTCAAAAAATACTTTTTATCTGGCAGTTTTTTTGCGTACCAGTATTGAATGACCATCTTCAAAGCCACTTCAATAGACACTGAACCCGAGTCTGAAAAAAACACGGTTTCAAGTCCCGACGGCGTAATTTCTATAAGCTTATGTGCCAATTGCGCTGCAGGCTGATGTGTCAATCCTCCAAACATGACATGAGCGAATTGGTCAACCTGTTGCTTGAGCGCATCATTCATTTCAGGGTGATTATAACCATGAATAGTGGACCACCATGACGACATACCATCCACGAGTTGCCGGTTGTTTGCCAATGTAATTCTGACTCCCTCAGCAGAAACGACGGGATACGGTGCCAGCGGATGATTTATCGAGCTGTAGGGGTGCCAGACATGAGATTCGTCAAATTTAGTCCAGTGAATGTCAGTTGTTTGCACTATTCAATATTTCCAGTCACCCAGTAATTTACTCGCCCGGGATGCTTTTCAACATAGGCTGAAACAGCTTCCTTAAAGCCTGTTTCGTTACCCTTTTCCATCAGCGCTTCAAGTTCTTCTAATGGTAAATACATACGTGTGATAAATTCACTCACCTGGAGCGGAAAATCCTTATAGAATCCGGGCCTGACCAGCGCATGAATACGTTCATAATGGCCGAGGCTGTTTTTAGGATCTTCCAGATAGCGAAGGTCCCAGCGTGAAAACATCCAGTGCGGGCTCCAGCCGGTGACAACAATCCAGTCTTCTCTGTTCATAGCCCTTGACAGTGCTGAAGTCATTCCGGCACCTGAGGAGGAAATGAGTCGATAGTCATTTAACTCATAATCTTCAACCGCTTTTTCTGAAGCCTGCATCAACCCTGACCCGGGATCGATTCCATGGATCTGGTTTCTTAATTTTCGGGCAATATTTTTATTAGCCAGATCGGAAATACTGCTTAATTCATCTTCAGGGACAAAGCCAGGCACAATCCAGCCCAATCTGGCACGAGTGTACAAGGGCCCAAGGTCAACGACCTGATCGCCAAGTTTATCCATATAGGGTTTATGAGTCATTGGCAACCAGGCCATCAACATGGCATCAATACTTCCATCTGCCAGCCCCTGGTACTGAATGCCTATGTCTAGCAGTACCAGCTCTACCGGCTGATTAAGCTCGGTTTCAATGATATGCGCAGCCAGACGGGTGACGGCTTCTGCATCAGCCCATGCCGTCCATCCAATACGTATGGGTTGCTTGTCTTGTGCGGGCGCTGTTGATATTACAACGATTACCAGTATCAAAAGTTTCAGGATATGCTTCATTATAATTTCTTAATCACCTCTTATTTATTATTTGGCTTAGTGACACCCTGGGTAATTCGGTCAAGGATTACCGCCAGGATCACGACACATAATCCACCTTCGAAACCCAGCCCCACATCCAGTCTCTGTATACCTTTGAGCACCGTATCACCCAAACCACCGGCGCCAATCATCGAAGCGATGACAACCATGGATAACGCCAGCATGATAGTCTGATTGATCCCGGTCATAATGGAAGGCAGTGCCGAGGGCAATTGCACTCTTAACAGTAATTGAAGATTTGTGCAGCCAAAGGCCAGGCCGGTTTCGACCAGTTCTTTAGGTACGTGGCGGATGCCAAGATTGGTTAATCTCACTGCAGGCGGCATGGCAAATATTATAGTTGCAACGATCCCGGGCACACGCCCAAGGCCAAAGAACATCGCGGCCGGAATGAGGTAAACAAATGCAGGCATGGTTTGCATGAGATCCAGTACCGGTCTCAATATGCGCTCAAAAGCATCATTGCGTGCGGCCAGAATACCAAGGGGAATACCGATTAACAGACTGACAATTGTGGAAGCAAGTACAAGCGCGAGCGTGACAATCGTTTCAGTCCATAGCCCCATACCTGCAACCAGCAAAAGGCCCGCAAATGTGAATACTGCAAATTGCCACTGTGTGCGCCACCATGCCAGCAAAGTCAAAATAATAATTAGCAGCCATGACGGTAAAAACAGCAGTGTGCCTTCTATGCTGTATGTGAGGGCATACAACATGGTGTTCACCAGGTCAAAAAAAGGCTGCGCATAATCCAGCAAAAAATCAACCAGTGCGGTTATCCACTTATCTACAGGAATATCAAAATTCATGAGTGTTAACCTCTTGCCAGGCTTTCCAGTAATTGCGTACGGTCTATAATCCCGATCACCTTGCCACTATCGTCAGCCACCGCAATCGGCGAATCACTGGCCGCGGCAATAGGCAGTAACTCATCAAGCTGGGTGTTTGCAGCAACCTGCTTACTCACGTGCCTGTTTTGACCGGGGATGGCAATATCACCCGCAGTCAATAATTGCCCGGGTTGTATGTCTTCAAAAAACGCCCGCACATATTCATCCGCCGGATTTTTAACAATTTCTGTCGGTGTCCCTACCTGACGTACTTCGCCATCAGACATTACCGCAATGCGATCAGCAATTTTGACTGCTTCTCTGAGATCGTGTGATATAAACACGATAGTACGTTTATCAGAGCTTTGCAATTCCAGCAACGCATCCTGCATGTCATTACGAATAAGCGGGTCGAGCGCAGAAAATGCCTCATCCATAAGCATCACCTCCGGTTCTGTCACCCAGGCACGTGCCAATCCCACACGCTGCTGCATTCCTCCGGATAGCTGTTCGGGTTTCTGATCTTTCACTTCGGGAATACTGACGAGTTTCAGGGCCTGAACACCGCGCTCTCTTGCTTCTGATTTATCAACGCCAGCCACTCTAAGACCAAAAATAACATTTTCAAGTACACTTAAATGTGGCAGCAAAGCAAATGACTGAAATACCATGCTCATTTTCTTTCTGCGCAGCTCTACCAGTTCGCGTTTTGTCATGGCAGTAATATCTACGCCATTCAGCACAACACGGCCTTCTGTTGGCTCGATGAGACGATTAATCATGCGCACCAGCGTTGACTTGCCTGAACCCGACAGGCCCATGACGACAAACAGTTCTCCGGAATTAATGGAAATATTTACATTACGTACTCCGATAACCTGCCCGGTTGTCTCAAGAAGCTCTTTTTTAGACAGATTTTTATACGGCGCATCCGGCCCCGGGTTTTGCTCGCAACCGAATATTTTGGACAGATTCTGAAGTTCAAGATAGGCAGACACGATCAGGCAATATCAGTTTCGTTTAATGCGGCATCGGCAAGCTGTTTATTGTTAGTCTTCGTCTGTTGGTTTTTTCTGCAGCAGCTAAAACGCAGCAATAGACCGGACCGTGCAGCTGTTTATTTGCCTTACCAGTCTAGCATAGTTATTCGCTTTTATTCTGCCCTACCCTGACAAGTTAGTAACGCAATTTTTATATGCATATACACCGGACGGCCTCCAACAATCAAAGGAAATACTGGGGAGCTGTTATTAGCCTGAGCACGCTGCCCGTTTGGTGTAAATTAATCGGGCTTTTTGAAGTGCATAATGCCCCAGGCAAGATAGCCTTTATTGCCGGCATCAATCCAGTGACCAAGCCCTAATATCATTCGGTCAACATACTCACTTGAAACCACGCCAGCAAGTTCATCACGACGATTCGTCAATTCCTGTCGAACACGAGTATAGTGAGTAATCAGTTGCGGGGTCAGGTCAGTAATTTCAAGTTCCTCCCAACCCAGTTGTCTGGCGGTACTTCGATAAAACTTAAATGACCCCAGGCTGTCAAGGTGAATTCTGTCCAGAACGGGTTGCAGCACCCCTTCCGGACAATCATCTGCTTGCATTGGATCGGTGAAAATAAATTCCCCGCCGGGCTTAAGAACACGGTCGACTTCCTGCAAAACGACTTCACGTCGACTGGAGTGTAGTAGTGAATCCTGACACCATGCGAAATCAAAACTATTATCTTCCAGCGGGATTTCTTCGAAACTACCATCCAGAACAGTAATTTTATCGGCAAGGTTCTGTTCAGCGGTAATGCTACGGTTTCGGGCATTTTGGGCTTCACTTAAGTTCAGACAGGTAACGTGACACCCAAACTGTTTTGCAAGCCAACGCGCAGCACCTCCATAAGCAGCACCTAAATCAATGATTTTGGTATGCTCATCAGGCGTTGCTTTGTATCGGGATGCCATCGTTGCATCCGTTCGCTGCGAAGCATCCGCAATACTTTCCTGATCGTCTTTGTACAATCCTATATGAATATCTTCCCCGCCCCAGACGTGGAAGTAAAAATTGTCCGCATCATCACTGTTGTAGTAGTCCTGAGCGGTTTTAACATTTTCTGAATAATTACTAGTCATTATATTTTTTGTTTTTTATTCCTGGATATATTTTTTCTCGGCCACATGGATAAAGAAATCCGGCTCATTGTGCCGATAGGTTTCTTTAAAGTCACCATAGGTCGTCACGCGTTGGAAGCCGACTTCTTTCATCAACCTGACGACATAGTTGCAACGCAGTGGAAACATGTTCAAGTGGAATGTATCGCCGTCTTCAAACTCGTATTTGAATCGCGCCAGAGAGTCATCTACATATTCCGGAGAAGCACTGACCCGGTCACCACAATAGTAATAGTTATGGCTTGGCTCAACTTTTTTATCCAGTAGCGCATCATAATTACGCTGGTCAAGGATTAATATGCCATCATGCCGTAATGTTGCGTAAAACTCTGCCAGGCTTTTGCGGCGATCATTTTCATCATGTAAATGTGTGAACGAATTGCCAAGACAAATGACAGCATCATACAAATCATGAACATCATGGTTTAGCCAACGCCAGTCTGCCTGGATGGTACGTAAAATCTTGTCCTGTTTGCGTGCATTCTCAAATGCTTTTGCCAGCATCGTTGCACTTCCGTCTGCACTGGTGACTTCAATTCCGGCTCTCATAAGCTGGACTGAATGAAAACCGGTGCCGGTGGCAACATCGAGCACTTTTTTGGCACCATGCTCACGTAATTTTTCAATAAAAAATTCGCCTTCGGATTTTGAGCGCCCTTCCCAGTCAATCAGGTCGTCCCACTTATCGACAAAAGAACGCACATACTCATCCTGGTATGTGTCCGACTCACGAACCTCTAACGGATTATCACCGTAGTCTTGTTCGTTTTGATTGTTATGATTTGTTTGGTGTTCCATATTAGTATTCTGAAAACCTCGTTGATTCGCACAGAACTGGTTATTCAAGCCTGGCGTAAATGAATTTGGACAAATAATGATATTCCGATATAAATACACTCAAATGGTTATGGTTGAATTAGCTGCTAAAAGCTTGTAAATACTTAGCATTCAAACTAATTTAGCCGGTATATCCTGCAAAACCGGTTGTTCGGTGTATTATATGTACCGTAATAATTGGTTTATTAGCATAGCATATGCGACAGATATCGTAAAATTTGTACTTTGGGCCGAAAGCAATATAGGACTTTAACTTGAAAGAAAATGAAAAAATTGACCAGGTTTTGATCGCATTGCGCAAGATAATTCGCGCCATTGACCTGCATTCACATAACCTCGTTCACAGTCATGGTTTAACTGGCCCACAGGCACTTGTTTTGAAATCCCTCCAGACAGGAGGAAAGTCTGCAGGAGAGCTCGCCAGCCTCGTCAGCCTCAGTCAGGGCACGGTGACAGATATCGTAAAAAGACTTGAGCAAAAAAAACTCGTTATTCGCACAAGGGATACCGTAGACCGCAGACGCGTGCACGTAGAAGCCACTGATCTTGGGACAAAAGTACTGGAAATGTCTCCGCCACTATTACAGGAAAAATTTTCCGAGCAATTCAGTTTACTGCAGGACTGGGAGCAGTCTCAGCTGTTGGCGGTTTTACAAAGAATCGCCTCGATGATGGGCGCTGAAAAAATTGATGCGGCACCCGTATTATCAAGCGGGTCTGTGCTTGCCACGGAGCAATACGTTGAAAACCTGATCAAGGCGGAAAATGACCCATCATCCAACCATGCAGAAAATTTACTGGCACTCTCCGACAAGCGTTAATCACAGTCACATACAGAAAAATCGCATCACGCGCGTCAGGCTCTACTGGCGTGTGTTAACTACAGGCATCCGCGATACGGAATAAAAAACAGACTGATTGATTCTCATTCCCCGGAATTGTAACCACATGAAGTGTTAACCCATAGCACGGTTAAATATCATTCATCACAATACTGGCTGTTAAGTTTATATGTGATAGCCGCAAACGAGACAGTTTAATCAGGCAAACATCAAATGCTCTGGGTTATCCCGTTTTTTAGATGTTTTTATAGGTAATTCCAAAAACATAAGGTATATTGATCATCATGACTGATCTGCTTTAACAATATATCAGTCAAAGATAGATTAAGATCTTGTAACGCAAGAGTTTTGATAGATGGCCTGATGCTAAAAACAAAGACTGCGTTTATGATGATATCAGAATAAACCCCATAGGCTGGAGGCCTCTAATCTATGCTAGTTAGTGAAATAATGACTCGTTCTCCCAGGACTGTGACACCGACCACCAAGTTGCGTGCCGTGGCCTCAATTATGTGCCTTTACCGAATTCCAGCGCTGCCCGTTATTGATGAAAATGGTATTCTTGTTGGCAATGTCTCTGAATTCG
Organism: Gammaproteobacteria bacterium; assembly: GCA_965227695.1. Taxonomy (GTDB): domain Bacteria; phylum Pseudomonadota; class Gammaproteobacteria; order UBA4575; family UBA4575; genus UBA1858. The sequence continues at coordinate 1,820,389 of OZ245760.1, forward strand.
ACCTTCTTAAAAATCTGCTTCCAACCATGGAGGACATTGTCGCCGGTAACGCTGTGCTGGAAGTCGAACGGATGGCGTCGAATTATTCAGCGTCCATGGATCGACTTGTGAAAGATATTATGAATAACAAGCCCATTTCTGTATCACCTGATCAGCACATCCTGAAAGCAACTGCCAAAATGACCAGTCACCGTTTTCGACGCATCCCGGTCACCGATGACAATAACAAACTGGTTGGTGTGATGAGCCTTGGAGATGTTCATAAAGCAATATATGAAACGCATGTTTCATCCAGCAATTAATCTGTGACATTACAGTAAATGGCATTGTCATCGGCTTTAATGCCATAAGCAATTAACAATTGTTACAAGCTTGAATATGTGTTATCACTGCTCTTCGGTGGTTATAATGATCATCGGAGGCGTGGTGATTCTGATTACTGCATTATATCCTTCGAGGAACTCGGCCAGTTGATCAAGCTTTTCCAGACCGCTAATAGTAGAGATTTTTGATAAAAGCCGAGCATCACCAGTAATATTAATATCTTCTGGTCTATTACCCGAAATATCTTCATTAAGTGCTTTAAATATCGCATGATTATAGTTCTGAGGAAGCAACACTTTTATTGTCGCAACCTCATTAATAAACTTTTTGATTTCCTTAACAGTATCTTCACCAAGCCAGGTTAATTTTAGGACCGGTACTTTGCTCATATTGTTTGGCTCCAGCGTTATTTAAACTTCAGCAATATACTATAAGATAAATATCTTCAATTGCCGGCAATCAATTTTTGCACGGGTGTATTTCTGGTTGTATGTATGGATATATAGCCACCCAAAACAACAAGGCCAGGCGCTATGAGCAGACACAATATCGCAGTTTTTAGATTAAACACAAAATTCCCGTCTATCACGTAATTTGTCAGCACGGCACTCACAGACATTGTCAAAAGATAGGCCATGACACCTGCAATCAATCCGATGAAGACATATTCCGCACGAAAAATTTTTTTTAATAGAAAACTGTCTGCACCGACGGCGCGGAAAATTGCAGTGCTATAGGCCCTGTATCTGCGTAATATTAATTCAATAGAGATAAAAACCATGATGCTGGAAAACAGTGAAAAGACCATGACGGTTTCTACGGCATAACTTACATTGGAGGCTATTTGACGCACTTTATTTAATAAAAAATCCACGTCAAAAAATGTCACACTGGGAAACAGGTCTACCAAATCTCTTAATACTGGGCGCTGATGGCTATCCAGACGCAAACTGATCATATAAGTTGCGGGCAACTCGTCCAGCGAACCAGGAGAAAAAATCATATAGAAATTAGGCGTGAATGACTCCCATTCCACTGTTCTGAGACTGGTAACCATGGCAGTAATTTTTTGTCCGGACACGGTAAAAGTAAGGTCATCACCAATATCAATATCGAGATTTTCTGCGATTCCCTGCTCTATGGATACTTCGTTAACCTGCTGATTACCGGAATGCCAGTTACCTTTTATAATCCGATTATCTTGAGGTAATGTTTCACTCCATGTCAAAGCAAGATCACGCTCAAGTGATTCATCATAGCGATTACTGGCTTCGTTGGCATATTGATTGATATTAATATCATTCACCGCGCTTAAACGCCCCCTTGTAATTGGATATAAAGGACTATGTATTATGTTTCTGTCTTTTAAAGAGTCTATGAACAGGTCACTGTCTTTTTCAAATAAATTAATGGCAAAAATATTTGGAGCATCGGGAGGCACTTTAGCTTGCCATGAAGTAATCAGGTCATCCCTGACTGTACCGATCAATGCCAAGGAAAAAAAAGTCAACGCCACCGCGATAATCTGAATAGTCACCATATAACGGTTCGCCTTTAAACTTCGGGCTGCTAACTTAAGCGAGGCTTGATTATTATCAGTGAAGCGGTCAAACAATCCGATACAATAGTTTGCCAGTAATGAAACAAATAATATGAAAGCAAGTAATGAAACTACAATATACACACTGATCACTACATCAGTTGTACCAGTATAAATGAGAAATGAGAGACCTGCGATCATAAACAGGGCACTTATCAGTCTGGGTTGTTGACTGATTTGACTGTCATTCAATAATAACCCTGGAGCAGTGTTCAGCAACCTGTGGATAAAAGGCCAGGCAAAGCTTGCCACCACAATCATGGCTGTGAGCGCACTTAACATGAAAGGCTTAAGGCTGGCTGATGGCAGTTTTTCTGGAATCAGGTCTCCGAGCAGGCTTAACATTAGCCAGTGAGCCAGTGCACCAATGATATAGCCTGCAAAAATAGCAGTCAGGCTGTAAATAATAAAAGGGAAAATAATCGCTGCCATCATTTGTCTGCTTTTCAAACCGAGGCATCTCAGCAATGCATATTGAAAAGTCATATCATTGGCATATTGAAAACTCACAAGCGCTGCTGCAATTGCACCCAGTAACACCGCAATCAACGCGGTAACATTTAAAAATCGATAGGCTCGTTTCAGCGTCTCGGCCAGCGTCTGGTTTGCTGAATCGACATTGAGAAACTGTTGATTTCTTTGCAGTGAATCTGACAGTTGCTGTTGCAATTCACTCAGTTTTTGCGGCTCACCAGCAAACAGGTAGCGATAAGTCACCCGGCTCCCTGGTTGAATCACTTTCGTGGCGGCAACACCCTGCCAGCCAATCAGCACACGAGGCGTAAAACTGTAAAAACTATTTCCTTTGTCTGGTTCATAGATTAAAACCCGCGTCACTTTGAAAGAAGCTTCACCGATATTGATATACTGATTAAGGTTTATGCCAAGCTCATTCAGGACACGGTCCTCCACCCAGGCCTCTCCATTCTGCGGTGTTTCTGCGGTGGCATAGCTTGTGCCATATAATTTTTCTGACACTTCCAACTCGCCAATCAGCGGGTATTGATCTGACACTGCCTTGACACTGGAGAGTAAAAATTTTCCCGTTACTTGTGAATGCGCCATGGTCTGAAATGTCAGGGTTTTTGCACGCGACAATGGCATTGATTGAATGAGTGTTTCTTGCTGGTCATTCAGTTCTGTGGAAGATTGCAGTACCACATCTGCCGCCAGCACTTCTTTCGCCTGGTTGTGAAATAACTGCTCCAGGCGGTCACCCAGCAGGCTGATGCTGAAAGTCACTGCACAGGCAATAGTGATAGCGATACAAAACAGCCGTATCGAGGTTTGTCTGAACTGCCGGATAAGCAATGTTCGATAAAAATTCAACACGTTACTCACCGTCCAGCATTCCGCCAGTCAGTTGGCAGCGTTGATCACATTTTGCCGCTAAATTCTCATCATGAGTCACCAGAATCAGCGAGGTGCCCTGCTCTTTGTTGAGTTCAAATAACAGGTCGATGATTTTTTCTCCAGTGTGCGCATCCAGGTTGCCTGTCGGCTCATCAGCGAGCAACAAAGGGGGAGATGTTGAAAATGCGCGCGCAATGGCCACGCGCTGCTGTTCGCCTCCGGATAATGTCGTAGGAAAATGGCGCAGCCTGTGTTCGAGACCAACTCTCGCCAGCAGCGACTGTGCGATTTCCTTCGCCTGTTTTTGATGATTAATTTCCAGTGGAAGCATCACATTTTCAAGCGCAGTAAATCCCGGCAACAGATGAAAAGCCTGGAATACAAAGCCGATATACTGGTTACGCAAAACAGCACGCTGGTCTTCATTCAGATTCTGAAGAGGGTGCTGGAACAATTCAATCGTTCCGCCGGTCGAAGTATCCAGTCCGGCCAGGAGACTCAATAATGTTGTCTTACCGGAGCCTGACTGCCCAATTATGGCTATCGACTCGGATTTGTTAACGTCAAAGCTGATATCCTTGAGTATGGTTAACGGGCCTTCCTCGGTATCCACTACTTTACTGACGTGACGACAACTTAATATTGGTAATGAAATAATGATTCTCCGTTTAATATTTTTGTGTCTGATGCTGCCATGGTCAATTGTGTACTCTGACGAACATGATCATCACATTACTTCCAAATATACCATCCTTGTTGTAGGGGATAGCTTAAGTGCTGCCTATGGATTTGAAGTTGATAAAGGCTGGGTCAATTTGCTTCGTGTCCGACTAGATAATTATGACTCAAGTTCAAGGTGGAGTGTAGTCAATGCTTCCATTAGTGGTGATACTACTTCAGGAGGTGTGGCCCGGTTACCCCAATTACTTGAAAAGTACAATCCTGTCCTGTGCATGATTGCACTTGGTGCGAATGACGGGTTACGTGGGCAGCCCATCGAGCTTATGTACGATAATCTGAATACCATGACTCAACGCTGTAATCGGACTGGCACGACGTTGCTAGTCGGCATTAAACTCCCTCCAAATTATGGCGAGCTGTATACCCGGGCATTTGATGATGTGTATACAAGAGTTGCGAAAGATAATGATATTCCGTTTGTTCCGTTTATGCTTGAAGACATGGCACTGCGTGATGATCTTTTCCAATCTGACAGGCTGCATCCAACTGCAGAAGCTCAACCGATTATTCTTGAAAATGTCTGGGCGGTGCTGGAAAATATACTCTCAGGTATGGTACAGCAGAACGAGGCACTTGATAATCACTAATATCAGCGCTTGCATTTGTTCCGCGAGTAAAATCATACAGAAGCTATCTGCCGTGTATGAACATGTGGGCTGCACCAAAACGGGCCATTACATCACCTAATTATCACCAATATGAACAATCATTTTTACACCTGGTTAGCTTATCTCGGCGCGCTACCGTTTGTGTTATGTGCACTATTAATTACAAACGATCATTTGCACATATACTCTCTGTACAACACCTTTGATGTGATCAATTCCTATGCCCTTGTGATCACCATATTTATGTCAGGAATATATTGGGGAATATCTTTAGCCAGGGAAGAACCCGGTCTACGGGCACTTCTACCAGTCAGTAATATCATTACAGTGCTGGTCTGGCTCACCTACCTGTTTCTCAATTCGCCATATATACTTTTAGTGTATGTTGTTGCTTTTATGTTCCTTGTTTTGATTGACTTCAGGCTACTAAAAGCAGGCATCATAACAGCCTATTATTTCAAACTTAGATGTGGTGTCACGGCTGTCGTGCTAGCAAGCCTGTTACTTACTTTCGTGAGCCTGGTTCAATAGTCCCGTTAATTAACACAGATATGTAAAGATGAATCTATCAATACCATCCAATTACATATCGTGCGTATTGCTTCGGGGTCGATTCACTTACCTGCCCGTTTACTTGATATTAGTCAGCGACAGCTCATGTCAATCAGGTCAGGATGTCACTTTTACATGATACGATTACCGTGGGACAGGAAATAGATAACACTCAATTCTCCCAGCATGACTTCACAGAGTTTCGTTCAAGACTTGAGCGCGAAACGCAAATATTATCGTCCTGGGTAGACGAAGGCAAAGTAGCAAATGAGCATCCGGTTGGTGGCTTTGAGGTTGAGAGCTGGCTACTCGATGCCTCCATGCACCCTGCCCCATGTAATGATGCATTTATCAAGGCATTCAATAATCCACTGGCCGTACCGGAGTTAGCCCAATTTAACCTTGAGTTTAATAACACCCCTATCCCCCTCAGAGAATCGCCCTTCACGCATTTCTACGACGAATTAACCAAACTATGGCTCCATGCCGAGCGCACTGCCAACAATCTCAATCCTCCCGCTTCTCTATTAATGGTAGGAACATTGCCAACGCTGAAACTTTCCGACCTCGGAGAACAGACAATGTCTGATATGAAACGATATCGTGCGCTGAATGATCAAATTATGAGAAGGAGAAAAGACAAACCGATTCATATTGATATACAGGGCAAAGATCATCTTGAGTTAGGCAGTGATAACGTAATGCTGGAGGCGTCAACAACTTCTTTTCAGATTCATGCCCAGGTGCCGGTAAAAAATGCGCATCATTATTATAATGCCTCGCTGGCTATTTCTGCAGCCATGCTGGCACTATCTGCCAACTCACCATATGTGTTTGGCAAGGACTTATGGAATGAAACCAGAATACCGCTATTTGAACAGGCAATTGATACTGCAAACCATCAGGCACCGATTAAACGCGTGAGCTTTGGCAGTCACTTCCTCAAACACTCAATCCTGGAATGTTTTCATGAAAACCTGGATCATTTTCATATTCTGCTCCCAATACTGGAAGATCACTCGGATACTCTAAAACATCTGCGTTTGCATAATGGCACAATTTGGCGCTGGAACAGGCCACTTCTTGGCTTTGATCATGAAAAAAAACCACACATAAGAATCGAGCACCGCGTGATGCCCGCAGGCCCGACAATCAAAGACATGATCGCCAATGCCGCAATGTTTTATGGCTTGTTACAATTCTGGATGCAGGAGTTTATGGATGGCCATCAGTTACCAGGTTTCGATGAATCCAAAAATAATTTTTATACTATGGCAAAATATGGCATGGATGCGCCGATACAATGGTACGGTATAAAGACACCTGCGCAGACATTAATACTGGAAACCTTACTTCCCCAGGCCAGACAGGGGCTACAACAGCTCGGGATTATCGCGGAAGAAATTAATTATTTTTTGGCCATTGTTGAGGCACGCGTAGTCAAAAAGCAGACAGGGTCTGCATGGCAACGCCAGTTTATATCCAAATACAACTGCCCGATGAGTGAGTTAACTAAAACTTATCAGCAGTTTCAAAAGACAGAAAACCCTGTCCACACATGGAGCATTTAAGACAACAAGGCATGAGCCATCCCTTACTAGTTCAAACAAAAGAATACCAGCCGGCATTATTGGATATTGATGCAAAAGACCTGCATATACTTTATCCGGGCCCAACCTTATTACATCTTGAAGGTGACCGCCCAGAGCCACTGTTTATCAGTGTTTTACAACATGGAAATGAAGTGACAGGCCTTGGTGTTGTGCAAAAATTACTTCAAAAGTACCGTGCGATGCCGTTACCGCGTAACCTGTCGATATTTTTCGGTAATACTCAATCTGCACGATACGGCAAGCGAGTACTGGAACACCAGCTAGACTATAATCGGGCATGGCCCGGAACGACACACGCACATGGTCATGAAATTACAGTCATGCAGGCAATCTTCGATGAAATGAAACAGCGTCGTGTGTTTGCCAGTATTGATATACACAATAACACCGGATTAAATCCATTTTATGCATGCGTAAATAGCCTGGAAAGGCAACATCTGGAACTAGCCTCATATTTTGGACATACCCTGGTATACTTTCTAACACCCAAAGGCGTTCAGTCAATCGCTTTCAGTAAAGTATGCCCGGCAGTAACCATTGAGTGCGGCAAGTCGGAATTTAGCGCAAATATAGACTATGTTTTTGATTATGTAGACACGATTTTGCACTTGAATAATTTCCATGACCATACTATCTCACACAGGGACTTTGACCTGTTTCATACCGTGGCAAGAGTTATAATTCCAGAGACCTCTACATTTAGCTTTAGCAGAAAAAATTCAGATATTCTTTTGAATGATGATATTGAAAAAATGAATTTCTCTGAAATTCCGGCTGATACAAGTTTTGCATCCGTTGGCAACCAGAATCAGGCTGGGTTTATTGTCATGAGCGAAGACAACCAGGACATCAGTCAACAGTATTTTTATATCACCAACCAGCAAATCAGAACACTCAAACCAGTTATGCCAGCGATGTTAACCACGAACGAAGAAATAATCCGGCAAGACTGTCTTTGCTATCTGATGGAGCGCATTCAAATATAAGTATTGTCAGAACACAATTCCCGCCTCAGACAATCAATTTTGGGCCAGCCGAGCTATTTTTAACAAAATGCGTGATTGACATAAATCATTTTTTATGAAGGTACGTGTTCATACCATTAAATTTCTGTTTATTACAGTGAATGTAGTGGTAAAGTATTTATGTCGTCAGGCCTTAAATAGACATGATAACCAACTACAAAATTCTCTGTCTGATCTTGATGTTTTTCTTGATACAATCATCGGGTTGCAGCAGCTTATTACCAAGAGAAAAAAACATCACGGTCGGCCTTTGGAGTTCTTACGAGCAGGCGCAAAAAACATTCGACAGCATCATCCCCTATCAGACGACCATCGGCGACCTCAAAGCCTTAAACATAGATCCAGAAAAGAATAGCAATATCACAGTTTTGAATTACGCGGATATCGCAAGCCGATTTTTTTCCAGTTATACATTTGATGGATTTGTTCATGACAGCGGAGTCAGCGAGTGTATTGCCTCGAAAACAGAATGTCGTGGTTTTGAACTCAATGAAAAAGTAATCAAGAGCAAGCGTTATGGCAACTTCTTTGCCGATATATTAAGTTTCAAGCGTAAAACAGATATTATTGGATGGGAATTTAATGGCATTGTATTAATCAAGGAAAACCGCGTGATATATAAACTAACGAGTGGTAAACCATCAATTCATGAAAAAATCGAACAGACAAAACCGCTAGGGCCATTCCAGAGTGGCGGAATTGCTGTAGATATAATCAAAAAAAATTACTAAACCACGATATTATATTTAGCTGACAGCGTCAGGGAAATCCGTCCAAAACAATTTTACCAACCGCGCGATGTGACTCAATCATCCTGTGCGCTTCAATTAAATTACCAGCATTTATATGACCCAACATTGTTTTTAAGGTTGTCTTTATCACACCTTCATCAACCAGCGAGGCAACTTTGTTCAGTATTCTATGCTGTTCAATCATATCTCCCGTCCCGTACATCGAACGGGTAAACATAAATTCCCAATGAAGTGAGATGCTTTTCTTTTTGAGCAGGCTGATGTCGAGCATGGTTTCCGGATCATCGATTAACGCATATTTTCCCTGTGGTGCCAGGCATTCAGCCAGTTCACCAAAATACAAATGTGAATGCGATAAACTGATCGCATGTGTCACATGATCAACACCGATCTTATGCAACTCATTTTGCAGGCCATGGTGATGATTGATCACATGGTCAGCGCCACACTGCTTAACCCATTGCCTTGTATTGTCACGCGATGCTGTGCCAATGACAGTTGCATCACTCAGGCGAGCTGCCAGTTGTGTCATAATTGAACCCACCCCTCCACCTGCCCCGATGATCAGTATTGTGTCTGCTCCGGTATTTAGTGGTTTGGATGTATAGCCAATACCCAGACGCTGATACAGCAACTCCCAGGCAGTAAGCGCCGTCAGTGGAAGTGCCGCAGCTTCCGCATTGGTCAGCGAATCCGGCGCCCTGCCAACAATTCGTTCATCTACCAGCTGGTACTGCGCATTACATCCCTGTCGCCTTAAGTCACCTGCATACCAGACACGGTCTCCCACTTTAAATAATGAAACCTGGCTTCCTGTCTGCACGACTTCACCTACTGCGTCCCAACCCAGTACTTTGTAACAACCCTGCTCAGCATTAACTTTCGCGCGTATTTTTGTGTCTACCGGATTGACTGCTATTGATTCAACCCTGACCAGAATATCGCGCCCATCGGCTTTGGGTTCAGTTAAATCAATATCCATCAGCGAATGTTCATCATCCAGTGAGTGGGCGGCGGAATAACCAATTGCTTTCATATTGTTATGAATTAAATCCGGCAAAAATAAAACAATTAAATTTACACCTTGTTATCAATAATCCGGGTGTGGGATATGTTTATAAACAAGTCAGGTGTCACCGCGACAACCAGGCGACAAGCAACTGTATTTGAGCATCACTTAACCTTCGGTCAAATGCCGGCATGATACCATTTCTTCCTAATGCGATTGTATGTCTCAACTGCTCTTCACTGTTACCATATAACCAGATACTATCAGTAAGATCAGGTGCACCCAGGGCCGGGTTTCCTTTTGCACCTGGGCCATGACATGCCGCACAAAACTGCTGAAACAACTGATGTCCTTCTTCCAGACTACTGGCATCTTTAATAGTTGGTAATGCTTTTACATAGTCAACCAGCGCTGTCACACCTTCATCACCAAGTACATCCTGCCAAGGCACCATCACCGCTTGCCGACCATGTCGAATTGAGTGTTCTATGTCATTATGCGAGCCACCCCACTGCCAGGCAGCATCGGTCAGGTCTGGAAATGCATCAGCCTGACCTACAGCAGTGACTCCATGACAGGCTGCACAGTGTTGCCTGAAGATTCTCCCGGCAGATTGCATCAACATATTATCTTGTTGTAATGTTTGAAGGGAAGACTGTTTTATTCTTTTATTGGTCTCACCAAACTGATAGGCATATGCTGTGAGACTATTATCCAGCCTGCCGGCCTGAGACCATTTTAATACTCCGCTAAATGCACCCAGGCCCGGGTACAATATTAAGTACACGACTGAAATCACCAGCGCTGCAAGTATCAGCCAGAACCACCACATCGGTGCCGGATGATTACCTTCTGTGAGCGACTCATCCCAGACAGGAGATACAAATTTCTCCTCATCGTGTTTTTTTTGAAAATAAATACTGAACACCAGCCACACCAACCCAGCCAGGCTGACCAGTGTGATGGTAATTACCCATCCACTCCAGAATGCAGTAGGCATATTAGCCATCGTGGTATTCATCATGCAAAGGAATTTCTGCAGTTTCCTGCATTTTTTTCTTGTTCGATTTCAGTGATACCCATACGACAAGCAGCATCATGAAGGCCATTACAAGCATATCTCCTGCGAATAAAAAATAAGCCATGATAAGTCTCCTTCCGGATAAGCAGTGCCAAGCACCTGTAAGTAAGCGATTAATGCATCCATTTCAGTTTTCCCCTCTAAAACCGAGGGTGCATTGTCTATATCTTCCTGTGAATATGGATGTCCGAGTTTCTGAAGCCCAATCAGTTTATGCTGTATATCCTGCTTATGATTGACAAGCCGTTCTGCAAGCCATGGATAGGCAGGCATAATGGAAGCAGGAACAACACTGCGCGGATCCATTAAATGCAATCGATGCCATTCATCTGTATATTTACCCCCCACTCTGTGCAAATCAGGTCCGGTCCTCTTGGACCCCCATAAAAATGGTCGATCATAAACAAACTCATCTGCTCGCGAATAAGATCCATAACGTTCAACTTCCGCGACTAATGGGCGGATTTGTTGTGAATGGCATGTGTTACATCCTTCCCTGATGTAAATATCCCTTCCTGCAAGCTGCAGGGCATTATAAGCGTGTGTATTGACACCCGGTGTTTTCAGTGACTTGTCAAAAAGACTCGGTACGATTTGTGCCAACCCCCCCAAAGAAGTAACAAACAAAATACCAAAGATAAGCAGCCCGATATTTTTTTCCAGTCGATGATGAAGTTCCAGTCCATTCATGCCATTGACTCCTCCATTGTCGGCGGCCTTACTGCAATTGTACGGCGTCCCAAAACAGTCATGCTAAAGTTGAAGGCCATAAGCAAAGCCCCAAGCAGGAAGATCAGTCCTGCAATAAAACGAAGCAGGTAATAAGGATTCATAGCTTCCATGATATCTGTAAAGCTATAGCGAAGTTCACCAATCTGATCCAGGCTTAACCATAATACGCCCTGAGATACCCCGGCACCCCACATGGCAACGATGTACAAAATCGTACCCATCAGCGCCATCCAGAAATGAATGTTTGCAAGCTTTACACTATACAGCTTCGCGCCAACCAGTCTCGGTACCAGAAAGTAAAACGTGCCAAAAGTAATTAAGGCATTCCAGCCCAGTGCGCCGGAATGAACATGACCAATTGTCCAGTCTGTAAAATGGCTGATAATGTTGACACTTTTAATGGCCATCATCGGTCCCTCAAACGTTGCAAGGCCATAAAATGCCAGTGCCAAGACGATAAATTTCAGTGCCGGGTCACTGCGTAATTTCTCCCAGGCGGTACTCACCGTCATAATCCCGTTCACCATCGATGCCCATGAAGGTGCAAGTAATATCAGACTCATGACGACACCGAGATTTTGTACCCACTCCGGAATGGCATTAAAGTGCAGATGATGAGGGCCTGCCCAGATATAACTGTAGGCAAATGCCCAGAATGCCACGATCGATAGCCGATAACTCCATATCGGCCTTTCTGCCTGTTTAGGAAGGAAATAATACATCATTCCAAGAAAACCACCGGTTAATAAAAAACCAACAGCATTATGTCCATACCACCATTGCACAATAGCATCCTGTGCACCGGCATAAAGAGAGTAAGACTTTGTTAGCGTAACTGGCAGTTCCAGATTATTCACAATATGAAGCATGGCAATCACGATAATCAGACCACCGTAAAACCAGTTGGAAATATATATTGCCTGTATTTTTCGCCTTGCAATAGTGCCAAAAAACACGATAGCAAAGCAGACCCATATCACGGTAATAGCGATATCAAAGGGCCACTCCAGTTCAGCATATTCTTTGGAAGTATTCAGCCCTCCCAGTAATGAGAGTCCACCCAAAAGAATTGTCAGCTGCCAGGCCCAGCAAGTAAACCAGGCCAGATTGGGAGCAAACAAGCGAACATGACAGGTACGCTGAACACTATAATAGGCCGTCCCCATTAACGCTGATACCGCAAATCCGAATATCACGACATTAGTATGGAATGTTCGTAAACGACCGAAAGAAATCCATGGATTGTCAAAATTTAGTGCCGGCCACACAAGTTGCGCGGCGACATAAACACCTGCAGCCATACCAAGTACAGCCCAGAAAATAGAAAACATAACCAGTGTAGTAACAATACGGTCACTGTAAATTTCAACGGATAGTGACTTCGCAGGATCAGCCATACTAAACTCCAAGTGTCGGGCCGATACCAAAAACCCAAAGTGCTGCCGTAATTCCCAGCAGGCTAACAATCGCCACCAGAAAATAGCCTATTATCGACGATGCCATCAGCATGCCCTGCTCTGGTGAGGTGTGCATCACCACGGGCAATCCACGATAGAGCAAGAACATGCTCCACAGAATCGCCGGCACCAGTACCAGAAGATTAATAAATACATCCGGATATAGATGGATGACACTGCCGAGTGCAATCGGAGCGCCCACAATCGAAATAAGCGCAAAATGAATACCCAATGAACGTCTGGCGCCATAGGTTTCAGCCATCCAGCGCGATACTGCCGAAGTGCTTATAAAGCCAATCAGAAGTGCAACAAAATATGACAGGCTTATTACAACCAAAATATTATTCGGCAGTATGAGGGGTTCTATCGCACCAAGCCTCCAGCCATATTTGCTGGCCCCAAGATAGGCAAAAACCGGTGGCAATATGCCAAACCAGAGTGAGATTTTAGTAAATACAACGATTGCGGATGGTTGTGTGTTGGCAAGTACTTTGAATACAGCCATGGGTTGAAATAATAATCGCAGCACCAGGAGCGCTGAAACAGTTTTTTCCATCTGCTTTATCTAATATCCTGGTTACAGAAATGATTTGTATTCGACCCGGCACAGCGATTTGGGTCAGTTGACTGTTTTTCTGATTGTTTACATGAACAGAAATGCATAAAATCAACCTGGCTGATATCAAAACATACACAACAACATACCAATGCATTGGTCTTCTGCACATGATTTAAGTCAACTTTAATGATGTAAACTATTTATATTAAAATTCACCGATAATTTTTATATCAATACAGGAAAATACGGAAAAGAGTATTTAGCGGAAAGTTTTATTTTGAAAAAAATATATAAATATTCTTTTGCAATCAGTCTCTTGATTGCATTTACAGGCTGTTCACCAGTTAAAGGACCACACTTTGCCGAAGGAACAATTGGCAATCAGCTGATCGCAGAAAATCTTGATTCTGACATTGCAAAAAGCGCTCTGGTATCAACTGATAGTCAGAACCTGGATCCCAGAATTGAGCAGATCATTGACTCCGTCGGGATAACCGGCACACCAAGCCCTGTCCAACTCCAGGCGCTCACACAAAAAGGCTCAACAGACTTCGCGAGTATCATTTATGCGAGACAACTTCTCAGCGAACATAATAATCGTTACTGGCACAGCCGTTCTCTTGATTTAAGCACACGTCTGGACACAATTGGCCTGCAATCACGGCTGCAGAATAATTTCTCCCGGCATCATGCACTATTGATTCCCGGCTGGCATTGGAAAACGCGTACAGACACCGGTGCTGATCTCAAATTTCAGAGAAATATGCTGGCATCATATGGTTTGTCTTCATCACTGGTTGAAACGAATGAGCATGGAAGTGTAGAAGAAAATGCAATGATCATTGCAGATGCAATTCGGGCAGCAAATAAAATCAACAAGTCGATTCTGATTATTAGTGTGAGCAAAGGCGGCGCTGATACCGCATATGCGCTTGGCAATGTCGTAGATGTCAAAAGCACCCCCTATCTCAGGGGATGGCTGAACATAGGGGGCATTATCTCCGGAAGTACACTGGTCGATCTGGAAATTAATGATCCGGAAAAATGGCTCACTTCAATTGGTTTTGCCAAAGACACACCTCTTAACGCGATCGAAAGTTTACAAAAGAAAGTTGCCATCAAAAGACTATCAGCGCTGAACATTCCACGAACTATCACAGTCGTAAACTATGTGGCTTTGCCATTTGCGAGTACTCTAAGTGAACAGTCCAGATACAGCTACCAACGACTGGCACAATATGGTCCAAATGACGGGGCTGCGCTCACCCATGAGATGCTAATGCCGGGACGACAGACCGTGCTGGAATTTGGATTAGATCACTTTATGCGTCACCTCAAAGCGATGTACCGGGCAATTGCCATACTATACATGATGACTGAACACGACTCTTGATGAATTACCTGATCAAACTGTGTCTGTTGTACCTGATCAGCTGCGGATTCTGTCTTGCTGAAATACAGGACAAAATCTTTCAGTGGCAGGCAACTGAAGACAGGAGGCTATATGCACCTTTTGGACGTGCGCTTCCCGAGATAGAAATCATGACAATTTCCGGACCACAAAAACTGTCTGAATTGGCAGAGAATGAGATTTTCATGATTGCTGTTCGAGATCCTGACTGCCCGGTTTCCAGAAGGTATGCCGGAAAACTCAGCGACCTTTCCAGGCAGGGATTGAGTATCTTGTACCTGCTGACCGGACCACTGGCAACCCATTCCCATGCGAAAAGGGATATGCATCGACATGGTTTAAATGGTGTCTATCTTTTGGATTCAGACAGCCAGTTAAGCGATTGGCTGGGTGTTAACACCAGCGCTGAAGTTTATCTTTTTGATAAAGATCAGCGGCTCCAGTATCGCGGAGCCATAGATGATCAGTATGGTATCGGATTTAGCCGTAATCAACCAAACCAGCATTTTCTCAATAAGGCCTGGGGTGAATTAAAAGACGGCCAAACAGTATCCCTCGTGGCAACCACTGCTCCAGGCTGCATAATTCGCGCTGCCAAACCCCGGCACAGATCGCAGGAAATAACCTGGCATAATCAAATTTATCCGCTAATAAGGGATAAATGCATGTCCTGCCACCGTCCCGGTCAGGCTGGCCCCTTCCCGCTTGAAACTTACCAACAGGTATTTGACCGTCGGCAAATGGTGCGTTTTGTTCTTGAAAATAAAATCATGCCCCCATGGTCGATGGCGGCCGCCAGTTCCTTATTAACCAATAGTGAAAAGTACTTATCAGATAGCGATCGAAATAAAATTATTGACTGGATAGATGCAGGGGCCATCAAGGGAATGGAAGATGCAAAATCTCCCGCCCACAAATGGACTAAGGGCTGGAAATATGGACAACCGGATGTTGTGCTTACCAGCCCTGATATTATTGATATACCTGCGGAAGGTGAAATCAAGTATCAATATATCAGTATTCCGACCGACTTTGATTCAGATCGCTATGTAAAAACCGTCGAAGTGGCTACCCTGACACCGGAAAACACACATCATATCATTCTGTTTGTATTACCTCCGGTCGAACTGATCGACAAACTCATGCCGGGTGCCAGAAAAAAAACAGACTTCAATCGCAAAGAACTGCACCAACTCGCATTAAAAGGGTTTTTCAGCGGTTATATTCCGGGGTTACCAGGAGTCACCTATACAAACAACAGGGCAAAATTACTCCCCAGGGGCTGGCGGATTGTGTTACAGATACATCATCAGTCCAACGGCAAAAAAGCCAAGGACCAGCCAAGCATCGGGCTGCAGTTTCTTGACGCACCTCCCGAAAAAGTAATTACTACGCTGGCAGCTGCCAATATCGATCTGCATATTCCTGCCGGCAAAGCCAATCACCTGGAAACAGCTCAATTTAAATTTGAACGTCACGGCGAAATAGTTGGCCTCTATCCACACATGCACCTTAGAGGTAAAGCCTTTAGATACGAGCTGTTATATCCAGACGGGCAGAAAAAAATTCTGCTGGATATTCCTGTCTACGACCCAAATTGGCAGCAATACTATCAGTTTCGACAGCCAGTCAAAATTAAAAGCGGGTCCACATTAATCGCAAGCGGCTGGTTTGATAATAGCAAGGGGAATTTTAATAATCCTGACCCCGAAACGGACGTTTCATTTGGTTTGAGAACCCGTGACGAAATGTTAATCGGCTATTTTGACTGGGTAGAGGGACAGTAAGGTTAAGCCCCATCAATGCTGACAACCATATTAAATTAATTATCTCTGACTGGTGTATTTCAGCCATTCATTTTATGTGAGGTATTTATTGCTCATAAAATAATGTAATAAATACACGTATTTTGCGTGATTAATCGTTTTTCATTAAGTTGTATCAGTGAGTGCCAGGTGACTCACCTCGCTTTCAATGGCATAGGTTAATTGCCGGGGCATATTCAGTCGTATAGATAGCATGGTGAGATAATGACGTTCAGATTCGTTGATCTCGTCCATTATCAATACGGATATCGTATATATCTCTGCTGCAATCTCCGGTGTCGTGGCCGCCGCAACCAATGCGTCCATGTCGACCGGTTTTGACATTTGCTCAATCAGGGCGTTTTCCTGTTCAGCACTTAAGTCATAGCGTCGGATCTGTTTAAAGATCGCCTGACTTTCCTGAACATCCATATTTCCATCAGCACGACTGGCAGCAATCATGGCAGATATCAACACAGACTCCAGATTTTCCATGGCCTGTTGATCCTGCGCGGCTGGCAGATAACCGGCATTCTCGAGTGTTGTATTGTCAGTGTCACTACTGAATCGCGTGTCATGATCGACCGCGATAGATGAGGCTTGATTGTTTAATGTTGAGTATTTTTTATAAGCACTGTATGCAAGAGCGCCAATGGCAGCAATACCCCCGACTTTCAGGGCACTCTTGCCGAGTTTGCGGCCTTTCTTGCTCATTAACATCGAACCAGCAATACCACCGGCAAGTCCTGAAGCTGCGCTTGTTCCGACATTACTGGAGAGAACTTTATCGAGTATTCCGCTCAGATTCGTCATATGTCATGCATAGTATGTAAAACATAGGAATAATAACAAACAACAAATGACAGATATATTCGTATTTATTTTAATAATACAAAGGAATATTCGATCTAATAACCTGTGAATAGTACAACCAAAATATAAGCACCAGAGGATTGATATTATGTCTATGAATTAATGGATGATGATATGGCCAAAGTGACACTCATACTGGGTGACCAGTTGAATAAACGTATTTCAAGCCTGCGTAATCTTGATATCGCGGCTGATCGAATTTTTATGTGCGAGGTGATGGAAGAAAGCACCTACGTCAATCATCACAAGAAGAAAATTGCTCTCATTTTTTCAGCCATGCGACATTTTTATCTCGAGCTGAAACAGCAGGGGTATACTATCGATTATGTAACCTTGAACGATCCTGCCAACACGGGCAGTTTAAGAAGTGAACTTGCCAGGTATATTCGTCAACACCCTGTTGATCGCCTTATTGTCACCAAACCAGGCGAGTATCGTGTACTCAAGATTGTGCAGTCGCTGAAAGACCATATCAAAGTATCCATCCTTGATGACGACCGTTTTATTGTATCTGAGCAAGAGTTCAGGACCTGGGCGTATCATCAGTCAGAACTACGAATGGAATACTTTTATCGACGAGTGAGAAAAAAACATAATGTACTTATGCACAAAGGCAAACCCGAGGGCGGACAATGGAATTTTGACCATGACAACAGAAAATTTTCCCGCCATATCAATGTCATTGAACAACCTGTGCAGATTAAGCCAGATGATATAACAGCAGAGGTGCTAGCACTGGTGGAAAACACATTCAGTGAGCACTTTGGTGAACTCTACCCATTTAATTTTGCAACGACGAGAAAAGGCGCATTAAAAATTTTAAATCACTTTATCAGGTATCGGCTGGCTCACTTTGGCGACTATCAGGACGCCATGTTAAAAGATGAGCCATTCATGTTTCACTCACTGATAAGCTTTTACTTAAACATCGGTTTATTACTTCCAAAAGAAGTAGTAGACAAAGTGATTAAAGCATATAAAAAACAACAAATCCCGATAAATGCTGTCGAAGGTTTTATTCGTCAAATACTGGGATGGCGTGAATTTATCAGAGGGATCTATTGGTTAAAAATGCCAGAGTACTCGAGCTGCAACTATTTTAATGCAAGACGTAATCTACCTGCCTTTTTTTGGACTGCTGACACCAAACTTCATTGCATGTATCAATGTGTGATTCAAACAAAAAAACATGCTTATGCGCATCATATACAAAGACTTATGATTTTAGGAAATTTCACCCTGCTCACTGGTATCGCTCCAAAACAGGTTCAGAAATGGTATCTGGGTGTTTATGCCGATGCGTTCGAGTGGGTTGAACTGCCAAATGTCAACGGCATGATTTTGTTCGCCGATGGTGGTTATCTGGCAAGCAAACCGTATTCAGCCGGTGGCTCATACATTAATAAAATGTCTGATTACTGTAAATCATGCCACTACAATGTAAAATTAAAAACAGGCCCTCAGGCTTGCCCGTTTAATTATTTATATTGGAATTTTTTAGACAAACATCGCGATAAGCTCTCTGACAACCATCGCATGTCAATGATGTACTCAACATTAAACAGGTTTTCATATCCGCAAATACAGGCAATCAGGGAAAGCAGCCGCACATTTTTAAAAACAATCCATTCACAAAATACGACTTAATGCAGCAAAAATATGAATAAAACTTACTTAATGATAGGTGGTAACAGCGGTATCGGTGAAGCATGCCTGAGAAGAATCATTGAGCAAAATCACCGCCTTATTACAGTAACACGCACGGAATTAAAATCAGCCAACGTGTCCCTTCACACTGCCCTGAAAGCAGATGCCAGTACAACACTGCCGGATATAGAAGACTATACCCAATCCCTCGATGGCGTGATTTACTGTCCAGGAACGATCAGTCTGAAACCGTTTACAAGCACACTTATCGAGAATTTCAGGAATGATTTTGAAATAAACGTAATTGGTCTGGTCAATACATTACAGTGCAGCCTGCCACTATTAAAAAATAGTCCCAAAGCAAGTGTCGTCGCGTTTAGCACCATAGCCAGCAAACTCGGTATGCCATACCATAGCTCCATTGCCACATCCAAATGTGCTGTGGAAGGCCTGATCAGAACATTGGCCGCTGAATATGCGTCGAACAATATACGGTTTAATGCAATTGCACCCTCAATAGTTGATACCCCGCTGGCAGCCAGAATCCTGACAAATAATCAAAAAAAAGAGGAAATAGCAAGAAAGCACCCATTAAAGAAAATTGGGTCAGCTGATGACATTGCCTCTCTTACGATGTACCTGCTAAGCGAAGATTCATCGTGGATCACCGGACAGGTGATCCACAGTGATGGTGGTTTGTCGTCGATTTCAAAAATTTAAACTACTGATGAAGAATAATTCTTATTTAAAACAACCCAACTTAATCGCCCGGAATGGAGAGTTATATCTTTACGAGCAGTTTCTGACAACAAACGACGCACATTATTATTATGAAAAATTAATGCTTGATACACCATGGCAACAACGAAAAATCACCATGTTTGGTAAAACTTTTGATCAGCCAAGGCTTGTATCGTGGCATGCAGAACCAGGCACTCATTATCAATATTCAGGCATTAAGCTGACACCCTCACCATGGACTGATGCATTATTAACAATCAAAAGTTCCGTAGAGGCAATGATTGGACACAGTTTCAACTCTGCATTTCTCAATCTTTATCGCAGTGGAGAAGATTATATGGGTTGGCACAGAGACAACGAAAAAGTACTGGGCAATAATCCTGTTATTGCTTCAGTCAGTCTTGGTGAAAAGCGATTATTTAAATTAAAGCATATCAGCGATAGCTCTATTAGATACAACTACGAATTAAATTCAGGATGCCTGCTTGTTATGGCCGGTCAAATTCAGCATTACTGGAAACATAGCCTGCCCAAATCACGCAAGGCAGGGAATCCACGCATTAACATCACTTTCAGACACATAATCCAATAGTCAATTAATGACAGGCAAACCGTACAGTACCAGACTTGTACACACACTTCTCTCCACGCAAATTTTCAGATAACGTTTGCAGACTCACACTGGGAAAGAAAATTTGAACAATCAATACTCTCATGGCAAACCGGTTCCGGGTGGCAAAGCAATGCGCCTTACCCACATGCTGACGCTTGCCTCAAGCGTGGCTGGCAGTGTTTTTGTTAATGGCGTGACACAATTATCGCGCGGTCAAAAGCCCGATGTTAAAGACCTTATATTAACTCCGGCCAATGCTCAGCGCCTGGCCAGCCGCTTAATGAAAATGCGTGGCGCGGCATTGAAAGTCGGTCAGCTCATATCTATGGATGCAGGTGAAATATTACCAAAAGAGCTGACATTGATATTATCAAAGCTACGCGATGATGCGGATCCCATGCCATTCAGCCAGCTTGTTGAGTGCCTCGAACATGAATGGGGCCAGGACTGGCCCGGATTCTTTAAGCAATTTTCATTTACACCGATTGCAGCCGCTTCAATCGGTCAGGTACATACTGCAGTGTCACATGATGACCAAAAACTGGCTTTGAAAATCCAGTACCCGAATGTTGAAAAATCAATTGATAGTGATGTAGATAATGTTGCTGGCCTGATGCGGCTCTCAGGCTTGGTACCCGACGATAATAAACTGAATCATTTATTTGATGAAACAAAACGACAACTACACATGGAGGCAGATTATCTTGCCGAAGCTGACTGGTTAATGCGCTTTAAAAATAGTTTAGCCAACCGGAGCGATATTGTGGTTCCTCAGGTTTACCCTGAATATACAACTAAAAAGATACTGGCAATGTCTTACCATGAAGGAATTAAAATCGATGCACTTACTTCGCTCCCGCAAAACGAAAAGAATACAATAGCTATTACTTTGGTAGAACTTTTATTGCTTGAAATATTTGTAATAAAATATGTTCAGACAGATCCGAATCTTGCCAATTATTTGTATGATCCGTCATCCAAAAGAATTGTGTTGCTGGATTTTGGTGCGGTCAGAAAAATTCCAGGGCATATCTCGGATGCGTACAGACAGATCATGAGCGCCAGCATTAACAGTAATAACACTCTTATTGATAATGCCTGTGAGAAGATTGGATTTTTTAAGGATAAAATAAATCCACAACAGAGAAAGCTGGTCGTTGACCTGTTTAACCTGGCCTGTGAACCACTTAAAACCGACAGCACGTATGATTTTGGTCAATCAAGTCTTGCCGCTCAAATAAGCCAGCAAGCCATGAATTTAAGCACTGACAAGTCGCAATGGCACACTCCCCCTGCAGATGCTCTTTTCCTGCATAGAAAAATTGCCGGTACTTATCTGCTCCTGGCCAGATTAAATGCCAACATTAATGTGTCGAGAATTTTTTCCAGCTTTATTTAAGCCTCATGACAGTTAATCTATCACCCAATAAGTACCGGTGATGCGCCCAGCATATCCTGATCGTCGATCGATGAAATAAGAAAATCAGCGACATTGATGCGCGAGATTACGCCATTTTTCCATTCGCTCGGATATTTAAGCACACGGAATGTTTTTTGACATCGACTGTTTGTCAACATACCGGGGCGTACAATTGTCCAGTCAAGTCCGCTTTCTTTTATAAGCTGTTCCTGAATATCTTTATCCATATAAGCGCGACCAAAAATCATCTTAAAGCCAATTTTCTGTAATGGATGAATGCTATTGATACTATCACCCGCACCGAACCCGGTTATAGCCAGCAATCGCCTGACTTTTTTTTCATGCATTACCTTTAACATTACCTCAGTTGATCGTGAGAAAAGCGTAATTGGACCTGTGATAAGCCTGATATTCATGGGAACACCCAGTGCCTGAATCACCACATCCGCATCACGCATCGCATCGAAGACATCAGCATAATTCAATGCATCACCGTCAAACCTGGTCAGGTTATCATGTTGAAGTGGCATGTCAGTGGCGTGTCGTGAAAATGCCGTCACTTCGTACCCGTGTTGCAAAGCGACTTTACATACCTGTAGGCCAATGCCAGAGCTGGCGCCAATCACCAGAATTTTTTTCATAGAGTTCAATAAATTTTGATGCCTTATCAGTATACATCCTCAAGGAAGCGCTGAACATTGCATGCCAGACTTTGGTACATGACAAACTTATCTGGCAATCTTTTATCAGACCTAAATATCATTCTGCAATATTGATGTTAGTAATTATTAAGGTCATAATCACAAAATAAATAACACATAATCCGCATGCATTACATACTCCTTGTCTTTATATACTTCATCACCGCATCTTCTCATGCGTGTGAACGTGAAATTGTCAATCACACATTCAAAGAACTCGCATCGGAAAACAGGATCAACCTCTGTGACGCCTATCAGGGCAAGGTGCTTTTAGTGGTAAACACCGCATCAAAATGTGGGAATACCCCTCAATATGACGGACTTGAAAAACTTTATCAGCAATATTCTTCCCAGGGACTGGTAGTGCTGGGCTTTCCTTCTAATGACTTTTTTGGTCAATAGCCTGGCAGTGAAAAAGAAATACAGAAATTTTGTCGCCTCACTTACGGAGTACAGTTTCCCATGTTTGAAAAAATCCATGTAAAAGGGAAAAATGCCCATCCGTTCTTTACCGCGATGAAAGACGCTGCTGGCAGATACCCAACCTGGAATTTTCACAAATATCTCATCAACCGTGATGGGAGCACTGTTGAGGCCATCGGTGCGCGCACGCAGCCTTTTGATGAAGAGTTGATTCAACGGATAGAAGCAGCATTGCGCAACTGAATGAATAAACATATCCTGGATCGCCAACCACAACATTTACCTTATTGTTAACAGGCCATACCATATCACTTGCTGGCATTACCAGTGTGATGCGTTTGCCCGTTTCCAGTCTTCTCTCCAGTCATACGGTATTGTCCTTTCTTCAAGCAAACATCCCGACATTACTTCGGGGTAAAGTTGTGCATAGTTTTTAACATCCACTCCCTGAACTCTTCTGTTGATATGACTTGGCTGCAGCTCGTCCAAACTGCTTAAGCCGGCAGACCCAAGTAATTCCACGAGATTGATGATGGTTTCACGGTGATAGTTTGCGACCCTTTTTGATTTATCGCTGACAACTATCGCCTTGTTTCGGGAAGGGTTTTGTGTAGCAACGCCCGTCGGACACTTGTCTGTATGACAAGTTCTTGACTGGATACAGCCCAGTGCCATCATAAATGCACGCGCGGCATTCACTGTATCCGCCCCAAGGGCAAGTGCCCGTAATATGTGAAACGCTGATAACATTTTTCCGGAGGCAATCACCCTGATCCTGTCTCGCAAATCAACACCTATCAAGGCGCTATTCACAAAAGTCAGCGCATCCTTTAGCGGCGTGCCGACCGAATTAGTCATCTCGGTCGGTGCAGCACCCGTCCCTCCCTCACCACCATCGACGGTAATAAAATCGGGATATATATCGGTTTCAAGCATCGCCTTGCATATCGCCAGAAACTCGTCCCTGCGCCCGATACATAGCTTAAACCCAACTGGTTTACCGCCTGACAGTTTGCGTAATTTTTGAATAAACTGCAGTAATTCGATCGGCGTGGAGAATGCAGTGTGGGCGGCAGGTGAAATGACGTCCCTGCCCATAGGGACATGTCGGATCCTGGCAATTTCTTTGGTTAGCTTGGCAGCCGGGAGAATCCCTCCATGCGCGGGTTTAGCGCCTTGTGACAGTTTGACCTCAATCATTTTAACGCTCGGAATCGTGGCATATTCTTCAAAAGACTGCGCATTAAAGAACCCTTGCTCATCCCTGCAGCCAAAGTAACCGGTACCAATTTGCCACACGAGATCGCCACCATGCTGTAAGTGGTAAGGACTAATACTTCCTTCACCGGTATTGTGATAGAAGCCACCTAACCTGGCCCCCTTGTTTAGCGCCAGGATGGCGTTTTTACTCAATGAGCCGTAACTCATCGCAGAGATATTCAGCGGTGAAGCCATATAGGGCTGGGTACATTGCTCACCACCGAATTTTACTCTGGGATCGAAATCTGTCAGGTGTTTAGGTTGCAGGGAGTGATTAACCCATTCATAACCGGGGCGATTCACATCAAAAATAGTGCCAAATGGACGGGTATCGGTTTCTCCTTTGGCACGTTGATATATCAACGATCTAAATTCCCGTGATATCGGTGCGCCATCAATGTCTGACTCCACAAAATACTGCTGAATTTCCGGTCGCACAGACTCCAGCATATATCGAAAACGTCCTAGCAATGGATACAGGCGCAGGATCGAACGCCTGACCTGAAACGCATCGTAAAGCCCCAATAGAATTAAAGGGCCGATAATCAAAAATGTCCACAGCCATGATAATGAAATCAGGGATAATGCCAATACAGATATTACTGATATTATTGCCATCAAAAAAAATACTTGCCTCATTGTTATCACAGCAGACCCCTTTAACGAATCTTTTTAACCAATAAATCAAATCGTCCGATAATGCATATGACCCTGTAAATAGCATTCCGCTGACATTATACTTTTATCTACAATGTTGTCTTGTAGCCATTATCAATAACCTGTTTGCGGCAGTTGAGTATATATATTTTTCCAGTTATACGAACGGCATAAGATAGCAGACAGGAGATAATGCAATTACACGCTATATTAGTCACTGTGTATTAAATATTGTTGATATTCTGTTCAGACGATAACCCAAATGACCCGTACACTCTTATTTATGCTGTTGATGCTTCCTGTCAACATCTTCGCGGCAAATAGCGAAATATTTTCTGTTCAGATTGGTTCATACAGACATTTCGCCGATGATGCCAAAATAAACGTAAGCCAGTATGGCGTCGTGCATGTATTTACCTTTAACAACCTGTCGAGGGTCACAGTTGGCGAGTTCACTGACAGGAGTGCTGCAGAAGCTTTAAGAAACAGGTTAAGAGCGGCAGGTTACAAAGATGCGTTTGTAAGAAAAACCGGGTACGCAGATCTTGATAAGACACGCAGTGATATTGAAAAATTTAATATCCTGATTTCTGAGCTGGATGCCCAGGCATTTTATCTCAATGGCCATATGTACCTGTTTCAGGGGCAGGGATACATTCGGATACACCGTGATCTTCAATAAATCTGATTCAGGCTGCGCAATGATGCTTGGAAGTATTGTGTTTAGCGCAAATATGTGTGCAAATTACACGTCTATATCCAGCCTGTTCATATACATAAGAAAATTCCTTATTTTACCGGCGGACATACATACCCGAACTATCCAGACAATGATTTATTTAATCACGGCTGGGCGAAACATTTCACATATGCAATTTTCAGTGAATATTTTTTAAAAAGGTCATCCTTGACCAACCAAATTCCTTAATCTTGACTAAGAGTAAAAGCTTAAATTTCCAGGACTAAAACTATTCCACTTGTTTTATATCAATCCATTCACCTCCTTAATGTAATTGCAGATAAAAATATTACCTATTGCCGATGTCTCTAGAATAGAGAGAGCAACAAAGCAAATCCACAAGTCATTCCTGCAGTTAACATTGTAAATTCGCTCCATAGCCGACATGGCATCGATGATTTACACATACTATTCATTAGAAGTCCCCTTTGGTTTATGCATTATCCGGTTGATGCTATTCAGAGATATTGAACTCTGGCGCCAGATAGACGGCTTCGAAAACGCGCTTCAAATTTGCCATGGCTTCAAGTGAATCATTGTCATTGATGGCATCTTTCGCAGTCATTAAGCTGGCTTTGGCAAAGGTATAATCAAAATACGCCCTGTCGATCCGATCTTTATCATGACTGCCACTGTACAAATGATTTGTATTCAGCTTGTAAGATAATGTGGGTAGCGCACCGATGTTATCAAGAAGTTCTGAACCAACATTTGGATAAAAGTGTTGATAATCCTTTGCAATTTTTGTATTGGACTTGGACTTTGTTTTCGTATACACCTTCTCTTGATAGGATTTTTCAAGTTTCTTTATTGACTCAATTGCCTGATTGACGCTGGCAAGAGAAAGCTCAGGATCTATCCTTAAAGAAGCAATGGCTTTCTCAGTGTCTACCAGGACACTGTCCACTTTACTGCTTTTCTGGTTGCTGTCTAATTTAGCCGCGACAAGGGCTGGACTGGTCACTAAAGCCAGCATCAGCAATGATAATGATGCGAGCCTGACCGAAGCATAATGCCCGCATGATTTATCAGAAGCGTTATTTTTGTGCTTAATCATCATATTCACATCTAACTCCTTAACTTATTAGTTGATTAATATATCTCACTTTTGGTTTTTGCATCACATAACCCTGAATGAACAGGATTAACTGTTTAAACAATTGACTTGTTTATTTTAAAAATCTTTTGGCGTGCATGTTTAACTAGGGAGTGAAGGGTGGCGTTTTATCAATTGCCAGCGTCGTACTCCTTTTATTTCATGATATACATTGACACTCTTACTTCTTTTAAACAGGGTGTATGAACGTCTGACACACTTTGGTGTGATACGTATTAGTTCATAGCGCTCTTCTGTCCTGTTTTTATATATCGATGAGTTCATGTTGTTTCGCCGTATTGTTTACAACGACTGATAATTTAGTCAAAATCAATACAACGGTCCAGTCGTATTTATAGTGTATTAAATAAGATTTTATCTTATAATAAGTTAAATACTGCTGCTCAATATTTCGAATTAATACATATATTTCAATAACTTACAGAGTTTTACATATGGCCCATTTAAACTACAATCACTTGTTGTATTTTTGGACGGTTGCACGTGAGGGCAGCATCGCACGTGCATCCGAGGTTTTAAATATCACTCCACAAACCATCAGCGGCCAGATCAAAGTATTGGAAGCCTCGATTGGCTCACCATTGTTTAATCGCTCCGGACGTGGATTAACCTTATCCGAGACTGGCCGGGTGGTAAATGTTTACGCTGATGAAATTTTTACGGTTGGTAATGAGTTAGCGCAAACAATCAAAAACAGAACAATAGAACATTCAACGGAATTAACTGTAGGTATTGTAGATTCGATACCGAAACTTATTGCTTACAGAACTTTGTCACCTTCTTTACAACTGGAAGAAGAGTTTAAGATTATCTGTACTGAAGGAGACCTGGAAAGTTTGCTGGCGGAACTGTCAGTCCACAGAATTGGGCTTGTATTATCTGATCGACCTATTCCGACAGGTTTGCATGTTAAGGCTTACAGTCATTTACTGGGTGAAAGCCAGGTATCCTTTTTTGGACATAATAATATATCAAGTGCATATCAGGATGACTTTCCGAATTCTCTTAATAATGCGCCAATGCTACTACCACGCCAGTTTAGTCAGTTGCGCAGAAGCCTTGATGACTGGTTTGAAGTGAACGGTATAATGCCAAAAGTAATAGCAGAATTTGACGACAGTGCATTAATGAAAGCATTCGGTGAAGCGGGCGTTGGCATCTACCCTGCTCCTGACGCAATTACAGAGCATATTGAAAACATGTATAACGCAAGAAAAATAGGCGTTGTAAAAGACATTAAAGAGTCATACTACGCGATATCACCGGAAAGAAAAATAAAACATCCGGGCGTTAAAAAAATAACCGATTTTGCCCGTGCCAATATTTTCCTGTGATCACTTGTAACCTAACGCTTTCCTGTGCATTAAAATTTTAAATAGTGTCTGGTAACATTACTTCACTTGTGACGATATTTCATTTTTCACAATGGCAATGTTTTCATCGACCTGTTTTTTAACGAAGTCGAATACCAGGCTATCGTACTTTTCCGCAGTCCTTTTGGATATCTCCTCGTTGACTGTACGGGAGAATTTTAATGCTTTTTTACCAAGCGGAGACTGATAAAAAATCAGCAGCTCTTTAACATCATTTGCTGAATAAGTTTCCTTATACAAAGGCAGGTAAACCTCCCGTACAACCTTCTCATAAGGCATGGCCTGTTTGACATGAGTTTCATAATTTTTCACCATGGTAGCAAACCTGCTTTTCAGTATTTCCCCTGCCTGCTTTTTTTGTTCTACAGTAAATGAAGAGCTGTCAATTACCTGGTCAGCGGCGCGCAGGTATGCGGTTTGCATTTGATTAATCACCTGGTTATTGAGACCGATATAACTATTGATTACACCTGTCATCTCAAACAGTTTCATTAGGTCATCGTCATAACTGCTTGCCTGTGTATGGGGTGCAGCTATTAACAATATAGCCAGTAATATTGATCTCATTATTGATTTCCTATATTAATTCAAGTGTAGTTATTAGATGTTTTCGCATATTTTGGCATGACAGGAGCGTAAGTTCAGGCAATACATTTCCAAATTTTTTACAATAGCATCAGCAAATTCAATATTTTAATTTAATGGCATCGTCCAATTGGTATAGTGGCCATTTTAACATGCTACAGCGGCCTGTAACCAGACACACCCTGCTCGTGAGCTGATCAGCGGAACCAACAGGTAACGTTCCTCAAATTCAAAGCTCATATATCCACAATGATATCCACGATAACTGCTGTCTTTGCCAAACAGGGTTCGAGTGACATCATACTCTGTAATACTCAAGTCTCTGGATTTATAGCCTGGTTGTCAAACTTAATTAATTTATCAGCCTTTTGGCATATCACTTTGAGAATTCGTCAGCTGAAGTGTTATGATCCACGCCGTAGAAATCGCCCCGGTAATATTGTTTAAAATGGATTTTAAAATAGGTCAGCGCTGGATCAGCCACTCTGAAACACAGCTTGGTATGGGGATTGTCACCGATATCGGAAACCGTCGCGTGAAAATATTATACCCGGCTGCGTCAGACAGTCGTATTTACGCCATGGACAGTGCACCGCTGAGTCGGATTGTGTATGGCATTGGAGATACTGTTACTGACAGTGAAGACCACTCCATAGTCATTGATTATATTGAAGAGAATGAAGGCTTGTTTACCTATTTTGGCCAGACATCAGGCGGCAGCGACTGGCAGATTCATGAGCTCGATTTAAGCAGCTTCGTTCATTTCACTACGCCATTACAACGTCTTTTTAGCGGCCAGCTCGATAAGAATAAAAATTTTTCACTCCGCATTGCGACACTACAGCACCTGCACGAACGTCAACAATCTTCAGTCAGGGGGCTTATGGGACCGCGTACAGACCTGCTGCCACACCAGGTGTATATCGCAAATACTGTCGCCCGGCGTCACGCGCCACGAGTATTGCTGGCCGATGAAGTAGGTCTGGGCAAAACCATAGAGGCAGGGATGATACTTCATCAGCAACTCCAGATGGGCAAGGCCAGCCGTGTACTGATACTGGTACCCAACAGTCTGGTGCATCAATGGCTTGTTGAAATGTTACGCAAATTCAATATTAATTTCGCAATATTTGACAGCGAAAGAGTGACTGCATTGAGCGACGAGCAGTATGTGAATCCTTTTGAAACAGAACAACGCATTATATGTCCAGCCAGCCTGATCAAAGACCCGGTCGCCCGGAACTATTTATTATCATGTCAGTGGGACACGGTCGTCGTCGACGAAGCACATCATTTAACCTGGGACCAAAATCAGGCCAGTCCCGAATATGAATTTGCCCAGCACCTGGCCTGCCATTGCAAGAGTCTTTTATTATTAACCGCAACGCCCGAACAAGTTGGATTAAAAAGCCATTTCGCACGCCTCCACCTGCTTGATCCGGCCAGATTCCATAACTTTGAAGCCTTTAAGCAGGAACAGGAAAACCTGCAGGCACTGAACCGTCTCATTCAGAAGCTACTCTCCATGAGCGACCTCGATGCCACTGAACAGGCACACCTCACTCAGTATCTGGGCAATACCGAAAGTATTGACAGAGAAGAGATCATTGCCAGGCTACTGGACAGGCATGGAACAGGACGGGTTTTATTCCGCAATTCAAGATCAAGCGTAGAAGGCTTCTGCGCCCGAGGTGTGTCTGACTATCCATTGCAGGATAACAAGCACTTTGTGGTCAAACCCGCATCTTTATACCCTGAAGCCGATTATGCCGATGATAGCTGGTTACAAACCGACCCGCGCGTCAGCTGGTTAATAGAAAAGTTAAAGTCTCTCAAACCACACAAAGTGCTGGTAATATGCCATCATGCGGCCACTGCAGCCCAACTTGACCATTATCTGAATCTCAGGATTGGAATTCGTAGTGCTTCTTTCTATGAAGGGCTAAGCATCCTTGAACGTGACCGCGCCGCCGCCTATTTTTCCGAAGGTTCCAATCCGGACGCGCTGGACACCGGCCAGGGTGCACAAGTACTGATATGTTCTGAAATAGGCAGCGAAGGAAGAAATTTCCAATTCGCCCACCACCTTATTCTCTTTGACCTGCCTCTTAATCCGGACCTGCTGGAACAGCGCATCGGTCGACTGGACCGCATTGGTCAACAAAATGATATCGAGATTCACGTTCCGTATATCAAATCTACAGCACAGGAAATTCTTTTCAGATGGTTCCATGAAGGGATTGATCTCTTCAGGACAAGCTGCCCGGCGGGATATGAAATTTATCAGAATCATGCCGATGAATTAAAACAATTGCTCGATCATGGCTCTGCCCGGGACGAAACATCACTGAATCAGCTCATAGAAAAAACAAATATATTCACTCAGCAAACCATACAGCAGTTACGCAATGGAAGGGATAAATTGCTGGAGCTCAATTCATGTAACAAAATAATCGCCCAGTCACTAATTGATGAAATCAGGCATTATGAAAACCCGTTAAAACTATCACAATACATGGAATCTGTATTCAATCAGTTTGGCATCGACTATGAATACCACTCTGATCATAGCTATATACTGCGACCGACCGAGCATATGCATGAAAATTTTCCCGGACTGAAAGAAGAAGGCCTGACAATTACTTTTGACCGGAACAAAGCCCTGTCACGTGAAGACATGGAGTTTTTCAGCTGGGAGCATCCGATGGTGAGTGAATCCATGGAAATGATTCGTACCAGTGATTTTGGCAACACGGCGGTAGCGGCCCTCAGCCTGGAACGAATACCGAAAGGTACATTTTTTGTTGAAGTCTGGTTTACAGTGAATGTTATCTCGGAGAGAAGTTTTCAACTTGACCAATTCCTTCCTCTGCATCCTCTTCGTTTTTTGCTTGACAGCAACAATAGAGACTACAGCGACATATTAACTTATCAGAAATTGTCTAAATTATGCACCTCCCTGCCTAAGAAAACGGCTCTTGCGATTGCAGAAAAAACCCGCAACATTACACAGGACATTGTCGACACTGCACAGGATTTAGCGGACAAAAAATTGCACGCACTTGCAGAATCAGCCAATGAGGCAATGCGTCAACACTACAACAACGAACGCGAACGACTAATCTCACTGCAGAAGGTCAACCCCTCGATTCGTGACGAGGAGATCCGCTATCTTGAAGAAACAAGAGATATTAGCAGCACATTAATTGAACGTGCCAAATACCAATTGCAGGCAGTGCGATTAATAATTAATCAGTAAGTCTTCAGCGTGCAGCGTTCGCAATAATTATAAATCAGTTTAATTAGTTAACTTAATTTGCTGTTTTATATGATTATTTTATTTCACACGTATACCAGGACGGCAATAGAGCAACTCTGATGGGTTCCATAAAGCATACCCCGACAGAGTGATGACCACTTCACTCTGTAAGCGACCTAAACTGACAGATAACTACTGATTTTTTCCGCATCCACTTCTTCCCTGCTGTTTTCAAAGATAATCTGGCCACTCTCTATCACCAGGATCCGGTCTGCCACCGCAAGTGCAAAATGCAGCACCTGCTCAGACACGATAATTGTGATGTCACGCATTTTTCTGATTTCATTCAGTATGTTGGCAATATCTTTTATAATCGATGGTTGAATACCCTCTGTTGGCTCATCGAGCAAAAGCACTTTAGGATTTGTTACAAGCGCCCGGGCAATCGCGAGTTGCTGCTGCTGACCTCCTGATAAATTCCCCCCCTTTCGATGACGCATTTCATGTAACACTGGAAACAGGGCAAATATCTCATCCGGTATTTTCCTTGATTTGGAATTTTCCATGCCTGTTTCGATGTTTTCCTGTACTGAGAGGGTTGGGAATATCATTCTCCCCTGTGGAACATAAGCGATGCCTTCATAGACTCTTTGATAGCTTTCCATATTCGTCAGATTATTGCCATCAATGGAAATTGTACCTTCGCTAACCGGAAGTATTCCAATTAATGATTTAAACAGCGTGGTTTTACCCATTCCATTCCTGCCCATGATTGCCAAAGTCTGATTATTGTCCGCCGTGAAAGACAAGTCTTCGATGACTTTGCTCTGGCCGTAGGAAACATTAATATTTTCTACATTTAACATTGACTAATTCCTTTAATAAATGACGATAACAGATTAATGGCCAAGGTAGACTTCGATAACTTGCTTGTTTGACTTCACTTCAGCCATGGGACCTTCTGCTAACAGCTTGCCCTGATGCAAGACTGTGACTTTACTCGCAATTTTTTCAACAAAGTCCATGTCATGTTCAATGACTATCACACTGCGGCCCTGGCAAATACGCTTCAATAATTCAGCGGTCTGATCTCTTTCACGCACACTCATCCCTGCAACAGGCTCATCCAGCATAAGTAATTCCGGGTCCTGTATCAGTAACATGCCAATTTCAAGCCACTGTTTCTGACCATGACTTAACAATGAAGCTTCCATTGACAGAGAATCTTCAAGAAAAATTTCTTTTGCAATACGACGGATTTCTTTATCTATTTCTATTGTGGTATTGAAGAATATTGCACTTATGACATTGCGTGCCTGCGGATAAGAGACCTCAAGATTTTCATATACTGTCAGATTTTCATAGATCGAGGGAGTCTGAAACTTTCTGCCTACGCCTGCATGTACAATTTGATGTTCAGACATTTTTGTCAGTTCATGATTCTTGAATTTTATATATCCGCTGCTGGCAGTCGTTTTTCCACATATCAAATCAAGCAAAGTTGTTTTACCGGCTCCATTAGGACCTATCACGACTCTTAGCTCATTCTTGTCAACATACATGGTGACATTGTCAACTGCCCTGAATCCATCAAAAGAGACTGTCAGATCTTCGATGCTAAGAACATAATCTGTATTACTCCCTTCAGCCATAGTTAATTCCTCTTATATCCGTCAGACAATTATTAATTGGGGGTTTTATTTTTGATTAGTGGTATTTTGTCAGCAAAGGACGCTGTTTCCTTCCCGGACTTGAACGAAGTTTTGATTTTTTCATAAATCCCTGCCAGTCCATTGGGAAATAGCATCACCACGCTTATGAAAAGCGCCCCCATTAAAAACAGCCACAATTCCGGGAAACTTTCAGAGAAAAGAGTTTTTCCATAATTAACAAGCAAGGTTCCATAGATAGCACCGATCAGGCTCATTCTTCCACCAACCGCGGCGAATATGACCATTTCAATAGAAGGTACAATGCCAACAAAAGACGGGGACATGAATCCGACCTGCAGTGTAAACATGGCACCTCCGATGGCAGAAAATGCAGCAGCGACACAAAATATGAATATTTTGAAATTAGCCACGTCGTAACCTGAGAATCTTACTCTGTCTTCCTTATCTTTAAGGGCGAGCAATAATTTCCCTACCTTACTCTTCAGGATATAGCGTCCGGCCAGAATGCATAAGGTCAGCAAAAACAGGTTGATGTAATAAAGAATATATTTCGCCGAGTCATCCCGAATATCCCAGCCATGCAGTGTTCTTAAGTCTGTAATACCATTGACTCCACCGGTTAACCCCTGCTGACCAATGATGAGTATCGTTAAAATTGCCGCAACAGCCTGAGTGATGATAGCAAAGTAAACACCGCCAACACGTCGTTTAAACATTGCCGCACCAATGATATAGGCAAAGATCGTGGGTACTGCAATGACTGCAATCAGGGTAAAGGTAAAACTTTCAAAAGGCACCCAGAACCAGGGAAGTTCAGTTAATTGATTCCAGTCCATGAAATCAGGGATACCCGGTGTAGACTGAATGGCGGTTGTTTCTGGATCGGATGCTTCCAGTTTCAGGAACATAGCCATACAGTAACCACCAAGACCAAAGAATATCCCCTGTCCAAGACTTAGAATACCACCATAACCCCAGCACAGAACAAGGCCCATGGCGACAAAAGCATAGGTCAGATACTTCCCGACCAGATTCAACCTGAATATATCCAGAAACAAAGGCAATAACACACCAAGAAAAACCAGGAGTATCGCTAAAGCTACAATATCGGTTCGCTCACCAAACATTCTTTTGATTACGATTCCCATCGCTGTTTTACTCCTTATTTTCTGACTTTAATTGAGAACAAACCTTCAGGCCTGATCATTAAAATGATGATTACTGTCAACAAGGTAAGCACTTTGGCCATTGATCCTGACAGGAAAAACTCCATGATGGACTGAGCCTGTGCAATCGAAAATGCAGATGCAATGGTTCCCAGCAGACTTGCCGCGCCTCCGAATACAACAACCAGGAATGTATCGACAATATAAAGCGACCCACTAGTTGGCCCGGTGGATGCAATAGTAGTGAATACAGCGCCAGCTATTCCGGCAATCCCGCAACCAAAGGCAAATGTGTAGCGGTCGACTTTTTGTGTATTAATCCCCGCAGCACCACTCATTACACGGTTTTGTGTAGTAGCACGTATACGCAATCCCCAGCGCGATTTATTCAGCATATAAAATACAGTCACCGTTAATATAAAAGTTACCAGCACTACGAGCATCCCGTTAATAGGGATTTCTATAATATCTGTCAGTTGATATGAACCGAGTAACCAGTCCGGCAGGGTTGGACTGACTTCTCTGGCGCCAAATGATGATCTGAATATCTGTTGCATAATCAGGCTCAGACCCCAGGTCGCGAGCAATGTATCTAAAGGTCGCTTGTAAAGATGCCGGACGATTCCCAGCTCGACCAGGTAGCCAACGATAAATGCGACTAAAAATGCCAATATAATCGCCAGGAAGAAGTAATAATCCATGAATCCCGGCATATGTTTCACTGTGAGTGTAGAAATTAAATATGTTGTATAAGCGCCAATTGTAAGAAACTCTCCATGAGCCATGTTAATGACTTGCATTTGACCAAATATAATTGCAAGTCCGAGTGCCATCAGCAGGAACACACAGAACAGACTTAATCCTGAAAATCCTTGCATTGCGAATATAGCGCCAAGCTCAGATGCAGAGTAATCAGAAAACATTATCAATCTCCTTATTTATATATCGGGTTGTATGATCGAGTAATGACCATGTTGTAAATCTCATTGCCACTACTCGATATACAAACTAATGCTGCTATGTTGCTAACTTAATGTTTACTGATAGCCTTCAGGGAATGGATTCGGCTCAATGAGTTCAGATTCCCAGATAAC
The DNA here is from genome assembly GCA_965227695.1 of Gammaproteobacteria bacterium. GTDB lineage: Bacteria > Pseudomonadota > Gammaproteobacteria > UBA4575 > UBA4575 > UBA1858. The sequence continues at coordinate 1,856,352 of OZ245760.1, forward strand.
ATCAAATTGACCATCTGCCCGTGCACGACCAATGCGGGTTTTACTCCATAAGTGGTGGTTACTATCATGGATACGTACATAACCTTCCGGTGCAGTGTCAAGCTCAATACCATTGGAAGAAACAGCTATTTTATCTATGTCAAAACTGCCCGCTTTTTCAACAGCCGCTTTCCACAACCATGGACCAAGGTATGCAGCCTGTGTGACATCACCAATCACACTGTCTTCACCCCACATTTCCTTAAAGGCTTTAACAAATGCCTTGTTGTTTTCATTATCAAGACTTTGGAAGTATTTCATTGCCGCGTAGAACCCTTCAACGTTTTCGCCGCCAATACCCAGCATTTCGTCTTCGGTCACGGAAATGGTTAATAATGTCCATTTATCGGATGTGATACCGGCTGCTTTTAACTGCTTGTACCAGGAGACATTACTACCACCAACCACAATACTGTAAATAACATCAGGCTTCTTTAACTTGATTTTATTAATCAGCGAACCAAAGTTGGTATGTCCCAACGGATAGTATTCTTCACCGACAACTTTCCCGCCAAGAACATTTTCAATGTGCTTACGGGCGATTTTGTTGGATGTACGGGGCCAGATATAGTCAGAACCAATAAGATAGAACGTTTCTGCACCCTTGGTCTTGTGCACCCAGTCTAGACCGGCAATGATCTGCTGTGTGGCTTCCTGACCTGTGTAGATCACATTTTTTGACTGCTCCAGTCCTTCGTAAAACGTCGGGTAATAAAGCATGCCATTTTCCTTTTCAAATACTGGCAATACTGCTTTCCTGGAGGCAGATGTCCAGCACCCAAAGACTGCAGCGACCTTATCATTAACAAGCAATTTCCTGGCCTTCTCGGCAAACGTTGGCCAATCACTTGCTCCATCTTCCTGGATTACTTCAATTTTGCGACCAAGAACGCCACCCATATCATTAATCTGTTTGATCGCAAGCTTTTCTGCTTCAACAGAGCCTGATTCACTAATTGCCATTGTGCCTGTGACAGAATGCAGAATACCTACTGTCACTGTATCGTCCGTAACCGCAAGTCCCGTAGTATTAACTTCACTCGTAGGATACTTACTGGCATCTGCATGGGTAATCTGCATCAGTGACATTAAAATCACTGATAACAAAATACTTGTTTTACATTTAAACATTGTTTACCTCTCCAAAATTGATTAAACATTTATGAAAACTTCACACCACACTTTGCAACTACAATGCCAACTACGTTTTTATGCGCTCAATAAAGTATCCAGAGAAATTTTATTTTTTATATATATTTTTACGCACTAATTACTGCAATATTATTATTTTGCTTTTCTTATAATAGTGCGTAAATGTGTCAGCTATCCATGATCATCGATTAGAAACCAATAAAAACATCCAGGCACGAAATTACTATCCGCTAATGCAATCTTTTAATGCATAAATTTAATAATTATTTAAACAAGAGTTTCTATGATTAAGCAGATAGTCAACACAGGCAAGATAACCAGCACAATCACCTTGACTTAAAATAATTGACGTAAAGAGTTACTAGTTTATGTGGCGAGGTACCTGGCAGTTGCAGGAATTATTTCAATAATGATTCAATTCTAACAATCGGAACATTAAATTTTATGTAAGCATTAAAGATTAATATTAGCAGCAAGACGACACGCGCAAATTATTGATTATAGTCTGGTGACTTTTGCGCTATGTAGCAGGATGCGTTCTGGTCAATAATTTTTTTGATCGTTGAACAGTGCCATTTACCATTTCGCGGCGTTGGCTTATTATTACTATTTAAATAATCACATATCTCCTGCAGTATCATCCCGCTGCGTCTCATGCACAGTATTTCACTGATAATCTTCTGCTGCTCAACATCAACCATATGATATCCATAGCCTGAGATTCTCCAGCCAAAACGTATTCTTCTTGCATTGAGATGATCTTTCTTGTAGTTGCGCATAACGTGAAAGAGATGGAAGCAATTGACTAATGACCGAGCATCCAGGGACGACCATTGGCAGGTGACTGCAACTTGGTTGATTGATTACTGGAAGAATGCCCATGATTGCATGAATGTCCGCATACATGTTTTTTCTTACGCTGTGGCTCATGTGCACTTTTTTCATTCCGCGCCCATGCGTTCCTGTTACTGGCACTCATTAGTGCAAGTGATGGAGCCGAGATAATGCGTGTCGCAATAGTGCCGCATGTAGGACAAAAACAATCATCATTCCTCTTGGCTATTTCAGTTTGATAAGAGAAATTTCCATGTGTCTCACAGCTATATTCATAAATCGGCATTATCTCGCTCCCTGGCTTTGCTATTTACTTGAATTTAAATATTAACTGGTCAATGCCAGATCTTCAGTGCCCGTGACAAATTTGGTTGGTCCTTCTTCTTTGATACTTATATCAAAGTCAAAGATGCCAGTTGGCAACCAAAGAGTCGAACAGGCATTTGGAATATCAACAATGCCACTGATATGTCCTTCGACCGGTGCGGTACCGAGAATTGCATACCCTTGTGCTCCGGTAAATCCAAACTTTTTCATGTATTCAATGGCATTCAAGCATGCTCTGCGATACGCAATATGTGGATCCAGGTAGTATTGCTCACCATCTTCATCAACTGAAATTCCTTCAAATATCAGGTAATCTGAATAATCAGGATCAATTTTACTTGGTTTGAATATTGGGTTCACTACGCCATATTTTTCCATGCCGCCCTTGATAATATTTACCCGGATATCAAGATATCCTGCCATTTCTATCGCACCACAGAAGGTAATTTCACCATCACCCTGTGAAAAATGAATATCACCCATAGAAAGGCCTGCACCATCAACATAGACAGGAAAATATACTGTCGATCCTCGTGACAGATTTTTAATATCACAGTTACCACCATGCTCTCTGGGTGGGACTGTACGTGCTGCTTCTGCAGCCGCTTTGTCACGGGCTGCACCTGACAAAGACCCCATTAACGCTGTATCTGCATATGGAAGTGCTGCTAATGGTGGCACGCGATCCGGATCCGTATTAACAAGTTTTGTTTCACGTTTATTCCATTCGGCCAGTAGTTCTGCTGAGGGTAAGCAGCCTATTAACCCAGGATGCATGGTACCCGGGAAGCTAACGTGGGGAATATGTCTTGATGACGCCCATACACCACTGAAGTCCCAACATGCTTTTCTGGCTTCAGGGTAGTGTTCTGTAAGGAAACCACCGCCATTTTCTCTGGCAAAAAATCCTGTGAAGCCCCAGGCAGATTCCGGTAACACACCCACATCAAGTATATCCACGACCAGCAGATCACCGGGTTTCGCACCTTCAACCCCAATGGGCCCACTTAAATAATGTACTTTAGTGAGGTCAACATCTCTTATATCGTTTGCACTATCATCATTTTTAATTTGCCCACCGGTCCAGTCAATGCATTGCACACGAAATTCATCGCCCGGTTTCACTGTCGATGAAAATGGTATGTCTGGGTGCCAACGATTATGAAGCACATCGGCTTGCTCTTCTGGTGTTTTGTCGATGCTGACTTCAATCAAAGTTTCTATCATTTTAATTACTCCCATTAGCTTCAATTAGTACAAGTAACTCTTCCTTACGCACTAAATATGCCAACTTAATGAACTGCTTTAGATATCAATCATTTATATTTTGTTTAAGATAAATACAGGCCGTATGACGCGTCATTTATGCACTAATTAAGGAGAAATACTGTGTCTTTTTAGTGCGATAGAATTAAGTATTGTGAGGATAATTATCTGCGTAATATGGATTCAAGCGCACTTATGGAATTCACCGAAATATCAAGGTCTCTCAGTAAACCATCGTGCATCGCGTAAATTAAACCATGCACGGTAAGCGGTTGGTTATGCTCCCAGGTATTTTTAACAATCGAGGTATTACATACATTAATTACCTGTTCAATCACATTGAGCTCACTTAAACGGTTATAACGCGCTTCTTCATCCAGAACAGACAACTCTTCTTCGTGGAAGCGTGCTACATCCATTATATGCCTCAACCAGTTGTCAATGAGCCCATGCTGTCGGTTTTCCATGGCAGCCGCAATTCCACCACAACCATAGTGACCACATATAATGATATGTTTGACTTTAAGCACTTCTACAGCAAACTGGATAACAGACAGGCAGTTTAAGTCAGTATGGACCACCATGTTTGCAATATTACGATGGACAAACAATTCACCAGGCTGCAATTTAACAATCTGATTGGCAGGCACCCGGCTATCTGAACAGCCGATCCACAGGTATTGTGGTGTTTGCTCCCGGGATAAGTTCGCAAAAAATTCAGGCGAGTTATCTGTAATCTCTTTAGCCCATCGTCTGTTATTTTCAATTAATTTATTTAAGGTATCCATAATTTGTATTATTATTTTTCAAAACAATAATAGCCGTCCCATAAACGGTCTAATTGACGATTTGCATCGAGAAGTGATTTTGCCCGGTATTTATCAGCCTGAGCGTCAATCAATTGCAAGCGCACAAGCTTATTTAGTGCATCTTGCATATCAAAATTAATACGACACGAATAATTCTTTTCAAGCCATCGCTCTATCGATTGATCAAGATTCTGTGCTGTCATTGGTTTATTTGCAATGAGTAAGTGATAGTATCCGAGAATAGCCTCCTTAGCTTCCTCCTCCTCAGCCGAATCGATCAGGTGATGAAATACACCGGCATTATTATCAAGATTTTTAAAATAAAGATTTTCAGCAAGCTGTTTCATAAACTTGATCTTTCTATTTTTATATTTATTAAACTGGCGCCATAAAAATCCACCCAGTCCGCCGAGCCCGATAGCCAATGCAATTAAACTTGTCTGATCAAGTTCAGCCGGCTCATCATTGATCCCTAACCAAAACGCGACTACGGACAGAAGCAACAGTAAAGTTGCACCAAGCTTGGTAACCAGCATAAAAAGACCGCCGACTGCAGTGGGTACGGCTATCATCAGTTTATCAATAGGCTTCATACGCACTTCAGTATTGGGAAAGAGCATCTCAAGATCATTTTTAGGCACGTTTCTGAATAATTTGATTATGGTAGAGCCTGGTTCAAAGTACAGGTCTGTTCTGTTTTTTTTATCGAAATAATCCTGCTTTTTAAAGCGAACATAAATTAACACCCTATCGTAAACCTGCAAGTTTACGGATTGTTTTTTTAAGCCAAACCACCGCAGAATTATTTCAGTTTTTTGTTTTGCTCCACGTCTGAAAAAAAGCACTTTTTCAAAGTCATTAAAATCAACCTGTAGTTTAACCCGGAAAAGTGATTCATGCTGCAATGCTTCATTAAGATCTGCCTCAGAAACGGCCTCGTAATTTGCTTGTTCCAGCACCTGCTTCAATTCACACTCAAGATTAAGTTTCAACTCGTCTTTGGTTGATTGTTCGGAATTTAAGACAATAGTATCTGCATCGGGGTTAAATGGGGCATAGCAATCTTTGAGATATTCCAGTTTTTTATGTAATTCAAAATGAAACAATGAAGTTATAATCTGACAAAAACTCTTAAACTGTTGGCGATTGTCATCTGTCAGCACGCCATCATCCAGGCACATAGCAATAATATCTGAACGTCGATACGGGATAAATTTTTCTCGCATCATCAAATATTTCTCATTTCAGCACTGTGTATATAATCACGCGTCAAAGGGAGACTATTCACATTTTTAGACAATTGAATCTGAAAATTCATATGTTTGCCATAACGGAAGCTTAATTCACTAATTACCAGGTAGAACTCCCACATACGACAAAATCTTTCATCAAACATTATTGCAACTTTATGTCGATTAGCCTGAAATCTTTTATTCCATTCCAGCAGTGTTCGCGCATAATGCAACCTTAGAATTTCACAATCGGTTACCCATAACCCCGCCTTCTCAATCTCTGAAAAAGTCTCTGATAGCGCCGGTGAGTAGCCGCCCGGGAAAATATATTTTCGCATCCAGGCACCGGTTGTCCCCGGCCCGCCTTTTCTTCCGATAGAATGCACAAGTGCGCAGCCATCATCATTGAGAAGGCTTTTGATCTTTTTAAAATATTCAAGATAGTGTGCGACACCAACATGCTCAAACATCCCAATTGAAACAATCCGGTCAAATTTTTTTGTTACATCCCTGTAATCCATTAATTCTATCTTTACTTTATCAGACAGATTTCGCCTGAGTACCCGCTCAGTAGCGAGTGAGTACTGCTGTTGAGATAATGTGATACCTGTCACATCACAGCCAAAATGTTCTGCGAGGTATATCGCCATGCTCCCCCAGCCACACCCGATATCTAGCACGGTTTGACCAGGGGTGAGCATTAATTTACATGCAATATGTTTTTGTTTTGCTTTCTGAGCCTGTTCTAATGTCATGCTATCATTTCGATAATAAGCGCATGAATAGTTCAGATCGTCGTCAAGAAACAACCTGTAAAACTCATTGGAGAGATCATAATGATGATGGACGTTGTTACGCGATGATTCCGCCTCGTTACGCTGATGATATTTACGAATCTTCTTGAACCACCGCCTTAATATTTTCTGTCCAGGCTGTTTTCTCAATCGCGTGCGGTTGAGTGCAAAAATCTCCAGTAACCCACGTATACCCCCCTGTTCACATATCAGTTCGCCATTCATATAGGCTTCACCAGCATAGAGCTCTGGATTTATAAATAGCTTCGTATATAACTTCTCATTTTTAAGTCTAATCACAGCTGTTGGTAAATTCGCGCCCCATTCTCCGTAAATATATTTTTTGTCATTTGCATCAATGACCGTAAGTTGACCGGCTTTGACAAACTCTGACAACATTGAATCGAGTAATTTCATAGGAAGAAGCCACTTATTTATGTTATCGCCGCCTGTACGGCATTGCTACTGTTCAACAGTCTGGATCTTATACCCCTGCTCGATGAGAATAGAATGTATTCCATGTTCACCCCAAAAATGTCCAGCTCCTATGGCAAAAAAGTATTTATCATTCGGGTGATCAGCAACGAGAGAGAGCATCTTTTTTGCCATCTTATGGTTGCGTTGATTAATCAGACGATCCATGAGCTGCTGATATAAAGTGTCGTCTTTATTCATAAATGCCATCAACTGCGCCATTAACACCTCGATATTTCCATCAAGATAGGCTTTTATAGAAGCTTCCACAAAAGACTTATTATCTTGCAGCGCAGTTTTCATAAAATCGACTGTATCATTTAAAAATTGAATTTGTTGAGGGACTGACATACTGTCAAACACCTGTAACTGCTCTTCAACCGTCTCAAGCCCACCAGTAACAAGCCCCAGTGACTCGGCGTATTGATATAAAACGCTATCGAGTGGCGGATAGTCCGGATATTTCAGTTGTTGTTCCAGCACCGTAAGTGTTACAGCCAAAACCCAGATTTTTTGCTTGGAAAAAAATTCCAGATTCAAGTCAGGATTCACACTTTTCAGGTATTGTGTCACGGCTGATTTATTTTCTGCAGGCAAGAGATTATGCAGATCCTGCTCTTCAGGCAGCCACATTGACTGCCTGAGAATCAAAGTGTTTTCTTCACCCAAATCGAGTTCGGCATAGAATTTAGTGGAATTTGCTAATGCCTGTTTAACTTCAGTTGGTAAATTCGTCACTCTCGGGTCGGGCAGGTGAATTGTACCAAACAAGTAAAACTCATGTTCTCCCGTAACTTTCCATAGAAACGGATGGGCAAAACACAAGCCTGGTACATACAAAACAAGAAGCAACAAGATCATGCCATGGCATTTTTGCTTCACTGAATGCATGCGATGTTTACCGTTAAAAGTTGTCTGTCATGCTAAGACATATTTGACAGTATTGCCTTTTTAACATCTTCCAGATTTGCATCTATTGTAACCATTTTACTTGACGCCTGTTTTATCGCCGTGTCCGGGTCTTTCAGACCATGACCGGTGAGTGTACACACCACCTTGCTGCCTCTTGGTATTTTGCCATTTTGTATATCGCGCAGAGCTCCCGCGACTGATGTCGCAGAGGCAGGCTCACAAAATACCCCTTCCTGGCTGGCAAGCAATTTTTGAGCAGCCAGAATTTCTTCATCAGTGCATTCGTCAAACCAGCCTCCCGACTCCCTGGACACTGTCCATGCATTATCCCAGCTTTGCGGATGTCCTATTCTTATGGCAGTGGCAACGGTGTCTGGTTGATCAACCATCTCACCGCGCATGAAGGGTGCACTGCCCGCCGCCTGGTAACCGACCATCCTTGGCCGTGCTTTTATGACAGCATCATTATTAAATTGGCATTGACCAGCGCATAAATTGCAGGCCTGTGTCTGCACACTCCCGTGATCACTGGCACTCTCGGTATAGCCTATCCAGTGCGCGGTAATATTACCGGCGTTACCGACAGGCAAACAATGAAAATCGGGGGCTTGCCCAAGTTCTTCAATGATTTCAAAGGCAGCAGTTTTCTGGCCCTGCAGGCGATATGGATTGATACTGTTCACTATATCCACAGGGGCGTGCTCGGCCACTTCTTTTACCAGTCTCATACCATCATCAAAATTACCTCTTACCTGAATGACCATTGCGCCATGAATCATGGCCTGTGCCAGTTTTCCCATTGCGATTTTGCCATCAGGAATTAAAACAAAGGCACGAATACCTGCACGTGACGCATAAGCGGCCGCAGCTGCCGACGTATTGCCGGTAGATGCGCAAATAATAGCACGACTCCCCTCCTGCACTGCTTTGGTGACGGCGACTGTCATCCCGCGATCTTTGAATGAACCGGTCGGATTGAGCCCTTCAAACTTCAGATATAGAGAGATGTCATTGTCATTGACAAGATCAATGTTATGACAGTGTATAAGTGGCGTATTACCTTCTCCCAGACTAATAATCCTGCCTTCGGGATTAATGGGCAATCTGTTAATAAAGCGCTTAATTAGTCCGGTATAGTGTGTTTCAGAATGTGACATTTGATTAACCCAGCGTTTCTAGTCGAATTTTAATTACCCGTCCTGTGACGGTGGCGAGTTGCTCTACTTTTTCAATCGCCGCCATCATATTCGATTCGAGTACTCGGTGCGTGAGTATGACCAGTGGCACGCGCTGGTAATCATCTTTTATTTCTTTTTGAACGATTGCCTCAATACTGATGCTGTGATCTGCAAATAAACGCGTAATATCTGCCAGCACACCGGCCCGGTCCTGTACCTGCATACGTAAGTAATAAGCGGTTTCAACATCATCGATGGGCATGACATTAATACCCTTGATTGCATCCGGCTGAAATGCGAGATGAGGTACACGATTACCCGGATCTGTTGTTAATGCCCGCACCACGTCCACCAGATCAGCCACCACTGCTGACGCAGTAGGCTCTGCCCCCGCTCCGGCACCATAGTAAAGGGTTGCACCAACAGCATCCGCCTGGACCAGAATAGCATTCATCACGCCATCAACATTGGCAATCAGTCGGCGATGGGGTATCAGTGTCGGGTGCACACGAAGCTCCAGACCAGCATTAACCCTGCGCGCAATACCCAGATGTTTGATTCGGTATCCAAGTTCGCCGGCATATTCAACATCTTCACGGGCAATGCTGGATATTCCCTCCGTGTACACTTTCTCAAACTGTAACGGAACACCAAAGGCAATCGAGGCAAGAATGGTTAACTTATGGGCAGCATCAATGCCCTCAACATCAAAGGTAGGATCAGCTTCGGCATATCCGAGTGCCTGCGCTTCTTTCAACACATCTGCAAATTCACGACCTTTGTCACGCATTTCAGATAATATAAAGTTACCCGTACCATTGATAATGCCTGCCAGCCATTCTATTTGGTTGCCCGCCAGACCTTCCCGAATGGCTTTAATAATTGGAATCCCACCAGCCACCGCGGCTTCAAAGGCCACAGTCACACCTTTTCTCTGGGCGGCTTCGAAAATCTCATTCCCATACAGTGCGATGAGTGCTTTATTTGCGGTGACAACGTGTTTGCCATTTTCAATGGCACGAAGCACCAGATCCCGGGCAATATCGGTACCACCTATCAATTCAAGCACGATATCAATATCCGGATCATTCACGATTTCATTGGAGTCCAGAGTAAGATTGACATGCTTCAAAGCAATGGGTCGTTTTTTATGCATATCGCGCACACTGGCTGCGACGAGTTGAATCGAACGTCCTGCCCTACGTGCTATTTCAGCAGCATTTCTTTCCAGTACGATAGCCGTACCACCACCGACCGTTCCGAGGCCTAATATTCCAACTGTAACTGGTTTCATTTTTTTCGTTTGTTTTTGTTAGTTCGTTTGGCGAAACATTTTCTTTATTCCGCGTAATGCCTGACGTGTCCGGTGCTCATTTTCAATCAAACTAAAGCGGACATGACCATCACCATATTGGCCAAAACCTATTCCCGGAGATACTGCGACTTTCGCCTTCTCCAGCAGACTCATCGAGAAATCAAGTGACCCCTGACTGGAAAACTGCTCCGGTATTTTAGCCCATACAAACATGGTTGCTTTGGGTGGTTCTACTTTCCAGCCAAGATTATTCAACCCATTCACAAGCACATCGCGACGTGAACAGTACATTGCCCGTATCTCGTCGACACAATCCTGGGGACCTTCAAGTGCAGCAATTGCGGCCACCTGTATGGGGGTAAACATACCGTAATCAAGGTAAGATTTTAAGCGTGACAATGCAGACACAAGTGTTTTATTGCCACACATAAAGCCGACTCGCCAGCCAGGCATATTGTATGTCTTGGACAAAGAATAAAACTCGGCAGCGATCTCCCTGGCGCCCTGAACCTGCAATATAGAAGGTGGTTGGTAACCATCAAAAGTAATCTCGCCATATGCAATATCATTGATCACCCATATATCATGCTGCCGGGCAATCTCCACAACACGCTCAAAAAAATCCAGCTCAACACATTGCGTCGTTGGATTGGCCGGAAAATTCAGGATAATCAGTTTTGGTTTAGGCCAGGCACCCGTGATCGCTTTTTCCAGTTCTTCGAAAAAATCAATTTCTTCAGACAGGGGGACATAAATGACTTCTGCACCGGCAATGACACATCCGTAGGGATGGATCGGATAGGCTGGATTAGGAACCAATACCGCATCACCCGGACTCAGCATTGCCAGGGCCAGATGGGCCAGTCCCTCTTTTGAACCAATTGTTACAATCGCTTCCTCATCCGGATCCAGCGAAACATCAAATTTGCGCTCGTACCAGCTGCATATTGCTTTCCTGAGCCGGGGGATACCGCGCGATAGCGAGTATCGATGGGTATCATTACGTTGCGCCGCCTCGACCAGTTTGTCTACAATATGTGCAGGCGCGCCCTGGTCCGGATTTCCCATACCAAAGTCGACAATATCTTCACCATTGGCGCGAAAAGCAGCCTTGCGTTCGTTGACGATATTAAAAATATACGGGGGCAAACGCTGAATTCTAGGGAAATCTTCCATGTGTTGAGTAGTTCCGGAACTAAAAGTAATAGAAAAGACCAATTTCCAGTTAAGGCAAACCGTGCATTTTACAGAAGACAAGCCCGCGGGTAACTACATTATTAACGAGTACAGTAAAAATTCTGTCACTATTAACCGGCAATGTTACGAGTCATCCCTGTATTTATCACCAAATACATTGATTAATGGCATTGATGAAGTTTGCTGTACACAATTAACGCCGCAAAGTGTGGATTTCATTGTCGAATTGCGACCAGAAATCGTGATTCTTGGATGTGGAGATTCCCTGCAGTTCCCGGATGGTTCAGTCATGGCACATTTTGCCCACTATAAAATCGGTTTTGAAGTCATGGATCACGCCGCGGCCTGCCGCACTTTCTCCGTATTATCCGCGGAACAACGCAATGTTGGCGCCTTATTATTACTTGACCGGCACTGAGGCTAACGGGGCAGGTACAGAAGCGGATTCACAGGGTTACCATTTTTTCGGATCTCAAAATGGAGCTTGGTTTGATTGGTCCCGGTTGATCCCACTTCGGCAATTTTTTCGCCACTTCTGACTTTGTCCCCTTCAGCGACGAGCAATCGTCTATTATGTGCATAAGCACTGAAGTAGCTGGCGTTGTGTTTAATGATTAACAAATTCCCGTAACCCCTCAAACCATTTCCAGCATAAACCACCTTTCCGGCAGAAGCGGCACTGACACTTGTCCCGGCCTTGGCAGAGATATCAATGCCGTTATTTTGAGCCGAGAATTTGGTCAAAAGTTTGCCTTTGACGGGCCAGCGCCAGTCTCCAATTGGAGTTGAGGGGGCATTCTTCGGGGGGACTGCCCGGGCCGTGGTCGCTTCAGGGGGTTTCGATTTGGCTTTTCTGGCATTACCCGATAGCGGTGCGGTTGAATTTACGCGCAACCTGTCACCCGGATAAATGGTGTATGGGTATGGAATATTATTCCATTGCGCAAGCTGTTTGACATCGATCCCGTAGCGCCAGCTGATGGAGAATAAGGTATCGCCCTTTTGGACAACATGATAACTATGGTGGTAATGACGCGGCTCTTTGGGCCTCGAAGAACAGCCACTGAAAATACAAAACGCAATGATACATATTACAAATATTCTCATCGAGTTAACTGAAATGAATTAATGTATCGATACCCATGCAATGGTGATAGCCAGTACAAGCACAAACATCCAGCCTAGTTTTTCGATATATTTTAACAGTATTGGTTCAATCCGAGGCCCCGCATACTTGACGATTCCGGCAACCAGAAAAAACCGTGCACCCCGGCCCACAAAGGAGGCCAGAATAAAAGGAAGCAGGGGCTGAACCATCACTCCTGCGGTAATAGTAAAGAGTTTATATGGAATGGGAGAAAAGCCGGCGATAAATATAATCCATACCCCCCACATCTCAAACCACTCGCGCGCGTGAATATAGCTGTCCCAGTATTTTGTGGTCTGCAACCAGTCGGAAATAATATCAAAGGCAAAATACCCGATTGCATAACCGGCGATACCTCCCAATACAGAAAAAATTGTAGTAAGAAAGGCAAACCAGAAAGCCCTTTTTGGCTGGCGCATGGCCATTGGAGCCAGCATCACATCTGGCGGAATGGGAAAGAAAGAGGACTCGGCAAAACTTAACATGCTGAGAATCGCTGGTGCACGTTTATGGCCGGCGGCCTGCATGGTTTTTATGTAAATACTTTCAAAAAATTTCATTTAAATGGCCTATCCTTTCACCAGTGGCACAAAGCTGACATCCTCTAGTTTTTCCTGTGTCACTCCCTCTGCGGTGCGTTTTAAAGTCAATAATTGTTGCGGACTATCCTGTGCACCGACAGGTATAATGAGTCTCGCCCCGATGCCCAGCTGGTTAATCAGTGTGGCCGGGATCTCTGACGCCGCCGCCGTCACTATAATCGCATCATACGGTGCATAGTTCTGCCAGCCCGCGGTGCCATCTGACAGTTTACACTGAACATTACGAATACCTAACGTCATTAAAAGTTTTCTAGCCTGCAAATGAAGCGGCTTAATCAGCTCAACCGTGTAAACTCTCTCAACGATTTGAGCAAGCAAAGCAGCCTGGTAGCCAGATCCTGTCCCGATTTCCAGGACCTTTTTGGGGATCCCTTCTGAAATAAGCGCTTCGGTCATACGTGCCACCGTGTAGGGCTGGGAAATGGTTTGTTTATGTCCAATCGGCAAGGCATCATCCTCATAAGCACGCGTTGCCAGGGCTTCATCAACAAACAGATGTCTTGGTAATGACCGCATTGCCTCAAGAACGATAACATTGGAGATGCCCTTGGCACGCAAACGATCGATCAGACGATCGCGCGTTCGTTGCGAGGTCATGCCAATACCCTGAATGTTATTTATCACTGTGACTTCCTATCCTCTGCATATCACACCCGTCAAGCCAGTGACTGACCGTGTCCATGGCACTGTATTTGGTCAGGTCAACATGGATTGGTGTGACAGAGACACAGTTTTCCATAAGCGCATGAAAGTCTGTACCGGGTCCGGCATCCTGTTCGGGACCTGCAGCCCCAACCCAATAGATCGTCTTGCCCCGGGGATCACTGCCTTGTATTGCCGGCTCCGACTTATGTCGGTTTCCGAGCCGTGTTGTCTGTATTCCTCGAATCTGATCAAAGGGTATATCCGGAACATTAATGTTGAGGATTATATCCTTTGGCAGCGGGCGATTGATGATTTGCTCAACAAGGTAGCGCGTGACCAGTGCGGCAGTATGATAGTATTTCGCATCAAATGAATTAATTGACACAGCCATTGCAGGGAAGCCGAGATAACGCCCCTCCATGGCGGCCGCGACCGTTCCTGAATAAATGACGTCATCTCCCAGGTTAGGGCCGCTGTTGATACCGGATACCACCATATCGGGTTCTTTACTCAACAGACCGGTGATTCCAAGGTGCACACAGTCTGTCGGGGTGCCATCCACATAGTACCAACCTGGCGCGACCTCTTTTGCACGTAATGGGGTCAGCAGCGTGAGCGAATTACTGGCAGCACTGCGGTCGATATGGGGTGCAACCACCGAAATTTCAGCAATTTCGCCAAGCGCGTCTGCCAGTGACACCAGACCGGTGGCCTGATAGCCATCATCGTTGCTTAATAATAGATACATAGGTAAATTGAATAAAAAGTGAACTATCCAACAGATAAATAAGACTTATAATAGCAGGCAATTTAACCGTTCTCGTAGTAATAATTTAGATATTTGTGAATAAATCATGTCTGAGAAAAAAAACAATTCACACGATACGACATGCTTCGCCGAGTTGATGACTGATGTGAAAATTCTGACCAATTCAGACACTGTGATACATGACGTCCCCAAACCACGCCCGGTACCGGTGCAGTCAGCCAGGGATGAAAAAAAAGTCATGCAGGAATTGCTTGTTAGCCCGGAATCATTTGAAGAAATGCAGCCAGGTGACAGCCTTTCATACATGCAGCCCGGCATTCAAAAGCATGTATTCAGAAAACTCAAACGCGGCCAGTATAGTATTGAGGCAGAACTTGACCTGCATGGACTCACTCGAGATCAGGCGCAGCAACAGTTGAATACGTTTATCTCAGAAGTGCGCAATCGTGGACTGCGCTGCATCCGGATTATCCATGGCAAGGGTTATGGTTCCAGCAACCAGGGCCCTGTGATCAAACCGCTCGTTAATCAGTGGTTGAGAAAAAAAACGGAAATTCTGGCTTTTTGTTCTGCGCGCCCCGTTGATGGTGGTACAGGAGCCGTATATGTTTTGGTCAAATCCGCCTGAATACTAGCGTTGCAATAGATAGTTTTTAAAATAACGCACTTGCTCACGGATCAATTCAACATCAATGGATTGGGTGAATTTAATCTGCTCAAAGGCTTTTGAGAACTCAGCCGGCTCGCTTGCTGAAACACCGTTGACAGTCACAATCAAGTCGCCCTGCTGCAGATCCAGGCGTTTTGTCAGTTGCTCATCCTGCGGAATATTTCTGACCTCGTATGCAATTAACTTACCTTCATGCATATAAGGAACAAGGTTAAATTCGGTAATAAAGTCCGCAGGCTGATCAAAAAGTCGCGCCTGTTGCTCCGTGCTTAAAGTCACTGAAGGTGACCATACAACCTTATTGGCCTGTGCTGAAAAGTCGCTACTCAAACTTCTCAGGGTCAGCGTCTGAACATCATCATTGCAATAGAAGTTGACTCGACTGCGCCGAATGTAATCAAGCACACATCCTGCGACAACATCACCGACTCTCACAACCAGCTCATGTCGTGTTTCTTTATCAAACAAAACAGCCAGTGAGTCAGAATTGTTGACAATGACACCGCTTAGTTCAAAATTGGATAGCTTCAAAGTTGCTGCCTTTGCAGGGACAAAAAACATTGAAGCAACCAATAAGATCGATAAGCCGTGCGAAACGTGGTGACCCTTAAACCGGATAAAAGTCAATAGGATAATTGAAAGTAAATGCCGGCACATCTTCAGATCCAAAATTAATCAGTTTAATGCGTTGTATCAGTTTGCTTTCCAACTCAGTGTCAGCAAGTTCACTACTCACAATAAAGATATCTGTGACTTTGCCTGAAGGCGCGATTGTAATTTTCAGTACCACCTTACCCTGCAGGTCCGGAGATGTTCTCAAAGCGCGGTTATACATACTGAAAATTGCGCTCTTATTTCGATCAAATGTAATTTGAATTTTTTCAAGATCACGTTGCGCGCTGCGTCCGATGCCATCATCAGCACCACTTCCGGAACCACCTTCACCGGCACCCATCCCTGCCGGACCTGCAACACGGCTCGCGCTTCTTCCGCCAAGTCCGGTACCCGAAACATCACGACTCAAGGCAGCAGAATTGATTCCACCACTTCCCTGACCCGTGTTTTTCGTGACCAGGGAGCGTTCCACTCTGGCAGCAGAACCACCGCTGTTGCTGAGTGATTTTTCACCCAGGGTTTTGGCACTGGAATTTTTACTGATATCTGCCAGCTCACTTTGAAATGCCAGCAAACCAGAACCCTTGGCAACTTCACGGGCAGATTTTTTCGGGGGTGCGACGGCTATTTTTTTCTGTTCGACAGGTTTGTTCGCAACCTTATTCACCTTTTGGGGCTGAGTCTTTTTTATTTCTTTGGGTTTTGCTGTTTCAACAGGTTTCGTTATTTTCTGGGTCGGCGTTTTTTTAGCCACCTTCGGTGGCGGTGGCGGAATTTTTTTATCCATTAGAATCTTGACGACTCTTTTTTCCACTTTATCTTCGACAGGTATTTCTTTTTCAGGCAATGGCAGGAAAGGCACAATAAGCGTCAGTACGAGACAAGTCATTGTCACCCTGTTTAAAATGCGCCTGAACCGATTCCTGTCTACGGTAGAGACTTCCCATGGTAATCGCCATGAATATACAGCAGATGCAGTCATAACCTTAGCTTACTGTTGATTCTTTTTGTATAACAGACAACGAGATCTGATCAAATCCCGCACTTGAACATATTTGCATAACACGTTTAATTAAACTAAAGGGTACTTGCTTGTCTCCCATAATAGTAATTTCACGTTTTGCATCTTCTGTCGTATCTCCACCCATTTTAAGCATTTCATCCTGCAGTGCACCCTGCAGTTTCTGTACATCACTTTGTTTATTGCTGGAAATATCATTGGCATTAACAATCTTCCTGCCTTGTAAACTGATATCCTCCTGATTGAGCATCAGTACCACCGTGACTCTTGGTTTCTGTTCTGCTATTGACTGTGGCATCTCAATCCCTTTGGCATTTGGCAAGACGCTTGGATCAGACGCATTAACAAGAAGAAAGAAGACCAGGATAGTAAAAATATCCATCAACGAAACAATATTGAAAGGCGCCTGCTTTTTAGCACGCCCATGATTTCGCTGCATACGCTTAATGGTTTTTGCGCCTCGCATATTTATCTACTCGCAGTATAAACCGGTGCATCTCCTACCGAGATTTCCGGAAACAGGTCAGCCAATACCATTTCATTTTGCTGTTTAACCTCAGCCACGCGGACCGCATCCATAATCTGCACCAGGACATCATAAGTAATGTTGGGTTCAAGCAGGATAGTTGCCTGGTTGACATCCTGATAATTTGATTTCAGGCTTTGAAGATACTGATTGAGCGCTGCAAGCTGGTAGCCGTCTTTAGAATTCTGTATGGATTTCAAGACACCTTTTTTACGGTCCTGTACTCGCAAGGAATTTTCACGCACAACAATCTCCAGCTCCAGCTTGTTTGTGTTTTTTTGCACTACATCAGACTTGGCAGGAAGATCTAATTCAACGATACTGATTTTTGAAAAAACAGCCGTGATCAGCAGAAACGGCACCAGAATTACCATCAGGTTCATAAATGCGGTAATACTCAGCTCTGCTTCTTCTTTGCTACGGTTCTTATATCGACGGATACGCATTTTATGCAGCTTCCTGAGTATTTTTACGGGCTTGTGCAGTGATGGAATTAAGCACTTTGACTGAAGCCATTTCTAGACTATCTACGATCTCTGTCGTCTTTGTCTGCAACCATGAGTGCAATAATAGCAATGGTATTCCAACCATCAAACCAAATGCCGTGGTATTCATTGCGACAGAGATACTCGATGAAAGAAGATCAGCTTTTTCAGCCGGACTGGCTGCCGAGATCGCCGTAAACGCATCAATCAGACCAATGATTGTGCCCAGCAAACCAAGCAAGGTCGCCACGTTGGCAAAGGTCGCAAGATAATGGGTGCGCTTTTCCAGCTTGGGTACGACTTCCATCAAACCTTCTTCCATGGCTGTTTCAATATCATCACGACGCCTTGATGTTTGTGAACTAGCAACGCCATAACTCAGGATACGACTGATTGCGCATTTTGATTTTTCAGCGAAATTTAATGCCTCATTCATATTACCGCTGGCTAAAATCGTTTGTATTTTTTTCCATGCAATCTGATTTTTAACCCGCGTGGAAGAAAGATATAAATATCGTTCAATTGCAATGGCGAGACCCAATGCCAATACGCACACAATGGGGATCATAAATAGCCCACCAGATTGAAAAAACGTCACAACAGACTCATACATATTCATCAGACTCCCTATTTAATTTCTGCTTTGCAAATAAAAATCTACTTTGCGTTGAAATACTTCCCTATCCACAGGTTTAATATATTCATCGATATGGCGCTGAAGAAATAAGTCTCCTTCAGCAGGTAAAGACGCTTTCCATGGAACAATAACCAGACTCTTTGGCAACTCTTTGTTACCAATGATCGAAATCCCATTGAGTTGTTGTATATCCTGATCAGCATGTACATATCCGATACATGTGAAAATACATAACAAACCTGTCTTCTTAAGTGCTTTTAGCATTACAGCTCCACAGCTATTTCACCTGACTCTCTCTGCGAGACAGATCACTCAACCAGGCGACAACATTTTTATCATCGCTTTTTTCTATTTCCTGATATGCCTGATAGTGAGATCTTGCACACACTATTTTCTTTAAATAAAGGTCACAGAGAATAGCTAAATTTAGATGAGCGATCGCGTAATTCGGATACTCGGCCAAGGCTGCACGATACATTTCTTCCGCACCGCTAAAATCCCCTTTTTTACGTTTGATAATACCTGCCTGGTTTAATGCATAAGGATTTGAAGAATTCAGCTTAACCGCCTTTTCTATCGCTTCATCGGCTTTGTCGATCTGATCAAGCTTGACTTGAGCAATGGCGATATTTATCCAAGGGCCTGCGGCACCCGGCTCTTGCGTTGTAATGTCGGTGAAAATTTGTATTGCCTGCAGGTAATCTTCCTGCTTCATGGCTTCAATGCCGAAAGAGTATTGCTGCTTGATTGTTTCTGACACCTGATAATTTACTGTCGAATAACCCTGCTCGGCGGATTGATCCTCTGACTGTTCACCGGGATTACTTTTATTTGAAGGCACATTGGCACAGGCACTGATTGTCAACAGGATGACAAAATAGGATATAACTCTCAACTTAATGAATTGCTTCAACATAATCTTCTGATTTTTCAGTTCTGGCATAACGGGCCGGGACCAGGATACCCAATTCACGCAAACTTTCACGGATCCACTGGTTATATACACCTTCTTGAGTTCTCATGGCGTTGATCTCAAACAGATCAATAGCCTGCTCCTCAAACGGGAATGCCTGTTCTTCCAGCAGAACTTCATATTGCGCCAATTCTTCTTGCGTGAGTCCCTGTGGCCGATCAGATTGCAATAACGCACGACTAAAGTCGTAATAGATCATGGCGGAGTAATAGGTCGCGGCAGTCGTCACTTCTTCTACCTTGTAAGCACCCGCCAGTTCGAAAGCAGTCAATGCACGTTGCATTAACGATTTTTTAACTTTCAGACTTTTTTCAAGAGGTTTTTTAAGCTGGCTTCTCTGAAAAATATTATATTTAGGGATGGCCAGTTGCAGGGATGCATTTGCAGCGAGATATTTCATACGTGGCGTGCTGGCTGATCCGGCCTTGGCTTCGGTTGAAATAATATCCTCACGCCAGCGTTTAACTGATATATCATCCTGTTTGATTTTAAATAGCTCGACCAGGGAGTGGCGAGCTTCCATTGAAGGCTCGTAGGGTTTAGGAAATCGTTTAATATATGATTGATATATCTCTATGGCACGATAATAGTCTTTTTCTTTGCTGAATAACTCCGCAGCCAGCAGACTGGATGTCCGGCGTGTCTCTGCATCATTACTTTCATCAAAGCTTATTCGTTCGTATTCACGTGCAGCAAGCAGATTTTTCTGGTCTTTTTCATACACCAGCGCAAGTTTTCGTGTCACGGTCGATTGCTCTTTATGATCAGGAAAACGCGCCCTGAAATCTTCAAGCACCACCGCCGCCCGAGACCATTGCTCAGACTTAAGCAATAAAGTGGCGGCATCATATTGCGCAGTCGAACGTATCTGAGATCCCGGGACTATTTCACCTACACGCAAGTAGTGTTTGACTGCTGTTTCTGCATCACCGGCCAGCTGACTGGCTTCACCCTGTTTGTATATTGATGCAGCCAGCTTGTCTTCAAGTTTTTCACGTTCATCACTATCGCCTGATAACAATAATATTGCCTGCTGGTAAGAAATTTCAGAATCTTTAAAATTTTGCAGTTCAAACTCGGAATGTGCTTGTACGGTCCATGCACTTTTACGTAATTTGATATCACTATTAGGAAACTTTTCAATCAGCAATTTGGAAGCTTCTATGGCCCTTGGATAATTGTTAAATGAGAAAAGGTCTTCGGCTGCCTTGGTCAGCGCGACCGGAGCTTCTTGATGGGTTGGGAAATTGGTTGCAAACTTGAAAGTACTATCTATTTGTAACATTTTGACATTGGTCTTCAGTTCGCTAGTTTCCAGTTCAGACAGCCACTCATTATAAGCAATCAGCGCCGCATAACCTGCTTCAGCATCCCTTTTATGTGATGGATAATGATAGGCTGTTTTCTCAAATTCGCGTACTGCATTCTGGTACTCCTTCGTTTCATACCATATTTCAGCCAGCATAAAATTCATGTGTGAAGAATGAGGATCATCAGGGAATGAGGCAATATAAGCCTGATACCAGCGAGTCGCTTCAATATAATCAGGTTTCTTTTTCGATTTTTGTGCCACGGAGTGATAATAAGTGGCCAAATCTGTAATATTTGATTTCAAAAATTCAATTACATGTGGTGCCGCATCAATATTGTTCTGTGTCCAGTAATCAGAATTGAGGTGGTAGTTTTCAACAAACTGTTTTTTTGCGTTAAGCACTTCTGAAGGGAATTTACCTTTTTTGAATGCTTCGATGGCCTTGATCTGGAAATCCGGCGCCAATCGACTGAATGAATTATTTTTAACAAACTCCCTATATGTATTGGCAGCATCACTAAATCGCTGCTTAGCCAGAAACTGCGTACCCAACCTGTCATAAATAAGTGATTCATATGGACGCTTACCATAAGTTGAAAAATATTGTGATATCTCACCTGCGCCTCCCAGGTAACCATAACTCAGGCCTAATGCCCGCAAGGAATCATCAAGCAATTCTTTTTCAGGCCTGGTCAGACTGGCTATATCATCATCGACATCCTGCTTGATCATGGTATCAAGCAGGGCGATAAATGAATGCAGTCCAACATCATAGTCAAGTTGTTTAAAATGAGACCAGCCTTGTTTGTATAATGCATGCTGATAAAAACGACTATCTCTACCTAATTCTATGACTTCTGAATAAGCCACTTCGGCCTGTGCGTATTTCTTATCGACGAACAGTGTTTCGCCACGACGGAACTGGGCTTCGATATAATAGTCCGAGTCAGGAAACATGCGCACCAGGCGGTCAAGTGTTTTTAGCATTTTCTCACGCTTATCTGCAGCTTCATATGCACGCGATAACTGGTAAAGCACAACATCATTGAGCGCGTAATCGCTGCGCTGGTCCAACAAGTATTCGTACAGATCAATGGTTTCCTGATAGTCGATCCGGGTGGTAGTAAAGTTTTCAATGACGTGCGGATCAGAAGCATCAATCGCCTGGAGATCCTCATTTTCCTCAAGTCGAAGATCACCCAGCCTGCGTAGTACAACAGGAGGATCCTGTTTCTGGTCTTCATCAACAAGTAATTCCCGATAACTGTAAATTGCTTTTTTGCGGCTTGATTTGACAGGGATATCATTTTCAATATCCACTTTTTTATCTGCAAGATCTTCTATCGTATGGTATGAACCACCACCCCAGCCGCAGGCTGTTAATAACAAGGTTAACAAACATATAAAACCATTACGCAGGGATATCATTGTTGCTCTCCATTGCCGTGTGCGCTATCAGTGTCCACGTTCTCCCATTGCTGCTGATCAATCGTTGCCTGATCATATGCCTGTGCCAGTGCAAGCTTGGCCTGGGCGCGATAACTTTTCATAACCATTTTGCGCTGCTGCAATTCTCTAATTGCAAGCTTCTCGATTAAATGACTTTGCTTATCGTAAGCAATATTTAGCCTTGGCAGGGCGGCTTCAATACGCTTTTTAATTTCATCAATGCGAAACTGAAATCCATCGAATCCAAAGCTGGCCACCTTATCTACGGAAGCAATAGATGCCTCGAGACTTTTCTGGGTCTGGATGAGTTCAGCAATTTCATCCAGTTCGTTTATGACGGACCATTTTCTTTCAGCATATTCCTGCGCTACATCCCAATAAATCCTGCCATGCAAAACTTTCAGTCTTTGCTGATAATTTTTTACCTGTTCATTATCCGGAAATTGCTCTGCGAGTTTTGCCAACTTGACATTCAGTCGGTTAATTCTTTTGAGGTGTAATAATTCTTCATCATTAACAAACGCCAGCACATCTTCACTTTGTTTGGCTTTTTGATATCTTTCATTGAGTCTTGTGTATTTTTTCTCAAGATAATTCAACAGGGAACGCTCAAGAGTTTTGCCTGCAACTGGTACCGTTTGCTGGTATCTTTCCTGACGGGTCTCAAGCATTGTGTTAAAAACATGTATGTTTTCCAGCCAGTGCATAAGATTATTACGCAAAAAAATCAAATCCCTGAAGTTTTTCACTGCTTCATGAAACTGGTGGTCTGCCATAAGCTCTGCCAGGTAGCGTACTTCAGGAACAGAAGGAATGCTTTTCATTGACCAGAACCAGCCTAATAATGGTTCCTGTTGTGTTTTTTCAATTAAGGCTGAAATTAATTTTCCCTGTTCGATGGTATGAATAGACTCGGAAAGTTTTTCACTCTCAACCTGATAAAGATTAATCGCATTTTCATAGGACTGAACAGCACGACCATTTAGACCCAGTTGTCCATAACCATAAGCGATTGCCAATAAGCCTTCCTGTACTGAAGTGCTTGTCAGACGCCTGTTGCCAAGCTCAAGCCAGGGTGCCAATGCTTTGTCATAGTGCCCCTGCTCACTATGCGCCCAGCCCATGGTTAACAGTGAAATGTCGGAATACAGTCCGCTTAAACGTATGTCTTCCAGATAATGCTGTGCCAATTCCGGCTTGTTCTTCAACAATGCAAGACCTGCAACCAGATTGGACTTGTCACGCAGGGCAAGCTGATTGGGCTGGCGTATTCTGATTTTGCTGGATTTTTCCAGCTGTTTAACACCCTCCTCGAGGCTACCGTTCCTTATATGCGCAATGCCTAAATTATGGTGCACGTAAGGCCGGTGTGTTTTGGGTGCTTTCCAGTCATCAAGGGACAAAATGGCTTTTTCAGGTTGGCCAATATCCAGATATACCTGGCTTTTCAGCAGTTTTACATCGCTAAAAATATCTTCATGCACCGCCCCTTTGATATGTTCTATATATTGTGCAGCTTTTTGCAGATATCCGCGTTGATAAGAGATTTTTGCAAGGTAATAATATGCACGGTTTTTAATCGCATCATCATTATTTTCTTCAAGAACTCTGGCAAACACCTTGCCTGCCTCATGGTGCATTCCATAGGATAATTGAATACCACCCAGTAACAATTGATCATCAGGACGGTGATTGGAAACACGATTCAGTTGCTGTGCTGCCAACAAGTGAGTAATTGAGGTGAAATAATCATCCTGATAGAAGTGAAAAAGGACTTCGCCATAATGAAGATCTTTGACAATATTGACAGGAGTTTTTTCATCTGCATGTACAGAAAAAATCAGCACAGCGAAAACGATCGCTATCCTGTATAGACCCTGTTTAAATTTCACAGTCATTTCGCTACGTCAATTACCGAAAGGAAACCGGATTACTGCCATTCCTTAATGACAAATTCAGGCTGTTTCTTGATGGTACGATCGGTAATTTTTAACTCAAGATATTTCGCACCAAGCCCTTTTTCAACAACCATATCTGCAGCGCGACGATAATCACGCCCATTAGGCCCCTTGCCAACAAACACAGCCACCAGCTCATGCTCTCCCTTGGTAACATTACCAATGTATAGCTGCTGAACGCCGCCACGATGTAACGCATCAACTTCACGTTTGGTATAAAGATAGTTCGCGACTACTTTGTCATCAAGTTTCAGCTGGACAGAGTCAAGATCAAAAAAGTCACCCACATCAACTGAAATGAATACGGCGAGCTGAGTGTTGGCTGGAAATAGCAACTCTTCCTCAAGGACATATAGATCACGATTAATTTCGAGCACTTCCTTTTTGAGCATTTGCACACGCCCGTCAAGAGAACGAAATTCTTCATCCAGATTCGATTTTTCCTGCGTTGCAGATAATACGCTGCCCGTGATAAATGATACGACAATGATCGTTAAAAGTTTATTCAACATATTCATTCTCCTTGATATTATTCTTATTCATCTTAATAACGCACCGTAAAGAACAATTGCAGAACAGCTGCATCAAATGAAAAAGGATCATCAGTGATCTGGGAAAAGTCTTCGATACCACTATAGTCATCATAGCTATAGTCAATATACTCTGCAGAAAGATTTATAGTTCCACTACTGAACCAGGAGTACTCATCAAACAGTCTGTAACTGACTTTGGCGCCAATCGAATAATTATCAAACGTGCTTAACTCTTTATCACGAGCCATGTAATTTCTGGTCACCGAAAAGTTATTACTATAAAAATCGGCAGCGTCCTGTGTGTAATAACGCACAAACACATCTGCCAGCCAGTGATCACCAAAATATTGTGAGTAAATAAAATCAATTGTATGGGCTGTAATGTCCCATGTATCCCTGAAGTAGCGATAACCAATTGTTGTGGCGGCACCATATTGCCAGTACTTGGTTGCCTGTAACGCCGTGGCCTGACTGGTCCGTGTCCCGGGATAAATTTCCGAACCAAGCCCCTGGGGAACATTACCAACAATCACAAATCGATAGGGGTTGTTTAAAAACCCGTCCTCGACCGTTGCTTCGTAAGAAAGACTCGCTTTTAATGTTTTAGTCAGCACCTGTGATAATGAAACACGGTATTGATAGCGGGTCAGGTCCTCTTCGAAATCCGGTGCATCTACACGCATGACTGTATCATCACCATAAGAAAAACCGAGACTTACTGTGGTCATATCACCAAACATGTCATGAGAAATATCAAATCCCGCGGTCGTGGCTTCGTAATCATTTTCGTCACTAAAGGTATAAAAAGCGCTCATTAGTGTATTTTCATGGACATAACTGCCACCAATCGTATATTCATCACGTTCCTCGGAATAACGGCTTGCACCGGCAAGCACGTCTGGTGACGCGCCGGTAATATTGTCTTGATGATATTCCCCATACACGGAAAACTTTTGCGCAAAGCTTTTTCTTACCAACACAGTCGCGCCATCAACTTCGACACCGCCGCCATCATAGTAATGATACTGAATGTCAGCACGATCCTCGGGCAGTGTTGCCGCAGATACAATTTCAGACATTGACAAACAGTACGCTACAATAATCACCAGCCAAACAAAGCGCGCAATATTATCTCTAGTTACAACCACAGCCACTTCCCTGTGCGGGACCCGCACCTTTTGAAGCTTCACGCGTTTCATGCACGTGTTGTCTGAATGCACTAAATACCGCATCACGATGCGGATCCATGATCGGGTCGGCCAGATGTTCCCGCTCGTAAGGTGCCACCCATGGCTCGATTGGCTGAAAGCTACAGGCTGTTACACCCATTAATATGCATGCCAAAACCAGATAATTTCTATTCATGTGTTACTCATACTTGAGCTTGTTAATTTGCTGTTGATATAAACTTAAGTAGCTCTCTTTATAGCCACGATGCAAATAACGAACATCTCCGTTTCTATCGACCAGGATTGTCATAGGCATGGCGTCAATATCATACAACTTGCTGACCTGCTTTTGCTGATCGAACAGTACCGGAAAATTAACGCCCAGTTTTCTTGCAAGTTTGATTGCCTTGTCCGGCTCTTCATCAATATTCACGCCCAGCAATTCAAAATCATAGTCATCATGCAGCTGCTTCAGTTCTGCCAGTTTGGGTAATTCCTGTTGACACGGCCCACACCATG
Organism: Gammaproteobacteria bacterium; assembly: GCA_965227695.1. Classification (GTDB taxonomy): domain Bacteria; phylum Pseudomonadota; class Gammaproteobacteria; order UBA4575; family UBA4575; genus UBA1858. Next base: position 1,882,911 of record OZ245760.1, read on the forward strand.
TTGCCCAGAAATTTATCAATACCACCTTGCCACGATATTCACTTAATTTTTTGTTATCTCCCTGATCACTTTTCAGAGTGAAATCCGGCGCCTGCTGACCAATCAGTTTGGTATTTGCTGCAACAGCCACACCAACACACACCATCAGCAGGGCAACAGAGAAAAGTGAAGCAATAATTAAATGCCTGTTTTTCATGATGGCTCCTATTTGCTATGTTTATTCTGCATACCGTCTAGAAAAAGACACCCACGTTAAAACTTGCTTCAAGATTATGTGTAAATTCATTTTCACCAAGAAGATCGGTTTCATATATGTAATCCCTGAAATCGATCCGCACAGACAACCAGTCTGTGGGAAGCACTTTTAATCCCGCTCCAAAGTGGTATGCAAATTCGTCTTCATTAATAAACTCCACATTGCCAACGCCGGCGACAACATAAAAGGTACTGCTCATTGCAATATTGCGGCCAAGAAACACCTCACCCGGTAATATGTTGTAGCCCACGGAGAGCGCGTAGTACTCTACATCTTGCGTCTCCTGTGGGAACAAAGGCAGCCCTAACCGACGAAACGAGTCATCTGATACTTCAGACTCGCCATAAGTGGCCTCAACAAAAAAGTCTTCAGTGACGTGATACGATGCGCGCAGACCGTATACAGGCTCAGAACCAAAATCCTCGACATCCAATACCCCATAAAATGCGGTGATTTCAAAATCTTCAGTATCAATCTTCGGCACGACAATGTCGCGCCGATAAATATCCGGCTTAATCACCTGTTCCTGTTGCTGTGGTTCATCTTCCTGTGCAATGACTGGTGTCACACCGACAATCAACGTGAGTAAAACTGTTATCCATTTCATAATGTATCCTTATGCCCGCTTAAAAGAAAAAAGCCACACCACCGGTAATTTCATCAAAATCATCATTGTCATCATCGCCCGATAACACCACATAACGTCGGTAATCCGCCCGAATAAAGAATCGCTCGGTCAGATAAAATCTTGCGCCTATGCCGGCATTGGCAAGATCAGAATCAGTGTCTTCGGCATCGACCAATGTGGCTCTGGGCGTATTTTCGAAACGACCATAGCCAATCGAAACATTGGGACTGACGCGCCAGTTAGGAAAAGGGGTAGAAATCAGGTTGAGGCTATAGACATCTGAACTGGAAAAATCACCTGCCACTTCGCCAAAGGAAAATTCCAGCATGATATTTTCTGTGAACTTGTACCCTAACCGGGCAATCACAACCGGATCGCCTGAAAAGTCACCCCCGGAGATGCCAAATTCAAAACGACGCTTGAGATAGTCGCTCACCAGTACATCGCGAAAACTTTTTTTCGTGCCGGCCTGCGTTAAGGTGCGCTCTATTTGTGAACGCGCGACCCAACCTGTTTTACCGCGATCGGTTTTGACTTTGAACCAGTCCGTTTTTCTTTTAATAATTTCAACCCACTCATGCCGGTCAACCACATGAAAAATGGGAAAACCGCGACCGGGTCCGGTATGTAATTCAATGTAAGGGTCGGCAACCTGCACCCGCTGGTACTGTTCTGCACGATCCTCTTTGGCATGCGCGCCGGAAAAGCATGTGATGCTTATCACAACAATTAATATCACAGCTTTTAAGTGAGTTATGGCAGAGTTGAGACTGTATTTTTCCATGGCACTATTCACTTAAATAATCAGGGGGCGCAGGTTGTAAGATCAGCCGGGACTAATTGCCCGGAACCACCGGTCGGTGTTAGCACCGTGCAACTGGCAGGACAGGTGCCATTGGGCGTACTCGCCCAGTTGAGGATTTCCTGGTAGCAGGTCGCTGCCGTACTATTAAAAATGTCACCGCCACCATGTGGACCAATTGCCGCGAGGCCACCATCACCCACCAGCGGCTCCGCTAATAACCTGCTTTGTGATGGAATGGCGGCATTGACAAACGCCTGTGCCGAATTGAAATTGAAAGCTTCATCGGTGGAGTTAAGCGCAGCATTTTCTATTAATATAAAACCACCGCCCGAACCACTGCTGGTATGACACGCACTATTTGCACAACTCACCGAAGCAGCACCAATCGGACCCTGCAGTATCGGGTTGATACACAGACTGAAAATATTTCTACACAGATCGGCAACACTGCCGGGATCGTCTTCGGTAGAAACATTATCGCATCCATTCAAAATGATCAGCGTCGCTGCAAGCGACGCAAATCGCCGCTTCTTGTTCACGGTTACTCCGTAACTATTTAATATTTAAATACAAGTTGGGTTATTTGCAGCGCCCATGCTAATCCAGTTCAATATCACCCCATAAGTGGAATTCGGACTAGTGTCGACTAATACCGGTTGAGTGGCGCCCGCCGGATTGTCGGGATCAACCAGCACTTGTGGGTGGGCAAGGTTCGGAGCGACGTTATCCGACACCGGGCGACGCAACAGGTCATTATTCACCGGAGTGCACAAATCATTAATCATGGCCACGGTCACATTGAAATCTCCCACCGGGTTTCCGGTCAGCACGAAGCGATTGTGACCACTTGAAGCATTGGTATTGTTATCACTATCTTCACCCGGCATGTGACATGACTGACAGTCCGCCATCAGGCGTGGATGCACACTTGCATTAAACTGGGCCTGACTGACCCCCACATTGGACAACAGATTGGGTTTGACTTTATAAACACCACCATCAAGTTCAAACGGATCGTTAATATATTGCGCACCGATATCCACCCACTCCGTCACCAGACGTTTTTCTGAAGCACTCATCATTAAGCTATGATCAAGCGCACCCAGCGTGTGTGACTCATCGGCACGTAATTTCTGGTGGTAGATTGTTTCAATCAAATGACTGGTGCGCGAACTATTGGCCGATCCGCCTACAGAAACCAGCGGTTCATCACGCAGGAACACAACTTCACCATCCTGTACCACAGGAGGTAAAGGCTGTCCCAGGGCGTCTTTTGTGAATGTGCCAATCAAAAGCTGATCATAAGAAATGATACGACCGCCCAGGCCGCTGAGACCACCTTCAAGGGTCAGACCTGCGGACACCGCCTCATTCGCCAGTAAGGCATTATTATGACAGTTGACACACGTACAGCTTCCATCATTAATAGCACCGGCACCACTGCACATCCCCAGCACGTCAGGGCGCGGTTTGTCCCATAATGGCTGAATATGATCTTCATAATTTATGCGAATACGGCCATTGGGGGCAACCGGCGGCGGTGTATCCAGATCATCATAGCTGATGGTGGTTTGCTGTATTCCGCCGACACTAATCGCCGCCCATACCGGAGTGTAAGTAATATCCGGCAATAAATCGCCCGCGGTAGGGTCATTGCGGTTTTTGGTATCCGCCATGGTTTCCCCGGCAATGACGGCCCAGTTATTGATATTGGTGGTATGACTGCCGGCAATCGGCGAGGAATTCAGCGGTTCGGTTTCACGGCGCGGCGAATGACATCCACTACATGTACGTGTTTCACCCGGGCGCACCTGCAACCAGTTCGTATGGGTCTGAAACGCACGGCCTTGTTTATCAAGTACGGTCATGGCAACTGCCGTATCGGCAGGCACTTTGACCCGGTATGAACCGTCAGGTTCCACTTGCGCGTAGCCGAGAATTTCCTGCATCTCAAATTCACTTTCTCCAATGGCATCCATAATCATGCCGGGAGGCGTGGGTATGGCACGGGTCACACGCACAAAACGGGCCACGCGATTGACAAATTCAGGGGTTGTCGGATCTTTCATTTTCAAAAGATCCGGTTCACCGGTGGCAGTACGCGGGATAGTCTCACCCGGGGCCAGGACAGAATCGCCCATAATATCGAGCCCATCGGTATCGTAAACACTGCGTACATTAAATACACCCATCCCCTGGCCGCCTAAGCCATTTGACTCCGTGGCCAGCGCCGGATCGAGAAATTTATCGCCAATCGTGGCCGGTGTGTCACCGAGCCCACGGGGCAAAATGGCAATCGGGTCGACTAGCGCTTTCCCCGCCGAAGACAAATGCACCGGCCGCAGTGTGCGGTTAGCCAGATCCATCATGTAGATACTGTACTCGGGTGCGCCCTGGTCTAGTTCCTCGACACCGGTCATCGGGTCAGTCACAGATGAAGGGTTGGGCGGGGCGGGTTTAAATGAGACCAGCGCCCGGTTAGTGCCATCCCATAATGGATAAGGCGTGGTAAAACGCCCACCCGGTGAAAAAGAATCATCATAGGTAACATTCAAATCAGTGAGCTGCACTTTGGTCTGACCATTGCAGTTTTGAGGCAGCCCGGGCACCGGCTCGCAGGCATCGGAATAATTTTTCACATCAAGTAACATGATTGCCCCGGCTTCATCGGTACCGGACAGTGGCATCAATGAAGTCATCACACGCCCATCCTGCATTTCACGCGGGTGTAAAAAACTGTTTCCGGGACTGAATGAGCCGTATTGCACAAATAAGTTGGTGCCATCCGGGTTGGTAAAAAATACCGGGAAATGATTTCTGTCGGCAAAGTGATCCCAGCGCGAATACATGATCTCGCCCGTCTTCAGCACGGTCGGATTTCGGTCATGACTCTGGTTAAAAGATATTTGTGTAATTTCCTGGGTCGATGGATCAAGCACATGCAAGGCAATGGTCGGCTCACGCTCGTATTCATCGAGGTAGGTATACGGCTCCACATTTTCTTCGGCCATTTTCTGTTGCGTGGTTTTTTGCCGGCTCGAAGAAAACACGATGCGACCATCAGGAAGGTAAGCCGGATCCACATCATCGGCCAATTCCGCCGTGGCCGTATCCTGAATCAGGCGCGTCATCGTATTGGAGCGCAAATCAATCTCCCAGATGTTAAACGTGGCATCATTGGGCCCGCGCATGGCAAAGATAACTTTGGTGGCATCAAAATTCACTTCCGGGTCAGACACATCACCCTGTCCCTGAGTGTAAGACGCTGTCAGGTTCGTCGACTGGGATAATGGTGCGGAAACATTCTTCATGAACAAATCACCGCCGGGAGAGAAGCGCACACCATCGGTGGGGTTCCCCAGGGCTTGCGTGTTGCGCTGGGCATAGACAATTGGAAAGTCACCGTTAATAATGACGCCCTCTTCCCCTTCGCCACCACCACAACCGGTGAGGGCAAGACCAACCAGGCCACACATTGCCCAACCACATGCTCGTAAGCTGTTTGTCCACTCTTTCGCCATGATCAACTTCTCCGAATGCTCTGTTTACGTGAACAGAGTCAAGTTATTTATGTGGCGATTATTGTTGAGATGGATAATGTGAAACGGCCGATGTAGATAAACGGCAAATCTGTTCAGATAGATGGACGAACAGAAATTTAGTTAAAAAATTCAATAAAAACAGTATAGATAGAGCACATTTTTGTGATGTTATTCAACATTTTGTAACCCACTGGAAAAGAGCAGGTTAGCGTCACTATCGACGATAATCCCTTCAATGCCATCCAGTGATTCGAGTAACGCAAGCCCGCGGCGGGGACCCATCACGAAGACACTGGTTGATAGTGCGTCGGTCTGTATGGCCTGCGGCCCCAGGATCGTGACACTGCGCACCATACGCGCCGAATCGCCTGTGCGAGGGTCAAGAATGTGATGGTAACGTACGCCATCTTCGTTGAAATAGCGTTCATAATCGCCAGATGTCGACAAAGCCTCATTCACCAGGGGAATTTTGGCGATGACTTTTTCTTTATCAATAGGATGCCGGATACCAATGACCCAGGGGCGCCCCTGCCGATCACCTAAGATGCGCGTATCACCGCCAGCACTGACCAGAATATGTTCAATACCAAGCGCGCGTGCACGTGAGACAGCCCGATCCACGGCATAGCCCTTGGCAATTCCTCCAAGATCGATGCGAACATCGGGGTGCTGAAAGCGGATCGTCTTTGAGGCCGGATCCAAGACAATGAGCTGATAATTCACCCCGGCCAGATGCTGTTTTAACTGGCGATCGCCGGGGCGCACGGAATGGCGATAATCGTATAAATAGCCCACGCTGGCATAGGTGATGTCAAAAGCGCCATCGGTGAGTGCGGAATAATACTGCGCCCGTTCGATGACTTCATAGAGTGGCGCACTCACACGGATAGCACGCTGTGCCGCTGAGCGGTTAATTTCTGACAACTCACTGCGTTCAATGTAAGGACTCATCGACTGATTGACTTCGTGCATGGTTTGCAGCACCAGATCCGCCGCTTCGCGGGCCACCACCGGATTGTTGTGCCATACTTCTGCGTGTATCGTCGTACCCATGATGTTGGCATCACGCACAACCCATTCCGCCCGGACAGCGTCGGAGAAAACACACAATAAAAGTAATGCGTGTATGAGCAGCATTTTCCCGGTCGAACGCAGTTTACTCATTGATAAATATTTTAAGGCAGGATTGAATAGCATACACTTATATTAAGTGGTTAAAGACTCATTAAACAATATTGAATAGCATGACAACAAGCCAATCACCTCACGATATCCCTTATGACCCCAGCTGCATGGATGACTATGATCCGGCATCCATGGATGCCAATGTTGCCCAGCAGCATATTCTGAACAGCATAACAGCGCTCACAGAATCCGAGACGATCGCCATTCGTGATGCATTGCAGCGCGTGCTGGCTCAGGATGTTCACTCCGGCATTAACGTGCCCAGTCATACAAACTCCGCCATGGATGGCTATGCCATTCGCGGCCAGGCCATCCCTGCCACAGATACCAACACACTGAAGCTAATTGGCACTGCCTGGGCCGGACGTCCGTTTCAGGGACACGTTGGCGACAATGAATGCGTGCGCATCATGACGGGAGCAGTCATGCCCGCCAATACCGATACTGTTGTCATGCAGGAACATGTCAGCATTGAAGGCGACCACGTCAGCATTGATGCCAAACAAACACCCCATCAAAATGTCCGTCAGGCCGGTGAAGATATTGCACGCGGGGAAGTCGTGTTCAAAGCGGGTAAATACTGTCACCCTTCCGACATTGGATTGATTGCCTCACTGGGCATTGGCGAAGTAAACGTATACCGCAAACCCAAAGTGGCATTTTTCTCAACCGGCGACGAACTGGTCTCCATTGGTACAGAATTACAGGAAGGCCAGATTTACGACAGTAACCGTTACACATTATGGAGCATGCTTACCCGTCTTGGTGTTGACATTATTGACCTTGGCGTGATTAAAGACACTCCGGAAGCGGTGGAAAATGCATTCATGCAGGCTTCGGCATCTGCGGATGTGGTGATTACCTCGGGCGGCGTGTCGGTGGGTGATGCCGACTACGTGAAAAAAACACTGGATAAACTCGGCCAGGTCAACTTCTGGAAAGTGGCCATGAAACCGGGCCGGCCGCTGGCTTTTGGGAACATCAACGACGCGTATTTTTTTGGCCTTCCGGGCAACCCCGTCTCGGTGATGGTTACTTTTTATATCTTTGTACAACCGGCCCTCGAAAAATTAATGGGTCGCACACCAACACCACGCATACAGATCAATGCGATTTCCCAAAGCGAGTTAAAAAAACGCCCTGGGCGTGTGGAGTATCAACGCGGCTATTGCACTCTTAACGACAACGGCGACTACATTGTCGAAAAAACCGGCGCACAAGGTTCAGGCATCCTGCGGTCAATGTCCGATGCCAACTGTTTTATCTATCTGCCCATGCAAAGCAAAGGAATCAGCAAAGGCGAAAAAGTCACTATCTGGCCATTTGATTCTTTTGTTTGAACTGGTCATGCAAATAAACAACGACACTTAAAAGTCTAATCATTTAACCACTTTAATAAAAAGAACACATGTATAGCGCCCCGCGAGTATTGCTAAAGGTAAGTGCTCGAACAAGCGGGGTTTAATATCCATGATCAAGTGAATGTCGAAATTAAATATGCAGGCTAGTGATTACCAACAACAAGTAATAACTAATTAATCTTTGAAACATCAACGGAACATCAATGGGGTCAGTTTCGATTGATCAAGGCCTTCTAAAATGTCGTACAGTTCAATTGAATCTGACCCTATTGATTATGTTGCCGATCTCCTTGAATATGCCTTCAAAAATTTCACCGATACTATCAAATATAGATTTTAAAGGGTACTGACCCCTTAAGTTCACTGTTATGTATTTGATGTTTGTTATTTCCTTGTGGTTATCTATTAGTTGGTTTGCTTATAGGACGAGTACATAGGACGACGACTTTGCAATTGGTGCTACCATATTTTAATCAATAATAAAATAAGTCCTTGTATAAAAGTTAAACCTGTAAAAATGCAACTAGCTATAGCAGACCATCCCATGATCCCAAGATCTAACTTCTGTTTTTCTTCAAGCATAATCTTGACAAAAGGAAATAATTTTTGCTTATGAATTAAGTATGTGATTGTAAACAGCATAATCGCTGTTATTATAGGCAGGATAATATAAAAGTATTGCCCCCGTTCATATTCGATATAGCTATAAAATAAAAGTACGAGAGCAATATTAGGATATAATACTTCTAATTTATTTAATACTGCATACCAAGGAGTCCTTGCTTTCACGAATTCTTTTATTTGAGTCCTCATCCCTAAAAACCAATTTTTATCAATTGAGTGAAGCTGGCAATTAGCATAACTTTCATAAAAACATAAATCGATACCTGATAAGATCTCTCGACCATCTTCAAGCTCTATCCAGCGCTTCATTTTAACCCGAAGTTTATTTATTGATTCAGGGAGATTATTATCAGTAAACACTTCTTTGAATGAATTAAATGGTCTTGTAGCATTATCAAACATTACTTCGATATCTAGAAAATCTGTTGATTGGTCTTCAACCAATATTTCCTCTAGTTTAAATAGATCATCACGCCAGAGACGTACAGACTTAAGTGAAAAGAGATCTCTATACTCATCATTACTTGCCATACTTACACCGAAACCAAGTTAGATTTATTTACTGAACATAATGATTGCACACAACAAGTGTGACTAAAAGTCGAAGCTAAGGCTGATCTAGATTAGAGACTGATCTAGAATTAGGACAAGTAACGCCGAGAAAATTCTCTAAGTCATTGTATTCTGGAGCGGGAAACGAGATTCGAACTCGCGACCCCAACCTTGGCAAAGTTGTATTTTTAATATCAAATTTTATCTATATTTCAATAAGTTGCGAGAATATGATATAAAACAATAACTTTCAGAAAACTACAAAATCAAACATTCAGATGAAACTGGATAGCCAGGATTAATTAATTTTAATTATTGCTCTTACTGTCTACTTTATGATTTAAGTGATCTATATTTTTATCAAGTTTGTTTAACACTTCAGTATTCCTGTCGAGTGCTGACAATAATTTATCATCGCGGGTGTTTAGTTGCTGCAAATATACGTCAGTGTCATGCCTGCGATCAGCATCACGGTTCTTTATGTATCCTACAAACATCCAGACAATGACAATAATTCCAACTGCCATGCCTCCGTCTTTTACCAGTGTTAAAAGTTCCATAAAAAAACCTTTTATTCAATTTGATCTTCTAGCAAATATTTCACTGCCAATGTCAGATTTAGCAAAAGTCTGTTTTTATCCTCAGCATTAATTCTATCAAATTCAGCAATGATTGACTTTGGCGATCTCACAATTAAATTTTTAAAAAATACATCACGCTTGAGCTCATCGAGTGATTTAATTTTTTGATCACCTTTATAGTTAAGTTGCGACAATTTCAAACACCTTATCTAGTTGAGGGAATGATTCAATTTTGATTTTGAATACTCCCAGTGTGTCAGACGTCAAAACAAATTCACCATCTGTTTCATTAAATGACTGAATCGATCCATCTGGTGCTGTGACTGTGACTGTTGATGGATTTGAAATATTAGAAATTGTTGCAGCATCCACAGCATCCGCGCTGATAGCCAGTTTATCTATACTGGCCGTATTATCAGGTCTGGCTATAATCGCACCGCCACTGACATAATGTGTTAAGTCATCATATTGATGCCAGTTTTTTTCCAATATATTTAATTCAGCCTCACCCGCACCAGTTTGATCAAAATTAACACCTGAATAAATTCTGTTAATTCTACCGGTTCCAATATCATAAATCGCTTTTTGAACAATCATTTTTTTGACCCTATCACTGCAATGCCACGGTTGTAGGCTTCAACATCACCACCGCCAACCACCTGGAATGTATAAGCCTGTGTGCCTGTCGTACCTGTGTTATCAATAGTTGTGAACGCCAGCACGACTTCCCCTGCTGGATTACGATTCAGCCCACCAACACTGATAGTGATGCCCCCAGTGATTGCAGCACCACCTCTAAGAACACGCCCAGTGCATTGCCTTTCTGTATTTGTATTACCTGTAAATACGAGCCTGCAAGAACAAACAATAATAACTGGTTGACCTTCACTATCAATCGATGCTGCCGCCATATTTTTGTAAGATCCACTCAGTGTGGTGCCTGAACTGGTATAAGCGCCCCCAGGCACTGTCACTGCGTTATTCGCAATTTTTAATGTCGTCACTTGCAGATCATTAATTTTTGCAGTCGTGACTGCCGCATCGGCAATCTTAGCTGTTTGAATGGAGGCATCAGCCAGGTATGCGCTACCAATGGCCAAAGAACCAAAAAACTGATCAATCGTGGCTGTATCAATGAGCCTAGGCATGACATACGCAGACACATTGTCAATCAGTGTAGCGGCAGTACCTGTATCACTATCATCTGCAATAATTTCAAGCGTGACACTTGACTGTGGTGTGGATGGCCGCCAGTTAAAACCATATGAGGCATACGTACCACTAATATTGAATTGTTGCCAGGATGTGCTTTCTGAACTGCCCACAATACGCGCTTTAAAGCCAGTGGCTGCATTACTTCCAGGCGTTTTGGCATACATTTGCACGCGCAGTTGATGTGCAATCCCTTCCTGAAAATTCGCCGCCACTGCCGCACCAATGGGAATAGACACACTCGCTGTTTCCCCGCCACCACCATGCGTGACCAGGCCCGCAGCTGCTCCTGCAAAGGCATCCGCATCACTGACTATTGTGCCATCTTCATCTACCCAGTTTGTTGTGCCATCTTCAAAGGTATATGACCAGAATGTGTCTGGTTCAACAACAATACTATCTTCCAGGTTCGGCACTGGTGGCAGCTCCAGGGCAGGCACCACGGTTTCAGTCGCAGGTGTGACAGGCGTATAAACATCACTTGAATATTCACGCGCAACAATCTGTATTGTTGAACGTGTATTAAAACGCATTTCAACAATTCTGAATTGCTTGTTTACCCAGCCCTGCTCAGGGCGCGTGATACTGATAATGTCGCCCACTTCAGACTGCAAACCAATCAGCTTGGTTTGAAATTGTACTGTGATATTCCTGCGCGCCTGTTCCAGTTCTTCCCTGGCAATCCGTTTGGCCCTGTAGTAATTGACTGTAAAAGGCAACTCAATTTGCCTTTCCAGCAATGTTCCGTTGTCTTCAGTGCGATACGTGGCATCGTCTTCTACATGAAATTGTGGTTTATACTTTGAGTTTTCCCAAAAATAACGCGCTCTGACTCGATTCACACGACCACTGGCACCATCCAGCTTAATGTTCACGCCACCTACCATGTTGCTGGCATCATAAACGGCACTGGATGTGGCCACCCCATCCACCAACAGGCGATATTTTCCCCCTGTATAGATCAGATAACCTCTACAGCTGGTTAGCAGGTCGCGCAAATTTTCAATGGGATTATTATCAGGATTTAACACTCCATCACATTCATAAGTTGCATGTGTCGGCTCTGGCGCATTGCCTGTGACACTGGCAGCACAGGCGGCATGAGCCACCTGGAATGACGCCAGATCAATTTCATCTGCCGTGACGCCGCGCCCGTACCTGGTATTAGTTAGATAATCATAGATGCAATTGGCTGGATTGTTTGAATAAACAGGCGCACCGCCTGCCACGACATCCACCACTTTTTTACCACGTACTCGGGCAGAGATCACCGGCACCCGTGGGAATGCCTCTGTGTCGTATTTTAAGCGCACATAGAGATAGGCCACCCCTTTGCCCTGGTGTGCAGATGTCCACTTGGAAGTGGCCGCCACCAGCGCTGAATCAGCCGCCTGTGTATCTGTGCCCAGGTGCGCATTGATGCCATCCCCGAAACTATAAAGACCGCTGAAGCGTGCGTTTGTGTATTCCAGCTCATCAAAATAAATCATTTCAAAAGCATCAATTTCACCTTCAGCAAAAGCAATGACCATGTGTAAAAATTCATTATCACTGCCAGTCACCTCAGCAAAAACACGACTGCCCGCAATGATGTTTTTGCCATAGATTACGGGTATTGGTTCAGATGTGCTGGTGATGTTTTGCGAAATGCCGCGTGAACGATCTTCAAAATCCGCAGGCTTGGGTGCCAATACTTTGGCCACTGCAAAGGCCACCAGAGCACCGCCAATAGTGCCCAAATAGCTAGTGGCAATCGCCCCTGCAATAATGGGAACTGCACTAGCCATTAGCTGACAATCCTCCAGGCATGGCAGTCGCCTGCTTCCTGGTAAATCCTGATTAAAGGCACAGAATAAACCCCCTCATCAAACCAGCTTGAAACATAATCAGTGCCGCAGACAACGCCGCAAGTTGGGAAGCCACACGCTTTATCAAAACCTGTGATGATGTCACCCGTGGCGGCTGCTTGCAGCTTAATTGGCTGTGCTTTGATACCATTCAGATAGCTGTCTGGTGACATGGATTCCTGAAAAATGGTTCTGGCCTGCTTCGCGGTATGCCATTTGATCAGCTTTAAATGTTGATCATCACCTGTCATTGCAGTGATGGCATTCAGTGTAAGTGATACGCAGTCAGACACTCCCCAAACAAACTTGTGCCCTTTCTTGCTTTCCAGGTAGTCAGCCAGCTGCTTTTTCCAATCTTGCCGCATTACTTTCGCCCCCAGTCAATCAGTGTTGGCACATTGGATACAAATTCAAAAAACTCATCACCTGGAAACAAAAACTGATGATCTTCATTATTGGTATGGCGACCAGGGCGCGAGCCAAAATCAGCCAGTCGACCATTGGCGCTGACCGTCACTGTGGATGTGCCATTGTTTGGATTATCCTGAATTACCGGCTCATCCATCCGGCCTGTGAAATATAAATAAGGATCAGCCACCAGCACGCCTGTTTGCTTGACCCTGAATCCATACCAAATAGTGATATTGCGCTGGAAAAAATCATCATTTAAAACTTTTTCATTCGCGGCAGTTGTATCGACACCAGACAAGGTAACATCCAGGGTATCTATTTTTGGCAAGGCATTTTCTATTACATTACTAATCACCAACATACCTTTAGTATAAAGATAGGTATCACCGTCATAATCAATATTACTGAATGAATCATTCAGTAATAAATCACCGCTATCAAATTCAGCTTTGACCAAAACACATTGCACCACACTATCTTTGGCAATTTCTGCCAGCATGGATGCTGATAATCCGCGACCGCTCATGACTCAACCACCTCATTCACAATTATTTCAGCGCCATAAGATTGATATTTTTCAGCGTGAACGGTTCTGGAATTGTCGGCCAGAATCCCGCGCAGCAATAAAGGTGATGTGTGTCTGTGAGATTTGACAGACTCGTTATCAACAATATCTTCAACCAAGCCAGTATTGATTGTGATCGTTCCCGCCCCCGTACCATCCAAAGTGACATCCTGAACTAATTTATAAATTTTTGTGTGGCTGCTAAATTGGATTAAATCACCGGCTTTCATCAATGCATTGTTGCTGGCCGTATCAATATCAATTTCAGTGGCCCCTGCACTTTGATTGCCGTTCACCAGTTCATTACCGGACCACGCACCATTAACCGGCTGAAATACTCTGGGAATTTCAATATCAAAATATTCTGTTTCTCCTTTTTGGCGTTCCAGGAAACCATCTAATTCGGCAAACTCAGCCCAGCTATAAATGGGTGCCAACAGCATTTTTAACTGAAAACGCTGTGCGCCATTTGAGCGCCTTTGCACTGTGAGATTGTGGCCGATATCCACCTGCACGCTATATTGTGACGTCAGATCGACTTCAATCGGTTTGAATAAATTTGTGTTTGGAAATGTACCAGGCATAATTAAACACTCAAATTCGGTTCTCTACCTTCACGGCGCATGGCTTCCTGGACAATACCCACAACCACATCCCGATTTTCAGCCATCGACTCACGGAATGAACCGGCATCATTGGTTTTAATTTCAAAATTGATTGTGGTTTGGCCGCCCAGCGCACTGTTTGGTGCGACAGTGACACCACTACGCCCGCCAAAGACCGGCTCTGGTCCTGCTTCACCGGCTATACCAACTTTACCTGGTGGAATAAAACCACCTTTCTGGAAAAAACCGGCGAAGATATCGCCAAGGAAGTTGCCAAACAATGCATTGGCATTGCCCCCACTGCCACCACCATTTTTAATATCTTCAAATACTTTTTTTAAGTCTTCCAACAATGGCTGAATAATCAGTATTCTTGCTGCCAGGCGTATCACATCATTGATCAGCGCTTTGAAAATATCATCAATATCTTTTAAATCCACAATGGCATCTTCAAAGGCACTGGAAAAAGTCAGTTCCAGCTCTTTAGTGACTTCATCGAGTTTTTCTACTTCTTCTTTGGTTTCCTTGGTTTGTGTTTCTAAATCTTCCATCGCATCCACTGTGCCACGGCGCAGTGTTTCACCATCAATAAAGCCCTGATCAAATAACCGTTTTAAGTCTTCCATGCGCTGCTGGAAAACTTCCAGTGGTGTTAAAGTTTCCGAGATAATCTGTTCAGCCAGCGCCTGGTCATCAAGAAATTGTTGTGATGGTTGCTGCAATTCTTTCCAGGCTTTTTCTAAATCTTTTAATATACTGGCTTCTAGCGCCAGCTGCTCATTGACCTTTTTTTGTTGACGTTCGGTTTCATTTTTTTGTTGGTTTGTTTCTTGCTCTAAATCATATATTGCACGCTTATTTGCAAGCAGTTGCTGTCCCTGTGCCAGCTCTTGCTGCAATAACGATTCCCGCTCAATAATTAGATCGTTAATTTGATTTTGAAAAAATCCGATTTTCTCAAGCCCGAGTGGCAGATCCTGAAAATTTTCAATCTGGCTATTAATCCGCGCCACTCTTGCTTGAATTGAAAAAAAGTCCCTTATTTTATCGAGTGCCGTATTTAACAGATTGACACCAGATATCGCCGTATCAAATGCAGTACCCTCTGCCAGTTCACGTTTCAATTCGCGCCAGTTCTGCCCAAGGGTATCAACCGCACCGGATAACGTCCCTTCAGCCGCTGCCGCGCCTGATCCTCCGATCTGATCACGCAGTACTTTCAATATTTCTGTTTGCGCTTTGGCTGCCTCACCACCTTCAACCAGGGATTTGATAAAATCGGTTTGATCCTGGGAAAAAGACACACCCACACGGCGCAGTTGTGACAAGCCACGGATAGGATCATCCAGCGCTTTGGCAAGTTGCTGTGTGGCACTGGTAATCGACCCAAAACCGAGCGATGCCAAGTCCTGGGCAAGTGTCAATGTTTCTTTGAATGTATCACCTGAAATACTACGGAAGGTTAAAAGTTGGTTCGCCGCATCCAGCACACCAGTTTCACTGGCCAGTGTAGTGCGTGCCAGGGCATCTGCAAAGGATGATATTTCATCCGCAGTTAAACCGGCACTGGCACCGGTTTGCTTTATTAATTGTTCTGTTTGTTTGATGCGCCTGTTGTAGTCTTCAAGATCACGAATGCCGCTCGATGCAATCGCGAGTAAACCACCCGCCCCCACCAGGCCACCAACACCGGCAAATGCTGCAATGCCTTTGACACTGTTTTTAATGCCATCCAGTGAGCGCTTGACAGAACTGGCACCGCGCCTGGTGTCATCTTTAATGCCAATTCTATAATCTGTGCGCACGTCTGCCATTTAATCAATCCCTAAATGCTGCCTGAGTTGCTTGACTGGGTTTTCTTGTTGTTTCTTTTCCTGCCTTTCACCAAAGTAATAAAATATCAACATGGATAGTTCACTGGCAGTGATATTCTGCATTTCACGCGCAACCTGGTGTGGCCACTTCCCCTGTGATTTAGCTAGTTCAAACAACAGCCAGTTTATTGGCTGCTGCTCGAATTTTTTTTTGCCTCATCACCTTGCCCCATAAACATGCGCAGTTTACGCAATGCTTCCTGGTATAAAGGCGCAGGTGCCTGCTTCCATTCCTCCGCTGTGGCATATTGCTCGCCCTGGTGTTTGACACATTGTGCAAGCACTTCCCAGGTGTCGATTTCACTGGTGGCCAGCTGCATTGAATGTTGTGCATTTGGCTGATGCAACACGAGTGTGATTGATTCACCGGCGGCATTCCTGGTTTCTATGGTTTCAGTATCTTCAAACCATCCCTGAAAATTAGGTGCCATATGCCGTTCCCTTGCCTTGTGATGATATTTCAAGTGATGTGGTCACAAGTTCATTGGCCGCACCCAGTGGCGCTTCCAGGAACGACACCTCACCATTGAAGTAGTATTTTTGGCCACCTTCAAAGGTTAATAAAAATGCTTTGGTCAAACCATCAAAACCGCGCAAAATCGCGGCAGAGGCATTAGCGGGATTCCATGCCTTGGTGATTGAAATTGATGTGGCATTGCGGCCCACGGTTTTTTCACGCTGCACTTTTTCTTCCAGGAACTGGTAAGTGGTTTTAACAGGTTCGCCACCTGCGGGTGATATTTCTGTGAGCTCATCCACTGTGGTGCCAAATGTCAGCACTTCAAATTCACCGGAAGCAAAATCATTTTCATTCGATGAATCATGGCCTTCCAGTTCAAAAGTATCCGCACCAGTATCTACATTAGCAACACGGAAAAGACGCTCATCTGTTTCAACCATGCCAGGTGCCGTAATACGCACAATGTCGCCATTGGATGGATCTGTGCCGGTATAACTGACAACGGCTGGATTTGCCTTGCTTATACCATCAATCGTCACGGCAGTGGCTGCCGCAGATTCCATTATTAAAATTACCCCAGCCCAAAACTGTTCAGCCATTTTTTGTTTCTCCTCTAGTGAGTTGCAACATCTGGCACACCACGTGCAACAGAATATCTAAATAAATAATTCAATGTGATTTCAGCCAACAATAAATCAGTATCATCACCGCTGACTTCCTGGGCGCAGCCAACATAAGTACTATTTGCCGCAGCACCTGAAAATCTAGGATCAATCGCCATGGCTTCTTCAATTTCTTTGGCAATACGATCCAGTAAATAAACCTGGTCGTGTTTAACCTTCAATACACCTGTGATTGTTAAAAGCACTTGCCTGCGCTCAGTATTGCCAATACTTTCATCAATTAATACTTCTTCATCACCTGTATTAATCAACAGTCCTGGCGTTTCAGCCTGGTTCAAAATCTCTGGCCGATCTGTAAAAACATTAGTTGTTGTCATTGGCAAGCCAGTCAGAGCTGTGGCCACCGCATCCTTAATCTGTTTTCTGACATGATCAGCCATTTACGGCACCGCTATGGTTGTATTTTCTTCAAGAATCAAAATTGTCTCGCCCGTTTTTTTATAGGGCAGATGTCTTTTAACAACATATTCCTGACTGTTCACAGTGCAAAGACTGCTGACAGATAAATTGGTTAAATCTACATTCCTGACACGCAAACGTGGCTGGCTGCTTTCAATATCTGCAATGTTGCCAGTCAAGGTAAAATATTCATCTTCAAATATTCCAATGACATCATCACCAGATGTTGACACAGTGACACCAAAGCCAAAATCAGTGCTGTAGATGTCGTCGATATCCAGTTTAAGGTCATTCAGTAAAGACACTATAGTAAATACTCATCAGGTAAATCTTGGAAAGAATAACTTTTCCAAAGTATGGTGTTATAACTTGACAAATAATCCATCATTCTTTTCCACAAATCTAATTCTACTAATTGATTGCTTACAAATGATTGTGGACTTACGTATATAAATATTTCTTTGCCTGCCATTTCTGCAAATTCTAAAACTCTGCGTGTTTCAAATTCCCAATATAAATACTCGCGCATATTTCCATAACCGTAAAAGTATGCTGACTGAATAATAATATCTGTATTCAGTTCTTCATTAATCTTATTATTAACTTCAACTAATCTTTGATATTTTAGATCATTTTTATCTTGTAACATCCAATATTTATATTGTAAAAAATGATCCCACTGCCCAACTGGACCATCGTGACGTGCTTTCACTTCCTTTATAACATCATTCAAAATGGGCAGTGAACGCTCAAGATAGTTATGTTTGTGATTTATGCCTAATGCGTCTTTTGGCTTTTTAAGTAAATGCTCTATATCAACACAAACAGGCACGCTAGAGTCTATTTGAATTGTTTCATAAGCACGTTCATCTGGTGTTTGCATTCTTGCATCAGATGTTGGTGCAATTGTCCAATCTCCATCATGATTTCCATAAAATTCAGAAGCATATATTGTTCTGAATGGTTTATAGTTATCAATAGGAAAAAATCTTGTCTGTTCGTAATACATCTTTAGTTTGTTTGAAGTTTTGAAACTATAAATCTGTCAACAGTGTAATCTGTTTGGTCTCCCTGTATTCCAAATTTAGTGTTTGTTTTATGACTTTCGTCATCGACAACTATTGCTAACAAACCATCAGAATAAATAAAATATCTAGTACCGACACATACGGCTCTAATAACTTTGCTTGTTGTATCTGGTAATGATATTGATCTTATGTTTGCAGTACCTGATCCACCCACCCTTTGAAAAACAAGCTGATCATTGTTTACACGAAGTCTATGAAATTGACTAGTTGAAGAAAATCTTAAAACAACATGAAGAAAAGAGTTATCTAAATCTTCAAAATATGCAATTACTTCAGCGTCAGAATATCCAACATCTACTGTTGCTATATTGTTTTGTGAAATAGGACATTTAGCTTTATTCGATACAATGTTCCATTCGCCTGTTTCAGCAACCCATGATTCACCGGAATCACTTGTACCTAGGTTATCTGCATTATCGGCTCTCGCAAATGAATCTTCAAAATAATAACGACCAATTTTAGCTGCTGCTCCAGATGCAGCATTTGCTTCAAATGTCGCTTGTCTATCCATTTCTAAAAATCGGTTAAATTTTAATTTTACAAGCTCAAGATGCCAATCTGGCGATCCTCTAAACCCCCAATACATAAGAGCACTTGATTCACTGATAGGCACATAAGAAGATTTATAGGCTAGTCTTTGTGATAAACTAGGGCCAAAAGTCCAATCAATTCCATTATCTGACTCAATCGGGTATGTTGGCCCAGCGCCACCATTAGGATCAAGCATTGCCAAACCAAACCATTTCCCAGAATTTAAAATACGTATATCTATATGCCAAACATCAGACAAGCCATCGGGTAAAGTGTAACTAGCGTTGCTTCTAGCACCAAATTCACTGGATAAACTTTTATCTGTACTGAAAGCATAATTAATAACATTATTGACAGATTGATGATCTACAACATGAAGAACCCACCTATTATTTTGTTTGTCCCAATTTAATTGGGGTGAAAGAAGTCCCTCAGATGCTTCAATAGTGCTCAATAAATCATTACCAGGTTCCCACCCTATACCATTAGTCGAGCGTAATTGCTTTATCGTAGAAACCCCGTCAACACTTTCTAGCCAGATACAAATTAGCGTATTTCTATCTGGTGATAAAACAAGGCAAGTATCTGCATTATGAAAGTTATCATTAGTAGGGTCTGGGTCTGGTGCAATAGGATTTGACAAACCAGAAGGTACTACCCAGTCAACGCCATTATTTGATGCAAATATTTCAGGGTTTTCATCCGGCTCTGATGTACCGCCAGGCAGTGGTGTAATTGCCATCCAGAATTTATAACCATTAAATGATTCTGGTATGTATAACACTGATGGATGCGCAACCTCATTGTCGCCTTCAACTGATGTTGGAATTGTTAAATCGTGCCAAAGTTCATCAACAATATATGCTTGTTGGGCAGAATGAAAAACTACATCTTTTGAACTTGCAATATTATCTTGCTTGCCTTCAATATTTTCACCGCTTAATACGCTATATAAGTCACCAGCTAAAGACATTTTTAGGACCTTTAAATAATTAAAGTTTTTTACTAATCTAATGACAATGCTTAAAGATTCAAGAAAACCTCTGCTTCATCGGCACCACTTGCAGCATCCTGGGCCGCTTTACCCGCTGGAATGTTTGTATCTGTTTTATCCAGTCGATTATTCGCCGCATCCCAATAAAGTTGATCACCCGCTGTGAATGCCACACCGGTTTCTTTTGCCAACTTGACATGTCCAAACCAAATCGCGGGCACACGATCACCAGAATCACCGGATTCATTGTAAACTTGAATTGAATCGGCAAGTTCCAGGACATCCCCTGCAACCACACTTCCACTAAGCAACACATCACGGGTAAATATTGCTGATCCAACCACTGCTTTTTTTGACATTTTCTTTTCCTCTTAAATTTTATTAATTTAAGTGGTCACACCGAATGGCTGTGACCACTATTCATTGAACTACTTACTAGGTCACACCATCGTTGTAGTACATGCCGCGATAGTCCATCGGCTTCACATCAACATCTTGCCAAACAGCGTACTTGATACCACGTGAATGCCAGTCGCTTTCCTGCATGACACTTGGTACTTCCTGACCATCAACAAATGCCGCTTCAATGGTTGGTGCTTCCATTGGATCAGCCAGCAAGAACCAGCCTGAAGAATTGAATGTATCAATGCGTGCATCAGCAATCACCTGGAATCGATTTTGTACCGTGTTGGCTACCTGGCTGCCCGCATTGGCATCAGGATCATATTGGGATTGCATCAGTGTAAGTGAACGTCCGCGCAAGGCATGACCACACACAAGGAATCGCGCCTGGGTATTGGTGGCATCACCTGGATCATTGGTATCATCACCGGTTGGTGATGGCATCTTTTGTGTCGCCATGGCTGCATAACCTGCTTCCAATGTTGCTACACTTGGCTGACCACCGGCTGTGACCAGGTTGTTGTGGTTAGAGTGGAACAGCGCTGTGCTATCCGCACCCAGTGTCGGATTCTCAGTTAAAATACCAAACACCAGATCACCGACATTGCGTGAAGCCTTACGGCGCAATTCCAGGGGCAGATCAGTCAATACACCGATGTCATCATTGCGCAGTGTTTGATACTCCACGACAATTTCACGCCCAAATGAACGTGCTTTCAGATACTCTTTAAAATCTGAAATATAACCGCGCTTGATTGGTGAGCCATTACCGACTTCCTCAAGATTTGAAGCGCTGCCAAGATTGATTCGTGAAGTTTGTTTGAAATCTGTGAGTGAACCGATTTTGACCAATGGCCGCCACGTTTCAAATTCAGCAGGCAATGGTGTCATCATGACTTTGCCAATAATGTTTTCAATCACTGCCGCCAGGTCAGCATTGGCCATGCCACCTGATCGATAACTCATCGCATGACTTACCCAACGCTCAGATGGCCCACGGGTATCAATGTTGTGCTGACTGGCAAATGAGCGCACAACTTCCATCAAAGGCATGGATGTGAACTGATTTTGTTTTCTGACTTGCTGACACTTGTCACGATCCACTGTGCCATCTTCCTTAAAGAAGCAATTGCCGCGCGCCAGGACTGCATCAGTGACATCTTCCGCAAATCGTGTTGCACCGGAATCAACATGCTCAACCCGTGGATTGTATGGATTTGATGGTGTCGGCGCTTCACGTGTTGGAGGTTCGGCGACAGGGGCAACACCACTTCCCAGGTATGCAAGCACAGCTTTACGTGTGTCCTCCACAGATTTACCAGTTCTGATGGCATCTTCTCGAATCGCCTGCATTTCTACAGTTTGAAAACGCTCACCAATAAATATTTCATCAATTTCGGCAACACGCTGGCGCTCTTGTGCCACGCCACTTTCGATTCCTTGTTTTCTTGCAATATCCACAACAACTGGCGCTTTAGGTTCGCCAGTACCATTTGGCTTTTCGCCAGTTTTTTCAGACATATTATCTTCCTCTAGTTGGGTACTCCGTCCGATATTTGCATTCACATCTGCGGGAACGGCGACCACAGATGCTTCAAGTAATTCCCAAGAAGTCACACGTATTTCATCATCATCATCGTGTTCTTCCCATTTTTTAACCCGATAACCAATCGACATGGAATCCAAAAAACCATCACGCACACTTTCATAGGTTTCCATGGCTTTGGTGCTATTCGCAAAATGCAAATCACCTTTCAATTCATTATTTTCAATGCGTACATTGCGAATTTTGCCAATCGGTTCATCCACACGATGGCTAAACAACATAGCTAAGCCATTACCAGATGCGCGATCCAGGATCACATTGGTGGCATCATGCAACAAAATTTCATTGCCAAACCATCTTGCCACTGGTGTTTCAGTTGAGAGTGTCGCAGGAATGATTTTTTTCTCATCATCCGCACGTTTTCCTTCAATTTGAAATGATCGAAAGTGTGTCTGTTCCTGGTAGTTACGTTTATTTATTTTCATAACAATAATTCTGCGATCTGGTTAATAGATAAAAAAATTACTTCAATGCTTTACACATAAAATTCACATGCGCTTGTGAAACATTTTTATGTTTTTTTAGAAGATCAGTGCGCACTGATTGCTCTAACTTTTCTTGACTAGCTTTGTTTGCAGCACGGGGATCAACTTTTGGTTGTTCTGGTGGCTGCTGTTTTTGATTTCCCTGATCACCTGGTGGCTGCTGTTTTTGATCTGTCATCTTCTTGTTCCTCTGGTTCATTGTTTGGTATTTCAACCGCAACAGTATTTCTAAGCGGATCGGCCATAATTTGTTTGTCTGTCTCTTTCGGATGCACACCGAATGCATGTTGTGCCTGCTTACGTGATTTAATGTTGGCATGAACTAATGCAATTTGTGCTTCAGCTTCTTTTTTCGGATCGATCCAGGGAATGGTTGGCCCTAACCACACAAAATCATACAAGGTATCCAGATTAATATTGCGTGCATCAATGGCCCCTGAAAGTAACGCCATATCAATAAACTTTTTATAAATAGGCTCATAAAATGTTTGCACTAATATGCATTGTTCGGCATGGTAGCCCTCAATGCTTTCTACCAGTTCCTGGCGTTGTGCCGAGTATGTGCCGTCATAACTTTTGGATATGCTTGAATGTGATGTGTTTGTACCGGCTGCCACCGCACGCATCATGGCTTTCCTATATGGTTCAAGCGCTGTGTTTGGTCGTTCAGATCCAATTGCCTTGACATCTTCACCTGGTAACAAATCATCAAAAATCATGCCTGGTGCCATGCTCAACTGGCGCTTTCCACTTGGTGTATCAGGCAGGGCATTTGGCACACTGGATTCCTGGTGTTTGGTAATCACCGCAGTAAATGCTGCATTGACACGTGCCGCTATCCTTTCACTTTCTTCATATTCTTTGATGTCTTCCAGGCGACGCATCACGCCATGCAAAATAGTAATGCCACGCGCCTGGTGTAGTTTGCGCGTGAATTTTAAATGCATAATTTTTTCAGCAGATACAAACTTGGTATCAAAATTGCCGCGAGTAAAACCAAGCGCCATATCATTGGGGTGCTGCCGGTACATGTGATATCCCACCGGCTGCCGCCACTGGTTCATCTCAATGCCCTGAACAATGCGCCTTTGATTCAGTCCCAGGTTTTCTGCTCGCATGTATTCATGCGGGCAGAAGTCCGGCTCAATAAATTCGAGTGAATAAGGAATTTTTGAAGTGTGCGTTAATCCACGGTTCAAGCCTTCCAGGTGCTGCACAAATAATTCACCATCTCTGTACTTGGTACGAACAATAAGTTTTTGCAACTGAGTCCAGGAATATTGGCGTGAGGCATCTGGCCTGCTATTGGTCCACTCTTTCCAGAGTGCTGCCAGGTGTTCATTGAAATCTTCAGCCAGTTCACCGTTTCTGAGCATTGCTGCCGGTTCAATATGCAAGCCTTTGCCGACAATACGTGATTCAAGTTCATCCAGGACACCAATACACAAATCATGATTTTCATCCAGCCAGCGTGCATAGTTTCTAAGGTGATCGGCTGTTTGATACATTGCATAATCAGCGGAGTGGCTTGATCCGCGCCTGGGATACTGGCCAGATGTTTTTGCCGCTTCATATAGTCGTGAAAATTCTTTGGATCGCGAATTAGCCAGTTTCTTTTCAAGATTTGATTTTGCAATTTCAGCACGCAGCGCCGCCATTTGCGATTCACGCTGTAAATCCTCAACTGTTTTTTGCCTAGCCATCGAATGACGCCACAGAAGCAATGCCACGGTTAGGATAAGTCAACTGATTAACCATGCGCGTGTAATATTGGATTTGTTTTCTGACTTCGGGCAAGTCCTGGCGAGTCACACTGATATCACCGACAGAATAAGATTTGCTGCGTGCCAGCGCATCTTCAGCTGATTGCCAGAGTGTCAATTTTTGTTGTGCGGTTGCTAGATCCATGGACAGGAATACTAGCCAAAATTAAAAGCCTTTTATTGACTTTTTGTTTTACCAGGTGTGGATGTGAATAGTAGTGGGATTCACAATGTCATCTTTTAAAAAAGTTATCAGGGGCTTTAATAAATGAATTTTCAACAACTTGCGTGGCCTCTTGCTGCATTTTTTTCTGCTCTTGCACCTTCTCAATTGGTTGCAATGCATGTACCTGCAAATTGATGGCTGCCGCCAGTGCATTGGCTTCACAATCAAGGTAATGATTGTCTGCACCTTTTTTCGACAGTATCCATACCCGATGGCCGGATGGCTTCTGTACAACTTCTTCAGCCACAATCATGCGGGCATATTCTTCCGTGGTTTGCTCGTGCAAGTGGAATCCGTATTCTTCACCATTGACTGTGGATCTGATGCGGTTATGAATCCAGGTTTTCATGTAGTCTGAATCCAGGTGATACAGGCGCACGCCATTTTTTATCGTCCGGCCCGAATGCGTAATATCGATATCACGTGTTTTAATCGGTCGATCTTGCTGTGCATGACCTTTGGATGGAAACAGCAAACCATGCTGTGTGCGGCAGTATTGATATACTTTCGTGGCCCTGTATCCAGAATCAATAAAGCCACGATTAATCGCCCGATCATTAAATAATTCCATTGCTGCCCTGGTGTGATGAATCCAGACATCATCAAAATCAGTATCCCCATCAATGAAACCATAACGAAGCAACCACGATTCCATCATGTAACCCCAGCCCCTGATCACATAATACAAACCATTTTGCTGCACATCTGTGCCCATAGTAATAATTTGCACATCGTTAGGCAGCTCACCTGGGCGATAAGGTGCGCGACACTGCAACACACTTTCCCATTCCGGCGCATCACCAGAGACTTTGAATGTCTGGCCAAATTCAACATTAACCACACTTTGTATTTTTTCTGATGATTTGCTGCGATACGCCTGCACAATCAATTCTGCCGATTCACCAAATGACCGCCAGGGCGATGCCAGGCCATTCACCATATAACTGGCAGTGCTGGTATCAATGGGATGATCAATCCTTATGTGTTCACCATTCTCACCAAGTCTGTGTGGCAAATACTTCCCTTCCAGTTGCATCATAATTTTCTGCACTGGCTTGATTCCAGTACCACATTCAGGACAAACAATCTCCGCTTTATAGAATGCTTCTTTAGGTGTCGCCTTTTCTGGCCACCACAGCAATTCAAGCAAAGGAATAAAATATTCCTGACAATGAGGACACGGCCAGGCCCATTTCATCATAGTGCCCTGTTCAAACAAATCCATAATTGGACTGGCACCCTCAAGTGTTGGCGTAGAAAACACACCCAACTTTTTATTAGGAAAATTTTTCATCCTGGCACGCACAATTTCAACCGGATCACCTTTGCCCTGCACGTCATTGCTCATGCGATCACGTTCATCCATTAAGACGAACCCACACGGAAATGCACTTAGCTCTGTTTCAGATCCGGCCCAGGCGAATGCAAAGCGCACCCCATTAATAAATTTCTCTGTGACTTTATCGGCATGACCTTTTTGCAGTCTTTTTGAAAGCGCTGGTGTATATCTGAATAAATCTTTAAATCGATCATTTGACATAGAGCGCACATTTTTTTCAGTCGGCCCCACATACATGCCTGGATAAAACGGCCCATCTGTAAAACGATGACCAACAATATTCAACAGCAATTCTGTTTTACCCATCTGGGATGCTGTGACACCAACAATAGTGTGATATCTGGAATCAGAAAAAGCACGCATGATATCGCGCATATAAGGCACACGGGATGTGCGCCAGCGCCCAGGTTCGGGATTACCAGAAGGTGGCAAAAATCGACATTGATCGGCCCACTCATCGGCAGTGCGACTAGGCGGCGGTTCGACTATCTCCGCGAGGGTTTGAAGTAGTTCGGACCACTGACTGTTCTCTAATAAATTCTGCGATGGTTTCTCTTGCACTACGGCACTCATTATTGATTTTCTCCTGGATTACATCAGCATCAGTCACACCTATAAGTTCGTTACAACAACGCTGGCCAATCGAATCAAACTGTGTTGCCACTAATGATCCAAGCTCATTGATAAATGGTGCCACCAGGTTCTGATCAATCAACTCACCGCGCATTTGCGCCAGTTCAATTTTTCTGATCTCAACATTAGTTTGTTGCAGCTCTTGTTTTTCATTGAAGTGCTTAACTTGCGCATTCGCCACATTTTCCGCGCGCGTGATTCTCCAACGGATCACACTAGGTAAATCGAATTTCCCTCGCCCGAGTTTTGGCATTCCTTCTTTGACATAATCCGTCAGACGGCGTCTGGTGACGTCTAACACTTCACACAGTTCATTGGTTCCAACAATCCATTTGTCATCATCGGCCATATTCGTAATACTTCTATTCTTCAAAAATGTGAATGTAAACCCCTGTTTTTAAAGACAAAATTTTTCAGAAAAAGCGGAAGCCACGCCACCCGCATGGATCTGGCCAGGGAGTACCTTTTCTAAGCTGACTATTTATTACCTCAACCGCTTCGCTGTCTTGTTCAGTCATTGATAGCTCTTTTATAAATTTCCCACACCCATCCTGAAGGTTCTGGCACATATAATTTTATTTCTTTATGTTCCGTTCTTGACCGCAAAAGCATATCTATTTTTTGGTCTATTTCTTCAAAAGGCTCAATTGGGATATTATACTTTTCAGTCATATCATCACTCACTATTATCCATTTCACCGAGAAGAATTTCAGCAAAACTCATAGTTTTCTCAACGCCCATTAATTCCTTTAGGCGCTGCCATACTTGTTCAGGTGTTTCTGGCTTAGGGTATATCTCCGGCGTATGTCCATGATTCCACCATCCACTAGCATATTTCTGTATGATCTCCACCGCTTTCTCATCTTGTTCAGTCATATCATCACTCACTTTTCATTACAATTGATCTATAAACCAGAATACGATTCTTATCAAAAAACAGCCGATGATATAACCCACAAAAAAACTTAGTATTATTATTCCTAAATCACTCATATCACTTCATCTTTTTATTTTATGTGCTCTAAAAACGCACCGATTAGAATTAGCACTGGTACAACAGCCATATAGATTAAAAAAAGTTCAAAATCATTCATACTTTTATCAACTTTCTTTTGCAAACAAATCTGCCAGCTTCTCTACAATCTGATTGTTGACAAATCCATGTTTTAACTTGAACTCCACACCAAACAAATGTTGTTTCTCAGGTGACAGTTTGACTTGACCAGATATCTTGCAATCCTTCAATTCAATCAGTTCATCTTTTTTAGTGCGTGGAATTGTCAGACTAAAATTACAACGCTTAAATAATGGCTTGACTGAAAAGTGTTGCAGTTCTATCACTGCCACATCACTGTCTTTATCGTATAAATATTTAAGCACATTATTGAATGCTTTAGCCTGGCTGAATAAGTGCGTGACTTGTGTCTGAGTCCACACACTATGAACGCTCATATTCACTGTAGAATAACGACCACGCTCACCATCATCATCTGGCCGCTTTGCAGAAAATTGATTAATAACAAAAGTTTCTTTTATTTCCATGACTATCTAACTTGGTTAATGTAGCCAGGGGCTACCGCTCCCCTGGTGCTTGCCTACTTCTCGCATAGTGCGGCAACTAAAGTTTGTGACCAACAATCAATATCAAGCATTTCTATCATGTTGCGGTAGTCGGTCGCTTCTTCTCTCTCGGTTATGCACGAATTCAAAAAAATCAGGCTTTGCTAACGAATGTGGCTAGTCCAGCCAGGCTCTTGTACCTCTATTAAATCTTCTTCCCACCAAGCTGTAATTTGCCTGCCATCACCTGCTTTATATACAACATAATAGTGATTACCAGAATAAAGATACTTTGCTTTACCGATGATAACGCCACTTTCATTTGAGTACTTCAATTTTACTGACTGATCTAATTCAAATTTATAGTTTTCCATAGCTTTATACCCTCAATTTAGCCAATCGTTTCCTTAGCTTTGTTTGAAATATATTTAAAAAATTGCGCCGCGCCAATGCGCCAGTCATGCGCCGGTTAAACTGATCTTCCAGTTGTGCTCTGACACTGATGCGCGGCAAGAATACTGGCAGTCTTTTTTTACCACGGCGCTTGAACACCAGCCCTTGCAATCTTCCAGACTTCAGCTTGAATGCACCGACATATAGCCTGCCCCCTTTAGCCTTTAATCCACGCTTTGTTTGCGCGCCTGCAATCTGGCTGACTGATATGCCGCGATGATAAACGCGCAGCAATGCAGATTTGTTATATCTGGATGCTTTGAAATACTGCACACGATCACCCTTGACCTCACCCCTGGCATTAAAGCGCTTTCTGATATTCTTTTGTGGCAACCGCAAATCAGTGGCCACTTTCTTGATTGAATCCTTGCGCGCATCTCTGGCCACCTGGTTGACTGACTGAATCGTCACAGATGGCAACACCCTTTTTTGTGTCGCATTCAGGTGGCGTGTCAGCTTTTTAAGATCGCCAGAAACATTGACAGATAAAGCCATAATTTATAATCAATCGTTACCTGACAATAATTCAGCGTCACGATAGGCGGCATTATCTTCCAGCACCTGATCTTCAAGCTCTGTATTGATTTCACGGAATGAATTGATTGCAGTATTTAACTGTGTGGCATTCTTACCCTTGAGCACTTTGGTGCGCCTTAATGCCAGGGAAAACCGCAATATGTTATTCAACAGAAATTGTGCCATGGCTATTTTGTTCATAAATATATTCCTTGAATCTGGTAATTAATATTGGTCACAGATATAGCTGATGTTATTCAACTATCGCAGGCGGCGCATTCTCAAGTTCACGCAATACCGCATCAATGGGCAAACTGTCAGAACAGGCTGCCGTGACGCTTAAACCCTCGATGCCACCAATCACATTGGCAATTTGAACAGCTGCATTTGCCATCTGGCAGGCATCGCAATTATCCATGTTGTTTAAACATGTGCTTCTTGTTTGGCGCATCACCATGATGGCTTTATCAACAATCAATGTATCTTCAGGTTCAATGATGCAAAGCGCTGTTTTTACCGGATAACAATTCTGCAATTCATCCTGATAAGACATCAGCGCCTGGTTCCAGCCCAGCTCAAGGTTGGCAATTTGCCTGGCCTTGGTATCTGGATCAGTTGAACCACCCAACATCGATGCACATGCCTGTAGCATCACAAAAACAATTAAAATAATAATCAGTTTAAAAAACTTCATTTCAAGCGCTCCTGTCTTTGACCAGTTGTTGTTTAACTTTCTGTGATAGTTGCTCTATGCGTTTATCTGTGTAATCACCGCCCGCACTATCTGTGAATTTTGCATAGGCTGAATGCATGGCATTGGCCAACGCCCCCGCAATCAAAATAAACAATTGCACCTGGCCAAAATCGGCCCAGTTGATTGATTGAATCGGATTATCGTCAGACACCATTGTGAAGACAGATTGCGAAATTTGAGACACCACATTGATAAAACCACTGACAATAAAATAAATAAAAATTGGTACGATCTTGACATCACTCATGATTGCCTGCCTTTTGTATGGAAAGTGTAAAATCAAGCCACCAGGTGCGCACATCAAAACTGGGGCACGCTTTCAACCGGTTGTGCTTACTATCCAGGTCACGATGTCCGGCAATGGCGGCTTTGGGGAATAATTCCTTGAGTCCATAGATCAAATCACCCAGGACCATCTTTTGTTCATCAGTGAAGTTATCTTCAGGTTTGCTATTTTGATCTATGCCACCAATCAAACAAATACCAATGCTTTTATCGTTATAGCGTATGGCATGAGCACCATTGTTAGTCATTGGCCTACCCTTCTGAATAGTGCCATCTCGTGTAATCACAAAGTGATAGCCAATATCATTGAATCCCCTGTTAATGTGCCATCTGCGAATATCTTCAACATCAAAATTCTGATCTTCTTTTGTGGCACTGCAATGCACAACAATTAATTCAACACTATGCGGTTCCAGCCAGTAATCACTCATCTTAAGCACCTTTATTTTCATAATTAATCAAACGCTTTTTAAGACGCTTGATTTCACGTGATTGATCAATCAGTTTATTTGCATAATCTTCCACTTCACGATCAAACATAGATTCAATATTGCCAGCATAAGTTTGCAAGACCGTATCAAATTCTTGTTGTTTATCCTGCAAGCCCTGAATGGCTCTGTGGAAGTTATACAGTTTTAATGCAATCTGCTTTTTCATCTCTGGCCTTTATGTTTTCAACTGCTTCATCGTATGAGTCATACCATCGTTGCTTCCATCTTTTGGTATGCCCTTCATGAAAATCAGGTGCCACTCTTGGTCGGTTAAAAAGTGCATAGGCGTAATATCCCTGCACTTCAGGTGATGCCCCAGGTGGTATAACTTTTTTTTCATAAAATATATTTTTTTAACTACAGTTATTTTTTTAACAACACTATAAATACCCAGTTGTTTATCGCTAACCGGTTCAGATTCGCCATAGCTTCGCTATCCCAACGCACTGAGACTTTCAGCAATGTTGGTGCGAGCTATAGCAGTCATCGCATACCGGACGAGTTGCCATCGAGGGTTCCATTCAAAGACAGCCTGTAGTCCCTCGTTCGCTTTACAGTGCGGCTATGCTGTATCCCATAGTGGCCGCTTTCTCAAAATCTTTTGCGCTACCGTATTTTCGCCGACCACAAAAGAATTAAACCAAATCCCACACGGTCACTTGCCTGGAGGAAATGCTGCACTTTCGAGTGCCGGATTTCTTGACAAGCTCATTGTGTTCCAGGTCAGGAAGACGACGCGCAATCATGTAGCGATCAAGTCCGCTTTTATGTGCGAGCTCGTGCGATGTGGAATTGGGAAATTGTGTTAATGCTTCAAGTACACGTTGCTTTTGGCATTCATGCGCACCTGAATTGAAGTGTTCTTTAGCTGAATCGTATGAACTGACAGGATCAGTATTCCTGGTGTGTGAATTTGCGAAATCAAAGGCACTTTGACTATTCATCAAAAACCTGCCATTTGAGATTCTTTGATCAAAGATGTACGCAATCCATTCACTAACTGATCAAAATCATTTGTGGATTTATCATTAGTCTTATTATCGTGGCGTATCCTTGCGTATAGCTCTATTAGCTTTTCACCTTCATGCCATTTTGGCTCTTGACCAGCCTGTACTCTTGAAATGATCGAATGATATTTAGTGTCACCATGTACAAAAGCAGCAATTTTTCTGTTGCTGTTATAAAAGGGAGCACCCTCATTCTTTATACGTCTAATTAGTGAGTTCCAGTTCATGGCTAAACCATAATCTAGAAATAGATTGTTTACAAACTATTTTTGAGTTGATTTTATGCCGCTCGTCGGCGGATAATCCGAAAATGGAACAAAATAAAACAAACGGTATAGCAGAGATCCTAAAAAAACTTATGGACGAGGATCCAAAAATAAATGGCAAGCAGCAAGCGCTACATAGATTAAGCGGAGCAACACAATCTGCAATTGCAGAAATGCTAAATCCAAATACATCACGTGAATTCAAAGACTCAACATTGGCGCCGGTTGCTAATTATTTTAAAATTACTATTCCACAGCTAAAAGGACAACGCCCATTGCATCAGATTAATGAACTTGGGGCTGGCTATGAAATATATATAGATGAAAAAGCTTTATTAGGCGCAATTTATATGTCAATTAAAGAAGAACGCGCTAGAGGTGGAGACTTTTACAAACTTGAGCCAGAAGAAATGACAAAAATAATCACACAAAATTACTCAGACTTTATAACTATATCAAAATATAAAAACGATAAATAAAACTTTATTGTAATTTATTAACTATTGTTTATTGATAAGTGTGAAATACATCACATTTATTATTTCAGTTGATAAGTATTTTCACCTATAACAAAAACGGAATGAGGTGAAACTTATGAGCACAGACTTCCTAAACTCTTTGAAAGAAACATATAAAGACGACAAACAGTCTGACAACAATAAACAAATCAATCACATATTGATATTTCTAGTATCTGTTATTTTTATTGCTGACATCGCGCAATTTACAATATTTTATACATGGAATATCAAAAACCAAGCATTGTTTGAAACACAATCAGATAACTTAAACACGATTAAGTTAATTTGTATTAAACAACTTCACACATTCTAAGTATGCTTCATTACTGAACCTGTTAACTTCATTCATTCGATTCATTTCTGTGAAGTAAACAGGTTCATCATATGCCCTTATAATCAAACTTTCTACATATTCATCACCACGTGCAATTTCAATTAATTTGGGCATTTCTTGTCCCCATTGCCTATTTTTCATAATCTTTTTTGCAATTTCATAGCGTGTTTGGCAGATTTCTCTCCAATCTGCATGCGCCACAGATAGCTTAAAAACCAAAAAAAGTGTCAAGCACACATATAAAAATTTCATAAAATCAAAAATCCCCTATTAAAAGTTATACCATTCGTCGGTTGCTCTTTAATCTAATCTATTTATAGATTATTATTGAATCACTTTTAATCTAAATATAGGTCAATGAAGTGGCAAAATCAATCAACCTAGATATTTTGGAAAATCCATGCATGTACGTGATTTTACACGGAAACGAGCGGAAGGTCCCCGTTTTATTTGAATCAAATATTGACAGATCACGCACATTCTGCACGCCTGATATCGACAAAATGACTAAGGACGAGCTGAGGGCATTTTTAAACAACCTTCGCGCCAGGGCACAGCAAATGGAGCAGCCTGAATCGAAAGTGCGCCCATTGTTTAAGGCACGCAAAGACAAAAAACACCTATCACTGGCCATAGACCATGACAGCGCTGCATAAAACAAACATTCTTTCACGGCAGATTCAGTTATTTGAAAATGAATATGACATTGCCCTGGATGAAGCAAACCGCATAGAGGTGGTGCGGATGCTTAAACGCCAACTCAAAGCCCTGGCAAAAAAACAAGGCCAGGTCACAAGCGATGATGTGTATGAAATTCTGGCACAAAAAGACATTCCATATTATCCAATCACCAGGTCACTGGGCACCTTGTTTAAAAGTGATGAATGGATAAACACGGGAAAAAAAATCCCTTCACGGCGCATTAATAACAATCACCGCAAAATTACTGTATGGCGGTTAAAAGATCGGTTTGATGTAAATGATTAACAGAACACACTTAAAATTTTACTTAACTTAGGAAAACTAATGCTTAGAAAAAAACAAAAAATTAGTTTAATAAAACTAGATTGTAGGCGTGGGTGCGGCGCTGTATTGCATACAGTCAATCGCCCCATACACGGAACACAAGAAGACTACAATAGATATCATGGGATTTGTAGCAATTGTTTAACAGACGAGGAAAAACAAGAGATGTCTGGACCAATGTTACTTCGTACGGCTGAAAATATTTGCAATCAATGATGTCATTTATAAACAGAACACAAATACTTGCAGCCTACTCCCTCTGCAAGTTGTGGGGCTTGCACCTGGTAACGACTCCGCCAGGTGCTTTTTTAACAGGTGATTTATGATTGAAGCATACCCTTTGTATTGGCCAGATGGCTGGAATAGAACACCGCACCATGAACGCAAATTATCACGCTTCACCGCGACATTTGGCCGCGCACGTGATGATTTATTGCATGAAATTGAATTATTACGTGGCACATTTTACAGGGGCACAGATCCGGTACTAAGCACTAACATACCACTTAGAAAAAATGGCTTGCCCTATGCCAACTGCCGTGAACCTGAAGACCCAGGTGTGGCAGTTTATTTTGAATATAACAACAAACAAATGTGCTTTGCCTGTGACAAATATTTAAAAGTGTGGGAAAACATGGTGGCAATCAAAAAAACCATTGAAGCCATTCGCGGCATTGAAAGATGGGGTGCCAGTGACATGATGGAAAAAGCATTCCAAGGATTTGTTGCACTGCCACCAAAAGACGAAGACTGGCGCACCGTATTGAAAGTGTCTGAAGAAGCTACACTGGACAACTGTGTGACAAATTATCGATTCTTGCGCAGCAAATACCACCCAGACAAAGGCGGCAACCAGGACGACTTCAACAAACTACAGAAAGCCTGGGAACAGTGCTGTGATCATTACGCAAAACAACCACGATATAAACAAAGCGCTTAAAAATTTAATTAGTAGGACTTAAATATGAAAGTACAAATAGGCGAAACTACAACATATATTATTTCAAACATTTCTGATCTTGATCCAGTCTATGTTTATGTAACTAATTACAAACCAGGGCAAGGAAAAATAGTTATTGAATGTTTTGGTGAAGCATGGGGCCATTACTGGCCAGCAATGGGTGAAGACAAAAGTATTCAAGAGTTTATATTGAATTCAAATAATGATTACTTAGCAAGAAAACTTGCAAGAAAAGACACCCAAATTGATTATGATGAAATTAATGATGTTGCACATAAACGTGGATATTTCGATCTTTGTGTAACAAATGATGCTGAAATAGCTTGGCAATCTGAACTAATGGAAAGATGTTTTGGTGATGACTATTTAATGGAATTACCCAGGTGCAATACACCAGAATATGTTTATTTATGCAAGATATTGAATGCTATCAAATCCGCATTCACTCAGGAAAAATGCGCCTTAAAAAACTGTCACAATTCCGCATTGAAAACATAGAACCATATATTTTAAAAGATGCCAGCACTTAATTTTAAAAAAGAATTTTCAAGGGCAGTGGAACTTGGAATAAAAAAACAAACTATTCGCCAAGTACGCAAGCATCCAATAAAAATTGGTGATGTTCTCTATCTAAAAACCGGCATGAGAACTAAGCAATGCAAATCATTAGGCATTGGTATTTGTTCCATAGTTTTAGATATATACATTACTGAAAAGTCAGTATTTTTAAATCAAAAGAGATTGACTTTTTATGAAATCAGAAAATTGTATTTAGATGATGGATTTGAAACTACTACAGATTTTATAGATTTTTTCAAAAAGCAATATAAATTGCCGTTCAAAGGCGTGCTAATTAGATGGACGATACCAGAGTCATGTTTCTTGAAAAGAGTTAAAAGAAATGCGCCTTAAAAAACTGTCACAATTCCGCATTGAAAACATTGAGCCAGACGAGAAAGGCAGGCGGCCAGACATGCGCACACTCACAAAATGGCCAGGTGTCATGAAAATTGGTGGCACCTGGTACATTGATATTGACTTCTCAATTTACATTAAGAATAGACAGCAAGCTATTGATGATGAGATCAACACGCTTGCTGGTGATGATGAGGATTTGCTTAATTTATCAATTAATGCTTAATATTCGACCATGAATGATAAAATGGATAATTCAAGCAAATTAAGTTTGCTTAATTCTTTAGCATCACTTGGAGTAGAGTTCACATTGAGAACACAAGGCCCATGGGGAGACGAAAGCTTTCCATGTGATGCTTATGAATTACTAGAATTGCTTCACGATCATAATGCATTTAAAGCTAAGCGATACGGGGTTGAAAAATCTGATTATATTTCATGGGTTAATGATGGTTATACTGTTAAATGCGCTGCTTTAACTGCAAAGAAAAAGCCATGTCAAAATCATGTAACGGGTGGAACGAATGTAAGCCCAAAAAAATATAAAGAAATGCAAGGACAATATTGCTGTGCTCATGAGGGTGATTATATTGAAATTTATTAAGTTTGATTAATTAATTATGCCACCACGCAAAATTTATACCGATCTGCCTGCTAACCTGACATTTGTGCAATCTCAGGGGCTTTATCGTTACCGGAACCCACTCACTAGAAAGTTTGCCTGGTCATCCAAAGACAAAAAAGAAGCCATTGAAAAGGCAATCAAATCCAATCAAATTATAGATTTAAAGCGGGAACAAAACCGCATTGCACGTGGCGCAGATGGCACATTGCGCTATGTAATCCGCATGTATATTGAACTGGTACTACCCACTAAAGCCTGGAGCAAAGGCACCCAGGTAAACAAGCTGGCAAAGATCAACAAACTTGATAAATTGTTTGGCCATTATGCGATGGCTGCTATTGACCAGGTGTTTATTGGTGATCATTTAAATGAAGTGGCCACATCAGGCGATGTTTATATGAAATGGCGTGAAGTCTGGATTGAATTATGCAGCTTTGCGATGTCGCGCAACCTCGTTACTTACAACGCCGCACATGCGACATTGCCACGCACTACCAGTAAAAAGCTGGCTGTGAATCGCAGACGCCGTGTGAACCTGGAATTAGAGCAATACAATATTATTTATAATCACCCAAGTTGCCCAGAATTTTTAAAGCTGGCTATGGATGCATCACTGCTTACATTGCAGGCCCGCACAGAAATTGTGAATTGCCTGCTCACTGACTTTAAAGATGATGGCTATTTATATTTTATTCGCCAGAAAACGGCAGGTGATACAGATATGTCATTTATTAGATTTGAAATAAATGATCAGATTGCCGATTTAAAAAGGCGCTCGCAAGAAATGATGATGAAAGCAGGCTATCGCTCACCTTACCTGATCCATCGACTGTCTGAGCGCAAGCATTTTGGCAAACACACAATCAAGCGATTGAAAGCCTTTGGTGTCATTGATGCATTTTTATCAAAAACATTCGCCCAAGTGCGTGACAACAGCAAGGTATTTGCCAACCTGCCGCACTCCAAAGCCCCTGCCACGTTCCATTCAATCCGTGGCCTTGGTGGGCGCCTGCTAAAAGAAAACCACGGCTGGAGTGAATCAGACGTGCAGCGCTTGTATGCACATTCAAGCCGAAGCACCACAAAAATTTATCTAGAAAAAGGCGCAGAAGCACTCACGCCAGACGACTACATCAAAGTGGAATCTGGCCTGGATTTAACCGTGATAAGGTAATTATTATGAAAAATCTTGAACAATGGAATTTCGACCATCATTTATATTTTTGTTATCACTTACCAAGTGATATTCATTTAAGCAAATTAGTTAAAGAAGGTAGCGATTTTGGTGCCAGCATCAAACTTCAAATGCATCACACTAAATGCAAATATGTACACACAAGCCCGCACCAAGCTATGAAAGATTTGAACCTTACGCAAAATATGGAGTACATAAAGAAAGTATAATTATCCAATTTTTATAGTGAACTAAGTGAACCATAGATTTTGGTTCACTTATGGTTCACACCATTTTTGTGCATTGCGTAAGTAATTGTAATATATGGTATTTCTGGAGCGGGAAACGAGATTCGAACTCGCGACCCCAACCTTGGCAAGGTTGTGCTCTACCACTGAGCTATTCCCGCAATGTGCTGTAGGCAGCTATTCTAGTGCAATTCGCATGTCTGTCAACGAAGTGTTTGTTTATATTTGTATTTTATTGCCTGTCTCGCACAAATAATATGCATTCTGTCAATTACCGTACAAATTCATTTTAATTCGCGGCATCAGGGCGAAAGGCTGCCTGCAGGTAACCCAGCATTGAGACGACGGTCAGAATGGCAGCTATATCCAGTAGCCATTTTCCAATTTCAAAAACGGGTAACCCAAATAATGGCTCAAACCATAATAAAAATATGATGGCGACTATCTGTACGGTGGTTTTCACTTTACCCAGGTAAGAAACGGCCACTTTGCCACGATTTCCAAGCTCAGCCATCCATTCGCGCAACGCAGAAACGGTAATTTCCCGGCCGATGATAATCAGCGCCGGGATGAGCACATGCATCGATGGATGCTGGTAAACCACAATCACCAGCGCGCACACGACAATCAG
The DNA here is from genome assembly GCA_965227695.1 of Gammaproteobacteria bacterium. GTDB lineage: Bacteria > Pseudomonadota > Gammaproteobacteria > UBA4575 > UBA4575 > UBA1858. The sequence goes on from OZ245760.1 coordinate 1,921,336, forward strand.
CTTGTCCGCCACCGGGTCAAGAAATGCACCAAACGCCGATGTCTGATCAAGTTTGCGCGCCAGGTATCCATCAAGCAGATCGGTTAATCCGGCCAGGGTAAATATCAGTGCCGCCAAAGGCATGGCATGGGCAATGGATGAAAAGTATACAATCACCATCAATGGAATCAAGGCAATGCGTAACAGCGTCAATAAATTGGGAATCGTTAAAGACATATATTTTTTTATTTAATGACTGTGAAGAACCTCATGGATTGACTGTGCCAGTTGCTTGCTGATGCCATTGACTTTGGCCAGTTCCTGTTCACTTGCCCTTTCAATTCCGCGCATGCCACCGAAATGCTTAAGCAGATTCTGGCGTCGCTTGGGCCCTAATCCTGCAATTCCCTCTAATGGTGACACAGTCTGGGATTTATTTCTGCGCTGTCGATGGCTGGTGATCGCAAATCGATGCGCCTCATCACGAATCTGCTGTATTAAATGCAAGGCCAACGATTCACCCCCAAGACGAACGGGTTGTTTATCACCGGCAATAAAAAGCTGTTCCATACCTGCTTTTCTTTCAACGCCTTTGGCAACACCCACAAGCATCACACCCTCGACCTGCAGGGACTGCATCACTTCAACGGCCTGGGACAATTGACCTTTGCCTCCGTCAATGAACAACACATCGGGCAGTTTGCCTTCACCTTTTTGAAGGCGCTTATAACGACGTGTCAGTGCCTGGGTCATGGCCGCATAATCATCGCCGGGGGTAATCTCTTCAATATTGAATTTACGATACTCCGACTTGCTTGGCCCTTCACGGTCAAAAACCACGCAGGAAGCGACGGTCAGCGTGCCTGAAGTATGACTGATATCAAAACATTCCATGCGCCGAATGGGCCGATCGAAATTTAAAGCCTCTTCCAATGCCAGGTAACGTTGCTCCATCCCCGCCTGGCTGGCCAGACGAGACTCAATCGCAGTCGCCACATTTTTGTTGGCAAAATCCAGCCAGCGTGCGCGTTTGCCGCGAACCGAGGAAGTGATTTTTACCTTGCCATTACACTGATTTGATAACATTTCAGCCAGTAACTCACTTTCGGCCGGTTTGACCCCGGTAATAATTTCTTCAGGGGGCTTGCGGTGCAAATAATACTGGCCAATGAACGCGGCCAATAATTCTTCCTCGCCATAGTGTGCCGGCGTTTTAGGAAAAAAACATTTGTTACCGAGATTCATTTTATTGCGCACCTGAAACACCTGCACACAGGCCAGTGCATCCTTGAGCTTACAGGTAATAATGTCGCAATCACCCGACAGATCACTCACGTACTGCTGTTGGGAGACCTGCCTTAATGCATCAATCTGGTCACGCAATCTGGCCGCATGTTCAAATTCAAGCCTGTCTGATGCAGCCTGCATCTCCTCGACCAGATGACCGATCACCTGCTCGCTTTTACCCTGTAAAAATTTACGCGCATAATCCACGTCTTTTGCATAAACCTGCCGGCTCACCAGATTCACACACGGTGCAGTGCATCGATCTATCTGATATTGCAGGCATGGACGTGAGCGATTGCGGTAATAGCTTTCGCTGCATTGCCTGACTTTAAATGTTTTTTGCAGCAGGTTTAACGTTTCACGCACCGCGCCCACACTGGCGTAAGGACCAAAATATTCTCCTTTTGTTTTTCTCGTACCACGGTAAAAACTTAAACCGGGAAATTCATGATTGGACAATAAAATATAGGGATAGCTTTTATCATCACGCAGCAGAATATTATATTTGGGGCGCAGCTCTTTAATTAAATTATTTTCCAGCAGCAGCGCTTCTGCTTCAGTATTCGTCACTGTGACTTCAACGCCGGCGACCTGCTGCATCATCTGCTGAATACGCAGACTAATCGTACTGCGGTTGAAATATGAAGAAACACGTTTTTTCAGATTCTTGGCTTTACCTATATACAACACGGTGCTGTCAGCATGAATCATGCGGTAAACACCTGGCTGCTGCGTCAGGGTTTTTAAAAACGCCTTATCATCAAATTTTTCAGAATGCTTCGTCATTATTAATCAACTATTCGTTCAGCTATTAATAAGTTCGGTTATTTTAGCGAAAACCGCTTCAAATTGTTCTGTTGTAAGGCGTTTGGTTGACGTGTTGTAGCGACTACAGTGGTAAGAATCCACCAAAGTGAAACGGTCAGGCAAATCATGCACGGCACCATGTGAAAACGGATAGTCTTTTAAGCGTTTGCCGACAGATCGCAGCGTTGTTTCATGGGCAATTCTTCCAAGTGCCAATACAATATGGTTGTTATTAAGTAGCGACAATTCCTGCTGAATATACTGATTACAGGTTCTGATCTCTGCCGGCGTCGGCTTGTTTTGCGGGGGCACACATTTTACCGCATTGGTAATGCGCGCATTGATCAGTCTCAACCCATCGTTGGCGTGGTGCGATTCGGGGGCACTCGAGAATCCAAACTTATATAGTGTTTGATACAGCAGCAGGCCGGCATAATCCCCGGTAAAAGGTCGTCCAGTGGCATTGGCACCATGCAGACCGGGTGCCAGCCCGACAATCAGCAGTCTCGCATCCTCATCACCAAATGGAGGGACCGGTTTACAGAAGTACTCCGGGTATTTCTTTTTCGATTCTGACAGGTAAGTGGCCAGGCGTGGACACTGTTTACAACGAGTAGAAAATGTTTTTGTCACCAGCGAAGGTCTCTGTTGTGATTTTTTGGGTGATGATGGCTGTGCAGCCAGTATTGAATAAGTTTACGGCATCCGGGCCTGACTTAAAAACCTGGCCGGTAGCGCACTATGAATGAACATCCGCGACCGTTGACTTAAGTAACCAGGCGTTGCTTTCCACCCTGCCCGACATTGGTATGAACCGAAACAGAATTTCCCGTCATCCTCAGTGGAGAATGGTTAATAGACAGACAATTTCAATGCCTGTTACGGTAGCCAAAAAGCTCAATCAGATTGATATGACCGGTAAGCCTGCTATGTTGATATGATGCGTGATTGCACTTAAGCACATATCACCTGATAAGCCCGCAGGCAATAATGCGGGTGTCAGAAGATTAACAGGGCCGACCCCCAGGTAAACCCGCCGCCAAATGCTTCCAGAATCACCGATTCACCTTTTTTTATTCTTCCATCTCTAACCGCCGTATCCAGGGCCAGCGGGATGGAAGCTGCGGAAGTGTTACCGTGCCGGTCTACTGTCACCACCACATTTTCCATTGGCAGTTTTAATTTTTTTGCGGTCGCCTGAATGATACGGGTGTTTGCCTGGTGGGGCACCAGCCAGTCAATTTGCGATTTTTCAAAGTTATTCGCTGCAAGCGTTTCATCGGCAATCTTGCCAAGGGTATTCACTGCCATTTTGAATACCTCATTGCCTTTCATATAAATATAGGCTTCTCCCTGCTTTAGCAGATCATAGCCTTCTGAAATGCCACGCGGCACATGTAGCAGATGTTCATAACTGCCATCGGCATGCAGATGAGTTGACAGTATGCCCGGATCGTCGCTGGCCTCCAGCACGACCGCACCACCTCCATCAGCAAACAGGACGCAGGTGCTTCGGTCGGTCCAGTCCACGATGCGCGACAGTGTCTCAGCACCAATCACGAGCGCCGTGGTTGCGGCACCAGTCTTAATAAATTTATCGGCAATTGACAGTGCATAGACAAAGCCGGTGCACACTGCCTGCACATCAAAAGCGGGACAGCCATGTATATCCAGTCTTTTCTGGATCAGGCAGGCCGTGCTTGGAAAGACTTTGTCCGGCGTGGTGGTGGCCACGATAATCAGATCAATATCATCTTTTGTTTTCCCGGCCATCTTCATTGCCCGCCGGGCAGCAACCACACCCAGGTCGGCCGTGGTTTCTCCTTCTGCGGCGATATGGCGTTCTCTGATGCCGGTTCTTTCACGAATCCAATCATCTGAAGTATCTACCATGGCTTCAAGATCTTTATTGGTAAGAATCTTCTCCGGCAGACAGCTTCCAGTACCGATGATTTTTGAGTAGTTCATTTGGGTTATGCTAAATAATTTTCCAGTTGTTTATCAATTAAAGCAGGTACGCCTTTTTTTGCTTCAATGTAGGCAATAGAAATTGCATGTTCGAAAGAGAATGCATCCGCACCCCCATGACTTTTGATGACTATTCCTTTCAAACCGAGCAAAGACGCCCCATTATAGCGTCTGGGATCAATAGAGTTCTTAAATTCTTTCAAAATAGGTGTCGCAAACATGGCAACAACTCTGGTGTAGAGATTCTTGGTAAATGAGCGTTTGGCATAATCCGATATCAGTCTGGCAACACCTTCACTTGTTTTAAGTGATACATTGCCCACGAATCCGTCACAGGCAATGACATCGACATCGCCACAAAAAATATCATCACCTTCGACGTAGCCAATATAATTTAGCTGGCTTTTTTCCAGCAAAAGATTTGCCTCTTTCACCTGGTCATTCCCTTTAATGGCTTCGGAGCCAACATTAAGCAAGCCAACTTTGGGCGCGGGGATGTCATCTACCGCTTTCGCCAGCACGGAACCCATCACCGCAAACTGAAAAAGATTTTCTGCCTTGCAGTCAACATTGGCTCCAAGATCAAGCATATGCGTATGACCATTCAGCGCCGGCAGTGTCGTGTTGATTGCCGGGCGATCAATTCCCGCCAGGGTATGCAAAACATATCTGGCGGTCGCCATCAGAGCGCCTGTATTACCGGCACTCACGCAAGCCTGTGCACGGCCTTCTTTTACCAGATTAATTGACACGCGCATGGATGAGTCTTTCTTTGCGCGCAAGGCCTGTGCAGGTGGCTCATGCATTTCAACAATCTGGGATGCATGCTGGATAGTTAGTCTTTCAATGGCGGGGCTGGTATACCCGGAAAGCTGTTGTTCAATTTGTTCCTGATCACCGACCAGTATCAGGTCAAGATCATCATGTTTCGTCAGGGCGCTTAAAGCTGCCGGCACGATCACCTGCGGGCCATGGTCTCCACCCATGGCATCAAGCGCAATGGTACTTTTCATCTCTTTTAATGTGCAGGTAACAACACATTAAAGGTGCTGTTATATTCATCCATGACACTGACTATAGCAGCAACATGAGACAGTTATTCCTCGTCTTCGTCCAGTTCATCCTGCTTGATAACCTGGCGACCACGATAGTAACCATCCGCACTGATGTGGTGTCGGCGATGCGTCTCGCCGGTGGAAGGCTCGATAGAAAGTGTTGCTGCAGATAAAGCATCATGTGCGCGACGCATTCCTCTGCGTGATGGTGTTTTGCGTCTTTGTTGTACTGCCATGGGTTTTCTCCAGTCTAGCTTTAAAGTTTCAGGTCTTTTAGTTTTGCAAACGGATTTTGTTTTTCATCCGCGGGTACTTCATCAAATTCATGCATTAAGTGCTTTACAGCCGGATCACAATCCTGTTCATTCTCATGCCTTGACACAATGGGCATTGACAGAATAATTTCATCTTCTATTAACGTCGCCGTCGTGATGGTTGGGCCCGAGTATTCAAAGATTTCGTGTCCTTCTTCACTGGCCCGCTCAACCAGATCAGGCGTCACCAGTAATAGCTGAAAATCGCTGCGTATGGAAACAGACGTGTCTTTCATACATCGCTGACACAATTGCACGATCTCACCTTCAATAGTACCTTTAACCATCGGAAACTGTAACGAGGACATTGAAAATGCCATCGTGACATAAAAATTACTTTCCGAGTTGGGTGCCAGCTCCATTATTCTTGGCAAATCATGGGCACTAATGATGCCTGCGAGCTGACGTCCACGATTGGCATAGAGAATCGGGTCAAAACGCAGTGGAAGATCGTTGCTCATTCGGCGGCCAAGTGTATAGATTGACTTTAGTTTCGTCAAAGTTTTTACTGAAATCAACCACTTCTTGGGTTCATTTCACTCATTCAATTGGAAAAACCACATGACTCGTCTAATTCTAGCTTCCAGTTCTCCCTATCGACGCGAATTACTCCAGCGATTAAAGCTCAATTTTGAGTGTATGTCGCCGGATATTGATGAAACGCAGCAACCGGATGAAGCACCAGGCGACTACGTACAGCGTTTAGCGGTTGAAAAAGCAGCAAAGATTAGTCAGCGTCATCCGGACTCCCTGATTATCGGGTCAGATCAGTGCAGCGTGAATGACGGTCTGATTCTGGGTAAACCGCGCGATCGTGCCGATGCCATGGCGCAGTTGAATGCAGCGTCAGGCAAACAGCTTGTTTTTATGACCGCTGTCAGTCTGCAGCACGCGGCGTCGGGCTGGCAAACACAATGGCTGAACCAGTTTTTTGTATCTTTCAGACAACTCAGTCAGGAAGAAATCGAACGTTATGTTGATCGCGAGGAACCTTATAACTGTGCAGGCAGTTTTAAATCCGAGCAACTTGGCATTGCCCTGTGCCACTCGATGCAGGGCGATGATCCTACTGCGCTTGTCGGCTTGCCCCTGATCAAACTGGCACAGGCGCTACGTGAATTTGGCTTTCAGGTTCCATAAAACAACCGCATTCAAAGCGATAGAAAAAACAGCTCATCATGCATAATACTGGTGATCAAAGCGCTATTAAAAAATATAAAAAGCGCCTGAGACTGCAATCCCGAATCATACCGATGGCGATATCTGCAAATTATCGCAGCCGCACACCTTCAAGCCAGAGCCTGAGCTCGGAAGCAAGCGTCTGACCGATTCGTCCGGCAAGACGTTGCAAAATATCTTCGCGATATGAATAGTCGATAATGTTTTCCACGCCGACAACCTCCCGCGCCACATACCCCGCGCTGCCAAGACCATCCACCAGCCCCAGCTCCATCGCTTTTGAACCGGTCCAGAACAAACCGCTGAATAATTTCGGATCATCAGACAGGCGATCACCCCTTCCCTCTTTGACACGGTCGATGAACTCCTGGTGAATTTCATCAAGCATGGATTGAACATGCTGTTTCTCGACCGGATTCACCGGGGAAAACGGGTCAAGAATAGCTTTATGTTCACCGGCGGTTAATAAACGCCTCTCGATACCCAGTTTATCAATCGCCTCTTCCAGTCCAAAACCATCCATGCGAACACCGATCGACCCAACAATACTGGATTCATTGGCGAATATTTTATCGGCCGCGACCGCCACGTATACACCCCCCGAGGCGCAGATATCTGAGATCACTGCATAGATTGGCTTTGTCGGGTGAAGCTCCCTGAGCCGAATGATTTCGTTGTTTATGTAGGCCGACTGGACGGGCGAGCCGCCCGGGCTGTTTATGCTAAGAATGACCGCGGCAGAATTCTCATTTTCGAATGCGGCGCGCAAACCCGAAACGACATTATTGGCACTGGCATCTTCCCCATCGGCAATAATGCCGGACAACTTAACCAACGCCGTGTGACGTTCATGCAGCATCAATCTTTCGGTCTTGTTGGAACCCACCACGGCAATCAAAAAGAAAACCAGATAAACCGCGAAAAAAAGCTTAAAAAATATCCCCCAGCGCCTGGCGCGACGCTGCTCCTTTAAGCCTGCCTGTGCCAGCTCAACAATCGCCTGGCGTTCCCAGTTTGGTTTTGAATCATCCATGTAATTTAAGTTACCTCACTATCAGTCGCCATAAGTGCGACGTGTATGTTATTTGCTTATTGTAGCATGTGAAAACGCGCTACCGTCCATGCCAGGCTCCTTTTCTGATGTTGTTGCACACCGCGTCAAGCTCAGCAGGCAGCGGGGCATAAAACTCCACATTCTGACTCAGGCCGGCCAGCGGAAGTTTCAGATATTCTGCATGCAAAAACATGCGCTTTAAACCCAGCGTTTGCATGAAGCGGTTATATTCATAATCACCATAGCGATCATCGCCGGCAATCGGGTGTCCTTCCTGTTTGACATGCACACGAATCTGGTGTGTCCGTCCAGTTAACAGGCTCCCCGTCATCAGACTGTGGTTATTGATTATTTCCCTGGTTGTCACAATTGTTTGTGCACACTTGCCTTGATTATTGGCAACCATTTTTGCACCACGCGAAGCATGGTACTGTTTTTCCAGCGCATGTGATACGCAGTGACGACTGACACGCCATTGACCCTTTACCAGGAATACGTAATCTTTTTGCGCATGATCTGCATGGAGCGCCTGTTGCACGTCAATCAACGCCCGCCTGGATTTTGCAATGACCAGACAGCCACTGGTCTGTTTATCAATACGGTGGGCTAATTCCATGAAAGGTTGGTGCTCGCGGCTTGCCCGAAATACTTCGATGACACCCAAATGGTCTCCCGTACCGCTATGCACTGCGATGCCTGCCGGTTTATTAATCACCAGCAAATGTTCATCTTCATGAATGATATGCTGTTCAAGCTGTTCGATAAGCTGAGCAGACGGACCCACCGACGGACTATCGCGGGTGGCATCCGCCAACGGCGGCAAACGCACCAGATCTCCTGCCTGAATTCGATAAACGGGTTTGACGCGTCCTTTATTCACTCTCACTTCGCCACGTCTTAATGCACGGTAAATTCGGCTTTTTGGCACGTTGCTGAACTTTGACAATAAAAAATTGTCTATTCGTTGACCAGCATGGTGTGAATCTATTTCTATTAATTTTACTTTACTGACAGTCACTTATATAAATATCTATGGTCGTTGCCGGTTTTGCAAATGATTGATATAGTTGGCATGCTATGTTGCGTGAGGACTGTTTGTACATGTCACTCATAACCACTCCCGGGCGCAACCCGGAAGTGGCGCGAACAGGCAAAATGCTAAATTACCTCATTCTGAACTCATCTATCGGCAGGATATCTGCAGTGATAGCGAGTCAGGATAATAACAATTTTACTACCGTTGAAACGGATAAAGTAAATTAATAAAGAATGTTCATTCTACTTCCTGTGTTTAACCTGATCACCCGGTGTTGCCTGGCACCGAGACGACCAACTGTGGGTGGTGCGCATAAATTTTTATTACCAGGATTTTCCGCGCGCAAATCAACTCAGGTCTATCAATGGTTGGAAGCAGAAATAGAAAACCGAGACCCCTATGAAACGAATACTAGTCAATGCTACTCAGCAAGAGGAATTGCGTGTTGCAATGGTCGATGGCCAAAAGCTTTACGACCTCGATATCGAAGTTCCCTCGCAAGAACAAAAAAAAGCAAATATATACAAAGGCATTATTACTCGGGTTGAGCCGAGTCTCGAAGCCGCTTTTGTTAATTATGGCGTCGAACGCCACGGTTTTCTCCCCTTCAAGGAGATTTCCAAGCTTTACTTCAAAAAAGAACACAGCACGCCAGCCGGCGAAAGACCGCCAATCAAAGACCTGATCGAAGAAGGCCAGCAACTGATCGTTCAGGTCGAACGTGAAGAGAGAGGCAACAAAGGGGCTGCGCTGACAACCTTCATCAGTCTGGCCGGACGTTACCTGGTGTTAATGCCTAATAATCCACGCGCAGGAGGTGTCTCACGCCGTATAGAAGGCGAAGACAGAAATCAGGTGCGTGAAGCAATAAGCAAGGTAAACATCCCGCACGGAATGGGCGCTATTGTGCGCACGGCCGGAGTTGGCCGGACCAGCGACGAACTTGGCTGGGACATTGCGTACCTGGAAAAAGTCTGGAAAGCCATTGAACATGCCGCAGAACAAAAACAGGAGCCTTTTCTGATCTACCAGGAAAGCAACGCCATGATCCGCGCCTTGCGTGACCACTTCCGTGATGACATCAATGAAATTATTATTGATGACAAAAAAGTATACCAGGATGCCTATCATTTCCTCGAACAGGTCATGCCCAATGATCTGCGTAAACTAAAGCACTACGATGACCATGTCCCATTATTCAATCGTTACCAAATTGAAGCCCAGATAGAGTCGGCTTTTCAGCGCGAAGTATCACTGCCTTCGGGCGGTGCCATCGTCATCGACCACACTGAAGCCCTGCTCTCCATAGATATCAACTCAGCCCGCGCCACCAAAGGCAGTGACATTGAACAAACAGCATTACAGACCAACCTTGAGGCGGCAGACGAAATTGCCCGTCAACTGCGATTACGCGATCTGGGCGGACTCATTGTTGTTGACTTCATCGATATGCTGTCGAACAAGAATCAGCGCGAAGTGGAAAACCGCTTGAAAGCAGCCGTGGAAGTCGATCGCGCACGCATTCAGATTGGCCGTATTTCACGTTTTGGTTTACTGGAAATGTCTCGCCAGCGCCTGCGCCCTTCTCTGGGTGAATCGAGTGAAATAGTCTGCCCCAGATGCACAGGTCATGGCACCATTCGTACCAGTGAATCGCTTGCACTGGCGATCCTGAGACTGCTTGAAGAAGAAGCCATGAAAGACAAGACAGGGAAAGTCATCGCACGCGTACCGGTAGAAGTGGGCACATTCCTGCTGAATGAAAAACGCCTGTCATTACAGGAAATCGAGCATCGCCATAAAATCGACCTGATTGTCGTGCCACAGTCCAACATGGAAACCCCGCACTTTGAAGTTCAGCGCGTACGAACCGACGACAAAGAAACACAAGGAAAAACAAGCTACGAACTCAGCACACAGCAAGAAGAAGATCTGGAAATCACAACAACGACAAGACGCAATGTTGAAAAACCAGCGGTGTCAACCATAAGCATGGACACACCCGCACCTGCCGTCGCGCCACAGGCCGAGAGTAAAGCACAGGATAAAACCACCTCCCGGGGTATTGTGGCAAGACTTATTGGCTGGCTGTTTGACGATACCACTGAAGAAGAAAGCAAACAGCAAACCCGCCGTGCTTCAACCAGAAATCAGGGCAGTGGTCGCAATAATAATCGGTCACGTAATAATAACCGTCGCCGCAATCCCGGTCAGCGTAACCAGGGGCGTCGTGCGAACCGAAATATTGATAAAAATGAAACACAACGCGACGAGAGTCGCAGTGAAGGGGGAAAAAAGCGTCACGATAATCGCAGCAACAATCCGCGTAGCCGCAATAGCGGTCGCCAGAGAGGACAGCGGCAGAAGAATCCTTCCGCAGAGCAAAATGTTGATCAGGGAAAACAATCCGCATCACAATCACCAGACAGCTCGCCGCCTCCGCAGGGATCAAGCGCCCCTTCCGGGAACAGCAATCCGCGTCCTTCGCGAGAAACAGATAAAAAAGTTTCAGATAGTCAACCTGCAGACGCGGGTAAGGCGGAAACACCGGGAAATCATCCGCCTGAAACTAAAAGCCCGTCGCGACATGGCCAGGCGGACACACCTGCTACGGCTACGGCATCAGCAAAGGCAGAGCCATCATCAACAGTCAGTCGCAGCGATCGCTAATTTCGGCCCTCCGGTTAAAGGTGGTGCCTTTTGCGCATCACCTTTAACAGGTTCCAGCATCCTTCTTCGATCAATGTAAAAACCACATCGAATAACTCACTATCGCGATAATAGGGATCAGGAACTTCCTCACCTGCCCTGCCGGGATGGTAATTCAGGAAAAGTTCTATTTTGTCACGATGCATCAAGGGAGATTTGACCTGCAGGAAACTCATATTGGCGTTATCCATTGGCAGGATATAACTAAACTTTTCAAAGTCTGCTTCAGTGACCTTGCGTGCTTTGGCTGCAGAAATATCATAACCTTTTTCGCGGGCGGAAACACATGCCCGGGGATCCGGCTGCTTGCCGACATGAAATGCATGGGTGCCTGCAGAGTCCGTATAAATCACATCATCCAGGCCATGCGAATGGACCAGATGCTTAAATACCCCTTCCGCGGTTGGTGAACGACAGATATTTCCCATGCACACAAACAGAATGTCAATTTTTGGCGGATCTAGCATGAGAATTTCAAAGTCAGTGTTATTCGCGCAAAGCTGAATTATTTCTTAATGGAAGCCGTCGCAAGTGCCCATAGTATTGCCTTGCCGCACCATAGCGCCAGGTAAAAAATAAACACCTGCTTCCAGATATCCAGATTGATAAAGTTAATATTTTCCATAATATGCTTTTTCATGTGATCAGTGGGCACACCGCCGACAAACACTTCATATATGGGGATTAACACAAACGCGATAACCAGCGCGATGATTAAAAATATAAAAGCTCTTTTAATTAGTATCATTATCAACTTCAGGCAGCAAACTCAATTCTTTTACCCGATAAGCATCGGTTGTAAATTAACCATCATCGACTACTATTTCACCGTTTACAATCGTTGTATTGACACGGGAGCGAACTGATAGCCGTCAAACGGGGAACAGCCACACTTGTAAAACACTTTTCCGGACGATCCTGCGTGCCACCAGCCGTATCAATCAAGGCAATATCGGCCCGGTACACTTAAGAATATACCTTCTATCAATAGTTGAGGCTACACTTCAACTGTCGCATCTCGTCCATATTGTCATTGGCAGCGCCCAGCTAAAACGCGTAATTCCCGCAGTATCCCGAAACTTCTCTTTCAGTTTTGTGCGGAGTAATAGAGGATGGTTTGACATTCGGCATATCAAAACACTGGCGATCCCGCCTGCGATTGCCCACGACTCGGACGCCGACCCGCCCTTATGTGTCTGCCCTGGTTCCCGAAAGTGGGCCGGATCATCAATCATCCCCGGGGCGACCGGTTTACCCTCCGCATCAATTACATTTCCTGCATTTTTACCATGCAATCCGGGACCCGTCTGGCGAATACGCCCATTATCGATAAAGATATCCTGTTGGACAATCTGCCCCACATTTACGATTGAACCTTTAAGTACATATATAGACAATACGTCGCCTTGTGCGCCTGTATTCACAAAATACGTTCCGAAGACCTTTTATCCAGCTTACTGTATCCGATAAAAATAAGCACGTCAGATGTTATTATTTACACCGGTCTGATGAGCAAATGTCCGACATGTACTCTCAGGCTAAGAGAATATCTGAAGGATCACTCGTTTTACCCTTAGCCTGTGTCAGGCGCAAAGCCCAGCGCGGATATTTGATTGAACAATTCCTCGTTCTGCACGGACCCGGCCGATCATCTCAGTAAGCCATTGCTCGAGCAACATAAACAATTCCGCAAAGTTGTCAATCAACTGTGTTATTTAATAATTATCTGTCTGACAAACAAGTGATTCAATCAACACTTGCATATCATTAGCTGACACATCACAAAAGTCATCCTGCTGTAACACAGATTTGAAACCATCTGTCGCTCTGATCAAGAACGCTTTAGCTTTAGAAGACATAAAGGAATACATGATGAAAATAAAAAAACAGCCCTTCCCGGCAAGGTCCCTGATGCTTGCCTCCGTGCTCGGCTCGGCAGCCCTGGTACCGGGTAGCGCATTTGCCAGCCAGTACATTGTGAACGATGCGGGTGATAGCATGACACCCGGCACACTACGCCACGCACTGGAAGTTGCACAAGCCAGTGACATTCGCATTGCCAAAAATGTTGGCGACATTACCATTGATAGTACTCTCACCTATAGCAGCATGCACCCATTGACCATTTTTGGCAGCGGTCAGACCATCAAAACCAGTGAAGATGTGACTCTATTGGCACTGACACAGGGTGCCGACCTTACTGCCAAAAATCTTGATTTTCAGGGCCCGGGTGGTTTCAGTGTCAATCAGCGCGCAGACCTTGATGGCATGTCGGGCAAGGGAATATTTATTGATGTGCGGGATGATCAGCAGGGCACGGTAAATATGCACCTGAGAAATGTATCCGTATCAAATGTTTCCAACCATGGCATTCATATTTCTGACTGCACACTTGCAGATGCGTGCGGTTCAGGCAGCGGTGGCAGTGGTGACGGTTCTGATGCATCGATTAACGTACAGTTCCGCAACGTCACCGTCGATAATGCCGGTAATGGCAAATTTGACGCAGATGGCCTGCGTGTCGATGAGCGCGGTAAAGGCAATATCTTCTTTAATTCATTTAATTCAACGTTTAAAAATGTTGGCGCGGATGGTGTCGAGCTGGATGAGGGTGACAGTGGCAGTATCTATGCTTTCACAAGACACACCACATTTGACAGCAATGGCAATTACTGCGATCCAGACCGTTTCATCTTCGAAGAAGAGTTAACCTTCAGTGGCCAGCTCAGCGATATGCAAATTGAACAGGCCAGACTGGACAATCTGAATAATGAATTTGTTGAAAATCAGATCAATAACGACTTCACGTGTGTCGAAGCTGAAGCCGAATACGATGCGGATAACAATGAAACAACAATAGAGTTTGGTTTAGACCTTGATGATGGTATTGACCTGGATGAGGCAGGCAATGGTTCTATTATCATGACCATGGTCAGATCGACTGTCAGTGCCAATCAGGATGAAGGTGTCGATCTGGACGAAGAAGGCAAAGGCGACATGATTTTCAAAATGGTCAAATCTGAAGTCACCGATAACCGTGACGATGGCGTTAAGCTGACCGAGGAAGATCAGGGCAGCGTCGAAGCCAAAGTCGTAAAATCTACCGCAAGCGGCAACGATAAAGGCTTCGTTTTTGAAGAGTTTGATAATGGCAGCGTATGGTTTGATATCATAAGAACGGATGCGATTAATAACGGTAACGACAGCTTTGAAGTCGAAGAGTCTGATCAAGGCAGCCTGGAAGGACGCGTTATTAAAGCCATTTCGACTGGCAATGACGGCAAAGGCTTCGATCTCAAGGAGACCGGCAATGGTGGACTGTCTGTAAAATTCATACGAACCATGACAGATAACGGACCTGCTGGAGATAAAGAAGATGGTATAGAAGCTGATCAGGAAGATGCCGGAAATGGCAGCATCAAAATTCGTGCTTCAGATATCATTGGTGGTGTTGATCTTGATGGCGTAGAACAGATCTAGGTTCGTCATTCACCATTACAATAAAAGGCTCCCTTTATGGGAGCCTTTTTATTTGTATATTATCAATCAGCCCTGAAAGAAAACCTTAAGGTGTCGATGAGAGCTCCAGTGCAGACTGTTCTGTATCCGGGGTACCCTTTGCCGGATTGAGGTCAGCCGCTTCGCTCACAGCGGGTAATGTAAATTTGCTGCACTGCCAGCCCCATGATTGTTGTTTATCAATGAATTCATTCATGCGCGCTTCGCAATACCCTGCTTCAGCGCGGGCATGCCAGAGTGTCTCCATACCAGAGCCTTTATCATAGCGAACTTCACATGGCACCGAAGCATTATCATTATGATAGACAAGCTGAATAATGCGCTTGACACCATTACTCTCACATACATAGTTTTCATTCGCCAGAGCCGTTGTTGGTACCAGGATCACGGATACCGCAAGACAGATAAACAGTTTCATAGACAACTCGCTTAATTAATATGTTCGTCATTATTGTTACGTTATTGTCTATTTGATGCCATGTTACTCTGAACCGTCTGGCTGCTTAATCAGACAGCTCGTAGGCTTCGCTGCAAGAACCGACACAAAAAAGCATGTCACTTAGGTACCGCAAAACGTTTTATATGGACCAAATTCTTTTGGCGCTGGCTGGGCATAATCCTGGTCTTGTGCGCGTTCACTGTAGGGATCACTAAGTACACCAAGCAATCTTTCAAACAGATCATAGTTGTGTTCTCTGGTCGCCTGTTCAAGAGCTTCTTCCACTTTATGATTACGGGGGATATACACCGGATTTACCTGCTGCATTAACCGGACACTTTGGTCACGGTCAAGTGCATCCCTGTCCAGGCGTGCCTGCCATTGTGGAAGCCATGACAGAAATCCTGATGCATCGTCAAATAACTGGCTGACATGTTGGGTCTCACCTAACTGAACCTGTATAAGCTGCCTGAATAAACTCGTATAATCAACATGTTGATTCTCCATCGAAGCCAACAGGTCATTTGCCAGCATCATATCGTCTTGCTCACTATCAGTTAAACCCAGTTTTTTTCGCATCCCGTCCAGCCAATACTGATGATAGTAATCAGGAAACTGGTTCAATATGTCTGTTGCCAATGCAACAGCTTCATCACTGTTTTCATTGATCAGGGGCAATAATGTTTCGGCGAACCGTGCCAGATTCCATTGCGCAATGGCAGGTTGATTTTGATAGGCGTAACGACCATGCGTATCGATAGAACTGAACACGGTATGCGGGGAATATTCATCCATAAATGCACAAGGCCCGTAATCAATCGTCTCCCCGGAGACGGTGACGTTGTCGGTATTCATCACACCATGTATAAATCCCACCAGCATCCATTGCGCGACCAGAGACGCCTGTGCATCACTGACCGCGTTTAGTAAATCAAGATACGGTGTTGCCGATGCAACCAGTGCCGGGTAATGCCGGTCAATAGTGTAGTCAGCAAGTTTTTGAACTTTTTTATTATCACCCTGTGCCGCGAAGTACTGAAATGTGCCTATGCGGATGTGACTGGCGGCGACACGGGTCAGCACCGCACCGGGCAACGGTTCAGTCCGCATGATAGTTTCACCCGTCAATACCGCCGCTAACGCCCGCGTGGTCGGAATCGCCAATGCATGCATGGCTTCACTCATAATATACTCACGTAATACCGGGCCGAGGGCAGCTTTGCCATCCCCACCGCGCGAATAAGGTGTCTTACCCGAGCCTTTCAGCTGAATATCGAAACGCTGCCCTGAGGGAGAGATAATTTCGCCGAGCAGGAGTGCACGCCCATCTCCCAACTGTGCTGAATAGTGACCAAACTGGTGTCCCGCATAGGCCTGGGCCAACGGCTCGGCCTCATCAGTGACTTTATTCCCGGAAAATACACCGGTAATCGTTTGCTCATCAATATCAGCCAGACCAAGGCTGTCTGCCAGCGAATGATTGAACTTGATTAGTGCCGGAGCGGGAACCGTTGCAGCATTCCAGGCGGTAAAAAAACCCTCAAGTTGCTGCGCGTAGGTATTATCAAACTTAAACATAGACATAGACAAAGGTCGGTATATACACTGATTATATTCATATGATTAACAATCGTGGTGTTTAACAACGCATGTTTCAATATACAATAGCGGATACATGATGCATCACACTGTTGAGATAGCCATGAATGTCAATGATGTCATGAGTAAAACAGTAGTCAGTGTTGAAATGGATGACCGACTGGCTGAGGTCAAAAAGATTTTTGATCACACGCAATTCCATCATTTACTGGTTATAGAGAACGGCCAGTTAGTCGGCATCATTTCGGACAGGGACCTGTTTAAAGCCATTAGCCCGAATATTGGCACGCCGGCGGCATCAACAGGTGATGAAGCAACCCTTAATAAAAAGGCGCACCAGATAATGAGTCGAAAGCCAGTCACGATTAGCGAAGACGCCACCCTCGAACAGGCCATTGCGTTGATGAATCTCAGGCAGGTATCGTGCCTGCCGGCGATTGACCCGTCTAATAAACCCAGTGGCATTTTAAGCTGGCGGGATATACTCAAGAGCCTGGTCCCCGCATGATCAACCAACTATCATCGCAATGAATATACTAAAAGCAAAGTGTCTGCAACATTCCAGCTGTTGCTGTTAATAAAATAAAGAAATATTAAACAGCACAGTTGTATATTTATATCGATTATGACCGGGAAGCTACTATAGATGGTCATACTTTACCCATCACATAAGCAGTTTATTAGATCGCTTATGCGCGATCACTCAACCTTTCATAGACCCGATTGGCACTAGATTTTGTGCTTTTCCCTGAATTGCTGAATCTCTTTTTCCACCTGGGCAGATATTTTATCCCTGTCTGCGCGGGAAAATATATTTCTTAGTTTTTCTTTTTCAGCCTCATCAACAATCCCGTCTTCAAGAGCCAGCTTTTCCATTAAATGCAGCTCACTTTCGCTGATAGTCTCGTCGTTGGCAAAAACAACCAAAAAAGAATAATTCATTAACTCTTTTGCCCTGGATTTTTTGTCCACTCTTGTCCTTTTTAATGATTTGCCCGAATTCAGCCCAAATTGAATGGGAATAATTGCTTCCCTCATGGATTATAAATTCCGCTGTTTATGGGTTCCCAGTGGGAGCATCACCCATAATACTCCATCTCGCTTAAAAAATTGATGATAAAGCACCGCTGCAATATGAATCAACAATAGCGCCAGCATCACATCCGCAGAAAAACCATGCACTGAGTTCATCAGCTTTGCCAAAGTTTCACTATCCTGCAGCCATCCGGAAATTTTGGCCATACCAAACACAGAGACGGGATACGATACCAGTCCGGCAAGAATTATTCCTGTCAACGGTGAAAGAAAAAAGCATCCGTAGAAAGTCAAATATACAAACTTTCTCAATCGTCTTTGCCAGGCTATGCCGAGGTCATCAGGCTTTGACTGAGTCCGGCGCCACAACCACCTTACAGCAGCAAGAATCAGAATCATCAGGCCGAGACCGGAATGAAGCTGAATGTTATCAGTCATGACTGCGTCATCAAGCGCCTCAAATTCACTGAAAAATATCAGATAAACAATAATAAATGCCATAACCCAATGTAACAGCATTGAAATAATATCATAGGGTCTTGAAGAAACAGAGTTATCAGACTGCGCAAACGTCATAACCGACTGGCCTGTTGATAAATAGAGACATCTTTCAATGATGGCAAATACGTGTTAATGCTGTATGACAAAACCAGAAACCGGCTTAATTATCAAAGCGGTCCGGTTTTAGGCAGTCATGCCAGTCCATGCTCATGTTTCAAGTGTATTATTATTCTCCAAATCACTACTACATTGCGACGATAAATGTGGACAACCCCAGTCAAGCAGGCTTACCAGCACCGGGCATTCAAGCCTGCAAGTCGAAACGCAGGACAAGGTAAGAATATTTCGAAGTCAATGCCTTGTATTTCCGCACGATTCCAAGTAGCGACCGCAATTGGTAAATTGTACAGCCAGTCATATGAACCATCAGCGCCGTAAAGAACTCATCGCTTTGCCTATTGACACAGTTTTGGCAAGATAAACAAATTAATCCGGCAAAAACTGATTTTTCTCAGTATATTGGAATGAAATATGTATTAGTATTTGCACAAATTTACATTGGCTCTGGGCCAGCTTTACCTAACCTGGTGTTGGAACAAATTATTATAATTATCGCCAGATATTTAAAGTAGCCGTCATAAATAAGAATCCTTCAATACAATCGGGAACAATGATGTCAAGCATAAAAAAAATCTTAGTCGCCCTCGACGATCACTCAAATGAACGTCTTGTTATTCAGAAAGGGCTTTCCCTGGCAAAAGAGCATCATGCCCAAATAATGGTACTGACAGTATTAAATCAGACCGACAAAATGGCGCATACATTTTCTGACGTCATCTCCGAGGAGAAATTCCTAGCCTATGTGTTTGATCATCAACGTGAGCGCATTGAAGAAATCATCCAGGAATATAATACCCATAACATAAAAATTTCCTGTGAGTTTGATACCGGAGACCCTTACCTTAAAATTATTCAACGCGCTTTTGATTTCAGCGCAGATATTATCCTTCATTCTTCACATTCCGAGCAACAGGAGCGACTGTTTTTTTCCAGTGCAGACTGGCGGTTAATACGTAAATCTCCCGTTCCCGTATGGATCGTAAAAAATGAAGAACCTGACATTCCTAAAAAAATGATGGTTGCTATAGATGTCACCCAGGATTCCGGTGACATGGATTTCAATAAAATCATTCTTAACCTGGCAGCACAAATTGCCCGTGCATCCAACGCTCAACTTGATGTTGTGAGCGTCTGGGAAGTATTTGGCGAGCAAAGTGCACGTTATAGCCCTCTTTTGAACGTCTCCAAACAACAAATTGAAGACATCATAGAAAAAACGGCGTCAGAAATACAAACCCGGCAGAATGAACTGAAAAACTGGCTAAGCGATACGCATCCTGATTGCACAGCGTTAATCAAGTGGGTCATCGAGAAAGGGGAAGCGAGTGAGCTGATTTCAAGATATGCGCACGACCAGGATATTGGCCTGCTAATAATAGGTACCGTCAACCGGACAGGCATTGCTGGCTTGTTTATCGGCAACACGGCAGAAACAGTTTTGTCAAAAGTAAAGTGCTCTGTATTGACAATCAAGCCTCCATTGTTTGAAAGCCCTGTGAAAAAAACGACATCAGACTAAAATTGCTTACTGAGCAGAGAGAATTTTTCGAAACCGGCTTGACTAAGGCATCACTATTTTGCTGAATTGACTGGATATACAAAGCAGCATCACTTAATTCCTGTTTAGCAAGCCTGTCTTCCAACCACAACCTGTTAAGACCAATTAATCATTTGCCATGTCATCGGATAAAGACAGTAAAGAAATACATGAGCCGGGGCATGATCTTCACCTGCAACATGAAGATCCAACGATCCGGTTCCTGCACAGAATTATTCGGGTCGCCGTCAAAATACTGGCCGTTCTGATGGTGCTTGTAATTGTCTGGGGAATTGGTGATGTTATCTATGTGCTCTATCAGCGCATCACACAACCACCATTTTTATTACTGCAGATTAATGACATACTTGCGACCTTTGGCGCATTTCTTGCGGTTTTGATTGCCATTGAAATCTTTGTCAATATCAGCATGTACTTGAGTACCAATGTCATTCCTGTACGCCTTGTTATCGCAACGGCATTGATGGCCATCGCACGAAAAGTAATTATTTTCGATTATGAGAACATCACCCCCCCCTACATATACGGGACCGCAGCCGTGATACTGGCACTTGGAATCACCTACTGGCTAATCATAAAACGCCCCTAGAAATATTTTATCTACTTTATAAAGCGCCTGAATCAGCTTTATATATCTAAAATTGTTGTTGGATACCGCAGTACTTTCATATGAACTTTTTCATATTTTAAAGGTCTTAGTAACAGGAGAAAGGGTTGCTGTTTGACCATACACTCTGAAAAGGAGCGTAATATGAAAGACAGTACACTGTTTGCCTATGCCGTCATCGCTCTAGTGGCGATTGCATTGACCATCGGAATGATCGGCTGATGCAAACAATATGATAATCAAGCCTCAATAATATATGTATTGTTGAGGCTTTTTTCCTCTTTTTGAAAACACCCTAACCTCGCTTCAGACAAACCTCTGACCATCGTCGCCAATTCCATCACGTCATCCCCAACCTTTCTCATCCCGCCTTTCCGTCACGTCATCCCCGAGCAGATCGGGGATCTTGTACTAAACGGAAAAACCTCGGATTCCCAATCAAGTTGGGAATGACGATACTATATGGAGTGGCTTGGCGTTGGGAATGACGATACTATTTGGAAGCATGCGAGGCATTTGAGAGTGACTGAGTTAACCCGGCATCTCTTTAATAATAACAACGCCTGCAGCCTGCCATGTTGTCGCCAGCATCCTTTATGTCGTACTCGACCTTTCCACCTACGTCATCCCCGACCTTTCCACCAGGTCATCCCCGACCAGATCGGGGATCTTGTACTAAACGGAAAAACCTCGGATTCCCAATCAAGTTGGGAATGACGATACTATTTAGAAGTGTGTGAGACATTTGGGAATGACAGCACTGTTTGGAAGTGTGTGAGACATTTCGGAATGACAATACTATTTGGAAGTGTGCGAGACATTTGGGAATGATAACACTTTTTTGAAACGCGAGAAGCGTTGGGAGTGACAGTGCCATTTGGAAAGTATGTAATTGGAGGGTTTATTACTAAGGCCCTAGCAACGTTCTCAAAGCAGTGGGCTGAAAATGTCTTCTGGTTGTGATGGAGTAAAAGTTTTCATAAACTTTAGGCACAACACAGTATTTCTGTAAAGCGCCACTTTTTAGCTCATCCTGTACAACCACTTCGGGCACGACGGCAACTCCGCCAAAATCTCTTGTGAGCAAGCGTAACATGGCCATATCATCGACTTCAGCCATGATTTGTATATTTATTTTCATGTCCTCGCAGAGTGAATCAAACTGGCCACGAATATCATTACTCTTGCCTGGCAATAACAATCTGAGTTTTGCGATATCCTGTGGAAAACGAAATTTACGTGCACGCGGCTTGCGCGGTGGACCAACCAGACATACTGATTGGCGCGCTACCCGTTTGCAGCGCCAGGGATGCGGGGAAGCGGATGCGACTGCTTTATTGGACAAAACGAGATCAAGTTTATGATGACCCAGTCGCTCAAGAAGATGTTCAAGATTACCTGACTCAAGTATCAGCTGAATCGACTCCTGCCCAAGTATCGGCCGCAGAAAATTCTCCTGGAAATTGCGCGAAATTGTAGACACGGCGCCAACACGCAGTTGTTGCACAGTTTGACCTTCTCCACCACTGACAGCAGACATCAATTCATTGCCCAGCGTGAATATGCCTTCGGCGTAATCAAGTACAACAACCCCCAACTGTGTTAACTGTAGTGTTTTGCCTTCACGATTAAACAGGTCATGCCCCATTTGGGTTTCAAGCTTACGTATCTGCGAAGATAATGCGGATTGGGCAACATGAAGCTTCTTCGCAGCACGGGTTAAGTTGCCTTCGTTTGCCACTACCCAAAAATAATGCAGATGGTGAAAATTTAATTGACGTAAGTTAATCATTCTTTTTATTAGAACATATCATTCTGATATATATATTTTACAGCATTTTTATCACAACGCACAATGCGACCACCTGAAATCAGTCGCATGGAGCAATCGTATATGTCATTGGAAACACAACTCACATTATGGATTGCGCCGGCGATATACACACTCGCCACGGTATTGATCACACTTAGGGTCTCTCGCGTGTGGGCCACCATCAGTTTTTCAACTGGACTCGCATTATTTGTCTCACTGTTAATGACAGGATGGGTAGTAAGCAAATCATCCTTAATTGAAGGCCATCTTATCATTAGCTGCATCATGCTAAACCTGATTACTTTTCTTGGCTGGGTTGTTACACGTTTCTCATGGCGCTACCTCGAAGGTGAGTCGGGACAAATGCGTTACGTGCTTGCATTACTGGTTACCTTAACCTCGGTCAGTATCATGGCTATCACAGATCACTTTGCCATTCTGCTGATTGCCTGGTTTGCCAGCACGCTGGGATTACACCACTTACTTACTTTCTATCATGAGCGCACAGCCGCACAGATTGTCGCACATAAAAAATTTATGGTGAGTCGCCTTGCCGAAGCATGTCTTGTCATAGCGCTAATTCTCATATACAACCAGGTGAATTCACTGTCTTTCCAACAGATAGCCAGTTACGTAAACCAGCAGGAAAGTCTTACAATTTCACTACAAGTGGCTGCACTGCTGATCTGTGTTGCTGTCATCCTCAAGTCTGCCCTGCTACCGCTTCATGGCTGGTTAATCCAGGTAATGGAAGCGCCAACCCCGGTCTCTGCCTTATTACATGCAGGCGTTGTTAACCTGGGCGGGTTTGTTTTGATCAGGTTGGCAGAATTAATTGCCGCCGTCCCTGCCGCGCAATATGTTCTGGTGATTTTTGGCGGACTGACAGCAGTGCTGGCAGGATTAGTCATGATGACGCGGATAAGTATTAAAGTGAGACTGGCCTGGTCAACCTGCGCCCAAATGGGTTTTATGATCATGGAGTGTGGGCTAGGCCTCTACGAATTGGCCTTTTTGCACCTTATTGCGCATTCCCTTTACAAGGCACATGCATTTTTATCATCAGGCGATATCGTCTACACCACCAGAGTCAAAGACCTCTATCAAAATGAGTTGCACGCTAGCCCATCGATAATGCTCATTAAAGAGTTGATTGCATTACCTGTTACTCTTGCGGTGGCCGGTTCTTCGTTATGGGTGTGGAATCAGTTCATGAATATGCAGGCATTGCCGACAATCGCTTTGTTTGTTGTTTCAGTGGGTCTGGCACCCCTGTTATGGAATGCACGTTCGACATCTCGTCGCAACAGAATAATCGCAATCCTCAGTGTAATCATCATATTTCAGATTTATATGGTTTGGCATTTACTGTTTTCATCATTCGTCCCTGCAAACCAAGTCGATTCCTACTGGCTAGCCAGCCTGGTAATACTCTTTTTCACAGGCCTGTATGTTATGCAGGCCTGGCTTTGCGCATACCCGCATGGAAAAGTGTCATCCATTTTTTACCCATGGGCTTACGCAGGCTTTTACCTGGATGAAAGATTCACCCGCTTTACCTTCCGAATCTGGCCAGCGAGACACATGAACAAAATACAAAATTCGACTTATAGTTCAATGCATACCCCACCCGGAGAACCAATATGAATACTGCTGTCGATATGCTGCATCATTCCCCTGACAATACTGAGCTGCATGATCTCATTCAAGCAGCCTGTCAATCTATCGCTCCCAGCTGGCCACTGGATCAATTGATTGCCGTGAATCCATACTGGGGCAGAATAAACTTATCTTTTGAAGATGTTCATGCCACGCTTACCCAGCTGGCCGGCAGCCAAATGTTCATGCCACGCGACTATTATCGTGGGGCATGGCAGTCCAAACAAATTGCGCGTACCGACATTGTCAGTGCCATCGAAGAGTCTGGCCATCCTCTTACACCGGAAGAAGTCGTTGCTGAACTGCTCCATGATGATCAGACACATAAACCGCGATCTTTACTGTCAGACCATGTCGATATGGGTCGTGATTTATTACATGAACCTTCCTGGGATAGCGCCATCAAACACCAGATATCACAGTTTTGTGCCGCATTTTTTGATCGCGACCAGGCTGACTGGCATCCAGCTCATAAGCACGATCTGTATAGTAGCTGGCTTGAAGCGATATGCCATGACCATGGTGTTGTGCTGCTGATGCACGCTCCAAATATCCTCGACAGAGCCAGGCATTTACCTGGTGACCCGGTTGCGACAATTGCATTCATTATTGAAAAGCTGGAAATCAACCCTGCAGATATCGGAATTTTTTTACAAACAATATTGTTACGTATCAATGGATGGGCTTCATGGTGTGCCTATCTGCGCTGGCAGGCACAACTGCATGAAGATGATGATCAGAAAATCGTGGATTTGCTTGCTATTCGTCTTGCATGGGAATATTTGCTGGATGATGATATCCGTTCTGTTGATTCCACCTGGGCGGCATGGCAGGAACATTGGCAATCTTTTACAACGCCGACTGTGAGTTCGGATGACCAAAAAATGCTGGTCTGGCAACGTGCCCATGAAATCGCTTACCAGCGCAAACTGACATCACTATTAGCGGACCAATCAGGAGACAGTAGAGATACTCCGGCGCCAAAAGTTCAGGCCGTATTTTGTATTGATGTCCGATCAGAAGTGTTTCGACGCGCTTTGGAAAAACAAAGCCCGGCAATAAAAACGTTCGGTTTTGCCGGTTTCTTTGGATTGCCTATTGGCTACACCCCGATCGGAACCGCCGCGAAGCGGCCTCAGCTCCCCGGCCTGTTATCCGCTGCCATTGAGGTTTCAGAGTGCAGTCACGACCAGGAATTCGATAATAAAATTGCCGCTAAAAGACATCAGTATCACGCCATGGTCAACAGCTGGCAACCATTTTCAACACTGCCTGCTTCGGCCTTTGCACTGGTGGAATCACTGGGATTGGGTTATCTTGGCAAACTGATTCATCGTTCTGTCAAACACTCAACCGGAGCAAAAGATCCCTACCACCAGGGACTCTCCGGCCAATCACGCCAGTCACTGACACCACAGCTTAAATTGACGGGTGAAAACACGTTAAAACAAAAAGTGGCGCTTGCTGCACAGATATTAAATGCCATGAGTTTAACCCGCGATTTTGCCAGGCTTGTGCTATTGGTGGGACATGGCAGTCAAAGCAGTAATAATCCTCATGCTGCGGGGCTGGACTGCGGAGCCTGTTGTGGTCAGACCGGCGAGGTGAATGCACGTGCTCTGGCCAAATTGCTCAATGATAAAGAAGTACGACAGGCACTGGTAAACGAGTCAATAGTCATTCCTGAAACAACATGCTTTATCCCTGCCCTGCATAATACAACGACGGATGAAGTGCATCTGTTTGATATTCACTGCGTGTCGGATGCACTAAAGCAGGATGTTCAGTCACTGCGTAGTCAGCTCGGCAAGGCGACAAAGATTGCCAGTGCAGAACGGGCACGTCATCTTGCGATGACTTCAACTGGCAACCCGTCCACCACACTTTTAAGTGCTTTGAAAACTCGTGCCAACGACTGGTCGCAAACACGACCCGAATGGGGTTTGGCCAATAATGCAGCCTTTATTGTTGCGCCACGTGAGCGAACGCGTGAGTTACAGCTTGAAGGACGTACTTTTTTGCATAATTATGACTGGACGAGTGATCCTGACTATAATGTGCTCGAACTCATCATGACCGCACCGATGATTGTGACGCACTGGATCAACATGCAATACTATGCTTCCACAGTGGATAACAGACTTTATGGCAGTGGCAATAAAGTATTGCACAATGTTGTGGGTGGTAGAATCGGTATATTTGAAGGTAACGGCGGCGATCTGCGAATAGGCCTTGCCAAACAGTCGTTGCATGATGGCAGTCGCTGGATGCATACTCCGCTAAGGCTGTCAGTCTATATTGAAGCCCCCAGCGCTGCGATAGATAAAATCATTGAAAAACATGAAAATGTCTTTCAATTAATCCACAATCGCTGGATACATTTGTTTAACATTGAAGGAAAACAGATTTCACAGTTTCGACATGGCCAATGGCAACTTGTTTCCGCCTAAGTCATGCAAGCATGTATTTATCAATTGAAAGAAGAAAAACCAAAACAGCGTTATCTCGGTAAAAAGATTGCTTTTCTGACCCAACACGGCAAAGAATTATACGTTGGTGAAATTCTTAATACTGCACTGGGTTGCATTGTTGAAAAAACCACTGGCTTTGATACAGATCTTTTGGGAACTTTCACAAGGGAAATCCCACGCCAGGGCTCGCAATTGTCGACCGCCCGCCGTAAAATCACTCTGGCGATGTCTCTCAGCGGATACTCGATTGCAATTGGCAGTGAAGGTGCTTTTGGACATGACCCTTACTGCGGACAGCTTCCCTGGAATAAGGAGCTACTGGTTTTTCATGATGCCAGTGCGCAACTGGAAGTGGTTGGATTCGCACAAGGGCCGGCATGCTACTATCAACGTGTCATTAGTGACTGGGAGGCTATGGTCTCCTATGCCAGACAGGCCAAATTTCCCGGCCATCATCTGACAGTCCGAACGGATGATGCCCATAGCCAGAACATATGCAAAGGCATCAGGAGCTGGCCCGAACTTGAATCAGCCTTTCAGCAATTAATGAATGAATCTCGCACACAACAAGTTTTCGCCGAGAATGATGTGCGTGCCCATTGCAATCCGACTCGCCAGCAGATGATTCGCGAAGCTGCCAGGGATCTTGCACAGAAAATCAGTTCCGAGTGTCCTTGTTGCAAGACACCTGGCTACTGGAAATCAAAAGTCATTACCGGACTTGCATGCAAAATATGCGGGCATCCAACCAACCAGGCAAAAGGTGAACAATGGGCGTGTTCTAAATGCAGTTACCAGGAAGTGCGCCAATACAGTAACAGCCAAAGCGGCGATCCCACTTACTGCGATTTTTGCAACCCCTGACCGCCAGGTCTGCGGGTTAGCTCTGTGATCAGATTAATCACAGCCTATTAAAATAAACAAGAAAATTTGATGTATAAAAAATATCTCCCTTTCACAAGATGGTGGCCCAGAGTTAACCGCTATACTATAAAACGTGATTTTATTGCCGGTCTCACAGGTGCGATACTGGTCATTCCTCAGGGTGTCGCATTTGCCGCCATTGCCGGAATGCCACCTCAATACGGTCTTTATGCCGCCATTGTTCCAACTATTATTGCTGCACTTTTTGGGTCGTCATGGCACCTGGTATCAGGGCCTACAACCGCAGCTTCGGTGGTGATGTTTTCAGTACTGAGTGACTATGCTGTTCCCGGCAGTCCAGCGTATATCCAGCTTGCCATAACTCTCACGTTTATGGTTGGCGCGATCCAGTTAGGGATGGGCATCGCCAGGATGGGTTCGATAGCCAATTTCGTTTCACATTCTGTAGTGATCGGTTTTACCGCCGCGGCGGCAATATTAATTGCCAGCAAACAGGTATCCGCGTATTTTGGCATCGTTCTGCCGCCAGCTGATCATTTTTATCAACACGTGATATATATTAGTCAGCATCTCGACAAAATAAATATATATGACACTGTGATTGCGACCAGCACCCTGCTCGCGGGCGTTGTCACCAAAAAAGCCTTCCCACGCGTTCCTTATCTGATGGTGGCATTGTTTACTGGTGCAGTGGTGGCATTTGCATTACATGCGCTTTCACCGGACTCTAAGGGACTGATCAACATGGTTGGCGCGCTCCCTGCTCATTTACCCCCGCTGTCAGTGCCAGGTTTAAACTTCAATACTATCCAGGATCTCTCATTAGCGGCATTAGTACTCACAATGTTTGCACTCACAGAAGCGGTGTCAATCTCGCGCGCAATCTCGATTCGCTCAGGACAAACAATTGAAGGGAACCAGGAATTTATTGGCCAGGGACTATCAAATCTAATTGGCAGTTTCTTCTCTGCTTATGTTGCCACGGGGTCGTTTAACCGTAGTGGCGCAAATTATGATGCCGGCGCGGAAACACCATTATCTGCTGTCTTTGCAGGTATGCTACTCATCATACTCATTTTATTAATTGCACCACTGATGAAATATCTGCCGGTTGCAACCATTGGCGGATTATTGTTGCTGGTTGCATGGCGCTTAATAGAGTTTTCGCTTATCCGTAAAATACTTTATACCAGTCGCGCAGAAGGATTTGTTTTAGGGGCTACATTTTTCACAGGATTATTTCTCAGCCTGGAATTTGCGATTCTTGTTGGCATGATCATTTCATTAATAAACTACCTAAAACGCACTTCCAAGCCCAAAATTGCGATTCGGGTGCCCAACCCAAATTCAAGCCAGAGGGAATTCATTTCAAGTGTCCAGTTACCTGAATGCCCGCAGCTTAAAATTATTCGCGTGGACGGATCACTCTATTTTGGCGCAGAAGCTCATGTCCGTGAACTTTTGGGGCGTATCAGGGAACACTACACCGAAAAGTCTCACCTGTTAATGATTGCAAATAGTATTAATCATATTGATCTTTCGGGATTTGAATTATTGATGCAGGAAAAAAACATACGCCAAAAGCTGGGGGGCGATTTATACATATGCGGGCTTAAAGAAAGCGCCTATAGCGCACGCTATCGTAAAACCTATCATTCACTTTTTGATCCGTCCGTATTTTTCAAATCGAAACAACAGGCAATAGAGAATATTTTTCAAAAACTGGATAAAACCATTTGTTCATGCTGCCAATATCGGATCTTCAGGGAATGCCAGGCACAGTACCCGGACAAGTCAGTCTTAACGCAAGGTAAAATATAACTGCCAAATAATTAAGTATATGACTCAGGAAATCAAACGATAAATCAGTCGCCTGATTTCAGGTACACTGCCTGGCCACTAAAGCCGTGACCATGGTGATCATAAATTGGAGGATGACCAGGCAGTGATGATTATTGATTTAGCGCTCTTAGCATCCACGCTGTTTTTTCATGGATTCTCATGCGATCGGATACCAGCGCCGCAGTAGATTCATCATCAGCCTTATTGGCCGCTTCAAGCACTTGACGGCAAGTCTTGACCACTTTTTCATGACCACAGGTCAGCAAATCGACCATTTCCTTGGCTGGCGGTACGCCTTCAACCTCTTTAATTGAACTTAATTTTGAAAATTCTTTATAAGTGCCAGGTGCCGGGACATCAAGGGTTCTGATGCGCTCAGCGATTTCATCCACGGCAGTGGCCAATTCCGTATAGTGTTCTTCAAACATTAAATGGAGTTCACGGAACTGCGGCCCGCTAACATTCCAGTGAAAATTATGCGTTTGCAGATATAATGTGTAAGAATCGGCCAACAGATGTTTTAACCCATCTGCGATTTCCTTGCGGTCTTTTTCTTTTATTCCAATATCAATAGTGGACATGTTGTCATCCTGCTGGTGTTTGTCTTTGTATCCAGATTATATCATTTTTTACCCGGAGTGGTTATCTTGGCTCCGGATACATCAACAAACTCAAAATTGCAGGCCCCACGTGGCTTGCTGTATGTGTCACATTTAAGCTCAATCACTCCATCCTCAAACATGTGCCTGTCAGACTGAAAAAACCAGCGGTAGGGTGAGATTGTATGTGAGTGCATCCCATGCTCGGTTGAAAATGATTCAACAAATTGATTGGCTTCATGTTCGACCTCATCGCTTGTGTGCTGCAAAAATTTTTGCTCCCTTGCACGCTCCATGAGGCTTTCACAAATATCCTGAATATTATTGAATTCCATGACTCTCACCTGTTACTTTGATATTTTACCTAAACCAAACAAATATACTGGTTTTATTGTTTCAGCTCGATGTAAGTACATTGGCCCAGCACAGTCAATTTAATTGCATGAAATCAAAGGTGATTGATTTAGATCAAATTAAGTTTGCATAATTAATTTATTTTATGTTTTTATTGCAGTTATTGGCGAGCCATTTTTATCATTTATAGATTCGATTACTACAATGAATATATTCTAATTTATAAATGATAAAAAAACCTGTTTAATCGCTTACAGAATTTACATTTAACAACAGCGAGGTAAATCATTATGACAGATGTAAGCAAGTGCCCGGTTATGCATGGCGGTGCGACCAAGAGCAATATGTCAAATATGGATTGGTGGCCCAAAGCCCTGAATTTTGACATTCTTCACCAACACGACAATAAAACGAATCCCCTCGGTGATCACTTCAATTATCGCAAAGAACTCGAGCGTCTCAATGTTGACGCACTCAAAAAGGATTTACATACACTCATGACGGACAGCCAGGCATGGTGGCCCGCAGACTGGGGGCATTATGGTGGCCTGATGATTCGTATGGCCTGGCACGCGGCAGGAACATACCGTATTGCGGACGGCCGCGGAGGTGCCGGTACCGGCAACCAACGCTTTGCGCCGATCAACTCATGGCCGGATAACGCCAACCTCGACAAAGCAAGACGCCTTCTATGGCCAATCAAAAAGAAATACGGGAATAAAATAAGCTGGGCCGATTTAATTATTCTCGCTGGCAATATTGCCTATGAATCCATGGGGTTAAAGACTTTCGGTTTTGGTTTCGGACGGGAAGATATCTGGCACCCGGAGAAAGACATTTATTGGGGCTCGGAAAAAGAATGGCTCGCGCCGACCGGAAGCGAAGGCAGCCGTTACTCCGGCGAGCGGGACCTGGAAAACCCGTTAGCTGCGGTGATGATGGGATTAATATACGTCAACCCCGAAGGAGTTGACGGCCAGCCCGATCCGTTAAAGACAGCCCATGATGTGCGTATCACTTTTGAGCGTATGGCCATGAATGATGAAGAAACCGTGGCATTGACAGCGGGCGGCCACACAGTAGGCAAGTGTCATGGTAACGGTGACGCGGCCCTGCTCGGCCCCGAACCCGAAGGCGCTGAAATTGAAGAACAGGGTCTTGGCTGGAACAATCATCATCAACGTGGAGTGGGCCATGATGCTGTGACCAGTGGACTTGAGGGTGCCTGGACATCAAACCCTACCCAATTTGATATGGGTTATTTTGATATGTTACTGGACCATGAATGGCACTCTGTCAAAAGTCCGGCGGGAGCCTGGCAATGGGAACCAGTTGAAATCCGCGATGAGGACAAACCGGTAGATTCAGAAGATCCATCACAGCGTCATAATCCAATCATGACTGATGCGGATATGGCGATGAAGATGGACCCGTCCTATCGCAAAATTATGGAAAAGTTTCGTGCGGATCCGGATGCATTCAAAGATGCTTTCGCACGCGCCTGGTTTAAACTCACTCATCGGGATATGGGTCCCAAGAGCCGCTACATTGGCCCTGATGTCCCTCAAGAAGATTTGATCTGGCAAGATCCGGTACCGGCGGGTAATAACAGTTACGATGTAGAAGCTGTCAAAGACAAAATTGCTAATTGCTCACTCAGCATCGGTGAGATGGTGAGCACCGCCTGGGACAGCGCCAGAACTTTTCGTGGTTCGGACATGCGCGGAGGCGCCAACGGCGCACGCATTCGCCTCGCCCCAATGAAAACATGGGAGGGCAATGAACCACAACGGCTAAACAAAGTTTTATCGGTGCTGGAACCGATTGCGGCTGAAACTGGTGCAAGTATCGCAGACGTCATCGTACTGGCAGGAAATGTTGCCATAGAAAAAGCCGCCCGGGCAGCGGGATTTGAAGTATCAGTTCCGTTTATAGCAGGTCGGGGAGATGCCACGGATGAAATGACAGACGCGAACTCCTTTGCACCACTGGAACCACTTCATGACGGTTACCGTAACTGGCTGAAGAAAGATTACGTTGTCAGCGCCGAAGAAATGATGCTTGACCGAACCCAGTTAATGGGATTAACAGCACCGGAGATGACTGTCCTTGTTGGCGGCATGCGCATGCTTGGCACCAATCATGGCGGTACAAAGCATGGTGTCTTCACTCAACGTGAAGGCGTATTAAGCAATGATTTTTTCGTTAATCTGACCGACATGGCAAATACCTGGAAACCTGCCGGTAATAACCTTTACGAAATACGCGACCGTCAGACTGACCAGGTTAAATGGACTGCAACCCGTGTTGATCTTGTGTTTGGTTCCAATGCCATACTGCGAGCTTATTCTGAAGTGTATGCACAGGATGATAACAAAGAAAAGTTTGTAGATGATTTTGTTGCCGCCTGGAATAAAGTGATGAATGCGGACCGGTTCGATGTCGCATAAGATTCGTCGCTGACAGTCTTTCACCCGCAGTCAACATAATCTTGTCACTCTAATAAGATTTGCTATTTAATGAGGCAGCCCAACTCAGGGTTGCCTCAGTTTTATGGTGCAGTGCACTGAGGTTGTTGCGGTCGAAATAAGCTTTCCAGGTAGGTTTTATATTGTTCCAGGTGTAACTGAATAACGTCAGGTTGGCCGGTAACACGCTTTAAAACATAGGCACCCTGCATGGTCACCAGAAACATATTGGCCAGGTCGTCTGGGCTCACTTCATAACCTGGTGGATAGCGCGTGATAATTTTACGAATTAATTTGCCAAGTTCCTGCTTCCATTCAGTCAGCGTTGTCGTGGCCATGCTTAAAAGCGCTTTGTCCACCAGCTGATTTTCATAACTATAGCTGGCAAACAGACAACCAATATATTCGCTGTCGCGCTGTTCATGCATATCCTGAATCAGTCCAACAAAAATCAATAATTGCTGAAGAGGATCTTTACTTAATTTCCTTGCTTTAGTCATGTTTTCTTCCAAAACCTGCATCTCGACATCAGAAAAGGTCTTTATCAGTGCCGCAGCCAGGTCTTTCTTGGTGGGGAAATGATAGAAAAAAGTACCTTTTGTGATCCCGGCTTTGGAGATCACCTCATCCACTGAAGTGGCTACGTGACCTTGCTTTAGTGCAAGCTTTAACGCGGCATCGATAATTTTTTCTCTGGTCACTGACCCATCTCTTGCCATTGTGATTCCTTGTTATACTAACTGGTCTGTATTGTACTAAAATCACTATAAATTACAAGTAATTACCCATCCAGTCGAGTTTATTATTTATTAACTTACTGTTTTTATTATTTATTATTTTATAGCTTCAATTTATACCAAATGGTTGACAACCTGGTATCCATGTGTAAAATATGCTTATACTGACTAGTTGGTACAATATAGTCAGGGCATTAACGATTAAATTGATAAAGGTGAATGTAATGACCAAACGCAATAACAGTAAATTTGGACAGCCAGGCACGCCAGGCCACAGGAAAAGTTCAGAAAAAGAATTTACTTATAATATTCTTGTTCCGGAATTTGTAATGTTTGCATTAATTATGGCAAGTGCATTTGCCACATTGGTGAGCTTATTTTCCTAATCCTGACTGAAAGGTGTTTCAAGCGAGACATCCTTTCATTGTTACAGATTTGAAATTATTGTCTCAGTGTAAACAGTGGAGTAAACGATTAAGGAGCCAAAGGAAGAAATTCTGAACATTGATTAATTAATAGTGAGTAAAAACCTTGGTATTCTTTAAAAGCTGCGTGCCTGCATCTTTAACAATATAAAAAGATGAAATCAGGAATAAACCGGCAATTCCAAGACCGGCAAGTAAATCGGGCCACTGGGTACCAGAGATACCCACACCAAGCGCTGCCAGTATTACCGCAATGTTGGCAATTATGTCATTGCGCGAGCATACCCATACTGAACGCATATTGATATCCTCCCCCCTATGCTTCCAGAGCAAACTAAAACAAAGCATGTTCGCTACCAGGGCGATCAACCCTACCAGACCCATGGTCTCGTAATGAGGTACAACTGGATGGACCATTTTATCAATTGCCTGCCATAACACAAATATCCCGAATAAAGCCATAACACAACCTTTAACAAAGGCAGCGATTGCCTTGAAGTAATGGCTTTGGCTCACTACAAACAAACTGAACCCATATACCATGGCATCACCGAGCATATCAAGGGAATCAGCAAGTATCGCTGTAGACGCAATAAGTAAACCTACCTTAAACTCTAAAGCAAACATCCCGGCATTAATCAAGAATGCTATTTTTAGTGTTCTGGTTTGACTATGATTAATATCGGCTGAGTCTGGCTTTGTATTTTCAGACAATTGCCCCTCCAATTGAGATTTTAATGCCAGAATTTTGAAAGGTTGGATAGTACTCTTGAAATATTTATTGCGAATGACAGGTTTATTTCAAATTGTAATGCTTTATCGGACGATGCATTATCTGTAACGAACAATAATTAGCCAGCAATACTTAAAATTATCAACGCGAATATCAAATGTAAGTTAAATAAGAAGAATCGAAGAGAGAAGATAAATAGTGTTTCATATTATTTAATATTTGTTATAAAGGAAATACTCACGCAAAAGTATTATTTTTCACCTGAGACAGGAAGGTAAAATTGCAGAAAACTGCAAACAAAACAGCAAGAGCTGTCCAACGCCAGAAATCAAACGTAACCTGGACAAAACCAGGCTTGAACTTTTTAATATATGGCGCCTGAATAAATGGGCAGGCAAATCTTGACATAAGATTGCAATGCGGAATCAACTAACTGCAGCAACATCTAAATTGATGGTGAACCCCAGCCAGCAACATGAGGATTAGAATCATGCAGTCGCATGTAAGAATGACTCTTTAACCGCCTTTAACAAAATAAACTTGTGTTAGAATAGAACATTTAATACATATAACCTGTAATTAACAAATTATATCGCCCGATTAGGCTACATAGTATGTGTTTAGAATATTCAGTGATTAATACCAACTCTCATTGTCAAACTGTCAATGTATAAATAACATATCAAAGAGAGAATGCATCATTGATTATCCTGTTTATACAGACATTGTCGATACCAATAAGTTATTGAATAGACCATCATATTAATTTTTATGAAACAGGAAATAAATTTCCGGATGCTGTCTTATAATATTCACAAAGGCATTGGTGGCGTAGACCGCAAATATGAACTAGCAAGAATAATCAGTACTATTGACTATTATCAACCGGGTATTGTGCTCCTTCAAGAGGTAGACGATGGTGTACCTCGCTCACGAAATCATAAACAGGTTGATTTGATTGCGAGCAGCCTTGGCTATGATTATCAGGCATTTCAGGCAAATGTGTTTTTACGCAAAGGATGTTATGGAAATGCTATTATAAGTCACTATCCAATCACCGATCATCTGGATATCGATTTAACCGTCCCCCCCAAAAAACGCAGGCGCGGACTGGCCATACAATTTGAAATTAACAATGAAACGTTTTCTCGATCAATTACGCTTGTTAATGTACATTTAGGACTTGCCGCCTTCGAGCGAGCTATTCAACTTCAGAAATTGACTCAACACCCATACGTCTCCAGCCTGTCTCCGGATCAGCCAATTTTACTTGGCGGTGATTTTAATGACGTGTGGCAAAATCTATGCAAGAAAGTGCTTAATGCCCATGGGTTTGTATCAGCGCTTGGCAAAGCAAAAACATATCCCGCGGTGTACCCATCTCGTGCGCTTGATCGGGTGTTTCACCGCGGGTGTCTCAAGGTCGATAATGCATTTGTTGGCCACACAAAATTAGTGCGTGCAGCTTCTGATCATTTGCCAGTGATTGTAGACTTCTCCGTATTCTAATAAGCTGTTTTTATGACATTTTGGCAGTTAACCACGATATTAATTCATACGATTATTGCACCACTCACAGTCGGTCACGCACTGCTATATAAACGTGATTCAAGAGCTGCTCTGGGTTGGGTCAGTGTTTGTATTTTTTTCCCAGTAGTTGGACCTTTTTTATACTTTCTGTTTGGAATAAACCGAATACGTTCACGTGCAGAGAATTTGCATGATAAAGATCTCGCGCGGGTATTATTTGGTTTTGAAAGAGGTGAAGGTGCAAAACCAATTTCACCCTCTCAGAACAAAAGTTCATTTTCCGCTGAACTTCAGTCAATTGCGAATCTGACAGATTCATTGGTCGATTTTCCATTAGCACCTGATAACCAGGTAACTTTACTTAAAAATGGCGAAGAAGCCTACCCTGTCATGCTGCAGGCAATTAAACATGCACGATCTTCTGTTTATTTAATGTCTTATATTCTGGAAACAAACAGAACAGGCCAATTGTTTATAGATGCTTTAAAAAAAGCCAACAAACGGGGTATTGATGTCAAAGTGATTATTGACGGACTTGGCGATATGTATTCTTTTCCCAGAGCAAGTCGACTTTTAAAAAAATCAGGTATCAAAGTCGCACGCTTCTTGCCTCTATCACTATGGCCGCCCTCATTACATATCAATTTGCGCAATCACAGAAAACTGCTCATCATAGATGATGAAGTCGCATTTTCAGGCGGCATGAATATTGGTGACCGTCATTTAGCGGAAGATACAGAGAACACTAATCGTACACAGGATATCCATTTTAAATTTTGTGGCCCGGTATTGAAACAATTCCATGATGTATTTGCTGAGACCTGGAAGTTCACAACAGAAGAAAATTTTACAGAATTCTCAGGCAACTTAAATAGCATTGGTGATACGTCATGCAGAGTTATCGTAGATGGGCCTGACAAGAATCTTGATAAACTTGAACTCACAATGATTGGGGCTATATCCGCTGCAAAGCATTCGGTACGCATTATTACCCCGTACTTTCTTCCATCAAGAGAGATGATTTCTGCACTTAGGACATCTTCAATGAAAGGGGTAGATGTGCATATCATATTACCTGCTAAAAGCAATTTACCTTATGTTCAATGGGCAACCCACAATATGCTGGCTGAATTGCTAATATTCAGTATCCGCATATCCAAGCAACCAGAGCCCTTTTCTCACACAAAACTTTTAATTATTGATCATAGCTATGCCATTGTCGGTTCTGCAAATATAGATCCTCGCAGCCTGAGATTAAATTTCGAAATTGGTATCGAGATTTATAACAGAGAAAGACTGGACTATTTATTAGATTATTTTTCGCAGATAGAAGGTGTATCTGAACCATATATCCAAAAAGAGCTGGACGGGCGACGACTTATAGTTCGCTTGCGTGATGCCATATGCTGGCTGTTCTCACCGTACTTGTAATCGCGCCATCATTCTGAATATCCCCTGGATTTACGCCCTTACCCGAGATAATTTGTCATATAGATGAAAAATCCGCTTGATTGATATAGATTGCAATGGCAGTTTACCTTAATTATCTAGACAGTAGACAATTCTTCTGAAATATAATCTTTATCACCTATTTCTGACCAGGGAAAAGACTGGTTTGCAGCGTCTCAAGCTCACAACGAACCATGCTCAACCAAATAACCTGTGTTATAAGCCAGTTTAATTCAAAATAACATGATTTTACTTTAGTTGGGTTGCAGAACACATGCGAAAGTATTAATTCAGCAAATATAAATATTTTATTTATTGAGTCTATTAACGATTATATCATCAACGACACTTGGATCAGCAAGTGTTGAAGTATCTCCCAGGTCAGCCACTTCATTTTCAGCAACTTTGCGTAAAATTCTACGCATGATTTTACCTGAACGTGTTTTTGGCAATCCCGGAGCCCATTGAATAAAGTCCGGTTTAGCAAAAGATCCTATCTCTTTGCTAACTAAATGAATAAGCTCTTGTTTAATTTCATCATTCGGCTCAATGCCAACCATAGGTGTGACATAACAGTAAATGGCCTGTCCTTTAATATCATGTGGGCATCCTACGACCGCCGCTTCAGCAACACACTTATGCAAAACTAATGCACTTTCTACTTCTGCAGTGCCTAATCGATGACCAGATATGTTAAGTACATCATCTACTCGGCCTGTAATCCAATAGTAACCATCTTGATCACGACGACATCCATCACCACTGAAATAATAGCCTGGGAATTGTGAAAAATAAGTGTCAATAAAACGCTGATGATCTCCATAAACTGTGCGCATTTGGCCGGGCCAGGGGAATTTAATCGCTAAATTTCCCTGGCATTCTCCATCAAGTTCATTGCCATTATCATCTAAAATAACCGGTTGAATACCAAAAAATGGCAATGCTGCTGATCCTGGCTTTAAAATACTGGCTCCCGGTAGAGGTGTGATCATATGACCTCCTGTTTCTGTTTGCCACCAGGTATCAACGATCGGACAACGACTATTTCCAACT
The DNA here is from genome assembly GCA_965227695.1 of Gammaproteobacteria bacterium. GTDB lineage: Bacteria > Pseudomonadota > Gammaproteobacteria > UBA4575 > UBA4575 > UBA1858. The sequence continues at coordinate 1,960,120 of OZ245760.1, forward strand.
ACATGATAGTACCACTCCCACGCTTCAGGATTAATTGGCTCACCGACAGTGCCAAGTAAACGCAAGCTACTTCGACTTGTTTGATTAACAAAGTCATTACCCAGCGCCATAAGAGCGCGTATCGCGGTCGGTGCCGTATAAAATGATTTGACTTCATGTTTGTCAATAATTTGCCAAAAACGACTTCCATCCGGATAGTTAGGTACGCCTTCAAACATCAAGGTAGTCGCTCCATTACAGAGCGGACCATAAACAATATATGTATGCCCTGTTACCCAGCCGACATCAGCACTACACCAATATACTTCATTATCTTGATAATCAAATACATATTTATGAGTAATAGCGGCATAGAGGAGATATCCACCAGTAGTATGCATAACACCTTTAGGTTTTCCTGTAGAGCCAGATGTATAAAGTATAAATAAAGGGTCTTCTGCCTGCATGATTTCAGGTTCACACTCTGGCCTCTCACTGTCTACAATCAGGTGATACCAGCAGTCTCTGTGCTCATTCCATGAAATATCTGCCCCTGTACGTTTCACCACAATAACAGTATTTACGTTTGGACAGTCTTGTAATGCTTGATCCGTATTTTTTTTGAGAGGGACTGGCTTACCACCGCGGATACCTTGATCCGCAGTGATGACAGTTTGACAATCTGAATCCAATATTCTATCTCGCAGAGCATCTGGCGAAAAACCGCCAAAAACAACAGAATGAACTGCACCAATTCTTGTGCATGCTAACATCGAAATTGCTGCTTGTGGAATCATTGGCATGTATATGCAAACACGATCACCTTTTTTTACTCCACGTTTTTTTAATGCATTTGATAACTTGCAAACTTCAGAATGTAATTCATTATACGTGATATACTTTTCATTATCCGGATCATCACCTTCCCAAATAATTGCTGCCTCATTACCGCGACTCTGCAAATGCCGATCGATGCAATTGTAACAAACATTTAAAGTCGCGCCTTCAAACCATCGAATATATGCTTTATGATAGTTCCAATCTAATACGTTAGACCATTTTGCAAACCAACTAACAAATTTATCTGCCTGCTCCGCCCAAAACTTTTCTGGGTTTTCAATAGATGCTTGATACATGGTCTCATATGATGACTTATCGATATGCGCAGAAGAAGCAAAATTTTTAGGCACTGGATATACTTTTACTTCAGACATAGTTTTACTCCGATATAATTTATTTTATGCAGTTAACCTCAGATATAACATTGGCAATCGCTCTGGAAGGCGTTCAATTCTATCAATAATAGTAAAATTCTTTTTGCCAAATATACTATTTAAGTAACTATCTCCACCAGAGTCTAAACCGACACAAAAATTATCAATACCTATACGAGACATTGAACGAACGACTTTACGTGCATCTTCAACCAGATATTGCTTATCATTCACATCAATATCAGAAGGTTCACCGTCTGTTATAACAAGTAATAGTCTTCTATGAGTATGTTGGGATATCAAATCATTCATCGCATGCCTCATAGCAGTCCCAATACGCGTAGACAATTTGCCTTTCAACCCGGCCAGATGAGCATGCGCGGTTGAGTCATAAGGCGATTTAAAGTTTTTAATACGATAATAATGAACATCTTCTTTACCATCTGAACAGAATGCTGATATAGCAAATGGATCGTCTAGTTCAGACATTGCATATGCGAGCAAGCTGGTCGCCTGAACTTCCAGTTCCAGAATAGTTGTATCAGCATTCTGTACTTTATCATTGGTTGAATTTGAGATATCGAGCAAAACTAAAACCGACAAATCACGATGTTTACGCTCTGTTGTACTATAGATACGTGGATCAGGTGCCTGGCGCATTCTTAAACTCATTGCTGCGTTAATACAGGCATCCAAGTCTAGTGATTCACCTACATTTTGGTGATGTAACCTTTCTGGTAGACTTACTTTAGCTGCTTCTATTAGATTTCTTATTTTTTTTATCAGATCTGAATGTTTTTCAAGGATGCGACTTATTTTATGAGCATCACCAAATTCGGGATAATATTCAATTATACAACACCAGTCTGGCCTCTCATTACCGGTTATGTAATCATATTCCGGGTATCTGACAACGATATTTGACTCAAGATTGTCTTTTTCTTCGCTTTCCCGCGCATCATAGTGCTGTTCAATATCATCATCTTTACGCGGATTATTCTCATTGGATGCAGTGTCAGATTCAGTCTCATTTCTATTTCTTTGAATTGCTTCAATAAATATTCCCTGGTCTTCTTCATCTTCCTGTTGATCTCCAAAATCCCATAATCCAAGATTATCATCCCTGTAGGGTGGCTCAACTACATATGTCTTGGCATTAAACTGAGCCCTTAACTGCCCAAGATCATTACCTAGTAACACACCAATATTTCTGCACATATCTGATTGATTGAAGTCATTACCGGAGTCAAAAAACATTTCTCGTCCTTTTTGTACCCATCCATTTGAATCCTGATATTTTATATCGATCAAAGCTCTTGATAGTCGAGCTAGCAAGAGTGGTACAAGTTGAGGGCCTGTAGATTTGGCAACATGAAAAGGTAACCATAATTTTCGCAATCCAGGATATTCTTGCATTGCCAAATGCTCTACGCGTGCATCCTCAAGCAATGATACAAGCGCGATTTGAATTGGTTTTAATTCTCCAAGCTTGAATTTGTGTTTCGAGAATTTCAAATGCGCACCTATATGTGCAAAACCGGCTCGAAAGATTTGTTCTGCCTGCGCACCGTGATATCCGGGAAATACTTCTGGTACCAGAACAACTCCATTCGATACAGTCATACGTCTTGAAGATAACGGTGATATAGAAGGAGGCAAATTTCGCACAGGAGGTTGTAATTGCCATAATGCGATTAAATATAATTTAAGTCGTTTTTCCAGATCAGTAAAAACAACATCGCCTGCCTCATGTCGCAGCCACTTTTCTGACTCTGGATCTATGAATGTAAAATATTCAATTTGCCTTGATGTATCGTTGGCTGTTGAACGCAATCCGGCTAAAATCCATGACCGGAACTGTTGAGGAGTTAATATTGATAATATTTTGTGTGTGCGCTCCAACACCGGTAATACAGCTTCTGGTGCTTCTTTAATCAATTGATCTATGATATTGAGCCAGGTGTTAAATCCATCATAGGATTTTGTTTCAACAGCCACTGTTACTGCAATTTTTGGCAGCATTTCTGCTGCTGCCCGATTTATTTTAATCGCTGCCAGTGAAACGACAGATGCAAGATTAATAGCAGCATCCGCATTTATTGGTTGTACAATTTTTGGCGAATACCGAATGTATGATAGCGGTATTATTTTACCATAACCGGCATCTGATAATTTATGACAGGCAGTCTCCCAATCGGAGATATGTTCATTTGGGAAATACTTTTTACCTTCTTGAATTAGCTTTATTTTCTCTGCTTCATAGGCGAATTTATCGTCATTTTTAGGAGTAACGACATCTTTGCCATAGGTTGGAGGTGAGCCCACAATTTACCTCATGAACATGCAGCAATCGCTGAATTCAGTGCATTGCGAATATCTTGATCATCTGTAATAGGTAAAACGAGTGCTACCTCACAAGCTTCTGCTAATGATATACCCTGAGATATCAGCTGAGCTGCATAGATCAACATGCGTGTAGATACACCCTCTTCTAAACCATGACCTTTCAGGTTTCTGGATTTTTCTGAAATAGTTACGAGTAACCTGGCTATAGGCAAGTCTATTCCAGTCTCATGTACAATAATATTTGCCTCATCATCCGGTTTTGGGTAACCGAATTCAATTGCACCAAATCTTTGTTTTGTTGACTCTTTCAAGTCTTTCAGGACACTTTGATAGCCAGGATTGTAAGATATAACAATCTGAAAGTCAGGATGCGCTTTAACTACTTCATTTTTCTTTTCAAGAGAGAGAATTCTACGGTCATCAGTCAAGGAATGAATGACAACACTTGTATCCTGCCTTGCTTCAACAATCTCATCCAGGTAACAGATAGCACCATGTCTTACTGCCAATGTTAATGGTCCATCATGCCAGACTGTTCCATCAGCATCCAGTAGGTAACGGCCAACAAGGTCCGACGCAGTCATATCTTCATGACAGGAAACTGTTATAAGTGGCTTTTTTAACCTCCAGGCCATATATTCAACAAATCGCGTTTTACCACATCCAGTCGGTCCTTTAAGCATCATTGGCATTCGGCTTGAATATGCAGCCTCAAACAACTCAATTTCATTATGAGTTGGCGAGTAGAAAGGCTCAGTTGTAATTAGATAGCTGTTCAGATTCATAGTACGTATCTAATTTGCATGATTGAATTAATATCAAATAATCAGACAAATGCAGCGAAGGTGATAACCCTACCCTCGCTGCTTTTGTATATCTGATATTAGCGATGTGTTTTAGGATTCGGTATCCCTTCTATTTCACACTCATCTGTACCAACCGTCGTACGTGTGAATGACTCAACCATTTCACGCGCTGCATCCGGGTCGGTAACCCACTTCTTATAAAACTCATAAGGACATTCAGCAACACCTTTATCCCCTTCTCCTGAATTAATTTTACCTGTATATCCTCTATGTAAAAGTTTAAACAAATGGTTTTGTGACTGCTGATTCTTACGTGCATCTCTTATCAATGAGACTGACAAGTTGGCATATTGAATGCCCATGTCTTCCTCAGCACATGCACCTAATGTCCTTCCATCAAATCCTATAATGGATGAATATCCAAAATATGAATAAACACCATCAAATCCTGTAGCATTAGCAACTGCAACATAAGTGTTATTCATCCAGGCCATCGCTTTTGCAACAAGTACTTGTTGTTCTTTAGATGGATACATGTAGCCCTGACATCTGACTATAAGTTCAGCACCACGCATTGCGCAATCACGCCAAATTTCCGGGTAATTACCATCATCGCAGATGATCAGGCTAATTTTTAAGCCTTTAGGACCTTCAGATACATAAGTACAGTTACCCGGATACCAACCTTCAATCGGAACCCATGGCATAATTTTGCGATATTTTTGAACAATCTCACCCTGATCATTCATTAGGATAAGCGTGTTGTAAGGTGCCTTATTTGGGTGTTCTTCATGACGTTCCCCAGTCAAGGAAAATACACCCCAGGTTTTGGCATTTCTACATGCTTCGGCAAAAATTTCAGTTTCTTCACCCGGGCATGAGGATGCGGTTTCATACATTTCTTTTTCATCATACATAATGCCATGTGTACTATATTCCGGGAAAATAACCAAATCCATTCCAGGAAGGCCAACTTTCATTCCCTCAACCATTGATGCAATATTCTTTGCATTCTCAATCACTTCAGCTTTTGTATGTAGCCGGGGCATTTTATAGTTAACAACCGCAACACCCACGGTATCTTTACTGCTTGATATATCACCATGATACATATTAATTCCTCCACAAAAATATTAATTTTAATAACACTTCATCAACATTAAACTGATAAATGCTTGTGAACCAGATCATCAGTCAAAGTATTAATTTTACCTTCTGCTGCAACATACCCATTGTCTAATATTGCAAAAAGTTGAGATGCTCTTCTGGCAAACTCTACATTTTGTTCAACTAAAACAATTGTCATGCCGTGATTATTGTTTAAGTCGATAAGCACCTCCTCAATTTTTTCAACTATATTTGGCTGTATACCTTCTGTAGGTTCATCCAATAGTATGACTTTAGGCTGAGTTAATAGAGCTCTTCCTATTGCCAGCTGCTGTTGCTGACCACCAGATAAGTCACCGCCTGGTCGGTTTAAAAATTCTTTTAATATCGGAAATAACTCATATATCCATTCATTTATCTCATCTTTTTTTTCATTAGATGCAAATGTTCCTACTGTTAAGTTCTCACGCACCGTGAATCGAGGCAGTATGCCGCGACCTTGTGGAACATATCCAATGCCAGCTTTTGCTCTTTCATGTGTTTTAAATTTATTTATTTCGATATCGTCAAGCATGATACTTCCTGTTATACGATCCATTAGGCCAATTATTGCTCGCATCAAAGAAGTCTTACCTACACCGTTTCTTCCAATAATCGAAATAAATTCTCCACTTCCAACACGCAAATTGATATTTTGTATTGCACAACTATTCCCATAAAATGCATTAACAGCAGTCAGTTCAAGCATTAGTTATGCCTCCTGAACCAAGGTATGCTTCTTTAACATCTTCATTTGTCTCAATATCTTTTACTGTACCTTCTGCAAGAATTTTCCCTTGATGCATCACTGAGATAAAATCACCGATTTCTTTGACAAATCCCATATCATGTTCAACAACGACTAATGTATGTTGTTTTTTTAGTTCCAAAAAGAGTTGCGCAGTCTTGTATGTTTCTTGACGTGTCATTCCGGCTGTAGGTTCATCCATGAGAATTAGTCTTGGGTTCTGAGCAACTAAAAGTGCTATTTCTAGCCACTGAGTTTGACCATGTGAGAGATACCCGGCTAATACATCCAAGTGCTCGTGCAAATTAACCATCAGAGCTAATTCATCAATGCTATCTTTATATTCACCTAGTCCAAATCTGAACAAGTTAGATAAAACTTTAGTATTTTTAGAATTAGCAACTTCAAGATTTTGTCTTACGGTCAACTCATGAAAAACACTCGGTATTTGGAATTTTCTGCCAATACCAATTCTGGCTATTTGATGTTCCTGCATATGTTTAATGCTTTTTGACTCAAAATATACATCCCCTGAACTAACTTTAATTTTCCCACAGATAATATCTAAAGCAGTCGTTTTGCCTGCACCATTTGGTCCAATAAGACAGCGTAATTCACCTTCTTTAACTGAAAAGTTTAATCCATCCAAAGCATGAAACCCGTTAAAGTTTACGATAACATTTGCCAGTTTTAGCTGTTGACTATTCATTTAATTTAATATCTCAATGTCGACGCATTGCATTTATAAGACTCTCGAATGCGCCCGCTATGCCCTTAGGTATAAATAAAACTACCAGCACAAATATAAATCCCATGATAAGCGTCCATGTTTCTAAAAATATTTCTGTTTCAGAAAGTGACCCCTGTATTCCTACTACAAAAATCGCACCAAGCATTGCACCCAGTAGACTTTGTCTTCCTCCAACGGCACACCATATGACTATAGATAAACTGAGAGGAACACCCAGGAATGTCGGTGAGGCAAATTCCATTACAATCGTGTATAACATGCCCGCAAGCCCGGCAATTCCAGCTGAAAGTGAGTAAGCGAATATTTGATAATGAGCTACATCATAGCCAAAATAACGAACTCTATCTTCATGATCACGTACTGCTTGTAATATTTTACCTGTTTTACTTTTAGTAACTGCCAGGGAAAGGAATAGACTTAGCGTCAAAAATACCGCAATTAAGTAATATGATGAACTTCCGTAAGCATCGAACTCAAAACCGAGTATCTCCAACTGCGCTAAGTCTGTGATTCCATTGAACCCACCCGTAATTCTTTGCTGATCAATAATTAGTAAATTTACAACAACAAGTATGGCCAGAGTAATTATTGCAACATATACACCTGTGATACGTCCTCTAAACATAAACCAGCCAACTAACATTGAAAAAATAACTGGAATGGCAATACCAAGTATTATTGCTAATGTAAGAGAATAAAAAGGCTCCCAGATCAGAGGTAATGTTTCAACATTATTCCAAACCATAAAGTCTGGCAGCCCCTCAGCGCCAGTATGAATAGGTACTGTCCTTAGCTTTAATGTCATTGCCATACAGTAAGAACCCAAGCCAAAACTCATAGCTTGACCCAAGTTAAGGATACCGGCATAACCCCAGGACAGACTTAAAGCCATGGCAAGGATACCCATCACTAAATAGGTTGAAAACTTATTTAACAAATAAGCGTTATCCATAAAAGATGGTATTAGAAAGATAATCACACATACTAATGTATAAGTGACAATTTGAAGCTTCGTATTTGTATGACTTTTTGATACTTTTGATAAAGATAACCGCGTCTGCTTATTAATTGTAGAGTTCATAAATACTTATCTTCTTACTTTTGCAGAAAACAAGCCTTGTGGCCTAAAACGAATTAATATGACGATTGCTAATAATACTAAAGCCTTAGCAAATGTATCGTTGCTATAAAAAGATATAAAACTCGATAATTCACCTAATATTATTGCGCTCAGCACTGTACCCATTAAGGATTCAACCCCTCCAAGAACCACTATCAAAAAGGCGTCTACGACATAGGTTGTTCCCATTTCAGGGGATACACTTTTAAGCGGAGATATTAATGCGCCAGCGAGACCCGCTAAACCTGCACCATAAGCAAATGTAATACCATAAATTTTACTGCTGTTAATACCAAAACTACTCGCAATTTCCGGATTCTGCGTAATTGCACGCAGCTTTATTCCATAAGTAGTTCGATACATCAAATACCAAGTTAAAATGAAAAGCGCTGATGCAAAACACAGAATAAATATTCTGAAAGCTGAAATTTCAATGCCGAACAATGAAACACTGTCAGCTAATGCAGGTGGCATTTCTACATATCTTAATTCGCCACCAGCAGATAATCGAATAGCTTGTTGCGCAATCACCCCGATACCCCAGGTCGCTAAAATAGTGTCTAATGGCCGGGCATATAAATGCCGTATCACTGTCTTCTCTATTAACCATCCCAGCAACGCAACAATAATAAATATAAATATAAGGCTTTGAAACAAGCCTAAGTTAAAGAAAGTCTGCAATGCCCACGCACTGTATGCACCGAGCATAACAAACTCACCATGTGCAAGATTTATTACTCCTGTCGCACCATAAATTATTGCCAAACCCAGTGCGACTAACAGTAGTATCGATGCAACACTCAAGCCTGTGACTAATTGTGATATTATTGCAACTGGATCCATGTCAGTTTCTTATATTTAAATGTGGAAGCCGGACTGCTGTCCAGCTTCCAATACCTGAGAAATTTATGCTTTTACCTGCTTCAATCCGGCCTCTGTACACACCTGATCAGGATAAGCCTTGTATGGAACTGGTTTTAGCCATTCTGATGATTGTTTTAAAATCTCAAACTGGCCATCTGACTTACATACACCAATTTTTGGCCATAGATATGTATGTAATGTAGCAGGATCCAGGCGCACTGGACCTTGTGGTGCTACCAGCTCTACTCCTTTAACAGCTTCACGAATTGTTTGAGGGCTAATATCACTTGGGTCTAGTTTTTCTACTGCTTGCTTAAACATATATACCTGGAAATAAGATGGCTCAGATACAAAATGTGTTACTTTATCCTTGCCCCATCGGCTGCGGTATGATTCAACAAATTTTTGGTTTTCCGGGGAATCCCAAACCATAAAATATGGTGCGGAAGTAAAGTGACCGGCTGCTGCATCACCACCCATTGCAGCAACTTCATTTTCCGATGTTGTTAAACTTGCCATTGGCATTGATTCCGGATCCAGTCCTGCTGCACGATACTGACGATGTAATGCTACAACAGAGTCACCGACTACCGTTGAAAATATTACATTTGGTTTTTCACTGCGGAATTTATTCACAACGGATGCGAATTCAGAGTGTCCCAAAGGCACATATTCTTCTGCAACCACTTCACAACCCAACTCAGCAAGTAATTTTTTGCAGTAATTATTCTCTTCTTTCGGGTAAATATAATTAGAACCAATTAGATACCAGCGCTTGCCAAATTTTTCTACCAACCATGGTACAAATTCATCTTGTTGCTGATTTGGAACCGCACCTGTGTAAATTACATTTTTAGAACACTCTCTTCCTTCATAAAGTGTTGGATACCAGTAAAGATTGTCTCTCTTTTCGAAAACTGGCAATACCGCCTTTCGACTGGCAGAAGTGTAGGATCCAAACACACTTACACAGCGGTCGTTTAAGACAAGCTTACGTGCTTTTGCTGCAAAGGTCGCTGGATCTGATGCTGGATCTTCAACAACTGGGGTAATTTTCATACCATTGATGCCACCAGAATCATTAATCTCTTCGATTGCCATAATGGTGGCTTTGTTCAGTGATTCTTCAATTATTCCTGTTGTTCCGGTTAGCGAGAACAAAACACCAACCTTGATTTCACCTTTAGACGCAAACGCTAAAGATGAATTTTTAATCCATATATGAGGTGCTGCGAGTAATCCTGTACCAACAACTGCTTTTTGTAGAAACGACCGCCTAGCTTTTTTCATAACACAGATTCTCCAGGTTATTAAATTATTCAAAATTTAAAATGATGCCCTGAAGTAGACAGCACAAGAGAAGTTTCAGAGACCCATCAGGATAATGGATATATGCCAGAGAGCCTTATGTTTTAGGAAGTTAAAGAAACTTTTGGATGAGGTGGCTGAGAAAATTAACATAAATGCCTACCAGACTGCATCTAATGCAGGGCAATTGGGCATTCGTTGCCTCAGTTGTGAGATGGCGCCGTTGCCACCTGCCTTATAGGTGAGATAAGGTAATTGGATGCTAGCTGAATAGCTCTTGGGCGTCAATAATTGTTTTTGCCACAGCGCTGACCGTGATTCTTCTTTCCATTGCCTGTCTTTGTATATGCTTATGTGCCTGATCCTCGGATAGGTTCATCTGTTGCATAAGTAATGTTTTGGCACGTTCAATATTTTTCATGGAGACAAGATTATCATCCAGCTGTTGTATTCGTTTTCTCAGCCTGTTTTCATACAAATAATGACTACGCGCGACTGTCAGCACAGATAATATTGCCTGATGATTTGCAGGTAGATGGATAGTTCCATGAGGCGCGCAATTCTCCAGCAATTTCAGATCAACGGTGCCTGCTTGGGGAATAATGATGATTAGAGAGAACTTTGGCAATCCAGGTAAACTATCTATTCTTGACGGCAAATTACTCACCATTTCTGAAAAGACAATGTCGTATTCAGATGTAATTATATCGGGACACGGCCAAATATGTTTTACTTCTGCCCTTGTTTTCTGTAATTCACGTATAAATAAATCGCCATGACTATTTCTTTCAGTAATTACTGCTATACAAAGATCTTTAAATTTATAAATATCTTTATTTTCAGCAAACTTATTTGGTACTGACCTAATTTTTTCTCTGGAAGATTTATTACTACTCATCTGGTATATTAAGTCTTCTCTATCATTTAATTTACATTGAGCAACTAATTTATTTTTCTGCCGCATAGGAAAGCATGTACGGATCTGCGATCACAGCGGATCTGGAAGTATATAAAACATCAAAGAGTCCATTTCTATTGGCTTTCCCCACCCTTGTCCAAACATCAGTATGCGCATTTGTCATATTGAGAGAAATCTGCCCCTGAGGAGCATCATATTTTGCTCCCAGCACATGTGCACGAAGTATATCGGTCTCTTGTGTATTTGAATTTTTTAATGCTTCTGCGAACATATGTACCTGAAAATACGCAGATTCAATGCAGGCATTGGTGTATTGATCAGACCCATAGTATTTTTTATATTTCTTAACAAATGATTTACTGGCTTCGTTTTCAATACCCTCAAAATATGGTGCTGCGGTTATATGCCCCTCACCCACATCTGTGCCCATGGCCTGTATTTCAGCTTCTGTCGTTGTCAAACTTGCAATTGGGAGTTCAGCAGGATTAAAACCAAAATCTGAATAACATTGATAAAAATCTACGGTTGAACTGCCAACCACTGTCGAGAATATTACATCAGGTCTTACATTTTTAATATCACGCATAATGGGCACATAATCATGGTGTTTTGCATTAAAACCAAGATATTTTTCCCCAACCACCTCGCCACTATCTGAAGCCAGAATTTGCTTAACAATCTTATTTGAAACACGTGGATAGACATAATCGGTACCCACAAGATAAACACGGTTGCCGTAATTCTTCATTAAGAACTTAAATAATTCTGCACAGTTCTGGTTTGGCGCAGCACCCGTGTATATGACATTTGTGGAAAATTCAAACCCTTCATATACTGTCGGATACCATAACAATCCGTTTAGTCTTTCAACGACTGGCACTACAGATTTTCGACTACTTGATGAATAGCAACCAAAAATAGTGCTCACTCCATCTTCTACCATCATTCTTTTTGCCAGTTTACCAAATAAGACAGCATCTGATTCAGGATCATAATAGATCGGCTCTATTAATTTATCGTTTATTCCACCGGCTTCATTAATTTCTTTTATTGCCATCAAAGTCCCACGCAGCTGAGTTTCCTCTATTACTGCAAGAGGACCGGATCTTGAAAATAATACCCCAACCTTCCAAGAAGAATTACTTGTTTGACTCATATGGCTGTATATCTATATGGTAGTTGGTTAGCATTCTCACCCCTGTTCAGGAAAGAAGGTATTCATAAAATATTATTAGACTAATAATATAATTTTATGAATACAGAATCAGCATGACAGAGTAAGACTGGAGTTTATTGATGAACGCATGTTCATCAATCTTCAACCAATGCACTCTTGATTTTCTCTAACACGACTCTCCTCGCTTTCAACTGTTCACGGTAATCATGCAAGGCGGTGTTGGAAATTTCATAACTGAGATCCGATAGAACACTTTGCAGGGTTTCAGTTAATATTTCTAATTCTTGCTCGCTAAGTTCTAAATTTAATATCATATTGCCTCATATTCATTTAATTTTATATTACCTGCATTCAATGAATGAACACTGCGATTTATTTATGTCATGTCATTACTTAAAGCCCTTCTGTACACGTTTTATGTTGAATGTACTGCATATCAATATATTGATCTAAATCAATTAATTAATAAAGATTGGCTATATATTACTAAACACACAAGTTATAAATATTACATTCGTTAAAAAGCGAGTCTCTGCTAACTATTAATACAGACGTTATAGGTTAACTATTCGCTTTTCTTCAGGTATGCCGGGTGCTATGCCTGTAATATGATATGCATGTTGAAAATATTGGTATCTATACTGTCAATAGAAACACGTTCATCTGAACCTTGATTGATAGACTATTAAAAGATTCGACAAAAAAATAGCAGCTTAACGACATTATTATTATGCGCATTTCATATCTGATTCATCTATCTATTTATACCTCCTGATCACTGTAAAATGATAATGCTATAAATAACGTTTACAAAGTTATCTTACAGTCGACGTTAAATCATTATCACTTGCCTCTACTCTGTTTCACTTTAGTATGAACGTATGCAGGCGTACAATCAGACAATTGTTAGTAATACTTACGTTAATACCAACCTCTTTGATTATCCTTGCTTATAGCTTTACTCTCTTGCAAGCGGTAGGAAAGATTACGAAATACTTTACTACATTTCCCGTGAGATCTCTCTCGCTTTCAGTATTAATTCCGACAAGAATTAAAACTAGTAAAAGACATATAGTTTCACTCGAATATAAAATCTATTTTTTATTAAACATTAAAGTATAATTATGGAACTTGTATTTGGTTTAATTCTATTGCTAGCAGGCGGTGATATGCTGGTACGTGGATCAGTAACAGTTGCGAGAAAATTTGGTATATCGGAGCTGATGATTGGCTTGACATTGGTCGGCTTTGGTACTTCTACTCCAGAACTCGTTACTAGTATCAATGCGGCACTCGCAGCTTCACCAGGTATAGCCGTTGGTAATATAGTTGGCAGCAATATTGCCAACATCCTGTTGATACTTGGACTCACTGCTGCGATTTATCCGATTACATGCCAGTCATCGGCTATCAAGCGTGATGGTATTGCACTTATAACTTCTGCGCTGTGCTGCGTTGGAATTGCCCTTTATGGTGAACTGACATTAGTGGCAGGCATGCTCTACATTACTCTAATTTTAGCTTATGTCGCTTATACTTACTTGAAAGAGCGGTTTACCCAGATTCCTTCTGCTAAATTACATCGGGATGAAGTAAAACTGGCCGAACCCTTAGTCACTAATATCTGGTTTGGTCTGCTTATGGCCATAGCTGGAATTACGCTCACAATCTTAGGTGCCAGACTTCTTGTAGAGAGTGCGGTTGAGCTGGCACGTGCTCACAGTATTTCCGAATCCACGATTGGACTAACTATCGTCGCAGTCGGTACATCCCTGCCTGAAATGGTGACTTCTATGATTGCTGCGCTCAAAAAGAATACAGCGATCGCACTTGGAAATATTCTTGGCAGCAATATATACAATATCTGGTTTATACTAGGTCTAACTGCTGTTATACAACCAATTCCTGTCCCCAAGTCTATTATTGGTGTGGATATATGGGTCATGCTATCCAGCAGTCTACTTCTTATATGGGTATTATGGAAATGGAAGAGAATTTCGCGACTTTGCGGTATTCTGTTTTTATTACTGTACAGCGTATATGTGTTGGTAATGATGTACGGTTTATAGATGAATTATATGCGTGAACAAGCACATTATCAGCAACGCTAACTTTGTCAGCTTTTACAGGATGCGGTAAATCAGCTAAATGGAGTCCAATTCTCCATGCGCCAGATCACAGACCTACTCGGCACGCGAGCTTATGGTGCATTTATTATTCTGCTGACGATACCAAACTTTATTCCTGGCGTCTCACTAGTGAGTGCAGCACTTTTAATTCTTTTCTGCGTGCAAATGTCTTATGGAATTAAGCGTCACTGGCTACCCAAAGTCATCAGCAATTACACAATTGCTTTAGATACAGTAAATAAAATAAGGTAAATATTTATGACGCATCTGATGTTACCCTATAATTTTATAAATTCAAGAATTTCAGTAATTAGTACTGAGATTGACATTCGCATTTTGTTTTTTCTAATCAAATTTTACCCTGATATTCGTATTTTATCTCCTTTTATAACAACTTCTACACCACTGACATTCAATCTATATATCGTATGAGAGTATCACGTGAACCCACGCATAGAATGAAGTAGATGCCTATCTAATCGACACAACAAATGCAACGTTTATCAATTACACAAGAATAAGCATATGATTTCAATTCTTGTAACGTATTTGGTATTGATTAAAAATAAAAAAATGAGAGTCAATGGCTCCGCATATTAAATACACGCAACATATTTATAAAATTTATAAAAACCTGTAAATATATATTGGCTAGTACAATTTATTTTGCCTGCGGAGAGAGGTATAGTTGCTAGTTTTTAGCAAATGCATTTATTATTGTTACAGTAAGCAGGATGATGGTCATACCCATATATTGGGAAATAGTCAGTGTTTCACTTAAAACAGCAACACTAAATAAAGTTGCAGTGACCGGTTCAACCATTGCCACTAGCGAAGCGGAAACTGGAGTAATATAACGAAGACCCGTGATATAAAGAATAAAAGATAGCCCTGCTCCAAGCACACCGAGTACAGCAAATAATGAAAAACTTGATGAATTTAAAACTTTGATAACCTGTTCGGTGTTGCTAATCCAGCCAAGAATAATTACCAGTGTCGAAAATGCAATTACAAGGATAGACTGCGCACTACCATGGTATGCTGCATACTTGAAACCAAATATAAACACTGCATAAGATAAACCAGAAAGAAGACCGGCAATCAACGCTAATGGTGTAAGAGCAACAGCACTAACATCATACACCCCAGTTAAAAGGATAACGCCAAACATAATCAAGAAAAGTGCTATCCACTTAGATAGTGTATGCTTCTCTAGTTTTAAAAAAAACGAGACGATGTAGACGAAAATGGGGGCACAATACATTAATGTTACTGCAACTGCGACACTGCCTTGGGCAATGCTTATGAAGTAAAAAGTGAAATTTCCAGCGACACCAAGACCTGCCAACAATGACCAAAGCCATAATCGACGACTACCAAGCCCGTGTTTTTGAGGATATAATACAAGCCAGGTTAGCACAAACAAAAAACCAATTACACCACGATAAAACGATACTACATATGCATCCCATCCATTTGCCATCAGGATGGCACCAATTCCGCCAGATAACCCCCAACATATCGCTGCAATTAGCACAAAAAATAAATACAACACGATGATTTACAATGATTTTATATTATGGATGAATTCTGATTCGGAGTTATAGTCAATTATTTGGAGGTGTTAATCGGATAGATTGACTAAATAGTATTTGAGTACAATGTCAAGCTAAAATTTTTTATTAAAGCACTATATACATTAAAACTTGTCACATGATAATTCATAGCATAAATCATAATATTATTAAATTTTAAGCCAAACAGAATTACGCCAATCAAATTATATAATACCGTACCAAATATAAAATTGCGTTTGCCTGCTTCAAAACTATTGGTTAGATACCTGATAATAGTTAATCTAATACCAATCATATAGATCGATCACTATTTCAAAGATATACACATCAGCCAATGTATCAAATAAAATAGTGATGAATTTTTTTATATTAAACCATGAAACAACTATGTGCATATGATGCACATAGTTGTGTAAGTAACCTGATTTATTCCTGAATTGCACTTAGATCATTTCAGGCTATTGTGTTCCATACGCTTACTTTCTAACATGGATTTATATTCATGAGCTGATACTTTTCCATCATTATTAATATCGGCATCACCATAAATATTACCCCAGTATTCCAAAAATTCATCAGAACTAACATTTCCATCTTTGTTAATATCCATAGAAGATGATTGTTTCCATGTAATGTCCTTGTCTTCGGCATAGACACCCATTAATTTAGACTCAAGCAAGGCTCTCGTTTCAAATTTTGACAAAGAACCATTATTGTTCAAGTCTGCTTGACTAAATTGATTACGCCAGAATTTATTGGCCTCAGATGAACTAACAATTGCGTCAGCATTGACATCAATCAAACGTCCGGTATTGCTTGAGTATTTTTTACCCTCAAGAACGAGTCGCCACTCATAATCAGTAATAGAGCCATCATTATTCACATCAGCAAACGAATATAACTTTTCCCAATACGAAGAATATTCAGTTCGAGAAATTTTTCCATCACTATTTTCATCAAGTTCATCTACATTAGACCACAAATGATGCATCCAGGTATTAGTCTCAGAATAGTTTTTAGCGTACGCACTTGGCGTGATAATAAGAATTATGAATAAAACTAAATTAAATAAAATATACATATTTTTTAACTCCTTTATGTGTTTAAGATTAGCCTGATTAGAGCTATTAATGAACCTTTTAATACGCACATAAAGACGTACATATTCTATGCCAACTTTTTATACGACTTTTAAATGGTATAAATTAAATTCAGAATTTTATTTGGTAAATATGAACACCCTATAAAGTTTTTTTGCTCATATAAACCAAATAAAAGAAGATGATCGCCATGTATATTAAAAAAATTTGCATATTATTGTAATAATTTTATTTAACATTTCACATGAATTAAAGTATAGACATTCATCATATAAATACTTATCAGATATTTAATAATTAACTTTTGAATAGCAAGACAGATTATATCTATCATTAAATATTAATAAGAAGACAGCCAACTAAAATATATATTAATAACTGGTCTATATGTGAAATAAAAAGTATGCCGGAGATTGTTGGTATGGTTAATGCAGAAATACAAATATGTAAATTAAAGGAGTTAAATATGAGAATTTTAAATTTTAAGAATTATATTTTTTTTATCGTTTCTTTATTTATATGTACCAGCGGTATGGCGACTTCAGAAATTGAAGAGTATCGTGGTGCATATGACTCGGACTGGGTCAGTATCACCGGCGAAGTGAGCGGGATTACAGGTGAAAGATTTACTCTAGACTTCGATAAGGGCGATATTCTTGTAGAAATGGATGACTGGGATATGTTTGAGGAAATAAAATTGATAACTATTGGTGACCGAGTAACTGTTTCCGGCAGACTCGATAATTCACTATATGAAAAAAAGACAATAGAAGCATTACGAGTATACTCACATAATAACAATAGTTACTATTACGCGAGCAGTATAGACGATGAAGGTGACATCCACACATACGATGTTCACGTGACAGTAGCATTACCAGAAAGCACTGTAATAACTGTATCAGGCACTGTTAGCAAGGTGGACGGTAGAGAGTTTACTCTTGATACCGGCAAATATAATGTGATTATTGATACAGATGATATGAGCTATAATCCCATGGATCAATACGGATTTCAGAAGGTTGATAAAGGAGATAAATTACACATAACTGGTTATGTTGATTATGGTTTTTTCGAAAAGAATGAAATAAAAGCGAAAATAATCGAAAAAATCTTTACAAGCCGTAGTTAAAAAATCATATTTACAATGTGCTGTGGTGTGATATGCGATCACACCACAGCTGTTAATAACTATAAGATATTCAATCTTGATTCATAAAAAAGTTATTGTTTTTTTCTCTTATTGCGGAAATAATCTAGACATTTTGTATATTACTAATGCAATATTACTCTCTCGTGTCCCATAAATTCAAGTAGTAAGTTTATATTTACTAATTCTATATCTTAATTTTTCACGGCTCATACGAAGCAATCTGGCTGTCTCGGTAACATTGCCACCCATTGTCTCAAGAGCAGTTTTAATAATCTCTTTTTCCATGTCAGATATGGATATTGATCCATTAATCGGAAATTTACACACGGGATATTCACTTTGCTCTTCCTCGATATTCCGATCGATGGTTTGCTGCTGTTGTTCCTCTTCTAAGATATCCGAGAGTATTAAATCATCTTTTGCTGAATTAAATGTTTGGCTATTCATATTATTACATTGATCGCCGATCATCCACTGATCATCGAATGTCTCGTCATCAGAAAATAACACGCACCTTTCAATTACATTTCTCAATTCTCTTATATTTCCAGGCCAATCATAGTCCATTAATTTTTTCCATGTCGCGTCTTTAACACTTGATACTTTTTTTCCAGATTTATAATTGTATTCATGAATAATTCTCGGAACCAAATCCAGCATGTCCTCTTTTCTTTTTCTTAACGGTGGTAGTTCAAGACAAAATACACCTAAACGATGATATAAATCTTCGCGTAATGATTTATCCTCAGCAACCTTGGTTAAGTCTTTATTACTTGCAGCGATAATTGTTAAAGAGACTTCAATCTCATTTTCTCCTCCAACTCGCCTGATGACTTTATCTTCGATGGCTTTAAGTAATTTAGACTGTAAGTCCAGATCCATCTCTGTAATTTCATCCAGGAATAAAGTACCGCCATTGGCCTGTTCCATATATCCCCTGTGTGACTTTTTAGCACCCGTAAAGGCACCAGCCTCATGTCCAAATAACTCTGACTCCAATAATTCTGCCGGGATGGCTGAGCAGTTGACTTCAATAAGCGGACCTGAAATGTAAACACTTTGAGAATGTAAAATGCGTGCTGCCAATCCTTTGCCAGTGCCGGTCTCACCAATAATAAATACACTGGAGATTGGTACATTAACTAATTTATTTATCGTATCACGGACATTCTTTGCAAGGTCACTACGACCGACAAAAGACTCAATTAAGTGCTGATTTTTATCTTTTATTCTTGAATAATTATGTAATTTTCTTATTAATGCTATGCGAGCACTTCGAGCCAATATTTTTTTAAGAGTAGCAGGGACGCTGAGTTCACAAACATCAATTTCGTAATCAGCAGCATTGCATATTTCATCTGAAGGTTGAATGATAGATTTATCATATATCAGGATAAATGCATAATTATCCGATATGGCTTCAAGTGCGTCTTTATCAAATTGCACTTGATCGGATATATTTTCGTCTATATATAATATGACAATATCTGTATCGATTTCATGATTTTTAATTGCTGAAATGAAATCGTTATAATTTTGTAGCTTCTGGAAGTTATAGCGATAAGACTTAGCTATTTTAATGAAGTTATCACTAATCTCATCTGGACAGCTAACAAACGACAAATTTTTTGACATGGTGAATTAGAAGCGATTGCTAGAATAATAGAATATTACTACTAACGTACTGGTTATAATCTAGCACATTTTAATTTATTTACCAGCCTGAATTCATAAAAGATTATGGATTTGAGCGAGTAGTTGTTGACTATGCTAATTAATCATTGTTCAAATGTTATGCTTGATGGGTTAGCTCCCAATTCTTTTAAATAGCATGAAATATCTTTTACAAACCCTGGTGGTCCACATACATAAAAACACTGGTCATAATCAGCGATTGTATTTTTAAGGTATGATTTGTCAATTCTCTGGCTGGATTCTCCATCAGGTGGTTTTTGTGTAAACAGGCAGATAAGCTTATTATTTGTAAGGTATTCTAATTCATGTTCAAGAATGACATCACGACTGCTTTTGTTGGTAAATATTAAGGTATTATCATGATTTTGATGATTTTGTTTACAGGATCTGAGAATTGATATAAATGGTGTGACACCTGCACCACCGGCAATAAACACCCCGGGACCATCATATTTAATTGCACCGAAAGGTTTAGACAAGCATAGTGTATCAGAGACACTTAATGAATCAATTTGTCGTGTAACACCCTCATGAGACGCATATATCTTTGTTGTAAATTCCAAAATAGCATCGTTTGGCGTTGATGTCATGGTAAATGGCCGAGACTCATCTTTCCATTCCTGACTGTCGATACTAAGTTCAACAGCCTGACCTTCAGTAAACTGAAAGTCACGTGGTTTGGAACACACAAGTCTTTTAACATTGTGTGTGACGTGATGAATCTGCAATAAATTTACTTTATAGTGTGAATCAGACATTTATTTACCTTGATTGTTTAACACTGGAATATACTATATAAAGTTATTCTTATGGGATTATGATTGCATCAACAAACATAATTACACCATTCTTGACAGAAACTGGTTTGCCAATAATACGTGCGTTGTTTATAAAGTATTCATCCTTCCGTTTGACAAGATGTATAGTATTCCCAGTGATAGATGAAATATTGATTGAGTGTTCTGAATATGGCAACTCAATTAAATCATGAAATAAATGATTACTTATCATTCTAAGTCGCCAATTATGAAATTCATCACTTTCTATGTTATTACGCACAGAAATGGGCAGTCTGCTATATACTGAATCCGTAAAAGCAAACACGGTAAATGGCCCTGTTGTAGTAAGTGTTTTATGTAACTTGCCACTTCTGATCATTTCAGAAAACATGCCGGTTTTCTCGTTTTGATCCAGATAGTCTGTGATGTTTGCCTTATTATCGCTTGAAAAAACGCTCCCGGTAGAGGATATAATGATAATCACAAACAGAAATAGGTAGTTAATACAGATTTTATATAAATTCATGTCACTCTTTCCGATTAAAGTCTCGAAATTGGATAGTTATCTATAAAACAAATTAACAACTAGAGATTTTTTAAAAGTTTAATGTTAATTTATCTATAGACAGAATTTGCAAATAACATGCCACGTGATAAAAGATCTATATTTAAGGTTTAACGCTGTGTAACAGTGATTGTGACGAATTCATGATAATTATTATATTGTTGATATAGACATATCTGTTTATTTCAACAATATACATGTACTCATTTTATGGCGAGTTAAGTTCTATAATATATTTATAGTGTACGTAGGCAGACTATTTTATTTTTTGTTGGCTTATATTTTGCAGAAGTATAGTCATAATCGAAAATAAAGGTGGTGATTATGATTGAATGTGAAATAAATCAGCATGACAAGATATTATATATAATGCCTAAAGGCGACTTAAGTAAAGAAGACTATTATTATCTTGATAAAGAACTAAGCAACTATATTAATCGCGGTAATCATATTGAAGGTGTATTGATTAATACCGTACATGTGCCACACTGGGTCAGTTTTGATGCTATTAGTGCACACCTTGAATTAATTAAGGAAAAAGGGAGAAGTATGAAAAAGGTTGCAGTTGTATCAAACAACAAAAATGTACTATTGCTGACTCAACTTACCGATTTTTTTACTGATGCGAATGTACAGTATTTCAAGAATGTCGATAAAGATGAGGCAATAGCATGGTTGAAATTCTAGATGTTTTAATAACATGCTTATCGTGTAAATCGTAAACCAGATAAGAAATTAGACATCCACGAGGAAGTGAATGAATAGCTTTGTTAATATGTGATTGCACACTTATTACAATCTCGATAAATACTCAGCATTTTACACTTGCCAGATTTTTAAAATATAATCTGGAAAGTGATTAAATACTATACAAAGATTGTCATTTAGTTGTCTTCATTACTTGAGTATTCTTCTTCAATATCGTGCCATGTATCAGACATAACTTTGTATGATTTCATAAACCCTGATTTTAAATAATCCCATGATTCATCAGTACTTTGCTTCATACCACCATACCATTCTGCTACCTCAGTACGCTGTTTCCTGAGATTTTTGAGATTTCTTTGCAATTGTTCCTTACCTTCCTGATTGAGTTCTTCCCATTTCTGTATCGATTTATCTTCTATTTTTTCTATACGTGAATCAAGGTAACTAAGTGTTTGCTTCGCTTCTTTAACAGCTTTATCCTTTTGATCCATACTGTATTCTTTGAGTGCTTCATAAAACTCATTAGCTTGTTCACTAACTTCACTGTAGCTTGATTTATTATTTTTATCTTCAGCATAAACTACAGAAAACTGAGAAATTAATAATGAAATAATCATTAAAAATATGAATGCTATTTTTGAATAAATATATTTTGACATTACTATTCCTTATTTAGTGAAAAATATGAAATTAATTTAGTTATGAATTTTAAAATTTTGAAGCGGCTTCTTTTACTGAATTCTCAAAGATACCCCAGGATTCATCCAATCCTTTTTTAAGGTCAGACCAGGCTTCATCACTAGATGCCTTTATTTCCTTAATTTTATTTTTTACATTTTCACGTTTTTCGTTTACCTCTTTAATCTTGTCATAATGCTTTAGCTTTGCATTACTCTCTGCTTTATCCGCCTGAGCTTTCAATTTATCGATTTCAGCATCTAAACCATCAAGTTTATATTTCATTTTTTCGATATAATCATTTTTCTCGCTCATTATTTTCTCCTAGTTGGTTATTAACACACTGATTCAATTGAATATTTGCAAACTCATCAATTGAAAGAACATTATTTTTGTCTTTATCCAACTGATAAAACGCGTTTTCGTTACCAGGTTTTACTACCGATGCCCTGGATGCTTTTGCATTTGCAATATTTCCATAACGAATATTAAAGTATGGCCTGAATTCACTGACTGATATTTTTTTATCATCATTCATGTCAAAGTTTTCGAATGTGTCATTTAATGGTTGTTCTGCTAGCGACTCGACTTTGGAAATATACTTATCCTGATTCCGGTCAAGTTGAAGAAACTTATGTTGCGTTGAATTTGTGTTAACGGCAACTTCTTCACTTGCTGAAAGTGTCCCCGCAAAAAGCAATATACTAATAAATTTTACTGCGATACTGTATTTATTCATATAAATTAAAAATATATTTAATTATCATTCACAGAAATTTTGCATTTTTAATGCCAACATAATAACAAACCTTAAGTTTCTAATTTATAATAAACATTCATTCAAAAACGTTGAAAAAATTGTTTATTTAAGCAAATTATTGGTTAATTTTGCTCAAATGAACAATTGTATTTTTTATCATGACTTTTTTATTTTCATCTAAGTACTTTTAATAATTCAACTTAAATAATATTTATATTTTTCCATGCACTTTTTATTTCACTTAAAATATATTGATAACTCATATATAATTCAGTTATATAATTACTAACTAAGGAGTCTACATATGGCCAAATTCCATAATATTGAAGAGTTGTGCGCAGAACTTAATTCCAAAGCAATAAAAGAGTCATTTTTTGCGCAGAGTCCGGAAGATATAGATAGACAGGCAAACGAATTTGTCGCACGTTTTTCAGAAGAATATAATTTAAAATCTCATACAATTACCCCCTCACGCTGGTGGTTTGAGTCTGAAGATAAAATGTTTAGTGAAGGTGAAATTGAACTAAGGCCAATGGTTTATCATGCCATGGAGAAATTACATAATAGTGATAAAGATACAACGATTGAGTTTGTTGCAGTGAATGTCAAGGATGCAAAATTAACCAATAATTGATATTGATTAATTAATAAAATATAACATACGCAATATGATATTTAAGTATGGCAAACTACACTACATATTGATTTTTTTAATTTGCTATCAATCTCTCTATCAGGTGAGAAGTACTTTTTCATGATTGTCAGGTTATACAGCTCAGATATTCTATACATATGCCAACCTGCATTATTCGCTGAAAATTCCCATGCAATAAGGGACAATTCATTTTTATTATTGTAGCCAAGAATATATGGCTCAACAATACATGTGTTACTTTCATAATTGAAAGATAATAGTGACTTATCACTAATTGCAGGACAGATATCATCTTCTGTATACATCTAACTTACCTTTCCCTGAATTAATTATTGCTCTATTACTGACGCAAATAAATCGTTAACCATGACACTATCTATATTGAGATTACAAATTCAGCATCAGTTCTTTGTTAGTGAATATCTATTAGATTTGGTTAAAATTATACAACACTAATTCAGAATTAATGGTGATTTTATATAATCTTATTATTAATAAAATCAGAACTTTTATAATCTATTAATCTTGGTTCGATTATTGCATAAAGTCACATATAACGTATAAAACCTAATTAATGGCTTTAAGACTATGATCGTACTGTTGTATCAAACTATGCTATTCACCGAACATCCCGCTGAAGAACCAGAACCATTGACTCCACCACCAAGCCATCCCAATGATCCCGATCCGAAGCCACCTGATCAGCCGCCTGGTTATCCTGGAGATCCTGAGCCCGAGCCACTGAATCCCCCGCCTGAAAATCCACCAGACTACCCGGGAGACCCAAACCCTGAGCCTGATAAAATACCACCGGACAGTGAGCCACAACCACCAATACATGAACCCGACCCTAAAAGACCAAAACGAATAACTTGAATATTCTAAAAGCGAGATCTAATGTCTATTAAATGGAGAAATAAGGATGAACGTCAATTTAAACATATAAAAAATTCGCTAATTAATGATGATAAAACTAGCGAGCAAGCAAATGAGATCGCGGCTCGTATAGTCAACAAACAACGAAGGAAGGAAGGGGTCACAAATAATATTACTACTCTTGGAACAGGTAACCCGTATACCAGTTTAGAAGAACGGTCAAAACGTGAACTCTATAATCGGGCGAAACAGCTTAATATAGATGGACGCAGTAAGCTAAATAAAAAAGAACTAATAGCGGCTATCCGTCAGAATCAGGGATAATGCCAAGTGAAAAGTCATTCAGCAAATAATGGTAGATATGAAATGAATACTATAGCCACCGATATAGCTATCATTGGTGCAGGAACTGCCGGTTTAAGCGCTTTGAAGGAAATTACTCGATCTGACAGAGAGTGGCGACTCATCGAATCAGGAAAACATGGCACAATGTGCGCTCAAACAGGCTGCATGCCCTCAAAACTTTTAATTGCAGGTGCTGATGTCATGCATGCGATTAATGAAGCACATCTTTTTGGTATTGAGGTAACGAATAATAATATTGATACTTCAAAAGTTCTTAATCGTGTCAGGTCAGAGCGTGACAGATTTGTATCATCGGTGAATGAATATATAGACAACCTTCCTAATAAAAATATAATATCGGGTCATGCACAATTTATTGATGACAATACAATTCGAGTAGGTAACCATACGACAATCAAGGCTGATGTTTTTATTATCGCAACTGGCAGCCGTGCAAGTATACCACCACCATTTGATTCCATACAAAGCAATCGTATTTTACTAAATGATGATATTTTTGAACTTAAAACCCTACCTAAAAGTCTGGCAGTGATCGGGACTGGTAATATTGGTATTGAATTAGGACAGGCTTTATCACGTCTTGATGTGGATGTGGTATTTTTTGACCAGTCATCAGAAATCGCCAATAGTGTTGATCCAAATGTTCTGGAAATCGTGTATAAAACATTTAGACATGAAATGGAAATTAATACTAATGTCGAAATAACAATGGTCGAAGATTTTTCAGATACTCTCTCGATTCACTGGAAAGATGCTTCACATAATAGTCATAAAGAAGTATTTGAGAATATATTAATTGCAACAGGTCGCAAATCCACAATAGATACCATCAATCTGGAGGCGCTTGGAATTGAACAAGAGAATTTTAATAATTTATGGAACTCTAACACCACACAATTGGGTAATTTACCTATATTCATTGCAGGTGATGCAAACAACTTTCGACCGCTACTTCATGAAGCATCTAATGAAGGGAAAATTGCTGGCAAAAATGCATTAGCCTACCCTAATGTTGTTGAATATTCACGATATACTCCACTCTCAATTACATTCACAGACCCACAAATAGCTCAGGTTGGTGAGGTGTTTTCTAATATTGATTTTAGTCAAGTCGAAATTGGTCAATCACTATTTGACGACCAGGGCAGAGCTCGAATCATGAATAAAAATAAAGGAATTATCAGATTATATGGTTGTAAAAACACAGGTGTTCTCATTGCAGCGGAATTGTTTACCCCACACGCCGAGCATATGGCTCATCTTTTATCTTGGTCTATTCAACAAAAGCTAACAGTTCAAAACCTGTTAAAAATGCCAATCTATCATCCTGTGTTAGAAGAAGGGCTGAGATCTGCCTTAGCTGAACTCATGGAGAAACTGAATCTTTGATATAATTCTTATTTAGAATGAGTGAAGTCTAGAAAACTATAAAATTTGGTTCATATTATATTTATCATGGATACATTAATAGATTTTATAGAAATATTCATTACTTATATACATAAAAGTTTTGTCATTAAAATCCCGGTTTAATTCTTATCAACTAAGGAGTTTTTTATTAAGCTTGCAATCCTCTCATGTGGACCGAATTCATACAGCACCCGTCGCTTTAAAGAAGCCGCACTAAATCGTAATCACGAGGTTAAAATACTTGATACACTGAAGTTTGCCATTGACTTACAAAAAAGCAGTCCAAATCTTTATTATAGACAGAAAATATTAAGTGACTATGATGCAGTACTTCCAAGAATTGGTGCTTCTATCACTTATTTTGGTACAGCCGTAGTCAGACAGTTTCAGGAAATGGATGTGTTTTGTGCCAATACAGCACATGGCATTATAAACTCGCGAGATAAACTTCGCAGCCTACAAATCCTGAGCAGACATCATATCGGAATACCCCGAACTGCATTTGTAAGAGATAGAAAAGACGTAATACCTGCAATAGAGAGTGTGGGCGGAGCTCCGGTTATAATTAAATTAATTGAAGGAACTCAAGGCATTGGTGTTTTATTAGCAGAATCGATGAAAACAGCTGAATCAATCATTGAATTATTACAAAGCCAGAAGCAAAATGTATTAGTACAAAAGTTTGTTGCTGAAAGCAAAGGAAAAGACATCCGTGCATTTGTTGTAGGTGACCGTGTAGTTGCTGCGATGAGAAGAATTGCACAAGGTCAGGAGTTTCGTAGCAATGTTCATCGCGGGGGCATCTCAGAAGCAGTTGAATTAGACCACCAATATAAAGAAACCGCTGTGCGAGCTGCACAGATTCTTGGCCTTCAGGTAGCTGGTGTCGATATACTTGAGGGTAAAAATGGCCCACAAATCATGGAAGTAAATTCATCCCCGGGGCTCGAGGCAATTGAGACCTGTACTGACCTGGATGTTGCAGGAGCAGTGATCGACTATATCTCTGCACAAGTAGATTTTCCAGAAATTGATATAAGGCAAAGATTAACAGTGAGTAAAGGTTATGGAGTAAGTGAAATCTATATTCCTGAAGGCTCTAATTTTATCGGCAATACAATCGGTGACAATATACACTCTGAGAAAGACATTAACGTACTTACCCTTTACCGTGGGAATAAGATAATTCCAAACCCAAAAAGAGATCGAATCCTGGAAGCTGATGATAAACTTTTATGTTTTGGCAAGTTGGAGTCGATGCGTGAAATGATACCTGCAAAAACACGACGCCGCAGAAGGCCTGAGGTGATGGAATTGCATACTGAGGAATCTATTGAAGATGATTCGATATAGTATAAATCGTCATAGCATTTTAAAATAAGCAAGGTGATATCTAAAAATTTACAACGAAACACAGCTTTTACTATAGCAGATCATGTTATAGAACCAGGAAACCGCCTGAAGTTCGACCTTCCCTCTGCTAATTTATATACGCATACACCACTTAATATGCCCATTGAGATCATCCATGGAAGATACTATGGACCAGTACTGCTCATTTGCGCAGCCATTCATGGTGATGAACTGAATGGCGTTGAAATAATACGCCGCTTACGAGATATACGTGAACTAGATAAATTACATGGCACTATCATACTTGTACCAGTAGTGAATCTGTTTGGTTATATACATCAATCACGCTACCTTCCGGACCGTCGTGATTTAAATCGATGCTTTCCAGGCAGCGAAAAAGGATCTATTGCTTCCCGTGTAGCATATAAGTTTTTTGATGAAATAGTCAAACATTCAACTCACATTATAGATTTACATACTGCGGCTATTAATCGACATAATCTTCCTCAGATCAGAGCTGCTTTGAACGAACCGGAAGTTGATAAACTGGCAAGAGGCTTTTCTATTCCTTTAATTATCAATTCAGAACTTATAGAAAATAGCCTTCGATATGAAGCTGGTAAAATCGGCATACCTGTTATCACCTATGAAGCAGGTGAAGCACTCAGACTATGTGAACAATCAATCGTAACCGGTGTACGTGGCATATTAAGTGTAATGAGAACATTATACATGTTACCCAAAAGAGCGAATAAACCTGTAAAATCATCTCCTTACATTGCCAAGTCAAGTACATGGTATCGTGCTTCAATCGATGGCATGTTCCGTCCGCTTTGCAAACTAGGAAGCCATATTGAAAAAGGTGAAAAAATTGGTGTCATTGCTGCACCATTTTCCTCCGATGAAGAAATACTTTATGCGCCATCTGATGGTATTATCATTTGTATTAACAAATTACCACTGGTAAACGAAGGTGAAGCTTTATTCCATATTGCCAGATTTTCTGAAGCAAGCATTGTTGAGGAGCAAATAGCTTCTCATCAGAATACTATTCAGGATGACCGTCTATTTGAATCATAATTAAAACCTAGAAACTCATCCCTGATTGTAGATATTCAATAATTAAATAAAAACTGATCAGTCTTTTTGAAAGTTTTTTTATTATTTAGATTAATCTAATAAAAGCAATAATAACGACTTAATGACTCAACCAATTTATGCACATATCACTCGAATTATTTTTCATTTAGTTATAAGGTTTTAACTAATCTTCATAAATCCATCTTAGTTCATACAAATCTCCTCTTCGATCTTTTGAATTCGTTACCGAACCTTCGTGTCTCAATAAATCAAGTTTACTAATGTCAAGATCCGCAATAAGTGCCATCTCCGTATTAGGAGTGCTTTCTGCCATTGTTGCATCATGTGGAAATGCAAAATCTGAAGGAGAGTAAACAGCAGACTGCGCATACTGTATGTCGAGATTATCTACTTGTGGGAGATTACCCACACTACCGCCAATCACAACATAACATTCGTTTTCAATCGCTCTTGCCTGGGCACATCGCTGCACTCTAAGGAACCCATTTTTAGTGTCAGTCCAAAAAGGTACGAAAAGAATATCCATTTCACTGTGTGCCAGTATTCTTGCCAACTCAGGGAATTCAATGTCATAACAAACAAGGATTCCTATATTACCGACATCTGACGCCAGAATATTAAGTTTATTCCCACCTTGTATGACCCAGTCACGTCTCTCATGTGGTGTAATATGTATTTTTGGCTGTGAATCAACACTACCATCTCTGTGACATAAATAAGCATGATTGTATAGTTTATCATCAATTAATACAGGTAAACTGCCCGCAATTATATTAATATTATAAGAAACAGCAAATCCTGAAAGCTCTGAAATAATTTGATCAGCATAGGTAGCCAGGAAACGTATTGCTGCGTACTGACTTTTCTCTTCACATAAGCCCATCAGTGGAGCATTGAAAAATTCGGGAAATAATACGAAATCACACTGATAGTCCGACATCGAATCGACAAAATACTCAACTTGATTAAGCCAGTTTTTAAATGACTCAGCAATGCGCATCTGCCATTGAACAATTCCAACCCGGACGACGACCTTGCGTATATCCTCTACCGCAATACCTTCTGGTTCATGTAATATATTGTTCCATTCAAGTAACGTTGCGAAACCACCAGAACGTCTGTCTTCTGGATTATAGTCTTTCAGAATTCGTTTTACTTCAAATTGATTTGCGAGCTGAAAACTCAATATTGGGTCATATATTGCTTTTTGCCTCACTGATTCAATATATTGGGCCGGAGTCAACTTATCGGAATATTTGTGATAGTTGACTATTCTGCCACCGGCCAGAATAGCACGTAAGTTCAAATTTCCGCATAGTTCTTTGCGTGCATCATATAAGCGACGGCCTAAACGCATACCGCGATAATCCGGATCTACAAAGACATCCAGGCCATAAAGCGCATCACCATGCGGGTTATGCTGTGCACCTATATTTTTCTCTAAGAGATCACTATAAGTATGTGCCTTGATAAATCGATCATAACTACATCGTAAAGTAAGAACGGCAGCGACCAGTCGATTATGATCCTCCAAAATAATTTGCCCTTCTGGAAACTGAGTTATAAGTTGTTGGATAAACTCGCTAGACCATGAACCCCCAATATCAGGGTATACTTTATCCATTAAACATTGAAGCTTATTTATATCTCGACGCTTTAAATTACGAAGATTCAGCTGTAAATTTTGTGGCGGTTCATTCATTTTCTTATGCTTAATGAATTTTATCTAGTTTCAGTGCATAGTATTGTTGTTGAATGAGTATTATTACCTAAAAATACTCTTTAGTCATTACTTTGTGATTTAAAATGCTGTTCATTCCTGCAGTAGTATTTAACGCTCGAGAATGATCTAGTGATAAAATAATTATCTTAAAAATGAATTAAATAAAAATTTTATTGATATTATTTTACAGTTATTTATTTTCCGATTAGAGATACATACAGATTTTGCCAATAATGTTGATACAATACCTTTATTTATTTATCTCTTCATTCATGGCTGCAACATTCTTGCCCTTTTATTCTGAAATATATCTTTATCTTCTTATAAGGAACGAATTCACACCATTAATAGTATTTATTGTAGCCACAACTGGTAACACATTAGGTGCACTGGTAAATTGGAGCTTAGGAAAATACTTACTGATATTCAGAGATAAAAAATGGTTTTATTTCAATCAACGTCAAATTGATAATTCTCAGAGATGGTATTCAAGGTATGGTATATGGTCATTAATATTTTCCTGGCTTCCACTAGGCGGCGACGCTCTGACATTAATTGCAGGAATAATGCGTGCACCCCTGTTAAAGTTTATTTTTTTAGTTGCATTAGGGAAAGGAATTCGTTATGCGGTCGTAATCTACTTTACATTAAACATAGAATTAGCAATGTAGTTAATAATATATCTTATTTTTATCAATATACTGCTGTTAATAGTTTAATTTATTAACTCATCAATATTGCATCAAAAGACTAAAAATAAATACTTATATATTACATCTCTAATGACTATATTGCAGATGATACAAAGTCTCGAAATATACGACGCACTAATTTTTTATATATTAAGTATTCAGGGTGCCATTGCACACCAATTAGGTATTGATCATTCATATCTACCGACTCTATTGCCTGAATTAAACCATACTCTTCTTTAGCAGATATATTAAGATATTGGCCCAATTCATTAATTGCCTGGCGGTGTAGACTGTTTACTTTAAATGTATGTCTTTTTAAAGTTTTTCGATATAAATAAGTATTTTTATCAAGAAATATTTTTTTTCGATAAAATATTTTTCCCAATAAAGAATTTACAGGAACAAATTCTTCATAAATACCTGACACATCCTGATGGAGATTGCCACCCAAAACGACATTTATTAATTGTGCTCCACGGCATATTCCCAGTATGGGACGATGATTAACCAACATTTTTTTAATGAGTGAAATTTCCATTTGATCTCTTGCATCATCATATAAAAGGTCTTTATGATTATGTTGACCATAAATAACCGGATTGATATCTGTCCCTCCAGATACAATTAAGCCATCAAGCTCATCAGCATAATAGGATTTTGATGGAATAAGATTCATTGGTTTGCCACCGACTAAAAGGACAGAGAAATTCAGACATAGCCTCGCGGTATAACCACCTGAATCAGGTCCTGTAATTCCGATTACTGGTTTCATTAAGTTAAATTAATATATTTTTCTGCCAATTGAACCCAGAAGGGATCGCCAGGATATCTTTTATTAAAAACATTTTCTCTGGCGTCTTCAATCATATTCTTAAGTATATTTTTATGAGCCATACTTTCTACTAGCACCCAACTATTCCATCCATGAGATAATCTCCACTCTGGTGTATCAATATCACAATTAGGTAACCGGTAGTGAAAGGTAGGCCTGGGCTTTATCAGATGTTGATCATTTGCTTTTTTTACAGAATCATATTTTAGATAGGAAAATAGAGGTAACATATCCAAAGCACGATTCCGTGTTGGATTATATTCTACATAGTCATTTACAATATCACTGAGTTGAGAATGAGTTTCATAATTTTCTTGAAGCAGGCATTTCAAATATTCTTCACTAAATGGATCGATATAAGTTAAAATTCGTCTCAATAAATCAACCTGAAGTTGATTTACTAACCATGGATATAATAATAAAAATGACTGTAGTATTCTGAGTATATATGTTTTATCGAAGCTTTTTACTTCTGGATTGAAGTGTACTCCAAATGCATTATGCAATTCAGCTTCAGTTCCAGTGGCCGAATATTTTCTCATATTTTCTCTGAGAATTTCCAATTCAGCTAAATGATTGACAGGTATGGGAGGTGTTACTAATTCAAATGGTACAAAACTTTCCGCAATTGAATTCACCCATTCTTTAATAGAGTTGAAAACTTCCAGTTGAGTATAAGAATTATTTCCATACTCTTGTAAGTGCTTAATCCAGTCAGCATCCAGCTCTACAATAAATTCTCCATATTTCGTATCACATATTTTAGTACAGACGTGACTGACTTTATTTAATCTACCACCGAACTGTTTTACAACAAGTTTTGCACAATCATCTATGCTTAGCTTTGCGTATTCAACTTCGATGCCCACTCTTCTTTTTTTGCCCTCGTAATTACTGCTGTCAGGAAGTGACATAAATGTATTTATGTTTAATTCAGTATACATTTTCGTATATTCTTAATATAAATTTTTATGAAACTATACTTATGAAATCCATACTGATTTTTTGTTAACAAATTCATGCAACCCATAGTGTGATAATTCTCGGCCATATCCTGATTGTTTAATACCACCGAATGGTATTCTAGGGTCACTTTTAACAAATTCATTAACAAAGACACTACCTGCTTGAAGTGAATGTATAAAGTTCAATGCAATTGTTTTATTCTCTGTCCATATACTTGCTCCTAATCCAAAATTAGACATATTTGCCAATCGAAGCGCTTCCTCTTCATCATTAAATAAGCTCACAGCAACAAGAGGTCCGAATGTCTCTTCATCAAAAACACGCATACCAGGTTGAACATTTTTCAAAATAACTGGATCATAAAAATAACCTTTTTTATACTTTTCACCGCCACCTTCAACTACCACTTTAGCTCCGAGATCAATACTATTGTGAATCTGTTGATCCAGGTTATGTCTCAAGTCTTCACGTGCCATCGGTGCAAGGGTTGTTTGAGAGTTCATTGGATCACCAGGATGAAGTTGATTTACGCGAATTGTTAATAACTCAATAAATTCATCATAAATTTTACTGTGTACAATAAAACGTTTAGCAGCAATACAACTCTGTCCAGCATTCATAAACCTGGATTTAACCGCAGAATCAATAGTTTTTTCAATATTTGCATCTGAAAAAACTATAAAAGGATCTGAACCACCAAGCTCCAGCACAGTTGGTTTAATATTCTCTCCGGCCAATTTAGCAAGATTCTCACCTGCTTTTTTACTACCAGTCAATGACGCAGCACGAACTATATCATTTTTAAGTAGAGTTTTTACTTGTGAAGATTTTATTGGTAAGAGAGTTAATATATTTTCCGGAAACCCAGCTTCAAGAAATTGTTGTTCTATTGCACGACCACACATCTGCACATTTGAAGCATGTTTTAACAATATTGTATTGCCTGTTATGATCGCTGGTATGGCAAATCTGAAAACCTGCCATAAAGGGAAGTTCCAGGGCATGACTGCAAGCAAGACACCTAAAGGATCATATTTCACATAACATTCTGCTGCCTCTGTTGTCACCAACTCAGCAGATAGATACTTCTCAGCGTTGTTAACATAATAATCACATAATCTGGCACATTTTTCGACTTCAGCAATTGATTCTCTATTTAGTTTACCCATTTCTTTTGTAATCAGTTCAGCTAAGTATACTTTGTTATTTAATAAGTTTGTTTTTAAATTATCAATAAGTCTCACTCTTGATTCCAAAGGGTTTTGAGACCAGTTCATAAAAGCTTCATGTACTGATTTTACGACATCTTCAATTTGATGATTATTCAAAATTGGTTGTTGATTGATAATTTCATTTGTATAAGGATTTATTGATTGTAAATATTTATTGGTGTCCATATATGTTCCTTATCAGTAAAAATACAGTTCGGTATTTGAATATATTTTATTAAAAATACCGTCGATAGTAATACTAACATTAATTAATGATTTTATTTTTGATCAAGATTATTTACATGCACTGAGTTTTGTTCAAATAAACAATCGACTTTTATTTTTGTTCACAAGAACAAAAAAGTAATATATTCAATAGCTTCTTTAAGAATTTCTGTTGATTATTAACTTATTTTTAGCTTATTTATCTACATTTTTAACTGGTATGGCACTTGCATCAATTAATATAAATCTAATAAAAGGATATATAATGTCAAATAGTAATAAAAAAGTTCAAGGCGAAGGTGATTATAATTCTGCTAAAAAGTTTAATAAAAAAACAAAAGATTTCGTATCACAAGGAAAAGTTGAGAAACATAAAAATGAGCACAAGACACTCACTAACGAAGAAATAAATGAAGGTAACGCAGCAATGGAAAAAGCAAAATCAAGAAGCAGAGACTAGTCCACTTGCATTGATATAAAGCATAACTAACATACAGAAATAACCCCAGATTAAATATTTTAACCCCAACTTATTAAGGAAATAATGTGTTTCAATTAATCAGATCAAGTATTTTACTGTTTATTTTAGTTTTTCTAAGTAATTCATTGTTAGCATTAGACGGCGACAGTCTAACTCATGAATATATACTGGAGAACTCCAATAAATATCTAAAATATGAAGACCCGCAAAAAGGTACTGCCAATGCACGAATTTGGCTCGAAAAAGGTGTACTTATCATGGAGATACTAACACCTGCGTACAATATACATGGAGTAGAAACTGCACCAAATTTACGATCTGAAAACGAAAAAGAAAGAGTTCAAATGGCTAAAAAACGCTTTCTAAATTCACCAGATCAATACTTTGTGTTCCGACCGGGTAACTTTTGCTCGATGATGTCATTAGCTTATCGTCTTGAGCAAGACAATGAAGGGCCAAAACAGGCAAAACCAGGTTCAAAAGTCTGGCGCCATTTTGACGTCAGGTCTGAGATGATATTTCTCTGTAAACAAGCAAGTCCAGAGAGAATAACTGTCGACCTTTTTAGGGCCTTCCCAAGACTTAAGGAATTAAATGTCCAATATATTGCGAACAATAGCGATATAAGAAGAGTCACGCTCACACCGAATAAGCCAGTTGTTGAATTAACCAGAACATCAATTAATAAATTCAAATAATGTTTAAATTAGTTATCTAAATGGTACGATAATTTCGATCTTATATAACAAAAAATGAACTTCACCAGTATCACATGGTGGAGTTCAAGTAATAATATTTTAATATGTTAAACATTTACTTTAAATGCTCATCAAATAGATTATATACAAACTATTTCTAATGCGGAATTGAACGGTTAAAAATGCCTGACTTCTGACTTATCCTAAAAAACTATCTATGGATATTTTTACAGCCATTCTTTTAATACTATTTTTATCTCGCATATTTGCTGAAATTACACAACGTTTCGACCAGCCTGCTCTGGTTGGCGAACTTATTGCCGGTATTATTCTTGGTACCTTGATAAAGTTATATGGCGATATCGTCGGATTATCAATGGCATTTGCTGATAATGAAGCGTTTAAAATTGTCACAGATCTCGGAATTTTCTTCCTGATGCTACTCGCTGGACTCGAGTTGCGTCCCCAACAAATGTCAAAAGCCTCAAAATCTGCCATCGGAATCGCATTAGGTGGATTATTACTACCGTTTGGCCTAGGTTACACGTTAGGTTTATATGCTTTACCAGACAGTGACTATAAATTTGCTCAGACAGTCTTTCTTGGCACAGCAATGGCGATAACAGCTGTTCCTGTGGCTGTACGTGTATTAATGGATCTCGATAAACTTGATACGAATATAGGACGTTCTATTGTCTCTGCTGCTGTCATTGATGACATTTTGAGTCTCATTTTGTTAGCTTTTCTCACAGGAATTATTCATGATGGCGGATTACCTTCTTTAACAACGATTTTCCTATTATTTTCAAAAATTATTGCTTTTTTTATCATTTGTACAATATTAGGAAAGTATCTGTTTCCTTATTTCACAAAGTTGCTGAAAAAAGGCAATGTCGATGAAGGTGATTTCGGCGGTCTTCTTATTATGGGTTTTTCATTCGCGTTACTGGCAGAGTTATTTGCATTACATTTTATAATTGGTGCATTCCTGGCTGGCTTAATATTCCAAAAAAGTCACACAGGAGAGAATATGTTCAATCGAGTTCAGAAACGCGTTTATGGTGTAACTTCTGGCTTCCTGGCTCCAATTTTCTTTGCATCCATCGGGTTACATGTCTCATTTAATGCGATAATAGAGACACCTTTATTCACACTTACACTTTTAGTTTTTGCAATTATCGGTAAAGTCATTGGCGCCGGCTTACCAGCTTACATTCAATATAGCGATAGACGTAAAGCGACGATAATAGGTGTTGCCATGAATGGGCGTGGTGCTGTAGAGCTTATTATTGTTGGGATAGCCATGCGTGCTGATTTATTCTCCTATCCTCACCCCACAATACCAATTGTCGCTAACATTTTTTCATCTATTGTAATTATGGCAATTGTGACGACTATAATGACACCTCTAATTTTAAAGTGGCTAATGAGAGATAAAACAGATTCCTCCTAGTGTATTATTTTTTTAGTTATATATTTAATATGCTAGATAGATAAAGTGCTCGTAATCTTAATACCATATATTACAAACGTTCATATTGTATATTAGATGTGTATAACTTATTAATAATATTATATATACCATGTATTAGACATTTAAGGATGAAGTATATTATTTGCTGCGAAAAGCACGACTAAAAATTATCATTATTAAGGAAACACAGAATATACTCTATTCATTGCTTTATGTAATGTTAAACGCAACCATATGAAACTAACGCATCTGCAACTTTGTTGAAACTTGCGATATTTGCACCATCAATATAGTTAATCTTCTTATTGAATTCGCCATAATCAGTACAACTTTTATGTATTTCTCTCATGATGCTTTGTAGACGCAAATCAATTTCTTCACGTGTCCATGTAGTTCTGGTGATGTTTTGACTAATCTCAAAACCACTTACCGCAACCCCACCTGCATTAGCTGCTTTGCCAGGGAGATGCAGAATTTTTGCTTCTCTAAACACATGGGTAGCATCAACGGTGACAGGCATATTAGCACCTTCGCATATTGCGTAGACATTATTGTGTTGAAGGATTTCAGCATCATCCTTGTTTAATTCATTTTGCGTGGCACATGGCATTGCTATGTCACATGGTATTTTCCAGATATTGGCATTTTTGTGGAATGTTATATTTTTATACTTATATGACATTTCTGATATACGACCACGTTTTTTTTCTTTAAGATCGTGTAGATATTCAAGCATATTTCCCGTTAAGCCAGTTTTTGACACAATAACACCATCAGAATCACTTAATGCTATCACTTTTGCACCTTTTTCAATCATTTTTTCAGCAGCATAACGTGCAACATTGCCACTTCCACTGATCACGACTTTTTTGCCTTTCAATTCATGATCATGGTATTTTAAAGCCTCTTCAAGGAAATAAACACAGCCATACCCTGTTGATTCAGTACGAACAAGACTCCCGCCATTAAAAACAGATTTACCAGTCATGACACTTGACCAGCGATTCTCGATTCGCATATATTCACCAAATAAATAACCAATTTCACGCTGGCTAACACCGGTATCACCGGCTGGAATATCAGTATATTCGCCTATATATCTGTGTAATTCTTTCATGAAAGACTGGCAAAAGCGCATAATCTCACGGTCGCTTTTACCTTTAGGATTAAAGTCAGATCCACCTTTAGCGCCACCCATTGGCAGGCCTGTTAAAGCATTCTTAAGTGTTTGTTCAAAACCTAAAAACTTTAATATACTTTGGTTAACAGTAGGGTGAAAACGTAAGCCGCCTTTGTATGGTCCCAAAGCATTATTAAATTGTACTCGCCACCCTCTATTGACTATTAATTCATGGTTATCATTTTCCCAACAAACTCTGAAAGTAATAATTCTGTCAGGCTCTGTTATTCTCTCGAGAATATTATTTTCTAAATATTTATTATGTTTACAACACCACGGAATTAGAGATTCCATAACCTCCTGAACGGCTTGAATAAATTCATTCTCGCCAGTATTTCGGTGGCTTAGGTGTTTTATGAATGACTCAACATTAGTTTTTTTATAAATTTCCATCTATGAATTCAGATAAAGATAATTTATCTCTTCTTAACAAAGTGACAAGTCATATATAACTTTCAATTCAATAGAATTAAAAGTGCATATGATGTTGAAGACTAAATAGACACTTCATGTACTTAAGAACATCGTTAATGAATCTTAATTGGTAATATCATTTTGAAAATGTTGTCAAAACTGTGCTCTTAAGTATTTGAAGAATTATTCATTCATATTTCGAAAGGAAGCCTGCGAGATCGTCCGCATGCTCCTCTTCCATGGCAAGTATACCTTCGAGCATGTTTCGGGTTGTTGGATCATCGTTACCCAAATATTGAATAATTTCACCATAAGATTCTATAGCTATACGCTCAGCAATCAAATCTTCTTTGATCATTTCTGTAAGGCTTTCACCTTTAACATAATCCGCGTGACTCCTTGATGAAAGTCCTTCAGGTGAAAAGTCCGGTTCTCCACCTAGTTGTACAATTCTTGCTGCAATCTGGTCAGCATGTTGTTGCTCTTCATTTGCATGCTGGAGAAACTCTGCTGCAACAGGTTCTGCGTTTAAGCCATCGGCCATGAAATAATGTCTTTTGTATCGAAGCACACAAACAAGTTCAGTTGCGAGTGCTTCGTTTAAAATATTTATGACGATTTCACGATTAGCCTTATATCCAGTTGTAATTGCACCTTGTTCTATATGCTTTCTTGCCCGTTCTCTAATTTTTTTAATATCCGAAACAAATGGTTTATCATTCATTATCAATACCTTGCTTTAGATGAATTTAAAGATTTTACAATTATAGCATCAATCAAATAATATCTCTGTATATGTTTGGCAGGAAGGAATACGAGCATATAATTCCTGACCAACTTTTTCTTTACTATACCCTATCCTGACGTTTGGATATCAATATAATCTGTACAATACATGTATGATCTCCATTAAAAGATTACGCAATACTTCTTATGTTAACGACATTACCGCCTCACCAATTTATTGTTTGTCATTTTTCTGCTTTATATCACATATATATTAAAAGAAGTTAAGCAAATATCGATATATAAAGAGTTTATCAATAAAACTGAAAGAACAGTTGATGATACAACCGATTATCAATCACATATTTTATTTCAAATAGCATTTATATTTCATTGATCGTATGCATTTATTTACTTTTGACAGATAATCTTCACAGGATTATCGCCATTATTCTTTAATTTACTATAATCAGTACGATAAAAGCCTATTTGCGGTAAACTGTATATTTTAGAGATTAAACAAATATTCATCATTTTGAAGTTGAAATAGAATTTTTTCCTGTTAATGTTGCTATATATTCCACGCATCTTCATTTGGGGAGTGTCAGATGAAAACAATACAAGACATATTGAAAAGCAAGGATAATCAAGAAGTTTGGTCGGTGCGGCCCAAACAGAGTGTACTGGAAGCATTACAATTGATGGCACAAAAGCAAATAGGTGGCCTGCTGGTAATGGAGCATGGAAATCTTTACGGCATTATCACTGAACGCGACTACGCCCGCAAAGTGGTCCTTGATGGACTTTCCTCAAATAAAACCCCTGTTTCAGAAATTATGACTCGTCAGGTCTTGTGTATTACGCCCGATCGCACTATAGACGAAGGCTTAGCACTAATGACTGATAAACGCGCTCGCCACCTTCCGGTTCTGGATGGTGAACAAGTCATCGGTCTGGTATCCATCGGCGACCTTGTAAAAGCAACAATCGATGAACAAAAAGTGCTCATTGATCAGCTCCAGAATTATATATCAGGCTATTAAAGAACACAGTCATCAAAGCGGTTTCGCTGATCAAGTAACCGTACGTCATTGTTGTCCACGGTTGTAATTGTCTTGGTTGATAAAATTTTCAAAGAATTCTTCCAAACTCCTGGGTTCAGTAATTGGTGTGTCTGAATAACTGGCAATCTGAACAGTGATTAAAAGATAAAGAAATTCAAATAAAATATTTTTCCAATTAATTACTCCACTCGCGCAACACAATACGGTCTTGCTCTAATAAAGTTAGCGGAAATCTCACCGAGTGTATCGATGTAAGCGGTTAATATTATAATCATAACTGAAGCCTTTCATCTTACGCTGTAAATTGTTCTCATTGCAGTATAATGACTTAGATTTACATTTACTTCAGATCGGTTCAATCACTCCTTCAAACGTAATCATGTGATGCTGGTGTATACATAATCAATGATATTTTTTGATTTTCTTGTATGTGCAAAGTAAATAATGATCATTGAATAACAATTTGATGATTGTTATGCGAGTTCATATATAAGCGAAAATATTCTATCTGTTACTTAAATTACATTAAAAAAGACCTTTGCTTACCATCTCCTAGTATCACTATCAAATAAAACAAATATATTTTATGAAGATATATGGTTTAAATAAACCTACTGATAAATTATAACTGTTTTATTTGCTCAAATAAACAATTACTGCTCCACACAGCCCCATATTCCTTTCAATGGATTACATTTAAGTTGGCATGTTTAATGCTTTTTTTATAATAGAAAGACTAGTCAACATTATAAATCAAAGAGGATTATCAAAATGAACAAAAATAAAAACATAAAAGACGTAAATTTTACAGGTACAAATAAAATATTCGTGATCATTTTAGTTCTATTGCTTACGCTCTTCATGACTGCTTGCAGCGAAGAAGAAGGTCCAGCTGAACAGGCAGGTGAAGAAATTGACGAGACAGTACAACAACTAGAGACCGATGCTAGAAATGTCAAACAAGAACTTGAAGAAGAAACGGAAGAAGTCGTCAATGACGCAGAGAGAAGCGTTGAAGATATGACAGACTAGTAAACAGTGAATTAATTGTTAGCAAAATCGCCAATGTTAAACGAAGAAAACCAATTGTAGACCAAGGAGAATCAAATGCTTTACTGGGCTTTAATATTTTTAGTTATCGCACTTATCGCAGGTGCGTTAGGGTTGACAGGAGTCGCGGGAGCTGCTGCTAACATCGCATGGGTAATCTTTGTCGTAGGCTTAATCATTGCTGTGATATTTGCAATTCAAGGCAGAAGACCCCCTGTTTAAGTATTAAACCATGAAACAAATAAAATGGAGATTATATGAATATTGTAAATAACCTTTGTTTATTACTGACGTTAATAGTACTTGTAATCAGCTTAAGTGGGTGCAATACGATCGAAGGTGCGGGAGAAGATATCCAAGCTGCCGGTGAGAAAATAGAAGAAGAAGCAGAAGATTAGACTATTATCAACCAGAATTCTTATAACACAATTGATTTAGGAGGATATAATGAACTGGAATACTGTCGAAGGTAACTGGGAAGAACTGAAAGGTGAGATCAAAAAGCAATGGAACAAACTAACAGATCATGACATCAATGAAATTGAAGGTAAACGAGAAAAACTCGTTGGTGCAATTCAGAAGAATTACGGCAAAACCAGGGAAGAAGCCGAGGAGGCCGTAAAGAACTGGACTAATTAGTAATATAAACCTGATGCTTTTTATATAAGGATTTACTCTTAAATGACCATCAGCTAATTGATCTTCTATACTCATTAGGTGATAAACTGGATATTAGCATTGCAGCCCGAAATCATCGGGCTGCAATTTAAATCATAGTAATACCATGACAATTTGTACCAGTATCTGCTTTCATCATTACTTGCTAACCAAGTATTTTACCAATATATATCTTCTATCGACGCAAAAGTGTTTATTCCTATCTATTCCATTTCCATGAGGTAGAGATATTACTATATAATGTTTAGCGCAATACCTACAATCAGCCAAATGATCGAAAACGCGACCAAGCCATTCATAATGTAATCATTAATCGATGTTTGTTTATGATGATGCATGTCATGGTTTTTGGATTGTTTGCTCCACCATAGCCACACCAATACTGCGCTGACAATTAAGAATATAATATTGAGAACAAATCCATAGTTAAACTGAAAGAAGGCGCGATCTGTAACTTTACCATAAGTCGTTTGATCGGGGAGAAATCCCAATAGGCTAAAGCCGTAATGCATAAGAATCGCGGAGAACACAATACAAGCCAGCAGTATCGCTAAAATGTACAAAGCCATTCTCCAGCCGTAATATTGTGCGTTTATACGTAATACAGGGAATACGACCAAATCTGAAAATATAAAAGCCATAACACCTGCAAAACTGACGCCATGATCGAACAATATAGCAGCCAAAGGAATGTTTCCCATGGAACCAATAAATGTGCCAAATGCGGCTATGGGCCCAACAATGGTTTGCATTAGTACAGAAAAGAAATCTAATGACTGAGAAGAATTTCCTGAGCCAGGAAATAAATGCTCAAAAAAAATATTGGGCACAAAAGCGGAAATAATACCAGCCACCGTAAAGCCAATTAGCACATCTCTCCAGACCATTTGCCATTCCATCACATATTTTGACCCAATTTCTTCCCAGCCTTTTAAGGATTTGATTTTGGCTTTCCAGGATTCAGGTAAATTGTCCTGTCCATCATGCTCGTGCTGCAATGACTTACGCACGTTCTTAATCAATTTGCCAGGGTATGTCAGACGTATAAACAGCCAACAAAAACCAATTAATAGCAAGCCACCAATGTATTCTCCCGCGACAAATTGCCAGCTCAGAAAAATGGCGATTACAATCCCCAACTCAATAACAAGGTTTGTGGACGAAAGCATGAACGAGAGAGAGGGTATCAGCCCGGCACCTTTTTGAAATAACGCACGCGTAGTAGACAATGCGGCAAAACTGCAGGAACTGGAAATAAATCCGAAGAAAGCCCCCAAAGTAACACTTTTCAGCCCTGATCCCCCCATGCTCAGTTGCATACGTTGGCGTGTGACTAACACCTGAATCAGGCTTGAGATGAGATAACCCAGGGCAAAGGCCCAGAACGCCATCCAGAAAAAACCTGCACTGGTTCTTGCCGCCTCCTCCCAGAGCACTAAAAATTCACGCATATTTACATTGACAAGAAAATTATCGATAAGTTAAGGAAATCGGATGACATTGCCGACTATTAAAACAATAACCAGGTACATGCTTCACTAAAATGCGATCTACCGATTAAATATTGTAAATAAAGAAAGCAATCTGTCGAAATTCTTGCCAACTTTAATTGGCAATCACATTATCGTGGACTTCTGCAGCTCCCAATTTCTACTTAAATGATTAATTCTTCACGTATGGCTATTGTTCGTAACGGGATGAATAATAATAGTCATAGCCAGTCTATAATTTTTATACTCCTGTATTTTTATGCTAATTAGTTTAAATTAACATCTAAATCCTAATGTCATTCGTACTAAGAAACTTGGTTTACAAAAGGAAAATCTCAAATAATCGCATAAGCGTTTATTCTGCTTTCCTTAGACCTTCGCTAACAAAAAATTTACATGTATTCTCATTAAATTCTAGCGTACCAATTTTATGATTCTGGTCAGATGTTTTACTAATTTCCCATGTTAAAGGTGCAACCATTTCAAC
Source organism: Gammaproteobacteria bacterium (assembly GCA_965227695.1). Classification (GTDB taxonomy): domain Bacteria; phylum Pseudomonadota; class Gammaproteobacteria; order UBA4575; family UBA4575; genus UBA1858. The sequence continues at coordinate 2,004,797 of OZ245760.1, forward strand.
TTGGACTCCAGGTTCATTGATGTTATTTTTCAGAAAACCATCTGATAGCTTAATTGTGTCTGACTTATTAGGTATGCAAAAGCCTTGTTGGCTTGAAATGTGATTCAACGTCTCGCAAATTTTATTAATTAACACTTCATTCATTTTAATGCTCCTTTATGTAAACTTACATAGAATACTGCATATTGAATACTGCATATTACATGCCAATTCTTATAAGTATACTTATTCCCGAGCATTTATATATTTATAGAGGGACTAATTTACACATAAGAGTTTAATGGTTACCAATAAAGCTAAATTTATCTTATTATGATGTATATATAACAAATAACATATACTAATTGCTAAGGTGATTAGGAAGACAGTAATTCGACATACTGTGCATTTAAACAATGATGGTTTATATAAACAAATTCATCCATATAGCAGGTATTCACTTTTTAACGAATTCATTGTGTCGGGATTTTTTTATTGATGGATATTAAATACAGGGCACTTCAGAATAATAGCCTTTTTATAATTAGATCAGTATATCAGGTGATGCTTATATATTTTATTATTCATAAAGCGAATATATTTAATATTAATACTCTATAAGTATTATGCACACAATAAATACACATATAGATTAACAGACAATCAATAAAGAAATAGATACATTTTATGTCAAAAAAAGAAAGTAATAGGATTCTTAGATTATATCCCGAACCATATGAGCCAGTATGTCTAAAAGGACTATATTTGAATCATTTCATGGATATCTATAAGCGAGGTTTAAATAATTCTTTTGTATACACAAATTTCATTGCGAGCTTGGATGGAAGAATCGCTGTTCAAAACCCGGAAAATGGCAGACAATTTATACCCTCCACAATCACAAATCCATCTGATTGGCGTCTATATCAGGAACTAGCAGCGATATCAGATGCCGTTATTTTGACTGCGAATTTTATTCGTCACTTAAACACAACTAATATTAGTAGCAATATTCCGATTAGTACTTTGCACGAATACGATGATCTAATTAAATGGAGAATTAAGAAAGGATTAATGCCTCAGCCAGTCTTGATTATTCTTAGTAAATCGCATGATATACCAGAAGAAAAGTTACAGACTATAGCAAATAGGACTATATATATAGTAACAGATAATGAACCTGAAAAATTACAAAAAAGTCTATATAAAAAATTCGGTGTGAATATTATAGGTTTGTCAAATAAGTCATCAATAAAATGGAGTGAACTCATTGATAAATTAAGAGAGATTGGCTTACGCAACATTTATTCAGTCGCGGGGCCAAATATTCTTTCTTCACTACTGAGTGACGGATATCTGGATCGCCTTTACCTAACACAGGTGAACAAAATGATTTCTGGCAAGTTTTATAAAACAATTTCAGAAGGCGATGAATTAAATTCTCCATTCAATCTTTCACTAAGTGAGCTATATTATGATAATTCAAATGAGCGTGATTTCAGCCAATTATTTTATGTCTATAACAAAATTAGCTGATAATATATTTTTTTATGAAGTTTTTAACACATGTTAAAAAGTTGTATTCTCAAGCCAGGTCATAATTGCTGGAAAATAAGTCGAGCAGAAAAAGCTTCCTATCTTATTGATGCGAATGACTATTTTAAATTTTTAAAAGACTCACTCATAAACAGTAGATATCAAATTTTTATATTATCATGGGACTTTAATAGTAAGGTAAAGTTAAAACATGATTCTAATGATCCTTACCCTGATACGTTGGGTCGCCTTTTAATTAATTTGATAAAAAAAAACAGAGATCTTAATGTATATATTTTAAATTGGGATTATACATTTCTATTTGCGAAAAGCAGAGAATGGCTCCTATCCCTGAAATTAATATGGAAATCACCACAGCGTCTGCATTATAAACTTGATGGAAACAATGCGCATGGTGCCTGTCATCATCAAAAAGTGGTTGTGATCGATGAATTTGTCGCATTTTGTGGAGGCTTGGATCTTACAGTTAGTCGTTGGGATACAAATAAGCATCTACCTCATGACACCAGAAGAAAAAGTCGAAATAATTCTATACCCCGCCCATATCATGATGTACAAATAGCATTAGAAGGTGCTGCTGCGAAAGACCTTGGAGAACTATTCCGTGAACGATGGCTGAGTGCTGGCTATAAAAATCCACAGTTTGCAAATTTTACTACGAATTCACCATGGCCAAAGAACTTGCCATCCAATTTTAACAATGTAATTGTTGGGATATCACGCACTTATAGAAGCCCGACCGACGATAGATTAATCAATGAAATTGAACAATTATATGTAGACATAATCATAGCAGCTAAATCTTACATATATATAGAAAATCAGTACTTTACTTCAGAGGTGATTGCTGATTGTTTAAAAGAAAAAGTACGCGACCCTAATGGGCCTGAAATAGTGATAGTTTTGCCATTATATACACAGGGCTGGGCTGCACAAAGAACTATGGACAGAAAAAGAATATCATTAATCAAGGGCTTAGTTGAGGCAGACATATATAATAAGCTAGACTTTTATTATCCACATGTGGCTGGTTTAACAGAAGAAAATGCTATCAATATTCACTCGAAACTAATGATTGCAGATGATGAGTTTATGGTCATTGGGTCAGCTAATTTAAATAATCGATCACTGGGCATGGATAGCGAATGTGCTATTTCGATAGACTCATATCACAATAATGATATTACTCCAGCTATAAAAAAGTTTCTCAATCAATTACTTTCTGAACATCTAGGAACGAACCTCAAAGTTGTAAATTCAATGTCCAAAAAGAATTCACTTCATGAAATGATAGATATATTACGCTTTACAGATCATAGTTTATGGAGACTGGTACCTCGCTTAAATCTTAATGGTGATAAACACATTGAAGCTGAATTAGCACTTGCAGATCCATACAAAAGCTTAAATATCAATAAAATCATAAAATACTTATTACAAATAATTAGACAATCTATACCTGTTAAAATTATCATATCGGCATTAATTTTCTTCATCATTTTCTTGATTTTTTAAACTATAAATAATGCATGAATCCAGTAATAGATATAATAAAAGGTTTTAGATTCGTAGCTTTATAATGATCATAATCAGACTTTATTATTTCTTTATAGTAATTACTGTATAATTACTATGTAAAACATTAAACTTTAATATAATTTATTTGCAGTATTACTGAACTTATATATTTAGAGGTATACAATTTTATATGCCAAATATGCTGGATAATAACGGTTTTTTAATTAATACCATGGACTGGAATAGAGATTTTGCCATAGCTCGTTCAAAAGAATTTGACATTCCTTTATCTAACAAACATTGGGACATACTTTTTGAATTGAGAAAAAATTTTAATGAACATATGTCTCCACCCACCCTTCGATTATTATGCCACACATTTGATGAAGAAAATCTGTGTGTTTCACAATACTTTAAAAATGCGCTTGTCGCCTGGAAAATAGCAGGACTACCCGACCCTGGCGAAGAAGCTCGAACGTATATGTCGAATATGCCTTCTAATAATTAGTCGGATGCCTCATAAAACTTTTAATATATAACTTTTATTTAGACAACTGCAAAAATAATCAGTAATTTGGTCAATAACAAACTATATCTTATTAATTAATAATTATTTTCTCTAAAGCCCATTCTATTATTTTATTACTCATTTGGCATAATTTATGCACGCGCTAAGAGTATAAAAATCTCAAACATTAAATACCAAAGGCTATAAACTTATGTCTAAAAATATCAAACAAAAAACTTTTGATGCAATAGAGGAATACGCAAAAGATATGCCTGACGAAATTGATGTCAATCACTTTATAATTTGGTTGAGAAATAATCGTCCTGATATTTTTTATCCTGACATTGAGAACATAGAAACATCTGAGTTACATAAATGGATAGATCAATACAATGAAAACAAGTGAAGCGTGAAACTGGATTTTTTTGTGTATTAGACGTTAATTCATCAGTTTTCATGTATACATAATAATAATTTTATTTTATTAACATTAATAATCTTTCTTGAATATAAAACGCCTAGTATGATGCTGAGTTTATAATTAATAAAACTCCATTCTTTTATAATCGGAAAAGGCATAAAATAGTGATTAAAAATCACATTCAGAATTTTCAACAAACGATGAGCCCGCCAGTCTTCCTTGGATCCACGGGATTAATTGTACTTTTTGTATTTTTCAGCACTGCATTCAGCGAACAGGCTGAGTCTATATTTTCATATGTACAGGTCTGGCTGATAGATAATTTTGGTTGGTTTTATGTTCTGTCTGCAAGCGGGATGCTTGTTTTTACCATCTGGCTTGGTTTCAGTCGCTTTGGTAGCATTAAACTGGGAGACAACGATAACGACAGGCCTGAATTCGGACGTTTGACCTGGTTTACTATGCTTATGGCCGCAGGCATGGGGATCGGGCTGGTATTCTTCGGCGTGGCTGAACCGATCTTACATTACATGTCCCCGCTTGATGCAGAACCACGCAGCCAAGAGGCCATACGTGAGGCATTGTTTCACAGTTATTTCCACTGGGGATTGCACCCCTGGGCTATATATTTATGCATGGCACTTCCGCTCGCCTACTTCCATTTCCGCCACAAACTACCCCTCGCGCCAAGATCATTGCTATACCCATTGATCGGAGATCGCATCCATGGATGGATTGGATATATGGTCGACATCATCGCCACTGTCGGCACACTTTTCGGAGTCGGTACATCACTGGGACTTGGGGCGATGCAGATCAATGCAGGACTCAACACGCTAATCGGGATTGCCATGTCGTTACCTGTGCAGTTGATGATTATTGCTGTTATTACCGGCATTGCTACGTTATCCGTAGTGAGTGGCCTGCATGTGGGTATTCGTCGACTTAGTGAGTTTAACATTAGTGTCGCGGCTGTGCTTCTGGCGTTTGTTTTTATAGCAGGACCCACGACCCATATCCTGGAGACCTTTAGCGCAGGAATTGGTACATATCTTTCAGATGTTGTAGAAACAAGCTTTCGTGTCGATAGTACAAGCGATCCCGACTGGATGGCCAACTGGACCCTGTTCTATTGGGTGTGGTGGATCTCGTGGTCGCCCTTCGTGGGTATATTCATAGCGCGCATCTCACGCGGGCGTACAATCCGTGAGATGGTAGCAGGCACACTTTTAGCACCGACACTCCTCGGTATTCTTTGGTTCGCCACTTTTGGTGGCACAGCACTCTCGCTCGAATCCACAGGCATAGGTCACATCGCTGAGATGTCAATGAAAGACGAGGCACTGTCGCTGTATGCAATGTTAGAGGAAATGCCGCTAACCATATTAACGACGGCATTAGCTACGTTGGTGATAGTGGTCTTTTTCATCACTTCCTCAGACTCAGGATCACTGGTAAATGTGATGGTTACCTCGGGTGGACACCCAAGCCCGTCAGCCCCTTACCGGGTTTTCTGGTGCGTCACAGAGGGTGTCGTCGCAATAAGCCTGTTATCTGCCGGAGGATTGATTGCAATGCGCACAGCATCACTCACGACCGCACTGCCTTTGACAACTTTATTGCTCGTCGCCTGTATTGGCCTGATCAGAACGTTGCAAAAAGACGTGGCGACTAATGGACGTCTGCCTTACTCATCGATAGCACCTGATTAAACTGATGTTTAGACACTATGCTGGCAGCATAATGTTCAAATAATATTCTAATTTATGTCTGCCACTACATAGTGCACTAACGTATCTTGGGATAATACTATAGCACTATGACAGCATTTATTATGAATGAATGATTCATCCAGGTTATCGTGATAAGATTATATTTATTTTTATAAATACGGTTTCATGATTTTTAACACATAAAAACCTGACAAGCTTGATACTGATGTTACAAAAATTCCCCATCCCCAGTCTGTAAATGTAATTGAGAGAGGCCAGTCTTTAATGAGTGCATAATTAGTCATGTTATAAGCACCGTATGAAGCCATACCAAGTAGTGCGCCAGCAATAGCAACAGCTTTCCAACTGTTCGACAGATTTGGAATGACGACAAGATAGACAATAGCAAAACTGTATAGTGTATAAAACGCTATCCATGGCCATATATGTATATTCTGTCTGATAAGGCTCTCCATAGCTTCAATATAGCTTTTTTGTGCAACTAAGCCTAGCCATATTCCATCTAGTATAAGATATGTAGAGATAACAACAACGTAAGCGATGATATAAGGTTTCATGATATTTTATACATTTAATCTATTTCATTTATTAATAATGAAATTCCTAACTATCCATCATGTCGTAAGTTAAATTTAATTTATATGCAGAATGTTGTTAGAACACGTATAAATTAAATATTAACTTAAAAGAAAAAAATTATAGCATTCTATTCTTTTCACCTATACTTTCATTTATAATGTAACAAGTAACAGTCAGATAAATGAGATAGATGCTAGTTAAGACATCACCCAGTAATATAAATAATCAGGTAGACATCTTCTGCGTTAAATTTAGATAGATTAGCGTGCTTAAATGTTTGCTACGAAAAGTTATCGTATCTATATATAAATGACATGCATAACTTACATATATTCATTTTTTCATAACCAGAGTGCATCAACTAATGACTGTATTTTTTACCATGTTACTTCAATTATTTTCCCATAATATATCGAATAGATAACCAATTCCATGTGACAAGTTATCTAATACCTTGTTTCATTGTTTAAAACAGAACTAGTATCGCAGTGTATTTTTATACAGATAGCATAATATTACACTGTGACATAACCATGACTTAGCCACGCACCAATAGATCCAAAAAAGAGATCCACCTTATCAAATCCCGCTTGTAATAAAATACTTGCGCCAACTGTAGCCCTGGCACCACTACCACACATAACTGTATATCTATTTTTAAGGTTGAGATCCTCTAGTTTATTCGGAAGTTCACCGAGATATATATGAGTAGATTCGGGAATACTCATGTTTATTACTTCATCTTTTTTTCTTACATCAATTAAAGTCCAGTATTTCGGCTTATTCTCGATTCTTTCATGAACCTCAGTTGAATTTATGACATGTATCGTGCCAAAATCTCCTCCAGCAGCAGCCCATGACGTCAATGATGGCGCTAAGTACCCTATAACATTATCCAGTCCAATCCGCGCCAAATGTCGCACTGCTTGTTTGGCCTGTATATTATTGTCTGCGATAATAACGAGCTCTTTACTCGGATCAACTAGCCATCCTGCATAACTTCCAATCAAGTCAAGTGGAATAGATAGACTATTCGTAAGATGTGCACCAAGAAATGCTGAAGCACTGCGAACATCAATGATAGTCGTGCTAGAAGAGAGATTATTAATATCTGAGATTTTTAGCGGGACGGGAGACAGCGTTCTTGTATCAGGTTGAGCACCAGTGATATTAATTTTTTCCATACATCGAAAATATGGCGGATAATAATGATACTCATTAATCTTTTTTTCAATAAATTCATTGCGATTATGATTTTTGAAAAGTGCATTATTAATACACTCAAAACCAATTGTTGATTCTTCACGTTCTGCCATGCCAGAACCACAGACAGATCCAGCACCGTGAGCAGGGTAAATAATCGTTTGATCACCCAGCTTTTCTAACTTGCGCAGGCTATCAAATAATAGACCAGCTACTTCCTCAGCACGATCAGGATAAAAGTCAACTCTTCCAACGTCGCCGACAAATAATGCATCACCAGTAAAGACACCAAAAGCATGATCACTATAATCGCAATCGATCACTACAAATGACAGACTGTCATCTGTGTGACCTGGTGTTTCAAGCACTCTGAGTAGCAACTTGCCGAAAGAGAATTCATCTCCTTCATAGGTTGTTGTTGCATAGGTAATAGACTCAGCTGCATTAGGCCCATGATAAACAGCAGCATTTGTCATTTGGGAAAGTGCGGCTGCACCGGATACCAAGTCCTCATTTCGATGTGTTTCGAATATATTTACTATTTTGCAGTCATTATCATTTGCGATATCGATATAAATATCACAATCACGTCTGGGGTCGATCACCACAGCTTCACCCTGACTACCTACGACATATGACAGATGCGCCAAACCTTCTGTTTTTACTTTTTGGATAAACATAGTATTTTTTAAATTTATATTAGAAGCTGTTCCAGCACCGAATCAGAGTGTATATATTTATTAAGTATCATAGAGTCTAATTAATGAAACATAAAAGACTTATGCAGATTGACTATATAAATATTTACTCATTTACTTAAAATAAAATCTTATTAAAAAGTTATATAGAGAAAGCATACGTATTAATAGTTTTTCTCTAAGCCATCTCGTTAATAGCATATTATTATTAGCATATATATAATGGTTTAGCGTTTTTGTGCTCCGGCATCCAGCTTATCTTCAGATTTAACACTTGCACTTGATTTTTGTATTCCCCGCTCTTCATTTTTAGTTAGCTTATTATATCTATAGGCACGCAGAATGAGATAAGTAAAAAAAGACGCTGCAATAACACCAATAAGAAATATAAACAAAATTGTATCTTTTTCCACGTTGTTCTCCTTATAATTTACTTGCAAAAAATATAATGGATATAACGATAACATTTTTATACTACTAGTTCAGCCATGCTTTATCTAAAATATAAATCCGCAAGATCTTTTATATTAATTGTGTAAATAAACAAAACGGGTCATTTCACCCAACCAATTGATATTTTTCGCTTATCACCCACTCTTTTAAGTAGAATGTAATTCTTTATTAATCCAAGTAATTACATTAATAATCTGTTAAATATATTAAGAATATTGAAGGAGAAAACATATCATTTTTTTATTTTCATTATGTAGCCAACATCTTTAACAGCTTTTGAGCTATTAATTAATATTCAACAAGAAACACAAAAATCTGGCATAAAATATGCTGCTAGTTATTATAGGAGCATTTATGAAATATCTGAATTTACAGAAATTATTGTTTCTATTAGCAGTATTAGTCTTATCCTGTAGTAGTTATTTACACTCTGGCACATATATTAAAGGTCATGAAGGTGCATTCGATGCAGACTGGATTAGTAACACCGGTGAAGTAAATGCCATTACTAGTGAATACTTTGCGCTAGATATTAACAACATAAATATTTTAGTCAAAATGCCTAATTGGGATCAGTTCAAAAATATGAAATATATCAATATTGGCGATCGAGTTACGGTTTCTGGACCTCTTGATAATAGTTTTAATGAAAGAAATACTATTACTGCATTTAGAGTCTTTTCTCACAGCAGAGATAGTTATTATTATGCTGACAGTAATAATGAGGAGGGATATTTTCATGCTTATGATGCGCATGTGACGTTTTCTATCCCAGACGGAACCTGGTTTATCCTATCCGGTAATGTAAGTTCACTAAATGGAAGAGAATTTACTTTGGATACGGGTCAATATACAGTGATAATCGATACAGATGAAATGGGCTACAATCCGATGGATGATAAAAATACCAAAAAAGTTAAGATAGGTGACCATTTACGTATTACTGGCCATCTAGATGTAGATTTATTCGAAAAAAATGAAATTAAGTCTGTTATTATAGAAAAAGTTTTGAATGGCGATAAATAAAATAATCAAAAAGCACGATGACCATCTTTTATTTTTAGGGGTTTAATCGACACCTTTCAGATCGCTCCCATATTATTTCATCATATGCTTACATTACACGAATAACCAAATTATAAAGTATAGCTACCAAAACTAGAGATTATATTGCAAGAACGTCAATTTAAAGGATAAAATTTAATCGATAAGCTATTCTTATAATTACTGCATTCATTTCTCTTTTAATGGTGATACAGCAATAATTCAACCAATTATTCTAGCAACGGTTGTTAATATTCAGAATAGTATTGCAAATTACATCATGGAATAGTTCATCTCTTTACCCATGCATGACTCATAAATATGTCAATAATAGAAAATATCTCTGTTAACATACATGAAGCACGCTGACAATTTGTATTGGTCAGTTTTTCTTGATTCAAATCTGCTTCAGTTTTAGTATGAAATAATGGACTTGCGTAATCCAAAAATAATTAGGCATTTTTTATCGATTATTCCAATTATACTAATAATTGTTATTACTTTAACTTATAACCTTTCTCTCTCCACAAATAGCAAATCAAGCGCCTATATGCTTAGCGTTGATGGGGCTATAGGCCCGGCGATGAGCGATCATATTACGAAAGGTCTGAATAAAGCCCATAATAAAGATGCAAAAGTTGTCATAATTCGGATTAATACGCCTGGTGGCCTCGATGCATCTATGCGTAAGATAGTGAGTGAAATTTTACAATCAACCGTCCCGATTGTAACGTGGGTTTCACCTGCAGGTTCTCGAGCAGCAAGTGCAGGTACTTATATTTTATATGCAAGCCACATTGCAGCCATGTCACCATCGACTAACCTAGGTGCCGCCACACCCGTACAATTCGGATCAAACACTCAGAGTGGAGAACCCGGTAAAACACTCACACCCATAGAGCGTGTAATAGATGCACTTAAAAATCCAGACAAATCCAATGATGAATCAACATCTTCCAACCCCGAACAAGACTTGAAAAGCGAACCTGAAAACAATCCCTCAAATAATCCCGTCAAAAATGCACCACTAGACTCAGATAAAATTAAAAGCAATAAAGTTATCAATGACGCTGTTGCTTACATAAAAGGCCTTGCAGATCGTTATGGAAGAAATGCCGAATGGGCTGAACTTGCAGTACGTGAAGGCGCCAGTCTGACAGCAGAAGACGCTTTAGAAAACAATGTAATTGATATCATTGCGTCGAATTTACCAGAATTGCTAAGCGGTATTGATGGTCGTGAAGTACAGATGGATTGGGGAAAGAAAGTTTTAAAGACATCTGATTTAAATGTAATTGAAATTGAAACTGACTGGCGCACAAATTTTTTATCAATAATAACCAATCCTACAGTAGCTTATATCCTTATGATGCTTGGAATCTATGGACTGATTCTTGAAGGATATAATCCAGGTACATTTGTTCCAGGAGTGACTGGCGGTATTTGCTTGATACTCGCTTTATATGCATTTCAGATTTTACCTGTAAATTATGCCGGCCTTCTTTTAATACTTCTTGGACTGGCATTGATTGCTGCAGAGATGTTTGCACCGTCATTCGGTATTCTAGGGATTGGCGGCATTATTTCTTTAATCCTTGGGTCTTTTATATTGCTGGATATCGGCGTCCCCGGGTTTTCTGTAAATAAAGGCTTAATTGCCGGTATTAGCTTTGGGTCTGCCCTGGTATTTGGCGCAATAATCTGGCATGCGGCTCGAACATTGAGGCGACCCAAAGCTGGATCGTTAACTATAATTGGCCACAATGCAGAGGCGATTAGTGACTTTATTGACGGGTCTGGCAGGGTTCACATTTTAGGTGAAGATTGGTCGGCCAGATCCACAGCGTCCATTAGCAAGGGACAGAACGTACGTATAAAAGATATCGATAGTGAAAAATTAGTATTAATCGTCGAACCTTTGCCAGAAACGAATGTTTCAAATACATAATCTCAATATATTGTAAGGAGGGCTTATATGATATTTGGTTTTAGTTACTTTATATTCAGCCTGTTAATTGTAGTAATCGTGCTGTTACTCAGCATGATCAAAATTCTTCGGGAATACGAACGCGGCGTAATATTCACTCTGGGTCGTTTTTATAAAGTCAAAGGACCTGGGCTCATCATCGTTATTCCAGTAATCCAGCAGATGGTGCGAGTAGATTTGCGCACAATTGTTATGGATGTACCAACGCAAGATGTGATTTCTTACGACAATGTCTCAGTCAAGGTAAACGCTGTGATTTATTACCGCGTGATTGATCCGGAACGTGCCATTATTAACGTCGAGCGATTTATGGAGGCTACCAGTCAGCTTGCCCAAACTACATTGAGGTCCGTTCTTGGCAAGCATGAACTCGATGAAATGTTATCCGAACGGGATAAACTCAATGAGGATATTCAGCAAATATTAGACCGACAAACTGATGGATGGGGCGTTAAAGTGTCCAATGTCGAAATCAAGCATGTCGATCTTGATGAATCCATGATACGTGCAATCGCAAAACAAGCAGAAGCTGAGCGCCAGCGACGGGCGAAAGTCATTCATGCCGAGGGTGAACAGCAAGCTGCACAAAAGCTGGTAGAAGCGGCAGAAAAACTTGCAGAGAGCGAAAATGCAATACAACTCCGATATCTTCAGACCCTGACAGACATCGCTGGTGAAAAGAACTCTACAATTGTATTTCCGGTGCCTATCGACACGATTACTAGGCTGCTGTCTAAAGTCTAAGTTTAAAATCTGCAATACAAACTTATGTAATCTCAGACATATGCCTGCTTGGATTAACACGCTTTATTGGCAATTGGCTTTGGTGTTAAAGATCGATATAAATAAACTATATAATATCAAGCGTAAGTAGTAGTCGTTTTTCCCCTTTTGGAACATCTGGTGAACGATGAACCAAACCGGCATTATTATTGCCTCTCCAAAGCTCACCCTTCAACATGGCTACATCACCAGTCATTAGATGATTAATATCTTTTTCATTGGCGAAATGCCCAGATTTTTCATCAGCTTGACCATTATTTCCTCCACCAAGTTTTCTTCTGTCTACCTTATCATGCATCAACCACTCAGTTGCAGTGCCATGATAAGTGCAAATTAACCGGCATAATACCCTGTCTACATGAAATCGTGGACACATTGCCGTGTCTAACATTGCTAATCTTAAACCTGCTTTTTCGAGATCGTGCAAAAGGCAAAACATATTAACCAGTTCTGCAATATCCAGGCAAAATGCATCAAAGTTTTTCAGCTTGCTCTCCGTATTAAGTAGTTTTAAATAGGCGTTATCCGGAGTGACAATGAGCTTCTCTTCAAAAAGACTATGACTGCGTAACAGGCTTTTTGCGCATGCTTTTATGTCATCTGATAAATCCCTTTGCCAAATCGCAATATTTACATCATCCTGATAGATGTCTGCAAATATTGAAGGATGATCACTTATTGCTGCTTTACGTGATTTGCATAAATCATCTGAGAATGTCGTTGACTTTGAAGCGATACTCATGCGTTGCTCTCCCATTTAGGAAATGGATCAGCCAGTGTTGCCCAATATTGTTTGCCTTTCATCACATCTTCTTCGTTTAACAAGCAGCCATTTAAATTTTCTACCATTGCTTTCTGGTCCATATTTTGACCAATAAAAACAAGCTCTTGGCGCATATCGCCAAATGGCTCGACCCAGTTCTCTTTTATCGACTCGAGATATTCTTTATCAGAAGGCCAGTTTTCTTGGGGGACGGCTTTCCAAAACATGCCTGCATAGCCATATTGCGCAATTCCACCTGCCTGATTCCACTGACCTGCGAACTGTGGACGTGTGGCTAGCCAAAAATAACCTTTAGAACGAATCAACTTGCCATATTCCTCGGTACTATGAAGGAATTTATAAAATTTCTCTGGATGAAAAGGTCGTCTTGCGACATAACTGAAACTGGTGATGCCATATTCTTCAGTTTCAGGGACATGCTCGCCACGCATTTCCTTTAACCATCCTGGTGATTCTTGCGCTTCTGAGAAATCAAACAAGCCAGTATTAAGCACTTTATCAACATTTACTTGTCCATTGATAATAGGAATAATATCTGCCTTGGTGTTTAGTGTTTTTAGAATCGCAGTAAGTTTTTTTATGTCTGAAGATTTCACCAGATCTGTTTTGCTAATCAGAATAACATCAGCAAACTCTATCTGGTCTATGAGCAAATCTGACACATTGCGTTCATCATCATCGCCTAAAGACTCACCTTTCTCTTTTAAATATTGGGCTGCTTCATAGTCATTGCAGAAATTCACCGCATCTACAACTGTGACCATGGTATCTAAGGTCGCAACATCTGATAATGAATCACCATCGTCACCCGCAAATGTGAATGTTTCTGCAACTGGCAAAGGTTCCGAGATTCCCGTTGATTCTATAACCAGGTAATCAAACCGGCCATCTTTTGCCAATTTTGTTACTTCTTCCAACAGATCTTCTCTCAATGTGCAGCAAATACAGCCATTGCTCATTTCTACCAGTTTTTCTTCACTATGATTCAACGTGACCTCATTCTTTAAAATCGAGGCATCGATATTTATTTCACTCATATCGTTTACAATCACCGCAACTTTTTTACCATTCCGATTATTCAGGATGTGGCTTAATATTGTGGTTTTCCCTGCACCAAGAAACCCAGATAAAACTGTGACTGGAAGTTTAAACTTTTCACGCATTTTTTAGCCTCGGTAATCAACAGGCATCTACATACAAGTAGATGCAAAAAAGATGAATATAACAATGTTATGTTATATCATAATATTCATATCGTAAACATTATCTTTCGTTGTTAATAAAAATCATTTGTTGGTATAAAAGATGTATTAATATATTATTATTAGCTAATATGAGGTATTTAGTGAGCACTTATCTGAAAAACAATAATTCTGAAGCTGGAATTCATGTAATTGAAATTATCAATGATAATTGGGACCTGGATACTCAGCTAAAAACTCTGGAAAATTGGTTACATCAGAATTCTGACTTCAATTTCTCAACTGGGGAGTGGATTGCTGATATTGGATTCGAACCGCGACCTGATGTGTCAGTTGCAGGTTACACCATCAATCATGAATTAATGTCATTGCTCGTAGAAAACAGAATCACTTTATGGCTCTCCGATTATAGAGGTGTATAAATGAAGATTTCTTATTCGAACGAATGATAATGTCGTCATTTTCATAAATCGAATTGATCAGTGTCGAGCCTATATTAAGTCTGCTCTCCTGGGCACTATTCATATAAATTCATTACTTATATGGCTGCTCCGATTTTCTGACATACGGGAACAAGATCGTTGTCACACTTCTGCTGCACTAACAACAAAGAATACAACTGAGACTTACTAACATCACATCCTAAACATAGCTTGCCAACTATCGATCCGAGATTATTCACTATCCCTAACGCTGAAGTACTGGCTTGAGATGCATTGTGAATACAAATGATGCATTTGATCAGTTCCTGGTGACATAATTCTTGTGTGATTCAATGTTTGAAGAACTGTCCATGGACAGAGACAGACTGAATAGCGACGGGAAAAATACTAAATACTTTCCAGTATTTTGCCCTGCGGGCTTTCTCGTTTTGCCCAAAGCTCTGAATTGCTCCTTGTATTTCAGTCGAACAGGGATTCTAGAATACAACCCCCTACATCATATAAATAAAAGAGTTCCTTTAGAGGCTAAAGGAACTCTTTTCATTAATCTGGCGGTGGTTGGAGTCTGCAGCAAACCCTGCTCTACAATAAATTCCCTGTTTAACAGCCAATTTACAGGGAAATCTTTAATTTTTACCTTGATTTTTTCCTATGTATCCATATTTTCTTCTAAATTACATGGACTTACACACTTTCTTTCCAAATTTATTATTTCAGTAACAGGGAAATATCAGGGATATTCAATTTAACCATCGGAAACCTGAAATTAAAGATTCACCATCCACAAACTATACAATCTTACATAAATCTATTTCGCAATATTTCGAAAATCACCAATTGCCATACATGCTATAATGTTTTATTCATATTATGTAAGTATATTAATATCTTGAAATAATGAGGGCTCTTATTCTCGGAATTATTTATACTCCATACTTTTCGTTATAGTCTTCAATAGCAGAATTGATAACTTTTGATGCATGTATTGAATCATATGCACTACCAATTAAGGTACTAGGCTCTTCGCCAGGTAAATCTTTGTATGTTGAAAAGTAATGAATTAATTGCTCTATGTAGGTATTGGGCATATCGTTAATTTCATTAATATCACCCCAAACTTGGTCTTTCTCGAGTACTGCTATTATTTTGTCATCTGCTTCACCATTATCTATCATAGGTATGCCGCCTATTACTCTAACATTGAGTAATATTTCAGCGTGTGTAATAGGCTTATCACTAAATACACATATATCTAGTGGGTCGCCATCGCCATATATCGCACCCTTCATTAATGATTTAACGCGATCACCACAATATGTCTTAGGGATAAAACCATATAAAGTCGGAAGTATTGAAGATGTTCGATTGGGTCTGTCTACATGCAAATAACCAGTTTGCTTGTCTATTTCATATTTAACTAAATCATATGGTGTGATTTCTATGTAGGCATTTAAGTGAACAGGAGGATTGGGCCCCGCTTCAACACCATGCCATGGGTGAGGCCTCCAACGATAAAATGAATCTGTCACTTGGGAATTATCCAGTTTTTTTCATTCAAAAACACCCGGGCTCTTTTTAGAAGAAATATTTATAATTTCCTCATCAGAAATATTCTCAGATAGCTCAGGATTAAGTTTTCTCCACTTGTTTATATAACCCTCTTTACCACCCCACTGCTTCAACATTTTCTTCTTTAGGTCTAGATCATTAGATTTTTCAATTTGCACAAGACATGAATAGAAAGTTGGCGACATTCCAAAGTCAGTCAAATTTTCTGAATTTAATGCGTTGATATTAACACCTCCAGGTGTATCTCCACCTTTGTATTGTTTTTGCGTGCCACATACACCTGGTATTATTCCATCGACTATAACTGCGTAAGCATAGGATTCGCCTCTATCATTAAATATCCTACATAAATCACCGTCTTGAATATTACGATCAGCCGCATCATCCTTGTTAATTTCAATAGTGGGTCTGGACATCATCGCTTTATGTCTATCAATTGACTGAAATGAATCACCAATGAAGTAATGTGTTGCAGTACTGAGGACCTGGATTGGATATTTTTCTCTTAACTCATAATCCTCTTGTCCTTCTATTTCCGGAGTATGAGTTGGCAATGGATCCAAACCTTGCTTTTTTAATTTTTCTGACCATATTTCGATTTTGCCACTTTTAGTTGGCCATCCGTGTTTTAAGTAATCTCTCCTATCGGCTTCCACGGAAGCTCTCATCCATCCATTTTCTTTCAATTCATCATAAGTGATACCTTCCATAAGAGGATTTTTCTCTCCTTCGTCACAAAGTATATCCTTAATCATTTCTTCATCAGTCTGTGTAAAAGCATTATCAGACACTTCGTCATAACCCATTTTCTTTGCAAGCATTCTGAATAACTCCGTATTGCGTACACTTTCGCCAAGTGGTTCAATAACTGGGGTGTTCATATTATAGTGATAATGACCATAGGCAGCATGTAAATCAGTGCGCTCTAGTTGTGTGTCTGCTGGCAATACGATATCTGCGTAGTCACAGCTATCTGTCCAAACAGTGTCATGTACAGTAATAAATAGGTCATCACGCATCATACCTTTTCTAACATTGTTAGAATTAGGCGCACAGTTTGCTGGATCTGAATTATAAACGAACAATGAATGAATTGGGTTGTCCATAACTGTTCCATCTGATCCAATGTTATCTGCAAGAGCTTGACCAATTTGAACCATATTAATTGCCCTCTTAGACCCTCTATCACCAAGATCGGGCCTTTGCAGTTTTTTTAGATCAAATCGCTGCCACATTTCCTCTAAATTACCGAAACCAGCTCCACCACACTTTTCACGCCATGCACCTGTAATGCATGGAAGCACAAGAACTGACCTGCACATCTGCCCTGAATTACTATGCCTATTTAAGCCATAATTAGCTCGTATATGGGATTTTTTTGTGCTCGCATACTCTAATGCGAGATTTTTAATAATGTCCTTATTAACACCTGTGATGTTTTCTACTGTAGCTAAATCATAATCTGGAAGTTTTGTTTCTATTAGCTCCTGCCAACCGATTGTATAGTTTTTTAGAAAATCAATATCATGTAAGTTTTCATCAACAATGACTTTCATCATACCCAGGGCTAAAGCGGCATCAGTTCCAGGGCGCGGTTGAATATGCTGATTTGCGATCATGGTTGTACGGGTTTTTCTCGGGTCAATCGCAATAATTTTAGCACCACGATTTTTCGCTTTTTGTATAAAAGGTATGGCATGTACTCCTGTACTAACAAGATTAGCACCCCAAAGTATTATAAGGTCTGCATCTTCACTTGCATCCTGTAAAGAAGGACCATTTGAAATACCATATGTATGTAAATTAGCGAAAAAAGCAGCATATATACATATTGATTGAACTAATCTCGATGCTTCCATTTTGTTCCAAAATCGTTGATCCATTGACCAAAAACCAAGCATCCCAAGGGTCCCAGAATATGAATATGGTAGTACAGATTCTGAGCCATATTTAGAAATGACTTCTTTAAAATTATCTGTAACAGTCGTTAATGCTTCATCCCATGAGATCCTTTCAAACCTGGCTCCAGGACCTTTCGGCCCAATTCTTTTATGCGGATATAAAATACGATTTTTGTTATATACCAAGTCTAAGTAATGATTAACTTTATTACACAAATAACCTTTTGTAACAGGGTGAGTAGGGTCACCCTGTATTCTAACGGCTTTACCAGTACTATCATCTCTTGTCACTATCATAGAGCATGTATCTGGACAGTCATGTGGACAACAAACATGATGTGTTGAATATCCTTCAGGCACTTTGATTTTTCTATCTCTCAATTTCATTTCCCTGCTATTTATTTGATATACATATCAACAATTGTTTTCTCGAACACTTCAGCTGATTGTCCTACTGTCTCGGATAAAGTTGGATGCGGATGAATTAAATGACCTATTTCATGTGCTTTACATTTTTTATATATTGCCAATGCGGCCTCAGATATGAGCTCACCAGCATTACTACCGACGATTGCAGCACCGATAATTTCTTTTGTATTTTTATTGTAAATTGTCTTTGTAAACCCTTCTTTTCTTCCTATACATAAGGATCTACCACTTGCTGCCCAAGGAAATATTCCTGTGTCATAATCTATGTTTAAAATTTTTGCTTGCTCTTCACTCACACCTACCCATGCAATTTCAGGGTCAGTGTATGCAACGGATGGAATTAGAGACCCATCAAATTTGCTATCTAAACCAGATATAACTTCTGCAGCTACACGTCCTTCATGTGCGGCTTTATGAGCGAGCATTGGTTGTCCAACAATGTCTCCAATAGCGAAAATATTCTCAACATTTGTCCTCATTTGACTATTAGTTGTGATAAATCCATTTTCATTGACATTGACACCTGCGTTTTGTGCATCAATTTTATTACCGTTTGGTCTACGGCCAACTGAGACGAGTACCTGATCAAACAGGTCTTTTTTTATGCCTGATGGAGTTTCATATTGTACATATAAACCAGTAATTGTTGATTCGATACTAAATACTCTACTATTCAGCGATATGGATTCATATTGCTTTACTATCTTTTTGTGCAATACATTAACTAAGTCTTTATCTGCACCAGGCATTAATGAATCAGCAAATTCAACTACAGTTACTTTACTTCCTAACTCGTGGTAAACTGTAGCCATTTCTAGACCTATAATTCCGCCCCCAATAATAAGTAGTCGCTTCGGAATTTGATTAATCTCGAGCGCTTCAGTCGATGTCATCAGACGATCATCGTTATTAGGGAATGTTGGAATTACAGTAGGTTCTGATCCTGCTGCGATAATGGCATGCTCGAATTCTATAAATATATATCTTCCACTAGGAAAAGTGACTTTTAATTTTTTTGACGATACAAAAGTGCCAATGCCATGGATAATATCGACATCACGCTTTTTGGCCAAATTTGATAATCCGTTAGTTAAATCACCTACGATTTTATTCTTCCAGCCACGTAGCTTTTCACGATTAATTTCTATTGATGAATATTGAACACCAAAGTGAGCAAGCTCTTTATTCTCTGATATAACTTTAGCGGCATGTAAGTATGCTTTTGACGGTATACAGCCAACATTCAAACAAACACCACCCAAGTTTTCTTGTCGTTCGACCATAACAACTTTTTTGCCCAGATCTGCTGCTCTAAAAGCTGCGGAGTATCCCCCAGGTCCTGAACCTAAGACTAATAGCTCAGTACAAATATCTTCTTCAATCTCATTATTAGTTTCGTTAACTTTTTCTTCATTAGAGATATTTTGTTGTTCAGACATCTCAATGTCTATTAACTGATGATTTATTTCTACTGAGTCACCAACTTTGACATGTATTACTTTTATTTCACCACTGCCAGGAGCATCAATCTCTATTGCAACTTTACTGGTTTCGATTACAAGTAAGGTATCACCTTTTTTTACTCGATCACCTTTGTTTACAAATATTTCTTGTATTTTTGCGTCATCTGCATCACCAAGGTCTGTTAATAATATTTTTTCTATCATAATGTAGTATCCGAACTGTCTAATGTATATTTCAAGTCATTAAACACCGTACTCTTTACGTGTATTTATTAGATACTCAACTATATAAGGATTTACTAATGTAGATGTATCACCTACATCTGAAAATTCATTATTTGATACTTTACGTAATATTCTACGCATTACTTTTCCACTTCTTGTTTTGGGCAGTTCTGGTGTCCAATGGAGTACATCAGGTGCAGCAAAGCCGCTGATTTCATTTTTGACAATATTGATAAGCTCTTTGGTAATTTTCTCGTCAGGTGTATATCTATCTATAAGTGCAACATATGCATATATCCCTTGCCCTTTGACCGGGTGCGGATAACCGACTACTGCGGCTTCTGCGACAGCTTTATGTTTAATGAGGGCCTCTTCAACTTCCGTTGAACCAATTAAGTGTCCTGCAACATTTAAAGTATCGTCCGATCTCCCGGTGACTTTTATTGTAGAGTTTTTCTTGATGATTGCCCTGTCGCCAGGTTTATAGAAACCACCTTTATCACGTTTAGTAAAGTAAGTTTCCTCGAATCTTTGTTGATCGTTATAGATAGTGATCATTTGACCAGGCCACGGATTTTTAATGACCAGATTTCCTTTATCACTATCAATCAAGCTATCCTCATCATCGACAAGAGCAGGGATAATCCCATAGAAAGGCTTGATCTCTTCTCCACATGAATGAGTGATTTGTGATGGAAGCTGTGATAACATGATTCCGCCTGTTTCAGTTTGCCACCAAGTGTCAAGAATTGGACACTTTTCTCTGCCAACTTTAGTGAAATACCAATTCCATGTTTCAGAATCGATTGGCTCACCAACCGAGCCAAGAAGTCTTAGACTGTCTAGAGATGATTTTTCGACATAGCTATCTCCACTACCAACTAGAGTTCTTAGGATTGTAGGAGCAGTGTATAATGTATTTACATTATGTCGTTTTACAATATCCCAATAACGACTTGCTGTAGGATATGTTGGTACTCCTTCATAAAGCACTATAGTCGCACCTTGAGATAGAGGTCCATACAAAACATATGAATGACCAGTAATCCATGCGAGATCTGCAGTACACCAAAATATATCTTGTTCCTTATAATCGAATATATGTTTAAATGTAATGCTGCAATGTAATAAATAACCTGCAGATGAATGCACTATTCCTTTAGGCTTACCTGTGGAGCCAGATGTGTAAAGTATGAATAATGGATGATTTGATTCTACAGGCACAGGCATGTGAGCACTTTCAGCTTGATCCATCAAATTGTGATACCAGAGATCGCGATTATCTTGCATATGAACATCTGTATCAGTATGTTTAACAACAATAACGGATTCCACCAACGGGCAGTCAGCTAACGCTTCATCAGTGATTTCTTTTATTTTTATTTTTTTACCTTTACGTTTACCTTCATTTGCTGTAATGACAACTTGACATCCTGTGTCGCTAATTCTTTCTTTGAGCGCAGTAGAAGAAAATCCTCCAAATATTACAGAATGTATTGCTCCAATCCTGGCGCACGCGAGCATTGCAATTGCTGTTTCTATGATATTTGGCATATAAATACATATCCTGTCGCCTTTCTTTACATCTAGATGTTGCAATACATTAGATAATTTACATACTTGTGAGTGAAGTTCTCTATAAGTAATTTTTTTGGTTTCGTTTTCTTCATCACCTTCCCATATAATAGCGGTTTTATTACCCCTTTTAATCAAGTGTTTGTCAAGACAGTTCGATGCTACATTTAATTTACCCCCAACAAACCATTCAGCATGTGTTTTATCACTGCATTCATTTATTACATCTTTCCATGGTTGCATCCATTCAAGAAAATAACCTGCCTGCTCAGACCAAAAACTATCTGGGTCTTGTATTGACCACTGATATAATGATTCGTATTTTTCATTTTTCTGATATGTTTTCATTTTATTCACAATATTTATTTCATAAAAATTATTTTAATTATCATCTAAATAAGTACATATTATTTCATGAGACTAATAAATATATTTTCTAATTTTATGATTTATTTATTTTTGTTTTACCATTTATGGTCATATTCCTTGTTAGCATGTCCATAACCGGGCATTGATTTTCTACATCATGAATTAATTGATTCAATATAGAATCGTCAGCATTACTCGTGATATTTGTCTCATATTCAATTGATGAAAATCCAGGATGGATGACTTCATCAGAAGAAATCCCTAATAACCCACGAACATTAAGGTGCGCGGTTAGTGTAACTTCACATTCATCTAATGCTATCCCTCTTACAGAAGCTAATGCTGAGTACATAATTTGTTGACATGATCCTAATGCAACTAAAATTAGCTCGACAGGACTCGCACTTAAGTCGGTACCACCAAATGAGGGTGGTTCATCAACCAATAATTTATGCGCTCTCCTGATTTGATTTTTGCATAGGGTTCCACCTTCCCATTTAGTATTTACATAGTATTTAAAGTTACCGAACTCTGGATCAGACTCGGACTTTTCAATCATATTATTAATTGAAACTTTGACTTTCTCTAAACTTTTCAGATTCTCTTCACTCATGGAATTGCTCATCGCTCTTTTTATTGAAATTAGACAGCTGCAGATACAATCTTTTATATAAATTGATTAAAGCAGGTTCATAATTTTATTAAGATATAGCAATATCCAAGCCAATTAGGTAACTAATTAAATTTACTCGATATTTTTAAAATTTATAAATTGAAATCTTGAGTTTTGTTTCGAAAGGATACGCTTTGAGATACGGTGAGTTATATTTGTTTCATAATGAATATGAATACAAGGAGAGCATTGTTTCATTCAGGACATATTTCATGTGTATCATATGTGCGGAAAACGAACTTACCATTTGCAATATCTTCATAAAACCAATCGAGAATCTGATTCATAAGTTTATATGATAGATTTTCCCATGGTATATCACACTCTGCATAGAAGTTTACATCTAAACTCTCTTCGCCAATTTCAGTGTGGTCGTTATCAACACTGCCCCTTAAAATAAAATATACTTGATTGATCTTGGGGCAATTAACTAATGTATATAAGTGAAGATTTTTCACATTTACTCCAGTTTCTTCTCTTGTCTCTCTGATCGCAGCGCCTTCTATAGTTTCGTTTCTTTCCATATATCCACCCGGCAGAGCCCAATATCCCAATTTTGGTTTAATGGCTCTTTTGCACAATAATACTTTGCCTTGATAGTCTATCAAGCTCAAAACAATAATTTTTGGATTATCATAGTAAACAGCATTACAATCTATGCATATACCCGCAACAGACTTGTTTTTATTCGAAACGCTTGTGCTAATTTTTCCGCCACATCGATTACAGAAATTCAGAGCATCTCTATAGTTATCTAGTATTGACATGGATATAAATTCTGTTTGGATAGTTATTTATAGTTATAACTCTAAACTAATTGTCATCATATAAATTAGTATATGTGTCAATCCCAATTCCACCATATTTTTGTGGGAAAGCAGCTGTTTTATCCTTAACATGTTTTTGTGGGAAGGTACTCCAAATTTCTTCTGCTTCAGATGTTGTTAACAGCTTTATATCTTCATCATTATCATTCTGCAGAAAATAGTTAGAATTAATTGAGCGGAACAAATATTTCTTTGCATGCGAATCATATGCTAATAATGTACTTAAATCTGATCGATATAGTTCATCATCGATCATTTTTTGTAACACTTTGTATTTAATATCTTTCATATTATTTACTGCACTTTTTGATAAGTAAATAATTAACTACTTTTTAGTGACTGCCTTTTTATCATTGGTCCTGTCGCGCCAATTATAGAATTCCTGTCTTCAGGAATAATATTATGAAAATTCACCAGTGACTCGCCTAGTTGGGACAGCTTAACCAGCAATTCCTCACTTTTAATTTTTCCATCCTGATAATCTTTATTATTGGCGTATACTACACCTGGCAGTACAAACGTTAAGAAAAACCCAAGAAGTGGCTTCAATTCATGCTCTAGTGCTAAGTAATGATGATCACTTCCCCCAGTTGCAATGAGGCCTACTGGTTTACCTTTCATTGCATCATTAGGTATTAAATCAAAAACATTTTTTAATATTCCAGTGTACGTGCCACGATACATCGGTGTGCCAACAACATAGGCATCAGCGTTTATTATCTTATCAATTATTATTCTTGCATCGCCTTCGTATTTAGCTGGGTCACGCGCGTCACAAAACTGAACATTAAATTGACTTATATTTAAAACCTCTATTTTGACTTTCTGATCATACGCAGCAGCACGATTTACAGCTGTTTCTACCGCTAACAATGTCTTAGAACTTTGCAATGGTCCACCTGATATTCCAAGAAGTCTCATTATATAATTACCTTTTTAATTTGAAATTTTTCTTAACAGCACTTCTTTGATGTTGATATTTGATATTATGCAATTTTATTCTTGGCTTTAATTGTTTCATTTCTCATTTTTTCTTCCTTTTCTCTAACTAAAGGTATAACTTTTTTTCCAAATTCTTTTAAATCTGTATTGTAATGAAGAAATCCACATAATATTAATTTAACACCTAATTTCTTCAAATCTATTATTCTTTCAGCAACTGTTTCTGGCGTACCAATTAGTCCAGTTTTAAATCCGTCATTGTATTGCACCAGGTCTTCAAAAGTTGAGTTGGCCCACATACCTTCCCCTTCTGTAGACTCTCTGCCTGCATGCTTTACTGCCTCTCCAAATCCTTTGACAGCTTCAACATCAGCATTCGTAATAATTTCTCTGAGTGTATGTGTTGCCTCCTCCATCGTGTCGCGTACAATACAAAAACCGTTTACACCGAATTTTAATTCTTCAGGCTCTCTTCCACTTTCAATTGCTGCGGCTTGTGAGTCATGAATAATTTCTTTGATTCCTTTATTTGTATTACCGTTCATGAATAAACAATCACTCACCCTGCCTGCCATTTTTCTAGCATCTTTCGAATTTCCTCCCTGAAAAACAATAGGTCTGTGTAAAGGCTTCGGTAACATCGGAGCTCCATTTATTTGGTAAAAATCACCGTAAAAAGTAAACTCTTCTTCTGTCCACATTCCTTTCATAATGCGAATAAACTCTTCTGATCTTCTATACCGCTCTGAATGTTCTAACCATGGTAGCCCATACCCGGTGAATTCACCTTTAAACCATCCACTAACAACATTAATAGAGGTTCTTCCTTGACTACATACATCTAATGATGCCTGCATTTTCGCAACCACCGCTGGATGCCATAATCCCGGATGCACGGCTGTTATAACTTCGAGCTTTTTGGTATGTTGGAGTATTACATTTGCAATGGTAAAAGCTTCGTGCTGATGATCTGCGCCATAACTTGCAAACCATCTTGTTTGCGCCAGTGCTGTAACAAATCCGACTTCTTCTGCATCTTTCGCATATTTAATGTTTGCTTCTGGTGACCAGTCTGTATTCATAGGTAGTGTTGTTATAACTAATCCACCAGAAATGTTAGGCACCCAATAGGCAAATTCTATCTGGTCAGAATTAATCCAGACTGATGATTTTAATGGATGCTTCGAGTCAGGAATTAATTCTGGATATTTTGCCATCATAGATCTCCATAAACTTTTACACTTTAACTAGCTTTTCTAATAAATAAATTCTTAGTCATGTTTTGATTTGATATTTTTTTATATCCAGACTTTTTTTGGTCCACATTTCCCTTTTGACTTCAATATTTCAATTGCTTGTTTAACGTCTCCACGACTTTCTATAATTGCCTCTCTACAATCTATTGTTCCTGCTCTTGTTTCTTTCCTGATCTGTTTAATCATCTGTGGAGTGACATTATTTATTGTAAAATCATCTTTTTTCATCAACTCTACCTTAATTTCTTGCCTATTGAACAAATCAATTATCATGATGCTTTTAATCTCATTAAATATGCTTATTTAATATTTATCACATGCCCTAATTTCTCTTTTTTTGTCTCCATATATCTTTTATGAAAGTGATTAGTATCATTACATATTATCGGTATGCGTCCTACAATATTAATACCATAGCCTTGCATTGATGCACACTTGTCTGGATTGTTAGTTATAAGCTGTATTTGTTCAACATTAAGTGCGTGCAGGATATTTGCTGCGACGGAGAAATCCCTTTGATCAATGTCGTATCCCAATGCCCGATTAGCTTGCACTGTATCCAAACCAGCTTCCTGGAGCGAATATGCTTTCAACTTACTGAATAATCCGATTCCTCTACCTTCCTCTCGCATGTACAATATAATTCCAGTTCCATTCTGTTCAATCATTCGCATTGATATCTCTAACTGACTACCACAATCACATCTGGATGAGCCAAATACGTCACCAGTCAAACATTCAGAGTGGATTCTAACCAGCACATCCTCATCGCTAGCCCAAGCACCTTTTACCAATGCTAAATGTTCTTTATCTGTATATACATCACGATAAGCAATTAGTTCGAATTCTCCATATTTAGTTGGCATCTCGACTGAAATAACTCTCTGCACTCTACTCTCATATCGTAACTTATAATTGATTAAATCTTTTATAGTGATTATTTTTAGATTGAATTTTTTTGCGATTTCAAATAAATCAGGTACACGCGCCATTGAGCCATCGTCATTCATAATTTCACATAAAACGCCTGCTTTAGTTAAACCCGCTAGATCCATCAGGTCTACAGTCGCTTCAGTATGACCTGCCCGTTCAAATACACCTCCCTTACGGGACGTCAAAGGAAATATATGACCTGGTTTAGTAAAGTCTTCTGATGTAACTCTAGAGTCTGAAAGAGCTTTTACAGTTTTTGCTCTATCTTGTGCCGATATGCCTGTCGTTGTACCGTGTTTAAAGTCCACCGAGACAGTAAATGGTGTGGAATATATTGAATCATTTTGATTCTCAGTAACCATCGGTGACAGCTTTATTTCATTAGCTCGCTCACACGTTATTGCTGTACAAATTAAGCCCCTTCCATGCGTCGCCATAAAATTAATCATATCAGGGTTACATTTATCCGCTGATCCAATAAAATCGCCCTCATTTTCTCTATCCTCATCATCGACTACGATGATCAATTTGCCGCGTCTCAATTCAATTAATGCTTCAGAGATAGAGTTAAATTTCATAGTATAATCACCTTTAATGAGGGTATTACACTTATTTCAGCATGTTTTATGCCATTATTTGAATAATTGTAACTTACTGACTTTTATTGTTTTTTTTTGTGGATTAGGAATGGCTTCTATTTAATTGTTTCTCTATGAAACGACGATAATATGATAATGTTTCATAAAGAAAAAAAGTTGGAGCGTAAAAAGAAACACTCCAACTTCAAAGTAAAAACAATTTCTGTTAGTTAAATAATACATCAACAATAATATAAGATTAGTCGCACCCCCTTTGTAATAATTAAACATTATTGCTAATTAAATGAACACATTTAGCTGGTTGTTATGTATCCCATGTACTGACACCTTCAGGAACCGGCGGTTCATCATTAGAAAGTTTCCAGTTATCTCTTTGTTTAGGATCATCACAATCACGCTTTTCGATCCTGTTCTCAACTCTATACTCCTCTGCACTTGCATAAAGTTTATCTGTTGGAGCCTGACTTTTAATCCATGGTGTAACAATTTCCCACTGTCTTTTATTTGCATCCCATTTTTGGAATTTTGAATTATGTCCACCAACGTGGTCTTTACATGTTACCAACATGGGTGCAAGCAGGCCTTCAGCACCAAGCTCGGCGATGCGTTTATCATTAAACCTGATGTTTTCAAAACCCCATCTTACTTGTTGTGCGGTAAGTCTTTTTCCTTCTCCCCAGCGTTTTTGTGCGTTTTTAATTGCTTCGACATGCATAATTCCAGCAGTAATACCTAAATTATGATAGACACTCCCAAGACGACTTTTATCCTCAAGATCACCTTTACCTTGCTCGTATAAGACATTAATTATTTGATCTTGTACATCAGTAAAAATTCCGGCAGGGTGTGTTGTTATTGCTTGATAACCATTTGCAGCGGCCCCAGCTGGTATAACATCTTCGTCTGAGTTACTCCAAATATTACCAATAAGGCGCGAAACAGGATATCCCATACGTGATGCAGTTTGCATTGCAACCGGATTCATGACGCCCCATCCACGTAGAAAGACAAAATCGGGCTTTAATTTACGAATTTTAAGCCATTGGGATTGTTGTTCATTACCAGGGTGTGGTACCTCAATGGTTGTGTGCTCGAATCCATATTCCTCCCCCATGGAAGTCATATAATTCAGCGCCTCTCGCCCGTAGGGCGAGCCATGGAACAAGGTAACAATTTTTTTACCTTTTAAAGCACTCGCAATATCAACCGAGTTTGGATTTTCACCTGATTCCAAGTGCGCCATAAAACGAACAGTAGCGTTATATTCATCAGGTACACCCATTCCCAATGGGAATGCAAATGGAAATACTTCACCATCGATTGTCTCACTCATACCGTGATTAACAGTGATTTGAGGAATTTGGTCCTGACGAACAACTTCATTCAGGGCAATTGCTATACCAACACTTAATGGATCAAAAAATAGCGCGCCACCTTCACGATCTTTGAGTCTTTTGTAACATTCTACGCCTCTTTCTACTGAGTATTCAGTTTCACATTCAGACCAAATGAGTTTAACGCCTCCAACACCACCATCACGTTCATTTAACAAACTGTAATAATCTAATATGCCGCCATAATAGCCTGTACCACCAGCAGCATAAGGACCGACACGATAACTTGGGATTGGTATGTACATCGTTTCTTGTGAATAGACCGGTGTTGTCAGTATAGCGAGCGATGAAAACACCATGAGTATACAAGATACTTTTAATATTACTTTATGAAACATTATTCTTCCTCCATCATTATTAAGTATGTCTTTATTATCTTCACACCAAATACATTGTTAAATTTGTTATGAATATGATTGAGTAATAAAGTCAATTATAGATATGTGGTAACGCATGGTCCGCGCATTTTTTTGAAACAAAACTGAAATTGTTTTATTTACTACATATCAAAAGAAGATAATGCAATTGTTATGCCCGTTTAATAAGAAACGGGATTTCAATATTTTAAGAGAGATTTGGTGAGATGATAAGTTTCGAAACGGAATGATATGTTTCTATTTGCCTTATAACTGAAATTATTTAATCAGGCCAAAAGACACAAGCGTAGTATAGTTTCTGGTTGTTTGACAAATTTTAATGCGCGTTATGAGTGTTTTCTTTCTGCCGGAATAAGCCCCAGCGATTCCTCCTAACCCAAAGCGCTTTTCTGCCTATTCCAAGCAAAGATGCTAATTGCTGTTCACTATATTGATATTGATAGCACTCAACAACTTTTCTGGTGTAATCTTCAATTGACATAAGCTTGATCTCAGAATCTTCAAATAACGTATTCTCATCCTCAACTACGTTATCGTTAGATATATGCTTGAAATCATTTATATCGAGGTTTTCTTTTGTTGCTAAAATAACTGCACGTTCTACTGAGTTTTCCAGCTCTCGGACATTGCCAGGCCAGTTATAAGTTTTCAAGTGATCAATTAGCTTACTAGATGCGCTTTTAATTTTTCTCCCTAGTTTTTTATTATGGATATCTATAAAGTGATCAACTAATAAAGCTATGTCGTTTTCTCTGTTTCTTAGTGGCGGCACTAAAATCTTGACTACGTTCAATCTATAATATAAATCCTCACGCATTTTCCCCTTTGATACTTCATGCACCAAGTCTTTATTGCCTGCTGCGATGATTCTTATATCAACTTTATAGCTTTTGTTGCTGCCTACTGGTCGTATAATTCTTTCTTCTATAGCTCTTAACAATTTAACTTGCAAAGATAAATCAAGTTCAGCGATTTCATCAAGAAACAATGTACCACCATTTGCCTGCCTGATAAGTCCTTCAGTTTCATTTGTAGCACCTGTGTAAGCACCTTTAGCATGCCCAAAAAATTCTGATTCCATTAACTCTTTGGGAATTGCCCCACAATTAACAGCAATAAATCTACCGTCTCTTCTTGGACTTGACCGATGAATCGCCTGGGCAACCAGCTCTTTACCAGTTCCACTTTCGCCTTGTATTAAAACTGTTGCTTCACATGGACCTACTCTTTCAATTAATGATTTTAATTCTAATATTGGCTGACTTTCTCCGATAATGACACGCTCTTTATACAAAGCATGATCGAGATCTCTTTTAAGATTTTTATTTTCCTTCTTGATACATCGCTCAGTTATCACGCGGGTAACAGAATGAAGTAGATACGAATCGGTAAATGGTCTTAGGATATAATCGGCTGCACCTAATCTTAACGCTTGAGCTGCGCATTTAATTGATGTATAGCTAGTATATATAATGACAGGTATTTCTATCTTTTCACTACGGATTTTTCTAAGTAAATCCAAACCAGTCTTACCGCTTAACTTTAAGTCACTGAGAACGAGATCATAATGTTCCGACATAAGAGCGCTCATAGCATCTTCTACTTTGCGTTTATGCACAACATCAAATGCTTCATTGAGTAATGTGTCTCTTATCGTGTTACCAAAGTCAATATCGTGATCTACGATTAAAATTTTATGTATATGCTCATGTGACATAAACCACTCCGCCATTGATGCAATATTTATTTATAGTTATCCTTTAAGATGTCAACTCCCTAATAGTAGATATCATATGCTATTTGTTTCAAAATATCCATCACGTGATTTGTTATTAATTTATCTTGGCATTTTGAAACAGTGTTTCATATTGACACATATTTTTTGGTCTTGATTTATTACAAAATACTTCAAATTCAATCGTTTAATTAAACTTACAGACTGGAATAATACTTGCTTGATACTTTGACAACATTAGATAACATTCGAATTATTATGCAAAGTTTAGACAATCAAGTTTTCAAAAAAGCAATGAGCCTTTATCCAAGTGGCGTGGTAATTGTCACTACATTTAATGATCAAGGCGATAAGTGTGGTTTCACCGCTTCAGCATTTACATCTTTATCACTAGAACCTCCATTAGTTTTAGTCTGTTTAGCAAATACTGCTGACTGCTTTAATTCCTTTAAAAAAAGCAAACAATTCTCTATAAATGTAATAGGCGAACAACAACAAGAATTAGCTTTTAAATTTGCCACTAAAGGCGCTGATAAATTTGAAGGTGATGAGTTTGCAATAAGCGAATTGACAGGGCTACCAATAATTACTGACTGTGTATGCTCTCTAGAATGTGAAACCAGATACACTTATCCTGGCGGTGACCATGAAATATTAGTTGGAGAAGTACAACACGCAAGGATCAACAATACCAATCCTTCAATATGGTATGAAGGATCATTTAGAAATATAGCAAACAATTAATACAATATTAGCAGGTAACACCAATAGAATTCTATTTAATCTCATCATATACATTTAAATTAAGCTACTTTGATTAATCCTACTTGGACATATATTATTACAAGCACGATATTTGATAATTATGACTTAATAAACGATGGTTCTCCACCGAATTTCCGGAGACTCGGTTAAGCGCGATTTAAGTCATATCTACTAGCTTACGTCGTTTGCGTTGATTGTAAAACCGTTCGATGTTTTCGAAGATTTCGGCCCTGGCCTCAGCGCGTGTTGTATATCGCCGACGATTTACTCTTTCCCGTATCAGTAGACCGTAGAAGCTCTCAACAGCGCCATTGTCATAACAGTTACCCACTGCGCTCTCATACTGTACGTGATGTTGTGAACAGCCAGGAAGCGTTGATACTCGTGAACTGGTAAATTGTGAGCCCGGATCCGAGTGCAGGACCACAACCACCTTGTCCTGCTTCTACCAGAGCCCCCTCAGGAAGCCCCGAATGTCCAGTTGTTTATCCATCTTGTGGCTCATCGACCATCCGACCACCAGGCGGTGATGCAGGTCGATTACGGCGGCCACGTATAAACAACCTTCGCCGATACGGATATACGTGATATCAGTGACCCACTTGCAGTCTGATTGATTGGCGGTGAATTCGCGGTCCAGGTGATTGATGAGATAATTCGGTCGCTGGGTGGATTTTCGTTTACTCCACTGCTTCTTGGAAGGGATACCAAGGTCAGCTTTTGCCTGCATCAGCCGTGCTACGCGATTCAGGCTACAGGTTTCACCCTCATAACGCAGTTCTTCCCAGGTCAGTGTGCGACCGAAAACACCATCGCTCTCCTGATACAAGTGGCGTATCTTGCGCAACAGGCGTGCATTACCTTGTTGCCGACGACTGGGCTTGCCGGTCCCGCCATTCGTAATAGACCTTGGAGAGGACTTCAGCAGCCCACACACTATCGACACGGAGAAGGCGTCGGGGCAATGCTCTATCATGTGGTACCTCACTTGGATTCCTTGGCGAAGTATACTGCAGTTTCTCTTAATAAAATTCCGTTCCTTCTTCACTGAAGGAGTTCTCTCTTGAAACGGGCGAGTTCTTCATCACGGTCACTGCCCTGTCCAGAGAAGGTCTGCTTGATCCTCAGATTCCGGTCAATCTCGGATATGGGTGTGTCAGATTGCTGGACTAACTGGACCGCTTCCTGTTTGTACTCGCGGCTGTCATGTTTTCTTGCCATGATTCACCTCTCTGTTGTGGGTTATCCACACTTTTCGAGTGTCTCCGGATATTCGGGGGAGAATCAACTCTTTGTATCTTGTGATTATTACAATTCATTATTACATAAAAAAAGGGCTCGGAGTAAGAGCCCTTTAAAGAAGGATCATTGAGTAGATGATCCTTAGACGAGAGTGTTAATGGTTTGAAAACTTAAAGAACCCACTAACCTACTCGAGTACTCGTATTATATTTCTTAAATTAGAACCACTGTGTTACCCCGAGTCCTATTGCTGATGCATCACCGCCTTGTACAGTGCCTGTTGGTGTGATTGCATAATCGTAATTAGCATTAGACTCATTATCTAAGTCGTTATAGGTAAGTCTAAATTCAGTACCTGCAGGTGCTGTGTAATAAACACCTAATGAATAGAACCTAGCGTCAGTGTCATCATCTGTGGCACATGTGTCACAATCAAATTCATCTGCATCGACATACATAAATCGTACATCGAAACCATTACCGAAGTTTTGAACACCAGATATCAACCAGGTATCTTTTTCGAGCTCGAGATTTGTAGCACTAGCACCTAAATTAGCTGCACCAGACAATAAAGTGCCAGCAGCACAATCTTCCCAGTCATATTCTAGTGTTTCCCAGGCAACTGATAGTCGTGAAAAACTACCATTGCCCCATTGTTTAATATAACGTCCGGCAAGCCTTAAACTATCATCATCAGAATCCGAGCATCCAAAATCTACAGCAGACCATTCATCATGTTTCTCATAAGCAATGGCTAACCAGACATTATCTCCATTTGTTAGAGTCGTTTCATAAGCAAGCCCAGTAGACCAAATACGAGGATCAAGTTCATTAGTATCCCCATTAGAGTCCATTGCCTGGACATCTTCTCCCGCAGCTCCTCCATGTGCATTTGATGTCGCTAATCTAAAGTGAAATCCATTAATATTCGGACTCCAATATTGAACAATTTCTTCTTGGCGTCTATTAAACGAGGCGTTTTGTGCACCACCGACACCGCCTCCACCAACACCACCATTTTCACCAAATCCGCCGTTATAAAAAACGTTACCATAACCGACAGATCCAATAAGATTAGAATGTGCATTCATGTCATG
The DNA here is from genome assembly GCA_965227695.1 of Gammaproteobacteria bacterium. Lineage (GTDB taxonomy): Bacteria > Pseudomonadota > Gammaproteobacteria > UBA4575 > UBA4575 > UBA1858. The sequence continues at coordinate 2,039,060 of OZ245760.1, forward strand.
ATCATAGAAAGGGTCAATCCATTGGGCAATTATCTCATTTGCTGGTAATAGCCATTGACCAACCATAATATGACCAAATGCACCTCTTAAGCCTAATTGACTGTTTCTATTGCAGAAGTCGGAAAATCCATTAAGACGATTTCGAAATGTAAATTGTTCACATTGGAATTCTGCTTTTATAGCCTCACCACCCATTGATAAACCAGTATCAATAGAAGCCGAAAAACCTATATTTGAGGCATTGTCATTATATTGCTGATAGTCTCGATCTCTTTGTCCATCCAAATCTGCAGGATCAATTGATACAACATCAGCGTTTCTAAATTCATATGAAACACTCTGCCAACCATAAATTGTCCAGTTTGAATTTGCATTTCCCCCACTCACTCCTGCATTTGATGTTGTTGCAAATGCAAGTATTCCTATAACTAGCACTATTTGTATTAATTTATTCATTTCAACCTCTCAACTAAAAGTTACAAATATTTTAGTTCTGAAAGTCTTCCATGTTCACAAAAACACTATCGCAGACATATAATTATTATTTTTGCCTGACAGAGTAGAGTGCAATAGACGTGCCTATTTGAAAATTAATTTATATAACATTAACTTAGGCATTTATTGATTTTTTATTAGATTGAAAAAAGCTATCAAAGATTCAAATTCGAAACAGAATGAAATAATTTGAAACGGAATAAACTATTTCTCATTGTTTTTATATTTAAAACAACTAGAAACTATATTTATTTTTGATGAAAGTATTTTTTAATGTCTAATAGAAACATAATTATTCATATGGAAACAAAATTTTATGACTATTTTATCTATATTTTGTCTTTAGTGTTTCTTAATAAGTGAATTGTTATTTGTAAAGTCAAACATTATAAGAATGATATTGTGTTGACATAAATGTTATAATTTGATTTTAATTAGATGATATAAAAATATGAGATAGATTAATTTTGTGCGGGATATATATTACTAAATCAAGTGAATACATTTCACAGTATACGCATAATTAACATGATTACTTTTATTATATAAAATGACATAAACATTCTTATAATATCTTTCTCATCATAATCAGATAGATAAATTTAATCACGCTCTCATTTTTTAATATAATTTGATAGTAGCAAGCACATAATTTCACTAATACACCAGGGTAATAAATAATATGTAATTCACTGCCAGTATTTTAGTTATTTTTTAATGCTATTATTTATTTTTTTAAAATGCTGAATTTTATTTTTAAATGTAAAAATACTAAAATATATCCTATGAAATTGGATATACATATCATCTATAGCGTATTGATATATTGTTTTCTGATAGAGCTTAGGTTTTAGTTACAATTTTATACTGCCAGTCATCAATACGAGCTAATTATAGTAATTTATTCAAAAATATTCACTAACGACATTTAATATCATCATAAATTTCAAAACGATATTGATTTATTAATGATATCAAATAAAACATGTTATTAATTTTTTATTCGTTTTAAAAATTTCAACATTTTATGTAATTTAAAACGAATTACCAGGAGACAATATTTAGCTTATGCTTATCTGATTTACTAATTTTCTATGCAAATTTATTATGCTGATAAAATTAATGAAATGAACTATAGACAGTCACTACTTGCATGGCGCAACATTGCATTACGCCAAGGATTAATAACGACTTATGAAACGATTTTATATAAATCCATTTAAATAAATTATTTATATAAGCATCGATTTATAAAATTAAATTTATTCTAATCTATTTATCGCCCGATATAGAGCCAAATAAAATTATTGTTATTACTCGTCTGGGACCAAATCTAAAACTTCCTCAATCTCATCAAATGGTAATGATGCTTCTTCATTCAGTTTTTTAACAATCGTTGATTCTTCGGCCTCAAAAAGACATGTACATGAATCATCTTTAGGAAAATAATTACTTCTTATATACTTAACCTTAGCTCCATTCTTAGTATATTGATCACATTTTTCTATTGCTGCTTTTTGAGCATCAGCAAGTCCCTCAAGCGTTATCCCAGTCAGCTTTCTCTTTACTGCAAATTTTTTCATCAAATCCTCTCTTTTTTATATTGCGCCAACTAGCTTTAACTAATTGGCACAATACTAATATTATGAAATTCTCACATTAGTGTGCATGAAATGGTGTACTCGCATCAGCCCATGGTGAATCTGTAGTATTATCATCAACAGATTCTTTTCCAGCATAAGAACCTCTAACTTTACTGGCCGGATGATCATCAGCTGTATAACTACCATTTGACCTGGCAACAAGTTTTTCTCTTAAAGTACCCGGTTCATATGAAGTTTGTGCACGACCCCTTTTAATCAGTTCTGGTCTGACGTAATCTATAAAGTCTGTTACAGAACCTGGTGTTACCGCGTATGCAAGATTAAATCCATCTATCCCACCATAATCTACCCATCGCTCTAATTCATCTGCGACTTTTTCAGGCCCACCGACCAGCACTGGCCCCAGACCTCCGATACATCGTTCTTTGATTACATCTCTTACTGTAACATTCTTACCACCGTCTTCAGTGAGGGATTCAAGTGTAGTCCTTAAGCTATCATTATCCATTGCTGATAATGGTTCGTCTGGATCTAATTTCGAGAAGTCAATACCAGTCCATCCACCATACAGGGCCAACATTCCCTCAGGACTTGCATACTGAAGATAATCCTCATATTTTTGTTGTGCTTGCTGGTCAGTTGATCCTGTGACGACTGTTAAAAGTGTAAAGATTTTTATTGAATCACGTGGGCGACCTGCTTTCTCTACAACATCTCTTATCTCTTTAGTAACTTTATGTGCATGATCTGGCCCAGTGGTTAATATAAACATTGCTTCACAATGTTCTGCTGCAAATCTTCTACCACGTCCTGAAGCACCCGCCTGGAATATGACAGGTGTTCTTTGTGGGGATGGCTCACATAAATGGAATCCTGGCACTTTAAACCATTTGCCTTCATGTTTGATAGGGTGAACTTTCTTAGGATCAGTAAAAATACCAGTTTCTTTATTTCGATGTACTGCACCATCTTCCCATGATCCTTCGAATAACTTATACATCACTTCCATATATTCGTCAGCAAAGTCATATCTTTCATCATGTTCCATTTGTCGATCTAAACCAATATTTAATGCAGCACTATTTAAATATGACGATACGACATTCCAGGCAACGCGACCTTTTGTTAAGTGATCTAGTGTTGACAAGCGGCTTGCAAGTAAATAGGGGTGCTCAAATGTAACTGCCGCTGTTACACCAAAACCAACGTTACTTGTCACAGCCGCCATCGCGGCGATTTGTGCAAATGGATCGTTTACAGGTACTTGTGCTGCATCTTTTAATGAAGCGGCTGCTGAACCACGATATACGTCATAAACGCCAACAACATCTGCTATGAACATGGTATCAAAGCAGCCTCTTTCTAATTCAATGGCCATATTAGTCCAATATTCTATGTCATTGTATCGCGACGCTTGGCTACTAGGATGTCGCCACATTCCAGACGCCTGATGACTAACACATGTCATATCAAAAGCATTCAAAATAATACGTTTCTTAGCAGCCTTATTCATATTACATTTTCCTTATAATTGAGTTCTAGTTGTACATAAAGAAATGCAATTGGCGTGCCTATCAAGCAACTACTTATTTTCTATAGGTTTTTATAATCTAGACATTCTTCTTGTTTCTTATTGATACGTTATTAAATGATATCAAATGATTAATGTTTCGTTTCGAACCATATAACAATGATTATTGATGGTACTTATTTGATACTTCACAACATGAATATATGTGTTTTAATTTTTAGCCACTCAAAGGAGGTTTTTATGCCAAAATATATTATAGAAAGAGAAATTGAAAACGCAGGAAATTTAGCACAGTCTGATTTACAGAGTATTTCACAGAAGTCATGTAGTATTCTTAAAAAAATGGGACCACAAATTCAATGGTTAGAAAGTTTTGTTACACAAGATAAAGTATATTGTGTATATATCGCTCAAAACGAAAAAGAAATTTTATCTCATGCCAAAGAAGGAGGTTTCCCCGCTAACAAAATTTCAGAAATTAAATCTATTATAGATCCAACGACTTCTGAATAATCATGGCAATATTTCAATACAGAATTTAAACCTTAAAATCAGGCAATGTTACACATTCCTCATTATGTATCGTTGCCTGATATATCCACTGCAAAGCTAATCTCATGACCGTCTGGGTCATATATATGGAAATATCTCTCTCGCCATGGTGCATTACGCGGTGAAAATTGAGGAGTTAATCCTTGATCAATACAATTTTTATACAACAGGTCTACGTCGTTCACATGGAATATTAATCTACCCCAATGAGTACAAATATAATCACTTTCTGCTGACAGGTTTAACGATTGGTTACCTACATGGAAAGTTGTAAATACAGCCTCTTCGCCCCCATATGAAAGTTCAAATCCTAGTTTTTTATAAAATGAAACCGATTTGGCCATGTCTTTTGTTATTAAAGTGATTGCATTAATACTCTCTATATTTCTTTTCATATTTAAAAATTTTTTAATGTAATATTGTCAAAAGTTATTATAAATTCAATTATATTCTTATTGGATCTTAGAAAGTTTTATCTATTTGACTCACAATGAACCATACTTTTATAAATACATATTTCTCTAGATCAATCTTCATGTTAATTTAGCATTTTCTATGCATAATTATACTTCATAAATGATGACTAAAACTATTGCAATACTCGGTGCAAGTCCGGTGCCCACCAGGTATTCGTACAAAGCACAGTTAATGTTAGAGGAATATATGTACACAGTAGTTCCAATTAATCCTAAATATAAAGATGTTAATGGTACTAAGTGCTACTCTACTCTAATGCTTTGCCCGCATAAGATTGATACTGTTACAGTTTATGTTCGAAGTCACATTCTATTGTCATGTTTAGATGACATAATAAGTACATCCCCTGCAAGAGTTATATTAAATCCCGAGACTTATAGCTCAAAGTCATTATCCGCTCTAAAAGAGTCAGGTATAGATATTCAAATAGGTTGTACACTTGTAATGTTAACAACCGGTCAATTTTAATTTCATGCTACTCTATTATGGGTTATTTCATAATCATTAGACTAAATATTAATAAATTATGTAAAGGACAAATAGTAGTTTTATCATTGTAATTCTATGTATATCCATAGCATGTATGGTGGCTTAACATTGCGATACTGATTGAATTGAAGTTGCAGACTGCTATTGAATACAACCAATCTTTGATCGAACAGTATGAGATGCAATACTACTTGCTACACATTTAAGTATTTTATTAATTCGCCTGTTTAAACCACGTGGAATAAAGCCCGTCGACGCCGTAAATCTGGTTCTGATAAACAGTTATTACTCATTCAATGTACAAGATACAAATCTCTTAAGTTAAACACTCTAAATCGATCTACTTTTGGTTCGCTTGCGATACTTCTATCACTTAATCGATTGGCTCATTCTATATTTTTCATCAAGACCAGACCTTCTGTTCACAATTCGCAAAGGACTTGTGAAAGTTAAATAATCTTGACCCTTTTCATTTGAATGTAAAGGCATGCTTGGTACAAAACAACCGCACAGTGATTCGATTAAAACGATGGTTGAAATTACACAACGCGATCCGTGTTTTTACTGCGTGCGTATTGCCTTTATGTCCTCGAATACTTTTGGCATTGAGACTGATTAAGATATCTTAGAATATGTTCTATTGCTAATTGATCTCACTCAAAAAACCATTGGGTACTGCTCTTCATATACCTATTAATTAGATATCTTATTGGTCTTTCTGTGGTTGAAAGTCAGGTCGATGTACCAGCTTTTTAATGTTTAATAATATCATTTAAAATAAAAGTACACACGACTATATGAGTTCAAATAACGATACTCTTTGTTATTTTTATCGATGGAATACCAACTTTATAGTCGTGATGTTTAAGGAGTGAAATATATTGTTTTTACTCTGATCTTACATTTTCTGTCGAGAATACCTGGATAAAGTATTATTCTGAAATGAAGTTGATTTACATAATAAATTAGATGACTTTACAGACTATTCCAACAAGAACCTAATGCATTCTGTGCTAAGTCGCGATGCGCATAACAAATATGATGTAAATAGAAAGAAGGCGTTCTTATATAATTATTGATATTTCTAATTGGTAATTGCTGTATCGTTGACTACTTCAACTTGCTACATCAACACGTGTTAAGGATTCGTCATGCACACGTTAATGATTAAATTAGAAGTCGCATCTAAAAAAGAAAAAACTATATCAAGGTGTGAACGTATCATATAGAAACAATTATAACACTATTATGAAACAGACTATAAAAATGGCATTTTTAACTTTATATAAATACTCATTTTTTTACTGGCATATAAATTGCCTTTACTTTAATTCATGCTATTGAATAAAAAGTTATGTTATATAAAGGTATTTCATTATGGTAAACAGCAATAATCCAACCTATAAGTATATTGAAGTTGTAGGCACATCGGAAGAAAGTCAAGATCAAGCAATAAGAAACGCTATTAGCAAAGCATCTCAAACTGTAAAGAATATACATTGGTTCTTCATTCAGGAAACACGTGGTACAGTTAGAGATGGCCAGATCACATGTTTTCAAGTAACCATTAAAGCAGGATTCAGAATAGAAGAATAACTTTATATGTTGATTATCTATATAGACTATTCGTTTCAAATATAAAATCACAATTTAAATAAATATAATTAACTACGCCATGCATCGCGATTTCATATTCTGGCATCAATTGAGTTGTTTTTACTTTAAATATCAACTGAATAATTGTCTGCTTCCGGCGCAATAGTGGTCATTTAGACTTATGGCTTGTTGTACTCATGAATATACTAACATTGGCCTCATTGTAGGTTTATCAAGTTAGGTTTTGAGGGTCAGAATAAAATTAGTTCTCAAATGTAGTATAATCTCAGGTGTTATCATATTACAGGGGATAAACATGCCAGTATTTGCTGTTCAGCGAAAGCTTCCCGGGATTTCAATGGAAGATCTTGGGAATGCACAAAAAGCTGCTATTGACACTAGTAATAAATTTTCAGAGCAAGGCACATCAGTAAAATATATACGAAGTAACTTCTATCCTGCTGACAGTAAATGCACTTGCTTATTTGAAGCCAATAATGCAGAAGACGTTAAAAAAGTTAATGAAGATGCGTCATTGCCTTTTGAGGCAATTGAGGAAGTGCTGGATTTAAATCCTTAATATGCTATTGGATAGATGAATGTTCGCTTTGAGTCGCTAAGAGACAGGATATACAGTATTTAAGAAAACCTGAATGTTCTTCTATATTCTGCATTGCCAATCGGCTCAATAGCGGTCTTTCGACTAGACCTCAGGATTCAAATAATCTAATAGTCCCATTTGAGATATCATCATCCATCTTGAGTTATAAGTTGTATATATTTTACATGCTCGCCCGTTCCAGTGTAGTTCATCCCCAGATTTGGTTTTCCATAGTGTATTAACATCTACAACAGCAAACGCCCCATCTTCCTCTTTTGAAATCTCTACTCTCTTTGTATCTCTTATATTATGTACAAGGTCATATTTATCAAAAAATTTCTCAAAGTAACTAAACCAACGTTTTTTATTAAATCGACCCCATGGCAAAACCCACTCCATCGGGTCATGCGCATTAACATTTGGTGGCCATGGCCAAACCATATCTGGGTGTATAATACTTAAAAATAATTCAATGTCTTGAGTATCAAAAGCTCGAGTTTCTATATTAATTATTTCATTTATCTTGGCTTTATTATTCAATAATTTCTCTCATGCATTTGCATTAATAAATAGACGCCTAGATGGACTTATAATCCTAATTTAATACTTGGCAATTGTCTGCTAAGAGTCGAAAGCAGACATGGTTGAATAGTCTAATCTGCATAACAAGAAAGCAATATTGTTATGATTTACATAGGAATTGCTAGTAATCAGCTCCTTTTAAGCTGGATTGCCATATTTTCTCAACTGGCAACCACCCCCACATGAGAGCATGTTATAAACACTATTGCCACACTATTATTCCGCGAAAATCCCCTAGCCTGTCTTGGTCTGTTACTTGTTGATAATCAAGGGAAAAGTCGCTAGCTAGATACTAAGTTCAAGTCTCTACATGTATGAAGCGTGGACTTGACATGACTTTGTTTTGCGGACACATAAGAAAAGATCACAATGTAATATATTGACTGTAATTTTTATAAAAATCAATAAGAAAGATTCTAAATAAACGCATTAAAATCCGAATTGATAATTTTTTAGTACCTACCCCGCCCCTTAAACAGAGGTAAGTCATTGTTTCAGTACTCACTTTCTGACAAGAAATAGAATTTTGGCCGGTGAAAAAGTAAAAAAGCCGCGCCTATCTCAGTGAGAGGAGACAGCAGACGTATTAATTTTGTCGTTAAAACTTAATAGTCGCGCCTATTAATAGACATCAGACAATTTGGTCTATGTTTAATTATTAACTGACTGAATTTTCACTACAAAGGGACTGATACAGGCATTTCCAAAATCACTTTGGCTTTATATGTCAATTAAAACAGTTGTAGCGATTAATTGTACAATCTGGTTAAATGACATACGATAATAAATGCTACCATAATAATAAGAAGGGAGATTACAGATTGAAGCAACAATATACAAACATGATCGGTCTTTGCATTCTTCTAGTCGCTGTTATAACTCCTACATCTTTATATGCAGAAACGGTGGATGCAGAGATAGATGCATTTGTTGGACAAGATGCGTTTCAACAAGTGGCAGAGTTTGTCACTTTAACTAAGCCAGGCGTCTTACCAGTCAATCCTAGCGACGAATTTATAAACCGCCTAAATTTTGGAACTGCAGCTGCCTTGTTATTTGAAACCGGTGTGCAGATCGATGTTGACCCAATACTAAATATTCGCCTGGAAATATTTAACCCTTCGGAGATGTCTCAAGGATTTGGTTTTCAAATCAAAATCCCCACAGAAGTCACGTCAGGACCCACTTTTAATAATACCTTTGCCAACTTTGAGTTGTTTGATGATAACGAAGATGGTTTTGCATCAGTCCAGGGTATGAACACCTTTTTTGAAGTTATTGACGATCCACAAAATGGTATGGCAATAAATGGTGCGGCCAATTTAGGAGAGAGATTTTCTTTCACTACATTCACAGAAGGAAAAGTTAATTTATTTGATAATATCGGAGTAGGTCCTAACTCTGATGACTTCATGGGAGACGGCTTTAATTTTCTGCGTTTCAGCATAGGTGGATTTGTCTTAAGTCCAGGAGACCGTGCTGTCATAACTGCAATGGGTTGCTATGGCAACGATTCTGAATATTGTCCAGAGCGCTATGAAATTCCTGCCACCGTAGTCCCTCTACCTGCAGCAGTTTGGCTGATGGGTGTTGGACTGATTAGTCTTGTTGCCGTTTCCAGACGCAAAACTTGACTTTGGCCGCCGAAAACTTTCCGCTCTGAGCAAAACAATAATATTTGCACGGCAATAACCGCTGTTGCGCCGTAAGCAGTCATTCATATTAAGTAGTTAACGCCCATCCTCTTTCCTATTCTTTTACTTATTCTTGGGCTTTTCCCTTTACGTATACTTAGGCCTTTACTTGTGCTTACGCTTTTACTTATGCCTTTGCCTAACCTATATCTATACTTAAACCTTTCCCTTACTGGTTCTACCCCGATTCCCCGGAGACTCAGATAAGCGTAGTTTAAGTCATTTCTGCTAGCTTACGTCGTTTGCGTTGATTGTAAAAACGTTCGATGTAATCGAAGATGTCGGCCCTGGCCTCAGCCCGTGTGGTATACCGCCGACAATTCACTCTTTCCCTTTTCAGCAGTCTGAAGAAGCTCTCAGCGGCGGCGTTGTCATAACAACTGCCCACCACGCTCATGCTACACGTGATGTTGTGGTCTGCCAGGAAACGTTGATAGTCATGGCTGGTAAACTGTGAGCCACGGTCCGAGTGCAACACGACAGCCGCCTTGTCTTGCTTCTGCCAGAGCGCCATCAGCACGGCCTGGATGACCAGTTGCTTATCCATCTTGTGACTCATCGACCAGACGACCACCTGACGATGGTGCAGATCGATCACCGCCGCCAGATATAACCAGCCCTCGCCAGTACGGACATAAGTAATATCGGTGACCCACTTGGTATCAGATTGGTCTGCTGTGAAGTCACGCTCCAGGTGGTTGATGACATGATCAGGCCGTTGGTTGGATTTTCGTTTGCGCCACTGCTTCTTGGAAGGGATGCCAACAACTGCATTTACTTGCATCAGCCGCGCTACACGATTGAGGCTGCACGTCTCACCTTCATCGCGCAGTTCTTCCCAGATCCGTGGACTACCGAAGACACCGTCGCTCTCCTGATGCAGGCGGCGTATCTTGCGTAGCAGGCGTGCATTGTCTTGCTGCCTGCAACTCGGTTTACGGTCACGCCATTCATAATAGCGACTGTACGAGACCTTGAGCAGCCGGAACATCATCGACACAGGGAAAGCATCGCGGCAACGCTCTATCATGTGGTACCTCATGTGGATTCCTTGGCGAAGTACGCTGCCGCTTCTTTTAAAAAATCCCGTTCCTTCTTCACTTGCAGCAATTCTTTCTTGAGACGAGCAAGATCTTCATCGCGGGCATTACCCTGTCCAGGAAATGCCTGCTTGCCGGGTTCGGTGGCTTCATTCACCCACCGGCGCAATATGTTGTCATTGATCCCTAGATTACGGGCAATCTCAGATATGGAAATGTCAGATTGATGGACTAACTGAACCGCTTCCTGTTTATACTCGCGGCTGTATCGTTTTCTTGCCATGATTCACATCTCTATTGTGGATTATCCACACTTTTTGAGGTCTCCGGAAATTCGGGGTAGAACCAGTATCATTATCGGTTCTTTCCGAGGCCAGGTGTATTTCCTCAAGCAGCTCAGACAATCTTAAGTGCTCCTCGTCAGCTGAAGGAGGAGTATTCATCTGCTTGGTAAAGAATGATAGTGGTTAGTTGCTAGTCTAAGAAGTTTGACTGGAATACACTTTGTCATGGACTGGGTCTATCTGCAATCAGTGCTTAAATAATCAAATAATTATGGGTAAATATTAATAAGTACCTAAACGATAAAATACATGTAGCTAACAGTTTATAAAATTTACTTTACTCAGGTACTAGCACAAATAGAGCAGTATCATTTGTTATGACACCATCATTTAAATGATTAAAGTGCATATTTTGTTGACATTCGTTTCTATTTGAAATTGAATTGATTGTGTCGTTACGAAGAAACATCTCATTATTATGCGAGCCGTTCACTCCTTTTATCTTATATATTTGTGAGCGGTTTATTATTCGCGTGTCAACCACCCTTATACAGTAAGTATGTTTATTCACGTGATTAGCTTTCTGTACGAATAAGCCTATCCTATGTGGAACATGAATACTGATATCAAGAGAGCCACTTGATACTCGAGACACTGATCCTTGATTAGCTGCGAAAGCGGTTGATGTTATAATGCTACTTAATACAATTATAGAAATAAATATTTGTGCGTTGAATTTTAGTAAACGCATTTTTATTTGATTAAAATAATGACAGCAGTACCAACGCATAGCCAATATGATAAATTTGAAAATTATGCAAGTTTATTGCAGTTATTTTGCATGTATATGTTTTCCATTTCTAAAATCTCATTTGCTAAGTTCTTTATATGTTTAATCTGTATTTGAATAACAGCCTCGATGTCTAATATCATAATTTCGTTAGCAATTTGCTCATATGTTTTATTTTCTATATAAAGAAAAAAAAGGACTATTGTTTCAAACTCAGATTTATTCAATAACCACTGCGCAAATATCCCTGGTGAATTTGAAGCTAGTGATTGGTTGTGATGTTGCATCAGGATACTGTTAATACTATAAGATTCACTACGACGTAATAATAAGTGATTGATCAAGTAATAATCATTAACCATATTATTGATTACATTTGTATTGAGCCCTATCTTTTCTGCAAGATCGTCGTTATTTTTGGCATTGTACTTATAATGCGCGATCTTATTGATTACGCTTCTCGTTTGTTGTAATTGATCAGCTTTAAAGTGAAGTGTTGTAGAAAATTGCTCCTGAATCGTTTCAGTTGGATCCATTATTCTTATCCTCTCTAATAAAGACCATTGCAGTACGCCGGGAAGAACTCGACTGTACCTTTTGAAGAGTGTGAGTTTTTTATTGACTCAGATATATTATTAGAAATATCACTAATCGAATTTGAGAATTGGCATACAGGATACTGTTGATATGCAAGTTGTTGTTTTAATATGCTGGATTTGACCTTTTCATCGTCATATACAGAGCCAATATAATCAATTTTGATATTTTCAGTGTTTTCAGCGGCAAGTAAACTAAAAACTTCAAATATCTCTTTTCCTTTTTTTTTCGATGTCACCCGATTGACTACGATACTGAAGTTGTTACAGCCATACTTATTCTTCAGCGATTGCATTGCATTTATTACGTGCGAATAGGAAGATGGGTTATCGTCTATTACAAATACTATTTTATCTGCAGCACTTGCTATCAAAAAGTTATTTTTAGAATAGCAATTTGGAATATCAATTAAAAGAAAATCGAAGAATGTGTCGAGCATAGATACAAGATCTATAAAAGCATATTGTTCAAACAATGATGGTTCATTATTGAAGTCTTCATTTAGATTTGACGCTAATACACAAAAGTTATTGGTTATGGGCTTAATAAGATTATCAATTGATACAGAGTCAATATTTTCTTTAGTTAAGTAACTATTAAATTTTGTATTTAAAAGATGTTCAATTTCAGATAAATTGTGGCTCGCGTCAAAATATAAGCTATTATGATTCGCTTTCGCCTGAGCGCAGCCAATATTTAGCAAAAGAGATGTTTGACCAACGCCCCCCTTACCGCTCATGAATGCTACAGACTTCGTATGAATTTCTTTCCTGTTATACATATGTTTGCTCACTAAGATAAATTACTTATATAGAACAACTCGATATTTTTCTACGAATGGCGGTAGTCTAGTCTTATACTTACTGAAACACAATTACTTGTTTAGTGTTAATTAGTAACTGGTATAAAGTAATTAATAAAGTGTAGATATATATAATTATTTTAATTTCTATTCTCTATAGTAGGAATAAGTATATTTATTTATTTTTTTTAACTATTATAACTTATTGATTATCATGTAATATGTTGATCAAAACTTTCTTATAGATAAAAACTCGATACGGGCAGCAATTATGGTAGAATTACTTCAATTATTTAATAAACTTCTCATATCTAGTTTATAAAGAAATTAGATTGCAAATGATTATTAATCGGTATTAGTTTTCTCACTATACATTATCAGTTTATAACTGCTTGCACTTACCATGGCTCGCACTACAACAACATCTAACTATCAAGATAGGAATTATTCATTAATAAGGCTTTACAATTGACAAGTGCAGGAAAAGCGTCATCGATTGATCCGCTTCAACATATTCTTGAACGAATTTGTGGTATTTTTAATGTTCCTTTTGCACAGATAACACTGAAAGATCAAAATAGAATTTTCGTTAAATCAAAAATAGGGCTGGATAATGAAATGTCCGACCAAGGAATTGTATTTTGCAAACATGCTATCAACTCCATAGGCCATACCCAAGAAAAAAAATTACAAGAAATTCATAACTTATCACGCGACCCAAGATTTTCAGATAATGCACTAGTAGAGAACAAACCATATATCGATTTCTATCTCGGATATATCATCAGCCCTATGATAAGTTGCGATGTCGGCGTTGTAAGTATGCTTTCTACAGAAATGCGTGAACCCACAAAAGAACAAGTTACTTTATTGGGTGAATTTTGCTGTATAATCGAGATTATACTTGATAATGACTTTACATATTCAACTATTAATAAAGATTATGCATTTAGATCATTTAGTGAACTCATAATCAATTACGATAAGATTTATTATAGTATTCATTTATTAGAATCTGAGTTAAAGAAAGTTAATATCACATTTAATGAATGGCTGATATTAAATACCATTCAACACCATGATAATGTTACATCAAGCTTTATAGCAAAACGTGTCGGTATTTCATCACCACTTATCACCATTTATATAAAGAAACTGGAATCAAAATCATTAATAAAAAAGACTCAGCTTGATTACGACCGCCGAAGTAACCGATTATCTTTATCAGATGATGGTTTAAACGTTTGGAGATACGCTCTTCAGATAAGTAAGACACTAGACTCAAGATAATAAACTATCATTCACCCGTTGAAACCGCCTTTTGATGTCTCGGGTTTTTAAATTTTAGTTAACTTAATTCCTGATTTTCTTTAATCGTATTAGTTTACCGATCAAGATTTTTGCTAATATTTAGTTTATATAATTTTTTTATATTGATATTATTTCAGCATAAACCGCATATATAAATGAATGCCATTATGAATTATTTATCCACAACAGGGATATTTAAACTTTTTAAAGTTAAGCTCCGCTTATCTGCCATTAAACACCGTTAGTTAAATGAGATACAATTATTTGAACTGTCTCTAATATTGCAAAATTTTGACATTTCATAATTATTTCACGATGAATATTTATCTAAAATTTCAGACAGGTGTCAACTATGAGAACAGAACAAATATCTACAAATAGTAACTCAACATCGACGATCAGATATGTTTTACTTATTTCAAAAGATACGCAAAACAGTAAAAAGTATTCACAGTATTTGTCATCTATTGATAATCAAAACTATGTTGTATTACTAGCCAAAAATAGCAATGAAGCTGGTAATATTATAAACGAAGAAGTTGTGGATGCGATATTGATTGACAACGAAAGTCTTGGAAGTTCAAGTATTGATATTTTGCGAGACTTTAAAAGCAATAGCTCTTTATCATATGTACCACGCATAATCCTGGTCGCTGACAGTATTAATAATGATGATAAAAAGTTCTATCACTATGGTGCTATAGATTGTGTCAATAAGCCTACAATTACACCTTCGTGCCTGCATCGTGCGATAAGTGTTGGCGTCGAAAAAATGCTACTAAAGGCAAGAGTTAGTGAAAAAACTACGCAGCTATCAGACATGGCTAGGCGTATCAAAACTTTCAATGGTGAATTAATAAATGCAGTTAACAAGACATCTAAACAGATTAAAACGCCGCTTGCAGTAACCCGAGAAATGCTTGATATGCTATCTGAGCAAATGTACGAACAAATTTCAACTGAAAATTGTCGCATGTTAAAAGCTGGTATTGAAAGTATTGATAAAATATCCACTTATATGGATGAACTGGTGAATGTCGCACAATCCACTCAACGTCATGAATATCCATTATCCAAGAAAAAACTTAATACCAATGAGTTAGTTCAGGATGCAATGAGTCGTATTGTAGAACAGGCCAATGAAAAAGATATAAAAATAGTACAACATTGTGGCAATACAATACCTGAGATATGGGGAGATCGATTCTATCTACACCAGGTAATTACGACTATTTTATTAAATGCGATAAAACATATGAACTCAAATGGAACTCTCAAAATAAATGTTCAAAAGGATACGCCGTTGAGCCCTTATTTGCTAATTTCTATTCATGACACCGGCAAGGGCATTCATCCAAATTTTCTCGATCATATCTTCACAGAACTAACACCATCAGATGAATTAATTGAAATTGATCATTTTGAACGATTAGACATAGGGCTATTCACTTGTGAAAAGATTATCGATGCTCATGAAGGTGAGATCATCGTTGAAAGCGCGATTGGAGTAGGAAGCAAATTTACTTTGAGGCTACCTATCTATGACGCAGATAATATAGCTGAAGTTGCTTGAACCGGAGACATTTAGTAATGTTTACAGATGATTATGCTACGTATAACACGAAGAAAAGTATTGTAATAGTAAGCTGTGATGAAATATTCTCTTCTACTGTTAAAATGAGATTAGAAGCAAATGGATATAAAGCTAGCACAATACACAAAACTATTCTTAACAAGGATGTCATTGATAATATTAAACCTGACTTATTACTCTACGACCTAAATGACTTAAAAGATAATAACGACAATAAACAAGCATGTACACAATTAAGTTCAATTGATAAGATAAAAATAATATACTTTGGGACCAGGCAGGATATCAAGCATAAATGGTCTGCATTGAGTAATGGGTTAGCTGGCTTTGTAGAAATACCATATCAATCAGATGAGTTGTTATCTCAAATCGAGAATGCATTATTAACCAATAGTCTCTGCGAATAAATGCTAAAGTCATATTCATGAATATTTTTAAAGACATGGAAATATCGTAGCAGTCTCTCTATTTCACGAATTAAATTTGCAAATTAACAATGAAGCATCTTAAGCGATTGATTTTATATGTCAAAAAGACACTACAATCAAACATTCATAATACACCCCATCTATAAATTTCGTGCACCCATACGAACACTGATTTGAATATAAGAATTTAGTAATATATATGTCAATAGTTTGATGTCATTATCCCATCGGTCTGACAGCTATGTCATTTAATCTTCTTTAACGTGATTATTCCATTATTATACTAGTATTTTATCCATACTATACGTAAGAATTCGATGATTAGAACTATTTAATTATCTCTGATGATAGCTATGTTAAGAAAGTCATATATTCTCGTTGATAATACAGATTAATTTCGATTAAGTGTAGATTGCTACAATTACCAGTATTCATAATAGTTTAGTTATGGCCATATCTGATCAAAGCACACTTATCTGTAACCCCCCTACTATACTCCAACAGAGTAAGCTGACCACTTTAAATCCGATATTGGTTTGTATCAATGGCGAACAATCTGGTGATGTTTTTCACTTGGTTGATCGTGAAAAATGGATAATAGGAAGCGAAATAAATTCTGAGATCAATATCGTGGACCTGGGGGTATCACGTGCGCATGCAGAAATCACTATTCAAAAGAACAATTATTATATCAGGGACCTAAATAGCTCAAACGGTACCTTTCTAAATGGTGAAAGAATTGTCGATGCAAAAATCAATGATGGTGACCAAATAAACGTTGGGTCAAAAACCATATTTAAATTCAGTTTGAGTAATTCAATTGAAGCTAATTATATATCAAGAACAAGTCAGAAGCTTGAAATAGATGAACTAACGGGCATATATAATAAGCGCGCATTTATTGTAAACCTACATAAACAGATTATATTGGCTAAAAACAAAAGTACCCCACTTATCTTATTTATGGGAGATATTGATCATTTCAAACAAATTAATGATACGTATGGTCATGTTATAGGGGATCAAGTGCTATCAAATATTGCTCACTTATTAAAAAATGCTTTTAGAAATTCTGACTATACATGTCGATATGGTGGCGAAGAATTTGCTGTTATATGCCCTTATACTACAGTAAGTGTGGCAACAGGAATTGGAAAACGCGTATTAAAGAATGTTGAATCTCATGTTTTCACCACAGCGCAAAATGTATTTAACGTGACATTAAGTATGGGCATCTCTTCATACTCGCCTAAAATTCACAAAAACATGTCGGATTTCGTGAATTCCGCTGACCGAGCATTGTATAAAGCTAAGCAACGGGGTCGCAACTGCATAGTGACAGCATAATAAAACTCTACTATAAATTATATAATCCATATTAACGGACTATATTATGTATATATACACTTTCATCTTGATTTATTTCTGAAGATGATGGTTGAATCTTGTCGGTCTTATATCTAATTAGACAGTAGTTATTCGATAAATAAATCTCAGATTAATACTTTCTGAGTTATATTACGCGTATAATTTCCCCCATCTACCTGAGTAAACACAGATATACTCACCTAGTATTCGAAGAGATCAGTTTAATATCATACATAAAAACACTGATATTATTAAATTATTTATATTTCTCTACTTAACATCCTAAATCGTGTCCGCTAGGTCATATTTATATTCTTTAATTATTACGATTGGTGTTAGTCTCATTTAATTAGTAACAAGGCTGCAAATCTAATGCAGATTTAACCCTATGAAACATCAGTTCATTATTTCGAAACTCAATCGGTTAAGCATAAAAAATCGAATTATTGTACATATAGCTGTTACATTTTTTGTTACATTAGCGTTATTGTTAGCCGTTTTTACACAGCTAAAACAAGTTAATTATAAATTCCAGGAATTATCAGAATTTAATAGTGCCTCGGTAAGAGATGTCAGTAACATAAACGAAAAGTATCTCAAATATATTATTTCAACTGAACGTCTATTTCATGCATATCGAAGCGATATGCATGATAGTTCTGAATTACGCACTTTGATTGCTGAAGTACGAAAAACGCAATCGGCGTTTGATAAGAGTCTTAACGCTTATATAACATACCTGGATCGTCTTAAATTAGATCGGTTATCTAACAATATAATCAACGAATATTATATTCTTCGTGATCATTTTTCATCAATTAATACTTATTTTAATCAGAATTCAGAAAAAGTAGAAACGTTGGCTTCTCACATAAAGAATGATAAAACGCATATAAAGTTGATTCAAAATACACAAATAGAGCGTTCGATTTCAGATATTGCTATTGATCTTGATATTATTGAATCACGACTGAAACAGCTTGAAATAAAAGCAAGCCATCTTATTCAAAAGGAAATAAAAAACTTATTATTGCTTTTTGGATTTGCTATTGGCTTCCTTCTCTTATTAACTTATACATCAGGTTGTATACTGGCAAAAAGTATTTCAAGCCCTCTTCAAAATATATCGACTTGTTTACTAAAGTTATGTCAAGGTAATACTAGTATTTCTATCCCAAGAAATTATTGTTGCGAACTAGGCATTTTATCATCTTCCATTGAAATGTTTCGTCAATCTTTAATTAGCGAGAAAATTACGCAAAAAAAACTCAAAAATTTAGCTTTACATGATACTTTAACAAATTTACCAAACCGTATCTATTTTAAACTGGAATTAGAAAAACAAACAAAAAACTCATTGTTTAATAAGACTGAATTAGCCGTTATTTTAATGGACCTTGATTATTTCAAAAATATTAATGATACGTTTGGCCACACAATTGGTGACAAATTATTAAAAATATTTTCCAAGCGTATAAGTCAGCATTTGCATTCAGGCGATACTATAGCAAGACTTGGTGGAGACGAATTTGCATTAATCTTGCCTTCTCTTGCAAACAAAGAAGAAATTAACATATATAAAAGCAAATTTAAGCAGGCTGTTAATAAAGAATTTAATGTGGATGACAAAGAATTTTTTATTGGAACTACGATGGGAATTTGCTTTCTCGAAGATGAATGTACACCGGAGGAACTTCTACGCCGTGCTGACATTGCTCTACATGAAGCCAAGAACCTTGGAAGAGGCAGCATATGCGTCTTCTCTGAGCACCTTAATCAAATTGCTCGTACCAACCATACTATGGAGAATGACTTAAGACGTGCGATAGATAAGAATGAATTATTTCTGGAATTTCAGCCACAGCATTGCCTTGAAACTAACAGATTGATAGGCATTGAAACCTTATTGCGTTGGAAACACTCAGAGCATGGACTTATTTCTCCAGCATACTTTATCCCGTTCGCTGAAAAAAGCAATCTCATTGTCAATATCAGTGAATGGGTCATTAGTGAGAGCATGAAATGCTACACTATTATTCGTGAACAGATTGAGAGTGATTTCTTAATGTCGATCAATTTATCTGCTAAGGAACTTAGATACCAGGGAGTAATTGAGCAGTTAATCAGGTGCTGTAGTGACAATAATATTGACCATCAGTTTATTGAGCTGGAATTAACAGAAAATTCAATTATGCATGATGAAGCCTCTATCGTAACTCAAACTTTACGTAAACGTGGTTTTAGTATTGCGATCGATGACTTTGGTACGGGTTATTCTTCTTTTGGAAGGCTAATAAATTTTCCAGTAGATCGACTTAAACTTGATAAATCATTTGTAGAATACTTGCCTGAGCAAGGTCAAAATGCTGCCATTGTCGAGGCTGCAATAAAACTTGGTAAGGCTTTCAATGCAAAGGTGATTGCCGAAGGTGTTGAAAATATGGCTCAAGTGGAGTTCCTTAAATCACAGCATTGTGATCAGGCACAAGGTTATTATTATTCAAAACCGTTGCCTATGTATGATTTGATTAATTATATGATTGGACAATCGACAACATGTCAATATATAAATCAAGATGATTCAGTAGTCCTCTTTAAGCCATTTTTTAGTAATAACCTCAATAGACAAAGATAACAAATCACAGTTGTATATTTCTGTATATGCGGTTATTCCCTCAATTTGTGCATACATTTTGAGTGTCGCCAATCAATTTCTTTGAAAATGATGGTGAAGACCAGAATCTTAGCATAAGCTCCTCGACTGGAAATTCAGACTCCAATGTACCATTCTTAGTTGCAAGTACTTCTTCAAATAGCCTGCTTTCAGAAATTTTCGAATTAAGCGAAGCCTTATAAGCCATTGCCCAGTCTGGGAATCTGCGATATGTTGTTGGCTCACAAAGCAATTCAATGATTCCGGTGTGTAGCAAATCTTCTTGTATTGCTTTATAAACAATCCCCATACCCCTCTCTGGCCCCTCTATATACTGCATAAAGAATCCAGCCCTGTATAATAAAACTCCAGTTACATCTTGCTCTTTATTTCTGGCGACTGCTTTCGTTAATAAATGATCGATATCTTCAGGGCTTGGCTCATGCGTCGTAATTGACACGTACATGAGAGAGATGAGCTCATTCATACATAACCTTTTATTACTGGGTATAAATAGTTTAAATATTAGACATCAGTACATCAAAAGATGAGCGTTCGATTAAATAGTATATTGCCCTGTTAACTCTTGCATTTAACTCAATGCTATTTCTTATTCCCGAATATTTTTAAATTTTTCGTAATTTAAAAGCAGCATTTAACACTCACATTTTATTCTATTTTCTTGCCTATCATATGACACAGATCAAGAGCTTTTAGCATTTACATTCTATCATTGACTTACAGGCAAACTTGAATATAAAGGACCATCTGTATTCTGCTGTGAGTGGCGAATACATAGTTTTTTATATCTATGAGCGTGGATTTTTGGCATTGTAAAGCGAATAAGCAGGCTATACATTAGCCGCTCCACTGGACTTCCCTCAAAAAGCATGGACCAATGGCGGGTATGAATACTGATACCCTTGATGCATTCACCGGCCATCCCCTGCGCCAATTATATGTCAACGTTGTAGGTCACGCGCCACCCCCCAAGGCCAGTGTGCATTTCCTCAAGGGCAATATTGCCTGGCATCTTCAGGCACAGGCAACAGGCAAAGACCCTAATGCACTGCGCCAATCCCTGTTGCAGACATGCCAGTCTGCGCCTAAATTGAGGAAGGTGCGTTATAAGCCCGGTACGCGACTGATCCGGGAATGGCAGGGAAATGTCTATGAGGTTACTGTTCACGAACAGGGCTTTGAGTACGAAGGATCGATATACCGAAGCCTCTCTCAAATCGCCAACCGAATTACCGGAGCACACTGCTCGGGACCGCGCTTCTTTGGTCTCGATAACAAAACCTGATGCAAAAAGTACGCTGCGCCATCTACACGCGTAAATCTTCCGAAGAAGGTCTCGAGCAGTCATTCAATTCCCTGCACGCCCAGCGTGAAGCCTGTGAAGCGTACATTATAAGTCAACGCCATGAAGGCTGGCGTGCATTAAAAGACGTTTATGATGATGGCGGGTTCTCCGGGGGCAATGTCGAGCGCCCTGCTCTCACGCAATTGCTTGATGCAGTGAGACAGAAAAAAGTGGATGTCGTGGTCGTGTACAAAGTGGATCGTTTAAGTCGATCCCTCGCCGACTTTGTGCGCATTGTCGATTTGTTTGATCAGCACAATGTCTCCTTTGTTTCAGTCACCCAACAGTTCAATACCTCCACCTCCATGGGACGCTTAACACTGAATGTTCTGTTGAGCTTTGCCCAGTTTGAGCGGGAGGTCACCGGCGAGCGGATTCGCGACAAGATCGCCGCGTCAAAGAAGAAAGGCCTGTGGATGGGTGGTACGGTTCCCCTAGGTTACATAGTGAAAGACAAACAACTGGTGATTGATCAACCTGAAGCAGACATTGTTCAGTGTATCTTCGATACGTATGTAGAAGTTCGCTGTGTAAAGATTGTCAAAGAAACCTTGGATACAAAAGGCATCCATGGCAAACAGGGAAAACCATTTAGTCGCGGGGCCTTGTATACTATCCTCAAGAATCCCCTCTACATTGGCAAAGTTCAACACCGCGGCAAACACTTTGAGGGGGTTCATCAATCCATTGTCAAAGAAACGTGCTGGAAACAGGCACAGACTATTCTTGAGCAAAATCGCGTCATGCAAAAGTATCGTGTGCGTGCCAGACAGCCTAGTTTACTGGCGGGATTACTGGTGGACGATCAGGGCCATGCCATGAGCCCCACCCATGCCACCAAAAACAAACGGCGTTATCGCTACTATGTCAGCCAGGCCCTCTTGCATTATCGGACCAGTGAAGCCGGGAGTGTGCAACGTATTGCTGCCCATGAGATTGAACACCCTGTCATTCGCGCCGTACTGGATCTATTGGAGTCATCCGATCGGCTCCTGTCATTGTTTGAAAACCAATGCGGGAATGCACTCAAGCAAAAAGAAGCATTGGATAAGGCACAAAACATTGCGTCCACTTGGAAATCTCTATCCACTTCAAATCAAATTGAGTGGCTGCAGCAGATAATCAGGCAGGTCAGTGTGGGACAAATGCAGATCACTCTTCGAGTAAATCTGGCTGGTTTGGGGACTCTCCTAGGAATGGATGATTCCGTTAGAGAGTTCCATGATATCCGCATCCCCATCCAGCTAAAACGATGCGGGCTGGAAATGAAGATTGTTATCCAGAATGAGGCAGAGAAAAGTATCGATCCAAATACCTTAATAGCACTTCAGAAAGGGATTACCCAGGCGCTTGGCTGGAATGATCAATTGCTCCGTTGCACAGTCACTTCCATTCAGGAAATTGCCAATAAGGAAAAGCTGGATCGATCTTATGTGCTCAGGCGGTTACGGCTCGCCTATCTCGCCCCCGATATCATGACCGCTATCCTGAAGGGCGACATTCCGCCCGATCTCACCCTAAATACACTACGCGATGGCTTCCCGCTCGACTGGCAACAGCAAAGAAAGCAGTTGGGTTTTGCTGAACCTGCACCCCAAACGTGAGCTGCCAAAATACGCTTCGAGATAATTGATCACATCCCGGATAAAACTTCGCGATTGGGATGGGTTGTGGGCACAGATTCGTATCAATGAGCGATGCAAGTCGCTGAATTCTTGTGGGTTTCAATGTGAGGTTGAGCATCTCTGGACAGAGACACGACTGTGTGGCGGAGAGGGAGGGATTCGAACCCCCGGACGGTTTAACCCGTCAACGGTTTTCAAGACCGCCGCATTCGACCACTCTGCCACCTCTCCTGGTCTTTATATATCAATAAGTTATAATACTTAATTGAGAATAATTATAGCTATGCTGCAAATTTTTTCAGCGTAAGTTAGCCAATAACCAATTAACAACCCATTGCGGCAGACTTTTTAACATATTCACACATTTGCAGCCAGAAAATTCTTAATCAAATCAATATAAACAGGCGACAATTTAATCAGTTTTGTCTGATTTATATTCAGACTTGCCTTTTTGTAATTATTTGCCCCCTATTGCTTATTGACTATCCTGCAGGGCTTTCTCTCGCTGGTACATTACGATGGAGGCAATGCGCAGTGATCCGAGTACCAGCAGTAATACAGAAAATGCATATATCATTTGAGGCTCGATATCGGCCTTGAACACCAGGATGAGTACTTCACGAAGAATAAAAATAATCGCCGCATCAACAATAAAAGTCAGTCGCAGTCGGTGTGTCTTGAAGTAATCCACCAGTGAGCGTGACAACTCGATCAGCACGTATAGAGTCAGAACGTCAGCAATAATATCGATGTAGTGACCTGTGATTCCTTTAAACTTGAGCAGTTCAAACACAGACACGACGAGCTGAACAGTCCCAATGGCAATCCCAACCACCAGCAACATGATAAAGACGCTAAAAATCACGTCGATTATATAGTCAAAAACTGATTTTACTCGATCACTGATCATGAGGTTCTGGCCAATAAAAACGTTAACAACAGGCGTCGGCAAACGGTTGCGTATTAACATCCACCCTTTGCAGCATGATCAGTCAGTTATGTGACATTTTCAAGATATAAATTTTTCAGCCGCCATGTTAATGGCGCTTAAACGCGTCAGAGTGATGCGTTTAGGATGGGATCGATCTGTCAAGGATTTACCTGGTCGATATTTTGAAAGGCAGATATGCCGGACAGTATGCAGTAATTCCAGTGAACAGTGGAACAAATCCGATGAGTCCAAACCAGGATGAAGCCGCGAGCCCCCAACCAATAATTGCAAGGCCTGCGAAAATTCGAAGCATACGATCCATATCACCTACAT
This sequence comes from Gammaproteobacteria bacterium, assembly GCA_965227695.1. Taxonomy (GTDB): domain Bacteria; phylum Pseudomonadota; class Gammaproteobacteria; order UBA4575; family UBA4575; genus UBA1858. The sequence goes on from OZ245760.1 coordinate 2,063,803, forward strand.
TTTGACACATGAGTATTACTCGCTATTAGATTAACGTCATATTCTAAAGCAACGAGTCGGTTTATTAAAGCACCCATACTGTACACTATACACTATGAATATTTGAAAACCCGATTACCTGCAGAACCAGTGGGTTCCTTTTGCCATTGTAACTTCATATACAATGCATACACGAGAGACAATCAGTACCCATCACGCATGTTGCATCGTTGCAAAAACGACATACACAGGTGTGCCGAATCATCACAAACAATCGAGAATTTCTGTCAAATAATCAATCTGAAGTTGATAGATGTCAGCTCTAAACTTACTGGCGACATTATTTGCATAACCCGGCGTTTTGCTTACCGTGCACAGCGATGAATATTGACGACAAGCCATTGAAATTATGGATGTTATCCCCATATCTCTTTATAACCATGAAATACAGCCGATAATGATTCTGAGCCAGTGGTAAACTGCTTATTAATTTTATAAAATTACGTTATTAAGTGAATGCCCAACTATAGAGGAATTTGAATGAACAACTACAACCCTTCGATTACATCAACTTCTGCAGTCAGTATTAACAAAGTACTGAGAAATACTTACATGCTACTTTCGCTGACATTACTGTTCAGCGCCCTGACCGCCGGACTGTCCATGATGCTACAAGTCAGCCATGTAGTTTCACTGGTATGCTCGTTTGGTGCCCTGGGTTTAATCTGGTTTGTATTGCCACGCACTGCGCATTCGGCGGCCGGCCTGGGAGTCGTGTTTGCGATTACCGGCCTGCTTGGCTTTGGCCTGGGTCCAATTCTCAATCATTACCTCGCACTGGCAAACGGATCGCAGCTGATTGCCACCTCGCTTGGTGGCACAGGCGTTATTTTCATGGCTCTGTCAGGTTATGTGCTGACGACTAAGCGTGACTTCAGCTTCATGGGTGGCTTTTTAATGGTCGGTATTATCATTGCCGTACTTGCCATGGTCGCCAATCTCTTTCTGCAGATTCCGGCATTATCGCTGGCACTGTCAGCAGCAATCATACTCATCATGAGTGGTTTTATTCTGTTTGACACCAGCCGAATCATTAATGGCGGTGAAACAAATTATGTGAATGCAACTGTGTCACTCTATCTAAGCCTGTACAATATATTCGTAAGCCTGCTTCATTTGCTCGGCATTTTTGGCGGTGATGAATAGACAGGTTTAAACACCCATTCACTCACGAAGCCCGCTATACTAATTAGCGGGCTTTTTTTATTTACATGATCAGGAGTTGAGTATGGATGCAATGCAAATCGCCATGGCAGTATTTCTGGTTCTGATGCTTGTATTCCTGTTTCCACGGGCAAAGCACATGTTTTTCAACAGTCCCAAAGCTGAATCCGGAGACTGGTCTGCCGCACTGATACCACTCATTGCAGTAGCCGCTTTCATTGCACTTCTAATCTGGCTGGTCAGCCAATAGCGGTCTAATCCCTGAAGTTATCAAACTGTAAAGGGACACCTAAACTTTGTTCCCGAATTAGCTGCATGACCTGTTGCAGGTCATCACGCTTCTTGCCCGTCACCCTGACTTTCTCCCCCTGTATTTGTGACTGAACTTTTATTTTACTTTCCTTGATTAGTTTGGAAATTTTTTTCCCAATGTCCGTGCTAATACCCTGATTGATAGTGATATCCTGAGTCGCCCGTTTATTAGCTTCAATGAGTTTGCCTTTTGAGACACATTCCAGGTCAATGCCGCGTTTTGCCATTTTTTGAGTCACGATGTCATAAATCTGTTTGATCTGGAACTCTACTTCTGCCTCAAGCGTTACCACATTTTCCTTGAGTATTATTTTCGCATTGCTGCCCTTGAAATCGAAGCGATTCCCGATCTCTCGATTCGCCTGATCAATGGCATTTGACAATTCATGGGTATCAACTTCAGAGACAATATCGAATGACGGCACTATACTCTCCTGGACATTAACAATTGAGAAGACAATGAAACACAATGTAATAATTTCTCTCGGTAGTTTCAATGCAGCCCTGGCGATCGCGCTTGGCGCATTTGCCGCACACGGACTTCAAGAACATCTGGACGAACGCAGTATACAGGTTTTCAACACGGCCGCAGATTTTCACTTCTGGCATGCATTAGGCCTTGTCCTGGTTGGCCTGATTGCCAGAGACGCACCTGGCAATCGATACTCACTGATTGCAGGCTTGATGCTTGTCGGCATTCTGCTCTTTTGTGGAAGCCTATACCTGCTTGGCACAACGGGGATAAATTGGCTGGGAATGATTACACCTTTTGGAGGGCTGGCTTTTATTTTTTCCTGGATTTGGCTGAGCTGGATTTTATTTACGAATTCATGACTGAACATTTGACACATGCAGCGAATCACCAATACTGATTTTTCCACTTTCAATCACCCTGGCTGTGAGTCCTCCATGCCGTCTGAGCGCATTGAATACACCCTGCCCGAGTTGTGCTTCAAGCTTGCCGCACGGATGACAAAACCCTGTCACGATGAGCCTCGCCTGTCCAACATGGATCACACAGTCTTTGAGCGCATTTAAATTGATGCCGCTGATGGCAATATTTCTGCGCAGCCCGGCATAATTGATAGGTAATTCCGGCAAAAGAGACTGGATTACCGCAATATATTCCGCCTGTATCAGCGTCACCTGGCGTTTTCCCCCAGGCCGCTGCCCGGCTTTATCTCCTTCAAGACCTGATTCTGTGATGGCCTGCACACAAGTTTGCTCCCGCATGGCCGATCCTTTATGTGGCCGCACACCGATCCATTCCACTTTGCCAGGATTTGGAAAATGCTGCTTAAGCTCAGCTATTTTTTGCATATGCGGCCTTCTATTGCATCATTAAGAAATGCTACCGCTCAATCACACGAGTCAATTCAATTAATTTCTTTAGTAAACTATTTCTATTAATTACAATGTTTTACGACTGACTTCACAGGTAAGTTATTGCATTTTTGTCATATATTGATAAGATAGCAGGGCTGTCCAAAGGCGTTGGCCCGGACACAATGTTATACACAGCGTCCCCAAAACTTGTACGTAAGTATGAGTTTAAAGCCTGCACGCCCCAACCCGTGCAGGCTTTTTTATCTCTACCACTTTAAACAGGCCTCAACTCGGTCACTCCACCCATATAATTCACAAGTGCTTTTGGTATTTGCACACTACCGTCCTTTTTTTGGTAGTTTTCAAGAATTGCCACCAGGGTTCGACCCACGGCCAGTCCCGAGCCATTCAGCGTATGTAGCAATCTGGGCTTATTGTCTTTATCTTTCCAGCGCGCTTTCATGCGACGCGCCTGAAAATCAAGAAAGTTACTGCAGGAAGAGATTTCACGATATGTGTTTTGCGCCGGCAACCATACTTCCAGATCATAGGTTTTAGCCGCCGAAAATCCCAGGTCACCCCCACACAGGGTAACCCGACGATAAGGCAGCTCCAGTGTCTGCAAGACCGCCTCAGCGTGGTCGGTTAATTCTTCCAGCGCATGCCATGACTGGTCCGGATGAACTAACTGTACCAGTTCTACTTTTTCAAATTGATGTTGACGAATCAGCCCACGGGTATCCTTGCCATACGAGCCAGCTTCAGAGCGGAAACATGGTGTGTGACAAACATATTTGAGCGGTAATTGTTCAAGGCTGGCCACCGCGTCGCGCCACAGATTAGTCACAGGAACTTCTGCAGTTGGAATCAAATAAAATTCATTTTCACTATCCAGCCCGAACAGATCCTGCTTGAATTTTGGCAACTGCCCTGTTCCGAGCAAACTATCTGCGTTGACAATATAAGGGACATAGACTTCCATATATCCGTGCTGCCTGGTATGTATATCAAGCATGAATTGAGTTAATGCGCGGTGCAAACGGGCAAGGCCCTGCTGCATGACAACAAACCGTGATCCAGTAATTCTTGCTGCCGTCTCGAAGTCCAGTTGTTGCAACCCTTCGCCGATTGAGACATGATCCCGCACTTCAAAATCAAACTGTGGCGGCTTGCCCCAGGTCTTTTCCACGCGATTGTCTTCTTCACTTTCCCCCTCAGGCACCGAATCATGCGGCAGATTGGGTATTTCCATGAGCCAGCGGTTTAGCTCGCCCTGAAGAGCCTGTAATGCCTGTTCTTTTTGCTTTAGTGTCTTTGCCAGCTGATCCATTTCACTTTTCAACGGGGTAATATCTTCCCCGCGTCCTTTGGCCGCACCAATTTCTTTGGAGCGCTGGTTACGTATGCTTTGAAGCTCTTGAGTCTCAACCTGTAAGTGTTTGCGCTTTTCTTCAAGAGTCTGAAACTTTGCCGTATCAAGCATCATTCCCTTGCGTCTCAGTTTGAGCGAAACTTGTTCTAAGTCGGTGCGTAATAATTTTGGATCTAGCATAGAGTGTGGAATCAGGTTAATAAAGATTTTGCCAGCAGCAAACCAGCCCCGGCGGCAATGATACAGAGAACCACGCTTAACACAATATTAAGCAGGGCGGCCATATAAGACCCCTGCAACGCGTGCTGCAGGGTATCATGTGAAAAGGTTGAAAAAGTGGTAAATCCTCCCAGCACCCCCACAAGAATTGCCGTGCGGTGTTCATGGGCAATATTGATATGATAAGTAAATGCATACGCCAGCAAACCCATCATGAATGATCCAACAATATTGGTTGCCATAATACCAAGTGGCAGAATGGATGTATGTAACTGATCAATCCTGACATATAACAGGTAACGCAGTACCGAGCCAATACCCCCTCCAAGAGCAATCCAGACAAGTATCATTGTGGTGCCATAATAAAGTTAATTAATGTATTCTTGATTATAAATAAAGACATAAGAAATAACCCGCCCATGTCGGACAGCAATACAATTTCCGCCCTATTTTCTTCATACCTGCCATCATCCTCTATTATCACCACGGTGGAAAAGCTGCGGCCATACGAATGTGATGCATATACTGCCTATCGAACACTTCCGCTGGCTGTATTATTGCCCGAATCGATCCAACAAGTAATCGACATCGTCAATACCTGCCGCAAGCACCAGCTCCCGATCGTGACTCGCGGGGCCGGGACCGGCCTGTCTGGTGGATCGCATCCTATCAAAGATGGTATTTTATTAAATCTTTCCAGACTTAATCAGATTCATGAAATCAATCCTCATCGCTACTATGCGCGTGTCGGCCCGGGTGTTCGCAATCTTGCCATTTCAGAAGCAGCATCTCGCTATGGTCTTTATTATGCCCCCGACCCTTCCTCGCAAATTGCCTGTACCATCGGTGGCAACATCGCAGAAAACTCAGGTGGCGTACACTGTTTGAAGTATGGTCTGACGGTACATAACCTGCTGGAAGTGACATTTGTGACGATAGATGGTGAGATGATAACGATTGGCAGTGAGTGTTATGAAAACCAGGGACTGGACATATTATCCGTGCTTACCGGGTCAGAAGGAATGCTTGCCATCATCATAGAAGCTAAAGTGAAGCTGCTTCCAAAACCCGCACATAAAGAAGTCATTCTTGCTGCATTTAATCGCATTGAGGATGCCGGTCAGGCAGTAGCCGATATCATCGCCTGTGGTGTGATTCCGGCGGGCCTTGAAATGATGGATAACGCGGTGATTCAGGCAACTGAAAATTTTTGCCAGCCGGGCTACCCGACTGATGCGAAAGCCATTTTGCTATGTGAACTCGATGGCTTTAATGATGCGCTTGAATGGGAAATAACCCAAGTGACGCAACAGTGCAGTAAGTGCCATGCCACGTCAGTCAAACGGGCAAACACTCCAGACGAGCAGGCGCTGTTATGGAAAGGCCGCAAAGCGGCTTTCCCGGCAATTGGCCAGTTGGCCCCGGACTATCTATGCATGGATGGAACAATCCCCAGACAACATCTTGCCTATGTGCTTTCTGAAATTTCTGCCATTTCAGCACGTATTGGCCTCCCGGTTGCCAATGTTTTTCACGCCGGGGATGGTAATTTGCATCCATTAATCATGTATGACGCCAATAATGAAGGCGAACTTGAAAAAGCAGAAGAGATAGGCAGCCAGATTCTGCAGCTATGTGTCAGCGCAGGGGGAACGATTACCGGGGAGCATGGCGTGGGTATTGAGAAGCTGAATCAGATGTGTGTACAGTTTAATTCGCAGGAGCTGGAACAATTCCAGCAACTCAAACATGCGTTTGACCCGCTACATCTGCTCAACCCGGGAAAAGCCATACCGACCTTACAAAGATGTGCAGAATTTGGTGCCATGCATGTTCACGCGGGAGAACTCCCATTTAAAGACATACCACGGTTTTAGTGCGCACTATGGATGATGCAATAGAGAATTTAAGCGATTTAGTGCAACAGGCTTATTCATCAGGGCAACCGCTCTCTATTCGCGGGGCTCAAAGTAAATCTTTTTATGGCAATGTTATCGAAGGGTCAATCATTGACACAACCTGTCTGCATGGAATTACTGATTATCAGCCAACTGAACTGTACCTGACCGCCTACGCAGGAACAAAACTGGAGCTGATTGAGCAGACACTGGCAGAACATAATCAGATGCTCTCGTTTGAACCGCCTCAGTTCAACCCATCATCGACACTCGGCGGAACAGTTGCATGTGGTTTCTCCGGGCCACGTCGCCCTTATGCAGACGCTGTGCGGGATTGTATACTTGGTATTAAGCTCATTAATGGCAAGGGACAGCACTTAACGTTCGGAGGCAAGGTAATGAAAAATGTTGCTGGCTATGATGTCTCAAGATTAATGTGTGGCGCGCTGGGTACGCTTGGCCTAATTACCCAGGTATCAATGAAAGTAATGCCCAAACCCGCAGACGAAGTGACATTACAATTCGATATGACATTTGATGAGGCATTAAAAAACATACAGCAGTGGCGCAATTCTTTAATCCCTTTAACAGCGACCTTTTTTCACAACAACAGATTATGGTTAAGAATTTCCGGCCTGGAATCAGTGTTAGACACACTGCATCAACAGATCGGTGGCGAAATCATCAAAGACAGCGAAAATTTTTGGCGTTCAATTAAAAACCATCAAACTGATTTTTTTTGTAATGAAATGCCCTTATGGCGTTGTATTGTTCCACATAACATTAATGAATTACCCTTGGAGGGAGAAAGCTGCTTCGAATGGAATGGTGGATTACGCTGGATAAAAACTGACGAATCCCCGCAAAAAATTTTTGAGACCTGTCGAGAACTAAAAGGTCATGCTACCTTGTTCCGCGCGCCATTACAAAAACCCGATGACTGTTTTGCTCCTGTGTCAAATACACTGAAGCAGCTACATATGAATATCAAACATGCTTTTGATCCGGCAAGGATATTAAATCCGGGCCGCATGTATTCCTGGTGTTGAGCATGCAAACAAATCTGTTAAAAAGTCTGCTGGCAACAACTTCAGGCCAGCATGCAGAAAAAATCCTGAGAAAATGCGTGCATTGCGGATTCTGTAACGCAACCTGCCCCACATACCAGGTAACTGGTGATGAGCTGGATGGACCGCGTGGACGCATTTATCTAATCAAAGAAATGCTGGAAGGAAGTCAGACAACCACTGATACTTTATATCATCTGGATAGATGCTTAACCTGTGTCAATTGTGAAACCACGTGTCCATCGGGCGTAAAATATGGAGAGCTTCTTGAAATTGGCCGTGAATATCTGGAAAACCGCCAAGTTCGCGGTCTGGGCTCGCGTGTAAAGCGTCAACTGATCTGCGCGATATTTCCTTTCCCCAATCGTTTCAGACCTTTTTATAAACTGGCAACGATGACGGGTGCGCTACCGGCAAAAACACATCACAACAAGCCGGTGATGAATGTGTTACAGGCAAACAAAAAAGTGATTTTGCTGGAAGGCTGTGTGCAGTCTGTCATTTGTCCGGAAATAAATGATGCCCTGAAATCAATGCTCCGGCAGCTAAAAATAGGTTTTATCAGTCTTAAGCAAACGCATTGTTGTGGCGCGATCCATCATCATAATGGCATACCTCAAAAGGCGCTGGACATATTCCGACACAACATAGATCTCTGGTGGCCTCATATTGAAAATGGCTGTGAGTCTATTGTAATGACTGCAAGCGGATGCGGCTCAACGATAAAAGACTATTCACGTTTACTGGCACATGACCCTGAATACACTCACAAAGCCGCGCACGTTTCACGTATTACCAAAGATGCCAGCGAGTTTCTCGCCACGTGCAGATTCACCCGCCAACCAACACCATATCAAACGATTGCTTTTCACCCTCCCTGTACGCTGCAACATGCACAGGGTATTAATCATTTGATTGAACCCATCCTTACCCGCTCCGGCTATCACTGTGCAGACTTCCATGACAGGCATATATGCTGCGGCTCTGCAGGTAGTTATTCCCTGTTGCAGCCGGGCATGGCCAAACAGCTCAAAAGAAACAAGATCCAAAATTTGATGCAGGCGAACCCTGATGTCATTGCCACCGCCAACATAGGGTGCCAGCTTCATTTGCAAAAAGATTCACCGGTTCCGGTTAAACACTGGCTGGAACTGGTGCAACTGGCGAACTGACAAGATCACCAGCATTATGGCTCATACTGACGAAATAATATTTACCATATTTGTCATTTTCACCGGTGCCGCCGTCCTTGCAACAGTGGCACTTTATGCAAGGTAAACACTGCTTGTTGCTTATATTGCACTGGGCATATTACTTGGACCCTCAGTATTTGGTGTCGTTGAGAATCATGATTTTATTCAGCAAGTGTCAGACATTGGCATCATGTTTTTATTATTCCTGCTGGGTTTGAGCCTCAACCCCAATAAACTTGCGGGTCTGCTCAAAGATGCCACCTTACTCACAGTCATCTCCTCACTGGTATTTATGCTGGCGGGCTATGCGTGCGCTTATGCGTTTGGCTTCAATCAGACTGAATGCCTTGTCATTGCCGGTAGCATGGCTTTTTCAAGCACCATTATTGGCCTGAAACTATTACCTACCACAGTTCTCCATCACAAGCACACGGGCGAGGTTATTATCAGTATCCTGTTGCTACAGGATCTGATCGCAATTTTTATGCTGTTATTACTACATTCGCGTGCTGACACCGCCCAATCCGGGTCCAGTGAGCTATTGAGGCTAGCTCTTGCGCTTCCCGTGTTAATCATGTTCACGCTTGTCTTCTCCCGCTACGTATTGACCTACTTGTTCAAAAAATTTGACAAGATTCTGGAATATGTCTTTCTTGTCGCCATCGGCTGGTGCCTTGGTATTTCTGAACTGGCAGCCCGGGTCGGTCTATCACACGAGATAGGTGCATTTATTGCCGGCGTATCCATCGCTACCGGACCAATATCCCTGTTTATTGCCGAAAGTCTGAAACCCTTGCGCGATTTCTTCCTGATTATTTTCTTTTTTGCCATTGGCGCCAGCTTTCAGTTAGAGATACTCGCTGAGGTCATCCTGCCGGCGAGTGTGATTGCCGGGGTAGTCATGGTTCTTAAACCGCTCACATTCAAAATATTGCTCCATAAGCAAGGAGGCGAGAAACCGGCGGTCGCCAGTGAAATTGGATTTCGAATTGGTCAGCTGAGCGAATTTTCGATCTTGCTTGGCGCGCTGGCACTCAGCGTGAATGTCATTGGTGAAAGAGCAGCCTACCTGATTCATGTCGCCACTATTCTCACATTTATGCTGTCATCTTACCTTGTGGTGCTGAGGTTCCCCACGCCGATCGCACTATCAGACCGCTTGCGAAGAGATTAGAAATAAGTTTGATATGATAATTTAACTAATTGAATTACATTGTTTAATAAAAATAAAAAAAGCCGCATTGAGCGGCTTTTTTAAACCCTACAAACCCTGATCTCAGAACAGGAATCTGTCTAGCACTGCAAAACCAATAATAAAAATAGGGATTTGCATAATTACTACAGTGATGATTGTTTTAATCGCTTCTTCGTCCATCGTCGTACCTTTGGTTTTTTGTCATCGTTCTACCTGTAAAATTATACTCACTAAACTAATAAGATCAATTATTAAAGTTTTCCCGCACCCGCTGATACGGTGATCGCCGATCATGAATCCCCGGGTTTCCAGATTCCAAAAGCACTCCCCGGTGGGGCGACTGGCGCGGTATGTGCTGCGGGCTGTGATTGCGAAATATCCTGACAGACGTGATGCATAAAAGCATTCAATTCATCCAGTATTTCTTTTTTTTCCGTATCCTCAATGGCTGAGGAACCAACGACATACCCAACAATAGCCGTTAAGTATTGGCTCCCAACAAATGGGTCTTTTGCACGGCTGTCAATTGAAACAACTGCATGCATAACATTATCCACTAGCTCTTTTGAAAGCTTAAGTTCATCTGACATTGAATTTTCCTTGTTTATTTCTGACGTCTTAATCGATTTAGCATTTCGTTAATTCTGATTTCCAGCCCGCGATCCACTGGCGAATAATATCTTGTACCACAAAGCTCATCTGGAAAATAGTTTTCGCCACTGGCATAGGCGTCCTCTTCATCATGTGCATAACGGTACCCTTTACCATAATCCAGCGATTTCATCAGCCTGGTTGGCGCATTACGCAGGTGCAGCGGCACTTCCAGAGTTCCATGTTGTTTTGCATCACGGGTTGCCTCGTTGAATGCCATATAGACCGCGTTGCTCTTTGGCGCGCATGACAGGTATACAATGGCATGCGCGATTGCAAGCTCTCCCTCAGGGGTACCAAGACGCGTATACGCATCCCAGGCATTCATGGCAATCTGCAACGCACGCGGATCTGCATTACCAATATCTTCCGAGGCGATACGCACGACACGTCGGGCTATATATAAGGGATCACAGCCGCCGTCCAGCATACGACAATACCAGTATAAAGCCGCATCCGGGTCCGTGCCCCGGACAGATTTGTGAAGCGCTGAAATCAAATCATAAAAGTACTCGCCCTTATTATCAAACCGACGCAGGCTGGATTGTGTGACCTGTTCAATAATTTGCTGATCAATACGCAGACCGTCATCGCGGGTTTCAGCCAGGTCACTTGCGAGTTCCAGAAATGTCAATGCACGACGAGCATCGCCATCCGCCGCGACCGCCAGCATTTCAAGGCAGTCGGCATCGGCTTCAATGTTTTGATGCGCCAGGCCGCGATTATCCTTAAGCGCGGCCTGCAGGCAGGTACAGATATCGCTCACCTCAAGACGTTTAAGTACATATGTTCGCGCTCGTGAAAGCAATGCATTGTTTAATTCAAAAGAGGGATTCTCGGTAGTCGCCCCGATAAAACAGATGGTGCCATTTTCGATATATGGCAAAAATGCATCTTGTTGCGACTTATTAAATCGATGTACTTCATCAACAAACAACACCGTTGTTGCGTATTGCTGCGACTGATATTGTTTGGCCTGGTCGATCGCTGCCCTGATTTCTTTTACACCTGCCAACACCGCAGAGATAGGAATAAAGGGAACCTGACAATGCACTGAAATTAATTGTGCGATGGTGGTCTTCCCTGTTCCGGGAGGGCCCCATAGCACCATAGAATGTGGACGCCCCGATTCTATGGCTACACGCAGAGGCGCATTTTCATGCAGAATATGTGATTGTCCAACGAATTCACCAAGGCTTTCAGGACGCATTCTGTCAGCCAGCGGTCGATAATGCGCCGCTGTGTCTGAGAACAGGTCATCTGAGGCCGACATAAACCCAGCACCTAGCGAGGCGTACCGATGACATCCACACCTGCAGGAACAGAAAAATTGAAGTGAGTATCCGGCAGAGTGGGCGTTAAATCGACATCAGAAAAGCGAATAATTGTCACCTGGTCGAAATGGTCATGCAGTTTCATTTCGCGCACAGTTTCCTGTTCCAGCCCAATTTCAATGCGATAAAACTCCGTATCCTGAACATTGGGTATCAGTGCCACCCAGTCCATACCGCGGGCTGCCGGCATCTCTCTTATACTGAAATCTTCCGATAGCGGTTTTAAATCTGTTAACAATATAATGGGGGCAGTGCCGAGCGCCTGCTCTATCGGCTGCACAGTCACTTGTGCCAACTCAATATCAAATAACCACAGATTCTTGCCATCAGCAACAATTTGCTGGGAGTATGGAGCATCATAGTGCCAGCGAAAACGACCCGGCTTTTTCAGTTCAAATGTGCCTCTTGCTTCCTGCATCACTTTGCCTTGCGGATCAAGCACTTGCTGAAAAAAATTGGCCTGCAGGCTGTTTAAAGTTTTCAATGAGGCCTGGAGCTGTTGCCCGGTGCTTTGCGCATGCAATACAGATACATACTGCAATACCAATATAAGAGTCAGACAAATAAAGCGCATATAGAAATACCAGTGATATTCATTGTATTAGAACCAATTGTATTGGGTTGGTTCGCCCGGGTTAAAGGCTAGACAGGGGGTGGCGCCAGCACCTCACGCGTGCCATTCGACTGAACTTCTGAAACCACACCACTATTTTCCATTTCTTCGATCATACGTGCGGCACGGTTGTAGCCGACTTTTAATCGTCTTTGCACGTAAGAAATAGAAGCTTTACGCGTTTCCGTGACAATTGCCACAGCCTGATCATACAATGGGTCATAATTATCACCGCCATCCGCCAGGGGTTCGAGTCCAGGGATGGCATCTGTGCTGCTTTCTGGGTCCTGAACGATTTCATCGAGATAGTTTGGCGCGCTCTTTTCGCGCAGGTAATCACACACTTTATGTACTTCCTGATCCGATACGAAGGCACCATGGACTCTTTCCGGGATAGAGGTCCCTGGTGGCAAATAAAGCATATCACCGTGACCCAGTAACTGTTCGGCTCCCATCTGATCAAGAATAGTCCTTGAATCAACCTTGGATGAAACCTGGAAAGCAATGCGTGTAGGAATATTGGCTTTGATTAACCCGGTAATGACATCGACCGAGGGACGTTGCGTTGCAAGCACAAGGTGGATGCCGGCAGCACGGGCTTTTTGTGCCAGGCGTGCAATAAGTTCCTCTACTTTTTTACCGACGACCATCATCATATCGGCAAACTCATCAACAACAATCACAATCACAGGCAGCCGATTTAATACCTCTGCTTCCACGTTTTCAGACAACTGGTCGTGAGGATTAAACAAGGGATCCAGGATAGGTTCGCCATTCTGGTTAGCCAGCTCGACTTTGGTATTGTAGCCAGCAATATTTCTGACACCCAATGCCGACATCAGTTTATAGCGACGTTCCATCTCACCGACACACCAGCGCAGGGCATTGGAGGCTTCTTTCATATCGGTCACAACGGGCGTCAACAGGTGAGGAATGCCGCCATAAACGCTCAATTCAAGCATCTTGGGATCGATCAGGATGAGCCGGACATCCTCGGGCGATGCTTTATACAGCAAACTCAGTAACATGGCATTGACGCCAACTGACTTACCGGAACCTGTGGTGCCGGCGACTAACAAATGAGGCATTGATGCCAGATTGGCAATTACAGGCTGTCCACTGATATCCTTGCCTAATCCAAGTGTGAGTGGAGATTGCGAATTATCGTACTCACTGGACTGCAGGATTTCTGCCAGCGATATCATCTCTCTTTGTTCATTGGGAATTTCCAGCCCCACAGATGGTTTCCCCGGAATCACTTCCACAATTCGCACACTCACCACTGAGAGTGCACGTGCCAGATCTTTTGCCAGAGCGGTGACTTTACTGACTTTTACACCGGGTGCCAGCATCAGTTCAAAACGGGTAACAATTGGCCCCGGGTGCACTTCGCTCACTTGTGCTTCGATACCAAAATCCAATAACTTGAGTTCAACCTGGCGTGATAATGCATCGAGCGCCTTTTCCGAGTATCCATGACTTTGCTCGGCAACCGGATCAAGCATGTCAAGAGGCGGCAGTTCCCCGGCGGATTTACCTTCAAATAACGGTATCTGTTTTTCTCTATGAACACGCTCACTGACTGTCGTCTGGCTGATCGTGGGCTCAATGCGCGGTTTTTTTCGGGGCCGCCGTTGCGCGATAGTTTTCTTAGTGGGACGATCCGGCTCTTCCGAGAAGCGATTATCTGAATGACGACGAGACCGGTACATTTGCAGCAGGATCGTGAGCTGGCGAAGCAGATATTGATAACCAAGAAAAGTGAGTTTGCCGGTACTATCAATCACTTTGAGCCATGACAGGCTGGTAAAAATAGTGATCCCGGCAAAAAACAGTGCCAGCAGGAGTATTGTTGTTCCAATGTAACTAAACGCCAGAACAAATGTACTGGCAACCAAAGTGCCCAGCACGCCACCGGCATCGGAAGGCAGGAAGCCAGGTTCAAAGTGCAGTGATGCCAGCCCACAGCCGGCTATCAGGGTCAGGACAAACCCACCCCAGCGAATGCCCAGCAGGTGGTAGTCGGTCTCACCTTTTTCATTGACTCCCCGATATAACAGCCAGCCACTATAGGCCACCATTAATGGCGCCAGGTAAGCAAGATAACCAAACAGAAACAAGAACAAGTCCGCAAAAAATGCACCGGCAGAGCCACCCATATTGGCAATTTCCCCATTCGCACCACTGACCGACCAGCCAGGATCACTGCTATTAAAGCTGACCAGCGCCATCAACAGATACACACCCACCGCAACCAGTACGACCAGCGCGCTTTCACGCAGACCTCGTCCGAGTTTTAATCGGTATTCAGGAGGTCTTTTCGACTTTTTCAGGGTTGCTTGTGCCAATTTGGTAAGTATATTGTTCAACAATGATTAGTAAATCATTGATTTTTTATCCATTCCTGTCAACCCCCAATTTACAAACACAGATATTTGAAAAGCGATGACCGGGCCGGCTCCGATTCCGTCCCGATTTGCCCCAATAATAAGAGCTACGTAAGATACGCAATGATTTACAATCACTGTATCAGCTGCACAGCGCCAAACCATACATACACGGAGGTTCCATCACAATGGCCGATAGCCAACACCATAAACTCATCATTCTGGGCTCCGGCCCGGCGGGATACACTGCGGGTGTTTATGCCGCGCGTGCCAACCTGGATCCCGTGATCATCACAGGACTGGAACAGGGTGGGCAATTAATGACGACCACTGAAGTGGATAACTGGCCCGGCGATGTTGAGGGTCTGCAGGGTCCGGATTTAATGCAACGCATGCTGGCGCATGTAGAACGCTATGGCACACAGGTGATATTCGATCACATACAGGCGGTTGACTTCAAAAAGAAACCCTACACACTCCAGGGAGATATCCACGGGACGTATACCTGTGATGCGCTTATCATCGCCACGGGTGCATCCGCCATGTATCTGGGACTTGAATCGGAAGAAGCGTTTAAAGGCAAAGGTGTGTCAGCATGTGCCACCTGCGACGGTTTCTTTTACAAAGGCCAGGACGTCGCCGTTATTGGCGGGGGCAATACCGCGGTTGAAGAAGCACTCTATCTGTCCAACATTGCCTCCCATGTCACGCTGGTGCATCGCCGCGATCAGCTACGTTCGGAAAAAATCCTGCAGGACAAGCTGTTTGAGCGTGAAAAAAACGGCAACGTGACGATAGCATGGAACCATACTCTGGACGAAGTACTGGGCGATGATTCCGGTGTGACGGGTATGCGCATAAAAAGCACCCAGGATGACTCTACCCGGGAAATTGACTTGAAAGGTGTCTTCATTGCGATTGGGCATAAACCCAATACCGCGATCTTTGAAGGCCAGCTGGATATGGAGGGCGGTTACCTGAAAGTCAAAAGCGGCTTGTCCGGCAATGCCACGGCCACCAGCGCGGAAGGAATATTTGCAGCGGGTGACGTCATGGACCACGTTTATCGCCAGGCAATCACTTCTGCTGGTACCGGCTGCATGGCAGCACTGGATGCAGAAAGATATCTGGATCAACTAGAGACTGCCAAATAATCCATCCTTTGCGATTGATGAAAAACAAAGAAAGTAAGGCACTAAACCTTTACTTCCATCGATCTGTTGATGAGATTCACCCGCTTGAGTGGAACAACCTGTCAGGAACCTCCAACCCTTTTATTCGACATGAGTATCTGGCCGCTTTGGAGCATCATCAATGCGTGGGTGAAAAGTTTGGCTGGTTCCCCTACCACATTGCGGTACGGGATTCTGACAATTCACTGGTGGGCGCCTGCCCTTTGTATATCAAAACAAACTCCTATGGTGAATTTGTATTTGACTGGTCCTGGGCATCGGCATACGAACAGTCCGGCCTGCAATATTATCCAAAAATGGTTTGTGCGATCCCGTACAACCCTGTTACCGGCCCTCGCCTGTTATCCGGCGATGAAAACATAAAAAAATTGATGATCCGGCAAATGACCAGCATCGCCGAACAACATCATATGAGCGGCATGCACTGGCTTTTCACTGATGCGAATGATACCGCGCTTTTCAGGGACAGCCGAATGGCATTACGCCTCGGCTGCCAGTATCACTGGAACAATCAGGCCTATACCACTTTTGAGGATTTCCTGTCGACTTTTACCTCACGTAAACGTAAAAAAGTAAAACGTGAACGACGCATGGTCGCAGAGCAAAAGTTTCACTTCGAAACCATCCATGGCGACGAGGCTACAAGTGAACAGATCCAGATAGCACACCAATTCTATGAAAACACCTTCGAGCGCAAATCGGGCATACCCACGTTAAGTAACAGCTTTTTCATGGAAATATGTCGCACCATGGGAGAGCAGATTGTTTTTATATTTGCCTTGCGTGATAACGAACAGATTGCCTGCGCAATAACTTTTAAAGGTAAAGATACCCTTTATGGCAGATTTTGGGGATGCAAACAGGATTTTCATAGTCTGCATTTTGAAACCTGCTTCTATCAGGGTATAAACTACTGCATCGAGAACCAATTAAACACTTTTGAGCCTGGTGCTCAGGGAGAGCATAAAATAGCACGCGGCTTTCTGCCCACGAAAACCTGGTCCGCTCACTGGATGAATGACTCACCGTTACAAGAAGCCATATATACTTTCTGCCAGAGAGAACAACAGGCCATGCAGCAGCAGTGTCATGAGCTATTATCACTTTCTCCCTATAAAACAGAAGAATGAGTGAAATTAATTTACCCTGGCTGGACCCTGATGATGAAGACTCATCTTTTCCATCCGCATTCTCCGCACTTAAAGATCCGGAAGGGCTGGTTGCGGCAGGCGGGGATTTAAGCCCAAAGCGCATTTTACGTGCTTATCATGAAGGTATCTTCCCATGGTATGAGGAAGATCAGCCAATATTATGGTGGTCACCGGATCCACGCGGTATTCTCTACCCCAAGGAATTTGTTGCACATAAAAGACTGCTTCGAACCATAAAAAGCAAAGCCTGGAAAATAACTTATGACCACGCGTTTACCGATGTCATGCAGGCCTGTGCCGAACCACGCAGCAATTCCCGCGGCACCTGGATCACGGAAGACATGCTGCGGGCCTATACGCTCTTACACAGACTGGGTTATGCCCACTCGCTAGAAGTATGGAACCAGGATGGCAAATTAGCCGGCGGAATCTACGGCGTCGCACTTGGCGCAATCTTTTTTGGCGAATCAATGTTTAGCCGCGAATCAGACACATCCAAAGTGGCTTTACTTTATCTATGTGGATATCTGGACACATGGGGTTACCAGATGATAGATACGCAACTGGGCTCCAAACATTTATCTTCTCTTGGTGGACTTGAAATCAGACGGGAAGAATATTTATCAATCCTTTCACAACTGATCAACAAGCCGGTAGCGGCAGAAGCCTGGAATGCAGGTATACCGCTGGATATTCATGGATGGCTTCAGTCAAGATAAATTTTCATTTGTTTTTAAACCAGCATGTCGCTGCGTTAAATCATTCATGACATGTCGCAACCTGTTAACTTTAGCACCACTGTTCATACTGCTGGGTATGTTTATCAGTCATTCTGACGCGTCACCCTTAAAGCAGCACCCACAAAACAGCTTCGCTGAACAATATTCTGAACTGGCCATTTTGCTTGTAAAAGTCAGGGATACACATTCAGCTCTGGCACATAAACCGATGATAGAAAGTGAAATAAAATTATTGCAACGCAATCAGTCATCGGGAAGAGAATTTTTTGACAGCCTGTCAGACAAAGACAAAAAGTTATTTATCAGGCGCTTTCAGAATAATCGATTTCACTGCAGCGAAGTCACTCAGGTAATGCGTGAACGACGAAGAATTCTGCTTGACCCGGTTCTGTCTGAAGTATTGGGTGAAACGCTGGCAAATATACCTTAAATATGTTTCAAACCGCTACAAAGCAGCACAGAATGGATACCAGCGTGGGCTTTATGGACTCCACCCTCCTTTCCATAAGTGGTAAGGCAGTACAACCGCAGGTCGGCCATTGTCATAAAACCAGGAATCAATTACGTATTCCTGCCCGGTGACAAGATCCTCCAGGAGTACCGCAGTATGGGGATAGCCAGCACGTAATCCGCCGCGCGTAATCAATCCTGAAATCGCGTGATATTTTAGCCCAACATCCGCAGCAAGCATTTTAAGATAACTTAATGTATTAATTGACTCATCTACACAATCCATCTGATTGCTTTTTTGAGCAAGGGCATTTAGATACATGATAAAGGTCCCTGCACGATCGAACTGTGTCTTTGTTTCTCTGCCAACAAATTGCTCAATGCGTGCTATGTACTCTGTTAACAATGCACGTTCATAAGCAGCAGAAGAATACTCGTTTCTGAAAAGTGTGGTTATTTGCTCCCATGCCT
The DNA here is from genome assembly GCA_965227695.1 of Gammaproteobacteria bacterium. Lineage (GTDB taxonomy): Bacteria > Pseudomonadota > Gammaproteobacteria > UBA4575 > UBA4575 > UBA1858. The sequence goes on from OZ245760.1 coordinate 2,082,578, forward strand.
TCTCAGACATCGAAAGTCTGGCTATCTTTTCGCAACCATACTGGTAACAAACTGAAAAGTCAGTTGGCATAACAGCCACTCTCGACAATACTACAGACTCAATATGCAACCTGGCATGATCTTCCGTCTGGGCAATGATATTCCCTGTCATTAAGAGACAGACAAAACCAAACAACCAGCTACCTGACTTTAATACTTTTATCATTATCGATATAACAAGTGTTTTTCAATAAATTTTTTTGTTATTTCAAGAGCATTATTCGTCGCTTTTCGATTACTTCCCGCTGTACCATTAAATGTACTGCATTCTTCAAGAACACTTTTGATATTATCGCCCGTGACTTTTTGCCCGGTATACATTTCAACAAAATGACCTGGCGGATTTTCACGCAAGTCACATAATGCAGGAACCTGTGCATTCAGCGACAGCATAATTGGTATGCGTGCCAGTGTCGGATGATCAAAAGCATGTCTTGCCTTTGGGTGATACTTAATCGCGATATCGTGCCTGCTATCCATTGGGACTTCCTCATTGATTAGCTGCTCACATTGACTAACAGGAGTGATAATATCTTTCGAGCCACCCTGAATCAGGATTGGCGCACCCGTTGTACGCATATCATACAAACGCAGACCGCACCATGGGTAATATGCAATATGTGCTGCAAATCGATTCTGATGACTGCTGATCGCCTGGTTGACAGTACTGAAGGCAGAATATAGTGCAACAATCCCGCCTTTTGAGAACCCCATAAGCGCGACTTTTTGTGGGTTGATTACAGGGTTTGACTGCAAATAATCCAATACCTGATGAGCATCCTGAATCATTGATGCCGCAGACACCAGAGACTGATCTATTGACGTTCGCGAAACACCACGCGGGGTGAAACTGTCAATGGCGAACACCGCCAGCCCCATGTCTGTGAATATTTTTGTGTAAAAGCTTTCCTGGGCACTGAGTCCCCAGGAACTATGCAAAAGAATGATGGCCGGATATGGTGGCGAGTGTATTTCCCTGTCCGGGAAACTCACCCAAACGGGCACATCGACATCAAACTTCTGATGGTTGTTCTGGGCAAAAATCGCATCAATAAATTTATAATTTGTACTTTTTACATAAATTTGATCACTGTACTCCTTGACAGGGGCAGTACAGGCTGTAAAAAATATCAGTGCGCTAACAACAAGGCTTTTATTAAAAGGCATTACTAAATATACTTTACTATAAGTTAACTATTTAAACAGAAATCTTAGGAGAACCGATTTGTCTACCATTCAAATTGGCAAAAAAGTTAAAAATTTTCAGCTCCCGGCAACCGGGGAAAAGAAAATCAAATTAACTGAGCTCAAGGGCAAAAATGTTGTAATCTATTTTTACCCCAAAGACAATACACCCGGGTGCACCAAAGAGACCGAGAGCTTCAGAGATCACTCCAAAAGCTTTTCTAAATTAAACACGGTGATACTTGGCGTATCAAGAGACAGTCTCAAGTCACATGAAAAATTCAAGACCAAGCTTGATTTCTCATTCGACCTCTTATCTGATGAAGAAGAACTGTTATGCCAGCAATTTGACGTAATCAAGGAAAAAAATATGTATGGCAAGAAAGTCATGGGTATAGAGAGAAGCACTTTTCTGATCGATGACAAAGGTGTTTTGCGTAAAGAATGGCGCAAAGTCAAAGTTGATGGTCATGTAGAAGAAGTACTGCAAGCAATAAAAGAACTGTAATCCTTTTCCATGCACATAAAACTCCAGGGGTGGTATTAAAGCCGGCCGACACCAGTACAATTCATCCATATCCATCAGGCTTATCTGTCACGCGCCAGGACCGTAAATTCGAATTTGCATTCGAATTTCAAACAATCTTCTAGACGAAAAAATTCTTTTGCCTCGCACTGCCCTGTAACATTACATGACTCAAGAGAAACAGTGCAGCAGACCTTCAGGCATCAATCACACACGGACAAATGTTTATGATTAATTCAATACAGGCCTCAATCAATTGACAGGAATCAATGGCGGCTAACCATACAATCACGCAATTACGCCGATCAATATGACCGAAACTAAAACATGGGCTATTATTAAAAACCTATAAATAGCCGTCAGCCGCTGCTTGTCTGTAGCAGAGAGTCCGGTATTAATGACAGCGCATCTGGCTGATCTGCGAGCAGAAAACCTGATTTTATGACTCAGATAAAACATTTTTAACCGGTTTTAAGTATAGTCATACTGTTGGTAGTTATGAATCAGACTGTCTGAAATCACCTGGAGAACTTAACCATGCCCGAAGAAAAGCTGTACCCTGTCCCCGAATCATTCAGCAGTTCTGCACACATTGATTTTGAAAAATATCAGGCCATGTATCAACACTCGGTTTCTGACCCGCAGGGTTTCTGGTCATCCCAGGCCGAACAGTTTGTAAGTTGGTTTAAAAAATGGGATAGCGTTCTGGACTGGGATTATCACAAAGGCCATATCAGGTGGTTTGAAGGTGCCACACTTAACGTGACATATAATTGCATTGACCGGCATCTGGAAACACGCGCCAATCAAACTGCAATTGTTTGGGAGGGAGATAACCCATCCGAAGACAGGCACATAACCTATGCACAATTACATGCGGAAGTATGCAGGTTTGCAAATGCACTCAAGACACGTGGCGTTGTCAAGGGGGATCGCATCTGTATTTATATGCCCATGATTCCTGAAGCAGCCATCGCCATGCTGGCCTGCGCCCGCATTGGAGCAGTCCATTCGGTAGTATTTGGTGGCTTTTCACCTGATGCATTGCGCGACCGCATTCTCGATGCTGACTGCCGTGTTGTCATCACCGCTGACCAGGGTATCAGGGGTGGTAAAACCATACCCTTGAAAGCAAATACTGATCAGGCCCTGGCAGAATGCCCAAACGTCAGTAGCGTTGTCGTTGTTCGGCGAACAGGCGCAGAGATTTCATGGTCGACACCACGAGATTACTGGTATCACGAGATAATTTCATCTGAAAGTGATCAGTGTCCACCAGAAGTGATGAATGCCGAGGATCCTCTGTTCATACTTTACACCTCAGGTTCTACAGGCAAACCAAAAGGTGTGCTGCACACCACGGGTGGATATTTACTGTATGCTGCCATCACCCATAAATACGTGTTTGATTACAAGGAGAATGAAGTCTACTGGTGTAGCGCAGATGTAGGCTGGGTCACCGGCCATACTTATATCGTATATGGCCCGCTATGTAACGGCGCACAGACATTGATGTTTGAAGGAGTACCAAATTACCCCGATGGAAGCCGTTTTTGGCAGGTCATTGATAAACACAAAGTGGCTTCATTTTACACTGCACCCACAGCGATTCGCGCATTAATGGCATTAGGCGATGAATTTGTTGACAAAACACAGCGCCACTCTCTGCGTTTATTGGGCACGGTCGGTGAACCCATTAATCCTGAAGCCTGGCAGTGGTATTACCATAAGGTCGGAAATGGCAAATGCCCAATTGTTGATACCTGGTGGCAGACTGAAACAGGAGGCCACTTAATCACACCACTCCCTGGTGCAATCGGGTTAAAACCAGGATCCGCAACCGTGCCTTTCTTTGGCATACAGCCTGTTGTTCTTGATGACCAGGGCAACGAACTTGAAGGCGAGTGCCAGGGCAATCTTGCCATTAAGTTTCCGTGGCCTGGCCAGATGCGAACTGTATTCGGTGACCACCAGCGCTTCATCAACACATACTTTTCGCAATTCCCCGGTTACTATTTTAGCGGTGACGGATGCCGGCGAGATAAAGATGGCTATTACTGGATTACCGGGCGGGTCGATGATGTGTTGAATATTTCAGGACATCGTCTTGGTACCGCAGAGGTAGAGAGTGCACTGGTGCTTCATCATGCAGTTGCGGAAGCCGCGGTGGTTGGTTGCGAGCATGCCATTAAAGGCCAGGCGATTTATTGTTATGTTACACCAATGGCTGGCGTGACACCCACTGATGAACTTAAACAGCAACTGATTGAGTCAGTCCGCAGGGAAATAGGCCCTTTTGCCAAGCCTGACTTTATACAATGGGCCCCGGCGCTACCAAAAACCCGTTCCGGCAAAATTATGCGAAGAATTCTGCGCAAAGTGGCAGCCAATGATATTGACGAGCTTGGTGACACATCGACGCTTGCCGACCCTGATGTAGTGGATGATATAATTGCCAACAGGCAAAACACTTAAATTTTCCGGATATAAGAAAATAAAAAGCCACTGTTTACATCAGTGGCTTAATCGTAGTTTCTCGAGTACGTTATTGTTGTTAACTACTGCCTTCCTTCCATTTTTACCCTCATCAGGTCTCCCGTGCGAAGGTCCATCAAAAGACCCAGATTATCTTCATACATATTAAGATAACCCAGTTTTTCCTGACCAGTATCGTAATCAAAATACTTGACATTACCGGTAGTTAAGGTCTCCTGTCCGAGTTTGGTATCAACATAAATGACGCCACCTGTATCCATGTTATAACCCTGCCAGGCAAAAGCCGTATTTACAGACACTAGCAAGACGACAATTGTCAGCACCATCTTGAGCATGGATTAGCACCACTTATATTTTAACGTATAGACAGTATGCCTGTGTCTGTTATCTAAAATTGGGGCACACTTCAAGCTATTTACTATCCGTCATATATTTTAGACTGCCCATCATCGAAATTATTGATATACCCGTTTTACTCGTCTTTCACTTCCAGCAGACTTGGCACTGTAATACTGGCGCCAGGGCGGATACGATGGAAATCAAGGTCAGGGTTATGCTGTCTCAACAGCCATATGGGTACCTTGAATTTATGCAGAGCCAGTATCCATACAGACTCCCCTTTTTTAACCAGATGCTGCTCGGTCTTTTCAATACGATAGCGGGTAAAAAATGTTTCCTGCAATTGTTTCTGGTAAGCCACGCGTCTGCTTTCAAAGACACGGGGTGACACATTACTGAAGTCCAGCGTAATTTGTTTACCAAGTATGACAGGCTCTCCAAATGACATGTTATTGATGCCCCGCAATCGGCTCGCACGAATATCCAGCCATTCTGCATAATGCCCGAGCGTCTCAGATGCCTGAACTACAATTTTGTTGGTACTATCGACTGTATAATCAGCAGGATCAGATAACAACGCCGGTGTGTTTGTGTCGCCAAGCTCAGGCTCTGCAACAGTGCTGACAAGACTGTTTTCATCATCCACGGATTTATTCACGACTTCGGCAGTCTCTTGCGGATGATAATGACTATTATTTTGCGCCGGTCCTTTTGTTAGCTGCCGGTGAACTTCCGTTTGCACACCTGCCTTGTCAGTCTCCGGGCTGGTAACCACATTGATTGATTTTTCATGGCGTGCATCAGCCACGATTATTTCAGGCTGACCAGGCGGGCTCAGTTGTTGATCAGGTCGCGATTGTAGTGGCAGACGTAATTTCTGCCCAGCACGAATATAATGCCCTGTCTGCAATCCATTCGCGACAAGTATGTCCTTAATACGATAACCATAAATACCTGCAATTTCGGATATGGTATCGCCTCGCTCAACAAAATGATAATGATCGGGAGTCTGTGTATCGTATCGCAGACTGGCAGGCATTTCTGCAAGCAACCGCGGCACGGATTGTGTGAGTAAAGACCTGGGTATACGCAGCGTAAAACCTTTGGGTATTCTTTTGTTCCCGCTCCACACACTGTCAAGCAGTGCGCGATTATGTTGTTTCAGCTGTCGCTTACTCACATTCAAATATTTAGCCAGATCTTTAGTAAAATAATATGAATCCAGTTTTACCATTTCATAATTAACCGGGCTTGTATAGGTAATTGGACCAAAATATTTCTCGGGGTGTGTATCGATCTCAAGCGCCGCAAGAAAAGCGACATAAAAGTTTCTGGAAGCAAACCCAAAGTTACGCCCTTTATAGTGTCTGACGATTGTGGCTATATCGCGTGTACCAAGTGAGGTAATTGCGCGACGCATACTTGCAACACCATGGTTATAAGCAGTTAGGGCGAGCGGCCAGCTTTGTGTCAATTGATAGTTATGTCTGAGAAGTTTGCCAGCTGCAACAGTTGAAACAAAAGGATCGCGTCTCTCATCAATCAGGTGATCAATGCGCATATAGCGCTTGCCTGTTGAGCGAATAAACTGCCAAAGGCCGGTTGCGCCCACACGAGAATAAGCAGAGGGATTAAAAGATGACTCAACATGTGGCAACACAGAAAGTTCTGCTGGCAGCGCCATCTCACGGAATGTATTATCAATATATTCTCGCCACTCGCCTGAGCGTACCAGTCCCTGTCTGAATCGGTCGGACTGCCCTCTTTGAAATCTAAGCTCCCGCGCTGCAATTTTTAAACGTTGATCAGAGACATCTTTACCCCAAAGCAATAAAACATGCTTCTCGTCATCTGTGAGATTAACACGTTTACCTGTTGCCAGGGATTCAAGGATGGCCGAGTACTTCTTTTTTGTTTGTCTGATATAGCGCTGGTTGGCATTGGCGCTCCCTTTGACATTAATGGTTTCATATACAACTGCAAGATTGCTCGCATCATGAATAAATCCACTTTGCGTGTTAATTTCTGTATAAACACGCAGCCAAAAATCAATATCATCCTTGAGTGAAGCCGGTTTTGGAAACTGTTCGGCCTGCAGCCATGGCGTTGACACCACCAGCAAGACAAACAAACCAAGCTGATAAATAGATTTCATAGACAATTTCACATAATTGGTATTATCTGTTCTTGTGCCAAACGAAGGATGAGATAACAAACATCACCCATGGTGTGGCATGTAAAAACAAGTCAAACCAGTCAATCACTCTCATTCCATCAGCACCGGAAAAAACCCATTTAAGTTTTTCCCATACATGTGGCTCAGGCGAGAAAGGAGCCAGCCCGAGTGTCATTGACGCGATCAGCCAAAATAACGGATTTAATAGTATTGTATTCATAAGTTAAAGAGTTATTCAGTAATGGTGATGGGTGCTGCCTGGTCATTTTGTCGATGAATTTTACCGATAATAGCAGCGCTCTGGTATCCCAATTGTCTGAGCTCTGCCAGACATGTTTGCGCATTTTCCTGTGCGATTCCGGCGAGCAACCCACCGGCTGTTTGTGGATCAAACAACAGCGGATAATCCGCATGCAAAGAGGCCTGTTCAATATTTGCAATCGCACGTCGCAGACGAATGTTTTGTGGCTGCAATGAAGACAATATACCTGCAGCCACGGTCTCGCGTGCACCATCCAGCAATGGCAACTGATTCATATATATTTCAGCATCAACACTTGAGGCACGTGTCATTTCCACCAGATGTCCGACCAGGCCAAAGCCTGTCACATCAGTACATGACGAAGCATGATATTTATGCAGACAACGGGCCGCGCAAAAATTTGAAACCAGCATTGTCTTGATAGCCTGGTCGACCCATCGCCCTTTGGCCTGGCGGCGCATTTCTGCGGCAAAAAGAGTGCCGGTGCCGATTGGCTTGGTTAAAATCAATAAGTCGCCTTGTTTTAACCCTGCTTTTTTCCATGCTTTATCGGGGTCAACCAGCCCATTGACTGTCAAACCAAAAGCTAATTCGGCGCCTTCAGCAGAATGTCCACCTACCAGCACGGCGCCTGCGGGTTCAAGCATTTCTATTGCGCCGGCCAGTAATTCATATAATGTCTCTTCCACAATTTTCTCGCGCCCATATGGCACCGTGGCAATCGCAAGTGCAGATTGAGGTTCTGCCCCCATGGCATACAGATCTCCGAGTGCATGGTTAGTCGCGATGGCTCCAAACTGAAATGGATCATCTATGAAAGCTCTGAAATAATCCACACTCTGAACCATTACCTTGCCCTGTGGCACCGCCAGCATGGCAGAATCATCCGGAGAGTCACGGCCTATCAATACATCCTGCCTGTGATGTACCGGCAGGCGCTGCATCACACGCGTCAGTATGCCACTGCCGACTTTGGCGCCACAGCCACCACATCTCATTGCCATCGTTGAAAGCTCCTGAATTGCACTTTCATCTGCGATACCCATTGCCAGGTCAGCCTGTTGCGATTCAGCCATTAACGGAAGGTCCGAAAATTTTTTCATGAACTGTCGATCGATCCAGTCTTTGACACGCCAGCACCACTGCCCTTCCATGGTCCATCGCCCCTTCGAGGCAATAGCATATTGGTCTCCCGTACTGATCAGGCTGAGAAAATATTTTTGTGCACGATATTTTTTCAATCGCTGACTGGTAGCGTAACGCATCAGGTTATCAGCCAGTACCGGCCCCTGCCTGACAGCAAAAACCCCTGACTTGGGTCTTGACTCCGCCAAAGAGGCAATGTCACCGGCCGCGAACACTTCCGGGTGCGAGGTAGACTGTAGCGACTGATTGACCCGAATGAAGCCATTGGAATCGACCTCCAGTCCCGCCCTGCCCGGCCAATCAGGTGCTGAGGCACTGGTTACAAAAATACAGGCATCGGCTTTAACAGTATCACCCTGGCGGGTTGTTATTGATTCTTGGTCTATCCTGGTGACAGTATGATTAAAATAGCAGTCAATCTTGCGCTGTGACAGAACTCTTTTAAAACGTGATCGTACTCTCGGGTTATGTGTCGTTAATATCTGGTCCCCGTGTGTGAGTAAACAAAACTTTAGCCTGTCAATTTTATCACCGCGGGTTGATAAAAGATTTTGCAGTTTTAACTGTGTCGCCAGAGCCAGCTCGACACCCCCGGCTCCACCGCCAATCACTGCAATTCTAAAATCGCCATCACTGTCCAAAACTCGCTGTTGCAACTTTTGCCACTGATCCAGGAACACGTCGATCGGCTTGGCGACCAGTGCAAATTGTTCGGCACCGGGGACGTCAAGCACATTGGGACGTGAACCGGTATTAATAGATAACAGGTCATAGTTTACAGGTGGCCGACCATGCACATAAATCTGTTTATTCTGTAAATCGAGCTTATTCACCTCAGCATGATAAACGCGCGCATTGGCAAATCTTGCCAACGGCCCCAGGTCAATATGACAATCATCATAATCATAGTGTCCTGCTATATAACCCGGCAGCATCCCGGAATAAGGCGTATGAATATCTCTTGTGATCAGTGTAATGCGCAACCCCGCGACTGGTTTCATTCCAAACCTGCGTAATACTGACACGTGTGAATGCCCGCCACCTACAAGCACCAGATCCTTAACAACCGAAGCTTTCATTTGCTGCATCGGCCGTCAACCCTGTGCCACATCGAACAAATGTACACTAAATAACTTATCATCATCGGTCCAGACATAACGCGATGCAAAACCAGCATCAGATGAAAGCGCTATAAATTCATCCACCGTATATTTATATGAATTTTCAGTATGTATTGTCTCGCCTTCAGAAAAATAAAACTCATGATCCTGGATCTCAACGACCTGTTCGCACAAACTTTTCAGATGCATTTCAATTCTGCCTTTTAGTGAATTGTAAAAGGCGTAATGCTGCCATGCCTGCAGATCAAATCCGGCATTCAATTCATTATTGATACGAGTAAGTATATTCAGGTTAAACTGGGATGTGATGCCCTGGCTATCGTCATATGCACGCTCCAGAACAGCACGGTCCTTTTTGAGATCGACGCCTATTAGCAGTTGTCCTCCGATTCCCGCCAGCCTGGCGATGGAACTGAGATATTTCGCGGCATCCTGAGGATGAAAATTGCCAATACTTGAACCCGGGAAAAATACTACCCGGGATTTTTCCGGGACTTCATCCGGTACAGTTATTTGCTCTGTAAAGTCATGACAGATTGCCAGGATATCCAGCCAGGGTAATTTTCTTTTAAGTTTCTTAGCCGCCGCCATTAAATGATCTTTTGATATATCGATAGGCACATACATCTGTGGTTGCAACTGATCAATAAAGCCAAGCACTTTAGAACAACTTCCACCTCCTGGTTCAATCAGAATACATTCCTTAGTCAACTTATCTGTTATCTCAGGCGCATAATTTGCAAGGATCATATTTTCCGTTTTTGTTGGGTAGTACTCAGGGGTTTGTGTAATCAGGTCAAAGAGCTTTGAACCTTTTTTATCGTAAAAATACTTTGGCGGGATCATTCTGGGGGTACTTGACAGACCCATAATGACATCGTGATAAAGATCTCCCTGATCGGGGCCGTAATCCTTAAATGTTATATTTTCCTTTGACATGATCGACCTGCTTTTCTCATTCAACTGCACAGGTGCGAAAACCTGCAAAGACGTCATTGCGTTCAGCCCCAAAATAATTTCGCAAAGTATTTCTTAGCAGGCGTGAGCGTGTTGCGAAACATCCGCCACGCAGTACTTTGGTTTGACCAAATAAAGGTTGCGAATAATCCTGATACATATCCGGCTCGAAACCCGGATAAGGAGCGAATGTAGTAGAAGTCCATTCCCAGACATTACCCAGCATCTGTCGGCAACCAAAAGCGCTGTCACCTGCCGGTCTGGCGTTAACATCAACAGGGCCAAGTGTTAAGCCATTAAAATTTGCCCGCGGGTCCTCATGCGGCGCGTGCCCCCACGGAAATGTACGTTTAACAGCTGACAGAGACTGGCCATCCATGTCCGGTTGTGCTGCGGCCGCAATTTCCCATTCCAGCTCAGTGGGCAGGCGCCGGCGTGCCCAGCGACAGTATGCACTGGCTTCATACCAGTTAACATTGACGACAGCCACGGTCAGTTGCATATCCACCCATTGATCGAACCAGCGAACTTGCCATCTGCCCTGGTCGTCATATCTGCGCCAGTAAACAGGGTGTTGCAGCGATTGTTTTGTTAGCCATTCCCAACCTTGCTGACACCAGAATTCAGGACGCTGATAGCCGTCATCATCGACAAATTGCAAGTACTCCTCATTACTCACTGCCAGACGGGAAATTTTAAATGAAGGGCAGTACTGCCGATGCGCCCACTTTTCGTTATCAAATACAAAACCAGCTGATTTTTCGCTACCCAGCCTGAAGTATCCTGCCGGAATCACTGCATCACCCGAAATATGTTCCGTTTGAGACGGCGGTGACACACGTTCAGTAGCCATCGGTGCGGGGTATGCCAGAGTTTGGCGCGTATAGGTAAATGCCTCGCAATGCATGTCTTCATGAAAAATCGCATACTGCACAAGATAGTCACGCTGGCTATCGTGAATGCCATTGGAAAGATACTCGATCACGTCATTTGTGACTTGTTGCATATAGTCAAATGTTTGTTGCAATGATGGCAGCGGAAGATCCCAGCGAGCATCATGCGGAATATGGATTGAATCAAACAGTTGGTCAATATTTGCCAGAATTGGTGGTTGCTTGTAATGCTGTCTCAGCACCCAGTATTCATAGAAATAGGCCGTATGGCCAATTTCCCAACGCAGCGGGTTGACCGTGGGTAAACGGGGCCCCATGAGCTGCTCATCAGTTAGCTGCTCAATTAGCGCACAGGTATGCTGTCGTGCATCTGTCAGTTGATTGATCAGGGTTTGGGGATCCGGAGCTTGCATAGCCTGTCTTATATACATGAGGCACTAATGTTATGGTCACGTTAACATACACAGCAAAAAATTGATTAGATTTGTGGAAATTAGTTTAATTAGTCCCGCTGCTGCCCAGTCCACCAGCGGTAATTATACAACTGCAATGCGCTGGAAAAGAATCCTGCAGGCACTGGGTCATCGGGTACACCTTGAACAGCAATATTCTGGGCAGAAATGTGACCTGATGATTGCACTGCACGCATGGCGGAGCGCACAATCCATTGAAAATTTTAAATATCTCCACAAAGACAAGCCACTGGTCGTTGCGTTAACGGGCACTGATATTTATCGATATATACATACACATCCTCAACAGACACTCGCATCAATGAAACATGCGAACCAACTGGTTGGCCTGCATGATGAAGTCCGCAATGCCATCCCCCGGCAGTTTTGGAAGAAGCTTAATGTCATTTTCCAGGCATCCACACTTAAACCTATACGCAGATTAAAAAATCTTGCCAATTTTGATGTATGCGTGGCAGGGCATTTACGTGCTGAAAAAGATCCTTTACGCGTCGCATATGCAGTGCGTTCTGTTCCTCAATCAAGTCAGTTACGGGTGCGACACTTCGGCAGAGCACATACCACAGACTGGCAACGAGATGCGCGCCTGGAAACCTGTAGAAACAGTCGTTATCACTGGTTTGGTGAAGTTTCTCATTCACTGTTACGCAGGGAATTAACCAAATGCAAATTACTGGTACTGCCTTCACGCATGGAAGGCGGGGCAAATATTATTTCCGAAGCCATCACGGGCCACGTGCCTGTCATCGCCTCCTGTATCGAGGGTTCCACCGGGTTACTGGGCAGGAACTACCAGGGTTATTTTGATCCGGAAAACACACAACAGCTTAGAAAAATGCTACTACAGTGTGAAAGGCAACAGGCGTTTTACCAAACGCTCCGGAGACAGTGTCATGCACGTCTTCCCCTGTTTAGTCCCGCCAGAGAAAAACATCGGTGGCAACAGTTATTAACCAACCTCTGACGCCTCCTGGGTGAGTACGAATCAAACTTGAAAAGTTTGTCTGTCGGTTTTCCATCAATTCTTGGAATAGTGGCTTATTATTATACCTTAATAAATCAATGGTTTTAGTTGAATTAAGCGTGACATTTAATAAAGTGTTTTAAGTATACGATATAAGTTTGCCCTTATCACAATATCTGCTAGAATTATGTTATTGAGATCACAATATATAGAAATATTGACCTGATAGCTCCCTTAAACCACGAAAATTAGTTCATTATTTAATCAATGATGCGTGTTGCAGAAAACGCCAGAATCTTTTCAGCGTTACAGCTTTTTGCAAGTTCTCCCAGAGTCAACCGTCGCTACCAGACGCAATCCGGGATCTTTAACTCCCAGAAACCATTAAAACTCTCCGTCAAGTGGGCAAAATATAAAAAGCACGGTTGGTGTAAATTAAATACGCTCAATCTTGAACAGGTCACCAGTAATGGTGTTTATATTATCTGGAAGCCACAAAATGGTCACATTGTCATCAGAATCGGCCAGGGCATCATCGCAACAGAGCTCCAAAAATTAAGAAATGATCCCTGTATCACCAGGCATGGTAATGACCTGCTTGTGACATGGGCGTCCATTCAGCCTTCCTATCGTGATGGCGTAGAAAGATATTTATATGAACAATATTCACCGGTCAGCGTAGAACGAATTAATAATGCCAGACTGGTATATGTTAATTTACCCGGAAAAATCTAGTCATTTTCTGGCTGCAACCAGCCTATCAGCTCCCGGCCTATAGCCGGTTCTACATAATTTACGTTCACACCAATAAGTTTTGCCGTCTCTGCCTGATTAAAAAAGAAATTATCAAGCACAGATCTGGGATAGCTCGTCAGCGGCTTTGCAAAGCCTGGCTGCGGACGTAGATGGAGATAATCCAGATGATGTGCGGCACCACCTGTCCCGTGTATGCTATGGCATGGCAAACAATTGAGCGTCACGACCTTGAATGCATCCTCGCTCAACCCGGTAATGTGTTGATAAGGGTTTTTATCGCTAAAGGTAATTGTGTCTAACAAAATAGAACTGTATTGCAGATAAGGCAATTCGTGTTCACGCGGCAATCCCTTGCGAAAATGAAGAAACGCACCAAGCGATTGTGAATAGAGCATGTCCGCATCCGGCCCGCCCGGGGTCCAGCTATAGTATCTGTTCGTGATATAAAACGAAGTAAGTCGATATAAATTAGACTCGTTATCAATGCCGATCACAAATTCAGGCTCATATCGCGCATACTTTTCAAGATCCAGATAAAAAGTATGCCCTTTGCGATTTGAAAAAGTGACATAGCGGCCTCGTTTATCAGGAGGTAAACTGTCCCTGTATTTGAGCAGGCTGAATGCATGATACTTTTGCAATTCCCACTGCTTTAACTGCCCGGGATCATGGGCATAAAAAGCTCTCAGTATTCTTTGAATATCCACGGTCACCTTATGACTGGTGACAAATTCATGTTGCGCCCAAAAGTCATTATTATTAACAATGGGTTGCTGCCATCTGGACTCTGCCTGAAACTCCAGTTTGTAGCGTGGATCGACAGGTCCATTAATGGCAAAAGAAACCATGTGCGACAGAACCGGATGTGCCAGCAGAGTGGAATCTCCTGCAGAAAGCTGGGTAAACCACACCCAGTTATCTTTTTTTCGGATAACTGCAGCCTTTTTACGCAGCGTTGTTAGTGTATGCGGATCAGCCTTGATATCACTGATCAAAATCAATTTGGAGTTACTGTTCACGTCATCAGGCAGCCAATCAAGATCAGGTTGCAGCAGTATTATTGCTGCGATTTCATTTAAACTTTTTTGTGTCAAGCCGATTAACGCACTGGCTTGCCTGCCTTCGGCCAGTAATATTAATTGCTTATTATGGTGTTGAACCCGCGAAATGGCGCGCTTTATTTTTTTCGAAAAACACCGTCGCATGTCATCCGGTTGATCGCTGGCGCATGAATATTCAAGTTGCAGGGTTAAGTCCTGTTTTTGCCATGAAGAGGATAGCACGTTTTCATCCACTTCCCGGTCCGTGAACGCCAGCACCAGCGCACGTCCATAGAATTTATTTTCTGCATCATCATTGCCGGATAAATGATAAATAATTACCGCAATAACACCGATAACAGCAGTAATTAACAGATATTTTTCAACACGCATGGCGCCAGTCAGACAGTTAATAATACGGTGAATTGTAACCCATAGCGTACATAACGCCTAAAACAGGGTGCAGTTATTCAATATTGTCGATTAATATTTTTCTGACTGCTGCAATGGCTTCATCTTGAGGGATCTGATATTGCCTGGCTAACAGGGCGCCAATTTCCATGATGCTTCTGTGTCCATTAATTGCCGACAGAACTTGCGCCTGTAGCAAAAACTTGGATGAAACAGCTTCAGTACGTGATGATTTTGGCACATTAATATTCAGATCTTTTGCCCAGTCCGGCAGCGGTTTCCACTCAGACGCCGGCTTGCAGTCAAACTTTTTTCGCGCGCAAAAGCTGAATATATTCTCAACCCTTCCATGAGCACTATGTGGAGAATGAAGATAATTGACCTGTTTCCTGCTGACTTTTACGTCTGTGAATCCGTGTTTTTTGAGCAGATCAACAACTTCATCCTGGCAATAGTTGTGCTGCTGTTGTGAATGAAAAAAAGCAAGCGAACCAGTATTTATCCATAATCCACCAGTCTTAAGCACACGGTTAACATGCGGAATAAAACTCTTAAAATCAACCGCGATGATATCAATCAGCCACGGCGTCAGCACTGTATCAAAAGACTTTGGCCGAAGCGGCACATTTAACCCATCAGCCAGCAAAAATGAGAATTGTTCCGGATTTGAGAGATTTTCTTCTTTACATTCCTGCAAAACCGCAGTGTCTGTTAGATTGATTGGAGCAACCGGAAATTCATACAGTGTTACAGGCTGCTTATTTATAATTTTAGCGGCATACCCTAAAAGTACCGGGTTAATATCAACCAGTACCGAATGGCTGGCTTTAAACTGATGATGAAAATCATAAGATAGCCTTGCCGCGCCAGCGCCCAGTGTCAAGCATACACCAACGGCATTATTTTCATCGACGACTTCCCGCAAAGCATCAACAAGCTGTTCATTTTCACCATTATTCCAGCGCCAGTCCCTGAAGATATTATTAATATAACTGTCTATTCCCTGGTTCCGGGCGATCTTGCTATCAGTAATGAAAGCTTCATTGATTGCGAATTTAGCAACACACTGAAGGTGATCGAGCAACTGTTGCCGATAATGTTTTTTTGCATGCAGCAAATGCTTTAAACGTTCACGCGTTTGCCTGGAATAAGATTGCGACTTGAGTTGAGTTGATAAAGATTCTATTTCTTCAGTAATTTTTTTAGTAAAACCATTGATACGAATATTCCAGTCATAAATGGCGGCATCGACATCAGAAAACAAGAGTGGAATATTGACATTACCAAATGAAAGCCACGGATACGACTTAGCGCATACAATGCAGTCAATTGAACGACTTCCCATGTTATGCTGCATCTTTTGAGAACCACAGTGCGGACACTGGAGAATACCCAGCAATGAAAACTGGTCTATAACAGAACGATGACTTGAATATGGTCCCAAAACAATCTAACGAGTATCTAAAGTCGATATTTTGAGTGCTTTGGATGAATATGTATTGTCTTTAGTCGTTGATATACGACCGTTGATCACACAAAGCAAAGTGACTCTCCACTCTGCTTTGTGTTAAACAGATATTGTGTATTTATTGGCTTTTAGACAATCGGATCAAAAGCCACGTATGGATCGATCGCCGCACCGGTCCCAAGGCCGTTCCCGGGAAGCACTTCAGTACCAAACATGCCCTGCTGGCCGTGCAGTCCGAGATAATTCAGAACAACCATTTCCGCCAGCGAGGTCACGTTATTGGCAAAAGGACTGGACGCGGTATTAACATTACCGTCCATTCTGAATGTGCCAAGCTGATTTGTCCCCGCGGCATTACCCCTCAATACCGGCCTCACACCACCTGGTCGATAAACAAATATTGCACTGGCAGCCGTTTGTGAATTATCCGAACGCCAGCGAAACTTGGTGACACCGTTACCATCGTCCTCAGGATTATCGGTATCAGCGGAAACTGCACCATCGCTAAACACATAAATCATCACCGGCTGATTGGAACGTTGAGCATACTCAAGCGTTGCACCAATCACTTGCCCCACGACAAAGTCCTTACCATCTGTTTCCGGCCTTGGGTCCTGATGGTAATCTCGACCACCATATTCAATTGTTCCGGCACCAGCAAAACCTTTAATTACCGATTTCATCACTGCTGCGGCCTTGCGAAAATCACCATCATCCAGCTGCCCATTCGGGAATATGGCCTGCAGATCTGCGTCCTGATTGGGATCGAGCTCACTGGATGTAATGGCGGTATTAAATGTGGCCGAACTCTTGTCATATCCACATTGAACCAGTTCTCGAGTCGCCTGCTCAACAGAGATGGTACCCAGCTTGAGATCACTAATGATGGCCGCGGCCTCGGCCACACGGCCGGATGGAAACCCGTCTTCATCGCCACCACCCAAACCGATGACTTCGTTGGGGCGACTGACTTTAGTTGGGCGTACTGAAGCATCAAACATGTAACCAGGAACATCGGAGCGTCCGCCTGAGTCGCTATTTCTTGTTCCCACTGCCGCGACAAACTGGCCATTTGCGCCTGCCTGGGCAATACCATAGACAGGGTTATGGGGGTTGTTACCAGTATCATTTTCCGATCGTGCAGGAATAACCACACCATTCGTGCCTGCTCTTGTCGCCGCGCTGGTTTTATCGAGCATCCCTCTTAGCATGGCGCTGTTTGGATGCATCGCGATACCAAACGTACGATCAACACCGACATTATCCGGAATAATCGCTTCAGGCAGTCCCAGTCTTGCATAACCTTCAGGGCTCAAAAAGTTTTCCTGGCCAAGCGTCCCTACCATGATATTGGATCCTGCAATATTGGCACCTCCACCCTGGTCAATACTGATAAAAGGGATTTTTCCTGCCCCCTGAATAAGGTTGGTCAGATCACATTCGGCATGTGCCTGCCTCGCCAGCAGTGTCGATAATGTCGGGGCAAATACCATGCCCATCCCCGAAATTAAACCGCGTCCCAGGAAGTCGCGGCGTGTCACCGGACGACCATGGCCGGTGCGACGACACTGCTCTTCGATACGTTGTTGCAGGCGACGATATTGCTCTTCCTTACGCCGACATTGCTCTACATATTTACCCATCGTTATACCCTCGTAATAGAATCAGTTAATTGTCATCACACCACTGGCCAGCACCGCAGCACAACTTGCCTGTAACGCAGTATCTTTTGTGGCACCATTACACCCGTTTGCACAACCAAGATCATCCATCAGGCGATTAACCTCTGACGTCGTTGCAGTGCGGTCAGGTTGAGATTCAAGATCGCCAACAAAACGGTCATACAGCGCGTTAACACGATTTTGTTTGTCGGTGGCATTGGCAATATCTACACAACTACTGCCAAAAACTGTATTGCAGGCTGTATTTGAATTGGTGACACGTTCACAATATGTGACGGCCAGTCTTTGTATCGCCATTTGTGATGCCGTGTTAAAGGCCAGTATGTCTGCTGTGGCAGGCAACTGGTCTCGCAACTCCTGGTAACGATCTCGCACTGCAGACTGCGTCTTGGGAATTGTTGTCAAGACCGACATTGTGTCATTGACACTTGAAAATGACCGTACCCCCATATCTGGCAATACACCAAGGTCAACAATGCCTGGCTCACTTGGTGGCACATAGGCATCGCCGGAACCAATCTGATTGCCCAGTGTTTCAAATTCCAGATGGAACATGTCTGACTCAGGACCAAGATCTTTGGGGATTACGGCACCCTGTGGCGATAAAAGTGTTCCTGAAGCATTGACGGTCATATCTACTGAGCGGAATGACTGCGTGGCTACCGGCAGATTGTTATTGACTGCAATTCGAATGTTTCTGACAGTCACGCCTGTCACATCTGTGATTAATGTTGGCTCTGCAAACAGGTAAGCATTTTCATCCAGTTCACGCGCAAGCACTCTAATCGATGCAGGAGCGCCAATAATATTTGACACATCGAAATCCAGAGTTGTGACGGCACCCAATCCTGCATCAAAGTTTTGTGCGACCTGCTGAGGCGATAAAGCCGAGGAATGTACTCCGACCATACGATAAATACCTTGCCATAGCCGATCATTTGAAACTTCATTACCCAGCACAAAAATATTGTCGTCCTGCCAGTTCAAGGCATCATTGGGAACTTCCTCTTGCGCCGCCAATTGGCCGTTAATATAAATCTTACGGCCACCTGTATTAGCATCATATGTCATCACTACATGGGTCAGTTCGGTAGTTAATGAGTTATCTCCACTACGTATCTCCGGATTATTACCATTACTGCCAAACTCATTGGTTGCCACACGACCCGCGTACTCATCCATTCGTTGACCAAGTGTGAAGTTTCGACGCCCTGTACTGATCGAGTAGGAAACTATTCTGGCCGGACCGGTTTGATCAAGATTTTCAGGGATCACCCAGGCCTCGACACTGAACTGATCGGAAATTGAATTTATTAACTTCTGACTTGCTGCAAGCGAGGCTTGTGCTTTACCAGATATATTTCTCAGCCCGCCTTCAGGCAACCACTCCATTCCCTCAATCATAAGATCCATGGGTGCACCCACACCACTTCTGTCTAAAACGATATCACCCGCACCTGCACTAAAGTCATACATTGCGATCAGGTTAGCATCCGAGCGCAAACTTTCGCCTTCCACCGAATCTGCAAAACTTGTCATAGCACTGGCAACACGTGGTGCTGTATTCGGTGACGGGCTGGCAGCATTTGCAGAATCTGCCCACGACTGTATCGCCGCCAGCATTTCTGCCGCGAACTGCTCGCACGCGACCGGTCCACCACAGTTGTGATTATCAACACCTGTTTTCAGCACCAGACGCGAATTAGCAGGATTTGTTAGACTGACTTTCTGATTACTGACCACTGCTGTATATGCCGTTTCTACATTTTCATCAGCCATCAAAGGCAACACCGGTGTTAATCCCAATGGCGTAGGATCACTATGGCACTGCACACAGTTGTTCCCTGTCATCAGAGGATAAACAGTTGTCGCAAATAATTGCTGATCATTCACCGGCGGCATATCTGGTGCCGGCGGTACAGGCGCAGGTGGTGGTGCATTGGGTGTCGGTACATCTGTATTCACTGTTCCACCGCTACCCGATGTTGTGGTTGATCCTCCCGCCTCACTTTCTTCAGACGAACCACCACTACCCCCACCACAGGCGGTGAGTACAATCATGACAAGTATGATGCCGATCCATTGCAGGGCAATATGATTTCGTCGGATATCCCATTTCCGCGATACAGTTTTATTATCCTGAGTCATTACTTTTCTCCTCGGTAGCATCGCTTAATTACCCATGCAATAGGCTGCAGTTTCTGCGAAAACACGCTTCATACTGTAGTTATTGCCCTGGAAAATTGTGGCCACATTTTCAATTAACTGGTGATCGACCATGCCATTTGGCGGCCGGTAACATACTTTTTCAAAAGCCTTTTTGACCTGACATTCAGCAAATTGACGCGTTGAGGCCAATTCCGTGCCGAGAGACTTGGCGCCAAGTCCGGAACCTGGACCCTGCCACCCTATATATGCGTTGGGTCCTGTGCGCCAATAATTTACCCAGCCATCAGATGTAGTGACGTAGCCGAAACGAAATACACCAGCATCTTTTAAATATTTGGGCTGAACTACACCATTGGTATAAGCGATCTGCTGAGTTTCCTCATCAAAGTCATAATAGGCAAAAGCACCAGCCAGTCCGTCCAGACCAGCGTGACAAGTCAAGCAGTCCGTAAGAAAAATATTGCTATCTCCACCCGGAGAACGCGATACATCCTGCCGAATAAAATCGGGTCTTGCAGTAATATCCCGCATGTCTTCCATGTCTTTGCACAAGAAATTCAGGCTCGCAAATCGTATTGCTGCCCTGTTTGTACCCGCCACCAGAAAAGCCTCGGCAAACCCCCGGGTTGTCATTACACCTGCAGTTGCAGAAGAAGGTAAGACACTGCCAGGTAAAAGAGATTGTTGAGTCTGAAAGAAATTACCGGGATCACTCAAATCAATATTTCTGTTCTGTAGTTGCCGGTAATGTTCATTATCCGTTTGAGAATATGGTGTATTGTTAGATGCTTCCGGTGAGCCGATATAAACAATATCGCCTGAGAGCACCTGGTTAAATGGAACATCATCACGAATCATCCCGATTACAGTTGCCGTGAAGTCGTTCAGGTCTGCATAAATTGATTGTTCGCGATTCGTCCAGGGGCTTGCAAAATCTTTAAGAGTTGTGCTGTAAAATGTCGGATTTTCCATCGCCTCGTATGCCGCACCGATCGCGTCTCCATTTTGAATTTTTGACGCCATAGAATTGAGGACATTACTTGATGGAGGAACACCTACCAATCTATCGTGCATTCGTTTTGCCTGCTCGCGTGGCCCTGCGTGCACAACTGCTATAGACAGCATCACAGATACTAGCGATACCATAAAGCCAGCGTTAATTATTTTAAGTAAGCGCATATAGGCACCTTTTTTCAGCTATACTTGTTTTAAACAACGTCTAACGACGTTCCCTGCCAGCCTCATCCATGGACTGATATCGAACATCAGAAATGAATTACTTCTGCTTGTCCTTCAACGTGGGTGTATGTATAACTCTGTGAACCAGTTCTGATTTTCATCCGCGACAAGCGGTGTGTTTTTGCCTCTGAATGAACATTCAGTAATACTTGTCTGAGAATAGCGACGTGGTAAATGATGATATTTTCATCAATTTCCTGATGACAATCAGGGGAATTGATCCTTGTTTTGCATAACACAGTGGGCCCTGACCGGATAACACCTTCAGATGAAAGCTATTATTTTTATCGCCGGCATATTAATTCCCTGGGTATATATATCCTGCAGCAGCGATACCGTTCAGCCACTGAAAGAGACTGTGCAAAATGAGTTCATCGCCACTTATTTATATGTTGCAAATAACAGGAATGACCTCACCGACTGGTCTGAAAACTTTAATGAAATGATTAAAATAAACCCTGATGCGTTTTTGTCTGTTGCATACCGCTGGCATATATTCGCAATGGATGCCTGTGATCTGTCAGACCAACAAACAACCAGGGCTCCAAAAACCGGTTATGAGAAAATGCTGTCCGAGTCAACAACTTCTTTATTGGTAAACGAGATAAACAGTGATGATGATCGCCAGTGTCTGGGTGAAATATTTTCAGCACATTGGCAACAAATTAATAGTATGTTGTCATTGAATTACCCTTTGATCGGTAACTCTTTGTAATACATTACTCTATAATTCTAAGGTGGCAATTATTATGAGAGGTAAAGAGTTCACTGTAATCATCAGGCCAGCCATTTTTTTGACAGCCATCAAAGTGCCTCGCTATGATTTCAATTATATTCTATCCATGTTTTGGTTTTTAATAATTTAAAATGTCATACGAAGTAGTATTACTCGATCGCGCCGGAAATGCATCACCACCACTGCCATGTGATATCCACTGCAATGGGAGTGAAATTGAAGTCGATGCAGAACTAGCCTACCAATATATAAATGTCTCATACACGGCTTGCGTGATGGATGAGGGTGATGTTATCAGTCAACATACAATTCTCGGTTACAGCTTTTACGGTGACACCATCATCAATGGTGTAAATGCCTCTCGTTGCGGTCAGTATATACTCACCGTCAGTACTGCCCGGTAATGGTTCATAGTAAATTAGACTTAAATTAAAACAGGGATATCACGCTCCCTGTCTACAATACAGTACACTCCAAAAGGCTCTGAATACGGATTGTCTAGTTGGTGTATGACCATTGGCTTGATATATAAAACATCATTTTCTTTAACTTCATACTGAGTATTGCCAATTAACACTCTTCCACGACCTCTTGCAACAATAATGACATGAGCATGCTGATGCAATTCTTTACTTGAAAAACCATCACGCTCAATTTCAAAATAGCGCAGATCAAAAAGGCATTCCTCCTCACTTTTACCGACCAGTTCTGTCCTGCTGATATTTTTAAATGTCAGCGCATCGGTCACTTTATACGCCACTTTATTTCTTCCGCTCCAATGAAAATTTTCAAAACGGAGAAATTCAATCGGTGCCGACACGCCATTTGCAGGGTATTCACACGAAGAAACCGAGGGCGATAACGGCGACTCAAGCCTCTCCTCAAATGCCATGCATAACTGGTTTTTGAATGCTTTCGTGGATTTTTCCAGGCTTGGCGAGTACTCCAGCAATGACCCTCCGAGCAAGAATACCGAGTCCTTTTCATACCATTCACACATGCGCGGCAAATCCTCATATTGCATTCCGCCTGCAGGACACGGTAATGAAGCGTTTAGTCCAGATAAAGGTCGCCTCAATTGATAGGCAATACTTTTACAATGGGTTTCGGTGAATTCAAATCTTCCACCGGTATTTGTGTAAACAGAGATATCCACCCCTGCCAGGCGATAAAGAAAACCATACAGCAATCCATGCTCAATTCCATGTTCGGGCGAGATACAATAGCTACCCGTAAATGCCGGGTGCGCCATGTAAATCAAATCATACCTGGCTGCCAATCCTCTTGCCGTATCAAGACCAAGTATCAAAGGTGCCAGTAGCACACCCTTTACTCCCTGGGCTTTGACCCATGCAAAATATTTTTCGATTTCTTCATAAGGTGCCGATATGAATGGGAAATAAAGACATGTCCGGCCAGTTTTTTGCTCGGCTTCTTTAATCGCAGCAAGACAGCGTGATACACGTTGTTTAAATTCATCAAAATCACCGACAAGATTCTGATCATCTTTAATAATATCACCACCACCCATGGCAAACTCAAAAGCCATGTTGGCGAATTGCTCTACACTGTAACCGCGTGGCTTAAGTGCAGTCGCCAGCAATGGTCTGCCATAAACACCCAAACTTGCACGAACCCCATCGATACCAAAACGGGGGCCCTGAAATTGATTAAGCAGATGGTCAGGCAAATCAATATCAACCAGTCTTACCCTGGGATACATTGATACATTACCGAAACACAGATTAAGCAATTGATTATACTGTTGACTTACAATTTGCTCGGGATATGCCAGTGTTATCGTGTATGTTTTCGTTGCCTTGTCTATTAATTCAACATCTTTAAGTTGACCCAGAAATTGTCGCTCAATATCTTCGGTTATGAGTGACTCCGGCGTTTCAACACTTTGTTCTATTGAGATTTTTCGAGCCAGTCTTTCAATATCTGCTGTGCCCGAAATTACCTGATACGTGATTTCTACGTCTGCCATTGATTTTCCTTAATATGAAACGGGGACTGTTAACGCATTTTGATAAGCGGCAAATAATCTCGATCCAACGGAGAAATTTACCATAAAGACTGCCGAGAATGACCGATAACCCATACATGACAATATATTGATAATACATATGAGCACAGTATATAAAAACTTTGAACAAGCAAGGGTTGAGCGAGAATCAACCAAAATCATCTCTGACCTGATCTCAATGGGTGGAGTGGACTGGGCAATTAATACCATGCTGAAAATCCCATCATTTGACGACAGCTATCAGGAAAAATTGCGACTTTGCATCAAGGAAAAGCTCTCAGCTCTCAAGCAGCATATGTTATGAAACTATAAAATTAGCTTTGCCGCTGGGGATATCTATAGTATAAAACCCTGGATGTATGAATTAGCAACCCACACTATTAACCACTACAGTGACTGGCTCAGTTACCTTGCACTAGGCTCCATCATTTTTCTGCTGCTTAGTATTATACTGGTTCCAAAATGGATTGCCCGTATCCCCCATGACTATTTTACATTCAGACAAAGAAAGTCTTGCAATGAATCTCCCGGGGTTAGACAGGTCTTCGTTTCAATTGCAAAAAATTTGACCGGTCTCGTGCTGGTGATCAGCGGAGCAATTATGCTCCTTTTACCGGGACAGGGATTACTGACCATGTTCGCAGGTTTGCTTCTTTTGAATTTCCCCGGTAAGTATAGGTTAGAGAGAGCACTTATTAAAAATCCCACCATACTTGCGGGAATAAATTGGATCAGACGCAAGCAAAATGTACCAGAGCTTATTATATAACGCCTGAAGCACACAAAATATTATACCGGCAATCATTCCAAGAACTCTTGATAAGTCAGTAAGATATGTCAAATTTCTGGCCATGGATTTATCTTATTTACCGCACCAGTCGTCGGACATGAAATTCTATTTCATTAAAATTTATGTACAAATAGTTGGGTAGTCGCCTCCACCAAGCTAACACTAATACTAGAAAAGGACTTTTCGACCATGTCACGCCAAGTGCTCTTATTACTAATCGCTTTAGCGATGTCTGTTTGCCATGCAGAAGATGACATCTACATCGCCAAAGACAAAGATCAATATCACACAGAGCAGGAAGGCATTTTCGATAACACTGATCTAGAACGTCTTGCGCTGCAGATAAATCTGGCCTCCTATCATCCCGGTAATGCGGATGAATATAATCAGTTTAATCGAGGCATAGGCCTGGAATATCACCTGGACGCATTCTTTCTGGCTGGTGGATATTTCTGGAATAGTCTATATCGTGACAGCTTTTATGCTGGTGTTGGCAAAGAAATTACTCTGGGGAGTGCGGACTGGATTGGGCTGGGTGCCGTGGGTGGACTGATCACCGGTTACAATGAAGGGCAGGAACCACGCCTGGCCTTAGTCCCGTATTTATTCTTGACCAAGAACCGTTATACATTAAAAATCCATTACCTGCCGGAATTGGGCGATGTCAGCGATGATGCCATAGGTTTTGCCATCCGCATCAAATTTGATCGCTAATCACATTTGCACTAACCCTATCTTTGAGGGCCAAATGATTGGTATTCTTATCGCTTTACTGAATTAATGAGCAAACATGAGCGATCAGGAAACTTTATTCACCAAAATCATCAACCGCGAAATACCAGCAGAGATTGTCTATGAAGATGAACACTGCATCGCATTTCGTGATATCAACCCCCAGGCGCCATTGCATATCCTGCTGGTTCCCAAACAGGTAATAACCAAGTTATCTGAAAGCACGTCCAGCGAGAAAGACATCCTCGGACACCTGATGGTCATTGCACCTGAAATAGCAGCACAGGAAGGCTTTGCTGATACTTTTCGGCTGGTAATCAACAACGGGGCAGAAGCCGGACAAAGTGTTTTTCATTTGCATCTGCATATTCTTGCAGGTAGAGACTTTCAATGGCCTCCGGGATAATTGATTATTAGTGAAATACACTGACTCTTGCCGGAAAACGCGCCGGGAAGAGTCATCACTGACAAGTGCCAAATAAGCTATCCTTTATTGACCCATGGTTTTCAAATTTCAACCTGGCAGGATGCAAACCCTCCAGCGGCAACTTTGAGCTGTTCAAAGCATCCGTGGTACAGCGGGGAACTCCCCCAAATTTATAACCCGGGCTTGAAATTGATTAGTGAATCTTTTTGTCTATCCAGGCAATCAGGCTTTGTATCTTATTCGGTTCTGCAGAACTTTTTTGCAGCACCTGCAGGCTATATCGCAGTTCATGTAACAAATGCTCGTAAGATTCAATTTTATGGCGCTGATAAGAGAGCTCTGTATTCGCTTTCATTAATTGCTGACGCAACTCGGCTTTACTTAATTCATGGGACAGTTTTTCAGACGCCGCCTGAAGCGAATTATCTTTAATTTTATTTACCCAACTCACCATGTCGGCATCTTCGATACAGACATTCGGATGCAACTCGGTCAGGTCATCTATATGAACCATTCCTCTAACACATGGGAGCCGGCCTGTATTAATTTCAGATTGCAAATCTTTCGGTGTAATACCTACCAGAGTCGCAGCTTTATGAATTGTCACAAATCGCCCCATCTTCCCTCACTTAAAATTCTGTATGCAAATCACCAGGCTCAAAGAATACTATTTATGACAGCCCCGTCGCTACTTCCCTGCCAATTTTAATACCGTCGACATCTATTTTAGGAATGACCAAATTTAATATATATACTTTAAAACACAATATATCAGCACGTTACCGATTGAAAACTGCTTGCTTAATGCAATGTTATTGCATAAAGTTAATTGACAAGAAGAAAAATAAGAAGAAGAAAATTACTACGCTCACTATGCCCATAACGATCAATTTAATAATCGCATTATTAGTCCTGGTAATCAGTATTGGCGTATTTCTGCGTCGACACTAGAATCAGTAGATTAAGCGTAAAACTTAAAGAAGAATATCAGCTATCGCAGTCTGTGACACGCGATGTGCATCCGCGATGCGCCATGAAAAATTATAGTTCCCGGACAGTCATGGCGATAATCTGTTGGGAAGCCCATGCCCCCGTCGAGTGGGTATATGTTTTCCGATAAACCCAAATCCTATACCTCCCTGAGAAATATGAGCGATGACCGCAAATACGCGAATCATTTTTGCCGTTCTTCCGCGATCGATTACAAAGACGAGTTGTATACGTCTGCCGACATAGGCTCTCTTGGGAATAAAATCAATAAAGACACCCCGGGAACTTATATTACTTGGCTTACACCTCTCCAGTTCCAGTTGTTTACAGTACAAATAGACATTTTCTGATGTCGGGCGTCTGACACTAAGCCTTCTTTCCATATTTTTTCTTGCAGACATAACGTAGGAACATTGTGTAGTTTAAGATTTAATGACGCTACTCTACCAAAATTTCCAGTAAACTGAAGCATTTACAGGATTATTTACAGGAAACATCGACCACATCACGTGAAACAATAATAAATAGCCTTGGCCAATATTATATGCTGACTGTATATTATGTTAAATAGTATAGTTTTCATCCGAATTGGTTAAGATAATTGCTATTGACAAACAATCCTGGCGCGAGCCATCGGCATATTATGCGCAATTGAGATAAATCCTTGGTATCTGTCACATTTTTACTTAGAATAGACAATATATATCGAAGTAGCAGAATCTACGCTTAAACATTAGCTTATGCGAACGTGATATGTGCCTTTGATATTTTGTTGTTACAACTAAAAATTGTTATAAATTTACAACTTCGGAGTTAATAAAATGCAAGATAAGTTATTAAAATCACTTCAAGCTTTGGCGATGGCAGGTACAGTTGTATTTGCTGCAGGCTGCACTGTGACTGGTACTGAAGAACCCGCTGAAACAGTCGACCCACTCGCAGAAGTACGTGAAATTGCGAATGAGGCACTTCGTACGGCCAATACAGCTGCATTCAATGCAGCCACTGCAAAAGATTTGGCAACTTCGGCTCAGGAAACAGCAGATGCGGCCATGGAAGCTGCAACAGCGGCTCAGGCATGCTGTGATGCGAACTCACGTCGCATGAATGTTATGTTCCATGATTCAATGAAAGGCAAGTAACAGGGCTTTCGTTTATGTATATTTAAAAAGCCCCGTTTTACGGGGCTTTTTATTCTTTATCAGGTTGACGAACCCGTCACCTGGGAGACGAGATACAACCAATCAATTAGCAGACATCAGGAAAGGTACCCCTGTTTTCCTGCGCGCCTCATCATAACCAATATCCCATAAAATTTTGAAATTTTCTTCCTTGATATCTTTTGTTTTCTCAACAACCAGCTGAACAAATTCAGTCAGATTTCTTGATGTGGCCAGTTCCTGTGTCTCAAGTTCAGAGTGTGTCTCAACATATAATTTGCTTTTTCTCCACCCCACTTTATATGGCTGATTGATAATCGTGACTGGCGTATCCAAGTTAACACTATGGAACAGCTTTTCTATTCCAGTTGGATGCAAACGGATACAACCATGCGTCACACGCATGCCAATTCCTTCCGGTACATTTGTTCCATGTATCAGATACCCTGATAAACCCAGACCAATTTTATAGTCACCTAAAGGATTATCTGGCCCCGGAGGCACAACCTCAGGTAATGGATCATTCCTCTCCTCATGTTCTTTTCTGATTGAAGCAGGTGGATACCAGTTTGGATTTGCAACTTTCGAGATAATACGTGTGTAACTCAAAGGCGTCTCCCACTGGCCACCTTTCCCGACACTAATGGGATATGTGGACACACTCGCCTTTTCCCCTTCAACCTGATGAAATTGATATAACCTTAGCTCAGCAAGATTGATCACTACTCCTTTTCTTTCTATGTTGGGCAGCACATATTGAGTTGGGATAATGATTTGTGAATCTTGCGTCGGTATCCAGGGGTCAACGTCTGGATTGGCATGAACCAATTCATTGAAACCAACCCGAAATCGCTGCGCAAGGGCTAAAAAATTATCACCTTCCTGTATCGTATGGATAGATATATTGCCCACGACATCTTCACTGATATCGTAATGGTAAGTTTGGGCAATAGAAACTTTACTCAACACTGCCAATACCAAAACAAGGTAAAGCATATATATTTGCATTTTATTTTGCTTATTGAAATACATCTTATACTTATCCCAATTAATTATTAAGTCAATCACAGTATGCTGCATCAACTGCTTCCTCGATCACATCAAAGACCATATCAACCTGTCCATTCTCTATAACATAAGGCGGTATAAAACATATGGTATTTCCCAAAGGTCTCAGCCAGATATGATTTTTTAGCGCATGCTGATACACCTTCAGAGCCCTTTGACACATACGTGCAGACGCACATTCACCCGGTTTGTCTTCCATCATATCCATGGCGAAAATCATACCCGTTTGTCGTGGCTGGCCAATACGGTGATGACCAGCAAAACGACTACCATTTTCTCCGATACGCCGTATAAGAGTTTTATTCCTTTGAATGGTATCCTGTGACCGGAACAGCTCCAGCGTAGCCAGGCCAGCTGCACAAGCAAGAGGATTGGCCATATAACTATCTGAGTCATAAGGACTCAACATAGTTCCCCCTTTACCATAAAAAACATGCTGGATTTCATTGGAAGTCAGCATCACAGAAAGCGGTAAGTGCCCACCGGTTAATCCACCAGACAAACACAAAAAGTCTGGCGTAATTTCGGCCTGTTCACAGGCAAACATAGTGCCGGTGCGTCCAAAACCCACCGTCGTTTCATCTGCAATAAAGTGAATCATAAAGTTGTTGCAGGCTTCTTTTAACAGAGCCAGATATTTTGCATTATACATTTGCATGGCATGTGCAGATTGCACAAGCGGCTCAATGATAACGGCAGCAATTTCTTCATGTTTTTTACTTAATATTTGCTCAATGTAAGCAAATTTTTGTATTGCATAATCCTCGGGACATGAATGAGCTGATGGAACGAAACTCTGTTTGCCGGGGATTGTGATTAGTTCTGGTTTTGAACTCGGCGCATAGTTATATTGCCGCATACTCTGCAGAGGGAAAGTAGTAATTATGTTGTCATAACCAGAATTCTCTATAACAACAAATTTATTTTTCCTGCCCTGCCCGGTATTTATCCAGTACCCAAGACTCATCGCCACTGCAGTTTGAATAGCAGACCTTGCACTATCGGTATAGAAACATTTTTGCAGGGATTCTGGTGTGATTTGAACTAACTGCTCAGACAAGGAAATAACTGGCTGATGAGAAAAATCACACAAAGGCACATAGGCCAGTTTTTGCGCCTGAGTGATGATTGCATTATTAATTGCTTGATTTGAATGACCAAATAAATTGACCCACCATGAGCTAAGGGCATCGAGATACTTGTTTCCATCATAATCTTCCAGCCATACACCATTGCCTTTTTTTATTGGTATCAGTGGAAAATCATTGGCTTCCTCCATTTGCAGATATGGATGCAGAACATGTGCCTGATCACGCTGTATAAGATCACTAGCGACAGAAGAAATTTCTTTCATCAGAATCTCATCAAGAAAATTAATGCAAAATTACAGGCGAAAACACAGAGATAAGATCATGCGTCAGTTAATCGCGTATAGATACGGTACCCGAGCAACCCGGCAAGGATAAAGGCATAAATCATCGGCTCACGGGTATCCGCCTTAACCAGCCACCAAAAGTGCAGTATAGCAAGAATCGAAATAACATAGATAAGTTTATGCAGTCTGTTCCAGTTTGCCTGTAGTTTTCGCTGCATCGAATTTGTTGATGTTAGAGCTAAAGGAGTCATCAGGAGAAATGCAGCAAACCCGACAGTGATATAGGTTCTGTCAC
Source organism: Gammaproteobacteria bacterium (assembly GCA_965227695.1). Classification (GTDB taxonomy): domain Bacteria; phylum Pseudomonadota; class Gammaproteobacteria; order UBA4575; family UBA4575; genus UBA1858. The sequence continues at coordinate 2,113,522 of OZ245760.1, forward strand.
GAATATCTTCAATAATAAGGCGCCAATCAAGCCATTGATCCAAAATCAGATAGATTAAAAAATGGCATAGTACATAGAAAAAACATGTCACGCCAAATATCCTTCTTAGATGAATCAGCTGATTAAATCTGAAAATTCTACGCAAAGGACTCACAGCAAGTGTAACAAGAAGCAATCGCAGGGCCCACTCACCAGTGATATGGGTCAGTGCTTCAACCGGGTTCGCACTCAGGCTATCTTGATTAAATTTCCAGACAGCCAGAAATAGTGGCAACAACAATAACAGTGTTATGATTGATTTAATAAATCGCCCACTCAAGTCAATCTTCGCCAGCATTCAGGCATACCCGTGTTAGTGATGCCAAAAATTCTTCCGGGTTCGTGTTAAGCGTGAACCAGGTTAAATGTGAATGGCTCGATCGTCCACATCAAGAGCGGCTTCATGCAAACCTTCTGATAGTGTTGGGTGCGCGTGTATCGACCTTGCCAGATCCTCTGCCGTTAACTCTGATTCGATCGCAATGACTGCCTCTGCAATGAGCTCGGATGCATTAGGGCCAATAATATGCGCTCCCAGAAGTGTATCTGTGTCTGCATCAGACAATAGCTTTATCATTCCTTCAGTCTCACCCATGGCTCTTGCCCTGCCAAGCGCCATAAAGGGAAATTGCCCTTTACGGTATTTTACATCTGCGTTAATAAGCTGCTGTTCGGTTTGACCGGCCCATGCAATCTCAGGCCATGTGTAAATCACCCATGGTACAGCAGCATAATTTACATGCCCGTACTGACCCGCCAGATGTTCTGCAAGCGCGATACCTTCATCGGAACTTTTGTGTGCAAGCATCGCGCCTCCGATCACATCGCCAATGGCATAGATATTTTCAATACTTGTCTGCCAATATTGGTTCGTTACGATGAAACCTTTATCATCCAGCTCGATATTAAGTCCATCCAACCCCAGTCCATCAGTGTTGGCACGACGCCCTGTTGCCACAAGTAAACAATCTACCTCGGTTTGGCTCTTATTTTCCTGACTTGCTACAGTCAGTGCGACGCGACCGTCATTGATTTGTAGTGATTCGACTGTACAGCCCAAATTTATGTCGATTCCCTGTTTAGAGATAATTTTTTTTGCCTGGGTGCTAATATCCTCGTCCACAGATGGAAGAAACTGATCTGCAGACTCCCAGACTGTGACAGCAGCTCCCAAACGTGACCAAATACTGGCCATCTCCAAACCTATAACACCGGCCCCAATAATGCCTAAATGCTTTGGAACTTGTGCCAGGGACAGTGCTCCCGTTGAATCCAGAATTTTCACCTGGTCAACCTCAGCGAACGGCAGCGCACAAGGCTTGGAACCAGTTGCAATGATTATTGTTGTCGCAGAAACAGAATGTTCCTGTTCATTATTGATTGTTAACGTGTTCGCATCTGTGAATGTGGCTGCACCATGATAAAAAGCCACATTATTTTTTTTGAGTAAACCTTTCACTCCAGTTGTCAATGTTTTAACAACCTTCTCTTTTCTCTGTTGCATTTTGTCCAGATCAAGCATGCTCTCTTTGACATTAATGCCATGCTTACCTGCATGATGATTGATAAAATCATAGTGATGACTTGAGTCAAGCAGCGCCTTCGAAGGGATACATCCAACATTAAGACAGGTGCCACCCGGACTTGGCTTGTTGTTTTTGTCAGAAGTCTGATCAATACAAGCGACAGACATACCCAATTGTGAACAGCGTATTGCGCAGACATATCCTGCCGGGCCTGCACCGATTACAATAATATCAAAGTGTTGTCTGTCCATAATTAAATATGCAATAAAAGTTGAATGGGATCTTCAATAATTTTTTTAATATGAGCCAAAAACAAAACCGCCTCACGACCATCTATAATCCGGTGATCATAAGACAGGGCCAAATACATCATCGGTGCAATCCTGATTTCATCATGGACTACGATCGGCCGCTTCTCAATTGCATGCATACCCAGAATGGCACTTTGGGGAGGGTTAATGATGGGGGTAGACAACATAGAGCCAAACACTCCACCATTAGTGATAGTGAAAGTTCCTCCTGTTAGATCGTCTATGTCCAATTTGTTGTGACGTGCCTTCTCGGCAAGCTGATTAATTTCAATTTCAATATTTGCGAGAGATTTTTGATCGACATCTCTGAGCACCGGGACCACCAGCCCCCTGTCAGTACTGACAGCAACACCAATATCAATATATTGGTGATAAAGAATATCATTGTTGTCGACCGAGGCATTAATCACGGGATGGGCCTTCAAGGCTTCCACAGCAGCCAGAACAAAAAAAGACATGAAGCCAAGTTTTATCTCGTATTTCTCCAGAAACTGATTCTTATGGCTGGAACGAATATCAATCACGCGCTGCATATTAATTTCATTGAAGGTTGTCAGCATGGCATATTCCTGCTGTGCCGTGACCAGACGATCAGAAATTTTTTTACGCAGGCTGCTCATAGGCACTCGCTCAACTGCATTTTCAGCTGAGGTCTGTTGTTTGCGCACCTGATCAATATCTTTCTTTGTTACACGATTATTTTTACCGGTAGCAGTGACTTCTTCCAGCCCGACATTATTTTCATGCATATGTTTTCTAGTTGCGGGGCTGGTCTTTTTTATTTCTGTACGACCAGGAGACTGCTGACGGTCCTTGTCATTTTCATGGTTCTGGTCATTGCCGGTATTACCAGTATCCACAGAAGTCTCCTCCTTCTGCTTCGATGCAGGTTCAGGAACGTTTTCGTCACTTGCTTCCTGCGGTGTAAGCATCCCTATTACCTGCCTGCTTGTCACCTGTTCATTTTCTGCCTTGATAATTTTTTCGATGACCCCATCGGCAGGCGCAGGAATCTCCAACACGACTTTGTCTGTTTCAACCTCGACAATGGTCTCCCCTTCTGTAACAGTATCTCCAACACTTTTTATCCATGAACCAATTGTTCCTTCGCTAATTGATTCAGGAAATTCGGGAATTTGTATCTCAATAGCCAATGTAGTTCCTTCTGTCAGACATCAGTTAACTGACACTTTTTAATTCTATTTTACTGTTAGCTTCTGCCAGACCCAATGCGGCGCTGACCAGTTGTGCCTGCTGTTGTTTGTGCAGCTGCATATAACCAGCCGCAGGCGATGCAGAGTAGTCGCGCCCAACATAATCCAGGGTTTGTTCCGGATCAATGCAAGACGATAGATTTTTTCTTGATTGCATGTAGAACCATGCTCCCTGGTTTCTTGGTTCTTCCTGTACCCAAATGACCCGTTTTATATGTTTAAATTTTGATACCTCACGGGCAACCTCATCAAAAGGGAACGGGTAAAGTTGTTCAATACGTATGATTGCCACTTTATCCAACTGATGCTTGTTCTTCTCCTGAAGTAAATCATAATAAATTTTTCCGGTACAAATTAACAAACGCTTCATTTTTTTCACATCCCCATCCTGATAGTTTTTCAGGATTAACCGGCATTCTCCATTAGTATAGTCATCCAGACTGGAGACGGATAAGGGATGCCTTAATAAGCTTTTAGGTGTAAATATGATTAATGGTTTACGGTATGGCCGCAGCATTTGCCGACGCAGCATGTGGAACAACTGCGCAGGTGTTGTCGGCACACATACCTGCATATTATCCTCGGCACATAATTGCAGATAACGTTCCATTCGCGCTGAAGAGTGCTCGGGTCCCTGGCCATCATAACCATGAGGTAAAAAAAGCACCAGTCCACAATAACGCTGCCACTTTGCTTCTGATGAACTCAGGAACTGATCTATAATCACCTGGGCATTATTGGCAAAATCACCAAACTGCGCTTCCCATATGACCAGCGAGTTTGGCTCTGATGTCGCATAACCGACTTCATAGCCAAGCACAGCTGCTTCAGATAATAAACTATTGATGGGCAGGAACTGCGGCTGTTGATCAGACAAATTTCGTAACGGTATATAAATATCACCATTATTTTGGTCATGATAAGCACAGTGTCTATGTGAGAAAGTGCCCCTGACACTATCCTGACCAGATAATCTGACGGGGTATCCCTGCTTTAATAACGAACCGTAGGCCAGCATTTCTGCATAACCCCAATCAGTCTCCAGCTGTCCTTGCGACATTTGTTTACGCGAATCTATTATTTTTTTCACGTTTCGATGTACCTGGAATTTATTCGGTAACGTCGTTAAGGCTTGATCGATATCGTGAATACATTCCATTGTGATCGATGTATCTACAGACTCTTTCCAGTGAGTTCCCTTAAAAGGCTTATAATCGACCACGTACTGTGTGGGTTTATGATTCGAGATTTCACTACAAACCGGCACGCCCAGATTCAATCTTTCAATGTAGTCTTCCTCGATTTTTCTGTAAGCATTTTTTTCTACGATATTTTCATCCACCAGCTGTTTGAAATACAGTTCATCAACTCGCGCCTTGTTCCGTATTCTCTTATACATCATGGGCTGTGTAATTGATGGCTCATCTGCCTCGGAATGCCCGTGTCGACGATAACATATCAAATCAATGACAAAATCAGACGAATACTTCATTCTGTAGTCCATTGCCATCTGTGTTGCGAAAACCACCGCTTCAGGATCATCACCGTTCACATGAAGGATCGGTGCCTGGACCATTTTCGCGACATCGGTGCAGTATAGTGTTGATCTGGAATCAAGCGGATCACTGGTAGTAAAACCAATTTGATTATTAATTACAATATGAATGGTACCGCCTGTTGTATAACCGCGTGTGCTGGATAAGTTGAGTGTTTCCATCACGACACCCTGGCCTGCAAATGCCGCGTCCCCGTGAATGAGTACTGGTATTACCTGTTTGCGCGTTCGGTCATCACGTCGATCCTGACGTGCTCGCACAGAACCCTCAACAACAGGATTGATTATTTCAAGATGCGACGGATTAAAAGCAAGTACTGTATGAATGGGTGCTTTGGAAGTTTTCAGGTCAACCGAAAAGCCTTTATGATATTTGACGTCACCTGAACCGAATTCAATATCAATATTACCTTCAAACTCTTCAAAAAGTTCATGTGGACTCTTCCCCATAATGTTTATGAGCACATTCAGGCGTCCACGGTGAGCCATACCGATGATAGCCTCTTTAACGTTATGCTCACCTGCATTTTGTATCAGGGTATCAAGCAAAGGGATGAGGCTTGTACCGCCTTCCAGCGAAAACCGCTTCTGGCCAATGTATTTGCGATGCAAATAAGTTTCCAGCGTATTTGCCTCTATAAGGCGTTTCAGAATTCGCTTTTTCGTTTGTGCACTATATTCAATAGCTGAATAGTTTGCTTCAAGATATTTGCGCAGCCAGCGTTTTTGATCTGGATCAGAAACATGTTCAGTTTCAGAACCAATACTACCGCAGTAAGTGGTTGACATCAGGTTAAGTATGTCACCCAGGCGCAGTTTATCCTGCTTGTCCATTTCCCATAAAAAAAATTCATCATCCAGATCTGCTGAGGTCAGACCATGATTTTCAGGATTAAGCAGGTCTATTTCAATTCTGCCTTCACCGTACAAAGGATCTATATCCGCCTGTCGATGACCAAGACGACGATAGGACCTCACTAACCTTAACACTGCACGTTGTTTATCACTGTAGGTATAATCGCTCCCGTCTGCGGCCTTTTTATCTTGCGATACTTTTTCCAGTGCAGAATAGTCCCGCGCCTGCCGAAGATCATGATGTTGCCGGATATGTTGCTCATCTGGTTTATTCAGATGAGCAAAATATTCACGCCAATTGTTACTAACTGAAGCGGGATTTGAGAGGTATTGCTGAAAAAGTGATTCAATGTATTCCGCATTGAGCCCATAAATATGCTGGTTGTTTTTATGGCTCATAATTGGCGGTGCTTATATAGTAATTCGTGTTTTCTGATTTTATAGTTTTAATCAATTTGAAGGCAAGTCAGCAGAGCATTTCATTTCCGGCAAAGACACATGGATTACATCGTATGTGTAGGCCTGTCAGCCTGTAAAGCGCCTCCCAGCAATGATTCAATTTTTGTGCGTGTTTCCCCATTATCCTGGCTACTGAATTGGACACCAATACCGGTTGTTCGGTTCCCTTGTGAGCCATGTGGGGTGATCCATATCACCTGACCCGCAATAGGAATGCGCTCCGTCTCTTCCATTAAAGTGAGCAACATGAATACTTCTTCACCCAGACTAAAAGTTTTGCTGGTGGGGATAAAAAGTCCCCCATTTTTTACAAAAGGAATATATGAGGCATATAGCGACCCTTTATCCTTGATCGCCAGCGATATTATCCCTCTGCCACCATTTGCCATAACAATTCTCTCTCATATTCAAGTGATTGATCTACAGGATATTTTTTGCTGCAAGTTTATGGGTACGCAACAGAAACGATTCGGTATATAACCGGCGGTTCAGACTATTATCCTGCATCTTTTTTCTTTCCAGCAGCATTTCCCAGAATTCCACCAACAACGGTACTTGCAAGCGCGGTGCCAATGCAAGTAATGGCCGATAGAAGTCAGGGTTTTCGAGTGTTATTGGGTTTTCTGCAGCCTTTATTCGGAGTAAATCTACAATGACCGCCTGGATCCATTGAAAGCACTGCGCCAATGGCACAGGCTCTATCCTTGCTGCAATTTCTACCGGATTGGAGCCGGCTTCAAAGATCTCCAGGAAACCCTGTACAACCATTATACGCTGATCCAGCAGATCCGTTTCATGAAACTGCAAAGCCTGCAAGGGGGCACCTTGTGCAACCCTAAGCAGTGGTTGCCAGTCAATATCATGTGACTGCTGATTTAGCCAATTTAGAGCTTCGGTTTCCCCTGGCGGGTTGAAGCTGATTAATTGACAACGGCTTCGGATGGTGGCGGGTAATGACAATGGCTGATCAGTCACCAGCAGAATCAGTGATTTTGCGGGAGGTTCTTCGAGAGTTTTCAGCAATGCATTTGCAGCATTGGTATTCATAAGATCGGCCTGCCGGATGATGGCAATCTTATATACGTCAAAATGCCGGGTAAGATGAAGCCTGGCAATTAATTGACGAATATCCTCCACCGATATTCCTGCTTTCTCGTCGCTGACTTCAACGCTGACATAATCCGGAAAAGTGTTTGCATCCAGCAATTTACAATGCTTGCATTGACCGCAGGCCCCGCCACTTTCCAACCGTGCCTGACAGATTATTGAGGCACACATGGCGTCAGCAAATACATGTTTGCCAATCCCCCCGGGGCCACACAACATAAGCGCATGCGGCAGCGTGTCCTGGTGGAGCATATTCACAAAATACTGCCATTGATTGTATTGCCACGGATAAATCAAGCTCATCTTGTTAAACAGTCAAGGACAGGTTTTGCCTGATTTCCGCGGCAATCGACTCTTTCGATTGATTGCCATCTATCACGCAAATACGTGCTGTATTTTGTCTTGCAATATCGAGATAGCCTTGACGGACTTTTTTATAAAAGTTGACATTTTCTTCTTCAAAACGATCCTTGCACCCGCGCTGGGTCACTCTATCCATACTGATGTCGAGGTGTATATCAAGTAAAAAAGTTTTATCAGGAGCCAGTGAGCCTAGAGAGAATTCTCTCAGTGTATCAATCCTGTCAAGAGGAATGTCGCGACCATAGCCCTGGTAAGCATAAGTTGCATCATAGAAACGGTCGCAAACCACCCACTTTCCATTATTAATTGAAGGTTCTATCACGCGCTTTACATGTTCTATGCGGGCGGCAAACATCAAGGCAAGTTCAGTGTCACTATGCATGGCGGGTAATGAATTATCCAGCAATATGTCCCTTATTTTTTCACTGACAGCCGTACCTCCCGGTTCGCGGGTGCTGATTACGTCATATCCGGTACTTTTCAGATAGTCAATCAGCAATGCCAATTGCGTTGACTTGCCCGAGCCCTCGATCCCTTCAAATGTAATAAATTTACCACGCATTATTTTTTATTTAATTGATACTTTTGCACGGCAGCACGATGTTCCTCGTAAGTTTTAGAAAAATAATGACTGCCATCGTTTTTAGAAACAAAATATAGCTCACCTGTAATATCAGGATGTAACACAGCCCGTATTGAGGCCCTGCCGACCAGTGCAATCGGCGATGGCGGCAGTCCGCGTCTTGTATAAGTATTATAGGGATTATCGGTTTGCAGATGCTTGCGTGTAAGATTGCCATCAAATTCAGCCCCTAGACCATATATTACCGTCGGATCTGTTTGCAAGGGCATATTTTTTTTTAGGCGCGAAATAAATACACCCGCGATTCTTGGTCTTTCATGTTCAATAGAGGTTTCTTTTTCAACAATGGAGGCCAGAATAAGCGCTTCATAGGGACTGGATATATATGATTCGTCACTTCGCCCAGGCCATTGCTCATCAAGATAGTCTCTTAACAGACGATGACTTTGCCGAAGCACATCGATATCTTTTGTCCCATAAGTAAACGTATAGGTATCAGGTAAAAACAGGCCTTCCAGGTTTTTCTGCTGGATATTTAATTCTGCTTTGATCTGTTCAACATTATCAATGACACGATTGATTTTAGGGTGATCCTGTAATGCTTCGAAAAAATCTTTGAATGTCTTGCCTTCTATGACAGTCAATTTATACTGGACGGTATTGCCGTGGACCAAATCCTGCAGAATCTGAAACGGAGATTGTTTTTTATTAAACCGGTATTCGCCTGATTTTACAGAGTGGGTATTCTCCTGGTACATGGCCAGCAACTTAAAGTAAAGTGGCTTTTTTATGAATCCCGCCTCAGTCAGTCGGGCATTCACCTGGTTAAACGTCGCCCCTTTATCAACGAAGATCTCGACGATCTCAGATTGCCCGGATGCTTCTCGACTTATTGGCTGATGGAGATAATTATCAATATGGTAGGCAAACGTCACTGCCACAACAATCATGACGAAAATTGAAATTGAAAAAAATTTCAGCATGATTTAAACAGGGTAAAGAGTCGATATATTCTCATGTATATGTTGCATTAATCTCGACGTGGCCGCGCTGATATCGTACGTCCTTTCTTTAAACCGTTTAACCGGCCAAATACCAATCACGCTATTGCACATAAATATTGCATCAGCCTGTTCTATATCCATGATATTTATCTGTCTCTCGACACATTCAATGCCGGCATGATACGCATTGCGCATGACCCATTGCCGCATGACGCCGGCAATACCCGCCATGTCCACCGGGGGTGTTACCCACTGTTGATCGGTTTCAATAAAAATATTGGTCATGGTTCCCTCAACAACATGACTATTGGTATCCAGCATGATCCCTTCCTGAAACTCCTGCTCCCACTCGCTTCTTGCCAGCACCTGATCCAGTCTGTTGAGATGCTTAATTCCGGCTAATCCCGGGTTGACTGGCAATGGGTGATGACATTGTGTTAAGTGGATACCCTGATGATAATACTCCTGCGGGATTACAGGTTTATCATCCCTGTAAACAATACGTGACGCGGTATTGTCATTCCGGTCATAAGCATAACCCCTGTCGCGTTCACCACGAGTGATGATCACCTTGATTACACAATCCCGGCCACCCGCGACTTGCCGAATATCTGACAATATTACGGATAATTCCTGTGGCGGCAGGCCCAGGCGCTTACAGCCATTCTCCAGTCGTTGCGTATGTCCGGCCAGTAATATCGGACGACCACTCTCGCACAGTATAGTCTCGAACACACCATCACCGTAAAGTAAGCCACGGTCGCGAAGTGGACATGTACTGGCAGGTTGACTATTTACTAGCATGTGCATGTTTCCATAATATTAAATAGGGCGCGACTAAATTGACTAGTGACTGAAATTAACTCTGCAGATAGTCATGTGATCAGTCACATTGATCGACAAATTGCAGCAATAGAAAATCCGGGCAGCGTTACACCAATAATAGCCGCTAGGAGGCGAATACTGGCTTTGCCCTAGATCTTTCTGAATGCTACTGTGCCGTTAGTACCACCAAATCCAAAAGAGTTGGAGATGGCAACGTCAATCTTGACATCACGTGCTTCATTAGGGACGTAATCAAGGTCACATTCAGGATCGGGGGTGACATAATTGATGGTCGGAGGCGCGACCTGATGGTGTAATGCAAGCACTGTAAATAATGCCTCTACACCTCCCGCAGCACCGAGCAGATGGCCAGTCATTGATTTTGTTGAACTCACGGCAATTTTGTAAGCATGCTCACCAAATGCCGCCTTCAGCCCTTCGGTTTCAGCAATATCACCGGCAGGGGTAGACGTGCCATGCGCATTCACGTAACCGACCTGTTCCGGGTTGATCCCTGCGTCATTAAAAGCATTTCTCATGCACTTTGCCGCACCCACGCCACCCGCGGCTGGTTGTGTCATATGATGGGCATCACTACTCATACCATATCCGGCAAGCTCACAGTAAATTCTGGCGCCACGGGCTTTGGCAAATTCATACTCTTCGAGAACAAGTACCCCTGCGCCATCACCAAGAACAAAACCATCCCGGTCTTTGTCCCATGGGCGGCTGGCAGTTTCAGGGCTATCGTTATGTGAGGCGCATAATGCGCGAGCAGCAGCGAAACCGCCAATACCTAAATGACACGTTGCCATTTCTGCGCCACCGGCAACCATCACATCTACATCACCATAGGCAATCAGTCTGGCTGCATCCCCAATACTGTGAGTACCTGTCGCACAGGCAGAGACCAGCGAGTAGTTCGGCCCCTTGAGCCCATACATAATAGATAAATTACCTGATACCATATTGATGATATTGGAGGGAACAAAAAACGGGGATATTTTTCTGGGTCCGCTTTTCAAATATCCTTCATAGCTCTTTTCTATTCCGGGCAATCCGCCAATGCCAGAACCTATTGAAACACCGATGCGGTCTGCATTTTCTTCTGTCACCTCAAGACCGGAATCCTGGATCGCTTGCACACCGGCGCCAATGCCGTAGTGGATAAAGGGATCCATTTTCTTCTGGTCCTTTCTTGGGATGTAATCATCAGCATTAAAGCCCTGAACAGCGCCGGAGATCTGCACTGAGAACTGGGAAGCGTCAAAAACATCAATCTTGCTTATACCACTGTTACCAGCCAGTATATTCTGCCAGGCTGTATCCACCGTGGATCCTACTGGTGATACAATACCCAGTCCTGTAACAACTACTCTTCTAGAAGACACGGATAATAAATCAGATCATTAAAATTGGGTATTTGAGATCAGCGGCAGTTTGTCATAACTGCCGGCTTGATGATTATTTATGTGCATGAACATAATCGATGGCCTGTTTGACAGTGGTGATCTTCTCCGCTTCTTCGTCTGGAATTTCACATTCAAACTCTTCTTCTAGTGCCATCACCAACTCAACAGTATCCAACGAGTCAGCCCCTAAATCATCAACAAACGAAGCCTCTTCTTTCACTTCTTCTTCACTGACGCCAAGTTGTTCTACAACGATTTGTTTCACTCGTTCTTCAATATTGCTCATTTAATGTAATCCTCTGGATATATTATTTGTGTGGGAGGAGAAGGGCCGCCATTGTAGTGAAAAGTTTATTCGCAATCTAGTCATTAATTACGCAAAAAATTACACCCTGCATCGCACAATTCTCATTGGTATTTTATCTTTAATTATTAAACAGTTAAAGACAGTACATAAAATAAATATTAAGCGCCTGCCGCGATCATTCCATATGCAGGCCACCATTCACATGTAATGTGTGACCAGTAATATAGGCAGAATCCTCGGATGCCAGGAATTTCACCGCTTTTGCAATATCTTCGACTTCCCCAAGCCGGCCTGACGGGATCCCGGCAATGATTTGCTGTTTCTGCTCATCGGTCAGCTCATCGGTCATATCCGTTTGAATGAAACCCGGGGCGACACAATTCACGGTAATGCCACGGTTAGCCACTTCCCTGGCCAATGACTTGGTGAAACCTGCCATTCCCGCCTTGGTACTGGCATAGTTTGTCTGGCCGGCATTGCCGGTGGCGCCGACTACTGAAGATATATTCACGATTCGCCCAGCACGCTTTTTCATCATGCCGCGAAGACACGCCTTACTCGTGAGGAAAACCGAGCGCAAGTTGGTTTCATATACTTCTTCCCACTGCTCAAGTTTCATTCGCATCAGCAACGTGTCACGTGTAATGCCTGCGTTATTGACCAGAATATCGACCGCGCCATATGCATTACTTATTTCTGCAATGCAGTCCTCAATCGCGGCCTCATCACGTACATCGAGCACCATCCCCTGACCCTGTATGCCAGCCTCCTGCAAATACTGCGTGATTAGGTCCGCGCCTTTTTCTGTGGTAGCGGTTCCGATCACCTGGCTGCCACACCGACCAAGCTCAATCGCGATCCCTTTGCCGATCCCCCGGCTGGCTCCCGTTACTAATGATATTTTATTTTCTAGCACTTTCATTCCTCAATAATCTGCAGGGCTGCTTCCAGCGACGGATTATCATACACACAATGGGCAGGAACAGATTTATCAATACGCTTCTGTAACCCCGTCAGCACCTTGCCTGGCCCTAATTCAATTACCTGTTCGGCATCCATCTCCCTGATTAGCTGGATGGTACTGACCCACTTAACGGGCGAGTACAGCTGTGCCTGCAACGCGGACCGGATGTTGTCTGTCGTTGACGGTACAGTCAGGGTTGCATTTTGAATAATGGGAACACTTGCCATTTCCATTGCCAACCCGGCCAGCACCTGGGCAAATTTCTCTGCCGCCGGCTTCATCAATCTTGAATGTGCAGGGACGGAAACCGGCAGTTCAAGCGCACGCTTGGCACCTCTTGACCTGGCCAAATCAACCAGCTTTTTAACCGCCTGGGAATGACCCGCCACGACAACTTGTCCCGGCGCATTATAGTTGACCGCCTCAACCAATGCATCCTCTGAACTCACAATCTCACATAACTCATCTAACTCACTATCCTGCAAACCCAGGACAGCCGCCATGGCACCACTTCCAGCCGGTACCGCGCTTTGCATTAATTCACCACGCTGGCGCGCCAGCCAACAGGCATCGGCAAAGCGGATACTCTGACCACAGGTGAATGCTGAAATTTCACCAAAACTATGGCCAGCCATCACTTCCGGATGGCGGCCAGATACCTGCATCCATATCCTATGGATGGCATAACTGGCCGCGAGCATGGCTGGCTGGGTATTTTGTGTATGGTTGAGCTCCTCTGCAGGCCCTTCCTGAACCAGTTTCCACAAATCGACACAGATGGTGTCAGACGCTTCCTGAAAACATTCTTTAACTACCGGGTAACTCTCGGCAAGGCTGGATACCATACCCACTGACTGCGAACCCTGCCCGGGAAAAACAAAAGCAAATTTCATATTTATTCTCTATATTTGAATGATATGCACGGAAAACACTAAACCACTTTTATTTCGATATATTGCACCAGCGAATCATGGCAAGGCCCTTCACGCTGGTCTGAAAAACACTTTTTTTTACTTCATCGTCAGAAAAAACTTGTTTTACAGGACGATATAACGATAATGACGCCCTCACCATCAGCACATACGAGGAGATGCATGGCAAAAGAAGATCACATTGAAATGGAAGGCACCGTAGTCGAGACTCTACCGAATACCATGTTTCGCGTCGAGTTAGAAAATGGCCATGTTGTTACTGCGCACATATCCGGACGCATGCGCAAAAACTATATAAGAATTCTAACAGGAGACAAAGTGACGGTTGAACTCACTCCATATGATTTGACCAAAGGCCGTATCACATACCGGGCACGCTAGCTGCTCCAGGCGTCATTACTCAGCTGGATTCCGCACCAGCACAAGAACACCCAGACAGAATTATTCACCCACCAGACAGTTCCTTGTTGGTTTCTTCTCTGTCGGCGACTTCCAGGTGCAATTTGTTATCACTCACACTGACTCTGACCGTGCCTCCTTTGGTCAGGCCGCCAAACAGTATTTCTTCGGATAGCGGACGCTTGATATGTTCCTGTAATACCCGCGCCATCGGCCTTGCACCCATCTGTGGGTCATAGCCCTGTTCGCCAATCCATGCGCGTGCATCTTCATCAACAACAAGATCCACTTTCTTTTCACTTAGCTGACTTTCGAGTTGGGCAATAAACTTATCGACGACGCTGGCAATGGTGCGCTTATCCAGCTCGGCAAACTGTATTATTGCATCTAATCGATTTCGAAATTCCGGCGTGAACATCTTCTTGATAATTTCCATGCCGTCACTTGCATGATCCTGATCCATGAAACCAACAGAAGTGCGACTGATTTCCTGGGCTCCGGCATTGGTCGTCATAACCAGAATAACGTTTCTGAAATCAACTTTGCGTCCATTGGCATCTGTAAGCGTGCCATGATCCATAACCTGTAGCAGCAAATTAAAGACATCAGGATGGGCTTTTTCAATTTCATCCAGTAATAGTACACAATGGGGAGCTTTCAATACGGCATCGGTGAGCAGGCCGCCCTGATCGAAACCCACGTAACCTGGTGGTGCCCCGATTAGCCTGGATACAGTGTGTCTTTCCATATATTCTGACATATCAAATCGCACCAGCTCTATGCCAAGTGCAGTGGCCAACTGACGCGTCACTTCAGTTTTACCTACTCCGGTGGGACCGGCAAACAAAAATGAACCAATCGGTTTTTCTTCATTTCCAAGACCGGAACGGGACATTTTGATAGAAGTCGCCAGTGTGGTAATGGCCTCATCCTGACCATATACGACTAACTTGAGGTTTCTCTCAAGATTCTTCAACAACTCGGTATCACTATGAGAAACATTCTTGGAAGGTATCCTTGCCACCTTGGCAATAATAGCCTCGATATCTTTTGTGCCAACTGATTTCTTGCGCGATGAAGGTGACATAAGCGTGATTGCCGCCCCGGCTTCATCGATAACGTCAATGGCCTTGTCCGGCAGATAGCGATCCGTGATGTATCGTGCAGACAGTTCTGCCGCCGCTTTTAGCGCTTTATCAGTGTATTTAACCTGGTGATGCTCTTCAAATTTGGAGCGTACACCTCTAAGAATCTGAAACGTTTCATCAACGCTTGGCTCTGTTATTTCAATTTTCTGGAAACGGCGCGCAAGCGCCCTGTCTTTCTCAAAAATTCCCCGGTACTCCTGATAAGTAGTAGAGCCAATGCATTTGAGTTCCGAATTGGCTAATTGTGGTTTAATCAGGTTAGATGCGTCCATCACACCACCGGATGCGGCACCAGCACCGATGATAGTATGAATTTCATCAATAAAGAGAATTGAATCAGGTTCATCGGCAAGCTGTTTTAAAACACCTTTGAGGCGTTTTTCAAAATCACCGCGATACTTTGTTCCGGCCACCAGCCCGCCCAGATCCAGCGAGTAAATGACACAGTCTTTAAGAATATCTGGCACATCACCGTCAACGATCTTCTTGGCCAGGCCTTCGGCAATGGCTGTTTTACCAACACCGGCTTCACCGACCAGCAGGGGATTATTTTTTCTGCGGCGACATAACACCTGCATGGTGCGTTCCAATTCATGGGAACGGCCGATCAGAGGATCTATCTTGCCCGCTTTGGCCAGAGTGTTTAGATTTGTGGCATATTTTTCAAGAGGTTTTTCCTCCTGCTCCTGATATTCATTCTCTGCCCCCAGACCACCAGGTATTTCATTATTTTCATTTTCGGAGATTTTGGAGATGCCATGCGATATATAATTTAATACATCCAGACGTGCCACATCATTTTTAGTGAGCAAATACACGGCATGGGATTCCTGCTCTCCAAATATCGCTACCAGGACATTGGCACCGGTCACTTCTTTCTTGCCAGACGACTGAACATGGAAAACTGCACGCTGTAACACCCTCTGAAATCCAAGCGTTGGTGTTGTTTCACGTTCTTCACCTTCGTTGAGCAGAGGCGTATTTTCATCAATGAATACATCCAGTTCATTTGAAAGCGTCTCAATATCAGCGCCGCATGCACGCAGTACTTCAACTGCTGCGTTATTTTCTGTTAATGCGAGCAATAAGTGTTCGACTGTCATGAATTCATGACGCTTCTCTCTTGCCCGCTTGAATGCAGTATTCAGACTGGATTCCAAATCTTTAGAAAGCATGGTTGTCTCTATTCAATTCATTGGTTATATTTGTTTAGTTATCAGCAGCTTACGCCTCTTCCATGTCGCATAACAGGGGGTGGTTATTCATGCGGGAATATTCATTGACCTGCGAGACCTTGGTTTCAGATACTTCGCGTGTATATATCCCACAAACCCCTTTGCCCTGTGAGTGAACATTCAGCATAACCCGGGTGGCCTGTTCGCGCCCCATACTGAAAAAATTTTCTAATACGTGAACCACAAATTCCATCGGTGTATAGTCATCGTTTAATAAAACCACCTTGTACATGGGCGGCTGTTTTACTTTGGGACGCGCTTCTTCTACCGCTAGTCCATCATCATTTTGATATTGATCGTCGCTCGACATACTAATTACGCATTGTTACTTTATATGCTTGTACATTATAAGATGCTAAGCACAGATTCGATACTCCATAAGGCCAGTGATTCAGTCGATTTACGGTCACTGTACAGGCCACCTCTTACGATTTACAGCACCACAGATTGGACAATTTTAATAGCAAAAGTTTAATCAACTTCAACTAAATTATCATCATGTCATCCATAGCACATATCACCGTCGCATCCGTTATAGAACGTGATGGCAAATATTTAATGGTAAGAGAAATCGCTAATGGACTGGAAGTCTACAATCAGCCGGCGGGCCATTGGGAGGTCGACGAGACACTCGAAGCGGCCGCAGTGCGCGAAACCCTCGAAGAGACTGCCTGGAAATTTATTCCTGAAGCCTTTGTCGGCATTTATCGCTGGAAACATCCAGAAAAAAATGAAGTCTTCCTGAGAATTACATTCTCTGGGCGGGTCACAACTCACTATCCGGATCAGGATCTCGATGATGGCATTCTGGAGGCAGTGTGGATGACCCGGGAAGAAATCGCTGCCCTGCCTGAAATCAAGAGGCGCAGCGCCATGGTGTTAAAAAGTATTGATGATTATGAAAATGGCCGTGGTTGTGATTTATCGATAGTTAGTGATGTAATAGAGATATGGTGAAACTTCTTGCTTAAACCATTTATAAACAATATCGAATGCAGCGACAAACAATCCGTCAGCATAACCTGGCGAGCGTGCAATTCATTCCAACAAACACCATCATAATTATTAGCTAACTTCATGTCTTTACAACATATTATTGTTGGAATGTCTGGAGGCGTAGACTCCGCCATTGCCGCCTACCTGCTAAAATCAGCCGGGCACATGGTGGAGGCCATCTTCATGAAAAACTGGGAAGAAGATGATAGCCCTGAATATTGCTCGGCAGCCCACGACCTGGCTGACGCCGAAAAAGTCTGTGAACAACTAGGCATTCATTTACGCACGGTCAATTTTTCTGACAAATACTGGGACAAGGTATTTGAATATTTTTTAGCCGAGCACCGTGCCGGCCGCACTCCAAATCCAGATATACTCTGCAATACGGAGATCAAGTTCAAAGCTTTTCTGGATCACGCTGCCAGCCTGGGTGCGGAAAAAATTGCCACAGGTCATTACGCAAAATGCATCCATGCGTCAAACTGCTACCAGTTACACACAGGGCATGACGCAAATAAAGATCAAAGCTACTTTTTGCACGGCCTCAATCAGGCGCAATTAGCCCGAACGGTGTTTCCACTCGGCTCATTGAAAAAAAGCGAAGTCAGAAAAATCGCACAAACACTACAATTGGATATCCACAACAAAAAGGACAGCACTGGCATCTGCTTTATCGGTGAACGCAGATTTCGCGACTTTCTGGAGAAATATATTGAAAAAAAACAAGGAGATATTGTCGACACTGAAGGTAATAAATTAGGAAATCACAGCGGCATCACTTTCTTTACTATCGGTCAGCGCCAGGGGCTTGGCATCGGCGGACGATCAGATGCCAGCGATCAGCCATGGTACGTTGTCGACAAATGTCAGGACAGCAACCAATTGGTTGTTGCCCAGGGCGCCAACCACCCGTCCCTGTTCAGTCAAAGTTTGATTGTTGAAAAAATGCACTGGATCGATGAAGGCATTAAGGGTAAAGCCGCGACGTTACATGCCAAAATCCGCTATCGCCAGTCACACCAGGAATGCAGCGCCATTGAGCTCGATCACGGACAGTGGCAACTCAACTTTAAAGCAGCACAACGTGCAGTGACACCCGGGCAATATGCCGTTCTTTACCACCGGCATCATTGCCTGGGCGGGGGTATTATCAGCCAAAGAGTTTGTTAGAATGAATCAAGAAATAATCAATAAAACCATTGCCTTATCAGGTATTCATCAGGCATTAATTAACGTTCAGAATATTGCCTGGCATGGCCTTCATCAACACGAGGATATTGATGTCTGCCTTTATAGCCTGTTTCAGACGGATCCTGAGTCTTTTGCTGAGGTTTATGGCGGGATCGCACACCTTCGCAGTGGGTTGCAGGCGCTGCGCAGCAGCTTTACAAATAAACGGGATAAGCTGGCTCTTGAGCGAGCAAAATACATGGTAAGCCTCATGCTTCTATCAAAAAACTTACAAAAAAACAAAGGGTTATCTGATCAAGTTAAAACGACTCTCAGTTTACTGGAAGAAGCTTCCACGCAACTGGATACTCAAAGAGACTATATCATTGAGCGACTGGCGCAACTCTATCAAAACGCCATTAGCCCCCTGACTCCGAGAGTGATCATTTATGGTGAGCCCCAGCATTTGAATATAGAAAAAAATGCAGCGACCATCCGTGCCCTGTTGCTGGCCGGGTTAAGATCGTGTCTGCTTTGGTACCAGGCAGGTGGCAGCCAGTTGAACCTGCTACTGGGTAAAAATAACACCCTTAAGGCAATTGATCAGTTATTAGTTGCTTAACAACCCTACCTTCTGAAGTAAAAATGCGCGATAATCGCGCGCCCATGCATCATACTGAAAAGCCATCCGCAAAATTAAACAATAAGGAATGAATAGCAGCCCGGACCCGCTGATAACCTGATAAAGCAGCATATCCATCCCAGACCCGGCTTTTCAGTATTCTGTAGTTTTCACTTTTTTTTAAGGAGTCTTCATGAGCAATAGCTTTGATACAAAAACGACGCTGGATGTTAATGGAAAATCGTATGAGATCTTCCAACTCACGCGTATTAAAGGCACTGAACGCCTGCCTTTTTCCATGAAAATCTTGCTGGAAAATCTACTCCGCCATGAAGACGGAAAAACTGTTGAAAAAAAAGATATTGAAGCCATTATCAACTGGGATGCCAATGCCGAGCCCTGTAACGAAATCGCTTATCGTCCGGCACGTGTGCTAATGCAGGATTTCACCGGGGTCCCCGCCGTCGTAGATCTTGCTGCAATGCGCGATGCGATGAAAAATCTTGGCGGAGATCCGGGCAAAATCAACCCTCTACAGCCCGCCGAACTTGTCATTGACCACTCTGTGCAAGTCGATGAATACGGATCTGACAAGGCGATGGATATTAATGCCCGTATAGAATTTTCCCGTAACAAGGAACGATACAACTTCCTGAAATGGGGGCAAAAAGCCTTTTCCAATTTCAAAGTGGTACCGCCGGACACAGGCATTGTGCACCAGGTTAACCTGGAATATCTGGCGCGTGTTGTATTTACACAGGATTCCAACGGCATTACCCAGGCATACCCGGATACGGTTGTTGGCACGGACTCTCACACAACGATGATCAATGGCGTCGGTGTGCTCGGTTGGGGTGTCGGTGGTATCGAAGCAGAATCCTCACTGCTGGGTCAGCCCATATCCATGCTGATACCAAAAGTGGTTGGATTTGAACTGACAGGCAAATTAGCCGAAGGGGCAACGGCAACAGACCTGGTTTTAACTATTGTTGATATGCTACGCAAGCATGGGGTGGTTGGTAAATTTGTAGAATTTCATGGCAGCGGCCTGGCATCGCTTCCACTAGGGGACCGCGCCACTATCGCCAATATGGCTCCCGAATATGGTGCGACTTGCGGAATATTTCCAATTGACCAGGAAACGATTGATTACCTGGCCCTGTCCGGTCGTGATGAAAATCAGGTAGCACTGGTCGAAGCGTATGCCAAAGCCCAGGGCATGTGGCGGGATGATTCGGTCAGCGCACAATACAGTGAATCACTAGTACTGGATATGGGCACGGTCGTGCCCAGTCTGGCCGGGCCCAAGCGACCTCAGGACCGCGTTCCATTGAGTCAGTCAAAAACAATGTTTATGAAAGACTTTGATGCACTCTCCAAAGAGCGCAATGCTACATCCAAAGGTCCTGCTAAAGTTGAATACAAGGGCGAAAATTTTGAACTGAAAGATGGATCAGTTGTGATCTGTGCGATCACATCATGCACCAACACATCAAATCCAAGTGTGATGCTGGGTGCAGGTCTGGTTGCGCAAAAAGCGGCCTCACTCGGCGCCAAAGTTAAACCCTGGGTAAAAACATCACTGGCACCAGGATCACTTGTCGTAACCGAGTATTTGAAAAATGCGGGCCTAATGGACGATCTGGAAGCACTTGGCTTCCATGTGGTCGGGTACGGATGCACAACCTGTATCGGAAACTCCGGACCATTACCCGAACCGATTTCCAGGGCTATCCACGAAAACGATTTAACAGCGGTTTCAGTACTTTCCGGCAACCGTAATTTTGAAGGACGTGTGCATGCTGATGTACGCATGAACTACCTGGCTTCTCCACCACTGGTGGTTGCTTACGCAATTGCCGGACGCATGGATATTGACGTTTATAACGAGCCATTAACGGTAACCGAAGAAGGCAAAGAAATTTACCTGAAAGATATCTGGCCGACACAAAAAGAAGTACACGACACAGTCAGCAAATTCCTCACCGTCGACCAATTCACCAAGTCCTATGCCGACTTATTTGCCGGTGACGCAAACTGGGCAAATCTTGATGTAGAGGAAAGCCAGTTATACAGCTGGGATGAATCAACCTATGTTGCAAACCCACCTTATTTCGAAGGGATGACGGCGAAAGTGGATGATGTCACAGACATTCACGGCGCACGCGCCCTTGCTTACCTTGGCGACTCTGTGACCACTGACCATATTTCACCCGCGGGCGCAATAAAAGCGGATAGCCCCGCTGGAAAGTACTTGCAGGAGCATGGCGTGAAACCGGAAGATTTTAACTCATATGGCTCACGTCGAGGAAACCATGAAGTAATGATGCGCGGCACTTTTGCCAATATTCGTCTGCGCAATAAAGTCGCCCCGGGCACCGAAGGCGGTATCACACGCCATTTACCGGATGGCGAAGAAATGTCTATTTTTGACGCGGCCATGAAGTATAAGGAAGAAGGTGTACCCACCATTGTGATTGCAGGTAAAGAATATGGCTCTGGCTCTTCGCGCGACTGGGCAGCAAAAGGTCCTCGCCTGCAGGGTGTACGCGCCGTTCTGGCAGAAAGCTACGAGCGCATTCACCGCTCCAACCTGGTTGGTATGGGCATTCTGCCACTACAGTTCAAAGAAGGTGAAAGTGCAGAGTCTTTAGGCATCACTGGCACCGAATCTTTTGATATTACAGGGTTGCAGAATGGCACAGCTAAAACCGTCACAGTCACTGCAACTTCTGATGAAAACAAAAGCATTTCTTTTGAAGCGAGAGTCCGTATTGATACACCGCAGGAAGTAGAATACTACCAAAACGGTGGGATACTACACTATGTATTGAGACAGCTTGCCTCTTAACCTGCCTGTACGACAACCAGCCTTCACAAACCTGGCCACTCTACGCAAGTAGAGTGGCTTTTTTATGATGCCATTAAATAAAGCCCTGTTATTTGGAAGTCTCCTGGTGATTCTTGGCGAAGTTTTTTTTGTCAGTATGGGCATGTTAATCAAGTATCTGGGCGAAACCATGCCCAGTCATCATCTGGTGTTTTATCGTAATTTATTTGCCGCTTTAATGATTGCGCCATTTTTATTCAAACAGCGTATGGCACATATCCAGTCAAAACGCATGGGGCTGCATATCCTGAGAAGTGTATTTGGTTTGCTGGCCATGTATTGCTTTTTTTATGCCCTGGCGAACATAGAGCTTGCCAATGCCATGCTGTTAAAACTCACAGGGCCCATTTTTATTCCGGTGATCGCTATCCTCTGGATCCGGGAAAAAGTTTCACTAAAAACATATATAGGAATTGCGATAGGATTCACAGGCGTGATTGTGTTTCTGGACCCAACCACCGAGATTCAGCTTGCGACTCTGGTCGGTTTAATCGGCGGGGTGCTCGCTGCCGCGGCTAAAGTTGCAATTCGCAAAATGTCCGACACAGAACCGGCCTCAAGAATCGTATTTTATTTCGCTCTATTCAGCGCAATAGCCAGCAGCCTACCCATGTTTACCGGCACTCCATATCAACCGGGCATAAACGAGTGGGTATTGCTTGTCTGTCTTGGACTCGTCGGCACTTGTGGCCAGTTCTGTCTAACACAGGCCTATCGAATCGCACCCGCCAGTCAGGTCGGACCTTTTACCTATGCCTCGCTACTATGGGCAAGCCTGGCGGGTTGGCTATTCTGGGATGAATGGCCCACACTCAGCACCTGGACCGGTGCAGGTTTAATTGTGACTGCAGGTTTAGTCATTTTATACAGTAAAAAGAAAACTGCTCTGTAGCCTTGGCCGCAGGCGCAATATACTTCAGCCACACTGATTAACAATAGAAGTACAGTTTTTTATTACCTCAAATTCTGGAAATGACAGATGCAATACACGTCAGCATTCACCATGCCAGGGGAGATGACACAAAAGGTTGACCCCGTGACATAGTGTTTCAGCGCTTCAATGCAATAGTATCTGCGACGGATATTGATCCATCAGAGAACATGTCATATTTTTTGATGACGCATTTATGTAACATGCACTGACTTATTGTTGGGGTTATCGGGAGGGCGCTGGTTTGGATAGACAGTGGTTTTGCGTGTAAACTACTAAAATCGCCTCCAGTAACGGCGCATTCTATAAATGTCCACTCTAATACAGGTATAATTCAATGATTTTTCGATCAGCAGTGGATTCATGGTACTACTTAATGATTATCGCCTCTGCGCTTATTATTTTTTTTGCTTCCATTCCCCTGATTACAACAGGAAACGTGTTTGGCATGACAATGATCATCATTACAGCACTTATCGCGATCGGATTACCTGTATGGCTTTTACTCTCAACAAAATATATTGTCACACCTCAACAGTTAATTATCGAATCCGGCCCATTTCACTGGCATATACCCAGAAACGAAATACACAGTATTATTCCTACGCGTTCCCTTCTGTCATCACCTGCATTATCACTTGATCGACTCAAAATAACATATGGAACCAACCGATCAATACTGGTCTCACCGGCGGACAAAAAGTCTTTTATCGAGGCGCTAGGTAAAGATTGATAAATAACTATCAGGCGGATACCAGTCTATTATTCTGCTCATTCAGATAAGATTCGAACTCTTCTGCCGACAATGCCTGTGAGAAATAAAACCCTTGCGCCTGGTCGCATTTCCATGATCGCAGCAAATTGAGCATTTGCTCATTTTCAACACCTTCTGCAGTAACAGAAAGATTTAAACTATGTGCAAGCTGAATCACTGAGCGTACAATTTTTTCACTGGAGCTATCACTTAATGCACTCAGCACAAAGCTTTTATCAATTTTAACCTCATGGACGGGCAGACGCTGCATATACTCCATTGATGAGTATTGCGTACCAAAATCATCTATACAGAACAACACACCTAACGGTGTCACCTGTTTCATGAACTCAATCATTTCCTTAACATCATCCAGACTGGCTGTTTCAGTAATTTCTATCTTAAGACGTTTTCCATAGCGAGGATTTTTTTCCAGTGTATCGACAATATAATCAAGTAAAGAATGATTTTTAAAACTTTTTATCGACATGTTGACTGCAACACGAATTTTAAGCTCTTTTTGCACCCATAACTCAACCTGCTCAAACAGCATCTGGAATACCAACAGGTCAAGCTGATGTATCATTCCATTTCTTTCCGCCAGCTCAACAAGTTCACCGGGGCCAATAGAAAGCCAGTCCTCCTGGGGTAATCGAATCAGAGACTCGACCCCGATCACCTCCAGGTTATGCAAAGCCACCTGTGGTTGAAAAAAAAGCTGAAAAGATTTCTCTTCCAGACCGCGCTGCAATACTGTTAACAGGTCATTATCCGGTTTTTGCACGGGAGTAATATAATCTGCCACAATCACTTCCATGCCACGATCACATGCCTCCAGTGCGGCTGATTGTGCATACTTCAATACATCATCAAATGGGTGATCTTTGTAGAAAGCAACACCAATGTAGGGAAAAATCGGCGCCTGCTCCGATGATTCAACCTGCACGGGCACTTTAATACCTTTAAGAATATTGTCACAAATTGTATATACGTTTTCACGTTTCTTTAAATCATTCACGTAGACTGCGAATAGATTCTCATTCAATCTCGCAACATAATCGGTTGTCCTTAATGTGGCATGTATTCGCTGTGCAACTGTTTTAATAACATAATCAGACACGCCAAAGCCAACCCGACGATCCAATTGTCTTAGCCCGGAAATTAAAATTACCAAAACCGCCGGGTAGTAAGGACTATCCAGAGTATGTTTGGCCAGGGCACGTTTTGTTTTATTCAAAAAGATGGGGTATTTGGGCAAACCTGTGGAGGAATCATGCTCAGTTCGACGTTTTTCCAGCTGCCTGAAATAATCTCGTTCCTTGATAATAATGTTTGCAGCCAGCAGAAATACAATACTGCACAACAATAACAACATCCCTGCTATATAAACAGTAACATTGACCTCAGAGACAAAGATTAACCCAAAGACCAAAAACAATAGCGTGCTGACCATAAATACCAGAAAAGCACAAAATAGCAGCGTACCGATTGCCATGCGTGACTCATACTTTATACGCACATGAGTATGCAGATATAAAAATGCGAACGCGCTCACACCGGCGACAGCCAGCAAAAAAAACATATTCATCACTGTAGAGACTTGCATTACCCGATTATAACCAAGTCACTACAGTGATTTATGCGATTGATCTACACTCTTTATAACTAAAGACCCTGAATCCCGCCTTTTGTCAGCTGAGCCGGATCCAAAAGCTTGACAAGCTCCTGCTCGGACAAATCGGTTAGCTGAAGTGCAGATTCAATCACAGTGAGCCCTTCTGCGTAGGCTTTCTTTGCCACTGCAGCACCTTTTTCGTAACCGATCACATTATTTATCGCAGTCACCAGAATTGGATTTCGGCTTAAAGCATCGGTCAGTGCGTCCTCATTAACGGTAAATCCTTCAATCGCTTTATCAGCCATAAGCCGCGCAGAATTCGCCAGCAATTTAATACTTTGAATTAAATTATACGCAATTACAGGTAGCATGACATTGAGCTGAAAATTGCCAGACTGGCCGGCTATGGTAATGGTGGTATCGTTACCAATGACTTGCGCACACACCATGGCTGTGGCTTCCGGAATGACCGGATTCACTTTACCGGGCATTATACTGCTGCCCGGTTGAAGCGCGGGTAAAGCAATTTCGCCAAGACCCGCAAGAGGCCCCGAGTTCATCCAGCGCAGGTCATTTGCGATTTTCATCAGGCTCACGGCAACTGTTTTCAGCTGACCACTCATTTCAACCGCGGCGTCCTGCGCACTTAATCCTTCAAATTTATCCGGTTTGGAACTAAATGGGATATCCGTCATGGATACCAGATGCCTGACCATACTCTCGGCAAATTGTGGATGCGCATTTATTCCGGTCCCTACAGCGGTACCGCCCTGGGCCAACTGGTGTAAAAAATTCAGGGCATTTTTAATACGCACTTGACCATTTTCAATTTGCGTTGCCCAGCCATTAAGTTCCTGGCCAAGCGTAACCGGCATCGCATCCATTAAATGAGTCCGCCCTGTCTTGACATAACCATCCACTTGACTCGCCTTGTTTCGCAAACAGGAAGACAGATGTGACAGGGCTGGCAATAATTCTTCATGTATCGCCAGGCAGGCGCTGACATGAATCGCAGTCGGGATAATGTCATTTGAACTTTGCCCCATATTGACATGGTCATTGGGATGCACTTCAACAGTAGCAATATGTGCTATCACTTCATTAGTATTCATATTGCTACTGGTGCCCGAGCCAGTCTGAAATACATCGACCGGAAAGTGTTCATCCAACTCGCCGTGACTGACACGCCTGGCCGCATCAACAATGGCAGTGGCTATTTTTTGGTCGAGCAAACCAAGCTCCTGATTGGCCAGTGCGCAGGAGGCTTTCAGCAGACCAAGTGCTTTAATAAATTCTCGCGGCATAGTCAGACCACTGATGGGGAAATTATTGACCGCACGCTGAGTCTGGGCGCCATATAATGCATTTTCTGGTACATGGAGTTCACCCATACTGTCTTTTTCAATTCTGTATTTATCACTACTCATAAAATATTCCTGTTAAATCGTTCAGCATGATGGTTTTCTTTGCTGTATTATTTTTATGCAAAACCAAATCCTTGGGGAGTATAGTATAATGGCTGGCTGCGCCAACTTAGAAGCAGAAATCAAACAAATATAGGGAAACCATGGAATTAAACAGCCTCAGCGCCATCACACCCATTGATGGGCGCTATAGTAAAGCCACGCTAAAATTCAGAGAAATTTTCAGTGAATATGGATTAATTCGCAGCCGTGCCACTGTCGAGGTCACCTGGCTGATACATTTAGCGGACAGCCCTATGCTCGGCGATATTCCCGCCCTCTCAGAAACTGGCCGCCACCGGTTACTTGCAATCATTGAAGATTTCAAAATGCATGATGCCGAGCGTGTCAAAGAAATTGAAGCAACCACAAATCACGATGTCAAAGCAGTCGAATACTGGCTCAAAGAATGTGTAAGCAATGATACTGAATTAAAGGCACTGTCGGAATATTTTCACTTTGCCTGTACTTCTGAAGACATCAATAATCTGGCCTATGCCTTAATGCTAAAGCAAGGCAGGCAACTACTTGTCGACACGCTATCACAAATAATCGAACAACTGAGGCAATTTTCCCAACAATATGCACAAACACCCATGTTGTGTCGCACGCATGGACAGCCCGCTACTCCTTCGACCATGGGGAAAGAATTTGCCAATGTATGCCATCGTCTGCAAAGACAAGTTGATCAGCTGAAAAAAGTCGAGATGCTGGGCAAGCTAAATGGTGCAGTGGGTAATTTTAATGCCCATTTATCTGCCTACCCGGAAGCTGACTGGGAAAAGTTATCCCAAGATACAATTGATTCTTTAGGCCTGCATTACAACCCTTACACTACGCAGATTGAACCACATGACTACATCGCTGAACTATGTCATAACATTCAGCGCATCAACACCATCTGTATCGATTTTTGCCGGGACATCTGGGCTTATATCTCGATTGGGTATTTCCGGCAAAAAATCATCGCCACTGAAGTCGGTTCATCCACCATGCCACACAAAGTGAACCCCATCGATTTCGAAAATGCGGAAGGAAACTTTGGGCTCGCCAATACACTACTGGCACATTTTGCTGAAAAGTTACCCATCTCGCGCTGGCAGCGTGATTTATCTGACTCCACTGTGTTGAGAAACATTGGCAGTGCCTTTGCCTATTGCCTGATTGCAAATACTGCGCTGTTACGCGGTATGAATAAAATACAAATAGATGAAGCACGTTTAACAGAAGATCTTAACAACAACTGGGAAGTTCTGGCGGAACCAATACAAACGGTGATGCGACGTTACAATATAGAGCAGCCTTATGAAAAACTTAAAGAGCTTACACGTGGCAAAAAAATCAACCAGCAGATCATTGCAGATTTCATTGATCGACTGGAAATTCCCGATCAGGCCAAGATGCACTTAAAAGCGCTGACACCCGAAACATACCTTGGTAATGCGGTCTCCAAGGCAAAGGACATCTAGTTTAGCTGGTCTTCCGTAATCGCCAGGACATCCGCCTCACGCTTATACATCGCCTCGTATGTGACACTGGGTATTTTATAAACCCAGCCCGATGTGGCCTGTTGCAGAGAGTGTACATATGCCTGAACCGACGCTTCAGACTCATCACTCAAAGAGGCCATGACCGTTGCATAATAGTCACCGTCAATCTCATACGCTGTCAGCTTAATTACAGCACCGGACTTTAATGCGTAATTCACAAGCATATCCGGTGTCAATTGTCTGGTTTTTTCAGCGTCGCCAATATCAATCAGTTGAAAAGAAGATAAGGCATTCGTCAGCTGATGCAGTTCGGCATCGACAACCTGTGAATCAGGGTCAGAAAGGTTCACGACACTGAAGTGATTGGCATCATCGCCAGAGTTTGCAATTTCAAGTTCCGATCCGTCTTTCAAGGAAATTTTAACCGTAGATATCTGCGCCGGTTCGATGCTCAGAATATCTTTTTTCAACCAGTATTCCGGCGGGTGTTTAAGGTCAAGCTTACGGTTAATCAGCCAGCTGGTCTCCTCGGACACATGGCGAACATAGCGCGATTTATTTATTTGGGGTCCAGGCTTGCCCACTATCAGCTCGGCAGAACTGTCATCGAAGTAAACTACCAGTTTGATGCCCTCGGCATCATTATGGGTTACATCTTCAACCCCCAGCCTGGAGTACAGATCCGGGTTTGATGTTTTCTCTTCGATAATATTTGCCTCGGCAAGATTCAGCAACATAGCTCGAACTTTGGAAACATCTGCCGGATAACCACCTTTTTGCGGCACTGACCACCCTGTCTCGGAGCGGCTGACTGTTGAAAGCACCTGGTTTTTGGCACCATAAATTATAATTTTGCGAACATCGTTCAGCGACTCCTGCAAATCCGGAATCACAGGCGAGCCTATTCTCTCTGAGACATTAATCCTGTCTTTCGTCCCGGAGTAAAAATATGCTCCGGCACCAACAATCAAAAATACAACCAATATAATTAATGACTTGATATTCATAGCTTATGCATGCTGTTTAGCGCGTTTTTTAATCCGTAACGCTGACACAATAAGTGCGACAATTGTCAGAAGCACAGGTACCAGACCAATGTTAATCGCTTTTAGCCATGTCCCCAGGCTCTGAATATTCTTATCCAGCTCATGGCGCACTTGACGTAATTCTTTCCTGACTTCAAGCTTTTCGGCCTGAAAGCGCTGTATCTCGGCACTCTGTTCCGGACTCAGGATTAATGCACTTTGATCATCACGCTGCGACTGTAGCTGGGCAATTTTCTGCTCTGTTGCTCTGAGTTTGTTTTGCAGATTCTGTTCTTTCTGTCTGAATTTATCATCCGCTTCACGACGCAAAGCTTCAACACGTGTAAATGGCTTTGTTGCCGTGGCTCGGCCACGTACACTAATCAGATCAGAACTGCCCAGCAGGTTATCTACCGCATTGACTGCAAAGTCACCATTGGAAGCCCAGGCATCAAAAATTTCCTGTCCCAGAAAGTCCTGCACATTTACCCACATGCGATCAGTCAACATATCTACATCGGCGACAACAATCATATTGACAGTATCGGCAGCTTTGGCCATGTGTTCAGATTGCCGCGGCTGTTCAGCAGATTCGGATTCTTCCTGCGCCGCTGGCGGCCCATCCGGGAAAGCGGAATCCGGTTGCATCTGAAAACGGGCTGCAATGGTATATGGCTGCTCATCTGGTGTGTAATCTTCAGCAAGCCTTGAGACTTTCGGCAAAAACCTGAATGTGGAGGTATCAAATAATGTCGCTTCACTACTACTTTGTATTAAAGGCTCAAACGTTACGTCTGCGCCTTTTTTAGCGCCTACCGAGCCAGCCATGGCAATAGTCACAAGATCAAGACTGGAAGTGGTTACGTCATCACTTTGAAATACGTCTCTATCCAGGCCCAAAATTGCATAGTGCCTTTCCTGTCGTCCATTACCGACATCGACAGTCATCGCATATTTTCTGTCACCAACCACCTTTGCCGGGCTGTAGTCAATGCCCCATGCATCAAACAGACGAGGAATGTTTGAGCTCCGTACACCCTGCGCCTCGATAGGGGAATCAGGATTCATCGGTGGAACATCTGCCTCAGCGTAGGGATCTACATAAACCACAAGGTTGCCACCTTTCATTACATATTGATCGATTGCATAGAGTGTTTCCTGGCTAAGATCTTTAGGATGAACAAGCATTAGCAGCTCAAGATCCTCATCAAACTGTGTCTCGGTGAAATCTATGTTTCTCACTTCAAATAACTGCTGCAGCTGATTTGTCACTACCCAGGGATTGCGTATTTTTTGAGTCTCGACATCAAAGGACGAGAACATTGGTACTCTGGACATCAGGCCGACTACCGGTTTTTTGGTATTCAGCAATGTATAAATCATCTTTGTTACATCATACTCCAGGAACTGCTCTTTATTTGGCTGAAAGAATGGTATGAGTTCGGAATCTCCCACTGAGTTACTGCCAGCCAGGCCGAAATAGATAGTGTTGCCCCCGGGGCCTGCCGGCACACCCTGGAGACCAAATTCGGCAGCCCGATCCTCTTCTTCCGAATAAGGTACAGGATCAATAATATTCAGGGTTATTTTACCTTTTGATAATTGCGCATATTCCTGTAACAGTTCACGTACGCGGTTGGCGTAGGTTCTTAATTGGGGAATATCACGTGTTGCCTGATCGGAAAAGAAATAATGCAGGGTAATTGGCTCTTCAATATTTTCCAGTATGTTTAATGTACCCGTGGAAAGTGTGTAAAGATTATCTTCTGTAAGGTCAATGCGCGAACTTTTGAAAATATTGCCACTGATCATATTAACCAGCACAAACAAAACGGCGAGTATTGCCAGCCCCGAATAACTAATCGTGGTATTTATAGATTTTTTGTTTTGTGCAGCCATCATTAACTCGCTTTTTTCATTTCAATGACAACGGCATTGGCATACAGCCAGCCGCCAATGAGTGTGGCAAAATAAATAATGTCGCGCAGATCGATTACTCCTTTACTGATTGAAGTGTAGTGGGTAAGAAAGCTTAACGAGGATATCGCATCCACAACATACTGCGGCGCCCAGCCCCTGAAGAAATCGAGTACAATCGAGAAGCCACTCAGTAAAAACGCAAAACAGATAACAACGCTGATAATAAAAGCAATCACCTGATTCTTCGTCGTTGCTGATATACATGCACCGATGGCAAGAAAGCCACCAGCCATCAGCAGGCTACCAATATAGGCTGCCAGAATTACGCCATTATCAGGATCACCCAAATAGTTGACAGTAATCCATAAAGGGAATGTTAAGAACAGGGCAATGCCGGTAAATAGCCAGGCAGCAAGGAATTTGCCAATTACAGCCTGAACCATGGTAATCGGCAGAGTCAGCAATAGTTCAATGTTACCGGAACGCC
Organism: Gammaproteobacteria bacterium; assembly: GCA_965227695.1. Taxonomy (GTDB): domain Bacteria; phylum Pseudomonadota; class Gammaproteobacteria; order UBA4575; family UBA4575; genus UBA1858. The sequence continues at coordinate 2,145,126 of OZ245760.1, forward strand.
TTTCCTCCGCCCAAAGACGCATGGAAATTGCCGGTACCAGGAATAAATAAAGCCACGGATGAAAATTAAAAAAAGGTGCCAGATCTGCCTGTCCACGCTCATAAAAATTGCCCATATTAAAAGTTAAGGCACCGCTGAGCACAAGGAAGATCACTATGAACACGTACGCCACAGGGGTTGCAAAATAACCAAGCAATTCCCGCTTGAAGATAATACCGATATTTTTCATTACGAGCGTCTCTCCCCTGAGGTTATTTCCCTGAAAATGTCATCAAGCTTGCCGGTAGGTGAACGTGCAATCAGCTCTTGGGGTGTTTCATTAGCAACGACTTTACCATGTGCAATAATCATGGCGCGCGAACATACTGCATCCACCTCGGACAGGATGTGAGTGGAAATGACTATAATCTTGTCTGTTGACATACTCGTGATTAGTTCGCGCACTTCGTATTTCTGATTAGGATCCAGTCCATCTGTTGGCTCATCCAGAATGAGTACCTGGGGATCATGCAAAATCGCCTGGGCCAACCCTACTCTGCGTTTAAACCCTTTGGATAAAGTTTCAATGGGACGATTCATCACCTGCTGCAAATGTAATTGTTCCACGACGGTATCAATACGCTGTGTTTTGGATGACCCGTTCAACCCCCGGATACTGGCGACAAAATCAAGGAACTGGGCTGTTGTCATCTCACCATAGCTGGGTGCACCTTCCGGCAAATAGCCGAGTACTGTCTTTGCCTTGAGCGCGTCGCCCTCGACGGGATGTCCACATACACGGATTGTTCCTGATGTTGGCGCCAAAAATCCTGTAATCATCTTCATGGTTGTCGATTTACCTGCACCATTAGGACCAAGAAATCCCAGCACCTCACCAGGTTTGACATTAAAGGAGATATTATCGACTGCAGTTAACGGGCCAAATTTTTTGACTAAATTTTCGATTTCTATCATGAATTTGAACTTTATATGGTGAATTTCCCGAATAATTATGGCCTCATCAGACAGATGTCAGCAGAGGCGATTTTTACCAAACTCGCCAATTTTTGACAAGATTAGTGACAAGTTTCACGGGCAGCAAGTTCCACATCGACCTGAAGTGAACTTTCTGACAGAGGCAACCTCTTCAATAAGGACCAAACAGACATGATTTTTGCCTGCTATTCGGGTGAATGAGCATACTACCTGAATACTCAGGCATTCTCAGTACTTTGTAAACCTATCTTTAATTATGAAACGACGTCGCTTTTTTGAAAACTTCATGCTGGGGGTCACACAGGGCGAAGTCCTGGTAGAAGACTCGGACCTGAATATTGCAGCTATCCATAAATTATCAAGCTCGGCTACCCATAACATCAATATTGTTTCCAGGGCGCTGAGCCATCAGGTTTTTGATCGTAGCGATATAATCCAGGTGTTTCACGATTTTATCCACAAAAGTAAAAATACTTCTATTCGTATATTGCTGTTTGATAGTACCAATGTTATCAAGACTAGTCATAGGCTGGTCGTTCTTGCCGATCGTATCCCTTCAAGAATTACGATCAGAAGATTGCCCAGAGACTGCCTGGTAAAAAATGAGAGTTTTATAACGGCAGATGGCAAAGGATACTTGCACAACCCACAATCAGACCGGTACGAAGGCAGTGTCAACTTCAATGATAAAACACGCTGCGGTGAACTTGATAAAGCATTTCTGGATTACTGGCATCAAAGTGAAACTGACCCCGAACTCCGAAGAGTGGCAATTTAGAAACACATGAAACGATTATTCATCATTATCAATCTGTTGATAGCACTTTCAGTGGCCAGTGCTTCACAGACGATACATTATGTTGACCTGCAACATCGCCCGGCAAATGAGATAATCCCCCTGATCAAGCCAATGCTGGAACCCGGAGAAGCGATCAGTGGCGACGGGTATCAGCTATTTATCAAAACCTCTTCACAGAGAAAACAGATATTAGAAGACTTGATACAGAATATTGACAAAACTGTTAAAATTTTTCGCATCACAGTGTCTGATGATGAATTTGTCAGCACAGAAAACAATGATATCAGCGCGAGCGCAAAAGCAGATGTAGATAATGGTGAAATAATACTGGGACGCAACCCGCCTGACGAACCAGGTATTACTCTTCATGCCGACACGCGCAAAACAGAAGATCGAAGTGACAACACCCAATTCGTACTGGTTCAGGAAGGCAAGCCCGCCTTTGTTACCAGAGAAAAGTTACATATCTATCCGGTTCACGCTTATGTGCGACGTCCCAATGGTGACTTTATCATTGAGCATTATCAGCCATCACTATCCAGACAGGACGGTTTTTATATTATCGCACGTGCATCTGGTGAGGATATGGTTCATATAAAAATACAAAGCAGTACCAGCAAGCGACAATCGTATCATGGCTACGGACAGGAACAGACATTCATAGATACGACAGTTGAGATACCCCTTGGGTCATGGTTTGAAATTGGTGGCAATACAGATACACGCGAAACGACTTCAGATGGGTTAATTTACCGAACACACAAAAACGAAAAACGTCAACAAAGAGTATTTATAAAAATAAACCTGGCAGATTAATCAAAAGTATGCCCATCAACTGGTACACCATTGTTGCCTGATCGCATCTTTATTCATCTCAAACCATTGCAGACCAATAATGGCGATGGCGGACCTGATTTTTCCCTGTACCAGCATTGCAGGAACATTCGCGGCGGGCACCACAATAACCTTGATATCTTCGCCTTCATGATCGAGCCCCGCGGTTGTTGCCAGCTCACTCACAGAGACCCTTCCGATGTAAAGATCGACCCATTCAGTACTCTCACCGGGACTGGTGTAAAAGCCGGCAATTTTAATTAATTCGGACGGCGTGCAGCCAATCTCTTCCTGAGCTTCGCGCAGTGTTACCTGTTCCGGAGACTCTCCCTCTTCAATAAGACCCGCCACGATTTCTATCAGCCATGGCTGATTTTCTGATATCGCCCCTACCCTGAACTGTTCAATTAACACGATCTTGTCCTGATCTGGATCATAAGCCACCATCGCAACGGCGTTGCTCCTTTGCACCAGCTCGCGATGCAAAACCGGTGTTTTGCCACCGTCATATTTTTCATGGCTTAAGTAGAAATCGAGCAGCCTGAAATGACCATTATGCAAAAGCTGTTTCTGATGTATATCCCAATCCAAGAAATTCTCCACAAATGTTACTTGTCCTGAATTCTATTTAACACATGCTCGGCGAAACCATGACCGGCCTCTGCGAACAGGTTAAAGGAAATACAGCCATTTTCCTCCAGTTCTTTCTGCTCATCAGAAAAATGTGAAACAACTGCCAGAACATTACTGTAGCCCATGGTTTTTGCCAGGTTCACTATATACATGTTTTCCTGGTGATTAGTCAGACAAACAAATATTTTTTCACATTCTGTCAGGTGCGAGCGATTCCAGAATTCATAATCATTGGCATCACCACAGATACAATTGACTCCCATCGCACGGCATGCCTCAACACGATCACGTTTCTCATCGATGCCTACAACCTGTCCTTTAAATTTTTCTTGCAGAGATAAATAGGCCCCCAACCCAACTCTGCCCATACCTAACACCACAATTCTAGCATCTCCGATAGAGGGAATTTTTTCCTGCTCAAGCATTTTCTTGCGCTCAAATCTATCCAGAAACAAATGGTATTTGCTATAAAGATCATGAACACGGGTATTAAATGGTGTTGCGATAAAAAACGAGAAAGATACGGCCAGTGCGAGTGTAGTCAACCATTCCTGAGACAAAATTCCACCACTGACAGCAATCGCGGCAACAATCAATCCAAACTCACTATAATTAAATAGCGCGATACCGGATAAAAATGCAGTCCGCGCCCTGACTCTGAACATGACCAGTAAAAAATAGTAAATAACAGGGCGTAAACTAATCAGTAGCGCCAACGCGGCAGCGACATAGACCATCTCAAGCGATGGCAAACCATAATATCCAATCTGCAAAAAGAAGCCGATCAGAAAGAGATCTTTCAGATTTAACAGGTTTTTATAAAGTTCATTGGACCGTTCACTACTACCAATTAAAACCCCAAAGATCAGGGCTCCCAGCCCCCCTTTTAGATTAAACAATTCAAACAGCTGAGCAGCACCAAGCGCGCATACCACGCCAAACAGGACCAGCAGCTCCCCGTGCCCTGACAATCGCTGCATATATAACAGGAATGGTCTTAACAGCGGAAGCGCAAGCAATATCACAGCAGCAGGTTCAATGGATTTTTCGGCCGTCATGACTAAAAATCCGACGGCAAACAAATCCTGGATGATCAGGATACCTATCGCTATCGAAGCATGTAATGCAGAATTCTCACCACGCTCATCAAATATTTTGACTGCAAATACGGTACTTGAGAAGGACAACGCAAAAGCCAGCGCCAGTGCCGAGGTTGCATGAGAAAATTCCAGCACGGGCAGCCAATAGCCGGCTGCCATGATCACCGGAACTGTCAGAGCCACAGCAATCATCATATGAATCAGGGCAGTCCCCCATACATACGGCGCCACCAGCTGTTTCAAGTTAAGCTTAAGACCCAATGTGAACAGCAGCAGCAATATGCCAATATCTGCCAGTGGCGTGATGATTGCGATATCGCCCACGCCGATTTCGTGGGCAAAAAATCCGGCAAGCAAATAACCCAGCAACGGAGGATAGTTAAAGCGGCGAAAGATTAACCCTGCAGCCAGTGCCAGTAAAATGATGAGGGCGTCCATTAATTAAACCTTTTTAAATATATACGAGGATGATTCATATACATTGCAGTAAATTCCCTTTGATTAATTCTGGTGATGGCATGGAGGCTATATCGGCCGCCATTCATTATTCTTGAGAATTCAGTGGATTACACTAAAAACCTTTGGTGTTGCATTGAACCCACCGTTGTTGGTCTTTTAACTGCTCTTTTTTCCAGAAAGGCGCGGTTGATTTGAGTTCTTCCATAATCATGCGATTGGCTTCATAGGCTTCTTTGCGATGCGCCGACCACACGGCCACGCATACAATGGGGTCGCCGGGGTATACAGTGCCTACCCGATGCGCAATACATAGGTCATTGAGATGCCATTGATCCGCGGCTTGCTGCATGATTCTCTCGAGGCTACTCTCAGTCATACCGGGGTAATGCTCCAGAAACATTGACTGAACGGAATCGCCCTCATTGAAGTCACGCATGGTACCAATAAAAATGGTTGTTGCGCCAAAATTATGCATTAATTCGGCGTTCTCGTCCTGATAAGACCTAACCCACTGCCAGGGGTCATAATTCTCATTGAATAGTTCAACTTTCATAATAATAATCGTCATTCTTTTTAAGCTTCTTACAGGTTTATTCTCGCACATGGTTCGACTAAACTTAATCACTGAATGACCATAAACACTTATTTGATACTGTCACCATGAAAACGGTATTACATGCCCACCATTCTGTAGAAGCAAATCTGGTAAAAGGCTTACTTGAAAGTGAAGGGATAGATAGCCTTGTGCTCGGCGAATATTTACAGGGCGCGGTGGGTGAGTTACCCGCGCTAGGCCTGATCAGGGTAGTCGTTGATGAAAACGACTATGAAAAAGCCTGCAGGATCATTGACGACTGGAATGGTGCTAAACTGCTGGCCTAACCAGGCGATAAGTAACCATACATCAATATTATGATTGATCACAACAGAGAGTTTATTGCGCTATCCATAGCCGTTCTGACTATTTCTGATACGCGCACAGAAGAAAACGACAAATCCGGCAAATTACTCGCGACCAGGCTTGAGAAAGCCGGCCACCGGTTATGTGATAAAAAGATTGTAGTGGACGATATTTACCAGATTCGGGCCGTTATTTCGCAATGGATTGCCAGCCAGACACCCCAGGTTATCATTACGACGGGCGGCACCGGTGTCACCGGCCGGGATGGCACACCGGAAGCTGTCATACCTCTACTCGACAAGCAGATTGATGGCTTCGGCGAAATGTTTCGCGTACTGTCTTTTGAGTCAATAGGGACTTCCACACTCCAGTCCCGTGCCACCGCCGGAGTTGCCAATGGCACCTATATTTTTTGCCTGCCCGGTTCTTCGGGCGCTTGCGCAGATGCCTGGGATAAACTCATCAATCAACAACTCGACTATCGGCATCGGCCATGTAATTTAGTCGAGTTAATTCCACGCCTTGCAGAATAAATCACTTAAAGAAACATTACACTCGCGTACGCAAATAGCCGGCAAGGGTGTAGAATTCACGTGTGAGCTCCTGTTGCAGCTGTTTATCATAACGAAGTTGCTGCATGGCTTTGCTCATACAATGTACCCACTGGTCCCTGTCTTCGATACCGATATTTAAGTGGCGATGACGCAGCTTGAGCCAATCCGGATTGACATAACGTTCACCAAAGAGCTTGGGGCCGCCCAACCATTCACATAGAAAATGGGCCAGTCGCATACGCGAACGGGTGAGATCCACAGGATGCATGTCCAGCAACTTGCGTGCGTACTGATCCACTTGCATCACATCGTAAAACTTATTTGCCAGCTCAGTCACTGCCACCTGCCCGCCGATGCGTTGATATAGAGTTAGCGTATCGTTGTTACCCACCAATATAAGACATCTCTACTTTGTGCAGCGTGGCACTATTTTGCCCGCGCAATTCAGAGTAACGATCATCGCGTTCTTTCCAGGTACTTGCGATGACTTCACTGATATATTCATCGGAAGCCCCTTCACGCAGAAGGCGCCGCAGGTCTTTGCCGCCGGTGGCAAACAGGCAGGTGTAAATACTGCCTTCTGCAGAAAGTCGCAAGCGCGTGCAGTCTGCACAAAATGCATGTGTGACAGAAGTAATCACGCCAAATTCACCACCACCGTCCTGGTAACGCCAGCGTTTTGCAACTTCACCCTGATAATGGGGGTCTATGGCCTCTATTTTGTAGTGCTGACCAATGCGTTCAATAATTTCCTGGCCCGATACCACCTGATCCATATTCCAGCCGTTGGTATTTCCAACATCCATATATTCTATGAAGCGCAGAATATTTCCCGAGTTTTTAAAATATTTTGCCATCGGCACGATATCCCGGTCATTCACACCTTTCTGAACGACCATATTGACTTTTATTTGTTCGAATCCTGCGGTGCGTGCGTTGTCGATACCATCCAGAACTTTTTGTACCGATACATTCATGTCATTCATCTTTGCGAAAATATCGGCATCAATGGCATCAAGACTGACCGTGATTCGATGCAATCCGGCTTTTCTCAATTGCCTGGCACGTTCAGTGGTTAGTAACGAGGCATTAGTCGTCAGTGCGATATCTTCGATAGCCGGGATGCGACTTAACTCGCCAATCAGCACATCAAGATTTTTACGCAACATTGGCTCACCACCAGTGAGACGCAACTTGCGAACACCATGACGGGCAAACAGGGTAGCAAGTCGCGTGATTTCCTCGAATGTCAACAGATCATCGCGAACCAGGAACTGGTATTTGGAATTGAATACTTCTTTGGGCATACAATAAGTACACCGAAAATTACAGCGATCCGTGACCGAAATGCGCAAATCACGCATGGGGCGATTAAATTGGTCGTTCAATTCAGTCATGTGTACTATTATAAATTTCAGTTATCTCACAGTATAAAAAATCACCATGCAATCGGTCGTTCAGCGAACAGGATTCTTTGCCGGGCCTATTGTGGCTTTATGCCTATACTTTGCCTTACCAGATCAATATGTCGATACCCAAAAAGCGTTAACCCCACTCACTTTTTCTGCAAAAACAACACTTTGCATGACAATCTGGATGGCAATCTGGTGGTTGTCTGAAGCTATTGACATCAGCGCGACAGCACTTTTACCAATCGCGACCTTCCCGTTACTGGGCATCGCGGATATTAAAACCACTACCGCACCCTATGCCTCTCACCTGATATTCCTGTTTATGGGCGGGTTTATGATTGCACTGGCCATGCAACGCTGGAAGCTGGATCGTCGCCTGGCCAGTGCCGTGCTGTCAATTGTCGGGCAAAACCCGCTAATGATGATTGCAGGCTTCATGTTTGCATCGGCTCTACTGAGTGCATTTATATCCAACACCGCAACAACCGCGGTGATGCTCCCGATCGGCCTGAGTATTATTGGATTGTATGCACTCAACGATGAAGGACGATTTTGTAACACGGATCAACATAACTTTGCCCGTTGCATGATGCTTGGCATTGCCTACGCGGCCTCGGTTGGGGGCACCATGACCCTGATTGGCACTGCCCCCAACTTATTTCTGGCTGGTTTTCTGCAAAGCGGTATTGAGCCGCAATATGCGACAGAAATCAGCTTTGCAAAGTGGCTTGGTTTTGCCGCACCGCTGGCGATAATATTTTTACCGTTTATATGGTATGTGCTGACTCAACGTGTGTTCCCATTTAGCGCCTCAAATCTCAACCAGGTCGATCACTCAAAATCGATTGGCCAGCAAAAATTATCGCGCGGGCAAAAAATTACCATTGTCATTTTCAGCTTCACGGTATTACTCTGGATTACCCGCCCGCTGCTTCAAAAAATTTCAGTCAATATCGAAGGTCAGCTGCTCCATCCTTTTGCTCAGCTTAGTGACCCTGGTATTGCCATGCTGGCAGGTATGCTGCTTTTTATCATACCGGTCGACTTCAGGAACAGAGTATTTGTTCTCGACTGGGAATATGCAAAAAAATTACCCTGGGGCATTTTCATACTATTTGGTGGAGGACTCACACTCGCCGCAGCAATCCAGGCAAATGGTGTAGCAGAATTCATCGCCGCCCTCGCGTTACTGTTACCGGATATCCCCGAAGTGATTTATGTTCTGATCATCTGTGCCAGTGTAATCTTTTTAACTGAACTCACCTCCAATACAGCAACAACTGCAACACTGGTTCCCATCCTCAGCGGTATCGCGATCGGTGCCGGGATACACCCTTACCTGCTTATTTTTCCCGCCACACTGGCCGCCAGCTTTGCTTTCATGATGCCCATTGCCACTCCCCCGAATGCCATCGTTTTTGGTAGCGGACACATAACAATCGCTGAAATGTGCAAGGCAGGACTATGGTTGAATATATTGGGCGTCGTCTTTATTACCCTATTCACATTTACGGTGATAAGACCCCTGATCGGCTTCTGATAACTTTATGCGGTCGCGACTTGTTAAAGCCCGTTACCAACCATAATCATGCGTGAGCTCTTCGCCAGGCTTGATTTTTTTGAGCGCGACGACTGTATAGTCATCGTAGTAGGCGACATTCGGTTTTTTCGAATGATTAATATATTTAAAATCGCAGGTGACATCACGCGGCTTGTCGTCTGACCACAGTGTGTACATGTTGGTTTTTTTTGTTTTCCTGGTTTTACACTTCCCAAGCACAGTTCCCTTGCTGATTTTTTCTGTGCTAAACAGACCTTTGCCATGAATTTTACTTTTCTTAACGCATATCATAATAAAAACAACCTTAACTTAAAGGAGCAGTTCTGTAACCATTGAGTAATGATTTCAGAGACCCGTCGCAGTAATTATATATTTGTGAAAATACTACGTAAATATTTAGCCAGGGCGAATTGGCGTATAACAATTATGTGAGGATTATCACCAACATCACCATAACTCCCCTTTAGAATATCAGCTCTAATTAGATATGCCGCCAGATATACCTTTTATTGTATGAACATTGATCCAGACATCAGCCGGAGAATTAATATTGCAAGACTATTGTTAATCTGCGGCGTCGTTGTCACACATATCCAACCACAGATTTTCATCACCAATATTGACTACAGCCTGGCTGACAGTATCAAATTATTCTTCTCCAATGTATTCTTTAAAGCGGGCGTGCCAATTCTCGCGACGATCTCCGGTTACCTGCTATTTACTTCAAAAATACATCAGGATATACCTACCCTTTTTGTAAGAAAGCTGCGTTCCATTGGCATTCCACTGGTGGCCTGGAATTTACCTTTTGTATTACTTTTTTTCTTTCTGCAAGTATATATGCCACAAACATTTCAGGGCGAATGGTACTCGCTTTATCCATTCTCTCTGGAAACGTGGCTATCAGCAATCTTTGCTGTCTTTGACACACCGATCAATTACCCGTTGTACTTTTTGAGAGATATTTTCCTGATCACGGTATTGGCACCGATCTACTGGTCCGTTTTCAAAAAAGTCCCTTACATTGGACTGGTTGTGACCTTTATTATTTTTTATTTTAATCTTGACCAGGGTTTTATACTGAGGAATAGCGTGTACTTCTGCTTTTACCTTGGAATACTGGCTGCCACACAGCAGTGGAACATAAAGCGCCTGGATAAATATGCCTATCACTTGTTCAGCCTTTACCTCGCCGCCTGCCTGTTTATTCTTTTTAAAAAGATAGAAGATATCGAAGCATTTATTGTATTTACACCCTTTTTAATCTGGCCTGTCCTGTCAAGACTGGTCAACACTCGCGGCGGCTATTTTTTTGAAAAATACAGCCAGTACAGTTTCCTGTTATTTCTTTCACACCTGCCCATTCTATATGTCATGCATAAATTATATCTAGCGTTCTTACCCGGCATGCCCTATTTGATGTTCTGGGCACTCAGCGCCATTATAACCATCTGCATATGCCTGTTTGTTTTGCCTCTCGCGGGCAGGCTGATGCCGAATGTTTATCGACTGGCTGTAGGTGGAAGATAGATTCCCGCTATTTCACCTAATTTCACTCACCGGTTGCAAACTCAACCAGCAAAACACAACCCCAGATGGACAGCCCCAGTCCGGAAATAATCCGGATATAAAACGAGCTTAATGGTGATATTTTTTCTGCCAGCACAAAAAACGCGATCAACACCATCCATAAAACATTCATCACACCGACGGCAAACATGACGGCCATCAATGCCCAGCAGCAGCCAATACAATAAAAACCATGATGTACCCCCATGTGCAGGGCGCCAGCATAACCTTCACGCCAGCATGTCATTAAGTAATTTAACGGACTGCGACACTGTTCAAGACAGGCGTTTTTCCATGGTGTCCACTGGTAGATACCGGCAATCAAGAGCACCAGCCCACTGAATAAATAGCTGCGACTGGTCATCATCGGGTTGAGTACCCCATACCAATGCATGGGGTACTGAACAACGGATATGATCACGCTAAATATTATCCAGGCAAGCAAATAGCCGGTCAAAAATACCAGAGTTGGCGTATATGCCTGCCCCTGGTGCCGTTTACTCTTATTCACACAGACATACATCGATACCATGGGTAATACAGAAGGCGTCATCATGGCTATCATCATGACTGCCCACATGGTGAGTAGCATCCAAAAATCATGCAGTGACCAGGCGCGGGACCCAGCGTTGGGAGGCATCCACATATCCACGATATGCATATTGCGCATGGCCCACTCCATATATGCCATATACCCCCAGCCAAGCATACACACCACCAGCATGCCAAAATAGACAATCCAGTGATCACGGCTAAAGTAACGCTGTGTGAACGAAGAACTATTCATTGAGAGTATTCTGATTTACTTATATTCAATAAAAACAGGAGGTTAGCATTTTGAGTTTCGAGCATGGCCGAGTATACTAGTCTTCACTTATTCTGCATTCAACATAGAGGAATCAACCATGGCAGATAAATGGAGCCTGGCAGGGGAATATTTTGAGTCATGTACCTGCGACCTGGTGTGCCCCTGTATCTTTCTCATGCCTCCAACCAAGGGATATTGCAATGCCCTGGTGGGTTGGCGTATCGATGAAGGTAATCTGGGTGAAGTCAAGCTTGACGGGCTGAAAGTGGCCGTCTACCTGGAAGCTCCCGGCATGTTGACCGAGGGCAACTGGCAAATAAACCTTTACATCGACGATGCTGCCACAGAAATGCAGGCCATGGCATTGACCGAGTTATGGAGCGGCAAACATGGTGGCCATCTCTCAGTCATTGCCGGACTGGTTTCTGATGTCAAAAGTGTTGAACAGGCAGCGATTGAATTCACCATTGAGGGAAAAAAACGTCACCTCAAAGTGGGTAAAGTTGCCGAAAATGAGATGTATACAATTGAGGGAGAAGACGGCGGTGATGTCGTCGTGAGTAACCATCCACTGGCGGTGGCACCCGGAAATCCCATCACTGTGGCAAAATCCAAAAAGACATGGTATCGCAGCAACGGCATTGACCACAGTCATGCAGATACAGTCGGCCTTGCAGCTTCATTTCAATACGGCCCCTGAGCCTGACAAATTATTCGCCCGCATCGGTATATTTAAGGGCTTTATGAACATCCTGAAAAAGTGACATGAGAGCATATGTATTGCTGCTGTCCGGTTTGCTATGCGTCACAAACATACACGCTGGCTGGTTTAGCCCGGATAATTACTGGGAATGCCTGCTAAAAGAAATGCGCCAGGTACATACCGATACTGTTGCTCAAGAGGTTGTTAGTGCATGCAAGAAACGCTATTCACTGCATGAGAGAGTCTTCACCAAACAAAAACAACACTGGTTTGGGCCACATACTTCAAGCGAGTGTGTCCTGAAATATGGAAAAAATATCCGTAGTGAACTGGCAGCAAAATATATTCAATCGGCCTGCTATAAACTGTACCCACAACACTAAAATTAATTTATCTACGAGCTCCCTGATATGCCTGTTCACTATCATCTGTTGCTAAAATGCAGTGTCCTCATGACTGGCTGCTTATTAATCTCGGCTTGCGGCGTATCTGACTACATTAACCGCAAAAAAATTACAACTGCCCCGGTTTATCCCGCCGCACCTGAAAGCAGTGAGTGCAAATTTAATTCTTTGCGCATACAACGCGTTCAGAAATATATAAACAGAGTGCGCACATCCGCCACAGTATGCGGCACTAAATCCTACCCGGCCGTAGCCGCCATGCAATGGAACGATCAACTTTTTCAGGCGGCGCAAACTCATTCGGATGCCATGGCACAAAACAACTTTCTTGATCACCAGGGCGCACGTGGACTGCTTCCACGTGACCGCGTAGCTAATGCCGGCTATGACTGGACTCACGTGGCTGAAAATATTGCCAGTGGCCTGGAAACACCGGAACAGACCATCGGTCAGTGGCTGGCAAGCAAAGAACATTGTGAAAATATTATGAATCCTTCGTACGAGGAATTTGCAATGGCATGTACCCGTAATAATCTTGCTGATTTGCGCATATACTGGACGTTGGTGCTGGCATCACGCACACACGGTACCTAGAGCTTCACGCCCGCCATGCACAAAAAATATGCAAAGACATAGGCATATTGTTCATCCTTGATACATTCACCGCCGCTGACAGGTCATTCTGACAATAAATCAGGCAGTTAGCGAACTAAAAATCTGGCACAAAGGTTGCATCTTCTTCTGGCAAGCGCATTGTTACTTAGAGGAGAACGCCATGCTTAACAAACTTTATCAGTCTAACTGGTCAATCATCGATCCGACCCTGTATATCGTGGGCACCTGCTGTACGTTTGGCTTATGGGTATCCATATTCTAGTGTCTAGTGGCGGTAGCTTTAACTATTACCGTTCATAAGACAAATAACACCACTGGTATACACATACTGAATTCTGTGAACTAATTCTACTTCTTCCTATCAGATGAAAGTAATAGATTTTTCACATTAACGAAATAAGCACAACATCAATTAACAAGTTTTGAGGACACAACACATGAAGCATTTTTACGACAAGTACTGGCATCTTATAGATCCTGGAAGCTATGCATTTTTTGCGACGGCTATTTTCTATGTATGGACAACACTGCTCTAGAAAGATACAACAGATTCAGTTTATTCTATTCTCCAAATTTTTCTGACAGTTGATATTTTTCTTCAACGCCTATCAGATCATTAAACTCTGCGAACTGCATTAAGCCTTTTTCGAGGCCTAATGTAGTTCCGTCTGCTTTTAGTTTGTCGAAGTAATCACGCATACTGGCGGCGGCGGCAAATAGCCCCGTCAGTGGGTAAAGTATTAACTGAAAACCCATTTCTGCCAATTCTTCTTTTGTTAATACGGGCGTCTTACCGCCTTCAATCATATTCGCCACCATCGGCTTTGGTACGCGGCGGCCGATTTCTGCTAATTGCTCCATTGAACCCGGGGCTTCCACAAAACTTCCGTCCGCACCCAATGCACGTGCTGCCTCAACACGCTCAATTGCCTCATCAAGCCCCAACACTGCCTCAGCGTCAGTACGCGCGACAATAAAGAAGTCAGCCTCACCGCGCGCCTCAACTGCGGCTTTGATTTTTTGCAAATACTGCTCCCTGTCAATCACTTTTTTATTGCGCATGTGTCCACATTTTTTTGGCCATACCTGGTCTTCAAGAAAACACCCTGCAGCGCCCGCAGCAATCAGATCCCTGACGGTGCGATACACATTTAAAGGATTGCCATAACCGGTATCGGCATCAACAATGACAGGGATATCCACACTGGCACAGATATGGCGCGCTCTTTCCACCACTTCAGTCTGTGTCAACAATCCAAAATCGGGCTCACCAATGGTAGATGCCGCCAGTGAGTAGCCGGACACAAACACCATCGGAAAACCCGCCTTTTGTGCAATTTTTGCAGAAAGGGTATCGTAAACACCCGGAAACGCCAGTGACCCGACATCATCCAGTATTTTCTGTACACTTGTAGTGGCCATGTTCCCTCCTGTTGTTTTTTTTAAATTCGTTGAAATATTATACTCACAAGAATAACCAGATGTCGGTCCCTGAAACAGGTTTCAGTAGAGACGGCTCGCGGCATCATTGTCATGCAAATGACGTACAACCGGTCTATTCTTCACAATCAAACTATAGAGCATGACTATGACCATATTACGTACTATTTTCATTATGGCTTTATCACTCTGTGTGATGGCATGTTTTGATCAGCCATCGCAATCTGACACTCATTCTGGCAACGAGCAGCCTAGCAACTATATAGGTGACAACACCATTTTGACGCCTACGGGTGACATTCAACAAGCTGTCATGGATGAACTGGCAACAGGTCGCTGGGAACTGGTGATGTTCTGGGCCACTTACTGCCCGGTTTGTAAAAGAGATTTTGAAAAGCTGGAAAAATTTATTGAAGACAATCCTGACATCCCATTTACTGTGGTTGGTGTCGTAGTGGATGGTCTTGATCAAAAATCCAGGGCATTAAGCCAGATAAATAATCGACGCCTGGATTACACGCATATCATGACTGATTATAACCGCAGTAATACATTATATCATGCAGCGACCAGCTCATCGTTAATCGGCGTCCCCTCGCAATTGCTGTATGATACACAGAATAAGTTGGTTGGTTTCAGTCATAATGCGCTTGATATAGATGCACTGGAAATCATCGTCTACGAGTAACAAACCATAACACTTCACGGTACGCTCACTCACATGCAAGAACTTCAGAATATTAACGCCGATCTGGACAAGCATGTTGTTGTGCGCACTCAGGACATGGAATGGGAAGCCAGCCCCAGTGGAACTGTATGGCGAAAGCCATTATATCGTGAAGGCGGAGAATTTGGCCCAGTCACAAGTCTCGTTAAATATGAAGCCGGTGGAAATTTTCGCACGCACTTCCACCCTCAGGGTGAAGAAATACTTGTATTGGAGGGCGAATTTTGCGACGAACATGGCCGCTATCCTGCGGGCACTTACCTGCTGAATCCTGACGGAACCCAACATGCGCCTTTCTCAGATATCGGCTGTACTCTGCTGGTCCGCTTGCGCCAGTACCAGGGCAGTGAGCGTAAACAGCTCACACTCAACACCAACATACTGCCATGGCACCAGGGTATGGTCGAAGGCCTGACTGTACTTCCCCTGTACCGCCAGCCACAGTATCCTGAAAATATGTCACTTGTTCGCTGGCAACCAAACACATATTTTCCTGAGCATGCGCATCCCGGGGGTGAAGAGATTTTCGTATTACAGGGTACGTTTGAAGACGAACATGGTCGTTACCCTGAAGGCACCTGGATTCGCAGCCCGCATTTAAGCAGACACCGACCATTTTCCAAACAAGGCTGCCTGATTTATGTGCGTGTAGGCGGACTGTCCAAATCAGGCCAGCAATAATCAGTCATGGTAAATCGAATCGGCGTTTGTCGCACGATTCTTTTGTGCAATGGCAATTCCCAGCAACACCACAATCAAAGCAATTAATGCATTAAGTGTGAGCTTTTCGCCACCAAATAGCACACCCAATAACACGGCCCAGACCGGGATAAGATAATTAATTTGTGACAAAAATGCCGCGCCGGCATGGCGAATAACACTAAAGTAAATGATCGTTGCCAATCCGCTTGGGAAAATACCCAGCAACAACACAGACACTAACGCCTCGGTCGATGCATCCTGTATCCATTGTGTGCCCTGGGAAAAAGATAGCGGCACAATCACCACCGAAGCCATTAGTAAAACACCCGAAGAAATAAGCGAAAGGCTGATTGTCGGAAGTGAATGTGCAATCACAGAATTGGTCGCATAACTGATGGCACCGGTCAGAATAAGCAACATTGAGGCTACATACAGCCAGTCCATATTCTGATTCAGTGTCAACCCGGGCATCATCAGTATGACAACTCCGGCAAAACCAAGCAGAAAACCAATAAGCTTATTGCTCGTAATACGTTCTCCCTTGATAAAAAAATGTGCCAGCACAACCGTGGTAAGCGGCATCATCGCCATCAGGATACCGGCAAGCCCGCTATCGACATGCTGCTGGCCCCAGGTAATAACAAAAAAAGGAATACAGTTTCCTGTTAATGCCAGCGCCAGTAAAATGAACCAGTATGGCTTTAACTGGCCAAGCCGCTCACCCTTGGCATATGAAATAGATAATAGTAGCAACGCACCAATGACAATACGTCCGGCCACCACAATTAACGGAGGCACCTCCTGTACTGCAATTTTCGTCAGCAAGAAAGCCGAACCAAACATTGCCACCAGAGCTACCAGCCCCAGCCAGTCAAGCAAGCGCGGGACATTCATATCAAACAACTTCCAACACAGCAGTGAATGTCATTATCCATAGAGTCTTGTTCTCGAGGTACTTCACGCATTGGCAATTAACAGGATTGGTTTAATTCTGCAGGCATGATGTCGGTTGATTTTTCCATCTATGCACTGAATTTTTTCAGGATCCAGCACCGGTTGGTGGCCAATGGTAGCAAATTCCGGCACTTCCCGTGGAACAAGACTTTACCCGGGACATAACAAATTTAAAAATACACCCTGTCTGTCAGGCAGGTCTTAGCAGAACATCGTCACCCGCCCGCATGATTGCGCGATCAATACCTGACCAGTACTTTGTAACTTAAAGTCACACGTTCGCTGGCAGGTACCTGAATGAGCCATTGTGCAGTATGGGCATTTACCTTATTAAAATCGAAATTACTCTCCTGCATTTTCCAGTCACCCGGAACCGGCTCTTGCACTTTGACAACGATGTCTTCACTTTTCGCATTATGAATTTCAATTTCATAGCCAGAGCTTGCTGCATGTTTATATTTACCATAAGCAGATTCCTTGCGATAAGAAGTCTGTTTTTTATTGGCCGTCACATCAAAGGCATCACCCAGCTTGAGACGAATGGTTTCGTCTTTGGGCGTATGACTGACCTGGTCTTCACCAATAAACTGCGCATTGCCCGAACTATCATCTTTATAAACCCTGGCAATGCCTTTTGGTAATGGCATGCCCAGGCCATTTTCCTCAACGTTTTCAAATTCAACATACACACCGACATTCAACCGGTCTGCAATGACCCCGTATTGATTATAGTAATAATGTTGCTGGCCCTGCAGAAGAAACTCTTTTGTGACAGGCACCTGGCTGACAGACAACAGCGACACCTGTTTTGTCTGATTTTGAAGCACGTCGGTTTTGTGACCTAAAGTATATAAATGGTATTCAAACAGACTTTCCTGTGCCATCTGTGGCATCGCATCCGCAGCCATGCTTTTCATCATGGTTAATTCACGATGTTGTCCCTGTGATGTCGTGACCCGATTCACATCTCCTGCGACCAGCTGAAGCTTTGCATTTTTATAATCGGCCCCGCTTTGGTTGTTAAGCGTCACCCAGCCATTCAGGTCAAGAAATTTTTCGGAGGAATGCAACTTCGCAACATAATCTGCTTTCCAGCTCAACCCACCCGACAGATAACTGAGCTCTAAAGTTTGGGTCTTTGCCACGTTGCTATTGGCCAATAGTGATAATGTCGGGCGATCACGCAAATTACTCGGCACCTGGTCAAATACGATCCTTCCCGGCGCGCCCGTTTCAATGCGGTCACCTATCCTGAGCACGACGCCATTATTGGCACTTAGTACCGTGGCTACCACTTCTTTCTCGGCACCTGATGTCGGATGTGTTTTTATTACACGCACCTGTCGGCCGACATACTTTTGCAGCAGTTGTTGCGGGGTTAATAAGTCATAATCAAAATTCTGTTCTATAAGCGTCAGCGCAGCGGGATGAGACAAACTGGTGATGATGGCGGTCTCCGGGCGAATACGTGCACTCACTTCTCTTACCGCCAGTTGGTTAACACCCTTGTCAAAGGGTATTTTGCGTACATCCCGGATCAGGGCAAGATCCTGATTATAAACAGTTAATGACAGCGACTGCTGGTCATCTACCGTGGTTTTAATTTCATCGGCATGCACCAAAGGAAAAAAAATCACCGCGACAATCACGGATAAAACGCATAATTGGGTCCGAAGTGATGGGTTATTGATCGCCATTGGCTGCATTCTGTTTCTCCTTCATTAATAATAGGAAGTCTAATAGACTTGGTTCACCCTTAAAGGTTTAGCTTTGCGCCAGCAACTGCGTATTATTTTAAGTATCACACAAATCCAGATTGGGCTACTGCAACTATGGCAAAAGACCAGCTTACACGTTCTAATTCACTCTCGGTACAGGATTTTTTAAAAAAATCCGACCAGATCACCCGGCCCGTGCAGCCGTCCAATAGCGGCCGTTTACTATTTGCCATGGACGCAACCGCCAGTCGGGAGCAGACATGGGACATGGCCTGCCAGATTCAGGCCGACATGTTCATGAGCACGCAAGACATTGGCAACCTCGAAATCTCACTGTGTTATTTTCGTGGCTACCATGAATTTCATGTCTTCGACTGGCACCGTGACGCCGCATTATTGAGAGATAAAATGCTCCAGGTGCGCTGCCTGGCAGGACATACCCAGATCCGGCGCACGCTCGAACACGCCGTCAAAACCTGCGCCAAACAAAAAGTCAAAGCCGTTGTTTATGTCGGTGACAGTTTCGAGGAATCGATTGATGAGGTGGGCGAAGTCGCGGGTAAATTAGGCATGCTTGGTGTCCCGGTATTTATATTTCACGAGGGCCACAATCCCCCGGCTCGACAGGCTTTCCAGCATATCGCCGAACTTACCCGGGGTGCATACTGCCCATTTGACCAGAATAGTGTGGCACAATTAAAAGATCTTCTGTGTGCCGTTGCCGCCTTTGCTGTCGGCGGAATCGATGCCTTGCAGCAATATTCCCAGCAGGGGAACAAACTGGCCGCCTCACTCATCAAACAGTTACCACACAGAAAATAGCATGGCACGCATAATACTTCTCATTGCTGGCGTAATCATAGCCATGATGCTGTATCGGTGGATCAAACAGCTGCCACCTAACCAACGCTGGAAAATACTAATGGTCGTGGTTGGGGTGATTTTGCTGGGTCTGGTACTGACAGGACGGCTTCACTGGTTATTTGCCCTCGCCGGGGCACTCATCCCTGCAGCGCAACGCTTGTTCAGCCTGATCACTTACTTGCCCATGCTCAAGCGGGTTGCCGGCACACTCAGTGGCAACAAACCCCGTGGCGGCCAGACTTCCCAGGTGGAAACCGATTATCTGCACATGCAGCTTGAGCATGACACCGGCAATCTCACCGGAATTGTTAAAACCGGTTTGCATGCAGGACGCAATTTAGGCAATTTAAATTTATCTGAGCTGCTAGAACTGCGTGACTACTACACACAGCATGACGAAGATTCGCGCCTGCTACTGGAAAATTATCTTGACCGTACCCACGGCAGCGAATGGCGTAAAGGACAAACTGATCAGACGCAGCACAGTGAGGCCTCCGGCCACGCTGCCAGCCTCTCAATTGATGAAGCCTATGCTATTCTTGGCCTTGAAGCCGGCGCCGACCAGCAAGCCGTCATTGATGCACACCGCCGGCTTATCCAGAAACTTCACCCAGACCGCGGCGGGTCGAGTTATCTGGCAGTAAAAATCAATCAAGCCAAAGATTTACTCATCAAACACCTGACTGATTAACCCAATGAATTTATTGTTCTGGCGATCGAAAAAAAAACCTAAAATAAGCGTTCAAAAAAATTCACGACGCCAGCAAAACGACGACCCCAACCAGCGTGGTTTTATACGTTCACCGGTACGCAAGGGTAAAAATCATAACAGTGCCGCGTTTGGCGGCATGGGCGAGCGCGAGCTTCAGCTGCGTCTGGAATTACTGGTAGAAGATGTTCTGACCACACAAAACAGTGTGTTTAAACCCGCCCAGGCGCTGGTCGATATCAGCCTGGCGGACCAGGAGCGATTTCTGGCCTCCGTGGAAACACTGGCCAATACAGATGCGATGCTGGCATTTGAGTTTTGTCATCACGCGACCTCCGGCATTTCGCGTCTCGATGAAGAAGACTGGCCAGACTGGGTATCCTATCTATTAAGCACCTACCAGCAGCAAGGGCTGGACGCGAGCGTCAGCGCGATGCAGCAACTCGATGAATATATCGCGCAACATTCACTGGCACCAAACTCGGTCAGCTTCGATGAAATCAACCGCGTGATAGAGAGTATTATTACCGGGTTGAACGGGCGTTCACTTAAACTGGAGCCGGGTGATGAGCTGTTTACAGACACAGAAGTCATACACCTGCCCGAAAATATCTCCACTTTCCGCAGGCGCGAAGATAATTTTGCGTTATATAAAACCATCGCCGTGCATCAATGGGCACAAACCTGGTATGGCACCTTCCGGGTGGATGTAGAGCAGCTCGTGGCCAATTTTTCCGACAAGCAAAAAGCCATTGATTTGTTTCATAAACTTGAGACGGTACGTCTGGATGCAAACATTAAACGCGAACTCCCGGGGATTGGCCGCGCCGTCGAAAAATTCAATTCGTTACTGGCCGCTGAAGATCTTTCCGCCCCCTGGCAAAGTGCGATTAAAACACTTTCGGCTAACAATGCCGATGCCCACGACAGCGCTCGCCTGCTTTATGAATTATATGATCACGACTTCATCCCCCAGGACACCCTGTACCAGGGAACACTCAACCCGGCACTGGCCAAACAGAAAACACAGGACAGACTCGCGCAGGACAAGGAAAAACTACAGACCATGCTCAATGAACTGCAACAGCAGTCAGCAATCATCAACCCGGATATGCCGCTGGACGACCAACAGCAGGACGACGACAAGCGATTTGAAGTCAAAGAAGTCGAAGATGACGAAATGCCTGATGGGGTGCGCTATGAACTGACCATGAATGGAGAAGACATTACGCCCCCAGAAGAAGTGCAGACGTTACTGGAATCGATCCAGCAGGACCTCGGCAACATCCCCGAGGATTATTTAAGCAGTGAGAGTGAAAGCGAATACCAGACCGGCGCCGGTGACAATGAAGACGATGAAATCAATGTGCGCATCCCTGCCGGCGATGTTTTTTTATATGATGAATGGGATCACTCCAGACAAAAATATCGCAAAGAATTTTGTCATCTGAGAGAAATTGAAGTAGAAGGTACGCCTTCTGATTTTGTTGCACAAACACTGAATAAATATGGCGGCCTGGTCAAACATTTGCACCGCACCTTCGAGGCACTGCGCGATGAAGACCGCCGTATTCGGAAACAGCCGTATGGCGAAGACATCGACCTTGATGCCATTGTGGCTTCCTACGCTGACTTGATTAATGGCGAGGAAGTCAGCCAAAACCTGTTTATTAAACAGCACAAGGTCGATCGCAATATTGCCGTGATGTTTATGGTCGACATGAGTGGCTCCACCTCCGGCTGGATCAACGAAATGGAACGCGAAGCCCTGGTGTTATTATGCGAGTCACTGGAAGTACTGGGAGACCGCTATGCCATTTATGGTTTCTCCGGCCTCACCCACAAACGCTGCGATCTCTATAAAATAAAAGATTTCAACGAGCATTACTCCAATGATGTCAAAAACCGCATTGCGGGGATTGCTCCGCAGGATTACACGCGCATGGGCGCTGCCATTCGCCACCTGACCAAACGGCTGTCACAGGTGGAAGCCAAAACCAAAGTGCTGATCACCCTTTCGGATGGCCGCCCGGACGACCAGGACGGCTACCGTGGCGCTTATGGCATTGAAGACACCCGGCGTGCACTGGTTGAAGCCAAATACCTGGGTATCCATCCTTTTTGCATCACCATTGATGAAGAAGCCATGGACTATCTTCAGCACATGTATGGCCCGGTCAATTTCACCATTGTCGACAATGTCGATAAGCTACCTTACAAGGTATCCGACATATATCGACGCATTACCATGTAAAAAAGCCACCCCGTCACTCTGCACACAAAAGAAGCTCATTATTCCCGCGAACGCGGGAATCATTAAACCCAATAATCAACAGATTCCCGATCAAGCCGGGAATGACCTCCACGGCATTGGCAAATACTCCCGATCAAGTCGGGAATGACACTCCGATATTAACAAAACACAAGACTCCTGATCAGGTTTGGGAATGACAGCCTGTCATTCTGCGCGCAAAGGAAGCTCATCATTCCCGCAGTTGATACTCCGTCATTCCCGCGAACGCGGGAATCTATTAAACTAAACCACCCAAAGCCACCAACAAATACCCTCATGGACGACACACACATCAGCCAGCGCGTACGCGTGGTACAAACCCCTATTATTCCCACGATCAATCAACTGGTGAGCACACATCCGGGAACCATCTCACTCGGTCAGGGTGTATCGTACTACGGGCCCCCTGCGGAAAGTTACCAGGCCGTAGAAGCTCAACTCACTTCATCCACACTCAATGCATATGGTCCGGTCGAGGGCATACCCGAACTCATCCACAGCCTGCAAAAAAAATTAAACACGCGAAATAACATTGCCATCAATGACGACCAAAGCATTTTTGTCACGGCGGGCTCCAATATGGCATTCACTTCGTTAATGCAGGTCATAACTGACCCGAATGATGAAGTCATCTTATTAACACCTTATTACTTCAACCATGAAATGGCGATTCGCCTGGCGAATGCCATTCCGGTGCTTGTGCCCACACAGGATAATTTTCATCCGGACATTGACCGTATCAAGCAGGCCATCACGCCAAGAACGCGCGCAATTGTCACTGTTTCACCCAACAACCCGACTGGGGCGGTCTACACACAGGAAGAATTAACCACGATTAATCAACTGTGCGCGCGACATAATATTTTTCATATCAATGATGAAGCCTACGAAGACTTCGTACATGGTGACAACCCGCATTTCTCCCCTGCCTCATTAACCAATAGCGAAGCACATACCATCAGCTTATATTCACTATCCAAGGCGTACGGTTTTGCCGGCTGGCGGGTCGGTTACATGGTGATACCCAGAGCCATTTTTTCCTCACTGCGCAAGGTGCAGGACACAGTGCTGATCTCACCCCCCATTGTTTCGCAATACGCCGCCATTGGTGCCCACCAGGCACCTTACCAATATATAGAAGAAAAAATAAAAGCAATAAAACAGTCAAGAAGCCTTTGCCTTGACGCACTCAACCAGACTGACCTGCTCGCGCAGCCGGCAACCTCCGAGGGTGCGTTTTATATTTTTGCCAGGTTAAACACTCATCAGAATGACTTCGCAATTGCCAGAGCATTAATTGAAAAACACGCCGTGGCGACAATCCCTGGAAGTGCCTTTGCCGCCAGCAACGGGCAGTATTTGCGCATTTCCTACGGTGCATTGACACAACAGACAGTTCAACAGGGCATTAACCAACTGGTTAGCGGCTTGCAGCGTTTACTCATCCAGGGGACTGATGACACCACGCCCGCCACGCGTTAACACGTGCGTATATATTTCCGTGGTTTTAACATTGGCATGCCCTAACTGTTCCTGAACGGTGCGAATATCTGCCCCTCTTTCCAGCAGTCGCGTGGCAAAAGAATGGCGCAATGTATGACAAGTGACGGGTTTGTGAATATCCGTGCGACGAACAGCCCGCTTGATGGCACGCTGAACACTGCGTTCACCAATATGATGACGGCGAAGTTTATTACCATGACGCGTATCATGTGACTTTTTACTGGCGGGGAACAAGTATTGCCAGTTAAGTGAAAACGGTGCAGATGGATATTTGCGGTCAAGCGCATAGGGCAAATAGACCCCATCCCAACACTGCGAAGTTTTATCCTGCTCGAAAAAATATTCAACCTTCCGGCGCTGTTTTTGCAAGGCATTTAAGCATGCTTTAGAAAGTGTAGTAATGCGCTGCTTTTGCCCTTTACCATCTCTCACCGTAACCGCCAGGCGATTTTCATCGATGTCATGATAACGCAGACGCACGACCTCCATCACCCGCAGTCCTGAGCCATACATCAACTGGCCACACAGCTGAAAGTCTTCAGCAAGTGCCGCAAGCAGCCGTCTGACTTCATGGTTTTCCAGCACAACCGGTATTTTTTTAATTTGCTTCGCGCGGACATAGTCCGGCACGATGAATTCATCCCATTCAAGCACGCTTTTATAAATAAAGGCGAGCGCATTTAATGCGGTTTTCTGCGTTGAAGGGCTTACCTTGCGTTCAATGGCCAGATATTCGAGAAACATCACAACATGTTTTGTCGTTAATGTGTCAGGGTGTTTCAAACCGTGGAAGCGGATATAGAAGCGTATCCAGTAAACATAGGTTTTTTCGGTGCGAACACTATAATGACGCGCTTGAATCGCACGACGCACATTGGACAAAAACAACGAAGCCATAAAATTATCATTAATAATTAATATTTGTATGATAATCAGTAGCCTATTCATTTCAACGCACACTGTTCGGCAAACACTTTGCGAAAAACAAAATATCTAATACCAGGGAAATTATTGTATTAATTTCATATATTTAATACACTCAATCAATGAATATCTTAAAGAATAATATACGCAACACTGACGCAATTATTTGCGACACTGTGACGTATACTTAACAGTTAGGTGTAAGAAAGTGATTGCGTTAAAAATCATCGTTAACGGCGACCTGTACGCCACGATCGGCCAAGAAGATTGGTCCGTGTTAACGGCAGGGGTTGCTGCTACACGACCCAAACAGCCAAAAGATTCAGAGGAAGATATTCGATTCAACCTTGGTGGCTTATCGAGACCAAATGCCGACGGCATTTCGCATCATTTTCGATGGCGCGAGCTGGGCTTGAAATCCGGCGATCATGTCGCAATAGAAGTGGTCGAAACGGCTGAAGTTGACCCCCCGATCAAACGTTTCCGTTCCGATAGAGAAGTGCAGGAAAACCCGTTCACGGAAGAAGAATGGCGTGAAATGCGATACCAAGATTATCTTGAGCTGAAGAAAGAGTTTGAAAACACCTAACAAGGCGGTCAAGCCGTTCGCCTGCGGCTCACTCGGACATTCAGCACTACGCACTTGCTCGAGCATGGCTTCGCCATTGTTCCCCGAGCAAGCGCTCCGTACTGAATGCCGCTTACCTGGGCGTTAGGCGCTACGTGGAAATAATCACCTTTTTCAAAATTCTGATTTTTGGGGGTGCAACTGCAATAGCCGATACCGGTGTAAAACTTTCGGAAACGCCTATTACTCTGCGCCCTGACGAACCTCTAGAAGTCCTGACACAAGGAGCAAGTTTAAGAATTAATATCACTAGTCAAATTGAGATTGATGAGGTGGACTTTTTTGAACTAGGAGACCGAGTGAATGAGATGTTCCCCTCGGGCTGCGTCACAGCATCGATGGCTGGTTCTAAAACTGTTGAGTTAAGTCATAGTAGTCTGAGCAGAAGTCAAACAGCGGTTTTTTTGGTTTTAGGTGGCTTCATCCCTGACTCGTCAGGAACATCCTTCGTTTCATTGTTCGAAGGTGGAGAAAAATTCGATACGGTTTCAATCACATCATGCAAAGAGTTTGTTGCTGGAGAAATTTATTGGTTGAACTACAGAAAATGATAGAGCGCGCCTAACATGTGGTTGAAGTCGTTCGCTTCGCTCACTCGGACCAAGCACCTGCGGCCAAAATGTGAATCATATTTTGGTCCTCGGCGTCTTGGCCGCTTAACCAGGTGTTATGTGAATTGCATACCACAAGATATGAGAAGACTATGAATACAACAATTCTGGCTACTCTGATGCTACTAGGGCTAATGCCAATGCACTATTGTGAAACTGAGGCATACAGCTGTTCGTCTATCAATGATGTTTTACAGACCTCGCGAGATGGGAAGTATTTGTGCGGTGGCGATGAAATTAGCTGTAGTAATTTGAACGATATTTTGCAACTTTCTGACAACCGCAAATATGTATGTAGTGGCGATGAGATTAGCTGTAGCAGTATTAACGACATGTTTCAAATTTCTAGTAATTCTCGGTATATATGTTCCGGTTCAGAAATTGGGTGCAGTTCCCTGAATGACATTTTCCAAATTTCTTCAAACTATAAACACCTCTGCGATGGCGATGACATTGGGTGCAGTGCTTTAAACTCTATCCTTCAGTTAAGGTAGCCCTGATGCCAATGAGAAATTTTTATGTTTCGCTAGAGGAATACACACATAACAACGCGTACCAGTTCGCCGCCGTAAGCGTCGGCAGGACGCTCGCAAGCTCGCGCCTCTGTACGCTACGTTATGTGCGCTTGTGAGACGAATGGTACGTGCTCTTCAACCTGGTTTTTTTACTATCGTGCTGCTATCTGGCTGCTCGGGAGATGCAGTTGAGTGGGCGGATTGGCCGGCGGCACCTGGGGCTGAGAATGTTCAGAACTATGATCTAAGAAATGACAATGCCCGTCAGATCTCATTCGACATGAATGCAGAATACCCAAATGAGTTAGTGGCGAAATTCTATTCAGAGCAAGTAAAACGTCCTTGGGTTCGGTGTTATCAAGAGGTGGAATGGCAATCTTTTGGAGATGCCACAAGAACGCCTCCTGCATTTATTCACCAGATGCTCTTGCATTGGGCGGATTTTGAAAACAACCGTTTACTCCTTCTTAGCGTGCGGTACGTATCAGAGGGTGCGGGATATCGGAAGCTTCCCGATACTCATATCCAAAATGTCCATTTAGTCGAATATCATGAAGTTAGTGTTGAGGACGCAGTTGCAAGGTTAGGTTTGAATTGTGGGCGCACATAACAAATCACTCCTGCCGACCGCCTACGTCGCTGGCGCTCCTCCGGCGTCGGCAGAGTTCAAACGTTAGAAGGCGATGAACGATATTGCGAAAACACTAGCTGATAAGTTAGAGCAAGTGCTTCTTGAGAACGAAGACCATGGGGCAATTCTTGAGAACTCGCAGTACTTCGTAGGAGAGTTGGAAGGTTGTTTCCACGGGTTGCAGCACTTCTACGCTGATGAAGATATCCGAGGCAGAGATGTAGTTTATCGAGAGATGCAAGAGTCAGAAATGCGCAAAATAATCGCTATGTTGCGGAGTGGGGTTGGCAGTAATGCCCTTTCAAGCATCCATTTCTTGGGGGAGTCTAGGTAGGTGATGTCGCCTTCTAACAAATCGCCCAAGAAAGGCGCCTTCGGCGCCGGGACGCTTCGCCTGCCGGCTCGCGCCCCTTGGCTCAACCGTTAGAGAATTTCAAAGGGAAATAGTAAATGAAAACAAGGTTCTTAATATCTATATTGCTACTGTTGTTTTATCAATCATCAATAGCCGACGTTCCAACAGATAAGTCTGACTCGTTCTTTAGATCAATAATTAAAGGACATATTTCACAGGCATATGACCAATTGTTTATTGGGTCTTCAATCCCAAAAGATAAGCCCCAAGCTGTAACCCTATTAAAACAACAAACAAAAACAGGGTTGCCACTTTATGGAAAAATACTTGACTATGAACTTGTATCAAAGGAGAAGTTTGGTAACTCATTAACTAGGCTTGTATACATACTAAAATCTGAAAAACACCCGACTACCTGGGAGCTATATTTCTATAAACCAAAAGAAAACTGGGTGCTGTCAAATATTCAATTCAATGACCAATTTAATTTTTTAAGCAATAAAAAATGAATAAGTTCTCTAACAAGTGCATTATGTCGCCAGCAAAACGCTGGCTCGGACTCGCGTTCCGCTCCGCTACACGCGAGCCGCATATTCAAGCGTTAGGCAAATAAATGGATATTCCATCACTACTCGCAGGGGCTGGACTTGGAGGCATTATTTCTTGGTGGGTCACGATACATTACTACGTGAAAGCCAACAAGGAGTTAGAGGATAGCCTTTCCGCGCAAACACAAAAGCTCGCTAATCCAGAAACGCTCGAAGAATTTGAAAAACTGCTTGTGCAGGCCGAATGGGAAACGAATTACGAAGGCCAAGAATTGGTATTTGTATGCAAGTCTAAACCAACGTTCCAATTCGATATGCCAGGTGAAAGGGAAGATTTTTACGAGGAATGGATGAAGGTCTTTCCCGATAAAAATGGGAGGGCTTTCGATCTCAACTTGAAAATCCAAGGCACTATCGTGAAAACACTTCGCTTCATAAGCGGCGATGGTGGTCGGTATACACTCCCGCTCCCTGAGGTGTACCTTGTCAATGGTAAGCAGGCTTTTGTATGGCGGAAAAACTCGCTTGCATACAAGGTCGCTTCAGTTATTGACAACTTCTATCGAAGCGATTCTCTGGAAGAAGTTGGTCAATTTGTAGGGATCGATGTCATTACCGAGCAAAGGCATGCCTAACAAGAAAATCAAGTCGCATCCCCTTCTGGGCTGCTGGGACCTCGGCTTCGCCTCGGCCCCTTATCATTGGCGTTATGTATAAACTAAGCTCCAATTAAACCAAGGTGGGTAACGAAAGGCTTAAAGTCTTTATCTAAATAAAGAAGGGATAATCGATTTTCAATGCAAAATGAGGCGATGATTACATCTGCTGTTTTGCGAACAGTCACTCCTTTACTTCTTAAGGCTCGTAAATTCACGGCGCTCTTAATAGCCATATCTTTGCCGAGCATGTCCAGAATGGTGACATCCTCAAACAAGCCCTTGGCCGTGCGATAGTCTTTATCGTGCCTGAACCCTTGCAAAACCTCAGTCAAAATCAGGTCACCCGCCGCCACGGGCCTGGATCCAAGAATCTGATCAAGCATTTCAACTTGCTCAGTGTTATTGCCGCAGAAATTATCAATCCAAACACTCGAATCGACTACGATGTCACTTTGCCACAGAGTGCGGAGTTCAAACTGTCATGATTTCTCAACTTTTAAAATTTTTATCTTGTTCGAAATTTTAATATCCATTGTGCTTGTTGTATTCGCTGTATGGCACATCACCGACTATTGTACCGGCAGATTCATCGGGCTTGATTGTGAAAGCGGGCAATAATCTTTCACTCATCTTCCAGATAATTATTAAACCGCATTCACCGCTTTGATCCCCGTGAGCTGGAGAATTCCGAAAAGACCAACCATCACTGCAACAGCACTGGTGGCAATCACGCCCGCAGGACTGGTAATCCACACGCCCAGCAACATCAGCCCACCTGAGGCAATCACCCAAAGAAAGTCTCCCAGTGAAAAATACAGTATCCACTGCTTTTTTGGTCGCGCCTGCCTGGATGCCCAAACAAGATGTATGCCATGGATAATTAACATCACGCCAAGTGCCAGTATGTAAATCCGTGGCGCGGGTGCGGTGCTACCCAGGAAAATTGACACCGGCTCAGGCAATAATACAAACAGCACTCCAAAAACCATACAACTCATTGCATTTACACGCATCACATTATGCAGCCTTAACATGACCATTCCCCCTATGTATACTTGGTTGACATAAAGCATAATTGCAGATATTACTAATGTCAACCAGGTTTACAAAGAGAGGGGTACCGCTGGTCGAATCCCAGTCATTACAACTCATTCAAAGCGCCACAAAATTCAAAGACGAAATGACCGACTACCTTTCCCGGCAGCTGGTAAGCAAAGGCTATACTTCGTTAACACCCTCCCTGCTTTCCTTCCTGAGTATTCTTGAGTGTGATGCCAACTATGGTTCCGAGATTGCGCGCCGACTGGGTGTATCAAGACAGATGGTCGCAAAAACTGTCAAAGAGCTTTGTCGTTTGGGCTACCTTGAACAAAAACACGTGACCGGCAAGCAGAAAGAAATTCACTTTACAGAAACGGGCGAACAACTGATGTCAGACGCCAGACAACTGCTATCAGAGATCGATGATATTATTCTGGCAAATTCAGATCTCAAAAAAATAACGAAAATAGTCAGCGACCTTAATAAAATTACCTGTGTCATCAGCAATAAAAAACATACCTTATAAGCCCATACCTTTATGAAACATACCCTTCTTTGCAAGAGCCACAAAAAAGAAATTGCTGCACTGTTTTTATCTGTTTTCACCGCGTCCGAGGGGGAAAGCGAAGGAACACTAATCTGCAACCTTGCCTCGAATTTATCAGAGCACATCGATAACAAAGATATATTCTGTTTTGGCACGTATTTGCAGGAATCCCTGATCGCAGCAATATTCTTCACCCGCCTCGATTTTAAAGAACCTGTTTGTGTATACATGCTTGCACCGGTTGCCGTCAGCACCTCGCACCAGGGCAAAGGGATCGGCCAGTCATTAATTAATCACGGTCTTGAACAAATGAAGCAATTTTCTGTGGCGGTTGTGGTCACCTATGGAGACCCGGCCTTCTACAAAAAAACAGGTTTTCGGCCTTTGCCTGAGAATATTCTTCAGGCGCCATTGAAACTATCAATGCCGCAGGGCTGGCTTGGCCTGTCATTAACCGGGCAACCCATACCAACTATCCGTCAGCGTCCAACCTGTGTAAAACAATTTAATGACCCGGCATATTGGTAAATACCTCAGCAATGCCGCGAGCCACGCTGGATAATCGTACTTCCAGGTATCATAGATAATCATCGGACATAGTATTAAAGTGTTAGCAACATGAATATCTTTGAATCTTTGTCACTGTTTGGAATGATGGTTGTCCTCGCCGCAGTACCCAGCACCAGTGTCGCTCTTGTTGTAACCCGCTCTGCAACGCTTGGCATTGCAAATGGACTTGCCGTGTCGGCAGGCATTGTTATGGGCGACCTGATTTTTATCGCACTGGCGTTAGTGGGGATGGCAGCCATCGCCGAAACATTGGGCAGCTTTTTTTTGATGGTTAAGATGTTGGCCGGGTTGTATCTGTTGTGGCTGGGATTTTCACTGATGATTTCCAGACGTTCGATGAGTCTTTCATTAAACGAACATCGCAGCACAGGCAATCTCATTAACAGCTTTATTGCCGGGTTTGCACTCACTCTTGGCGACATAAAAGCCATTGTTTTCTATGCCAGCCTGTTCCCGGTCTTTGTTGATTTATCGGCAATCACATTCACAGAAACAGTCGCGATTATATTAATCACAATACTCAGTGTTGGCGGCGTTAAAAGTGCCTACGCGATGTTAGCCACCAAGGTGGCGACTAATACAAAAAGCATCTGGATAAAGAATATTACAAGAAAGACAGCCGGTGTCCTGATGATTTGTGCAGGTGGCTACCTGATTGCGAACACCTGACAGCGCGGCCGCTGATAGAATTCAGATTGTGTACACAGACTAAAATATTTTAAGTCGCGACCCTGAACAGGCCAAAAGCCATATTCATTGATAAAACCAGAAACATTTGAACCCAGGCACTCGTGCTTGCTAGCAAGATATTGCTAAAAAACTCCCTGCTTTGACAAGGGCATGCTAATCTTGTGCATCATCCGCGGCGTCGATGCCTTTATATTCTGTATGCTCACTGCACATTACTTTTCAGGACACTTGATTGGTCACATTCATTAATCACCCCATTACCAACGGCGGAGATACTGTCGATGAGACATTGTTTGGTCTGATCGCCCGCGATATCGAAAACAAAGGCTATAGTATTCGCCCAGGTGCCATTCCAGTCGACATCGCCAGCGCATTGATGGCTCACCAGCAGAATCTGGGCGCAAATCACTACCGGGATGCCGGCATTGGTCGTGGTGAAGACCATCTTAAAAATGAATTTGTGCGCACCGATGAAATCTGCTGGATTACCGGCGCGTCGGCCCCCGGAAAACAATGGCTGGACTGGTGTACACATCTGCAACATTTTTTAAACCGGCGTCTGTTTTTAGGGTTGTTTTCCTTTGAAAGCCATTTTGCCCATTACGCCCCCGGTGATTATTACAAGAGACATTACGACGCTTTCAAAGGCGAGGCCAACCGGGTGTTGTCAATTGTCACCTATCTTAATCCGGGCTGGACTATACAGCACGGCGGCGAACTCGTGTTATATCAGCATGAGCATGACCTGCAAGGCATCAAAATTATACCTTTGTTTGGTACGCTCGTTGTTTTCCTCAGCGAACACTTTCCACATGAAGTGCTGCCTGCAAGCCGTGACCGGTATTCTATTGCAGGCTGGTACCGGGTAAATACTTCCATCAACCATAAAGTCGACCCACCCCGGTAAAATAATATTGTATACGATGGGCCAGCCCCCGGAGATACTGCCCTCGTATCATCAAGCTGTCATTATGAACCTGTCTTTGAGTGCATTATTGGCAGAGACTGTTAATGTTTTATCATGTAATGCATAGCCAATGAACTGGAAACTTCAGATAACGTGCACACTATATTACTTACTGATAATTTCAGCCTGTATGTTGCTGATTCCACAAACTGCGCCCCTGTTCGGAATGGGCCTGATTCCAGCCCCAATGACACTGACAGGCACAGTTTTTATTCCTGCAATCGCACTGATTGCCATCAGCGTGCAGGTATATAAACAGGCAGATAAACACCGATTGATCAATACCGTGTCGTTTTTGGTAGCTGCTGTGTTGCTTTGGATAGGTATGTTGCTTGTGTTAACGTAACGCGTGCCAACCTGGTGATGTGTGCTTGATGAGCAGTTGATTTGCCTCACCAGGCTTGTATGGACCATGTGAATCACACATCATGACTTTGACTTTCAAAATATAGTTTTTTGATCATGTCAGTGAAGTTAATACAGGGTGATATTGTCACCGCGAACGTCGATGCCATCGTTAATGCCGCCAACCCCATCATGCTTGGCGGCGGTGGTGTGGATGGTGCCATTCACCGGGCCGCAGGTCCCGCTCTGCTACAGGCATGCCTGGCGGTTAAAGCGGTCAACGGAATACGCTGTCCCACTGGCGAGGCACGTATTACCCGGGCAGGTAATCTACCCTGCCGTCACGTGATACATACTGTCGGGCCAGTTTACCATAGTGACAGTCACCCGGCCGCGGGGTTGACCAGTGCATACCTGAATACGCTATCACTGGCTGTTAAATTTGAGTGTGCGAGCATTGCTTTTCCGGCGATTTCATGCGGTGTCTATGGCTATCCTCCTCAGGAAGCGGCGCGGATTGCCTTTCACAGTTGCCTGCATCCGCATTACAGGCATCTTGATATTCAATTTTACTTATTTGACACTGACGTATTTAATGCGTGGTCGCAGATATCCCGGCAAATACCGGAAATTCACCACCATGAGGCCCCTGACGACCGGCCCTGGGGATAATTAACTGATAACGATATGAATATTTCATATTCTTCAGTTAAACTACGCGTTCAGCAACGACAGGGGTGTCCTGGTTGGCTGAAGTTTTAGATATTCACAATGAAGGAATGGTAAAAAATGAGTAAAGGCACAGTTAAATGGTTTAGTGCAAAAAAAGGGTTTGGCTTCATCACACCTGAGGATGGCGGCAAGGACCTTTTTGTACATTTTTCTGAAATCCAGAATGACGGCGGATTTGCCACCTTAAAAGATGGTCAGGAAGTGGAATTTGAAGTTGGCGAGACCGATAAAGGACCGTGTGCAAACAAGGTCGTCGCAGTTTAGCCAATTTTTCAAATGTGTTTAAGTGGCTAAGCCATTAATGCTTACGCCACTTAACCAGCATCAATTCGATATTATATTCAGAAGCCAGTTAGTCTGAATCCAGCCCGACATGCAGCTGCATGTTTCTCTCCTGCATTTCTTTGCGCATCTTGCAGCGCATCTTGCCTGCCTGGAATAATTTCTCTTCGATATCGGTTTCCAGTTTCAGCCGCGGGACTTCCTGTGGTTTACCACTCTCATCGACAGATACCATTGTGAAATAACACGAAAGTGCGTGGTATTTTTTCTTTTCATAAATTTTTTCGCCCTCGACTTTTATACCAATTTCCATGGAACTGCGACCAACATAGTTAACGTGACACTTAAATGTAGCCAAATCACCTACCATTATTGGGTTTTTAAAAATGACATTATCGAGTGCCGCAGTCACTACATAGGTTTGACAATATCGGGACGCACACGAGAATGCCGCTTCATCGAGCAGTTTGAGTATATGGCCGCCATGTACCTTGCCGGAAAAGTTTGCCATTTCCGGTGTCATTAAGCGTGTCATAAACAGCTTTTTGTGTTGCTTGAGCGTATCCACCGCACGTTCTCCTTGAGTCGACTGATAATGGCACCGGACAGTCCAGGCAGCCGGGCATTCATCATTAAACCCATTACATTCAATAGGTTATAATAAAAAATTAGTATTATAGGCTACCGGTTGTGTGACTGACAAACGGCCACGTTGTTATATTATTGCGTTTTGAGCGGTCAGATTGTGTGTTTTACAACAAAATAGAGACCTAAATACGCTATTTACTTAAACTTTTGTATACAATAAATTGAAACTTTAACAAATACCGAATTTTCTACATTATCATCAGTCAAAATCATCGTGTTTAAATACTTCCTGACCAGTCTCACTGCCCTTGCACTGTTGCTTGTATCACTTGGCAGCAGCGGCTTTGAAAATCCTACGCTGTCACCGTCGGTCGATCACCTGCGTGCCACAAAAATTATCACTGACTTTTTGGGCCGTTATCATTACCGAAAAATTGAGCTGGACGATGCATTTTCAGAAACCATTTATCACAATTTTCTTGAGACGCTTGACCCCACCAAAAGCTATTTCCTGGCGACAGATATTGCCAGCTTTGACAAATATAAGTTCACGCTCGATGATGCACTGCGCGCCAATAATTTACTACCCGCTTATTCAATATTCGCCACCTACCAAAAGCGTGTCAATGAGCGCATAGAGCATGCTTTATTAATGATCGACCAGAATTTTGATTTCGATATCGACGAAAGCTTCAGTGTCGAAAGAGAAAATGCATCCTGGCCATATACCATCGAACAACAAAATGACTTATGGCGCAAGCGTATTAAAAACGATGTTCTGTCCCTGCTACTGGCAAATAAAAAGAAGGATGAAATTAAAAATACGCTGGAAAAGCGTTACAGCAATGTACTAAAAAGAACCAACCAGTTGGATGAAAATGATATTTTTCAGCTGTACATCAATGCTTATGCCACCGCGATCGACCCGCACACCAGCTACCTGTCGCCACGTTCGTTTGATAATTTCGAAATACGTATGAGTCTGTCCCTGGAGGGCATTGGCGCATTACTTCGCTCCGATGGAGATCATACTGTTGTGGAACGGATTATTCCCGGTGGACCGGCTGACCTTGGAGATCTGCTTCACGCTAAAGACAAAATTATTGGTATCTCCCAACAAGACGAAAAAGAATTTACCGATGTGGTCGGCTGGCGACTTGAAGATGTCGTAGACCTGATCCGTGGCCCCAAAGACACCATTGTGAAACTTCAGATATTGCCAGGAGACAAGGGTGACGGAGCGGCGGTGGAAGAAATTTCCATTACGCGCAACAAAATCAAGTTGGAAGAACAGGCCGCCACCAGCGATATTATCGAAGTACCCCAAAAAAACACGAGCCAAAAAGTTGGTGTCATTACCGTACCGACCTTCTATCTCGACTTCAATGCATTTCAAAGCGGCGATGTGGACTACCGCAGTACTACCCGTGATGTACATAAACTGCTGATCGAACTGACCGATAAAAATATTGATGCGCTGGTACTTGACTTGCGCTCCAATGGTGGTGGTTCATTAATAGAAGCCACCCAGCTGGCCGGGCTATTCATTGATAAAGGCCCCATCGTGCAAGTGCGTGATTCCAGTGGTCACATTGAAATCCATAAAGACAAAAATGAAGATATCTCTTACCAGGGTCCGATGGTGGTTCTGGTAGATCGTTTCAGCGCTTCTGCCTCTGAAATTGTTGCCAGTGCCTTACAGGACTACGGACGTGCGGTCATTGTGGGTGAAACCACTTTTGGTAAAGGC
Organism: Gammaproteobacteria bacterium; assembly: GCA_965227695.1. Lineage (GTDB taxonomy): Bacteria > Pseudomonadota > Gammaproteobacteria > UBA4575 > UBA4575 > UBA1858. The sequence goes on from OZ245760.1 coordinate 2,181,746, forward strand.
TCCGTGCAACAGCTCGTTGATTTAAATCGCTTTGGGCGCAAAAGCGACGTTAAACTCGGCCAGCTGAAAGCCACAATAGCGCAGTACTACCGAATCAATGGCGAGAGTACACAGCACCGTGGTGTCGAACCCGACATCCCGTTTGAGGCCGCCTATGACAAATCAAAACAGGGCGAACGCGGCCTCGATAATGCTCTGCCGTGGACAAAAATCTCTCCTACCCAGTTTGACAACCGGCAAATATCCAGAAAGATAATCGAAGAGCTGTCTGACAGACATTTTGAACGAACACGCGATGATGAAAAATACCAGACCCTGATCAAGCTGTATGACTTAAACGAAACATTACAGAATCAGACAGAGTTATCTTTGAATAAAGCCACTCGCGAGAAAAATTTTTCCCGCCTGGAAAAAGACCGCAAACAATTTGAACAACTGATCGGGCTAAATGAGCAAAGCGATGACGAGAGCGAGACTTTGAATGGGCAGTCACCAGATATTAGCAATGATATTTTGCTACTTGAAGCCGCACAGATCTCCGCAGACCTGAATCATTTCTGGAACCAGGACGCACAAAGAATGATCGTACAGCAATAATCACGTTCATTCCCTGTTATTGCTGCAGGACAGACAACAACATTTTCACGCCAAGCGCGACCAAAAATAACGCAAACACTTTTTTTAACACGGCAACAGGTAAACGGTGTGCCAGGCGTGCACCAAGTGGCGCCGTAAAGTAGCTCATCAACGAAATTAACACCACAGCCGGCAGATAAATAAAGCCAAACAAATAGTCATGCCTGTAAGTCGCGTTCCATCCATTTAGCAGATACCCCAGCGTCCCGGCAACGGCAATTGGAAAGCCGATGGCTGCTGAAGTGCCAATTGCTTTTTTGATGTCAATATTGTGCCAGGCAAGATATGGCACTGTTAACGTCCCTCCGCCAATGGCGACAACTGCCGACAATGCACCAATCCCGGCCCCAACCGACACCAACCCACCCGCGCCCGGAACGACACGCGAAGGTTTTGGTTGCACATTCAAAAACATCTGCGTGGCGACATATGCCATAAACACGACAAAGAAGATTGCCAGATGCTGTGATGATGTGTGTGCAACAATATAAGTCGCGAAGAACGCGCCCAGCAGAACGCCGGGCACCATTAATTTCACAACTGGCCATACAACACCCTGGTGTTGCTGATGCGCATAAAGGCTTGACGCCGAGGTGACGATAATCGATGCCATTGATGTGCCCAGTGCCAAATGGACAACATAGTCCACGGGGACATTTTTATACAAAAAAAATGCGGTTAGTGCCGGCACCATAATGGCGCCGCCACCAATCCCTAGCAAACCGGCAAAAAATCCAACGACCAGCCCAAGCGTTAAAAAGATAATAACGGTATCAAACGCCAGCACTATTTAGTCAACAAGGGCATCAAAGATCTGAAAACCGGCGATGTATGTACCAAACACCGAGCCTAATGTACTCAAAAGGAATACCAGAATTAGCCGTGCGACACGGTTCGAGCGCCAGCCTGAAAACTTTGTGGTGTCCGCACGAACATTTTCAAAATCTTTAATCGTTGGCTTGCGCAGGTACAATTCAACGGCGGAAGTCACCACGCCTGCACCGATAGTGGGGTTCAGCGACGTTAAAGGAGCAGCAAGAAAAGCGGTGACGACAGTAAGTATGTGTGCTCCGGCAATTGCCGCACCAAGAGCGGACAAGCCACCATTAATGAGCACCCAGTTCATCACCAGGCTCCAGCCAAGATCACTACTCTTGCTAAAACCAATGGCAAAACCAGAGAGAATTAATGCAACGATTACCCACGGAATATACTTTCCAAAGCTCGAACCTTTGGGAATATGTGTGAGTTGCTCCAGCGTTTCCTGCGCTTGTTGACTGCCCTGAGCAAGTTCCTGTTTGATTCCGGCCAGGTGACCGGCGCCGACAATGGCAAGCACATTGCCATTGTCATTGTTATTGGCCAGCAACCCGAGTTTTGCAGACATATATTGATCACGTTCGGCAATCAGAGGGCTAAAAAGATCGTAGGCAGAATTTGCAAACTGGGAGAAAGTACTTTCCAGCATATCCCCTGTTTTAAGTTTTTCTATTTCTTCTTCAGTGACTTTTTCATTTGTTAATACGCTTGCGATCAGGCCTGAAATGACATAAAGCTTACGCCACCATGGAATGTTACGGTAAAGACGTTTGAGAGTGATGCCCACATCCCGGTCAATTAACTCGAGCTTTAAATTTTTCTCATCGGCAAGTTGTATTGCCACGCGCATCTCTTCGCCCGGTTGCACATCAAACTGCTCGGCAAGGCGCTGTTGGTATGCTCCCAGGGCGAGACTCGCTGCCACCATGCTGGCTTTTTTTGTTTTGATCACTTCAAAAAGATCCATCTGGGCAAGAGAGTCAGGATTGATAATGGAGTGATACCGGCTATCACACAGCTCTATCGCGATTGTGTCAAACTGATTGGTTTCGATGAGTTTACGCACGGCGTCGGCACTGGCTTTGGAGACATGGGCCGTGCCTAAAATAGTAATTTTGGTTTGATTTAACTGAACCTCTTCCAAAGGCTGAGATTCAAAAGATGATTCACTCATAGGATATTTATATGGTTAATATTCTGAATACTTTTTTGCACTGCCCTTTACTTTCTCAGCCGGATACCTTTGTTCATTGATTGCCATTTTCTCTCTGGTGACTTTGACTAAATCAATATCAAGCTGATCACATATTCTAAGCAGATAAATAAAAATATCGGCCACTTCATAGCTCACCAGCTGATGTCTCGCCTCACCCAATGCGTAGCTTGCCTGTCCGTTCATCCAGAGGAAATGTTCAAGTAATTCCGCCGCTTCGACGGATAGTGCCATAGAAAGGTTTTTTGGGCTATGAAATTGCTCCCAATCACGTGCTTGTGCAAACTGCCTCAGTTCCTGCATCAGTTGCGCGATATCGCTCTGTTGATCTGTCATTGTTTCACCGCGTTTTTATTGACGGATTACCGTCCTTGCCTTGGATTAATTGTTTAATGGTAAGTTCGTCCAGTTCACGCTGAACGGAGTGTTCTATGCGTTCAATAATAGGCTTAATTAAGTCACCAGGCAGGGTCTGCCGGATTGGCGAAAAGATTGCATGGCTTGTACGAATCGCCTGATAGGCCTCGTTAACAGTCAGGCTTTCAAATGGCATGGCCGGAGTATACGCGGGATATATTCCATCCACGCGATTTAAAATGCCGGCATCTTCATAACACTGCAAAATCTCTTCTATAGACTGACGCGGACATGCCAGCTCATCAACGATTTCCTCGACACTCAGTGGCGGTTGACGTTGATAAAAGTTGTTGCCGATCATCACCAGCACATTGAGTGCCAGATGTTCCCGATCATGATTGTTGAGCGCGATGCTATGTCTTTTGGTCAGCAAATATTCCGGATACTGTCGGTAGAATGCCACACTTGAACCAATCAGCAAGATCAGCCAGCTCAAATACAGCCAGGTCATAAAGAAAAACAATATCGCAAAGCCTGCATATATCGCTGTTTGAGTCGAGGATTGCGCGATAAACAACGCATAGATGTAACCTACGGACTGCCACAAAATACCCGCCACTATTCCGCCCGTCAGCGCAGGTAGCAGCTTTACCCTGGTATTTGGAACAAACGAATAAACAAAGGTAAAGGCCAATATTATCAGCAGGTAAGGTATCAGTTTTGTGATCAGTGTAATTAACGTGCCAAACGGCTCGATATCTGCCAGACTTTGTGTCACAGAGTTATTTAACAGGCTAGCGGTGGTTCCCATTGCCGCAAATACCAGTACCGGCCCTACCATCAATACACTGAGGTAATTACTGAATCTTTCGGCCAGCGAACGTGTTTTTTTTACACGCCATGTATAGTTAAAGGCCTCTTCGACCTTGGTGAGCAGGGAAATGACCGAGTAAAACAAAAATGCAATACCCACTGTTCCGAGCAAACCCACTTTGATGTTGTCAACAAATCCAATAATGTTTTGTGTCAGCTCAGCGGCCTTTTCACCAAGGGGAGCGAACAGATTCAACAATGCCGGTTCTATCTGGTTATGAACATCAAACGCTTTTAAGACAGAGAAACTGACCGCCAATAGCGGCACGAATGACAGGATTGTCGTAAATACAAGTGACATCGCACGCAGATTGAGCTGACCATTGGAAAGATCGCTACCTACCAGGTAAACAAAACGTGCAACGCTAATCAGAAATCGCTTCCATAATGATTGCGACTTGATATCGACTTTCCACAGGGTCTCTGTGATGAGATTGGTTATTGCATGCATACTATTTTCCTGAACACACTGCACATGCCAGATCTCTAGTCAGATTGACAATTCTGCATTCCATATATTGTGCATCAATTAACATCAGCCGCCCGACCAGAGACTCACCCGTTGAAGTGATAAACTTAATTGCTTCGGTCGCCATGATTGTTGCAATCATCCCTGCAACCGGTCCAAGCACACCATTTTCAGAGCAGTTTAAAGCTTCGTCGCGGCCAGCAGGATAGATGCAATGGTAACATGGCGAATCCGCATTGGCCGGATCGAATACACTCACCTGGCCCTCAAATCTAATCACTGCGCCAGAAACCAGCGGTGTGCATGTTTCAATACAGACCTGATTGTGTCGATAACGAGCCGCAAAGTTATCTGTGCCATCAATAACGAGGTCGGCATGCCTGATCAACGCACATAGTTGCTCATCATCAGGAATCTGTGTCACGGAGACTACGTTGAGATCACCGCCAAGCTGTTTAATCTTTTCAGCGGCCACCTCTGCTTTGTGCTGACCGACGCATTGATCCGTATATAAAATCTGGCGCTGCAGGTTGGAAAACTCTACTATGTCAGGGTCCACGATGACAAGTTCACCAACACCTGCCGTGGCCAAATAGGTCAGCACAGGACAACCCAACCCGCCCGCGCCCAATACCAAAATACTTGATTCCAGCAATTTGTGCTGGCCGGCCACATCGATCTGCGGCAACATTATCTGACGACTGTAGCGCAGCAGTTGCGCATCACTCAGCTCGTTGAAGCCCTTTTCTCTCACCTGGGGCTATTTGTTTTTTGCATCAAATGCAGCCAGCTGCTCTGGTGTGGCTTCCTTTTGGTATTTTTCTTTCCATTCAGAATATGGCATTCCGTAAACAAGTTCCCGTGCCTGATCGTAGTCTATCTCTACACCTCGATCTTTAGCAGCCGCCACATACCACTTCGACAGACAGTTACGACAAAAATCGGCCAGATTCATCAGATCGATATTTTGTACTTCAGTCCTGGCCTGCAGATGCTCGACCAGTCTTCGGTAAACCGCGGCTTCTATTTCTGTCTGTTTTTGTTCATCTGTCCTGCTCATTTTAATAATCTCCTACTATTATCTGATAGCATTATAATAACTGACTGGCATCTTAGTGCGAACCACACATGACCGACCTAAAAACACACAATAATGTTACCGGCTTAATCCTCGCGGGCGGCCAGGCACGCCGTATGGGTGGTGCCGATAAAGGTCTTGTCACCATTGATGGCCGCCATATGATCAGTTACATACTTGACGCACTCACACCCCAGGTCGCGACAGTCATTATTAACGCCAACCGCAACCTCCGCCAGTACCAGGCATATGGGTACCCGGTGGTTAGCGACGAGATTGCCGATTACCAGGGTCCCCTGGCTGGTATGGCCAGCGGCTTGCAGCATTGTCAAACGGATTATATTGCGACCGTACCCTGCGATGGGCCCATATTACCAGACAACTATGTCGATATACTGCTACAGGCCGCCAGCGAGAGCGGCAAACAGTTAAGTGTTGGCTTTGATGGAAATCGGTTGCAGCCGGTGTATGCCCTGATACATAAATCATTGCTGGAAGATTTAAATCATTTCCTCAATTCAGGCGAACGAAAGATAGACCGATGGTATGAAAAACATTCATATGCAAGCGCTGATTTTTCCGCGACACCCGAAATGTTTACCAATATCAACACGCCAGCCGATCTACAGAAAGCGGACCAGTGCATATGAATAACCAATTAAGCCAGTGTCCCACCCCATTAGTTGGTTTTTGTGCATACAGCGGCACCGGTAAAACCACTTTACTGACCCAACTTATTCCAGTTCTGGGCAATCATGGTGTTCGCCTGGCTGTCATTAAACATGCGCATCATCAATTCGATGTTGACCAGAAAGAAAAAGACAGCTACAAACTTCGACATGCCGGCGCCCGGCAAATGCTTATCTCTTCATCAAGGCGCTGGGCCCTGATGACTGAATTGGCAGAGGAACAACCCGAACGTACACTGGCAGAATTAACTGCTCAGATCGATCATGAAAATATTGATCTGATTCTTGTTGAAGGTTTCAAGAAAGAAGCATTCAGTAAAATTGAGCTGCACCGCCCCAGCCTCGGACACCCGGTGATGTGCACAGAGGATGAAAATATCATTGCATTTGCCAGTGATGAGCCCTGTGCCATACCGGACAACATAATCAGCCTGAATATTAATGCGCCACAAGAAATCGCAACTTTTATCCTGCATCACTTTAGACTTGGATAATTCATCAATGTGTGTGATAAGACCATTTCTTGGGCGCGATATCGTCTATAATTGCAGCAATGTACAATGCTTCGAAAAAACTGAAGCAGAATTTGATATCATCTCGACCTAGAAATTTCCTTAAAAAGTCAAATTTACTAAAATTCATATAGTTATATACACATTTTAAATAAATTTATAATGCGCTATCGATTACTTACTTTGTATGCAAAGGCAACATCGCACTTTGCGATCCCACTAATGGACATTGAACTAGAATCCAGGAGGACTCACCATGTCTAGTCAATCAAACAGAACCGTCACCATTACCGACAACAGCACTGGCAAACAAGTGGAATTACCAGTCCTTGAAGGTACTGACGGCCCAGCGACCATTGATATCAGGACCCTTTACAAAGAGCTGGGTTACTTCACGTTTGACCCGGGATTCATGTCCACGGCCAGTTGTGACAGTAAAATCACTTTTATCGATGGTGCCAAGGGGCGCCTCGCATATCGTGGCTATTCTATCGAGCAACTGGCAGAACACAGCAATTATGATGAAGTCTGTTACCTGTTACTTTATGGTGAACTGCCAACCCGGGGACAGCTTGACACATATACCGCGTCAATTAAGCGCAGAAAACTGATCGACGAAAAAATGCGTCGTTTTTTCCTGGGCTTCCGCCATGATGCACACCCCATGGCCATGATGGTGGCTTCCGTGGGCGCCTTGGCTGCCTTTTATCACGAAGAAGTGGATGTGCATGATCCGCTATCGAGGGAAGTCGCTGCACATCGCCTGATTGCTAAAATGCCGACAATTGCCAGCTGGTGCTACAAATATGCACTGGGTCAGCCTTTTAACTACCCTAACCTTGAACTGGATTACACGGCAGACTTCCTGCACATGCTATTTAGTATGCCAGGCAGACTATATAAACCATCCCCCACCATGGTGAGAGCGATGGATTTGATCCTGATATTGCATGCGGATCATGAACAAAACGCGTCCACTTCAACGGTTCGTCTGACAGGCAGCTCTGAGGCCAGTCCGTTTGCCGCGCTCTCCGCCGGGATCGGTTCATTATGGGGGCCTGCCCATGGTGGTGCCAATGAAGCCGTCATTAAAATGCTGACGGAAATTGTCGAATCAGGTAAGGACCTCTCCCATTACATTGCGCGCGCCAAAGATAAAGATGACCGTTTCCGCTTAATGGGATTTGGCCACCGCGTATATAAGAACTATGACCCACGAGCTAAAATTATTCGCCAGATTTGCCATGACCTGCTGGAAGAACTGGGCGAAGACAACCCGAATCGACCCCTGCTTAAAGTAGCCATGGAGCTGGAGAAGATCGCGCTGGAAGACGATTATTTTATTCAGCGCAAACTGTACCCAAATGTGGATTTCTACTCGGGTATTATTTTTCAGGCGATTGGCATTCCTGTCAGTATGTTCACTGTCATATTTGCCTTGTCACGCACGGTCGGCTGGCTCACGCACTGGATGGAAATGATGAGCGATCCACACGCACGCATCGGTCGTCCAAGACAATTATATACCGGCTATGTGAACAGGGAATATACAGACATCAGCAAGCGTTAAAATCTCTTTCACTGCCAATATTACGGGCCGGCCCTGAAAACTCCAGGGCCGGCTTGCGAGATTTATGCTTTATCACACCGGCCTTATTGATTACTTTCAAAAAACTTTCTTATCACGGGTGCAAAATGTTGTTCATCAACCAGAAATGAATCGTGCCCGTTGATAGAATCCAGCTGGACGTACTCAACAGGACGACCGGCTTTACTGATTCCAGCGGCGATTTCTTTTTGCTGATGTACCGGAAATAAAATATCTGTTTCAACACCAATGACCAGAGTATTCCTGGCCTGAATCATTGCCAGCCCGGCATTCACAGACCCGCCATGTTCTGCGACATCGAATAAATCCATGGCCCTTGAAAGATATAAATAACTATTGGCATCAAAGGTCTTAACAAATTTATGGGCGTTATAGTCAAGATACGATTCCACCTCAAACTCAATTCCAAATCTGTCACTGGATTTTCGGTCGGCACTGACTCGTGCGCGATTAAATCTTTGATGCCATTCTTCTGCGGCACGATACGACATTAAGCCCAATTTGCGCGCAAGCACCATGCCACTGACAGGTTCCTCATCCTGCGCATACTGTCCATCCTTGAATGCGGGATCACAACGTATAATTTCACGCTGGAGGGAACGCACGGCGATTGTAAATGGCAGCGCTCTTGTAGCGGCTGAAATAGTGATTAAATGATCAACTTCAGTCGGATACATGAGTGCATAGGCAAGCGATGACATTCCTCCCATCGAACTGCCTACCACGGTATGCAGGTGATCGATACCGAGATCGTGTAATGCGTGATGGGCTGACTTGGCAACATCCTCAATACTTAAATCCGGAAAATCCAGGCCATAGGCCCGGTTTGTTTCAGGATTAATTGATGAAGGTCCAGTTGACCCAAAGCAGCTGCCCAGTGTGTTAACACAAATCACATAATACTGATTGGTGTCTATTGGCTTCCCGGGGCCTATCATGTATTCCCACCAGCCTTTGCTGGGGTCCTGCTCGGACGAACATGCGTGGGCAGAAGGAGACAATCCGCCAAATACAAGGACGGCATTATCATGATTACTGGACAGATTTCCCCACGCTTCGTAGGCAATGACAACTTCTTTAAGTCTGCCACCACGATGCATGAAAAAATCGCCAGTGCCGTAATCTCCTCTCAGGGATACGAATTTTGTTGCAGCCGTAGTACGTGCGGGAATTTTTTGTGCTTGCAGAGTACCTGTGATCATATGTCTCGCATTGAGCCTTACACTCACTAAAATGATGGCGAATTATAGCGATTATACAAACGTTTAGCTAAATATTCCTGAGCCCTGGCGAAGGCTGGCGAGATTGAAAATGTGCAACGAGTGTCAGCACTAACAGGCTAATAAACAACAATAGTGTTTGCTGCGGGATGGTTAATCCCATCAGCGTCCAGCTGATCTCTGCACATTGACCCGACCCGCTGAACACACGCTTAATCACATCGCCCAGCGGAAACACTTCAAGCATGTAGTTGAGGTCCGGACCGCATTCCGGCACCTTGTCAGGGGGCAATCCCTGTAACCAGATATGGCGCCCGGCCACGGCAACACCAAGTCCACAGAAAAGAACCGACAAGGCAGTGTACACCGTACGCATTATCCCGCGGCTGTTGTGAATCAGGGCAATCAGACTGGTGATACCAATAAAAACCAGAATCACCCGGTCAACCATGCATAATGGACATGGCGCCAGATCCAGCATTCCTTCCAGATAGTAAACCGCAAATAATAACGAGGCGATAACCAGCAACACTATGGCAAAATTGATTAATCGATACACTGTGATCACACCTTCATATTAATTTTAAATATCTGTAAATCCCTCTGCGCCAGAGCAGAGGGACAAATACAATGAACACCAGTATGCCGGAAGCGTTAGCTGCCAAATCGGCAAGCGACATTTCCCTGCCTGGTACAAAGCTTTGTCCATACTCAACCAGGCCGCTGTATAGTAATACGATGATTGATTTAATCGCCAATTGGCGTCCAGACTGCCAGGAAAAATCCAGTGTCATCATCAGGGTAAAATAACTAATGGCATGGATAATTTTATCATTCCACATCATTGGCATACTGTTGGTCGCCGGCGTTAATGACAAAAATAGCGATAGAAGTATTAGCATCGCAAACACAAGTTGAAAAAGTCGCTTAAACACTGCGATATCCTGGTTTTAATGGCCGCGGAATGAATATTTGGATTGCATCTGCCGGCAATGGTTCATCGGTCAGCCAGAGGTTGGTACCACTCGACCAGATTTGCAAGACTGAATGCGGCATTAGCCGGACTCGGGTTAGGGGTAACATATACGTCTGCCTTAAGTGCTTTCACCTCGTTAAAGCCCCACTGCCAAGCTTGCTTGATCCCGTAAGCATATTGCATAAACTGACGCATCGCTACTTTCCCGTGGATCCATACAATCGCCGGCTGGTAAACCTCGATTTTTTCACGCAGTGCGGGTGCGTCACGCTTGAAATCGGCCGCCCGCAGCTGATTCCCCATGCGCGTAGGCCGCTTGACCACGTCGGTGAAACCGATTGCATGCTCCCTCAGTAACCAGTGGTGAACAGTGGCATCAACGATAAACTTTTCGTCGACAATACTGGCACAAATAAAAGCACGCCAGAACCTGTTTCTGGGATTGGCGAAATAATAACCCATTGCGGCCGATGGCACGGAAGGATTTAACCCAACTGACAGGATTCTGAGTCGGGTATCAATATAGTCCGGCAGAGAAGTCACTTGTGCATTTAACTTTGACATAAAAGTCGGTTTCCAGGTGCTAGTGTTAAAATGGTAAAATATCTGTCATCGTGTACCAAGGACGCCGCCATGAATAAAACATACGAAATTATACCCATGCAGTTAGGGCCGATGGATAATTTTGTCTACCTCATAATTGATCTTGCAACACAACAGGCTGCGGTCGTTGACCCTGCCTGGGACGTCCCTAAAATTACCCAATATGCTGAGGAAAAAGGGATAAAGATTACGGACATACTTCTGACTCACAGTCACCACGATCACATTAATGGGGTTGAGGCGCTGCTCGATTACAGCGACTCACGGTTACATTTACTCAAGCCTGAAGCAGATTTCTGGCAAACGGATTTAACCGCGCCTGCGCTGCATCATGGAGGAGACCGTATCGTACTGGGCAATTCTGAACTACAGATTCTCCATACACCCGGACATACTCCAGGGTCAGCATGTTACTTAATCGGGGATGACATCATCACTGGAGATACGTTGTTTGTGTTTGGCTGCGGACGCTGTGATCTGGCGGGAGGCGATCCCGAGCAAATGTTTAACACATTGTCAAAGATGAAGACCGAACTGCCCGCAAAAACCCTGATACACCCTGGCCATAATTATGCAACACAGCCAACTTCTACACTGGCCGAACAGATCGAAGGCAACCCGTTTTTGCATTTTCAGGAGTGTCCGGATTTTGTCGAGTATCGCATGCATACTCATGACAAAATCCGCCATACACCATATCATCCGGTCACTGTCGGCAATTTGCCGGGCAGATAAATTACATGATCACACAGGACCCAATGAGTCCTGTTCACGCAATCGACCCACTGCCTTAAACAACGAAATGCACTGTACTTTATAATGCCTGTTGCGCGTTGATTGCGTTCGCTTTACTGGAAACAGAGGCCAACACATCAATCATTTCTGTCGCTTCACCGAGGTAAGGAGCAATCGTGATCTTTATCTCGGGATGCTTATCCTGTTTGGCTTTCACAATCCCTGGAACATCTTCGTGCACATGGCGTCCGGCAGACAGGAAATATGGCAGAATGGTTATCTGCGTGGCACCCTGCTGGATCAGAGAATCAATACCCTCCGGAATGGAAGGTTCAGCCAGCTCCAGAAAAGCATATGTTGTAAGTGGATATTGAGACACTACTTTTGACCCAAGCGCCGAGGCCACTGTCGCGATCTCTTTGTTGGATTCTGCCCTGCGGCTACCATGGGCGACTAATAACAAACTATTCATAGGGGTATTATTGGTTAATCAACATTCTGGCCCTATTCAACCATTTACAGCGAAATACAACAAGCCTTGGGTTGATCCATACCGCGATATACAACAGACGTACAGATATGGTTTTGGCATAAAAAAACCCGCAGTGAAGTCACTGCGGGTCAGCTTCAGAAGGAGAGAAACTACAATTTCTATTATAGTGGGCTGTCATTAATTTACTGCACATATCATCGGTCGAAAACGACCGTTCATGGGGTTTCAGTCGTTAATTTGCCGAATCCCGGGGACGATTTTAGCTCAGGGCTGTTATGTCTCAATTGATTCGCACGGTAAGTCACCAGCGCGACGCCTTCCGGCTCAATCCTGATGACAATTCCGCTCATCCTTTGGATATCGCGCACGGTGCCATTCTCCTGCACCAGAATAACTTCAACCCGTCGTCCTTTCTGCAGATCGTGATGATCCAGATTGACAAAGACACCACCATCACTGACATTGCCGCGACGTGATTTCAACGCCGGTTTCCCCGGTCGCTTGATGATAACCTCACCATCAATGGGTTTTCGTGGATTACGCGGGTATTGCATGTGTCCTTCCATTGTTCGATTTTTAATTGAGCATTTCAATAACAGGCAAAGACTACTACAATACCACTCTGCACGGGGACATGACCCGACAATATTCCAGTTATCAAGTCTGTGCGGTGGCCTCCTGCCTGCAGATTAGGCGGGGACCGCCAGCAATCAGTCATTCGCCCACTGTTTAAATGTTTTCCATCCTGCATCCAGAATTTCAATACCGCTTCTGTCGCTGTCTGCAAAATGTCGCCGCGTTAACAAAAAGCTAATATATGGCAGTTGATAGAAAATGACGGCCAACAGCATAAAAGCCAGCCCGATCACAGAGGATGAACTATGTAACGGCAACGCCTCGGTGACCCAGAAAATCAGCGAAGCCAGGATTAATATCAGAATCAGTCCTGCAGTAAGCATCCGGTTAAGCATTAAAAAATGCTGCTTTACTTGATCAGCTGTATGCGACATGGCATGGCTTAATTATGTATCAGGGCGAGACCCGAGTTAATAAAGGAGGCTATAGTATAGACAGTCACCGTCAAGGTCCAGTAAGCTGACACGGTCAGATACTCTTAAACTTTAGGATGACCTGCTCACTTAACCCATGACACATTCACGCAGAAAATTTTTAATCGCCTGCACGGGTTTCGCAGGATTTGTTTACCTGCAGGTGTTGTCAGGCAAAAGCAGACCGCTCTACATTGCATCCGGGAATATAGAAAAAATAATTCTCAATGACCATCAATGGAAACAAAAGTTAAGTCCCAATGCGTATCACGTTCTGAGAAAAAGGATGACAGAAGTACGCTATTCAAGCCCGTTAATCGATGAGTGGCGAAAAGGGGTATATAGTTGCGCAGGGTGTGGCCTCGATTTGTTCACTTCCCAAATGAAGTATGAAAGTAACACTGGATGGCCAAGTTTCACCGACCACATTCACGGTCATCTGATGACTTATACTGATCTTAAGGCCGTACCTCCACAAAGAGGCTATCAATGTGCCCGATGTGAAGGGCATCATGGCCATTTATTCATGGATGGACCGCTTCCGCGTGGAGAACGCTGGTGTAGTAACGGCGCTGCCTTGCTATTCAGGCCTGTATGATTATTTAATTTATATATTTTTGAAAAAAGAATCGTTTATTACCGATTTAAGATCACATCACATCATGCAGATGTCGTGACGAATATAATTAGCAATGCCAGACTAATCACCAGATAAACACCAAGGCCAAGAGTCAGCTTATTGCGTTTTTGATGGTCAACGATCAATGCACCGGATTTCAGCTCCTGTGATCGCTCAAACCCACTGAACATAAATAGTAATCCTGCAAACCAGGCCACCACTACAGCAATTGTCAATAGCATACTTCCCTCTTCTTTATACTACACTTATGCGACAGAAAGACTAGCACGCTGGTCTGAAAAGCGATGTGACCAAATTAACAAATTATGCTTGTATTTGAGACAGATAGAATTTTTAATAAAAGTAATAGCTTAAATAAAACATAAATACTACGATTAATTCGTGAGTTACGTATTATATATTCAAGTAACGACAGGGCATGCATTCGTCTACCAGAGACTGGCCTCTAGTCAAAACCACTCAATCAACGGGGATTGCCTCAATGACACAACCACTCACTTCTGCACATGCCGAACAAATTATTAAATCTGCTTTCAAAAAAGCCGATGAACTAAACCTCGCTCCTTTGACAGTAGTCATTGTTGATACCGGAGGCCACATGAAAGCACTGCACAGGGCAGACGGTGCCACTTTCTTTCGCCCGCAAATAGCATTTGGCAAAGCATGGGGGGCCATTGCCATGGGACTGGATTCGCGAACACTCTTCTCAATGGGAGAAGACAGACCGATGTTTATGAATGCGCTGATTAACCTGTCTGAGCAGAGACTGGTACCGGTTCCGGGAGGGGTGCTGATAAAAAACAGTGACGGCGATATGCTGGGAGCCGTTGGCGTCAGTGGTGATACCTCTGATAATGATGAGATATGCGCGGTGGCTGGTGTTGAGGCCGCAGGACTCATCGCGGAATATGGCAAATAGCAATCAGCCGGCTCACTGCCGTATTTGATCACCCTTATGATAGTGATACTATTCTGAATGTAATCAGAAAATCATAATCCACTTAAGCCTTTTATATAAAAAATAATAATCGCGGCATAAATTCAACCGAGGAACAGTCTATGATTAAACCCCATGGAGGCGACCAGCTAACCCCGTTGTATATAGAAGATGAAAAGCAACGCGCCACATTATTAAAAGAAGCAGAAAGCCTGCCTAAATTACTTGTTAATTCTGCCACGGCAGCGAATGCAGTGATGCTTGGCGCAGGCTATTTTACGCCGCTGCCAGGCTACATGAATAAGACAGATGCATTAAGTGTCGCCAAGAATATGAGTACAGGTAATGGTCTATTCTGGCCGACCCCGGTGCTTAACTTATGTGAAGATATATCAGAAATTGAGGGACAACAGCGTATTGCCTTGCTTGATCCGAATGTCGATGGCCATCCGGTCATTGCTATACAGACTGTTGAAAATATTGAAGAACTGACCCAGGACGAGCTGGATCTGATTACTGAAAAGGTCTATGGCACCAAAGATACCGATCATCCTGGTGTTGCGACTTTCACTTCACTTGGGCGCTTTGTCGTCTCCGGCCCTATTGAGGTATTAAACTTTAGTTATTTTGCAACCGACTTTCCTGAAACCTTCAGAACGGCAGGTCAAATCCGAAGTGAAATCGCAGAACGGGGCTGGAACAAGGTGGTTGCATTTCAGACACGTAATCCCATGCACCGGGCACATGAAGAGTTGTGCAAAATGGCAAAAGAGGCAACCGGGGCTGATGGCATATTAATCCATATGTTACTCGGTAAACTAAAGCCGGGCGACATCCCTGCCCCTGTTCGTGACGCTGCGATTCGCAAAATGGTAGAACTATATTTTCCTCCCAATACAGTCATGATCACAGGCTATGGCTTTGATATGCTGTATGCCGGACCAAGAGAAGCGGTACTGCATGCAGTATTCCGTCAGAACTGCGGTTGCACTCACTTCATTATTGGTCGTGATCATGCCGGTGTGGGCGATTACTATGGTGCATTTGAAGCACAGACTATATTTGACGAACAAGTTCCTGATAATGCATTGCTGATAGAGATATTTAATGCAGATCATACGGCGTATTCCAAGAAGCTGGATAAGGTAGTGATGATGAGAGATGCTCCAGATCATACAAAAGAAGACTTCGTACTGTTATCTGGCACCAAGGTACGCGAGATGCTTGCCGCAGGTAAGGACTTACCCAAAGAATTTGCGCGTCCCGAAGTTGCAAAAATATTAATGGATCATTATCAGTCCAGTTAACTTATTTGACCAACACTGATCAGGAGGGCCTGACCTGCATCTGCTGCAGGCGCCCTCATTGATCTTAAGCCTATATGAACGTCATCAAAGATGTTTTAAGGCGCTCCTGAAAAAGATCCAGGGATTCCCTGTCCTTGGAAACAAGCGCGATTGTTCCTTTTTTTGTATTCATTAATACACCATGAAAAACCTGATCACGTATCCTTACTGTTTGCGAATGCGTTAATTGTTCAGGGAATATAATTAATGTGACAGGTGCATTCTTACCCGCAAAGACAATATGTACGCCAAGCTTGTCTTCAATAACACAGTTGCCAGCATGCATTGCCCTGCCAATCTCTTGATCAGCTCTCACACCATGCGGCTTAAGTAACTGGTTGAGGCTTGCATGGGTTACATGACCATTCGCGTCCAGCAGCCACATCTCACCATGCACATGCTCGAGAATGACATTGGCAATTGCTGGTGGCGACTGCAGTGTGGTCACTGCCATCAAAACAAATACCAGAGCGATGCTTGCAGCGATGGCCCCGAGGCTGTATTTCTTTTGTTCACCCTCTTTTTTTCGAGTGAAACGGTGCTGAACCAAAATACGCTCCGCCAGTCCTTCAGGCACTTGTACACTCACTGCATTGTTTAGCACTGAATTAAATTTAAGCTGGCGGTGATAATAAGACTTACAGCTGGCACAAGCTTCAATATGACGGATAAATTCGTGGCTCTGATCGCCGGGTTCCGTTGTCATGATTCTTCGTGCAGACAAACAATTCATCTCGCATTTTTCCATCGTTATTTTACCACTCCCTGAGCCGCGCCATCTTCCTCCAGTAACTTTCTCAATTTCTGCCGGGCCCGGAATACACGTGTCATTACGGCTCCTGGTTTAATGCCAATTATTTGGGCAATTTCATCACATGTATAGCCACCAATAATCTGTAACACCAATGGTTCAGTGTAAGTCGCCGGAATTTGTTTTAATGCAGATCTGACCGCAATGCTGTCGACGTTGGCAAAATCATCTTCAATAGTGGCAAACATCTCCACCATGTCGTCATCTAGGGTAGTCAACTCGGCCTGGGCACTCTTTTTCTCAAAACGGCGTGCATTTTCACGGCGTAATATTGTGAATAACCAGCTTTTGGCAGCTTTAGCGTCATTCAACGAGTCGAAAGCGCGCCAGGCTCTTAAAAATGTTTCCTGAACCAGATCTTCAGCGACGGCACAATCCTTACTCAGCCAGTACCCATAGCGATACAAATCTTTGGAGTAGGCATATACCAGCGACTCGAATCCCTGCTCCCTTACTCCCATTTTTTCAATGTTATGTATGTTTTCATAAGTTTATAGACCGCATGTATTTGTATTATCTTTCATAGCGGAAAGCATTTTTTAGATCTACCGTCACGGGTGAGCTGCCCTGTGTATTCACTGACTGATGGCAAGGTTAAAAGAACCCTGTACGAACCCTGTACTATTCTCGATGTACTTATGAATCCGTAGTAATATTAGTGTGGTGTTTGACCCAGGTATCGCCATAATACTCTTTTATAAGACGGGTAGACGATTTTTAATAGTCGGCATATTAACAATATTTGTGATAATGCTGCCTGCAGCGGTATCTTTACGTGTGACCGGTTTGAAGTGAACCTCATCAACGCCCCATATCCACACTGGATTATGACATGTTAGATTGGCCTTAACCGGCCAGCTCATATAAGATATAGACTATCAAGTTTTTAATGTTAGCTAAAAAGTCGCTCCGCATATTTTCGGGGCAAATACATCGGAAGTAATTGGAGATTACATTATGTTCGGACTAGGAAAAAAGAAAGACTACACAGCAACAATAGTAAATACTGGCCAGACCTTTGAAGTTAAAGGTGGCATCAATTTACTACAGGCAGCACTCAATGCAGGTATTGAGTGGCCACATGACTGCCGCGTTGGCAGTTGTGGTTCATGTCGTGCAACAATAAAAAAAGGGAAAATCAAGCCCCTGAATGATTTTTCATATGTATTAGACGGGGAGCAACTAAAAAACGGAATGGTACTAGCATGTCAGTCAAGGTTAACCAGTGATATTGAAGTAGAAGTCGATTTTGAACAAGGCGCTATCAATTAATGGTGAAGGCTTCAGGATGTTCAGGCAATGGATACCTGAAGCCTTTTACATTCCCAGCAATCCAGGCACACCATCAATATCACGATTCTCCCCGGCTCATCTTTTTATTAACCAGCTTGGCTAAATGATAGTTAAGCAGACAGTTGTCATTATCTGATAACGTCAATTTTTGTTGTTGCAAAAATTCACTCATTTCTCGCGGATTGATTACCCAGACATCCACAGATCTTTCCGGCGATCTGACGAACCATTCGGGAAAAACAACCAGGCATTGCACATTGATAGGTTTGGACAGACTGGCATATAACTTATTTTCCATCCACTGCTTGACTCTTTTGAGAGGCTCTATCGGGTTTGCGTCAGGCCTGTATCCATTCAGCAGTATTTGCTCATTGTCATAGTGTATTAACGCTTCATTATTTGACGGAATACGCCAATCACATATATTTACCAGTGTCACCCCCGAATGGCCCGCGATCACATAGTCGATCTGTGTTTCACCAAGAACAACATTTTTATAAATAGTACTTCCCGTTTCCTGGCTATGTTTATGTATGACGTCTGCCGTATTTGGTTCACCTTTCTTGCCAAGACGCAAAAAACGAAAATGGTCTTTATAATCTTTCAATTGTACTGCTACCAAAACCAGCGAGACTGCAAATAGTGCCAGCACCACGACAGGCATTGGTGGTACTTGCATGTGCCAGCGATATAGCTCCAGCATTAAGAAGACAAATAAAAAACCTGTGATCAAAAAGTAAGGACGAATACGCTGATCTATTTTTTCACGGACAATCTTGTCCTGTTGACCCAGATGAATCTGTTCACTTATTTCATCATATCCGGCTGCATTTTCCGATTGCATTAAAGTCACCATTTTATTTAACTTGATTTTATCGCCAGAGCTTATTACCAGCCTGGAGATTACTGATCATGGAACATATCAATCAGTCATGGATGATGATGAAAGAAACTGATAAGCGTATTTAGCCGCAGGTTAAAAGGCCCGGCCTGATTGCCGGACCACTGTGTATCTGCCATTTGCAACTGCCTGGCAAACGTATGTAGCTGGTTCTGAAATCATTTAACAGGTCATTGATGTCATGCGATGTATGATTCCAGTCACTCAGGATCGCAGCATCCTGTGTACATATGTGCTTATACAAACAAGTGTGAATCAAATTTCAATATTTTCAAATTTGATGACATGCGCCAAAGCATCTTCCAGCAGTGCTCTGGACTGTGCGGTTGTTGCATGTAAAAACGCATGCAACTCAGCATCCTTGTCGTTTTTATTTTCACATTCAGCACTGTATATTTCAAAAGCAACCAGATTTTTAATCAGGTCAGAAAGATGCATCGGACATTCGCATTGTATCGATGAAGAAATTCTTCCAAGGCTGTCCAGTTGTTTGGAGCTGTACCTGCGCGTGGGTAAGGAATCCTCCAGATAAACTGTCGAACTATTTGTTGCAGTGAGGTTTTTGGCATCTCCACCACTTCGATCCATGCACAACCTTGCCAGCTCATAAACATCAATGGATGAACGAATTACACTGACTTGAGGACTTTGCAACTGGCCTATTTCTGCCTGCGATCCAAAACCATAAAGTACAATGACGTGCCATACCCCTGATTCTTTCAGTAGCCTGGAAACATATTTTCTCGTCTCCTCATTGATCGTCGGCCGTTCGATAATGGCAACGTGAACATTCGAGCCCGGGTGCATGCGGCTCCACTCCTCAATAGAATCCGCATGTCCAAGCAGTTCGATGCCATTAAAATCAGACATGCCATCCTGCACTCTGAGCGGAAAGTCTTCTCCCAGCAGCAATACACGACAGTTTTGACTTTTGGATATCTGGGGTTTTGCAGAGGCATGGCCGGAGTGAACACCCATTTCACTGAACTGAACACTGTTTTCCCATTTCGACTTGAGTTCATCAATAGATAGACGTGCGATCGTGCCGATTGCATTCCCCGCATCGCACAGATTTTTTAGCAAGAATAGCTTGGTTAAATCGTCACGACTGTAGACACGATCACCGGAATCGGATCGTTCCGGGATAACAGCCTGATAGCGACGTTCCCATGCGCGCAGGGTTTCAGTCCCAATACCAGTTATTTTAGACACCGCACCAATTTTGTATTGATCATTGCGCATTTGTACTTCCATAATCATACCCCTATACATGTAAATAAATAATACATGTATAATATCAATTGAACAGGTTTTGTCAATGTTTATAGTGTGTACATTAATCTTATGAAACACCCCTGGTTGTACATTAACCGGAAACTTGAAAAGCGTATTGCCACTGAATTTCTAATAGATCCATTAACCATGAAAATAAACGGACAAATATACTTCTTATTGATTGGGACAATATGCCGAAGCTCTGGGGAAACGATGCCGAGATCGATAATGGTCTGGATGACTTGACCTTCACACCTTCGCACCAAAAATATGCACCGCATGCCAATCAGTGCGCCATCTCCGAGCACAAAACACCCGATATCTTGCATCTGAAAATTAGCGCGACGCTCGCCAGTGCGTTTTAATATTTATTTTTCATAGGCATTACATAGGGTTAGCCAGGCCTTATGTTGTCAATAATGACGATGAATCCAATTGTGGCATAAAAGATGTAAGCAACAGCACAGGGGCATTACGCACAATTCGAATGCAAGCACATGTTTGCAATTCGAATACGCCCCGCTATGAAACTTAAATTTACGTTATGAAATACTGGAGAATTCGATGAAAAAACTAAGTATGTGGTCGGTGCTGTGTGCGTTGATACTCACATGGTCCTCACACGCCCACTCAGATACGATAAAAGTAGGTGTCCTTCACTCGTTATCAGGAACGATGGCTATCAGTGAAACGACGTTAAAAGATACTGTTTTAATGATGGTTGAAGAGCAAAACAAAGCTGGTGGCCTGCTTGGAAAGAAACTGGAAGCCGTCGTTGTTGATCCTGCCTCAGACTGGCCACTGTTTGCTGAGAAAATGCGCGAGCTGATAGAAGTGCACGAAGTAGATGTTATTTTTGGTTGCTGGACCTCAGTGTCACGCAAGTCAGTACTTCCTGTGGTTGAAGAATTAAATGGCCTGCTTTTCTACCCTGTTCAGTACGAAGGCGAAGAGTCGTCTAAGAATGTTTTTTATACAGGTGCAGCACCTAACCAGCAGGCGATTCCGGCAGTGGATTACTTAATGGATGGTGGCGTTGAACGCTGGGTACTTGCCGGTACAGATTATGTTTATCCGCGCACAACCAATAAAATTCTCGAGTCTTATTTAAAGCTAAAAGGCGTTAGCGAGAAAGACATTATGATCAATTACACGCCATTTGGTCATTCGGACTGGCAAACCATTGTCTCAGACATCAAGCAATTTGGTTCCACCGGCAAGAAAACAGCCGTAGTATCAACAATTAATGGTGATGCAAATGTACCCTTCTATAAAGAGCTGGGTAACCAGGGAATTTCTGCGGAAGATATTCCAGTAGTCGCATTTTCTGTTGGTGAAGAAGAGTTGTCTGGGATTGACACTTCACCACTGGTAGGTCACCTCGCCGCATGGAATTATTTCCAGAGCGCTGACAGTGAAGAAAACTATAAATTCATTGATGCATGGCATGAATTCATTGGTGATGAAGAGCGTGTTACCAATGACCCCATGGAAGCAACTTATATTGGTTTCAAAATGTGGGCAGCAGCCGTTGAAAAAGCCGGCACCACTGAAGTCGATGAAGTACGGCCTGCGATGTATGGACTTGAAGTACCCAATCTCACTGGTGGAACAGCTGTGATGAACACCAATCACCACCTGTCTAAACCAGTGTTGATTGGCGAGATTCAGGACAATGGTCAATTTGAAATTGTATGGCAAACAGAGGGAGTGGTTAAAGGCGACGCCTGGACAGACTACCTGCCGGAAAGCGCGCTCATTATCTCTGACTGGGCAGACCCAGCCATCAACTGCGGTAACTACAACACTCAAACCAAGAAATGCTCAGGCCAGAACTATTAAAGCGGCATAAGCATTGTAAGTCCATTTCAAACAAAGGCGCTCATACAATATGGGCGCCTTTAATAAAATAAAAAGATGCGTACTCTTTCAATTGTTACAATATTACTGGTGATCTTCTCAGTATTCCCGCCATACACAAGTGCACAAGAAAACAATACTGTGACCGGGTCTGATACCAATAATAGCCAGAATTTTACACGATTATTATCTCAGCTCACGACAAGAGATTTTGATAAAAAAGCCCAGATCATTCAAAGCGTGCAACAGGCACAACATAAAAATTCACTGCTAATACTCAGAAATCTGCTTGATGGAAACATATATTATAAAAAGGACGATAAAACCATTGTTATCGCCAACATTGAAGGTAAACAGGCCAGCATTACTAATGCCGTGACAGGAGAGGCACTGGGGGTTATTTCAAAAAGAAAAATAAAAAAAGTAGGCATTAATAATAGTTTGCGTCGCGTGTTAAATCAGTCAATAGCACAACTGAGCCTGAATAATGACAAGGCCAGTGCCAGAAAAGCAGCCGTTGTTGAACTATTTAAAAGTATCGATGACGATACGGCTGCTATCCTGAAACAAAGACTTTTACATGAACAGGACTCCAGCGTTATAGAAGTACTTAAAACAGCAATTTCTATCAATGCTCTTAATTCCAATGACATTGATGTGCAATTAAATGCCATTGATTTCCTGTCACGTTCGCTGTATCCAGAAGCACGTAATTCTCTCAAGACACTCGATACTCAACTATCATCGCAACAGCAAAATAGCGATATAACAAAGTTACGCCAGGAAATTTCTTCCTCGCTTGAAAAAATTAATTCCAGTGTTGGTCTATATCGCCAGATTGAAAATATTTTCTTTGGTTTGAGCATGGGCTCAGTGTTGCTTCTCGTGGCAGTCGGACTAGCCATTACCTTTGGTGTGATGGGTGTGATCAATATGGCTCATGGCGAAATGCTTATGCTTGGCGCATATACTACATACATTATCCAGCAGTTATTTCCAAATCATATTGAGTACTCGATACTGATTTCAATTCCAACCGCTTTTATATTCACGGGCCTGGTGGGTATTGGCATCGAGCGCGGTGTCATCCGTTTCCTGTATGGACGCCCACTCGAAACTTTACTGGCGACATTCGGGATCAGCCTGATATTACAGCAGACTGTTCGCACAGTGATCTCACCACAGAATCGCGCTGTTTCTACACCAGACTGGTTAAGCGGCTCGCTGCAGATCAATCCTGCGTTATCATTAACATACAATCGCCTATACATCATAATTTTTGCTTTCATGGTGCTTATTGGCCTGATGCTATTGCTTAATAAGTCCAGATTCGGCCTACAGGTAAGAGCCGTGACACAAAACCGGTCGATGGCAAAAGCAATGGGAATCAGGACAGACTGGGTAGACGCCTTCACATTTGGCCTCGGATCCGGTATTGCAGGAATCGCAGGTGTCGCACTTAGTCAGTTAACAAATGTTGGCCCAAATCTTGGCCAGTCTTACATAATAGACTCATTTATGGTGGTAGTTTTTGGAGGTGTTGGGAATTTATGGGGCACGTTGTTTGGCGCAATGACCCTGGGTATAGCGAACAAGTATCTTGAACCATTCACGGGTGCCGTTATAGCCAAAATATTAGTTCTAGTATTTATTATTTTATTCATTCAAAAACGACCACGCGGCATGTTTGCTTTAAAAGGTCGTTCAGCAGATAACTAACGTTATGGAAAAGTCATTAGTTCAAAGATTATTACTCTCTGACACAGGCAGTAAAATCCTTACAATAGTAATCATTATTTCGGTAGTTATCGTACCAGCATTAAACCTGCTGACACCATCTGATTCAATTTTCCATATATCCACCTATACTGTCACTATCCTTGGCAAGTATCTATGCTTCGCCCTGTTGGCATTATCAGTTGATTTAGTATGGGGCTACCTCGGAATATTGAGCCTTGGTCATGGTGCTTTTTTCGCCCTGGGTGGATATGCAATGGGTATGTACCTGATGCGCCAGATTGGCGATCGTGGCGTTTATGGTAACCCGGAATTACCTGACTTCATGGTGTTTCTGAACTGGGATGCTCTGCCATGGTACTGGTACGGATTTGACCAGTTTGGCTTCGCTTTGCTAATGGTTATGTTTGCCCCGGGGTTGCTGGCATTTGTATTTGGCTGGCTGGCTTTTCGTTCACGCGTGACAGGTGTCTACCTTTCAATTATGACACAGGCGATGACTTATGCCTTGATGCTGGCATTTTTTCAGAACGACTTTGGTTTTGGTGGTAACAACGGACTTACCGATTTTAAAGATATTCTTGGCTTTGATTTACAAAGTAATGCAACACGATGTGGCTTATTTATTGCTTCCGCCCTTGCTTTATTGGGCGGTTTTGCATTATGTAAATATATTGCACAATCACGATTAGGCAGCCTGGTAATGGCTATTCGGGATTCACAGAGCCGGGTGCGCTTCCTGGGCTATCGAGATGAGCATATAAAGTTATTTATTTTTGTCATTTCCGCTCTTCTAGCTGGCATTGCCGGTGCATTGTATGTTCCTCAGGTCGGTATTATTAATCCAAGTGAATTTGCACCTATTCGTTCTATAGAATTGGTAATCTGGGTTGCTATTGGTGGTCGTGGCACATTGTATGGCGCAGTACTGGGTGCATTTGTCGTCAATTATGCAAAAACTTTCTTTACAGCCTGGGCGCCTGAAGCATGGCTATTTATTCTGGGCAGTATATTTGTGTTTGTCACAATCTTTATGCCAAAAGGCCTGGTCGGAATATATCATCAGTTACTTGCCCGTAGCTCAAAAAACCAGACACTAAAACAAACCAAAACAGTTTACGACGAAACTTCATGAAATCTGAATCCATACTCTATCTGAATAACGTGTCTGTCAGCTTTGATGGTTTTAAGGCAATTGATGGCCTGAGCCTTTATGTAGACAGATATGAGTTACGTTGCATTATCGGTGCCAACGGTGCCGGAAAAACAACAATGATGGATATCATTACCGGAAAAACAAAACCGGATAAAGGTGAAGTATATTTTGGTGATAAAATTGATTTAACAACCAGGGATGAAGCAGAAATTGCCAATCTCGGAATTGGAAGAAAGTTTCAGAAACCAACCGTTTTTGAAAATCATACGGTCTTTCAGAATCTTGAACTTGCACTTGAAGGAAACAGAAATATCTTGGGCAATCTTTTTTATAAATTAAATGCAGAGCAGCGTGAAAGAATTGAAGAGTCACTTGAAGTAACAGGACTAGAGAATGAAAGGTACAGGCACGCAGGGGAATTATCGCATGGCCAAAAACAATGGCTGGAAATTGGGATGCTTATAACTCAAAACCCGCAATTATTACTGGTTGACGAGCCAGTGGCAGGCATGACACACCAGGAATCCGAACGTACAGCAGAATTATTAACCAGTCTCGCAGAAAAACATTCAGTAGTAGTGGTTGAACATGACATGGAGTTTATTCGATCAATCGCCCGCAAAGTAACAGTATTGCATCAAGGATCAGTTCTCGCGGAAGGTTCAATGAAAAAAATCCAAAGTGATCCAAAAGTAATTGAAGTATATCTGGGCGAATAATATGTTAAAAGTTTCATCAGTTAATCAATACTATCGTGAAAGCCATACATTATGGGATTTATCGCTTAACATTCCCAGGGGAAGTGTGACATGCCTGATGGGACGCAATGGTGTCGGTAAAACCACTTTACTTAAATGCATAATGGGGCTCGTTGAAACAACCAGTGGTTCGATTATTTTCAATGATATTGACCTTACCAAGATGAGTGCGGAAAAACGCGCAACACTTGGGATAGCTTACGTACCACAGGGTAGAGAAATATTTTCACAACTGACAGTTGAAGAAAATCTCAACACAGGACTGATTGCCAACAAGTCAAAAACTCTCCCGTCTATTATATTTGAATTATTCCCGGTACTTAAAGAAATGTTACAAAGACGTGGTGGAGACCTGTCTGGTGGTCAACAGCAACAACTTGCCCTCGGCAGGGCTCTGGCAATTCAGCCGGAATTACTTATACTCGACGAGCCTACTGAAGGGATACAACCTAATATTGTACGGGAAATTGGTGAAATTATTATTAGACTTAACCAGGAGCTCGGTCTGACTGTTTTGCTGGTTGAACAAAAATTACCATTTGCAAGACGGGTTGCCTCAAACTTTTGTATACTTGAAAAAGGCCGTCATGTTGCACAGGGAGATATGAGTCAACTTAATGACGAGCTAATTGATCGTTACCTAAAAGTTTAAATACTTCATTCCAGGAGATAATATGTATAACAAATTTATAAATACAATCAGATTACTTGGTCTGTCTGCAATATGCTCACCCGCCATTTCACACCCCGGACATACTTCAATACCTCACACGCATGGTGGCATCGAGTTCTTGTTACTTGCCATTGTTGTCGCGGGAGTTATTTATTACTTTATTAAAAACTGACCTGGCTGCAAAATCCAGATAACGAGCATGAAACAAACCAAAATAACCCATGGTTGGAAGGCACGTCTGGATCTGGCCTTTACATATTGTGATCATAAAACTCTTCTTACCGGGAAAAAGCACTCAGGTCCATTAATGGTGCAAAAACCTTTTTATCCGGAAATTAATGGTTGTTGCCATGTTTACCTGATACATCCACCCGGTGGCATTGTCGCTGGTGACGACATTAATCTTTACGCACAACTCAACAAAAATGCTCATGCATTAATTACTACGCCCGGCGCAACCAAATATTACCGCAGTATTGGTCCTGTTGCCAGTCAAAGCCAATATATACAAATGGAAGACAATGCCATACTTGAATGGTTACCTCAGGAAACAGTCTGCTTCAACCAGGCAAATGCTGTCTCCGCTACCAGGATATATCTGAAAAATAATAATCGTTTTTTTGCCTGGGAAATACAGTGTCTTGGCTTACCTGCCCAGAAAGAATACTTTACTCAGGGTAAATATATCCAGAAGTTTGAAATATGGAAAAACAATAAACCATTACTGCTTGAGACCAACAGAATTGTCGGTAATGATCTCCTGCTCGAGGCGGACTGGGGTCTGCAGGGATATAAATCAATGGGCACTCTGATAGTGAGCGACTATCACGAAATCATTGACAGAAATATTGTCAGTAATATTCTTGCAAAGTATAAAGATCATATCAGTTCTTTTACGACCGTTAATGGATTATTTATTATCAGGTCAATGAGTATGTACGCTGAAAAGATAAAACAAATGTTTACTGACATATGGAAAACACTAAGACCTGTAATTTTAGAAGTTGAATCAAGCTCACCCAGAATATGGAACACTTAACCCAAACAGGATGCCAGCATGGAATTATCGCCGAGAGAAAAAGACAAACTGCTTTTATTTACTGCAGGATTGCTTGCTGAAAGAAGAAAAAATAAAGGTATAAAACTCAATTATCCTGAAACCATTGCATATATTTCCTGTGCAATTCTGGAGGGTGCAAGAGAAGGCAAACTGGTATCAGAACTGATGGAGGAAGGGCGCAATCTTCTGACACGTGATGACGTGATGGAAGGTATTAGCGAAATGGTACACGAAGTACAAGTTGAAGCCACGTTTCCTGATGGAACCAAGCTGGTTACAGTACATAACCCTATTACCTAAACGAGAGTGAAATCATGATTCCAGGTGAAATAATTACATGTCCAGGTGAGTTGGAAATAAACACTAACAGAAAAACTGTCTCTATTACCGTTTCAAATACTGGCGACAGACCGATTCAGGTTGGTTCACATTATCATTTCTATGAGACCAACAGTTCACTCGATTTCGATCGCGATAAAACGCTGGGAATGCGCCTGGATACTGCTGCAGGCACTGCTGTGCGCTTCGAACCTGGTCAGCATCGCACTGTTCAGTTAGTAGAAATCAGTGGCAGCAAGATTATTTATGGATTTAATGCAAAAGTCATGGGAAAGGTAGAATAGATCATGGGCAAAATATCAAGACAAGCTTATGCGGAAATGTTTGGTCCTACACTGGGCGATAAAGTGCGGCTCGGTGATACCGATTTATTCATAGAAGTCGAAAAGGATTACGCCATCTATGGTGAAGAAGTTAAATTTGGTGGCGGAAAAGTCATTCGTGATGGCATGGGTCAAAGTCAGTTATGCTCCAAAGATGTAGTTGATACGGTGATAACCAATGCACTGATACTCGATCATTGGGGTATCGTTAAAGCAGACATCGGTATTAAAAACGGATTAATCGCTGCGATTGGAAAGGCTGGAAATCCTGATATACAGCCTGATGTTGATATCGCAATCGGCGCTGGTACTGAAGCGATAGCAGGAGAAGGACAAATAATTACAGCAGGTGGCATTGATGCCCACATACACTTTATTTGTCCTCAACAAATTGAAGAAGCATTAATGTCTGGTATCACTACCATGTTGGGTGGTGGAACAGGCCCCGCGACAGGCACAAATGCAACTACCTGTACACCAGGACCATGGAATATCCACCGTATGCTTCAGTCGGCAGATGCATTTGCGATGAATCTGGGGTTTCTTGGCAAAGGTAATGCCAGCTTGTCCGCACCACTTGAAGAACAGATCGCTGCTGGTGCCATGGGACTAAAACTTCATGAAGACTGGGGCACAACACCTGCTGCGATCGATAATTGCCTGAGTGTTGCGGAGAAATATGACATACAAGTCGCTATACACACCGATACACTGAATGAATCAGGATTTGTTGAAGACACAATAGCCGCTTTTAAAGGTCGAGCCATACACACCTACCATACTGAAGGTGCCGGAGGTGGTCATGCTCCCGATATAATCAAGGCATGTGGTGAAGCAAATGTTCTTCCATCAAGCACCAATCCAACCCGTCCATATACTGTAAATACCATTGACGAACATCTGGATATGCTCATGGTATGCCACCACCTTGATACAAAAATCCCGGAAGATGTCGCATTTGCCGAGTCGCGTATTCGCAAGGAAACAATTGCAGCAGAAGACATTTTCCATGATATGGGAGCTTTTAGCATGATTGCTTCTGATTCCCAGGCAATGGGACGGGTCGGTGAAGTAATCTGCCGGACATGGCAAACCGCTGACAAAATGAAAAAGCAGTTTGGTGCATTAAAAGAAGACAGCGATATCAACGATAACGAACGTGCCAAACGATATATTGCGAAATACACAATTAATCCTGCAATTACACATGGCATCGCGGACAAAGTTGGTTCGGTAGAGGTCGGAAAACTTGCTGATTTGGTATTATGGAAACCAGCTTTCTTCGGCGTCAAGCCTTCATTAATAATTAAAGGCGGCTTCATTGCTGCAGCACCTATGGGCGACCCAAATGCATCGATACCGACACCACAGCCTGTACATTATCGCTATATGTTTGGCGCTTATGACAAGGCAAATTATCAAACAAGTGTTACATTTGTTTCTCAGGCATCACTGGAAAATGATATTGCATCAGCATTGTCACTCCAGAAACAGTGTATTGCTGTCAAAAACACCCGCAATATACAAAAAGCAGACATGATTAACAATAACTATCAGCCAAAGATTGATGTCGATCCACAAACATACGAAGTACGGGCTGATGGCAAGCTGCTTACATGTGAACCGGCGAAAGTAGTCTCCCTGGCACAACGTTATTTTCTTTTCTGACCTAACAATAAGAAATGCTTAAATTTTTTACCAAGCTGGACACAAGTGTTGAATCAGATTTATCTTTAACACTACCTTACGACTCAAGGAAAAAAGCCCGACTCTATACCAGGCTTGACAATGGACTGGAAGCTGGTCTGTTTTTGCCTCGCGGCCATACTCTGAGAGGAGGTGAACAGATAAAGGCAGAAACCGGAGAGATTGTTACCATCATTTCAGCCAGTGAAGAAGTCAGCACGGTCTTTTCTGACAATCGCTACTTGCTAATGCGTGCATGTTATCATCTGGGAAACCGTCATATCCCGCTGGAAATCCAGCCAGACTTTATCCGTTTTCAGCATGATCATGTACTGAATAAAATGCTAGAACACTTAGACTTGCAGGTAGTTCATGAATATGCGCCGTTTGAACCTGAGTCTGGCGCCTATGCTCATCACCATAGCCATTCACACCAGCATGCTCATGAATAATATACCGTTAATACAGCTATTAAGGCTATGCAGTCCGACCTTACCAATTGGTAGTTACGCATATTCCCAGGGGCTGGAATCGGCCTGTCATAATCACTATGTCACTGATGAGAAATCTCTATTAAGCTGGGTAGAAGGGTTATTGACGCATAGCATGCAGTATCTTGATGTACCTGTGTTTAACCGCTTATATTGCGCATTCCAGGAATCCAGTGCAGAAAAGGTGGATTATTGGAACAGTGTCATACTGGCTTCCAGAGAAACGAAAGAGTTACTATTGGAAGACACACAAATGGGGGGTGCGTTGGCACGATTATTAGATAACCTGGGTATTGATGAATCTAAGAACTGGAAAAAAAACTGTTATTCATTGGTCACCATGTTTAGTCTTGCCTGTGTTAAATGGGATATTCAAAAAGAGTCTGCTGCACATGGTTTAATCTGGGCATGGTGTGAAAATCAGGTGAGCATTGGAGTCAAGCTAATCCCCCTTGGTCAAACTCAGGGTCAACTACTTTTGTCACATCTGATGCCAGTAATCAGCACGACTGTAAAAAATGGACTTAAAATTGAAGATGAAAATATTGGTTCTTCGTGTCCTGGCGCAATTATTGCCAGTATGCAACATGAAGAGCAGTACACAAGACTTTTTCGCTCATGATAATCTAAACTATCAAATGCAGGGGAACTAATGACAAAGGATAAACAAACACTGAGAATAGGCGTCGGAGGACCGGTTGGTTCAGGGAAGACCGCTCTATTGAAGTTACTATGTGTTAATATGAGAGATGACTATCATATTGCTGCGGTAACCAATGATATATACACACGCGAAGATGCCGATTTCTTAATACGACATAATGCATTGGAGCCAGAAAGAATAATGGGTGTCGAGACGGGGGGTTGCCCTCACACCGCAATTAGAGAAGATGCTTCAATGAATCTGGCCGCAGTGGATGAACTAACAGATAAATTTGGAAATCTAGACTTCGTATTTATCGAGAGCGGCGGTGATAACCTAAGTGCCACATTCAGTCCCGAACTTTCTGATTTAACAATCTATGTGATTGATGTTGCTGCTGGCGAAAAAATACCCCGCAAAGGGGGTCCGGGCATCACAAAATCTGATTTATTAATTATTAACAAAACTGACCTGGCGCCACTGGTTGGTGCGTCACTTGAAGTGATGGAAAGAGATGCTAAAAAAATGCGTGGAGACAAACCTTTTATTTTTACCAACCTTAAGGAAGGTAAAGGTCTCAATAGAGTTATTGACTTTATAAAACAACACGGCATGATAGGGTAATCGTTATCGGTTTTTATTACCAGAACCACCTGGCACAGGAGGATCCTGGCGCATCATTTCAAGAGTACTTGGATATTCAGACTCATCAAATTCATACATCAGGGATTCTCGGTAGTATTCAACCACTTTATTAACCTTACCGATAAGCTCCTGCGTGGTTAGTTGTTGCGTCTTTTTTTGTTGATCCAGGAAGTCAAGAATGTGCTGCTCCACTGTATTTTTTCCAAAATATTCCATATCGATATACTTGTTTCGGTTGGTTGCATTCAGATATTACGCGTATACATATTACATAGATTACCAACCGTCACTTAAATAACAGCGCTCGTACAAATAAAACCAAAAGAGTGGCTAGTAAGCGATCATCGAACTTCGCAAATTATCAGATGGTTTGTTATGCAGTGCGAGAATCAGATCAGCCTCAGAGTCAGTTAATCCACATGCTTCACGTATTTCTTCTTTACTGCACCCTCGCTTGGCAAGAATAATGGCGGTGGAATATGGCATTTCCTGCTCTACGGAATCTGACCTCAGGTCGATTGACGCGCTCATATTGTCAATCTTGAATTCCAGGTCCTGTATATGCTGCTTCATTAGCTGGCATTGATCCAACGCTATTGCATAATCTGATTTCAAGCCGTCAATTTGATTTTCAAGTGGTGACTTATTTCGTTTCAGTCTCATGAAAATTTTTTTCAATAATGAAGACTGAGTAAAAATAATTGTGTTTTGATTAGCTGTGTATTCCATGATTATCCCTTTATGCAAATTCGTCTATGACATTCCCATCATCTGAAGGTGATTTTTTATCATTTTTCTTTTTATTATATTTTTTGTATTGTTTCTTTTTTTGTAACTCATCGTACCCAAAACGTGTTTGAGGTTTTAAAACTGGTTTGATTTTATTGTCTTCCATCGGTGTGTCCTCATATTAATTTCACACCTCATACTTCGTGTTATTGCCCAGACTCTTACCAAAAAACAGTTTTTATTATTTAATATTATCAAATGTTCTTTCTACTTTTGCGCGTATCGTTAACAAAGCTTTGCCATGTATTTGAGATACACGTGACTCGCTAACACCAAGTACTTCACCTATTTCTCGCAAATTCATCTGTTCTTCATAGTAAAACGACATCACCAATCGCTCTCTCTCTGGAAGATCATCTATAATACCTTCTAGTGCTGATGCGAGTTCAGCTTTTTTGTAGATTGTTTCAGGTTCTATTCTGGTAGATACATTAGCATTATAACCCTGTTCAACTTCGCCATCATCGATACTGAATATTTTAGTTACAGAAGCATTTCTCAATATTTGATTGAACTCTTCAAGACTTACCCCCATTTCCTTTGCAATCTCACGATCCGTTGCAGTTGCGAGTTTACGATCTTCGATTTTCTTTATTGCGAGATTCATTTCTCTTGCTTTTCTGTGTACTGATCTTGGTGTCCAGTCACCAAGCCTGATTTCGTCAAGCATGGCACCACGTATGCGTATACCCGCATATGTTTCAAAACTGGCTCCCTGGGTAGAGTCAAAGTTTTTCGCAGCTTCCAATAAACCCAACATACCAGATTGAATCAGGTCATCTACTTGCACTGAATCAGGAAGCCGTCCCTTTAGGTGATAGGCAACTCTTTTGACCAAAGACGCATATTGAATAACCAGATCATCGTCTGATGTTTGTTGCTGCACATTCATATAAATCGTGTGGGCATTCATTATTAACATTCCTTATTATTCAGTACACCCTAGTTCATCTGAACGAGTTGTTCTGCAAAAAATTCCAGATTACCTGAAGAATATTCGGAAATATTCATATTGTTTATTTTACTGGCAATTTTTCTGAATGACTCAGATGATCGTGATCTGGGATATGCGGTAGTAACAGCAAGTTGTCGCTTGACTGCTTTTTTCAAATATATATCATCCGGCACCGCACCCAGGTAGTTCACAGCGACATCGAGATATTTGTTGATGACCTTGAGCAGCTGACTGAAAAGCATCTCTCCATGAGCGTTAGACTCCACCTGATTCGAAATGATACTGACTTTATGCACACCAAAGTCTTTACTTAATACTTTAATAAGAGCATAGGCATCGGCGATGGATGCAGGCTCGTCGCATACGACGACGAGTATCTCACCTGCAGCTCTGGAAAAATGTATAACACTATCACTAATTCCTGCAGCGGTATCAATTATCATAATATCAAGATCTTGTCCTAACTGGCTAAATGCAGATATTAGTCCTCTCTGTTCAAAACTATTCATATTGGCCATTCTTTTTACACCAGATGATGCCGGTACGATTCTGATATTATCAGGCCCTTCGACAAGTATATCTTTCAACTCACATTCATTATCCATGACATGTAATAGATTTTTTTGCGGATTAAGCCCTAATACCACATCTACATTAGCCAGTCCGAAATCAGCATCAAGCAACATTACACGATTTTTTAACTTGGCGAGACTTGTAGCCAGATTGATAGATATGTTTGTTTTGCCAACGCCACCCTTTCCTCCAGTTACAGCAATACATCTGACTTTATGGTGTGCAAACTGTGTTTTATTCGTAGTCATCATTAAATTATCTATATTTATGACATTACTCAGAAATTCCATTTCTATTTATTCCTTCTATCATTAACTCATCATCTGAAAAAAGCATTTCTTCAGACTTATGACTATCTATTGCTCTTTGTATTAATGAAGATGCTTCTACGACAGATATATCATCAGGCACCTGCTGACCAAATGTTTCATAATAGACGGGAAGATTATCTTCGATCGATACCGTTAGCACGTTCCCTAATTGCGTAGACTCATCAGTTTTAGTAATTATGCAACCACTTGGTTTACATTTTTTAAAACCTTCAATAATTTGTTTTAAATTATGCAGCTGTGTATTTGCACTCATTAGCAATAGCTTATGTGCGTTGATTCTGTTCTTTTTGAGTGTTTCCAGAAATTTTTCGACTTCTTCACCCGGCTCTGTAACACCTGCTGTATCAACAAGGACCAGTGATTTATTACGGATAACTTTTATGATACTGCGGATATTTTCTTCACCTTCTGCACGGTATACGGGTACATTCAGAATTTTCCCATATGTCTCAAGCTGGTCAAAACTACCAACTCTCTTGTTATCAAGATTAATAAAAGCGACATTTTGAGGTCCATTTTCAATGACATATTTTGTAGCAATTTTTGCGAGAGTTGTTGTTTTTCCAACCCCTGTTCTTCCAAGAGCGATTAATACACCACCATCTTTTTGTATATTGATATCTGGCACCTTGACACCACTTGTAAGTAACTCGATCACATTTCTCCAGGCAGTCTCACCGTCAGATATATCATTGATATTTGTCATGACCTGTTTGCTTATGCCAACGCCAAAACCAGCATTTACCAATCTTGATATAAGGGAAATTCCAACAGGGTTATGTTTCCCCCATTTTTCCCAATCGAGTAATTTCGTCTGACACCCTAAAACATCTTTAAGATCCCCTATTTCTTCGTGTATTTGCATAATTGAATTCATTTCGTGTGGCAAAGTGCTATTAATATAGTCGTTGAAGTCATTTCTTAATTGTGTTATCTGGTTTTGTAATACATTAAAATTTTCACTTCTTGCACGCTGCTGCTCAATATATCTCTCTTCCAGCGAGTCGGCCAGAGAGTCAATTTTTTTATTTAGGGTTTCATATTTTTCATCATCCCCCTGATCGCTCAAATCTTTTAAATCTTTTAATGCCTGACTTATCACATCCATCTGATATGACATCTTTTCATCGAGAATTTTCTCAATTCTTGAAGTATCATCGCTGTCAGATTGTTGAAAGGCAGTGACACACTTTTTACTTTCGTCAATATTTTGCTGTGATATTTTGTTCTCAAGCACGGCAGCATCGAAATCAAGAGCGGCAATAATTTCCACGCCGTGACTATTTTTTTCCGTTGATAATATGACCGCATCAGGACCGAGTTCTGTGCGAACCTTCTGTATTGCGTCGTGAATCGACTTCTCTTTAATTCTTCTAATTTCCATCTTATATCTCCGCCATATTCGATTTTAAAACTGCCTATATGCTTGCACTAATCATATCGGGCGTGTCATTCGGTGCTTCATCGCCCACATTTGCAACAATTTTTATCTTTTTACTCTCTGGTATCTCTTCATAAGCAATCACATGCAAGTCTGATACAGAAGTCGAGAACAGGCGTGAAAGCATCCCTCTTAGACCTTTTGACACCACTAATACAGCCGGCAATCCAATGGCCTGTAGTTTTTGTGCTGATTCCTTCACACCACTCTGTAGTTTTTCAGCTAATCCAGGTTCAATCATCAAAATTCCGTCATTGCTGCCTTGTACTGACTTCTGCAATAACTGTTCCAACTTTGAATCAATTGTAAATACAGATAATTCGGGCCTCATTCCGTTTATCCCCTGTACTATCATACGTCGTAATGCCACGCGTACTGTTGCGGTCAGGGTGTCGGCATCTTGACTAGTATTCGCTGCGTCCAGTAAGGTTTCAGCAATCGTCCTTATATCTCTTATAGAAACACCTTCCACCAGCAGATTCTGTAGTACCCTTGTAATGGTCCCTATAGGTAGTGCTTTTGGAACGAGGTCTTCGACAAGCTTCGGAGATTTCAGAGCGAGGTTATCAAGCAACATTTGTACTTCATCATAGCCCAATAAAGAGCTGGCATGATCCCTCAATATTTTATTAATATGAGTGGCTATTACTGTTGCAGGATCGACTACTGTGTAACCATTACTTTGCGCGTAATCTTTTTGCTGGACATCTATCCAGACTGCATCCATGCCAAAAGCAGGATCCGTTGTTTTAATCCCTTTTAATTCACTGGTCGTAGTACTTGGATTAATAGCCAGTTCTTTATCAGGATATATTTCACCCTCACCTTCATTAACACCCAGTAAATTTATACGATAAGTATTTGGATTTAGGTCAAGATTATCGCGAATGTGAACAGGTTGAATCAGGAAGCCCAATTCCTGAGATAATTTCTTTCTGACACCTTTAATACGCCCCATTAATTGACCATTTTGTTTACGATCGACTAATGGAATCAGTTTATAACCGACTTCAAGGCCAATTTTATCTACGGATTGCATATCGTCCCAGGTAATATCAGGACTTTCCTCATTCGAGACAGGTGGTTCATCAGCCAGCTCGGAAGTATCATTACTGGTTGTGTCACGTTTATTAAGCCAGTAGGCACTGGCCCCGGCAATCGCACCTAACGTCAAAAATGCAACATTAGGCATACCAGGTATTATACCG
This sequence comes from Gammaproteobacteria bacterium, assembly GCA_965227695.1. Taxonomy (GTDB): domain Bacteria; phylum Pseudomonadota; class Gammaproteobacteria; order UBA4575; family UBA4575; genus UBA1858. The sequence goes on from OZ245760.1 coordinate 2,218,949, forward strand.
AGTCCGCCCATAATAGCCGCAGAGACGCCAAGAGCACGTTTATCATCAAACATTTGAGTTATGACATAGCTACTCATATCCTGCGAAGAGGAAACACGTGTAACAATGATCGCAGTCGCAGTCGATAGCAGTAATGATGGAATTTGTGCGACAAGACCATCACCGACAGTCAGAAGAAGATAGTTTTGTGTCGCGACTTCCAGAGACAGTCCATGCTGTGACATACCAATCACAAGACCGCCAATAATATTAATGAATACAATTAAAATACCTGCAATTGCATCGCCACGTACGAATTTACTGGCACCATCCATAGAGCCGTAAAAGTCCGCTTCATTAGCAATTTCCTCTCTTCTTAGTTTGGCCTGTTGCTGATCAATAATCCCTGCATTCAGGTCCGCATCAATAGCCATCTGTTTGCCAGGCATTGCATCAAGAGTAAAACGTGCACTTACTTCAGAAACCCGACCTGCGCCTTTGGTAACAACAACAAAATTGATAATAATCAGTATTGCAAAAACGACAATACCCACCGCATAGTTGCCTCCAATCACAAAGTCTCCAAATGACTGGATAACAGAACCGGCAGCATGAGAACCTGTATGGCCCTCTATAAGAACAACACGCGTAGAGGCGACATTAAGTCCAAGTCTAAGCATTGTCGCAATTAACAACACCGTTGGGAATACTGCAAAATCAAGTGGTCTTAATGTATAAATTGTGACAAGTATGACTATCAGGGAAAGAGTAATATTAAATGTAAACAGAACATCAAGGCCGAATGGAGGAATTGGTACAATCAACATCATCAGCATCATGACCAACAAAACAGGCGTGCCCAACCCATTTTTCATAAAAGCTCTTATAATTTGAAGCACATTCATGACTAATAATCTCTATATTCTTTAGGTATCGTCAAATCAGCAGGAGCAGCTGGGTATTGACCGGGTTTCGCATTTTTAAGCTGAAATACATAAGCCAATACTTTGGCAACGGCTATGTATAAATCAGATATCACTTCATGATTTAAATCAGTTGTGTGATATATAGCTCGCGCAAGTAATGGCGCGGTAAATACAGGTACTTTATGTTGATTGCCAATCTCACGGATCTTGTGTGCCATGTTATCGAGTCCTTTAGCGACAACAACAGGTGCCGAGTCACGTGCAGTGTCATAACGCAAAGCGACACTATAATGGGTAGGATTAACAATAATGACATCTGCTTGTGGTACGTCCTCAAGCATTTTTCTCTGTGATAGTTCACGCTGAAGGTTACGCGCTCGTGCTTTCGATTCAGGATTACCTTCTGTTTCCTTAAATTCATCCTTGAGTTCCTGTATGCTCATTCTGAGTTGTTTTTTGTGATTCCATAATTGGTATGGAATGTCTATAACCAGTATCACAATCAGTCCAATTGCAATATATATATAACTACTAACAACAATTGAAATAGAATGAATTATTGCATTGTCATAATGTTCATTCGCCAACTCAATGATTTCTTCCTGCTTTATATCCATAAAGACATACGCAATTGATGCAACAAGTGCGACTTTTAATACAGCTTTGATCAGCTCTATTAATGCATTAAGCCCAAACATCCTCTTTAATCCCGCCAGAGGGTTAAGTTTCGAAGCCTTGAAACCCATCGCGGATATATTAAAAGACCAGCCACCAATTAACACAGGCCCTGCTACGACAAGCAAAGTTAACATTATGAATAAAAATGTCATGCTATGTAGAACTTCAGAAAATGTTACACTCATCACTTCAAGGAGGTAGTCATTACTAAGCATACGACGATCTACAATAGTGTAACTTTTATTGAATGCACCGGTTATTGATTGATGCATTGATGACAATGAGAATAAAAGCAGGAAACCACCACCTAAACTTGCTATTGTGACACCAAGCTCTCTGGACCTGGGAACCTGTCCTTCTTTACGGGCATCAAGCAGCCGTTTTGCACTCGGTTCTTCTGTTTTTTCCTGATCAGAATTATTTTCAGCCATAATTTATCTCATCAAAACAACATCATCACAAATTCAATCGATTGTTCAACAAGGTTCTGAAATATTCGCAAAGCCATTGGAGTGGTAATCGCAATAAAAACAAATCCCAGCAACATGGTTAGTGGAAATCCAACAGAAAATATATTCATCTGTGGTGAGACCCGAGTCATCAGTCCCATCGCGATGTTCACGACCAATAATGCAGTGACTGCCGGAATAGATACAAGCAAAGCACCGATAAACATACGCCCACCCCACTCGGCAACAGCCATCGCGGAAGATAGTGATAAAAGAGAGTCAATTGGCTGCATCATAAAACTATCCAGTATCAGGCGAATGAGAGCAATATGCCCGTCAAGCGCAAGAAAGTATAATGATGCAAAAACAGTCATTAACTGACTGACAACAGGTATTGTGACGCCATTTGCCGGATCAGTCATCGAAGCAAAACCCAGACCCATTGTTAAAGCGATATTTTCACCGGCGATAGTAATAGCACTAAATGCAACCTGTAATATTAGACCGATAATAAGTCCGATCATAATCTGCTGCATTAATAGCAGAACACCTTCAGCAGCCAATGGGTCAATATTTACCGGAGTTTTTATAAGTGGCAGAACAAAGATAGTAATTGCAGTTGCAACCAGGATTTTTATGTATACGGGGATATAAGAACTACCAATTAATGGCGCAATCAGTAGTAAACCAGTGATTCTGGCAAAAGGCCACATAAATTGACTCAAGTAATCTATGATTAAAGCTGCCTGCATAATTTAGCCTATAATGATTGGTATACTCAAAATAAGCTGCTGAGTATAATCAGTAAGCGTAGCAAGGAGCCATGGTCCAGCAAACACCAATGTTAAAAATAGCGCAAACAATTTAGGAATAAAACTCAGCGTCATCTCGTTGATTTGCGTGGCCGCCTGGAACATCCCTATGATCAACCCGACACCAAGTGCAACGAGCAACATTGGTGCCGCAACGAGTACTGCAATCCACATGGCTTTTTGAGTAATATCTAAAACAAGTTCAGGTGTCATAATGCTAAAAAAAACTGGAGGCAAGACTACCAACGATCATTGACCATCCATCTACCATGACAAATAACATTAATTTGAATGGCAGAGAGATAATCAATGGCGATAACATCATCATGCCCATTGACATTAATACGCTTGCAACCACAAGATCGATAATCAAAAACGGCAGAAATATCAAAAAACCAATCTGGAATGCCGTTTTGAGCTCACTAGTTATAAATGATGGCATCAGTACAGTTAGTGGAATATTTTCGACACCGTCTATGTTTTGCAGTCCAGACATTTCAATAAACATTGAAATGTCATCTTCACGTGTCTGGTTTAACATAAATTCCATAACAGGTTTTTTAGCCTGTTCGAGTGCCTGCTTCGCAGAGATAGATTCAGAATAATATGGCTGTGCTGCATTTATATTAATTTCATGTAATACCGGTGACATGATAAATATTGTTATAAACAGTGCCAGGCCCAATAAAATTTGGTTCGATGGAGTTTGCGCCGTACCCAATGCCTGTCTTAATATTGCAAGAACAATTATTATACGAGTAAAAGAGGTCATCATAAGCAAAGCAGCAGGCAATAAAGTTAATGCTGTCATTAAAATCAATGCCTGAAGACTCAATGAATATTTTTGATCGCCACTATCCGTGGTTTCAACAGTTAATGCCTCAAGACCTGGTGCTGCTAAGGCAGTATTGATATAGAAGAAAATAATTACTGTGATTATTACTTTCATGATGGTTTCTTATTTAGTACTTTTTCTATGTGATGTGCAAAACTTGTCGCTTGATGACATTCTTCATTAGCGCCAAATTCGTCACTTGAGAATTCATGAAGCCTTGTAATTCCAGCTGTAGAGACACCTAATAAAAGATTAGCGCTTCCAGCCTTTACTATTACTAGTTTTTCCTTGCTACCCAGCGAAATCCCGCCGATGACTTGCATTTTTGTATGACTCTTAATACTAAGTCCTGAGTAACGTTTAAACACATATACGAACAAATAAAAAATGAACAGTACAAGTGCGAGGGAAATAATGACTTTTACCGCTTCCCATGAATATATTCCGTAAGAACTGCTATCAGCTGCCTGCTGGGCAAGCGCAATTGGATTCATATTAACGAGCAGGAAAACAAGAAAAAACAAACGTGAAATGCGTTTCATTTTATCAAATTCCGTTAAATCCCTGGACACGCTTTTCGGGACTAACAATGTCAGTTAATCGGATGGCGAATTTGTTATCGACTACGACGACCTCTCCCTGTGCAATCAAAGCACCATTTACTAGCACATCAAGTGGTTCATCAACCATTTTTTCCAGTTCTATCACAGAACCCTGGCCCAATTTCATCAGTTCTCTTAATTGCATTTTCGACTTGCCAAGCTCTAACGAGATCTGTACGGGAATATTTAAGATAACGTCCAGATTTTGATTATTTTCCATGCCTATATTTTCAAGTATTTGTTCGTCCTTGATAATCTCTTGATCAGTTTCTGGATTATTATTACTCTCTAATTCAGTCATCTATATATCCCTTATCGAATTTTTGATTATCTTTTTTCAGATTTAATCCAGTGGTTAACCTTGATAGCAGTCTGACCATTACTCTCGCCCAATTGACCATTTAAGATTGGTGTTTTATCGATATAAACAGTAATACTCTCTGGCTTCTGTATAGTGAAGGTATCACCTATTTTTAAGTCAACAAGTTTACTCACCGGCATAACCGTTCTCCCCAGCTCACCGATTAATGTTACTGGCATACATTGCAGTTTTTTATAAAACTTATTCACCCATTGCTTGTCACCTGCTTCCTGAATATTCTGAACCACTCTTCTCAAATTATGCTTCACTTTATCCAGCGTCTTATAAGGAATCGCTATCCTGATCATATTTTCTTTTTCCTGTAAATTAACCTTAAATGATAAACTTACAATTAACTCATCTGTGTCCATATCATTCATCAGTCTTGGGTTACTTTCACTATTAATATAGTTGAAATTAAATTCATCCAATAACTTCCATGAAGTTTTCATGCTGTCTAATACATATTTCATTAATTTATCGCTAATTCGCAATTCAGCATTTGTAAACACCTCTCTCTCCAGCTTATTAGAATTATTATCCTCTTCCTTATCTTCTTCTTTGTTTTCCTTGTCACACAGTTCAGGTGCACCGAAATACGCTTCGATTAATGAATTGATTATTAAACTGTCAAAACATAGAAAAAGATTTCCATTCAATTCCGGTACATTAACTCTTTTTATATCAATCGGTATTGCAAGTGAATGTAAATATTCACCATAACTGTTTATCTTTATATCAAGCGCTTCAACGTCAACACTTTTCTGTAGCATTAACTCCAGTTTATCGCGAAGATCTATCGCCATTCTTTCATTAATAATTTGCAATGTTGGAAAATGTGATTCTCTGGTATGTTCCGGCTGTTTGAAATTGTACGGCGTTATCTGCCCTATATTACTTAGCTCTTCTTTATTTCCTGCCTGACTGTCATGAGATCCAGTCAAGTCACTCATTTCCTGTTCTGTTAATATTTCTTCTGACATAACTATTGCGATACAAATTTAGTAAAGTAAATATCTTCTATACCTGCATTACCGGTTTTTTCTTCCATTGTTTCATTAATCGTATCCAGCACTTTTCTGCGTAATTCTTCTTTACCTTCCACAGTTTGTACCTTTTTGCTTTCTGCTGTACTTAAAGACATCAATACGGCATTACGTACTGCCGGCATGTGCAATTTCAAATCTTCAATCACATCATTTTCATATGACATAGCAACAACATATACCTGCATGTAATTCTTGTTTGATTGACCACTAAAATTCGCGACAAAGGCAGGATGAAGGTCATGATAAATCGCTTTTTTCTCCTGCTTGATCTCTTCTTCCGCAATATCTGTTGTCTCTTGATCATTATCATCTGTTGATCCCATAAACATCATTCCACCGCCGGCACCAATACCTAATATCACCAGTGCCATTATCACCATAATGATTATCTTTTTACTTGAACCCTTTTGTGGTTCATCCTGTTTATCCTCATCAGCCATTTTTTAAACCTTTGTTGATTGCATTGTGAACTGGAACCTGTAACCATCTATCATGGTATTAGCAAAGGATGTGCCAAAATATTATTTATATAATAATCAATACGTTGCATTATTATTGACAAGACAGGAGGAACTGTAACTTTGATTGCTGACAAGCAATTGACATATCACTGTCAATAGTGTCGATTATATGGCGCCGTTTAAATGGCGTTTAAGCGAATGCTTCCAAAAGGTAACTCGATGATGGCTTCGTATTCACAGCTTGTGTTAATTCCTTGTCATCAGGATGTTCATCGAGTATTTCTTCATTATTTTCACTGAGTTGTGCAGATGAATAAGACTCATCTTGTCCTTTTTCCTGACTCGAGACATTAGTATTTTGCAGATTAAGGCCCTGTTGATCGAGCATATCCCTGAGTTTTGGAATAAATGATTCTATTGCCTCTTTAGCAGCAGTGTTCTGGGTAGTAAACTGGATATTAAACCCATCTTTATCACGCTCAATATTTATTTCCAATGAGCCGAGATGCTCAGGTGACAATGAAATTTTTACATGATTATTATTATTTTTTGCCCAGACAATCTGATTGGCAATTTGTTCACTGCCAGTTTCATCCAGACCGCCTGATAACTGTATAATCGGTCTATCAACACTTGATGTCCTTCCAGCTGTATTAGACGTATCTATAACACTAACTTGGTTTACAGGTTTATTATCAGTAACCTCAGATGGCATCGTTTTAATACTGTCAATTTGCTCATTAGTCGTCGCTATTGTTATTGGCGCATCTGAATTTATGACCTGGTTATGCTGTAATTTACCAGTTAGCGGCTGACGCTCCGTATCTGGGTAATGGTTATACATCTCGTCAGTGACTTTAATATTGTCATTAACTGGCCTGGTCGCTGAATGATTTAATTGCTTGTCAATCAGTGAATGGGAAAGAACAGATGGTGACACGGATTTTTCTACACTATAATTTTCACCATCCCGTATAACAGCTAAACCACTGTTTATTTCTCTTATATCCCGATCTGTCATCCTATTTTGATGACTTTGTATCAAGTTATTTGGTAGCTCTTTTGTATCAGCGATGCCTTGCGTTTTAATTACATCAATATCATTGGATGAAATTGATGTTGCTAAATTCTGATCGATATCAACATTGTTTCCAGATGTGACAGGGAATATAACAGGTTTAGTCTGACGATTTTGTTTTGCCATGTCGGCAGCGTCTGACAACGGATTATGTTTGTCCGTATATGAATCTACATTAGCATTCAAATCATTGATTGATTTTATATAGACACTATTATTTTTTGTCTCAACACCATCAGAATTGCTAATACCAGTTAACGCGCGCAAAGAATCTACCGCTTGAGCAGGTTCTGTATTGCGAGACATTTTGACTGCAACATTACCATTATCATATAGTGCATCCTTCGAATAATGTACACTATTTTTAGTTTCATTCAGTAAAGCCTGATGTCCATATTGATTATCTTCGAGCTTGTTTCTTGCAGACAGTTGAAAATAGTCAGCTGATATAAGAGATGAAATCGGCTTTTCAGGTGTAGTTATTTCTTGATTATTAGTTGTACTATCTGACTGAAATAAATTTTCTTTGGTTAAGTTAACCGGTGAACTTAACAAGGCATAATTGTACGACAGTATGTATCGCCCCCCCGGTGCTTTTACAGGGTTTTCTACTGGCAATGGTAATTGTGTGGTGCTGAATACCTGATTCTCAATGCCAGATTCCTGGCTATCAATTAAATTTTTATACTGTGATGTATTCTCTTCGCTGTCATTCATCGGTAATTGAATTTCATTCAGCACACTTACAGAACTTGCCAATGGCAGTGCTGATAACGGCAACTCATGCTGGCTAAAGCCGGCAATATTTGCAGGTCCCGTTCCATCATACATTTGTCCAAAAATATGGCCAAAGCCACGATAGTTAGTATAATTAACTTGTAACTCACTGTTTTTCAGTGAGTTAGTCTCATGGCTGGCAAATAGTCCTGATATCTGATTGAGCAGTATGTGCATCGTATGTCGTTTTAGCTGGTCACAGTACCAACTAACTTGCATAGATCAGGCCAACTTCACTTTGAGCTTGTTCTGTGATTCGAAGTGTTATATATATTTTCTTCTAGCTGCTGCTGAATTTTTCTTTGTTTTGCGTGTTTTTCAGCAAGCTTATATTTCTCCGTGAGACGTTCTACAGATTTGATAAGACGTCTACTTTCTGTCACTTTATCAATCATTTGGGAATACTTTACTTCATTTTTTTGCAGTTTCGACGTCATTTGATCGATTGCAGTCGACACTCTGTTACTAAACGATTTAATCAAGATAAGATCATTCACATTGACTGTTGAATCAATAATTTTTTTTTCTGAAGAGTGACTGTGACTGGCCAAATCGTTAATTTGTGATTTCAATGCATCTACACTTTGCTGTGTGCGGTTTAACTCGACTAATAATCCCTTCTCTTGCAGTGAGATTAAATGATGCAATTTACATAGTTTTTGCGATTTAAGCATCATATTGAATCAGTGTGAAATAAATTTTTTAAGCCGGACACTGATTCAGAGAGAGAAAACTTCTCATCTACATCCTGAGTCAGGAACGCAGTTAATTTTTGATGCAACATGATAGCAACATCCAATTCTTCATCAGACCCTTGTTTATAAATACCTAGCTGAATAACATCCTTGTTTTCCTGATATTTCGAATATACACTTCTAAAAAGGTGTGCAAACTGAAGGTGTTCTTTGCTCACAACATTATTCATAATTCTGCTAATTGACTTTTCTATATCTATTGCAGGATAGTGACCACGCTCGGCGAGCTCTCTGGTTAAGGTGATGTGTCCATCAAGTACAGATCGTGCGGAATCAACAACCGGATCGTCCAGATCGCCATTTTCAGCAAGAACCGTATAGAAGGCTGTAATAGAGCCTGTGTCGTTTTCATTCATCCCGGCTCTTTCGACCAGCTCAGGTATTTTTGCAAATACAGAAGGAGGGTAGCCTTTTGATACCGGTGGCTCTCCTACCGACAGAGAAATTTCTCGATGTGCTTGTGCGTATCGTGTCAAAGAGTCCATTAGCAACAATACGTGTTTACCTTTATTTCTAAAGTACTCAGCTATACACGTTGCGTATTGAGCTGCGTGTACCCTGTGCAGAGGACTATAGTCTGCAGGTGCAGCAACAACGATAGCATTACGTCTCGACTCTTCGGTAAGTGTATTATTTATAAACTCACTCACTTCACGTCCACGTTCACCTATCAATGCGATAACTGTAATATCAGCATTGGTATAGCGTGTCATCATCCCCAGAAGTACGCTTTTACCTACACCACTTGGCGCAATAAGGCCGATTCTTTGTCCTAACCCTATCGTCAGCAAGCTATTTATAGATTTTACGCCCACATCCAGTGGTTCTTTTATCAATGTACGTGACAACGGGTTTATTGGATGCTGATGTAAATCAACACGTGGCATATCAGCTGCGAGCGGAAAATTATCCAGCGACTCACCATTGCCGTTGAGTATATGGCCAATTAACTCTTCGCCTACCGGCAAACCGGCCAGCTTATTCTTCGGTATCACTTGCATGCCTGGTGCACACTCATGTGTTTTACCCAAGGCCATTAAATAGGTTATACCTGCATCAAATCCAACCACTTCTGCCTCAATTAAATCATCGTTACCTGAAATAATTTGGCAACGAGTCCCGATTTTACAATGAATTCCACGGGCTTCCAGTGCCAGCCCGGATATTCTGGTTAGCACTCCATGAACGACTGGTTCCTGTGGCTGCACGCGCTTCAGGCACTCATCATACCACTGAGTAAAGCATTTGCTTCTTTCTCGATAGTAATTATTAAGCAAGGTCATTTCTTTGATCACCAAATACCTGACTAGCGATATTTGCTATTTGCTTGTCAATTGTAAGATCTGCCAATGAATATTGCGTAGTCGCCTTGCAGCCACCGCGATCGATAGTTGGATCCTGTATAATATTTATTCGACTGGACTCAGTATCCTGTGAAAATATTTCTTTTATCATTAAAAAATCAGAAGGATTTACGTGAATAGATAACATTTCGTTATCACCCGGGATAAGACTGATTGCCTGTTTAACAGCGGATACAACCTGACCTGAATCGAGTGTCAGCTCGCGCCTGATTATTTGCTTTGCAATGGCAATTGCCATATCGGCGGTCTTGACCTGTATCTGCTTATCTATAGCCGCTAATGGATAGTTAATTTCCTCACATATTTTATCAAGCAGTGCCAGCTTGTCAGACCACAGCTTTTGCACTTCGTCATTAGCCTGTTTATATCCCTGCTCATAACCATGCTTAATTTGTTCTTCATACGATTGCTGTAGATGACTTTGATGTTGCCGGTTATCAGGTGACAGCATCGCATTGGGGATAAACTCGCTGCTTTTGTGCATACCAGTTGTATGTTCAAGTAATTGTGTAATGCCATTATATTTTTTTTTATTCAATGGTATAACCTATAAATAATCATCACTGCTGCCACCCAGCATTATCTTTCCTTCTTCTCCAAGCCTGAGTGCAACTTCGAGAATTTCTTTTTGCGCGTCTTCAACTTCAGAAAGTTTAGCCGGTCCTGCTGACTCAAGGTCGTCTCTTAGCATTTCAGCAGCACGCTTTGACATGTTTTTAAATATCTTTTCACGTACGTCATTACTAGCGCCTTTTAATGCCAATACAAGCTTATCCTGTGGTGACTCACGCAAAATAGTTTGCATACCTCGATCATCAATATCCAGCAAATTATCAAAGACAAACATCAAACCCTTGATTTTATCGCCAAGTTCTTTATCGCGACTATTAATTGCTTCCATAACACTTGATTCAATATCGACTTTGACATTATTTAGTATATTTGCAGCAATTGACGGACCACCAACACTCGGCACTTTGTCAGGCTTGTCTTTTTTAAAATAATCTTCTATCAATTCATCAAGCTCTTTTAATGCATCAGAATTCACATCTTCCATCAGTGCTATGCGTTCAATAACACTCGACCGAACAGCCGGATCCAGATCTTCTAAAACCTTTCCTGCAAGTTCACCTTCAAGCTGAGTGAGCAATGTGGCGATAATTTGAGGGTGTTCATCTTTAATAAAGTCCGATATAGTATCTGCATTCATCCACTTCAATACTTCGATGCCTTTTGCATCCGGGCCAAGCATGATACGTGACAGAATATTTTTTGCCTTATTATTGCCAAGCGCGTTTTTGAGTACACTTTTCAAATAATCATAAGCACCAATATCAAGTGGTGTTGCAGTATTGGTTTCACCCACGAACTCCATCATTACTTCGTATATTTCTTTCTGTGTTATATCATTGATACTTGTCATGGCCTGGCCGAGTTGCTGTAGTTCTTCTGGACTCATATGCTTCAACACTTGAGATGCATCCTCTTCCCCCAAAACCATCAAAAGTATGGCAGCTTTTTCTATGCCATTTAATTCACGACTATTTTCAATAGCCAGAAGATTGTCAGCCATTTCCTGAAACCCAGTTTTTAACAACTTTGGCCACTTGTTTCGAGTCCTGGTTTACAAGTTGCTTGGCCATAGCCAGCTGCTCGACATAATTTGGATGATCATTTTTGCTCAACAACTGATTATTTGGATTCATCTGCATACCATCCATTTTCTGTTGCTCAGCAGGTGATGGAAGTTGTTTGTCAGTTGTGCCACCTCCTGACTCGATTAATCGGTTTTGCAGTGTTTTCATCGCAGGCTTAATTACGGTAAATATTAAAATTAATACTGCAATCCCGGCAATTATCTGCTTGACCAGTGAAACAAACCAAGGTTCCTGCCAGACCGGCATGGCTGGCAACTCTTCTATGGGCTGCTTTTGAAATGTTTTATTATAGACTGATACACTATCACCGCGCTCTTCATTAAAGCCAATAGCCTCTCTGACAATACCTCTGATAAGCGTTAAATCCTCTTCCGTTAATTGTGTACGTTCTTCAGTGCCATCTTCACCTATCGCCACCCAGTCATCTGCTACAACTGCCACTGTAATGCGTTGCAATGCACCAACTGGCTGTTTTATATGCCTTATTGTTTTATCAAGTTCATAGTTTCTGACCGCATTGCGGTTTGTGTTAGTAGGTGCCGTTGCCTGTTCTTCATTATTTTCTGTATTTACCTCGACTGTTCCACCCGCGGGCGGCTGATTGGTTAAAGCTCCTGGTATACCCATCGCATTAAGAGCACCAGTTTGCTGTTGATCAACAATTTGTTCACTTCTTATTTTACCTTCATCAGAATCAAACAACTCCTGTGTACTTTCAACCCTGGTAAAATCCATCTCGGCATTCACCTGGACTTTAATCCGACCAAATCCAAATATTGGGGCAAGCATCGATTCAATACGCTCAATATATATCGACTCGACCTGCTTTTTGTAATCCAGCTGCTTCTGAGAGTGTTCCAGGCTCTTATCTGTACCACTGGAGTTAAGCAGGTTACCCCACTGATCTACAACTGTGACATCACTTACTTCCAGATAGGCGACACTTGAAGCCACCAAATATGCAATCGAATTAACCTGCTCACTTTGAAGTTGCCGTCCACCTGCAACTCTGACCATTACTGATGCACTACTGCGATCTTTTTTACGCATAAATGCCGTTCTTTTTGGTATAGCCAGATGTACCCGCGCATTGTCTATGTTCCTCATTGAAGCAATAGAACGGCTCAACTCTGTTTCAAGCGCATGCTGATAACGGGCTGTTTCAAGAAATTGGCTGGTGCCAAGAGTGGTGTCTTTCTTTAAAAGTTCATACCCCACAGGGTTTGAATTGGGTAGCCCTTCAGCGGAAATCAGCATCATCGCCTGTTGTTTTTGATCGTTGGCAACAAGCAATTTTCCCGATTTGTTGTCTACTTTATAATCAACATTGTTTGCCGTCAGTACCGAAGCAATAGAAGCTACATCACTATCTGAGATATTTTCTGCAATAGGTGAATATTCCGGTCTTGAAGCCCACATTATTACAGCGATACTAAGCGCAAGTACTGCTGCCAGTCCGAACAACATACTTACTGAAGATATCACCGTTCTTGTTATGCGCATAGCCTTGTCCTGTACTAGGCCCGGTTGTTGACTACTTAATTCGCCATCCATGACTATCCTCTCTGCATGATTTAATTATTCATTTATATTATTAAAGTGGCATATTCATTACTTGTTTATAAGCCTCAACAAGCTGGTTCCTCACCTGTTTTAATGCTTCAAATGACACGCGTGCTTTTTGCATCTCAATCATTACAGTCGATAGAGGTACGTTTGGATCGTTCATTTCGAATGCAGTGCTTAATTCACCAGCTTTCATTTGCTTGTCATTAACATTATTAATAGACTCTTTAATCAATTCTGAAAACTGGGTTGTTTGGGTACCAGTAGTATCTGCCGGTGAATTACCATCCTGTACCTTTCTTGCAAGCACCTGAAGCTGGCTTAACAATTCATTTGCTTTGATATTTTCCATATACATCCCTCCTAAGCTATTCCGAATGCGGGAGGAACATCCACCCCTTCGTCTTTTAATCGTGCCAGCTTATATCTCAATGTTCGTGGGCTGATACCCAGTTTTTCAGCAGCATGCTTGCGACTTCCTTTACCTTCTTCCAATGCCCGTATAATTAAACTACGCTCGTTATCCTTTAGTGTATTATCGCAAGGATGATGATCTTCAGGGTCTAACTTTTGATTTTCTTCGTCAATAAAAATATGAGATGGCATAATTTCATTGCCATCAGATAAGACTATAGAGCGCTGAATAACATTATCCAGTTCGCGTATGTTTCCAGGCCAATGATAGGCGATCAGTTTTTCTTTCGCCGCTTGGCTGATAGCTACTTTACCAGCTGTCAATTTATGTTTATTCAGGAGTGTTTCAGCAACTGGCAATATATCATCCTTCCTTTCTCGTAAGGGTTTCAAGGTTATTGGAAATACACTCAGACGATAGTATAAATCTTCTCTAAATCTTCCTTGTTCAACTTCTTTTTTTATATTGCGATTTGTTGTTGCAATTATCCTTACATCCAGGTTAATCACATTTTTACCCCCAAGTCTTTCTACTTGCCTCTCCTGTAGTACACGCAGCAATTTTGCCTGTAATGAAATATCCATTTCGGATATTTCATCAAGAAGTAATGTTCCATTTTGGGCTTGCTCAAATTTACCTGCATTGGCAGCATGTGCCCCCGTGTATGCACCTTTTTCATAGCCAAACAACATGGCTTCGAGCATATTCTCAGGAATTGCAGCGCAGTTAATTGCAACAAATGGACCATTTGATCTGGCTGAGCAGTGATGTATGTAACTCGCCAAAACCTCTTTACCTGTCCCACTTTCACCGTTTATCAATATGGAAACATCTGTATTTGCGACTTGTGCTGCAAGTTTCTTCACACGCACACTTTCATCATCTACAGCAATGAAAGTTGAGTCTTCATGTGTAATTTGAATATTACTGTCTATTAAATTTATTAGCTGATCAGCTTCAAAAGGCTTGACAAGATAGTCGATTGCACCCAATTTTAACGCTTCTACAGCTTTGTCGACACTGGCATAGGCCGTCATAAAAATAAATGGCATAAGATAATTGTTTTCACGGGTTGTCTTTAATAGATCCAGTCCCGACTCCAGATACTGATTATCCTCTTCATTAAAATTAACATCACTGATAACAATGTCTGGATCGTTACTTTCAATTATCTTTAAAGCATTTGTGATATTACTTGCCTGGTAGACGCTATACCCTTCGAATGTCAGCGTGTCTGCTAAAGCGTTGAGTAGCTCATGATCGTCTTCAACGATAAGAATTTTTACATTAACCATTCATCCTCCCTGTACTATATATTTCAAATTTTTAAATTTTAATATTGATCCCGATATTCCATGGGCATGATTAACGTGATTTTCGCACCATGTTCTGTATTTTCTGCCTTTACTTCGCCTTGATGTGATTCGATTATTGATTTCACTATCGACATTCCTAACCCGGTCCCATTTTTTCGTGACGTATAAAATGGTTCAAACATATGATCAATTATATCTCCTTCAATCCCTGGCCCGTTATCTTCTATAATTATTTCCAAACGTTGATCAACTGTGCATCCAAAATTTATTTTTATATCGACATCTTTTTTGCATGCTATCTGAGAGTTTGAAATCACATTTCTGAATACTGTCATTAGCGCACTGAAATTTGCTTTAATATAATGTCTTTTCAGCTTCTCCTTCGCATGTATACTGAATCTCACGTCAGGGAATATTTCAAACAAGTCTGTAGCAATTAATTCACAGCATTTCTTGCATTCAATTAACTCAAATGTATCTGCACCACCTTTTGCATAAATGAGCATACTATTAATAGTATTTTCAAGTGTTTTTAAATTATATTTAATCTTGTCAATGATATAACTATACTCGGAACCAGCTGTTTTTTTATTTAAGTTAGATAAGTGCAGAAATGATGTTGCTAGTGGTGTACGTATATCATGTGCGATAGAAGCTATCGCATTACCTAAAAAAGCCAGTCTTTCTTTTCTTTTTACACTATCAACATGCGTGACCGGATCTGTTATGTCATTTATTAATACTAATGAGTCGTTTGATCCTGCTATTGATTTGGATGAAATGTGTATATTTCTTCCTTTAATATTTAAACTGCTGATATCTTTCTGATGTTCCTCGGGGAATAATTTTCTAATAATTTCAGGCCAGATATGACCTTGTAAAGGTGTATCCAAAAGATCATTTGAAGCCTGGTTACATTCGCGAATTAATCCATTACTGTCTACAACCATGACACCCATGGGAAGTGCCATTAATAGTAAATGCATTCTATTTGCTAACTGTTCCTTTTCAGCCAGCTCCTTGAGACGTTTTGCTTTTGTATCTGATAGTTCAATTTTGATTTGCCTGAATCGGTCCTCAAGATCCTGATAGGCATGTGTGAATTGCTCAGAGATTTGATTGAATTGCTCAAAAGCAAGATGAAGATCAGTATTGCTTAAATTTGATACTGCACTCATATAGCACGCCCTTTTCTGCATTAAGTATTAATTATTACGGCAAAATAACCGTCATATAATTAACATCTAGCAAACAACGTGCCTAATTAATAATTTATAAATATATCAGTATGTTATGGATTTTAATGTGTGTCGTATCGCGAATCTGCCAATATTTCGACTGTGTTAACGCTGAATGCCATATTTACGCAACTTTTCAACCAGAGTTGTACGACGCAACCCTAATAGTTTTGCTGCCTGAGCGACAACTCCGTCAGATGCTTCGAGTGCTTCCCTTATATAATGGACTTCCAGTTCACCAATATAGCTCTTCAGATCAATACCTGTTTCAGGAAGTTGCCCATAACCCTGAATAACAGGCGCGGTTTCCTGCACCGCGTATGGCTCGACAAGCTGCTCCAGGTAGTCATTTTCATTTTTACCTGCCTGTGCAGAATTGACCGAGGCCTTGTTACGCAATTTTTCAGGTAACTGCAATGAATCAATGGAACTATTGGGGTAGAGGATACTGAGTCTTTCAATCAGGTTAGACAACTCCCTGACATTTCCTGGCCAAGGATAGTTTGCCAGAATTTTGACTGCATCATTGGTCAGAGAGAAATTCGCCCCATTATCACGTTTTAACTTATCCGTAATTGCACATATCAGTGCCGGGATGTCTTCAACACGCCGACGCAAAGGTGGCATATCTATTGGGAATACATTAAGGCGATAGAACAAGTCTTCACGGAACTCGCCGGCGCTAACCATATCTTCAAGATTTCTGTGAGTTGCCGCAACAATACGCACATCCGCATGAATTGGTTTGGTACCACCGACACGTTCAAATACACGCTCCTGCAAAACCCGCAGTAATTTAGCTTGCATCTGAAGGTCCATGTCACCGATCTCGTCAAGAAATATGGTACCGTTCTGGGCAAGTTCGAAACGGCCTTTGTGCGCTGTAATGGCACCAGTAAAGGCACCTTTTTCGTGACCAAACAGCTCGCTTTCCAGTAATTCTGATGGAATTGCTGCGCAATTGACAGGTACAAACGGATTTTTAGCCCGGTTGGAAAAGGTGTGTACAGCTCGAGCAACTAATTCTTTGCCAGTTCCGGACTCACCAAGGATTAAAACATTGGCGGTGGTTGCAGCAACATGCTCAACCAACTTGCATACATTCTGAATAGCATGGCTATGACCATCCAGGAAGGACTTTCCACGTCTTCGGCGGGCGGCAACCGCTTCTTTTGTTTCACCTGCTGGCGGATTATCGTGTAGTTGCTGATGTTTAATTACACTACGCATTGTCAATCTCCCTCTATCAGAGAATCATCCACACTTTATTGTAATTATTGTTGTGTCGTGTTTTATGGCACATGTGGCAAGAAACTGTCACTGAATAATATGTGAATTTTCTTAATTTGACCAGCGAAATAAACACATATAATTAACACACAACAAATATTAATCATGTTTTATCAATAAGTCCAATAAAGGATTATTGAAATATACAACCTCAGTATTAGAAAATAAGCAATTTCTACTAATTTAATACACAAATATTCATATGTTTTACATATACTGTTTTATAGATATTTATAAACACATGTTTTGATTCTGCACATATTGTTCATGGCTGTGTCTGTTTGCCTGTTCTTCAAATAGCTCTGTCATCACCTGATTACGAAGCCTGGTGCCAAGCTCATTAATTACGGTATCCAGGCGTACAAGCTGCTGCATGCGCTCAATCATCACTGCCGGTATATCGTCAAAATTTCGACATTTGGAAAGCATGCGTAGCGCATCAACACGCACCAGGTCATGCTGCCGGGCAGCATCAAATTCGCCTGCATTCAGGCATTCGATTATCAACTCACTGGCCTCGATCGCCTGTTGAAGCCGATCTTCAAGTTCCGCATCAATCATGTCTGAATTATTTCCTGACTTCCTCGGGGATGAGCACCCATGCACTCTTTATTTCCTCGACAAGCCCTTTCACTTCATCAAGCAACGAGATTTTGTTATGCGCATTCGCCTGAACAAGCTGACGCTGCATATAGTCATACAGGTCGTCGAGATTTGTGGCAACCTCACCACCTTCTTCGATATTTAATGACATGCGCAACCCGTCAATAATATTCAGGGCTTTTGTCAGGCGAATAATTTTTTCGCTGATATCGCCTTTTTCTATACACATCCTGGCTTCACTTATCCTCACTGATAATGTTTCCAACAGTAGCCTCACTAATTCATGGCCATTGGCCTGTTCAACCTGGCCGTAAGCGCCCATCTGCTGGTAACTGGCCAATGCCTGGCTGGAGTTTTGGACTGTCATCATATTAATTACCTTCCTGATTGATTAGCTAATGGCAAATTGGCCAATTGCTGGGTTAAAAATGAACTGGTGGTATTTAATTGACTCACCAGCGCATCCAGTGAGCCAAATCGCTTGCGTAAACGGGCTTCCGTACTTTCAAGACGTAGCTGCAGTCTTTCAATGTCATCATCGATACTGGTTTTTTCGCTATTCAGGCCATCAGTACGATTACTAATAATGCCGCCACCGTCTACATAACTATCTATCACTGTTTCCAGGGAAGATACGAACCCGCTACTGGTATTGGCAAATAAGTTTTGCACATCATTGATGTTTGCACCGATCTTTTCGTCAAACACGTTGCCATCAAAACTTAATATTCCATCCCGGTCTATGGTCAGTCCCAGCTGAAATAAATAGTTAATATTGGCATCTTTGTCATTATAGTTAGCCGAAAATAAGCTACGCACTCGTGACTCAATATTAAGTAAAGTGTTTTCACCAGAGAGCGGCCCCTGGCGCTGTGCTGCCAGTGTAGAAAATAATGAATTATATGATTTTACAAATGCTTCAATGGACTTCTTGGCCACACCAAGATCCTCAGAAACAGAAACTGTTGCGGTGCCGGTCGAAGCAAGATTTAAGGTTACCCCCTGTATCACATCTGATACATCATTACTGCTGCGCGTTACATCAAACCCGTCCACAATCAAAGTTGCGTCCTGTGCCGGATCCAACTCCTGAATACCGAACAATATTCTTGAGAGACCGCCATCATCAGCATTGGCGGCATCATCATCCGTCACCGTCAATATAATTTGGTTCGCAACACCGCTTTCATTCGCAGTCAGTATTAATCTACTGCCCTCATCTGTATTTATGATACTGGCCTGTATACTGGTGTTGTCATTTTCCGTGTTAATGCTGTCTCTGATCTGCTCCAGAGTGTTGTTTTGATCAGTGATATCAATATTGAAAGTCTCACCACCAACACTAAAAGATAATTGCCCTGTACCCACAACCTCACTGCCGCTAATAAAACTCTGGGATGCAAGTTTATTTTTTTGTGCCAACTGCGTAACTTCTATATCATTTGATCCTGTGACAGCAGCCTGGCTGGCACTTGCGCCTACCACCTGTTCGTCACTCGAAGAGGCATTTACCCCCCGAAACGCATCGGAGGTTTTAAGGGCTGAAACAGCTGACTGAAAACTTGAAAGAGCACTTTGGACCTGTCCAAAACTACTAATTTTAAGATCCAGATTTGCTTTTCTTGATTCCAGAATCTGAATTGGTCTTGCTTCTGCTGCAATAAGATTTTGCACCAGTGACTCCAGGTCAAGACCTGAACCTACACCCAGTGAAGTGATCGAACCTGCCATACTTTGCCTTTATAGAAATATTTTGATTCGATAAATTGACTGCAAGGATGATGCCGGATTTAACTAACCTCTATCGGCAATCAATACGCCTGAAGGAACCGATGGATCAAAGTTTTCACTCACCAGCTTTGCAATAACCAGTAACTCCTCCGGTGGTATTTGCCGGACAACTTTGCCGGTTTCCGGTTCCCTTACCGTGATTATCACTCTGCCACTTGTCTCATCGACCGAAAATTCAAGGTTGCGATCAATCGTTTTGACAAAATTATTGACATAACTGGCCGCTTGGTTGATTCCTTCCAGATTGATTTTTTCATCCGATGTCTGCGGTGGCGACGTTTGCATACTACCCTTGTTAATTGAGACTACATTGTTTGAAATGCGGCTCAAGGTACTCAGGCTTGTCTGAGTGTGTACGATGCCTGTCAATCCTGTCATATCAGTCGTCATGGTAAACACCTGTTATGTGGCCCACTAATCTGTGCCCGGCCTTTACACCGGGCACAGTACCAGCCTGAATCTCTACTGGAGAAGAGATAATACTGACTGCGGTAAAGAATTTGCCTGGGCCACGATTGATAGGCCTGCCTGCTGCAGAATCTGTCCACGCGTTAATTCGGCTGTTTCTGCGGCAAAATCAGCGTCCTGAATTCTTGACCGAGCAGCTGTCAGATTTTCAGAGGTGATCTGCAGATTGGAAATGGTCGACTCAAAGCGTGTTTGTACCGCCCCAAGCTCTGAACGCAGTGTATTCACCTGGCTTAATGCAAAATCCAGCGTTAACAGGGCCGCGGTAGAGCTTGTTTGTGTCAATACATCCGTGGCTGTGACGGAATTGTTTTGCTGGCTGGCACCAAGTGCAGTTCCACCCGTAACAACGGCAAATGTACCTGCAACCGAAAAGTCAGTATTTGACTCGGAAACGTCACCGGCCAGTACAATACCTGCCTGGTAAGTGTCATTTCCCGCGCTGAACCCTGCACCTGTTGTAGTAATATCAGTACCATCAGTATTACTCAGAACAACATCACCTCCACCACTCGCAGTCGCTGTGACACCTGTCTGAGCAGTTAGTGCATTGATTGCTGCAACATCAGTAGCCTGTGTTCCAGTCAGCGTGACAGTGACGCCATTAATCGTCGCATCACCCGCAGCAACTGTTAATGCATCGGTCGTGGTAGTCGTTGCTTGCTGTGCCGTGATACCGGTTTGTGAAGTAATCGCATTAATCTGGTTGACGATATCACCCACCGAGTCGCCTGCAGAAAGACCAGACAAATCAACCGCAATACCCTGTATAACAAGGTTATCTGCAGCAATTGAGGCGTCGATTGCAGTTTGGTCTATTGATGCAGACTCAGAGACACGGGCACCGAGGATATCTGCTCGTGCATCTACTCCATTCACAGTAATTGTCTGGTTCTGATTTGCACCAACCTGGAAGCTAAGACTGGAAGAGGTTCCATCAAGTACGTTTTGCCCGTTAAACTGGGTAGTATTGGCAATTCGGCGAACTTCTGCAATAAGTTGCTGAACCTCATTATTAATCGCTTCACGGTCAGATGCAGTATTTGTATCATTGGCTGACTGAACTGCAAGCTCACGAATACGCTGCAATGCAGACGTGGCCGTGCTCAAGCCACCTTCTGCTGTCTGGGCAAATGAAATACCGTCATTTGCATTTCTCACTGCCTGGTTTAGACCGCGGATTTGTGCACTGAATCGTTCAGCAATTGCCAATCCTGCTGCGTCATCCTTTGCGCTATTAATGCGCAAACCGGAAGAGAGGCGTTCCAGAGATGTACCTAATGCATTCTGTGTTTCATTCAGATTTCTCTGTGCATTCAATGAAAATAAGTTTGTGTTAATAATTTGTGGCATCTTACCAACTCCTTTAAGTAAAGTTTCTTTCCATTCCAAGGAAAGGCTCCGACTCTGCGGAGCTCTTTGCTGCCGCTTTGCCATTGACTTTCGTATCGGCCGTATACAAAAAAACTTTAAATAAATTACTTGACAAGCAATAAAATGGAAAAAGGATGAATTGGTTTATATCTGCAGGAAGAAAAGAGATTTGATAACTTTAGAGAAATACGGACAATTGCATAATATCCGGAGACAGACGGTTAGGCTCCCGCAGATAGTTACAAGAAATTAAATAAATTTAAATTCTGAACTCTAGAGAAAGTTGCCTGTACTGCTTCAAGAGTATTAATCTCAAATGTCAGCTGACTGATCGCTTCGGCCAGGTCGACATCTTCCACCTCAGAAAGTGTCTGCTGCAATACCAGCCTGGCACTGGCTGATTCAGTATCGGCGGAATCCAGCGAGTTTTGGCGTGTACCGACCGAAGTGCGGATATCAATAATATTTCCTAAAGCCTGATCTATGTCACCTAACGCGACCTGTAGCCCCTGCTGCAAGCGTGCTTCTTTAGATTGATCCGTCGGGGATATGCTCAATGTATTAATCAGGTTGCTCATTGTCTTGAATATATCCTGATGACGACTGGCATTCACATTAAACGCATCGCCCGCCTGAGGAGCTCCTGATATCGCTATTTCAATACCACTAAAGTTAATTGATGTACCTTCCGCATAAGGTTGTGCTGACAGAACCGTTGTTGAGGTAGTGTCGTCAATGACATCAAATGTTGTGTCAGATGTAAATACAACCCTGTAATCATGCGCCTGAAAAAGAGCGTTATCTGTAACACTGCCTTCGTTAATAATCCCACTGCCATTGTTTGCCGGGTTTATATCCGTGGCGAAAGATCCGTTGCCATTACGAATCTTTTGAAATACTTCATAACCTGATTCATTCACATCAAGCGCCCGGTTTGCGGAAATCTGTAGATTCAGATTTGTTTGATCGCCATTATAAACAGCGCCTGTTGATGTCAAAGTAAAGGGCTGGGTCTTTCCTTTACCGCCGGCAAACAAGTACTCGCCATTCCCGTCTCTGGTATTCGCATAGTCCAACAGCTCGGCGAGCCTCTGTTCTATTTCAGTTTTAATAATGCTTCTTGTTTCATCTGTTTGAGCACTTGAATTTGCCTGTATTGTCAGATCGCGCACTCTTTGCAATGTATTATTAACACTGGTCAGGGTGGCATCTACCAGACCCAGTTGCTGATTAGCAAAACCACGGTTCCTCTCAAACTGGTCAAGACGTGAGATCGCCTGGTTGAGATCAACCGAGCGGGCTGCTTCAGTAGGCGCATCTGATGGCCTCAGTAATTTCTTTCCAGAACCAATCTGGGCCTGCAGGTCTGCAATCTGCGATAAATTACCCTGTATATCCTGTACTGCCTGCTGGAAATAGAGGGAAGTCGAAATTCTCATGTTTACCTCGCCACCACACTTAATAATGTCTGGAATAACTCGTCACTGGTGGATATCACCTGTGCAGCGGCCTGGTACGCCTGCTGAAATTTGGTCAGATTGACCGCTTCCTCGTCAAGATTCACGCCTGAAACGCTTTCTTTCGCCTGAATGGAATCCTCCAGTAAACGGTTTTGCGCATTGCTATTAAGTTCAGCCTGTCGTGTCAAGGTGCCGACCTTACCCACAAGTCCACCATAAGTTTCCTGATAACTGCTGCTACCTCCGACCGTATCGGCAGTTTGTAATGCAAGTAAAGCAAGTGCGTTCGTATTATCAGAAACTGATGCAGAGTTACGTTCTATCAAAAAAACATCACCGGATTGTACCGGGCCTTCTATCTGTACACGTAATCCATTAAAGTCAATATCTGCACCGCTGGTATATGTGAGTCCTGAAGAAACAGTCACACCATCGGTGACATTGAATATATCGAAGGTCGTCGCAGGATCATTAAAACGTATTTCAATAGTATCTCTGAGGTCCGGGTTTGTGATATCGGTGACTTCAGGGGGTGTTATTTCAGCATTACCAAGATTGTCTACAATAGCCTGTGACCTTGCAGGTGATGCCGCCGCGAAATCATCTGTACGTGTAATCAACACGTCCAGTTGGCTGGCTCCCAAACGGGTTGGGCGAATAATAAAACGGTCACCCGCACTGGCGCCTGCACCTACATTATATTCAACACCATCAACTGTAAAAACAGGGCCGGCGGAAACAGTTGCCTGACCATCATCCAACCGGGTTAGCGTGTAATTTGCTCCATCATAGGCAAGACTATAATCAGAAGACGTTAATGAGGTATGATCGACGATAGCGGCTGATACTGTGGCGCTACCCGTATTATCTGTATTAGCAATGATCTCGACTTCACCTGTAGAAAAAAAGTCTGAGCCGATGTCACCTGTGATGGTTTGTCCGACATTATGTTGCTGGTTAAAAGTGCCGGCCAGTACTGTTGCAATACGCCCAAGCTCATTTCTTATTGAGCCTAACTGTTCATTCTTGAATTCAAGCAAACCGGACAGACGCCCCCCGGTGATTGAATTGGTGATATCAGCTTCACCGGCAAAGGTTTGATAGGCAATGCGCATATTAGCACTGTCAGAGGGATCTTGAATGGTAGCCAGCTTTTGCGCACTACTGCCCACCACAATACTCTGACCATTACCAATAAAAATACTCATTGAACCATCATCCTGCTCGAGCGTCTGCACAGAGACTATTTCGGATAACTCCAACACCAGCTGGTCTCGCTGATCCAGCAAGTCATTTGGCTTCTGACCCGAGGATGTTGAACTCTGGGCTGCAACAATTTTTTTATTCAGGTCGGCAATACTTGCAGCAATGATATTGAGGTCCTGAATATTTTCCTTAATGCCAACCTTGATATCACTATCAATAGCTTGCAACTGAGATTCAATATTTCCAAAACGCGACGCTAATGACTGCGCAGCACTCAACACAACCTGTCTGGCTGAGCTGGAACTCGGATCTATCGCCAAATCCTGAATACTATTGAAAAAATTCTGCAATGATGGCGCCAGACTGCCATCGCCATCCGCGAGCAGATTATCCACACGCGAGGAAAGACTGTTAATTGCATTTAAACGTCCTGCTTCAGTAGAAGCGGCCCGTAACTGCTCCGTCAGAAATTCACTTTCAATACGTTCTATATTGGATACTCTGGTACCCGTACCAATAAATCCGTTTCCAAATCCTTGTGGTTGCAGAGTGGAAAATCTCACCTCTTGCCGACTGTAGCCCGGCGTAGTGGCATTTGAAATATTATTAGACGTTGTTGCCAGTGCTGTTTGAAATGCACGAAGCCCTGTGACGGCAATATCCAGTGAATTAGGCATAGCTATTTTCTATCCGGTTTCATGGCGATAAAAATACTTTGCTTTGCAAGACATTAATAATCTTGTCTGCATAGTCAGGGTCGGTTGCATAACCTGCATTATGTATTTCCCTGATAAAACGATGTGTATCACTGGCAAATTCAAGTGCATGAGAGTAACGGTCATTGGCTAACAGAAAATTTGCATAGTCATTGAAAGAGTCTTTTATGGATTCATACACACGAAACGTCTGTTTAATTTCTTTAAATGTGCCATGCTCGAATTCCAGTGTTGGCGAACTTATTTGCTCTCCCTGCCAGCGATTGTCGGCTTTTATGCCAAAATAATTATTTGAACTGCCATAATTATTTTCAGGGACATGCCTGCCCCAACCAGTTTCAAGTGCCGCAATTGCGACCAGTAAATTCGGCTCGACACCCAGCTTTTCAGCAGGCTCTTTAGCGTACTGGTATGCGACATTCACGAAATGACCGGGTGATTCCGGTTTGAATGCCAGTGGACGACGAAACTCCGGTTGCTCTGTTTTTGCGGGGACAGTTTCGCGGACACTTTCTGACAGGTTGTCAACCAGTGCGTCCAGGCGACTGAGTTGGTGATTTTGAACTGCAGTGCCAGATGAATAGGCATATATATTTTCGGCCTTGGACTGTGGCTCCATAGCAGGTAACACATCACGCTCCAGGCCGGAATCGTTCATTTGTGAGGACGAATTATTGCCAAGCTGTCGATTGATAATTTGCGCAATACCCAGTATCTCCTGTTTGGCAAGGTCGGCGGCAATCTGTTGATCATACATATCCCGATAAAATTCAGACTGCTCTGATTGAAACATGCCTTCAGATAGTGACGCTGTACGCATACTTTTCAGCATTTGCTGTAGAAATAATGCTTCAAACTGCTGGATAACCTCATCATTTACCGGCTCACCATTACCTGCCTGCAGACGCAATCGCGCGGTATCTGAAACAGTCGATAATATTGATGCAATGCCCTGGCTCATAACAGCTTATATAACAATCAACTCGGCTTTTAATGCACCAGCCTGTTTTAGTGCCTCCAGTATTGCAACCAGATCACCCGGGGCTGCACCCACTTCATTTACAGCATTAACAATTGAATTCAGGGAGATACCCGGATTAAATAAAAACATACGATCAGAAGTCTGCTGTATATCAATTTCCGTATCTGTCGTTACTTGTGTTTCTCCAACAGTTGCAAATTGATTCGGCTGGCTGACCTGAGTATTCTCAGAAATTGTCACTACCAGGCTTCCGTGCGACACTGCAGCTGCCGATACACGGACATTGGATCCAATCACCACTGTTCCTGTTCGTGAGTTGACAATGACTTTCGCCGGCGCCGCACCAGATTGCATTGTGATGTTTTCAATCTCGGCCAGAAATGACACGCGGTTGGCAGCATCGAAAGGGGCTCTTACTCTTACAGTCACCGGGTCAAGCGCGCTGGCAACACCCGTACCCATGATTTCATTGATCCGATCCTGCATACGTCGTGCCGTTGTGAAATCAGAAGTATGCAAATTAAGATAAAGATGATCTTTTAAAGCAAAATTACTTGGTATCGACCTCTCTACAATCGCGCCGTTTGGAATACGGCCTGCACTTGGTACATTAATCGTAATACTTGAGCCATCACTCCCCTGTACTCCCAGGCCTCCTACAACGAGATTCCCCTGCGCAATGGCATAGACCTTTCCATCAATCCCCTTAAGTGGTGACATTAACAGGCTTCCACCACGTAAACTTTTTGAGTTTCCAAGCGAAGAAACAGTTACATCGATACTTTGCCCGGGCTTGGCAAAAGGCGGTAATTCAGCATGTATTGAAACGGCTGCAACATTCTTAAGCTGTGGATTGACTTCTGGCGGGATAGTTATATTGTATCGATTTAAAAAACTCTTAAGACTTTGCACGGTAAATGGAGTCTGGCTTGTTTGATCCCCCGTACCATCAAGGCCGACAACGAGCCCGTACCCCAGCAACTGATTGGACCTGACACCCGCAACTGATGCCAGATCTTTTATTCGTTCTGCAAATACGGCATTCGATATCAGTAGCAGAACAGTTACATAGATAAGTCGCATTTATATGTCTCCCTTATAAAGGCCAGATTGCATGCATGAAAAACTTTGTCAGCCAGCCCGCTTTACTGCTATCACTGACAACACCTGTGCCTTTATATGTAATACGTGCATTGGCAATTTTAGTGGACTCAATTCTGTTATTGGCTTCAATATCACTTGGCCGCACTATTCCATCAATTCTCACCACTTCACTTCCTTCGTTCAGGGTCAACAGCTTCTCACCCTTAATCACCAGGTACCCATTCGCCAGCTTTTCAGTGACCATGACCGTGATATTTCCATCCAGACTATTTTCCTGCGTGAGCTCACCTTCACCTTCTACATCCCTTGAAGCGGTAGCATTACTGGATAAAACCTGACGGCCATTCACGGTGTAATTATTTTTCCCGAACAAAGTTGGATTCGGAAGATCAATTGAACTGGATTTATCTGCTTCAAGCGATGAAGATTTGCTTGCATTCGTCTCTTCTGTCAAAACAACAGTTATCAAGTCGCCAACGCGGGTTGCCTTAATATCTTCAAAAATATAGTTGTTTGTTGAAGTATAGAATAACCCGCCATCGTAACTTGTTTTCTCTTCAGGCATCTCGGGCATTACCGGTTCATAATCAGGGTCGCTGATCTTTCCGATCGAACTACACCCGGAAAGCAGTAATGTTATCCATATCACTGTAAGAAGCGATTTTATTTTCCGACTTTTATTATCAGTAATCACTGTTGACGCCTCATATTATTTAAAGGTTATTGTTAACATATTGAAGCATACTATCCGCGGTCTCTATCGCACGCGAGTTCACTTCATATGTTCTTTGTGTTTCGATCATATTAACCAGCTCTTCAACAACGTTTACATTGGAAGTTTCCAGCGAGCCCTGAATCATTGTTCCAAGTCCACTCTGCCCGGGCGTTCCTGGTGTCGGACTCCCTGATGAAGCGGTTTCCAGAAAAAGGTTTTCTCCTCGTGGCTGAAGCCCTGTTTCATTAATAAAATCGACCAGCTGTATATTGCCCACCTGCACTGGCGCGCTTTCACCGGCAGTCAATGTGGACACAGTGCCATCAACACCTATGGTGATACTCGCCACATTAGGCGGAATTGTTATTGCAGGCTGTAAAACATAGCCACTTGAGTTAACAATCTGTCCCTGTGAGTCCAGCGTGAAACTACCATCACGCGTGTATGCCATAGAACCATCAGGCAACTGGATTTCAAAGAAGCCACGCCCCTGTATTGCAATATCCAACGGAGCATCCGTTTGTGAAATATTACCCTGGGTGAATAATTTTTCTGTGGCCACAACGCGAACCCCGGTCCCCAACTGGAGGCCGGTCGGCAATTGAGTGTCTTGCGAAGATTGTGCACCAGGCTGACGAATGTTCTGATACACCAGATCTTCAAATACAGCACGATCACGCTTGAACCCTGTGGTATTTGCGTTGGCGAGATTGTTAGAAATAACAGTCATGCGCGTTTGTTGCGCGTCAAGACCTGTCTTTGAATTCCATAATGCAGATGTCATTGTTATTAATCCTTTAAGTTTTTATCCACGCAATCTTAAAATAGAGGCAGAACTGGAATCGTTGTTTTCAGCCGTTTCCATCAGTTTTACATGCATTTCAAATTTCCTGGCCAATTCGATCATGTTAATCAGCTCACTGATCGAATTAACATTACTTCCTTCTACAGCGCCGGAAGCAATTCTGACAGACGCATCCGGCTCAATATTTCTGCCATCAGCCGAACGAATCAGGCCATCTGTATTCTTCTCAAGCTCTTCAGTGGGCGGGTTAACCAGTTTTATTCGATCAATGACTGCCAGGGCACTTGCGTCCTGTCCGACGGGAATGATCGAAAGCGTGCCATCGGCTGCAATATCCAGTTTTTCATAGGGCGGCAAAGCGATAGGACCATCATTACCCATGACAGCAAAGCCTGCACCCGTTTTAAGCAACCCGCCATTTTCAACACGCAGGTCACCGGCACGCGTATAGGCTTCCGCGCCATCTGGACCCTGAACCGCAATAAATCCCGGGCCATTAACTGAAATATCAAGATCACGACCTGTTTGCACTATTTCACCAGAATTAAAGTTAATCCCCGATCTTTCATCAACACTAAAAACACGCGTAGGGTTTCCCGGCCCATACACTGGCAGACTTCTCAGAGTATCAAAGTCTGCCTTGAAACCTGTGGTATTGGCGTTTGCAAGATTATGGCTATTCGTTGCCTGCTGTGTCTGGATTTGTTTAGCTCCATTCATAGCCACATATAGCATTCCATCCATTATTTATACCTCTTCTGGACGCATTATCAGTAGTTTAGTCCGCAGCATCATTATTAAATGATATTGATGATTGTCTGGGTGATTTCATCTGCTGCCCCGATTACCTGCGCATTGGACTGAAAGAAACGTTGAGATTGAATCATATCAATCAGCTCTGCAGTCACATCCACATTTGATTCCTCCAGGGCACCCGACTGAACCAGTCCCAGATCTGTGGAACCGGGCTCACCGATCAACGCAGGACCTGATGCAAAAGACTCAGTCCATAATGAATTACTTGACGGCACCAGTCCCTGTGTATTGGAAAAATTGGCGAGTGCGACCTGTCCAAATGCCTGCGACTGACCATTTGAATAACGTCCAAACAATGTTCCATCCTGATTAAAGTCAAGACTGGTCAAACGACCTGTTTCAAAGCCGTTTTGATCCAGAGAAGCGACACCAAAAGGACTGCCAAACTGGCTGACGTCGGCATAGTCCAATGTATAAGTAGTTGGCGAACCTACGCCACCGGGTGTAAATGATGGCGAGGTCACCGTTGTCCCCGCACCGCCATTGACTCCCACAAGATTACCGCTGGCATCAAAATTGAGTAGATCGGGACCATCAACCTGTGTGCCATCTACAAACACAAAGGCTTCCCAGTCTGTTGCCGAATCGCGCCTGAAATATAATGATGTTAAATGCTCACCACCTAAAGAATCATATGTCGTCAAAGAAGTTGAATGATTGTAAGTAGAAGGATCCGGTCCTGATACTCCCACAGTAAACGCGGGAAGAATGTCCGCTGACGCATCCAGGTTTGCACCCAGTTCAATTTCAGAAGTGATGCGTGGTGCCAGATCCGCTCTACTCACAGTAATCGGCCCAAGCGCACCTGTGATCACTCCGTTAGAGTCCGGCTGAAAACCAACAAGCTGGTTACCAACCGGGTCTACGACGTTCCCATCTGAGTCAACACCAAATGCCCCCGCCCTGCCATAGGAGCGTTCACCGCCATCCTCCATAATAAAGAAACCCTGCCCGTTAATCGCAAGATCCAGTGCGTTATCGGTAAATGTCACATCCCCATTGGTAAATTGCTGCTTAATCCCCGCGAGCTGGACACCCTGTCCGATTGCATTACTGCTCACACCAAACTCGGAACTGGCGTAGATGTCTGAAAAGTCTGCACGGGATCTTTTAAATCCTGTCGTCTCGCTGTTAGCGATATTATTGGAAATTACTTCCAGATCATTTTGTGCGGCACTAAGTCCAGTTAGCGCAATATCGAATGGCATATCTTTCTCCTTTAGTTATGCGTATATCTATTGTGAAATTTTCTGTACATCTTTAAATAATATAGTGTCGCCACTTTGCAAACCCAATTCTATTGCGCTCGAGTTTGACAGGTTGACACTGTCTACCTTGCTTTGCACAGTCGTTGATAGTGCTACTTCACTATCACCGGAAAGCACGCTTGCTGAAATAAAATATATCCCGTCATCGACAGGCTCCCCTTGTGCATCCAGTCCATCCCATGAAAAGCTATTCAACCCACCATTCAACAACGGCACCTCTTTAGTCTGAATGACACCACCGATAGCATTACGTATCTCAACCAGCGCTGTTCCTGACTGTCCGGTAGCGTCTACAAAAGCGGTGACCGGTTCACCTTGTGTCAATACAATCTGATTGCCTTCGACTTCGACACTCTTGCCGATCAGTCCAGCCGCATTGAGAGCCTGGTTACTGTTAATACCCTGGGAAAATTCCTCGAATGACTCGTTAAGGTTATTAACACCGTCGACCGTACCAAACTGCGCCAGTTGCCCGATAAATGCTCCATTTTCAACGGGTTCAAACGGATCCTGGTTTTGAATCTGGGCAACAATTAAGCGCAGAAAATCTTCCTGCCCCAGCTCTTTACTATCTGTTTTTGATGTCTGGAATCTTTGCACACCAAATTGCGAATTTATTGATTCATTATTGCCTATTTCCATTTTCGATACCTTTTACTCACCTAAACGAAGTGTCTGCATCAGTAACTCTTTCGATGTATTTATCACTTCAACATTATTTTGATAACTACGCGAAGCAGACATCATATTTGTCATCTCTTCAATTGGATTGACATTAGAGAGATAAACATAGCCATCATCATCGGCAAGCGGATTGCCAGGCTCATATCTTTTGGGCACTTCAGCATTGCTCTCGACTATTCCCAGTGTACGCACACCGGTATTTTCACTATGCATATTAAATGCATCGTTGTATGCAGCTGCGAAAACCGGATTGCGTGCCTTGTAAGCACCTTCCTGTGTTGCCGATACTGACTGTGCATTGGAAATATTACTTGCCGTTACATTCAGCCGGGTGCTTTGTGCACTCAACCCGCTTCCGGAAATATCAAAAATATTTAATAAAGACATTTTAATTATTCACCTTTTAGTGTGCGTATGATTCCACTGATTTTTTTGCTTAGCCTGGAGAGACTATATTGATAACGAATAGCATTTTCGGTAAATGCAGATTTCTCAAAATCGGTGTCCACCGTATTCCCATCCAGTGATGCCTGTGAAGGCACACGATATCGAATGTTGTGACTGGCGAAAGCATTTACATCAGCACCTGTTAAATGACCTGTGTGGCTCTTCA
The DNA here is from genome assembly GCA_965227695.1 of Gammaproteobacteria bacterium. Classification (GTDB taxonomy): domain Bacteria; phylum Pseudomonadota; class Gammaproteobacteria; order UBA4575; family UBA4575; genus UBA1858. The sequence continues at coordinate 2,251,163 of OZ245760.1, forward strand.
CCATCTGGATACCCTGGTTTAACTGCCCTTTTTGCATGCTCTCCAATGCTGTACGGAAATCGATATCTCTTGCTTTATAATTTGGTGTATCTGAATTCGCCAGATTCGTTGCCAGTATTTCAGAACGTGCTGCACGCAATGTAACTGCTTGCGCATGGATTCCAAATAATTGGTCGATAGGATTTGCCATAATTTTTCACACAAATATTAGTTATAATTCCTATAGCAATTGCTATGCCAGCCGATAACAACCGGTTACATGCCAAATAGCGCAGTTTGTCCGCTGACATTTGCGGATGTCGGCAACTGAAAAATAAATTTTTGCCGCCAGTCGGCAAGTCTTGCATTCTTTTATAATTTATCAGGGCGATTTATCGCCATATGAGTCGGCATGAAGTTTGCTTTAATTCTTATAAATGATTTTTTAGATTAATAAAGCGTTAAACTTTTGACGAATAATATGGCTAGCAATTATGAAGATGATAAACATAAGCAAGGACTTAACCTTGATTGCTTCATGCGTTGTTTTTGCGTTACTGATCATAATCAACGGCGTGAACAAGCAGGTGAATGCGGAAGAAGCGGTAAAATATCAGCCGCACAGTGAGATCACAGGTGCAGTAAAATCATTCATACAGGATTCCATGGGTATCAATAGTGATCCGGAATCACTGAGCATCAGCGTCAAATCTCTGGATGCACGCCTGAATCTGTCTCGATGCGAGATACCACTGAAGGCATTCTGGCCACCAGGCGCTTCCCGCACCGGACATACTACTGTTGGCATTCGTTGTAACGACAACAAACCCTGGAAACTATATGTGAGTGCCAACATAAAACAATTCAAAAAAGTCTGGGTAGCCACGACAGCCATTGCTCGCGGCACTGTCATCACCGAATCCCACGTGGCACTGGACAAAAGAAATATCAGTGCAATACACAGTGAATATTTCGATCAAAATAGCTTTCCAGTTGGGCTGGAAGCAAAAAGGGCATTAAGGGCGGGCGATGTAATATCGGTGCTGGCTGTGGAAAAACCAATCGCGGTAAAGCGTGGGGAACGTGTCACAGTGATCGCGCGAATGAATGGTCTGGAAGTACGCACCACGGCAAAAGCGCTTAATGCTGCGGCTGAAGGAGATCGCATCAAAGTGCGTAACCTTCATTCTGACAAAGAACTAGTGGGTATATTGCAAAAAAACAGCATTGTGCATGTTAAAATTTAAACAAATTGCCTAAATTTTATTAAAGAATTGGCTCCACGGGCCGACAACCAAATTATCAGGAAAAGGTAAGAGAAGATGACTGACGTGATAAAAAACATTAATCAAAACAACCAGCTAAATGGCACTGGCTCAAAACCAGCAACAAAAACCTCGGGTGAGACAGACACTCAGAAATCAAGTACACCAGGTACACAGGCGATGAATAGCGCAGATCAGGTCAATTTAACCAGTTCCGCGCAAAAGGTCGATCAACTTATTACCAGTTTATCGACAGAGCCTGTCGTTGATCGACAAAAAGTGGAAGAAATCAAAACGGCACTCGCCGAGGGACGCTACGAGGTCAATAGTAATATCATCGCTGATAAATTAATTGAAATGGATGAACTCCTGAAGTAGCCATTTGCACTAATTGGCAGTATTACCCTATAAAACAGCGCAAGGATGGATGAATGAACAATATGCAATCACAACAAGTCCTGGATGACCTTGAATACTGGGTTCAAGTCTTCCTCGATCAACTATCAATAGAGCGCGAATTATTGCTGGACGGCAATGCCAGTGATTTAAATACTGCGACGGCAAAAAAGCAGGAAATTATAGAAAAACTGACGGCCCTGGAAGCACGTTTTTCTCCTTTACTGAACAATTTTGAAGAACATTCTGAGTTGAATGAAAAGTGGCAAAAAACCTTACTGTTACTGCAAACCTGTCAACAGAAGAACACCGAAAATAGCGCACTTGTTAACCATAGACTCAAGCAAACAAATCAGGCCCTGCATCAAATACACTGTCTGTTTAGCCATGATCACGCACTGACTTATTCAGCAGACGGCTCTCAAACTATCAGCTCGGAACCAAATCGGTCCGTTCATGCCTAAAAGCCTTCCTGCAACACGGACAAGGCGATTAAATTACTGACTACCTGGTTCTTTGTGTCATTATTTTGACACACATAATTGTTAACAATTGTTAACATAAACCATTGTTATAAAGCACTAAGTATAAATACGAATATTTAACAGTTATTCTGATCATTATCATCCATTTCCAATGTCAGAGAACAACAAAAATAAAAAAATGGAAACAATTAAGCTTATAGGTCGGACCAATCAAATACCCACCGGGATTGATGAGTCAAAATTGTCTGTTTTGGGGTATGTTTTAAACTTCCAGCATCAAACCAGCATCGAAGAACTGCTGCACTGCTATCTGGAATGTATCAATTCAATACATAGCATTGAGGGAATACGTTATCGTTTCCCGCTACTTAATATCTCACACCGGATAGGTATAGAGTCACGGCCCCAATGCCATATTCAAATGGAAACAAATGACGATTTTTTGGGCGACCTTACAATTTATCACCATTCATTTATCAATAAATCCACGTTAAAACACATCGAACTGATTACCTCACTTTTAACCCATCCACTACGCTCGATTATCCAGGAAAATGCCAGCGCAAGTATTGCACTGGGCGATGAACCGGCGGGGCTGGCCAATAAAACATTAGTTGACCAGCTTGTCTCACGCGAAGCAAAACTGGCATATCGGGAACGCGTGCCAATGTCACTGATCCTTTTTGATATTGATCGATTTGAAACTATCACGCAACGGTCCGACTTAATAATCCGGGATAAAATTCTTTATAAGGTCATGGAAGTCATGCGTAGAAATATTAGAGATACGGACTTGCTACTACGATATGAATCTGACATCTACTGCCTGATACTCAAAGGCGTTGCTCCTGAAAATGCTTTATTAATCAGTGAGCGCGTCAGACAGGCAGTCGACCTGTTCAAATTTTTTATTCATAGTGATGAAAAACCATCACACATTACAATCAGCGCCGGGATTGCAGAATTGGTGTCAACCGACAGCATTGACAGTATTTTTTCGCGTGCGGGCAATGCTGTTCAGTATGCAAAAAAAATGGGGCGAAATCAGTCAACACTGGCTGATGGTATTTTTATTTCATAATTTAAAATAGTCAGGCGACATTCGCGATTTCCACGCGGTCTCGACCACCCTGCTTGGCTCGGTACAATGCTTTATCAGCCCGCTCAAAAATCATCGTCGGTGTATCATTTTCAACGAAACTCGAGACACCGCATGATATTGTCACGTGCAGAGGTTGTTTTTTGTAGGTGAATTCGGTAGAAGAAATTAATAACCGGATTCTTTCTGCCAGCTGCAGTCCCTCATCAAGGGTTTTATTGGCCAACAACATTACAAACTCTTCTCCGCCGAATCTGGCCAGGATATCCCCTTTACGCACACCCGTACTCAGCTTTTTTGCAACAGATTGTAGTACTTTATCACCGGCAGCATGGCCATACCGGTCATTTACTGATTTGAAATAGTCAATATCCCAAACCAGCATTGTGGCGGGAACCTTGTCATTTTCCCATTTTAAACATGCCTGCTCCAATGCCTGAACATAGGCAGCCCGATTATAAAGACCGGTTAATGGATCGGTGATTGCTTCCTTATGTTTTTGATGAATTGTTTCCTCCAGGTGCTTGGCATGTTCTTCCAGCGCTTTAATCTTATGACTCATACCGGATATTTTTTCTTCAAGCATTCTTGTTTCATGTTCATCAGCTTCAACTTCGCGGATAATTTTTGTTTGAATTGCTGTCACAATGTGATTAAGGTTATTCTTAAGCTCGTTGATATCACTGCCGTGAGCAATCGATTCACTAATGTCCCGTATACCGCGTTCAAATGACTGATTGATACTGCCAGTCATTGATTTGCGTGAAAAATAGTCGTGTTGTGTCTGGTTAAATTCAGAATAGATGGTCTGAAGCTTTTCTGCAATCGTGACCAGATAGCCCTGCATTGCATCATGATCTTCAGTAATGTTGTTTGAAAATTGAATTAACAGCTTTTTAGCCTGTTGGGAAGATTGAATAATATCCCTGCGTTCATCCAGATCCTGTTTAATTCCATTTGCTGTTTCAATATAGTCGCCAGTATAGTGGACATTAACCATCAGTTCCCTCAAGTCAGACGACCACTGTTCTAATGCCTGTGCATCTGTCTTTGAAAGTGTCAGGCCTTTTGCAACTAACTCAAACCATTTTTCAAGATGCTCAATAACCTCAGCATTTGAACAGGGTTGCTGAAGTTCTGGCATTGAAATATTTTCGGCGATGTGTATGTTTACAGCATTATCATATTCTTCAAAGCTTGCTCTTAAGTCTTTAAATGCTTTCGACTCTAATATGTTACCGATAGAGTATGCTCTATCGCGATTTAATACTGACAATATTTTTTTTAACATGGTTATACCGCGTGTTTACTCCTCGGCATCGTACCCAATATAATTATGATGCCCGCTTATTTATATCTGGCCTGACCTCATCTGTATTGGCGTCTAATGCAGCATATTCTTTAGACGACCAGGGGCGTGTACTCCAGTCTCTTCTGTCAACCTGAACCAACGGCTCAACTTTGGGATACAGCTTATCCAGGGGTACAGAAATACCATTCCCCTGTATTATTCTTGCATGATGGCGCTGCAGGTCACGGAAATGATTCACACCACATGAGTGTGCAATCATTCCGACCTCGTAGACCATATTTTTTACATAGCTGCTGACACGTTCTGACTTGGCTACAGGATCAAGACCTTTTTGTAACTTTCGGTCATGCGTAGTGATCCCTGTAGGGCAGGAATTTTTATTACACTGAAGCGCCTGAATGCAGCCAAGAGAAAACATAAATCCACGAGCAGAAGTAATAAAGTCTGCACCAACACAAAGTGCCCAGGCAACATCCGCAGGATTAATTAATTTTCCCGAAGCAATCACCTTGATGCGATCACGCAGACCATATTCAGTCAATTTATTCACGACAATCGGCAAACTCTCATGTAAAGGCAGGCCAACATCATCCAGCAATGGCAATGGTGCAGCACCTGTACCGCCATCCGCACTGTCAACCGTGATAAAATCCGGCGCACTCTGCTCCCCACGGCGTAAAATTGCGGTACACAGATGGTCAAGCCAGCTTTCAGTGCCAATCACAGATTTAAATCCGACCGGTTTACCCGTGACCTGGCGTACATGGGCAATCATATCAAGCAGGTCATCATCGCATTTAATTTCAGGGTGTCGATTGGGACTGATCGAATCCGTTCCGGGTGTGATGCCTCTAATTTCGGCGACTTCTTTTGAAACCTTCTCGCCTGGAAGAATACCACCTTTTCCGGGTTTTCCTCCCTGGCTTAACTTGATTTCAAACATTTTCACCTGGTGATATTGTGCAACTTCCCGTAACTTGCGAACACTTAATTTTGCAGATTCAGGTTCCCGCACCCCATACTTGGCGGTGCCAATCTGAAAGACCAGATCACATCCACTGCTGAGATGGTAAGGTGACAGCCCGCCTTCACCGGTATTGAGCCAACAACCCGCTTTTTTTGCACCAATGGCCAGTGCCTGTACCGCAGGTTTAGACAAGGCGCCATAACTCATGCCTGAAATATTAAAAATTGAACGGGTCACATAGGGTTTGTCAGCATAAGGACCGATGGTTTCATAATCCGGAACAGTGGCATCTTCAGACATGGTGGGATACGGGCAGTTTGCAAATAATACCGTGCCGGGTTTTCTTAAATCCCGCGTTGAACCGAATGCGGCCGTATTGGATATGTTTTTAGCGGCGCGATAGACCCAAGATCGCTGCGCACGATTAAAAGGCAGTTCTTCACGGTCCATGGCAAAAAAATACTGTCGGAAGAACTCACCAAGGTATTCAAAAAGATAGCGGAATCGACCAATAACCGGATAGTTTCTGCGTATTGCCTGTTTGGTTTGTGTGACATCAATCGCATATAGCACAACCACGGCCACTACTAACGCAACGAATCCAAATGCAAGAAAAATTTGCACAATCGATTTAAGTGCAGATGACCAAGACAGAAGATATTCCATAAGTTTTTCCTGAAGATTTATCCAGTATTAATATGCTATCGGCTCAAGTTTTCAATTCTTTATATGACAATTTATCAGTGGGTTGCCGGGCTTAAGCTTTGCATATTGGTCGTTAATAAAAACCCGCTGTGGTGATATGCATGATATTTTGCTGACCGTTCAAATTTGACTATGTGCCTAGCCATATCATAACCGGCACGGTGAATACCGATACCCACAAATTCGCACAACACTTTTAATGCATGCTGTAATTCACAGGTCGAATAACCATATTCCAGACAAGCAATCAATTCATAAACCAAGAGACTCAGCTTAAGTCGTTGTGACAGTGAGCCGTGATTGATCAGATTTTGGATACTATCTGGCAATAAGCCAATTTCAGTGTAATGACTATATATACCCTGTAACTGCTCAATATTATTGATGTCTATATGGGTAAATCCGGGTGTCCCCTGTTCATTCAGACAGTACGCAAGATCATCAAATCCAGTCAACATGGATGCACAAAACATTTCTTCAGGACATGTCTGCCCCATGTATTCCGCCCAGAATTGAGTCATACTTGCCGCAACGTAGATGCGACTCCTGATTAACTGATAGTTACCATAGCTGGTATCATGATCGTCGATGATCTTGATCGAAGATAATTTGTCTTTTAGCGTTTCAACACCGACCAGATTAATAGCAGCTGATAAAGTGTTTACTACAGGGTACCCACGCTGAAGGTAGATCTGGTTAACCATGAACATAATATTTGCCAGCACAACCGGATCTTGCCTGGCAATACAGGTAATATCGCGAAGATCGAGACTCTCCTGAGAAAATTGCGCGTTCAGTGAGTCGACCACAATGCCGGCAGTTGGCAAATCACTGGTTATCGTCGACTTATTCAGCATCGGATTACACAGCCAGACATCAGCTAGTCATCGCCTTGCCGGTCAATTTCATTTTGCCCATAATCAACCGGCTCCGTCCCTTGGACAACTGTATTGACATCATCGACACTAAAACTATTATGCAATTGCTCAAATAAATAATTATTTCCTACAATCACTATTTCAACACGCCGGTTTCTTGCCCTGTTTTCACGCGTGTCATTCGGTACCAGCGGCCTTGTCTCTGCATGCGCACGCATTTGTATTCTGTCAGGGACAACACGATTTCCGCGTGTTAGATAATGCACAACATTTGCCGCCCTGGCAGCCGACAGCTCCCAGTTTGAGCGATATTCATAAGTATTAATGGGCACATTATCAGAATGGCCTGCGACAATAATATTCCCTTCAATTTTATTGAGAGACTCGGATACACGATCAATAATTTTAAAGGAAGACGATTTCAACTTCGCTTCACCTGAGTTAAAAGTACTTTTTTCCTTTAGACGCACTGTAATTTCAGCTTCAGACCATTCCACTTCCAGCATCCCGCTCTCAATTTCCTCTTTCAGGTCTTCCACCAGTTTCTCTGCTTCTTCACGAATACTTTCAATCGCCGCTTCGTACATTTTTACTGCCAGATTTTTCTTTTCACCATCACTGCCTTCATTAAACTGCAAGTTGTTCTTAGTGTCGTCTGATGTTTCCTGTTCAATGACTTTAATTGGGGTGGGCTGGGGAATTCCCGGCGAAAATTCCTGGGTAATAATGCTAGTACCTTTGGGTATTTCATCCGCAGTGATGTCACGCTGCACCCCAAACGCCGATTTCATGGATCCGGATAATTGCTTAAATTTAAGTACATCCATCTCAGAAAATGCCAGTAAAAGAACGAAAAAACACATCAGCAAAGACATGAGATCGGCAAAAGTCATCACCCATGCAGGCGCCCCCTCGTCCTGCTCTTCCTGTACTGCGTCATCGCTCATCAACCTTACTCGCTTTTACCAGATTCGCGTTTACTTTCCGGCAGGAATGTTAATAATATCTGCTCAACCACTTTGGGGTTAATGCCTGCCTGTATCGATGAAATAGACTCTAAAATTAAATTCTTGTTGAGCTTTTCTTCGCTACTTATCTTTTTCAGCTTATCAGCTATTGGCAATGCCACGGCATTCGCAATAATTGCGCCATACAATGTCGTTAATAGCGCAACTGCCATTGCCGGGCCAATTGCCTTGGGATCATCCATCGCCGATAGCATTTGAACCAAGCCAATAAGCGTACCAATCATGCCCATGGCGGGAGCCGCATCTCCAATCGCCTTAAACATCCTGATACCTGTATTATGTCGTTCAATAGTTAAGTTGATATCCTTGGATAACATTTTCTGAACAACTTCCGGCGCATGACCGTCAATACATAAATTTATCCCGCGCTCCAGAAATGGATGACCGATCTCTCTCCCTTCCAATGCAAGAATCCCTTCTTTCCTGGCAACATTTGCCAACTCAACTGCTTCTTCAATGAGATTATGAGGATCAACACTTTTATGGATGATCGATTTAAGCCCTACTTTAAAAGAACCGAGAAACTGGCCAAGTGAAATTCTCGCCAGTGTTGCCGCAAATGTTCCGCCAATCACGACAACAAGCGATGGTGCATTAATAAATGTACCAAAGTCACCACCTAACAGTATTGCGATACTAATAATGACAAGTGCGCCAATAAGACCAACCAGAGTCGCTATATCCATTATTATTCAAATCCTCCTGATATAATCATCCATACAAAACATTGCTTGCCACGGAACTGCAGCTATTTGTTTACTTGTATTGTTTCTTGAATTAACAGATTTATCGGCATAAAGTGATAAATCTAAAAGGGTTTGGACGGTATGAAATATCCGATAAAAGTGCTTTTTACCTGTTTGATCTTCTACAAATGCATATATAACGGTGGAAAATTATTCAATGATGCCACAACCAGCCGCGATTAAATCAACACCATGACTGATAACAAGGCAGACGCTAACATCGCAAGAAATATTTATGCTTTACTATTAAGATGTAGTCCTGAACTGATTATATACTACCAGTCACGCCTGCCCCCCCATGAATTAGTTGCCGGCAAACTCATTAATTCTGCGACCTTGAGTCAAACAACCATTTGTGTGACGGGCATTGATGACAAAAATTATAACTTTGATCTTGATATTAACTCGCAGTTATACCAAAGCAAGGGTAACTGGATATGGATAAAGCACATTGCAATTTATATGCACACAACGCGATTATTTAGCATACCAATCGTGAAACCGCGCGTCATTGATTTGCCATACAATCAACATCGAGTCTGTGCTCACCAGCTTTTTAAGGATATCGCCGATGAATTACGTCCGGTTGTCGATGCGCATCTGACAATGCTACTTAAATGAGTTACTCATCATATTTTCTTCTGCGATTATCTGCAGCTCACTTTCGAGAATATACAACGCCCATCCGGGACACGGCCTGGCGCTCACAAGATCGGGTGATGCACTCCACGACTGCACAGTTCTTGCAGACAGCGGATCACCCGTCACCCTAGCCAAAAGCGCGGCGATATTCCGTGAAGTTTTACCATGTAACCGCATTAGTTTTTTCAATCTTGTTTTATTTCTCTCGATCTCGTTCATAATTTTATAATTGAAAAATTTTGTTACATTTCGCTTATAACATTATGTTATTGCGTACAGTAAATAATAATCAAAGTATAGTAAAACAGCTCTGGTTCCTACCAGCCAGTGAATCAGGGCTGGACCCGGCATCCTTTTGGGGTTGCCGGGTCACCATGATTAATTATTGTCTATTATAATTATTAAATTATTGAATTTAAATTTACTGCGCACAATGTGCTAACGGATTTTTCCTTGTTTAAATAGCCTGTATATAACCGGCCAACAAAATATCCATGGATATTTTCGCATTTTATTGTCTACCGCCACTGGTTGCCCGGTGTGTCTTGCTATTTTCCATGCAATATAGTCCACGCCACCTGCAAACGTGGCTGTCGCTTTCATCAGTCTCAATATCGAGAGTACTTTACCCAGAATAATCCTTGTTTTCCACTTAAGTTGATTGAATGTTGAATAATGAGGCGCTGCGTTTTTATGATCCATTATTAAAGCAAACATACCATCATAGTATTGCTGCCAGGTTCGATATATTAGTTCCGCACGCTGCTTTGACTCCGCCCTTAATTCCGCCGCATAAGTCAGCTCAAACCCCTTAATCCAGAATGATTGACTATCTTTGTTATTGATCAAAACAGGCATCACAGCCCGGTAAAATGATTTGGCAGCGACACATTGAGTTTCAGCCATCCAGTGATTGAAACTGCTGTCTTTTGCATAAATACTGGCTATTGGCTGACAAAATCTTGCCCAAAAATATGAGTGGAACGCCTTGACAGCCTTATCCATTTCGGCCTGACTAATCACAGCATATTTGCAGCGGTAGATTTTTTTATTTGACTCAACTTGCAAATAAAATACGTTGGGAGGTAAAAGGTAGTTACCAACCAGGTAACCGTGATTCGAATAGGCATTTGAGTAGTTTTCAACAAAGACATAAAAATCCAGCATACCATCTTCGTATATTCTTGATCGCATACAGGAACCATAAAATACAATACCAGTGACTGATTGATTCAATATTTTTCTTATCTGCTTTGAAAACTCCTGAAGAACGGCATCGTTATGCTTCTGCATATGATTTGCAATGTATTGATAAAGTTGCTGGCTCATGTTGTCAGAAACGTCACCTTACCGGCAGATTCAAGAATTACTTTTGATGTCTTGTTCGCGCCGCCAAACAGTTCACCGTCAAGCGTAAATCCATCGTTCATCTCAAGCATGATACGAGGACTATGCAAACTTTTATAATAATCTTCGCCGTCTTCAATATCCGGCTGTTTTCCGAGCAATATTTTTATAAATGCCCTGGCAGGTTTCGGGGCATATTTCTTGATTAAAGTGATTGGTATGCCCGCTTTATTATGCCGATTACCCCAGAACGGATAAACACCCATCAATAACCTGCGCAGTGTTGTCGCTGTAATGATTGTAAATTCATCTTCCAGGGTAGCCCCGCTCTCAAAACGGATTTTTGCACAAGTTGACGTTGTCATTCTGTTGGTTGTTAACCAGTCAAGCAGGTATCTGATCATTGCCATGGATGGCCCAACTTCTCCACGAATCCCCTTCGTATGCAATCTTTGACGACAATACAGAATACCGTTGTAAATGGCTCCACCCCCAAAAAACATACCACAGAATATTTGATTCTCCTGAGGCAATGACATTCTTAGCACGGCGCGTTCGACCTTATTCAGCGAGCATTCGGTGTGTACGGCAAAAGTCTGTAGTTTTGCAAGTACATTTTCCAGCTTTCCCCTGCAGCCAACATCCCCGTATGCCATGCTTGTTGTTCCGGCACGAAGTAAAACCAGATAGGGATTGAAGTGACTGTTGGACTGCTGTTTTAAATAGGTAAGGATTTGCAGCAATGTCCCATCGCCACCATTGACAACTAACACCCGGCATTGCATGTTCTTGCAAGCATCAAGTACTGCGATAAGACCGTTCTCAGAGTCAGTGACGATATGTTCTATGGCAGGAAATCTGGCTATCGCTTTTGTAAATTTATCAAAACCACCACGTTTATTTCTACCACTACGCGGGTTACTGATCGCAACAATATATTTTTCATCTTTGTCGCAACTATTCATATTTTTTAATTTGACGGCCTGACCAACGGTGCAATTGTTTTAAGCGCAGGGTAGCCAGTAAATATCTTCACAGTCAGGCTTGATCGATTCACGTTGGGTTCAATGTGCTCAACCCAGGACTCTAGTGGCCCCGATGTAAAGCGCACTAAAACAGCATAAAAGAAACGTATAGCCAACATCAGGGTCGATACAACCGACCAGCCAAGGACCCATATGAACCCTGACACAGGATCTGCCAGCATTAAAGACAATGTGAGTAACAGCAGACACGGATTTCTTCTTGCAGTGACTAGCCGGTGATAAGAATCAACCGGTTTCCAGCAGAAGATACTGATATCATTGAAAAACAGTTGAAATAAACCTTCAAACATCCTGCCACCAATATAGGCGATCAGCAGCACAAACATCCAGCCAGTCACCGAATACGTCAACCCAAGAACAGTTAAATCGCTTAACCCTAGTCCCGCAATCCAGCACCAGTACCAGATAGGTGGATGAATGATATCAAGACCATGATCCATTATATGTCCGATTTTGCTTGACTGAAGCGTGACACGTGCCAGCTTCCCATCTACTGTATCAAGAAAAGTCATCAACCATGCTCCACACAAGCCGGCTACAAGCTCGCCATAATAAAAGGCAAAACCACAAAATATTGTCAGTAGCCAGCCTGTGGCTGTCACCATATTCGGGGAAATCTTTAGCCGGGCACATTTTCTGACAACCCAGCGTGCAGGCAACGGCCACCACCATTTGGTCACAAAATCGGTGATCCCCTTGTATGACTTATCATAAAGATAATTTTCTATTATATGCCGGTTTTTGCTGGTAATTTGTACCACATGCGCCAGATCGTACTTCCTCAGCCGTGGATCATAACCACCGGTGAGGCCTGACGGTGTCATAACAGGCAGAGCGGCGTCAAACAATGACAACTTACCCAGTTGGAGAGCCTCGACAGCGGTGTCATAACAGGCTTGATCAACCCATGCAGCCACCGGCACTGTATCATCGCCTGAACTAACCAGAATAGCCTGCTGTTGTTGCGTCAGCTTTTGCAACACATTCGCTTCGAACAAATAATCTGCGCGTAACAATAATATCTTTTGGTTTCTCTTTAACTGGCTGAGATCAGCGATTTCTGTGACACACCCTATTCTGGAGAGAATCTTATGAATACGCTGTGCCTGCGAAACACCCCATAAAGCCACTTCGCAAGTATTAACAATGTGGTAAAACATATTTGTATATAATATTAAGAGATTCGGAAACCCGTGTGACAAACAGCCATGCGCATTCAACAAAAACACACATGATAACTACAAATGAAAACAGCCAGACAGGCGGGAATGCTAATGAGTCTTTACGGTTTGTGCAACTTTCTGACCTGCATCTATCGTCCATCCACAGACCCGGTCTATCCAGTCTCCTGAATAAGCGTATTCTCGGATATCTTTCATGGCTGCGTAAGCGTCGCTATACACATCAGCGCTGGGTTCTGGATATTGCTGCCAGAGCCATTGCCAACCTGCATCCTGATCATTATACAATCACCGGCGACCTCACTCACATTGGCATCGAAAAAGAGTTTAAGGAAGCCAGGGAATGGTTAACACAACTTGCCTCCCCCACAAAGGTCACAGTGATCCCTGGCAATCACGATTTATATGTCAATACATGCTGGAAACACAGTTTCTATCACTGGCAGGACTATCTGCGAGGAGATGATGAATCATTATTCACACAATCCCCGATTAATCAACTTAACGCCAAGGATGCGCTCACACAGCTGAATAATCTATATCCTATTATCAGAATTCGTAAAAATGTGGCATTTATTGGAATTAACAGCGCATTCAATGCCCCATGGTTCTTTGCCACCGGTCAAGTAAACAGTCGCCAGTTACAGCGGCTTGAACATATACTCAAACTTGATGCGTTAAAAAACTACTGTAAAGTTCTACTGGTCCATCATCCTGTCACCCTGACACATACCCCTTATCGCAAGCGTTTAATCGATCATGATTCATTAATCTCGTTACTTAAAAGACATCCGGCAGATATTATTCTTCATGGTCACGGCCATCATTCATGCATCGACAGAATATCCTGTGATCGCGGGTTCGACATACCCGTCATTGGCACCGCCTCAACCTCAAGCATTAGCACAAAACAGAACCATCATGCCGAGTTTCGATTATTCGAGATATCAAGAAAGCCTTCTCAGTGGCAGCTAAGTCAACAGAGTCATAAACTTGATATGGCTACACGCACTTTTATCCCCGGCAAAACGGAAAAGATACTCATTCCTTTTGCAAAGTAGCTTTATACCAATAAGCAAATAATAACAGTGAAACCACCAGCATGGCAGGAAGTACCGCTATCAGAGATGGAGCCCACTGAAGATGAGCACCCAGGTGACTGATAACCTGAGTCACGACATAAAATGTTATCCCTGCCAAAATTCCCAGGGTGATGCGCTTGCCTGTTGTGGTGTGACGCTGCGAGCCAAATACGAAAGGCGCGGCAATGACGATCATGATGGCCGCTGAAAGCGGTGTCACTACTTTCTGCCAAAACAGTAATTCATAACGATATGACTGCTCACCTCTTTCCTTGAGTCCTTTTATAAATTTAAATAAATTAGTAAGAGATAACGCATCGGGACTGGAAACAATCACACCAAGCTGGACATCACTCAAAAACGAGTGCCAGCGCAGAGCATCATGATGAGTAACGAGCATACGACCATCCTGAACTGATTTTTGTGTCACATCCTGCAGTTGCCAAAGTTCACTGTTGGTGTCTACTGCCATTTTTGCATGTATATAACGCCCTAGCTGATACTGGCTGTTGAACTCGAATATTTCAACATCGACTGGAATACGTCCATTTTTAACATCTTTTATATGTATAAACTGATGATTACTTTGCGCCCAGAATCCGGCTTCGCTGATGAATTCACCTTTACCTTCAATGGCCAGCGTTTTTTCTACATACGCTTTTTGCAACGTAAAGGGTATGACATATTGAGCATTCAGTAACACAATAACCATAAGCAATAAGGCAGTCAAAAGCACAGAATGAATAACATTACGAGGTGAAACACCCAGACTCTCTGTTGCTACTAACTCATGATGCGAGGCAAGAGAACCAAGCGCAATGACAGAACCCACAAGACTGATAAATGCAGCAAAATCCAGTAACAGTTTCGGAGCATGATAAAGAACATATTTCACCGCCAGCCACCAGTCATAGTGCCCGGTTCCGATCTGATCAAGCTCATCAATCAGTAAAATAGTCGAAAAAAGCGCTGTCATCAAAAGCGCCAGTAGCACAAACCCACGCAGTACTGTTGTAGCAATATAACGATGTAAAATAAACATGGTCAGGAGTAGCGTCTTAGCAGTATGAGGAAACACCCGCCGAGAGCAATCACCACGCTCCATAGTCCTGGCATAGCACTCATCGCACCCTGTTCAATCCATGCTTTTAACACCAGACTGCCGCCGTGAACCAGAAAAAATATCAAAACTCCAATGATTAATTTACCATATTTACCTTGCCTGGGAGACGTCTTCGCCAGCATCACAGCGATCATTGCCAGCAATAGCGCCTTGAAAGCCGACGTGACTCTCCACTGGAATTCTGCCTGTTCATAGCGATCACCGGACTTTGCCAGGTAGATGGTCGAGGCTGCCTTTCTTTTGAATGATGGTGGTGCGATCTGCCTGTTTTTGGGTTGCAGGACAAATTGACCAAAATTGACCAGAGTATCGCTGACTGTGTCACTCAACAAAAAAGCAGAGCCTTGCTCAAACACCATCACTGGAGATAATTTGTCGCCGGCTTCGCGTGTGTAACCCTTTTTGGCATAAATAATTCTATCGATCTGCTCCCCGGGCTGATAGATAAAAATGTCATTTTTGACCTGATCGTTGCGGTTTATATTTTTTACAAAGTATACCTGCCCACTATCTTTGTTCTCATAAAAATAACCCTCTTCCAGCCGTTCAAAATCAAGCGTTTGTTTTGCCTGATATTTTGCAGCGTAGCGCAGATCATAAGCCCAGGGCCTGACAAAAATCGAGACAATCGCCGTGACAATCGTGATTGATAGAATGAGTGGCAGCAGACACCTCATCAGGGCAAACACACTCATCCCTGAAGCCTGCAAGGCACTTATCTCACTCTTTGAGTAGAGCTTGCCAAGTCCAATCAGCAAAGTTATGTATAGTGCGAGTGGCAGAAATAACTCAAATGCTGCGATTGTCTTGGAAAAAATCAATACTACCAATAACTTTAGAGATAACAGGCGGCTCTCTGCATCGGCCAGCAACATCAAAGCACTGTAACTGACCATAAGTAACAGCAAAACTGCACAAATCAATACAAAAGGCCGGAGTATCTCCCGGGTTATATATCGGGTAATAATCAAATTGTGTCAATCCGTTATTGAATTATCATCACTTTCTGACGGTCAATAGTGTATAGTTATTAAAATTACGCGATTAACCATCTGGTGGATATTTTCATATATCTAACCTGCTAACACTAACTGTTTTTCAGAAAACTTCATGAAAGCCATTATTTTATGTGCTGGCCAGGGGCGCCGCTTATTGCCCTATACGGAATCCACGCCTAAATGTTTACTGAAGCTTGCAGACCGGTATTTTATCGAGTGGCAAATTGATGCATTAAAGCAAATAGGCATCAGCGATATCATTGCAGTGATTGGATATTCTGCGCAACGTGTCGAATCGATACTGACCCGCAACTACACCACGGTGAGTTGCGTCTATAACCCGTTCTATGAAGTGGCTGACAATCTGGCGAGTTGCTGGATGGCCCGAGAGCATTTGGTTGATGACTTTATCATTATCAACGGAGATACACTATTTGAGCCGTCTATTATCACCGCACTGCTGGAACAAACCAGCTTTCCCATAACATTAGCAACAGACACAAAAGAACATTATGACGATGACGACATGAAGGTAATCTCACACAACCGGCAACTAATGTCGGTCGGCAAGACAATATCGATGGATAAAGTAAACGCAGAATCCATCGGGGCGATGCATTTCAATGCCAGGGGCGCTGAGCTTTTCAGAAAAACCATTGATAATCTGATGTACCAGCCAGAGTCCCTGCAAAGATGGTATCTGTCTATTATCGACCAGCTTGCATCTGAGGGGCATGTCGGGACATGTCCGGTGGATGGACTCGAATGGACCGAGGTCGATTACATTCCTGACCTGGAGCGTGCCAGACAGCTGGCTCAGAAATGGTCTGCCAATAACAAAAATTAATGCGCATCCAGATAAGATTTCACCACTTGATAATCATGCGCTGAATCAACATCGATCGCCAATTCCGGGATATTCATATTGACAATCTGAAGATGCGCGCCGACTTTTTGCGAAAGTGTCAGCGCTACCTGCTCAAGGCTCAATCGACCCAGCTTATAGTTTATCAGGCTCCACCAGTCTATTTTGCGAATGAGTTGAATTGGCTTCTTGCGGCTTTGTTCCAGATGCTGCCAGTATTCTATCGCCTTCAGCCCGTCTGGGCTTAATACGGCGAACACATTTGCAAAGCACCATGAGGACTGATTGAAACGATAGCGTGTTTTCCTCAGCGACGGAATAATTTGATGTATTTTTTGATAATCAATCGCTGTTGCAACAAAATCTGCCTGCAGGTTAATTACCGTATCACAGTATGCCTCGATGGAAAGGGTGTTAAGCAGGGCGAGATCACATGTCACCAGTAAAGCCGGATAAAACGAACTTGTTGTCAGCCCTTTCAGCGCGCTGGCACTCGGTCCGGCGGCGGGTGAAATTAGCTGCACCTGCAGTTTTTCAAGAGAGGCCTGAATGTCTTGGTGTCTGTTCAGAGACTCAACCCCCGGTCCCACCGCGAATATATTCTTTATCCTGGCGCTTTGTCTCAACTCAGAGGCAACCCGCTCCAGCAGTGTCTTATCACCTAATGTCGCATATGCCTTGCCTTCTACATTGGCCGCCATTGCAACCGGATCATTGCCCCCCCTGTCACCCGCGAGAATAACGGCATCCCATTGCCTCATGCCACGACACCGCTGGTTGATTTCAGCTTTTTTTCATAAACCCGGTAGGTTTTATAGCGCTCTCCACCCAGGCTCTCAAGTATTTTATTCAGACGCTCGTTATCCTCCAGCACCCACGACATCTCATGCTCTGTCACTCCTGTATCATGTGCCACCTGCTTTATCCTGTTAATTAACAAAAAAGCAAGTGCAGAACCTATCAACTGATTTTGGTAAGCCTGCCGAATACCCAAAAGCGCAACACGGCCTGTCCTGGGAGGGGAAAATTTTAAGCGCCATAATAATTTAAATATTCCTGTTGGGAACAGTTTACCATCGAGATCTTTGGTAATTTCATTGAAGTTTGGCAGCCCTGCAATCATGCCAACCGGTTCACCATCCAACTGTGCAATTTTGAAATGACTTGCCGGTATCAACTGCAGCATTTCTTTCCCCAGGTGAACAAATTCATTTTCAGTGAATGGAATAAATCCCCAGTTGCTGGACCAGGCGTCATTAAATATTCGCATCATTATTCTGATATCACGATCAAAATTATTTTTATCGACATCCCTGAGCGTTATACGGCTTTGATATCGCTCCACGAGTCTGCGCATGGCAGGAGGTTCAGTGAAACCGGATTGATTAAACCACGCATACAGATCCTTGGCTTTCCTGTATTGATGGTTTTCAAGGAGTATTTGATAGTATGGCATCGCATGTCCCATCATAATATAAGGGGGAGTATCGAAACCTTCCACCAGCAGACCGCTTTCCTGGTTAATTGACAAATTGAATGGCCCACGAATCACCTCACAACCAAATTGCCCGAGCCATTGTTCTGCCTGACTCAATAGTTGATTAGCCAGTTGTTGATCATCAATACATTCAAACATCCCGAAATAACCGATGTTTTCATTGTCTCTGGCACATTTGATTTCATCAAATTGGGCACTGATACGACCAATCGCACGACTGCCTTGATATGCCGTCCAGAAACGTACTTTGGCATGCTCGAAATAGGGATGTGCAGGCGATAACAGGCCCAGTCTTTCTTTAATCAGCGGGGGAACCCAGTGAGGATCATTGCGGTAAATGGACCACGGGACCTTGACAAACTGGCGAATTGACGGTCGGTCAGTAACGTCAAAGCTATGCAACGTGTAAGACATAATTTATGCAACCAGACGTCTGGAGCAAATGAAATTCAATCCGCAGATTTGCTCAAATTGGCGACCCAGGGATATTTTTCGGCTTCTTGTTCATCATAACCAAGGTTGAATACCGTTGGGCTTTTCTGCCATTTATCATCCTTATCATAAAAAGTACCAAGCAGCTTATCCCAGAAATAATTGGTAATCCCGTAATTCCCGTGTTCATTCCTGAAATGATGCAGCAGATGATAACGTTTGATTGTTTTAAAAAACCGGATATTGGGTGTGTAATGAAGGTGCTGTATACAGTGGCAAAATTCATAAAACATGGTAACAAGTACACCAGCCGCCATGGCAATGATAGCACCCGCGATACCATCAATCGCCCAACCAATGGGTAAAGTGAACAGCGCCACGGTGGGCAATGTCGTATGAAGCGCACCAAACAGTACTCTTAAATCATGGGGATCGCGATGATGATCGAAGTGTATTCTTTTCCACATTTTTGCAAAACCGGGGGACTTGTACAGGTATTTGCTATGCAAGACATAGCGATGCAGCAGGTACCAGATTAATGGGTAAATGATTGCGACAATCAGAACTATGGCAGCATGAATGTATGACCACCAGGATTGTGCAAAAAGTATCGCGAACCCTCCAACAGCGATTAAAAAATATATCTGTATGGCGGGATACTGAACATAGGCCGCGACAAGCTCATGGAATGTCATGTCTTCCAGATGATATTTTTTACTTGACCAGAACATAATTTACTTCAGTTAGTTTACACTTGGTTGATTGGGTCGGTATTGTATGTGAAATCAAGTTGGATACAATTCGAAGATTACTTTACACTGAATGTCCATACAAGACATTCAGTCAGTGAACTTCGATGAAACTATTATATCGACCTGTGCAAGTGCGACACTTCAACATCTCGACAAAATCGGACACCAGATGAATGAAACGCTGATCAAGTTTGGCTATCCTGATTCTGTTATACAATCATATAATCACTGGAGCGTGTTGCTGCGCCCCCAACAGATCACGCTGGGCAGCCTGATTCTCGCCTGTCATGGCCCGGAGCAGGCCTTTAGCCAGTTGCCGGCAGAAACCATGCAGGAGTTCGCCGCGATTATCCGTGATATTGAATCAAATTTAACTCGTTGTTTCAGTTATGATAAGATTAATTACTTAATGTTGATGATGGTTGACCCACATGTGCATTTTCATGTGATACCCAGATATCAGGACAGCCGCGAGTTTGGCTCAGTGCATTATCAGGATGTCTCATGGCCCGGACCACCCGACCTGGCGGCAAATATCGGTTTATCGAAATCACAGAGCCTGCGTCTAAAAGAGCATCTGGCGGAGCATTGGCTTACAGTTAACCATGCCAATTAGCCACTAACCCCTTAAACCACTACTTTTTATACAGAATGATGAAATGATATGGAACATTACTGTATTAATAAGAGTCACAATAAGCCAATTCGAGATCATAAAACTTGAATATCTTTGCAAAATACTTTAAAAGTTATGGTTTTACAGTGAGTTCATACAATTTAGTCTTGGATGCTTGAGTAAATAGCATTTCAAACCTTAAATATAATAATAAAAACAATCGTTGTGTTGGCACATAACAATAACATAAGTATTTGATAATATTGTAATTTTAGGATAAAACTAAAACATGACCGTCAGTCCAACGCCAACTCTGAACAATATCCCACTCCGCCCTGCCAATTTCAGCAATCTCGCCGAAACTCTGGACTATGCCGCCCGGGGTATTACCGGTTCAAATTTCTATGGAAGCCGCGCGCAATTACTCGAGTCCGTCCCATACTCTCAACTGGCCCGGGAAGCCAGGGATCTGGCAAGAAAACTTATCGCACTTGATTTCAAACAGGGTGACCGGGTCGTCATTGTCGCAGAAACTCACCCCAATTTCCTAAGGGGCTTTTTTGCATGCCAGTACGCCGGACTGATTCCAGCACCCGTCCCGGTACCCATACAATTGGGCAGTCGTGCCGGTTATGTCAGAAAAACCAGAGATTTACTCATTAGCGCCCATGCCACTGCCGTCTTTGCACCGGAGTCAATTCTGCCGTTAGTCAACGAGGCCTGCAAAGACATTGACATGAAGTTCATCGGGGACATACAAAGTCTGTCTGATCATCCGGTCAATCCGGAGATCGCGCTCTACCAAGCCAAACCTGAGGATACCGCATATATCCAGTTCACATCAGGCAGCACCAAATTTCCGCGTGGTGTCGTGATCGAGCAAAAAGCAGTGCTCAGCAACCTGGCACGTATTATTTCCCATGGAATAAAAATAACACCCCAGGATCGCGCTATCTCATGGCTTCCTTTCTACCATGATATGGGACTGGTTGGCCTGGTATTATCGCCTATTGCCTCGCAGACTTCTGTCGATTACCTCGATACCCGTGACTTCGCCATGCGACCAAGACGCTGGCTGGAAATCATGTCAATGAATAAGGCCACCATTACTTTCAGCCCGCCTTTTGGCTATGAACTTGTGGAACGACGTCTGCGCGAAAGTAAGAAACTTGATTATGATCTGCAGCACTGGCGAATCGCGGGCATTGGTGCGGAAACCATTCGCCCCGAACCACTGGCCAGATTTTCCCGATTATTGAAGCCATCAGGCTTCCGCGACAGTGCGTTCCTGCCCTGCTATGGCATGGCCGAATGTTCCCTTGCAATCAGTTTTGCCGACCTTGACAAACCAATTGTCACTGAATCGGTTGATGGTGAGCTGCTGGCGGAAAGCAAAATCGCAGTACGTACCAAGACAGGCACTAATACCGGCCGCGTAGCCAAATTTGTCGATTGTGGTCCCGCCCTGCCGGACCACACTATCGAGGTAAGAGATCCTCAGGGCAATCCACTCTCCGATCGCCAAGTTGGTGTTATTCACGTGAAAGGACCAAGTGTTATGTCACATTACTTTGATAACAGTGAAGAAACAGAAATCACCCTCAAAAATGGCTGGCTCAATACCGGCGATATCGGATTTCTACTCGAGGGGCGCATCTTTATCACCGGCAGGGAAAAAGATCTCATTATCATTAACGGGCGTAATATATGGCCGCAAGATATAGAACATCTTGCTGAGGATCAGCCTGAAATTCGCACTGGTGATGCCCTCGCTTTCTCTGCTCCGGGTTTTAACAATGAAACAACGATAGTTCTGGTCATGCAATGCCGGGAGCGTAATGAAGAGACACGTGCAGATATCATCCGACGCGTGGAATCCGCCATACTTGAAGAAATTGGTGTACGCTGTTTTATCAAGCTGGTGCCCCCGCATACCCTGCCACGAACTTCTTCGGGTAAACTATCCCGCTCTGCTGCCCGTCGAAATTATATGGAGCAAAACAGCCTGAATGAGTCATATCTCGCTGAATCACATCAACCACATACCAAGAACGCCAGTTAGCACACCGGGCATGAGCACATGTCCGTTTATAAATGTCGTTAAACCCTGCTAAAGTCGCCGTCACTGGCGGGACAGGCTTTATTGGCTCCCATCTGACAGAAGCACTGCTTGCACGCGGCTATCAGGTTAATCTTCTTGTACGAAATACGAACAAAGTTCGTTTGACACATCCCGGACTTCATTATGTACCGGGCAACCTGCACGATGATTCTGCACTTTGCACACTGGTTGAAGATGCGCAAACCGTCATTCACTGTGCCGGCCGAGTACGTGGCGCAAACGCCCGGGATTTTGTATACGACAACGTCACGGGCACACAGAATATTATCGAAAACTGCTCACAAAATGCTCACAAATTAAAAAAATTTGTGTTTATTTCATCATTGGCGGCACGTGAACCGGGTCTTTCCTTTTACGCGCAAAGCAAAGCACAGGCTGAACAGCTTCTGAGAAACAGCGCCATCAGTAATTGGACAATAATCCGGCCTCCGGCCGTTTACGGTCCCCGAGACAGGGAACTTGCAACATTGTTCAACTGGATGAAACACGGAATCCTGTGGGTCCCCGGGAATCCCAAACAGTCATTTTCACTGTTACATGTTGCCGATTTAATTGACCTGATTCTACTGGAATCGAAATCACCCTCTTGCGGCCATTGCCTGGAACCCGATGACAATCATTATTATAACTGGGAGATAATTGAAGAGATATGTTCAGTTTTTTTCAACAGAAAAATACATACACTCACCATCCCGCTGAGGGCACTGCAGACAGTGGCAAATTTAAACGTGCTACTATCCATGTTGCTGGGATATACGCCCATGCTTACTCCAAGTAAAATCAGGGAACTTACACATGATAACTGGCAGTCAGCACGCCTAAATATCAATAATTCATGGTCTGCGAAAGTAGATTTAAAAAAAGGCCTCGGCACTTTATACTCTTGACCACGCTATAATATACGAGTGAATATATATGACCACTGATTGTGATGCTTTGCAGACCGAATTAATTAGTGTTATTCAGAAGCTCACAAAGACAGATATCGAGATCACTGAGTCACTTCATATCATGAATGACCTGGATCTGGATTCGGTGATGGTGATGGAGCTTATGATGGAGCTTGAGGACCATTTTGATATTTCAATCCCTCTGAACGCACTACCGGATGTCCATACTGTGAAGGATTTAACCGCTGAAATTGCCAAACTCAAAGACCAGGCATCATGAGTCTGCTTGAACGAATCCAGCAATTTGCCCGGCAGCATTCCGAGTCAGAAAATGACTTTACGGCGCCGCTTGGCACAGTCATAGAACATCTTTACTCTGCCACAGAGGGAAGTATTAACGGCAGAAGAACAATCCTGGTCGGCACCAACAATTATCTGGGACTGACATTTGATAACAGGTGCATTAATGCGGCAATCCAGGCCATCCGCAATGATGGTACTGGTACAACAGGCTCCCGTCTTGCCAATGGCTCATACGCCGGGCATCAGGCACTGGAAAGAGATCTGGCCAATTTTTACGGCGTTCAGCACTGTATCGTATTTTCTACCGGTTACACTGCCAACCTGGGAATGATCACCTCACTGGTTGGCAGAGGCGATACTATCCTGATTGACGAACACTGCCATGCGTCCATATATGATGGCTGCAAACAAAGCGGAGCAGATATCATTCATTTCCGGCACAATAACGCACAGGACCTGGATAAACGATTACGCCGCCTGGGCGACAAGGCATCCTCTAGCCTGATCATTGTTGAAGGCATCTACAGCATGCTCGGTGATCGCTGCACACTGGAGGAAATTGTCCGCATTAAACAAGAGTACGACGCCCTGCTTCTCATTGATGAAGCTCACTCTCTGGGTGTGCTTGGCCAGACAGGACGCGGGCTCGCCCAGCAGGCAAAGGTAGAAAGCCAGGTGGATTTCATCACCGGAACATTTAGTAAAAGTCTCGCCGGCATTGGTGGCTATTGTGTGAGCCAACATGCAGAACTCGAAGTCCTGCGCTACCTCAGTCGCCCATATATATTTACAGCTTCGCCTTCACCGGCAACGGTTGCTTCAACCCGGGCGGCACTGGACATCATTCAGACCACGCCGGCTTTACGCGAGCAATTATGGGCTAATGCCCATTATCTCTATGACGGACTGGCGAGTCTCGGTTATGAACTCAGCCCGGAAGTAAGCCCGGTCATTGCGATCAATGTTGGCTTACCTGAAAATGCCCTGACTTTATGGAAAAAATTATTTGATCGTGGCATTTATGTCAATCTTGTCATGCCTCCTGCCACGCCGAATAGCCGATGCCTGCTGCGCTGCAGTGTCAGCGCGGCACATACCAATGCCCAGTTAGGGGTCGTCCTCGATGCATTTGCGCACCTTCACAACGCGCAAATAAGTGAACAAATGGCTTAAAATCGAGCCCGCTATTCAGATCCCAACTGACAAACCCTCATGACAGGCTCAATTAAAACTTGGTTAGACACCCCATCCCGTAATGCCGCATGCGCCGTGATCGCCGAGGTGGCGCAGAATCACGATGGCAGCCTGGGGATGGCCCATGCGCATATTGATGCCGCGGCTAACGCAGGTGCGGATGCGATAAAGTTTCAGACACATATTGCAGATGAAGAAAGTACATCTGCCGAACCATGGCGCACTAAATTCAGCTACCAGGATGATACACGAATGGATTACTGGCGGCGGATGGAATTTACCTATTCACAATGGCTTGAACTCAAGCAACATGCCGACCAGGCTGGAATCCATTTCATGAGTTCACCTTTTTCAGACAAGGCTGTCGAGTTACTGGAAAAACTTGATGTGCCCGCATGGAAAATCGCATCGGGTGAAATTACTAACACGTTATTGCTCGACCAGGTGCTTGAAACGGGCAAACCGGTAATCCTGTCAACCGGTTTAAGCGATCTTGATGAGATCACAGCGGCTGTGAAGTATGTTCGACAGGCAACTAATGCATTGGCGTTACTACAGTGCACATCACAATATCCATGCAGTCCTGAGCGTCTCGGGCTCAATGTAATCAGTCAATTCCGTGATACTTTTCAATGCCCCGTCGGGCTTTCTGATCATTCAGGAAGCATATTCTCCGGACTTGCTGCTGCCGCCCATGGAATCCAGATACTTGAAGTACATATTACACTGAGTCGTGAAATGTTTGGTCCTGATGTGATTGCATCAATTACCACGGCAGAGCTCAAATCCCTGGTCGAGGGCATCCGTTATATTGAAACTATTAACTCAAACCCGGTCGACAAATCCAGAACCGACCCGGACGCAGCACCTCTGCGCAATATTTTCATGAAAAGCCTGTACGCTGCTACCACCATCCAGCAGGGCGAAATTATTACCCGGCAACACCTGACTGCCAAAAAACCCGGAACCGGTATTGCTGTAAATTGTATCAACCAAATATTGGGTAAGTCTGCGCTTAAGACTATCGCTCAAAATACAATGATTCAAGCAGATGATCTGGAATAGTTATAATGCGTAAAGTATGTGTCGTCATCACTGCCAGACCGAGTTATGCAAGAATACGCTCGCTTTTGCATGCCATTAACGAACATGAAGATCTGCAGCTGCAGCTCGTCGTTGCTGCATCGGCCCTGCTTGACCGTTACGGCAGCGCAGATAAAGTGATAGAAAACGAAGGTTTCAAAATAGATCGGCGTGTATACATGATAGTCGAGGGCGAGAACTGTGTGACCTCAGCCAAGTCAACCGGACTGGGCGTCACCGAACTTGCAACAGTCTTTGACAATCTGAATCCAGATTTTGTGGTTACAATCGCAGACCGTTTTGAAACCATGGCAACAGCGATTGCATCCAGCTATATGCATATCCCCCTGATTCATGTTCAGGGAGGAGAAGTCACTGGATCTATCGACGAGAAAGTCAGACACGCCATCACTAAGCTTGCGGATATACATTGTGTCGCCGGCGAACAGGCCGCTCAACGCGTGATAAAAATGGGTGAAAATCCGGAACAGGTTTATATCACAGGGTGCCCTTCGATTGATCTTGCCATGCAAGCCTGCGCGGACAGACATATGGATATCAGTCACATCGCTGAACAACTTGGCGGTGTGGGTGCCAGCGTAGATCTAAATCAGCCTTATATTATAGTCATGCAACATCCTGTCACGACAGAATATACCCAGGCACGCAGTCATGTAGAAGAAACACTCAAAGCCATACATGCCTGCGAAATTCCTACGTTATGGTTTTGGCCGAATGTCGATGCCGGTTCTGATGGCACTTCCAAGGGAATTCGCGCCTTCCGGGAAAAAAACCCAAGCAACCATATTCATTTTGTTAAAAATCTGCCTCCCGAGAATTTCATACAGTTACTCAACAGAAGTCAATGTATAGTCGGCAACTCAAGTGTAGGCATTCGTGAGAGTGCTTTTATTGGCACACCTTCGGTCAATATAGGCAGCCGTCAAAATGGTCGTGACCGTGGCAGAAATGTCATTGACGTAAGTTATAACAGCAGTCAAATCAAGGATGCTCTTGAACAGCAAATTCAGCATGGCAAGTATGAAAAAAATACACTATACGGAAATGGCCAGGCAGGAATCAGAATCGCCGAGGTCATTGCCAAGGCCAGTTCAAATACACAAAAAATCCTGCATTATTAGCCATCATCGCATGCACTTTGCCTCATCATAAAATACTGGTGCAGGATCATCATGACCCGTTCATCGCAGACTATATTTGCCGGTCCTGACAAAAAGACACACCTGCTCAGGGATACCCTGCTAAAGCAGGTGAACAACACCCCTTCTGGCGGAGCCATTCGATGGATGTGTTATTATTTCTATGAACCTGTTTTACTGGATGCCCTGATTTCGGCCGCTAAAAGAGGCGTTAAAATAGAAATAATTGTGGAGGGGCGTCCCAGAACCCAGCCAGTCAGCCAACTTTGTCGTGAGATGTTTGAGCAACATCCATGCATAGATATTACCTATGTGCAGCAAAAATCAGTCTGGGAATACATGGGTATTACCTGGCATCCACATATGCATAGTAAATTATATTATTTTTCTCACCCAACACCTCATGTACTGGTTGGCTCATATAATCCCACGGCGGGCCCTGAAAGCATGAATGAGAGTCTGGTTGATCAAATCGGTAATCACGCTCTCAGTCACAACGTTTTAGTCAGACTGGATGATGCGTTAATTGTTGAGCACTTGCTTGATTACTTTATGAAAATGAAACGGAAGAGTTATGCACATACTGCGCGCATCAGCAATTCCAGGCGACGACACTACGCCGATAAATATTACCAGATATATTTTTTACCCCGCCTTGCCC
This sequence comes from Gammaproteobacteria bacterium, assembly GCA_965227695.1. Classification (GTDB taxonomy): domain Bacteria; phylum Pseudomonadota; class Gammaproteobacteria; order UBA4575; family UBA4575; genus UBA1858. The sequence continues at coordinate 2,279,018 of OZ245760.1, forward strand.
GTCACCCGGTGACCCGATTACTTGCAAAAAAAACCAGAAATGCACAAATTCGCTGCGCGATTTCACATTTAAAAGGACCAGCAATAGCTCGCCCACTGCTTGCCGCCGCCAGGCATGGCAATCACGTTGAAATTATTCTTGGTCAATCAAAACGCAGGGTATCCGGCAGACAACTTAGCCTGCTAGATAAACATGAGATAAAATATCATCAACTCGACAATGGTAGTAACCTGCTAATGCACAATAAATTTATTATTTGCCAGTCGCCAGGCGAGCATGGTGTGCTATTTGGGAGTTTTAACTGGTCAATGCGTTCATGGTGGCTTAACCATGAGATTCTCGTCTACACCAAAGACAATAATATTGTGAACGCTTTTGAACAACGCTGGCAAGAAATGCTGGAAAGCACACGGAATCAAAATCATTGAGCTTTTATTTATTAATCCCCGTAGAAAACCAGGTAAGAGAACTGGATCCAAAATTACTCCTGGCCACATGTGCTGCAAAAGCGGGCATCAAGAGTTATATTGGTTATCGCACGGAAATGGATATTAATATCACCCGATTTCCACTCGGCATATATCTGGCAAAAAGTTTCACTCAGCGAAGTGACAAAATGTTCCGCATTTTATCAAAACTGGGATATATAATTTGCGCGTGGGATGAAGAGGCCCTGGTCCATTATCCACCTGACATTTACTTTAAAAGGAGATTATCAGCAAAAGCAATATCTTACGTGTCACATCTATTTGCGTGGGGTCAGGACAATGAAGACCTGTTTAAATGTTACCCATCAATGCCACAGGACATGCCAATACACAAAGTAGGCAATCCAAGACTTGATATGCTTAGAGAAGAATTTTCGTATTACTATGATGATGAAATATATAAAATCAAACACCGTTATGGGAAATTTATTTTAATTAATACCAATTTTGGCAATGTTAATGCACACCTTCCCATTCACAATCTGTTTACATCGCAAGACAGCCTTGGCAATTACGCAGAGATGGGTAGAGGCGCAACGGGGATGGGCAGAGAATTCTCACAAGGACGCGCGGAATACAAACAGCGTATTATGGATCATTTTTTAGAGGCTATTCCAAAACTGGCAAGGAAGTTTCCTGATACGACCATTATTATACGTCCTCACCCTGTCGAAAATAAAAGCGTTTATGACCAACTGGCTTCCCGCTTTGATAACCTCAAAGTCGTACAGGAGGGGAATGTCATCCCGTGGATTCGTGCAGCGGCCGCGGTTATTCACAATGGCTGTACGACCGGCATTGAAGCGTACCTGTCAGATAAACCTGCACTGGCCTATGTGCCGGTAGAGGATGTTCGCTACGGCTATGATGCGCTCATTCCTAACGAACTTAGTTTTCAGTGCCAGGATATCGCACAGCTTGAGCAAGCAACCTTGAATTTGTTAAATCATGGCTCACATACCGTAAATTCCACTATCATAAGAAAATATATTGAATTTGATGACAACCAGTTATGCAGTGTCAAAATCATCAACAAACTTGAAGAAATTTTTGCCGGAAATCACCCTGACATCACCTGGAATACCCGAATAACGGGAACATTGCTGGCGAATAAGCGTCGCCTCATAAAAAGAATCAAGGGATTATCTCCAAAGTCCAAATATCATCCGTCTTTTCAGTCTGTACGATTTCCAACCCTGGATGAAGAAGCTTTACAGCGAAAAATAGACAAATTTGCACAAATTATAAACTGCCATGCTTCGATCAAGATTAAACAGGTCTCACCACATATTTTTCTTGTACAATAGACGATATGAAATTTACCGATGAGCAACTTAATAAACATAGCGAGGTTCTGGCCCACAAGGTGTTTCTCACCGATCGCCTGCCTCACTTTCAGTTATTACTCAGTGAAGTACCCGCGTTAGCGAGCAAGATGCCAGGTGGTTCTACGGTCGTATCGCTTGAACGCGGCCTGTTATACGGAGGTTACAGCCTGATAGGCCCCTACTTTCATCGGCAAAATTTTATATCTGTCGATAGCAGTCCCAGCAGTGCAGATCAGCGTGGTGCATATAATCGGGATAAAGTTCTGGATGATAATTTTTTACAGGTCCCTGTCACCGTTCGCGCACCCATTGAAGACACCGGCCTCGATGACGCAATTGCAGATCTGGTACTGGTTCCCAACCTGGTTCATCATATTGCTGATCAGGATACTTTGTTTAAAGAAATGGCACGCATCACCAAACCGGGTGGCAAAGTATATGTTTTTGAACCCACGCTCAGAGAGCTTCACCAGATACCGGATGATTTTATCCGCTATACACCTTTTGGCATGCATGCAATTATGCTTAAAACCGGACTCCAGCCTGTTGCTACAAACCTTGAGGGCGGTCCGTTTAGCGCGATAGGCTATTGTTGGTTACAGGCGCTTGAATATTTACCCGAGGCACAACGCAAGCAGACAGAAGAGTGGTTCTATAGTGAACACTGGCCACAGCTCAAGCGCTGGGATTCAGAATATACTCAAAACCTGGTGCGTGAGCACACACAGTTTCCTGTTGGCTTTTCTGTACTGGCAGAAAAAAAATAGTCTCAGACTCATCGTTAATGACACTTAGAAATTTCAACATTCTTGCAGTTATACCCGCACGTGGCGGGAGCAAGGGTATTCCACGCAAAAATCTTCGGGAAATTAATGGCAAGTCACTGATCGAGCACGCGGCAAGGTGCGCTCAGTCACTGGACTGGATAGACGCAACCATTGTATCTACGGACAGCGAAGAAATTATTACGCATGCGCAGAACCTGGGTATAGATGCGCCTTTCATACGTCCTGACGCGCTATCCGCTGATAATGCCAAATCAATTGATATGTGGAAACATGCCTGGAGATCATGCGAGGACTACTACCAGGTAAAATTTGATATTTCTATATTGCTTGAACCAACCAGTCCATTAAGGACACCTGGCGATATCAGTAACTGCGTTAAGCTGCTATTAGACCGCAAGACTCATTCAGTCGCGACCGTGAGTAAAACACCAGCACACTATACCCCTCAAAAAACGTTAAATATAAATGCGTCTGGCATGATTACCCCTTACCTGGAAGGCGGATTAAAGTATTCAATCCGACAGGAAATTCCTGATTACTATCACCGAAATGGCATATGTTACGCCACCACACGCAAAAGCCTGCTGGAACTTAATAACTTAATGGAAACAAGTTGCCATGCACTTGTCATCAATAGGCCAGTTGTCAATATTGATGAAGAAATTGATTTAAAACTCGCTGAACTATTAATGACAGCTGCGTAATAATGATATCCAGAAGTTTTAACACTCTTCTTATTCCCGTTGAGAGTCAGGTTCGTGAATTGGATGGCAAGCTGTTGCTCGCATGCACAGCGGCACAACGCGATTTTAACGTAATTATTGGCTCGCGTGCACACATTCACTATTACGCATCAAAAGTCGATGATGCCATTTATCTGGCAAAGAGCATGCGTCGCTTCAGCGAGAGAATGTTTAAAATACTGCATGGACTTGGCCACCGGATTGTTGCCTGGGATGAAGAGGCACTGGTCAGACTGCCAGACGATCAATACTATAAACATCGCCTTTCACCAATCACCTTTCAGTATATTGATCATCTTTTTTCCTGGGGACAAAGTGATGCCGATGTTTTTAAAAATTACCCTTTTTACCAGCAGCAGCCCATACACCAGGTAGGGAACCCGAGAATAGACATACTCAGACCTGAACTAAAAAAATATTTTTCTCCCGAGACAAATGCATTAGTCGCAGAATATGGTGACTATGTGCTAATCAATACAAATTTTGGTCAAGTGAATCATTTCATTCCAGGGGTTGGCAATCAGGAAGCCAGTCGCGATAAAAATTTCAGCCAAACAGGTGATGATGAATACATCACAAGAAGACACACACATAAGAAAAAACTCTTTGAAGCATTTAAAAAACTCGTGCCTTTCCTGGCAAGTCAATTTCCACATACCCATTTTATACTCAGGCCACATCCATCCGAGAGCTTACAGTCATGGCAGCAGCTTCTTTCACAGTTCACCAATGTCAGTGTAATTAACAAAGGCAATGTGATTCCATGGATCATGGGTGCTAAAGCACTGGTCTCTAATGGCTGCACGACGTCAGTTGAGGCGACAGTAATAGGAACACCGACACTTGGTTATTACCCCGTCAGAGACAGCATCATTGATGATGAGTTACCAGCGTCACTTTGCGATATTGCAGAAACAACAGAACAACTAGCCAGCAAATTAAAGACAATCGATAGCGGAAGTTATACTATTCATAAAAATCGAAAAACAGTACTGGACAAACATATCACCAGCCTGGACGGTGCACTCTCATGCGAAAAAATAATTGATGTGATTGACGAATATTACAGCCGGCCGGGCCATGCTCGCCGTGAAGCCTGGAAGAAAATGCCAAGCATCGTACATAACAGTGCAAGAACAGCAATAAAAAGAATTAAAAGTAAAAATGCATCGACCCGCCAGAGCATTCAATACCATCAGCATCGATTTCCAAGCATCAGCACGGAACACCTTAATAATAAAATTGAGCGCTTTGCAACGATTAATCCAAGTTTTGACAACCTCCAGATTAAATCACTCGACTGCGACATTTTTACACTGATTCCCAGATAGAAAAATGCAATCAGCGCACAGAGAAAAAATAAACATCAAGCGTATTACAGCTTTTGATCGTATCCATGAATCATCAACTGCAATCGAGTATCAAATTGATGATCTTTCACCGGGTTATAACTTTACTGAAAAACATATTATCAAGTTAACAGATAATAACCATGTCGAATGGGTAACATCCAGGCTTTGCGACCATGCTGGCGGAACACTGCAGCCGTGCAAGAAAAAAAACTTTGCACAATGCCCCCTGCATGGATGGCAACTGGATTTAAACAAACTTCATTATCACAATATTAATATAGAAAAAGAAACACTTGATTTTATAATATCCAATAATACTCTCCAACTTGAAAACCATGAGACCCGTTTAAGTCTTCCTGATGAATTAACAAGCAGTCAGAAAACCGCGGATTTACATATCAGATTTATCTCCCATGCATGCCTGTTGATCACATGCGGTACCCTGAAACTAATAACAGATCCATGGTTAAAAGGACCGTGCTTTTTAAATAGCTGGTGGCATAAACCCGCACCAAGTGATGATGCACTGCAACAGTTACTGGATGCTGATGTTATCTATATTTCTCACAATCACCCTGATCATATGCATGAAGAAACACTCTTGTATCTTTATCATCATCGCCCGGATATTCCCATTATCATCCCTAAATTCAATTCAAATTCTGCAAAAACACCACTCACCAAAATTGGTTTTAATAACCTTCACTCACTAGAATTTAATCAAATTTATAAAATCGCGCAAAATAACACTTACGTATCCATACTCAAGTCAGGTGATTTCAGGGATGATAGTGGACTATATCTGAGCTATGGCAAAAAACAGGTACTGATGACCGTGGATTCATCTGCACTCAACCACTACCATCTTCCTGGAAATATTGATGTTCTTGCCACTTCTTTTGCCGCGGGAGCATCCGGGTATCCCTGGTGTTTTGATCACTATGATCATAATGAAAAAAAATTAATTGCCGAAACAAGACACGAGTCAGTCAAACAATCCATACTTAAGTATTTGGACGCATGCCAACCCAGGGCATATATTCCCTATGCCGGCTACTTCTCTGAAGATGCTTCACGGGATAATTATATCAAAACCCATAACACAAAAAATAAACCAGAGGACATTGAGAAACTGATCAACTCTCACTGCCCGTCAATAAAATATATCAATCCATTAGTGCATGATGAAATTTTAGTGAATGATATGATTACTACCCAAAGAAGCAACATTCACCGAAAGCCTTTTATTGAACCCGATGTAATAAAACAATATTTATCTAGCCAGAAAAATCCTGATAATACCGAGCTAATTCAGCAATTAATCCCCTATTTTAAAAATTGCAGGTTTAATGACCACCTAACCCTTTACCTAATTCCGTGTGATTCTCATTTTGAATCCTATGAAAATGGACTGGTCGTTGACTTTAACGATTTAAATAATATTAATGTTTTACCGAGCCATACCATCATAAGCGAGTATGACTCGAAGAGTTATGAGCAGAGGCAATTACTGATCAAAGCAAGAGCCTGTGCGTTATGGCAAGTCATCAATGAACATAAATCCTGGGAAGAGTTAAGCATTGGTTTTCACTGCAGAATCAAGCGTAAACCGGATATATATAACTCAGATTTCTGGTATCATTTCTCCAACAATTATATTAGATAACCCTCTTCAAATCGCCTTCCTCAAAATTTGCATGCATAAAACAACAATAATCATACCCACGTTAAATGAAGAGCAAAATATCGATCCTTTACTGGAACAGTTATCTCTCATCTCAATGCCAGACTGTGATATCAATATTTTATTCGTCGATGACCAGTCCAGCGATAGCACTGTAGAAAAAATAAACAAATGGCATCTTAAAAACAATAAGATTTCAGTGTTACAACGCACTGGCGACGCTGATTTGACACAATCCATTCTTGATGGCGTTGCACACACTGATGCACAATTCATATTGGTAATGGATGCTGATTTAAGTCACCCGGTCAAACAGGTCACACATCTTTTACAACCATTATTCAACAACACACACGATGTCGTTGTTGGCAGCCGCTACATTAAACACGGCGGCATTAGCAATTGGCCAGCTCACAGGCGTTTTTTATCATGGTTTGGAGGACTTCCAGCCAGAGTTCTCACCGACGTTAAAGACAGCACTTCAGGTTTTTTTGCATGTCGCAGACACTGTTTTGAATCGATCGAGCCAGGCGCGAGGGGTTATAAGGTCTTACTCGAATTACTTGCTTCAGGGCTAGACAAATATCGCGTTACTGAAGTTCCAATCATATTCACAGATCGTGTACTGGGGCAGTCAAAATTATCATTAAAACAAATGACTCAATATTTCCAGCGGTTACTTGAACTGAGCGGTGGCAGCATCACAACCAGCACCACAGGACGTTTCATGATTGTTGGTATCCTTGGCATGGTGGTAGATGCGCTTTTTTTTCGCACATTCCTATCGAATGGCTGGACAGTAAGTAACGCACATATATCCAGCTTTTTTATTGCTGCAACATTCAATTATTTACTGAATTCAACCTGGTCATTTAAATTCACACACAATTCCTGGAAAAGCTGGATAAGTCGCGCCCTGAAATATGTATTGTTTGGCGTACTTGCACTGACGATTCGTGGTGGCATTTTGGCATTACTGATTTCAACATATGGGGTTGACGCCAATATTGCCATATATCCGGCGATTATCGCTGCAGCAGTGATTAACTATCTGGGTGCATCATTTATTGTATTCCCTGCCAGTCATTCAAAATATTCACCATATACGGCAATTAACTGGCGCATGCTTGCTATTGCAGTGACTGGATTTGTAATTGCACTTAAACTGATTTACCTTGGGACTGCGGAGTTAATCCCAGATGAAGCCTATTACTGGAACTACAAGGAATACTTAAGTATTGGCTACCTTGATCATCCACCCATGATTGCCTGGGTAATATGGCTTGGTACTGAAATTTTCGGCGATAATGAGTTCGGCGTAAGATTGATCCCTTACTTATGCGGGCTGCTCTCTTTATATTTCATATATCGACTCACATTGCTGCTATTTGACAAGACTTCTGCATATATTTCTCTTCTGATTACATCCATTCTTCCCTTTACAGTGGCTACCGGTTTTCTGGCCACAACCGACTCGCTGCAAATTATGCTTTGGTCCATGGGCCTTTATTTGCTTGCCAGTATTGCAATCAACAAATCAGCTGTATCTTGGCTGTTCCTTGGCATTTGCATTGGTGCAGGCATGCTATCGAAATACTCAATGGCTTTATTTGCACTGGCTGTGATTATTTTATTATGCATCAACAGTAATTTTCGCACCTGGTGGAAACACCCGGCACTTTACCTTTCCGGTATTGTAGCCGTGCTTGTATTTACCCCCACTATTTACTGGAACGCAAATAATGACTGGAGTTCATTTGCATTCCAGACCACCAGGCGCCTGGATCGGGACACAGTGTTTTCCACTCACTATCTCATACTGCATGTCCTTATTCTTTTATCTCCTGCGATGGCCTTGTTTTTAATGAATGCCTATAAAAATCTGCATTCTCTTGTATCGCATAAAATCAATGGAAGCAGTCTTCAAAGAACTTACATCCAGTATTTCTGGATTTTTACACTGGCACCATTCAGTGTTTATTTATATTTTAGCCTGAATCATTATCCACGTTTCCACTGGACCGCACCGATCTGGCTTGTTGCAATCCCGGTATTGTCATACGCGCTGAGTCCAAATTCCAATTTTCCGTTAAAAACACTCCTCACAAAAGTGACGCTTTATACGGCGGCTATCCTGTGCCTTGTCTATGGCGGATTACTTCACTACGCAGCGTTGGGTTTACCCATTAAACTCGACACAAACATCACTGCACATTACTTCTGGGATCAAGCCGCCGAAGAACTACACCAGCTGGAGCAATCGGTGGAAACCGCAACCGGTGAGAGGCCTCTGATCGTGGGATTAAGCAAGTGGTCTATTGCCAGCGCACTGCGCTTTTATGATGTTGATCAACAGGTTGACAATATTGTATCCCGCAATGCGGTTGGCAGAACCGCCACCATGTTCGAACAGTGGACAAATCCCGGGGAATGGGCGGGCAAACCGGTTATTTATGTTGCATTTGACCGTTCTGACTTAACCTTGCCGGAAGTAGAACGACATTCGTATTTACTGCAAGCACCCGTATCCCAGAATATTATTATCAATAACAGGAACTTAAGAACACTAGACTACAGAATAGCCAGTCAGTACAGAGAATAGCCACCGTGGATAGCGCAAGTCAATGTTTTAAAATCGCATAAAACTGTCAAACCGCTAGATAGACACGCGATCTCACGTTATGATTAGCATCAGACAATTATTCAAGCCTGTTGTGAGGCTATTGTATTTGCATAATTGATTATGATACCTAAAAGCTGCACGCTTTGCTTTTCCCTCCTGCTAACATTATTACCGTACACAGCAACCGGGGATGGCAAAACCATCGCATTCGACCGCACCAAAGGCAACTGTCTTGCATGCCATGTAATTAAAGGCGGCGAAAGCCCGGGAAACATTGGCCCGGAGCTCTCAAACATGAAGCAACGCTACCCGGACAAACAACTTCTACGCAAAAGAATATGGGACGAAACAGAATTTAATCCCTATACCGTTATGCCTCCATTTGGCAAACACAAAATACTGACTGAGGATGAAATTGATCAGGTAGTCGATTATATCTACACACTATAGGCAATCACCATGTTCAACAAAAACAAAAGAAAATTTATATTCCAGCTGGTTTCAGCGATGTTCATAGTTACAACCGGCAGTATCAACAAACTCTTTGCCAGCTGGCAGGGGTCGCTTTTTGAACATCAATCTCTTAACGACTCACTCAATTCGTTAACCGGCAAGACAGCTGTGCTAGACAGTGAGAAAATTACGATCAAGGCACCCGAAATCGCTGAAAATGGTGCCGTAGTGCCAGTAACGGTTAATTCCACGATTGAGAATATCAAACGTGTTGCGATTCTTGTCGATAATAATCCCAGCCCGCTGACATCAACCTATGAAATCAATCCTGCAATAAAGGCGTATGTCTCTACCCGGGTAAAAATAGCCGAATCCTCGAATATCATTGCTCTTGTTACAACTAAAGATAACCGCCACTATAAAGCCACAAAAAATATCAAGGTGACTATTGGTGGCTGTGGCGGATAACGAAGACTTGCTGTGAATTTTAATTTATATTTAAAAACGCTGATACTCTTTGTCTTTCTGACAGCAACCGCAATGTCTGAACCCACTCAGCCAGATCCCGGAAAAGATGTTGAACTCATCCAGGGATATTTCATGCAACGATTTCCCGACATTCCGTTAGCGGAGTTTTCCAATGGGGTTTATGCCCTCGATATGCAGGCAAGAGAAAACTGGGAGGCACTCGAGGAATTTCCTCCTTATGAAATGCATATTGACAACGGAAGCTCTCTTTGGGAAAAGGATCTTGATGTTTATATAGACTGCTTTCCACAGGGGCCGGCCATCAAGCATCAATATCCTCAGTGGAACGAAACACTCAACACGGTTGTCACGCTTCCACTTGCCATCAATCTCTGCAGAAGCAATGCCAGCCTGGCAGAGTATGAATACATGAGCGAGCAAATGAATAGTCTTGTTGCCTACCTTGCCTATCAAAGTCGCGGACAGATAATTAATATACAGGTGCCTAACGATAAGGCGTTAAGCGCTTATCAGGCAGGCAAAAAGTTTTATTTTACACGACGCGGTCAGCTCAATTTTGCATGCTTTCACTGCCATTTTGATAACGCAGGTAAAAAGTTACGTACTGAATCACTTGGTCCGGCGCTGGGACAAACAACAGGCTGGCCCACCTATCGCAACAAATGGGGTGCGCTGGGCCCGTTACACCGGCGCTACATTGGATGCAACAATCAGGTTAGAGCAGCACCACTGGCCGCACAAAGTGAAACATACCGAAACCTGGAATATTTTCATACACATATGAACAACGGTTTGCCGATTAATGGCCCGTCAGTACGTCGCTAAACTGACATGAAAATAAACTTTACCGTTATCCTGATTGGATTCCTTATTTTACTGTCAAGCCAGTCTTTAACTGGTAATGATGACGGTGCTTTATCCACAAAGATAAAGGCTCTTGAATCCCAAGTCGAGAAAGCCTCAAAACTACATGCGTTATGGCGTGATACCCGCGCATTACTCACTCAGGCAAAGGCGCAACATAAAAAAGGCAACAGTCAACAGGCTCAGTCACTGATTAATACAGTGCAATTTCAGTTAGAACAAAGCCTTGATCAGGCGCACTCACAGTCTGATATGTCTTCCTTATTGCCCTTTTATTTAACGAACTAATATCTTATAAAGCCTCATATGTCGCAATCGCCTGTTTTTTACCGGGAAATTCCTGCGATGACTCTGCCGCTATTTTTAAATGCTTTTTAACTTTGGCAATGTCACTTCCTTCCTGCTTATAGGCCATACCTAAATGGTAATGTAATTCGGCAGCATCCGGTGCCAGAGCCACCGCCCTCTCAAGAAATTTAATTGCTTTTGGGATATTTCCAGCCATATAGTTCACCCAACCGACCGTATCAAGAGAGGCTGGCTCATTCACCGATTCAAGCTCCTTTGCATAATTCAGAGCAGCTGCAATATCCTCTTTGTTTGCCTGATCGTCAATCAGTATCATTGCCAGATTATTTTTTGCCAGCACTGAGTTTGGCAATTGCCTGATGATATCCTGATACTTTTCAATCGCCTTGTCACGTTTTCCTTCCTGGTAATAAATCAGTGCCAGCTCAACACCGAGGCGTTCAATCCCGGCGCCACGACTATAACCTTTTTCAAGTATATCTATCGCAGCATCTCGTTCATCCTGGGCAAGATAGGTGAGTGAAAGCCCTCTATAAGGCACCCACCATTGTTGATTAATCTGTAATGCTTTGTTGAAACTGTCCATTGCAAGTGCATAGTCATCTTTAGATAGTGCAACTTCTCCGAGAAGATTATACGGAACAAGGTATTCCGGGTCCTTGTCAATCACCTGTTTCAAATAATTTATGGCCTTGTCTTGCTGCTTCTGTGAAAGATACAACCTGATCAGACCGGAAAGCGCTTCGGTGGCACGAGGCTGTTTATCAAGAGCCAGCAAATACTGCTTCTCAGCCTCCACCGGATTATTTTCATTCTGAAGTAACACCCCGGAAAGATAATATCCCATAGGGCTGTCACTCATCACAGATTTCATCGATTCAGCCGTTTGTTTTGCACCTGCAAAGTCTTTATTGGCAATCTGCAGATCAAATAAAGTCTTGATTGTTTCAAGATCATCACTATTATGTTTAAGCAATTCGCTGACCGTACCAATGGCTGCTTCATAGTCTTGATCGCTCCCCTGTAAACGCGCATATAAAAGACTTAACTTTTTATCATTTGCATCTATCTCGACGGCTTTTTGTAACAGCTGTCTGGCCAGATCCTGCTGGTCATTTAATACGTATGCAACAGCAAGCTGACGCACAGCAAATGTATTGTCGGGCTGATCACGCAATACCGTTCGAAAGTCTGCGATGGCGGTGGGTGCATCTCTTTTGGCCAGCGCCATAGTCCCTCTGAGCATTAATGCTCTTAAATTACCCGGCTGATCTGAAAGCACTTGCTGCAGATAAGTTAGTGCCTGATCCTGGTCATTGTCTTTTATAGAGAGTACAGCAAGTTCATTATTCGCTTCCAGATGTTCAGGCTGATCAATTCGTTCAGATAAAGACTCTAACAGGGCTTTTGCCTGATCTGACCTGCCCTGCTTCAGATAACGCCTGGCAAGAGCAAGCGTCAGCTTACCTTCATTGCTTTCGGCATACTGCTCTAATTTTGCAGTGGCCTGTTCAGCAGATTTAAACTGATCCAGAAATGCAATGTAGGCCAGCTTATCATCATTTGTCTCGATATTCGTTAGCAATAAATTTTCTGCATCATCAACCCTGTCATTATTTGCATAAATCGCCGCAAGACGATACTGGTATAAATTGTTGTCCGGGTATTCATTCACAAGCTGCTTATAAATCTTTACAAGATTGTCGGTATCACCGATGTGTGTGTATAAGGCGATCAGCATTAGCCTTAATTCCTTTAAATGCCTTTTACTTGCCACAGTACTACCAAGCCGGGATTCGATGTAATTAATTGCCTCTAATGCCTGATCTGAATTAACGCTTAAAGATGACATGAGTGTAATTGCTGTCAGGTTATCTTCATCTTTTGACAAGGCCAATTCGGAATCTTTACGGGCGGCTGCAAGAGTATTATTTTTCAGGTGAAATATCCCGCGCAAGGCTATTGCTGTCGCATTATCAGGCTCAACCGTCAGCACTTCTTCTATCAATTCGTAGGATTTCTGACTATCACCCGATATCAGATAAATTTTAGCCAGATCCATTTTAGCCTCAACAGAATTTTCATCCGCATCCAGAGCAGCCAATAGAAACTGATAGGCATTACGCCATTCTTTATCTTCAATCGCACAGCGAGACAACCCAACCAAAGCGTCTACAGTTTTAGGATCTATTTGCAATGCATTTTTATAGTCAAGTTTTGCTTTGCTACAATCCCCCAAATCATAATGCTCATGCCCGCTTAACAGGTACTTTTCCTTTCGCGACTCGGCACCACCGCATCCACTGAGAAATATTATGGTAGCAATCAATATTACCGCTAATTTATTCATATGAAACTCCAGCTCTTAAAGCATTCCAATGTTGTTAAATGTAATTTATAAAAATGGGCACACACGCAGTTATTGCAAGTAGCGTTCTGATAGTCCACCAATTATATTTAATATTAAAAAGCACATACTCTACGCAGTAGAACAGCATAATCAGCTTAATCACCAATAAACTTAATCCCTGATCAGCAATCGGAGAATTTGGCAGGTTCGGTATAACGATTGCTGTTGCAATCAATAAAAAGTCCAGCGGTGAACCAATAAACTTCCTGCTACTATCACTCAGAAATAGCATCAGTATAAGCCCCAAACAGCTGACCAATATGATGAGTTGGGTGCTATTTGCAACGGCGGCAGCCTCTGACTGAGTTTCAAAATAGATCGATAAAACAATCATGATATGTATTGATATGCGCTCGATCCAGTTACATGGCCGATTGTAATAAAAACCCAGCCCAATCAAGGCAAGCATTGCAATGACAACCAACAACATCAGAATATCGACATCAAAGTGATTAATATTAATAATTGATGTCGCGATATAGATAAGCAACAATCCCGACAATAATGTAAACACGCGAGCTGAATGCGTCTGAACAACGGATTTGAAAGATCGTATCAACTCACCAAAAAATTTAGGATCTGAAATAGCGGGTAACACAGCCTGAACACGCAATAAACTAACCGTCAATGCAAGCATTGAAATGATCACAAACCCGAGCACTACAGTCAGTTCCGACTCATATCTCATAAAATACGCAGCAAGAATATACAGACTCTGTATAAAATAGATAATCAACACACTCTGGTAATGCTTAAAACCATTGTCCAGCAATTTATGATGCAAGTGGTTGCGGTCCGCATTAAAAGGTGACTGCTTATTATAGAGTCTGATAATCATCACCATCATGGTGTCAAATACTGGCAATCCCACTAACAACAACGGCAAAGTTTTGGAATAGGCATTGTCCGCGCCATAGGTCAGCGCAACACTTAACACGCCCAGTATAAAACCCAGAAAAAGACTTCCTGTATCACCCATGAATATTCTGGCGGGATAACTATTAAAACGCAAAAAGCCGAACACGGCGCCGATAATAGCCAGCACTATCAATACGATATGATTATTACCTGATTCGAATGCCAGCAGTCCGATAATACTGAATGATAGTAACGCCTCACCACCAGCTAAACCGTCAAGCCCATCGGCCAGATTGATGGCATTGGTCACACCCAGGATAAATAAAAAATACAGCAGTAATATCAGTGGCGCTGACAGGATCTGATTGAATACATAATGTGACTGATGGATATCAATAAAGCCGGATACAAATATCAGTACGATTGCCGCGATCTGAAATATAAATTTACTTTTATAAGACAGGTTTTTCGCATCATCAACCACGCCAAGAGCAAACAGTATGCCGACACCCGCAAGTAGACCCAGCATAGTCCTATCAAACTGAATCCATCCTATCACGGGTATCATGGTCGCAATCACAATTGCAACACCACCCACCCGTGGAATAGGAACTTTATGAATTTTTCTAGGCGAGGGTATATCGACGATATTAAGCCTGTTATATACATATGTTAATGGCGGTATCAGCACAATGGCTGTAAACATGGCCACCAGGAATATCGTATAAAAAAGCATCGTTGACACCACTAGTCCGGAACGTAATCCGGCAATACGGGCAACGTTTCCCTCAGGAATGACTGCACAATACTGTCTCCTTTATTGGCGTCCTCACCTTTCGGTAACGGGTATATCACGCGTATTAGCGCACCATCCGTACGACTACGTGTCAGGCCATCCCAGAATAAATACCACTTTACAAGATACTCATTAGTAAGATGTCTGTCGCGCTGTTTAAACCAGTAATACATTAGATAGCGCTGATCTCCTTGCCTGATCAACATACGACTGACATTTATCCGTTTTTGAATATCATCAGTGGCATAATCTATCACGACGGGCCTGCGGTCTGTAATTCTCCAGCCCGCGCCCGGCAGACAGGAGCGAGGAGAATGGGCAGATTCACCTTTTCTTTGTGAGTCATAATAAGCAATGTACAATTCCAGCGCTCCCTGCTTACTTGTATAATTGGAAAGCAGATAATCTTCAAACTTCAATGCATTAATAAACTGCGCTTCCATTGCCTTGCGGTGACTTTTCCATTCGGCAATTTCATCCGGAAACTGATTAAATGAGGCTCTTGTCGGGATTTTTTCCTGCCTGTCAGGCAGGACAACATTTGAAATCGATACAATAACAATGGCCAGTACTGACAAATAAAATGGTACAGGGATAGACCTTTGCGTTACATGGTACTGTGTCATATCCAGCCTGGCCGGAGTTTCAATACTCAGTACTTCTCTTAGAGACTTGCCCGATGTCAATTTCGTCAGCAACCACATTTCGATCAGTAAAATTGCAAAGCAGATCATAAAAATAACCCATCCTTCAAAGTCATGAAGGAAACCCTCTGCCATGGCGATACCCCAGTGCTCAACCAGCACTCCGATCACCCCGATACGGATACTGTTCATTAAAATTGTAATGGGTAATGTGGATGCGACAACTACACACTTCTTCCAGAAACTATCCTGGTAGAAATAGGCAGCAATAACACCCAGTGTCACCAGTGGAAACAGATACCTGAGCCCGTTACATGCTTCCACAACCTGCAGCTTGTACGTACCCAGATCAATCACATTACCTTCAAGGTAGACACTAATACCAAAAAGACGAATAACTTCGACGCCTATATTCGAAGAGATTAGTTGCAGATAGGCTGACAGGTTATTGTAGATAAAATTTGGCAGAGGAATGGTAAAAAACAACAGTGCGACGGGAAAAAAGTACAAGCCCATTTGCCGAACGCCCGAGAATGAGAGTACCAGGCCAAATATCACGACAAGTAGTGCATACTTGATAATGACGTACAACGCACTCATCTCACCCAGCAACCAGAAGAATAACCCGGCGACAACAATAAGCGTTCCCCACCATGAACCGGGAAAAGGCTGTTTTATTATTTGATTATTTTTCTGCCATACAATGAATAAAGAAATTAGGGGAATTAAATATGCATGGCTATATTCAGGAGTATCCCATTTCTGAACGGCATGAATAATACCTTCCTGAAAAATAAAGTAGATGGAAATTAATCCAATCGCGAGCAAAATAAAATACAATACAGAAAACCTATATGCCTGCGGTTTTGTCGCGGAGTGTGTATCTAAACTCATGAATTACTCACAATTTTTCTAGAGAATACCAATTGCACCACTATTCTTCTTGTCCACTGCAACAGCCATCACAGTTTTCCAGTCAACAATTTCCAGTCCATCTGCAAATGCATAAATTAATGACAAATCACAAAACGTATTTGCAACGCGTGGCACACCTTTACTAATGTTAAATATCATTCTTATGGCTTTGTCGGTAAACAGGCCCCGGGTAGCGCCTGCAACCTTCAAACGATAATTGATATATTCCGACATCTGCTCCAAGTCTAGGGGAGACAAATGAAAGTCTGATGATATTCGCTGGGCAAACTGTCTCAATTCAGGCAGTCGTAATGTTTCACGAATTTCAGGCTGACCTGACATAATTATCTGGAAGACATGATCCTTATCAGTATTGATATTCGAGATTACCCGGAGCTCTTCCAGCATTTTTGGCGTAAGATTCTGCGCTTCATCCACAATAAGAATAGTGTTTTTACCGTGACGATATTGATCCAGCAGAAATGTTTCAAAGGTGTCAAGCTTTTCAATATTAGACTTGTTTTTGTATGCGAGACCGTATGCATGCAGCACCAAATCGATCAGGTCGCCAAATGATTCGTGTGTACTGCTAATTAAACCAACGGCATAGCGCTCATCAAGATTGTTCAGCAAATAGCGAATAAGCGTGGTTTTTCCACATCCCACTTCCCCGCTGATCAGTGTAAAGCCGGATTCGTTCTGAATCCCGTATTCGAGCATACTTAAAGCCAGTTTATGCCCACGCGTGAAATATAAAAAACCCGGATCTGGCGATAGTTTAAACGGACTCTGTATTAACCCGAAATGCTCGTTATACATAGTTCACTGTCATGCGTTGACTCACCGGGTCAGTAATAGCCCAGTGTGGCGGGTTCGACAGAATCATTCATGACAACGCCGGCGATATTCACACCGTCAAGCATCTCGAGTGCTCTCTCAATATCCTGCTTGTTGGTTCTACCCTCTCGTATGACCAATAATACGGCATCTACATGTGGCAAAAATGAAATCGCGTCATCACTGACCAGAATCGGTGGAAGATCAACAATAACAACAGCATTTTCCATTAGCGCGCTGGCCTCATTAAGGAGATGTTCACTTCTTGAAGTGGATAAATATTCTGACGAATCATGTAATGGTCGCACTGAGGGCGCAATAATCAGCCCATCCATATCCGGTGACACCAGAATTTCGGATAACGGTCTTTCCTGCTTGAAGTAGTCATCCAGGCCGTATTGTGGTTCATAACCATAATGGGAATGAACCGATGGTGTTAATAAATCAAGATCGAGCAGGACGGCATTATTTTTGCGGCTGTTGCCGATACTGATGGATAAATTAATTGCTACGGTTGTTTTACCGTCGTCTTTGCCGGGACTGGTCACCGCGATCGTTGACCAGCCTTTTTCCTGCATGATGTGCATAAGACGGGTTCGCAGCACCTTATATGGCTGCAATATCTCTTCACGACTGGCACTGTTCAGTACACGGTTCTTTTCAAGTTTTAATGCATCAGGTGTAAATTTAGGAACCGAGAAATTATGCGGATAGCTCACCTGGATTTTCGGCGGGGACTGACTCACTCCAGTGATGTCAGCCTGCTGCTTGCGCTGAGTACGTGCGATATCCAGTGCTTTTGAAATTTTATCCATAATTGATCGGGTATACGTTTATATTTTTCTTAAAACTTTATAAAAAAGCACGTCCAGTGGAAGATATAGAAAGTGTATCAGGGCAAGCCCCACCATCCCCACAATGAATAACAGGACAACAATCAGCCATTTGATGTTCTTTGATTTAGACACCTCTTCGATGGTATACATGGTTGGCAATACCGCCAGTGGCATATAACCGGTCAACTTCAATACGGTTGAACGGTCATATACGGCATCATCGGTACTTTCCCTCAACAGCACCATGCCTAATGCGGCGATTCCACTCAGAATTACCCCAAGAATCAGTATCGCGGGCCGGTTGGGACTGACTGGCTGCTCAGGTAACAGTGGCGGCTCAATAATGGTAAAACGTTCACCCTGTTTATCCATCTCCAGAGACTCGCCAATTTTGGCTTCAGATAACTTTGCCTTGATATCAACGTACTTCGCACGTGCATTATCATAGTCTCGAACCAGTGCACGGTATTTACGCTCCACTTCGGGCGATTCCACAAGCCTTTGTTCAAGCATGCGCATTTTTGACTGTAATGAGGCCCTTGTCACTTTGAGACTGCTTATTTCTGATTGGGCCGCATCTAGCTGGGCCAGCAGTTGTGTATAAGCAGGATTTGAGATCTCACCCGGATTATTTCGTGCCGCGGAAATCCCCGGCTTCGATGCAAGGCTCTCTTCAAGCGAGGCAATCGATCGTTGAAGAGACTTTACATCAGGATGATTACCAGAGTATTTCAGCCGGGCTTGTTCGAGCTGTTGTTTGAGCAACTGTAACTCGGCCCGCATTTCCCTGACGCCACCACCCGAAGCACCGTCAGCGTCCTGCTCAAGTGCTTTGATTTCTCTTTTAATACGTAATATATCGGGATGTTCGGGTGCATAAATCCCTGACAGCTGAGCCAGTTCTATACGAAGGATTTTGAGGCGATCACCAGACCCAAGCAGTCTTTCGCCTTCCTGGCTATACAGGGCCTGGTGAGGGTTCATTTGCGCTAACTCAGACTCGAGATATATTTTACGTTCCTTGAGTGTTCTTAACTGCTGATCAATCTGTTTAATTTCCTGATCGGTGCGATCCATCAGGTTAAGATTCATCGATACCAGTTCCGGCAACTTCTCCACATTACCGGTTTTGAATTCCGCCAACTGCTCTTCAAGCCGGGTGATGTCACTCTCCAGTTTACTTGCTTCTTCTTGCAAAAATTCGGTGGCATCCTGTGCCTTTTGTGTGCGTTCTTTAATATTTTCATTGAGGAACAGACCAGTGATCTCGTTGGCCACTTTATGCGCCAGCGTGGGCGATTCGTGCTCATAAGATACTTTAAAGGCAATTGTCGCCTGAACAGGACGCCCGCTGCGCGGATCAATGACATCGGCACTGATAAAGTCAAGCGAAATCGCATCACGTATGGTTTCAAGGACAACTTCGCGTGGCTCTTCTTCAAGCAGATCCTGGTAAAGATTAAATTTTTCGATAATCTCAAACAGGTTGGTTGACGTCATGACACGCTGCTGAATAATTTGCAGCCGCTGATCGGCGAACGTGGTAATGGTTGAGCGTACAAAATCCTGGGGAATTTCCTGTTGCTCAATCAGGATAGTCCCGGCTGACTGATACTTTGCAGGCAACAGAAAAGCCAGTAACAGTGTCAGAACAACCAGAATGCCTGCGGTGATCATGGCTGCGACTTTGCGCCGTTTTAAAGCGCGCAGCCAGTCCGACAGACTTTTTTCTGACTCCAGTGCCTCATCAAATTCGGGGTTAACAGTATTCATATGGTTTTCTAGAGACGTTTGCGGTCGCCCTGATAGCGCACACCTATCAAGACGGCATCAGAGTCAGCATCGACAGTATCGGTTGAAGACTCGATTTCCTGGTCGCGATGCCTGAACTGACCAGTCACATACCAGTGTGGTGTCAGCCGATAATCTGCACCGAGAGAAATGGTCCAGTATTCGCGATCGGCGTCCGTATTATTATTGACTGATTCATCTTCAAACCAGTGAAGATCCGCACTTGTTGTTAAGCGACTGCTCAATGCTTTTCTGTAGCCAAGCCTGATATCGGTTCTTTCATTGACATCGCCGTCCGCACTGGGTTCAAGGGTATTGGTTAATTCCGCACTAAATGTGGACCGCTGTGACTCCCTGATCACGCCAACTTCATATGTACCACCCGTGTCATCATCCCTGCTAATCACTCCCAACGGCGCGCGTTTAAAATGGGACTTGCGATACCCCCCGCCGACATGTCCGCGCCATATTTCATTGATGACTTTGTCATAGCGGATATTTGCCCCATTGGTTTCGACGTCACTGGTGAACGTATCCGCCTCGTAATCCGAATGATAAACGCTGACAGTCACGGTGTTATGCTCATCAAAATTATGCACCACACCTGCATTAACACCCTGAACACTGTATTCTGTGAGTGACACCGGAATGGTATTCGGGAAGTCCACCTCACGATAATTACCACCCACGAATAGCTGGGTATTCTCCATTAATACATAGCTGTATTGGGATGTCAGCACCTTATCAACACGCCGGTTAACATCTTCAAAGAAGCCGGTGTCCTGCAATTCGGTAAACTGGGAAGACTGTCTTAAATACTCACCATCGAGTGTCAGCTGCGAGCGTTCGCCGGTCCATCTGCCGCCGGCATAAAGAAGTTGATCATCACTATCGACACCACGCTCATCACTGCCATCATAGCGCACAGATCTGAGTGCCCCCTTGACATAAACTTCACTAATCTCGGTAACATTCGACAGTTTGATATCAAGGCGCGCATCGGCACCCGCCACACCTTTTTCATTGTCACTGCGCAATCGCTTGTTACTATCCGCTTCGACACGGGAATTGAATGTGGTCTGACTATACCATTCACCCGCCATTGAGTTTGTGCATAATGACAGCAGACAAGTGGCAACAAAAACAGCGCGTATATTGATCATAGTAATTCCGTGCACGGGTTAAGGAACGAGGACAGTATCGCCACTTTGCAGAATAATATTCTGTTGCAGATTCCTGCCTTTTTCCATGTCACTGTATCGAAATTCAATTGACTTCAGGCGCCCTGATTCACGCCGCATAATCTTGATATCGTTAAGTGCCGCAAATGCTGTTGCACCTCCGGCCATGCCAAGCGCCTGCAGGACATCCACATTTTGATTAAAAGGATATACTCCCGGGCGATTCACTTTACCCACGACATAAATAAGATTTCCGTTAAGCTCCTGAAGTGCCACATTCACCTGGACATCCGGGATTAATTTCGCCAGTTTTGAGGTAATAATTTGACGCACATCTTCGACTGTTTTGCCTTTCACTTGTATGTCACCCACCAGGGGGAACGAAATGCCACCATCCGGGCGTACCAGAACAGGCTGTTGCAGGTCCGTTTCTTTCCAGACAGACACGGTCAGCACGTCACCGGGTTGCAGAGTATACCCTTTGGCATCGGCAAGCCCCGCTTGAACATTAAATAACAGTGGCAGCAGTGAAATGAGAATATATTTTTTCATAATTATCCTGACATTGATTGGACGCATATTCTACGCATAAGATGTTTCACAAATGTAACAAATTTGACAGACCGACATCGGGCTAAACCGCACAAAATACAGTAACTAGCGAGAAAATCAGTGAGTTGCAGGATTTGCTATTCTACTTAATGAGAATAATACTCATTTTCATATATTTTGAGAATAGTTGCTGGCGAAGAATGGCTGGTTTGTTAAATATTGTATATTTTTTATTCAGTTTTTTCCGGAAGCGTATATTGCTGATCTTCAATCATATAAGTGTAATCATCAACCAGATTCTCAATGCGTACCCTTTTAATTTGAGTAAACGGCTCTTTTTGACCGGCCCTGTCCCAAAACCCCTTGCTTTGGTAGCTGTCCAGTAGCTCAAAGCCCAATTTTGATAACTCGACATTATTGGTGGCACAGGTATTTAATTGTTTTTCGAGCCTGGCAATCGTTTGACGCCGTTGCTCGTTCTCATCTTCTACCGTTCTGAGGTTAGCAATAGTTTCGCGGAACTTTGCAATCAACTCTTCCATTTTCAACTTAGCATTCTCAAGTCGCTCGCGTAAGGCGTCTGAAAGCGCCGCTTTATTTGACAACTGCTTTTCAGTGGAACCGAGCTGTGAAGTCATTTGCTCGTTCTCACTGGTGGCTTTTTCCAGCTCCTGTTCGAGTGTTTTAATCTGGCTTTTTAATTTTGCATTCTCGGCGTTCAAACGGGTGCGTTCCGCGCCGAGTTGCTGGATTAATGCCTGTGCCTGGGAGTTACTGCCATCACGCGGCGATGAGCTGAATACAGTCTGCGTTTGCAGGAATAGTACAATACCTATCGCACAGTATATAAGCTTGATATTCATAACATCTAGTAACGCGCATTGAGATCAAGTTGTATGACATCAATGCCAAACTTGCAGTTCACGTTGGGATCTGACTGACAGGAATCATCGTCAATCACAATACCATCAATTTCATTGGCAGACCGGTAACTCAGGCTTAACCAGGTATTGTTGGCGATACCAAGGTTACCGCCGATCTCCCAGCCCTCAGCATCTGTCCCTCCAAGATGAAAATCTGAATCGGTAAATGCATCAAGCACTGCGTCACGTTCCAGGTATTTATAGGCCGCAAACAGATTCCAGTGACCAAAACTGGCAATGCGTGGCCAGCCAAAGTCCATTCTGAAGTGATAACCTACATCTCCCGTTTCAACATCAGTACCAACCCTCTTAGCCACTTCGCTGGAACGATAGCCAATATTCTTGACATAATCGGCAGTCAACCCCAGCTGATAGGGTGCAAAGTAAGTGGACTCATAGCGTGCGGTTAAATTAATCAGGTCATAGTCGGCCGCCAGTGCAAAGAAACGATCATCATTACTAGTCAGACCATCACCACCGCGATCGAATGGGCTGATTAAACTAAATACACTATTGCCTTTTTGAATCGACTCCGGCCGCGAAGCATTAAATTCATCAACATCTCGTGGTGTCGGGTCTGCCTGCACGTTGACATAGTTGTAATAGGCTGCCGCAAGACTAAATGACGACTGATTGGCAAAATTCCAGTGCGTGCCGAGCTGGCCTCCAAACAGCCACTTATCACGACTGGATGAAGTATCGTATTCTTCCAGCGGGAAAGCACCGAATGTGAGAAATACTTGCTTGTTGCCAAATTCTGTTCCGTACAGATCATTACTTCCCAATGTAAAAGTTCCCGTGGCCGCGAGACCTTCAAAACCCAAATCATCATCCCATACCAGATCCGTGCTCATCCACGGGTTTGGCATGCGTCCTGCGTAAGCTGTCAACCAGTGAAGCGGCCCCTGGTCGGAGCCCTGGTATTTAATATAAGCCTGATCCAGGGTGATGTCATAACGATTGCCTCCCTCGCCCAGGGTCTGATTCGTTGATACCGGGTTACTGGTATTGCCGGTCGTCACTCGCACTTTTGTACTGAATTCATTATTGATTTCCGCATCAAGGTTTAAACGCATTCGAATACGTTCACGTGTTCTGTCCTCGTCGGTCACCAGAAATTCATCGAAGCCGTCGTTTGTTGTAACACCGGTGATGTCTGCCTGTGTAAAAGGTCCGCTGTCATTGAACTCACTGACACTTAAATAAGGATTATTCGCATCACCAGGGGCAGGATTCCCGCTGTCATACAAATCACCCTGTGCACGCACGCGCATATCGCCACTGATTTTTATCCGGTTCAGCCAGCCCGGCAAGGCATCCTTGACACCCCAGCGTTCACGCTTGGCCTGAGAGACAACATCAGCAACCACCTCGGCCTTAAGTTCACTGCGCACCTGGTTACGGATTTCTTCTTTGACAATATCCGGCACATACTGCACCCGCACAACATCCTCAGGCACTTCTTTTTCAGCACGAGCTGCAGCAACTTCTTCCTGTGCTTTATCTTGCGCCTGTTGCACCAGCGCACGTGCCTGCTCCTCTGACATCACTCCTTGCTGCACAAGCGTCTGAAGAAGATTGACTACCGTATTGCGCAATACGGTCAGGTCTTCTTTTTCGTCTGCAAACATCCCGGATGAGAACAACAGGCCTGCGGATAAGATCACGCTTGTAAATAGTGGCTTGAGTATCTGTTTGATTGATTTCATAACTTATAAAATTAGATTCACTTGTCGTTTTATCTTGCTTCGATTACCAGCTTGACCGGTTGCGGCATATTCGGCGGAGGCAACTCGGGGAAGCGCTTTATGTTTGCCATGGCCGCTTTAATTTTTTGATCCACTTCTGTGTCGCCGGTTGATTCCAGTAATTTAAAGCGTGTTAAGTTACCACCGGAGTCCACCCACAAATTAAGCCTCACGCGGTAACGTGTAATCAGGATGCCTTCAATACCGGTCAATGCATCCAGCACGCTTGCCTTAACAATGGTACCTGCATACCAAAGATTGGCATCGCCATCGCCCGAACCAATCAGACTGCGTCCCCCTTTGCGTGCTGCCAGGCCAAACGCATCTCCACCTGCCACGCCTTCGGCATCCAGTCCCAGATCACCCGGCGGTGGTTCCATATCCGGCACATCAGGTAATGCTTCCGGTTCCGGTTCCGGAATATCCACTTCCTCTTCAATTTCAGGTTCAGGTGGCGGTTCCGGTTCCACTTCGGGCGGTGGCGGTGGTGGACGGATCACCTTTATCTCCTGAACTGTTTTTTTAGGAGGCTCAACCGGCGCTGATAACATGCCTCCAACAACCCAGATAATCAGGCCGGTGATAATCAATCCCGCCAGGATAAAAGTGATTTTTATCCACTTGTTGGCTGATTCTTCTTCCTCCATTGGTTGCTGACATTACCTTTTAAAAATGCGATTACTTAACAACATTCTGGGTAACAAGACCCAGCTGGGTAATCTCGAGTCTTCCGGCCAGATCCAGGATATCCACGATTCGCTGGTAAGGATTGGTTCCATCCGCTTTGATAATAATCGGCAATGTAGGATCTGCTGCCTTATATTGTCTTAACAGCCCTTCCAGTTCACTTAATGTTACGGGATAGGTATCCAGAAAAATGGTGCCATCCTGTGTAATCGTAATTGCTTTGGTGCGCGGTTCTGCCAGCGAAGGTTGTGAACTGGCTTTGGGTAAATTAACCTGGATTCCCTGTACAGTTGCGGTGGTTAAAATAATAAACATCACCAATAGCACATAGGCCAGATCCAGCATCGGTACGACGTTAATCTCGTCGTATGGCTCGTTTTCTTCGTGGACACCTTCTGCCATTTAATTATTCTCCAAATTCTTCGGATACACGCGATTCAAATTCATCAGCAAACACACGCATATCTGCACTGACTTCTTTAATCTGTGAAGATAAATAGTTATATCCAAACAGGCATGGTATCGCGACCGCGAGTCCGGCAACCGTTGCTACCAATGCGGCAGAAATACCGGGTGCAATAGCGTTTACATCGACATTCCCGGCAAGTGCGACTTCAGCAAAAGTGATCATCACGCCCATTACTGTGCCAAACAGTCCAATAAATGGTCCACCGGCAATGGCGATTGTCAGTAACACCATTTGCTTTTGTAAACGCTGATTCTCACGCAACATGGAAGTATTCATACTGGCACGAAGTGCATTAATTGAGCTTAATGTCAGTGTTCGCGTGCCGGCAGCTCCGGCAGATTTTGCTGTCAGCCGTGCATGCAATTCTTTCATGCCTACCGTAAAGACACGATTTAACGGTGAGTCTTTTAATTTTTTATCTTCTACATTGATTTTCTTGTAGGTTGAAATAAGTGAGTGACTGTTATTTTCCCCACTACTTTCCGCACCTGCATAACGCTTTTGAAACAGTCGATTTGACTTTCTTACCCTGCCCAGGAACATGCCTTTGCCAATCATGATAAAAATCGCGAATATCAGCATCGCTGTCAGCGTACCGGTAGTGATTTTGCCTTCCAGTGTTAATTTCGATAGCGAGAATGCAATGTAGTTATGCTCTCCGCCAGCACCCTCCTGTTGGCCATCCGCACCCGCGCGCACCAGCATGTTGCTTGGCCCCTGGTTGTCAAACTGAAGCGCCAGCCAGTCCGTTCCGGCATTTCGCTTGAGTATTTTCAACTCATCAATTTGACCGACAAAACCCTGTGATCCGTCTGCCCATGCACCAATTGATAATTGTCCGCCAATTTCTTCAGCAGCAATTTCAGCAGAACTGACTTCAACACCATTCAGGTACAGTTTCATTTGTTCGGCTGTGACGTTAAATGCCAGGTGATGCCATGAATCCAGTGTGATTTCGGCAGGGATATCCAGGGACGTAGAAACGCTTTCTCCTGTTGATGATCTGAATTGCAGATATGGGCTGACGCCAGCTATTCTTAGTGCAAGACTGTTCCCGTCATCGCCCACATAACTCAGTATTGCAGCGTTTGACTGTTCTGTAATTTGTTTGAGCCACAGTGATGCAGTAACCCCCGCATCAGGAATGAATCTTAAAGACGGAGATAACGGGACGGTTATGTTTTGCTGCCCCTGAAATTCCGCCCCGGATCCCACGACCGCGCCATCCACGGGTATTGAGCTATTTGTTGCAGGATTATTGGCATAGGCAGTGCCATCGGCCGGCACCCCGTCAAAATGGTATACCAGCACATGATCGACACCATAGGTGCCGGCAACATCCTCTCCATTGACCGCATTTTCGTTGCCGTAATACATGTATATTTTTTCAAGGTTGGTGCCCGGCGTAATGCGTGGCAGCTTGACCCAGATGAGCCCTACCTGCTGAAGTGGGTCATAATATTCGATATGATATTTCAGCGGGGTCAGGTCATCACCGGAAACAAAGCGAATATCTTCACCGTTTGGTTTTGTATCGGTGAAGTATGTAAAGTTACCAAGGTGTAACTTTATTAATACGGCCATATCATTAACGGTCTGCTCGGTCGCCACACCGGTGACGGAAGTATCAATAATAAATTCCTTACGGTAATTCCAGTCTTTATTCCACCATGCATAGGCGGCATTACTGATCGATAACAGACTGATAATTAATACACTAATAAAGCGCAACAAAGGACGCATGGAATGTCTCTTGGGTTGATACATAAGAAATTTCATTTAGAGCGGCGAGGCTAATTGAGTAATGTTTCAGTAATATTTCACTGCTCACTGACACACAAAAGTCATAAATAATATAGACGGGCGTATTTCAGGTGAATCACAGTGAACTCAGGCAATTTTCCGGTAATACGCCATTTTCATCAGGACGGCATCCGGGTGCCTGATAGCCCTGCTCGTCATTGTCGGGCGGTTGGCGATTGATGCCATTTGCACTGGCACTGTCAAAGCGGTCATTTTCTTCCTCTTCATCTCCTACGCCGACAACAAAGACATCCAAAAAGGCCGCGGCTTCACTGGCGAAAGATTGTGAAGTGTCCTGTTCACTCTCATTTGCCACCGCATCATTGGAGGCAGAATTGGTGGCAGCATTACTGGCACCGGCATCGACTGTCGGGGTCACTGGCGCGGCGGGCGCGGAGGTTGCTCCTGTTTGTCCGCCCTGGCTAATTTGCGTGTCGTTCTGCACATCCAGCGCGGCGATGGAAATCCCTGCATCACTGACAATACCGGCATCCCCCGCGTCGACAATACCAAAAGGAGTAAACAGTCCCGGAGGTGCCAGGTTCCCGTCATCATCTTCCAGTTTTCGAATACCACTTCCTGCAAACGAAGGCGCGAAAGTCACCTGCCTTTGTCCGCTGCGATCAAAAGTGAAAGTGGCAGGACTGACGGCGATAGCGGTCTTGGCACCACTGCCTGCATCGATATTGTCAAATAATGAAAACAGATTAAGCTGCTCATCACCAATACCTACCACACGCTGCAGGTTAACGATCAGGTCACCACCAAGGAACATGTTAATGGAACCACCCCCGGAGATAATGCCCTGCTCACCGGTGGTGCGATTCAAACCAAGTTCAGTGGTATCAATATTACCGCCGACGTTATAGAAGCCAAATGGCACCAGGACATTAATATCACCACCGACTTCACCGCCAACCAGGTTAAATGGTGTATTCACATTGGCCACATTTTCAAAGAACAGCTGGTCATTGTTGCGCTGCAAAGATTGCACAAAGTCGGCAATGTCCGATCCTTCCACGTTGCTGGCATTATCAACCAGCGTGGTTACCCCATCAGAAACCTGAATCAGGGCACCATTACTGTCGGTAATTGAATTGTTTGCCAATGGCGCATTGATTGCTGTTGACAGTGGAGTGCCTTCGGCAATGTTTGCCTGGATTTGATTAATCACAGACTCACGTCGTGAATCAGGCAATTGTGCCAGTGCAGTATTTAATTCAGTGACGAATCCAACCAGTGCGGCATTACTGGTATCCACACCAACCAGGCCACTATTACTTCCGATCTGTTGTTGCAGCAGATCGAGTGCGCCAGCATGCTCAGGAAATAACGTTCGAATCGCACGAAACGACTGCTGATAACCGGCGTAAAAACCAGCTGTCCCCAGGCCAATATCCGTCGCCAGTACGGCAGCTTGTCCACCTGTGAAAATTTCATTATTAAATGCCTGCAGAACAACATCGAACTGCTGTTGTTCATCCAGGCTTAAAAATATATTTCCAAGCTGCGCACTGTCGAGTGAACCTCCTTCCGACAGCTGATCAAGCTGCTGTAATTGTTGCGCCGACAGATTCAAAAAAGGCGAGGCCAGCGCTTGCTGTGATAATGATTGATATTCACCAATATCAGAAGAATCGCTTATCAATGTCCCGTATGTTTGCGATGCACTTAGTGAAAGGTTGCTCAGGAACTGGCGTATTAGCGGGTCATGCACACTTTGATCGACACCCACATTAATATAAGCGTCAACAAAATCACCAACACGCTGATCAAAATTGGTAAAGCCGGCCAGAATATTGATTTGTGCCGGATCGGGTGACAATACACTATTAAAAGTATTGCCCCGGCTCAGGATGCCCTGTGAAGCACCGAGATTGATTTGATCGCCTGTGATCACATCCAGCCTGCCCGGACCATCAACAAATATTCCCGAAAATGTATCGGCGTCGACAAAATCACCGCTGTCATCAAGTCGGAATGAAGTACTGACAGAGCCAGCGGCAGACAGGGTACTGATATCAAATTCGTTGGCGTTTTGAATCTGAATGTTAGGATTGACAATATTGATCCCGGCGATCAGGTCGGTCGCTTCGGCGGTTGTAATCCCAATATCCGTTTTACCTGAAAATATAATTGAACTGTTGGTCAGCAGACGGCTGTTTTGATTATCAACAAACCCGTTTTGATCGATACCGGCATGCCGGTTAGACACACGCAGCCGGTAGGTTTCAATATCACGGTCAGGCGTGCGGTTACTGATTACCGTGTAGCCCAGCAAGTCATTAATACTTTCAAATACCGAAATAGATTCATTCTGAATGGTTCCATTCGGACTGCGTTTAATATTTATACTGGTGTTCGCCGTTGGAATCAGGTTGTCAGGCAGATCAAGTTGTGTAATCACACCATCAATCAAAATATCCCCGGCGGCGGCAAAATCAAAATTACCCCGGGAATTCGGGAACATAATTAATCGGTCACCGTTCTGGCCGAGCATCAACGATTTATTCAGTGCGGTCAGACTGACATTGCCCGGCATGGTGCTGATTTCGTTGGATGATGCATCCTCAATACCCAGTGCCCCACGCAGATAAGTATTGTTGGTATCGTAGCGAAGCTCTCCTGTATTTGAGGTAAATTCGACCGCAGAACGGTCACTGTATGTGAAGAACCTGGCATCAATGTCACTTAAACTGAAATCAGTGGGCACCTGTTCGCGCTGGGTTCGAGAGGCCAGTAAAATAGTCGGGTTAAAGACACGTTCCAGGGTCAAATCATCGCGCGCGGTCAGCGCGATTTGTGCATCGCCCAGCATGACAATGGCACCCCCAGTTTCTGTATCACCTATCGCGCCTTTTGCATCGATCACACCTCTTCCCTTGCCAACATATAGTTTGGGTTGTTCAATATCACCTCGCGCCGACACATTCAGATTGCCTCCTGCCACGACTTCAACCTGGCTGGGACCCTGGGTTCTTTGAGCGGCGCCCACCTGCTTGCCGATCGATGCAATGGATATATCCAGTTGTGACAGATCATTGCCTGCCTGCACTGTCACGTTACCACCGCCCAACGTAGCGATATCGCCAGTAAAGGTCGCAGGATTCGCCGCCCAACCTGCTGTGCCTGAATCTATATTCCCGTTGACGGTTGCCTGGTCCGTTTTCCAGATCCAGTCATTGACAAATGACTCGGAAACCGCCCCGACAATATTATTGCCAGCACTTAGCCGAACATTACCCCCCTGTTCGCCGTAAGCTAAATTACCAATGCCTTCGAGGGTGAAAAAGTCGGTGTTTTCCTCACCCACTTGTCTTCCCGTGGTATAAACACCGGAGAGCTCGTTGCCAAAGTTAATATTCCCGGCTGCATAAAGATTAATATCACCTGTGCCAGTTCTTAACCCTGCCTGCTGTAACGGTGTACTCTCTCCACCACCACCACAAGTGCCAAGACCAGCTACGACAATGGCACTGGCAAGACAGTCCTCTAACGTCGCCGGGTTAAATGGGTCGTTATCAAATGGGCTACCATCAAAAATCACGGTCGAACCAAAAGCAGTAATTTCAACTGCACCGCCACCTTCAATCGCAGCACGGCCTTCGGCAATAATAATACTTCCAAAACTTGCCAGGTCCGAGGCGTTGCGGCGTGTCTGTCGAATATCAGCAGAGTCCAGGTCACTGCCGGCGACCACTGTGAATGAAGTACTGAACTCATCATCCAGAATCGCCAGATTTTCATCGACACCATCACTCAAAATCACCGGGTTATCGTCACTGCCAATTTCAATATCACCCGCGGCGGCCAGTACAAACTCCGGGGCCACCTGTCGGCTGCCATATCGCCAGTCATTAAATTTCAGATTATCAGCCACTGCCAGAGAATCCTCGCTGAGTACTTCCACGCGCGGAATAATAGTGACCGCATTGCCTGAAGCGGACAACCGTGCTTCGATCGCGTCGATGCTGCCGGCAAACGCATCAATATCCGCTTTTATGGTCGTTACAAGTGCTTCGTCCAATATACTCGCTTCATATTGGGTTAACCCTTTTACAAATATGTTTTGCTGCCCGGTGATGGTTGAAGCGATATCCTGCACAGCGACGTCATCGGCACTACGTGCTGCAATAATATGCAGGTCACCACCGTTACCGGCATTCTGCATGTCAATATGACGTGATAACTGCACTTGAGAGCCGGCATTCAGGTCAACGGTGCCTGCACGACTGGAAAGTTCAATTTGACTGCGCGCAAATTCATCATCGGATAACAACCGCGCAGATAACAGGGCACCGCTGTCCACATTCACATTCTGCCCGGCAAATAATCCAATGTAACCGCCAAATGCACTATCCGCGGTGAGTGTTCCACCGATAGTAATATTGCCCTGGTCGGCAATGAACTGAATATGTTCTGCCATGATTTCCTGGTCAGCAATCACATTGAAATCACCTGTTCTGGTCCTTAGTAATCGCTGGCCGGTAAAACCCTGATCATTCAGTAGTGGGTTAAGTGTATTAAACTCATCCGCTGTTATTTCGCCCTCATCGAGTGAGAATAAACCTCCTCTTCCTCCCTCACTTTGTGCAGAAATATTTTGATTAAGATCGACATCACCACCAGCAGCGAATAGTCCCATCACACCGGCATCTGCATCCTGCGCGCCATCAAGGTTAACCGTGCTTTGATCGACAGGCACTGACTGGCTAAAACGGATGTTGCCACCTGCGCTGTCCAGTATCATCCAGCCACCCTCGGTAGGAAATGTCTCGCCGCCCACGCTGATTGACCGTCCGGAGAGATCAACACGCGTCTGTTCACCGAGTGTTATATCGGCACCATTGGTGCGCACCTCAAACAAGCCGGAATTGAGTGCGAAGTCGGTATTGATGTTGACATCGCCGTTTGTATCCAGCACAAACTGGCCAAACAATGATGGCGACAGGCTATCATCAATGTTCTGGGCAATTGTCTGTGAGGACTGGTTGAAGTCTGCATTGCCCTGTGCAGTCACTGTCAAATCATTCCCGATCCCAAAATGCAACTTGCCGGTATTCATACTCAGACCGCCTGGCAGATTTAACCCGGTATCGCTAGTCACCTGGATTAAGGAACTGTCAAAATTAACCGACTGATCTGCTGAGAAGCCGTCAAAGTTAACGGTTCCCCCGGTCAGGAGAATGTCGCTGTTAACAACAAATGCAACACTCCCTGTCGAAGCCGTCACTTCATTAATGCCGTCAATGGCATTGTCGACACCTCCCAGTTCAAGTTGACCCGCAATGTTGAAGATTGAATTTGATGCACTGCTGGCAATGCCTTCAACAGCTTCAATGGTATTAGTCTGGATAGCCAGGTTATCCCGCTGCACCTGCACCTGGCCAAGAAGATTGATTTGATTCGACGCCAGCAAAGATACTTTATTAGCATTTAGCAAAGATAGGGTTTGCGCATTTAATCGGCTGCCTGAGACAGGTATATCCGCATTATCACCAATAATACTTATTTCGGGGGCAACCAGGCTGAACGTTCCATCGGCGACTGATATTGAAGCATTGTCGGCAATAGCAAATTCATTAACAGAACCAATTACTATGCTGGCAGCGCCATTTAATGAAGCATTTTCTTCAATTCGCAACCTGTTCGCAGGACTGGTTTGCGGATTCTCGGGGAGTGTGACTTGCCAGTCTGTCATTCCAGAAACAGCAAGAAGAGAACCTTCACCCGGTGCCAGCAATCTGGCCTGCGCTACCGCTTTATCGCTATCTGCGACAATACTGCTACCTTCACCGAGCAGCAGACCATTATCACCTTTAGCGACAACAATTAATTCACTGACATTGAGGTCAATGCCACTGTCAAAAGCCACTGATTGTGTATTTACATTAATACCGGTGGCACCATCATTCGCACTGAAACGCTGGCCACCAAGGAGAATACTGTCAACCTGCAAGTCGCTTATCTGGCTATCTTTTAAAACCAGTGTGTTTTGCGGGTTCTGATTGAATGTGTCGTCCACTATTCTGATTGCTGTCGAACTGATATCAAGTTCATCGGCAAAAATATTGCCATCAAGGAATAATCGATCGCCGGCTGCCAGCTGCAAACGCCCGCCATCCAGGGTTGTTCGAAGTACACGATCAACATTTGGCTGAATCACATTTTCAACCAGTTCCCCAACACTGAAAGTACTGTAACTTGCACGGCGATTAATCACGCCACGATCCTGGATTTTAAATGCCTTCAGGGCGGTAGTTGAAGCGCGGCCATTCGATGTGCCCTCGCTACCTGCCACAACCACAGAGCCATCCAGCTGAGTAATGACATCCTGTGCCTGTATGCCTTCAAAACCACTGACCTCTTCTGCCAGTACATGCCCGGGTAACAACGCATATTCCGCCGGCAACTTAATATAAGTGCCGGCCGCGAGGCCACCAGCACTATTTTCCAGCGTAACTGTCTCGCCAAATGCTGCATCAAAACCGGCCGGAATTGAGGGGTCAACCGGTGCAGCAAGTGCATTTACCGCAGACAGGGGTGCCAGTGCAAAAGTATTTTTTTCAGAAGTGGACCGAGTTATATTTTTAGTCCCCAGCAGACCACGGTTAAACTGCGACGTTAACATTACTCCGCCGCCTGACAGGTCGAGCTGCGATTGATCCTGTAAATCTATTGTGTTGGCGGACAATTCAATTTGTTTCTCCTGCAGCAACTGGATATTGTTGGCATCAAACAAAATCGAACCACTGACAGTCCCGTTTGCATCGACCAATCCGGACTGTATGTATTGCTCGCCCTGAAACTGCACAATCGGAAACTGATCAATCAGTGTTTGTGCAAATGGAATGACAGCACCATTGGCAGAAACACTGACAATGCCGTCAGCCAGCACTTCAATGCTCGACTGGTTAGGATCATCACCCATAAGCCTGATCGCTCCTTCCGGGGCACGCAACACACCACCATGTGCCAAGCGACGGGTGATGATATCCAGCTCGCCCGCCGCCGAATATGGTGTCACAGGGGTGATGCCCGGTGTCGGAGATGTAATGTTTATCGACGCGTCATCACCGGTATTACTGAGTGTAAAGTCAGTTAATGTGGATGGATAAATCTGCCTTGCAGACAGATTCAACTGCACATCCTGCATCTGCAATGAACCTATTAAGTCGTCCGAACTGCGATTACTGGTCGTATTACCCGTGGCGTTTTCCTGGGGAATTCCGATTAAACGAATATCCGTGTCACTGTTCAATGCAAGTGTTTGGATGTTATTGATGACACTTTCACCAAAGATGTCAATGATACCGGCATTCACTTCAAGTAACTGGTTATTATCTGTTGACTGCAAGTCAAATACTTGTGCGAATGCGGGCGAAAGTGTTTCCTCGTTAAAGCCCGGAAATACTCTGTCATTATTGTTATTGGAAGAGCCGATACGCACCGCATGTGCATTGATGCGCGCCGTGGCATCAGGTTCTGCTGTCATCATCAGTTCGCTGGCATTGAGTGTCAAAACACCATCAAGATTGAAGTCAAGACCTTCATCCAGCACGATTTGCCCTTGTCGGTAACGTAGTGCCGGCAGTTGATTTTGCGAAGATTCATCCAGAAATACATCAACGCTTTTTAACAATAGATTATCTGCGCCAGAAGAGGAAACTAATTGCGATGAAATAATCGTTGAAGCGGTTTGACCATCACCCGCAATGATACCCGTTGCAACAGCGCCATTTTGTCCTGTTACTGTTTCAATAGGGGTTCCGAATGCCAGATTATTTATATTTGCAAAGGGATTATACGAGTCGCTTGTTAATAAAAATTGCGCATGCCTCAATGGAAAGTTATTCAAATTAATACTTCCCGCAGAATCAAGACCGGAATTGGCACCTCTCGCGGATGGATCCAGAATAAATGAAAGACTGCCGCCTGCCGTTTGACTGCTCCCTGCATTAACAGAAAAATTGCCCGCAGAGGATGAAACAAATATACGTTCACCGGCACTCAGTGTTATGTCACCACCTGAAGTCGCAATACTTAACGCATCAAACCCGCCAGCAAGGTTCTGCTGATCAATCGTCGCTGAGATACCATTGGATAAAATGCGCGCGCCTTCCTCAACAATGATATAACCACGCTGTGATCGTGCATTAACGGAACCTGAGTCAAACACTCTGCCTGTATTCAAGCCATTGATACGTCGTGTCAGCGCCGTTGAACCAACATCAATTAAAGCGTTATCACCAAACCATAAAGCAATACTATTATCAAAAGATCCGTTATCAGCAGGGTTATTCACTGAATTTCCAGTGAGGTCAAATGATACGTTACCAGACCTGGCGGTGATTGCTCCACCCAGGTACATGCTGTTATCACTTTCAAAATCAATTATCGAATCTGCAGTAGTGCTAATAGAAGCATTATCATTAAAGACAAACTGGCGGGCAGATGACAGCGCTAAAGTGACTGGTTGCGCAAACAGTGCAGCTGGCTGTGTGAGCGAAGTTGAAAAGCCGTTCCCACTAACCTGTATCTGCCTGGCAATCGGTGTCAGGGCCAGGCGATCATTGATTACCAGCTCACCGGTTAAGGTCTGTAAGTCAAACTGACTAAAACCAGTCTGACTGAAGAAAGCCGGTGCAAATGTTTCTATATTTGCCGCATTTGAAGCAACGCTGTCAAATTCACATGCACTGGCAGACAGGCACAAATAATCATCTGTTTTATACTTAAATGACCCTCCCCTGCTAACCTGGTTCTGGCTAGTTACTCCAAAACCTCTGAAAGTATTAACGGCATTAGAAATAGTAACATTATCATCTGCCCCCTGCCCGAGCAGTGTGACATCAATACTTATTGAACCACCCTTTCCTGGATTGACATCCTGTAACCCTGTCAGGTTACGTTCGAATTCCACACCACCAGAAACATCAATCTGCGCACCAGATGCGATTGTTAATGAACCGTCACTATCACCAAAGTATTCAATACTAAAATCACCACCATCAATTGATGCAATTGATAACATATCGACATTACGATTGATCATTGATCCCGACAGATTTATCTGTGAACCGGAAGTAATATTGATGGCAGGTGACATGGATAACTGGCCATCAGCACTTTCCATGGCTTCAAAATTAACAGTGCCTGATGCACTGCGAATATCTGCAAGGGCATTGATCACACGTGCAGTAAAATCAATCTCAGCATTACCTGGCAACAACAGGTTATCATTGACGGAGACGGTATCACTGGCAGTGACATCCAGCTGTGTAAAATTGATATAACGCTCACCGTTGCGTGAAGACGTTGCAAATAAATCCGTAGAAATCTGTGCTATGTCCTCCACCGTCGATGTAAATGTTCGATCGAATGTGACATTGGATAAACGTGCTGCAAATGCCCGAAAATTGTCTGAAGAAATCGTTGAATTGCCTAACACCAGCGAGCTGCCCAGTGGTGTAAAACGCGCCAGTGAAGGACGGTTTGATTGAGTCAATGACAGACCCGGCTGTGTCTGAAAATCACCGACACGCGCCTCACCAACAATGTTGCTGGCAGTCAGGGGAGATAGGATCTGCTCGGCATTAATAGACAATGCGCCGGCACTTTTGCCATCGACATAGCCCGCGATTTCGGGGGTTGAATTAATAATCCTGCGTCCGGCGACTGAATTCATATCCAGCAAGCCACTGTAATTGCGGTCCGGGCGTGCATCACCGATATCGATAATCCTGTTTGTGCCCTGTTCAATCAGCTTTGTGGTAATGACATTATCGGGCGTGTATTCAATCGACCCACCAGACACATTAAGACGCGCATTATTATGAATATCCACGACATTGCGGCTTTCAATATTAATATCACCACCGAATACACTGCGCTCGGCAACATTATATTCAATCAAATCAATAAAACCGGAGACATCGCCAAGTGCCGTCCCTTCAAAATCCTCACCATCAAATTCAACCAGCTTACGCGCATCGATGGTCACGGACCCTTCTCTTAACACATCCCGTAACGCTTCATTATTTTTAGCCAATGTGCTGTCGGCCAATTCATTTGATAATAAATCCGCCTTTATGAAATTTTTGGCGACACTGGTTTTTGTATCAAGACCGGAAACATTGATGCTGGCACCATTTTCAACCGTGACACTAAAATCAGCATACTTTTCTTCGTCACTGGTGTTCAGGGTCTGGAATGACTGTGAGGAATTGCGTGACTCTACATTATAGATATTCACTTCACCGCTTCTGGCCACAGTGCTGGACCCTCCGGCAAAAGTAATCTTCTTGCCAAGCAGTTCAATCTCACCCCGTGGCTGCGTGTCGGCTTCGACGGCAGTACTGTCGTCCGTGATATCCGGGTTGGCAAAGATCTGGCTGTCACTGCCAAGAGTAACAACACCCAGGTCTTCCTGGTCAAATACACTGGCCAGCGCTGCGGCATTTTCGGAACCAATCGAATTCTCCAGATTGGAACCGGCCAGCAAGCGGATTTTGCCACCCTGTTTAACAGAAGTATTGGCCGACAGTGTGCCATTGTTGCGCACACTGGCACCCAGCAGTGTAATCGCTCCACGGTCGGCATAAATCTCACCCACCGCATTTTCAACGTGACCAATTAAAATATCCTGAAATTGATCGCTGTCATCATTATTGGCTGAATTAACGGTATTGATGTGATCATTGGTAATTTCCACTTCAACAAGAATATTACTCTCATTGCTGGACGCGTCCGGTTGCGCCAGGTATACCTTGCTGCCGGCAGCCAGAATTACCTGTCCGTCTTTCGCACGGAGTGCGCCATCATTTTTGACGGATTGCGGCGCCAGGAAGAATAAATTACCACCTTCGCTCGCGGTGATTTGTGCACCTTCCTGAATATCAATGGTGCCTGTATACACTTCTACTGCCTGGTCAAACTGATCCGCGGCAAATGTCCTGAAGTCTGCAGAATTTTTAAGTTCCGGATCATTAACATCAAAAGGCAACGCGCTATTGAGCGCACTGGCCGTCAGTGAAGTCGCATTAACGACCGAATCCGGTCCGAAGATAAACCCGTACTTATTGATTAAAGTTAAATTAACATCAGAGTTTAATGTGCCAAAAATCTGTGAGGCAGACTGGTCATGGATTTTTCCAAGCACACGAAAATTAGTATTGCCATTGTAATTCACTGTGGCATTGGCGCCGATATCGTGACTGTTAAAATCGAGAATGGCGCGATCACGATGAATATTAATATCCATCACGTTACCATTGGTCACCGCATCTGCCACGGCAGGGTCAGGAATATTTTGCAATTGGGGCAGCGCATCAACAGCCGGGTCGGCCAGCACAAGACCCGCATGCAACGCAAAGAACACGTACAGCGACACCAGGCCAGCCTGGAGGATTTTAAGCAGGCGTAAATTCACGGATAACGTTCCAGTTTGTGACAAATTTGTAGTAAAAAGTCATCGAACCCGATGATGCGGGTAATTTACACGCCAAGTGCTACATAAATATTAATTTTAGATGACAATTTGTCAGTACTGGCCAGTCAGGCCGAAGTGAATACGCCAGTCGCCTTCTTCGACAGAATCTTCCCCGGGACTGCTGTCTGATAGTGCGCGGGCAAAATCAAGATTCAGTGAATAATAGTCAAACAGACCGAGCCTGACGCCGAGTCCGGAGCCGGCCAGCGAAATGTTGCGCACGCGCCCTTCAGACACCACTTCACTGTTATGCAGCTTGGCATAATCAAAAAAGCCAAGCACATGCAGATTGGTTAACAGGTCTATATTCAGCAGGCCGCTCAGTTCGGGGCTCCACAATTCAACGCTGCCTGTCCAGCCTTCATCGGCCAGTTCCTGGGAAGTCAGGTAACCGCGCACGCTGAACTGTCCGCCCGCACTGAACTGTTCGTTACCAATCAGCGGCTCGCCTGAAATCTGAAAATTCATGCGTGAGCGCAATCGCATCTGGTTTACGAATTCATACTGATAACCCAGGTTACCAACAAAATAATTGTAATTGTTTTTGGCGCCGAACCGCTTGCGCTCAAATTCACCGGCAGAATTACCAAACCCTCTCAGACCACTGCGAAATCCGGCACCAAAGTTAATGCTGGCGTGATCCTCAAGCTGGATTCGACCACCGTAATCGGCGCTGAACGCAGTGTAATCAATCGGCGTATCCTGGGCCGTGGCAATATCGAACACGGCAGTTTGATCAAAGTCCTTCGATTCCAGGCCAACACTGACCTGGTGAAAGGCATTATCGAAATCATAAAACGGAAAGCTTGCACGCACACCGCGTATGCGTCCCTGACCTAATACACTGACATCACCCACCGTGGCCACATCGCTATCAGACCCAATGTAGTACAGGGATAAGCGGCTGTCATCCCACCATAATGGCAGGCTATAAAAAAAGCCCAGCACCTCAACTTCGTCCCTGTCTTCAGGGGTTGTTTGAAAAAATGTAGATATCGAATGCTGCTTTTGCCACAGGTTACCGTAACCCAGGTTCAAACCCAGTCGCGTGCGCGTGGTTTCCGGGCTATTGCGACCGTTATAGTCAAAACTCGCCTGCAGTGGCAGGGCATCTTTGACTTTCAGTTCAATATCCACCGTTTCCGGTTTTTTGCCAGGCTTTGCCAGTGGTGTTATCGTACGGTCACGTGAACTGCGGTTGAGTAACGCCAGGTCATTCTGAATTTCATCAATTTTAGGCACTTGTCCCGGTTCAAGAGAAGGAACATTGTCAAGAATGTCCTTGCGTGAAAAATATTGATTGCCACTGACCCGAACCCGCCCAAGTCGTCCTTCCACAACTTTGAGACGCACAATCCCATCTTCCACTGACTGTTCCGGAATAGTGACTGATGCAAACGAATAACCTTCTTTACGGTAAATCTCACCCAGTGCCGCCTGCACCCGTTTAACATCATCAAATGATTTATCCGGGCCGAGGTAGCCATACACAGTGGATTCAATTTGTTTCTGACTCAATACAGAGTTACCAGCCACCTGAATTTCCCAAATGGCGAACACAGGCTGTTGCTCCTGCGATTGTGCATCGGATGATGCCGCATAAACATTTAAGGACTGAAATAAACAAACTGCCAGCAGGCAGCAGTTAATCGTTTTAATACAATTCATGTATGCAGGTAAATTAAATGATTCTTATAAAAATACTCAATCAGGTTTTCACTGTTCAATTGCCAGCCGGAGTTTCATCGGCGACCAAGCATAAGCATAAATAATTTAAAAAGCAAAAGCCCGAACATCCATATTCGGGCTTTTAACCTTTGTGCTACCAATAAATCAGTAGCACTCCTTCAATGACTACATCCTGTTTACTGAATTAAACCTGCACCTGCAGGGATAATGTCAGTCAGGTTAGGTGAAGGAATTTTAGTGGGGTAGGCGCAGTTGTTTAGTGATCCAGAAGTTGCAACGGAGAACTGGTTCACCGGATTTACCGCCAACTCTGCTTCAGTCAACCCGCCCGCATATGTTGCAAGAGGCAGA
The DNA here is from genome assembly GCA_965227695.1 of Gammaproteobacteria bacterium. Classification (GTDB taxonomy): domain Bacteria; phylum Pseudomonadota; class Gammaproteobacteria; order UBA4575; family UBA4575; genus UBA1858. The sequence goes on from OZ245760.1 coordinate 2,320,120, forward strand.
TTATTGACTGCTTTGTCCGCACTGGCTAGTGCACCGCCCTGGCCCCAGCCATGAACGAACGCAGATAAGCCACCGGCAACAACGACGGCTGATGAAGCGCTATCAAACACAGCTTCACGACACAACTCTGGTGCACCGCCCTGGCTGTCTTCACCAACACGTGTATTACCTGCAACCGAGCTGAAGAATGGGTGATAGCCTTTAGTGACGTTTAGAGAGGTTGGAGACACACCGTCTATCTTGACATGTTCCCATGCATCACGACGCACGTTGTCATCACCAGATACTTTCTCTGTACTGTTGATACCAATCGCCCAAACGTTCTGGATCGTGGCCTGGTCCATGCACTGTGTAACATCAGAAGAACCATCGTTCTCGTACACATTCAGTGTGCCTGTGCTACCAAGGAAGTCGGCATTACCTGAGTTATCACCGGCCAGGTTGAAAGAACCCGGCAAGTTACCCGATGCCATCTGCAGGCCTGCCTCGCAACGCTGGCGCAGGAACTTGGCTTCATAAGAAGCCTGTGTGCCAGAAGAGTTCTTGCGACGACATAAGTAAACCAGGTGGTTACCTGAAGCATTGGCGGCAGGAACCGGGTTGACAGTGGCATCACCAGGCGCAGTCAGATCAAGCCCGCTGACCCCACCCGGAAGTGGTGCAAAACTGTCATCCTGGGTCACGCCTGTGATGTTACCCACAGAAGTCACATCAGGAGAAGTTCTCAGAGGGTTGCCTTTATCATCACGCAACTCATCGGCTAGCACCAAATCATTTGTGAAGATACTACGGATCACACCCAGAGACAGGCTTGGCTGACATTCTGCGACACGTCGCACACCATCGGTGTTATCAGCTGCAGCAGCGTAACCTGCTTCACCCGGATCACAATCGGTACCGGCAAACTGCACGGCCTGTAAAGCAAAGTAAAGAGGAAGTGATGCCTGCAGTCCCCATGGAATGTCAATGGTAGAGCCCGAATCAAACAGCGTTGAATCGGCACCAAACAATAACGGCTCAACATCCGCCACACCACAGTCAGGCACAAAGTCCGCAGTGACATTACATCCTGTGTGCAACTCATAGGATTGCTGGTCAGCATTGGCCGCCGGAATAGTGCTGGCAGCACTGCAGCTTGAACCTGGCAGAATGGCACCTGAGCCATCAATGATTTGTGTCAGATCAGCGAAGTTGAGAGCAATGGAACTGCCGACATTCTGTGTACCCTGGCCAGAACCATGCGCCATTTTTTGAATACACAATGGTGTGCCTGTTGAAAGAGTGGCAGGGTTACCTTCTGAATCAACAAACGCGCCAGTGTTTGAATTGGCAGAAACAGTGGCCGCCGTTGGCAGACCACACGTAATGGTGAAGTCATCACCAGCGGCAGCCCCTTCAAAGCGGCGAATAGTGGTGTCCTGGAAAATCGCCGATGCGCCCGCCGTGGCAGAAGCCGGGTCAAGCAGGAAGGCTTCGTTGAATGTGTTATCAGGGGCAGTCGCACCTGAAATGCGCACTATTGGTGCCGTACGCAGATCACTTAGCGAGACAGGGACCGCATGCGCACTGGTCGCGGCAACCGCTGTCATCACTGTGAGTGACGTGAGTAATACTTTGGATTTCATTGATAAATCTCCTGTATTGATTAAAAAATTAAGCCGCGGTGGCGCGACGACGTGAAAAACCCATCAGCCCGATTAATGCCGAACCTAAAAACCATACTGCAGCTGGAAGTGGCACTGCACTAAATTCCAAGTTGCCAGTTGCAAGATCATAGGCAAACGTGTAAAGACCACCAAAATCATTCACCTGCAGTGGCTGGCCGTTTAACGTACCTTGCGTTGATGTCTGGAAAAGCATCATTTCACCTGATGCCTGGTTATTGATTACCTCAAACGCGTTATCGATGTCCTGGAAAGCAGTACCGAAGTTATCATTCCACTGAGCGGGATTAAACGCATTGGGGAAACTAGTGGTTGAAGTTGATGTTTCGGCGCCGCTGGCACCAATTTGGTTGATAAAGAGATTGTCATAGTTGTTGAGCGAGTTATTTAATTCAACATTAATGGCACTGTTAACGAAGCTTTCTTTGGATGAAAACATTTCGTTAAAGCCGCCATTTCTGGCACCAGCCACAATATTCATCGTAATCTCGCCAGTTGGGAATAAAATATTGTTTGCGAAGAAAGTATTAACATCAAATATACTGTTCACGTCAACACTAATCGATCCACCACCACTTATTGCAAACAGATCCGAAAAATTCAGCCCTGTATCGATAATGACAGAGGCGGCATCTCCAAAAGATGAAGTTACACCTTCCTGCCATACCGACAACATGACTGTTCCGTCACCGGTAAAAGATTGATCCGCTGCCTGTGCCGACACACTTGCAAATGCAATGGTCATTACAGCAGCTGCCTTAGTAAATAATCGCATTGATTACCTCCAAAAAAGTTTAAAAATATGTATATACAAATCTGCTATCTGAACAGGTGTGATTAAGCGAACAAGGCAGTAGCCGACAACATCAGTGACGCCAGGCCCTTAGCGACATGACATTCCTAAAGCTCTACTTTGTTGGTGATTTAACGGTTGCGATGAACCTTAAACTTGGCAACCCCGCTATCAATGGTGAATAGCATTGATCGGAGGCTTTCCGGCCCTGCCTCGCGGCAGGTGTGGCGTGCTTTCTCTCCTATTCAAAAGCACGGTGAAATATACAGGAGGGCTTTGGCTGGTATGTTAAAAGCGCATGAATTTTTATGACACTGAGATGAATTTTTTGTGAAAGCAATGTGTGTCAGTATAATAAATTGTTGATAACGCACTAATAATAATGAAAAAATGTACACTATTTTACTGCAGACGGGCTGAACTCAATCATGATATAGATTATGCATTAAACCCATTGCAACACAACATTCAGAGTCAAGGCAGTAATCATGCGTGACTAAACAACTTACTAAAATAAAGTTAGCAAAAGCTGGCGACTTTACTCTTTAAACAGACTACACATGTTTGTTTTTTTATATAATCGTGCAACCCCGGAATTGAATTGCAGCGTCAAAAACAGCGATACCCATCGCGCAGCCGATAGTATTCTCCCGCACTGTTAAAGTCACTTGCCAGCGGATTGGTACCGACTCTTGAAATTACATCCTGGCACAGACGCTGTCGGCGTTGCTCATACAATTGCTGTGCACGATGATTGATGTCATTGGACGCCAGCAGACTTTGCTGCGACGGCTCCGTCACAGCAGATGGCTGACCGGATGATGACGATGAGGTTGAATTATTGGAAGGTGTTGCATTACTGCCCACCAGGACAGGACTGGTGGTGCCGACTGTGTTATTGGTTGTGGCACCACCTGTTGCCCCGGGCAGATAGATATTCTGTGCACGAACTCCTGCTGAGGTTGTTTGCGAAGGCGGTCTGTTGATGGGCGTACTACCATCAGCAGGTGAAATGTCTGCTTGTACGCGGCGCGTTGCGGGTGACACCGATTCATCGTCACCTTGTTCAGCCTGCAATCGTGTATCTTGTGAAGATTGTCTATTATTTTCAGACCGGTCAATTGGCGGTAGCACAGCATGTTTATGGCGTGCCGATGCTGTGTTCTGTGCTTCAGGGACTACATCGAATGAATCATTAAATACGCCTGATGCGGCGGCAAACATACCGTGGTGATTCTGCTGGATAACCTGGTAAGCGATTGTCAGCATGAACACCGACAGAAAAAGTGTGAGGGTATGTGCTGGCAACAGTTTGTAATAACAAGTTCTGATCTGATTGATTAGTGCCACGATGTTTCTCTCGATTTTTGTTTCTTTCTGTATTTCACGGGTTATTCACCTCTGCTTAATTGCGCCGAAGGTCTTGTTTATTCAAGCGTGAAATTTTTGGGCTCCAAATGGGGGTATGCGCGTACAGCATGCATTAATTCCTGTCTGACCTCATCGGTAATTTCGGGTGAATAGAGCTCTTTTAGACTGTACTGGGAGACGGAATCCGGTGTTTTGACTGATCCGAGATAGTACAGACCCGAGCCATGCTCGCCGGGGTGCACGACGGAGGATATGATGTGTGTGCCGACATAATTAGCATAGCGGTCTTTAGAGTAGGCACATAACCTGCGCACCGGAAACCAGTTTGGCTGTTCTATTACCATTACTTCACCTGCAGGTACTGAACCAGCAATCCGGTGATCCGTCCACTGACCAACATTCTCGGCGGTACATATTCTTACAAATGAAAGGGGATTTGGCCCGAGTGCGCCAACGATGAACACCACCATCTCTTCTTTACTGACCTCGGGGTTCTTGAAAACACTGGTGTGCTTATATGCTGAAACGTCTGGCTTTATCGTGCCTTGTGAGCACGATGATAACAACGCCACAGCCATCAGCAGGCTGGCGAAGGTAAAAATATTTTTAATGAACACAGTACGCATAAAATATTACAAGAACAAAATTATTTTAATAACAGAATGTTATGAAATGTTGTTGTCAAGCCGGGCAAAGCCTGCGGCCTGACTTCAATACACCCCGGGGACGGCATACACCCCACGCTAGTGATTATTACAATCTTTCTTAAAACTAATATGACAAAGGGTGATAATTATTGTGATGAGCCCGAAAGTTAACAGCCGATCAGCCAAACAAGGTTGACTGCAGGGTAAAACTGACGTGGATTTGACACCACAAACGAAAAAGACTGACACTTTCGTGGTTTTGTCATGTAAATTTAACAGCGTTGTCATAAGTGGCTGTAATAGTATGCGCAACGATAATAAGAAAGCAGCCATAAGCGAATGTACACAATTTTAGTCGTCGATCCTGACCGGCTCTCAAGATCCGCCACCATCTCTGCATTGCAGTCTTCCGGATTTGAAACACTGGAGGCTGGCGGTTATGCCAGTGCGCTGGAGACAAAAACATACTCTCATTATCACGCATCAATTATAGACTATGAGTTGCCGGACGGCGCCGGCACCGACCTGGTCAGACAGCTGCAAAAAAGTGACTACTCAAGTAATATCCCAACGATCATGCTCACTCCCAGCTGTAATGATGTTGCCAGGGTACTATCGCTCCAGCATGGTGCGGATGATGCAATCTCTAAACCGATATCACTGAATGAACTTGCCCTTAGACTCAACAATCTGCTAAGAAAGGCTTATTCAAAGAATAATAGCGGCAGCTATTTAAGCGGTAATGGCATCAATCTGGATTTACAATCACTGCAAGTGTCCATCAATGGCAAGAATACTGATTTATCACTGAGTGAGTTCAGATTGCTTTACCATTTTATGCGTAACCCCAACAAGGCAATCACACGTAATGAGCTGAGAGATTTAACCAAGGGCCATGAAAATGAAAATAAACTGAATGAACGTTCAATTGATGTTTATGTGATGCGCCTTAGAAAGTCTTTGCAGCAACATGGCTGCGATGACCGCATCAAGACAGTAAGAGGGATTGGCTACAAGTTTAATGCATGAGTCTTATGCTGCGGAATTGGCAAATGTTTTTAAAGAAGATTCATCCGCGATATAGTTTTCGATCGGGGCCGGTTTACCCAGATGGAAACCCTGACCATAATCAACGCCAATCTCGGCCAGCAACTCCACCACGGCTTCATTTTCAACATATTCCGCGATGGTTTTTTTATCCAGCACGGCACTCATTTCATGAATGGCTTTAACCATGGCATAGTTAACCTTATCTGTCTGAATATCTTTGACAAAGATACCGTCTATTTTGAGGTAGTCGACCGGCAGTGTTTTGAGATAGGCAAATGATGACAATCCCGAGCCAAAATCATCCAAAGCAAATAAAAATCCGTCCTGCTTGAGTTGTTCAATCAAATCAATGGCCGTGGTTAAATTTGCAATCGCTGCTGTCTCAGTAACTTCGAAACAGATATTGCCAGGGTTCACTTTGTATTGCCTGGTTTTTTCCTGAATAAAACCGAGCAACTCATCCTCTGCCACCGACTGGCCAGACAGATTAATTGATATTTTTGACAAAGACCTAATCTGGCGCTGGTGCTGACTGATGAATTTAAAAACACTTTCTATCACCCAGCGATCAAGCTTATAGGCACGGTCAAAACGCTCTACTGCAGGCAGAAATGCATTGGGCGGAATAATGTTGTTATTATCATCGAGCATGCGCACTAAAATCTCGAGGGAAGCCTTTTTGTCAGACTGCTGAGAGAGCGACACGATTGGCTGAGCATATAACACGAGGTGATCGTTCTCTATCGCTTTATCAAAGTGCTGAATCCAGTGCTCCTGACCTTTTCTCTCAATAATCGTATCATCACCATCCGAATACATTCTGATGCAGTTTCTTCCTGACTCCTTCGCCAGGTAACATGCGCTGTCAACGGCATTGAGTATATAAGTCAAACCTTCGCAGGAAGACTGTATTTCCGCCACGCCAATGCTGCATTCAATCGTGAATGTTTTTTCATCCCATGAGAACCGATAGGCAGCCAATTGCTTAAGAATTTTATTGGCAATTTTTTCAACGTCGACGATGGGAGTATTTTCAATCAGCACGGCAAATTCATCACCACCCATACGTGCTACCGAACTATTTTTACCCACCAGTGAACGTAGCAATTTGGCAACCTGCTTTAATAACTCATCGCCCGCAGCATGCCCACAGATATCATTAATTAATTTGAATCGGTCAAGATCAATAAATAACACTGCCGAATAAACATCGTGCTGTTGTGCATTTGTGATGGCATTTCTGACTCTTTTTTCAAATTCACTTCTATTGATCAGTTTAGTCAGGATGTCATGTGATGCCTGGTATTTAAGCCGTCTTGATAAGACCCGGATATTGGTGACATCATTTAACACCATCACTGCACCAAAGATCTCACCATTTTGATGTGCCAGTGGTGTCGCCATCAATTGCACGGTATAACGCGTGCCGTCTTTATCAAGCATATCAGCATAAATCTTGTGATCCATTCTTCTGCCGGTTTCCAGGCATGTAATGACCGGATTGGCAATGTCATTATGCGAGTGTTCCTGATAAAAAGAGAGTGCCTTATCAATTCGCAATCCCTTTGCCTCTTCTTTATGTAACCCGGTCAATCTCTCTGCAGCAGAATTTTGATATTCAATAATTCCTTCCGCGTTGGTAGTAATGACCGCATCGACGATGGAATTTAGTGTCGCAACTGCCTTGTCTTTTTCTTTTTGCAACTGTAAGCGATTTGTTTTTTCTGAATGAATATTAACAAGTGACCCGATCAGTTTATTTAGCTCGCCGTGGGTATCAAAAGCACCTACCACTTTCAGTCGAAACCACCTGAAACCATGTTGCCTGACACTCAGGCGACACTCCATTGTGAAGCAATGATTTGTTTTAATATCTTTTTCAATCAGGCGGTCAAAGACTTTTTTTTCTTTTGGATGCATCAGTCTTTTGATTATTTCCAATGATGGCTTGGAACTGTCAGCATTCAGACCCAACAGTCCATACATTGGCTGCGACCACCAGTCGCCATGCTCGTCCAGTTTTGACCATTCCCATATGCCTTCAGTTGCCGCCTGAATAGCTGTATTGAATTTTTTCTTGTATAGCTGGTGCTTACCTTGAAGAATTTTTAACTCTGAAATATCTTCAAAGTTCCATATAAGCACATTGTCATGACTTTGACCGGCACGTTTGATGTTTATGGAAAAGTAGCGTTCATGGTTCTGCCAGAAACTTTTACCGGCCTGCTTATAGACAAATAAAATATTTTCGACCTCGCCATTGTTTTTTAATGAAGAATGTATCTCCTGCATCAATTTTTTATCATTAATAAGCGAGCTGATATTGAGTAACGTACTTTTCTCAAATCCGAACAGCTGGACAAATTTTTCATTGACATAGACAATCTGTTCGGCATCCGCGTCAGTCACACACAGACTGGCTGGCACATTATCGAGGGTGTTATCGCCCAGGTTTACACAGGCATTATGTTTTTCAGAATGAGGAGCAACTTCAAACTCATTGGCGTTGAGTAATTTCACCATCACCATTTTGTTCGACAGTAATATAAATTCCCAAACCCAGATTTTAGCGGCAGCCTCACATTTATGAATCTGTGGCTGCTTCGTTTTTAAAAGAGTCTGATATAGCCGTGGCGAGTTTTTAGGCAATATCTGTTGAACGTCATTTATCCGGTGCTGTGACAAATATTCTTTTAACGCAACACTGACGAACAGAATTTTGCCTGCTGTGTCTGTTTTAACCGAAAACTTACTCTCTTCCGGCGCCACGTGCTTAACCGCAGAATCAGGCGTTAATTGACTGTTTTTGTTTTTACCAAACAAGTGGAACATGTTAACCAGTGATGGGCATTTTAATCATAATAATCTGATCATACTCATCATATTACACATTAAAATCATTACTGGCTGACTGGAGGCAAATACTTGACAGGCCGCTATAAAGACCTAAAAATCATATACTTACCCACTCGATCAGATAGTAAATATATTGCCCTTCTGAGGACTTGGATGGCCCTAACACTCTCCCCGGCCGACAGTGCTTATCGTGTCTGGATAGCGATATTGCCTGTTCCTGATTTTCACATATTCGCACACAATTTGCTGAAAACCGGTGTCGTTTGGCCCTTGGTGCATAAATGACCGCGTAATGTTCCTTCGACACCCCTTCTATCGGATCAGGCGGGACATAGCCTTTCATGTGTGGGCTTTCCTCGCGTAATAATCAAATGCGCCACGTGTGATCAATGTCTGGTAGTGCTTGGTTTGCATCTGTCTGACACCTTCAATAATAGTCTGGCGGCTAATATCATTTACTGAACAATGCACAATCTTATTATCACACTGGTCATGCTGCGCGATGCCGATATTAAATCTCTCAAGTGTCTCCCGCCAACGCTGCAAACCTTTATGCCATTCCTTTTGGTCGGCAAAGTTAAATACCAGGACACCATCTTTTTTTAAATGCCTGACTAACTTTTTTGCCCAGTCTTTTCTATCCACTATGCATCGGTAGGGCACACAATCAGATTCAGAAAATACGTCATCGATAATCATATCATATCGAGATCCACGATATTGTTTCACCCAATCGATTGCATCTGCATGTATTAGTTGGCATTGCGATGTATTCACCTTGAAATATTGTGTGGCGATATTAAGATGGTTTTTATCGAGATCAATTGCGTCAACCTCTGAGTGTGGATAAAAATGATGAATAAGATTTATCACACTGCCCCCGCCTGCTCCAAGTACTAACACCCTTTGCAACTGTTTTTCCGTTGCCATGACAGTTAATAAAAACAGATCCCATAATTTGCCGGCCAAAGGCTTGGCAGGGTTCCACTGACTATGCAGCACGTTGTTTCGATAAAGTCGGACAGCATTCCCGGCTTGTGTTACACGATAATCAACTCCCTGATCAGCGAGTTCGCATAATATCGCCATCAGGCCAGATCTAGCGCATGACTTTTGAGGATATCGATGGGAATAATATCAAGCACTTTTTCATTGGTCGCCAGCAAGACAATTTTGGGTGCAACACCATCTTTATAAGCCTCAACCCAGCGTTGTGCACATACACACCAGCGATCACCGGCAACCAGGCCGGGGAATTCAAACTCCGGCACCGGGGTGACCAGATCGTTACCCTTGTTTCTGGAGTAGTCGAGAAATTCCTGAGTCACCTGCACACACACAGTATGCGAACCAATATCACGTTCCTCGGTATTACAGGAACCATCACGATAATAACCGGTAACAGGATTATCGCTGCACGTCACAAGATCATCACCAAAAATATTTTTCTGTCTAGCCATGTTATATCCATTATTCTTTTACTAATAGTACAAGCAGCGCCATTAACACTAACACCCACAGAAAAATATACACGACTGCCGACCTTAAAGCCTTGCGTTTTTCGCCGCTCATTCTTGGGTGAATACCTTTTAATATAAATACAATAATACCTGAAAGATTAATACAGACAATATTAATTGACAGCAACAGAAAAGCGCCGAAGGCAAGATGCAATTGCTGATAACCCAGCATCAGACCCAGCACACAGGTGGGTGGCAATATCGCCACGGCAACCATCACCCCTACAAGGACCGATGATAGTCCGGTCGTCATGGATAGAGCGGCAGCGGCACCAGATGCGAGCGCCATGACAACAGAACTATAGTTGACATGTGTTCGGGATAATAGCTCCTGATTATACTCGACGGTTGGATATATCCATGACAGGCTAAAAGAAATCACCAGTGCCAGCAAGGTACCCACCAGCAACGTCGTTAACGCTTTCACCATAAGGGTATTGTCTGCCAGCACTGTACCAAAAGTCAGTGCGATATTCGGGCCCAACAGTGGTGCTATCACCATGGCACCAATGACAACAGCAATATTATTGCCCAGCATGCCCACCGTCGCCACGATCGCCGACAAAACAACCAGCAACACATAATTGAGATTCAGCTGACTATCACGCTCAATTGCCTGGTATAATTCTTCCCTGGATGCAGATGACTTGCGCGATGACCCAGGCACGGCTTCCTCTCTTGGAATCATCGCTTCGATATCCATTACTACTACACGTGATATATCTGAACTGCTAATAGTTTTATGTATTGCATCAAGTATGGACTGGATACCCTCGTTGGAAACAATCATTTTAATCGCATGTCTTTCATCGTCGGCCGTTTTATAATGCCAGTAATCCATGACCTCATATTGCTGTGCAATACTGATGATGGTATCGACATGGCCCGCATCGGTAATGATTTCTATACTTTTCATTACGCTATTTTACAGTTTAATACCTCGGATCATACATAAACTCCTGCAGATATTTTTTGATATTGCGCGGACGCGGATGAATTTGGGCAATATTATTATCATACGCATAATCAACCACATGCTCGGCGATATTAACAGAAAGCTCGCGTATTTCTTTTAACGGCGGATACAATGCCCCTGCCTGCAAATCTGTTTCTGACACCATAGAGGCGAGAGATTTAGCTGCCAGCAGGAACATATGATCATCAATATACTTTGCGTTACATGCAATTGCCGCCAGACCAATGCCAGGAAAAATATAGGCGTTATTACCCTGGCCCGGCCTGTAGTCTTTGCCGTTAATGGTCAGTTCACCAAAAGGACTACCACTGGCAAATATGGCACGACCATCAGACCATCTATAAGCCTGTTCGGCAGTACACTCCGCATGGGAAGTTGGGTTGGACAATGCAAATATCGCTGGTCGCGAATTGATATCACTCATTTTACTGATGACATCTTTAGAAAATGCGCCCGAAGACCCCGTCGCGCCAATCAGCACATCCGGCCTGAAATAGTCCAGTGTTGCAAGTAACGACATGGCAGGGGCGGCCTGCAAATAAGGGATATTATGCTGTTGCAATCCGGTGCTTCGTGACTGGACCAAAAGACCTTCCCGGTCAACGAACCACAAACGCTCCCGGGCCTGTTGCTGCGTCAGTCCTTCCTGCTGCAGTGCATAACACAATAAGTCCGCAATTCCGGTAGCCGCCGAACCTGCCCCCAGAAACAGTATCTTCAAATCGCGAAACTGTTTACCGGAAAGCCTTGTGCTGGCATAAACGCCGGCAAGAGCTACCGCAGCGGTTCCCTGAATATCGTCATTAAAACAAAGTACATCTTGTTTATAACGATGCATTAATGCATACGCCCGGGGTGTGAGAAAATCTTCAAATTGAATCAGGACATCTGGATAAAGTTGATTAGCTGTAGCGATAAACTCATCAACAAATTGGTAATACAGGTCACCGCTGATACGCTGTTGATGCAGGCCCAGGTAGAATTCATCATCGAGCAAAGACTGATTATTTGTTCCTACATCAAGCGTGACTGGCAGACACTGTGATGGGTGAATGCCAGCACATGCAACATATAATGCCAGCTTGCCGATTGGGATGCCCATGCCGTTAGCACCCAGATCACCAAGCCCAAGTATCCGCTCTCCGTCTGTTACTACAATCACTTTTATGTTTTTATAGGGCCAGTTTTGCATGATTTGTTTGAGGCGGCCCTTTTGGTCATAAGAAAGATACATGCCACGTGGACGACTAAACAGCCTTCCAAACTCCTTGCATGCCTGCCCGACTGTCGGAGTATAGATGAGCGGCATGACCTCATCGATATAATCAATCACCAGCCGGTAAAACAAACGCTCATTGCGACCCTGTAAAGACCTCAAATAGACATAACGCTCTATGTCGTAATACTTGCTGCGCATATTTTGTAATGAGCGCGACAATTGCTCCTGCATGGTATTGATCATGGGGGGTAACAGCCCATGCAGCTTATATTTATCTCGTTCTTCGCGGGTAAATGCAGTTCCTTTGTTTAAAGATGCGCTATAAAGCACTTTAAACCCGGTAGGGTGATCCGCTTGATCAGACACGACAAACCTCATGCAAGAAAATGAAATCAAACAGCAGTTAGTCTAAAGGATGTTGATTATTGAGTCATCATATTAATAATTTGCGTGTTGACTGACCAAAAATTGTTATTGTGCGCAATGTCAATAATGTCTGCATTAACATGAATAGTTAACGAAGGATGATAATTTGGGCCACGCATCATGCATGACATAAAACGTCATCTGAGTCAGTAAATAAAAGTCTGTTTAATATCAGTTTTTTATCGAACACTCAAAAAGGTTAAAAGCATGTATTTGAAAACCAACATTTAAATAATTATTTAGTGATAATTAATGCCAGGGTATATACTATGCATTAGAACGGAGCATCTTTAGTTCAGCTTTACTTTCTTTGGATAATTTCTCCGTGGCAGCCGTCCACCCTCCGGATGGTATATGCGCGGCAAATTCTTTCAAAAACCTCATGGTTTGCCGAGGGTACACATTCCAGCATTCTCTTAATGTCCAGCCGATTGCCTTCTGAACATAATAATGTGAGTCACTCAAATGAGGCTCCACGAAACTTAATATCGTTGCACAGGGTAGGATTTTTTTTCGAAATCGCGAATAAAAAAGAAGCCCAACCATTGATTGTCGCTTTTTCCATGGGTTTTTAGATTGATTCCATGCTCTGTAAGTGGGCAAAATTTCTGACTTACCATACTCTAATAAACGAGAGTAACAATTGCTTAATTCATCCGAATGCGCCCAATTATCAACTCGATTCTGCCATTGCAAAAGACGTTTTCTGTTTTGATACAATTCTTCGACTGGTCGCGAATTGACAAAATGCACCGCACTTAAAGCGGCCTCGAAATATGAGGTATTTTTCCATATATAGCTCCAGATTTTCCACTGTTCTTCAACAGAATTCTGAGAGAATGTGTAGCCACCTTTTTGTCTTTGCCTGATATAAGGAGTTTTCAGATTTAAAAAGATAAATTCAGACTTCCCGGCACCAATATATTCTTCAGGGATCCATCGGCCAGGCTTGTATTTTTTGCCTAGCTTTCGCAACTCATTTTCAACTTCTGTTAAAGCATCTTTTGAAGCATTAGTCATCTGGTTTTTTTAAAGGTTTTTAACATTGATGGTGTTGTTTTTCTAAGAAAAAAGGCCATTGTTTCTTGCCCGAGACAAATGTCAATATTATTTTGCCTGTATACTGGCTTTTTCTATCAACTGCATCATTTCATCAAACGTTTTTAATCCTCTAACAACTTTGTCATTAATTATGAATGTAGGTGTACCAAAAACATCGTATTCCAATATCGCCTCTTCTTTCCCATTATCGACTTTCATAGCTGCCTCCGGATCATTAAGACATGAATTAAATTTGTCACGATTCAAACCGAGTGATGTGGCAATATTCAGCAGCGCGGCATCTACATCTTTTGACTGGGACCAATCTTCGACCGAATTATATAAGGAATCCAGAAACCTGTAGTATTGATCAGGGTCAACACAATGGGCACCTATCGCACCTCTGTAGGCTTCAGGTGAAGTTGGATAGTCGCGATATATGAAACGCACTTTCCCAGCGCTTATGTAATGTGACTTAAGCAAAGGGAAAACTGTTCTATGAAATCGAATACATTTACCGCAAGTGAAAGATCCATATTCAATTATTTTGACAGGCGCTTCAGCGTCGCCCAGCTCAACATCTCCATATGCAAAGCATGAATAGAATATTGCAAGTATTAGAATAAATTGCAGTAATAAAATTCTTTTGCAGGAGATTTGCATTTATTTGATTTCTGGGATTGCCTGATAAATTCTCTATGTGCTTTATAGCATTAATTTAGCCGGATAGCCTGAACTTTAAGATCATCACCAGATTTTTGATTGAAATACTTTTCTGTGTTTCATTAGCCCCATCTTTCGCAATACAAACACCCTCTCGAACAACAGTGAGTTTAATAGCCAAGCCAATTAAGAAATCAGGAAAACTTGAATCCAGCATAAGAACCAGAAATACTCATCATAACCCAGAGGTTAATAGTTACATCATTTTTCGAAAATATCCAGCCATCATGCTTATGAATTTCCCCATCTTTGTGCTTTAAAATCAGAATAATACAAGTGATATTTGCGATGAGTGCGATGATGACAATGGAGGTCATAAACTCTGAGACCGCCCCACTGTCCCAGATCAAGCAACGAATAATATCAACCGCAACAAAAAACCATGCACACCTGAAAATATTATGCCTATATTGATATCAATGCGTGATGATTGATTTCAGTGTGATACCCGCACGCAAGTGTAGCGCACTGGGAGAGAGGACAAAATACATCAATGTATTTTGCCCTTTGGGTTTTCTCGCTTGGCCCAAAGTCTCAATTGTTCCCAGTTTTTCAGTCGAACCCAATTTCTCATCACCAACTCAAAACAACAAATAAAAGGCCGGTTTTAACCGGCCTTTTATTAAATATATTATGAATCACTTCTTGATGCATCACTTGCGTATATCACCCATTCGCATGTGTGGCGCGCCTGGAGAGATTACTCCGCACATCCTTGTGCTCCGCCCTTCGGGCCTGCCTTCGGCAGTTCAAAATCGTTCCCGACGATTTTGTCGAACACGAGTTCTCATCTTTACCCCAAACACAACAAATAAAAAAGGCCGGTTAAAACCGGCCTTTTTTATTTGGCGCGCCTGGAGAGATTCGAACTCCCGACCAACTGGTTCGAAGCCAGTTACTCTATCCAGCTGAGCTACAGGCGCATAACATGGACTGTATTAAATTACCTCGTGATTGTATCAAGTTTCAGGCGATGCGTTGCATCGCTTACTCTCGTCGCTCCCGACTTCCTGTCTCTCGCGACACTCGTGCATCCTGCACATCGTCCAGCTGAGCTACAGGCGCATAACATGGACTGTATTAAATTACCTCGTGATTGTATCAAGTTTCAGGCGATGCGTTGCATCGCTTACTCTCGTCGCTCCCGACTTCCTGTCTCTCGCGACACTCATGCATCCTGCACATCGTCCAGCTGAGCTACAGGCGCATAACATGGACTGATTGACATAACCCGATATTGTATCAACTTTCCAACCTTATCACGGTACTCAATTAAGGCACTTTCAACGACAGGTGAACCATTCACGTTCCTGCCCATCCAGAATCGGAAATATTGCCCACATCCTGATTGTATCGGCCTTTTGCTATCATAAACGTGACGGTGATATTTTAAAAGCTTTAGTGGTGAGATCAGGTCAGTGTGGAATGAAGCTGCACTTTTTCGAGCAATATATCTTCTACGAAAGGCTTGGTTAAATACTCATCAACCCCAATGGATTTTGCTTCCTGTTTGTGCTTTTCAGTCGTCCTTGAGGTGAGCATTATGACAGGAATATCTTTTGTTTCATCATGTGATTTGACATAAGAAGTCAGTTCAAGCCCATTCATTCTTGGCATCTCAAGATCAGTAAGCAAAATTGTCGGTCGATGCTGGCGCATGATTTCAATGGCTTCTACACCATCTTTCGCGGTGAATACCTGGTAGTTAAGATCCTGCATAAATTCTGCCAGAGATCGGCGTGTACTGATCGAGTCTTCCACTACCAGAACACTTGCCTGATGTATTTCTTCAAGCTGGTGCTCGGCCACTCTGTTAATCTTCCCGGTGATACCCACCTGATCCGACAGCAGATCAGCAATGTCAACCACGACCGCCACTTCACCATTGCCCAGCACTGTTGCGCCCACCAAACCGGAGACTTTTGGCAGGTAGTGACTTAACGGCTTGATAATAATATCACGCACGCTTTGGATATCATCAACGAGAATTACTTTTTGTCCTGTGCCGGGGGCTTCTACGAGTAGCGCAGAATAAAGCTGTTTTTTGTCATTTTTGACCCAGCCATCATTGATTAACTGTTCAAGATGGATTGCTGAATACACATTTCCTTCGTGAGTGAACATTAACCCCTGATCTGTTTCTTTGATGTTATCCACATCTGCCTGCAAAATTTCTTCAATCCCCCTGGTTGAAACTGCAACCGTACCATCACGTGTACTTGCCAGTAGTACATGTGCAGTCAACAGGGATACCGGCAATGATAATTCGACTTTCATGCCGATGCCTTTTTGCGAGTGAATTTCAACAGAGCCATTAAGCGCTTTGATGCTCGAGCAGACAACATCCATCCCCACACCCCGACCGGACAGTTGTGTCACCTGGTCACGTGTAGAGAAACCATGCTGCATAATGATCTGCTGAATTTCCGCTTCTGTCAGTGACTGCCCGTTATCGATCAGACCGCGTTCAATCGCTCTGGACTGAATAGCTGCTGTATCAAGCCCCTGCCCGTCATCCTGACAGACAATATCAAGACGCTCACCGACTTGCTGAAAGGAAAGCGTGATCACAGCCGGAAGGGTCTTTCCCTGTTGCAGACGTGTTTCATCAGACTCAATACCATGGTCAACGGCATTACGCAAAATATGCATTAACGGGTCAACCAGTTGATTAAGAATTTTATTGTCGAGTAACATTTCTGTACCCAGCACTTCGAGCTCAACATTTTTTTGGGTAAGCTTGGCTGACTGGCGTACACCGCGCTTTAGTCTTGCAACAATGCTTTCTACCGGTGTCATACGCGTTTTCAGGATCGTATACTGGTTGTCTTTTTGAATACGGGACTGGTCGGCGATCATCGATTCAAGGCTGTGTATCTGTCCTTCCAGTTCCTTCACCAGCTCGACAGAATCTGCAGTTGCCTCTATTAACCGGCGTGAAAATGTATGTAATTCGTTATACTGATCCATTTCCAGGGGATCAAATTTCTCACTTTTCTTGTTGACGATAAATTTGTTATCAGCGCCCTGGACATCAATTAAATGTTCCAGTTTTTGTGATAACTTGTAAACATCTTCCCTGTTTGTTTTGATTTCACGCAAGCTACGCAATAAATGTCTGACATTTTCCTGCATTTGTGAAGTTGCGATGATACTCTCACCTGACTGGTTAACCAGCTCATCGATCATGTTTGAAGGCACTCTGAGCGAAGCTTCCTGGGGTCCGTTACTGGCTTGCTGTGGAGATTGCTCGACTCCTGAAGCGGTTGATTTTAATCTGCCAGTATGTGGAAACTGCTCACTGTCTTCGTCACCCGGTGGACCGTATTCATCAATGTAATTCGCCCAGTCAAGTATAACCTGTAAAGTCTGCACCGCATCCGCCGGACTCACTCCCTGTCCAAGCAATGACTCAGTCATTTGCTCCAGACAGTCCGAGGCGTCCACCAATGCCAGTTGCAGACCTGCACCGGGCCTGGTTTGTGCTTTCAACAGGGCCTGCAGAATATCTTCAAGCTGATGTGTAAGAGTAGCAATACCGGTTATTCCTACAGTATTGGCAGCCCCTTTGATTGTGTGTGCAATGCGCTGCGCAACTTCGAGCTGATTCAAAAACTCATTGCCGGTCAGTTCTTGTATGGCAACGGATAATTGCTGGGTCTGATTCGGTAACTCCTGCAGCAGTCCATCCAGTAATTCTGACTGGACATCATCCGGGACTTCAATATTTATATTTTCCGCAGTCGCTGTCGTCAGACGTTGTTGCCTGTCACTGCCTTCAACAACAATTGTTGCCTGCAAAAATGCCTGTCTGAGATCGGACTTGATATCTTCACGTATTGTTCTTGCCCACTCATCATCTGAAATATATTCAAGTGCCTGCTGGTGGCCTTTTTCATTATAGATATCCTGCAGGTAATCGTAAACAATGTAAGGCCACTGTCTAATTCGTGTTTTTGATGCAACTATTTTCTCAGTACTTGACCGTGCAAGATCACCAAAATGGAACCCGATCAGTTCACATAATTTATGCAAGGCGCTCAAACCAACCATTTCAGCAGCAGACCCCATGCGCTCAATCTGTTCCGTATAAAAGGATACCATTTCAAGCACTTGCCCTTCATCAGCCGGCGCATTCAATACTTCAAGCACACTATCCTGTTGCTCAATAACATCATCAACTTCTTTGAGAATTAATCCGAGTAGTTCTTTCTGCTCGCTGTTCCAGTCTGAATATTTTTCCAGTATCTTTTCAATCGGCTCACGCTTTTGCACTTCACCTGGACTCACCTGCTGATCAATGAGCTCCTGCTCCAGCTGTTTTGGCTTGTTTGACAGGGCATCAACATATGCTTCAATGATACTTTTAGGCTCGGGCCTTTCCTCCTGCTGCTGGACTGGCTCGATGTATACCGTTTGGACTTCTATATCTTTTTCACCTGCGAAGCCCTCATCATTCGTGGCTAAACCATCACACCCGGCTTCCAATTTCTGATTGTCTGTGAAAGGTATTGCTTCTTCAATCGAAGTATCAATAAAATCATATGTCTCATCTTCAGCCGTATCTTCCTGCTGTGGCGCCTGAGTTTGCAACAATACTTCTTCAGCAATACTCATACTGCCATCCATCGCAGCACTGACTTCATTTTTATCTAATTCGGGACCTTGCTGATAGTGGATGTCAGGCTCTATATATCCAGGGTTATTATCAATCTCATTTTCATATGAAACAGCCAGATCATCATTGAAACCATCAGGCAATTCATCGTTTTGTACAGAAGCGGACGATGTTATCCTGTCATGATCTTGCTTGGAGACTTCAAGATTTACATCACCCTCATCATTTTCAAATGAGGCATGGGCCACCGACAGGTCCTGCTCAAACGCGGCATCATCATAATCCTGTGCTGTATCTTCAGTGTCAGCGACGAATAGTTCATCTTCTATCGGGCTGGAAACAGGTGGTGTGATCTGGTCGAGCTCCTCTTTGGAAACTTCAATATTTACATCAGCTCCGTTATTTTCAAATGGGGCATGGGCCACCGACAGGTCCTGCTCAAACGCGGCATCATCATAATCCTGGCCGGCATCTTCAGCATCGCCAACATATAATTCATCTTCCACCGACGCAGAGGCAGGTGGCGTGATCTGGTCAAGCTCCTCTTTGGAAACTTCAATATTTACATCAGCTCCGTTATTTTCAAATGAGGCATGGGCCACTGACAGGTCCTGCTCAAATGCAGCATCATCATAATCCTGGCCGGCATCTTCAGCGTCAGCGACAAATAATTCATTGGCTACAGCGTTGCTGGAGGATATTGCGCCATTACTGTTTGTTTGACCGGATATTTTTTTATTTGAGAGATTGCCCGAAAAGTCAAAATCTGTTTGATGTGATTCAAGTCCGTCTTTTTTTGTGATGTCCCCGGCAACCATTTGTTCCATGGCAGTACTTTCTGTTTCATCTATTTCTGCCGACTGATTGACTTGAGTCAGTTGATTATTATTATCAAATGCCAACTCATCTTGATTATCCATTAATGGATTCTCAGTCAGACTGAATTTTTCCAGGCTGTCTTCATCATTCGAAAAATTGAATGATGAAATAGCCGTCTCATTGCAGGCATTACTCTCCAAATCTTCAAAACATTGCGCGAGCGAAGGCTCATCTGCTTGAAGCTGACTGGCGATGTTATTGATATCTTCATCTTCATCCGCATCGGTTATCTCACTGATTGACTGAAATACATCTGCGAGACTGGAGCTTGACTCATGCATGTAGGCATCAAACTCAGTGTCAGCAACCTGTGGTTCACTATGCTCAACTGGCAGTTCGCCAGGCTGTGATTTTCCACCGAACAATATAGACACCAGCCGGTCTTTTTGCGCTTGTCCAATCGGACTGGCCCATCCCGGCTTTGAAAGATTCAACACCAGTGCATTGATGACTTTTTGGTTGTCCTGATGAGTGAGATAAGCTTTAACAAGGCTTTTCCATTCGGCCATTAAGGAAAATTCGTCACTTGTAATATTAGTGCCGGTAAGCAAATGATTGCGTATATTTTCCCTCATGTGCTGACATAAATATTGTAGCCCATCATGAGAAGCATCGACCGATAACTGGTAAAGATCAATAATATGTTCTTCGAGTTTATTCACCGTATAACGGTCATAGACTTCAACAGATGCAGTTTTATTGGCCTCGGTCTGGAAGTCCGACAACTGATGTATAAACTCTTCTATTTTTTCCTGATCAATGTTAAGCATTTGAAATTATCCCGCACAGGTCCAGATATCACTCACACCTGATATCACTGATTACTGACAACCTTCTCCATTTCCAATTCACTTTCAAGCTCATCAACAGGGGTCGTTTCAATCACAGTTGAACTCTGTTTATCGAGAGACAATTTGAACTCGCTGACGGTTTGAACCAGATTTTTTGAATAGCGACCCAGAAGCTCAGTATTGACTGACTGCTGTTTCATGTGTTTGTCAGTTTGTCGGGTACTTTCTACAATTTCATTCGCCTGTTCAAGCAACCGTGCAGATGCCTTGGATTGGGAAAGAGAACTGTGGGCAATTAATTCAACTGCATCAACAAGCTCCTTGGTTGAAGCCTGTGTCATTAACATTGCGTTTTCTGCTTTTGACGCCAGCTCTGTCCCGTTAGCAACCTGGGTAATTACATCATTCATAGCAACGACGGTATCTCCAGTCTCAACCTGTATATTAGTAACCAGAGTCGCGATCTCTTTGGTCGCTTCACGCGCATTTTCTGCCAGTCTTTGCACCTCGTCGGCGACCACAGCGAAACCGCGTCCGGCTTCTCCTGCGGATGCAGCATGCATACTTGCATTAAGTGCAAGTATATGTGTTCTTTCTGAAATTCCATTAATCAAGTTAACGATACCGGTAATTTCCTGCGAGCGTTCTCCCAGTCGCTTAATCCGTTTCTCTGTTTCACTGATCGTATCGCGAATACTGTTTATACCCCGAACTGATTCATTCACAGTATCAAGCGCAATCTGTGTGTTGGTATAGGCACTATCAGCCTGCCTGTTAGCATCCTGTGCATCATTTGAAATTTTCTGCATCGCGCCGGTCGCAGTGCGAATTTCACTCATCACGTTTTCTGCCTGTTTTCTCTCATGCCGCGTTTCACCCATCACCATGTTCGCCTGATCACGAACCTGGGTAGATACTTTTGCAACCTTCATTGAAACTGCACGCACCTCATTAAGCGCATCACCGGTTTCTTTGGCCAACAGGTTAAGTGAGTCACCCACTGCACCAGTCACATCTTCAAACACAGGCACACGAATAGTGAAATCTTTTTTGCTGAGCTGTGCCACGGATTTGAGTAATGCGACAATAGACTCATTGAGCTGGTCGTTCTCTTTTTCAGCATCCGACAACTGCGAAACCTTCTCGTCCAGCAAAGTATCAAAAGCGGCTGATAACTCACCCAATTCATCGTCCCGACGGATACGGCTTCTCACATCAAGACGCCCCTGGTTCACTTCATGTATAGTTTTCTGAAGCGAGCGAAGCGGATTGACCAGACTTTTACCAAAAAAGAATAAAATAATTGAAAGCAATGCACCGACAAAGACAATGGAGACAACAAACACTGTTGTAAGTCTTCCCGACTCTATCGCGAGAGCATTTTTGTTCTGTGCGATTCTCTCTAATGAAGACTGTGTCATCTCAGTGAACATCGGGCCAAGCATAAAATCATATAATTCGGTATATTCGTTAGCCCGTCTTTTATTGGCTACTATGTTATTGATGCTCGCGACGTAGCGATCAACATAGGAAGCCAAATTAAGCTTTTCCTCGGCGGTTGCAGCAGCGCTAGCCAAAGACTTTTTAAATTCAGCGGCTGTGCTTTTAAGATCTTCGTGTGCTCGCGTTAAATCGATGGACTGCATAATATGATTCTGATGGTCGCGCATTATCCCGACATAAGTCATCAGCCCTGGATCATTTAATCGAGCCAGGCTCTTCTCCAGTTGAACTGCAACGCCATTTGCCTGACTTCTTAAGCCATCCGTTTCCGTAAAACCAACAATCCGCTGGAATTTCACGATATCATCGAACGATGCACGATAATTATTAACAACATCAGACGCCTGTGTTACCAGATACTGAATATAGTTAGCGGTATCTGCATACTCAGACGGGGGAGCTACTTTTGCAGTATATGCGTCAATCCGCGGTGCAAGCGCTGTCAGCTCAGACATGATATTTTCAAGCGTCTGGATATGCCTGTCATGACTTTCCAAAGGTGCGTCGTTGTAGGTTTTACCCGTTGAACCAGAGATGCTTAACAGAAAGTCAGTCTCATATTTCCTGAGCATCAGATAATTAGTTTGTGCCTGGCTGACCAGACCCTGATATTCAATGAAAGCGGATGAACGTTTTTCTGCATCCTGAGAAGCTTTGACGCCAAGCCAATAGGTTACACCTAACACCAGGAAACCAATTGCGACTGCTGAAAACAACATCACCAGTTTATTTTTGATTTTGAGATTATCCAGCAGAGCTAACTTAAACATTCCCTTTCCCCTTTATCTTACTGTTAATTTCTAATTATTCGAATTAATTTTAAAAAGTTTCTTATGATCAAATGCAAACCAGTTATGGTCATCCTGGCGATAACTATAAGTGACAAATTGATTAACAATATCGTTATCTGTTTTTACACCATCCATCCTGTCCTGCTCATCAAAGTTTAATGTTGCAGGCATTTCATCAATCTCGACCGCGGCCATATCATCCTTGTCATCCAGCACCAGAATTTTACTGTTGTCTATTATGCTGCCCGGTTTATTAAGCCCAAATTTTTTATGCAGGTCATATACCGGTATAAGATTACCGCGCACATTACATAAACCTTTTACAAAATCCGGCATCAATGGAATGGGTGTAACAGTGGCATCATTCACCACTTCACTACGTATATCAGTATTAAGCAAAAGGCGAATATTATTAATTTTCAGTCCGTAAAATCTTTTCTTGGCACGATCCTCATCTTCATCGGTATACCCGTTAACCGGTATGACTAATTTTTCCTGATCCGATTTTTTCCCCAGTGAAAATAGTGCATTTTTGAGTGA
Source organism: Gammaproteobacteria bacterium (assembly GCA_965227695.1). GTDB lineage: Bacteria > Pseudomonadota > Gammaproteobacteria > UBA4575 > UBA4575 > UBA1858. Next base: position 2,343,528 of record OZ245760.1, read on the forward strand.
ATCTATTGTGCTCATCAATCACACCTAACTGTATGTGTTTATCTGCTCAACAATTTCCGCTTCTGTATAGGGCTTGCCTACAAGTGCTTTCCCGCCCTGCAGCTCTGCCCATACACGGTCTGCTTTTTGACACTTTGAACTGACGAAAACGATGGGAATATCCTTGGTTTCACGATGTGAAATTATTTCACGACAGGCCTCAAAGCCGTCCGTGTTCTCCATAATTACGTCCATAAAAATCATATCTGGCATCATCTCTATTGCTTTTGTTACGGCTTCCTGTCCGGATGATGCAGTGATTGCGGTGTAGCCCGCGTTAGTAACAATAGATTTAATATTCTGCAGATCTGCAGGTGAATCATCCACCACAAGAATTTTATTAGACATTTTTCCCCCTATCTATTGATAGACTGTCATTATGTTAACCAAGATAACCTGTAACAACATTTTGAAACTCTTCATGCTCGACTGGCTTGGTGAGGTAAGAGTCACAACCAGCCAATTTACCTTTAACCTTGTCAAACGGTGATGATTTACTGGTCAGCATGATGACCGGTATATGCCTGGTTTTCTTATCACGTTTGATTCGCTTACAGACTTCATACCCATCTACTCCTGGCATTACCACATCCAGGAAGACCGAGTCATAAAATTCTTTCTCCATCAGGTCTATTGCCTGTTGACCATTTGTTGCCAGTTCAACATCGTAGTCCATCATGGTCAGCTTCATTTCAAGTGCTTTCCTCACAGGCAGACTATCATCTACTACCAGTACCTTGTGTTTATGCCCGGATCTTGCACTTGTTGTCTTTTGAGCGATTGATACAACCTGCTCCTGATTCAGCCCCCCTGCAGACGCCCTTTCATCATGCGACGAATTTTTCGCATCGTGATTATCATCATTTATGGAAATTTCAGGCGTGTACTTCAGCTCCTCAACCGTGATTTCATCCAATGACTTTAATACCCGTGTGGCAAAAAAAGGAATCGGTGTAAAACGAAACCGGTCATTTTTGGGACGCGACTTGCCAACCAGTAACGTGGGGCAATTTGCCTGGCCATTTGAATCCAGATGCTCTGAACCCCATTGCTTAATCGCTTCTCTGGAAGATACATTGACCATGGCTATGTCAATGTTCTTTACAGACTCGCTGCTATACACCTTGTAAGATCTTGTTCTTCCTTCTGTGATCTTGAAAATCCGTTCTAGAACAAGCATATCTTTTTTATCAACGCCGTAAGCACCGACGACAAAAACCCTATTCTGCATACCAGCCTCTATCCTTGCCTTGGAATAACATGTCCATTTAAATCATTGCGTAAACAAAATGCCTGATTAGCAGACACATTAAACTAAATGGCACATGAATTGACTGCTAATATCCGATAGACGATTATTTATGCGCGACTGGTAGAGATAAACATAACCATAATCACCCAATGATGAGACAGAGCTCTCATTTTTCCTGCAAAATAAAATCAGCGGGAAACTGAATTATTCATGCCAGATTTTCATCTTTATTGATGTCTGACATTAAATAATGACAAAATAAAAGTCATCATAAATTACGACAAGAACCGGTGATCAGCGACTTTAAGGTAGACACCGCTCCACAGTGTTACTTCGATAATGTGGTTTTCTCATAAAGTTACACAGAATTAATGCGCTCAACTCAATCCTGCAATATGACTGGCACGATATGCCGACGCTGCCCGTACCCCACCTTTTAAAATAATCGGGTGTCGCGACCGTGGCACCAACGCTTGACATACAGACCGGTTGGTCTGTATGGTGGCTGATTATGCAAAAGAGCACCCCGACACAGGCGGAGTTAACTCGCCAGCGAATCATAGACTGCGCTGCTCAGGTGATTATTTATAGCGGTTTCCAGTCCGCGCCGATCGGAGAAATTCTGCATCGGGCCGATGTATCCAAGGGATGTTTTTATCATCATTTCCCAACCAAAAAAGAACTCGGTTATGCAGTGCTCGACGCGCTCTATACAAAAGTAAAGTCGGATATTTGGGAACCTATATTAAGTAGTGACAATCCACTTCAGTCAATTATCAACTTCTATACTCAACAAGACAATCAGATTGATACCACAAGCATTAAGCATGGCTGTCCGATCAATAATCTCGCGCAGGAAATGTCACCCATTGATGAAGGTTTTCGCCAGCGCATTGAAGCGATTTATGATTCATGGAAAAAACGCCTGAGCAAAGAATTAAAACGCTGTCAGCGCCACGGCATGATGCAAAAACATGTCGATGCCAATGATATAGCGACTCTCGTCATCGCCGTGACCCAGGGGGCCACGGGTATTGCCAAAAACGCCCAGAATCAGCAGAGCTTCGTTGAATATACCAGAGGTCTCTCGCAGTATTTAAAGACCCTGCAGTGCCAACCCGCGAAAAGCAAGCAAAAGGAGTAACTCATGAGTAATTCATTTATTGTACATACTATTGGTAGCGCACCTGCAGCTTCCAGAGCATTACTGAAACAGGCGCAATCCGCTTATGGAATGGTACCCAATTTTCATGCCGTCATGGCTGAAGCACCTGCGGCACTGGAAGCCTATATGAAACTTAACGAGCTGGTATCACAGTCGAGCCTGACATCAGCAGAGCAGCACGTCGCATGGATGACAATTAATGCAGAGAACAAATGTCACTATTGCACACCGGCACACAACACGCTCGCCAGTATGGACAATATCGATAAAAGTATCATCACCGACATTCAGAACAAACAAACAATTGAGGACGACAGGCTGGAGGCACTTAGACAGTTCACAAGCCTCGCTGTGCAACAACGTGGCCTGATCGATGAAGACAGCCTGGCTGATTTTTATCGTGCTGGTTACACTAAACAGAATGCACTGGATGTGATTTTAATCATTGCCCAGAAAACACTGAGTAATTACTGCAATCACATCACTCATGTCCCGGTGGATGAGGCATTCAGGGAACAGTCCTGATAAAAACATAATCAACAAATCCGGGGGAGTCCGTGGATAAATTTACCCGCATGGTAGATAATTTTGCCGTCATCTGGAGCACATGGGTGATACGTCATCGATGGCTGACTATTTTCATAAGCCTGGTCATTGTTGGGCTGATTTTCAGTCAGGCCAAAAGTCTGGATTTTGCAACTAACTACCGCGTATTCTTCTCGGGCCACAATCCTGACCTGGTCACTTTCGAAAACTTCCAGAAGACCTATACCAAAAGCGATAATTTCCTTTTCGTTATACAACATAAAGATCAGCGGCGTTTCGACGGTGACCTGTCAGAGATTACCGAACGTATCACTGAGGAAGCCTGGCAAATACCGTATGCCACACGAGTCGATTCAATCACCAACTTCCAGTATACATGGGCACAGGGTGATGACCTTACCGTGGAAGACCTGATCACAGACGGCAAGCAATTACCTGTCGAGGTGCTGGATAGAAAAGTTGACATTGCGCTTAAAGAACCATTATTGAATAATTTTCTCATTTCAGATGATGCAGACACCACTGCCATCAATGTCGTTCTGCAATACCCTGATAAAAGTCTCATTGAAGTCCCCACTGCGGCCAATCATGCACGTGAAATTGTCGCGGGCATTGAAAAAGACTATCCAGATATCAATATCGCGCTTAGCGGCGTTTCAATGATGAATAATTCATTTGCCGAGTCAGGCATTAAAGATATGCAAACGCTGACACCAATCATGTATGCCGTGTTGCTTATCATCACGTTCCTCTCTCTACGTTCAATGACGGCAACGTTTGCTACTTTATGCGTGATCATCCTGTCAACCATGGTCGCACTTGGAGCCGGTGGCATGATGGGTGTATTGTTAACACCCGTTTCACTCACGGCTCCCACCATCGTTCTGACGCTCGCCATCGCTGACAGCATTCACATACTTATTTCCATGCGCGAGCTGATGAGCTCGGGAATGAAAAAGAATAAGGCACTTGTAGAAGCCATTCGCATTAATTTTCTGGCTGTTACGATCACAAGCATCACAACGATCGTCGGATTTCTGGCATTAAACTATTCGGATTCTCCCCCGTTTCACCACCTGGGCAACATGACTGCCGCAGGCATTGCAGGTGCATGGGGGCTTTCGCTGTTTATGCTCCCGGCGATTGTCAGCCTGTTGCCTATGAAAGCCAGGTTAGTCAGCCCTGAAGACAGGCATCATGGCTTTTTTACCAGGCTTGCCAATTTTGTGATTGATCGCCCCAGGTCAATTCTGCTATCAGTCGGGGCGGTTGCAATTTTCTTTTCTGCGATGGCATTCACCAACCAGCTCAACGATGTATGGACCAAGTATTTTGATGAATCAATAAAATTCAGAACAGATACCGACTTTGCGATAGAGCATTTAGGTGCTTTTTATCCGGTTGAATTTTCGGTACCTGCTAAAGAAACCGGCGGAATCAGTGATCCTGATTATCTTAAGAAGCTTGATGAATTCGCACAGTGGATGCGAGCCCAACCGGGCGTTGAGCATGTTTATTCAATCACGGATATTTATAAACGGCTGAATAAAAACATGCATGGCGATAACCCGGAATATTATCGCCTGCCGCAGGATGCCGAATTATCAGCACAGTACCTGTTACTTTATGAACTCTCTCTTCCATATGGCCTGGACTTAAACGACAGAATTAATATAGACAAGTCTGCCTCGCGCATCACTGCCACACTGGGTGATGTTGATACGGTCCGTACACGGGAGTTTGTGGTTGAATCACGCCAGTGGCTGGAAGAGAATGCGCCCAAATATATGTGGACCACTGCCACCGGCCCGACACAAATGTTTTCTTATATTGCCAAACGCAATATAGATAGCATGCTGCAGGGCAACGCCATCGCGGTCTCCCTGATCGCCATAATATTAGTTTTATCCCTCAGAAGTATACGCCTTGGATTGTTAAGCATTATTCCAAATGCCATCCCAGTGCTGGTGACATTTGGCATTTGGGCACTTACTGTTGGGATGATCGGCATATCCGCAGCAACTGTCACAGCCACTTCTCTGGGTATTGTCGTTGATGATACTGTACACCTGCTAACGAAGTACCTGCGCGGCAGGAGAGAGAAAGAATTATCCACACAGGATTCGATTCGATACTCACTGAATACCGTTGGAAAAGCCATCACAATCAATACACTGATATTAACTGCCGGTTTTGGTGTACTTGCATTTTCATCATTTAAAATTAACCAGGAATCGGGCATATTAACAGCAACCGCAGTAGTTGCTGCCCTGATTCTGGACTTCCTGCTACTGCCTGCGTTATTACTGATTGTAGACAAGAACAAAAAAACTACACCTCCCCAATCAAGCCCAAACTATCAACAAGGAGCTGACAATGCACTTTCATAACAATCAGCCACTGCGTCATTTGCTATGCTTACTCGGCATAGCATTTTTGTTCGCTGCGAATTTGCATGCACAGACGGATCCGGAAGAAAAAGGCTATCAGATTGCCGCGCGAAGTGACCGCTCAGACCGCGGTTTTTCGGACAGTACTGTGCAGTTAAAAATGCTGTTGCGAAATGCCGCCGGCAAACAGTCTTCACGTTCGCTGGAAATAAGAACACTTGAAATACAGGATGAAAGTGTTGGCGACAAAAGCCTGGTCATTTTCGACAGTCCCCGCGATATTAAAGGCACCGCACTACTATCCCATGCGCAAATTCTTGATCCTGATGACCAGTGGCTATACCTTCCTGCATTAAAGCGAGTTAAAAGAATTTCATCGACCAATAAATCCGGACCCTTTGTGGGTTCCGAATTTGCATTCGAAGATTTCACGTCCACAGAACTAAATAAATACTCATATAAATGGCTGGGAGAGGAACCCTGTGGCGAGTTTACATGCGATATCATAGAACGCTATCCGCGTTATGAAAACTCTGGCTATACCCGCCAGATTGCATGGGTGGATCAAACTGTTTATCAGCTGAGAAAACTTGATTTCTACGACCGCAAAGATGAGCTCTTGAAAACACTGGCACTGAATGACTATCGTGAATACCAGGATGGCATTTGGCGTTCTCATAAATTCCTGATGAGCAACCATCAAACAGGCAAAAGTACCGAGTTAATTTACTCAGATTACAGGTTTAAAACTGGCCTGACAGAAAATGACTTTGTGAAGGGTATATTAAAACGTGTCAATTAGGCCGCTTGGTAACACTCTGTGTGCACTGGCTGTTCTGCTCGGCGAACTGTCATTTGCCGGGCTTGAATTTTCAGGATATGCCAGTGTTGAATCACGCGCATTCGTTCATGATGCCCAGTTCGAAAAACAACTGAACGGGCTGCAGAATTCAGTCATTCTGGAACCCGAATGGATATATCAATCAGGTGATCACCAGCTATCATTGATTCCTTTTTTACGTATCGATGCGCGCGATGATGACCGCACCCATGCTGATATCCGGGAAGCTTACTGGCTGTTAATAAAAAATGACTGGGAAGTACTTATTGGGATCAACCGTGAATTCTGGGGAGTCACCGAATCCCGTCACCTGGTGAATGTCCTGAACCAGATTGACCAGGTCGAGGATATTGACGAGGAAGACTTTCTTGGCCAACCGATGATTAATCTTTCACTGCAAAAGGACTACGGCCGATTTTCCTTTTACGCACTGCCATTTTTCCGCGAAAGAACATTTTCCAGTGATAAAGGCCGGCTGCGTGCGCCGCTTGAGGTTGACGAACATGAAGCAGAATATGAATCTTCTGCAGAACAGTGGCACACTGATTTTGCCGCACGTTACTCCCATTATCTGGGCGACTGGGATATCGGTGCCAGTTATTTTTATGGCACCGGCCGGGAACCCACGCTGGTGGCAAATACAGGCAACACACGTCTGATTCCCTACTACAGCATCATTCATCAATTCGGGGTTGATTTACAATATACACACGAGGAATGGCTGTGGAAATTTGAAGGCATTATCCGGGAGGGACAGGGCGACACATTTGCCGCCTCTGTCACGGGCTTTGAATATACATTCTTTCAGTTTCTTGATCGCCATGCGGACCTGGGGCTGCTATTGGAACACTTGTATGATGGCCGCGACCGTCGTGACGTTCCTGTCAGCGCACTTGAAAATGACCTGTTCCTTGGTATGCGTTATACGTTTAATGATATCCAGGATACTTCTTTGCTGGCAGGAACCATTATTGATCTCGAGGATGAATCGTACAGCATCCGGGTCGAGGCCGAACGACGCATAGGTAATGCATTAAAAATCGAACTGGAGGGGCAGCTTTTTACGAATAACCGTGATGATTCAGTCACCTCTTCACTCAAAGATGATGACTTCGCCGTGATCAGGCTGTCCCAGTTTTTCTGACGATGGATTATTATTACTGTAATGCACTTGCCCGTATTACGATAAACAATCAACACCACATTACATAGCCTGTGCCGTTCTCCGTAAAGGCCTGTGTCAATGATCGGAAATTTCGTATGGTGGGTTCACCTGCGTATTTAATATATTGATATACTGCCGTTATATAATCATCTCTGATCTATTACACCTTTACTAAATCGATGATCCCTGATTCCACATCTTTTATACGTTCATTTTTAAACCTCGAATCGGCCAGTGGCATTTTACTGATCATTGCCACAATCCTGGCTTTGATTTTTGCCAATACCGGCCTCAGTGTTTACTACGATCTGTTACTTTCCACACCTGTGCAGATACGTATCGGTGAATTAATTGTCGATAAACCCCTGCTACTATGGATTAATGATGGGTTAATGGCAGTATTCTTTTTCCTTGTCGGCCTGGAGTTAAAACGTGAACTGATAGAAGGTGAGCTCTCCGACAAAAAAAATGTGATTCTCCCGGGTATTGGTGCTGTTGGCGGTATGCTGTTTCCGGCACTCATTTATATATACTTTAATTACGAAGACCCCGCTTCCATGCAGGGCTGGGCGATCCCTGCTGCAACAGACATTGCCTTTGCGCTGGGTATACTCAGCCTGCTGGGTTCACGCGTACCCATTTCATGCAAGATATTCCTGACATCCCTGGCCATTTTCGATGATGTTGGTGCGATTATTATCATCGCACTGTTTTATACTTCCAACATTTCAACAACCGCACTGATCATTGTGGCGGCCTGTTTACCCATTATGTTCTACTTCAACCGCAAGAACATCACTAACAAGAGTCCCTATATTTTCATCGGCATTATCATGTGGTTTGCCATGCTTAAGTCGGGAGTACATGCCACGCTGGTTGGCATCATTCTGTCGATGTTTATTCCAATGCGCTCCAAGTCCGATGCCGCGGACTCTCCGCTAAAAAGTTTTGAGCACGATTTACATTCGACTGTCGCATTTTTCATACTACCGGTTTTCGCATTTGCAAACGCCGGGATAAACCTGACCAATGTCGGTTTAGAGCAATTGACTCATGGGGTCCCTGTGGGCATTGCACTGGGGTTGTTTTTCGGTAAACAGATTGGTGTATTTGGTTTATGCTGGCTAGTCATTAAGCTTAATTTCGCCAGGCTGCCCAGCGGCATGAACTGGGGCAGTTTATATGGGCTGTCCGCGTTATGCGGTATTGGCTTTACGATGAGCATGTTCATCGGCTCACTTGCTTTTGAGGAAACTGGCGTGAATATGGTATTCGATGAGCGGCTGGGAATTATTATCGGCTCATTACTGTCAGGCATTGTGGGTTATGTGATCCTTAATAAAAGTCTGCCAAAACAAGGTAAATAAAGCGTGTCAGACAAGCAGGCTAGATAGGTTCAAGCCTTAATAATTTTCCATTGTTTTCATCGGTGAGAATATACAAATAGCCATCAGGTCCGCTCCTGACATCACGAATGCGTGCAAAGCCACCCAGAAGCACCTCCTGCCGGATAACCTGGTCACCTTTCATCACCAGGCGGCGCAGATGTTTTTTTGCCAGCGCCCCCACAAACAGATCACCCTGCCAATGGGCAAAACGATCGCCCTGGTAGAAGGTCATCCCACTGGGAGCGATCGACGGGTCCCAATACACAATCGGCTGTTGCATACCCGGCGCATGCGTCTGGTCCGATATAATCGCCCCGCTATAATCTATGCCGTAAGTAATCGCAGGCCAGCCGTAGTTGGCACCGGCCCGAAGCTTATTCACTTCATCACCACCACGCGGGCCATGCTCATGCGCCCAGATTGAATTATCCGCAGGCCTTCGCGTAATACCCTGTACATTTCTGTGCCCGTATGAATAGACTTCGGGTTTATTGTGCTTATGATGGATAAAGGGGTTATCTCCCGGCACTGTACCATCCTCATTAATACGCACAATCGCACCCAAATGATTACTAGGGTCCTGCGCATCATGCATGCGATCATAACGATCGCCCGTCGTGATAAAAAGCGTGCCATCGGCAGCAAACACCATTCGGGATCCATAGTGAAGCTGACCGGGAGTTTTAGGTGCGACAACAAAAATCGTTTCACGATTGAGCAATTCACCCTCAATAAACTGTGCCCGGGCGACCTCTGTCCCGGCGCCTGTTTGACTTTTCGCGGCATAGGAAAAGTAAACAAGACGATTTTCTTCAAAATCGGGATGAAGAACAACATCCAGCAAACCGCCCTGCCCGGCGGCATATATATTTTCTGGTAACCCTTCAATCGGCCGTGGGTCAAGTATTCCCTGTTTAATAATTCTCAGGCGACCAATGCGCTCGGTCACCAGCATGTCGCCATTGGGTAAAAAGGCCAGGCTCCAGGGTCGCGTCAGTCCGGATGTTACCGTGACAAGCCGGAAGTCATGCTCATCCGACTGATAAAGTTGATCGGCATGTGACACACCGCCAAAGCCAATACACAAAAAAATAAAAAACAACGCGTTGATTTTTTTTATATCAAACATCACTCACCTGCACGGGATACAGAGTTCCCAGTAACTGGCACCCTGATCATTCGTTTTTAGTCGCGCAATACTCTCGTTCAAGGGACGACTGTATTTCAGAATATTGTTTAAATCCTGAAGTATTTGTCCATCGTCTGCAATATAGGAATGCCCATCAGTGACACTGGACACATCAATCGACTCCACCGGATGGACAACGACAGGATGAGGGACACTTTCACCCGCACGGGGGTATTCACCGTGCAACACGTTAGACACAACCAGTGCTTTATCCCGCGAAGAAGCATACAAAGTCACACGATCCACCCGTTTTGCCATTTCCGGCATAATATCACTGAATGTTTTGGCATCCATATCCGGCGCTGCCAGCACCACTTCATTAAAAATAACATTTTCATCAACCAGCGCGATGCCTTTTACGGCACGTGTCAGCACCCGGTTACCCATGCTATGGGCAATCAGATGAATACGATCTGCATTGGAATGTCTGATAAGTTGTGTCAGAAAAACACGTAAATCATGCACTGCCGCCCCTGCATTACTCTCGTCAGTAGGATAGTCCACTACACTCCCCTGGGATGGCCAGCTAAAAAATACCGGTGCGCCTGTAAATTTCATGTCATAAGCAATCTGCGCAGTTCTGAATGCGGCATTTTCAAATGTATTATGAAATCCATGCACAAACACGAACATATCTTTATCATCGGACTGCGCAATTTTATGCCTCAAACGACTGAAAAATGTTTCTTTGACATAGGGCTGTATATCCGCCATCACAAAGTGTTTCTCCGGATCCACTTTTAACTCAAGATACATGAGGCTTGGCAGCTCAACGACACCGGGTTGATGTGTCGGCGGAATACTGACTTTAACAATACCCAGCTCAAAAGGAAGATCGTGCTTGTCAGCTTTAAGCCGATCGGGACCATACTGAACTGTTAACGTATTTTTTGACTGCCACTGCAATAAACCCGTCTGAATGGCGCTGATGGTCAGGTATACAAATGCAGCAACAATGGCAATATTGGTAAATAAAATCGTTGGTCTTTGCAGGTGATCTTTCAAAATCGCACGAATAATAATCGGCATACATAAAATAGCCGCTATTAACAGGAAAGGAAAAACAAACGGCTTTACCAGATCCATCCAGGTCACGGTTAGCCGTTGTCGGTTTGTACCATAGAACACTTCAACGATCTCAGGTGTGTGTTTTTCGCTTTTATCCAGAGACAATGGGGCTTTTTCAAAGCCCGCCTGGGTCATGGATGTAATCGATGCATTCTCTTTTTCCAGCTTTTTTATCTCGGCACGCTGGCTGTCAATTTGAGCCTGGAGCTGTTTTTTTCTTTCCGTAGTGCTGCGCAAATCAGACTTTAGCGTTTGTATAGACGATTGAATCTGATCCACTATCATTTGCGCATCTTCAGGTGTAGCCTCTTGGCCAGAGGTTGACTGGGCGTGAATATCGCGCAGCGATGCGTTTAAAAAACTGATTTGTTGCTTTAACGCATGCTCCTGCTTTTTTAGTTTTGCGATTTCACTCTGATAGGCGGACTCATTAATGTCGGAGAGTTGATTGACCAGAAAATCGATTCTTTTTTCAAGCTGAATAATCCTTGCATGCAATGCCTCTTGATGGCTTTCGGAACGGGCAAGTTGATTTTCCAGCACCTTCTTTTGCTGTTTTAGCCGCGTAATTTCATGTTCCAGGGATTCAATTGTCTGCGTCAACTGACTGGCTTGTCCTGTACCACCCGGCATATCCACAGGCTGCTGATTCAAGGCACAGCCCTGGCTCAGGATAATCACTGACAAGATCGCGGGAAAAAATAATTTTTTGTATGGAGTCATGGACAACGTCAGTAAGTCAGGATCACGCGCTGACTGTATCAGAAATAATCTAAGCCAGTGAATTATTATCAATGATCACGCCCTACCAAAGGGCGTCAATAAAGATACACACATCATCGGCCGAGGCAGGTTAAGCTGTCCAATAACCTAAAAATAAAGTTAGCTTCCACCGCGTGGACCCTTGAGGATCATAGCAAGCATGTGTTGAGGCAAGGGTTGACAGTGCCTGTAAATGCCAGGAAAGTCCAGAGGACATGCAGCGAAAAAGCCATACCCAGCGTTGGTCAAACACATGGGTTTTATTGTAGTGCCGCTGACATTAACGTGGCGCGCCCGGAAGGATTCGAACCTCCGACCCCCTAGTTCGTAGCCAGGTACTCTATCCAGCTGAGCTACGGGCGCGTGACCGTTGTAAAGCCGGTCATTATGCGCAATCCGGCTTTCAGGTTCAATCTGTTATTTTAATTGATATCGGCCTGGAACCAAAGCGAGAATCTTCAGCAACGATCACATATGCCCATTTTTTACCCAGTTATTGAGCGAGTATGAGAACAAGGGACTGTCTGAATGGATGTTTAATATTTAGCCACATGACAGGCCAATGCGCGCGCGAAGTGCAATACGTCCAACGAGCAAATACAGGTCACCACTTTGCTATCTGTGTGACCAATCTCAACAGATCATGTCTTTGAGGCGCGCCTCAGCAAATTGACTGACATGGTGTAAACCTTTTCGCCAACACTCCTTGCCCTTATCCGAACAGGTGACATGCACATAGCGTCGATCATCATCTTTTGAGTACCAGCGACACACCAGCCTTTTGGCTTCCATGGCATCAAGTGTTCTTGTCATCACGGGCGAAGAAAGGCCCAGTTGATGACTGAGTGAACTTGGAGTCGCACACTCTGACGTTATGATTTCGTTCAGGATACGCCATTCACGATAATTAATATTATGATTTTTAAATGATTTATTGAACTGTTTTTGGAGAGATTCAAGAGCAGAAGTAACATTCAAAAGTTTTGCAGGCAAATCACCCGTGCATGTGTAAGATTGCCGCAACATAGTTTCTGCTATCGCACCCATGTCACAAAACAATTGCTTTTGCACATTATTGAAAGTGCGTGGGCGGGGATCGGTAATACAAAAAGTGCCAATGTTGTAATCATCACTGGACGTAATAACAAACCCCAGATAAGACCTGACTTTACATTGATCGATGATAAATGAATTATCACAAAAGCGATCATCCTGCAGCACATCATGCACTTCAAACAGACGTGAGAGCGGATTATGAGTCACGATATTATTTACCGTATGACCACAAAAAGAAACATCACTTGGTTCCTCACGAACATCGCAACCTGACATGGCTTTAAACCAAACGCGATCCTGGTCGACCAGCGTAATAAAAGCAGAGGCGACATCAAACACCTGACAAGCAATTCTGGTGATACTCCTCCAGAGTGACATCTGGAGGAGTATCAAGGATCTCCATTTTATGCACGGCATCCAGACGCTGTGCTTCATTAGAAGGTATCGGGGCAAGTATCATTAGTGCAATCTATATCAGCAGAGTATGGTTTATGTTAATAGCGATAGAGAATCAGTAAAAATAGACAAAAGTAAAACATTGTAATAACTGATATAACCTGTACATCAGAACAGCACTATCAACAGTAGTAACAGTTCATAACTGTTGTATATTAAACATTATGCTATTTATCCAGACAGCGTGTTTTGATTAGATTGAAGCATCTTTCTGATCGATTTTAGAAAGCATTTATTCGGGCTGTTATCAAACATTCTCGATACCATGGTATAGAAAAATTTGAGCTAAAATTCCTCTTACTCCAATATACTTTCATACTTAACTCATATGCTGCTTTCACCTCTATTGAATAAACATGCGGAACCCACATCTGTTTTTTTTAATTGGAATAAAAAGGACGCTTAAAAGCGTCCTTTTTTATATATGGCGGAGAAGGAGGGATTCGAACCCTCGATACGGCTATAAACCGTATACTCCCTTAGCAGGGGAGCGCCTTCAGCCACTCGGCCACTTCTCCAATCTCTGGTGTCACTAATTTTGTCTGTTTTACAGTCTATGTGTTATGGCGCTCCCTGCGCGCTTTATTCCGTACCTCCCTGTACTCCACCCCTGCGGGGCCTTCTCGTTTCACTCGAAGTTCAAAATCGTTCCCGACGATTTTGTCAGCCACTCGGGCCACTTCTCCAATTTCTATACTGCTGATTTTAACTGACTTTACATGTTTTCTAAATGCATAACCTGCGTCAAATATTGCCAGATGTCGACGAGAACCTTCTTCAGCAGAATCAGCCTCTGGGTGCTTATTGCCAAATGTGTTTATTACACACAATATTGATTAGCACATGATCAAATATCAATGCGAGAAGGACATCGACCTCCGCAAATTTAATTAATGTGTTGGCTGGCTGTGTTTTAATGCTGTTTATCGACGGCATTCATACTGGGATGATATTACAGCTTTGAGATCCAATCATGGATTCACACTTTTTTATGTCAGGCATCCACTTCCTTTTCTTTACGGATTCTCTCGTAAATTTCCTCGCGATGCACGGCCACATTTTTTGGAGCGCTGACGCCGATACGTACCTGGTTGCCTTTCACACCCAGCACGGTTACCGTCACGTCATCTCCTATCATTAGGGTCTCTCCGACCCTTCGGGTTAGTATCAACATGCCCCGGTCCTCCTATTCCTGTGTGTTTTATTATAATTATTATTATTTACTCTACCCCTGGATAACAGGTAAGTTATTGATTTTATGGCCCTGAATCCAGAAATCCTTTTTTCCCTTAAGTCACTCTCCAGTTTAAGCTGTTGATGATTCGTTGATCCCATCTCCGGCGAGACCAAATTTCTCATGCAGACTGCGAACACCCAATTCTAGATACTTCTCGTCGACAACAACAGAGATTTTTATTTCCGAGGTGGAAATCATTCGTATATTAATACCTTCCGCGGCCAGAGTCTCGAACATTTGGCTGGCAATTCCGGCATGCGAGCGCATCCCGACACCCACCAGGGACAGCTTTACAATGTTGTCATCCCCGCTGACCGTGGTTGCACCCAGGTTGTTTGCGGTATCTTCCAGGATCTCCAGCGCCCGGCGAAAGTCATTACGATGCACCGTAAAAGTGAAATTTGCCGTCTTATCCCAGGCGACATTTTGCACAATCATGTCAATTTCGATGTTGGCCCGTGAAATCGGACCCAATATTTTCGCGGCGATACCCGGCTGATCGGGAACACCTTTGACGGTAAGCTGCGCTTCATCCCGATTGAAAGCAATGCCTGCGATTTTAGCCTGTTCCATTTGGTTTTCCTCAGTTGTGATCAATGTCCCTGGTCCATCTTCAAAGCTTGACAGGACCCTCAGTGGCACTCGGTACTTTCCCGCGAACTCAACCGCCCGTATCTGAAGCACCTTGGAACCAAGACTGGCCATTTCAAGCATTTCCTCGAAGGTGATCCTTTCCATGCGGCGCGCATGGGGTTCTATGCGCGGATCGGTGGTATACACCCCATCAACATCGGTGTAAATCTGACATTCATCCGCCCCGATGGCCGCGGCCAGTGCGACGGCGGTGGTGTCAGACCCGCCTCTACCGAGCGTGGTAATATTGCCTTCAGGATCGACCCCCTGAAAACCGGCGACGACGACAACCCGCCCTTCATTCAGATGGGAAATTATTTTGTCCGTGTCGATATTTTCAATACGTGCCTTGTTACTCGAGTTATCGGTCTGTATACCTACCTGCCATCCGGTCCTTGAGATCGCCGGATAGCCTCTTTTTTGCAGGGCCATGCTCAACAGCGCGATGGTGACCTGCTCACCGGTCGACAGTAACACGTCCAATTCCGGGCCGTGAGGGGCCTCACCCAATATTTCACTGGCCAGCGAGATGAGGCGATTGGTTTCACCACTCATTGCTGAAACAACTACAACGACACGATCTCCCTGGTCACAATGCTGACTGATTTTATCCGCCACATGTTCAATTCGCGCCACCGTTCCCACCGATGTCCCGCCATACTTTTGTACAATCAACGCCATTGCTGTTTTCCCTATAGCTGTTCGCGTACCCAGTCCGCCACACATTGCAGCGCCGGGTCCAGCGCCTGTGGATTCGTACCTCCCGCCTGGGCCATATCGGGGCGACCGCCGCCCTTGCCGCCTACCTGGGCGGCAACCACATTTACCAGATCACCGGCCTTGATACGATGAGTTTGATCTTTGGTGACACCGGCAACCAGATTAACCTTGCCATCATTTGTGGTGCCTAACACGATAGCCGCACTCCCCAGCTTATCCTTGAGTCGGTCGAGTGTCTCCCTTAATGTTTTTACATCGGTGTTGTGTATGTGGTGGGCAAGTACCTTGATGCCATCCACTTCAGTCGCGAGACTCTCGATATCTGCACTGGCCTGACTGGCCAAGGTAGCTTTAAGCTGCTGACATTCCCTTTCAAGTTCTTTTATTCGCCGGGTGGCAATGACTGCTTTTTGCGGGGCTTCTTCCAGGCGTGCATTTAGCGTTTGTGCTGTTTTTGCAAAATTTGCCAATGATGACTGTACCCAGTGGATTGCATGATCCCCGGTCACGGCTTCGATTCTTCTTACACCCGAGGCCACCCCGCTTTCCGAGACAATTTTAAACAGACCAATGTCACCTGCACGCTCAACATGTGTGCCTCCGCACAATTCCACCGAAAACTCACCAATTGACAGCACACGAACTTCATCACCATACTTTTCACCGAATAACGCCATGGCACCGGCGGCAAGTGCGTCTTCTTTATTCATTAACTGTGCCCTGGTGGCCGTGTTTTTACGAATTTGCGCGTTGACAATATCTTCAATCTGCAAAATTTGCTGTGGTGTCACCGCGCTGTCATGCGAGAAATCGAAACGCAATCTGTCCGGCCCAACCAGTGAACCTTTTTGCTGCACGTGTGTGCCAAGCACCTGTCGCAGTGCCGCATGCATTAAATGTGTGGCGGAATGATTGAGCACAATGCTGGCTCTTCGTGCGGCATCAACATTGGCCGTCACGGTGTCATCCAGTGACAGACTCCCCTCCAGCAGGGTACCAATGTGGGCGATGGCCGTGCCTTTTTTTTGCGTGTCTTTCACCTGAAAGCGGAAACCCCTGCCTTCCAGCATTCCCGTGTCGCCCACCTGTCCGCCCGACTCTGCATAGAAAGGTGTGCTCGTCAGCATGATGATTGCGTCATCACCGGCTGACAGTGTAGAGACAGGTTCATGATTTCTGAATATTTCGCTGACTTTACTGTGACATTGCACCTGCTCATAACCCGTAAATTTGGTTTGAGTTTTGACGTCCAGAGTCACATCGTAGCCCTCGCCAAACCGGCTCGCGTCGCGTGCCCGCTCACGCTGTTGCTGCATATTCTTTTCGAATCCCTGCAGATCAAGCTGAAGATTTTTTTCGCGTGCAATGTCGGCGGTCAGGTCTACCGGAAAACCATAGGTATCATATAATTTAAATACGGTCTCACCCGGGATTGTGTTGCCCTGCATATTTTCAATGTCATGCTGAAGAATGCGCATTCCCTGTTCGAGGGTTTCACCAAAACGTTGCTCTTCATTTAACAGGCTTCGCTCAACCTTTTCCCGGTTTTCAATCAGTTCCGGATACGCGCCATGAAACGTCTCGATCAGCGTCGGGACGAGCCGATAGAAAAAAGGTTCATCCAGACCAAGCCGATGACCATGTCGGGCGGCACGACGAATAATTCTTCTGAGCACATACCCTCTGCCCTCGTTTGAGGGTAATACACCATCGCTGATCAGGAAGCTACAGGAGCGGATATGGTCTGCGATCACTTTTAACGATGGATTGGACAGATCATTTGTTTTTGCCTGATGTGCAATTTCGCGAATGAGTGTCTGAAAAAGATCAGTATCATAGTTACTGTGCACGCCCTGTAATACCGCGCACAGTCTCTCCAGCCCCATACCGGTATCCACGGATGGTTTTGGCAAAGGGTTTAACTGGCCGGTCTTATCGCGCTCATACTGCATGAATACCAGGTTCCAGATCTCCACAAAACGGTCACCGTCTTCATCCGGGCTTCCGGGCGGTCCACCCTGAATATGCTCGCCATGGTCGTAGAATATTTCTGTACACGGGCCACAGGGGCCGGTATCTCCCATCGCCCAAAAATTATCTTTGGCGCCAATGCGCCTGAACTGGTCCCGATTGATACCGATTTTATTAAGCCAGATATCTTCGGCTTGCTGGTCTTCTTCAAACACGGTCACCCAAAGTTTTTGCTGTGGAAGTCCGATCACATTGGTCAGCAGATCCCATGCATAATGAATAGCTTCATGTTTGAAATAATCACCAAAACTGAAGTTACCAAGCATTTCAAAAAATGTATGATGCCTGGCGGTGTAACCAACATTTTCCAGATCATTGTGCTTGCCTCCGGCGCGAACACAGCGCTGGCTTGAAACCGCGCGCGTGTAATCAAGATTCTCCTTACCGAGAAATACATCCTTGAATTGCACCATGCCGGCATTGGTGAATAGCAGGGTTGGATCTGATGCAGGCACAAGCGAACTGCTGGCAACAATCGTATGCCCGTGATTTTTAAAGTAGTTTAAAAAAGTGCTGCGTATTTCCGCGCTACCGTCCATTGCCCGTTTTTCCTGATACTGATTTTTTATGTGCGCTGTTTGCCGCGGCTGCTGCTCACCTGAAATTCCATCTTGAGATGCTAATACTAAACAAATCCGTCAACGGTTGCGCGTATTTTCCACGATTTGCCTTCCGAGCGATCAATCCTTAATCGTCTGGTGACTTAAATAAACGAAAAATTATATCACCGGGGAAGCCTTTTGATTGCATAAAACGTATACGTTTTGCCTGTTCGCGCGCATCGATGACCTCGCTGGATCGGTATTTTTTGATATAGGCTGTCCGCGCGACTTCAAACCAGTCAATGTTCGCGCGATCAAGATAAGCCTGTACCATGGAATCATCAATACCGCGATGACGCAGTTCATGCATAATCTTTAACGGGCCAGATCCTTTCATTATTCGCGAGCGGACAAAATCTTCAACATAACGCGCATCGCTTTGCAGGTCGTGCGCAAGAAGCATCTCCATTGCACTATCTATCTGTTGCTGGTCGAAACCCTTACTGGCCAGCTTGGCGGTCAACTCAACACGGGAGTGTTCACGCCGCGAAAGCAAATCGACCGCGACGTAATAGGCATCACGTCCCGCAGTCGACTTTGCCTGACTGGCATCCTTGGGCGTTTTAAACTTCAGCGGTTTCCGGCTCCTCTTCTGAGTCTTCCGGCTGGTAACCGCTTAAGTCAGGCAGCAATTGGGCACGCAGCAAATTATCGAGTTCATCAATGAGATGCGGATTCTCGCGCAGATAGGCCTTGGCATTCTCTTTACCCTGCCCAATACGTTCATCGTTGTAGCTGTACCATGAACCCGATTTTTTCACCAGATCGTGTTCGACGCCAAGATCAATCAGTTCGCCAATGCGTGAGATACCTTCGCCGTACAGTATCTCGAATTCAGCTTTCTTGAACGGCGGTGCCATTTTGTTTTTCACCACTTTCACGCGCGTTTCATTCCCAAGAATTTCTTCCCCTTTCTTGACGGAACCAATGCGGCGGATATCCAGCCGCACTGATGAATAAAACTTGAGCGCATTACCCCCCGTCGTTGTTTCCGGATTGCCAAACATGACACCAATTTTCATGCGAATCTGGTTAATGAAAATGACCATGGTGTTGGAACGCTTGATGTTGCCGGTCAGTTTTCTCAGTGCCTGAGACATCAGACGGGCCTGCAACCCCATGTGCGAGTCGCCCATGTCCCCTTCAATTTCAGCTCTTGGTGTCAATGCGGCAACGGAATCGACAATCACGACATCCACAGCACCCGAGCGTACCAGCATATCGGTTATTTCGAGCGCCTGCTCCCCGGTGTCCGGTTGCGACACCAGTAAGTCATCGACGTTGACACCCAGCTTCTCAGCATAGGTGGGATCCAGGGCATGCTCAGCATCCACAAAAGCTGCCGTCCCTCCTGTCTTTTGGCATTCTGCGACCACCTGCAGTGTGAGGGTGGTTTTACCGGATGATTCGGGACCAAAGATTTCAATCACCCGCCCCTTGGGTAATCCACCAATCCCAAGCGCGACGTCAAGGGCCAGTGATCCAGTCGAGATGACATCAATATTTCGCGGGCCGACATCATCCCCCAAGCGCATGACCGCCCCCTTGCCGAATTGACGTTCAATTTGCCCTAAGGCAGCTGTTAGCGCTTTCTTTTTATCTTCTTCCACGAATAACCTCGACTTCTTAAATGAAATTTATAGACGCTATGACCCGATAGCACAGATAGTTGATCAACTTATATTAATAGCGTCGCCACGGACAGTCTACACAAGATTTGCAAATGGAAAACTCTCTACGGTGTAATAGCGTGCGCGATCCCTGTCCAGACGGGACTCTACCAGATGAAACTCATCCACATGCCAGTCTATGGGTGAAAAATCCGGGTTGGTAACGGGAATATCGCAGCGCCTGAGCAAAGTCACATGCGGGACATAACGTTTACTCAACTTTGAAATACCACACTGCTGCGCAGTGTTACGTACATTTCTGTACAGACGTTCCAGCTCGTTTGGTGTGTGTGAAGGACCTACCCAGAAAATTTTGGTTTTCTGGAAATACCCCAGTCGATCCAGGCGCATATCAAACGGTTGTACTGCGACTTCCTGCATACTCTCTATGATGCAATCAGCAGCCTGCGGAGAAATATTCCCTAAAAACAGCAGAGTTACATGAAAGTTTTCAGGAATAACTTCTTTTCCGAATCCCGCATATTCACTTTGAATATGATGCAGCTTTTCAAGCTGCTGTTCATCTGGCCAAAATGCCAGAAATAAGCGTCTGATTTTCATTTCAATAACTTATAGAATTCTTCTAATGCAAACTCGACTGACTGTTCACGCACAACATGACGTTCACCGTGGAATTGCTTCTTTATGGTATGCACAGGATGATTTTTTTTCATCCATGCAAACCAGACAGATCCGACCGGGTTAATTTCACTGCCACCTTCCGGGCCGGCAACCCCTGAGATTGCAATACCCCAGTCAGCACGGCTATGGCATAGCACGCCCTGCACCATTTGTTCAACCGTCTGCCGGCTGACCGCACCATGCGTGGCAAGTGTTTTGGCACATACCCCTAACATATCCTGCTTGGCTTGATTACTATATGTCACATAGCCACGCTCAAACCATTGCGAGCTGCCCGGCAGATCAGTACACACTTTGGACAACCATCCGCCTGTGCATGACTCTGCGACGGCAAGCATTTCCCGTTTTAAAATTAAACACTGGCTGACATGCGTAACAAGGTCACTCATAAAAGCTACTTTGACACCATATTAAAGCAACAAAATAACACGAATATGATCGTTCTTGGTTAAACTGTTCACATGACGCAAGCCGCAGAGAAACACACACCCATGATGCAGCAATATCTGGGGATCAAGGCAGAGCACCCTGATAAGCTGCTATTCTATCGCATGGGCGATTTTTACGAATTGTTCATGCAAGACGCGGAACAGGCCGCACGCCTGCTGGACTTAACGCTGACTTCACGCGGCAGTTCCAATGGTCAGCGTATTCCCATGGCAGGTGTCCCCGTACATGCCGCCGAAAGTTATCTGGGTCGCCTGGTTAAATCAGGTTACTCCATCGCCGTCTGCGAACAGGTCAGCGATCCGGCAACCAGCAAGGGCCTGGTCCAGCGCGAGGTGGTCAGAATTGTTACCCCGGGCACGATCACTGATGAGAACCTGCTGGATCAAAAAAGAGATAATTATATCTGCGCAATCTCCCCGCAAAATGATGCCATTGGCCTGGCCAGTATCGAACTCGGTTCGGGTGACTTTTGCCTGCAATCCCTGACCGGCAAGCAGCAACTGTTGGCAGAACTTGAACGCCTGCAGCCTGCGGAAGTGATCATTCCGGAGCACACCGGCCTCGACCTCGCGGGACGCAATATCCAAACCATGGCCGAATGGATTTTTGAGCATGATAGTGCTTACCGCCTGCTGACTGACCAGTTTGGCACCAGAGATCTTGCCGGATTTGGTTGCCAGGATGCGCACTCTGCCATTTGCGCTGCCGGAGCCTTGCTGCAATATGTGAAAGATACCCAGCGCACGGCACTGCCGCACATCACAGGATGCCGTATTCAGCGCCATGATGAACACATTATGGTCGATGCGGTCAGCAGAAAAAACCTGGAAATTGACCAATCCATCGATGGTGGCTCTCAGCATTGCCTGACAACAGTCATTGACTATACCCAGACTGCCATGGGTGCACGCTGCCTGCGGCGCTGGATTGGCCATCCTTCACTGAATTTTTCAGTGCTAAAGCATCGCTATCAGGCGATTGATCAATTGATTCAGACAAGAGTTTTCGAAGATCTGCAGGCATTACTGAAATGCATTGCCGATATTGAACGCATCCGCGCACGTATCGCCATTCAGTCGGCCAGGCCACGCGACTTAACAGCCCTGCGAGACTCGCTCACTCACCTACCAGACATAATCAAAACATTAAACCTGTTTACCGATGGCAGACTCAGCCTATTACAAAAAGATCTGGAAGTGCCGGCTTCCCTGGTCAACCTGTTAGCCACGTCACTGCAGGATGAACCCTGCGCACTCATCAAAGACGGTGGTGTTATCGCCCATGGTTATGATGCTGAACTGGATGAGCTTCGCTCCCTGCATACCAGTGCTGATGATTATTTACTGAAGCTTGAACAAAGCGAGCAGCAAAATACCGGGATACCCACATTAAAAGTCGCCTATAATCGTGTCCATGGTTACTATATTGAAGTCAGCAAAATTCAGTCACAAAAAATACCTGAGCGGTTTACGCGCAGACAGACATTAAAAAATGTTGAGCGTTACATTACTCCTGAACTAAAAGCTTTTGAAGACAAAATTCTTAGCGCAAAAGAACGTGCGCTTGCACGCGAAAAATACCTGTACGAACAAATTCTGCAGCAATTACTTGATTACCTGGCACCGTTACAGTCACTGGCAAACGCCCTGGCAGAGCTCGATGTACTGGCATGTTTTGCCTATGTTGCTGTCGAGTTTGATTACGTGCAACCGACATTAACGGACACCATCGGCATCACGATTGAGCAGGGCCGGCACCCGGTAGTCGAGCGCATACAGGAGTCACCGTTTGTTGCCAATGATATCCATCTTAGCCCGGATACACGACTACTGCTCATCACCGGACCCAACATGGGCGGCAAATCCACTTACATGCGACAAACTGCACTAATTACCATTCTGGCATTTTCCGGCTGTTATGTTCCGGCACAATCGGCACAACTGGGTCCAATAGACCGTATCTTTACACGTATCGGCGCGGCGGATGACCTAAGCACGGGTCGTTCAACCTTCATGGTTGAAATGACAGAAGCCGCCAATATTTTAAATAATGCGACTGGCAAAAGCCTGGTACTCATGGATGAAATCGGCCGTGGCACGAGTACTTTTGACGGCTTGTCCCTGGCCTGGGCATGTGCAGATCATCTATTAAAAAACAATCGTGCACTGACAACTTTTGCAACACATTATTTTGAACTCACTTCGCTGGCAAATGATAATGAAGGCGCGGCCAATATACATATTGATGCCGTCGAGCATGGCGATGACATTGTTTTTTTACATAGCGTGAAGACCGGTCCTGCCAATCAGAGTTACGGATTACAGGTCGCACAATTAGCCGGTGTGCCCAGAAATGTCATTCACAGTGCCAGACAGTATCTCATGGTTTTGGAACAGCAAAGCCAGCCAAATGACCACGTGCAGACGCAGCTTCCACTCATTAGCACAAGCAACGACTCGCACCCGGCTCTGGATAAACTGGCTGAGACAGACCCGAACGAACTCACACCGCGGCAGGCGCTGGAATTATTATATGAACTAAAAGCACTGAATGACCCACCGTAGTTATTCAGTATTGGTTAAGACATTATTAGCCAGTATATTGACCGTCCTGTCAGTTACTTATTGGTAATCCAGCGGGTTTGATATGGTGCCAGTTCTATTGTTGCATCCAGCTGATCAAACTTCTCTTTGTTGATCAGGTCATACCATTGCTCTGTGCTGATCAGATTGATATCCAGTAATGAAAGCGTGATTGTCTGACTGGAAATATTATTAATACAGAAAATACTCTGTCGTCTCTCCATACTCTGGCGCCAGAAACCAAATATCTGGTTGCCCAAGTGTAATGTAAATTGAGTTGCATTGGGGTGAAATGCCGGCTGCGCACGACGCAGTCTCATTAACTGCTGTAACTGGTGATATATACGTGCATGCCGGGTTGTGTCGTCATTCAACACTTTTATTAGATCGTCATACTGCCATCGATGCCGGTTAATTGTGCGATTGCGCTGGGTGCTTTCCAGACGTTCGTAGTCGTTGCCCGTTGCCAGCAAACTGTGAATATAGAATGCCGGTATGCCTTCCAGGGCAAGCATTATCGCATGCGCACAAATAAACCGTTGTTCAGCAAATTCATCTTCACCATCGACGGTGCCTTTTAACGCGTCAAATAATGCAATATTGACTTCATAAGGCCTGATGCGCCCATCCTGCCCGGTTCGCCATGATATTCTGCCGCCAAAGGACTGCATGGTATTAATTAATTTTTCTATTTCCTGTTCCTGCATTAACCCCTCAGCCGGGCGTAATCCGATGCCATCATGAGAAGCAATAAAATTAAGATAGGCTGTGCCATGCTGTGCGGGCGGCATACTCATCATCCACTGTTTCAGATAATGACAGTCGCCGGTGATCAGTGTGTTCAAAAGCAATGGCGGTAACGAGAAGTTGTACACACAGTGGGCTTCGTTGGCATTGCCAAAATAGGACAGGTTTTCACGATTGGGAATGTTCGTTTCAGTGATGATCATGGCATCAGGGCGAATATGTTCAATCAAGGTTCTTAATAGCCTGACGATCTCATGCGTTTGATCCAGGTTCAGGCAACTGGTGCCGACAACTTTCCATAAAAAAGCAACAGCATCCAGCCTGAAAATACGCACTCCCCTGTCCAGATAGAAGCGTATGATTCTGACGAACTCCAGCAGCACTTCCGGATTGGTAAAATTCAGGTCTGCCTGGTCATGACTGAACGTGCACCAGACATGTTTTATTCCCTCCGCGGTCTCGACTTCATTCAAAAGCGGATTGGTTCGCGGGCGAACCACTTCAGACAAATCATCATCCGGGGACGCAGTAAAAAAGTAATCACACCCGGGGGTAACGGCTTTAATGAAATTCTGAAACCACCCACTACGCGTCGAGCAATGATTTATCACAAGATCCGACATTAAGTGATAGTCATTAGCAATTCCTGAAATATCATCCCAGTCACCATGTCCTTCATTCACTTCTTTGTAGTCCATTACCGCAAAACCATCATCTGAACTGAACGGAAAGAAAGGCAAAATATGCACGATATTTATATTTTCCCTGAACAGGGTATCCAGCGTTTTATGCAGAACATGTAATGGCGCGACACCCTGCTGGCGTATGGTATCGGCGTACGTAATCACGGCTATGTCCGTCTGATCCCAGTAGTCGCAGTGGGCAGATGGTATTTGCTGGTCATTTGTCAGCTGTGCCGCATCAATAATCTTTGATGCAAGTTTTTGATAATCATCAACGCCAGCTACATCTGCATAGATTGCCTCGACGTGTAAAACAACGCGCTGGTGAAGCGCCTGTAATACTTCATTCATCATTATTTACTGTTAAAAAATTCTTTATTATCCTGTTCCACGGCATCGCGCAGACGTGAAAAAATATCAGGCATTGCACTTGCTATACGATTCCAGCTGGGAATAAACGGCGTTTCCATCGGATTATCGAGAAACATTTGTCCTGCATTCACAAGATTTTCTGAAAAAGCCTCGACTGCAAGTTCTTCAGTATGTATATCATGATGCAGCCCATTATAGGTTGCATCATTGTGATACGTTTCGACAAAATCGAGCGCTATCCTTAAATACGTTGCTTTTAATGTTCGAAATGTTTCATTGGAAAAAACAATCCCCTGGGTTGCCATTTTTCTGAACAGTGCCTTGGCAATATCAATCGACATTTTAGACAACCCTTTCTGCTTGTCTTCCAGCGAGAGATTCTGGTGTTTGTGGTCATAGGACTCTGCAATATCAGCCTGACATAAACGGTTATGCGCATAATTACGGTGCATTTCCGACAACACGCCAATTTCAAGCCCCCAGTCACTGGGGATGCGCAGGTCTTTTAGCACATCGGTACGAAATGAAAATTCGCCGGCAAGTGGATAGCGAAAACTGTCCATAAATTCGAGATAATCGTTATAGCCGACAACTTTCTCCAGTGCACGTAAAAGCGGAGTCACAAAAAGCCGACTCACACGGCCATTGATTCTGCCATCGGCAAATCGTGCATAGTAACCTTTGCAAAATTCATAGTTAAACCTTGGATTGGCTACCGGGTATATCAGGCGCGCCAATAGTTCACGCTGATAGGTGATAATATCGCAATCATGCAAAGCCACAGAATCAGTTTGATCGGATGCAAGGATATAGCCCATGCAATACCAGACATTTCTCCCCTTCCCTAATTCAGTTGGCGCCAGATCACTGGCATGCAGCTCTGCATGGAGTGCTTTCATACGCGGCCCATCATTCCATAGCACCCGATGCTGCTGAGGGAGTCTTGAGAAAAATTCAAGCGCATGACGGTACTCGGATTCATCGGCACGATCGAGACCAATCACGATCTGATTAAGATAAGGCACCTGTTCAAGAATTTTCACAATGTTTGGCAAGGCCTCACTTGTCAGTTCCGAATATAACGAGGGAAGAATCAGTCCCATGCGACGCTGCTGACTAAAATTGACAAGTTCGCGCTCAAGATCTTCCAGTTTGCGATCAGTGAGATTATGTAATGTTGTGACAATACCGCTTTGATGAAAATCGCTCATACTAAAACCTGTTAATTGATATTAAAAACCAGCGGATAAATTAATATCCCGGTATCCCAGTTTTTTCAGCACATAAATCATCCCTTCTCGCCAGCCGCTGGGTCCTGTTTCCTGTGTATGATATACATGGCGTTCAGGTTCATTAGGAACGGATGGAAATTCATGTACGGGAGATCGTATCAATACAGCATAGTCTGCAATACTCAGCATGGCTACATCATTCTGGCTATCACCAAGCGCGACACTGACAAGCTGGCTGGCAGCAGCCTGTCGCTGATATTGACTCAATAGCCACAGACATGCGCCGCCCTTGTCACATTCACCGCCAAGATGCACAAAACGTCCTCCTTTTAACAGTCTGCCCTGTTTTGAATGAACATATTGCTCGAACTGTTCAAACTGGTGGGCACTGCCCAACCATTTCAGAGGTTCACCATACTCGCGTTGGGCCGCCAATTGGGCTGCATCAGGGGTTAAACCGGTCATTTCAATAATGCCTTCAATCCCCGCCTGCTGGAAAGTCGTGTATGCCTCATTTAGGTGCAATGGCCCATCTTCCAGTATTTGCTGCCAATGAGACCGAGGCTGTGTAAAGGTTTTTACCTGGAATTCAGCAGTCTCATCAAGGGGGACATCAAGGCCGGCAAAATAACCTGGCGGCAAATAAACCGCGGCACCATTTTCAACAACAAAAGGGTGCGCAATCTCCAGCTGCTGACACAGATTGACCATTTCTGCCCGCGTTTTGCTGGTACAGGGGATCACCGGTATCTGATTTTTTCTTAACCAGCGCAGAAGACTGTCCGCCGGTGCATGACTATAGGTCGCGTGGTCAAGCAACGAGCCATCCATATCCGTGAAAATGATGATGTTTTGAGGCGCCATATAACCAAGTTTATAGTAAAATGTCAGAGACCGTACTGGTGACAGATTGAAACATATTCAATATAACAAGTAGATGATATACGCGTTAACTTAATAACCTGGAAATTACCCGCATATGTTCGGACTTAACTTCGGTAAATGTAAACGTAGCCTGCAACACACCATATCGGCGTGCTTTGATCCATTAAAGGGTGAAATAGGAAATGTGCCTCCCGAGCTAAACAAGAGCCGGTTTATCACTGCTTCGATGCTGGGCATTTGTGAAGGCTTAGCAGACTCATACGCCATAAAAAAACCCCAATCGGTTGCATTAATTGTGGACGCGGTATTTGAAGAAGTATTTCGCGCCGACGCCACCGACGTACTCAGGCAAGTCGATGACTGGAAAAATAATGCTGACCAGGAATTTATGGAAGCCTATCAGCAGGCTAAAGCCCGTACTTGCGCCGATGGGAAACAACTGAATCTGGACTGGCTACAGAAATATGCTGTCGACAATTTTGAAAGGTCCAATACATTGATGCTCTAATTATGCCGCGTTAAATCCGCAGGCTCCCCTCGATCACATTTGATACAGTTTAACTCTTGACCCAGCATCGACTCCCGACCCTCTGAAGTCAGCACCCAGCGACGATTAACCCAGGGTGGCCGATGTCGGACATGTATAAAATGTCCGCACATCAGCACCGCGACCCAGTCACCATATTCATCCCGCTGAAAATCCTTAATCGGCTGTTTCATTGAAAAGCACAATAGATACTATCTGATCCTGCTGTTAGCTGTTGAAACGTATCATTAAGCGCCGGCAGTGATTTTGTACAGAACACTTCACAGGAACACACAAGCCTCCTGGCTGACAACACCAGGAAGCGAGTGGGCCAACCGTCATTCACCACTTCGGCAGGCAGATTCAGTATTCATCGTATTTCAAAAAAATATCCATGCTTTAGATAGTGCACGACCTGATCGATCACCTGGTCATCATACATCATGAAAAAGTGAGTGACAGGAAGCGTGATATGATCACTCATACCGCTCAATTTTGTACTTTCAACTGAGACGGTCCCGTCATCCTCTCCCGGTACAATATATGAAAAAACAAAATTAATACTTGATGTCCCGGCAATAATACCCAGTTCAAAGCTGGCCGGCCCCAATGCTTTTGGGACACTGTGCCTGCCTGTGCCAAGCTGCAACCCTGCATCGCCATTGATCAGATGAAATCCCGGCCATTCACGAAATGCATCAACAACCTCGCTGCCATGATTAGGCGGGCCAAGCATCACCACCCTGTGCATCATGGCGATATCATTTTGATTTAAATATTGTCGCACCAGGATGCCCCCTAGTGAATGCGTGACAAAGTTTACCTTTAGCTGACCAGGACACTTTTCAAGGGCAGGACGAATTGCCCGTAGTGCCAACTCTTCTATTGGAAATTTTCGCGACGGATAATCAACATTCACAACATGGAAGGACTCGCCTTCAAGCGAACGTGCAAGTTTACGCATCGAACTATCAGAGCGGTTAAGACCATGCAAAAGAATGACACATTCTGCCTGCACACTATTGCAGACAACAACACACAGAACACAGACAACCAGCGCTCGTTTAAAGCGACCTGTCATTTGAAGTCCCCCGTGAATTGGCATCGCGGAATGTCATAGCCAGACTGGCTCAGTCACCGACAATAATTCATCGGCATAAGCAAACAGTGCCGGCAACCCGCCCGTATGCCAGAACAGCACATGATCATCCCGACCAATTTTTCCTTTTTTGACATAGTCAATCAGGCCTGCCATTGCCCTGCCTGTATAGATAGGATCGAGCAGGATCCCTTCTGTTCTTGCCAGCAAACTTATCGCTTCTTTCTCACCAGCACCCACAATGCCATAACCTGCACCCAGATAATTATCATCCAGTTTGACATCACTGAGTGTGAATTGTTTATCGATTTTCATTTTAACTGCCGTGTTATTGGCTAACATTACAATCTTTTCCGACAGTGAAAAGTCAACAGTTTCAGACTTATCAATCGCAATCCCGATCACCTCGCATTGCTGGTCAGCCAGCTCATTACCAAGCATGATCCCTGCCTGTGTAGCGCCGGAGCTCGACGCCACTATGATGTGTGAGTAAGGCATCACCGTTCCAGCCTGTTCCCGTAACTCCTGCATGGCGTGTACAAAAGAAACGACACCGGGCTCATTTGATCCACCGTAAGGCACGACATAAGGTTTATTGCCTTGTGCTTTCAGTTCCTCGTAAAGCATGGGAATATCCTCTCCTTTACGGTGTTCTCCCGCCCAATGGATGTGACAGCCAAACAGTCTGTCCAGCAAAAGATTACCATTGAATGAAGATGGAGGTTCACCACCAAGTACCAGATGACATGCGAGATTTAGACGGGCAGCCGCTGCAGCTGTTTGGCGACAATGATTTGACTGGATTGCACCTGCGGTAATGAGTGTGTCAGCATTTTCATGCCTGGCCTGTGCCAAAATATACTCAAGTTTTCTGACTTTATTCCCTCCGAATGCCAGACCACTCAGATCATCACGCTTCACAGAGATTAACGGCCCTCCGAGATATTCTGAAAGAGATGACAATTGTTGAATGGGTGTGGGAAATACGCCCAGCGACAATCGTGCAAACTGAACAGCTCCATGTAGTGAATGCATCTGACTTAAAAGCGATTTTTTATTACCAGATCATTCATTGGCAGTTGCCCGGGTCGTGGCCATGCCTGCTGAGTTCCTTTGCCTATCGCAACGAACATGGAGATGACATGGTCATGTGGCAGATTAATCAGGTTTGCGACCGCCGCAAAGTCAAACCCATCCATGGGGCATGAATCATATCCCATTGCACGGGCAGCAAGCATAATGGTTTGCGCGGCAATACCACAGCTGCGCATCGTTTCATCTCTCTGAACTTGTGGGTGATCACGATAATAACCATCGATCGCAGGCAACATGAAATCTCTTATGGAAGCATCTGCACCCTGCCAATAACGCAATGTATCCTTTTGCCACGCCTGCATATCTGCGCATAACACGATCAGCATCGAGGCATCAGTCACTTGCGCCTGATTCATGGAAACATCACGAATCGCGCGCCGCAAATCAGCATCCTCTACCACGACAAAACGCCAGTGCTGCAAATTAAATGCAGTGGGAGAGAGCATTGCCAGCGAGAGTATTTCATTCTTTTCCTGGCTGGTCATTTGGTGGTTGGGATCAAAATGTTTCACTGACCTTCTGCTACGAATGGCATCAAGTGTATGCATGAGCACTCTCTGTGTAAGTTGGTTGTTTAATTTTTCGGGTTTTGGAACATTATTTATCAGCACGAACCCGTTTTATGAAAGACTACCGGAATCATTAATCAAGTGAGTATTTTTTTTCAATCCCCGTCATCGCAAATAATCGCAAGCAAACAGAGCAGAAAATTTAATCAATCAGTGCAGCAAGCACCAGAGTCAATACTCTTTACTATTCATGCAGCAGAGTCTGTAAGCCTTCTCGCAAGCTCACCTGGGCCTTGAATCCAAGCGCCTGGCGCAGATGATCAACGACGGCCGCAGAATGGACAATGTCGCCTTCACGCGCAGCC
This sequence comes from Gammaproteobacteria bacterium, assembly GCA_965227695.1. Classification (GTDB taxonomy): domain Bacteria; phylum Pseudomonadota; class Gammaproteobacteria; order UBA4575; family UBA4575; genus UBA1858. The sequence goes on from OZ245760.1 coordinate 2,374,925, forward strand.
TCAAAATGCTTTTCAACCTGCCAGCCACATAATTCTTCCAGCACTTCGATCAATTCCAGTAGTGTGACACTATGGCCGGTGGCGATATTACATACACCATCATAATTTTTCTGTAATGCGGCAAGGTTGGCTGCAGCGACATCCTTGACAAATATGAAATCACGGGTCTGCCGGCCATCACCAAAAATTGTCAGGCCCTGCCTGTTCTTAATGCGCTCGACAAACAGTGCGATCACTCCCGCATAGGGAGATCCGGGATCCTGGCGTGGCCCGTAGACATTAAAATAGCGCATACCACAGGCGGATATTCCATGCAGTTGATGAAACAATGCGGCATATTGTTCATTGACTTTCTTTTCAAGTCCATATGGAGACTCAGGGATACATGCCGAGTTTTCAGTCAGTGGCAACTCAGCCGGGTTACCATAGGCCGCGGCTGATGAAGCGTAGACCAGACGTGACACATTGTCTTTGCGCATTGCCTCAATCACATTGACAAAACCCAGGATATTCTGCTGTGCAGAAAAACCGGCATCTTCTATTGAACTCACGACCGACACCTGTGCCGCCAGGTGTATACATTGATCAACACCCTGCATGGCTTTGTTGACATCAGCTTCGCGGGTGATGTCACCTTCGAGAATATGCAGCCCGTCATGGTCGACCGGAAGGTTATTTATTGATCCGCTGGAAAAGTTATCCAGCACCCGGACGCGGTGATTTTGACTGAGTAGCAAATCCACGGTGTGTGATCCTATAAACCCTGCTCCGCCGGTGACAAGTATCGTTGCCAAAATTTCCTCCTCTAGTGCATATTTGGATATAATTGCGCGTGACTAACGTGTGATCGGCCAGACGATTGACACATCAGTCTAACCAATCTAAATGACTGATATATTGAAATCTCTAGCACTTTACACTTAACTGCAATTTAAATGGACCATATGGAGCCAAAATGACCTTTGTCGTAACAGAATCCTGCATAAAATGTAAGTACACCGACTGTGTCGAAGTCTGCCCGGTCGACTGCTTTCACGAAGGGCCCAATTTTCTCGTGATAGATCCCGAAGAGTGCATAGACTGTGCAATGTGTGAACCTGAATGTCCTGTAGATGCCATCTTGTCCGAAGATGATTTGCCTGAGGACCAGAAAGACTTTCTTGAGATCAACGAAGAACTCGCCGCCCAGTGGCCTGTATTAACCGTACGCAAAGATCCTCCGGACGACGCGGCAGAATGGGAAGATGTCAAAGATAAACGCCAATACCTGGATCGTTGACCGGCACCTTTGAGCGCGATCGATTCAACTCCGGCATTACCTTTTGTTCTTGTTGACTTTGCCAGTTCAGCCGGCGATGTGCTCAGTCAGGATATCATTGCGCGCGAAAGACATCACCCGGCCAATCTCAGTCAATACGTCATCTGGTGCGAGAACCGCACACAAATCAACAGCATCCGAAAATCTTTAATGAAGGCGGGCAAACAGGCCGGCCTTCATCAGTTATTGCTTCCCGCCATCCTCACTCTGCAGGACTGGGTCTGGCAACAGGCACCACCATCACAACCCGTACTCAGTGAAACATCCAGGCAGTGTTTACTGGTTGAGGCACTGCGCAGAAACCCTGCATTATTTCAGACCAATAATACCTGGCCACTGGCAAAAGAACTGGTGAGCCTGTTTAGCGAATGCACCCAGGCACAGGTCCCCTTACAGGATGGTGAACAGCAGTTACAGGCTATCCTGCAGAAAAGTTATCACTATCCACATATCAATATCAGTAATATTTCACGTGAAAGCGAAATCGTATTTCGCCTATGGCAGGCCTATCGTGAGCAGATCCATGCGGGCGGATGGATAGACGCCGATGAATATTACTGTCAATGGCTGCTGAATAACGCACATCAATATACACAGCAGGAATTTTTTGTCATCGGTAAACAGCGCATCGGCTTCGCAGAAGCAATGTTTTTTGAACAACTGGCAAAGTCAAATAATCTGTCGATATACATTCCAAAAGTATCACCAGACCAGTATGGTACATATCATCACCCATGTTTAAGGTACATCAGGCAAGCACCCCCGGTGACCGTTGCGACCAATTCCAGAGAGCAGTCACTGGATATTATTTATGATCGTCGCGCGCCTGTCCGTACCAGGATTGATCAGCTCAAAGCAGCCTTTCCCGAAAATATTTTCAAACACTGGCTGTCTATTTATCAATCCCACTCCATTGAAAAGCACGTAAAGGCGGTATCTTTACAGGCAAAGAAATGGCTGATTGACGGCCTGTATCCCATTGCAATTGTTGTCAGTGACCGATTACTTGCCAGACGCATTCGTGCGGTACTGGAACAACAGGGTATACAACCGACCGATCTTGGCGGCTGGACACTTTCCACTACCAGTGCCGCCACCTCAATAGAGGTCTTGCTGGATGCAGTGGAGCATAATTTCAAAAAGGACACATTACTGGATTTATTAAGCTCACCTTTCTTGCCGCACAACAACACAATCGCTGAACATAAGAATAACGCTTACATAAAACAGGTATTTCAGCTAAAAAAGTTCCTGAAAAATCATCGCAACACGGACAGCGATAACCTCGATTCGCTGCACCAACTTGCCATTGGTTATTTTGTCAGCCAGCACTTTGATCACTCTGAAATAAATGCAATGTTCAAGCAGTTAAGCACATCGTGTCACTGGCTTAAATCCTGTGGAATATCCGGTGAATTTGAAATAACAAAATTTTCAGGCAACCTGGTTAAAACACTCAAGACTCTGGGGATGTACCAAACCCTGCACAATGATATGGCCGGAGAACAGTTACTTGGGACGCTCGAAGCTCAATTGCATGAAACCGAGCAGAACAAAATAAAAATCAACTGGAAAGAATGGCGGCAATGGTTACGGGATTTATTTGAACATAACTACTTTATCCCGCCCGGTACTGATAAACGTATTACACTTTGTGGTTTCGAGCACATTGACGATATTTCTTTCAAAGCCGCCATCATTGCCGGCGTGGAAGAGAAGCGCATGACTAATACAACAAGTCAGCGCACGTTCTTTAATGAAAAAGTCCGCCATGAATTGCATTTGCCAACCAGCCATGAAAACAATGCCATTAATTTTGTTCGATTTCGCCAGTTATTACAACAATGCAACAAGGTTTTGCTCAGCGCAGAAATTGATAACCGCGGGGAGCCCCAGGAAATCTGTAGCTGGGTCAAATTACTCAACATATTCAGCCAGCAGTGTTACCAGAACGAACTGGATAACCCGGAATTAGACAGGCTTATCCAGGATTATGAAACATATCATCAGCAAAATAACTCAATAAGGATTGATAAGACAGATCGACCGCACGTCATCAGTCCGGCTGAATTGATTCCGCGCCACATCTCCGCAACACAATACCAATCGCTGGTGAATTGTCCTTACCAGTACTTTGCCAAATACATCCTTGGTTTAAGCGAACAGGAAATATCTGACGATTTTGAAGCTTCTGAATATGGCAGCCTGGTACATCAATGTTTGTATCGCTTCCATTTCAGCGAGACAGACAAGACAAGGCAGGCATTTAATCACCAACAGTATGACCAACTAATCAAAGAGCTCACTGATTTAAGCACCGGGATTTTCATGAGTTCTCCATACTCAACAATTGTCAAGCAGGGATGGTGTCAGCGCTGGATCACTAATATCCCTGCATATATTGATTGGGCAATCGAACGCGCCAGAGACTGGCAAACCCTGCACGGTGAATTTTCCACTCATTCACCACTGAACGAAAATTTTACATTAAATGGACAGTTAGACCGCGTTGACTCAGACAATAGACACCTTGCAGTCGTGGATTATAAGACAGGTAGTTCCATACCCTCAAAAAAGAATATATTGTGCGGGGAATCGGTCCAACTGCCTTTTTATGCGCTATTGAACGACAAAATATCACAGGCAGAATTTGTTGAGCTTGGCAAACAGAATGAAGTCAAATCCAGTGCTTTGCTAAATAACGAACAGTTGTCCGCGCTTAAAACCAAACACAGGTCCAGACTTGAAAGCCTGTTTAACGCGCTATTACAAGGAGCCGTATTAACGGCACATGGCGAAGATAGTATATGCCGCATATGCAGTTACGGGGGCTTATGCCGCAAACAACACTGGGTTCAATCCGGCCAATAAAACGGTCTACTAAGCCAGTGCCAGATGCAGTGCTACCTTGACTGCAATATAAACAAGCACAATAAACAGCAGGGTGAGTAATATACCAATCACGATAAACTGTGCCGGTTTCCCGTGTGTAAAATCGCGCTGACGTGTTTGTTCTTTTTGCACGCCAAAAAAGCTGGCAAGCACACTTTTGAATACTTCCCAGGTTGACGGGGTTAAGTCGCTCATGGGTTTATGTTACATCAATATGAAAAGATAATCATCCGGCGTTACGTATAAACACTATGTACATGGGTGCCCTGGTTAATTAATATACTTGCTGGCCATGTAATCTTGTAGTGCCAAAATAATCAAAATAACAAACGGAGAAATCTATGAGTATGATGAGTGAGTTCAAAGACTTTGCCATGCGCGGTAATGTAGTTGACATGGCCGTTGGCATCATCATCGGTGCCGCTTTCGGGAAAATCGTATCGTCATTTGTTTCAGACGTCGTAATGCCACCGCTGGGTGTGTTGATTGGAGGCGTCAATTTCACAAACCTGGCAGTAACAATACAGGAGGCCAGCGAAGGTGTGGAAGCAGTCACCATCCGATATGGCCAGTTCATTCAGACAGTTTTTGATTTTGTGATTGTCGCATTTGCCATTTTCATTGCCATCAAAGCAATGAACAGTCTGAAGAAAAAGGAAGAAGAAGCACCCAGTGCACCTCCCGAGCCAAGTGCGGAAGAAAAGCTGCTCACTGAAATACGTGATCTACTGAAAAAATAGTGACGCATTCAACCTCCCGCTTAATGCGGGAGGTTGACACTGCGCGATTTCAATTGTGCGATATAACATAAGTGCATCAGCTGGCATCTTCGCTTGTATTTCTTTATCTGCCAGTAGTTGTGGGAGGGAGATATACTCACACCTTTTAGTTATACACCTGTTCACGCGTGCTTTTAAACTCGATATCCGGCCACTTTTCCATCGTCATATCAAGATTGACCCGTGAAGAAGCCATGTAGACGAGTTCACCTGCATGATCTTCGGCGACGCCGGAAGATGATTTCTGCTTGATTTTCTCCAGCATCTGCGGATCCTGTGCGTGCAGCCAACGGGCGGTATAAACATTAACATGCTCAAACTGGCAGTCCACGTTGTATTCTTCCTTCAGACGATGTGCGACCACATCAAACTGCAGCACACCCACTGCACCCAGAATAAGATCATTATTATGCAGTGGACGAAACAGCTGGGTTGCCCCTTCTTCACACAACTGCATCAGGCCCTTCAGTAGCGCCTTGGTTTTCAAAGGATCCTTTAACTGCGCTCGGCGAAATAATTCGGGGGCAAAATTAGGAATGCCGGTGAATACAAGTTCCTCTTTTTGCGAGAAAGTATCACCAATACGAATTGTTCCATGATTATGCAACCCAATGATATCACCAGGGTAGGCGCGTTCGACATGTCCACGTTCTGAGGAAAAAAAAGTCAGCGCATCGGGCACTTTAATATCACGCTGTAACCTGACATGTCGCAACTTGATTCCTTTTTCAAAACTGCCGGAACATACTCGCATGAAAGCAATGCGGTCACGGTGATTGGGGTCCATATTCGCCTGGATCTTGAAGACGAAGCCTGAAAAACTTTGCTCATCTGCGCTGACTGTTCGCTTCAGGCTGGCACGGGGCTGGGGCGGTGGCGCAATTTCAACAAATTTGTCTAATAGCTCCTGAACACCAAAATTATTTATCGCCGATCCGAAAAATACCGGAGTGAGTTTTCCTGCAAGAAATTCATCATGATCATAGTGATGACTTGCACCCACTACCAGGTCAACTTCCTCACGCAGCTCATTCGCGACATCGCCAAGCACTTCGTCAAGTCTTGGGTTATCCAGCCCTTCAATCACTTCACCATCAAGCTTTTTCCCTCCATGCGTCGCACCGAACAAATGCACAGAATTATTGAGCAAGTGATAAACGCCCTTGAGAGATTTGCCCATACCGATCGGCCAGGTAACCGGGGTACATTTAATTTTCAGCACCGACTCGACTTCATCCATCAGCTCAATGGGTTCCCGGCCTTCACGATCCAGCTTGTTAATAAATGTGACGATGGGGGTATCACGCAATCGACATACCTCCATCAGTTTAATGGTCCGGTCCTCTACCCCCTTGGCACAGTCAATGACCATTAAGGCCGAGTCAACCGCGGTCAGCGTTCTGTAAGTATCTTCCGAAAAATCTTCGTGTCCCGGCGTATCAAGCAAATTCACGACACAATCGTTGTAGATAAACTGCATTACCGAGCTTGTCACCGATATACCACGCTGCTGCTCCAGTGCCATCCAGTCAGAAGTAGCATGACGCGCCGCTTTTCGTCCCTTAACGGTCCCTGCCTGCTGGATCGCACCACCATACAGAAGGAGCTTTTCGGTAATCGTGGTTTTACCGGCATCGGGGTGCGAAATAATGGCAAACGTACGACGCCGACTGGTTTCTGCCAAGTGATCACTCATTTATTAAACCAATAGAATTGTGTAATGAATTTGAATTGTTATGACTGTAATTCTTTCGCATAAATCACAGCATCTTCTCTGCCATGATTTGCGGGGTAATAGCCTTTTCGAATACCGACTTCGTTGAAGCCTTCTGATTCATATAATTGTACAGCGTGCCGATTCGAGCGGCGTACTTCCAGAAAAGCGCAGCTTGCATGCAAACGGCTGGCCTGTTGCAGCACATAGCTTAGCAACTGTCGGCCATAACCATATCCCTGCAGATCCGGATCAATACAAATATTCAGCAGGTGACATTCCTGTGCTGCATTAATAAAAACAGCATAGCCGGATATTTCGCCGTTCCTTTCAGCCACGTAACAATAATAACCGGCTTTAATACAGTCACGAAAAATTGCCTTACTCCATGGAAATGGATAGGCACGCACTTCTATGGCCATAATCGCTTTTAGATCACCAGTATTCATTGGACGATAGCTCAATTCAGAATAGTCAATAACTGCACTCATTCCTGTGTCACCATCTGTTGCCTTGCCAGTTTTAAATCCTCCCACACTTTGCGTTTTTCTTTTGGACTGCGTAGCAAATATGCCGGGTGATATGTCACTACCAGCGGGATCCCATATTTTTCCAGGTGATATAGCTGTCCGCGCATCTTGCCAATAGGAATATCACTGTTTAATAACGATTGAGCAGCAATTCGCCCCAATACCAGAATTATTTTTGGCTCAAGCAGTTCGATCTGCCGATACAGGTAAGTCTGGCATGCGGTGATTTCTGTCATGTTGGGATCACGATTATTCGGAGGACGACATTTTAGTACATTGGTAATAAAAACTTCTTCCCTTGCCAGTCCTATCGCACGCAACATCTGGGTAAGCAACTGACCTGCCCGCCCGACAAAAGGCTCACCCTGGCGATCTTCATCGGCACCGGGGGCTTCACCGATAACCAGCCAGTCTGCTTTATGGTGACCTTGACCAAATACTGTTTGTTTGCGTGTTTTATGAAGTTCACACGCCTGGCAGCCACGCACATAAAATTGCAGTTCAGCAAGATCAAGTGTTGATACTTTTTCTGTGTCGACCAGGTCTTCACGCGCCACGTTCACCGTGGCTTGCGAAGACAGGTCACGATCATGCTCCTGCGCCGGCACGAGCCCATCAGGCGGCTGCAATAGCGAATCCGGCTGTGCCTCATTGGCCTCACGGAGCCGCCATTGCTTGACTCCCAGTGCATCGAGGTATGCATTCCGCAGCTCACCTGGGTTTGCATGAAAGTCGGCCATCATACCTCGCCGTGTTGCGGATGTTTGCGATCCATTGATGAATGAATCTTGTTTAACGCATTAAGATAGGCTTTGACCGAAGCGATAACAATATCAGTGTCAGCGCCATGACCGTTAACAATACGCCCGTCTTTTTCCAGACGCACCGTGACTTCACCCTGGGCATCCGTTCCGCTGGTGATGCTATTCACGGAATACAACTGTAATTTTGTCTGGCTGCCGGCAATCACCTCAATCGCCTGGAACGCAGCATCCACGGGGCCGCCGCCGCCAGCATTCGAAGACTTTTGCTCTCCGTCGACGGTCAGTACCAGGTCTGCATCAGGGACTTTATTCGTGTCCGAGCATACACGCAGTGACACTAATTTATATTTTTCCAGTAAATGCGTGTCTTCATCCGCCACCAGAGCAAATAAATCTTCATCAAAAATCTCATGCTTTTTGTCAGCAAGATCTTTAAACGCGGCAAAGGTACGGTTCAGGTCTTCGTCGGAATCAAAATCAATACCTAAATCATGTAGCCGGGATTTAAACGCATTACGACCGGAATGCTTACCCAGCACCATACGGTTTTCATTCCAGCCGACATCTTCTGCACGCATAATTTCGTAGGTTTCGCGCGCTTTAAGCACGCCATCCTGATGAATTCCGGATTCATGCGCAAATGCATTGGCACCCACAATGGCCTTATTGGGTTGTACCGGGAAACCCGTGACAGTCGACACCAGGCGTGACGCCGGTACAATCTGTGTGGCATCAATGTTCGTATCGCATGGAAATACATCCTGACGGGTTCGCACAGTCATGACAATTTCTTCCAAGGCTGCATTTCCGGCACGCTCGCCCAAACCATTAATAGTACACTCTACTTGTCTTGCACCCCTGAGAACGGCGGCAAGTGAATTAGAAACCGCCAGTCCCAGATCGTTGTGACAGTGCACAGAAAAAACAGCCTTGTCCGCATTGGGGATTCTCTCGATCAGGTTCCCCACCAGATCACCAAACTGTTGTGGAATGTTATAGCCGACGGTGTCCGGAATATTAATGGTACGAGCACCCGCATCAATGACTTTTTCAATAATCCGGCACAAAAAATCAAGCTCTGATCGACCGGCATCCTCTGGAGAAAATTCAATATCATCGGTGTACTGGCGGGCACGTTTGACCGCCGCCACGGCCTGCTCGACCACCTGCGCTGGCTGCATTCGCAATTTACGTTCCATATGAATCGGCGATGTCGCAATAAAAGTGTGAATGCGACTCGACCGGGCGGCCTTTAACGCCTCGCCCGCGCGATCAATATCGCGGTCAAGCGCACGTGCCAGCCCGCAAACTGTACTTCCTGTAATCGCCGATGCCACGGCTTTGACGGATTCAAAATCCCCGGGGCTGGCAATAGGAAACCCTGCCTCAATCACATCGACTTTCATTCTTTCCAGTGACTTGGCGATATGTAACTTTTCATCTTTTGTCATTGACGCGCCGGGGCTTTGCTCACCGTCGCGCAGCGTGGTATCAAAAATTATTAATTTGTCATTCGCACCCATTTTTTGCTCCATTCCTAGGCAACCTGCATATAGACCTTACGGGGTCGTTGCATAATTATAAATTAAATATTGCTGAATAAGTCTCTGATATACCGGAACAACCCAAACACGAACATAAACAACACAAATCCGGAAGGGTGTAAATGCACGTGCTATATATGACGCCATTTTTATATCTCGATATCTGTCAGGAACTATTTGAGCGTTTGACCTCGCCAGGTATAAACGAATTGCCGCTAGTGCGGCAGCAGAAGGTGTAATACAAACAATGCGACACCGGCCGAACGGTATGTATCGGCACGTAAGACGGGGCATGGTGTGATGTTGTTTATTTGCATGATGCTACTATATATGAACCGATTCTGATTTTGCAAACGTTATTTGGTTGACTTTTCCTGATTATTCGCGGTGCGCGCACGTTTCTTTATTAACCGTACGAAATATGTGACAGGACCCGAGAGCGCATAGACCAGAAATACCAAGAACATTAATTTTGGCGGATCGATCGAGGCAAGGATGAATACACCGACAATCGCCAGCATGGCCATGAAGGGAACTTTATTCCTGACGTCAAATTCTTTGAAGCTGTAAAAACTAAAATTGCTCACCATCAGCCCACCGGACAGCAATGTTAAAGCAAAGGCATAGAACCACAAGTCTGCACCAGTATATTCTAAATCGTGGCACGCCCACACGAATCCAAGCATCACACCGGCCGCCGCCGGACTCGGCAATCCCTGAAAATATTTCTTGTCCTGGTCTGCAATCCTCGAGTTAAAGCGGGCTAATCGAAGTGCGGTCGCGGCTGCGTAGAAAAATGCCGCCAGCCAGCCAAGCTTTTGTAACAGCCAGCCCTCATAGGATGCATGCTGCAAAGACCACTCGAACATCACCAGTGCAGGGGCCAGGCCAAATGAAATGACGTCCGCCAGACTGTCATACTCCTTACCAAAACTGCTCTCTGTATTGGTTAATCGCGCAACACGACCATCCAGACCATCCAGCACCATGGCCACAAACACTGCCACGGCCGCCTGCTCAAAACGCTCCAGATTGGCAGACACAATGGCATAAAATCCAGCAAACAATGCCCCGGTAGTTAATAGATTTGGCAGCAGGTAAATACCTTTTCTGGACTTGGGATTTTCTTCCATGGGGTGTGTATGCCTGATTAAGTGTGAACTAATTGCGCCAGAATGTTCTTTCCCGCCGTCACTTTCTCGCCCACCTGCGCCACGGGATTGACATGCTCCGGCAGATATACGTTTACTTTACACCCCAATGCCGCAAAACCACAACGCTGTCCCTGACCAATTCGCTCACCCGGGTGCAGGGCGGTACCTCCGTGCTGCCAACGCGAGTTGAACTCAACATGAACGACCACGTCATCCTGTTCATCGGTTTTAATCCACAAGGACAGCGCTTTTTTATGATCTTGCGGGTGACGCACCCAAAGTTGCTCGAGCTTGCCTTCTGACGGGCTATGCAAATTAAATTCTCCCAGGCGCGACTGTGCTAGCGTGTAACAGCAGCTGACCTGATCAAGCCACGGGTTCCTCACATGACTGATGGCCTGGACGACACCATCAACAGGGCTGATGACTGCCAGTGGAATCGGAGGGATGTCTCGATGGAAATCGCGAATCAAAAAAGCAAAGGCAAACCACGGCAGCCATAACAGAGTGACATAACCGCCAAAGGTGAACTGCACGCCGACGAGTATCAGCGTGCAGATTATAAACAGAGGTTGGATCTCTTTAGCGACGCTGATCATATCGCCAGAAGATAAAACAGAATGCGGATGTCTAAATTAATTCTTGGACTTGTCTACCAGCTGGTTTTCTTTAATCCAAGGCATCATACCCCGTAATTTTTCCCCGACTGCCTCTATCGGATGCTCGCGTCCACGACGTCGCATGGCTTTGAGTGTGGCCGCGCCAGCCTGGTTCTCCAGAATAAATTCGCGTGCAAATTTTCCTGACTGGATTTCATCGAGGATCTTGCGCATTTCCGCTTTGGTTTCCCGGGTGACGACACGCGGGCCACGCGTCAGGTCACCATATTCTGCGGTATTCGAAATTGAATAACGCATATTTGCAATGCCGCCCTGATACATAAGATCAACAATTAATTTAAGCTCATGCAAACATTCGAAGTAAGCCATTTCAGGCGCATAGCCGGCTTCAGTAAGGGTTTCAAAACCTGCCTGCACCAATGCCGTGGCACCACCACATAATACTGCCTGTTCGCCGAATAAATCGGTTTCAGTCTCCTCGCGGAAAGTAGTCTCGATGATACCGGCTCTGCCGCCACCATTGGCAGAGGCATATGAAAGGGCAGTTTTCTGTGCCGTCCCGGAAGCATCCTGGAATACGGCGATCAATGTGGGCACACCGCCACCTTCTTTATAGGTAGATCGGACAAGGTGTCCCGGCCCTTTTGGCGCGATCATAATGACATCCAAATCTCCGCGTGGCTCGATTTGTTCGAAATGGATATTAAAACCATGAGCAAAAGCAATGGTCGCTCCCTGTTTGATATTGGGTGCAATCTGGTCCCGGTAGAGTGCTGCCTGATGCTCATCCGGAGCCAGCACCATGATCAGATCCGAGCCCGACACGGCCTCTTCAATAGATTTCACTTCGAGTCCGGCTGCCTGTGCCTTGGCAGCTGATTGTGAATTAGGACGCAAGCCTACGACAACAGACACACCCGACTCTTTCAGGTTGTTTGCGTGCGCATGCCCCTGTGAACCATAACCCAGTATGGCCACCTGCTTTCCCTGGATGATTGAAAGGTCGGCATCTTTATCGTAATAAACGTTCATGTTTTACTCCTGACTTAAACGGTTCCTGGTATTGAATTTAGTGTCATTATTATCGAGATTATTGAGCGCTATATTTTCAAAATTGAATCACCACGACCGATTCCGACTACGCCTGATCGAACAACTTCAACAATATTAAATGGTGATAGTTTTTGAATGGCTTCATTGAGCTTGAGACTGATATCGGTTATCTCGATCGTGATCAAATTATCACGCTCTTCAAGTTCACGTGCTGATAAATCACGTATCACATTTTTTACCCGGTCTTTCTGGGCACCTTTAGGAGCCAGTTTAACAAGCATGATCTCACGCTCGTAATGTTCATGGTCAGTCAGATCCATGACATTGATGACGTCAACAAGCTTGTTGAGCTGCTTTATAATCTGCTGAACGACCGCATCTTCACCTCGCGTGACAACTGTAATCCTGGAAATCGTCCGATCATCAGTGGGGGCGACGGTCAGCGACGAAATATTGTAGGCGCGCGCAGAGAACAGACCGGAAACCCTTGACAGAGCCCCTGCTTCATTCTCCAGCAAAATTGAAATTATATGGCGCATTTATTTTTGTCACACACGATATTACATCGCATGTCTGTTATTCCGGCAAATCGTGCAATGATACACGCTCCCAACGCCTTCTCAACCAGTCTGCCTCATCAGAGGCCAGACTGGCTGAAATTCTTTAGCTGACTTGGTAGTTAGATAAAGTGTGGCGTGCGTGTTACTTTTTCTTGACTAAAAACTGGAACTTGCCACCATCTTCAGTGGATTCGAGCAGCTCATTACCCGTTTGCTTGGCAAAGGCTTCAAAATCTTTCACCGAGCCTGGATCTGTGGCGACAATTTTCAGTACCTGGCCACTTTCAAGACCAGAAAGTGATTTCTTTGCGCGCAATATTGGTAGGGGACAATTTAACCCGGATGCATCTAATTCTTGATCAAAATCAGCCATTAACAGGACCTCCGTTATAATCTAAGCCGTAACTAAACTAGCGTAATAGAAATATTACCTCAATAATGCGTCCAGCCAATATCACGGATGAACGTCGTTATACAGTGACGGCAGTGATGCCCGCCAATGTATATTAGAAGAACGTGATATTATGATGAAGGGTCCATGCTTAGTCAAGCTGGGGACGCGCGACCTTGACCGGCATCACAACCTTTTGTTCGCCGTGTTGAATTCGCGACAGGAAAGTTTGTCCTAGCCATTGTTGTGAGCAGGTTTAATGGCCGCACGTAAAGCTGTGTCATAATTCATTAAGCAGATCGGTCCTGAGGTGCAGTGTCAGCAACAATGGCCGGCAAGAGGATATTTTTGATTTCAAAACGCATTATTAAGCTATTGACCACCGGGCTCGTTGCGATTGTCATTACAGGCATCGTCAGCCTTGGCCATGGCAAGGATGAATATGGCATTATTCTTCCCGATATCGGCGACCCGGCCAGCGCCCTTTTAAGTATTAACCAGGAAATCGAACTTGGTAAAATACTACTGACACAGGTTAATCAAAGACTGCCCGTCTCGGAAGACCCTGAACTGCGCAATTATTTGCAATCACTGGGTACCCGTCTAATATCAGGAGGACTGAACTCAGACTTCCCTTTCTATTTCCGGCTGGTATTTGATCCGCGCATTAACGCATTTGCCATGCCCGGCGGAATTGTTGCCATTAATAGTGGTTTGTTGCTACTAAGCGAGTCTGAATCAGAACTTGCCAGTGTGATTGCCCATGAAATTTCACATGTCTCACAACGCCACATTGCCCGCCGTTTTTCCCGCCAGCAAAAATTAAGTGTGATCAACACAATCGCCTTGCTGGGCACGGTATTGGCGACCATTTATGGAGGTGAGGCAGGACAGGCAGCGGGTGCCGCCACGCTTGGTGCGTTTCAGGAATCTGCCCTCGCTTACAGCCGGGCGTTTGAACAGGAAGCTGACAGGATGGGAATGGCTTTATTAATTAACGCCAATCTCGACCCTTTCGGAATGCCACGGTTCTTCGAGCGACTCAATGCACATTCGCAAATCAATCAAAGTCGCGTGCCTGAATTTTTACGCAGCCACCCACTGACAACTTCCAGGATCAGTGATTCCATGTCACGTGCGGAACAGTTTGCAGATCAGCGATACGTAGAAAATACCATTCACTTTCAGTATGCCAAGGCCCGCACACTCGCCATTTCGACAGACCCTGGCAACCTGGTCACCCGTTACCAAAAATTATTACAGGATGAACCCAACAATCTACGTTACTACATCTATGCCATCGCACTGAATCGATTGGGGCGGGGAAAACAGTCCCTGCTGGCACTGGACAAAATTACGCCAAATAATAATGAGCGCTTTCCAGTATCAATCGCCCGTGCCCAGGCACTGATCGTCGACCGACAGATCAATGAAGCGGTCAAACTACTTGAGGAGCTGGATAAGTTATACCCGCAGAATGAGGCGGTAATCTATTACCTTGCCACCGCTTTACTTGAAAATAACCGGCCCGTACAGGCGCTGGATAAACTGGATACACTCAATCAGGATATTACCGGCAATCCCGCGATTGAACGCCTGACGGCCAACGCGGCAAACAAGGCCGGCCAACCCTGGCGAAGTCATGAAGCTTTGGCGAATTATGATCTAATGCACGCCCGATTAACCACGGCCATGGAACATTTACTGATTGCTGAGCGTCAAAGCGGTATTGATCAGCATAGCAAGGCCAGGATTCAGGCTAAAAAAGATCGATTAATTGAGCATCAAAAGAAACATAAATAGCATATAACTTAGCAATATCATGCCGTTATGTTTAAAATACGCTCCGATTTACAAGTACAAGACCACATTTAAACTATGGAATATTATGAATATTACTAGAAGAAACATACTTAGGATTGGCTCTGTCGGGGCCTTATTCACATCACTATCCGGGTTTGCAAAAACATTACTTGCGGAATGGCCTGCGGCTTCTTTTGATACAACGGTGTATGAAGATGCCTATGCCATTGTCACCGGTGGCACCGAACCCACGGAAAGTAATGTCACGATTGATGCACCGGAAATCGCCAGTAATGGTGCAACCGTGCCCATTACCATCTCCACTGATCTTGAGAATGTCAAAACCATCAGTATTCTGGTGGAAAAAAATCCCCGCCCCTATATTTCGACATTCTTCATTAACGAACACATCGAAGCTTCAATTTCAACACGTGTAAAAATGCGTGAAACATCCAATATTGTTGCAATCGTTGAAACTGCAGAAGGCAAATACATGGCCAAGCAATCCGTTAAAGTCACCGCAGGCGGCTGCGCATAACTAAATCGAAGGAACAGATATGGAAGAAAAGAAAGTAAAAATGAGGGCAAGCCTGAAAGACGGAATTACAACGGTCAAGGTACTTATCAAACATCCCATGGAAACCGGCGCACGCAAAGATAAAAGCACCGGCGAACTGGTCCCTGCCGAGTACATTCAGGAGATCGTGGTCACCCACAATGACAACATCGTTCTGAATGCAAACTGGGGTACAGGCATTTCCAAAAACCCGTACCTGTCATTCAAGATTAAAGGTGGTAGCGCGGGCGATACCGTCAAACTGGCGTGGAAAGATAACCTCGGTGAAAGTGGCTCGGGAGAAACTCAAATCAAATAACTCACTGCGCTCGAATCAGGGCGCAACCTTGCAGTAACCTGTCTCGCTCGACTGCTGAAACTTACGCGGTCGGGCGACCACCATGCCACCCAGAAGAGCACTGATAAACAAAGGAAGTGCGGCTGGCACAGGTACCGGGCTGGCTCCTTCGTTGAATCTCACCGAGGACAGCAGATAATCCCACTCGGAAACATTGTTGTCAGAATTCAGAAAATCATAGCCCTGTGCAACAATTTCAACATCGGTAATCAGTGCACCCATGGCAGATCCCATTAAACTATTGGTATCGAAACCAAAGTTAATCACTTCATCGCCGTCGGTAAAAACAGCACTAAGATTCTGAACAAACGGGTTTGCAATCCCATCCAGTGTATAACTGACACTATAGTCAACGGATATACCAGGCCCATCAATGTCTTCGGTATTGAGTCCATGGACAAACGACCCCTGTACGCTGCTAATCATTTCTGCGGTTTCAATACTGATTGACAACTGATTCTGATAATTACTTGTGGTGATAGACGTCGACGGAGAGAACGCGGTGCCATAATAAACTGATCCACCATCACCGATAATGGTATTGCCCGGAACACCTGAGCTGTCAATAGGATCATTCAGCAGCAAACCGCCTGTAAAGGTAATCCCCCCATTACCAAATGTCTGGTTAGTGAGAGTAAATGTCTGGTTGGCCGAGCTATAATCCGGTGCATCAAGAAATGCACTGGGCACACCCGGCAGGCTTCCATATATTTCAAAGTCAACAACAAATGCCTGCGCAGAACTGGCGGTGACTGAACCGGAAAATATGACGGCGGCGGTTATCTTGTTTAGGCTTTTCATAATATAGCACTGCATCCTAATGATTAAGCGGTTTGAGTGATTATGAGTATGTGAAAGCGTTAACACAAATAATTTTTACAGGTGACGAAGTAACGAATTACGAAGATAGGTGGTAAAAAGATTTTGTCATTACGTTACCGGGGATTCTTTATGTTCTTTGTTAACTGATTCCTTATCATCCAAAAAAACCTGCGACCAGCGCAAACATAACGATCCTGCCAGCACGGCACCAATCACTGCACCGAGCACATCGGTAATATCAGGGTATCTGCCCACTACCCAGCCCTGCAGATATTCGAGCACATAGGCAATACAGCCCACGACAATGACAATCACCGGAAATGCACTGCGTTTAAAAGATATTACATACTGTATAACAAATCCGACTGGAATATAGGTAATCAAAATTTCCAGAAAGTTAGCCATTGCAGTAAAAGTAGAGGCGTTGTAATAAGACAAAAACGGTGTCATACCCATCGCCATATGTTCCATGCGTACCTCAAACGGTGACAGTGTTTGAAGCGTTGCACCAAGCACTGTCAAAATAAAAATTACACCGCCCCATATCAGTCTGTGAATATTTTTAGGCACAATGAAAGTCAGCAAACCTCCTGCCACGCATCCGATGATGATTATGGCCAGATCCTGAATCGTCGGTGTTCTTGATACGACAATAAATTGCGCCAGTTCAAAACACACACCAATCGTAGTACTTAGCAAAATACCGGCGACCGGCCACAAGCTAAAATGAATACTGCGCAGCCAAAGACAGGTAATAATCGCGAACAAAAAGAAACGCACCCCTACGACCAACTCATCAGTGAGTGTCGCTGCCATCCCCGGTGGATGCAAAAAGGCATCCTTGATGCCAGACCACACCATGCCAACGTCCAGAGTAAAGTCAAACGGCTGCAGGCTACTTGCCGCGATCACCAGCAGTGCGAGAATGAATAAATAATAAAACCGGTTATTGAATATTGTTCTGAATGCAGGTGACTTCATCATAAGCACAAACATGCTGTAAGTGACATACGCAACCACACCACCGAGCGCCGCCCCTATGGTATTGCTGGCAAGATCAGTCACCGATGTATTCCTGTCACGTGTCAGTAACTGCAATATTTCAACATTAAGGCTAATAATAAAGCCAAACAGAACGACGACAAATAGGGCAAAGAATTTATGCCTGGTGAAAGAAAGTACACCCAGAAAACCAAATGGAATAAAAAATAAAATATTCTGAACGACATCGGGGATGGAATGACGTGAACCGTCCGCATCAATAAAAGGCACCCAGTGAAATTCTTCAATCCGGCCAATAATCTGCTCACGACTAAAAACAAAATCAAACGGTATTAAGGCGCCATAAAAGATAAACAGCGTAAACAGCAGCCATAGTATTCTGACTCCATATCCGGTAATGAGCCGGGTATCATAAAGCATCTCGTTTGTGGTCAGCGGCATAATGAATTCACTGGCTGACAGTAGCTAACCGGCGACGCTTTGTGAGATTCCGGCTGAAGGCATTACCGTGGGTTCAATGCGCGCATTTGTTCGCGCCGCGGGTTTTTTATGGCTGGAATTTTTTTCCATCAACAGTCTTTTGCAAAAAGCAATGAGCAGATTGAATAAAAGACTTAATGTAATCCCGCCAACAAATCCACAAAGCAGTGCCTGTGTAGAAAGTAACAACGCAGGAGAGTAACCATTCAGCACGGCTTGGGCGATATCCGGTTTAAACGCGGTCACCAGATGAGCAAGTCTTGTGGACAATGAAGATCCATCCAGCTGATTCAGGTCGTTTTCGAGCGCGATAACCTGACTTTTTAGCGTGCGTACCGCCTGACCGGTTAACTGGATCGAGCGTTCAGATTGAGACTCATAGGCTTCAATCAGCGCATCCAGCTGTCCGTCATATTGCTGATCCGCGATATCCTGATAACGCTGCATATGCTGAACCTGCGCCTGATAGTAACCACCCAGACGCTGTTCATAGTGATCAATAAAGTTGGGTAGCTGCATGAATAGCAACACACCCAACACAAAGAATATTCTGTCAATCAGACCGTTTATAATATGCATAATGCGTGTCCCGTAAAGTCAGTGCCATATTGCATGAATAAATCCACCGGTACACTCTACACAATGGCAGGATACTTCGACATTGGATAACGCCCAAACTGGTGTTTTTCACGACCACAGCCACTGACAGGGAGGATTTTCGGGGAATTATTCAGATATCAGCGCTGCAAATAATAATGGTGGGCCGTATAGGACTCGAACCTATGACAAATTGGTTAAAAGCCAACTGCTCTACCAACTGAGCTAACGGCCCATGATTCGCATACTGGAATCAATATCGCCCATGCGCGCGATAATTCGGGCGACCCTAATGTTCAACAATTAAGCACTTGTCTCATAGGGTACAAGGGGTGCACATTATACTGATAACGAACGTATTGCAAAGCACCGTTTATAATAATCTTTGATTACCTGGCAAAAATAATGACCTGATATGACTATTCTTTGTGAAATGGATTCAGCAGCTCTGCAGCACCCGTGGTGACCGCTTTCAGAAATGTCTTTTCATCAAGCATGTGATACTGGACTTTCATTGTTAATGCGCTGCCAAAAATAATCATGGCAAGGGTAATAAACGAGCCAATGGCCAACGTTGAAACACCCGTAACGCCCTGTCCGATGGTACAGCCGAATGAGAGTACTCCGCCAAAGCCCATCAATACAGCACCAATCAGGTGACCGACCATTTCAGACTGGTTACTGAACGTTTCAATCCTGAACGTCCCGGAAATAATCGCATAAATGAAAGAGCCCAGGATCATGCCAAAGGTGACGGCAATACCAAAATTAATCTGTGCACCGGTAAATGTCATAAGGTAGCTGATGGTGTTTCCTGTGGGCCCGACAAAAGTCAGTCCCTGGGGAGAGACCGGATCAAAATCATCCTGGCCAAGATAGCCGGTCACAAACCACGCGGCCAGCACACAGCCCCCGACAGTGATTCCGGCCAGAACATTATCGAAACTCGACCGGAATTCCTCGTGTTTAAATGCATAAGCAATGAAAGCCAGACCAAACAGCAACGCGATAATTGTTTGCAATACGGTACCATCAGCAATCCCTGTGAGCGCGCTGATCACCTGGGGAACACTTTGAGACTGCATCCCGAGATCAGTCAGCTCAATATTTGCTTCGTAAATGTAGTTAATTCTTAACAGCGCCAGAATACCGCGCAATGTCATATAGGCAGTCACACCCAGGACAATCACTACCACCAGTGATTTAAGATTCCCTCCGCCCACACGGACCAGATTACGTTGACCGCAACCGGCGGCCAGGGTCATGCCAACACCGAACGTGAATCCACCCAACACATAGCTCAGATAGAGGAACTGCGTGGACAGATACATGGACTCGCCAAGATCGATAAACCCGAGTGACCGCAGAATATGTACGCCAATGATGGCAATACCGATACCCAGGAACCAGGACCCTATGCGTCCACGTGCACCCATGTTAACGACATCACTGACCGCGCCCATAGTGCAGAAATGGGTTTTATTCCCGACAAATCCAAACACCAGCGCAATGCAGAATCCAAGGAGAGCAATATATTGAATGTGTGAAAGATCTTCCATGAAGTATTAGCAATATTATAAGAGGGCGCGATTATAGCAGCACCCGGATAAATTGGCATTCAATGATGAAGAAATTTGTTAAAAGTGGGAAATTGACATCCCTGTCAGTACTACTTTCCTTATCCTTTTATCCCTTCAAAAAATAGGATTAGCCCCGAAGAACCCTATCTCTACTCGGTTCCGGACTGAGGCGGGGTAAACTGCTTCATCATTTCGGACATCTGGTTAAACCAGTTGGTGTACTGTTCAGGATTCATCATCTGTCCCATGGGATTATTAGCACCATGACCACCCATACCCATCATTGGGTTCATACCACCCATCATCATCGGATTCATCATGCCCATCATTGGTCCCATCATGCCCATCATCGGATACATCATTGCCATGGGGTTCATCATTGCCATCGGGTTCATCATTGCCATCGGATTCATCATGCCCATCATCATCGGATTCATGGCTTGCATCATTTGATGGGGTGACATCCATTGCGCCATCTGTTGCGAAGCTTCCATCATTGGTCCGAAATCTTTCGCGTATCGGGCCAGGTCATCATCCTGATGGCATAATGCGCAGTTTTCCATCGACATTGCCCTGGCAGGATCCATCATCATGGTCATCATTTGCATCCATACCTGCGGGTCCATTGACTTCTGCATGGGATAAGACATCCCGGCCATCATGTCGTAGTTATTTTTATCTTCTGCGACGGCTGTAATATTGGTTACCGTGCACAACAGCGCAACAATCAGTAGTTTTCTAAGCATATTGACTCCTAAAGTAATTTGACTTTCCTGCTCCTATAATTCTCCGCTCGCCGCACCTTCCATAATGTAACGAATATCATCACGAATTCTTTTTGCATCCGCCCTGAGTTCCTTTGATAAATGTGAATTTGGATTCTGGGCAAAGTTCAGCCAGCTGACGTCCCAGTCCATTGTCATGATCCAGAGCTTTCCCTGTGCATCTTCTATCATGGCAATTTTACAGGGCAGAAAAATAATAAACTCTGGCATGTAGTCCAGAATTTTGCGGGCCACCAGCGCATCACAGAAACGAAAAATTTCGATCCTTGGGGACGGCGCGCCGGTCAGTGCTTCAATCTCCTTGGACATTGGACTCGAACCGACAAACTTAAAATTCACTTCGTTGGCGCGCAACTTCATAGAGTCGACTGCATCTTCCCATGTCACACCGTCTTCCAGAGGGAGCTTATAGGTCATGATATTGAGCATGTCACGCATCGACAGCGGACTCATCATCATCATCGTTTGAAATGCATTCTTTTTTGCTTCATCACTGATACTGGGAGAAACAGTATTGGGTGGATGATCATAGAAACTCTGAGTCGGGAACCCGGGAATTTTACCAACCGGCAGCTGGTTAGGCACATCATCATCTTCACGCTTTTCATAAGTGCCGCCCATGGATGCCAGGAATAATTTCGGGTCCATCATACGCATCATGCTATCGAGCGACTCGGCGCGTGTCGCACCATCAATGGCCGGGTTCATCATTCGCATCATCGGGCTCATGCTCATCATCATGGGGTTGATCATGAGCATCATTGGATTCATCATCTGCATCATGGGGTTCATCATGCCCGTCATGGCAGGGCCCATCATCATGCTATTCATCATCATTGGATTCATCCACCCCGTCATCGGATTCATCATCATGGGATGACCCGTCATATGTGGGTGTGACTTTTTATAAGATTCCGTGTCAGCCCCTGCCCATGGCACGGCGATGAACAGCGCCACTATAAGCGCACACAGTAAAGGTGTGATTGATCGCATCAGACTCCTCCCGTCTTATGTTTATAAGCACCGGCTGAACGCCGTTTTTATTTTTTTATGCGTGCTCTTTACTTAGAGCAACGTATTGTTATATGTAAAGCGTAATGTCGGCCTGTTCGGCAAATTCAAAAAAGGTGGCTGCGCCACCATAGGCGACATCATCCAGAAGATCATCCGGTTTAAAATCAAACAGATCCACGGTCATCTGACAGGCAACCAGCTTAACATCGGCTTCAATACACATGTCCCTTAATTCCGCAACACTTGCAACACCTTTCTTCTTCATTTTGGCTTTCATCATTGAGGTCATAATTGCCTCCATCCCGGGCAGCGCGGTTCCCATGACAGGAAACCACTTGTCCATTTTCATGGGCATTGGCATGGCGGTATTACCAAGTGGTGTCACTTTAAGATCAAGATCCTTGCGCAAAAGCGCAAGCCCATAAAAAGTGAAGAATATTTGCACTTCATAATCCAGTGCGGCGGCTGTCGAAGCCAGGATGAAAGGGGGATAGGCCCAGTCGAGACTGCCCTTCGTGGCAATTATGGCGAGTTTTTTTTGTTCTGACATCGTCAACACCTCCTCTGAAACCGTTATTTTGGCTAGCAAATAAACAATTATGGCACATTAGCATATTATAAATATCTAAAATACCCAATTAGTATAGAATTTATCTTTATATTGATAAATTTTACCAATGGTAACAATTTTCGCGCTTAAATACTGAAAATCAACTACTGATAGTGTGTCGGATCCGGCACCCCGGCATCTGAAAATCCCTGACGACGCAACTGGCAGGAATCACACTGGCCACAGGCAAGTCCCTCCGGTGTCGCCTGGTAGCATGACACGGTTTGAGAATAATCCACCCCAAGACGCATTCCGGCAACAATAATCTCGGCTTTGGTCATATCAATCAGCGGCGTTTGAATCACTACAGAATGGCCTTCAATTGCCGCTTTTGTGGCCACATTACACATTTGCTGAAATGACTCGATAAATTCAGGGCGACAGTCCGGATAGCCAGAATAATCCACGGCATTCACACCGATAAATATCGTGCGCGCATCCAGCACTTCCGCCCAACCCAATGCGATTGACAGGAATATGCTATTGCGTGCGGGCACATAAGTAACCGGAATCTCTTTCGATGGCTGTGTCGGCACTGCCAGCAAATGATTGGTCAAAGCCGAAGTTTCAAACAGTGACAAATCGAGGTTCACAATATGGTGACGGGCCACCTGCATTGTGTGGGCAATACGCTGTGCGGCGTTTAACTCGGCAGTATGTCGCTGGCCATAACTAAAACTCAGGGCATAACAGGTATACCCCTGTTGCCGGGCAAGTGCCAGTGCCGTGACCGAGTCGAGCCCGCCAGACAACAACACTACTGCTTTATGTTGTGCGGACATAAACGATTATTTGCCCCGCTGGTCGCCCCAAAGGACTTTGTGTAACTGCATCTGAAAACGAACCGGGAGCTGATCTCTCAATACCCATTCTGCCAGTTGAGCAGGCATTAATTGCTCGTGACTGGGAGAGAAAAGTACTTCACAGACTTCATTTAGCTGGCGCTCCACGAGTTGCTGTTTGCTCCACAGATAATCCTGCTCGCTACATATGACAAATTTGACTTGATCTTTACCATCCAGACATTGCAGGTTCTGCCAGTCATTTCTGTGTGCTTCCTGCGAGTCCGGAGTTTTAATGTCCATTATTTTTCTGACCCGAGGATCTACCGACGCCAGCGGTAACGCCCCACTGGTCTCCAGTGACACCTGGTAATTCTGATCACACAACTGTGCAAGCAATGTCAAACATTCAGGCTGCGCTAAGGGTTCTCCACCGGTCACCGTGACATAGGGTGTTTTATAACGGGATAATTGCGCCATGATTTCTGACAGCGGCATCCACTGTCCACCCGTAAACGCATAAGCCGTATCACAATACTGGCAGCGCAAGGGGCACCCGGTCAGGCGTATGAATACCGTTGGCAAACCAAGATTAATCGTTTCACCCTGCAACGAATAAAAAATTTCAGTAATACGCAGTTTTGATTCAGCCATTGAGCCAGTCGAACAACATGTTGGTATTAATCATCACATGGGGCGGGTCCGTTGTGAAGCACAACCTTGCCAGGCAAAGATTGCACGGCGGATTATCGCGCTTTAATACCCTTCTTTTTCCAGACGCTTAAGACGTTCCTGTGCCAGACCTGCAACCGTTGAATTTGGAAACTGTGCTCGCAGACGCGTCAGAGTAACACGCGCTTCTTCATGCTGACCCAGCTCATACTGCGTATAACCAACTTTTAAACGCGCATCCGGTAATTTACTACTTGTCGGGTATCGATCAATCACTGTTTGAAACTCTGTCAACGCACGCTCATAACGCTTGGTGACATAATTCGCTTCCGCCAGCCAGTACTGTGCATTGGCAGAGTATTTACTTCTTGGATAGTTGGTCAGAAAGTTTTCAAAGGCTTCTATAGATTCATCATATCGACGATTTTTAAGTAGCAGAAATGCCTCGCGATAGGCATCAATGGTTTCTTTTGAATCTTCGGTGTCACTGTTGACAACAATCGCCTGGCGCTGCGCAGGTTCTGAACTGGCTGACCCGGAGCCGGGTTGATCAGGACGCACCGTTTCCACCTGTATGCCGCCAGATTCCTCACGCGGCGCGGCGGCCGCCGCAGGCGTCTGCTCCTCGTCATGAGTATTTCCGGCCTGTTGTTCAGCCTTCAACAGGCGCTTGTCAATGGCGATGAGTGACTCGCGCTGATGTTTCTGCATGGTTTCCACCTGGTTACGCAGGCTTTCATTCTGACCTCGCAGGGTCTGAAGTTCCTGTTCCATCTGGTTTAGTTTTTGCTGCAGTGTAATCAGTGCATCTTTGTTGGCAGACATCGCTGCTTCGTCATCGAGTGCACGTTCCAGCCTTTCCAGACGCTGACTGACAATATTCAGTTCTTCCTTGGTTGCCTTGGGTGCAGACAGCGCCGTCTGCCAGAGCATCGCCAAAACAACCATAGGCATCACTAAAACGGTTCGACAAAACTTCATAAAATTCCCTTTATTAATTGCTTGCTTATTCGCGGCGATTAAATATTAACATTGACTCCGGCAAACCCGCCGCCAGGTCCGGTCAGTAAACGACCTCCACACGTCGATTCAGCTGTAAGGCTGACTCATCAGTGCCAGGCACGGCCGGGCGCTCTTCGCCAAAGCTGACGATTTCAATCTGCATTTCCTGTGCGCCTTCGAGCAATAGCACTTCACGTACTGATTTGGCGCGCTCTTCTCCCAATGCAAGATTATACTCGCGCGTTCCACGCTCATCTGCATGCCCTTCCAGACGAACCAGGCGATCCGGATTATTACTTAGATAGCGGCCGTGCTCACGCACGACTGCCATGGAATCTTCGCGAATACTGGCGCTGTCATAATCGAAATATATGGTGCGCACGAACAGGTCACTGGCAGGATCATCCAGCGGATCAAGAATCACTGCCCCCTCTTCATCGAGGCCGGAGGCAGAGTACTCATCTGCACCGACATCGATCGGCTCACCATCTTCAATTGCCGACGTCCCGACAGCCTCACCAGAAGGCCTGGTTTTATTCCCCGAACAACCCGAGACAGCCAGGATTATCGCGAGCATTAACAGTACTGATATTTGTCGAATTATCATGTGATATCCTCTTTAAGATACTTTAACTATGAATAATGTGATCATCGAAATGGTGACCATGCAGGTTCTCTCACTTTTTCTTTTTGTAAACGCAGTCTTTGTTTTACACGTCCGTCCGCAGAAACGGCTGACAGCACGGTACTATTATGATGACGCGTTGAGTAAATAATCATACTGCCATTCGGCGCGAAGCTGGGCGCCTCATCAAGTACCCCATCGGTTAATACTGTGAAACGATTATTTTCAGTATCTAATACCGCGATGCGGTAACCATCACCATTCCTGTGCACCATGGCAATGGTGTCACCGTCCGCGGAAACCGATGCGGCGGCATTGTAATTTCCCTCAAAGGTTAACCTCTTTGGCGTGCCGCCACCAAAGGACACACGGTAAATCTGGGGGTTCCCCGAGCGATTGGAAGTAAAGTATATGAAGCGACCGTCCGGTGACCAGGCTGGCTCAGTATCAATGCCATAGTGATTGGTCAGTTGGCGTAACTTGCCGGTCTGCAATTCCAGTATATGGATATCGGGATTACCGCCTGAGGAAAGGGTTAGCGCAATAAACCCACCATCCGGTGACCAGGCCGGCGCACTGTTAATCCCGGGCAGCGAGGATATTTTTGAACGCTTTCCAGTGGAAACATCCTGGGTAAAAATCTCCGTACGATCATTTTCAAACGACACATACGCCACCCGGCGACCATCCGGCGACCAGGCCGGAGACATTAACTGTTTGGAAGACGAAAAAATGGTTCTTGGATTGTATCCGTCGGCATCGGCCACCTGCAGCTGATATTTCTTGCCATTGCCCGTGGTGGCTTCACTGATATAGGCAATTCGTGTACTGAATGCGCCTTTGATACCGGTAAGTTGTTCAAACACCAGGTCAGAGATTTTATGCGCCACTTGTCGCAACTGGTTTTTTTCAACCTCGACAACATGCCCCAGTACGCGGTTTTTACGCACCAGGTCATAAAGCTCAAACTGCACGCGCAACTGCTCGCTACCTGCGGCATTGGCACGCATGGTTAACAGGGCTTCAATACCAATATTTCGCCAACGCGGATAATCAACCTGGTCCAGTGCAATATTTTTCTGAGGGTATTTTTTTTTATCAACTATTGAAAAATAACCACTGCGATGCAGATCCGCAAAAACCACGCTTTCGAGCAGCGTCGCCGCAATGGGAACATCACCTTCGACAGGCGTGATGGCAATCGGCATGGCCGATTCAACACCCTGGGTGATTTCTATTTCCAGCAATGCATGAGCCTGCCCGCAGACCAGCATCAAAACAATGATCAGTATCTGTTTAATTGGTTTAATCATGAAGAAATCAAATATGTTATTTAACCTGGTTTAAACTTCAGAATAAATTCCCTGAGAAACACGTCATCATCGGGCGGCGCGGGAAGTGGATCAGATTTCCACACAGCCTCCTCCACAGACTTCCTGAACTGCTGATTACCGCCACTGCATTCAACGATGGCAACCTCTTCGATATAGCCGCCGATGGCCTGTTTAATACGTACTCTGCACACGGCATTGCTGGTATCCATACCCAGCGGTTTGCGCCAGCTATTTTGAACTTTTGACTGAATTGCATGTATGTATTGTGACTGTAATGTATTTAACTCCTGTTGTCTTGCCGCTTTTGCCGCGCGTTCCTGTTCAGCCCGCATTTCTGCTTCTTCTTTTTCTAGGATGGCCTGCAAACGCTTTTGTTCCGCTTCCGCTTCGGCGCGTTTTTTTGCCTCTTCCTGCTTTTTACGTTCTTCAGCCAGTTTTTTCGCATTCTCTTCTGCACGAATACGTTCTTGCCTGGCCTTCTCCTCGGCAGCTTTTTTCGCTTCCAATGCTTTTTGTCGTTCAAGTTCCGCTTTTTTTCTCGCCTGCGCTTCTTGTTCGGCCTTCTCCTCGGCTTTGCGTTTTTCCTCTTGTGCTTTTTTTATTTCTGCCTGGCGTTTCTTTTCTGCCTCGGCCTCGGCGCGACGTTTAGCTTCCTCTTCGAGACGTTTTTTTTCTTCCGCCTCGCGCTGCTTGCGCAAGGCCTCTTCACGTTTTTTCTTTTCAAGTGCTTCTTTTTCTTCACGGATGCGCTGTTTCTCCTGTTCAATGGCCGCGCCATCTATAACTTCCGCCTTCACTATATTAATCGGGTCCACCAGTGCCTGGCTGGGCTCAGGTTTCATTTGAAAACCAAGTATAAATAGGGAAAAAACAACCACATGCACCAGCACGGCAATGATCGCAGAGCGTGAGAGATACAGCTTTTGGTTAGTCATCTTGCCTCAAATCAAAACAAATATTTACTTTGCACGGTTCACAGGGCCGTTTTTAATTTGTTTGTATATTTGACTCTGGTTGCGAAATTAACCCGACAGATGGAACACCGGCATTTTGCAGGGCTACCATCACTTCCACGACCCGACCGTACATGACATTTTGATCGCCTTTGACATACGCCTGCCGGGTCGGTTCCTGTGCCAGCATACCCGGGGCAAGCTGGCGAAACTCGCCCAGTGACATCGGTCGTTGTGGATTGGACCCCTTATTTATATAGATTCTGCCATTCTGGTCGACGGAAACAATGAACGGTTCATCCTGTTGCATAAATTCATCAATAGGCTCGGACGGAGCCTGTGGTAAATCAACCTGCACGCCCTGATTAAACATTGGGGCCGTTACCATAAAGATCACCAGCAGCACCAGCATGACATCAATATATGGCACGACATTGATATCTGACATTGGCTTGCGACGTCGCGTAATAGACTGCTGAGACATCCTGGTTATTCCACCGGTTTCGCTTGCACAGGTGGCTCGATATCACGTGTCAGTGCCTGACGCTGCAACAAGGCAGTAAATTCTTCAACGAAATTATCATAGCGGGTAATCAGACGATCAGCCTGTGTCGAATAGCGGTTATAGGCGATCACGGCAGGAATCGCGGCAAACAGGCCCATCGCCGTCGCGATCAGTGCTTCTGCAATACCTGGGGCCACCGCCGCCAGCGTCGCCTGTTGCGCATCGGTCAACGCCCGGAATGAATTCATAATTCCCCATACCGTCCCAAACAGGCCAATATAGGGGCTGGTGGAACCGACAGTGGCCAAAAATGGCAGATAGTGTTCCAGAAAATCTATTTCTCGCGATAAAGCCACCTTCATGGAACGCAGCGATGTGTCACTGATCGACAACGCGGATACCTTACGTGTCTTGTGAAGACGGATATATTCTTTGAAACCGGCAACAAAAATGCGCTCCATTCCGGAAATATTCCGCTTGGCACCAACTTTTTCATACAAAGAAGGCAAATCGGCACCGGACCAGAAACGGTCTTCAAAGGCATTGGCGTCATTGGTCGCCATTTTAAGGACACGCGCCTTGCTGAAAATCATGGTCCATGAAATGACCGAGGCCAGCACCAGTATTAACATGACCAGCTGTACTAACAGGCTGGCATCGGCAATCAGCCGATAAATACTCATATCTACATGCATGCTTTCAATTCTTCGAATATTGGTTTAGGAACAGGACAGGGAGAAAATGTATCACATTGCAAACACACTACATTGACAGTGGATTTAACAATTAATTCGTTTTTATCTTCAGCGCTCTTAAATATTGACTGCTGAAGCGCCAGACTGGCGCGTTTTAGCTTTACATCATCAATTGTAACAACAAGTTGCTCATTGAAACGGGCCGGTTTGACATAGTGTATATCAACAGAACGAACCGCGAACACTATATTTTGCTGATCTCTTAGCTGGTCCTGCTCAAAACCGAACTGTCGCAGCCATTCGGTACGTGCACGCTCCAGGAAACGCAGGTAATTGGCATAGTAGACCACACCACCCGCATCCGTGTCTTCGTAATAGACCCGTACAGGCCAGGTAAATAAATGTATTTGATCAGACATGACTCTTTGTTATCAATCAGTCAAATGGCAACTTTTTTGCCGACTCCGTGATGCTGCAGCATAGCAGCCATCGCATGTGATCGTCATCCAGCAAACCGGTACCATGTTTATCTTTACCCTGCCCAGCATGCCAAACCTGATATGTTTTCATGCTTTTCATGTTATTCCCAACTACCGACGTCACTCTCAACTGCCTCATTGTCATTCCCAACTTGATTGGGAATCTTTGCCAGCACTCTTCAAGAGATCCCCGCCTGCGCGAGGATGACGGGGGTATGAAGATCCCCGCCTGCGCGGGGATGACGGGGAAGTTATTCCCAACCGCCAACCTCCGACATCATTCACGGATTCCGACATCATTCCCAACCGCCAACGTCACTCTCAACGGCCTCATCGTCATTCCCAACTTGATTGGGAATCTTTGCCAGCACTCTTCAAGAGATCCCCGATCAGGTCGGGGATGACGGGGTATGAAGATCCCCACCTGCGCGAGGATGACGAGGATATGTAGATCCCCGGTGCGCGGGGAATGACAAGGGGTAACGGGAATGACGTGGGGTAACAGGGAGAAACTATGGAGAATGCAAATGACAACGGGGTGACAGGAATAACGAAGATTTCGGAAATAAGACTTTGGCTAAAAATAATGCTTACTGGTTGGCAAACAGGTCACCTGAATCCGGCTCATGCTGTTGCAGCTGTTGTGGTGCACGCAATCCGAAATGCCGGTAGCAGTTCATGGTCGCGACACGCCCGCGCGGTGTACGCATCAAAAATCCATTTAGGATTAAATAAGGCTCAATGACATCCTCGATGGTTCCTGACTCTTCACCCACCGCAGCGGAAAGACTGTCCAGCCCCACCGGGCCACCGTCAAACTTTTCAATCACTGCCAGCAATACCCGCCTGTCCATTTGATCAAAACCATTTTGATCGACACTCAGCATATCCAGGGCCTTATCGGCGATTTCTTTTTCAATCACGCCATTGGATTTAATCTGGGCAAAATCCCTGACGCGCCGCAACAGGCGATTAGCAATGCGTGGCGTACCCCGCGAGCGCTTGGCAATCTCCAGCGCACCCTCTTGTTCGATGTCGACATTTAGAATGCCGGCGGATCTTTTCACGATAGAAGCCAGTTCTTCGGTTGTGTAAAACTCCAGCCTCTGCACAATACCAAAGCGGTCACGTAACGGTGAAGTCAATAAACCGGCCCGTGTGGTCGCACCCACCAGGGTAAAAGGCGGCAGATCCAGCTTGATTGAACGTGCGCTAGGCCCTTCGCCGATCACAATATCCAGCTGGAAATCCTCCAGGGCAGGATAAAGAATTTCTTCAACGACGGGGCTTAAACGATGGATCTCATCGACAAACAAAACATCATGTTCTTCGAGGTTGGTCAGTATGGCGGCAAGATCGCCGGCTTTCTCCAGCACCGGTCCGGATGTTTGACGCATGTTGACAGAGAGCTCATTGGCAATAATATGAGAAAGCGTGGTTTTGCCAAGCCCGGGCGGCCCGAAAATAAGCACATGATCAAGTGCTTCCTGCCTTTCTCTTGCCGCAGCGATAAATATTTCCATCTGCTCACAGACAGCCTGCTGGCCCGTATAATCAGACAGGGTTCTTGGACGTATCGCACGATCAAGTGTGGCTTCTTCCATTCCCAGCTTGTCGGCTTCTATAAGGCGTTCTGTTGTCATAATTGCTTTTTACCCGAACTGGCCGATGAAATCTAATTATTCAGACTTGTTTTCAAGGCAAGGCGGATCAGGTCTTCACAGGAAGAAAAGTCATCTTTGACATTTTTCACCATGCGAATTGCCTCCGGCAGTTTATAACCCAAAGCCGTTAAAGCCGAGATGGCTTCGTCAATATGATTTGGCGCAGTGCCGCTGTCGCCATCAGCCTGCAATGTCACCGGCACAGAAGATTTTTCACCCAGCCGGTCACGCAGCTCCACGATCAGGCGCTCGGCAGTTTTCTTGCCAACACCCGGCAATTTTACCAACGCGTCTGTATCACCCAACTGAATGCAGCGTTTAAAACCATTGGCATCCATGCCGGAAAGAATGGCCAGCGCCATTTTGGCACCGACTCCCGTCACTTTCAGTAACGTCCTGAAAAGACTTCTGTCGGAGAGATCATGAAAACCATACAGCATTTGTGCGTCTTCACGCACAATCATGTGGGTATGCAACGTCAGTACCTGGCCACATTCGGGCAATTGATAAAAAGTTGACATCGGGGCTTCCAGTTCATATCCCACGCCATTGACATCAATCATTAATGCGGGAGGCTGCTTGTAGACAAGCTTTCCCTGTAATCGTCCGATCATATATGGTCCTGTCTGATGCGACTGGAAAGCGTGGACTGCGAGAGACCGCTATGCGCATGACATAGTGCGACGGCAAGCGCATCCGCCTCGTCTTCCTGAAGCACTTTACGTGTATTAAGCAGGCGTAAAACCATGTGCTGAATCTGCGCTTTGGACGCCGCGCCATAACCGACAGTAGACTGTTTGACCGCCTTGGCACTGTATTCAAAGATGTCCAGTTGGGTATGTACACCTGCGGTCATGGCCGCGCCACGTGCATGACCAAGCTTAAGCGCGGATGCGGCGTTTTTTGCCAGAAACACCTGCTCAATCGCCATGTGACCCGGCTGGTATTGCTCAATCAGGGCACATAACCGGGAGAATATTTCACCAAGCTTGGCAGAAAGACCGTCTGCCGGAAGTGCCAGATAGCCGCTGGCCACATACTGGCTTTGATGTCCATTGCTATCAATAATACCGTAGCCCGTTTTGACTGAACCGGGGTCAATACCCAGTATTCTTATCGTCGTAGACTGTCTGTTTGCCGGCATTATTGCGATTCTTGAGTGATTAAAAAAAGTCTGCCGTCCAGTCGCAGGCAAGCAACACGTGCGGCGTATACGGTGTCATGAAGACATACTCTCCAGCACGCCCTCGGGAAAGTCAGCATTCGAGTAAACATTTTGCACATCATCCAGTTCTTCAAGTGCATCAATTAAACGAATAATTTTTTCTGCATCCTTTGCATCGACTTCTGCCATGGTTCCGGCACGCATGGAGACTTCCGCATAGCTTGCTTCCAGGTCAGCTTCCTTTAATGCCTGTTGCAGATCAACAAATACATCCGGCGGACATAGTACATCCACCGAACCATCATCATTATTGACTAAATCATCGGCGCCGGATTCCAGTGCAACTTCCATGAGGCGATCTTCATCGATGCCAGGCTCGTAGCTAAACACCCCCTGCTTGGCAAACAAATAAGCGACCGAACCACTGGTGCCAAGATTACCGCCATGCTTGGAAAAAGCATGGCGCACATCAGAGACGGTACGGTTACGATTATCGGTCAGGCAATCCACCAGTACCGCAGTTCCACCCGCGCCATAACCTTCATAGATAATTTCTTCATATTCCATCCCCTCCAGCTCACCTGCCCCACGCTTGATGGCACGATCGATGGTGTCTTTATTCATGTTGGCGCCAAGACCCTTGTCCACAGCCATACGCAATCGAGGATTGGCTGAAATGTCCGAGCCACCCATGCGGGCTGCCACCGTGATTTCACGAATGAGCTTGGTAAATATTTTGCCGCGTTTTGCATCCTGAGCTTTTTTACGATGCTGAATATTCGCCCATTTACTGTGACCTGCCATAATCCTCTCGTATTGTTCATGAAAGGCGTTAGTCTAACATCTGCCGTCGAGTAGCCAAATGCCACAATGGCAGATAAATCAGTGTGGTATCTCAGGTACCCAGCGTGCGATCGCCTCGCTATTGGTATGCGACGTCGCCATCTCGATGGCTTCTTGACGCGTCACCCAGCGGAATTCGCGATGTTCGCGCGGATCAAAGTGAATGGGCTGACACTGCGACAATGGCAGTGCAAAAACATGCTCTCGATTATGCATCACACCGGGCGCATAACGATCACGCCAGATCGAGTAAATTTCAAACTCTTGCGAAAATTCACAGTTAATCAGGCCTTCTGCGCTCAACCCGGTTTCTTCGTGGAGTTCACGAACAGCGGCTTGAGCGGGTTGTTCGCCCCATTCCAGGCTGCCGGTGACTGATTGCCAGAATTCCCGCGGGAAAACACGCTGCATCATTAATACATGGCCTGTCAGGCTATAAATGACCACCAGCACAGACTCGGGACGTTTATATTTTTTATTGTTTTCCATTCGATGTGATTATGCTTTACTGTATTTAATAATACTCCAATACACAGATAACATGTCTCAATTTGTAATATTGATATGATTTATTTCCAATCCCTGTTGCCGCGCTGCATGATACTCCTTTTAGCGGGCATGATAAGCGCCTGCACCACACATCCGACAAACCAGCAAACAACACCGGCGCAACCCGACATAAATACGTTAGTGACCAGCAGTCTTTTGCAGGCACAACAAAACAAAATGAGCCGGGCTAAAATTACCATTCAAAGAGCTCTCAGCCTGGATGCCAACCATGTTGATGCAAATAACATTGCCGGCTTCATTTATGGCAAATCAAACCAGGCGGAACTGGCAGTAAAGTATTTTGAAAAAGCTTTATCAATCGCCCCAAACGACGCTTCCACGCTCAACAACTATGGCAGCTTTCTATGCGATTATGGGAACCTGCAGGAAGCAGAAAAAAAATTCCTCCGGGCAGGTACGCACGCGGCCAACCCAAACCCGGAAATTGCCTATACCAACGCCGGATTATGTGCTCTGCGTGTGCCTGATCTCGACCAGGCAGCCGACTACTTTAAAACCGCACTCGACTTCAAACAGCAAAATGCCGTCGCGCTATTTCAACTTGCCCGCATTAACCTTGTCAAACAACGCGCAATTCCCGCGCTTGAACGTTTACATGCGTACTCACAGTTTGCCGCTCACACACCGCAGACGTTAAAGCTTGGTATCGAAATTGGTCGACTCATGAAAGACAAAGAAGTGGAAGTCGGTTACTTCAATCTGCTTCAGAATGAATATCCGACTTCTGATGAATACCAGTGGGCAGTCGCCACGATGTAATCAAGTCGGTTGCTATCATCACTGGATTCCCAATCAAGTTGGGAATGACGATGCTGTAGTTGGGAATGACGATGCTGTAGTTGGGAATGACAACGCTGTCGCCGGGAATGGCGTGGTGTTAGTTGAGGACCACTTCCGCGTCATCCCCGACCTGATCGGGGATCTCGTATGAAGTCTGCAGAATCAGTTTACCGCCTTTGCACGCAGACGAATATTCAATTCCTTCAGCTGGCGTTCACTGACAGAAGCCGGGGCATCAGTAAGCGGACATGTGGCTGTTTGTGTTTTGGGAAATGCCATGACATCACGAATTGAGTCACTGCCTGTCATCAGCATTATTAATCGGTCCAGACCAAATGCAATTCCGGCATGGGGAGGGCATCCATACTTCAGCGCCGTTAAAAGAAAGCCAAACTTGCTCTGTGCTTCTTCATCAGAAATATTCAGAACCTCGAACACCGCTTTTTGCATGTCATGCTTGTAGATACGCTCAGAGCCACCGCCCAGTTCTGTTCCATTAAGCACCATGTCATAGGCCCGGGAGAGACTGGCTCCCGGATCATCCAGCAGCTGCTGTGGCTGTTCCAGATTAGGTGCGGTAAAAGGATGATGCAGGGCATTCCAGCGGTTTTCTTTTTCATCCCATTCAAACATGGGGAAATCAACCACCCATAAAGGCTTCCACTGCCCTTCAATTAATTGTTTATCAATCCCGAGTTTCACGCGCAGTGCGCCTAATGCATCGTTAACAACGCCTGCTTTGTCTGCGCCAAAGAATAACAAATCGCCATTGGTAGCCTGGCTGCGTTGAAGTATCTGGTCGACCACATCGTCCGGTAAAAATTTAAGGATGGGACTCTGCAGTCCGTCCCTGCCCTGGGCAATGTCATTACATTTAATATACGCCAGTCCCCTGGCTCCATAATTACCAACAAATTTGGTGTAATCATCAATTTCTTTGCGCGTCAGCTCACTGCCATTTGGCAAACGCAATACTGCGACACGACCTTTGCTGTCATTGGCCGGACCACTGAATACTTTAAATTCCACCTCAGCCATCAGGTCAGTCACATCCACCAGCTCCAGCGGAATGCGCAGATCAGGCTTGTCCGAACCATAGCGATGCATGGCTTCTTGATAGGACATACGCGGGAATGGATCAGGCAGATCCACATCCAATGTGGCTTTAAACATGTCCCGCATCATCCCTTCCATCATTACCATGACCTGCTCTTCACCCATAAATGAGGTTTCAATATCGAGCTGGGTAAACTCGGGCTGGCGGTCGGCGCGCAAATCTTCATCACGAAAACAGCGCACGATCTGATAATAACGATCCATGCCGCTCATCATGAGTAATTGTTTAAAGATTTGTGGCGATTGCGGCAACGCAAAGAAAGCACCGGGATGAGTACGACTGGGCACCAGGTAGTCACGCGCACCTTCAGGTGTGGCCTTGGTCAGCATGGGCGTCTCAATATCCAGAAAACCGTTCTGATCCAGAAACGTCCGCAGTGCCTGCACAACTTTAACGCGCATTTGCATGCGTTCCTGCATGATCGGGCGGCGCAGGTCAACATAACGATATCTCAGGCGTGATTCTTCATTGACGTCCTCATCATCAAGCTGAAACGGGGGCGTTTCCGATTCATTGAGAACATTTAACTGTGTGGCCAGACCTTCAATTTCTCCGGTGGCCAGATCAGGGTTAATGGTACCCTCGGGGCGCTGACGGACTTTTACGGTCACCTGAAGCACATATTCATTGCGTATATGTTCGGCGAGGTTAAAAATATCGGCATGGTCTGGATCAAACACCACCTGAAAAAGCCCCGTTCTGTCGCGTAAATCGACGAAAATAACACCACCGTGATCACGGCGGCGATTGACCCAGCCACATAACGTAACTTCCTGATCAAGTTGTTCACGGGTGACTTTTCCACAATATTGCGTGCGCATGCTTAAGCTTCCTGGCTGAGATAATGAGGTTATTAGATATGGTTGCGGCGTTCTTCTATGACGTGTTTGCTACTTTATTCAAGTCACGATGAGTCAAGATTCATTGCGAGGGATGGATATTACGGAGTCGTCTTCCCTGAATCAACATCGGGATGCCCGGTATTGGCTGCAATACCCAGTGACATTACCAGTTTTAACGCGGTTTCAATATCCATATCCAGTTCAATGGTGTCTTCCACGGGCACGACCATAATGAACCCCGAAGTAGGGTTGGGTGTGGTGGGAACAAACACCATAATCGATTTCTTATCCATATGCGACTGGATCTCTGTGGCCGCGGCACCGGTCTGAAAACATACCGTCCAGATACCTTTACGCGGGTATTCAATCAGCAACACTTTTCTGAATGACTCGCTGCCGGTTGACAGCAGGCTGGAAATGATCTGTTTACTCGACAGATAGACACTTCTCACCAGTGGAATACGCGCCAGTAATGACTCCCATAACCTTAACAGCGTGCGACCAAGCAAATTGGCACCGATCACACCGGTCACGAAAAGAATCACTAATGCCAGTAGCAGGCCAAAACCCGGAATTGTGAACCCCAGCAGCGTTTCGGGTCGCCACTCAACGGGTAACAAAAGCAACAGCCGATCCATCAGCTCAAGCAGGAACTTAATGACCAAAAACGTGATGCCCAAGGGCACCCAAACAAGTAAACCCGCAACCAGGTAGCGGCGTATCATGGTCTTTGGTTAATCATGGAATCGGGAAGTATGCAGATCAGCCGGAGGACGCACTTGAGGAGGTTTTAGTCTCAGATGACTTGGATGATCCTTTTGACGACCCGGCGCTATCACTTTTTGAACTGCTTTTTGAATCGCTTTTTTTATCACTTTGGGCCGAATCACTCTTGGCCAGATTTTTCTTGTTATCTGATTTGAAGTCCGTTTCATACCAGCCACTTCCACTGAGCCGGAAGCCGGCCGCGGACACGAGTTTTTTCAACGCATGCGCATGGCATGCGGGACACTCGGTCAGCAGATCGTCACTGATTTTCTGCAGCACTTCATGACGATGG
The DNA here is from genome assembly GCA_965227695.1 of Gammaproteobacteria bacterium. Classification (GTDB taxonomy): domain Bacteria; phylum Pseudomonadota; class Gammaproteobacteria; order UBA4575; family UBA4575; genus UBA1858. The sequence goes on from OZ245760.1 coordinate 2,412,939, forward strand.
CCACATTGCTGGCATTCATATTCATAAATAGGCATGCGGTTTTTATCCCTGATTTATAATGGTGTGCGATTATATGGGGATGATTTGCAACATAACAAGTCACAAATGCGTGCAAGTCTGTCATTGACCGAGTGCACTGCCCTGACCCGCAGTGCTAACAGACGTTGGCGTGACTTGATTTGACATTCCGACCAACGGCATAAGGATACCAACATGGGTCACACTTTCGAGTCCCGGTGGCACTATTCACCGCCTAAATTGCGATTATTTAACAGACCTGATTATGCTATCATTAAATAATATGGCGCTCAGGAGGCACGTCATGAAACAGACTCTCATTTCCCACATGTTTGCAACGGCTGCATTCACATTACTGCTGGCTTCTCCCTTAATTGCAGAACAAAATGACACGCCCGCACCGCCCAGTGTCAAAGAAATTAACGCGGGCAAGGCCAGTCCGCAAAAACTTCAGATACGTACGGAAACCATCTACGAAACCAGCTTCTTGCCAGGAGTTCGCTTGTGCGAAGAAAATGAAGTGGACTATCGTGGTGAATTTCGCAAAGTAAACTGCCAGGATGAAGCCCTGATTGACGCGGTATCCACACGCAAACCAGACCCTTACAATTTGCGACCACATAATATTGTTGACGACCGCATCGACCCGAACGGCAATGTATTTCGCATCAACTTTCGCCGCAAGGCATCTGTGGTTGAACCGACTGCGGATCAGTAACGGCTTATTCTCAACGTTTGCGCGTAAACAATGCCATGGTTTCCACATGCCCGGTATGCGGGAACATGTTCAACACACTGACCCTGTCGAGCTGATAGCCCAGCGTATTGACAAGGTGGTCGGCATCTCTTGCCAGGGTGCCGGGATGACATGACACATAAAGTACCTGCTTTGGGAGCATCGCGGCCAGCAGTTCAATGACCTCGCGCGCACCGGCACGGGGCGGATCAATGACAACCTTATCCCAGTGACGCTGCAACCATTCGCACTGCGCATCAACCTCAAACAGGTTCTCTTTTTGAAACGCAACATTCTCAAGCCCGTTATTACGGGCATTAACCCTGGCACGTTCGACCAGGGCCTCGTCACCCTCAATCCCCAGTACATGTTTGGCAAATTTTGCGACGGGCAAACTAAAGTTGCCAAGGCCACAAAATAAATCCAGCACCTCATCCGCAGAATCAGGCGATAACCAGTCAACTGCCTGGCGTACCATTTTTTGATTGATTTCATTATGTACCTGTATGAAATCAATCGGCAGAAAATTCATGGTGATATCAAAAGGTGGCAAGCAATATTGAAGAAGAACGGGGTCTGTTTTCTGATTCAGAGGCACGACGGTATCCGGACCTTTGCTCTGCAGATAAACACTCACCTGGTATTGCTGTGCAAATTGTTCAAGCTGGTGCTGATCATCCGGCGAAAGAGGTGTCAGTATTCTGAAAACCAGTGCCGTGGCACTGTCGGCCACACTGCATTCCACCTGGGGGACTTTATCTTTGATTGAAAACCCGGAAATCAAATCCGATAAGGGTGCAATCAGTCTGGCAACATCGGGATGCAGCACCTCACAATGCCACATATCGGTCACATAAGGCGCACCATATTCCCGGAAACCAACCAGTGCGCGACCTTTCTTTGCCACGTATTTTACCGCCAGTCGTGCGCGTCGCCGATAACCCCATACCTTATCAACAACCGGGGGATACACCCTTGCGGGGACAACATTGCCTATGCGACGCAAGGTATCCAGCACAGACTTTTGCTTGAAGTCAATTTGTGCCTGCGCATTAATGTGTTGCATTGAACAACCGCCACAGCGCATAAAATATTCACAGCGTGGCGTGATGCGTTGTGATACCGGACTCAAAACCTCGACCAGATTCGCCTCATCAAATTTCTTTTTCTTTTTCCTGCGTTCAAACGCAACCTTCTCACCCGTAATTGTGAAAGGGACAAACACGACTTTACCCTCCACATCGGCCACACCCCGACCATCCAGAGTGACGTCGATAATATTCGCTTCGCTCATAATAAATTTATACACCATTGACTCATGCCATCAATGCAATGACATGACAGATTGAACTTCTGAAGTGGACACTGCTTAATAATTAACTTTAATTATTCTTATTGAATTTCCACGGCTCATTGAAGCGGATCATATCTGCTACCAAAAACTGCGTCACCCCCTGCCTGCTCGGAGATCTCGTGTATATCGTCATCCCCGCACATGTAGGGATCTTCATATCCTTGTCATCCCCGGCTTGATCGGGGATCTTTCAAACACTCTCTGTCATCCCCGACCTGATCGGGGATCTCGTATGAAGTCTGCAGAATAAAATTCCCGCTTACGCGGGAATGACCAGGAGGTGCGGTTGGGAATGACTTCATCGTCATCCCCGCACATGTGGGGATCTTCATATCCGCGTCATCCCCGACCTGATCGGGGATCTCGTATGAATTGCGCAGAATAAAATTCCCGCTTACGCGGGAATGACGGGGAATGTTTTTGGGAATGACAAGGAGGTATAGTTGGGAATGACCTCAGCGTCATCCCCGCGCACGCGGGGATCTCACAAAAACTTCCTTAGAAAAGCTATAAAATTGTAACTGCATCACAAAAATCATTATGATAAACCAACCAAAAACATCAAATCGGAAGATTATTGCCGCCTGTTCACCATTGCAGCAAGGCAACCCACAAAACATGGCACGCTATCAACCATGAACATTCTGACTCGCATGATTGTAACCCACAAACAAAACTGGCCACTGTTATTGGTGGCAATGACTATTTTTCTTACAGGCTGTTCATCAACGCCCAGCCGGCCGACAACCGCCGAACAGCACACAAGTGGCCAAAGTAAAGCCTGGGAACAATCTACCGCGCAGGAATATTCCAAAGGACAGCAAATTGTCTCTATCGCCGATTCATTAATCGGCTCGCCCTATCGCTACGGTGGCGCCTCGCCGCGTGGATTTGATTGCAGCGGACTGGTCTACTACACCCACCAGCAACTGGACATTGCCGTACCGCGCACTACAAAAGAACAGGCACGCTACCGCCCCCATAAACAACTCAAAACAATACAGCCGGGGGATATTTTATTTTTCCGAATATATGGAAGGCATGTGTCGCACGTAGGCATTTACGCGGGTAATCAAAAATTTATTCATGCGCCAAAATCCGGCAAATACGTTTCCTATGCCAGCATTAACGAGCCTTACTGGCGAGAACGCCTGGTAAAAGTCGCCACGCTTTATTGATCTGGTCGTATGGTCGATAAGTAAAGAAAGATTCCCGCTTGCGCGGGAATGACGGGCAATGTTTTTGGGAATGACCACAGTGTCATCCCCGTGCGTGCGGCGATCTTCATATCCTCGTCATCCCCGGCTTGATCGGGGATCTCCTGTATACCGTCATCCCCGCGAACGCGGGGATCTCAAAACAATGCCACACTAAACCAAATCAAAATACAAATCTTTCCAGCTCGAATTAAATGCATCAATTAATTCAATCTTCCATGCCCGATTCCATTTCTTAATCTGTTTTTCACGTGTAATCGCCGACATCATCGATCCATGACACTCGTAATACACCAGCCTGGTTAGGTTGTATTTTTTAGCAAACCCATCACATTGCTTTTGTTTATGTAACCAGATTCGCTTCTGAAGCTGACTGGACACACCAATATAGAGTGTTTCATGTTTCTTATTAGTAATGATGTAAACACATGGCAATTTTTCCATATCGAAAACTTAATCGATAACGGTTGAGATAGAAATGAATTTTGTGCGCTGTCACACTATGAGACATCGTGTAATTTTACAGAGGCGGCACTTGGGAATGACTTCAGTGTCATCCTCATGCGTGCGGCGATCTTCATATCCGCATCATCCCCGGCTTGACCGGGGATCTCGTGTGAATTCAGCAAATAAGATTCCCGCTTACGCGGGAATGACAAGGAGGTATGGTTGGGAATGACTGGGGAGTAGTTCGGGATGTCGGGGTGGTCGTTGGGAATGACGAAGGTGAAGCTAGAAATGACGATGAGGCAGTTCGGAATTATGACTCATGGCATATTTGTGATTAACCAAAATAATATAGTTATGCTACTGTACCGCACAATCAAACAGACAAGAGCATGTTGTGTATATTCACGAATATCAGTCCAAGCGTTTACTTCATAGTTACGACATTCCCGTTCCACGCAGCGAAGTTTTCACACAGGGTGACAGTATTGAAAAATTCATTGCCAACTTTGGCAGTGAATCATGGATTGTGAAAGCCCAGGTGCATGCCGGTGGCCGGGGGAAGGCCGGCGGCATTTTATGGGCACATACGCAGGAGGAACTCAAAAAAAGCATTAACAAACTTCTCGGACACCAGCTTGTTACCAAGCAGACGGATGCGGCCGGCTTGCCGATTAACACCCTGCTGGTGGAAAAGCCGGCAGAGATACAGCGAGAAATCTATTTAAGCCTGCTGGTCGACCGTACCAGCAAAAAAGTCACCGCCATTGCCTCGGCCGAAGGCGGCGTGAACATTGAACAGGTCGCTGCGGAATCGCCAGAGAAAATCGCCTCCGTCAGCATTCACAAGTCCTCCGGCATACAGGGTTATCACGCGCGCATTCTGGCCAGACAGTTACAATTAAATAAACCACAGTTCAGCCAGTTTTCACATATTCTCCGGCAGATGTATGCATTGTTTACCGACAGCGATGCTTCGCTGATTGAAATTAACCCGCTGATTATCACGCAGGATGACACCCTGCTGGCACTCGATGCCAAAATGAATTTTGATGACAACGCATTATTTCGTCATAAAAAAATTGCCTCATTAAAAGACCCGACCCAGGAAAACCCGATCGAACTCAAGGCCCGCCAGCATGACCTGAACTACGTCAAGCTGGATGGCACTGTGGGCTGCATTGTCAATGGTGCCGGGCTGGCCATGGCCACCATGGATTTAATCAAGCACCATGGCGGTGAACCGGCAAACTTTCTTGATGTCGGTGGCAACACCAATGCTGAACGTGTCACACAGGCATTTAACCTGTTACTGGAAGATAAAAACGTGCGCGCCATCTTCGTCAACATATTTGGTGGCATTGTGCGCTGCGATGTCATCGCAAAGGGAATATTGCAGGCTATTGAACACACCGAATTAACATTACCCGTCATTGTGTTGCTTCAGGGTACCAACGCCGAAGAAGGCAAAGCCATACTAAAAGACCAGCACCCGTGTTTGATGGCGGTAAGTGAGCTCACACAAGGCGCCACACTGGCCATCGAAAAAGCCGGAGGTCAGTCATGAGTGTGTTAATTGACAACACCACGCGCATACTCTGCCAGGGCATTACTGGCAGCAATGGCACGTTTCATACCCAGAAGGCCATTGAATATGGCAGCCACATGGTCGCCGGCGTGACCCCGGGCAAGGGAGGCAGTACACACCTTGATTTACCCGTTTACAACACCGTGCAGGAAGCCACCGAACACCATGACATTGATGCCACCGCCATTTATGTGCCCGCGGCCTTTGCCGCCGATGCTATCCTCGAAGCCATTGAAGCCGAAATCCCGTTAATTGTATGCATCACTGAAGGCATTCCCGTGCAGGACATGATCCCGGTCAGCGACATCCTCGAAACCAGCCAGTCACTGCTCATTGGACCAAACTGCCCGGGCATCATCACCCCCGGGCAAAGCAAAATTGGCATCATGCCCGGCGCCATCCATAAACCCGGCAACGTCGGCATAGTTTCACGCTCAGGCACACTGACTTACGTGGCCGTCAACCAGACCAAAGACCATGGCCAATCAACTTGCATTGGCATTGGCGGCGACCCCATTCACGGACTTGACTTCATCGAATGCCTGACCATGTTTGAGCACGACAGCGACACCGATGTCATTGTGATGGTGGGCGAAATTGGCGGGACGGCGGAAGAAGAAGCGGCGGAATTCATACAAAGTGCGGTCAGCAAACCGGTGGTGAGTTACATCGCCGGGGTCAGCGCCCCGCCCGGCAAACGCATGGGCCATGCCGGTGCCATTATCAGCGGCGGCAAAGGCACCGCCGCCGACAAATACAATGCACTCGAAAAAGCCGGCGTGCATACAGTAAAAACACTGGCGGACATTGGTGCGGCGGTAAGTGAAGTACTACAAATACGCTAGCCCAAGGACACACATTCACGGGCATACTACGAGATCCCCGATCAGGCCGGGGATGACAGAGTGTTTGAAAGATCCCCGATCAGGCCGGGGATGACGAAGTGTCATTCCCAACTTGATTGGGAATCTTGTTCCATCACTTTGCGAGATCCCCGCTTACGCGGGGATGACGAGGAACGCCGGGGATGACAGAGTGTGTGAAAGATCCCCGATCAGGTCGGGGATGACAGAATAGCTGATAGATCCCCGGTCAAGCCGGGGATGACGAGGAAGTCCTCCTCAACTACTGCATCGTCATTCCCAACCACTCCCCCGTCATTCCCGCGAACGCGGGAATCTGATTCTGCTGTCTTCCCCCGCCATTCCCAACTACCCCCCGTCATTCCCGTGACAACGGGAATCTCACCATTTCATCAAACCAACACCCAAGACATTATTCACTATTCTCTGCCTCAAACACCTGCAGAGCCAGCGAGGACCATGCCGGCGACACCTCGGCACATGCAATAAAAAAAGGGTTCACCAATGACGCCTTCGTGTTGTAACGCAGTGGTTCAAGGTTACACTTCACCACCTGGCCGCCGGCCGCCTCGACCACGGCCTGGGGGGCTGCCGTATCCCATTCACTGGTCGGACCAAAACGCGGGTAGATATCGGCCCTGCCCTGTGCCACCGCGCAAAACTTTAGTGAACTTCCCATCAGCACATGCTCTGCACCGGGCAAGGCGTCTATGAACGACATGGTCGCGGCTGTGTTGTGTGAACGACTGCCCACGACTTTCCATCCCGTGCGAGGTGGCGGGTTGACCATAATTGACTGGCGATCACCGGAAGCGGTTTGTTTCCATGCACCCATGCCTTTCACACCAAAATAAATTTCATTGAATGCAGGCAAACCCACTACACCCAGCACGGGTACGCCTTGTTCTATTAACGCAATGTTAATCGTGAACTCACCATTTTTATTGACAAACTCTTTGGTGCCATCAAGCGGGTCGACCAGCCAATAACGTGGCCAATGCCTTCTTGTCTCCCAGGGGGGAATATCACCCTCTTCAGACAAAACCGGGGTTTCTGCCAGTGCCGCCAAGCCTTGATTAATGATTTCATGCGCGGCCATATCGGCCTGTGTCAGCGGGCTTTTATCTTCTTTGTTGAATACAGAAAAATCCTGCGCATAAACATCCATCACCGCCGAAGAAGCCTGCTCGACAAGCGCAATTAACGATTCAATGTAATGTTCAGGAGAAGGGGCATTCTCGGGCATAAATATTTAGTGGCAATATTTGATTGTAAAAACGGTTGTAACAAACATTGCCATACTGATCAAACAAGCGTGCCTAAAATTTCCTCAAACCGGTTTGCCAGCTTTTTTCGATCAAAATGCGCTTTTACATAACTATAGCCATTCTCTGCATAATTTTTATAGCTTTCAGTGTCTTCATATAACTTATTTACTGCGGCGACCAATTCATCAACATTTTCAGGCTCGATACATATGCCAGCCCCGGCTTCTTCAATTAATTGTTGTGATTCACCGCGCACACCCAAAATTACAGGTTTTTTCATTGCCATCGTTTCAAATATTTTTGAAGGAATGACTGTCAGAAATAAATCCTGTTTTTTCAACAACACCAGACTCACATCTGAAATCGACCATATGTTTGGCATTTCTTCTTTGGGTTGCTGGTCGAGCATAATCACGTTATCAAGTTGTCGTTTGTTTTTTTCCTCGATGAGTGTTTGCTTCTCGGCACCATCCCCAATCATTAAAAAAACAACCGCTGGATTATCTTTCATCTTTTCGGCCGCGCGCAGTATCGTCATTAAACCATGCGCCATGCCATGGGTACCAACATATGACGCCACGAATTTATTTTCTACGCCAATTTTTTTTGCATAGTCCTTGTTTTTTTCCTGGAGTTTGAACAAATCAAAATTCACACCATTCCTGATCACAGTAATGTTATTCTCATCACCACCATGTTGCTGAATATGTTCTTTAAAGGCATAAGTCACTGGCACAATATGGTCCGCTTTGCGATACACAAATCTTTCCAGCCATTCCAGAAACCGGATGGCTTTAGGATTTTTAATGGCCCCCACCGCTAAAATGGATTCTGGCCATAAGTCACGAATTTCAAGCACCCAGGGACAACGCTTAATTCGGGAAACAAAATAACCTGCCAGTCCATTAAAAAACTGCGGAGAAGTAGAGATAACAACATCAGACTTCCCAATAAAAGGTGCGATTAGCGTGACCATCACCATATAAAAGACATAGTTCAACGTGCGTTTTAAAAACCCGGAATTTGCTGTGACGTAGGTCAGTACTTTAATGGCTTTGATGCCTTCTTTTTCCTCTACCTGAAAAAATTTATTTTTATATCCCGGGTATACTTTGCCCATCGGATGATGCGGCACGCACGAAACTACCGTGACCTGGTGTCCATGCGCCACCCACTGCTGACAATGTTCAAAGGTACGGGTTGCAGGCGCGTTCACCTCGGGCGGAAAATAATGAGATAAGAATAAAATACGCATGATTAGTCAGAATTTATATTAATTACCATAAAATAGATTCCCGCTTTTGCGGGAATGACTATGAATATTATTTTGCTGCATTCAGATTCCCGCTTTCGCGGGAATGACACGTCGCTCTTTCCAACACCATCTCCGCTATTCCCAACCATCTCTGTCATTCCCAACTTGATTGGGAATCCATCTCCACCGGTCTTCCCAGATCCCGGCTTGCGCGGGGATGACCATGAGTATTATTTCACTGCATTCAGGTTCCCGCTTTCACACAAAGACAATGGTCAAGCCTTACAAATCTCATAACTCATGGTAATCGAATCACTGCTTTGCTTCCTTATTACGATCACAGAATTTTCAAACTTCTTGCCAAACTCCGGACAATAGTAACCACTTGAAATACTAAATTCGCAATCTTTCCCGATAATGACACTGCCAATCGATTCACCGAACTGCATTAACTTAATTAACCTCTCACCCGCATTCTGGCAACTAATACCGGGATGTAGATGGATATAGCTTTCTGCCGTGTGCATGCCGCGCACCTGAACTTCATCCTCAATGTGAATTTTTTCAATGGCATTGCCACGCTTATTCAAAAAAAGTGTGGCATTTCGTGTGTGTTTCGCGCGGCCTTTCACCGCATAAAAGCCCTCATATGCACCACTGAAAAATGCGCCCTGTTGTGTATGCTTAATTTGAGCATGGATTTTTTTTGCCCGTCTGGCCACACGAAAACCCGCCCATACTTCTGACTGCTCGTCGCCATCGACAGAAATAGTATTGTGTGCTTTTGTGGAACGAACATAATCACGCATGTCTCCTTGCGTGTATTCATATACCCCCGAATCGACCACAACCGGCTGATCATTCAGCACTAGTTCATAACTCAGGAAGTCGCAATGTGTATGCCCGGGTTGATAGGCCGGGCTAATGTCTCCACAGTCAATCAAAAATTTATCCGAGTTGGCCTCCAGGCCATAATAACCAGAGGCATCCAGTTCAATCAGCTTGCCGCCCGAGACAATACTTGCCTCTGGCTGATATAAAAACAGGCGACTGGCATATTGACTCAGTTGCATGTAGTTGGGTGCAATGTGATTGGCGGAATCGTTAAACAACGGAATCTCGCCATTATGATATTGAATTTCACTTAGCCAGTGTAATGAAATGACAATCAGGTTTTTTAACTGCGCCTGCAGTTTGACATCGCAAATAGCCCGGTTGTTTGCTACCAGGTTATAAAGATCAAGACAATTTTCAAGCATCAAACAGTGGTACTGCGGGCTTTTCTCGTAATGCCCGCCATCTTCAAGAAACTGCTCCTGTAATTGTTCACGCAGCAGCCGCTGGGATTTTTTTAACCATCGGTCCGCCTGCTTGCCCCGAAAGTAAACACCTGCAAACATGAGTGCTTTGATATTTTCAAAATAATGATTCGCCAGAATATGTTTTTCATCGTTCTTCTCCAGCCAGAGCGTCTGCTGATATAAGCTTTGCACCCATTCTTGCGGGACTTCTTCATTGCCCATCTCGACAAGGAAAAAGAAAATCCAGTTCACGATACGCAAGCTGGTAGTGAATGGTTCCCAGCCGGGCTGACTTCCCTGTGAATGCTGTTTGACCCAGCTTGCAACCAATGCGCGCTTATTTTCAGCCGGCCTCACTGGTTCGCGCAAATAATCAAAATAATGCAGGTTGTACTGCCACAGGCGCGACATGTTTTTTGGCTGCCAATTGATTGGCCGGACACCCAGCTCACAGCGAACATTCAAAAAACTAAATTCACTGTCGCTGGCGTAAATGCCCGAAGTCGCAATGGGTGATACAAGATGTGCGCCTGTTCTTGGCAGCACCTCACCACGGATGGTTGCCGAACGGGCAGGCAGACCACGTCGGATGAAGTAGTAGTACAGTTGTGACCGCTTGAGATGGCGAATGGTATGCCATTGCCTTGACAGATTTATTTTACGCACAGCGCAAATTAACTAATTTGCTCAACAATATCAAAGCTCAGTTGAGTTACCTCGCACAACTCATCAAATGGAATGGGGCTGGCACCACCTTTGGTGATAGAATCAACGAACGCTTTGACACATGCGTTGTTGCCTTTGTCCTGCCTGGCCAGGTTCATTTGTTTAAAACCACGCCAGCCATAGCCTTTAAGCTTGCGGAAATTATCCAATTGCAGCACACCGCCTTGTGCGAACACCTCCAGCCGCTCTTTGGGAAAAGACTTATTGCCCGTTGACAGGTAATGCACCGTGCCCATACAGCCATTCTCATAGACCATACTAAAAGACACGCTGTCTGCATTGGCGCGCCCCGGCTCAGCAAGGCGCTGTGCTTTGACACTGGTGACGGGTGCGCCGGCTAAAAACCGCAGCAGGTCAATGAAATGGCAGCCTTCTCCGATAATACGCCCGCCGCCAATAGTCATATCCTGCGTCCAGTGATCATCCGGGATGGCACCGGCATTGACCGTCATGATGAAACTTTTGGATGCACTACAGGCATCGAGCAATGCTTTCATTTTAACGACCTGGGGTGCAAAACGCCGATTAAAGCCCACCATGAGCTGTAACCCCTGGCTCACGGCATATTCCTGATAAGCGTGTTTAATTTCATCGAGCTGTTCACGCTGAATGGCCAGCGGTTTTTCAACAAACACATGCTTGTTATTTTTTAGTGCGTCGATAATCCAGCAGGCGTGGCTGTTATGACGCGTAACAATGACCACCGTGTTAATGTCTTCCGCCGCCACCATGGCCGCGGTGTCGGTAGTGGACTGTGCAAAACCAAACTTCTTTGCGGCATAGGTGCCACTGGCCCCGGTGCTGGACGACACGGCAATGAGTCTGGCGTCGGTTTGGCGAAAAGCGGGCATTAATACCTGCGTGGCATAGTTCCCGGCACCGACAAAACAGACATTGACTTTGCCTAGCGCCGCGCTGTTGACATTGGCATAGTGAATGGTTTGGTCGAGACGATGGGACTTTCCTGGTGCGACCTCGCTGTGCGGGAAGTGCAGGATAATGCCTAGTGGGTTTTCATCGGCCATGGTGGCATAAGCCTTTGCGGCCTCGTCAATATTGAAGCGATGCGTGATTAATGAATCCACCTTCAGCGACTGACTGGCCAGCAAGTTCAGCACGGCTTCAAAATTTCGTTGTTCTGTCCAGCGGACATAACCCAGGGGATAATCGTGGCCCTGTTCTTCGTAGTGAGGGTCGTAACGCCCGGGCCCATAAGAACATGAGACCTGGAAAGATAATTCTTTCTCATAAAAGTCGGCACGTGATAATTCAAGCCCAACCACGCCCACCAGCACAATTCTGCCGCGCTTGCGGCACATGGTGGCGGCCTGGTGAACGGGTGCATTACTTTTTGTAGACGCCGTGATTAAAACGGCATCGACACCCTGCCCATTGGAAAAGGCCTGGGCAGCCGCGACCGGATCTTGCCCTTTAGACAAATCCACCACCTGTGCACCATATTGCCGGGCCAGTTCACACTTGCCTGTGTCCATATCAATACCCAACACTGAACACCCCTGGGCACGCAATAGCTGCACGGTCAGCAACCCAATCAACCCCAGGCCAGTCACCACAACACACTCGCCAAGTGTTGGCTGAACAAGACGAATACCCTGCAAGGCAATGGCACTAATGACGGTGAATGCGGCTTCTTCATCAGAGACAGCCTCGGGAATTTTTACACATAAATGCTTCGGCACGCACACCACTTCCGCATGCTTGCCGTTTGAGGCCACGCGGTCGCCCACCGCGAAACCCTCGACCCCATTGCCCACCTCGATGACCGTGCCGACATTGCAGTAGCCCATGGGTAATGGCTGATCCAGTTTATTCCTGACGGATTGGATTGTTGGTGCCAAACCATCGGTTTTAACCTTATCGATGACCATTTTGACCTTATCGGGCTGTTGCCTGGCTTTATCGAGCATATTGGCTTTACCAAAGTCCACCAGCATTCTTTCAGTCCCCGCTGAGACCAGAGTATGGGAGGTTGACACCAATAAATGCCCTGCTTTCACAGAAGGGCAAGGCACTTCTTCGATAATGGTGTCGCCGGTTTTAAGGTCCTGGAGGATTTGTTTCATTTATATATAGCAGCCTAGATAATGCACGAATGAATATTCCATGCTCATATGTAATAATTTTAAAATATCAGCTATCCATTATGCCAAATGTACCTTTCAAATACTCAATTTATATATCATGCAGGTTAAAAATTCGTTATTTTTTATTATTTTATTTGTACTTATTTTACCTCAATCTAAATTAATAGAAGCTAATGAATGTTACCCACTTTCAGTAACCAAACTCTCTGAAAAACCGAACTATTCAAGAACATCTGACAAACTTGACTCGATACAGCTAGTTGACGGCAAGCATATAAAACATCCTATGTGGCTAAATCGCAATGCAACAGGATGGCACAATAAAACACCAGTTGTAATCTTTATGAAGCAAAGTGAAGATAGATCCCATGTGACTCTGAAGATTAATACGGCTTCTCGCAAAAGAGCAGGAGTTTATATCCCAGTGAGATATGACGTCTATCACGAAAACTCAATAACTAACGACTGGGAGCATATTGGCTTTAAGCAATTAGATACACAAAGTATTCATCCTGATTCACCTTACACGATAGAAATTCACCTAAAAAAAATATTTAAAAGTTTTGCTTTAGTAATCCACTCGGCAAGAACCAGTATTTTTATTGACGAAATAGAACTTTGCAAAAATAAAAAAATACCATATGCAGTTGATGATAATCACGATTTTTCGCCCGCTAAAATTAAACATGAAAACATTAAAATAGACAGCATCAATAGACTAAAAACATATTATTTAAACAAATCGCAACTAAAATACAAATACAAGAGAGAGTCAGATAACCCGTTAATTATCGAACAGAGAAATTGCTACGTGAGCTCATACAGTGACCAATTAGCCACAAAACACCCTGTAAAACATGATAATTTTGCTTGTCTACAAGTTATTTCAAGCAAACAAGATGACTTAATCATAAATAAAGAAGATTTTAATGGCGCGTACGTATCAAGCATCCACAATATTCATCCAATATTAGCAGCAGATGGAGAGATATATCTGGATCATATAACCGAAGGCACGGCTAGTTTAAGCCTAGAACTAGTTCCCAACGTACCGAGCACTATACTAGTTCAGTTCAATAAACCTAATAATTATTCTAAAGATATAAATGTTCACTTGAAGACAGAAGACATCAGTCACACATTACAAATTAGCTCTACACCGAGATATAGGTCAAGAGAATTTTATTCTTCCATGTGGCCATATAGCGATCATCATGTATTTAAGTCAGATATTCCAGCAATAAAATATTGGATGTCCAAGTCAGGTGATGCTATTGCCTTCATACCACCACATCACATGCCATCGTTAACAGACAAATCGTGGGACACAAAGAGATTAACAAAGCTACGCGAGGAGTTAAACTTGTATAAAGGAAATAAGTTAATCGCAATGTTACTTAGCACATATCCACCACACAGAAACGGATGGCACCACTTGCAAGAACATAAAAAATTATCAACTTATGAAAAAGACAGTATTGAAGCTTATATAAAAAATCTCATTAAAACCACAGAGGCATATGATTTAGAAAGAAAAAAATGGATGCTTTACATAATGGACGAAATCAACATTGATATGTATCCATATTTTTTAGAACTTACAAAACATATCAAGTCAATCGATAATGAAATTCAGATTTACGCTAACCCTGTTTACGCTAATACCAAAACCATAAAACTAGAACAGCTTAAAGCTCTATCTGAATATGTAGACTTTTGGCAATATGATTTAAGATTAGCAAAACAAATTGGAGGAAAGAAACTAAAAAGCATTTCTGCTAAATACACTATTTACAGCGTTCCACCATACATAACAAAAGCAGCAGACCCATTTGAGCATTATTACCTCATCCCTGTTTATGCTTGGGCACTTGGCGCTAATGGTGCTGGATTTTGGTCTCTAACTCATACATCGCAATCTGAAGCACTAGACGACTTCGATTCAAATGAAGCCGACTGGGCAGCCCTATATAATACTCCCAATGGAATACATATGAGTACGAGGTACTTCGCGTATCTAAATGGTATTCAGGATTATTATCTGTTGAAAAATATCGACGAGAGAGATTCAAAAACCCCGAGTAATTGTACGCAAGAACTAAAAGAATTAAAGGACTTTATATTAAACAGTAAATCCATTAAACAAAAGGTATACTCTCATCTATTAGAAAACGTTAAATCCACCTGCTTGAATTAGCATGAACTTACCCAGATATATTAAGAGAAAATTTTTACTTGACAACTTGACCAAACTAATTGGTACATCAGTTGCGATAAAAGTAACAGCAACCATACTAGCGTTCATTTTAAATATATCGCTCGCGAGGATACTAGGTGTTTCTGATTTTGGACTGTACTCATACACTATATCTGTACTTTTAATACTTGCACTTATTGGAACATTAGGATTAGACAAGTCAGCAATCAAATATTTACCGTGCTACCTAGAAAGCAATGAGCATAATAAGTATATTAACTTTAAATCATATGCTTATAAGTACTTACTGACAACATCACTAACAATTTCTACATTATTACTCATCTATAACTCGACCTTAGAAGGCATATATTATGAATCAGCTTACTTTTGGTGCGCACTATTACTCCCTTTAGTTTGCTTAACATCACTGCAATCGGCCACTTTAAGAGCTCATAACAAGCTAGGTCTCGCCCAAATACCACAAGATATTTTTAGACCTCTATTTATAATATTTGTAATAACCAGTACTTATTACATATTTCGGTTAGATATTACATTTACCTTTGCGTTATGCGCATTATTTGTTGCACAAATATTTCAAAATGGAATTTACTACTTCTCTGTAAATAGAATCGAAAATGAATGCAATATGTTATTTGAACAAAAGTACCTCGAAAAATCATGGTTCATCTCGGCAGCCTCGATTACGGCCATAAGCGCCACAAATTTTATACTATATCAATCAGATATAATTTTAATTAATTTATTAATTGGAAACTATGAAACCGGTTTATACTCATCTGCCGTCAAATTAACATTATTGATCGGTTTTTTTTTAGGAGCAATAGAATTGGTGGCAGCACCCTTAATTGCTCGATATTCTAACGAGAACAACCACCAAGAACTTCAGAAATTGACTAAACGGTTCTCTATATATATTGCTGCTGGTTCAATACCGATCTGCTTACTATTTATTATCGCACCAGAATTAATTTTGCAAATATTTGGCGCTGAATATAGGGCAGCAGCAAATGTTTTAATCGTGCTCTCTATCGCAAAACTTATTCATGCGCTTAGCGGGGTAGCCGGATATTTACTCATAATGAGCGGACTAGACAAGTACTTGTTAAAGATACAAATAGCAAATAGCATATTAAATATAACGTTAAATATCATCCTATTGCCCCTAATTGGAATAATTGGCGCTGCAATATCAACACTAATATGCACAATTTTACAATCTGCTTGTACAATTTATTTTTGCATCAAGAAAACTGGAATCAATCCATCAATATTTACACTTAAAGCTTAACCAATGGATCGAGCAGTCAAAATAGTCATCTTGCAAAGAGTATCTACTTGTTACCGTACACCTTTATTCAGGGAATTAACAAAAAAACTATCAGATAATTTTTGTTTATTTGTAGGCGAAAGTTTCGCTGATGAAAAAGCAAAAAACTGTAAAGATTTAAGCGGTATAAATCTTGAACTACATAAAACGAAGCGAATTAGAATTGGAACGCATAATTTCTACATACATAAAAAACTTATACGTAACCTTTATAAAAACAAGCCGGACGTTATTATTTGTGAGGGAGAAAGCAGCTTTTTAAGCTACCTGAAAGCTATCCTGTATCGACTTTTAAACCCGAATACGAAATTGATTCATTGGTCTCTAGGGGCATTACCTGGTGTAAAAGATAATAACTCGCTTCCAAGACTACTGATATTAATGTTAAAAAAGTCATTTGATGGCTATTTGGTATATAGCAGTTATGGAAAAAAACGATTAATCAAACAGGGAATAGCAGAAAATAAAATATTTATATCGGTGAATGTCTCTGATACTGCATATCATTTAAATTCGTATAAAAATAGCCAGCAAAAAGCAATAAATATTAATTATAAATTTAATCCCAACAAAAAATATGTTTTATTCGTCGGTGCAATTGTAAAAGCAAAAAATCTTGAATTTTTACTGGATGTTGCAGAAACACTTAAAGATAATACAGATATAATATTTATCATAGTAGGTGATGGTGATCAAAAAAGTCATTTAGAAGAAATAGCTTTAGAGAAAAATTTACGAAACTGCCATTTTGTTGGAAAAGTAACCAAAGGATTACCCGAGTATTACATTAAATCTGACTTATTCTTCTTACCTGGAAGAGGTGGCATGGTTATTTCTGAAGCGATGTGCTATCGACTCCCGGTCATAGCTTATCAGGCTGACGGAGTAGAGCATGATCTTTTGCAACATGGTCACACAGGGTTTTTATTGAAGAACAATAAGGCAGATGAAGCAGCAGCTACGATCAAAGAATGTCTTAAGAAAGACTTGAAAGAGGTAGGAATAAGCGCACAAGAACTAATTATCAAAAAATACTCAACTCACCACATGGCTGAGAGTATACTTGAAAGTATTAATTATGTGACTAGTACTAGGTAA
Source organism: Gammaproteobacteria bacterium (assembly GCA_965227695.1). GTDB lineage: Bacteria > Pseudomonadota > Gammaproteobacteria > UBA4575 > UBA4575 > UBA1858. The sequence continues at coordinate 2,430,466 of OZ245760.1, forward strand.
ACCATTTTGTTTAAATTTTTATTTGGCGGAATATTCACAAAGAATAAACAACGTAATTTATGGACATTAATGTTCATAATTTTACTACTGGACTCTATGTTCAGTTATTTCTCAACAGTGTTTAGCATACCAAATTTCCCGACTAATGCATTGCTATTACCTTTATTAATAGTCGCTATTTTCTTATTTGGCTCCAACACATTTAGACTAAACACCAATCATATATTTGGCATTACTTTAGTTATTACTGGGTTTTTATTGGGAATTGCATTTATTCAGGACGTCAGTCTCAGACGATTGGGCACTCTTGCAACTGGAATAGCTGCGTTTTTTATTGGCAATGCTCTTGGAAAATTTCCAGACTCAGATAGACATATAGCGAATATCGGGCTATTGATTGGCGGCTTGTATTGTATAGTATGCACTATAGCCACTTTAAAAATTTTACCCACATATTTTCCAGTCACTGAGGCGTTAGGATTCAGCGACAAAGGTACACCCATTATTCGACCAGAAGTAACTATTGATCAAAACTTCCAAATATTTTATTTATTCCCAGTCGTGCTATGTTTTACACAGAGGCAATCACTAACAGAACTATCGATTTCGCTCTTGTTGACATCAATGGCCATATTTTCTCTACTACAATTGCAAACACGTAGTGGAGTACTGCTGATTTTATTAGCTATATCCGCAGCTTTTATTTTATCTGTAGCAGCAAAGAAAAAACACTTTATATTGCTGATTGTTGGTGCAATCGTTATCTTTTTACTTGGCATGTGGAAAATTGATGCTTTAATCAATATTTCATCCGGGCTAATTATTCGTCTCACTGAAGACGACTTTGGAGGTGTTGAAGGCCGACTGTTTTCAGCCACATATTTATTCCAAAATATATTCAACATATCATGGTGGCTGCCTCAGGGTAATGAATTGTTTGTCTCACTCTATGGTGACGTACCGCACTTCAATCCAACAGCAATATTTCTTGAAGCAGGCACATTAGGATTAATAGGCTGGTTTTTAATTGTTTTGGCGCCAGTGATTAAGAACGGTTTTTACATATTCAGAGCTAGAATGAGAAACAATTACGCAATTTACATTGGTGCATTAACTTCTTTAGGCGCATCACTAACATTGAACACACCGCTATATGAACACGCATGGGTATGGGCCGGCCTATTAGTTGGTGCTACATACAAAAACAATTTAAGACATCAGTCAAATACATATAGGCACGAATTAAATACTCGGATAGCATGAATATACTCATCGGCTCTTCATCACCTTTAAATCTTGGTTCAGGTATCCGCACCTATGTAGAAACTATTTCACAAGAATTAAAAACCAGAGAACATCAATTGTTTTATGCATGCCCGTCAGCTGAAAACATGCTTAAAGATGCAAATATTACAAAAGAGCAACATTTGGAAATTTCTCAACATCAAACACCACAACAGGCAATTGAGTTACTATTAAACTTTATTATCAAGAACAATGTAGACTTTATCATTAACAACGATAACCCTTTTGTTGCTATGGCAGCACCACTTTTACCATGCCCAATTATTTCAATAGGCCATCTCGCAACGACTTCAGTTGCTACATTGACTTGTTATCAACACCAATGGGTAGATCATATCGTAGCTATATCTGAAGATATGAAAGCAACATTTATTAACAAATACAAAGTACCGCCATCTAAAGTTAACATTATCTACAATGGAGTTGAATCTCAGCCATACGTGAAAAACACAACTTATAACAACAAATTACACGTGACTTTTGCGGGCGGCACAAATACGCGAAAGGGTGGCGACAAGGTATTGCATGCTGTACTCAATCAAAAAGACCAGTGGCAAGGAATCCACTTACACTGGTTTGGCAAGATAGAAGATACTCACCGTGAAAAATTAGATAATATAGATTTTATCACCATTTATGGCAATGTGCCTCGCAGCATATTCGTTGAAAAGTTGTCATCCAGCGATGTTTTACTTTTACCCTCACTCTCAGAGGGATGTCCAATGGTCATGCTGGAAGCAATGAGTCATGGCGTCATCCCAATTGCTAGTGATGGCAAAGGCGCGATGAGCCGCCTAGTCACTCATGGCGAAGAAGGTTTCATATGTAGTCTGGCTGAATGGGACAAGCAAATGTTTTCCTGTTTGCATTATTTATTAAGCAATCCACCAGTCATTAACACAATGTCCAAAGCCGTACAAAAAAGACAGCAGACAGATTTCACCATTCAGCATGTAGTAGACAGATTGGAGTATTTAGGACGGTCTCCAATAGTTAACCGTAATAATCCGCCATCTTCAATTGCCTTGCTAAAATGGCACAGGCCTTTTACACGTCACGGTAAAGCTCCTCTGCTAGACAGGATATATATTAAAGCAGGCGCACTAAGAAAGGCCGGTGTGTACACTATGGATAATATTCCAAGAATAAATAAATGATAATTTATGCACATAACATCAACACTGGCGGCGCATTAATATTACTACAAGAGCTAATTAACAGGCTTGAGAGCAGCAATATTTCGGCTGATATTTACCTTAGCAAGAAAACTCTAGCTAAAAATTGTGTTACAACTAAACATCAGAAAACAATCAAACTTAAACAAGGAAGCTATATCGACTTATTTAGAAGAGATAAAACAGAAGCCAAATTATATTTTGGGAATCTGCCCCCTGTGTTCAAGTCCGGGACTTCTTCAGTATATGTACACAATGCTTATTTCACCCTAAAAATAATGGATATAGTGAAAGGGCTAGTATCTCAAGATATTTCATTTAAGTATCTTATCTTAACTATTTACTTCCGTATATTTTCAAGAAACTGCGACTATATCTTCGTACAAACAGATTCGATGAAAAAGTCTTTACAATCAATCAGCAATAAAGCAGTTACCAAGTTACCTTTTTATCGTTCAGCAAGGATCAAACATAACAAACCAAAAAAAGACACGTCGATTTGTGCCATTGGCTTACCTTCAAAACATAAAATTTATCTGCCTTTCCTGAATTCTATCAAGCAATTAAACAATGAAGGCTACTCACTCCATATCGAAATGACAATTCCGGATTGCAACAAGAACAGAGAATTAATTGCTGCTATCAATGAAATCAATAATGCAGAAGGCAGAATTTCTATACATAATCATGGCCTTGTGGATTTTACAGAAATACAAAACATATACGCTCGATCAAAAGCACTAATATATCCTTCATTAATAGAGAGCTTTGGTCTTCCACTCATAGAAGCAGCAGATTGTGGCTTGAAAATTTTTGCACCATCACTACCCTATGTCGATGACGTTATCACTGCTTACACTAGAATTGACCCATTAGACAGCACACAAATTGCTGTGGCTATAAAAAGCTGGATAGATGATGGAGAACATATAATTAGTGCGAGAGTCAAGACACCGGACACGGGTAACTTAATAATTCAAAGCGATAAATGGAACGAACAAACCTGATTTAAGCATTGTTGTCTTAACATACAATGAAATCAAGAATTTACCATATTTAATTGATAATACCTCCGATTTTGCTAAAGAAATCATTATTGTCGATTCTGGTTCTACAGACGGCACCGTACAGTTAGCAAAAAAGAATAATTGTCGTGTTTACCATAGGGATTTCGACGATTTCTCCAAACAAAGAAACTTTTCCTTAAAAGAAGTACGATATAATACAGAATGGGTATTTGTACTTGATGCCGATGAAATACTAACACCAGAACTAAAATTTGAAATTGCAGCAATAATCGCAACAAACCCTTCAGAAGATGCCTTTTATATTAAGCGGAGATTTTACTGGATGGGTAGCTGGGTTAAACGAGGATATTATCCTGTATGGCTTATGAGATTGGGAAGGGTTGGTAAATTCTCATGCGATAATCGAGGAATAAACGAACATATGATATGTTCCACTGACAATACTGGTAAATTACAAAATGATTTCATAGATGAAAACCATAAAGGCATTCAAGACTGGATCGACAAACATAACAAATACTCAGACTACGAAGCCGTACGTCTAATAGAAGACAATGATGAAAATTATTCTTTCTGGGGCAGTCAATATGAAAGAAAGAGATGGATCAGGGTTCATATATGGAATCGATTACCATTATTTACCAGACCATTTTTATTATTGACCTATAGATTAATCTTCCAACTTGCGATACTTGATGGTGGCAAAGTTATTTTATATCACTTCTTGCATTCATTCTTTTATCGCTTCTTAATTGAAGCCAAGCTATTAGAATTAAAAATAACAACCTCCAAAAAAATATTAAGTAGCATTTAGAAAGTAGTCAACCTCCCAGTTCCATGCGTGCTTAACTATTTCTTCAAGATCGCAATATTTTGGTGACCAATTTAAATTTTTAGACGCACAACTAGAGTCAGCAATTAGAACATCAGGATCACCTTCCCTTCTATCAGTCACTTCAACTAAAATCTCCCTTCCAGTTACTCTGGACGAAGCTTCTATAACTTCTTTTACGCTAAATCCATTTCCATTACCTAGATTAAACTTCATCGTTGTATTATTTAAATTCAGCTTTTCCAAAGCAAGAAAGTGAGCACTAACCAAGTCAGATACATGTATATAGTCACGCACGCATGTTCCATCATGTGTTTTATAATCATCACCAAATATACTTATCGACTTTCGTCTACCCGATGCGGCCTGGAGTACCAAGGGTATTAGGTGAGTTTCTGGGTCGTGACATTCACCAACCCTGCCTTTTGGGTCGGCACCAGCCGCATTAAAATATCGCAAACATATACTCTTTAGCCCATAAGCTTGATCATAATCATCAAGCATCTGCTCAACCATCAACTTACTTCGCCCATAGGGATTAACTGGATTCTTGGGGTGGGATTCATCTATTGGTGTATATTCTGGAATACCAAATATTGCAGCTGTCGATGAAAAAATAAATTGCCTAACGTCGTGCTCAATCATTGTGTCAAGCAATACCTGCGTGGCCGATACGTTGTTCCTGTAATATTTGGCTGGATCTTTCACTGATTCACCAACTTCGATAAAAGCAGCAAAATGCATCACAGTATCTATATTGTGTGACTTGAAAATCTTACACAGAAGCTGTTTATCATCTAGATCGCCTTCATAAAAATTATAATCTTTTACGAATTCACGATGGCCTGTAGAAAGATTATCCAATACTACGAACTCTTCACCTTCTTCTTTAAGTAAAAGACACATATGAGAACCAATATAACCAGCACCTCCTACAACCAACACAGCCATTAGAATCGCCTATATAATCCTTTCAAACCTGATGATAATATTCACGCAAAATAAAGGGCTAACTCTATAAAGTATGAATATTGATAAAATTTACTACAACCCCAACTGCTCCAAATGCCGCCAGACCAAGTCGATTCTCGATGAGAAAAACATCAATGCCGAGGTGGTCGAGTATTTAAACACTCCCATAAGCAGAGAAGACCTGGCTCACATCATTAGCCTGGGTGTTCCTGCCAAAGAGCTGGTGCGCACGGGTGAAGAGGCATGGTCTCAAACCGGGCTCGACATTGAAACAGCTTCAGATGACGATTTGATTAATGCCATTATCGCACACCCCATTCTATTGCAGCGCCCGATTGTAATTGCAAATGGCAAAGCGGTCATTGCACGTCCTCCTGAAAAGGTACTGGAGGTGTTATAAATGGGCCCTCTTCTGGTTTTATACTACAGCCGCAATGGTGCCACCCGCGAGATGGCCTATAAAATCGCCCACGGCGGTGAACAGGCCGGGGTGGAAGTAATCATTCGCACGGTGCCTGCTGTGTCCGCCAATTGTGAAGCCACCGAACCTGAAATCCCGGAATCGGGTGATGTTTACGCACAAACCAGCGACCTTGAACGCTGCTCGGGCCTGATTATTGGCAGCCCCACCCGTTTTGGCAATATGGCCGCCCCGGTGAAGTACTTTCTCGACAGCACCAGTGGGTTGTGGCTAAAAGGCGCACTTGCGAATAAACCGGCGGCCGTGTTTACCTCTACCAGCAGCCTGCATGGCGGCCAGGAAAGCACCTTACTCTCGATGATGCTGCCCCTGCTTCACCACGGCATGGTGATGGTGGGCCTGCCCTATAGCGAGCCGGCGCTTGCCAAAACTACCAGTGGTGGTACGCCGTATGGTGCCAGCCATGTGGCCGGCCCCAATAGTGACTTGCCGCTGACTGAGGAAGAATCGCATTTGTGTTTGGCGCTTGGCAGGCGTGTGGCTGAGCTGGCACTGCGGTTGAATGTTTGAGTGTGATTTGCGTTTTTGTTCGTGAGATTCCTGAGTTTTAGAAGAGATTCCCGCGTGCGCGGGAATGACGGGGATGATTGGGAATGACCCTTTCGTCATCCCCATGAAAATGGGGATCTTTGGAAAGACGCCTCAATGTCATCCCCGGCTTGATCGGGGATCTTGTGAGATTCCCGCTTTCGCGGGAATGACGGTGGGTGCTGTTCTGGAAAATGCTCCTGCAATTCCAGTACTTCCGCCATCCATGGCGGTCGCGCGGGAATGACGCTTTAAGGAAACAATGACCGGATAACCAATGTATTACAAACTAACGCTTATTAGTTATTTTATTCTGCTGGCAGGCCAGGTGTTGTGGATTGGCTGGCTGAATCCCTCGCCGGTGGTGCCCAAGAGTGTGACGCTGCTGTTTATTGTTGGCCCGCTGTTGCTGCCATTACGCGGTTTGTTGCATGCCCGTTTTAAAACGTTTAAGACGTTAACGCTGTTTATGTGGCTGTATTTTGTGATCGGCGTGTGGAACGCGGCCAGTGCCACGCAATGGCCACTGGGTGCATTACAGATCACCATGAGTTTGGCCATTGTGCTCTGCGCAATTTTATATTGCCGCCAGCACGACACCCGCCCCGCTAAAAAGCCGGCCGAGTAAGTCAGTTCAGTGTTTTTTTCAAAAAAGGAATGGTCACTTTGCGCTGCTGTTCCAGCGAGGCTTTGTCCAGCGCTTCGATTATGCTGACCAGTGTAGACACATCGCGCTGGTAACGGGTTAATAAAAACTTTCTCACTTCCTGGGGCAGCACCAGCCCGCGCACACTGGCGTGAAACTTGAGCGCTTCATCGAGTTTGTTGTCATCCACCGGGCTGAGTTTATACACTGGCCCCCATACCGCGCGCGAGTTCAGGTCAACCAAATCAAAAATATCGTCTGTGGGTGCTTTGGTTGAGGCGATGATTAATGTCGTGCCACTGGCACGGTGGTGGTTAATGAAGTTAAACAGTGCCTGCTCCCATCGCGGATTTTTGGCCACAGTATGCACGTCATCGATGCAAATTAACTGCATGTCCTGTAGCCCTTCAATGCAGGCCGGGTCCTGTGCGGCTAAATCATGCAGGGGAAGATACATGGCCCGCTTGTGTGAGGCGGTCGCTTCGTGACACATGGCCTGCAATATGTGGGTTTTACCCGTCGCAGGCATGCCCCATAAAAATATCTGTGGTTCATCCAGCACACCCATGGCGACACTTTTAAGTACGCTGATGAGTGTTGGGTCTGAACCGGCATAGTAGGTGTCAAATGTGTTGGCCTGGGCAAGCTGTAAATTGAGCGCCTGCTGTATGTGGTGGGAGTCCATTCTGTGCGTTTGGCTGAGCTTGTAAACGTGTTCAATCATAACCATAAGCCGGATGATAAGATAGTTTATTTATAGCAACCTTTTTTGTTGTGTGTTGATGACTGGTTTACAAAATTAATTTGTGTTTTGAGGTTCGTGGGTTTTTTGGAAGTGAGATTCCCGCTTTCGCGGGAATGACGGGGGAGGTTTTCGGGAATGACCCTTACGTCATCCCCATGCAAATGGGGATCTTGTGAAAGACACCCCTACGTCATCCCCATGCAAATGGGGATCTTGTGAGATTCCCGCGTTTCTGGAAGAGAGATTCCCGCGTGCGCGGGAATGACGAGGATGTTTGGGAATGGCCCCTACGTCATCCCCATGCAAATGGGGATCTTGTGAAAGACACCTCTACGTCATCCCCGGCGTGACCGGGGATCTTGTGAGATTCTTCGTCATCCCCGGCTTGATCGGGGATCCTGGTGAGATTCCTCGTCATCCCCATGCAAATGGGGATCTTGTGAGATTCCCGCGTGCACGGGAATGACGAGGGTGTGTTGGAAATGACAGGGGAGCCAGAAATTATCAGGCGGGTTTCACTGCACGCCTCGACCATTCCAGCACGTAGCGCATGCCGCTGGCGAGTGTGGTGCATACCACAATGGCCATCATGGCATTGAGCACCTGTGGATGCATGGGGTTGACCTGCGTATATATCAGGCTCACGGCCAGAATAATTTGTGCAAAGGTGTTGATCTTGCTGATCATCAGCGGCTCCATCTGCAATCGGCGTGTGACCATGTGATAGGAAACCGCCCCCAGTAATAAAATGACATCACGCGCAATGATTAAGGCGGCCATCCACCAGGGAATCCAGCCGAGCAGTGCGAATGTTAAAAATGCGGCCACCAGCATGATTTTGTCGGCAATCGGGTCGAGGAATGCCCCCAGTGTCGTCTTCCAGTTGTAACAACGCGCCAGGAAGCCATCGAGCGCATCCGACACGCCCATGAATAACACCAGCAGTAATGAACGCTCAAAATGCTGATTAAATAGCATCCACACCAGGCATGGCACACATAAGATGCGTGTGCCGGTAATGACATTCGGTATATAGTGTGCCTTAAACATGACAGGGACCCTCCTGACTCACCGCATTTTGGCCACACGGGCGCGCGGTGTTTGTTATAGTATTTATACACACTAAGATACCACACAGATGCAGAATTGTTGATCAAAATCCTTGTATTTCAAGTGCTTAGTGTAATCCTTTTAATTTCAACACGTTACCGGCATTAACATTCCATGGGACTGACATATAAAGAGGCCGGCGTCGATATTGACGCGGGCAACGCATTGGTGAAGCGCATCCAGAGCGCGGTGAAAGACACGCACCGTGACGGGGTGATTTCCGACCTCGGCGGCTTTGGCGGGCTGTTCGAGCTGGCCGCTCACAAGTACAAACAACCGGTCCTGGTGTCGGGCACCGACGGTGTCGGCACCAAGCTTAAGCTCGCGCACCAGTTAAAAAAGCACGACACCATCGGCATTGACCTGGTGGCCATGTGTGTCAACGATGTCATCGTGCAGGGTGCCGAGCCGCTGTTCTTTCTTGACTACTTCGCGACAGGCAAACTTGATGTCAACGACAGTGCTGCGGTGGTCACGGGCATCGCCAAAGGCTGTCAGCAGGCAGGCGCAGCGCTCATTGGTGGCGAAACCGCCGAAATGCCCGGAATGTATGCCGAGGGTGAATATGACCTGGCCGGTTTTTGCGTCGGCGTGGCCGACCGGCAAAACATTATCACTGGCGAGCATGTTCGCGCAGGCGATGTGATTATTGGCCTGCATTCCAGCGGTGTGCATTCCAACGGGTTTTCGCTGGTCAACAGGTTAATTGAGCAAAAAGGCCTGTCGCTGCAGGATACATTTGCCGACAGCACCCTCGGACACACGCTGCTCACACCGACTAAAATATATGTCAAGCCAATACTCGACATGATCAATCAGTGCGAAGTGCATGCGTGTTGTCACGTCACTGGCGGCGGGATTACCGAAAACCTGCCGCGCGTGCTGCCGCAAAATATCGATGCACACATCGCACTGAACAGCTGGACACGTTTACCCATATTTGACTGGATTCAGCAACAGGGTGAGGTCGCCGACCAAGAAATGCTGCGTGTGTTTAATTGCGGTATCGGCATGATTGTCATCACGCCTGCCACACACGCTGACAATGTGTTGCAACTGTGCACGCAGCATGCACTGCAGGCAGACATTATCGGCAAGACAGTCACCGGAACGGGAGAACCGGAAGTTGTCTATTGTTAAACTGACTGCACTATGAATGAATCACCCTGCCGGATTGGGGTGTTGGTGTCGGGTGGCGGCACGAACCTGCAATCCATCATTGATCATATTCATGTTGGTGAAAGTCATGCCCGCATCGTCTGTGTCATTAGCAACATTGCAGATGTCTACGCCCTAACACGCGCACAAAGTGCGGACATCCCCCACCAGGTGATTTCACACAGGCAATATGACTCGCGCGCCGATTTTGAATCCGCACTGATCAACGCATTGCACGCACATGCAGTGGATGTTGTGGTGCTGGCCGGTTTCATGCGCGTGCTGCAAAGCGGCTTTATTGACCATTTTGCGGGCAGAGTACTTAATATTCACCCTTCGCTTCTGCCTAAATACCCCGGACTGAACACCCACAAAAGAGCACTCGAAAGTGGTGATGCAACCCATGGCTGCAGCGTGCATTTTGCCACCGCGGAACTTGATGGCGGGCCGGTGATCTTACAGGCAAGTGTTCCGGTTTTACCCAATGACACAGTAGAACAACTGGCTGCCCGCGTGCTGCAAAAAGAGCATGTGATTTACCCCATGTGTGTGCAGTGGTTGTGCCAGGGGAGAATTCACTATCAGCAAGGGCAGGCTTATTTTGACGGGAAAGAATTACACAAGCCATTGCAGCTTGAGGAAATTTGTTGAGATTCCCGCTTTCGCGGGAATGACGGTAGAACCAACTGCGTCATCCCCATGAAAATGGGGATCTTGTGAGGATTTGATGTGAGATTCCCAGTCAAGCTGGGAATGACAATGAAGTTTTCGGGAATGACCCCTTCGTCATCCCCGTGAAAACGGGGATCCATGCTAAGGAGAATGACCAATGAAAACTCTAAATTATTTATTAATAAAAATTTCGCTGATTGCACTCCTTGCACTCCCCGGCGTCACCCTGGCAGAAATCGTACTGCCACTTTCAGTGAAAAATATTCCACCTGCATTCACCGCCAGTTACGCAGTGAAGTTCGGCGGAATGAGTGTGGGGTCACTGGAAGTCAAATTAACACGCGACGATGAAAGTCACTGGACTTACCATTCCAGTTCTTCTGCCAACGGCCTGGCCGCATTGTTTGTTGGCAGTAACGATGTCACTGACACCGCAAAACTGGCACTCCATAATGGCGCGATACGTCCCACTTCTTACGAACGCATAAGAATTACCAGCGAAGCAGACAAAAGCGAGCGCGTGTTTTATCAGTGGGACCAGCAACAGGCACAGTCACAATACAAGGACCGTGACCATGCCATTGAGCTTGACGAAACCACGACCGATAAATTCACATTGCAGTTGTTGATTATGTCCAACATTCACCATATTCCCAACCAGATGACATTGCCGATTATTTCCAAGGCCGAACTCAAGCAATATGAGATTGTGAATAGTGGGCGTGAAACGCTGAACACAGTGTATGGTCAGCGTGATACGATAATTGTAGAACGCATTAAAGACGATTCCTCATACAAGATCTGGGCAGATGCAGAGCATCATGGCCTGCCGGTGAAAATTGAAAGAATCAAACAGGGCAAAACCGAGTATGTGGTTGTTCTCGAGGAAAGCTCGCTATTTCAGGCCAGCGAAAAAGTCACCACACAGACTATGAATTCCCCGCAATCGTCATATTTTCAACCAAGATAGACCCACACTGTACATTGCCGCGTGTGTCGGTGTCGTTACCGACTGCGCTGATTTTCTGAAACATCTCTGCAAGGTTACCCGCAATGGTAATTTCCTGAACCGGATACTGAAGTTCACCGTTTTCCACCCAGAAGCCTGCGGCACCGCGCGAGTAATCTCCGGTCACGGTATTCACGCCATGACCAATTAACTCTGTTACCAGCAGACCAGTGCCCATTTCCTGGAGCAGGTCGCGCTGGCTTTTATCACTGTGTGTCATGCGGATATTATGTACCCCACCCGCATTCCCGGTCGTTTGCATGCCAAGTTTGCAGGCAGAATAACTACTCAGCAAATAACCCTGCAATACGCCGTTTTCTACAATGTTGCGTGCTTGCGTGCGTACTCCTTCATTATCGAACGGGACGGAACCGAGTGCGCCGGGCAGGTGCGGATCTTCTTTGATGGTTAACCAGTCGGGAAGAATTTTTTTACCCAGTGAGTCCAGCAGAAAAGACGCTTCACGATATAATGCACCACCACTAATGGCAGAAAACAAATGACCGATTAGTGTTCTGGCCAGCATGGGCTCAAAAAGTATTGGCACACTGCAGGTTTTGAGGCCACGCGAAGATAAACGACGCACTGCCCGCTCACGCGCCCTACTTCCAACCGATTCGACCTCTTCTAAATGATTGGCATTGCGGTCGAGCGTGTACCAGTAATCTCTTTGCATACCATTTTCATCACCGGCAATGACCGAGCAACTGATACTATGGCGTGTCCCACGATACTCGCCAACAAACCCGTGGGAATTGGCATAACACATCTCGGTTGTAATGCTGCTGACACTGGCACCTTCCGAGTTCACAATGCGTTGATCATCGCGCGCGGCCTGCTCACATAGAATGGCTTTTTCAAGGGCGGTGTCGGTATCAATCGGCCAGGGATGTTCAAGATCCAGTTGCGGGTAACCATAGGCCATGCATTGTTCATCTGCCAGCCCTGCGCATTTATCCTCCGTGGTAAAGCGCGCGATTTCCAGTGCGGAATCAATCGCTCGGTTAATCGCATCCAGTGAAACGATGTTGGTTGTGGCAGACCCTTTTGCATGCCCGTGATAAACCGTCACACCCATTGAGCGTTGATTATGCTGTTCGAGTGTTTCAACTTCGCCGAGACGTGCCGTCACCGAAAAGCCTTTGTCATTACTTGCGGCCACTTCACAGGCATCGGCTCCCTGTGATTGGGCGTATTCAACCGCCGCGGTCAATAGCGCCTGTATGGATTCGTCATTTGCTGTTTTGCTTATTGTGTTACTCATGCTTTCCAGTGATTAAATTTGTTGTTTGTTTAAGATTAATATCAAGCCCTGCCATTCCTTTGCGAGATCCCCGATCGGGTCGGGGATGACAGAGGAATTATTTCCAATCCTGTTTGCCATTCATAATGACTGCATTTTCATTTGCCCTGTCATTCCCGCGCACGCGGGAATCTCCAAGATCCCCATTTGCATGGGGATGACATAAAGGTCATTCCCAGCCTGATTGGGAATCCCGTACCAACTCTCTTTTGAGATCCCCGTTTTCACGGGGATGACGCATTGGGTTATACCGTCTTTCCTGACACAATTCTCGTCATTCCTGACTCAACCCCGTCATTCCCGAAAACTTCTTCGTCATTCCCAGCCTGACTGGGAATCCCGTGACATTTAAGCCTGCGTTCCTCCAACAGTGATACCATCAATGCGCAATGTTGGCTGCCCCACGCCTACCGGCACACTTTGCCCTTCTTTGCCGCAAGTCCCGACACCTGTGTCGAGCTTGAGGTCATTGCCAATCATTCCAACACGGGTCAGCACATCGGGGCCGTCACCAATCAGTGTTGCGCCTTTCACGGGATAGGTGATCTTTCCGTTTTCAACCATGTACGCCTCGGAGGCGGAGAAGACAAACTTGCCCGAAGTGATATCCACCTGGCCACCGCCAAAATTGACGGCGTAAAACCCCTTGTCTACGGAAGCCAGGATTTCTTCAGGGTCGTGCTGCCCGGCAAGCATGTACGTGTTCGTCATTCTTGGCATGGTTTGATGCGCGTAAGATTCGCGTCGTCCATTTCCCGTTGAAGCGGTATTCGACAAGCGTGCATTCATACGGTCCTGCATGTAACCCTTGAGAATGCCATCTTCAATCAGTGTGGTGCATTGTGTTGGTGTGCCCTCGTCATCGATATTCAATGAGCCTCTTCGATTGGGCATGGTGCCATCATCCACAACGGTGACGCCCGGACTTGCAACACGCTCGCCAATACGCCCGCTGAACGCAGAGGTTCCCTTGCGATTAAAGTCACCTTCAAGTCCATGTCCGATCGCTTCATGCAGTAACACTCCCGGCCAGCCGGGACCCAGCACAACCACCATGTTACCGGCCGGCGCTTCTTTCGCTTCGAGATTCAGTAAGGCCTGGCGCACGGCTTCCAGGGCATAGGTTTTCGCGGCCTGTGTATCAATGAATTGCTGGTAGTTGTAGCGACCACCACCGCCCATGGAACCCTGCTCACGACGCCCGTTCTGTTCAGCAATAACAGTGACGTTAAAACGGATCAGTGGTCGCACATCCGCTGCCAGTGTTCCATCACTACGTGCAATGAGCACAACTTCATGGCTGCCGACCAGGCTGGCCATCACCTGTTTGACGCGTGGATCTGCGGCACGGGCCGTGGCATCGGCTTCACGTAATAATTCAATTTTCTGGTGTTCATTTAGCACCGGCAATGGACTATCCGGCGTATAAAGCTTATGGCCGGTTTGCACATGCCATGATTGTAATTGATTCGACCCGGTGGATTTTGCAATGCTGCGTGCCGCATGTGAGGACTCCAGCAGAGCTGACATTTCAATATCATCAGAATAGGCAAAGCCGGTTTTTTCACCGGACATCGCGCGGACACCAACCCCGTGCTCAAGATTAAAACTGGCGTCTTTGACAATCCCGTCCTCCAAAGACCAGGACTCACGCGTCACTGACTGAAAATATAAATCTGCCGCATCGATTGCGCCGCCCAGTGCGGCACCAAGTGCTTTGTTGACGTCCTCATCGCTGAGTCCCGTCGGGGCGAGCAGGTGGTGTCGTGCAATATCTATGTGTTCCATTGAAACCTCTTGTTTGTATTACTTTGCCTCATTTTAGATCCCCGCTTGCGCGGGGATGACGAGTGGGTGATTCCCACTTGTAACATTGTCATTCCCAACTTGATTGGAAATCTTACACTGCCCGTTGTTCCCGAGATCCCCGGTCACGCCGGGGATGACGCGATGTCCGTTCAGGATCCCCGCTTGCGCGGGGATGACGCTGGCATCAATCCAGGATCGCCGCTTGTGCGGGGATGACGAGAGTGTGATTCCCACTTGTAGCATCGTCATTCCCAGCTTGACTGGGAATCTACATCGCCTAATGAAGCCATTTGGCTATTTTAGTTTCCTGTGTTGCAGACACGGGAATGTACGACGTGTTTTTTTCATTCGTTCAATATCAATGTCGGCGACGACCACACCCGCCCCCTGTGACAAGCGGTTGAGTACGTTCCCCCACGGGTCGACGATCATGCTGTCACCGAAAGTGTTTCTGCCACTCAGGTGATATCCGCCCTGATCCGCCGCGATGACATAACACAGGTTCTCAATTGCGCGTGCTCGCACCAGTACTTCCCAGTGCGCTCTGCCGGTCGTGGCCGTGAAAGCCGAGGGAATCGCGATAATCTCGGCGCCTTTGTCGATTAAATGCCGGAACAATTCCGGAAAACGCAGATCGTAGCAAATGGCCAGTCCCAATTTGCCAAACGGCGTGTCAGCCACAACAACTTTACTGCCACTGGCGATGGTTTCTGATTCTTTGTAACTCTCATCATTACCAAGCTCTACGTCAAACAAATGAATTTTTTCATAACGTGCAACTACTTCACCTTGCGCGTTATAGAGAATACACGCCGCAATAATTTTATTGGGGTCGTCATACCAAATGGGGATTGTGCCGCCCACAATCCAGATTTGATGTTTTCTGGCCTGTTCGCTGAGGAATGTCTGAATTGGGCCGTCACCATAAGGCTCCCGGATTTTAACTTTATCAGATTCATTCACACCCATAATGGGGAAATTTTCCGGCAACACAACCAGCTCGGCACCCTGGTCTTTGGCCAAATGGATAAGACGCCGGGCTTCCATCAAGTTTGCATCACGCTGGGGCGCAGAAGCCATCTGTATGGCTGCAACTTTACTCATGACATTTTCCTGAAATTATTTGTTTCATATGTATTCAAATCACCGTATTCAAGTATGCTTGATTCCCATGTGACAGACCAGTCTGTACAAATCCAAAGTTTGACCCATGCAGCAGGAAAATGATTTGGTTCAGGGCGCAGACTGCTGTCCGATGGTCTCTGCAGCCTGATTGCTTTTTCTTTTATTTACCCGCTCAATTTCAGGTGTCTGCCAGGTGCCGGTCATTTTATATTCTATCTCGGACACTTTATTGAGGCCGACCACCTTTGCCACCTGTTCGGCCACAATACCACCGGCCGCGCCCACCGGCCCGCCCACAAGTGCACCCACGGCAGGCAAGGCGCCACTGACTGCGGGTGTGACGAAAACTGTCTGATCATATGTCTGCTCGACCAGATTCGTTTTGCCACGAATATCGATATCGGCAGCAGAGGACTTGATTGAAACTTTTTCTGTTTTAAGATCACCGCCCGTATTCAGTTGAAGCTTGCCGTTGATTGAATCAAAGGTGAACCCCTTGTCAGTGACATCTTTAAAGTCGAGCGAGAGACGACGACTGATTGCACCGAGATTCAACAAAGCAAGCAGACGTCCGGCATTGCCCGGATCAATCTCGGAGACTGAACCGTCCTTAATGGTGAAATCGGCACGACCATAGAGCTGATCCAGTGAATAACGATATGGCGGCGCATGCCAGGCCAGATTACCCGAAGCGGTAGCCTCACCTTTTTTCAGGCTACTGTTAAAACCCAGATCGGTTAATGTGTCTTCAACGTCGATACTTTCGAGCTGAAAATCAAACGCCGTGGTGTGATGGCCACCCTGCACCGTCCAGGAGCCCGTACCGCTTGAATTCATATCCTGCGCAGCTATCTGGATGTCATTAAACAGCAAGCCGCTGTCACCCACACTTGCATCTATCAGGACATCCCTGAGTTTTATTTCGTTCAGAATCAAGCGATCGCTGAAAAACTGGAATGGGCGCAGCTGGCGTGGATCAATCAGCGCATGCTCAGATTTTTTGGCCTCGTCAGAGGCGCGACTGGATGACGCCTGAGGAGGCTGCATGGCACCACTCAACGTCAGTGATTCCATGTCGAGGCGAATCGCTTCACGGGAATCATGCGGCACATTAATTACCCCTGTACCGAGACTTGAGTCGAGCCTGATGACATAGTCATCCTTCTCTTCCGCTGCGACCAGTGCGACATTTTGTGCCGGCCACGATGACCAGTCCAGAGACTTAATGTTGACCTGCACATCGGGTAAAACAGGTGCAGCGGATTCATGCCTGGCCGCATTCAGAAACTGTTTATGTGCGGCCAGCCATAAATCCGGTGCAAGCGCATCCCAGCTGCCCCGGATCATCATGCCCTGATCAGGAATGACCGGATTGTCGTGCGCGTCCAGGTCGATCAACCGCAAACTCAATGGTTGCCTGGCCGCCAGTGTAAAATGCAAACCAATGAGGTCGGCAATGTGGCATGACATGACCCCCTGTTTCTGATCGTAATTGAAGATCGCAGACATCGCAGAAGGTGGGCTTTTCTCCAGCGGTCGGGGCAGTGTTGAGCGAATGCCCGTCAGGTCGCTGCGAACCTTCAGCATAAGTTTGTCGGGGTTGTTGTGGCGCAGAAAAGAAGGCATGAAAAGCTCACCCTCCACCGGGGTGCTGCCACTGATAAAGGATTGCAGGCGCGGGTGTTGCCGGGAGAGGTATTCACCCAGATCGAAAAGACCACGAAAGTTTAATTGTGACGCGCCCTCGCCGGCCGGGCGCAGGGCGATTTCGACGGGATGGCCAAACAGCCTTGCGATCACCATGTCGCTACTGGCACCCTCCGCATCAAAGGCGACCTCACCGGCCAGTTCTTCGAGTGTAATCCCGGCTTTATCAATATTCAGCGTGTTGCCAAGAAAATGAATATCGCCGGAGACCTGTGGCGGGAAGTCTATTTTACGTGACAGTGATCTGCTGAAATCAATTTCCAGGCGCGAGTCACCATCAAGATCAATCTGATCCACGATAGAATCGGTCTTTGCCACCATATTGGCTTCGGCAAGAAAGTTCAGCATGTCCTGCGCCGGCCCATCGACAGTGCCATTCAGCGTTAATATAGCGCGCAGAAACGAATCGATCTTAATATCGACTTCTTTCACTTTTGAATTCAGTGTCGTGGCATGTTCCGAGGTGACGTTAATACGGTCTTTCTCAATCGATAGGCTTGCCTGAACATTTTCCAGTTGTGGCCAGGTTTTTTTATATTCCAGCACGCCATTTTCTACATTGACGTGTGTTTGAAAAATCCCGGATGACTGATGAAATGGAAATGCCCGAAGATTGCCACGCAACAGCACAGCGGCATTGGTGACGTCCCCTTTATGAATGGATTCAGTTAACCATTTTTTGGTGGTGCGGGTCTTGTTAAATAGCGGAAAGTAATCTCCCACCGCACCTGCATTGGCATGACCGAGATGTATTTGCGAATCGGTGTAAATATCGCCATCTGCCAGCTTCACGTAAACCCGTGCATCCATGCTTAAATCGTGATTCGAGATCTGCAAATCATCAGTTTGAAACTCATGCTGCTGCCCTGCGTGGGTCCAGTGGAGTGTTCCATTGGTCGCAAACTGCATCGTAAAACCCGGAAACTGATCAGGCACAACCACGCGCACATCGTCGGCATCCAGCAGCACTTTCCCGCCGGCATCGCCCCCTTTGACATACCCGCCCACCCCGCTAATCAACCGATCGCCTTCGCGCATCCACAGGCTGGCCTCACTGAATCCGGCGGAATACTGAAAGGAAGATTGATGATTTTCAGAAAGATCGAAGCGAATAAACAGATCTTCAATGTTGCCGTTAATCCGATAATCCTTGAGCTGATCTTCAAAGCGCACGATGTGTGGAGAGTATGTATGTAGCGTGTTACAAATGGCACCAAGATTCATCGTGCCGATATGTGCCAGGATTGTTTTTGCATTCAAAGAATGGCGCTGTAATTTGATTTGTATATCCCCGCGTGTCCAGTCGCGTCTGGATGTGACC
Source organism: Gammaproteobacteria bacterium (assembly GCA_965227695.1). GTDB lineage: Bacteria > Pseudomonadota > Gammaproteobacteria > UBA4575 > UBA4575 > UBA1858. Next base: position 2,449,392 of record OZ245760.1, read on the forward strand.
ACTTCGACATTATTCGCCAGAAAATGCCAGTCCCTGTCTATGTTTTGCCATTCAAACTGCATCGAGACCTGTTGAATATATTCATCACTCAAACACAGTGCCGGGTTAATCTGCTGTGGTTCAGCCACGATTCTTTCTGCACTCAGCGAACCCTGCAGTGCACTTAATGTGTTATCGGAATATCTCCCCCATACCTCGGAGTCAATTACGACCGGCACCGTGTCACCACTGTCACCAATAAAACGCCTGGCCACCTGACTGAGGTGAAACTGTTCGGTGCTGACATAAAAATCAATGCTGGCATCAGACAGTTTGTTAATATCGCCCTCGAAGCGCACGTAAGCGCGCAATGATTTGCCCAGCACATCCGGCAGATCGCCTGACAGGAACAGATCGTATCCGCCAGCATTGGGATTAATCGATATATCAATGTCTTCAAACAGATAGTTCGTTTGCGTGAGTTCATCCACCCAGTGAATATTGGAGCTGACCAGTGCAAGTCGCACATCGGCATATTGACCGGCTGGGCCGCCATTACCCGCGCCGGTCATATCGCCGGCAGGCAGTAAAAAGGTCTGGTTCACATGAAGGTCTCCCGCGGAATCACGCAACAGCGACACATCCATTCCCGAGAGAATCACTTCCTTGATGCGCAATGAGCGGGTAAGTAATGACTTCGACAGGTTGACCGCCAGTTTGGCTTTATCTACCTGCCATACGCTGTCAGGATCCTGGCGATCAATAATGCGGACGTTATGCGCAACAATCTCTGAAAAAAGTTTGTCGCGACTCACATCCAGTGACCCGATCACAATCTCGGCATTGAGCACTTCAGCCAGGCGTGTTTCTATTTTTTGTTCAACCACTTGGCTGAGGTTGGGATACCAGCGAATAATACTGATAAATATTGCAAAGCTCACCAGCAACGCTGTTACGGTGTAAAGAATGGCATGGGAGAGTATGCCGAAAACTGTTGAACGGTTAAATTTCACCAAAGTTAAAAAATACTATAGCAGGACGACATCAAACTGCTCCTGAGTATACAGGGTTTCAACCTGCAGCTTGATTGATTTATTAGTAAACTGCTCCAGTTCTGCAAGAATATCGGATTCCTCATCCACCAGTAAATCAACGACCGACTGTGATGCCAGTACCAGCAGCTCTTCTGCTTCATACTGACGTGCCACGCGCATGATCTCACGAAACAGTTGATAACAGACGGTTTGTGCACTTTTCACCGAGCCGGCACCATCACAGGTGGCACATGGCTCACATAAAATATGCTCAAGACTTTCGTGGGTACGTTTGCGGGTCATCTCGACCAGGCCAAGTGCGGACACTTCACAGATTTGTGTCTTTGCGCGGTCTTTTTCGAGCACTTTTTCCAGTGCGCGCAACACCTGTCTTTTATGCTCCTCTTCGACCATATCGATAAAATCGATAATGATAATGCCGCCAAGATTGCGCAGGCGCAGCTGGCGGCCAATGGCCTGGGCTGCTTCAAGATTGGTTTTGAAAATAGTCTCTTCGAGATTCCGATTCCCGACGAAGCCGCCTGTATTGACATCCACCGTGGTCATCGATTCCGTCTGGTCGAGCACCAGGTGGCCGCCCGATTTAAGCATGACTTTTCGTTGCAGGGCTTTTTCCAGCTCATCCTCAATTCCGTGCAGATCGAAGATGGGTCGTTCACCTTTATAACGCTGAATGCGATCGACCAGTTCCGGCACCAGTTTTTCAGCAAAGGAGATGACATTAGACACGGTCTCGCGTGAGTCTATCGATATCATTTCAATGTCGTCAGTGTTCAGGTCGCGCAGGGTTCTCACCGCCAGTGGCAAATCTGAATACACTTCACCAACGGAATTCACCATGCTGATTTTTTCCACGATTGAACTCCATAAGCGCAATAAAAAATCGAGGTCACGTTTCAGCTCTTCCTTGGATGCGGACTCAGCCGCCGTGCGCAATATGCAGCCAAACTGTTCACCGCTTTCTGCCAGCAACTCCCGGGTCAGGCTGGTTAATCGCTGACGTTCCTCCTCGTCTTCCAGGCGTGCCGATAGCCGGATATCCTTGGAGTAAGGCAGCAACACCAGGTAACGGGAAGGCACTGTAATGTTAGTGGTCAGGCGGGCGCCTTTGGTTCCAATCTGATCCTTGACCACCTGAACCAGTACCTGCTGGCCATCATGCAGCAGGTCAGAAATGGCTTCCTGGGGCGGGTCTTCGGCCTGTTCAGCATCCTGTAATCCACGCGCGCGGGTATGCACGTCGGATGCATGGATAAATGCAGCCTTCTCCAGGCCAATGTCGATAAAGGCGGCATCCATGCCGGGCATCACGCGGCTGACGCAGCCCTTGAATATGCTGCCGACCAGTCCCTTGCGGGCGACACGTTCGATCTGCACTTCCTGCAAGACACCATTTTCTACCATCGCCACGCGCGTTTCACGCGGGGTGACATTGACCAGAATCTCTTCGCTCACTGATAACCCTTAAAAGACAGAGACATTAATCTGTCTTAGTAATTGTGTTAATTCAAAAACAGGTAACCCGACGACTCCCGAGTAGCTCCCCGACAAACCGGCGACAAATACGCTGCCAAGACCCTGGATGGCGTATCCTCCCGCTTTATCGCGGGGCTCTCCGGTATGCCAGTATTGACGGGCTTCTTCAGGCTCAATGTCGCGAAATGTCACCTCGCTCGAACTCAGTGCCTGACCAAAATAATCATTTTGAGACACTACCACAGCTGTATGCACTGTGTGTACTCGCCCGGATAAGTCTGACAACATTTTCAGACAGTGCGACTGATCAAGCGGCTTGCCGAGAATTGTGTCATCAATACACACGGCAGTATCCGCGGCAATAATAATGTTATCCGGCCGGGTATTCTGTCTGGCCACTCGCGCTTTCGTTGCAGCCAGCCGCTCCACGTAATGCGTCCCCGTCTCGCCGGGCAGGACGGTTTCATCAACATCACTGGGAGCCACTTCGTGCTGTAATCCAATTTGCTGCAGCAGCTCGGCACGCCGGGGCGAGGCTGAGGCCAGAATGATTGTCATACCAGTTCCACTTTGTTCCGTTTAGCCAATTTGGATTGATACTGTATCACCCCGCACCTGGTTCAGCAGACAGATTTATATGCGATGATAAGGATGATGATTAAGAATCGACCATGCACGATAGAGTTGTTCGATCAAAAGTACACGCGCCATTTCATGTGGCAAGGTCATCTGTGACAGTGAAAATAAAGCATCTGCCTGCTGTCGATGAGCCGGGTTGACACCATCGGCGCCGGCAATCACAAATGCGATATCACGTCCCTGGAGTTGCCAGCTTTCCAGTTTGCGTGAAAACTGCACCGATGAATAATGCTTGCCACGCTCATCCAGCAATACCATTATTGCCTGACCTGGCATCTTGTCCAGAATGCGCTGCCACTCCTGTTCGCGGGCTGTGTCGATATGCGTATTTTTAGTGCGTTTGACGGGCGGGATACGGGTTTGTGTAAAGCCCAGCGAGACCGGCATTCTCTTGAGATAGGTATCACATGCCTGTTGCACCCACGGGGCAGGTTTCTCACTGACATGCACAAGTGAAAAATGCATGTGAAGCTAGAGGGTCTGTACCTGCTCGGCGGGGATTTCAAATTGCCACAGTTTTTCCAGATTATAGAATTCACGTGCTTCCGGAAGCATGACATGCACCACGATTTCATACAGGTCTATCAGTACCCAGCGATTGTCTTTTTCCACGCCGGCCACTTTGGCCCCCGCCTTTTTGGCTTTTTCAACCACGCTGTCCGCCAGTGCCTGGACATGACGATCCGAAGTGCCACTGGCAATCACCATCATGTCGGTGATATCGATCTTGCCACGCATGTCGATGGTGACCAGATCATTGCCTTTTAAATCCTCAAGCGCTTCGATTACCTGTTTATGCAGTTTCTTTAGTTCCACTATTTCTCCTGGTTGTTACGAGTTAATTTGATTGGGGTTGAACAGGGTTTTCCTGATATTGATAAAGATGATGTCTTTTGATGTAGTTCCAGACGTTGCCCGGCAACATGTAACGTGGCTGCTGCCCGGCTTGCAGGGTGGCGCGTATTTGAGTGGAGGATATATCAAACATTTGTGTCTCGGTGATAAATATATGGCCATAATCCTTTTTTTCAAGTTGCGTAATATCCTCGCACAGATAACGACTTAACCATTGGGTGTTTTTTGTCTCACGCGCCAGGCGGAAGCCCGGTCTGCGCATCACCAGTATATGACAGCACTGCATGATTTTTTCGGGCATATGCCAGTCAGGGAACTGTTGTAATGCATCCTCACCCATAATCCAGAACAACGTGGTATGCGGTGCTGTTTCGCGGGATATTTCAAGCAATGTGTCAAGCGTATAAGAAGGGCTGTGGCGTTCAAGCTCGCGGGCATCGGCAACAAACAGTTCGCTGTTTGCGGCCACCATGGAAACCATGTTCCAGCGGTGTTGGGCGGAGGCATGAGTGTCATCTTTAAATGGTGAAACCTTGCATGGAATTAACCGGATGCATGACAAATGAAATTTTTCGGCCAGCTCAAGACAGGGTTTAATGTGACCAAAGTGAATAGGATCAAACGAGCCACCCAGAATACCCATGCGCGTTTTTGTATTACTCACGAATATTGCCGTCTCCGTACACCACAAATTTTTGCGTGGTCAACCCTTCAAGACCCACCGGACCACGTGCGTGAAGCTTGTCTGTGCTAATCCCTATTTCAGCGCCCAGCCCATACTCAAAACCATCCGCAAAACGCGATGAAGCATTGACCATGACGGAACTGGAATCGACTTCACGCAGAAACTTTTGCGCATGTGAAAAGTTTTCAGTGACAATCACGTCAGTATGATGAGAGCCGTATTTTTCAATATGATTCATTGCCTGATCAATATCATCGACAATTTTAATGGCCAGTATTGGTGCCAGATATTCTTCATACCAGTCCTGCTCGGTGGCACTGTTAATATCTTTCAGAATTGAGCGCGTTTTTTCACAGCCGCGCAACTCGACCTGATGTTGCCGGTATTCACCGGCCAGGCGTGGCAACAGCGCCTCGGCCACCTCTTTATGCACGAGCAATGTTTCCATGGCATTACAGACACCATAGCGATGAGTTTTCGCGTTGACGGCAATGGCCACTGCCTTGTCATGATCGAGGTGCGCATCCAGATACACATGACAGTTACCATCGAGATGCTTGATAACAGGAATCGTCGATTCCGCGGTGACACGTTCGATCAGACTTTTTCCACCACGTGGAATAATCACACTGACATAACGGTCGAGGCGCAGTAATTCACGCACCGCTTCACGGTCGGTCGTATCAACCACCTGCACGGCCGATTGCGGTAAGTCGGCACTGGTCAACGCCTGTTTGATTAATGCACCAATCGCACGATTGGAATGAATGGCCTCAGACCCGCCACGCAGGATCACCGCGTTGCCCGATTTGAGACACAGGCCGGCCGCATCTGCCGTGACATTCGGACGCGACTCAAAAATAATACCGATGACACCCAATGGCACACGCATTTTGCCTACCTGGATCCCGGAAGGACGTGAGGCGACGTCGGTAACTTCTCCCACCGGGTCAGGCAAGCTGGCAATTTGCTGCAGCCCCTGTGCCATTGACACGATTCTTGCCGTTGTTAATTCAAGACGATCCAGCAGTGACGCATCCAAACCGCGTGCCTGGCCGGCTTCCAGGTCGCGTTGATTGTGCAGTGCCAGTTGTGACTGGTTATCCATCAGCATTTGTGCCAGATTATCCAGCGCCCGGTTTTTACTGGCCGTGGAAGCCGCCGACATTAACCGTGCCGCCTGGCTGGCCTGCTGGCCGAGCGTCTGCATGTATTGCTGGATTGAAAGATGCGATTCAGTCACTGCCATGGATAGCCCTCGTTCAGGTTAACGTGCCAATTTTAGTGCGACATCAGCAAATGACTGCCATACATCACCACTGGCGCGGCCTTTAATCATTTGATCCATTTGCCCACACTTCATTAGCAAGGTGTAGAGTTGTTCGCGATTAAATTTGCCGGCATGGCTGCCAAGCTGATTACGTTTAGTAAAATAAAATGCATTCTGAACAGATCCGGACTGCGCGCGTGCTTGTGCACCTGTGTATATGACTGCCCGGGTTAGTTCAGCCAGCCCCCATAATACCAGGTTGGGTGCAAACGACTCTCTTTGAAACTGCGCAAGTATACTAATGACTTTGTTTCTTTGACCGGCAAGGATTGAGTCGACCAGATCGAATACATTATATTTTGTCTGGCTGGACACATAGGCAGTGCCTGACACATTCTGCTGATTGTCCGACAACGCCAGCAAGGCCATTTTTTCTATTTCCTGGGCGGCCGCGAGCATATTGCCTTCGACGCGGGAAGCAATATATTCCGCGGTCTGTCGGTCATCGGGCAGCTGCTGCGCTTTTAAGCGCGCCTGTATCCAGCGCACAAGTGCTGTCCCCGTCAACGGCCAGATACGCATCATCACACCGGCATTTGACAGTGCGGTGACCCATTTTGAACGCAGTGCGGCTTTTTCAATTTTACCACTTTGAATAATTAGCAAGGCGTCTTCAGGCAGCTGCTGACAGTATTCCTGCAGTGCTTTGGTGCCGGCCGTGCCGGGCTTGCCCGTTGGCATGCGTAACTCGATCAATTTTTTGTCACCGAATAATGACATGCTGGTGCTGTTTTCTGTCAGCGCGGACCAGTCAAAGCCGCGTTCGACATGTAGCACTTGTCGTTCCGTGTAGCCCTGTTGACGTGCCTGCTGGCGAATCATTGTCAAAGACTCTTCAATCTGTAATGGTTCGTCCCCGGAAATCAGGTAGACCGGTGCCAGCGTTTTATCCAGGTGTTGTTCGAGTTGATGTATGTTGAGATCCAAATATCGGTCCGCAATGTCTGTTGTGATGGGGGAATGGCTGCATCAATGTTTTGACGTATCATTTAGCCACCCGGTTTTGTATATTATACCCGGTTTTTAACGCTTATTTATCAATATATTAGAACATTCAGGGAGAAAAAGTGGCAGAGCAGATTGGATATATCGGACTCGGGATCATGGGCAAGGCGATGGTTGAAAATCTTACCAGGGCCGGCCATTCGGTCAATGTATTTGCCCGCCGCAAAGCCAGCATTGATGCATTAAAGGCTGAAAATATCGAGGTTTTTCAGTCGCCTGAGGCCCTGGCACAAGCCTCCTCGCTGATTCTGTGCTGCGTTTCAGATACCCCCGATGTCGAACAGGTCTTAACCGGCCCCGAGAGTGTCATCAAGGGCCTCAAGCCCGGCACACTGGTCATTGATATGAGCACGATCTCGCCTGAAGTCACACGCGCCATGTATCGCCAGTTCCGGCAGGCCGGTGGCAGTCTGCTGGACGCACCGGTATCCGGAGGTGAAGTCGGCGCCATCGCGGCAACACTCTCTATCATGGTGGGCGGCGATGAAAAAGATTTCGCGCGCGCACTGCCGATTTTTGAATGTCTTGGTAAAAATATTATTCATGTCGGAGAATCCGGTGCCGGCCAGGTGGCCAAGGCCTGCAATAACCTGGTCGCGGCGGAAACCATGGTGGCGGTGGCCGAAGCCTACCTGCTGGCAAAGAGCTGTGACGTCGATCCGGCCAAAGTGCGCGAAGCGTTACTCGGTGGCTTTGCTTATAGTCGGGTACTGGAGCTGCACGGCCAGCGCGTGCTGGAAGACAACTATAAACCGGGCTTCAAAAGCCGGTTACATGCCAAGGATTTACGGATTGCGCTGGACAGTGCCCGGGCTCACTCGGTCGAGCTGCCCGGGGCGGAATTATCCAGCCGCTATCTCGAAACCCTGGTCGAACAGGGGGCAGGAGATCTGGATTCAGCCGCCATCGCCAAAGTTATTCTGGGCGACTAGCGGAATCTGTCTCATCTTCAGCCGCCACGGATACGGCCTGCAGGCGATAGAGAATCAGGCGTGAGGCGTCGGCACGCATTTCTTCATAAATTTTTTGCTCTTCGCTGGTGTTGCCCAGCAGCTGGTTAATTTCGAACAGGAAATCACGCGACAGACGAATGTCCTGGTTGTTCATCAGCACACGGCCGTCAGCATCCTTCACACTGACCCCGACTTGCAGTATCAGTTCGTACTCGCGGACTTTTCCGTCCTCATCCAGAGACAGTATTTCGCGCTCTCTGTGTTCATAAAGCACATCGACAATGGCCGTCGCCTGATCGCGTTCTACAATGGCATACTGATTGGCCTCGAACTGCTTTTCAATTAACGCGGCAACTTCCCGTCCACGCCCCTGGTAGCTGATATGCGTTTTTTCAAACACAGGATCGAGGTCGGCCTTGCCCGCCAGACGGTATCCACAGGCAGACGCGACAAAGAGCAGCAGCATCAACAAGACAATTGTTATTTTACGCACGAAGTTCTCCTAGACGACAATGTTCACCAGTCGCCCCTTGACGACAATGATTTTTTTGACTGTTTTATCCTGAATATGCTGTTGTACTTTTTCACTTTGCACGGCAGCGCTTTTAATTGCTTCATCATCCGCCTGCGTCGGTACCGTGATTTTATCACGCAATTTGCCATTAACCTGCACGATGAGCTCGATGCTTTCCTGCACCAGCGCCTGCTCATCATAGGCCGGCCAGGCTTCGTCTTCAATCATCGACGTATGACCTAATTGTTGCCATAACTGCGCGCAGATATGCGGCACTATTGGCGACAGCATCAACACAATCGCACGGATACCCTCGCGCACCACGGCATGGTCCTGATCACTGCTGCCCTTATGTGCAGATAGCTCATTGAGTAATTCCATATTGGCAGCAATCGCCGTGTTGAAAGTATAACGGCGCCCGATATCATCACTGACTTTTTTAATGGTGCTGTGGATTTTGTTGCGCAGTGCTTTTTGCTGTGCGGTGAGCGCATCCGGCTGCAATGGAACGGTATGACGGTTATCCTGCAAATGCAGGTAAACACTGCGCCAGAGTTTTTTGAGAAAACGCGCGGAACCCTCTACCCCGGTGTCGACCCACTCAAGTGAGTTATCCGGTGGCGCAGCAAACATGGTAAACAGGCGGACGGTGTCTGCACCAAACGTTTCTATTAATTGTTCAGGGTCTACCGTATTGCCTTTTGATTTGGACATCTTGGTTCCATCCTTGAGTACCATGCCCTGTGTCAGCAGATTAGTGAATGGCTCATCGGATGAGATCAAGCCTTCATCGCGCATGAGTTTATGAAAGAAACGCGCATACAGTAAATGCAATACGGCATGCTCGATGCCTCCCACGTACTGATCGACCGGCAGCCAGTAGTTGGCCCGTTGATCGAGCATTTGCTCGCCGGCATCGACGCAACAATAACGCGCATAATACCAGCTCGATTCAAAAAACGTGTCAAAAGTATCTGTCTCACGCCTGGCCGGCTGCTGACACTGCGGACAGGGCACGTTAACAAAATCAGACATCGAGCCCAGGGGCGAGCCGGCACCGGTCACCTCGACATTTTCAGGCAGGCGTACCGGCAAGTCCGCAGCGGGTACGGCAACCGGTCCACACTCATCACAGTAAATCACCGGGATGGGGCATCCCCAATAACGCTGTCTGGAAATTCCCCAGTCGCGCAGGCGGAAGTTCACCGTTCTTTGCCCACGCTGCTGTGACTCAATGGTTTCCGAGATGGCAATAAATGCCTGTTCGGATGTGAGACCGTCCCATTGACCGGAGTTATTGAGCACTCCCTTTTCGGTAAAAGCCTGTTGGGTGACATCGCTTTGCTGGGCGTCTTGATTGGAAAAAATCACCTGGCGCACCGGCAATTGATATTTGGTTGCAAATTCCCAGTCACGCTGATCATGGGCAGGCACACACATGACCGCACCGGTGCCGTATTCAATTAATACAAAATTGGCAATCCAGATTGGCAATTTCTCGCCACTGATCGGGTGCAGTGCGAATAACCCCGTGGCCACGCCTTCTTTTTCCGCGGTGTTTATGTCGGCTTCTGCAACCTTGCGCTGTTTACACTTTTCAATAAAGTCTGCGGCCTGTGAATGATGTTGTGCAGCCACCGTCGCCAGTGCATGCTCCGGAGCAATTGCAACATAGCTCACCCCCATCAGGGTGTCTGGACGCGTGGTATAAACTTCAATAGAAGGCAAGTCGCCTTCCACATCAAATGAAAACTGCAGGCCCTCGGAGCGACCAATCCAGTTTTGCTGCATGACCCGAACCTGTTCGGGCCAGCCTTCCAGTGCCTGGACACATTCAAGCAACTCGTCAGCGTACTGGGTAATTTTTAAAAACCATTGAGAAATTTCACGTCGTTCAACCGGCGCGCCAGATCTCCAGCCACGCCCGTCGATCACCTGCTCGTTGGCCAGCACGGTCTGGTCGACAGGATCCCAGTTGACGATTGATTTTTTCTTGTAAACCAGTCCTTTTTCAAGCAAGCGTGTAAACAGCCATTGTTCCCAGCGATAGTACTCCGGTGTACAGGTCGCTAATTCCCGGTCCCAGTCATAGGCAAAGCCGAGACGTTGTAATTGTCCGCGCATGTAATCGATATTTTCATAAGTCCATTTGGCCGGGGGGACTTTATTTTTCAGGGCCGCATTTTCTGCAGGCAAACCAAATGCATCCCAGCCCATCGGCTGCAGGACATTTTTACCCTTCATACGCTGATAGCGGCTGATCACATCACCAATCGTGTAATTGCGCACATGCCCCATGTGCAGTCTCCCGCTTGGATAAGGGAACATCGACAGGCAATAAAATTTCTCTTTAGTATTATCTTCGGTGGCTTTGAAGGTATTGGACTGTTTCCATCGCAGTTGAACTTCAGCCTCGATTGCGTGAGGTTGATAATTTTCTTCCATATATAGATTATTCTTGAAGTTAATGTGACAAGCGCCTGCGGATCATAACAAAATTCCTCCATTGATAGCAGAGGATTTTGCATCCGGAAAAATGAGATTCCCAATCAAGTTGGGAATGACGCAGGGTGATTGAGAGTAACGGTGGTGAGTTGGGAAAGACGATAGGCATCTGGGGCAGGCACGATATGCGCCGCCCACAACCTCACCATTTACCCATTAATGAATTCAATGCGCACTATAGAAAACTTCTGTTTGTAGGATGAACTCTTTGAGCGTAATGTTTGCCTTGCAGTAGTTAATTGTTATCAGGCGATGTAGGCGCAAAAGCCTTTTAGCAAGGGTAAGTTTGATTCGGTGCGCTCTGACATTATGAGTCTAGAGTTCAAATTTTTCTCTAGGCAACTTCAAACACCACAGCACGAGCAGCTTAACCCGTATACTGCAAACGTTATGAGCCTACACGGAAAGCCCAATCAATGCATTGGGCTTTCTTTTTTTATACGTCATGAATGTTACTTCCAATCACTTCAGTCCCCGCACATATGTTAAGGCATAAATGCAAAATACACCGTTTTGAAGATTCCCAATCAAGTTGGGAATGACGCGGGTATTTTGGGAATGACGATGGTGTATTGGAAGTGACGATGGTGTATTGGAAGTGACGATGGTGTGTTGGAAGTGACGGTGGTGGGTTGGTATGGCAGTGGTGTATCAGAATAGCGGTGTATGTTGAGGATGACGGGCGTGAGTTGGTAATGACATTGGCATCACGGGAATAGCGACGTGGCTTATGGAAATAAATACATCCGTCATCTCCGCACGACCGCCAGGGAAGGCGGAAGTATTAGAAATGCAGGAGCATTTTTTAATGAAAGCGGGGATCTTTGAGTTTTGAATTGAATTTGGGTATGTAAATCTCGCTTATTGTCACGCAAGACAAATAACCAACCACATGTCAGCCGATAGCAGCAATGACATACTACGAGCAAAAGACTCTATGTGTCAGAACGGCCATATTTATCGTCGAAGCGTTCAATGTCGTCTTCGCCAAGATAGGTCCCGGACTGGACTTCTATTAATTCCAGCGGAATTTTGCCCGGGTTTTCCAGGCGGTGTATTGCTCCGATCGGAATGTAGGTTGACTCGTTTTCAGACAGCAAAAATTCTTTGTCATCACATGTCACCATGGCCGTGCCATTGACAACAATCCAGTGTTCGGCACGGTGGTGATGCTTTTGCAGGGAGAGTCTTTCGCCCGGCTTGACGGTGATTCTTTTTACCTGGTAGCGGTTGGCATTATCAATGGATTCATAATCACCCCATGGCCGATACACTTTTCGGTGTATGTCTGACTCGTCCCGGTTGGCCTGTTTCAGCGCGTTGGCAATTTGTTTGACGTTTTGTGATTGGTCACGCGGGGTCACCATCACCGCATCGGCGGTTTCTACGATCACGGCGTCTTTCATGCCCACGGCAGTCACCAGCCGGTTGGAGCTATGCACGTAACAACCCTGACAGTCTTCCAGCAATACATCGCCGGTCAGGGCATTACTGTTTTCGTCCTGAAGCGATGATTCCCATAGCGCATGCCAGGAACCAACATCGTTCCAGTTGCTGACCAGAGGTACCATTGCTGCCCGGCGGGTGTTTTCCATGACCGCGTAGTCGATGGATTCACTTTTACAGGCAGCAAAGGTTTGTTTATCGATGCGGATGAAGTCGAGGTCTTTCTGTTGCGCATCAAACGCGGCTTTGATGCAGGCGTCTATCCCGGGCTCGTGGGCCGCCAGCTCTGAAAGCAATGTCTCGGCTTTAAACATAAACATGCCGCTGTTCCAGTAATAGTCGCCACTTTCAAGGTACGCCTCGGCAACGTCCAGGGCAGGCTTTTCAACGAAAGAATCGACTTTGCAGGCACCCTCACTCAGCGCACCGCCTGCCTTGATATACCCGTAACCGGTTTCTGCGCGGGTAGGCTGTATTCCAAAAGTGACCAGCTGATCGTCGGCGCTTAATGCTGCGGCAGTGGCAATGGCCTGCCGGAAGTTTTCCGACGGTTCGAGAATATGATCGGCGGGCAGTACCAGAATGATGGCATTGGCATCTCGTTGCAGCGCACACAGGGCGGCAAGCCCGATAGCCGGGGCGGTATTGCGGCCCACGGGTTCGAGAATAATGTCATGCTCAGTCACGCCTTCCTGCTGTAACTGTTCCGCCGCCATGAACCGATGCTCATCATTACAAACAATGATGGGGGCCTGAATGCCCTCGCCCAATGAACAGACACGAGCCACCGTGTCCTGGAATAAGCTGCGGTTATCACGCAGCGGAATAAACTGTTTCGGATATAGTTTACGTGATACCGGCCATAGTCTGGTTCCTGACCCCCCTGACAGTATCACCGGAATCACTTGTGCAAATTTAGACATATCGATAATTTCGCATGGATTGTATGAAAGTCATGTCAACGCAATGATTGTCGCTGAGCCAGCAATAATAGCAACAGGCCAAACGATAAACTGCTGATTATTGCCCAATTTCCCCAATGAATGAATGGCGTGTTACCCGCCATTGGCCAGATTTCGCCGGCGACGACATCATCGACAAACTGGGCAGACTGCTGTGTGATCTGCCCCTTTGGATCAATGATGGCACTGATGCCGGTATTGGCCGCACGCACCATGTAGCGTCCGGTTTCAAGGGCCCGTGTGCGCGCAATCTGCAAATGCTGGTGCGGGGCAAAAGAATCGCCAAACCAGGCATCGTTAGTCACATTAATGAGCAACTCCGCCTGTGGTAAGGCACGAAGAATTTCTTCACCATAGGCGGCTTCATAACAGATTGACACACCGGTGGGCACTCCCTTGAGCGTGACCACAGAAGGGCCTTCGCCCGGACTCAGATCAGACATGGGAATGGTGACAAGATGACGAAAAAATTCAAACAGCCAGCGCATGGGCAGGTACTCACCAAAAGGCACAAGATGCTGTTTGCTGTATATTTCGACTTCATTGCCGCCCAATGTGACCAGTGAGTTGAAAATGTATTCTGTGCCCGGCTGATAGGTAAACACGCCGGAGATTAATTCTACCTGGTGTTGGTTAAGTTCCTGTGTCAGTCGCGGAATGAAGTCCTGATTGGCGACCCGGTAAAATGTGGGAATGGCCGTTTCCGGCCAGACGATAATATCGCTGTCCCAGTGCCGTCGGGTCAAGTCAACATAGGCCTGATACACTTCATGGTGGCGGTCTTTGTCCCACTTCATGGCAAAGGGAATGTTGGCCTGCACCGCAGCCACTTTGACGGGCTGCTGCGTGGTTTTATGGGTCCAGTCCACCGCGTTGAGAAAATAACTGACGGTCATGACCACAATCGCGGCGAGCAGCCATTTCAGTGCCGCGGACTGCGAGGCCATCGCCGCCTGGTGGATACTTGCTGCGATAATCACGATGAGCGCACTACCGCCAAATACACCCAGCACCGGAATCACCCCGGCAATGGGCGAGTCGACCAGGGTGTGCCCCAGTAGCAGCCACGGAAAGCCGGTCAATATCCAGCTACGCAGCCATTCAAACAGCACCCACAGGCAGACAAAACTGGCCGCCTGCAACAAGCCATGGCGAGTGTTTGTCGAGAAATGCACGTATAGCTTTACAACCAAGGCAGGAAACACGCTTAACACCAGGGTGCCCACCACGGTCATGGCCACGGCCGCCGCCAGCGGGGCGTTGCCGTAATCGTAGAGACTATTGAAGATCCATGATGTGCCGGTGGCAAACATGCCCATCCCGTATAAATAGCCGGCACGAAAAGCAGCGGGTTCCGGTCGCGCAGATAAAAGCAGTAACAGTAATGACAACGAAACAACGGCCATCCACCATAAGTGAAACGGTGAGAACGCCAGTACACTGATGGCACCGGCCAGAACGTAGAGGATGTTGCGCGACATGAAGCGACTACCGGTTACGGATAAGTTTAACGACGCGTGAGCTATTTACGCGTGACTTTGAGCAGATGTAAACGCCGACTGTCTGCACTGATCACCTTGAAGTGGAAGTCGTCAATCTGCGTGGTTTCGTTTCTTTTGGGCACATGGCCGAATGCGTTTGTCACCACGCCACCGATGGTGTCGAACGCGTCTTCATCGAACGCGGCTTTGAAATACTCGTTGAAATCTTCAATGGGGGTAAGCGCTTTGACCAGTGCGTACTTGTCATCTTCAGAATATTTGATGTACTGGTCTTCTTCGAGGTCGTGTTCATCAGTGATATCGCCGACAATCTGTTCCAGCACATCTTCAATGGTGACCAGCCCGGATACACCGCCATACTCGTCGACAATAATCGCCATATGATTGCGCGTATTGCGGAATTCGTTGAGCAGAATATTCAAACGTTTACTCTCTGGCACGATATTGGCCGGGCGCAATATATCGCGGATGTTAAAATGTTCGGGGTGTTCATCGGATAGCACGCGCAACAGGTCTTTTGCCAGTAACACGCCCACCACTTCATCGCGACTGTCGCCGATGACAGGAAAACGTGAATGAGCAGAATTAATAATGGTCGGGAGCATTTCGTACACGTTATGTTCCTCTTCCACCACGACCATTTGTGAGCGTGGAATCATGATGTCACGCACCTGTAATTCAGACACCTGCAATACGCCTTCAATCATGGTCAGCGCGCTGGAATCAAACAGGTTACGCTCCTGTGCTTCACGCAATAGCGCGATCAGTTCTTCGCGGTCTTTCGGTTCACTGGAAAATACGTGGCCGAGCCGGTCCAGCCAGCTTTTCTGGGAGAAATTTTGTTGTGATGGGGAATCAGGCATGGTGCCCAGCAATGCTCGTGACGGTCACTGTATGAAATGATGATGATTTAATCGTACGGGTTTTCAAAACCTAATTGTTGCATGATTTGGATCTCAAGGGATTCCATTTGTCTGGCATCTGCTTCATTAATGTGATCATAGCCCTGAAGGTGAAGGATACCATGGACGATCATATGCGCCCAGTGACTTTGTTCTGGTTTACCCTGCTGGCGAGCCTGATCAATCACCACCGGTGCACAGATTACCACATCGCCCAGAAATGGCAGATCAATGTCTGCAGGTAATTCGGCAGGAAACGACAACACATTGGTGGGGCCGGCTTTATGACGATAGTGCTGGTTGAGCCTGGTCATTTCTTCTTCATCGACAATACGCACCGCGACCTCCTGGGGGCGATCTTCGGCGCTGCGGATGGCCTGCGCCCAACATTCAAACTGTGACCGTGCGGGGACGTTGGCATGCGGGGCGGCATTCTGCAGCTCAATCGTGACCATTCGTTTTGGGGGTTTCCTGCGTTTCGTGACGGTCGTAGGCATCGATGATGTGCTGAACCAGCGGGTGCCTGACTACATCGCGTGAATTAAAGTAGTTAAAGCGGACCCGCTTGATATCTTTGAGCACATGCATGACATGACGCAGCCCGGACTGGCCACGATTGGGCAGGTCAATCTGCGTGACATCACCCGTCACCACCGCTTTGGATCCAAACCCGATGCGGGTCAGAAACATTTTCATTTGATCGCGGGTGGTATTTTGCGCTTCGTCGAGAATGACGAACGCATCGTTCAGCGTGCGTCCGCGCATGTAGGCAAGTGGGGCGACCTCAATGACCGTACGTTCGATTAATTTATTCACTCTTTCAAAACCCATCATTTCATACAGCGCGTCATACATGGGACGCAGATACGGGTCGATTTTCTGGGCCAGATCGCCGGGCAAAAAACCCAGGCGTTCGCCCGCTTCTACCGCCGGGCGCACCAGCACCAGTCGCTGGACCTGTTCGGCGTCCAGCGCGGCGACCGCGCATGCCACCGCCAGGTAGGTTTTTCCGGTACCGGCCGGGCCAATCCCGAAAGTAAGGTCATGGTGGAGAATGTCGTGAATATAGGCGGCCTGGTTTGGGCCCCTGGGCTTGATGATGCCACGCCGCGTATGCAAAACGACGTCGGCATGTTTTTCATCGGGGGTGGTTGAAGTCATATTATTTACTGCGGCGTCCTGCAGGTGAAGGTGTATGCTCTCTTTGGATAATTCTTCGGAAAGGGTGGTGTCGTAAAGTTTTTGTAGCACCGCCGAGGCGGCATCGGCCGACTTTTCCCCGCCCTTGACGGTGAAGGCATTGCCACGGTGATGAATTTCTACCGCCAGCCGTTCTTCAATTTGATGCAAGTGTTCATCGAAAGGGCCACACAGATTAGCCAGACGCACATTGTCATCCGGTTGCAGCGTCAGGCTGACTTTAGTGGGCGCTTCAGTCAAACGCAAATGTTCCTATGAGTCAGTGACATGCTTACTGGGCCAGTTGACCGCGCAACGAATTTGGCAGTGCCTCGGTAATTTCCACGTCGACCAGCTGGCCGATGAGTTGCGGCGAGCCCTGCAGATTAACCACCCGGTTATTTTCAGTACGCCCGGCAATTTCGTGTTCGCTCTTCCTTGATAACGCATTGACAAGGATGGTCTGGCGTGTGCCGACCATTTCGGCAGAGATCTGGTTGGCCATTTCCAGGATGCGTGACTGTAAACGCTGCAGGCGTTCTTTTTTGACTGCCATGGGCGTGTCATCCTGCAGTGATGCGGCAGGTGTCCCGGGTCTCGCGCTGAAGATAAAGCTGAACGAGTGGTCAAAGCCGACATCCTCGATCAGCTTCATGGTTTGTTCAAATTCCTGATCCGTTTCGCCCGGGAAACCAATGATAAAGTCAGATGACATGCTGATGTCCGGACGGTGTTGCCTTAATTTGCGTATTTTCGATTTGTATTCCACTGCCGTATAGCCACGTTTCATCGCTGCCAGAATGCGGTCTGATCCACTTTGTACCGGCAAATGCAGATGATTCACCAGCTTGGGGATCTCGCGGTAGGCTTCTATTAACGCATCGCTAAATTCCAGCGGGTGTGAGGTGGTGTAGCGAATGCGCTCAATGCCTTCAATGGTGGCGACATAATGTAACAGCAGTGTGAAATTGCAGGTCTGGCCATCGTCCATGCTGCCATAGTAGCCATTGACGTTCTGGCCCAGCAGGGTGACTTCCCGCACCCCTTTTTCAGCCAGTTGCATGATTTCGATCAATACATCATTCAGGGGGCGACTGATTTCCTCACCCCGCGTATAGGGCACCACGCAATAAGAGCAGTACTTGCTGCAGCCCTCCATGATGGACACGAACGCACAAGGCCCTTCCACCCGGGGTGGCGGGAGATTGTCAAACTTTTCAATGGCCGGGAATGAAATATCCACCACCGACTGGCCTTTTTCGCGTGCCTGATCGATCAGGTCGGGTAAACGGTGCAGGGTCTGGGGCCCGAAGACCACATCCACCTGTGGTGCCCGCTTTTTGAGCGCCTCACCTTCCTGGCTGGCAACACAGCCACCGACACCGATCACCAGGCCCGGTTTCTTTTGTTTCAGCTTATTCCACTGGCCCAGCTGGGAAAACACCTTTTCCTGGGCCTTTTCACGAATTGAACAGGTATTCAGCAGCAACACATCCGCCTCTTCCGGATTGTGTGTTAGCTCCATATTCTTGACCGCTCCCAGCACATCTGCCATCTTGTCTGAGTCGTACTCATTCATCTGGCAGCCCTGGGTTTTGATGTATACTTTTTCTGACATATTCAGTTATCTTATCTCGCATTGAAACTTGAGACACCTCCACTTTATGGGGGTATACGGTGCGCAAGTTATTCTGAGACTAATAAATTGCAATTATAGTCTAACTAAAGCTCTTTACCCAATTTTACTACAATTACATGGATCTCTTTTTATATTTCTTCAAGGCTTATCCGCGTCGCACAATATTAGTATTTTTTGCAGTTACATTAGCCAGCATTATCACAGCGGCGACATTGTTAATCCTTCCAGCTTTATTATTCAGCCTACTAGGCAGGAATTCAGCCAAGACTGAATTCATCAACGACATAATACTGTATTTTGAAATCACGCCAAGCGCAGAAAATCTTATATTTTTATTCTTAATCGGGCTAGTCCTAAAAAGTTTGTTGCTCGCTGGCGCCAATATTTATGCCGGCTTTACAAAAGCTAAAGTCATTAAGGACTTGCGTATCAAATTACTTAAGAGCGTATCACGAGCTGAGTGGGCGTATTTCACAAGGCAATCTAGCGGTGGTTTTACAGCATCATTGATTAATGAAATAGAAAGTGCCGGAGATGGATATGAGACAATGGTGCTCATCCTCTCAAATGCAGTTCAAATAATTGCTTACCTATCAGTTGCTTTTTTCATTTCTTGGGAGATAGCAGTAGTTGCAATAGTCGTCGGTATTATACTTACCCTGCTTTTTGGCAAATTAATCACCATTAACAAAATTTTAGGTGCCGAAGACGTTCATCTTACACGCCAAATCACCTCGCAAGTTACAGACTTATACAGAAGCATCAAACCTCTAAAAGCCATGTCTCGCGAAAGTCACGCACATGCATTATTAAACAGCTATACAAAACAGTTAAAAGCAGTTGCCAAGAAAGGCACCATTGCATCAGAAGTATTAGATGCACTACAAGAAATTATATTAATGTCAACCGTTATATTCACAATTTACTTTTCATTTAAACACTTAGACATACCCTTTGAATTTTCCATAATTCTAGTATTACTCTACTTAAGAACAATGAAGTTATTTGGCAAAACCCAAAAGCAATATCAAGCTTATATGGGAAATGTAAGTGCATATGATATGGTGACAAGCTCGATAAATGACGCAGTACGTAACCGCGAACAAAGACCGGGGACAATAAAACACGACCTTAAAGGCGACATCATTTTGAAAAATGTGTGCTATAGCCACGGCAACAAAGTCATTTTAGATAACGCATCGGCAGTATTTCACCATCAAAAACTCAATTCAATAATTGGCCCATCGGGAGAAGGAAAAACAACAACAGTAGATTTAATTTGTGGATTGTATCCGCCTTCATCGGGAGAAATCTTGTTAGACAACAAACCACTCTCAAGCATAGACATAAATTACTGGAGGTCGCAAATAGGATATGTGACCCAGGAAAACAACTTGCTAAATACCACGGTCAAAGAAAATGTAACTCTTGGAAACAATAAATATAGTGATGATGAAGTGAAAAATGCTTTGACAAAAGCTCACTGCATGACATTTGTTCAAGAATTACCAAATGGCATCAAGACGAATGTGGGAGAAAATGGATCTCACCTGTCCGGCGGTCAAAGACAACGAATTTTAATTGCCCGAGCACTTGTGCACTCACCAAAATTGCTTATCCTCGATGAAGCAACAAGCGCTCTGGATAGCACAACCGAGGAAGAATTAAGCAAGATATTCAGAGAATTGAGCCAAGAGATAACAATAATCTCCATTTCTCATCGCCCCGCTATAAAAGAAAGATCGCATCATATTCTAACTTTATGTAACGGCAAATTAAATAAAATACATGATTAAATATTTTACCTATTTAATTATTTAATCACCTATCTTTGGATATCAATAGAGATATTTTATTTTTTTATGCAATAATTACAAATGAATTAGATATCAATAAAGCATAATTATGGCAAATATACTGATCACTCATTTTTCACCATTTTATGTGAAGGGAGAATTCAAGTCATTTGTATTCTTTGATGGACTTATCAAAGGCTTTACCGATGAGGGACACAATGTACTACAAATCATTACATCAGATTTTCTAAACTCACCGTGGAATGGCTGCAATGAACCATTTTCAGCATCTATAAAAACTGAGCTATTAGAAAAAATTAAAAGCTTCTCGCCCGATCTTGTTATCTCATTCAATAACTCTTCCATTGCAGATATTGAGAAAACTATCGATTGCCCTATTGCTCTGTGGGATGCAGATACCTTTCAATTTTTCAATGACAAAGAAAAAATAATCAATAATGCTGATCGTTATCACTATATGGCATTTTTTGAGTATGGAATCAAAGACTACGAATTAAACCTTTCCGTCAACAGAAATCGGATTTGTCGTGTCCCTGGCGCTACAGCCATAGAAGCACACGATGAAGTCAAACAATATAATATATCATTTATTGGAAAACCATTTATCAAACCGGATAATTTAATAGCACTGCTAAATCAACATCCCGAGCTGATTCGACTCGATCATGAATCAATAGAAAATATTGATCAAAATACCGAAGAACTTTTAAAAAAGTTTAGAGTAAAAAAGCATGAGCTAAAACACCATTGGACAGCAGATAGGCGTGCTCAGTTGATTATGCAATTATTACCTCTAAAACCAAAGATTTTTGGACCCTCTGAATGGTTGAAACTAGGATGTTCCTCAAGTGAGCTCATCGAAGCATACGACCCTAGAGTGGCATATAGTTTATTACACAATGAGAAAATATATAATCGCAGCAAGGTATCCATTAGCAGCAATCACACGCAAAACACTCTGGGCTACCCCTGGAGGATACATGATATTATGGGTTCAGCATCCGCACTTTTATCCGAGAAGAGAAAGGAGCTTGTGGACGATTTTGCCCACATGGTGAATATACAATTGTTCGACTCGCCCGCAGAAGCTTCCGAAACAGCTAAAAAACTTATTAATGACGAGCCATTAAGAGCATCGATAGTTGCTCAGCAACAAGAAGCCATTAATAAATATTTTCGCTGGAAGAATAGATTACCACTCATTCAAGAGCTAACTGGTGTTAGCTTAGAGGGAATCAGCGGTCAAAAAGGAACGCATGAATTATTCCGACCAAGCATCAGACTACCAATCGCAAAGAAAAGGCCGGTTTTAAAAAGAATTAAAAAATGCATTAAAAAAGAATTATTCAAGAAGACTAATTCTAAAGAAATTTCTATGATTGAATATAGTTAAATAATAAAATTTTTATACCATTCCCTCACAAAAACCATCACAATTAACAGAAACTTCCAACTCATTTCCATTGCAGCATGACAACAAATACATCGAATAGATCACCACTTGTATCTGTATTCATGCCGACATACAACCAAGAAAATCTAGTTTCTGAGGCGATTGAATCAGTATTAGCTCAAGACCATAAAGATTGGGAACTTATTATAGGCGACGATTGCTCAACAGACCATACATATAGCATTGTTAAACAATATCAATCCAAATATCCCAATAAAATCAAACCATTCAGGAATCAGAATAATTTAGGCATCACTGAGAATTTTAATAAAATTCTTGAAAAATGCACTGGCAAGTATATTTCATTTTTTGCTGGTGATGATTTGTATCTTCCAAACAAACTATCAACACAAGTTAAATTAATGGAGTCAGACAACAACATTATTCTCAGTTATCATGATGTTGAGGTTTTTGAATCCGCTACCGAGAAAATCATACGATATTGGAATTCTGGTATAAAAGGCACACCACCTTTTATCGGTGATACTCATAAAGTCGCTAAAGCTCTTGTAAGTGATGGCACCAAATTTATGTCTGCGTTATCCGTGATGGTTAGAAGAGACGCAATACCTCCCTATGGTCATGATAAAAGAATACCAATAGCATCTGATTGGTTGTTGTGGATTGAGATATGCGCACAAAATAAAGGAAAAATAGAATACCTGGACGGAGTATTTGCCAGATATCGAAGACATGAGAATAACATTACAAACAACTCGAAAAACCATGAAGAAGACATATTTGTAACTCTGGCTCTCGTTGAGTCCAGATATTACTTTTTAACAGAATTCGCACAAAAAAGAAGAGCTCGTTTATACTATAGACGAGCTGTTAATGAAGTTGATAACCAAAACTACAAAATCGCCAGATCGCTTCTTAGAGAAAGTATAAGACATTCGGGAATAACATGGAAAGCTGTTCGGTTATGGCTTAAGAGTATCTATAAGCAGTCATTATTCATGAGATCTATGAAGGATTAAATACTCAATGTCGATATCAGACTGCAAAATTATTAACCTCCCAAAATTCAGCGATGATCGAGGAAGTCTTACCTTTATAGAAAATTCAAACAATATACCATTTGATATTCAGCGTATTTATTATCTTTACAACATCCCTGAAAACAAGACCCGCGGAGGACATGGCCATATTCGACTGGAACAATTAGTCATTGCTGTTAAAGGAGGGTTTGATATCACACTTGATGACGCGACTTCAAATAAAACATTTCATCTGGATTCACCAGAAAATGGCTTATACATATGCAAAGGAATATGGAGAGATATTAGTAATTTTACACCCGATGCCGTTTGCCTTGTCTTAGCCTCTCTACCCTATAGTGAAAATGATTATATACGTAACTATGATGAATTTTTAAACTTTGTTGGGAAACAATGAAAGTACCTTTTTTAGATTTAAGCCATATCTATTCAGATTTACAACATCAATTTGATGACGCATATAAAAGAGTCATGTTATCTGGCTGGTATTTAAATGGCCCTGAACTAAAGTCATTTGAAACGTCTTTTGCAATCTATTGTGGCGTCAATCATTGCGTAGGTGTAAGCAATGGATTAGATGCGCTACGCTTGATTCTACAAGGTTATGACATTGGATCAGGAGACGAAGTGATTGTCCCAGCGCACACTTTTATAGCGACCTGGTTCTCTGTAAGTCAGACAAACGCTCATCCCATTCCAGTAGATGTAGAGCCAGACACATTTAATATCAACCCAAATCTTGTCGAGAAAGCGATCACTAAAAAAACAAAAGCAATTATTGCTGTTCATCTCTATGGACAACCAGCAGAAATTGATGCTTTGAAAATAATCGCTAAAAAATACAACATAAAATTAATCGAAGATGCTGCACAAGCACATGGGGCTACATACAAGGGAAAAACTGTCGGATCATTAGGTGATGCCGCCGCGTTTAGCTTTTACCCTGGAAAAAACTTAGGCGCATTTGGTGATGCAGGGGCAATCACAACCAATGATGATGAATTAGCACAAAAGATAAAATTACTGCAAAACTATGGCAGCAAAGAAAAGTACATCCATGAGAAAATTGGATGGAATTGCAGAATGGACGAACTTCAAGCAGCATTTTTAAATATTAAATTAAAAAAGCTTGATACGTGGAATAATAGACGCTCGGAAATAGCTAGATTATATAGCGAAGGTTTATGTAAGCTTACCCAAATATCGACGCCACGAAAAATAAATAATCATGTTTGGCATCTATATGTAATAAAGCATACAAAAAGAGCAGAACTTCAAAAATATTTAAAAGATAAGGGAATAGAAACATTAATTCACTACCCTTACCCCCCTTACAAGAATAAGTCTTACTCAAACACTTATGATAGTGTTGATAGATATCATGTCACAGATCAAATTACTCAAACATGTCTAAGCCTGCCAATATCACCATACTTACAAAATGATGAAATCGATTATGTCCTTAATTCAGTTGTTGAATTTCAAGATAAGGGAAAGATATGAAATCTGGCCTTTTCATAATCCTTTGCGGTATCAATTTCATACGATTTAACCTCGCACACAGGTAGCGGTAAATCATCCTCTAATCTTTGAAATACGGCTCTATTTTCCTGTGTAAAATATTTAGGTGGCACCCAAACAATATTTGCCCACTCAAAATTTGAGATCTCGCTTCTAGAAAACCGGATCACATTATCATCTTTAATGTGAGCATAAACTGCATCCTCAGTTTTTGCTTCCGTCACTCCCACCAAGGTATGTTTTTTTGTGCAATTATTCAAAAATGAATGGAAGCTATCCGGTTGAAAAATAATATCACCATCGATAAACAAACAAGACTTATCAACATATTCAGCCCCCATAGAGTAGCTTGCCAATGTAGTCGTTGTTCTAAATGATGGATTTCTAACAAATACCGTATCGGGTCGAATCTTTTTCACTACACTCATCACATCTATTTCTTCAAAACCAACTACCACTCTTATGTTTGGGATATCTTTTAGTAACTCGAGCTGGTAAGCGATGATTGGATATTCGCCAATTTCAACCAAACATTTTGGCTTACCAAATCCTAAACGTGAACCCAGACCAGCTGCTGCTATAACAGCGTACTCAACAGCCGACATAAGGCTCTCCCATCAAATGCAACATAGTCAGAAATCTCCACCAGCTCTTTTACAGGATCATGAACACCACCATACGCAACACCTATATCAGCAACTTCAAACATTGGTATATCGTTGACACTCTCACCGATTGTTACAACCTTATCGTTATTCTTCTTCAAAATATGTATTGGCTGGCTTTTATGCATAATTGTATTGATTCCACATAACTGGTTACCACTAACAATACTACTGGATGTAAAAGCACGACATCTTAGTTTTTCTATTATAGGCTGGATCCAAACATCCAAATTTCCAGTGACAATAACACATTGTGACCTATATTCTTGAATAAACTTTTCAATTTTTTCATCAATTGGAATCTCAGCGACAATTTCTTGAACTTGAGTTATTGGAATACTTTTCAAAATAGCTATTCTTAATCGGAATGATGCTTCGAAAGTAACAAGACCAGCTAGAGTTAACTCTGTAAGAGTACGCATTTCATCCATTAAGCCTAATTCATTAGCTATAACAGGTAGAATCTCAGCTGTTGTTAGCGTTCCATCTAGATCGAATGCAAATATTGTACTCATTATCGCTCAAACACAAAAACATATTGCTGGGTTTCAACTCGGTTATTCAAATGCTCTGGATATAAAGGTTTTTGATAACTTATCTTGAACCCTGTTTGCAGTAAAGTTTCCTGGAAAATTTCATCCAACTCAGATTTTGTTCGATATATTGCACTATAATCTGACATGAGTTCATCAGACCAGTATTCTTTTAGCGTTAGTCTTTCTTTGATAGCTACTGGCTCACGTAGATATATAAGTGCATTATTCCTGCAACATTTATTAATACCCATTAATGCTTTTTTAACTGCATTATCATTTAAATATATTAACAATCCAGCAATGATAACTTTATTGAACGTGCGTGGAGGAGAAAAGCATGATGGGTCAATATCTTCTGCAGCTAAAGACTTGAATGATACATTCGGCGCTAGATTGTTTGATTTAGCAACAGAGATTAAACTATCACTAAAATCAGTACCCAGATAGCTTGAAATATCTTCAGCTACTTCAGACCATCTACCAATACCACAGCCTACATCTAGCACATCATCCTCTTTTGTTAATCCTAGTAATGGCTTAGCAATACTTTTTTCATACTTATCACGTTCCTCAGCAAGTGATGGATTCTTATCTTGATAAAGGACACTTGTAAGAGGGTGCTTTATGCTTACATCTTCTCCGCGTCGTTCAAAAAATTCACGCGTTTTACTAACATCTATCTCTGTCTTCTTCTTATATATTCTTGCCATCGACTAGCACCAACTTGCTTTTTACCTAGAAGTATTTTTTAAATAAGTACATATAGTTAACGCGACCCTGTCCTTCTGCCATCAGAACCTCATCAATTTTCTTAAAACCATTTTGAGATATAATATTTAAATAGTATTCTTGGTTTCTATAATGAGTCGTATATTCCGGAGTATTTATTAGCTCCCCTTTGATATCTGTAGACAATGTGTCTTTAAGAATCAGCCATCCATCATTATTTAACGATTTTACTATATAATCACATAAGTCTCTAAATGGTTCATCATTTATTATAGTCGACATCACTCCCATACATGCGATCAGGTCATAATTTCCGGATGGCAAATCTGACTCTAAATCAACAACTTCAAAGTTGACATTTTCAACACCTAAACTTTTTGCTGCTCGCCTAGCCTGATCAATCAAGTTGCTAGAAATATCTACGGCGTCTACGCTATTACCCCACTCAGCTATTACGAGAGAAAAACGCCCATTCCCACAACCAATGTCCAAACCTCTGCCAAATTGACCTATAATTGACATAAATCTGTTTCTGAGCACATCCTCTTGCCGATCATAATATGTTGGGTCACTTGCCAATAAAGAACATGAGCATCCACTCCAATAATCACGAGCTGCTTGATGTGCGTTACGTGTATGTGTTGAGACACGAATGCATTTCAAGATATTTTCATCAGCAGACTTTATCTTACATATATATTTTTTAAGTCTCTTTTTGATCTTTTTTATAAATTTTACTTTTATCAATTTAATCTCGCATGACTTGCCAATTCATTTAAAACGTGTTCTTTAATGCGTTTACCAGACATCCCATCTATCTTGTAAAGAAATTCATTTATTCTTGATAGCCTGTCACTCCGGAGAGGATCCTCACCCTTTTCAATCATGGTTAAGAATTTATCAATATCATTAATCTTGTTAGCCGTATAATATGAATCAACAATACATCCTTCTTCATTTAATCCAGGACCATTGGGGTTTTCTAAATATAATATTGGATTCTCAGTAGGAAGATACTCCAGCAAAAATGAACCAGCATCAGTCATTAAAGCATCGGATAGCAAAAAAGAGTCTATATAACTTGGATTTTCATCTAATATAATATTAGGACATTCACTAAGCCTTACTCTGAATTGGGTTTCTTGTGCTTCTGTTAAAATCCCCTCATTTTTCATTCTAGAGAAAAAAGCGGATGAGGCCTGAAGATTAAGCTCATGGACTTTGATTTCATAAAAAATTGAAATATACACTCAGAAAATAATTGATAAGTTGACCATAGTAATGGCGGCTTACCCACTGTGAAATGACTGCTCCATAATACTATTTTCTTATCTACGGCCTCGCTCATCGCCACCAAAGATGTATTAGTATTCATTGCCTTGATTAACGAATCTAATTTCGGATGACCAGTAACCACAACATTCTTCGCCTCTGTATCACAGTATTTACGGAACATTTCTTTATGCCTGTGCGATCGAGCAAAAATTCTCCATGCTTCTTTTTGAACATGTTGATTATATTGCCACTGTATATTTTCACTGCCACCACCGACTTCTAAGCCATATGGTATATATGCAAATTTTATATTAAATCTCTTCAAATTAGTTGAATGATATTTTTTTGGCCGTGTTGAATCATAAGGATTTTGGTAGAATACCAGATCCGGCCGATCTAACAGTGTATTATATTTATCACCATGTACATATGGTATGTTATTTTCTAAAAAAAATTCTTGCAAGGACTTAGTACCCGGAGAATCATGCAGGAACGGCAACAAAATAATCAAGGTGTTGACTTCAGCATCTCGCGAAAATGCAACCCAAACACTTTCTATCGAAGACCATACTTCAGGCGACTGCACAAAAAATCGAATCTTATTTTTTCCAGTTTTTGGAAATCTAAGCCAAATGCATACAACAAGATCTAATACACTATTACTATATTCCTTGATCTTGTATATGCCTTTATTAAAAATTTTCTTTATGTTTATTTTGCGAATCATTAGCAGTAATAGGGGTATCTTGATAAGATCTTTCATATGCATCAACTCACATATCGAAAATATCTCTTCTATAACTGCTCTTTTGCCCTACAATTACTTGACCATCTTTAACGTTATCTACAACTATGGCACCAGCACCTATCATGGCTTTATATCCAATCGTTATTCCGGGAAGAATTACTGCCCCACCTCCAATCGATGCTCCCTCCTTGATTATCGTCTTGACATATGAAAAGTCGTCACTTTCACCACGTACACTTCTGGGGTAAGCATCATTTGTAAAAGTCACATTTGGACCTACAAAAACATTGTCCTCCAGATGGATACCATCCCATATCTGAACGCCATTTTTAATCGTGCAGTTATCACCTATTACCACATCATTCTCTATAAAACAGTGTGAACAGATATTACAGTTTCGACCTATTTTTGCGCGTGGCAATACAACACAGAATTGCCATATATTAGTATTATTGCCAATGTCTTTGGACATTACATCGGCTAATTTATGGATATTTACTTTGTTCACACTGATTTATACGCCGAGACTTTATGCCAATAGTTTGCGCTATATAGCCATTAAATTTATTGACATCTTTATTTAGGATCCTTGACCGCAACCCCAACCACCTGCAATCCCATAGTTTTGAACCATGGTATCGACAAAAAAAAGTCATCAATTTTTGATGAAATTCTCACTACTTTTTTAATTCCAGGCACAAAACGAAACAACCGATTAAAAATCAATATATCACTATTCATAAAGATGCAAAAGCCGATAAATCCAATATGCTTATACTTTTTTATAGAAAATCCTTGATCAAGCAATACAGGAATTGTTTCCTCATATACAAGCGGCCTCTCGGTTTTGTGATCTAATCCGGGTGAAAGATAATATATTACTGAACGGATTATTTTCCATAGTACAAAATCACTAACCGGCTCTCTAAAATAAAAAGCCCCTCCAGGCTTTAAAATTCTATTGACTTCAGAAAATAATTTATCTCTATCATTGACATGATGAATACCACCCAACATAAATACACTATCAAATTTATTAGACTCAAGAGGCAAATTAATAGCATCACCCTGTGCAAGTATATAGCTATCAACAGGGAATCTTTTTTTAGCAATTTTTAGCATTTTGTGAGATATATCAACACCGATACACAATCTCATTTTATCTAATAAGCGCGGTATCTCTCCATGGCCGCAACAAATTTCAGCTGAAACCCCAACATCATTTTGAAGCTCATCCGTAAATTTTTCATCTAAATATTCATTGTATGCTTCAGTATGAGGATAATTGATATTTTCAACATACTGCTGATATACTTTATCATAATGATTCTGTTGATCTATCGCATCTTGATTCAACCGCGCAGGGTCATCTGCAAATAATAGAATTCCTTCTTGATCTATATTATATGTGTAATTCCCAGAAGAAGAGACTAACTTATTACCCTTAATAGCCAATCTTTCTCCTGATATTGGACATCGCAATAAGTCTGTAAATTCATCCATCTTGATTCCTATAAATTTCTTTTCATCAAACTAGTGAAAAATAAGTAATTACATATAAAACTAAGTAAAACAATCAATAGTTTGCTCAGTAGTGGTTCATGTATAAGATTTTCGTCCAGGATTTTAAGTATATAAGAAAACAATATCGAGGCACTTAAATGATATGCAATAAAAATTATATATTTGTTTTTACAGAATAAAAACTCATTGAATATCTTACTACCAAGCACTACATATGCGATTGTAACTGCACAGTATATACTAATAAGGTTAGCAGCAAATAACTGCATGTCTAGCAGATATACTAAGCATCCAAATAATACGATATCCGCGCTTAAGCCAAATCCAGAGAAAATACAAAATCTAACCAGATAATCTACTTTACCGCTATATCTTAAAATCAGATCTGCAGATTTTAAATAACCATTCTTTTCTAGCAATAAACCAGAACGAAGCATCAATTTATAGGTACAATTAGAGATATACCCCACTATATTTTCAATCATCCAATAAACTGCTGTAATACGTACCAGTTCCACATAAACAAGCGATTATCCTGCTTTGATTCTCTATGCATAGACCATAACTTTTCAACCTGTCTCATATCCATACCCATAACTTTTCTCATGGGTATTTCTTCAGGAAAGTCCATTAACCATTTAGATACAGGCAAACCAAATCCTTTTTTTTTCCTCTCAAGAACATCTTTTGGGACCTTCTTTTGTAATAATTTTTTTAATATATATTTTTTAGTTCCATTTTTATATTTAAAATGATTGGGTAATCTCATACAGAATTCCGCCAAGTCTTTATCTAAAAACACCGCTCGCGACTCAAGTGAATTCATCATCGATGCGCGATCAACTTTAGTCAATATATTACCGGGCATATAAAACTTAGTATAAAATTCCAGTGTTTTATCAATCATGTCTAGATTATTTCGTTCATTCCACACTTCAATTGCTTCGGAATATAATTCATCTGTTCTTACAGCCTTATTGAACAGCTCATTTATTTCACCAGGATCGCTTGGCGCCAACCATACAGGATTCCATAATTGCTCATTGTAAGACAGCCCTTTCAAAGCGCGTTTAACTTTGAAATCAAAGGACATATTTGATCTGGAAATAGGTAACATTTCGGCAAGTCTAACCACACCTTTATGCAATAGTTTAGGGACAATTTTTTTATAAATTTCAGCTAATTTTAGCGCATTGAAAGGATCATAACCTGCAAAAAGTTCATCGCCGCCATCACCACTTAAAGCAACCTTTACATACTGACGAGTATACTCACTCAAAAAGTACGTTGGGATTATTGACGCATCGCCAACAGGTTCATCGAGCCTACTTAATATAGCTGGACATAAATTTTTCGCATCATTCAAGTATAGTTTTTTTTGAAGATTCTCTACTTCAAAATATTCGGCAATATTATTAGCATACTCAGATTCGTCGAATGAATTTTCATTGAAGCCAATGGTGAATGTTTTTATTTTTGACTTATCCATACTTTTGCATGTGTATGCGAGGATTGCACTCGAGTCAATTCCACCACTTAGAAACAACCCCAATGGTACATCACTCATTAATCTAGATTTAACCGCATTTTCTATCAAATAATCCAACTCTTCGATCACTCGCCCTTCATCGGTCAAACTTAAATCTGGTTCCAACCTGAATTTCCAATACTCATTGGAAATAATTTTTTTATTGTGTAAGTCATAGGATATCGAGTGTCCTGGTTTTAATTTATAGCAATTTTTATAAATTGTTAACGGTGCAGGAACATAGCCATATGCAAAATATTTTTGTACAGCAAGACTATCTAACTCAGGGCTTACAACCGTATGCTTTGTAACCGAACCTAACTCTGAAGAAAATATTAAGTTTTTATGGTCAAAATAGTAATATAGTGGTTTTTCACCAAATCTATCTCGTGCCATAAATATCTGGTGATTCAATCGATCATAAATGACAAACGCAAACATTCCGTTCAAATACTTTGGTATATCAGTCCCCCATTTCTTATATCCATTAAGTATTACTTCTGTATCAGAGTGTGATGTTTTAAATTTATACCCATCAGCAGTTAACGAATTACGCAAGCTTAAGCAGTTGTATATTTCCCCATTAAATACCAAAATAACTTCATCATTACTGTCTCGCATAGGTTGATGACCACCTTCAATATCGACAACAGACAACCGCTGATGAGCCAAAAATACTGCCTTAGATTTATCAGAATATAACCCTCTACCGTCAGGGCCACGATGGACGATATCGTCTGCCATTGAAATTAAATCATGATCAGACCCTTCACCAACAAATCCAGCTATCCCACACATTTACAATTTCAAAACTTTAGTTAACTATTATTTTTACTAAACATTATTATTTATTTGTATTATTTACCTTATTCATTACGATATAGGATTTTTTGTCTTGCGACTCAAAATAGGTCCTCATAATCATTTCCGCCAATATCCCCATCAAAATACACATCACACCGGTTATAAATGTCATCGTTGTAAACAATGGCAATGGTGTTTCAATTAATGACTTGCCACCAAAGAATTTAAAGTAGATAGCAATTATAAATGCTATGAACGACGTTGATAGAAATATAAAGCCTATACCACCAAAAAAGTAAATTGGCTTTTTAAGGTATTTACTTAAAAACCTAACCACCATCAAATCTAATAATACTTTGAATATACGACTCATCCCATATTTTGATTGGCCATGTATTCTTTTATGGTGATTTACTGGGATTTCCGTAACTTTAGCGCCAATCAAATTGGCATAGATAGGTATAAAACGATGCATTTCTCCGTAAAGTTTCATTCCCTCCATCGCAGATTTGCGATATGCTTTCAATGTACATCCATAATCATGCAGACTGACGCCAGATACTATTGAGATAAGCTTATTCGCCACTCTACTCAGCAAGTTTCTTTTTATAGCATGGTCTTGTCTGTCCTTTCGCCAGCCTGAAACCACGTCATACCCTTCTTGTAACTTATCGAGGAGATGTGGAATGTCCCTGGGATCATTCTGGAGATCAGAGTCAATAGGAATAATCACATCACCATTGGCATTATCAAACCCCGCCATCATGGCAGCAGTCTGTCCAAAATTTCTTCTAAAATGAATAACAGTTAATTTCCTATACTTTTTCGTTAATTGGTTTAGCAAGTCAGTAGATCCATCTTCGCTGCCATCATTAACCGCTATCACTTCATACTCATAGCTCAAATTATCAAGTACTTGAGTTATGTTTTCCAATAGAATCTCGATATTATCTTGCTCATTATAAACTGGGATGATTACAGAGAGTTTATCTATCTTTTCCATATTTATATACTGATTCCTAATCAATTTTGCGTTCTATTTCTTTAATTTTCATACTATTCTGTCCTTAATAGTTATATTTTTGGTTATGCACTTGCAATAAATTTGTTCCTCTTGTGTCATCAAACCAGATATGTTTATTTAGAATAATTTCTTGTTGTCTAAATAGATACAAGTTATAGCAACCAACATATACTCTATGCTAACCACAGCCAACGCTCATTGCATGTTAATATCGTGATTCATCAATTTATTCATTTTTATTTCTAAAACGCATCAATTTACAGCTCATCCATTTATTTTTTCGACTGCAGAAAATTAATAAAAATCACCGGGAATATGCATAACGTAATTATTTTCAATGGGTATAAATAACGCGCTTCAAAGTGAATGATAAAATGCGGGATTAACGTTCCTATAACAACAGCAAAAAGAAATAAAGAACATGTCATATCTAGAACTGTCCTACGGATAATCGCAATTACAAAAATACCCAGTGTCATAGCCAATAGCATAACATTAATAAAAAATGTATATATACTTTCACTCTTTCGTCCCTCCTTAAACCAGTATTTATACAAATAAGGCAACTTGTAATAAACCCATTCAAATGGATTAGTAAGCAGAGTTAATTTCGTTTGATAAATAAGGTTACTCATCCATTGTTCATTATTTCTATTTTCAGTAATATCCCCTTGCTGAAATGACTGACACAAAAGCGGTTTAATCTTACAGGCTGACGCATTAACTCCGCCTGCAACAACAAAATCTGCCAATTGATGATCAGGCATCCATATATATGCGTAAATATATTGGCCATTCACCCAACCTGGTTCATGGATTATCCTCCATGGTAAAGTAGTTATAAAAAAAACACTTAATACTATTAGTGAGTTTTTCATGACAACTTTATATTCCTTATTCCAAGTAATAGCTGATTTTTTAAACTCTATTTTTTTCAAAAACTCAATCAAATGATAGAATGTAAAAAATAACAACACTAGACATGCAAACATACGCATATATATATCAAAACTCGCCTTCATGTAGGCTGAAAATGAAAAACACAATCCCGCAAAAATAAGCAACTTGCGACTATTTGCCATGAAGATCGATTCTACTAAGTATAGTAATCCCAATATAAAAGGCGTGATAGCAAATGTTTCTGCGCCAAGCGCACCACTCGTGAGTGTTATATTCCTAAATGGCGATATTAGAAAACAGCTGATTGGAATCAAAAAGGCTAACCATATGCTACAACCTATTACATCATGCAAAATAGTGCATAGCTTATTGAATACTACACTCCAGGCTAAAAATCCTAACATAAAAATTATCAGGACTACTGGCGCATTTTCACCAAGCAAGGATAATATTCCGTGCAACACAAACATACCGGGCGCCCAAAGATTGACGTAAGATCCATCCAGAAATTCTGAGATATCTTTTACAAGATTTTCGCCGCCCCTTGCATAAGAAGCGATGTCTGCGGGCCCAAAAACTTCCTGAATCTCTTTATTACTTCCAGTCACAAATAATAATTTATCGTCAGAACTGGCTATTACAGTATCCAAACCTTGCGGAAAGGCTAATACTATAAAAATTATTAGGTATCCCAGCCATGCAAACTTTAGTAAAAATTCATGACTTTTCATTTTAGACCACATGTGATTAGATCATATAAACTAAATTCATTGCAGCAACTTAATATCATCACTATTTATATATTAAATAAGATTTAACAAATATGCTGAGTAATCGTTATTTCCCATTTTATTTGCTATCATTTCAATAGATTCTTTTGTCAGCCAGCCTTTCTGATATGCAATCTCTTCTAAACATGCAATTTTATAGCCTTGCCTGGTTTCGATAGTTTCAACATAATGTGCAGCTTCAAGTAATGATCTGGGTGTGCCTGTGTCCAGCCAAGCAAAACCACGCCCTAATATCTGTACATCCAGCTGATTTCTTCCTAAATATGTCTTATTAATAGAAGTTATTTCTAATTCTCCTCGATCAGAAGGCTCAACATTTTTAGCTATCTTTACTACATCGTTATCATAAAAATACAATCCTGTTACAGCATATCGACTTTTTGGTTTTGAAGGTTTTTCCTCGATAGATATAACTGACTTAGTAACCGAATCGAATTCTATAACACCAAACCTTTGTGGATCTGCAACAGGGTAACCAAATACTGTCGCGCCTGTGTGGTTCTTGGCAACGTTACTCAAAGTAGCGCCAAACCCCTGTCCATAGAAAATATTATCACCCAGCACCAAACAAACATTATCCTCACCGATATGCTTTTCTCCAATAGTGAATGCTTGCGCCAATCCCTTAGGTTCTTTTTGTATTGCATAATCAATATGCACACCATATCGGCCTCCATCCCCTAACAATCTTTGATATGAACTTAGGTCGCATTCAGTTGTGATTACCAAAATTTCTCGTATATCAGCAAGCATTAAAACCGACAAAGGATAGTAAATCATCGGCTTGTCATAGATTGGGAGTAATTGCTTTGAGACACCCATTGTCGTTGGATATAAGCGTGTTCCATTGCCCCCCGCAAGGACTATACCTTTCATTCCTTAACTCCTTGTTTACTTCTAACACCCAATCGTTGGCTATGTATATACCCACCAGAAATTTTTTTGCACCACTCTGTATTTTCAAGATACCAATGGATTGTTTTTTTAATCCCTGTTTCAAACGTCTCTTTAGGACGCCAATTCAACTCATTGCTAATCTTTGTTGCATCAATCGCATATCTTAGATCGTGGCCTGGTCTATCTTCAACATATTCAATCAAGCTCCTGTAGTCATCAATCTGATTTGAAACCATGGGTCGTATATTATTAAGATATTCACATATTGTATGAACAACTTCTATATTCGATTTTTCATTATATCCACCAATATTATAGGTTTGACCTGTCTTCCCCTGGGTAGCCACACAAACTAGTGCACGCACATGATCGTCAACATATAACCAATCTCTCACCTGCTGACCATTCCCATAGACAGGCATACTCTTGCCATCAAGCGCATTTAATATCATCAGAGGAATTAGTTTTTCTACAAACTGATAAGGACCGTAATTATTTGAGCAATTAGATATTAAAGTAGGCATGCCGTATGTGCGATTCCATGCTCTTACCAAATGATCTGATGAAGCTTTTGATGCAGAGTATGGTGATGATGGATCATATGCAGTGGCTTCAGTAAAAAGCCCTTCATGCCCCAAGCTTCCATACACTTCATCCGTTGATATATGATGGAATTTAAAGCGGTTACGTGCGTCCAAATCTAAACCTTCCCAATATGCACGTGCAGTCTCTAACAGGACGTAGGTCCCCACAATGTTTGTCTGTATAAATTCTGCAGGGGCATCAATAGATCTATCGACATGTGATTCCGCAGCCAAATGCATCACAATATCTGGTTGATACTCCTGAAAGGTTTTACGCATTAAATTTGAGTCAGAAATATCACCATGAACAAATTTATAGCGCGAGTTTTCATCAACCATTGACAAAGAATCTAGATTTCCAGAATAGGTTAATTTATCAAGATTAATTACACAATGGTTCGTTTCCAGAATCAAATACCTGATTAATGCCGAGCCAATAAACCCAGCACCGCCCGTAATAAGAAATCTCATGAATTGATACCTTTATGTAATCTTTTTACAGCATTTTAAGTATACTTCGATAGAATTCCATCGAAGTCTTGTTTTCCTCAATAACTATGGATGAGAAATTTGAACTCTTTGTTATTTTAATCAAATCGAGTAACTTATTAGAATATGTCTCGCAGTCACCCACCTTGACTAATTCCCCAAATTCACCGTTACAAAGTATTTCTCTTGCACCTGAGGGACAATCAGTACTGATAATTTTTTTTCCTAGCACCATCGCTTCTCTAAGAACATTAGGACAACCTTCCCAGCGAGAAGACAAAGCAAATACATCACAATTTGAAATATAAGGATATGGATTAATTATGAAACCTGGCAGGAATACACGCTCTGTTAGAGATAGCTTTTGAATTAATCTTTCCAGATTGGAACGCTCTTTACCCTCTCCCAAAATAACCAAATTAACAGATACTTTATCGGCTACGAGATAAAAAGCATTTATCAATGTGGCGAAATCTTTCTCTTTTTCAAGCCGCCCTATTGATAATATAAAAGACCCATATATAGAAATTAATGATTTACGATCAACTAAAGATGCTCTATTTTTCATACCACTTATATCAAGTATGTTATACACAGCATGCACTTTATCTTTATTAATATGAAAATTTTCACATAAATCATACTTTACTCCATTAGAAACACATACCACTAAATTAGCCTTGTTATACCATTTTTTTACGAACCTTTTTAATAGACGAAAAAATATCGTATTCTTATTTCCAATTTCCTCAGATAGCGTTGTAGCCTCTCTAACAACAACCTTTATATTTTGATTGCTAGAATATTTAGCCCACAAAAGTGCCAGATTCGCAGTTGTTGGTGTACTTATAATAAAGTCTGGACAGTGTTGATTTATATAAGCAACCAACCCAGGTATGACTTTTATTGCTTTAGGTAATTTTTTGGAAAAATATAATAAAAAAAACAACGGCTCCAGAGTAAATGTTTTCTTAAACAACCAACTGCGCACTGATTCATACTTGATTTTACTCTCTTCAAGATTAATCAAGTTAACTGTCTTTGGAATTTCCTCTAATAATGGCCCCTTTGCTGAGGCAACCAGCATATCTACACTATCACCCTCAGAGATAAAAAAACTAGCCAGGTTCAGCATTGCTTTTTCCATGCCCCCACCGGATAAACTACTCATGAACAGTGCAACTTTAGCCATCTAGCAGCCTACTGATTCCATGCCTGAAACATGAGAATCGACCATAGAATATCACTATGATTGCGCCAGCCTGACTGATGCTGATTCCATAACCTGTTTACTCCCTGTTCGTTAAAGTACCCCTGTTGCCTGATCTTGGAGGGTTCCAGTAAGCTCTCGGACCAGTCGGCCAGCGGTCCACGTAACCAGTGACCAATTGGCACGCCGAAGCCCATTTTTTTTCTATCGGTCAATTCCACGGGTATATACCTTGCCAATATTTCTTTTAATATTCTTTTACCGCCCACCTGATCCGCTTTCATTTCAAATGGCAGCAACCACGAAAACTCAGCGACCTCTTTATCCAGTAGCGGTGAGCGTGCTTCAAGACTGGTTGCCATGCTTGCACGGTCCACCTTAACCAGAATATCATCAGGCAAATAGCATAAAGTATCGATCAGCATCATGTTAAAAATTGGGTCTGCATGATCTGGCCAGGCAGACTGATTAGCCAACACAGTATTTGATATGCTGCTACCGGGAACAAGTTCTTCAATTGATTTATATCTTTTCATCATATTGACAAACAACTCCAGCGAACTCCTGGATGCCATTCGCCTCGATCGTTTATCCAGTTTTGAACCCAGACACTGCCAGCCTTTGGTATCCGCATTCGTTTTGGCACTCCCCAGCAAAAACCATAGCAGTCTGGCCAGCTTATCCATCGAATAGCCTATCACCGGCCTCAGGTTTACAGGTAATTTTTCATGTTTCTTCCAGTGCTCCATGCAACGGAAGTAGCGCGTATACCCTGCAAACAATTCATCTCCGCCATCACCCGATAAAACAACTTTAACTTTTTGCCTTGCAAGCTTCGAAACCAGATAAGTAGGAATTTGAGAGACATCGCCAAATGGCTCATCATAAATCCGTGGCAATTCAGGAATTACATCCATGCAATCTTTTGGAGTGACATAAAGTTCAGTATGCTCTGTACCCAGATAGTTAGCAATTTTTTTAGCATGCTCGGCTTCATTATGTGTTGTCTCATGAAACCCTACCGAAAATGTTTTCACTGCATTTGGGGTTTGTGCCTGCATCATCGCAGTTACCAATGATGAGTCTATACCTCCCGAAAGCAATGCACCTAACTCAACATCGGCAATCATCCGGCGATTTACCGCTTGTAGTAATACCTCTTCCAGCTTATCAACTGCATCCTGATAACTTCCCTGAAAGGGTGTATTAACCCCGTCACATGCTTTATCGAATGCAGACCAGTAAACAACCGGTTTGCTCCCTTTTGAAAAATCCAATGAATCAAGCGTAATATAGGTGCCGGATTGCAATTTTCTTATATTCTCATAAATAGAGGCCGGTCCGTTTAACCAGGAATATTGTATAAATTGACCCAACGCAGCCCGATCTATTTCATCATCAAAATCAGGATGCATCTTTAATGCTTTTAGCTCGGAACCAAAGAGAAATACGCCATTACACCAGCCATAGTATAGTGGCTTTTTACCCATTCTGTCTCTCGCTAGCGTAAGTGTTCTTGTTTCTTTATCCCACAGTGCAAACGCGAACATGCCGTTAATAACATCTAAGGTTTTATCTAGACCTTTATGCGCGATACTTTCAAGCAATGTTTCTGTATCCGAATGTCCTTGAAACACTATTCCTGTTTTTTCCAGGTCCGCTTTTATTACCCGATAATTATATATTTCACCATTAAAAATAATCACATATCGATTATTTCTCGAGACCATTGGCTGATGCCCGGCAGAAGATAAATCAAGTATTGACAACCTCCTATGCGCGAATCCTATTCCCGCATTTACATCAACCCACTCGCCATGATCGTCAGGCCCACGATGTCTTAGCGTATCCCCCATCCTTTTCATTAAAGAAATGAACTCGTCATTTTTTAAAGTGGGATTTGAATATAGAACTCCAGCTATACCACACATAAATAATACTCAGTTGTATCAACTACTTATACATTGACGAAAAACATCAATATATTGCTCTACGTTTCTTTTTATTTGCATATTGCGAACAATCCATTCTCTTGCGTCAACTGAGAGGCTCTCACGCAAACTTTTATTTTCAACAAGTTTCAATATGTTTTCCTTTAAAGACGCAGAAGTTCGTTCTGCTAATAAGTATTGCTTATCAGCATTACCCAGTTCTTCAGACAATCCCATAAACGGGGTTAAGACAACTGGCAAGCCGGTGGCCATTGCCTCTATTACGGCATTTGGCATACCTTCCCTTTCAGACGGAAATACAAATATATCTGATGCTTTAAGATACAATTCCACATCTTTCAACTCGCCTAAAAAATGAATATTAAATTTTCTATCAGACTCATTAATCGATTGTTTTATTCTTACCTTAAAAGAAGATAATTCTTCACTTGTCTGATCGTATCTCGGACCAATTAATACTAGATTCAATTCTGGATACTGTTTAACCAATTGCGACCATGCTTCAACTAATAGATCCGTCCCTTTACGAGGATGTATTGCCCCTATAAGAGTGAGCACTATTGCGTTTTCTGGCAGATCTAATGTAGCACGCAGATGTTTTCTTTCTTTTTGATTTTCTACTGGCGAAAACTTTTCTATATCCACACCATTTGGAATAATTGAAATATTTGATGCAGGGTTTGTCTTTCTAATTTGTTGTTTTAAATCTTTTGACTGTACGATCATATGATCATAAAGATTAAATACACGTTTGATTTTCCACTGCTGAATTAGTCTTGCAAAAAAATTTTTGGAGAAGTCTTTAGAAATTGTATGCGAATAGGTCAACTTAACACCCAGCACTTTAATCTTTTTTAGCTGTCTAATTACACCATATGGCATAGGTGCAATTATATGAACGATGTCTGGCCTTATGTTTTCATCCGCACATATATCTATTGCTTTATCTAATAAAAATTTACAACGTTTTTTAGCATTACTCCCCGGAATTTTATATTTAAGTACTTTTGCATTCTGCACAATCTCCTCTGCAACCAATACTCCATCTCGATACTGTAGCCACTCCGCTTTTTTATCTTGGTCTGTGAACTTTTTTGCTTTAGGTGTTCCACAGATCACAGTTGTTTTAATATTGTTATCATGAAAGTAAGGTAGATATCGATAGAAGCGCAGGCCCGCGCCGCCATGAACAGGAAAAAAACTTGGTGCTATCAGCAGTAGTTTTATTTTCTTCAATTGAACAAATTATCTAGCTAGGTAACTGATCTGTCGCCAGATTCCCGCTTGCGCGGGAATGACGACTGAAACGGAAATGACGCCAGAAGCGGAAATGACACTGAAACGGTAATGACGACTGATACGGGAGTGATGGGCGTACACGTAAATCACGGCGAAAGCCGAAATGGCATGGTGTGTCGGGTATGACGATACAGCTTTTCATAATGCCAATCAGAAGTTCGATGAATACTTTTATATAGATTCCCGCTTTCGCCAGGACATGCTCCTTCATTTCTGGCACTTCCACCATCCATGGTGGTTGCGTGGGAATGACATACGCCTCTATGAAAAATATCTTAAGAGCTAAAACGGAATATCATCATCAAAGTCATCCGCAGTGCTCGGTGCCTCTGTTTTGGCTGGCTTTGAACTTGACGCCCCACCGCCATAACCTTCATCCATTGGCGGCCCGTCATAGTTTCCACCGGACCCACCACGGCCACCCAGCATTTGCATTTCGTTGGCAATAATTTCTGTGGTGTAGCGGTCGGCGCCGCTTTGGTCCTGCCATTTGCGGGTCTGCAGACGGCCTTCCACATACACCTGCGAGCCTTTGCGCAAGTATTCACCGGCAATTTCGGCCAGGCGTCTGAAGAACACCACACGGTGCCATTCTGTGCGTTCCTGTTTTTCACCCGAGGCTTTGTCATTCCAGCTGTCGGTCGTGGCGATGCTGACATTACACACCGCCTGGCCACTTGGCATGTATTTCACTTCCGGGTCCTGCCCCAGGTTCCCCACTAAAATCACTTTATTGACGCCTCGTGCCATGACTTATCCTCTTTTCTGGTTTGCAATTAAATTTCGTCGAATTATTGGAACTGTGCGCAGTAGGCCTTCACTTTGTCTTCTTCAAAGGTGTTTTTATTCACCCGTAAATAGGCCACGCCTTCATCCGCAATGACGGTGGCTTCAGCCACGCCCGGGAGCGCCTGCAGGGCCGCGGCCACCTGGTCACATTGCCCGTGCTGCAGGTGTCCAAGCTCGGCAGTATAACTCTTAAAA
The DNA here is from genome assembly GCA_965227695.1 of Gammaproteobacteria bacterium. Taxonomy (GTDB): domain Bacteria; phylum Pseudomonadota; class Gammaproteobacteria; order UBA4575; family UBA4575; genus UBA1858. The sequence continues at coordinate 2,491,749 of OZ245760.1, forward strand.
TCGACCGGTGCCTGCATCGAGAATGCTACTAGAAACCAGATCAAAAACATAATCAATGCGAACAAAAAGACCGCATTCTGGCCATACAGTTGTAATAACAGCCCGGCTGCCGCCCCGCCGGTAAACGCACCCAGAAACTGGCTGCTGGAAAACACTCCCATCGACATCCCCCGGGTGTGCGGATTACTTAATTTGGAAACCAGTGAAGGCATGCTTGCTTCCAGAAAATTAAAGCCCCAAAAAAACAGCACCATGGCGACGAAAAACAATGCAAACTGTTGCATATTACCCAGCATCATCAGCAACCCGGCCGCGCACAGCAAAATGGCCAGGCTGAATGTCTGCCCTGTTTTATGCAGTTTTTCAGAAAAAATAATGGTGGGTACCAGCAGGATCAAAGAAATCACCAATACGCTTAGATAGACTTGCCAGTGCGAAGCGGCAGCCAGTTGATACTGGTCGCGCAAAATAAGCGGCACAATCACGAAAATGGCGGTTAATGCCATGTGTAATATAAACACCCCCATGTCGAGACGCAGTAACTGGCCGTCACTGATAATGGCATTCAGACTGACGCGATTCACACCCACCGCCGGCTGACTGGCCTGTACCGGGGTCGGGATAAGATAGGCCACCACCACTATGCCCACACCTGCCAGCAGCGCGGTTAACCAGAAAATCCCGGGCACGCCCAGCCAGGCCTGCAACACCGGCCCCAGTACCAGTGCCAGCATAAATGCCGCACCAATACTTGCACCAATAATCGCCATGACCTTGGTGCGATGCTCTTCACGCGTGAGGTCTGAAGCCAGCGCCATCACCGCAGAGGCAATCGCCCCCATGCCCTGAAGCGCACGCCCGACAATCACCCAGTAAATGGAATCGGCCAATGCGGCAACAATACTGCCGGCCACGAAGATCAGCAGCCCGAAGATAATCACCGGCTTGCGTCCTATTCTGTCAGACCATGCGCCAAAAGGTATTTGAAATGCCGCTTGTGTGAGACCATAGATACCAATCGCCAGGCCAACAAGAAACGGCGTGACATCGGCCAGCTGTTCTGCATAAATCGCGAACACCGGCAGGATCATAAAAAGACCTAGCATGCGCGTGGCATAAATTAGCGCAAGTGATATAGCGGCCCGACGCTCTATCGGGTTCATGAATACACCTCGGTACTGGTTACAGGTGTGCACAGTTTTGCTTTAAGTGCACTAAAGGACGTATATTAACAAGTTTATCTGGACTGAAACATCGCATGGCAGCAATTAAAATCCGTGGAGCGCGCACGCACAACCTGAAAAACATTGATCTCGATTTACCCCGTGATCAATTGATCGTCATTACCGGGTTGTCCGGTTCCGGAAAATCTTCACTCGCATTTGACACTATTTTCGCCGAAGGTCAGCGACGTTATGTTGAGTCACTGTCTGCCTACGCACGCCAGTTTCTGGCGCGCCTTGAAAAACCCGATGTCGATGCCATTGAGGGGCTTTCCCCTGCCATTTCCATAGAACAAAAATCCACCTCGCATAATCCGCGCTCCACGGTTGGCACCATTACCGAGATCTATGATTACCTGCGTTTGCTGTTCGCACGTGTCGGCACGCCCAAGTGTCCCACTCATGGTAACGATCTGAATGCACAGACAGTCAGCCAAATGGTCGATAAAGTGCTGGCATTGCCAGAAGGCACGCGGTTGATGTTACTTGCACCGATCGTGCAAAACCGCAAGGGTGAACATTTACATTTACTTCAACAGCTTCATACCCAGGGGTTTTTAAGGGCGCGCATTGATGGCGAAGTCTATGAACTGGATGAACCACCGAAGCTTGACCTACGTAAGAAACACACCATTGAAGTGGTGGTGGACCGGTTTAAAGTAAAGCCCGGCATTGATCTGCGCCTGGCAGAGTCATTTGAGACCGCGCTCAAGCTGGCCGATGATATTGCTGAAGTCGCCTTTATGGATGATCCCCAGTCCGAGTCATTGCTTTTTTCGGCCCGCTTTGCCTGCCCGGTCTGTGGCTATAGCGTCAGCGAGCTTGAACCGCGTCTGTTTTCCTTTAACAACCCGATGGGCGCGTGCCCCAGTTGTGACGGGCTGGGCGTGGAGGAATTTTTTGACCCGGAACTGATTGTGAGCTCACCCCAGTTAAGCTGTGCAGGGGGCGCGGTGCGTGGCTGGGACCGACGCAATGCGCACTATTTTCAGATGATTCAGTCACTGGCCGGGCATTATGCATTTGATGTGGAAGCACCTTTCGAAACCTTACCCGCCGATGTACAGGACATTATTCTGTATGGCAGCGATGAAGAAATTACGTTCAAATATATCAACGAGAAAGGTCGCACCAGCTCTCGCAAACATGCTTTTGAAGGCATTATTCCCAATATGGAACGCCGCTATGACCAGACCGAGTCACACCTGGTACGTGAAGAATTAAGTAAATATCTGTCCGAGCAGCCCTGTGAAGACTGCCATGGCGAACGTCTCAATACGCAGGCACGGCATGTGTTTGTGGATGATCATAATCTGCCGGCGTTAACAAAAATTTCGATTCAACAGGCGCTGTCGTTTTTTGAAACAATCAAACTGCAGGGCCACCAGGCACAGGTGGGTGCCAAGGTGATTAATGAAATACGCGATCGCCTGTCTTTTCTGGTCAATGTTGGACTCGACTATTTAAGCCTGGACCGCAGTGCCGATACACTTTCGGGCGGAGAAGCACAGCGTATTCGCCTGGCGTCGCAGATCGGTTCCGGCCTGGTGGGCGTGATGTATGTGCTTGACGAGCCTTCTATCGGACTGCACCAGCGGGATAATCAGCGCCTGCTCAACACGCTGACAAGACTGCGCGATCTGGGCAATACCGTGATTGTCGTGGAACATGACGAAGAAGCCATTCGCAGCGCCGATTACGTGGTCGATATTGGCCCGGGTGCCGGCATCCACGGCGGCGAAATAGTTGCCGCAGGAACACCTGAGGAGGTCTGCAAGCATGCCACCTCACTCACCGGGCAGTATTTATCCGGGCGAAAAATGATTGAAGTGCCAACTCAGAGAACGCCGGGGAATCCGCTCAACCAGCTCACCATTAGCGGGGCATGCGGCAATAATCTAAAATCAGTCAATGTGGCTTTTCCTGTCGGTTTATTCATTGCGGTGACCGGGGTGTCCGGCTCTGGCAAGTCAACCCTGGTGAATGACACTGTCTATGCAGCTCTGGCACGGCACCTTAACAAGTCAAGTATCGCGGTCTCTGATTACGACGATATTGAAGGCATGGAGCATTTCGACAAAGTCGTCGAGATTGACCAGAGCCCCATCGGTCGCACACCACGCTCTAACCCGGCGACTTACACCGGTTTGTTCACCCCGATACGTGAATTATTCGCGGGCACCCAGGAGGCACGTTCGCGTGGCTACACGCCGGGTCGATTCAGCTTTAACGTCAAGGGAGGACGCTGTGAAGCCTGTCAGGGTGACGGGGTGATACGGGTCGAAATGCATTTTTTACCGGATGTATACGTGCCCTGCGAGGTTTGCAAGAGCAAGCGCTACAATCGTGAAACGCTTGAAATTCAGTACAAAGGCAAAAGTATCTATGATGTCTTGCAGATGACTATTGAGGATGCACTGGAATTTTTCAACGCGGTCCCGGTGATTAAACGCAAGCTGGAAACCCTGGTGTCAGTCGGCTTGACCTACATTACACTTGGCCAGAGTGCGACCACGTTGTCTGGCGGCGAAGCACAGCGTGTAAAACTGTCTCGCGAACTGTCCAAGCGGGATACGGGAAAAACGCTCTATATTCTTGATGAACCCACCACCGGACTGCACTTTCATGATGTTGAACAGTTACTCAAAGTGCTTCACACATTGAGAGATCATGGCAATACCCTGATCGTGATCGAGCATAACCTTGATGTCATTAAGACCGCCGACTGGATTATTGATCTGGGCCCCGAAGGTGGGGCTGGTGGTGGCGAGATCGTGGCTGTGGGCACGCCTGAAGACGTTATTCGATATAAGCAAAGTTATACAGGTCAACACTTAAAGAAAATTATTTAGTTATTTAAGATTCCCGTTGTCACGGGAATGACAAGGAATATACACGTCATTCCTGCGCAAGCAGGAATCTGTGACAGACGCATCGCATCTGCTGAACACCAGGCGGCGTGTTTTGTTGCTATGAGATTCCCGTTGTCACGGGAATGACAAGGGGGTTGGGAATGGCGATGTTTATTCCGGGCGATCGACCAATTCCACAAGTGCCATGGGTGCATTATCACCCGCACGGTATCCACACTTAAGGATACGCAGGTAGCCACCAGGACGTTCTTTGTAGCGCGGGCCCAACTCGCTGAAGAGTTTGCCAACTGCAGCTTTATCGCGCAGACGTGAAAATACCAGCCGGCGTTGTGCAACCGAATCCTGCTTTGCTTTGGTAATTAGCGGTTCAATCACACGACGCAGTTCCTTTGCTTTTGGCAAGGTTGTTTTAATTACTTCGTGCTCAACCAGCGATACTGCCATGTTTTGCAGCATGGCATTACGATGCGTGTCAGTTCTGTTCAGTTTTCTACCGGAATGTCTGTGTCTCATAATTTTTATCCTGCAAACTTATAATAGGGGTTTGCGTTCTTCTTTCATGTGCGCGGGCGGCCAGTTTTCCAGGCGCATGCCCAGTGACAGTCCATGAGAACCCAGCACATCTTTGATTTCAGTTAATGATTTCTTGCCCAGGTTCGGTGTTTTTAGCAACTCAACTTCCGTACGCTGAATAAGATCACCGATATAGTAGATGTTTTCCGCTTTCAGGCAATTGGCAGAACGCACGGTCAGTTCAAGGTCATCGACTGGGCGCATAAGGATAGGATCAATCTCTGCTTCATGAGTTACCTGCTCTTCCTGTTCATCACCCTGCAAATCAACAAACACGGTTAATTGCTGCTGCAATATGCCGGCTGCTTTACGTACTGTTTCTTCCGGGTCAACGGTACCGTCCGTCTGCAGATCAATGACCAGTTTATCGAGGTTGGTACGTTGTTCAACACGCGCACTTTCGACCGCATAGGAAACACGACGCACCGGGCTAAAGCTGGCATCCAGTAACAGTGTGCCAATTGGACGGTCTTCATCCGCTCCTCTTTGGGTGGAAGGCACATAGCCACGCCCCTTGGCCACTTTTAGTGACATGTTGATGGTGCCACCTGAAGTCAGGTGGGCAATCACATGATCAGGATTCACGATTTCAACATCCGGGTCACCCTGAATATCTGCTGCCGTGAGCACACCCGGGCCAGACTTGTTTACCGTCAGTGTGGCTTCACTTTTATTATGCATCTTGATCGCCAGACCTTTCAGGTTCAGCAGGATGTCGACAACATCTTCCTGCACACCTTCAATGGCCGTATATTCATGTAACACGCCTTCAATTTGGGCTTCAACGACGGCACACCCCTGAATTGAGGAGAGTAATATGCGTCTTAAGGCATTACCCAGCGTATGACCAAACCCTCTCTCCAAAGGCTCCAAGACAATTTTTGCACTCTGGGGATTAATGACATTGACGTCCACTAATCTGGGTTTGAGTAACTCATTTGAACTTGCCATATATGACCTCTTACGCTGTTATTGCTTATCTTAAGATAGAATTGCTGACCGCAAAAATTACTTGGAATACAGCTCGACCACGAGCGATTCGTTAATATCTGAGGGTAAATCGCTTCTTTCTGGTGGTGACTTAAAGGTACCCGTCATTTTCTTTGTATCGACTGTCACCCAGTCCGGAAAGCCAAACTGTTCGGCAGTATTGAGCGCATCCTGAATACGTAACTGCTTGCGTGCTTTTTCACGCACGGAAACAATATCGTCCGCCTTGACCTGGTATGAGGGGATATTGACGATCTCTCCATTCACTTCAATACACTTGTGGCTAACCAGCTGACGACATTCAGCACGTGTCACTCCGAATCCCATTCGGTAGGCGACGTTATCAAGCCGGCATTCAAGAAGTTCCAGCAGGTTTTCCCCGGTAGAACCTTTTTGTGAATGCGCTTTTTTATAGTAATTTCTGAATTGCTTTTCCAGTACTCCGTACATGCGTCGTAATTTTTGTTTTTCACGCAGCTGCAACCCGTAGTCGGAAGTCCGGCCACGTTTATCGCCATGCTGCCCGGGCACTTTGTCGGCTTTACATTTTGAGTCGAGTGGTCGCAGACGACTCTTAAGGAGCAGATCGGTGCCTTCGCGACGACTTAATTTACATTTAGGTCCTAGATATCTTGCCATGCTAATTTACACCCTACGCTTTTTAGGTGGACGACAGCCATTATGTGGAATCGGAGTAATGTCGGAAATATTCATGATTTTAAAGCCCAGTGCATTCAGTGAGCGTACAGCTGACTCACGCCCCGGACCCGGCCCTTTGACAAAAACATCAAGGTTTTTCATGCCATACTCGAGTGCCACGTTGCCACAGCGCTCAGCAGCAACCTGCGCCGCAAAAGGGGTGCTTTTGCGTGATCCACGGAAACCGGAGCCTCCAGACGTCGCCCATGCCAGGGCATTCCCCTGACGATCTGTGATTGTGACGATCGTGTTATTAAAAGACGCGTTTATATGAGCAATGCCGTCTGTCACTACTCTTTTTACTTTTTTCTTGCCGCGACTTGCGCTCGATGTTGCCATATATTTTAACCTTGAGTATGTTGTACCTTATATTTAAGTATGTTTAGGCTTATCTTTTGATAGGACGCCTTGGTCCTTTACGTGTACGCGCATTGGTTTTCGTTCGCTGGCCACGGAGTGGGAGGCCACGACGATGGCGAATACCACGATAGGTACCAAGATCCATCAAGCGCTTGATATTCATTGAAACTTCTCTGCGAAGATCACCTTCAACTTTAAATTTAGCCACTTCTGTACGAAGCTTCTCAACTTCTTCTTCTGTCAGGTCCTTGATTTTTATGGAAGGACTGATTCCCGAGGCTGCACAGATCTGGCGTGATCGTGTTCGCCCAATACCAAAAATCGCAGTTAATCCGATTTCTGTGTGCTTATGCACGGGGATGTTTATTCCGGCAATACGTGCCACTTTACACTCCTATATTTGGTTCAAATGTGCCATTTGCACAGGGAAGCCGCGAATTTTACCAATAAAATCACGGGTTTCAATCATATTCTTGTCCTGGCTAGCCCTGTCTCTGCTTATGTCTTGGATCGCTGCAAATCACACGAACAACACCATTGCGGCGAATCACCTTGCAGTGGCGACATAATTTTTTTACTGAAGCCCTAACTTTCATGTCAATTTCCTATCTATTTAACCCAGTGGGAAAACTACCGAAGCTGTCCCGCCCGGCCACCTTTCAAATTCGCTTTTTTCATCAAGCCTTCGTACTGATGCGACATCAGGTGTGACTGCACCTGTGCGATAAAGTCCATCACGACCACCACAATGATCAAAAGTGACGTTCCTCCAAAATAAAACGGAACATTCCACTTAAGTATCAAAAACTCCGGCATTAAACACACCAGGGTAATGTAGATTGCACCAACGGCGGTGAGTCGGGTCAGTACAGTATCGATGTAGCGCGCACTTTGCTCTCCGGGTCGTATTCCTGGTATGAAAGCACCCGAGCGCTTAAGGTTATCGGCTGTTTCACGCGAGTCAAATACAATTGCCGTGTAGAAAAAGCAGAAAAACACAATCGCCAGCGCATAAAACATCACGTACAGTGGCTGTCCCGGTGCCAGTGTCGCGGATATATCTGCCAGCCAGCCCATGCCGTCCACGTTGCCAGCCCATTGCCCGAGCGTTGCCGGAAACAGGATGATACTTGAAGCAAAAATCGGTGGAATGACACCTGACATATTCAGCTTCAGCGGCAAATGGCTTGACTGTGCCGCATACATTTTACGACCCTGCTGACGCTTGGCATAGTTGACCGTAATTCGTCGCTGGCCTCTTTCAATAAACACAACAAATGCGGTCACGACGATGGCCATCACAAACAATAGCAAGACCAGTGCGCTGGATAATTCGCCGGTCCGCGCCAATTCAAGCGTGCCGCCAACTGCAGAAGGCAATCCTGCAACAATGCCGGCAAATATAATAATGGAAATACCGTTTCCCACACCACGTTCGGTGATTTGCTCGCCAAGCCACATCAAAAACATCGTCCCGGTGACTAAACTGATCGCCGCCGTAAAGACGAAACTTGGTCCCGGCTGTAATGCCACTCCCTGATTCTGCAGGGCAATTGCCACGCCGATTGCCTGAAAGGTGGCCAGCACCACTGTTCCGTATCGTGTGTACTGGGTGATTTTACGTCGCCCGGCTTCGCCTTCTTTTTTAAGCTCTTTGAGAGACGGTATGACAGCACTCATTAGCTGCATAATAATCGAAGCTGAAATATAGGGCATGATCCCCAGCGCAAATATACTCAGTCTCTCCAGCGCCCCACCTGAAAACATGTTAAACATGTTAAGGATGGTGCCACTTTGCTGTTCAAAAAATCTGGCCATTGCTGCAGGGTCAATTCCCGGTGTGGGAATAAATGTCCCGATGCGGTATACAATCAGGGCCATCAGCACGAACAGCAGGCGCTGTTTCAATTCAGTTAATTGCCCCATCCCACCTAACTGGGCGGCCATTTTTTCACGGGATGCAGACATAATAACCTAATATTTAATCTTCGATTGTTCCGCCCGCAGCTTCGACAGCCTTACGCGCACCTTTTGTGAATAACAGTCCACGCGTGGTCACTGCCTGGCTGATCTCTCCGGAGAGTATCACCTTTGCCTTGCTGGCAAATTCTGGCACGACATTGGCTTCTTTCAACGCCTGGATATCTACCACTGCTGCATCTGTTAACAGTAATTCATGTAACCGTACTTCTGCGGTCTGCCTGGCCTTTGCTGAGCGAAAACCATATTTGGGCAGGCGACGCTGTAACGGCATTTGACCGCCTTCAAAACCAATCTTGTGGAATCCGCCAGCCCGGGATTTTTGTCCTTTATGGCCACGTCCACAGGTTTTTCCCAACCCGGAACCAATTCCGCGTCCGACTCTTTTTCGGTTACTTCGACTGCCATCCGTGGGTCTTATCGTATTTAGACGCATGCTAGATTTCCTCAACTTTGAGCATATACTGGATCTTGTTAATCATACCGCGGTTCTCAGGGGTATCCTGCACGACGACCGGATTATGGATACGGCGTATCCCAAGTCCACGCGCGCACGCCTGGTGTGACTTAAGTCGCCCGTGTATGCTTTTGATCATTGTTACCTGTAGCTGCTTGCTCATTTTATTTACCCAGAATTTCTTCAACCGGCTTGCCACGCTTTGACGCAATTGCATCCGGTGACTGCATGCTTGTCAGCCCATCGACTGTCGCCCTCACCACGTTAATCGGATTGCGGGATCCGATACATTTTGCCAGGACATTCTTTACTCCAAGCACCTCGAATACTGCACGCATTGCACCACCTGCGATAATTCCCGTACCTTCCGATGCCGGCTGCATATGAACTTTAGCCGCCCCATGAACCCCGAGCTTTGGGTAATATAGTGTACCTTCATTCAGCGGCACCTGTTTCATGTTACGACGCGCCTTCTCCATGGCTTTTTGAATGGCAATTGGGACTTCTTTTGCTTTTCCGTAGCCATAACCAATTTTGCCTTCACCATCACCGACGACAGTCAGTGCAGTAAAACCAAACTGGCGCCCGCCTTTTACGACTTTAGCCACGCGATTGACGGCGACCAGTTTTTCCTGCAAACCGTCAGCTGTTTTGGTTGTGATTTCTTGTCCGGCCATTATTTACCCTTTAAATCTCAATACTGTGTATGCTGTTGCGCAAACGTGTTTAAAACTCAAGACCTGCTTCGCGTGCTGCATCGGCAAGTGCCTGCACGCGTCCATGATATCGGAATCCGGAGCGGTCAAAGGCGACTTTTGTGACGCCTTTATTTTTTGCCCGCTCGGCAACTAATTTACCAACCGCCCTGGCCGCTTCAACATTGCCGGTATATTTAACATTACTTCGCACATCCGTATCCAGCGATGAGCCGCTGGCCAGTACATTTGCTGTCTTATCGTCAATGACCTGCGCATAAATGTGTTTCGAAGTTCGATAAACACACAGTCGGTTGGCACCCTGCGCGCGTATATTGGATCGCGTTTTTTTACTGCGACGAATTCGTGATGCTTTCTTGTCCATAATTCTGGTAATTGGTGTTTATCGGTATCTCTTTTATAAAATACTGTGTTGTCAGTCTGTTGATTATTTCTTCTTGGCTTCTTTACGTATTATGCGCTCACCTGCATATTTGACGCCTTTACCCTTGTATGGTTCAGGTGGGCGATATGCCCTGATTTCTGCCGCAACCTGGCCGACCTGCTGCTTGTCTGCCCCTTTAACCACGATTTCTGTCTGGCTTGGCGTTTCAACAGTAATGCCTTCAGGTACTGGATATTCCACCGGATGAGAGAAGCCGAGCGACAGATTGAGTGTTTGACCTTTGGCCTGTGCACGATAACCCACGCCTGCCAGTTCCAGCTTACGCTCAAAACCTTGTGAAACACCTAAAATAATATTATTGAGCAGTGATCGCATGGTTCCTGTCATGGCCATTGCATCTTTGTTTTCCCCCTGCAATTTCAGCAGCGAGTCTTCCTGCACAATTTTAACTGTCGGATGTAATGCCAGCGCCAGTTCTCCATTGGAGCCCTTGGCACTTACATTTTGGCCATCGATTTTTACTTCGACACCCGAGGGTATTTCTACTGGCTTATTTGCAACTCTTGTCATAACTGTTTTCTGCGTTTATTCAACTGTACAAATAACTTCTCCGCCCTGCCCATTTTCTCTGGCGGTGCGATCGGTCATCATGCCTTTTGAAGTTGAGATGATCGCGATTCCCATTCCGCCAATTACCTGGGGAAGTTCTTCGGCGCTTTTATAAATTCTCAATCCAGGGCGACTGATTTTTTTGATTTTCTCAATAACAGGTTTACCCATGTAATATTTGAGATCAATAACAAGGTCTTTTTTAACTCCCTCGCCCTCGATTCTCCAGTCAGAGATGTAACCCTCATCTTTGAGCACCACAGCAATTGACTGTTTATACTTGGACGCCGGCATCTTTACACTTACCTTATCAGCAGCCTGCCCATTGCGTATTCGGGTTAACATATCCGCGATTGGATCACTCATACTCATAATTAATTTTCCTTACCAGCTCGCTTTAACCAGGCCCGGGATATCGCCGCGCATTGCTGCTTCACGTAATTTGTTTCGACCCAGCCCAAATTTACGATAGTAGCCGTGTGGTCGTCCCGTAATATTGCACCGGTTTCTTTGTCGTACCGGCATGGCATTGCGAGGGAGCTTCTGCAGTCGCATCGCCGCCTCTTCTTTTTCATCATAGTCTGCAGTTGCACTATTGATGACAGCCTTTAGCGCCGCACGTTTTTTCTCATATTTTTTAACAGTTCGTGCACGTTTTAATTCGCGTTGAACCATCGATGCTTTTGCCATTAGTACTTGCCTCTTTTAACCTTGTAATCCAGCGTGGATATCCATTATTCAGTTCTTGAACGGGAAACTGAATGCCTGTAACAATGCTTTCGCTTCCTGATCGGTGGGTGCCGTTGTCGTTATTGCGATGTCCATGCCCCGGATTGCGTCAATTTTGTCGTACTCGATCTCCGGGAAAATTATCTGCTCTTTAACACCCATATTATAATTCCCGCGACCGTCAAACGCTTTTCCGCTGATCCCTCTGAAATCACGAATACGAGGGATGGCGATATTGATTAAACGATCAAGAAACTCATACATCCGAACATGACGCAATGTGACTTTACATCCAATTGGCCAGTTATCGCGAATATTAAACCCCGCAATTGATTTTCTGGATAACGTGACGACCGCTTTTTGACCTGATATTTTGGCCATATCAGACAATGCATTTTCGATGACTTTTTTATCTTTCGTCGCCTCACCCAGACCCATATTGAGTGTGATTTTGTCAATACGCGGCACCTGCATGACATTCTTGTAGGAGAATTTCTCCATCATCTGATCGCGTACAGTGTCATTATAATATTGCTGCAGTCTGGCCATTACACATCCACCACTTCGCCGTTAGATTTGAAATAACGAACTTTCGATTTATCTTCCAAAATTTTAATGCCTACACGATCGCCTTTACCCGTCGCCGGGTTAAACAGCATCACGTTTGACCGATCAATCGGCATTTCTTTATCGATGATTCCACCGGTGACGCCCAGATTTGGATTCGGCTTTTGCGCTTTCTTGACCATGTTGATTCCTTCAACAAGCAGGCGCCCGTCCGCAAATACCTGTGCGACCGTTCCACGACGGCCCTTGTCCTTGCCGGTGCTTACGACGACTTCATCACCTTTTTTGATCTTATTCATATCTGTTACTTATATACTTATATTTAAAGTACTTCAGGCGCCAGAGAAATAATTTTCATAAATTTCTCTGTACGTAATTCCCTGGTTACCGGGCCAAAAATACGTGTGCCAATTGGCTGCAATTGAGAATTCAATAATACTGCTGCATTGCCATCGAAACGGATCAGCGAGCCATCAGGGCGCCTGACACCTTTTGCCGTACGTACAACCACTGCATTATAAACCTCGCCTTTTTTTACCTTGCCCCGTGGTATGGCATCTTTAACGCTGACTTTAATAATGTCACCAATGCCGGCATAGCGACGATGTGAACCGCCCAAAACTTTTATGCACTGAATCTGACGCGCACCGCTGTTGTCGGCCACATCAAGGTTTGATTGCATCTGTATCATGATATGTCCTTTATGTTATCCAGCAGCCTGCGGTGATACTACTTCAACCAGCGTCCAGGACTTGGTCTTGGAAAGTGGTCGACATTCTCTGATTGTCACAACATCGCCGATTGCACACTGGTTATTTTCATCATGCGCATGGATTTTTGAAGACTTGCTTACAAACTTACCATACAAAGGATGCTTCACACGGCGCTCTGTCAAAACGACAATAGACTTATCCATTTTGTTGCTCACTACCTTTCCCTGCAAGGTACGTATTCTTTTATTTTGTTTTTCCATAGTCCCGTCGTTACAACCCTTTAATTATTTCTGCGCACTTTGTTCATTGAGTACGGTTTTAATACGCGCGATATCCTTGCGAATTCTTGAAAACTCATGGTTTCGGCTTGCCTGCCCCATCGAATACTGCATACGTAATTTGAATTGCTCTTTACGCAATTCAATGAGCTCATTTTTTAAATCGCTCTCGCTTTTGGCACGTAGTTCTGCGGCTTTCATTACATTAATGTCCTAGTTACAAACTCTGTTTGTATGGGAAGCTTCGCTGCAGCCAATCTGAACGCTTCTCTCGCCAGCTCTTCAGGCACACCTTCCATTTCATACAGCATTTTCCCGGGCTGAATTTTCGCTACCCAGTATTCAACATTCCCTTTACCTTTACCCTGTCGAACCTCAAGAGGCTTTTTAGTAACAGGGACATCCGGAAAAATACGAATCCATATTTTACCGCCACGCTTCACGTGACGCGTCATCGCACGACGGGCCGCCTCGATCTGTCTGGCTGTCAGTCGCCCACGCCCCACGGCTTTTAGCCCAAAATCTCCAAAGCTGACCTTGTTACCATTCAACGCCAGGCCACGATTACGGCCCTTTTGTTGCTTTCGAAATTTGGTTTTCTTCGGTTGTAACACGATTTAGTCCTTATTAATCACATCTGTTATGCAGTTGCACGTTTGGCTTCTGGCAGCTCTTCTTTGTTTTTGCTTTCGAGATCAAACACTTCACCTTTGAAGATCCATGTTTTTATCCCAATAATGCCATAGGTCGTCGATGCTTCGGCAAAGCCATAATCGATATCGGCACGCAGGGTGTGCAAGGGAACACGACCTTCTCGGTACCACTCGGTTCGTGCTATTTCTGCACCATTCAGGCGTCCCGAGACATTAATCTTGACGCCCAGCGCCCCCAGGCGCATGGCGTTACTGACGGCACGCTTCATCGCACGCCGGAACATAATACGTCTTTCCAATTGTTGCGCGACACTTTCGGACACCAGCTGCGCGTCTATTTCCGGTTTGCGTATTTCTTCAATGTTTATTTTGACGCTATTTATATTAAGGTCCATGCGACGCGATATTTCTTTACGCAAGGCTTCTACATCTTCACCTTTCTTGCCAATCACGATCCCGGGTCGCGCGGTATGTATCACGATAAACGCTGCACGGGCAGGACGGTCTATCTGGATTCTGCTGACTGAGGCCTGCGATAACTTCTCTTTTAAATATTTGCGAATTTCCAGATCGCTATTTAAAAATTTTGCATAGTCCTGTCCATCGGCATACCACTTGGACGTCCAGTCTGTTGCGATGCCTAGTCTAAAGCCTGTTGGATGTACTTTTTGTCCCATCGGATCTGTTAACTCGGTTGTTTTCAGTTATTGGTTCGGTACGTGATGTGCTATCGGTTATCACCGACGGTCACGGTAAGATGACTACTTCTTTTAAGTATCTTGCATGCCCGCCCTTTAGCACGCGCCTGAAAGCGTCTTTGTGTTCGGCCTTCATCAACGAATATTCTGGTAATTTTCAACTCGTCGATATCTGCACCTTCATTGTGCTCAGCATTTGCTATCGCTGAGTCCAGTACTTTTTTTACAATATGAGAAGCTTTTTTAGGACTGAATTGCAATATCTCAACCGCACGACTCACCTCCAGCCCGCGTATCTGGTCTGCCACCAGGCGACATTTTTGTGCAGAGATATTGATATCTTTTAATTTTGCTGATACTTCCATATTTAAACCTGTCAATAATAATGCGGCCGATTATTTTGCCTTTTTATCCCCAGCATGCCCTTTAAAACTGCGTGTGGGGGCAAATTCACCCAGTTTGTGTCCGACCATATTCTCAGACACCAACACCGGAACATGTTGCCGACCATTGTGAACTGCGATGGTCAGCCCCACCATTTCAGGCGAAATCATTGAACGTCGCGACCATGTTTTAATTGGTTTGCGATCGTTGTTTTCAGCCGCCACCTGCACCTTTTTCGCCAGGTGGTGATCAATATGGGGCCCTTTTCTTAGTGATCTTGGCAACGGTCTTTCCTCGTATATTGCTTGTTTCTGTATCTCGTTTTAATTACTTCTTGTTACGCCGACGCACGATCATGTTATCTGTACGCTTGGTTTTTCTGGTTTTAAACCCTTTTGTGGGTACTCCCCATGGAGAGACAGGATGACGTCCTCCTGATGTTCTTCCTTCACCGCCACCATGGGGGTGATCAATTGGATTCATGGCGACACCCCGTACGGTGGGTTTCACGCCGCGCCAGCGACTGGCACCGGCCTTACCCAGTTTGCGCAGACTGTGTTCGGCATTGCCCACTTCACCTATCGTCGCACGACAATCGGAGAGTACTTTCCTCATTTCTCCTGATCGTAATCTGAGCGTCGCATGCGCCCCTTCACGTGCAACCAGTTGCACGGCGGCACCTGCACTTCGTGCCAGCTGGGCACCTTTGCCCGGCTTTAATTCAACACAGTGTACAACCGTGCCAACGGGAATACTTCTCAGTGGCAATGCGTTTCCGGCTTTAATTGGCGACTGCGATCCGGACAGCAGTTTATCATTGGCCTTTATTCCTTTAGGCGCAATCACATAACGTCGCTCTCCATCGGCATATTTCAACAACGCCAGGTGCGCACTTCGGTTCGGGTCGTATTCAAGACGCTCGACAATGGCCGGGATGCCATCTTTATTGCGCTTAAAATCAATAACGCGGTATTGCTGCTTGTGGCCACCGCCTCGATGACGGGTAGTGATTCGCCCGGCATTATTACGCCCACCCGATTTTGTTTTCTTCTCTACCAGTGATTTCACCGGTTCGCCGGTGTACAGATCATTTGAGACGATTCTTACCTGAAATCGTCGTCCTGGAGAGGTAGGTTTTGATTTTACGACTGCCATTTTTATTCCATTCCAGTGAGATCTATATCGTGTCCGGCTGCCAGGCGCACATATGCTTTTTTCCAATCATTGCGCTTCCCCATCACCCGACCGAATCGTTTTTTCTTGCCCCGTACATTTTCAGTGCGTACAGAGACGACTTCCACCTGAAAAAGTTTTTCAACTGCATGTTTGATTTCAACCTTGTTTGCATTTGGCAATACTTTGAAGACATGCTGATTTGCACCATCGGCCAGTATGGCTGATTTCTCAGAGACATGCGGCGCAATTAATACCTGGGTTAGACGCTCTATTCCCACTGACTGACTCATTGCAACCACTCCTCTACTTCCTTGATGGCGTCCTCTGTAATAACGACATGCTCATACTTAATAAGGCTGATGGGGTTGATGCTACTGGCTTCATCAACATCCACATAGTGAAGATTACGCGCCGACAGATACAGGTTTTCGTCTGATTTCTCGTCTGCGACAATGACATACGCCGATTTAACACCAATGTTCTCGAGGCGCGCCAGCATATCCCGGGTCTTAGGGCTGGTTGCGGTGAACTCATCGACCACATGTAAACGCTCCAGACGAATCAGCTCAGAGAAAATCGATGAATAGGCGGCACGAACCATTTTTTTATTAATTTTCTGTTTGTAGCTGCGCGGTTGTGCGGCAAATGTCTGTCCACCACTTCGCCACAATGGTCCCCGGGTTGTTCCAGCACGCGCACGTCCGGTCCCTTTTTGGCGCCATGGTTTTGCACCTCCACCTTTAACAGCAGAGCGGTTCTTTTGTGCCTTTGTTCCGGCACGACTGCCCGCCAGATAAGCTGTCACGGCCTGATGCACAAGTGATTCATTATATTCACGGCCAAACGTCTCATCAGATACGTCCACAGTGCTACCGTTTTTAACATCCAGTTTCATAGTCAGTTCTAATATGGTTATGCAGTTATGGCCGGCCTGACGATCACCCGACCGCCCTTGGCTCCCGGCACAGCACCCTTGATTAAGATTAAATCTCTGTCAGTATCTACTCTTACGATGGTCAGATTTTTTGTACTGACCTTTTCATTTCCCATCTGCCCGGCCATTTTTTTGCCTTTGAATACCCGGCCGGGAGTCTGACACATCCCTGTTGATCCAGGCACACGGTGAGAGACCGAATTACCATGCGTGGCGTCCTGGCCGCGAAAATTGTGTCTTTTGATTGTTCCTGCAAATCCTTTTCCTTTCGAAATGCCGGTCACTTGTACTTTTTGCCCCTCAGAGAAAAGGTCTGCCTTGATTTCGGATCCCAGCTCCATTGTGATTTCGTCACCGTCTGTCAGACGAAACTCATACATGCCTTCACCCGATTCCACATTCGCCCGGGCATAGTGACCAGTCAACGCTTTATTCACCCGTGATGGCTTGCGCGCGCCATAGGCCACCTGGATCGCCCTGTAACCGTCAATTTCCTGCTGTTTGAGCTGTGTCACCCGGTTATTGTCGATGTGCAGCACAGTGACAGGCACTGATACACCATCCTCATTGAACACCCGGGTCATACCCACTTTTTTTCCAACTACACCTATTGGCATTGCTTTAATCTCTACTGTGTCTTAGGCCTGTTTTCACTTGCAGAATGCCTGTTTTATTTTGCTTTCTTCAAGACATCGCGAACGTGGCCCGGACAAGCATGTCTTGTCCGGGCCACAGGAAGCCGCGAATTATTACAGAATTTCCCTAAATTGGAAACCGCTTTTTGTAAAATTTATCCTTTTATTTCAGGGATAAATGCTTGAAAGTGGTTTACTGTGCCGATCAATTCAATTTGATCTGAACATCTACCCCTGCTGCCAAATCCAGCTTCATCAGGGCATCAACTGTTTTGTCTGTGGGGTCAACGATATCCATAATCCGCTTGTGAGTACGGATCTCGTATTGATCGCGCGCATTCTTGTCGACATGTGGCGATATCAACACCGTAAAGCGTTCTCTTCTCGTCGGCAACGGAATAGGCCCTTTTACTCGCGCACCTGTTCGCTTTGCCGTTTGAACTATTTCACTTGCAGATCGATCAATCAAACGGTGATCAAATGCTTTTAACCTGATTCGGATTCGTTGACTTTCAGACATTATTTACTCTTTAATTTTATTTTTGTAGCTATTACTAAGGATTATTCAATAATTTTAGCGACCACGCCGGCCCCGACGGTACGGCCACCTTCGCGGATCGCAAAGCGCAAGCCCTCTTCCATCGCAATCGGCGCTATCATGCTCACTGTCATCTTCACATTATCTCCCGGCATCACCATCTCGATTCCTTCCGGTAAATCACATGCGCCGGTCACATCCGTGGTCCTGAAGTAAAACTGCGGACGGTATCCGTTGAAAAACGGTGTATGTCGGCCGCCCTCATCCTTCGACAGAATGTATACCTCGGCCTCAAACTTCGTGTGCGGCGTAATACTCCCAGGCTTGCACAATACCTGACCGCGCTCCACCTCATCGCGCTTCGTCCCGCGCAATAATACGCCCACATTATCCCCCGCGCGACCTTCATCCAGTAACTTGCGGAACATCTCTACGCCCGTACAGGTCGTCTTCGTGGTCTCCTTAATCCCGACAATCTCCACTTCCTCACCAACCTTGATGATCCCGCGCTCAATACGACCCGTCACTACCGTGCCACGCCCCGAAATCGAAAATACATCCTCTACCGGCATAATAAAATCACCGTCAATCGCACGCTCCGGCTCCGGTATGTAGGCATCCATCTCCTCCAGTAACTTCAACACCGATGGCACACCTATCTCCGAAGTGTCTCCCTCCAGCGCCTTCAGCGCCGATCCCGTCACAATCGGCGTATCATCCCCAGGAAAATCATAACTCGACAGCAAATCCCGGATCTCCATCTCAACCAGCTCCAGTAACTCCGGATCATCCACCTGGTCTGCCTTGTTCATATACACAACAATGTACGGCACGCCCACCTGACGCGATAACAGAATATGCTCGCGCGTCTGTGGCATCGGACCGTCCGCCGCAGACACCACCAGTATCGCTCCATCCATCTGCGCCGCACCCGTAATCATGTTCTTCACATAATCCGCGTGCCCCGGACAGTCTACGTGCGCATAGTGACGCTTGTCCGTCTCATACTCAACGTGCGCCGTCGCAATCGTTATCCCGCGCTCACGCTCCTCTGGCGCATTATCAATGTCGCCATAATCCTTGAACTCACCCCCCTGGCTCTCCGCTGAGACCTTCGTCAACGCCGCCGTTAACGTCGTCTTGCCGTGATCCACGTGTCCTATCGTCCCCACATTGACATGCGGCTTCGTGCGTTCAAACTTCTCCTTTGACATCGATCATTACCTCTTCATTATTGTAAAAGCTAAAATTATACCACTATCTGTCTTAACGACCTTTAGTCACAGCTTCGACCACCTGCGCCGGTGCCTCGCTATATTTTTCAAACTCCATTGAATATGTCGCCCGACCCTGCGTGGCAGATCGCAAATCGGTTGCATACCCAAACATCTCTTTTAATGGCACTTCTGCACGCACGATTTTCCCCGCCGGTGCTTCTTCCATGCCACTGACCATTCCTCTTCGGCGATTAAGGTCGCCGACCACGTCACCCATATAATCTTCCGGTGTCACCACTTCAACATTCATGACTGGCTCAAGCAATACCGGCCGCGCAGCCCGGCACGCTTCCTTGAAACACATCGATGCGGCGATCTTGAAAGCCATTTCCGATGAGTCTACATCATGAAATGAACCATCGAATAGCGTCACCTTAATATCCACCACAGGATAGCCACCGACGACACCACTTTCCATCGATTCCTTGACCCCTTTTTCAACCGAAGGGATGAACTCTTTTGGAATGACACCCCCGCTGATTGCGTCAACGAATTCGAACCCGCCACCTTGTGGTTTCGGTTCCAGCTTCAACCAAACATGGCCATATTGACCGCGCCCGCCTGATTGCCGGACAAACTTGTTTTCCTGCTCCACCGTTGCGCGGATTGTCTCTCTGAATGCTACCTGCGGGGCACCAACATTGGCTTCAACTTTAAACTCCCGCTTCATTCGGTCAACTATAATATCGAGATGGAGTTCTCCCATCCCGGCGATAATAGTCTGACCGGATTCCTCATCCGTTGTCACACGAAATGAAGGGTCCTCCTGCGCCAGTTTTTGAAGCGCCACGGCCATCTTTTCCTGATCCCCTGTTGTACGTGGTTCAACAGCAACCGATATCACAGGCTCCGGAAATTCCATTTTTTCCAAAGTGATAACACTTTGGGGAGAACACAACGTTTCTCCTGTGGTGACAGTTTTCAAACCCACTGCGGCGGCGATGTCACCCGCGTAGACTTCCTTAATCTCTTCGCGCGAATTGGAGTGCATTTGCAATAATCGACCAATTCTTTCTTTTTTGCCCTTAATCGGGTTAAAAACCGTGTCCCCGGTTTTCATGACACCTGAATACACCCTGAAAAATGTCAGTGTTCCGACAAACGCATCCGTGGCGATTTTGAATGCCAAGGCTGCAAATGGTTCATCGTCCGATGCTTTTCTGACAGCCTCAGTCTGTTCTTTGTCATCGAGTATGCCAGCGATGGGCGGCACATCAGACGGAGAAGGCATGTATCTGATAATTGCATCGAGCATGGCCTGCACGCCCTTATTCTTAAACGCAGAACCACAAAATACAGGGACTATTTCCCCTGCCAGTGTACGCATTCGTATCGCCTGATGGACTTCATCTTCAGCGAGGCTTCCATTATCCAGGTAACTGTCCATCAACGCTTCCGAGGCCTCTGCGGCCGCCTCAAGCATCTGTTCGCGCCAGTGCTGACATTCTGCCTGCATATCTTCAGGAATTTGCCTGGCTTCATAGGTCATTCCCCGGTCAGCCTCATTCCAGTAGATGGCCTGCATCCGCACCAAATCAACGACGCCCTGAAAATTATCTTCCGCACCAATCGGCAGTTGCATCGGAATGGCACTGGACCCCAGTCGATCACGTATCTGTTCAACAACCCGAAGAAAATTCGCGCCGGTGCGATCCATCTTGTTAACAAATGCCATGCGTGGCACTTTGTATTTATCCGCCTGTCTCCAGACTGTCTCGGATTGCGGTTCTACACCGCCCACTGCACAGAATACGGCACATGCTCCATCCAGCACGCGCAGGGATCTTTCTACCTCAATGGTGAAATCAACATGACCCGGCGTATCAATAATATTGATTCTATGCTGGTCGAACTGTTGGTCCATCCCCGCCCAAAAACAGGTGGTTGCAGCAGACGTAATGGTTATGCCCCGTTCCTGCTCCTGTTCCATCCAGTCCATGACCGCGGCGCCGTCATGCACTTCACCGATTTTATGCGAAACGCCTGTATAAAACAGTATTCTTTCGGTCGTTGTGGTTTTCCCGGCATCGATATGCGCCATAATACCGATATTGCGATACCGTTCGATGGGCGTTTTTCGAGCCACAACTGTTCACCCTAAATATTCAATTAAAGAAGCGATATTCCAATTAAGCGAGCAGAATTAATCAGTCTTCTTATGTTATTAACATTACCAGCGATAATGTGAGAATGCTTTATTTGCTTCAGCCATTCTCAATGTATCCTCACGCTTCTTGATGGCAGAGCCTTTGCTTTCTGCGGCGTCAATTAATTCACCGGCCAATTTATTGATCATGGACTTTTCACCACGTTTGCGGGCGGAGTCGACGATCCAGCGCATTGCCAATGCTGCCTGACGGACAGGGCGCACTTCGACCGGGACCTGATATGTGGCACCACCCACGCGTCTTGATTTCACTTCGACCGGAGGCTTGACTTTATCTAACGCCTCCAGAAACACATCCAGGCCATCAGAGCCTTTTTTACTGGTGATTTCATCAATCGCTTTATAAACAATTTTTTCTGCCACAGATTTCTTACCACTGACCATCAGAATATTGACAAATTTAGCGAGTTGCTCGTTTCCGTATTTTGGATCAGGCAAAATTTCACGTTTTGGGACTTCTCTACGTCTAGGCATGTTTTTTTCTTCGCTTTATTTATATGTCAATAATGATGTTATTTTGTTGTTTTGAATAATTGCATCCGGCTGTTAAGACTTCTGGCGCTTGGTGCCATACTTGGAACGCCCCTGTTTGCGATTGGCCACTCCCTGTGTATCCAGGCTGCCACGCACTGTATGGTAACGCACGCCGGGTAAATCCTTGACACGACCTCCGCGTATTAATACGACAGAATGCTCCTGAAGATTATGTCCCTCACCGCCGATATAGGAGGAAACCTCAAAACCGTTTGTCAAACGTACGCGTGCGACTTTTCGAAGTGCGGAATTAGGCTTTTTTGGCGTCGTGGTATATACGCGCGTACACACACCACGTCTTTGAGGGCAAGCCTCCAACGCAGGTACATTACTTTTTTCTATTTTTCTATTTCTCGGCTTGCGAACAAGCTGATTCACTGTTGCCATTACTCGTTATTCTCCGGCATAAAATAAACGACAGGCCGATTGGACTCGGCCTGTCGTAGGGTGGCGAGATTTTACGGAGTTGCCCCGTATCCTGTCAAGGACAACCCGCGCCGTATTGGTTATGTATTTTCAGCAGAATCCTCTGGTCCTGCATCATCTGCTTCTGTCACCGCCTCTGACATCATCGGCTCATCGGCCGCTTCAGAAGGGAGTTCTGGCATCCCAAGGTTGAGTTCTGCACGTGACTTGCGACGCTCCTGATGATAGGTCAGACCTGTTCCGGCCGGAATCAGCCTGCCGACGATGACGTTCTCTTTGAGGCCACGCAGGTAATCATTAGACCCTCTGACTGCGGATTCTGTCAGAACCCGTGTCGTCTCCTGGAACGAGGCCGCAGAGATGAACGATTCCGTCACCAAAGAAGCCTTGGTGATACCCAATAATACATCTTCGTATGAAGCAGGCTGCTTGTTACGTGCGATCATATTCTCATTAACTTCATAGAGTCTTGCACGCTCCACCTGCTCACCACGCAGCATATTGGTGTCACCACTGTCGGTAATTTCAACTTTACGCAACATCTGACGGATAATCACTTCAATGTGCTTGTCATTAATCTTCACACCCTGCAGTCGATAAACATCCTGTATTTCCTGCACAAGGTACTCTGCCAGGGCACTGACGCCCAGCAAACCCAGAATATCATGCGGGCTGCGTTCGCCTTCAACGACCACTTCTCCCTTATCAACATGCTCACCTTCAAACACATCCACATGCCGCCATTTAGGGATTAATTCTTCAACGGTTTCACCATCGTCTGTGGTAATCACCAGACGCTGTTTCCCTTTGGTTTCCTTGCCAAAGCTGACAATTCCTGATGCCAGCGCCATGACGGCCGGCTCTTTTGGTTTGCGCGCTTCAAACAGATCGGCGACTCTTGGCAGACCACCGGTAATATCACGCGTCTTCGATGACTCCTGTGGAATACGCGCAATAATGTCTCCAACGCCCACGCTCGCACCTTCTTCCAGGCTAACAATCGCTTCAGGAGGCAGTACATACTGCGCGGGGAAATCCGAGTCCGGCAGCGTTAAGTCATTACCCTTCTCATCGACCAGCTTGACCATGGGCCGCAGGTCTTTCCCTGCCGCTGGACGGCTCTTAGGATCAGCGACTACCGTAGAACTTAACCCGGTGACTTCATCTGTTTGCTTGTTTACCGTGACACCATCTGTGAAATCCACCAGTTGAACCCGTCCGGCAACTTCCGAGATGATCGGGTGAGTGTGCGGATCCCAGGTAGCAATGATTTGTCCCGATTCGACAGTATCCCCTTCGTTTACGTTGATGGATGCCCCATAAGGCAGTTTATATCGCTCTCTTTCACGACCATGTTCATCGACCAGTCCAATTTCACCCGAGCGTGATGCGGCGACATTATGGCCATCATGGTGTTTCACCAACTTGATATTATGCAGACGGATAGTACCACCTGCCTTGGGTGAAATATTATTTGCCGAGGCCGCACGGCTTGCTGCACCACCAATGTGGAATGTGCGCATGGTGAGCTGCGTGCCAGGCTCGCCGATCGACTGGGCCGCCATCACGCCCACGGCTTCTCCCTGGTTGATCAGGTGACCACGCGCCAAATCCCGTCCATAACATGATGAGCACACGCCATAACGTGTCTCACAGGTAATCGGCGTACGGACAAGAATTTCATCAACGCCCAGTTCTTCGAATCGGGCAACCCATTTTTCATCCAGTAACGTCCCTCGGGGGATGAGCACTTTTTTACCGGCCGCGTCCATGACATCTCTTGCCACGACCCGTCCCAACACGCGCTCGCTTAGCGGTTCGACAACATCGCCACCTTCAATGATCGGCGTCATCATGATGCCTTCTTCCGTGCCACAGTCATGCTCTGTGATCACCAGGTCCTGGGCAACATCAACAAGACGTCGGGTCAGATACCCGGAGTTTGCTGTCTTGAGTGCGGTATCTGCCAGTCCCTTACGCGCACCGTGTGTGGAAATGAAGTATTGCAATACATTCAAACCTTCGCGGAAATTGGCGGTAATAGGCGTTTCAATAATTGAACCGTCCGGTTTAGCCATTAACCCGCGCATCCCTGCCAGCTGTCTTATCTGTGCCGCTGAGCCCCTTGCTCCGGAGTCTGCCATCATGAATATCGAGTTAAAAGATGGCTGTGTGACTGTATTCCCCTCAGCATCTTCGACTTGTTGCTTGCCCAGTTTTTCCATCATCGCCTTGGCGACTTTTTCATTGGTATGGGACCAGATATCTACAACTTTGTTGTAACGTTCACCTTTTGTCACCAGGCCGGAGGCATATTGCTGCTCAATATCTTTCACTTCGTTTTCAGCGGCACTGAGGATATCTGCCTTTTCTTCCGGAATCACCATATCATCGGCACAGAAAGAGACACCGGATAATGTGGCAAACTTAAAGCCGGTATACATGAGCTGATCTGCAAAAATCACAGTTTCTTTCAGACCAACTTCTCTGTAACAGGCATTAATCAGCCGCGAAATCGCGCGCTTGTTCAAATCCTGATTAATTAATTCAAACGGAAGACCTTCGGGAAGAACATCAAGCAATAACGCACGGCCCACGGAAGTGTCCCTGAGCACATTGCGAGTTGTTGCCATACCATCTTCCGCGACTACTTTTTCCTGCATGCGAATTTTGACTTTTGCATGTAAATCAGCCGCGCCGGTTTCAAATGCACGACGTACTTCATCGACATCAGAGAAGATCATACCTTCCCCTTTGACGTTAACTTTCTCCCTGGTCATGTAGTAAAGGCCCAGGACAATATCCTGTGAAGGCACAATAATTGGCTCGCCATTGGCGGGCGACAGTATATTATTGGTAGACATCATGAGTGCACGACCTTCCAGCTGCGCCTCAATCGACAAAGGCACATGAACCGCCATCTGGTCACCATCAAAGTCAGCATTAAACGCCGCACACACCAGCGGATGCAGCTGAATCGCTTTTCCTTCAATTAATTGCGGTTCAAAACACTGAATACCGAGACGATGCAGCGTTGGTGCACGGTTTAACATTACCGGATGTTCACGAATAACCTCATCCAGGATATCCCATACTTCTGCGCCTTCACGCTCAACAATTTTCTTGCAGGCTTTGATGGTGGGAGCGATTCCACGCAGCATCAGTTTGCTGAACACAAAGGGTTTAAACAGTTCCAGCGCCATTTTCTTGGGTAACCCACACTGATGCAGACGCAAAGCCGGGCCACAGACAATCACCGAACGACCGGAGTAATCCACGCGCTTGCCCAGCAGGTTTTGACGGAAACGTCCCTGCTTGCCCTTGATCATGTCTGCCAGTGACTTCAAAGGTCTCTTGTTGGTGCCGGTGATTGCTCTTCCACGCCGTCCATTATCGAGCAGGGCATCAACAGATTCCTGCAGCATGCGTTTTTCATTTCGGACGATGATATCGGGCGCACTGAGTTCCAGTAGACGTCTGAGACGATTGTTTCTGTTAATCACCCGACGGTATAAATCATTAAGATCTGATGTGGCAAAACGGCCACCATCAAGTGGCACCAGTGGACGCAGATCCGGCGGCAGCACCGGCAACACCGTTAAAATCATCCACTCCGGTTTGTTGCCGGAATCGAGAAGATATTCAACTAATTTCAGACGCTTGGAGAAACGCTTTAATTTTGCCTCGGAGCGGGTATTTTCGATTTCATCACGCAATTCAACTTTTTGTGACTTGAGGTCAATTTGCAGCATTAACTCATAAATTGCCTCGGCACCCATCAAGGCACGAAATTCGTCGCCATGCTGCTCAATGGCGTCCAGGTACGCTTCCTCAGACAATAGTTGCTTGGTTTCAAGTGTTGTCATGCCAGGATCAATGACAACAAATGCCTCAAAATAGAGAATGCGTTCTATCTCGCGCAGGGTCATGTCAAGCAGCAAGCCGATACGTGAAGGCAATGATTTCAGGAACCAGATATGTGCGACCGGGCAGGCAAGTTCGATATGTCCCATGCGTTCACGACGTACTTTTGTCTGGGTCACCTCGACACCACATTTTTCACAAACAACACCACGATGCTTTAAGCGCTTGTATTTGCCACAAAGACATTCGTAATCTTTGGTTGGACCAAAGATTTTGGCGCAGAATAACCCGTCCCGTTCCGGCTTGAAGGTTCGATAGTTAATGGTTTCCGGCTTTTTAACTTCACCGAAGGACCACGACCGAATCATGTCGGGGGAAGCGAGCCCTATCTTGATGGAGTCAAAATCTTCAGACTGGCCTTGTTGTTTCAGTAAATTCAGTAAGTCTTTCATTGCGTCTCCCAGTGAAACGTCTCTTTATTAAATAATTAAATCTAATTCAGTATTTCGCGTGACTGAACCTGCAGATACATGAAAAAGCCTGTGATAATCCAGAACCCTGAGGGTCATGGTGTCTTCATGCAGGCTTTTCATTGTTATGACTGCTGGTTTCATGCGGCGAAATCAGTCGTTTTGCTCGAGTTCGATGTTAATACCAAGCGATCGAATTTCTTTCATGAGAACATTAAACGACTCCGGCATTCCGGCTTCCATCTGCTGATCATTATCGACAATGTTTTTATACATCTTGTTACGGCCGGCCACGTCATCGGACTTGACGGTTAACATTTCCTGCAAGGTATACGCAGCCCCGTAAGCCTCAAGCGCCCAGACTTCCATTTCACCAAAGCGCTGACCACCGAATTGTGCCTTGCCTCCCAGCGGCTGCTGGGTAACCAGGCTGTAAGGTCCTGTAGAGCGGGCATGCATTTTATCATCGACCAGATGGTTGAGTTTCAGAATGTGCATGTACCCTACGGTCACGCGTCGCTCGAATTCTTCCCCGGTGCGGCCGTCAATCAACACGGTTTGACCATCTTCAGGAAGATCTGCAAGTTTCAGCATACGCTTGATTTCGCTCTCATTGGCCCCATCAAACACCGGTGTTGCCATCGGGACGCCACCTTGCAGGTTCCTTGAAAGATTCATGATCTCATCATCGTTAAATTGCTCAAGGTCGACCTTGGACCCTTCATCATGATTGTATATCTGATCCAGGAATTGACGCAGTTCTGCCGGTTTACCCTGATTATCCAGCATACCCTGGATTTTTAGCCCAAGACCTTTGGCTGCCATGCCCAGGTGGATCTCGAGTACCTGCCCCACATTCATTCGTGATGGCACCCCGAGCGGGTTAAGAACAATATCAACCGGTGTTCCATCTGGTGTATGTGGCATATCTTCAACCGGTGCGATCATTGAGACCACGCCCTTGTTACCGTGGCGTCCGGCCACCTTGTCACCAGGTTGCATACGCCGTTTAACAGCCAGGTAAACTTTTACCATCTTAAGCACACCAGGTGCCAGATCATCGCCGGCAGTTATTTTTTCTTTCTGTTCAACAAGACGCTGTTCGGCAGCTTCTCGCTGTGTGGCAATACTCTGTGACAACTGCTCAAGGCTTTCGTTGACGCCTTCGTCACGCATGCGTATTTCAAACCAGCGGTCACGTGACAGGTTCTGAAGGTAACTGTCAGTCACCTTTTCACCGGATTTTAATCCTTCCGGACCCCCTTCAGCGACTTTGTTTGTAATCAGGCGTTCAACACGGCTGAAGATATCTTCTTCATGAATACGCAGCTCATCGCGCATGTCTTTTTTAACCTGCTCAATCTCTGCCTCTTCAATCTGTAGCGCACGCCGGTCTTTTTCTACGCCATCGCGCGTGAATACACGCACATCAATCACAGTTCCCTCCATCCCTGAAGGTACCCGCAACGAGGTATCTTTCACGTCAGAGGCTTTTTCACCAAAGATTGCACGCAACAGCTTTTCTTCCGGTGTTAATTGGGTTTCGCCTTTGGGCGTGACTTTACCCACCAGGATATCCCCGGGTTTCACCTCAGCCCCGACATAAACAATGCCGGAGTCATCCAGCTTGGCCAGCAGGCTCTCACTGACATTGGGAATATCGGCAGTGATCTCCTCTGCACCCAGCTTGGTGTCGCGTGCGACACAACTCATTTCTTCGATATGAATGGTTGTGAATCGATCTTCCTCAACGACTCGCTCGGATATCAGGATTGAATCTTCAAAGTTGTATCCATTCCACGGCATGAACGCAACCAGCATATTTTGACCTAATGCCAATTCGCCCATATCTGTTGATGGTCCGTCAGCCAGTACGTCTCCCCGCGCGATGACATCGCCAGGATTCACCAGCGGTTTTTGATTGATACAGGTATTCTGATTGGAGCGTGTGTATTTGGTCAGAGAGTAAATATCAACGCCTGCCTCGCCGGGTTGCGTCTCTTCGTCATTGACGCGAACAACCACACGGCCGGCATCAACCGTATCCACCACTCCGCCACGCTTGGCAACAACGGATGCACCCGAGTCAATGGCCAGGGCACGTTCAATACCAGTCCCTACCAGAGGCTTGTCTGCCCGCAGGGTCGGTACCGCCTGTCTTTGCATGTTCGACCCCATCAATGCACGGTTGGCATCATCGTGCTCCAGAAACGGAATCAGGGACGAGGCCACGGACACAATCTGCTTCGGTGAAACATCCATGTATTCAACTTTATCAGGCGTCGACAATGCAAATTCATTGAGATGTCGACATGACACCAGTTCATCCAACAGGTTACCGTCTTCATCGAGACGCGCGTTGGCCTGGGCAATGACATACTGACTTTCTTCTATTGCTGACAAATATTCAATGTCGCCACTGGCCCTTCCGTTAGTGACTTTTCGATAGGGTGTTTCAAGGAAACCATAGTCATTGGTACGTGCATAAATTGCCAGAGAGTTAATCAGACCAATGTTGGGGCCTTCCGGCGTTTCAATGGGACATACACGTCCATAGTGCGTGGGATGCACATCGCGCACTTCGAAGCCGGCCCGCTCACGGGTTAACCCTCCCGGGCCAAGCGCGGATATTCTTCTCTTGTGTGTCACTTCAGACAGCGGATTATTCTGATCCATAAACTGGGATAGCTGACTGGAACCAAAAAATTCCTTGATGGCCGCGGCTACCGGCTTGGCATTGATCATCTCCTGAGGCATCAGGCCTTCGGATTCAGCCAGTGTCAAACGTTCTTTTACTGCGCGCTCCACTCTGACAAGACCAACACGAAATACATTTTCTGCCATTTCACCGACACAGCGCACCCGGCGGTTACCGAGATGGTCAATATCATCGACCATGCCATTGCCATTGCGTATGTCAATCAGCACACGCATGACATCAAGGATATCTTCTTTACTCAGTGTGCCGGTTCCGGTGGTTTCATCGCGCCCCAGTCGTCGGTTGAACTTCATGCGTCCAACAGGAGACAGATCATAGCGGTCTTCGGAGAAAAACAGATTATTGAATAGTGACTGGGCAGCCTCCTTGGTCGGTGGCTCACCGGGACGCATCATGCGATAAATTTCAACCTGGGCTTCCAGTTCAGTGGTCGTGGTATCAATCGCCAGCGTCTGTGAAATATACGGTCCACGATCAATTTCGTTGGTATAAAGAATTTCAAATTGCTTGATGTCGCTTTCTTCAAGTTTATGAATATTTTCTTCATTCAACTCTTCGTTGGCAGAATAAATCAGTTCACCGGTTTCCTCGTCGACGATGTCATGGGCAATCACCTTACCCATAAAGTATTCCTGTGGCACTACCAGTGTTTTCAGGTTTGCCGCTTCCATCTGTCGCACATGTCGCATAGTGACCCGGCGACCCGCTTCAACCATTACCTCTCCGTTCACCTCAATATCAAATGCCGCAATTTCTCCACGCAAATGTTCAGGTGTCAATGCCAGTTCAAACCCCTTGCGTGTCAGCTTGATTTTATGTGTATCAAAGAACATCGAGAGTATTTCCTGGGTTCCATACCCAAGGGCCCTCAACAGAATGGTTGCGGCGAGCTTTCTGCGGCGGTCAATACGAACAAATAAACAGTCTTTAGGATCAAACTCCATATCCAGCCAGGAACCACGATATGGGATGATACGGGCTGAATACAGTAATTTCCCGGAAGAATGGGTTTTGCCTTTGTCGTGGTCAAAAAAGACACCTGGCGAACGGTGTAATTGCGATACGATTACGCGCTCAGTGCCGTTGATGACAAATGTTCCGGTATCTGTCATCAGGGGCAGCTCCCCCATGTAGACTTCCTGTTCTTTAATGTCTTTGACTTTCTTTTGACTTGCCGGCGCATCTTTGTCATAGATTACAAGGCGAACTGTGACTCGCAGGGGTGCGGCATACGTCAAACCACGTAACTGGCATTCTTTGACATCGAATACCGGCTTGCCCAAGCGATAATTAACGTATTCCAGAATTACGTTGCCGGAGTAGCTTTCAATTGGAAATACAGTATTAAATGCACCATGTAAGCCCGTGTCTGCCCGGTCCTCAACATTCGCATCCAGTTGCAGAAATTGCCGATAAGATGCCAGTTGAATCTGAAGCATGTAGGGTACTTCAAGTATTTGGGGTCGCTTACCGAAGTCCTTGCGAACCCTTTTCTTTTCGGTGAAACTGTATTGCATTTAGCCTCCTTGTATCCGGGCTTGACTCTGATTACTGGAAAACATCTAAATAGTAGGCGCCACTAAAAAATATTTTTCAGTCGTACTGGTGACATAATTTAAAACACCACGAGCAAACGCATGGTATGGAATAACCCATATCATGCGTAAGCATCGCTATGCCGTTGTGGGGTTGTGGTAATGTGATATTACTTAAGCTCTACAACAGCACCCGCTTCTTCAAGCTGCTTTTTGATATCTTCAGCTTCATCTTTACCTGCGGCTTCCTTAATTGTTGAAGGTGCGCCTTCAACCATTTCTTTAGCTTCTTTCAGACCGAGTCCTGTAATACCCCGGACAACCTTGATCACAGCGACCTTGTTGCCGCCGAAGCTGCTCATTACAACGTCAAACTCATCTTTTTCCGCAGCTGCCTCGGCGTCACCGCCAGCCCCTGCCACTGGTGCCGCCGCAACTGCCGCAGCCGCAGAGACGCCAAATTTTTCTTCCATCGCGGAAATCAGATCAACAACTTCCATTACTGTCATGTTGGAAATAGTTTCCAGGATTTCATCTTGAGATACAGCCATTTTTAAATACTCCTAAAATAAATTAAAACCGTTAGTGACTAACATTAAGATTGCTTTTGGTCGCGTATAGCAGCGACAGTGCGCACCATTTTCGCGTGCGGCTCTGCCAAAGTGCGGACGAATTTCTCGACCGGCGCTTTCATCACTGCCATGAGCATACTGATTGCCTGCTCTTTAGTCGGTAAGCTTGCCAAACGATCCAGCTCAGATGCATCCAGCACCTGACCACCAATCGCAAGCATTTTGACACTGAGCATTTCATTTTCTTTACCGAAGTCTTTGATGACGCGTGCCGCAGATCCCGGATCTTCCTGTGAAAAAGCAAGGATCAAGGGGCCAACCAGGCCATCACGCATGCATTCAAAGTCGGTCCCCTCCAGCGCACGTTTTGCCAGAGTATTTTTTACAACCCTGACATATACGCCACCCTGACGAGCCCTGCTGCGCAAGTCAGTGAGAGCATCGACTCCGAGACCTCGATATTCAGCTGCAACAGCTGAATGAGCTTCAGCAGCAACCGCAGCAACCTCCGAGACAACCGCTTTTTTGCCTTCGAGATTTAGTGCCACAGTATGGTCCTCCTAAGTTGTTCCACAATTTAAAAGAAGTACATTCAACCGGTCATGCATCAGCAAATCAGTGGTAATCACCGCCTTGCTGCAACACTGGCACGGTTGCCTCTGCTTCTCCCTATATTATGGAGTGACTAATTACCGGGCTAAGCCCAGCACCCTATATCAGTGTTCCAACTCAGGTTAATACCTATTTTGGAGCCACCGTCTACGCGGGCCGAACATCTTTGGAATGACTGCAGCGGCAGTTATTCTTCAGACACTTCCATTAAGCGAATAATAATCGCGCCTGCGGTCTTTGACGGCCGTTCGAGTCAAACACGAAGCAGCCCAAAGTTCTTTCACCAAACCCGGCAAACAGGATGGTGATCAATTCAGATTTTTCCTGCGGTGAATAATTTAATAACTATTTATTCACCACGCGGCTCACACGTGAATGTGAGCCGGCTAGATTATAAGCTATGACAATGCCGCCTGGTCAACCTGGACACCTGCACCCATGGTCGAAGAAACCGTGACTTTCTTGAGATAGACACCTTTCGCCGCGGACGGTTTGGCCTTGACCAGATCACTGATCAGTGCCTGTAGATTTTCCACGAGTTTCTGCGCGTCAAAATCAACCTTTCCGATACTGCAATGTACAATCCCGGTCTTGTCGGCACGATAACGAACCTGGCCCGACTTGGCATTACTGACTGCCGCTTCAACATCAGTGGTGACAGTGCCCACTTTCGGGTTCGGCATCAGACCGCGCGGACCGAGTATCTGGCCAAGCTGACCTACAACACGCATCGCATCCGGTGTCGCAATGACCACGTCAAAATCCATTTCGCCTTTTTTCACAGTCTCGGCGAGATCTTCAAATCCGACAATGTCTGCACCGGCCTGTTGCGCCGCTTTAGCCTGATCACCCTGCGCGAAAACCGCCACGCGCACGGTCTTGCCCGTGCCGTTGGGCAGAACCGTTGAACCACGCACGACCTGGTCTGATTTTCTGGGGTCAATACCCAGATTGACTGCAACATCGATGGATTCTACAAATTTTGCCCGTGCATTGTCTTTGACAAGCTGCATTGCCTCAATGGGTCCATAGGCCTGCTCACTATTGATATTTTCACGCGCGGCGCGGATATTTTTACCTGCTTTAGCCATGTTAAACTCCTTCCACTTCCAGACCCATGCTTCTTGCACTCCCCGCGATGGTTCGCACGGCAGCTTCAAGATCCGCCGCGGTCAGATCCGGGTCTTTTGTCCTGGCAATATCTTCCAGCTGTTCGCGTGTCACTTTGCCGACTTTATTCGTATTTGGTGTTCCAGAGCCTTTTGCCACGCCTGCAGCTTTCTTCAGCAGAATCGATGCTGGTGGCGTTTTCATGATAAAAGTAAAACTGCGGTCATTATAAACAGTAATAACAACCGGCACAGGCATTCCTTTTTCAAGGCTTTGCGTTTGCGCATTAAATGCCTTGCAGAATTCCATAATATTTACGCCATGCTGTCCCAATGCAGGACCCACCGGCGGACTGGGATTAGCATCCTGAGCAGGAACCTGAAGCTTGATATAAGCTTCTATTTTCTTTGCCATTTTTTTCTCCTACGGGTACCGGCGCCTTGAGTATCAACTCGTGGCTCCCCGTTTTTATTTAAAAAAACACGGACGTCACATAAATGTGAATTCCGTTACTTCAGTGTCTGGCCTGTGATTTTTGATACATGCCCGAACAGCACACAAAACTCAATTGCCAACAATATATTAACTTTATATTAACTTTTTTCGACCTGCCCAAACTCAAGTTCAACTGGCGTCGAACGGCCGAATATTTGAACCGCCACCAGCATGCGACTCTTTTCATAGTTAACTTCTTCGACGATACCATTGAAATCGTTGAATGGCCCATCGGTAACACGCACCACTTCGCCCGGCTCGAATAACACTTTGGGTCTTGGCTTGTCCACACCTTCCTGTATTCGCTGTAATATTGCCTCGGCTTCACGGTCCGGTATCGGTGCGGGTTTGTCAGAGGTTCCGCCAATAAAGCCAAGTACCTTGGGTACATCCTTGACCAGATGCCATGAATCATCATCCATTTCCATCTGTACCAGCACGTATCCGGGAAAAAATTTCCTTTCACTGCGTTTTTTCTGGCCTTCACGCATTTCCACGACTTCTTCCATTGGCACCAGAATCTCGCCAAATTTGTCCTGCATGCCATATCGTTCTATGCGTTCTTGCAGGTAGCGTTTGACCTGGTTTTCAAAGCCTGAATATGCGTGGACTACGTACCACTTTAATGCCATTTTGCCCGCCCTCTGTTATGCGATGATCATTTTCATGATCCAGCCCAGGAATGTGTCAAGCAACCACAAAAACAAGCCTACCAGAATCACCACCACCAGAATTACGCCCGTTGTCTGCAATGTCTCTGTTCGCGTTGGCCATACCATCTTGCGGACTTCGGTCCGCGCAGATTGCATGAATCCGGTTAATGCGCGCCCTTTGCTTGTTGTAAGCGCAATGCCCGCTGCGACCAGCACAAACAGCACAATTCCGAGTACCCGGTACAATAGTGGTTGATCAGAAAACTGCACATAAAACCCATACAAGCCAATCAGCAGGAGCCCGGCGGCCACCACCAGCTTGATTGTATCCATTGTGCTTTTTGTCTGCTCAGCCGATTCGGCCATGTTTTGCATCCTTCTATCTTTCTGCCGCTTATTGGCAGGCCAGGAGGGACTTGAACCCCCAACCTACGGTTTTGGAGACCGTCGCTCTGCCAATTGAGCTACTGGCCTATATTACCCTGTTCAGCCTTCAATATTGAGACCACTTTTTTGTCTTTGTTTTCAGATTCGTTGTATGACTGAGGAACACCTGGTATGCGTTAAATAATCCGCGAACTGCACAGTGTACATGTTAAACACCATGCAGTTCGAGAAAAAATTTAGCCTGCCTGCTTCAATATTCCCCAATCACGCTATTCAATAATTTTAGCGACCACGCCGGCCCCGACGGTACGGCCACCTTCGCGGATCGCAAAGCGCAAGCCCTCTTCCATCGCAATCGGCGCTATCATGCTCACTGTCATCTTCACATTATCTCCCGGCATCACCATCTCGATTCCTTCCGGTAAATCACATGCGCCGGTCACATCCGTGGTCCTGAAGTAAAACTGCGGACGGTATCCGTTGAAAAACGGTGTATGTCGGCCGCCCTCATCCTTCGACAGAATGTATACCTCGGCCTCAAACTTCGTGTGCGGCGTAATACTCCCAGGCTTGCACAATACCTGACCGCGCTCCACCTCATCGCGCTTCGTCCCGCGCAATAATACGCCCACATTATCCCCCGCGCGACCTTCATCCAGTAACTTGCGGAACATCTCTACGCCCGTACAGGTCGTCTTCGTGGTCTCCTTAATCCCGACAATCTCCACTTCCTCACCAACCTTGATGATCCCGCGCTCAATACGACCCGTCACTACCGTGCCACGCCCCGAAATCGAAAATACATCCTCTACCGGCATAATAAAATCACCGTCAATCGCACGCTCCGGCTCCGGTATGTAGGCATCCATCTCCTCCAGTAACTTCAACACCGATGGCACACCTATCTCCGAAGTGTCTCCCTCCAGCGCCTTCAGCGCCGATCCCGTCACAATCGGCGTATCATCCCCAGGAAAATCATAACTC
This sequence comes from Gammaproteobacteria bacterium, assembly GCA_965227695.1. Classification (GTDB taxonomy): domain Bacteria; phylum Pseudomonadota; class Gammaproteobacteria; order UBA4575; family UBA4575; genus UBA1858. The sequence continues at coordinate 2,527,724 of OZ245760.1, forward strand.
GACAGCAAATCCCGGATCTCCATCTCAACCAGCTCCAGTAACTCCGGATCATCCACCTGGTCTGCCTTGTTCATATACACAACAATGTACGGCACGCCCACCTGACGCGATAACAGAATATGCTCGCGCGTCTGTGGCATCGGACCGTCCGCCGCAGACACCACCAGTATCGCTCCATCCATCTGCGCCGCACCCGTAATCATGTTCTTCACATAATCCGCGTGCCCCGGACAGTCTACGTGCGCATAGTGACGCTTGTCCGTCTCATACTCAACGTGCGCCGTCGCAATCGTTATCCCGCGCTCACGCTCCTCTGGCGCATTATCAATGTCGCCATAATCCTTGAACTCACCCCCCTGGCTCTCCGCTGAGACCTTCGTCAACGCCGCCGTTAACGTCGTCTTGCCGTGATCCACGTGTCCTATCGTCCCCACATTGACATGCGGCTTCGTGCGTTCAAACTTCTCCTTTGACATCGATCATTACCTCTTCATTATTTAGTAAATAACATTCGTTAACTGGGCTCTGTGATTGTGGAGCCCATATCCGGACTTGAACCGGAGACCTCTTCCTTACCAAGGAAGTGCTCTACCGCTGAGCTATATGGGCAATTTAATCTTGCCTGGCCTTTCCCTATCCCTGGACGCCATTTGTCCTTTGTGGCTTCCTTCAAGCTGTCTTCGCGAGTGTGACTGGCTGTGTCAGCATCCCTATCATGAATGACCTGACTCCTGCCCCACCTGCCTGTGTTGGAGCGGGTGATCGGGATCGAACCGACATCATCAGCTTGGAAGGCTGAGGTTCTACCATTGAACTACACCCGCACACACTTTTAAACCCGGTGGTGGAGGGGGTAGGATTCGAACCTACGTAGGCATAGCCAGCAGATTTACAGTCTGCCCTCGTTGACCGCTTGAGTACCCCTCCGCACAAAGCCGGCTATTGTCGATTAGATACAAGCCAGGTGTCAACAACATAGTGGCAATATATTGTGTAATTATCCTGTAACTTCCACAATCGATCATGATTCGTGATGATAACACTTCACAGAGAGCCGAATTGACTGGCTGTTGGGAACAATGACGTTACCCCTGACAGCACATGGCCATAAAAGAGGCGGCTGCTTATCTGGCTGGATTCATTTATGATGCCGCCACCCGAATAAACCTGACTAAATATATTCCATGAAAGTAACCATCTATGGATCAGGCTATGTTGGCCTGGTAACGGCGGCCTGCCTGGCCCAGGTCGGCAACCACGTGATGTGCGTTGATATCGATCAAGACAAAATTTCCAGCCTCAATCAGGGAGTTATCCCGATTTATGAGCCTGGTCTGGATGAAATGATTACATACAACAGACAGGCCGGACGTATTGAGTTTACCAGCGACACCGGGCGTGGTGTTGAACATGGACTCTTTCAGTTTATTGCCGTGGGGACACCGGCGGACGAGGATGGCTCTGCCGATCTGAGTCATGTGATTGCAGTCGCCAGGAGTATTGCCAGTCATTTAATTGACTATCGAGTGGTGGTAACCAAATCGACGGTACCGGTCGGCACTGCAGACATCGTGAAACAGACCATTCAGCAAACTCTGAACGATCAACATCGTCAGACTCCGTTTGATGTGGTCTCAAACCCGGAATTCTTGAAGGAAGGGGCCGCCATTGATGATTTCATGAAACCCGACCGGGTAATTGTGGGCAGTGACAGCGAACGCGCCAGTGTGCTGATGCGCAATTTATATGCGCCTTTCAACCGCAATCACGATCGTGTCAAGGTGATGGATATTCGATCGGCCGAACTGACCAAGTATGCCGCCAATGCATTACTGGCAACAAAAATCAGTTTTATTAATGAACTTGCCAATCTGGCCGAAAATGTCGGTGCGGATATCGAACAGGTCAGGCTCGGAATTGGCTCCGATCCGCGTATTGGCTACCATTTTATTTATCCAGGATGCGGTTATGGTGGTTCGTGCTTTCCCAAGGACGTCCAGGCACTTCAGCATATCGGCGCAAAGGCAGACTTTGAAACAATACTGATCGCGGCTGTTGACCGGGTAAACCAAAAGCAAAAGCAGGTATTGTTCGATAAAATTCACCGTCGCTTCAACGGGGATCTTGAGGATAAAGTATTCGCATTGTGGGGGCTTGCATTTAAACCAAATACTGATGATATGCGCGAGGCTTCCAGCCGCGCCCTGATGGAAAAGCTGTGGGAACATGGAGCAAAGGTATCCGCCTACGATCCGGTCGCCAGCCAGGAGTGTACACGTATCTATGGAACACGTGATGATTTACACTTGTGCTCAAACGCAAACGAGGCACTGCACAATGCTGATGCTCTGGTAATCGTCACGGAGTGGACCGAATTCCGCAGTCCGGATTACGACTATATCAGGACACATTTACGTCAGCCGATAATTTTTGATGGCAGAAATTTATATGACCCGGATTACATGCAGCAACAAGGCATCGAATATTTTGCAATTGGACGCGGCAGTTCAGTCAAAAAACACTAACCCATGCTGAATCAGCGAGTTGATATTGTCGAGGCCGTCGCGCCGTTTTTACTCTCCATGCCGGATGGTTCATGGCACCTGGTGATCAATATCGAAAAGCCACAGCCGCAGGAGTATGTTTTTCAGTGCATCAGCGAAGCTAACGGTGAATTCAATCACTACTCCAAAACGATCCCCGAAACACCGTTCCATGTTGCAGAAAATATCTGGGAGCTCAGTTACGGCGTGGAGATCATGACACTGCTACACGATAATCTCGCAAACCATCCCGCCACCATGTTATGGCAACAATGGAAGCAACATCAGTCTAATCCCGCAATCAAATAGTCCTGTTAAATGACCGTTTTCTTTTGCCAGTCGAAATGAAAACCATAGTTTTCATTTCCGATGTCAATGCGCAAATAAGTCGATGCCTGTTTATCAAGGTAGCTCAGTCCTTCATATGAACCATCAACCGAGCCACAGCGACTTATATTAATAGCGATATCATAAACGTTATAACGCGGGTTAATGAGTGAAACCTGACCTTCGTACACACAGTCATCCGAGTCTTTACCGGTAATCAGGCCATTGTCAATGTTGATGTCGAATTGCAACCCATCGCGATCAGTATATTGCCAGTCGCCCTCCAGGTATTCGAGAGAAGATGGCTGCTCGTAAAGTTTATCGTAAGTGAGCACCAGACGTCCGGTATCACCACCGTTGAGTGTTTTGAAATATGACACGATCCTGCCATCACTGATTTCACCTGTTAACCGTGCGTAATCAAAAGGTGAACCATCTAATGCATACAGATTATATTTGGAATAATAGTAGCCTTGTTCCTGTCTGACCTGCCCCACACAGACTGCTTTGGCTTTATGACTTACCGCCGTTGATTTCCCATTCGAATGAATGGCATAAAAATCGTAAGGTCCACGCCCACGGATATCAAAGCTGCCAACCCAAATGCCATCGAGTTCCGTTTTGTGTGGAAATGACTCGGCGCTTTCCTTGCTCACCGGCGCAACACAGCCTGCCAACAGGGTCAGCCAGATAATTACCAGGCAAGCTCTGTTTATCATTTTTTCACTCCTGGAACGATAGCGGTTAAATCCCTGCAAGGATAATATCAAAACATAAAAAAGCCAATAAAATGATTAGTTTAGTGATGCAATAAACATTGTTACCGGAGATTTTACGTTAAGCTGGACGGCAAAATTATGTGATTTAACCAGCAATAAAGATGAAAAAAACAATTTTCTTTTTTTTATGCCTTACCTGTTTTAGTGAAGCCTATGCAAAAGCCATGAGCGGCAAGATGGCGCTGGCCTTTTGCAATAATAACGTTCAGTGCACTTTGCTTGCCAGCTCCTACAGCGACGGGTTTAGCTACGCATTTCTTGCACTACAGGCAGATAACACGGTGTTCTGCATCCCGGCCGGCACATCAAGCGGCTCGCTGGGCCGTATTTTCCACAACTATCTTTTAGATCATCCAGATAAGTTACATTTTACCGCAGCCAGTCTCGCGGTCACTGCGTTTTCTGAGAAGTTTCCATGCAACCAATAAACACATAATCATCAAGGAGTGCGTCATGAAAATATTATTGATGGCAATTTTTCTAGCCTTTCTGACGGGCCCGGTACATGCAGAATGTAAAAGCACTCTTGCATTTGGCCAGTTTCAATACGACTGTGATCAGCCACAAACCCACAGCAATAGTGAATCCGTTGAGTACACACAAATTCCTTATAATGCCAATGGCAAGATCTCCAGACATGCCCCCAATCAACAGAATGTTGCCAGCCTGGAGCAGAGTGTGAGTCTGGCACAAACAACACAATCTCCGTTTAAACCCACCCATACACAACTGGATCAGGTTCGTCAGTTACTCGAATATGCCAGGCAACAGGGCTGTCACTGGATGGGACCACTTGATCAGCCCGAGCTGGTATGCCCACCATAAATCATCTGAACATAATCACGGGCTACACACTCTTTTTTTAATCAAAGTCACGCATTCGTGGCACTGGGTGTAATCGCCACCTTCAGAACACCATCACGCTGACTGGCGAACAGCTCGTAAGCCTGTTCAATTTCATCAAGAGTAAATCGATGCGTGACCAATGACGTGAGATCAACCCGCCCGGACTGAATAACATTCATTAACCGGCGCATACGCTCTTTGCCTCCCGGGCACAGTGAAGTGACAATCTTTTGATCACCCAGGCCGGCATGAAATTCTGCAAGCGGAATGACCAGATCTTCAGAATAAACCCCCAGACTCGACAGCGTTCCACCGGGTTTAAGCACTTTGAGACAGGATTCAAAAGTGGACTTCAGCCCCAGCGCCTCAATGGCCACATCAACACCACGGCCCCGGGTCACACGCAGAATCTCCTCAACCGGGTCGGTCTTGTTAAAGTCGATCACAAGATCTGCGCCAATCTGGCTCGACATATGCATCCGCTCAGGCACGGTTTCTACGGCAATGATCATTCCTGCACCGCGCAATCTGGCACCTGCCGTGGCACATAATCCAATCGGACCCTGTGCAAACACCGCGACGGTATCACCGATTTTTATATTGCCGGACTCTGCACCGGCAAAACCGGTGGACATGATATCCGGACACATCAGCACCTGCTCATCCGTCAATCCATCAGGTACTGGTGACAGATTTGCCATGGCGTCAGGAACCAGCAGGTACTCGGCCTGCGCACCATCAATCGTATTACCAAATCTCCATCCACCCATGGGTTTAATTCCGTGCGCGGCACTTTGGCCATCCTGCGCGCAAAGTCCATCAAGACAGGCATTGGAATAACCACTGGGGCATATAGCCCCGGCAATGACGCGTTGCCCTTCCGCATAGCCATGAACATTGGCACCCAGTTTTTCGATTATGCCCACCGGCTCATGCCCCACCGTAAGTCCCTTACGCACTGGGTATTCACCCTTAAGAATATGAATATCCGTCCCGCATATCGTCGTGGTGGTCAAACGAATCAACGCATCATTTGCGCCAATATCAGGTATCGGTTTATCGTCCAGCACAATGCGCCCAGGCTCAACAAATATTGCAGCTTTCATCATTTCAGGCATCAGTATAAGTATCGCTCCTTCTTGCAACCATGTTAAACATGCACGCAAGGATGCCAATTTATCAACGATAGCTATTGACTTTCATCAATTCTTAGCACGAAAACAATACCGTAATAATCTATGCTGAATATAAAATCTTTCGGCACTTGGATTGTGCAGGGCGACGCTGCAGTTTATCTGTGACAGACTACAGACTATGGATAGTTATAAAAAACTTTGCGCGTGAATGTAAAGAAACGTGATCAGGAATTTGCGACCAGGATAGCCCCTACCACAATAAGTGCGGAACCGCATAACAATTTAATCGCGTGCAAATCTCTCCACTCAGCAAAAATGATTAATGCCAGAATCACCGCAACCAGGGTATTCATATTATACAAAGGCACCAGCTGGGAAATGGGGACACTAAAGTTTAATAACGTATAGGCCACCAGCCCGGTGGCCGTCCCCCATGTCAATCCAAACACACCGGCATAAAATGCGGACCTGGGTGAGAATGAAAACGAGCCTTCAAAAATATAAAAAATAGCACCCACCATCACGATGCCCAGTCCCGTGGCGACCAGATATGCAGACAGGCTGATACCAAGACTTGTACTCATTTTTTGGAATAGCGCCGAGCCACCATAAATGATGGCTGGCAGGAAACCGCCAAGCAGCAATGCGATCGATTTTGAAGTCATACCCTGTCTCCATGTAAGAAGATAATTATCAGCCTGGCCCAGGTAAAGACACCTTACAGCGCTGCAACCCTGGATCACCGCTTATGCACACCCCAGCTGCACCTGCATCATTTTTTCAATTTTGTCCCGGGAGAAAAAACCATGAATCGGGCCAGAGGAAATTTGAATAATAACAAATAACCGACATGTCCAGTCACAAAGACCAGCATCAGGTTGGCAAAAAACTCATGCACTTCCTCCATCAATTCATGGTGGTCGTCATCATATTCATGATCGTGGTTGTCATCACCATTTGCGTAAACGGGGCTCACCAATGAAATATGACTGATTCCCAGGGATCGAACCTGCACGGAACGCGCCGGTGACACATGTGAGTATGAGTGATATTGCAATGCCAAGCAGCAGCGACCGGCTGATGGCGGGGTGAGTGAACATATTACCCAATCTTAAACCTTCAAAGTTGGGATAAAAGCGCATGAGCCCGAGTTGCCTGTGGCCACTAAAGGCCCATAAAAGTCTAAACACAATGACAAGCGATACCAGATAACCGAGGTAATTGTGAATTAAACCAATCTCTCCCGTGATGTACGTTAATAGCGAAAGCACCGCTAATATTGCGTGGTAGATTCGAATTCGATAGATGATATTGCGCACGTACGCTCCCGCACTGAATTAAGATTGATCAGAAAATATATTGCAATCACAGCATTTTAAATTATAACTTTTTCTTAAATAAACTCTATCTTAGATCACTGTGTGTAAAGAATGTTATTCATAATGGCCAAATCCATACCAGGCATGAATACTTTTTTACCTATTTCACTATAATTCATGTATAGTTCTCACATAACCTAAATGTGCACTGGTCAGTACCTCTTTTACGCAGTAATCCTTCCCGATTCACTTCGATATGTAACCAATCGCCTCTGTCTTGACCATCCCAAGTTATTTTTGGGAAGACGGATTGCTGGAGAAAAATTTAAATATGTCGTTCCAAACTCTTGGCCTGCGGGCCGAACTGCTTCGTGCTGTCTCCGAAAATGGTTATCGCACGCCCACACCAATACAGCGCCAGGCCATCCCCGTCATTCTGCAAGGTCGCGATATTATGGGTGGCGCTCAAACCGGCACCGGTAAAACTGCCGGCTTCACGCTGCCACTTTTACAACGCCTTGCTGCGTGTAACAACCCAAAGCAAGGGGTATGTTCCATCAGGGCATTAATCCTGGCACCCACCAGAGAGCTGGCGGCGCAAATTGCGGACAGCATATACACTTACGGCAAGTACCTGCCGCTGCGCTGCGCGGCGGTATTTGGCGGAGTCAGCATTAACCCACAAAAACAAACGCTCAGAAACGGAGTGGATATATTAGTCGCAACACCAGGCAGGCTGCTTGACCATCTAAACCAGCGTACCGTTGATCTTTCCGAAGTCGAGATCCTGGTTCTTGATGAGGCGGACCGCATGCTGGACATGGGGTTTATCCATGATATCCGCAGAATACTGTCACATGTCCCGGACAGTAAACAAACATTATTGTTTTCAGCGACCTTTTCAAGAGAAGTCAAACAGCTCACTCACGGGTTGCTAAAGTCGCCGGCTTTGATTGAAGTCGCACGACAAAACAGCTCCGCTGAGCTTGTCAACCAGGTCATACACCCAGTAGACAAAAGTCGCAAACGCGCCCTGCTTTCTCATTTAGTCAGGCTTAATCACTGGAAACAGGTCCTTGTCTTCAACCGAACCAAACACGGCGCCAACCGGCTTGTGACACAGTTAATGTCAGATGGCATTGAAGCTGCCGCAATTCATGGCAACAAAAGCCAGGGTGCACGCACGAAAGCACTGGCAGATTTTAAATCCGGTAAAACCCGCGTGCTTGTGGCCACAGATATTGCCGCACGTGGATTGGACATTGCCCAGCTTCCGCATGTCATCAATTTCGACTTGCCAAACGTTGCCGAGGATTATGTGCACCGTATTGGGCGCACTGGTCGCGCAGGACACCAGGGTGAGGCAATGTCACTGGTAAGCGCGGATGAATTGAAATTACTCAAGGATATCGAACGCTTAATCAAACGCGAGATCCCAAAAGTAGTGATTGAAAACTTTGAGCCTGAATCATCCAGCGACGCCCAGCCGGTCACTCATCAACGGATTAAAAACCAAAAACGTCCAGGTAACCCGAGAAGAGGCAGGCCCGATATGAGTCGTCGCGATACCCGCCGTTGCATTACTGCATGATTTCACTTCACAGAACGTGATAAACCACCTATTGAAAACCTTCAAATCATTGCTTTGTTCTTCCCAATGACACTTCCCGCTTTCTAAACAAGGCATAAAAAAAGCCCGGCATGACCCACCGGGCTTAAACTTCAAACAGCTTCAAGCGATTAATGTCAGATTCTATCGCGTCTTCTGTACCAACCTAACAGGGCTAACGCCGACCCAAAAAGCCATATTGCCGCAGGAATGGGCACTACAGAAGCATAACTGTCACTGCCATCAGCCACACCAATCGAGCGGACATGATAACCAAATCTCAAATCACCTGAATTCACTGCAGCAACAATGGCATTGAAATCAGCAAATGAACCCAGGCCAAGCACGATACCAAGAATGTCCGCACTATCATTCACCCCATTATTTGGTGGCCCCGGATTGACATCCGCAGAAAATTCACTTGTCGCATTAAATCCTATCGTGTTGCCACCGGGAAGGTTGCCTGGCGATGCACCACCTCCGCTGAAATTAGTGAATCCGCCCAGACTGTTTTGCACCACTGATGGGCCAAGCAACCCATCATCAAAGTACACTTCGGCAATATTTGAACTTATCCCGACAGCATTTTCCACGGTGAATAAAACTTCATTGTTAAGGGAAAGACCAAATTGACTGTTCGCTTCAGCTTCATCCCATATTGTCAATGACAGCTGGCCCGACAGGTCTTCGACATTGTTGTTCGTGACTTTTGTGAAGCCGTATGTGATGGACGCGGCTGAAACATTGCCGGACACTAACACAAGAAGCGCAAGAAACATCGCTGAAATACCTGCCATTTTGAATTGCATATCGCCCCCGAATAAATTGATAAATGTTCGCAAATATTAATCACCTTATGTTTCACCAACATTTAAATGAAATTACAAAAGCTCATATAAAACTTAAACATTAGACGCTATTGTGAGTTTCAACCTATCAATTCGATAAGATAATCGCCGGAAAATTACAAACCCGCATCATTCCAGCTGATTAAATGGATCAATACGCAGCCGGAAACCATCCAGAATGACTTCAGTTGATTTCTTCAAGTAACAGAAATGTTACAAATGAGGAATATAATTTTCGTTCAATCAAAAAAGTTAGAGAGACATGAAAATATTATTACTATTAATTCTTGCGGGATACTCCAGCACCGGACTCACAATCGAGTTAAGACCATATTCCAGCCATGAAATCACCATAGCAAACTGGAATACTTATTATGAGGAAATTGCCAGTCAATTCGTCAATACACGCAAAATAGATAACACAGCGCATACACAAACTTTCACCAAAGACTCGGGAACACAACTGATTGTTATCACCTTCACAAGTAAAGAGCATAAAGCACATCCAGCGTGGGTCACTGAGGTAATGACAGTTTCAAATAACCAGCTACATACACGGGTAATTGGTTATTACGCGGGAGACATGCAGGCATTTAAATCTTTTTATAAAAGTATAAAGAGCCAGTCAGAGGCCATGGAAAACCATTTATCACAGTAAAAATTGAAGGATGCCAGTCCAGAAAAGATGATCATGAACATCTTTACGGCATTTCCTCGCGTCAACAAGGTATACTTGCAAATGCTGGCACGTAAAGGGAATTTACGCAGAATCACTCTAACACCCGAGAGAACCGCAGTCTCGATTACACGTTCGTCAGTAAAAAAGTCAAACTACTGATTCTCAACACACACAACTCAATACTTGTTATTGTGTTTGATAACACCGCTCACTTTATACCTCGGTGAGCGGTCTATCGCCGCCATTATTTCAGCTGGTCAAACAGGTAATCAGGGTCAAAATAGCCAATCACTTCCTGTATTTTTCCGTTATGAACTTTAACAAAATCACATCCCGGAAGAGTAACTGTTTTTTGAGTAGGCGCGATCTCTCCAATTTGACCCTGATGCGTGCCGAATAATAGCCAAGGCGCTGCCACCATGCCATTGCTGGCCACGGTATTGGCAATCAATTCTAGCCTCAAATCAGGGAATGCTGTAAACATACCGGTTAAGTAGTTTATATACACTTCTCCTGATAAATTTTTCCCGCCAACCGGGTCACTGTAGACACCATCTTCCGTAAAGGTATCCAAAATAGCCGCAGGATTTTGAGAATTCCAGGCATCAAAGTAGGCTCTTACAGTATCGGTAGCAGAAATCATTTTATCTAATCCTCTTTTATTTCGTATTACCAAAATATAAACGTAAGATAATCTAGCAGACAAGCTTATGTCCAGCCAAATAATATCAGGCGCAGAATAAACACTATAGGATCAGACCCACAAATTTGGTGCAAGGACAAATAGTGTCTAAATAATACTTATCGAAACAACTGTTGATGGATATATCTATGCTTTAATGACGATTTATATACGCCGCTGGTCGCGCATGAACAGATATTCTTACCGGAATAATCCGGGTAAATTTAATTATATTCACGCTTCCACACTTAGCAGAAAAACATTGATTTGACCATAGTACAAAAAAGATTTACTGCTTCACTGAGTTAACGATTTAATCGCAACTTATTTTTTTGATGTTTACATGAAATTAAAGATTAAGATGATTACGTTCCTTCTTACGCGAAATTGCAAATAAACCAATCATTGCGGAACCGAGCAACCAAACCGCACCGGGTAAAGGTACAGGCGTGCCATAAAACCTTACTTCAGATAGTCCCGTGCGACCGCCAAAACTGTCACTGCCATCGAGATTGGCGAGTCGTACAAATCGTCCTTGTACATTCACGTCAGAAAAATCATTGAAATCGCCACCTAATTCTTCCGGAATATCTGATGCCATTTTTCCATTAAAGCGGTAATTTTCACCAAAATAACGCAGGCTGCCTGTGGCTTCATTTATGAGTAAAGTGGCAAGTACCATCGACCCAGTAAAATCTGCATTTTGAGCATTGGTTCCAACATTTGAAACAAGCAAATCAATTGAACTGGCACCAAAGTCATTGTTGCCAAAACTGTCATTGAAGTTCCATATTTGCAGGAAATCGATATTAAAAACACTCCCCAGGTCGAATGTAATATCAGCTGTCGAAGTTTCTGTATTCCAGTTATTTCCATTAGGCTGGCCCGTGTTTACTATTAAATTTGAAGTAATGATATCAACGCCAAGACCACTGCCATTCACCAGATTATCTTCGTCTCGCCCCATTTCCGGCAAACTTGAACCGATTACATTTAAATCTCCTGTGCCGACCGGTATCAACTCCGCAGCAATACCTGGTGAGGTCATTACGCAAAATAGAAATGCAGTAAGCAAAGTACTTAACTGTTTCAAGGATAGAGAAATATTATTCATGATTACCTGCCTTTGTTGTTATTGTCATGAAGGATCTGTATTGAAGAATATTACTAATACGTCAACTCACTGACCTGAAGAATGTTTTCATGCGATGAATTTGTTTGCCTGTCGCCAATCAGGGCATCCAAAATCATATTTAACGCGACTATTTGTCCGGCATCCGGACAGACTTCATATTCATAAGCCGTTATTGAATATAATTACCCGGACCGGCGGTTTCTGAAAACAGCCATCCCAATAAGCGCTGAACCAAATAGCCAGGCTGCAGCCGGTAACGGCACGACCGTAGAAGACAGGTTTGTTATATTGGCACCATATGAGCCACCACCAGCCGTTCCCGTGGACCAAATCCCCTGTATATCATTGGTAAAATCACCAATCGGTAATGACGTATCAGAGAGTACCCCCAAAGTGATCCGCTGAAGAGGAAAGAAAATAAATCCGCCGGTATTAGGTATTGGACTGGAGGGTGTGCTATTGAAATTTCCAAAACCAATGTAGCCGAAATTATTGAAATCTGTATTGATAGTAATACTGTGATCAGTCCTGGTATACACGCCATCAATATCCCCTGGAGACCCTGCAATCACAAGTGACGCATCTCCAGGATAAGTCGCAGAATTTGCAGAAGAAGAACTAGGGGATGTATTACTGTCAATTGTAAATGTCAGATCAAATTCCGCCCCGCCCAACTCCTGAGGGTCGGTGGCATTATTGGAAATCCAGGAGCCGGAATAGGCATAGGTAATCAGGGCCGCCGATGCATTGGAAAAAGGCAAGACAAAGATGGCTGATAATGTAGCAATTTTAACAATAAAGTGACACTTCATATCAGAAGCTCTCCAGTTACAGTAACGGTTATCGAATCATGTGATTTGTTAACCAGATCAATAATGATATTTCATTATCACAAAGCACTTGAGATAACCTAGCACAAGAATCCTTAATAACAAAGAATTATCAGAAAAACCCAGTTTTAAGATCACATATTACTCAATGACTGCTTAGAGCCGTTAGCAGATTATTAAGCAAATAATGCATAAGCATATTTGATATTGCTAATATTAACGGCGTGTTAACTTTTATTATCCGCCAAGGCCAACATTCTATGCAGGCGGTATTATTTCGAATATCTTGTTGAATCTTTTCTCGACTTCGACAAGGTTTATCTCGTTCAGGAACGTAGAATATGTCAAATATGAAAGCAAAAAGCGCAGATCTTTTACCCAGTGTGGCATAAATTTTGGCTCTGAAATAAGCTTTTCATGCAGTAGCACTTTAATCGCACTGATATCCCTCAGATCAATTTTTCCTACAAATAGCAGACGAATATTTTTGGCATCACCGCTACGAATTACCGTGCGTAGATAACTATGAACATCAATTAACCCTCCCAGATACACCGAGTCTTTAGTAAAAGGTGCGCCACCCTCAACAAGACCTCCGCGAACTATTCGAAAAGCACTTTCAAAAGCATCATAAGGGTTGTCTGTAATTCCGTTTTCAAGAAAAAATTGATAAAGCTCGATGAAATCGGCACCTTGCTCAGCCATGTCAATCGCAATCACCCGGTTCGCTAAACGCTTGAATCGATGTGGATCAAGTGCGCCGGATATGAATTCTGCAAATACCGCCAGCCCCTCTTGAGTACGGGTATTGCCGGGATAACTCTCTCCGAGTATTTTGAAATGCTGTTGATTGCGTCCATTTTTACCCGTTGCAATATGAATCAAGGCTTCATGTTGCAATAATTGAGTGACATCCAGATCCGAAAACGTCGCATCCTGACGCAGCTTGATATAGTTTTTCCCGGCTGCTGCCTTGGATGACATATCAAAAGTAACCAGCACTTCAGGGGATTGATCTCCAAAGTAAACTTTTAATTGATCATCCAACAGTCTCTTTAAATCAAAAGAACTCAGCGATTCCGGCGGCTCGAGCCGAATACTGCCCTCATCAAATTCCGTGAGTAATTGATTAATTCTTTGTGCAAGATGAATTGCAGTCAGTCTTCCATCTGCGATCGGTGTTCCTGCGGTTCCAAACAACTCACAGGAAATTTTATGGAATTCCTTGGTCCCCACATTTGCCAGCAAATGTGCAGTTTTCTCGACAGTGCACGCATATCTTTTTAACCATTCGTGAACAGGAGAGGTACCCGCAATGAGTTTTTTTGCTTGGTGTATTTGCTCGCTTATTCCATGTATTTCTATCTTATTATAATGAGGCCTTGGTAATATCTTTTCATTATTATTAAAAAAATTTTCCGCGACTGATCGATCCCACGCAAGCGTATTTAATACAGGTAATTGTTCTTCAGCATCAAGAATAATAGACGCTGCACTTTCCAGTTTTTGCAATTCCTCCTGGGAATACTCGCTCATGGATATTTAATCAGGCAAAATTTTTTGAACGTTATCTGAGGTTACGCTTAATTTTGCTAATGGAACTCAAGCCTAACAGGGTATATCTTAAGTGCTGCAGTTTATGTTCGGCCCGATGTTGTATGCTTCAATCCCAAAGCGACTCACCCGTTTCGGGGTTATACATTTGATGCCATATTTTCTTGCGATTTTCGATGAGTTCATCAATCGTCGGTTCATTATTCATGGCTCTTTTAAGGGCTAACTTGGTTGCTTCATAGTTTGTGCGATATAGATCTTTTTTGTCCGGATCAGGCAGGCACTCCGGCGCAATCCATAGCAACACGATCATACATAAGTCATTGACTTCTTCGCGTGGAATCACATCCTCGATCACGGAATCCAAGATGGCATCGGCGACCGCGGATTGCACAACACCACCAAACAAATTAATGTATTTGATGTCCTTCATGGTCACCTTGGGCACAATTAAAGCGGCAGGTTTAACCTGTTGATTACATGCACGTACCGCGAACATTCGTGTATGCCCCTCAGTTTGACCCATCAAGTTGGCGAAGGCCTGTCCAACAGGTCCATCCACACGGCCTAATACAATTTCAGGCATCGCATCAGTGCCCTGATCATGACTGGCGTAAACCGTGGCTTCGCCTGTTTTGAAAATGAGAGGATCTTTCATCTTATTCGCCCCTGAAAAATTAGCCAGTGAATTAAGCTAAAAATTATCTAGCCAAATTAGAGTGAAAGCAATAAAAATATATTATATTAGATGCAAGAATTAACGCGTAACTGTATGCGTTTATTTAGTAGTTTCTATAAATAAGCTCTTTAAATTTAAAGGCTATTATTCAGCCAGTATTTTCATCGGCACCACTTACGTTCGCTTGTAAATGAGTGCTATGTGTTCAAAACGTTCATTGATAATACACATGGGCAGCTAAAGCCTGCTAACCGCGGAATAATAGTCATCAAAGTCAGCTTTTATTGGATACTTTGCCTATCGCACAACTGACCACAGAAGCTGCTTTAGTTATAAGACCATTCGAGTCAGTGGCACCAACTTCCGGATAACCCAATTTTGCCAGTTTTTCACTAATAATATTTCGCATATCCGGGGCATTATCTGTCGTAGTGATAACAGTAATCCTGCTCTCACTAATATCTATATCTACCTCCTTGACCTGATCCATCTTAGTCAGTTTCGATGTGATTGTATTTTTGCACCCTCCACACCTGATATTTTGTACTACAAAACTATATTGCATCTGATCATTCCACTTAGCACATGGTTCTGATGAAATTGGTTCTATTCCAGTTCTATTTTGCCATCTATCTCAATGTCTAACTCAATACCATCGACTTTTAAAATAACTTTAGCATCAAGTTTCTCATTACCCATGAGTTTTCCTGACTCAATACCTCCCTGGACCCTATGCTCAACTTCACGTTGGGAGGTGACACCAACCTTCTTCAGGAATTTTCGTAATGACATATTAAAAGTATCTTCATTCATTATTTTACTCCAAACTGCATTAATAGGTTTTAAAATACATTATATCATCGCAATGCAAAGTATGATAATTACAAACATTAAGAATACATTTCCGCAGATACTTAAACCCACAGTTTGAAATTGCAACTAAAACAGCGATTTAAAAATGCGTGGTATCGGCGTAAAAGCAGGTATTGCAAGGTAAAAATATTTATTGAAATACTATACTAAAACCCTATTTAAAACCTAGCCTTAAGCATGATCAAAACATTGTTAGAATTAATTAATGTAAATCAATTTAGGCATTTTAAATATAAGTTAAAGTCCTTACTTTCCTCTTAGGGTTAACACAAGGTGTAGATCATGAACAAAACGACACCTATTGGCGCAATTTTATTGACGTTGAGTATATCGGGTACTGCGCTGGCACAGAATGGCTTCTATGCGGGTGCGAGTATCGGGCAGGCTACCATCGATGGTTGTAGCGGAGTGAACAATTGCGACGATGATGACACCGCCTGGAAGATCTTTGGCGGTTGGGAGCTGAATCCAAACATCGCCTTTGAGGCTGCCTACGCGGATTTTGGCGAGATCAGCGGATCCATAGGCGGTTCTTCAGTCAGAACCGAAGCAGACGGATGGTCACTCTCTGCGAAGGGTATACTGCCTCTCAACGAGAAGTTTGACGTGTTTGGCAAGCTTGGCATGATCATCTGGGATGTCGATGGGGGCGGTGCTGCTTCCCGTGGTGACGATGATGGCACCGACCTCATGTTTGGCCTCGGCGCTCAGTACATGTTTAATGACCAGTACGGCATTGTCGGTGAGTGGGAGTGGTATGATATCGACGATGACATTGACTTGTTTTCCATCGGTGCACTAATCAAATTCTAATCAATGTGGCTGATATCGATCCAAATAAGGAAGGCCCTGGTCATGAGTCTTTTTTCTTATTGTCTTCTGTCCAGCTCAAGCCAGTGTTGCTCATGATTCCGAAGTTTGAACATCCGCTTTGAAATCCCTGGAAGTCTATCTGAATCTGGTCGTTATTATTCACGGCAGAGAGGTTGCAGTCATTCACCGCTGGCTGAACCTTGTGCTGTCGCCTGTGTTGATGAATAGATCAGCGAACGATGGCTCATAGTCGAAAGCGGTCATTAAATTACATGAATTGTTCGAAAATATTAGACAGTCGCAGAATAAATCCATTTCATGCTAAGAAAAGCTCGTTATTATTTATTGTAAAAAGGACCATCTTTCTTAAAAGGTGATAAGTATTCTTCGCCCTGATAGTTCATAAGAACGTTGAAATCACGTTTTTTTTCATTAAACACGACCCAGACCCAGGGAGATAGTTCTTTTGTTTTCTCAACCTTATAAAGTTCAATGACCGATGGACAAATATCCAAAATACTTTGGATAGCTTCAATTGTTATTTTATCTCTGACTACGTGACTTATTTCTTTAGGCATCCGCTCACCAGGATGACTTGATGTAAAGTCATCTGCACAAGCCTCATATAGCTGACGGCTACTTTTTTTGGGAATGTAGCCATAGTGAAAAGTGTGTACTGGACCTTTGGCTTGGTAATCATCGGGTTCACCTAGCTGTGATTTGATCTCGCCAAGAATAGTATTTTTATTAAACATGGCGTTACGTGGCGCGATACGCTTTACCATTACAAGTGGCGATCTAATATTAGAATTGCCCCTCGTCTCAGGGACGTCCTGTCCGAAATTAGGGAAGGTAATGCTTATTTGCATTTTTGGGTTATTAATTTCATATAAAAAATGCCCCTTTGTCGCAGGATCTTCATGAACGGCGATTGCTTTATCACCTGCCTTGGCAAGGTTCAATCCAGCTTCACGTGTGATTCCTGGATAGGCGCCATAATACGAGTAGTGACTACCATCGCTACTTTTTACATTAGCTACAACTTCATTAAAGTGATCTTCTGCAGTTTTTGCATTTGCTACAGTCGATATGATAAGAATTAATAAAACAGATAAGAGCATTCGACTCATATAACTTTCCTGGTTAGTTTAGGTAAAATGATCATTGTGAATTACTGTGGGATGCCCCACAACTTGTATTATTGTTGTCTGCTATGGGTTACGGATTCAAAGGGTGGCAGCAACACAGACATTAAATTTATCGGCAGGGGTTTCGTAATTCAATGTTTTCATGGGCCATTCATTTAACTGGCGCGCCACTTTTTTAGTTGGGACTGACTGTAAATAGACAGGTCGATACCCTGGAGGTTGCTTCTCGCGCCTGCACAAATCTGCAATACTGTCTTGCCCTCGAAGACATTCTATGACGATACAGATCTTTTCTCCTGCTGAATACATTCGAAGGTTAGCTCGGCGTATATCCCGAACGGTTTTATTTGTTTTTTTTAGTAGTCATCATCGCTTCCTCTCAAGGTTAACGATGAATTAAAACTGTCTCTTAAAAAATCAATCTAGTTATTCACTTATTGCTGACGGGAAACAATATATAGACTTTCGTGTATCGCATGATCAGGTGGTGTTGGCCCATATTTTCCTCTAAATCTTGCTTCGAAATTATACTGGCACTCCTTATTCATAGGACTCCCAACGATCACCGTTATTTTCACTCCACTTCTATAATCACATTGAATAATTAGTCCTTTAGGGGTAGGGGTTTTACAGAACTTTGCGATTTTAGATTCAATTAGCGATGCGTGTGACCAACCCTTCCAACTTCGATTCGCATCATAAGCCTGAAGGGTTTCAGGTGCATTTATACGCATCTTCATAGTTAGAGTTGTTATTTTCTTCTGCGAATTTATGCTTGCCGTGAGTATTTTATCCTCTAGATTTTCCAGAAAACCTGAAGTATTACTCGCGTACTCTATAACCTGTTGTCTTTTACTCTCACATGACATTTTCATTCTACGCGTACATGTAATGTCATTTAAGCCTTGCGTTTTCCATTTGTTTTCTATCTCGGATGTTGAATCATTTAGTGATACACCAGATATGTGTGTATCACATATAGGATGTTGTGAAAATACAGGTTGCATATAAAACACTGATGCGATTGCCAATATTGTTATACAAAAGTATTTGCCAGATATGCATTTTTTAGCATATGTATCTATAGCCATCAAATTGTAAACCTATCCAAATTAGTCATCTATTTTAGTTATATACCCGTTACAGCAATGTCTGAATTCAGCGCAAAAAAGTCATTGATGCCTTTGGAAATTTTGCATAGCGACAGATACCATAATACTGACCTTTTTTGTTGAGTTCTCTTTGCAAAATGCCTTCCAATGTATACCCGCATTTTTCGAGAACGCGCATAGGAGCCTGATTTGGATGCAACTCAGGTGCAAATCGTTTTGAATAACTTGAATTTTTAAACACCAGCTCTGTCATTTTTTTGTAACGCTTCTGTAGCGATCCCTCTTCTCCAGTATTCTGAACCTATCTAATAGCCAATCTCTGCAAGGTGGTCTTTCCAGCCCATTTGCGGAGTAATGCTATACTGCCAACAAATTTGTTCTCATATTCAATAACGTTAGTTATAGCTCTATTCTGACTACAGCCTTTCCTAATCCACCATTCCGCATCTTTGCTGGTTTGTGGGTATGGTAATGAATAAATCAAATACTTTGATACATTTATATCGTTCGCTAGCAGCACTAATTGATTTGCATCTTTCGTAACGTAATCATTATCTATTTCATCATTTCAATGCACCTTCTTGCTGCTGGGCGATTGGCGCATTGTTTCAGCCAATTCGAAAGACAAGAGTAATTTGTAATATCAGATCTAGCAGCATTCAGCCAGCCAATAATAGATGCAAGATTAATATCTGCTATTGTAAATCGCTCACCAACAACAAAGCTACTTTTGCCGAGATGCTTGTTGAGCACTGTGAGTGGGTTATACAGACGATTCATTGCACCTTGTATTGCATCTACTGATCTTTCAGCATCTGGTAACAAAATTGTATGTGAAAGAACAGTAAAACAGTCTGATAGACACTCGTTTGACACCCAAAAGCTCCACATCTGCATTTGTGCATCTTCAATTTCATCGCAGGGTGAAAGTGAGCTTGGATTATTACGGGCAAGATAGAGATTGATTGCCATCGATTCCCACATAATGAACCCATTGTCGTCAATTACAGGAATCTTTTTGTTTGGGTTAAGGTGTGCAAGTTTATCGTCAGAAAGACAATTGTCAGTTTCTATTTGAATTAGCTCATACATAAGATCCAATTCTTCTACTGCCCATACCACCCTAAAGGTACTGGAATTCATGTTACCATATATTTTAAGCGTCATTAGATAATTATAAATTCTTCGAAAATATTAGACAGTCTAAGAATTTATTAGACAAACAAATATGGAAAGCTTGTAAGTTATTGAAAAATGGAGCCGGCGAGAGGAGTCGAACCCCCGACCTACTGATTACAAGGGAGGGGAATTAAATTCTTCGACCCGACAAAATCCATTTATACTTCAATAATATCAATACGTTATCAACTTGACGATCTTCGCGGACTATTGCGTCTCCAGTCTTAAACAGCATTAAACAACGTTAAAATTGGTTAGTGTGGTCACAAATCCAGTCACAGTGGATATGGCCACTTTCGACCCATTGCGGACGTTCAAATTCGGAGTATAATTGCCCAACTTTCACTCCTTTAATCTCTTAAACTATTATGGAAAAGACAACCGCGGTTCCTCTAAACCGAGATGAATCATCTTCGCCAATACCATTTTGGGCAGCATTTCGATTCTGGCTGAAACTGGGTTTCATTAGCTTTGGAGGACCAGCGGGCCAAATCGCGATCATGCACCAAGAGCTGGTGGAGAAGCGTCGATGGATTTCAGAACGCCGGTTCTTGCACGCACTAAATTACTGCATGCTCCTACCCGGGCCAGAGGCCCAGCAACTAGCAACCTATATCGGTTGGTTAATCCACAAAAGTTTAGGCGGTATTGTTGCAGGAGTTTTATTTGTTGCGCCTTCACTTGTAATACTCATCGCTCTTTCATGGGTATACATCGCATATGGCGATGTACCGATTGTTGCCGGTATTTTTTATGGAATAAAACCAGCGGTCACGGCAATTGTTATTCACGCTGCTTATCGTATTGGTTCTCGGACATTGAAAAATGGAATATTGTTTTCTATAGCCATTTCAGCCTTTATTGCAATATTTTTAGGTAAAGTACCTTTTCCTATAATTATTATTTCTGCTGCTATCATCGGTATTATCGGTGGCCGATTTTTACCCAATAAATTCAAATCCGACGGAAGTCACGGATCTGCTGCAAAATCATTCGGAGCAGCGATCATAGATGACGATACTCCTATTCCTGAACACGCTAAATTTAGTGTAGCGAAAATGATTAGAGCCGTAGCAATTGGGATAGTGTTATGGACAATTCCAATGGCATTGTTAACTTCCTACCTGAGCTGGGAGCATACATTAACTCAAATGGGATGGTTTTTTACGAAAGCTGCATTAGTCACTTTCGGTGGTGCTTATGCAGTACTGCCTTATGTGTATCAGGGCGCTATTGAAAATTACGGGTGGGTAACGGCTCATCAAATGATTGACGGTTTAGCGTTAGGTGAAACTACTCCGGGACCACTAATTATGGTGGTTGCATTTGTGGGCTTTATTGGCGGATATATCAATGAACTTTTTGGGGCTAATCACTTGCTGTTAGCGGGCGCTGTTGCTGCAACTGTTGTGACATGGTTTACTTTTTTGCCTTCATTTTTGTTTATTTTTATGGGAGGTCCATTCATTGAAACCACTCATGGAAATATAAAATTTACGGCTCCGCTTACGGCTATCACAGCTGCTGTTGTGGGCGTTGTTGTCAATCTTGCACTTTTTTTTGGATATCATGTGTTATGGCCCAGTGGCTTTGCTGGGATATTTGACTGGGTATCTGCTTTAATCACAATTTCAGCTGCCATCGCATTGATTTATTTTAAACTAAATATTTTGTATGTAATCGTAATTTGCGGAATCATTGGTCTCATTTTAAAACTCGGAGTGTTTTGATTACGGGTGTATTACACGGTAAAAATTATAGTCACTGCCACCTTGGTTATTATCATAGCCGAACTTGCTAAACGCAGTTCATTTGCCGGAGCATTTTTGGCATCGATCCCTTTAGTGTCCGTACTAGCATTGGTATGGCTCTATATCGATACTAAAGATGTCTCTAAAGTAAGTGACTTAGCTACCAGTGTATTTTGGCTAGTATTGCCATCTCTGGCATTGTTTATCTCCTTGCCTATATTCATAAAAAACAATTTAGGATTTTATTTAAGTGTGAGTCTCTCAATCATAATTACTGCAGTTTGCTATTGGCT
The DNA here is from genome assembly GCA_965227695.1 of Gammaproteobacteria bacterium. Taxonomy (GTDB): domain Bacteria; phylum Pseudomonadota; class Gammaproteobacteria; order UBA4575; family UBA4575; genus UBA1858. The sequence goes on from OZ245760.1 coordinate 2,549,859, forward strand.
TATGATTTATCTACTTAATTACCTAGGGATAAAATTATAATAGTGAGTTATGTCCGTTTTTGCGCCGAAAGACGACATTGATGTGCAATAATAAGCAAAGCAGTTGATGGAGATTTTCTATGACAACACAATCGCTTCAACTTTATTCGACACTGACCTGTCCTGAATGTGGCAATCAATCAAAAGACAAAATGCCAACTGATGCTTGCCAGTATTATTATGAATGTAAATCTTGTAATACATTATTAAAACCAAAGACCGGTGACTGCTGCGTGTATTGCTCCTATGGCGATGTGCCTTGTCCTCCGATACAGGAAGGGGCTTGTTGTAGTAATTCCGAATGACCGCTATTGAGTCATAAGAACTCATCCCCCTCACCTAATCCACACGCACAAACGTCGGTCGAAAACCCTCGATTTATATCAAAAATTTGGTAATTAGTGCCCTTTTTTGGGCAAAAACCCTGTTTTTTAGGGTTTCCCGCGCACAGCGTGCGTAGGTACACTATTATTATTTAATTATTGAAATTAATTATGGGCGCAATTAAAGATTTGGTAGATCTTGTTACTCAACTAAACGCTAGTGTTAAAGACAGAAAATTTACCAATGAACTCAGACAGGTTCAAAGCATGATTGGCGAAATACAATCAGAGCACGCTCAAATTCATGAGCAGCGAATTAGTTTAATGACAGAAAATGCAGAATTAAAGCAAACAATCGTTTCATTAAACGAAGAAATTAACCAGCTAAGGAATACGATTGATACAAATCAAAACCTAGAAGAAAGCATTAACCTTGGCGAAATAGAAGAAAAGATTTTAACCCAATTATTTTATAATAATTCGAGGCATCTAATCGAGGATATTGCCAGATTAATTAAAAGTGACATTAATACAGCTAGATACCATATGAATACTCTTTGCGCTAATAAATTGGTACATCAAAACCTGAGTCTCAGCGGTCCATCAACTTACACAATTAGCGATAAAGGTATCCAATATGTTGCTGAATCAAAAAATACATAGCAAGTCACTAGTTCTAGTTATGCATTACATGCACATCTTTTAACTTCGTAATCAGGTATTAAAATGGAAATTCACATACTTATATATTCTTTAATTGTCACAGCACTAACTGGTATCACAGTTATTGCATATCGACACCCTGCTGGATATATTAAAATTTTTTATTGGTTACTCATTCCAGTACTGACCATTCTTAGCTATTTGCTTTCATCGAGTGCGAGCGGAATTCATTATCATATCCGATCTCTTAAAAATAGCTTAGCCAAATACCCAGACAATAAAATAGAGACATTCGAACATGGCATATCTAATATGAATGAAGACCTTGACATGCTTTTATTATCATTAGCAATTGGTTTATTCATAATTGGCTATCTGTATTTTTTATATAAATTACCAACAATATTGGAAACCAACAAAGATGATGAAAATAATATCTAACACATGACTTTCAATTGCTAACTCAAAAGAAGGAGCATCAATAAAAAATCAAGGAGAATATGTACAAAGCTCCTAGTAAGCATGTAATAATTAAGGAAATTTTCACATATTAGAGATGACTAATATTGATATGTGGATCGATTTGTAAGATAATGTTCACACAAAATCATATCAAAGGATGTAGAATATCTTTTATAGAAGAGGATGAATCATGGCGAAAAAAGACTACAAAGAAATTGATGGTACTATCCCAGCTCAAAGTGCTCGCGCTGTGTTCAAAGGATATACTTCTAAAATCGGAAAAAGTTACCGAGCTAAAGGACGCATCTTACGTGGTGGTATTGTAGACGTTTCCTCGTCTGAAGTAGCAAAAACTGAAAAATTCAATAAATTACTAGGTTCATATCAACCAAAGAAGTTAGTTTCGTCATCATAACTCCCATTCTTTTGATGCTTTAGATAGGCGCCATACTTTAGGACCCATATCAAACAGCTTATAAATTTCCTCCTCATGGGGGTGACACGAAACAATTTGTTCCGCCGGAATCACCACATCGAAAGATCTATAAAATTTATCCTCAGTAAGTGAATAGTACTCAGGATGTTTTCTATATTCCTTATAAATTTTCAAATAGTCCGTAGTGAAATGAGTTCTATGTGTTAATTCATCCCTATAACCACTAAACGCTGGCATTATCCTAATATGCTTTCTTTCCGCACTTGGATTTGGTGCAGACAACACGATGCCTACATAAAATTTTCTATTTTTAAGAGAAAATATGATTAGAGTTTGTTGAATATAAGCAGAGAAAACGAGAAGCTCAAAGTCAGAAGTGCTCACAATGTAATATAATAAACGGCCTTTAAGGTAACCAGTCTCAGCTTGTTGCTCAGGGAACATAGGCAGAGTCTTCCCCTCAAAAAAGCTCGAGTCAAGTATAGCAATACCATAATTTATTAGATGTCCAACAACAGGACCAAGAAACATAGAAAAACATAAAATTAAAAATATAGCCTCTTTCCCATAAGGATGTACAGGATAGCCCTCATTTCCAGATAAAATTGACAATACTTGTAGTACTTCCATGTAAAACCGCTCAAAAAAATAATACAAACTTGCGAATATAAGAGACGTTAAAATAGTTAGCACTACTCCCCAAAAAATTGCTCTAAAATACAATCGATGCCCATCTTCTCTAGCAGAAAGCCATTGAGTAAACATAAATGCTTTAGAGAAATAGTAGCCTCCGACGATAGGCAGTATTAAAAATGGGGTTAGCGATAGCACTTGTAAGTTCTTAAATAGTTAACATTTACCAAGTATACTGCTGCTACCCATTTAGTCCAAATGAGAATTTTGTCAATCAGCACATAATGCAAAGCAGGTTAGCTAATCCCTCATCCCCTTTTTCATTTAGAATTTCATGGCTATAAGTCTTGACCAAGGTCGCCTGACTATCCCGTAATCTATTAGCTACACGGGCGATACTCCACCCCGCATCCAATAACGCACTCCCATGGCTATGTCGCAGATCGTGCGGTGTCACCTTCTCAAACCTACTCCCCTTTAATTGGCTGCGTAGTCGCATCGCAAACGTCCCAGGGCGCACAGGCTTGTTTGGTGTTTCTGAGAAAACAAAATGATTTGGCTCCGCCCTCTTCTCTATTAATAAATTCGCCAATTCTTCAGTGATGGAAACACTGCCTTCACTACGCGCGGTTTTTGGCGAGGTTAGCGTTCGCTGTTCGGTCGCGGTTGCCCTGACATGAATTCTATGATTATCAAAATCTATATCAAACCAACGCAGCCCACATAATTCCCCACGCCTTAAACCCGTTTGCCAAAGTGTGTAAGTAGGCAACCAAACATCACTGCCTTTCAATTCGTCGAGTAGCTCATTTACATCTTTTGGCGACAACACATTTTCTTTGCTGAAATCCTCATCCGCTTGTAGCGGTCTGCGTGTACGTGATGCACTTGCGCCCACGGGTTTCTTAACGCGCTTGGCGGGGTTCTTCTCAATCAGCCCATCTTCCACTGCCTGATTACAAGCGGCCTTCAGCGCGGTCAATACAATGCCCTGCGTGCTGGGCTTAAGCTCTAAGCTGTAGATATGATCACGGATATGCTGTGGTGTTAACTCATCCAGTCTCACATTCCCCAATTTGCAGTTAATGTGCTCAATGCAATTAGCGTATCGCTTCTTGGTACTTGGTCTGACCTGCGCGGAACGTAGCCAAGTATTCATGTAGGTGTTCAGTGTTTGTTGGTGTGTTGTTGTCATGGGGTGTGCTCCTTAATCTAATTCACTTAAGTCATCGAAATCTTCTGAGGATGCAGGTTGAACCGGACTTTCCCTCCTTAGTCTAATTTCATCTCTCACCCATTCACCCCATTTTGTCTGCCAACTTTTCTTATATAGCGATTTAAACTTTGCTTCATCGGCTTTCATTGCTTCTTTATACTTATCTTTATAGATCTCTTTATAATAATTTTTCTTTTCTCTTGCTCTTTGGTTTTTACCTAAACTATTCTTTTTATGTTCATCACAAAATTCTTCTCGCTTGTGTTTTCCAGCATATATACCAACTAATCTCTTGCAACGGCCATAAGCACAAAACATATGTGGTTCATGATGATGTAACCAAGCGACACAAATTAAATAATCTTTTAATTCTTTTGGCTTGCATGCCCGCACATTTCCATAAACACCTTCGAGTTTTGGCGGATATTCAATAAGAACCTTTGGATCTGGGTCATGCAATATTCGCTGTAATTTAATCAGTTCACTAAACCGCTGAATGAGAGGTCCTTCTTTATCGCTACGATAGCTATCTTCGGTTAAAGGTCCGTACTCCAGTAGAAATGTCTTAATTTCACTTTCGCTTGGTCTAGGTAAGTAGTTAAGCCTCATAAAAGCACCATAAACATCATATTTGGCATGGTCCTCTGGACCTTTTGGGAAAAGGCGATCTTCTCGTCCTAGTGCATAGACCTCTGATTCATCACTGTTTGAGAGCGTGACTCTCTTTGGCGTTTTCCAAGAAAAGGCATTGAGATCCAACGTTATATTTATTTGGTTCCGATCCATATTTGTTACTAAAGCTCTTTTGATTTAAACCAGACTAACACTCAAATCAAAATAAAACCAATATTAAACCGAAAAATAATTTCGTTTAAATTAAGATTTTCGATCAGCGCTCTAATAAGTTACTGAAAATATTTATAATTAATATAATAACAGCATAAATACGTGTTCCATGACTTCTGAGTAGCCTAATTTAGCTATGTTAACTTTATCAATATTAGGTAACTGAAGATAAACCAATAAGGAATTACGTATGAGTGAAAGCCACACAATCTACATTGATGGATCGAATAAACAGATCTATCACTTACGACGCCAAGTCCAAACTATTGAAGATATTAAAGATATTGCTGGAAGTCCGCTGTATACAAAGCAGATCAGAAGGCCTGTCCATGTTAATGGAAAAGCCAAGACTGCAATAGGTGATATCAATGGCAACTATCGTGAAGGTGAACTCGTTCTGATCACAGGAGAACTTCCACAAAATCCTCTAAATGAAGATTCTGCTTTTTCGATTGGAGAAACGCTTGCTAGCGGGTATGGCTTTTTAGGTGTCCATGAAGACGGTTCGCCAAGTATAGAGCCATTAGAATCTGGATTGAGGACCGAAACAAAACTACATCCAATCGAAGGAGACATTGAGCAAATCTTGGATCTAATCAGTTTCACTCCAAAGCAAGATCGCGAGCCTGACATAACAGTTAAGCCTTACGACATTGATCAACTAGAAAGCTATTTGAATTTGATTTGTGACACTGCCATTGAAACCCACACAAGGAACAAACTAATTCAGTTAATCGCTAAAGATTCAGAGAATAACAAAGTAGCACAGAAATGTTTTAAAACTTACCAGTTTCCAGAAATGAAAAGGTGGTGTCTCGATAACTATGATTTTAACCACACAACTTATTTCGATTGGACACTACAAGCACTCGACGGCTCTGTCACTCATAGCTTGGCAAGCTCAACTAAAGATAAGCTAAATGCAGATTTCATACTGCGAACTGCTGTTACTGATCACGCGCTTATATTCAATAAAAATAAGCGCGCAAAAAAGAATGCTGAATATCCATTACATCCTATTGCGGGTTTACCCATATTTACAAATGAATCTGAAGCATTGGTTTCATTTGTAATGCAAAAAGGTGGTGCTTGTGACGAGTAGTAATAGATTACCGAAAGTATTGGAAGAGTTGAAACATACTGATGATTTACCTCGTAGTCTCTACGCAGATGAGTTAACCCCTTTACTTAGAATTTTACGCACCGAAATGGCAAATCCATACCCAAATGTCTTCGTAGCGGCTAAAGACATTACTGAGCATCGTCTTGGTTATATATATTCTTGCCGTATTGGATGGAAAGTTTTGATTGATAACAAAATAAAAATCCGATTACTTACTCGAACTTATTTTTCTAATCGCAAAACTCCAAAGCTCACACCAAGTTTTATAGAAAAAACATATGTTGAGCGGATCTCTGAAAAATGAACCCAGAGACACTCCAAAAGCTATACGCTGAAATAGATCAGTTGATCTATGAGCTGAATGACCATGATCAAGTGCAAATGTTACTTGATATGTTCGATGCGAAAAGCGTGAAGGAACTACGCCAAAGTGATCTGCGTAGCTTCCGTGTTGCCTTACGCCAAAAAGATAAGGAATCATCTTCAATGCTAGATACCGCATTGGACCTAGCCAATAAAGGCTTTCCTGTATTCCCTATTGAAGCTAATCATAAGTACCCGCCAAAAATTAAGGAATGGCAGAACAACGCCACTACAGATACGAAACAAATCCGTGAATGGTGGAGTTGGTGGCCTGATGCAAACATAGGCATTCATTGTGAAGACTTACTCGTAGTAGATATAGATCCAGATAAAGGTGGCTTCGATTCACTAGCCAATTTATCTACTCCACTTCCCGAGACATATACAGTTCGCACACCTAGCGGCGGATTACATTACTACTACAAGCATGATGGCGGCGTATCAAATGGAGTGAACGTGCTTGGCCCAGGTATCGATATCCGCTCCAACAGGGGCTATGTGCTAGGTGCAGGCAGTTCTGTGGAAGGTAAACTTTACACAGTGGAGAGTGATGATGAAATTAAGTAGCGCTCCACGCTGGTTAGTCAATGCATGCAGTAAGCCAAAAGAAAAAGTAATCACTGATGCACCTTCAAATATAGATCAAGAGACTGCGATTGAACGCGCCACACACTTCCTAGATAACCGTGAGCCTGCCATTGAAGGTCAAGGTGGTGATCTTTGGACATATAAAACTATAGCAATGGTGCGTGACTTCGGCATATCTCAAGAAAATGCACTGGAAGTAATCTATAAGTGGAATGAGTCATGCGAGCCAGCATGGCACCCTGAAGATTTGCAAAAGAAAGTCACTAGTGTTTATTCATATGCACAAAATACAGCGGGTTCTAAATCTGCGGAGTCAATCTTAAATGACCTCGAAGATATTCCGGCGCCCATCGAAGACACTGAAACACTAAAGCAGCTTAAGCACGTATCCGATTTCACCGTAAAAGAAGTATGGCATCGCCCTTACCTAATCAAACACTGGCTTAACCAAGGGAGTGATGCACAGCTATTTGGCGAGTTTGGCCAAGGTAAAACTTTTGTAGCCCTTGATCTCGCCGCACACATTGCAGCAGGTCAATCATGGTTTGATAACAAAGTTACACAGGCCGGAGTTCTCTACCTACTTTACGAAGGCGCGGATGGTATTGATTTACGTGTTGCTGCATTAAAGAAACATTATCCAGACTGGAACTGGTCAGAAATACCATTTTCAATCCTTCCGCTGAATGCCGTGCTATGTGATGACAAGGCACTTGATCAAAAAGCACTCCCGGGACGCAAGCAACTGCAAGCCGCGATACATGAGTTTAGTCAGCACTATCACGAAACGCCAAAGTTGATCGTGATTGATACTTATAGCCGAGCCATAGGTGGCAGTGCATCTGATGAAAAGTTAGCCGGTTACTTTGCAAGCATGGCATCCGCTCTGCGTGAACGATACGGCGCAACCGTAATGAGAATTCATCACCCAGGTCAATCGCAGAAGTCACGTGGTCGCGGCTCTTACGCTATCGAAGCGGGCTTGGACACTGTAATTCGGGTTTCCAATGGAAGCATTGAGAATACCAAGCAACGTGATTATGGAAATTCTAAAGTTCACTTTCGCCTCAGCCCTATGCAGTTGGGAACAGATCAAGATGGCGAGTGTATTACTAGCTGCATTGTGGAACGCGTTGAGAACGCTTTAGAGATTAAAGATGACGAACAACAGGTGTTGGACGTTATACGCAAGCTAGCGGGCGACTCAGGTGTTGTGGAACGCAGGCTTGTGAGTAATGCAGTGAGCAAAGCAGGAATTACAAAGAATGATAATAAGAAAGTAAGTCGGATCTACTCAAGTCTAGAGAAGAAAGATTACATCAAAGTTGATAAGCAATCTAAAACGATTGTGTTATTAGAGCGTGGCGGTGCTGCAATGTTTGATGATGTATCGGAGGAGTATTAAAGATGTTAGCCATTAACTTTAATACTTGGATACATCAGCATGGCAGTCAAAGTGGCACTTACGCGACTCTTAGAGTCGCTAGTGCCATGCCACTTTTAGACCTATTTTGGCAAGGTGGGAAAAACGCGCCACTTTCATGCCACTTTAAATCTTACTTTACTGACATATCAGATACTTACGCTTGTGGCGTATGCCACTATCTCTGCCATTATCGTGCCACTTTGTCCCGAAAATTAAGCGGTGTAAAAAAGAGAAAGTGGCACGATAGTGGCACACTCAATAGTTCCTATATCTGGGCCGACTTTCTTGCGCAGGCGCGTGTGTATCTATTCTTTGGCCATATCACTACGCATCTTGGCAAGCAAAGCACAGCTAACTGCCCTGCTCTCAAGCAACACACACTTAACTTACTGAATACCTTCAATCGTTATTGTTCCGTATGTACACGCATCGACCCCAACGCACGTTTTCATGCGGTGAAAACGTTTTCAAACGTACAGAAAGTGAATTTCACTGACCCGGGGGTGTACCCGGGGGCACCCCAAGGATGCGTCGGCCGCACATATTTCGAGGCTATCTGGTCTGCTACTAAATTTTATACGCGCGAAATTTTCACAATGCACGCGCACCAACACCAATCCCATAACCAACTAACTAGAGGTAACACCTATGGATATTCCATTTAGAACACTCACTGTCGAAGAAGCTGAAAAACAACTCGCTGATAAAGCACTCGACGTACAAGACACAGCCGAAGCTTTGGCGACATCGGAAAGTGCCCTCAGCGATGCACATGCAGCCGATTCATCTGCTGATGTAATTTTAAAAGCAGAAGCCAATCTACAAAAATCAAAAGATGCCCATGCGCGGGCAATCAAAGCACACGACGCCGCAGAGAAAAGACTCAATCATGCATTGGATGCAAACAATGCCAAGCTTTTCCATGAAGCGGAGAAGAAACGTGATGCAGCATTAAAGGCGCGCATCAATTTTGCTCAGGTCATCGACCGGACAGCTAAAGAGCGTGCCGCTGCACTCAAGCTTTGGCAGGAGTCCGATAAGGCATTAGCAGAATGTAAACGCGATGGTGCTGTATCTAAAAATGCAGCGCCCAGTATGCAGTACGGCAACAGACGCGCACTAACATTAGTTGAAATGGCGGATGCGCGTGCAGGACTACCCGGCACTGAAGGTAAATTCAAACTCAGCTATAGCAGTCGTGAGGCAATTCCATCCGCAGTCCAGCAAGTAAAGAGTGATAACCAGACAATTGTAGGAAAGTAATGACCAAGGAAATCACTATAGAGGATTTACTAGGCGAATCAGAAAAGCCTACTCGCAAAACACGCGGGAAAAGTCCTGCAACGGAAGTCAATGAAGCGCGCTTTGTGGCTGCCTATCTAAAACATGGTAATGCAACAGATGCATACCTTGAAATGCGACCTGAAGTCCAAGAGACCTACGCCAAAAAGATGGGTGGAAAGATGTTGAAGCGTGACGGTGTGCGTAAGGAACTCGAAGCACGTAAGGATGAGGCTCGCGAATTGGCAGTTGAATCTGGTCTGTATGACTTAGAACGAGCACATGACGAACTTAACGACAGAATTGAGCGTGCATCGCGTGAAGGCCAGCACTCCGCAGTGGCATCCATGATGCGTGAGAAGTTGAAACTTCACAAGTTAGTGGATAGCAAGGAAGCCGTCGCACAAGCAGGCTTTGCAATCACCATTAATTCTCCAGATGGAGAAACTAAAGTTATAGGTACAAGCAATGAATGATGTAACACGCATAAATTTTGAATCGCCCGGCCCGGTATCTGATGCTTTTTTGCATAGTAATGCAAAAGTGTCTTTATTACTTGGTCCGTACGGATCAGCAAAAACCACAACTGGGACCGTAACACTTATTAAAAACATTGCAGATAGCAAGCCTGATAGCGATGGTGTCATACGGTGGCGTGGCGTAGTACTTAGAAGTACATATCAGATGCTGACATCTGCACTTATACCTACATTTCAAAAGATTCTACCCGATAGTGTTGGCAAGATTACATTTGGTAGCCCTATCACTAAAACGATTAAAGCGCCTGGCATTGAAGCCACGATAGATTTCTTAGCGATGGATCAAGATGCTGATCGAAGACGTATTGAAGGAAGTAACTACAACTTTGCATGGATAGATGAGAGCCGCGAAACGTCATGGGCATTAGTGCAAACCCTATTAACACGAGTACGCGCAAAGAATAACAAAGGTGATGACCAGCCTTTGCGCATTATATTTACATCAAACCCATCCAGTAAACGTCACTGGATGTATGACAAGTTTGTTGAGAATGACCCACCCGGTTGGGAGTTGTTTAAGCAACCCGGTGGTCGTGATCCAGCTTATGAGAACAAAAAATATCTTCCAGATGATTACTACGACCAGATGGTTGCAACGTCTGACCCCTCATTTGTAAAAGTGCATGTGGATTGTGAGTGGGGTGATGAGATCGTAGGTGCTGCAATCGTGCCTGAGTTTAAAGAAGACGTTTTTGTAGCTAAAGAACAGTTGCAATACAAACCGGGCATTCCATTAGTGATTGGTGCAGATTGTGGGCCTACCCTCAACAGTGCTGCATTGATAGCACAACTTGTTCCTTTGCATAATGAGGGAAAAGTAATTGGTCAGCAATTACAAATCATTGGCGAGTGGTATGGAGAAAATAAGGGTGCGACTTCTGCCGCACGCGATTTACGCGCTGAAGTTGAATGGCGTTATGGTGAATTAGAAGTTAAGGAAGTGATAACAGACCCTAGTGCAGCAAACCAAAAGGAAATGGGCAACGAAACTATGTTCATTGATATTTGGAAAGCCGCAACCGGCTGGAACATGCGCCCCTGTAAAACCAATCTAGTCAAACTACGCATTGAAGGCTTGCGTTCAATCTTCCAAAGGTTAGTGAATGGCAATCCTGCCATCCTTATATGCCCTTCTTGTACAAACATAATATCCGCTTTGGCTGGTGAATATAGGTGGAAACAAGTTGTCACTTCTACGGGATTATCAACCGATGACAAGATTGATAAACACAATCGCCCCTTTGCCGATTTAGGCGATGCTCTGGGCTACCTAGTGTTAGGCATTGGTGAGTACGACTTAATTCGAGACGTAGCACGCATGGGACGAAAACATGGGAAATTAAATAAGCCATTTATAGCAGACGGTGTGGAACAACATCCCGGTCTATATGGCAGCTACGACAATTGGAGATAGCGATGAGTGAACTTGATTACGAATACAAAATTGAAGATGCGCTATTGGTTACGGACGAATACCAGAGGCGATGGTGGCAGTGGGACGACGGTCATCGTATTCCCTACTCAGTATCACAACCGCCAATGAAACGTAAGAAAACAGGTGTAGCTGATGGCGCAGACCAAAGTGAATTTGTAAGAGGACTATACAAATGAAATTTAACGAACGCACACCCCTAATGCCGGTTAACGGGTATTGGTCATATGCATTAGGGCGCTAGGTGTTTCTCTCTTTGCTTCCAGATCCTCGGGAGAGAAACACTGACTTAACTAAATATATTTTGGAGAAATAGAAATGAGTGAAGAAAATACAGTTGATAGCAATCAGCAAACCGAAGTGCAAACTACGGATCAGAGTTCCGCGCAGGAACAGTTTACAGCGATTAAAGAGCGACTCGCATCAGGTGACGCAACGCCCACTGACAAACGCCAGTTCCAACAGCTACGTGATCATTTATATTTTAATGGCGCAGTACCAGATCACATGCGCGAACAATCTCAAGCGGAGGGCAGCACACCACACGATACCCTTGGCACATCGGAGCTATATGAACCAGCGCAAGATGTAGAGGGTTTTAAAACGCCAAACAAAATACCTGAAGGCATCACACCCGATGATATCAATGGAATGAAACAACTCGCCTATGATTTAGCATTACCCCAACACATCGGCGATGCTTTTATAGAGCGCATCACTCATCACATCGATGTTAATCAGCAAGAAAATGGTGTTGCTCAAATAGATCAACTGGATCAAGAAGGGCTAGATGTTTATCTAGAAGAACTATTGCGTTGCTTTGGTGGTGATCAGGATAAAGCCGCAGAAGCCGCAGCAAAAGCTGAAAACTATTTTGCACAATCTCTTCCCCAAGATCAGTTTAATAGACTGATGGAAGACCTTGGTCATTCAACTTTGGCTTTTGATCCAGTCATCATCACCAAGCTGGCCGCATTGCACGATGCGCGTGGTTTTAAACTTTAATCAGATTGACCTAAAGACTGAAGAGCAAGAGAAAAACAATGTCCGACAAGGAAATACTGACAATAGAGGAAGCCAGTAGATATCTTCGGATACACCCTGAGACCTGTCGCAGAAAAGCAAGTATGGGTGAACTCCCTTGCGGCAAGATTGGCAGAGCTTATGTGTTTGTTAAATTCGACTTGCTTGAGCATATCAGAGCACAATACAATGAACCTTCGCGAAGATCGTCGGGTTCTAAATCAGGAGACACCCGATGGTTAAAAGAAGGAAAGGATCGAAAGTCTATTACACCGACTTCTACTCAAGTGGATCGAGAGTACGAATCTCTACTGGGACTACCAACAAGAAACAAGCCCAACAATTCGAACTAATCAAGAAGCAACAGTATTACGATAGGGAATTACTTGGCAGACATATGTGGAAAGATGCTGTTGTTCGGTATCTTGAGTATGTCACGAGCAGAAACCGGCAAACCCGTGATCATATTCGTCATTTTCAATACTTAGATCAGTTTCTAGGCGATTTACACCTAGATGAAATTAATGGTGACTTAATCTCTAGAATAATTGAGATAAGACAGTCAGAAGGTGTTAAGGCATCGACTATTAACCGCCTACTTGCTTCCATAAGCGGTGTTTTTAACATGGCATATAAAAGATGGCAGTGGATAGATAAAGTCCCTCCAATTCCACGTGAGAAAGAGCCAGCAGCCAGAGATCGCGTCCTGTCAGTGGAAGAATCCGAGAGACTTATTGGTTGTGCAGCAGATCATTTAAAACCAATCATAAAGTTCGCCTTACAAACAGGTTTACGCAAAGGGAATATTTTAAATCTCAGATGGTCTCAAGTGGATCTGGACAAAAAGCAAATACATATTCAAGCAGAAGAATTCAAAAACCGGGATCATCACGTTCAACTAATCACAGATGAGACAGTAGAATTATTGGAGTCACTTCTACAAAACGCATCTGCTGCCTGTGAATTTGTATTCACATACAAAGGCCAGCGTATTAATTCCATTAAAACGTCTTTTAATGCCGCTAGACGTCGCTCAGGTATCGCTCACTGTAGGTTTCATGACTTAAGGCGCACACAGGCAACACGGCTTCGTCTCGCTGGCGTACCAGCAGAAGACATACAAGCATTAAATGGGTGGAAGGATATTAAAACTGCATTGAAGTATGCGAGGCCCACAGAAGACAATTTACGAGCTAAACTTGAAAGGATAAGTTACTGGTCACAAATCCAGTCACAGTATAAAAAAGAAAGCGTGCTACACTAAGAATGCTGGAGGCGTAATAGCTTGATATTCTGATGTATTTTATGGAGCCGGCGAGAGGAGTCGAACCCCCGACCTACTGATTACAAGTCAGTTGCTCTACCAACTGAGCTACGCCGGCCTTTTTGAACGCTGCCTGTGTCAGCGAGAGATGCTGGAGTTTGGCAGGGAGTGCAGTCTAGTTAAATCTGCTGATCCAATCAATGCTTTATAGACACTTTGTCTCTAATATCAGCATTCGATCATTTTCGATCAGCATTTGTTCGATGATTTCGGGCTGAGGCCGCCTATTTTCCTGATCAAAATCTACCCAATACTCAGTGATTTCATCAAATCTCACTTCCATTTTTGGCTCCAGGCCCAATGCCTTTATATCCGCCATTTTTTCTCGCGCCGTTGAGAGCTTTTTGAATAGCCCCAGAGACACCGCATATTTTTGCGGTGGCGTCAGCCAGATATAGTATTCAGTAATATTGTTTTTACTGAGAAATTCAACCGTTTCCTCGGCTTCTTGTTGCGATTCCCTGGCTTCCAGGTACACCCAGTAGCTTTTGGGGCGTCGTTCATTGACCTGCCTTTGCCTGGCCTGTATGCCCGCAGTGAATAATTTTTCGTAAATTTCGTCGCTTTTTTGCTCTTTAGCAAAAGGACCCAGTGAATAGCATTTTGCATCTGCTGCACTGGTTTGAGATGGCAAGGCCTGCGGTGTTCGCGCTGTCTTCTCCACTTGACTCTCAGACGACCCATCATTTGCAGTCCGCTCGGATAGTAACTGGATAGGCTTATAGCCTGCAACAGACTGTGGTTGATCAGGCACTCTATGCCCCGAGTCATAGTGATTGACCCAATAGTAAAAGGCCAGGTTCACAAGGATTAAAAATAAAATCAATGCACGCATCCGCTAACCCTGCATGATCTGCAAGCCCTCAAGTACCAGATGTGGCCTGTATTTACACCAGTTTTCATCACTTTCAGGCATTGCCGTGTGCAGCAGGCGGCTTTCACCACCGGTTAAAAATAATTGGTAGTGTTTACGCTTGCATAACTGTTTGGTGATGCCTCGTATGGCATATTCCAGCTGCAGCACACAACCGGAGTACACGGCGTCACAGGTGTTGTCTGACAACAGCTGCGGTGTTCGGTTTTTATCGTCCAGCCTGATACCTGCTGCACGTTTAACTAATGATTCCTGCATCAACTGGACTCCCGGCATTATCAACCCGCCTTCGTGCTGACCACTGGCATCGATGGCATCTATCGTTGTTGCCGTGCCACAGTCTATCACTATCTTGTTACCCGGACAGTGATGGTAGGCGGCTACCAGTGCCGCGTAACGATCCGCACCAAAGGAAAGGGCATCTTTGTATCCCAAAAGAATGTCAAATTTCTCTTTATGCGAGACATGAAAGGTCACTTCAATATCACACACCCTCGCGAGCTGTTGTAAAAAAACCTGTTCAAACTCGCTGCCCAACACACTCACTGCATGAATGTGCTTCACTTTACTCAGATCAAAGGCATGGATACATTGATGCACCCGCTGATTCGTGTCTTGCTGCGAATACTTTAGGGTTTCAGCCTGTTGCAGAGTGCCATGCCCATACCTGGCCCATTTGCAGCATGTGTTACCAAAATCGATCAGCAAATTCATTGTTGGCCTCGCAGGCTCACGTCTCCTGCAGAGATGTGCTGTAGTCCTTCATGGGTGTCAAGCAACAGACAGCCCTGACTGTCAATGCCTCGCGCCACACCTTCAATACTGCGATTCGGCCCGTGTAGTGTCACTGGCTTATCATGCATAATGTCCCAGCGTGCCCATTCTCTGACATGGCTGTCATTGCGCATGCCTTCGAACTGGTCGAGTACAGTGATCATCTGGCTAATCAGCGCAGCAATGATTTCGTTACGGGTAATAGCTGCCATCGGCATCTGACTGTGAATATCTGTCCACTGCTGATCAATTTGCACACGCTTTTGGCGCGACATCCATACATTGATGCCACAGCCGATAATGAGGCGACTGGTCCCGTTAATTTCACCAGAGCACTCCAACAGCAGGCCTGCCAGCTTTTTGCCCTGACAGTAAATATCATTTGGCCATTTAAGCCCGAGTCTGGAAATGCCCAGCGCAGCCAGCGCCCTGACGACACTGATCGCCAGCATTGCGCTCAGCGCACCTGTTTCGCTCAATGATTTCTGCAATGGCCACAGTAATGACATATAGATATTGGCACCATATGGTGACTGCCAACAACGCCCGCGACGCCCTTTGCCTGCTGTCTGCATCTCTGCCAACACCACCGAACAGTGCTTTTTTGATGGAAGTGGCCAGTGGCGAAGATAGTCATTAGTGGAATCAATCTCCTGCAAAACTTCCAGGCACTCCAGCTTTTTATTAGCCCACGGCATCAATTTTGACTGGATGGCGGAGGCATTGAGCGCATCCAGAGGCTGCCTAAGCCGGTATCCTTTGCCCCTGACACGATCAACCGCGATTCCCATTTGTTCAAGTCTCAGGATACAATTATGGATAGTCGCCCGCGTCACTTGCAAAGCGTCAGCCAGATCCTGCCCGGATTTAAACCGGTGATGATCGAGCCGGGCCAGAACTTCAATATGCGGCAACATGGTTGCGAAGATAAACGGACATATTCCATACACAAAATGGCAGGGAAATATCACCAACTACAGGTACAATAATCATACTTGGTAATGAATAATGTTATGCATATACTGACTCAGGCTATGTTTCGTGCCTTTAGTATTACGGCACTTTTTATAATCTGCGTGGCTGCCCATGCAGAATACTATGTTTATAAGCATAGTGATGGTACCACCTGGTACTCCGATAAAAATCTCCCCGCGGATAACTACAAGTTAATTGCAACAATCGGGCGCCCGACCGCATCTGTGTCCTGCACTGGATCAATCAGTACACGGGCCCGGGACCATGCGCCCATTATACAACAGTACTCAGACTTGTACGGCGTCAATCAAAAACTAATCAAGGCCATTATCACTGTTGAATCCTGCTTTGATCGTTATGCTGTTTCACGTGTTGGCGCCAAAGGACTCATGCAGTTAATGCCCGAAACGGCCAAGAGCATGGGTGTACATAATGTTTTTAATGCCAAAGATAATATCCGTGGCGGGACACGCTATTTCAGGCAAATGCTTGAGCTGTTCGAATTTAATGTTGAGCTTGCTCTTGCGGCCTATAATGCCGGACCAAATGCCGTAAAAAAACACAAAGGCATCCCTCCTTACAGGGAAACCCAGGGCTACGTAAAAAAAGTCATTCAGCACTACAACCGCTATTCTGAAGCAGAGTCATAACCCAGCCCGTATAATCCGGGCCGGCGAATACTGACACTATATTAACCCGGACTAACGTGCAAGAATCATGGCTTAGCATCCAGTAACTCCTTGATAATGTTGTTTAGCAGACGATTAAAATCACAGAAAAATGCAGGAAAACATACAATAACAATAAAATAATCCCACGCACGATGCGACTGTCGAACCTATCGATTAATAAACCCGGAAAATAATTTGCCCACCATGTCTGAAGATAGCCAAACACTTTCTAACAATTTTATTCGCAATCGCGTTCGTGCAGATATGCAGGAAAGGTCATTTTCATTAATGACACGTTTCCCGCCAGAACCCAATGGCTATTTACATATTGGCCATGCAAAATCTATCTGTCTTAATTTTGGCATTGCACAGGAGTTTGATGGAAGATGTAACCTGAGGTTTGACGATACCAACCCGGAAAAAGAAAGCCAGGAGTACGTTGATGCCATAAAACGCGATGTCAGCTGGTTGGGTTACCAATGGAGTCATCTTTTTTTCGCCTCGGACTATTTTGAAGAATTATATCAATACGCGTTAAAGCTCATTGAGCTGGGCAAAGCCTACGTTTGCCACCTGAATGCGGAACAGGTTAAAGAATACCGCGGCACGCTTACCGAAGCCGGCAAAGATAGCCCTTATCGTGATCGGTCCATCAGCGAAAACAAGGATCTTTTTCAACGCATGCGTGCCGGTGAGTTTAAAGAAGGCGAGTGTTTTTTACGCGCCAAGATTGATATGGCCTCACCCAACATCAATATGCGCGATCCCGCATTGTATCGAATCAAGCACGCGCACCATCATCGTACCGCCAGTCAGTGGTGCATATATCCGATGTATGATTACGCGCACTGTATCTCGGATGCCATGGAGGGTATTACGCATTCATTATGTACACTGGAGTTTGAGGATCACCGTCCTTTATATGACTGGATACTCGACACCCTTGACACGCCCTGCCACCCGCAGCAAATAGAGTTTGCCCGTTTATCACTCGACTATACCGTCACCAGTAAGCGCAAACTACATCAACTGGTCAATGAGAAGCATGTACAGGGCTGGGATGATCCGCGCATGCCGACGATTGCCGGATTGCGCCGGCGAGGTTATCCAGCTGCCGCAATTCGGGATTTTTGCGAACGCATCGGAATCACCAAAAAAGACGCACAAATTGATGTCGGGGTGCTTGAAAACTGTGTGCGTGAAAGCCTGGATCATGATGCGCCACGGGCAATGTGTGTGCTTGACCCGATTAAAGTCGTCATTGAGAACTATCCCGAAAATCAAAGCGAGCAGCTAGAAGCCTCCAATCACCCTAAACGGCCAGAACTTGGCACCCGGACTGTACCCTTTTCACGCGAAATTTATATAGAACGAGCGGACTTCATGGAATCACCACCAAAGAAGTTCTTCCGTCTGGCTCCAGGCCGTGAAGTACGCTTACGCTATGCTTATTACATCACCTGTACGGATCTCATTAAAAATGATGAAGGTCAGATTGTTGAAATCAGATGCACCTACGACCCACAGACACGCGGGGGCAAATCACCTGATGGACGCAAGGTCAAAGGCACTATTCACTGGGTATGTGCAAATCAATGTGTGCCGGTCCAGATTAATTCATATGATCGATTATTCAACATGCCGAATCCGGGGACCAGTGAAGATCTTACAGAAAGCCTTAACCCGCACTCACTGGAAGTACTGACTCACTGCTATGCAGAACCGGGCCTGGCAAGTGCGACAGCAGAGCAGCCTTACCAATTTGAACGTAGCGGTTATTATGTTCGAGACATTAACGACAGCCAGGAAGGATGTATGGTTTTCAATCGCACAGTAACTTTAAGAGATACATGGGCCAAACTTAACCAGTGACCATATCCCTGCCGGACACATATTGTCCTCCGAAGCGCTACTGACGGCAGGTTCATTGATGATAGACGCGACACACACTAGTAACTGCGTGTGTCCGAATCCAAAAATCAATATACGTTAATAATAAAGGAGCCTTAGCCAAGCCGCTCCTTCAATGCTTTGTCACCTCTGAGGCCATAAAAAAAGCCCGACAGTATTTGCCGGGCTTTAGCTGAATAGCTGCTATTAGCGGGCGCTAGACTTTTTTCATTTCCCTGAACAATGTTGCAAAAAACTTTAGCGCATCCTGCACGTCCGGGTCACTCATGGTCTTGACCATCCCGGGGATACCGCCTTTTGCACTTGGTTCATGGCTGGCTTTTGCTGAAGCGGCCGCTTCACCAAATTCTACCAGCGTGTTCACAATATGTTCGCGTTCAAGCAGGTCAAGCAGGCGCATTAACCCTTCACTGCGCGCCAGCCGATCAGCGATACACATCAACTCACCTGCCGTTTCACCCAAACGTGAGACAATATCGTCGGTTAATGCATCACCCGCCGCTCCCATGACACGGGCCAGATTAACCACCCGATCAAGATCGCCATTTTCAACCATACGACTGATCGCGGGCAACGCTTTATCAAGATTGCTATGATTAGCCTGGTCAAGCAGCGCCAGGCCGTCGCCTGCCACTTCAGCAAGCCGCCCGACGATATCGTCTGTGAGTGCATCTCCGGCACTTTCGACTAAACGTTCGGTTTCCTTACTAATATCTCCTAATTGTCCCATGATGCGCCTCCTTTAAAGCAAACCACGTGCACTGGCCCAGTACATTTTATTGTAGGCTGTTTTAAACATATGAATGCCTGCTGTAGGTGCTTTAGGATCAGGGGGATTCTGGTAATTAAACATGGCGTAAGTCGCCTTTCCATCACCGGCCTCAATAAAGCAGAATACCTTGCCGTCATAGTCACGTGTGGCCGTACCAATCGTGGCCAGCGATGCAATATTTTCCGCCAGTGCTTCGGCTTCAAAATGCGCAGTTGATCCCGCTTTACTAATTGGCAGGTTCGTGGTGTCGCCTAGCACATAAACATTCTCCCGACCTTCCATATTGAGTCGTTTACGATCAGTAGGAATAAACCCGCCCGCACCCAGGCCAGCATCTTCTATCACCTGCATGCCCTTATGTGCCGGCACCGTAACAAGCAGATCATATTCTGCCTCTGTGCCCTCTTCACTGATAACCGTGTTTGGTGTCACTTCTTTCATATTGAACAGGGTTTCATAAGTGATTCCAAGCCGTTCGAATTCCGGCGTTGCCCACTTGGCCACCGGCTCCAGACTGTGGGTTCGGCCAATCGGATATGTGTAGTGCAGTTGCACCTTGTCCCAGATGTCACGCTGCTTGAAGTAATCCACTAGCATAAAGGTAATCTCCAGTGGCGCCATTGGACATTTGTGAGGAACCCCGACAGCGACAACCACCTTGCCACCTTCAAAGGCTTCAAGGCGTTTATACATCTTGACTGCGTCTGCCTCGGTATAAAACTGCTCGGCATGCTCTGCCAGACCCGGCGTTCCTTCCGCGTGAGTACGCGATCCGGTGGCAATCACAATAATGTCATAGTTATAAGTGGTTCCACTTTTGGCTTTCACATTATTGTTGTCAAGATTAAATTCCACCACAGGATCAACTTTGAATTCGATACTCGGCTCAAGCAGGCTGACCTGGTCACGATACAGCTCCGAAGGATTCATCTTGCCTACTGCGACATAGAGCAATCCTGGCTGGTACATATGTTTATCTGACGCAGATAGCATAGTAATGCTAGCTTTGCCTGTTTTAAGCTCGTTTCGCATTCTACGTGCCAGATTATTCGCTAAAATAGTGCCGCCCATTCCGCCACCGACAATTAAGATTTTCATTGCAACCTCGCTTTGATATTAATCGTTAATAACTAATGCTATCCATGTATTACTTAGTATTACTTGGCTTTTTTAACTACGATACTCCAGACGCCGTCTTGCTCAGAAGTCTCAAGAACCTCGTGCCCGACTTTGTTGATCCATTCGGGAATATCATTTGCCGACCCCTCGTCAGTCGACAACACCACCAGCTCATCACCAACTTCTGCCTGTTTCATATTTGCAATCAGCTCCATCAACGGACCCGGGCAAAATGTGTTTTTTGCGTCTACAATTTTACGCTCTGCCATTGTCTATCTCCTTAAACAATTAAAATGTCCATACCTGACCTTCAGATGCATCGCCTAAAAACTTGGTTAACCCTAAAGGTTCTGAAACAAAGTCCTCCAGCTTATCCTGGCTCAAACCAAGAATGTCTACCGCCATTGAACAGGGAAAGATTTTTGCATCACCAAGGTCGACGGCTGACTGGAATAATTCCATAAAACCGGGTGCGTTCTTCTCCACGAGAAGTGTACCCATCGGCCCATCATGTTCCGGCTTTTGCTCATTTCCCTTAATAAAAAACTGTAATGCGTTCATTGATAGAAACACGGTCACTTCACTACCACTCACCGCTCCTACGGATGCCACCATGGCCGCCATTTGCAATTGTTCGCGCTTTCCGGAGATAAGCATAATACTGATTCTGTCTGACATGAGGTCCTTTCCTGTTATCAAAAGTATTTAAAGATTTATTCTTGGGCTGTCTATTTGTGACAGCGACCAGAATGAAAAATTCTTTCCACTTACGTGGATATATTGACGAAATATGGACAACCACCAGGTGGTCGCGAATCACGTTGTGTTAATTAACATCCACTGCAATCACACTTTTTTGTCATATATAAAATTTAATTATCAATTAAATTTTTTTATTCGCTGCATGTCCGTTTGAATTCGCGGCCACAATAGTAGCATTTAACAACGTCGCGATCAGAAAAAGTGAGGTAAACGGCCGGATGGCCCAATGCATCGTGGTTCCCCCGGCAACATACCGTAGCGTCCTGCGCACGGACCTTGACCGACCGGGCAGAAGCAGGAGGATTTGATTGTGATGGATTTTCAGTCAATTAGCACCACCAGGTTATTCATACCAATATAATCACAGGCAGGTATAGTTACGTATTATGGATACATGAGTCAACGGGCGTTTCGACTTTTACGCCGGCTTAGTATTTATTTATAGTGATAGTACACTCCAATTGTTAAGTTGACAGCACAAGGATTTAAGATGAAAACAGCAGGCAAGCGGCTATTGACGGCTTTTATTTTGACGACTACCTCAACCCTGGCCCAGGCGGATGACTATATTCTGGAGCCTGTCCATACCCAGATTCTGTTCTTCTGTGATCACCTGGGTTTTTCCAAATCTCAGGGTGAGTTTCTTGATTTTGCCGGGACATTTTCATATGACCCGGAAAAACCTGAAACCTCTTCCGCAGAAGTGACAATCAATACCGCAAGTATTGATATGGATGACCAAAAATGGAACGATCACATGAAAAATCAGGACTTTTTCGATGTCGAGCAGTTCCCTACCATGACCTTCCGGAGTCACCGTGTCGAAGTGTTATCTGCAGGGACAATGAACTTACACGGCGAGCTGACAATGCTCGATCAGACTCACCCGGTCGTTTTGGAAGTCACTCATAACAAATCCGGAGTGCACCCGTTCTCCGGGCAATATATCGCCGGTTTTTCCGCACATACGACAATTCTTCGCTCCCAATATGGCATGACCTATGGTCTGCCTGCACTGGGCGATGAAGTTGAAATTCGCCTGGAAATTGAAGGTATAAAAGTCGAATAATGCGATGGGGTAACAGCGCCACTCACTGGGGGCTTGTCAGCCGATTACTGCACTGGTTCACAGCGATCGCCGTTTTTTTTATGTTTGCCGTGGGCATTACCATGATAAACATGCGCCTGTCTCCGATGAAGCTCGAAATGTTTATCGTGCACAAATCGACGGGCATGCTGATACTGGTAGTCGTATTGTTGCGCATTCTCTGGCGATTGATGAACCCCGCACCGCGTCCATCAAGACACCTGAGTCAATTTCAAAGAAGAGTGGCTGGCACAGGTCAGTGGTTGATGTACTGTTTGCTTGTCGCCATACCTGTTAGCGGCTGGGTTATTAATTCCGCCGCTAATTTTCCATTACGCTGGTTTGGACTGTTTGAAATTCCACCTATCACAGGGCCGAGTATAGAGATAGAAGACATGGCAAAAACGACGCATCTCGTCCTGATTTGCTGCCTTGCAGCCATTGTGCTGATACATATTGGGGCTGCACTTCACCACCACTGGATAAAACGTAACGACATACTAAAACGGATGTTGTAGGAATGCACAGATTACGGGTGGCTTTTATATTGTTTTGCATAATTCCTCTTGCCGGCGCGCAAGAGTGGCGAGCCGTACCCGATAAAAGTACGATCAAGTTTGTGGCCAGTTACGATGATTCATCATTTGAAGGTCACTTTCAGCGTTTTTCCTCACGCTTCTTATTTGACGAAAACATGCCATCTGATAGCCGCTTGAGCAGTACTATTGATGTGACTTCTGTTAACACACGCAGCCGTGATCGTGATGAGGCGCTGGCGGAACAGGAATGGTTTTATTTTCGCAAATTTCCCGAGGCGACTTTCACAAGCCAGTCAATTATTAAGCTGGATGAAAATTTACTTCAGGTCAAAGGCCTGCTAACCATACGCGACCAGCAGAATGAGATCACATTCCCCATGCAGTGGACATCTGCAGGTGAACACTACAGGGTTGCAAAAGCGCATATCCCGCTTGACCGGCGTGATTATCAGATTGGAACGGGAGAATGGCTCAAAGACAATACGATCGGTTTTGATGTCGAGGTAATTTTTTCATTAACTTACCAGGCATCGGATAAAAATCCCTAGCTATTGCCGTCCAGGTTCAGGATGTGCTGAGCATGTTCAATCCAGCCAGATAATTTAGCCTCATCCGGCAATATTGTCAGAATTTTTTCTCGTGCATTATTTCTTTCCAGTTTTTCTCCCAGACGTGTCGGTTTTTGTGCGGCCAGATCCTCGAGTGAATAGATCTCTGTCGCTTCCAGTAACACTGCATCATCTGCTTCTATGTTGGCCACACGGAGTAATTCTGAAATCGACACCCATCTTTGAATGACAAAATCTTCCACGCCGATTTTTGCAGCAAGATCGTAGACAGCCTGTTCACTATCACACGCTTTCCACATGTCTTTGGTTGTATGGATATTGTTTTCTGCCAACTTCATCAACGTTGATGCTTCGATGTCTTTGATCACCTCAAGCGGATACTCATCTTGCCAGTCTTCCGCACCGCCGCTGGCCGGAATTAATTCGAGCTGCTCGACCCTATTCGTGAGTGCCTGATTCTCCTGACGCAGTGCGGCAATTTCGCGCTCATGGCGGGCGAGATATTCATTCTGCTTCAGATTGGCACGAATCCCTCGGACCACCCAGCCATAAATGACACCTATGACAAACACCGCCAACAGGTAGATGGATATTTCTTGGATTAAATAATTCATATTCTGGTTATCTGATTTTTACTGTATGCCTGACTTGACAATTCTGTCATGGATATATTTCGGACCAGGTACTATGGTGATCGAAGTGAGCACGCACGATGGCTACCGATCCCTGGCATGGACTGCCAGCTAACAAATTTTTTCGCTTTGCATAAATCCAATCACAATGGCTGTGACTGCGATTGAACGTCTATAGCTTGGTAGGATTTGGCGCATCCCCGTATACCTGTTCCGGATCAAACACCTTATCCTGTTCATGATATTTCAGTGTAAGCGGCGCGTTATCCTGTGGCTTGCCGATGGGTATTGACCGGTAAAAACATGAACGGTAGCCGACATGACAGCTGGCACCCCCGGCAACATCCACTCGGAGCCAAACGGTATCCTGATCATCGTCAATGCGCATCTCGACCACTTTTTGTACCAGCCCACTGGTAGCACCTTTATGCCATAAACATTGGCGAGAGCGACTCCAGTAATGCGCTTCGCCGGTTTCAATGGTTTTGGTAAATGCCTCTTTATTCATATACCCCATCATCAGCAGTTCACCTGAAGCCATATCCGTGGTGACCACGGGGATCAGTCCATTGTCATCAAATTTTGGGGCAAGCACATTACCTTCTTCAACTTGCTCAATACTGTCACGGGTTGCAAACATATGGTTACACTTCTACTCACTTATCAAACAGGTTGCGCAGTATAACACCGCAGATTCAAGATGCCATCTATCGGCCACGCTTAACAATCGACCGCTAATAGTGTCACCAGCAACCGGTTGATCGCTGCAAAATCCTCCTCAAGCAGCCCCAGCATGGCAAAATGCCCCATCAGGGACGGAATCACTTTTAATTCACTATTCGGGATGTGCTGCTGTTCATGCGCCATATCAGAAACCGGAACAAACATATCCCGTTCAAAGGCAATCATATAGGTTTGGGCCGTGATGCGTTCGAGCGCCCGTTCCAGATTATTGCCGGTATGTCTGCTGACATCACCTTCCTGCCATTTTCTGGCCATTGCCAACAGTGCATTGGGGTCCATCGGTGCGAACCATGTTTCCCAGAATTTTTCAATGAAGGCCGGTTTTGAATCATAGCCCAGTCGATGCCATACTTCCTGTTTATAAAAATCCGGGCACACCCCCATTAGTGCAAACACATGTGCCAGACGTTTCAAACCTTCTGTGCAATCATGTGCCGAACTGTAATTACCATGATTAAAGGCCGGGTCAGAAGTCAGGGCCTCACAAAAAACATCAACATATAACGCATTATGCGGTGTGCAACGCGCCGTTCCCGCAATGGGTGCCGCACGCTTCACCATTTGTGGATAACGCACCGCCCACTCCAGTGTTTGCTGTGCACCCATCGACCAGCCGGTAACAAGCTGTAATTCAGTCAGTCCAAACTTTTCCGTCAGCAATCGATGCTGTGCCATCACATCATCGGCAATAGACAAGGCGGGAAAATTCTGCATGGCCTGCTCACCTTCGGCATTATGCGGAGAAGTTGACAGGCCGTTGGCTAATTGATTGGGCAGGATAATGCAATATTTCTCGGGATCCAGTGCCATGCCCGCACCAATATAACCAGCCATATTTCTGGAAGTTCCAGAAAACATGATGGTAAACAGAATCGCATTATCTTTTTGCGCGTTGAGCTGACCGTGAACACTGTATGCAAGCTGGGCGTTTTTCAGAATCTGGCCTGAGGCGAGTTCGAAATCACCCAAGTCAAACATATCATATGGACCATGATTTTCCTGCGTATAGTATTCATTAAACAGCATCATTTCTCCTTCAAACAATGTGCGCCGTCTAAAGTATTTATGGTGCTGTTCAGTCAGGCCATACGATCAATCGCACGGATTGATACACATTTCTGTAATGTTTACTTCCGCCGGCATCACTGCGCACACCGGCACATGAAAAGTGATGACAATTAAAGTGGATTCCAGGTTTTTTCAGGAGTAATTTTCATATAACCCACACTCGCGCCGGCACGCCAGCCAACACCCAGGCGAATCGGGGCAATTACGATATCATCACGCTGAACATAGTTCAGGCCAGCACCGCCGACAAAATAAAGACTGCCATCGACCCCCGGAAATCTTTGGAAAACACTCTCAACACTGGGCAGATTGTAGACGAGCATAAACACCTTGGCGGCGTTACCGCCCCAATCAAAACCGATGGATGGTCCCTGCCAGTGCACTTGGCGTGTAAAACCATTTTTCAGATAAATATCCCCATCACCATAACGAAGACCTACAACAATCGCACCTGCCGCTTCACGACCTTTGATATAGCCATCGGGCTGCCCGTGGTCTTCAAAGGCTTTCTCGATCACCGAAGCAAGTCCTTCCGCACCTGACCCGAGGAAATCACTGGCTTCACTGATAATCGTATCTTTATCGTACTTCCCCGCGCTATCCGCCATTAACGGTGAAATCAGGCCTGTTGCCAGCAACACAAAAAAAGCAAGTAATCTGGTAAACATAGGATGCTCCAATGAATAAATATTCGATAAACCCTGCAGCATAAGAGTCATAACTCTCTAATGAGTTCCACATTCGGGAAAATTCATTGTAACGCAAAAATAGCAGCCGGGCGCAGATAAAATGTGCAACAAATATTTTTAACTTTGCCGGGAAGAATCTGAAGAATTAGCCGAGCCACAAAACCCGAATGGCATCAATGATCATTTAGCAGGACAATCGAGGCCAGTTCTTTTATTGATTGTATTT
This sequence comes from Gammaproteobacteria bacterium, assembly GCA_965227695.1. Classification (GTDB taxonomy): domain Bacteria; phylum Pseudomonadota; class Gammaproteobacteria; order UBA4575; family UBA4575; genus UBA1858. Next base: position 2,576,988 of record OZ245760.1, read on the forward strand.
GTCGGGTGTTATTTATCTTTAAATCAAATATTGATGCCATTTCCTGGAATTGTGCGGCCACATGACCAAGCAAAGCAATAAAATCACTCATTGAAATATTGAGTTCCTGCTGACATAGCCGAGCACCTGTCTCAATGACCTGTCCATCCTCCGCGGCAAACAAGCAATCCGCGACATGACCCGACAGATAAATACACTTCTGATTAGTCATCTGGCATTCGTTTTCATCATGATAGGAGTTACAGTGGCTCAGTCCTACCAATTCCGACACCTGATCCGAAACACCCCAGTCACTTAGCAGCCATTGGCCCACTATCGCGTGATCAACCCTGACAGATTCTCGTTCTGTAGTACAGACACAGGAATGGTCTTTCTGTCTGTCACCCATGTTGTCGTACAAGTGTTTATCACTTTTATCGAGTGCAAGCATGCCAATATCCTGCAGTAGTCCGGGTAAAAACAGCACCTCCACATTATCGCAACTGGTCATTTGTCCAAGTGCACGTGCAGCAGTCGCTGCAGCCAATGATCTTAGCCAGAAGTAATCATAGTCAAGCCCAGAGGTGAGTGCGCCACGTATAGAACCAACTACAGCAAAGCCAAGCGCGATATTGAGAGTACCATCCCAGCCAAACATGGCCACCGCCTGCTCTATACTGTCGGCCTCGATCCTGCGCATGTACATTGAAGAATTGGCTATACTGAGAATCTTGGCGGTTAAGGCAGGATCCATGGAAACGATATTTGCAAGCGTTTCCAGGGTGGTATCCTGCTTATTGCTCAACTCGATAATTTTTGAAGCAACAGCAGGCGGAGTCGGGAGGTCGGAACACTGTTGAAGTTGTATTAGCAGCGCATTACTAATGACACATGTATCCATATAACCTAACCTGGCAGTGTTTTATTCGGTTGGATAGGTTATCGGCTTAAATGTTTAATTATTATTATGTGAAAATAACCCTTCAGTAATGATTTCAGCAGGTTTTGTCAGATAATGCTCACTACTGCTCCAGTTCGCTCCATCTTTGCATGGCTGCCTCCAGCTCCTCCTGCTTGCGGGTCAATGACTCCAGGGTATCGCGTGTTTCCTCATAGTGACGATCATAAAATTCCGGTTGAGCAATTTGCTCCTGAAGATAATCGATATCACTCTCGAGGCGTTCAATTTTATCTGGCAGTTCATCCAGCTCCCGCTGTAGCTTGTAGCTGAGCTTCCTGATTTTATTATTGTTGGCTGACTGTACCTGATCTGCGGCACCTTTAGAAAATGATTGTGCAGGCGTATCCGTTTCGGTTAATGCAATACCACGTTTAACCCAGTCACTATAGCCACCTATATACTCCTGAACGCCTTTGTCTTTTTCGAATACCAGTATACTTGTCACAACATTATCCAGAAATACCCGGTCATGACTGACAATCAACAACGTTCCGGTGTAGTCTACCAATCGCTGTTCAAGCACTTCCAGCATTTCGACATCAAGATCATTGGTAGGCTCGTCAAGTATTAACAGGTTGGTCGGCCGTACAAACAGCTTGGCCAGAGCCACGCGGTTTTTTTCTCCTCCCGATAAGGCCCTGACCGGTGTCATGGCCCGTTTTGGGGAAAAGAGAAAGTTCTTTAAATAGCCGACAACATGCCGTTGTTTGCCATTCAGATAAACATAATCTTTTCCGTCACCGACATTTTGAGCAATGGTTTTATCCGGCTCAAGATCGCGCAACACCTGGTCAAAATAGGCAATTTCCAGATTGGTCCCTAATTTAACACTGCCCTCATCAGGCATGATCATGCCGAGGATTATTTTTAATAATGTACTTTTACCAACCCCGTTATTTCCAACCAGCCCGATACGATCGCCACGCATAATTTTAAGGTTTAAGCGGTTTATCAGGTCCTGGCCATTATATCCGTGCGTGATATTGCGCAAAGTCACCACTTTACGTCCCGAACGATCCCCCTCTTCTATATCTATCCGCGCCTTACCCTGCTGTTTAATGCGTTTCGAACGTTGCTCGCGCATTGCCAGCAGTGCGCGTACCCGACCTTCATTACGCGTTCGACGTGCTTTAATTCCCTGTCGTATCCATTCTTCTTCCTGTGCCAGCTTTTTATCAAACAGTGCATTTTGGGCGGCCTCATCTTCCAGGGATTTTTCTTTCAGGGTGAGGTAATTCTGATAATCTCCAGGCCAGCTAACCAGTTGGCCGCGATCAATTTCTACGATACGTGTTGCCAGTTTCTGCAGGAATATTCTGTCATGCGTAATAAAGATAACGCTGCCACTGAAACCGCGAATTTTATGCTCAAGCCATTCGATTGTACTGATATCAAGATGGTTGGTTGGCTCATCCAGCAAAAGTAGCTCGGGATCGGATACAAGGGCTTTCCCCAACGCGACACGCCGTCGCCAGCCGCCAGATAGTTCATTCAATTGCATATCAGCCGGCAAATTCAGTTGTGAAATCACTTTATCTACCTGTTGATCGATATTCCAGATGCCACTGGCATCGATCTGGTGCTGCAAGTCTTCCATTTGTTTGAGGCCGTTTTTATCCAGCTGTGCATGGGAAAGACGGTGATATTCATCAAGCAGATGTTGTTGTTGCTGCATTCCCTGCCTGACGACATCGCGGACATTATCACTAGAGCCGGCAAGCAGCGTTTGTTCCAATTGACTGATACGCAGATGTTTGCGCTGCTGAATCTCTCCGTGATCGACCGAATATTCGCCGGTGATCAATTTAAGCAAAGAAGATTTACCTGCCCCGTTTCTGCCAATCAAACACACCCGCTCTTTGGCATCAATAGTAAAATTTGCTTCCCGCAAAATCGGGATATCACCAAATTCAAGTGAAACATCCTGGAATCGTAACAAGTACATATTAATTAAACCAACCGTGAGCGTGTATTATTGATAGCTGACACCCTGGTAACGAATCCAGCCTTCTTCATGCGATCCATCTGGATCATGATGCGTCCAATGTACAACACCACCCTTATTATTCCACTCATATTGTCCATAAATGCTGATTTTCTTTTCGCGGCTTATCGGTACACGCGGGGCAAGATCAATGTTGTGTGCAACTAATACTGTGTGCTGATCCCCTACTCTGACAATAAATCTTTGATGGCGACTGCCCTTGTTATCATCTGGCAGTATTTTACTGATTACGCCATCAAACCGCACCATTACACCGGAGGTACGGGTGTCATATAATTCTTTAATCGTTAAAAAGCCGGAAGTCTGCGAAGCTTGCTGACGCAGACCCAGCGTGTCGGATACATAACTACCGCCAAAAAACAAACTGAACAGTACAGCAAATACCAGACTTATAATGTTTGTTTTCTTACTCATTTGGGTGATCCTAATTATTTGACAACATGTTATTATTTCGCACAGTAATTTAATAGATACAGATATTAAACATTCATAAACATGCTCCTCTCTGTCGCCAGAAAACTCATTGGTACAATCATTCTTGCCGCTGACCGGGTAACATCACCAAAGAAACCGGCTCATTCGCCGCAACAGCAGATATTGCTTGATGAAAAAACAGGCAACCTTACCCTTTATGAAATGCGTGCATGCCCATTTTGCGTCAAGGTACGCAGAGAAATAAAACGTCTTGGCTTGAATATAGAAAGACGTGACGTCAAACACAGCGACGCTGACATGGATGACCTGATCCAGCAAGGAGGCAAATTTCAGGTCCCTTGTTTACGGGTGGATAATGGAAGTACTACAAGGTGGATGTATGAATCAGACCAGATTATTGATTTCTTGCGTGCTATTTAGCCCCTTATCCCCTTTAGTATCTGGTGAAATAACTGATAATTGGAAACCGGTTTAAACACGGGCAGTACAAAGCCATCCTCAAATTTAAGCAGTACACCTTCTGACTCAATGGCACGCCTGGCTATAACGTGCCTTCTATTGAAAGGCTTGATTGAAATGATTTGTTCCCAGCGATAGTTGACAGGCGCTTTTGTTTTATTGTGCACGGTGATCCCTCTGCCCTGCACACTAAACTCAAACAAATATTTTTGCGCGGTCAGGTCTTTAAACAGCATGATAATACCAATCGCCAGTGACCAGTATATTGCAAGCTCCAAGATTAACATTCTCGTCTGAGGTGTTGCAAAGTAGCCTGCTGGCAACAGTAATAATGCTGTTATGAATAATGACCAAGGTAACTGCGAAAACAAGCCATAAAATCGCGACCTCAGCCCATAGTGGAACGAGCCCTGCATAGTGTCCTCTCCTTCTAACGCCTCATGATAAAGCTGTCAGATCTTCTTATTATTATATTAACGCCACTTTTTTAAGCGCTATGGATGATCTTAGTTTATCTGTCAGAAACACTATGAGAGGTAGCACTCAATTAATCAAATAGAGACAGGAAAAAATATTGGGTACAATTCAGAAAAGTGCTGCAGATCAAATTTAGATCGCAGCATCCATGCACACAACAAGTAATGAAACACATTACCTGTTATGAGGACAAGCTTATAACACAGATAAATAAAAACCCTGATGATATAGGCCATCAGGGCAACAAATTGGTAATTGAAGTTTTACAACCACTTATGATTTATTTTCTTTACGCTCTTTTGCTTCCTTGATGACCTGCTCAGCCACATTGGCAGGACATGGGTTGTAGTGTGAAAACTCCATCGAGAATTGACCACGACCTGAAGTCATGGTTCTTAGGTCGCCAATATATCCAAACATTTCTGCCAGCGGGACATCGCCTTTCACACGTGTTCCGGTGACTCCCGGCTCCTGAGATTTGATCATGCCACGACGACGGTTCAAATCACCAATCACATCACCGACGTGATCTTCAGGTGTAAATACATCCACCTTCATGATCGGCTCCATTAATTGTGGACCCGCCTTGGGCATTGATTGCCGGAAAGCACCTTTGGCAGCCAGTTCAAAGGCAATCGCCGAAGAATCTACAGGGTGGTATGCCCCATCCGCCAGTGTGACCTTGACATCCACACACGGGTATCCCGCCAACACACCTTCATCCATCATGAGCCTGAAGCCTTTTTCAACGGCAGGCCAGAACTCGCGTGGTACGTTACCACCAGTCACCGTCGACTCAAATGCCCAACCGCTGCCAACTTCGCCAGGCTCGATGACATAATCGATTTTACCAAACTGCCCTGCACCGCCAGACTGTTTTTTGTGTGTATAACTATCTTCGAGGCGCTGGGTAATTGTTTCACGATATGCAACCTGGGGTTTGCCAACAACCACTTCAACGTTATGCGTTCTTTTCAGGATATCAATCTTGATATCAAGATGCAGCTCTCCCATTCCCTTGAGGATTGTTTCACCACTTTCCTCATCGGTTTGCACCAGGAATGATGGATCTTCCGCAACCATTTTGCTCAGCGCAACACCCAGCTTTTCGGAAGCAGCCTTGTCTTTAGGGGCAACCGCCATTGAGATTACCGGATCAGGAAACACCATGGGCTCGAGTGTTGCGGGATTGTTTGGATCACATAATGTGTGTCCTGTTTGCACATTTTTCATCCCCAGAACGGCGACAATATCCCCGGCCTGTGCTGAATCAAGCTCGGCTCGTGATTCAGCATGCATTTCAACGATTCGGCCAATCCGCTCTGTTTTGCCAGTAAAGGTATTAAGGACAGTCGTGCCTTTTTCAAGTTTGCCAGAGTAAATCCTTATGAAAGTCAGTGCACCATAGCGGTCATCCATGATTTTGAATGCCAGTGCTCTGAGTGGTTTGTTGACATCCACTTCGGCAAATTTACCTGTTTCATTGCCTTCCAGGTCGACTTCCGGCTGGGCAGGAACTTCGGTGGGTGATGGCAGATAATCAACCACTGCATTTAACACCAGCTGTACACCTTTATTCTTAAATGCAGAACCACAGTAAGTTGGAAAGAAATCCAGCGCGATTGTCCCCTTGCGAATGCAGGCCTTGACTGTTTCCTCACTGGGCTCTTCACCTTCAAGGTATTTTTCCATGGCGTCATCATCCTGCTCCAGTGCAGTCTCAATCATATCCTGACGGTACGACTCGACATCATCCACCATGTCTGCAGGGACATCCTGGATTTCATAATTTAACGGGTTGCCGGAAGCATCCCAAACCCATGCTTTTCGGGTCAGCAAATCAACAACCCCACTGAAATCATCCTCACGTCCGATTGGCAGCGTCATCACTAATGGCTTTGCACCCAGGACATTTTTAATCTGGTCGACAACCCGGTAGAAGTCCGCTCCCAGCCGGTCCAGTTTGTTGACGAATATAATTCGCGCAACTCTGGAGTCATTGGCATAACGCCAGTTGGTCTCTGACTGCGGTTCGACTCCACCGGATCCACAGAAGACGCCGACGCCACCATCGAGTACTTTGAGAGAGCGATAAACCTCGATTGTGAAGTCCACGTGTCCGGGCGTATCGATAATATTCAGCCGGTGATCATTCCATGCACAACTGGTAGCAGCAGACTGAATTGTGATGCCCCGCTCACGCTCCTGGTCCATAAAGTCTGTCGTCGCTTCCCCGTCATGTACCTCACCAATTTTGTGGATTTTTCCCGTAAGACTTAAAATTCTCTCGGTGGTGGTGGTTTTACCTGCATCAACATGTGCAAAAATTCCGATATTTCGGTATTTGGATAAATCAGTCATAACTATAATTTTGTAAATTTAATGGTGTAGTAAGATATCTGAGGAAGGCTTCCCAACCCTCATGGCCGCGCGATGATACTACAACTCAGGATCTAACACTAAAGACTTTTGCTGCAATTTTACCCAGCCCGTTGAAACAATCATTGAGGGTTAACATTGCCCCATACAATTTTTATATAAAACAGTAGGTTATAAAATTTGAGGACAAATTATCATTGTTATTGGTGATAGTGTAATAATTCTTCTGCCAACTGCTCACGAAATTGATACGGAACCGGCTGATTGACCAGCAGCGCAAAAGGTTGCCACTCACCGTATCGATGGAGATATCCGGCGTAACTGCTTATGCCTGCCATGGTTCCTGACTTGGCCAGAATACCCGGTTGCTGTTGCGGCATGAGATCGCGGTACCGGGCAAATTGTTCAAGCAGCTCGGTCAACTGATATGCGTTCAACTTGTTCGAGCGCGAAAGGCCGGCACCTTCTTCTAGTGTGTACCCCTGCCACTGAAATTGCCGCGCGATAAACTGCTGCACCATACGCCGCGATTTTTCCCTGCTGGCAGGTTCACCAAACTGATCTGCCCCCAATAGGAGGAAAAGCTGGTTGGCAATAAAATTATTGGAATACTCAAGCATGGCTTTGACCACATGCTCAAGTGTGTGACTGTTGCTATGGACGAATAACAGTGAAGTATGCGTGCCGTTTGGCGCCTGTCTCCCGTTAACTCCCTGTACTGATTCTATTTGGATCCCAGCCCGGCGAATTTTTTCCGCCAGCACCTGGGAAAAATATTCCGGCCCTGCATGTGTCAGACCAAGATTGATCCGGTGACGTCCATTGGACAGTGCAGACCCCAGCTTCCTGGCCATGGGTGTTATTGGCGTCTGCGCCTCTGCACTGGTCACCACACCTGACTTGACATTGACATTGATCGTATTGAAATTCACCGCCAATGCGCTCATTGCGGCATCGTACGGATTATTTGATTGAGCATACTTGCTGGAATTTACCGTTGGCGAAAAATAATCACTGTTGGTACTCAGACCTTTTAGTTGAGAAATATTCAGGCCCCTGAGTTTATTGACAATCAGATCCAGCTCTTCAGATATCAGGAACGGGTCGCCAAGCCCTCTGATAATTAACACATTGGTGGCATGATCAAGGTAAAATTCAGTCTTAAACCGGTGTCCGCGTCCCCATCGTTCCAGCGCCATCAGGGCAGTAATTAGCTTGACGGTGGATGCCGGGATGAATTCGCGCCCTGGCTGATGGGACAGGACAGGGCGACGATTGGCATCCAGCAGTAATAGCGAGGAATATTCCATCGCACTTATTTGTGCAAGCGCATTGCCCGCATGGCTGGCGGGAAAGATACATATCGCAGCACTAACCAGTGTTAGTGTTAATTTGATGACAAAATTATTCATTACAATCGATGTTTCGCAGTTCTGTTGTAATGGTGACACTAGTTATTTTACAAACAATCCTCTGTATACTGAAACAAAATTACTGTAATTACTGATCATCAATATAATGCCACTGAGCGAAAGCAATGACTATGAAAATATCCTGTTAAACAGTTCCGGGCTGTTAGATGTTCGTGCACCAATTGAATTTCGCCAGGGTGCTTTCCCAAATGCCTGCAATTATCCTTTGTTAACTGATGATGAACGCCACCAGGTTGGCCTGTGTTATAAACATAAAGGTCACGCACAGGCACTCGAGCTTGGCCACGACCTGGTCAGCGGTGCAACCAGGCAATACCGTATTCAGCAATGGATCCACTTTGCCCGGCAGCACAACAATGCCTATTTATACTGCTTTCGTGGCGGCCTGAGATCCAAAATCTCGCAACAATGGTTACATGATGCCGGTATTGACATGCCGCGCGTCTGCGGCGGCTATAAAGCATTAAGACAGCATGTCCTGAATACGTTTTCTCATGCAGAATATGGTTTCGATTTTATACTGCTCGGCGGGCTTACGGGCTGCAGAAAAACCACGCTGATAAGACAGTTAAAACATGGCATTGACCTGGAAGGTGCTGCAAATCATCGGGGCTCGAGTTTTGGCGCACACGCCAGCGCGCAGAAAAGCCAAATAGATTTCGAAAATCAACTCGCCGTGGATTTAATGCTTGCACGTCACCAGGGCTACATAACCCTCGCGCTTGAGGATGAGGGCCGCTTCATAGGCAGCGTGGACATCCCTAAAAATATTTTTGTGAAGATGCGCTCATCACCGCTTGTGGTAGTCGAGGATGATATAGAGACCCGTCTGAATCAGCTATTGGATGAATATGTCATTGAAATGGAGCTTGAATTCGTCCGCGTCCACGCTGATCCACACACCGCGTTTGAACATTTCTCACAATACCTTCTGGGCAGTCTTGCAAAAATAAATAAACGCCTGGGTGACCAACGTTACAAAAAGATTAAAAATAGCATGCAGGATGCATTGCTTGCACACCAGCGTGACCATGATGTACAACCACACATGAATTGGCTAAAACCACTTTTACAGGATTACTATGATCCAATGTACATGTCTCAATTAGCAAAACGCGAGAATTCTGTCGTTTTTCGTGGCAGTTATAATGAATGCCGGGAATATTTGAACCAATACAATCAAATGATTTAATAAACCCCATACAATAATGCATGATGTCGTACCATGCATCCCAACAAGGAGAAATCAATCACATGAACTGGGTGGTCTATCTGTCTGGCGAAATACACACCGATTGGCGCGAGCAAATTAAGCGTGGCGCCAAGTCTTCAAATTTACCTGTATCTTTTACCTCAGCCGTCACGGATCATGCGGCAAGCGATGCCGCGGGTGACATGCTTAAACCTGCCAGTGAGGGCTATTGGCGAGATCACAAGTCTTCCAAAGTCAACGCCATTCGCACAAAAACTTTGCTTGAGTCCTGTGACATAGCCATTGTGAGATTTGGCGACAAATACAAACAGTGGAACGCGGCTTTTGACGCCGGGTTCTGTGCGGCACTTGGCAAGCCTTATATTACCCTGCACGACGAAGATATCATCCATCCGTTAAAAGAAGTGGATGCGGCGGCAATGGCCTGGGCACAGACACCTGATGAAGTCGTCGCCATCCTGAGCTATGTCACAGGCCATGAATAACCAGACGGATACAACTGGCTGTTAGTCATGCAAGGTAATGTTGTTATCTGGGGCGCCGCAGGACTGATTATTGTTCTTTTCATCATTGCCTGTATCATAATATATCTCAGTGCCAGGCGCAGCTTTCCCGACGCGGGCTCCCTTCATGCCAGGCAGGCGTTTACTGCATCCAGCTACTGGAAAGTCGTCAATGGCACCATTGATAAGTCGACACTGGACTATCGAGACCATAAAAGATTATTTCGCAGCAGCATCCGTCAATATCGCCCCAGAATCGGCTATCGCTATTTTGCCTATGACAGGGAATACATCCATTCTACCCCCCTGTTAGCCTGGACCGCTGACAAACATGAAGCAAAAAGCTACCTGGACCGATATAAACCCGGAAGCACAATCGTCGTGAGATTTCATCCCAAACAGCCCGACACATCGCTGGTTGAACTCAAGGTGTAAATTAATTTTTACAGATATACAGACACTCAGCCGGTGTCGTCAGCCATGATCAATGCGATGAAAAAAATATATCGCCATAACCGGCAATCGCCTGCGCGCGCGAGTTATCAGTATCTGTCATAATGGCAATTGCATGAATATACCTGATCTCGCGACCGAAATATTTTCGGAAATCCTCTCTCACATTCACTTTTTCCTGTCTCCATGTATACACATCGTTACTTGATCTCAATGGAATCATCCAGGCTTTATCCGTGTAGGCATTGGGCCATGCATTCGCCTGCTGTGGCTGGCTGGACCAGACGTAGTTCAACGCATTGGTACTCCAGGGCAGTATTCCATACCGGACAATCGCATAAACACGTGCCGCATAGTCATCACCCTGCTTGGTTGATTCTGCTAATGGCCTGAGTGGTTTCTCAATACGCCACGACCAATTCAGATAAGGCGTATCATTCAGATCAATTTTAATCTTTTTATACAGCGCAGATGCAGCACTTCTGGCATTCGCACGCAAATAGTGATGATCACCATCTTTGGCCAGGTGGTATTCAGTTTCACCCTGAAAAGCTTCTTGTTCCCAACCAGCCAGTTCATTTTGGGAGAACATGCCTACCTGAACGACCTGTTCGCAGATTGAGTATTTCGAGAATACAGTGGTTACTATTAATACGCTCAAAAAGGCCCTGGTCATCTGATATTCTGTATTCATTTTAATGGCCCTATTAGACCGAATATGGAAACAATCCATTGCATCAACACCGAATCAATCCAGGCTGCACACCCATCATGCAAATGACTCATGGACCCGATTAAAATAAAGACCGGACTTGACCAGATTGCCTGCCTAGACTCCAGCCTCAACAATGCCCTGTTACAGTATGGCTATCCACAACCCAGATCCCAGCCGGCAGGATTTGCAACGTTGGTGAATACTATTGTAAGTCAACAGTTATCTGCCAGGGCGGCAGCATCGATCATGGGTAAATTAACCAGCTCGCTGGAGGAAGTAACGCCGGAATGCGTGGCTAAAAAACGCATCGGTACGCTTAGAAAAGCCGGATTATCGCAACGCAAGGCGGCATACGTAAAAGAACTCGCCAGAGCAATTAACAGGGGCGAATTCCGGCCAGAAGAACTGTCATCAATGGAGGACGGCGAGGCAATTAAAACACTGACAAAACTGCATGGTTTCGGAGAATGGAGCGCTGAAATTTATCTCATGTTTTCATTACAGCGTGAAGACATATTCCCGGCCAATGATCTTGCCCTGCAAATGGCATTGGCCAGGCTAAAACAACTCGACGAGCGCCCGACACCCAAAAGAGCTCGCGAATTGATCAGTCACTGGTCGCCATGGCGCAGCATGGGCAGTCTGTTTTTATGGCATTATTACCATTCACGGTAATAGCGCAAAATATTTCAGCTCACGCCGGGTTAATTGGCAAAATCATTGGATACCTCAATCACGCCATTACCCTTGAATGTATTATCGCTGACCTCTTCTGGTGTACTGGTCAGATTCCTCACAAACACTACATTCGCTGATGATGTATTGTTGGTAAATTTATTATTTTTTACGATAATGGTCTCGCCCGGGTTTTTGCCCCCTTCACAGGCAATGCATATGGCGGTGGTGATATTCTGGCTTAATGGCCCTTTCTGTATTGTGTTGTTTTCAATAAGCACAGATCCACCATTGGAAATATCAATCGAGTAACTGGCATTCCCACTCATACCATCAGCAATCTCATTTCCAGTCACTTCTGTATAAACAGCCCTGGATTTAATATGATGGCCGGTCTGATGATTGATAAATAATGAATCAGTGACTTTAAGAAGTCTGGCTTGATTGACATACAATCCATGCCCCCAGCGTGGTGGCGCTTTACCATTATTTTCAAATACCGAATGACTGACTACAATTTCTGATTCGGGATCATTTCCCGTCATAATGCCCATTTCATTGTTATAGAAATAACAATCATTCACAAACAGCCGCTGACCGTTAAAGCGTATGCCAGCCCCATTTAAATCAGGCACTTTGGCATTGACAAACTCAAGCCCGTCAATGCGTATATTATCCCCGACGATCACAAAAATCCCTTTTCCTTCACATGTCACATCCTGAAACCGCACCTTGCCCTGGTGATTCGGCCAGCCTTTGGGACGGATTGTGATGTCGTCTACATATAGTGCTGCACAGTCACGATAAGTGCCCGGGACGATTTCCAGCACATCACCGGCTTCTATCACTTCCTGTACTTCATGCATGGAAGCATATGCCTGGCCTGGCCCCATATAAAGAGTGCGCGCATATGATTGTGGCAGGGCAAGTAATATAATCAGAATCAGTAACGTTTGTTTAATCATCATAAGTTGAGTGCCGGGTCATATTCATGTTCAGTCGTTCATCTTTTGTGTCAGGGTGTTAGTATGCATGACGACGCCGGCAAGGAAAAACAACCACCTCACAAAATATCATTTGTCTAACCCGGAAAGTACATGAAAATAGCTGATTTACTGGAAACTTTAGTCCCGCGACAGGTTATCGATGCACAAAAAAGACGCCTTGGCTGCTCCGGCGACGGCGGCTACGTGATAATGCATCACGAAAACCTTGCAGATACAGTATTGTATTCTTACGGTATTGAAGACAACGATAGCTTCGATCAACATTTTCACAAAATCTATGGCAGTGAGGTCCAGCAATATGACTATACCATTGCGCCACCTCCCAAACGGCCCGGTTTTAATTTCACCCGCGAAGGCATCAGCCATGTCAAAACACAGCAATGCGATACTTTTCAGAATCACATCGCAAGAAACGGTCACGAAGATAAACGTTTGTTCTTGAAAATGGACGTTGAAGGTGCTGAATGGCCAACGTTTTTACATATGCCTGATGAAACGCTGCAACAATGCAATCAGATTGCAGTCGAAGTGCATGACTTGTCAGGACTTGGAATAAACACGATGTATCCGTCTGTCTCACTCGCAGAAAAAGTGGCAGTGATGAAGAAATTGACCCGGTATTTTCATTGCTGGAATGTTCATGCCAATAACTATGCGAGTATTTATATCGTCGATGGATATAAAGTTCCGGATGTCATGGAGATGACTTTTGTCAATAAAGCACTCCACCCGGGTGGTGATCCCGCCACAGAAATTTTCCCCTCAAAATATGACCAGGCCTGCCATGCACGTATGCAGGATCATCGGCTGGACTTCTGGCCATTTTATCCTGGCAATGAAATTATTGCGCCGCAGAAGCCTTTTATTGAAAGAAAAATTGCCCGGTTAAGAAGAAGCATCAGCACCCGGAAATGGAAATACAGCAGGCACAAATACAAGTCATAAGAGATGGCCGTTACTGCAAAATTTCTTCATAATAGTCTATATATTTCTTTGCGTTAATATCCCAGTCAAACGCACGCGCGTAGCGTTTTCGCGTCGCAATGGAAGATGATAGTGAAGCTTTATTCTCCTCAAGCCCGCTTTGCAATATGTCTGCCATGTAATCAGCATCAAACGACCGCCAGTAATACACATGGTCCCCTCCAACTTCCGGGAGACTGGTCTTATCCGAGCAAAATACAGGCTTACCAAAATGCAATGCTTCGATGACAGGCAAACCAAAACCTTCCTGAAGAGATGGAAATACAAAAGCACAACAGGCCTGCATATATGAAAACTTCTCAGATTCTGATACCGGCCCCAAAAAAACGATTTGATTGTAAACCCCTTTTTGCCTGGCCAGGGTAATCAGCTGTTTTTTATATTTTTCCTTAATACCACCGGCAACGAGCAGTTTTAGCTGACAGATATTTTTCCTGTGTTTTATCTCCCGCATCATCCCTACGAGACTATGAATATTTTTTCTCGGTAACCCACCCAGTGTAAACAAAAATTCTCCGTACTGTTTCTGATGTCTGCTAACTACCGCCTCACTATTGATTGGCGGTACCTTAACGCCATTAACGATCACGCGTGTTTCGTGATCCTGCATGGATATATGCTTACAGTACTCTCCCAGCGCGAACCGCGATATGAATGCCAGATTACCTGCCTGCCGGAGACGTCCCAGTAAACGACGTCGAGATCGACGTCTTTCCAGCGCATGAAAATCATGCACTGTTAGCAGCGTTTTATTTCTGCCTGCATTTCCAGGTCCCCACGGCGAGTAGAAGTGTAAATAATGATACAGGTTATATTGTGGCAGCTTACAAAAATAGCGGGTATCGCCGCTGATGTGGTACAGACATTGATTTAAGCCTGAATATGCCGGCGTGATCGCCTCGCCACCTACTCTTTGATCAAATAACTCTCGCAATGGTTTTGGCACGATATAGACAAACCTGAAGCCGGACATGGACTGTCGCTCAAGCGCACCGGCAAAATTCATTGCAACTTCACCCAAACCACAAAATGGTGTGGATATTTTACCAAAATCAATGATGATCGTTTTCGTCTCAGACAATTTATCTATAAACAGTGAACAGTTAAAACCATACCAGCCGCATTTAGTTATTTATCACTCCATGGATATACCCTGATGACCCAAGCCTGACTCATATGACTGCATGGTTTTGCGCGTCCACAGCACTATGTCATGCAGTGACCCCGAAGTTTTCAACGCCCTGAATCTTTGTGCGCTATGCGGTCGCAGACATACAAAGCATGTTACAAACCCATTATCGCGACTGACCGACCAGCATCAGCATCAATCGCGGCTATTAATGTTATGATTCCGGTCACAGGCTTTCAAGCGAAATAACTACTCCCGCAAGTGATCACTCACTGGATAAACAGCAAATTCCTTACAGCACGGCACTGGCCAGGAAAAATTATTTCCAGTAACACTACCTGAAACGATTACACTATGCATCTTTCACAACATCAGCCACTTCCTGAAAGTGTCGATGTACTCATTGTTGGCGCCGGTGCAGCGGGGCTCATGTGCGCTGCCATTGCCGGTCAACGTGGCCGAAGTGTACTGGTTATTGATCATGCCAATAAGGTGGGTAAAAAAATACTTATGTCCGGGGGTGGACGCTGTAATTTCACCAACGTCAATACACATGCCGATAATTTTATCTCCGGAAACCCCGATTTCTGCAAATCTGCGTTAGCGCGTTATACGCCATATGATTTCATTTCGCTAGTGGAAAAACACAATATTCCCTATCATGAAAAAAAATTGGGCCAGCTGTTTTGCGACAATAAATCAAAAGATATTCTCAACATGCTACTGTCTGAATGTCGCCAGGCTGACGTGAAAATCCAAACCAGATGCCATGTCAGTACCATTCATTATTGTGACGCGATCTACCATCTCAACACCACCCTCGGCGATATTAGATGTCGCTCATTGGTGATTGCAACAGGAGGTCTTTCCATTCCCAGTATGGGGGCAAGTGGTTTCGGATATCAGGTCGCGCGACAATTCAACATTGATGTGTTGCCCACCCAGGCAGCATTAGTCCCTTTCAAAGCGCAGCATAACGTGCTGGATAAAATCCGCAGATTAAGTGGCAATTCAGTCGAGATATCTGCCAGCTGTAAAAACGCCAAATTTCAGGAAAACTTATTATTTACACACCGTGGAATCAGCGGACCGGCAATTTTACAAATATCCTCATATTGGCAGGATAATCAGGCAGTCATTATTGATTTTTTGCCAAATACCGATTTGTTCGCAGTGTTAAAAAATGAAAAATATAATCAATCAAAAACGCGGATTAAAAGCATTCTTGCCAGATATCTCAGCAAAAATATTGGCCTGACATTACTGGATTTATGGTTCCCTGGCACAAATATTTGTGATAAAGCCATTAATCAGTGCCCTGACTCTGATCTTGCAGACATTTCCCGGCATTTTCATAGCTGGCAGTTTATCCCCGCAGGAACAGAAGGCTACCGCACCGCTGAAGTCACTCTGGGAGGCATCAATTGCAATGAGATATCTTCTAAAACCATGCAATCCAGCAAGCAGCCAGGTTTATACTTTATCGGTGAAGTACTGGATGTAACAGGCCACCTTGGTGGCTACAATTTTCAGTGGGCCTGGTCATCGGCTGTCGCGGCGGGGAAAGCTGTTTAGGCAAATCCCGCAACAGGTCATATTGACATGAATCGCCACTGGCTGAATACCGCGACGATGCTTGTTTTATCATTGACATCACACGCTCAATACAAAAGAGTGGCCTGACATGTTATTTAAAATACACCCCTTTGACTGCAAGCATAATAAATACTTCAAGCGTTAACGGAGCGAATGCTAGCCAAGGCTTACAGGCTTCACAGGTGCGGGCAGGTCACTCTGGCCCATTAGATACTGATCAACACCCCGGGCAGCAGAACGGCCTTCTGCGATGGCCCAGACGATCAGGCTTTGACCACGCTGCATATCACCGGCGACAAATACACCGTCGATGTTTGTCATCCAGTTTTTATCGGCAACCACATTTCCTCTTGCATCCAGTGCTACCCCCAGCTGTTCAAGCATGCCCGGTTTTTCCGGGCCAACAAATCCCATGGCTAAAAATACCAGGTCTGCCGGGATAGACTCGTGACTGTGTGGTACTTCCTCGAGCTGCAATCGCCCTCCGTCGACAGTCGCTCGCCCGTCAACATTGACCATCTGCATGCGCACCAGTTCCAGACTTTTCACGTGGCCATGTTCGTCCCCGACAAAGCGCTTGGTTGACACGGAATACAGTCGTTCCACACCCTCTTCATGCGCCGACGCTGTACGAAAAATTCTCGGCCATTCAGGCCAGGGATTGTCCTCAGCCCGGTGGGTGGGCGGTTTGGGCATAATTTCCAATTGATGAACAGATTTCGCACCTTGACGATTCGCCGTGCCAAGACAATCCGCACCGGTATCTCCACCGCCTATGATAACGACGTGCTTATCTTTGGCATCTATGAAGTCAGCCGGCTTCGTATCTCCCTCACATTGTTTATTCTGCATGGGCAGATATTCCATTGCCTGATAGATACCTTTGAGTTCTCGCCCTTCTATTGGTAAATCCCGTCTCTGACAGGCTCCCCCGGTTAAAACGACAGCGTCAAACTCTTGCTGAAGATCATGTGACTGCAAATCGACCCCAACGTGAACACCGGTTTTAAAGATGACGCCTTCGGCCTGCATCTGTTGCAGCCGCCGGTCCAGCACTTTTTTCTCCATTTTAAATTCCGGAATGCCATAGCGCATCAAGCCACCAATCCGATCATCACGCTCGAAGACAGTGACATCATGACCGGCGCGCGCTAGCTGCTGTGCCGCAGCCAGGCCAGCAGGGCCGGAACCCACAACTGCGACTTTTTTCCCGGTCTTGACTGACGCGATCTGGGGTTTAATCCATCCTTCCTGCCAGGCCCTGTCAATAATTGATAATTCAACCGCTTTTATATTGACCGGATCATCATTGATGCCGAGCACACACGACCCTTCACAGGGTGCCGGGCATAATGTCCCGGTGAACTCGGGAAAATTGTTGGTCGCATGAAGCCGTTCAATCGCATCCTGCCATTGCTCCCGATACACCAGATCATTCCAGTCAGGGATCAGGTTACCCAGCGGACATCCCTGATGACAGAATGGTATTCCGCAATCCATGCAGCGGGCAGCCTGTTGTTTTAATGGCTCGGCGTCCCACGAAGTCATTACCTGATTCCAGTCATGTATTCTTTCTTCTACCGGCCGGTAGGGCTGTTTACTGCGCGGTATTTCCAGAAATCCTGTCACCTTACCCATGTGCGGCCTCCATGACTGCTTCATCAATTGAAGTGCCTTCCGCCCTGGCACGTTTTATTGCTTCAAGTACCCGTTTGTAATCCATCGGCATCACTTTTATAAACCTTGCCTGATTGCTGGACCAGTGATCAAGAATTCCCTGCGCAACAGTACTTTTTGTGTATTCAACATGCTTGCTCAGCAGGCCTTTAACCACACTGACATCCTCATCATCGAGTGCCTCCAGCAATACCATGTCCCGGTTACAGTTAACTTCAAAAGTGCTCCTGTCCTCAAGCACATAGGCCACCCCACCCGACATACCCGCGGCAAAGTTTCGGCCCGTGGCGCCAATCACAACGACCTGTCCACCGGTCATGTATTCACAGCAATGATCACCTACGCCTTCAACGACAGCTTTTACTCCACTGTTACGAACAGCAAAACGCTCGCCGGCAATGCCGCGTATATATGCTTCTCCTGAAGTCGCACCGTAAAAACAGACATTCCCAACAATAATGTTCTGTTCAGCCACAAAGGTTGAGTGCCTGGGCGGGTAAACGATGATTTTGGCGCCGGACAACCCTTTGCCCAGGTAATCATTCGCATCCCCTTCCAGTGTCATGGTGACACCTTTTGGCACGAATGCACCGAAACTCATTCCTGCAGAACCATTGAAATGTGCCCGCACGGTATCTTCAGGCAAACCATCACCACCATAGCGCTTGGTAATGTGATAGCCAAGAATCGTTCCGACACTGCGATTGGTATTTTGAACCGGTAAAATAATATCAACAGGTTTTTGCTGTTCCAGCGCAGCCTTGCACTGCGGCACCAGTGCGGTCATATCCAGCGATTTTTCAAGTCCGTGATCCTGTTGATTGACACAATAAAGCTTGGTGCCGGCATGAGGTACCGGCTTGAGCAGGATGGATGAGTAATCTAGGCCGCGGGCCTTCCAGTGATCGACTGCCTTTTTGACATCCAGGGCCTCAACCTGGCCAATCATCTCATCGATAGTTCTAAAGCCAAGCTGTGCCATGTATTCCCTGACTTCATCAGCGATAAACTTGAAGAAATTCTCGACAAATTCCGGCTGTCCGGCGAACTTCTTGCGCAACTCGGGATTTTGCGTCGCAATACCCACAGGACAGGTATTCAGATGGCACACGCGCATCATGATACACCCCATAACAACCAACGGCGCAGTCGAAAAACCATATTCTTCCGCACCCAGAAGCGCTGCAATGACGACATCACGCCCGGTTTTGAGCTGTCCGTCTGTTTGCACAACAATCCGGTCCCGTAACCCGTTCTGTACCAGCACTTGCTGGGTTTCAGCCACGCCCAGTTCCCATGGCAGCCCGGCATGCTTGAGGGAATTCAGGGGCGATGCGCCTGTACCACCATCAAATCCGGAAATAAGCACCACGTCCGAGTGTGCTTTTGCCACTCCCGCGGCTACCGTTCCGACTCCCACTTCAGCCACCAGCTTGACATGTATTCTTGCTTCAGGATTGGCGTTCTTGAGGTCGTGGATCAATTGCGCCAAATCCTCGATCGAATAAATGTCGTGATGCGGTGGTGGCGATATCAAACCCACTCCCGCCGTAGAGTGCCGGACTTTAGCAACCCACGGATATACTTTTGTGCCCGGCAACTGCCCGCCTTCACCCGGCTTTGCACCCTGCGCCATCTTTATCTGTATATCATCCGCATTCACCAGGTATTCACTGGTGACACCAAAACGCCCAGAAGCTACCTGCTTGATCGCACTGCGCCGTGAATCCCCGTTGGCATCGGGTTTATAGCGCTCGGGATCCTCTCCACCTTCCCCCGTATTTGATCGCCCACCAATGCGATTCATCGCGATGGCCAGGGTCTCGTGGGCTTCCTGGCTGATTGAGCCATACGACATTGCACCCGTTGAAAAGCGTTTCATAATAGCTTCTATCGGTTCCACCTCTTCCAGTGGCACTGGTTGCCGGTCAGTTTTGAATTCAAACAGACCTCGCAGTGTTGCGAGATGTTCATTCTGATTATCAACGTTATCGGTATATTCTTTGAAGATACGATATTGTCCGGAGTGTGTGGCGTGCTGAAGCTTGAAAACAGTCTCCGGATTAAATAAGTGATATTCTCCATCACGACGCCACTGGTATTCTCCGCCCCATTCCAGGTCAGGCGCTCTTGAAGGCCGATCAGGGAATGCAAGATGGTGCCTGGCACTGACTTCTGCCGCAACTTCCTCAAGGCCAATGCCACCAATCCGCGAGGCTGTCCAGGTGAAGTATTTGTCGACAAACGCCTTGTTCAGTCCAATGGCCTCAAATATTTGAGCACCCCGGTAGGACTGGACTGTTGAAATGCCCATTTTTGCCATGATTTTAATCAGGGATTTATTGATGCCCTTGATATAATTTTTGACGGCAACGTCATGATCCATGGGAGGTATATAACCATTGCCAATAAGATCGCCAAGTGACTCAAAAGCAAGATACGGATTAATGGCGGCCGCACCATAGCCGATTAATACAGCAAAATGATGAACTTCACGCGGCTCTGCGGACTCAAGTATTAATCCTATTTTGGTGCGTGAACCATTACGGATCAGATGGTGATGTACACCGGCTATCGCCAGTAAGGCAGGTATCGCAGCGTGATGCTGATCAATCCCACGGTCGGAGAGAATAATATTGGTATGACCTGCAGCGATCGCGTCATCAGCCTTTTGACAAACATCCTGCAGAGCCTGATCGAGTCCGGCGCCATCCTGTGCTACCGGGTACAGAATAGGGATACTGGCCGCTTTAAATCCAGGCAGGTCAACATCGCGAACCCGTGCAAGCTCTTCATTAGTGAGAATAGGCGAGTTTAGCTTGATCTGTCGACAACTGTATTCATCGGGTTCCAGCAAATTACCTTCTGCTCCAATCGTCACGGAGACTTGAGTCACCAGCTCTTCACGGATACCATCAAGTGGCGGATTGGTCACCTGCGCGAACAGTTGTTTAAAGTAATCGTATAGTAAGCGTGGTCGGTTGGATAATACGGCCACCGGAGTGTCAGACCCCATCGAGCCTACAGGTTCTGCGCCTTTGGCAGCCATTGGCGCCATCAGGACACGCAGGTCTTCGTGGGTATAGCCAAATGCCTGTTGCCGCCTGAGAAGTGTTTCATAGTCAGTGCCATGGATATGTTTGGCATTGGGCAGTTCTTCAACGGATAGCAAGTGTTTGTCCAGCCATTCCTTGTAGGGGTGCTCCGCGCTATACTTTTGTTTTAGCTCTTCATCATCAATAATACGTCCTTCTTTGGTATCTACCAGGAAAATGCGCCCGGGATGAAGCCGATCTTTGATAAGTATATTCTCCGGGGGAATATCAAGCACACCAACTTCAGATGCCATCACCACCATATCATCTTTGGTGACGTAATAGCGCGACGGACGCAGTCCGTTACGATCAAGCACCGCACCGATCACTTCGCCATCGGTAAATGCAACAGAAGCAGGACCATCCCACGGTTCCATTATACAGGCATGGTATTCATAGAATGCTCTTCGCTCTGCTGACATGGTTTCATGACCACTCCAGGCCTCTGGAATCATCATTAAAATAGCATGGGGCAGCGGTCTTCCACTCATATGCAGGAATTCCATCACATTATCGAAGGTGGCAGAGTCACTACCACCTTCAATGCATATTGGGAATAGCTTTGCCAGGTCATCACCGAACAGAGATGATCGACACAGTGCTTCTCTGGCACGCATCCAGTTTGCATTACCACGCGATGTATTTATTTCTCCATTGTGGGCCACATACCGAAACGGATGTGCCAGTCTCCAGGCAGGAAAAGTGTTTGTTGAAAAACGCTGATGCACGAGTGCAATCGCAGACTCAAAATCCGGCTCCAGGATATCCGGATACATGAGCTCGAGTTGCGAGACAGTCAGCATCCCCTTATAGATGAACGTGCGGTAAGAAAGGGAAGGAATATAAAACTGGTGGCTTTCCGTTAAATCTGACTGCCAGATTTTATTTTCTGCAAGCTTCCTTATGACATAGAGCTTGCGTTCAAATGCCTCCTGGTCTTCAGTATTTCTCTGAATGAAAATTTGCTTGAATGTGGGTTCTCCAAGCCTGGCAGTTGGCCCGAGCGATGAATCATCGACCGGAACTTCGCGCCAGCCCAGCACTGTCTGGCCTTCGGCACTGACAATTTCTTCGATAATTTGCTGGCAGCGACTGGACTGCGCAGGGTCGTTGGGAAGAAAGACAAGTCCGGCACCATAATGCCCATAGTCAGGCAAATCGATACCAGTATCCTTGCATACCCGCGCGAAAAACCGATGCGGCATCTGCAATAACAAGCCGACACCATCGCCGGTATTTTCTTCACACCCGCATGCTCCACGATGCACCAGCTTCTTGAGAATAGTCAAACCGTTTTCTACGATGGCGTGTGACTTGCGTCCCTTGATATCGGCAACAAAGCCAACACCACATGAGTCGTGTTCATAATCTGGGTCATAAAGACCTTGTGCGGGCGGATATATATTATGCATATGAATTTCGCATCTACGTTTATAATTAATTTTGGAGCGCTAAATTTCTTTATAAAATCGCAACTTAGCCGTTTCGACAACGCGCCGAAAGGGCCGCAAATTATAATGCAGTCGCGAATGCACTAGCAAGTTCGGATCGGCATGTCGTTATGGACACACAGTGATGTGCGGGAAAAACTCTTACACACGATGAAATATTGTTTAAATACATATGCTTATACCTGTTACATTGTTACAGCACAGGTCAATGACATTATACTTAATGCGCTTTTATTTTCTGTTTCCCGCAATTACCGCACCTGTATATTGTCACGAGTCTGCCCTGGCGGGTATCAAATTGGCTATTTTTGACTACGCGCCATTTATGGTGACCGTACTGACACAAGCCGCGTTTTTTGACAGGTGGTTTTTTGAAAGGAACGACATTAGACATTTTTCAGCCTCCTGTGCAGATAAACCCAGCGTTATAGCCATTTGGCATAAAGAATGCCAACACCAACAAATAATGCCGACACCACCAGAAAGATGGCATAACGCTGGATAATCGTCCGATATAGCCCAGCCCGATCCTGTTGCCAGTACTTTGCAACACTCGTCAACCGGTCAAGTACATAACCGGCAACAAAACCAATTGGCACCAACAGGGTGAGTGTCATACTGAGTTTTTCTGACGAGCCAATAAGGAACGCCACATAGGCAGACAGCATATAGAACATTGTCGTGGTTAGGGAAAACATACGTTTAGAATAGCATGTGATTCGTTACTCAAAAGCCAAAGCCGGTATAAATTCCCTGCAAATGGTGGCCGATTCATCAATTCTGGATTATTATATGTACAGTAGTATTCAGGATTATGCATGCCCGCTAAAAATAAACTCTATAATTTAGTGACTTATGCTGCGACATTACCGTTCGTTGCCTGCGCAGTCATGCACTATACGGGAATCACAACCTTGCATGGCCTGGGTTCAGTAAGCCACATAGCCGCCGGCTATGCGCTAATAATCATTTCTTTCATTGCCGGGTTACATCTTGGCGCCTACCTGTTGTATCAAACAAAAACACCCCGGGCTCTACTCCTGATCAGCAATGTCATTATGGCATCCGCCTGGGTAACTGTCGTGGCCACGGATATCCAAATTGCAGTCAATATCCTGATTTTTGCATTTTTTTATCTATTGGCCGTTGACTATTTCCTCAAACGTGAATTTTTTATATCTGGCAGCTATTTCAGGACCCGCTGTATCGTCACCGTGATTATGACAGCCTCACTGCTTTTTTCATCGGGAATCAGCTAAATCCAGCGATCTTGCTAGGGTGCCTGCTGTTCAAAGCCGGGCAACGATGGCACGGAGACGCACGTCAAAGACTCAATATTCTCTGATTCAAAGAAAAAAACGATTCAAAATCCGGTTTTTCAGACGATATTGAAAAATTATACGGATAGATTATCGGCTTTTATGGTCTAGGATGTAATATTTAATAAAAAATCGAGCGGTTCAGAAACAGCCTCCAGGACAATTAATCCACAGACACATGCCCGTGTGCATGACTGGCAACCTAACCATTTGAATTAGTTATGTTTAATTATACGGCTGATTACGGATGATGTTATTTCATCTTTTGAGTAATATTATCTGTCAACTACCGGTCTGATAAAGTTGAACAATTGAATGTTCAACCAAGCACGCTAGTCACAACTAACAAATAATAAACCACTCAGCATGCAGCCAGCAGAACAACCTGACAACGAAGTTCAGCGCATCTCAGCACTCATTGAAACAGGGCTACTGGACACCCCTTCAGAGAGTGTTTTTGATTCACTGACAAATGCCGCATCAAAACTTTTCAACATGCCGGTTTCACTGATCTGTCTGATTGACAGCAAACGCGTATGGATAAAATCATCTGCGGGGCTAGATGGGGGCAGTGAATTCCAGCGTGATATCGGGTTTTGTCCACACACAATCAACCAGCAAGGTGTTTTCGAGGTGTGTAACGCGGCAACAGACGACCGATTCCATGACAGTCCACTGGTGAATTCAGCGCCTCACTTCCTGTACTATGCAGGCGCCCCTTTGATCACCAGCGATGGCTGCGCAGTTGGTACGCTGTGTATCATGGATTACAAGCCACGCAAGCTGAGTGAAAATGAAAAGATACAACTCCTGCAGCTTGCGTCCATTACCACCTCATTGATTGAAACCAAAAGACATCAGCACATCAGCAAGCTTGCCGAAGACTATCAGTTAGGCTCAATAGTAGAGATCTCACCCAATGAAATATATCTTATCGACAGACACTCAGGCAGGTTTAAATACGCTAACAGAAGCGCACAACTGAACCTCGCCTGCAGTCTTAATGAGTTAAAGCAGTTACACTGGAGGGAGGTATTTGTAGCGCTCCCCGAACATCAGACCACTACCTATCTTGAAACAAACACCTCTATCTTCTCTGCGCCTATCGGCTTCAAAACAATTCAGAGACGCTCGGATGGATCCACGTACCCGGTTGAATGTCAAATTCAGGGATGTGGCACACGTAATAGCGATAAAGAATTCCTGATCATTAGTGATGACATTTCAAAGCGTCTGGAAGCTGAAAACAGGGAAAAGTTACTTCACAATAATATCGCACATATTAACCGACTGAATACGGCAAATGTACTTGCCTCAGGGCTGGCACATGAGTTGAACCAGCCTTTAACTGCAATAAGCCAGTATTGCGGAACAGCATTATCGCTGGCACAGTGCCACCAATATAACAATCTGCTACTCACCTCTTTACAAAACGCGATTAATCAGGCGATGCATGCAGGCGAGGTTATTAAACGTATCCGCGCATTTACCGAGAAACGCCAACCTCTTCGATCACCTGTAAGTATTACAAAACTGCTAAACGAATCAGTGTCTCTAATAAGTCATCGGCTGGACAGACTTAGTATCACCATAAACACACACATCGACACAAATCTGCCAGAACTTGAAGCGGACTTTACACAACTGCAACAAGTTATTCTTAATCTCGTAGTAAACAGTATCGAGGCTATGGAGAATGAGTGCTCCAATCATATTGAAATTAAATGCACAACCACAGATGAAGATGATAAAGCGGTACTATTTACTATAAGTGATAATGGCTGCGGGCTGTCCAAGACTGCATTTCAAGAACTCACCACTCCGAGTGCATCCACAAAGGTTAATGGCACTGGCCTTGGTTTGAGTATTTGTCAATATATCATTAAATCCCACGATGGCACGATGTGGCTTGATGAAAATTACATTAATGGGACTCGCATACATTTCACTCTCCCATCGTCAGCGAGCAACCATGAATAAAAAAACAAATACAAAGACAGTGCATATCATAGATGACGACGATGCGGTAAGAAATTCAATTGCCATGTCACTATCTGTTGAAGGCTATAAAACCAAAGCATTCTCATCCGCTAGCGAGTTCCTCGAAAATTATAAATCCCAGCCTGGCTGTGTTGTTACCGATGTTGAAATGCCATCGATAAGTGGCATCGATTTACAAAAAATACTGATTGAAAGTAATATCCATATCCCCATTATCTTTATTACCGGCCAGGGAAATATTCCCATGTCTGTAAAAGCAATGAAGCAGGGTGCGATTGATTTTCTTGAAAAACCGTTCATGAAGGATGATCTGATTAGGTGTATTCGTTGTGCGTTTGAAGCAGACACCCAATCCAGACAACAAAACAGCCTGAAACAGAAAATCCAGCAAAACTATCGCGAGTTAACCGCGCGCGAAAAACAAATTTTCCACATGCTCGTCAAAGACCGCGCAAAATTAACCAACAAGGAAATTGCTGAAGAATTATCAATTAGCAAGAGAACTGTCGAGGTCCACAGAAGTAACATCATGTCAAAAATGAAAGCAGAAACCCGGGCCGAACTAATAGAGTACGCCAGGTTTTGTGACAAGAATTAAACTTGTTTATCCATATCAAATGTATATTTTACTTCAGGCAGAGCTCATACTAACTGCAGATCAAGAATACCCTCCATTTTTTCAGCAGTCTCTGACTTACCTGTGCGACTGTCACCTACCAGCGCAATAGTAACGCTCTCCGAGATAGTATTCCCTCCATGCCGGGCACGCTTTTCCCGGGCGATTGTCTTGATCATCGCAATCATGTCATGCGCCAGCCGCGCCGGACCCTGTTGCTCTATTTCATCGCGACTGTCAAATCCGCAGCGTGATACATCTTCGTCCGAGACACCTTCAAACACACCTGCCATCATCTGGCTATTGACCACGCCGACTTTCATTTCACCTGCTGCGACCAGGGATTCCATGACCCTCGTAAATTTTTTTTCAATTTTGATAAATTTTTCATGCAAATCAGGATGCAGTACATTTCCTTGCGCATCCTCCAGCAATGGAAATGGATTGGCCCAATAGCTGATTTCTTTTTTTCCTCTATGAGTTTGTGTGCTGCCAGCTGCCACACGTTCACCATTTCTGAATTGAATTATTGCTTCCATGACCGACATATCAGTATGAATCGCTGATTCTCCAGGCTCGATAATATTGAAATTATTGTTATACATCAGGCCATCCAGGACATGACCTGTCATTACCTCATTCACTGTGGCGACTGGAACTACCTGTCTGGCGTTAGAACCAGATTCCTTGTTATAACCAATTTCGCGTCCTTTCATTTGCTTCTTGGCATGATCACTGAAACCATCAAGGCATGCAAAAGCACCTGTCTCGGTACCATAGAATACAAGTCTTTCTACGCCCTGCGCGTCTTTCTCAATTCTTGCACGGCCCATATCATCCGCTTTGACCAGCATTTCCGTGATATACGGCTCGTTAGTGCGCGCATCGAAATGGCATATATAACGCGTACAACCACAATGCAGGGGCAGATCACCCGCCCGGATTGCCAGTACATTATGTAATGTCAGTATTGGTTTTTTGCCATAACCAAAGTATTTGCACTCGTCAAGGTTGGGAACCAGTCCTACTAACAGGTCATTAGTTTCATCCCAGTAGTAACCCAAATCTTCCATCGTCGATGCCGGGTCACCAAATACGAATACGCCATCGGGTCGACGGTTTGCGCATATATCTTCTGCTTCGGCAAAAGGAAATAGATTCAATAGCCCTGCTTCGATCTCTATACAGCCATTCGATTTATGAAGATATGCCACAATTAACCATGCGCCCACTCTTAATGGTACGGCCGTCCAGTCTTCCGGAACAAACTTGTCCCCTTTGAAAGGATTATGATTCAGCTCAAAAAATGGATAGGCGCGTTTATTGGCAGCCGTAGAATAATCAACGCCTGTGCGAATGTCTGCCGCAATAGTTAATGGGACAGATGATAAAGATACATAATCAGAGGGCAGGTTAAGATAATGACCAGAAATTTCGCCCGCTGCAACACTGGGGTGCGCGTCCATACCTACTGTTCGGCGTACACCTGTTTCAAGTCCGACTTTTTTTAGTAATAAACGCCGCGTCTCCATAATAAGCTGTGATAAATTGGCAGCTTTTTCTGTCACAAGATCTTTTATGGCATCAGGCGTTAATTCGCCCGTGATTACTTCATTATGCAAACGAACCAGTCTTGAATAAGTAGTATTTCTGAAGTGATGAAACCCTCCATCCAGAAATTTAACCAGCGCAATATTTCTTTCTGCATCATTATTCTCCAGCGGGTTATCCGCTTCGAGAATTTTCAAAAAATCTCGCGCACCAATATTTTGAATAAAACGAATTTTACTTTGAACTTCTAACCGGTTTTCATCACGCGACATCAAATCGGCAATAAACTGCTGTTTGTATTTCTTTAAAAATCTCAGAAAAACAATGCTCTTGAGCAACTGTGCCGGCGTGTTGCAGCCTTCTCTTATTTCAAGCACATTTTGAGAGTCCCGGTGCAACGCCAGGCCTGATTCGATTTTTTGCGGATTATTGGTCATTGCTTTTACCATTTGTATTATCGTTATTATTATTTTTACACGTTGGACTATACACAATTAATAACGAGATTCCCTAAAAAATAATATTTGATTTGGCAAACACGTTATCAATAAATTAATGTTGCTTATTAGCAATATTCTTTAGCATATTATTACTTCAATAAAAACATTCCGCATCGTGAGTGAAAAAATAATTATATTAATATATTTAAATATACGGATTTAATACTGATGCAATCCTTGCTGAGTGACTCAAACAGACAGAAGCAGATTTTCATCAAGCCAAATCAGCGACTACCTCGCTCTAAATCATTACAAAGCACAGTGCGTTTAACCCCAGATACTTTAGGCACCAATGCCTCGATTTGTGGTATCAATCGCATTTTAACCAACACCGCACATCAATGCATATTTGAAAGAATGCAGATGCATCCTCTGCCAACTAAAAATAATGACAGCTTGGTATATCCATGGCATCAATTGCGCTGGTTACAAAAATAACAAAGTAAAAAATATTAAATACTTAAATTGTTTAGCTGGAATTAATGATGCCTGTGTTGCTTCAGCTTAAACCTGGCGTAGTTATAATTTTGCACTAAATTTTTTCTCAATAGCGCTTGAAGGGAAGGAATCTTCAAACAGTCTGACATAACCCACACCTGTCAATCGATAAGCGCTTGTCTTATGACTACATGTAAAATATTGAAGTCAGCTTTTAACGACAACTACATAATTGATGCCAGTATCCAGACATAAACAGGTATTTGAGACACTCTTTATTGCGAATCCCTGGTGAATCCCACAGACCTAAGGTTTATAAAATTAAAACAAAAAAAAGCCCGGGTGGTTTATTAACCACCCGGGCTTTTGGGATTAATGCCAGGCGATGTCCTACTCTCACATGGGGAGGCCCCACACTACCATCGGCGCTGAATGGTTTCACTTCCGAGTTCGAGATGGGATCGGGTGGGTCACATTCGCTATTGTCACCAAGCAAACTGGTTGCTCTCTCATTCCTGGTAATTGATGTACCTGACATGACGGACAATTATCTTTCATGCCGAGAGAGACAGCATAGATAAAGTTATGTCTATGCTGCTGCTATTCTGACAGCCAAACTGTCAGTACAGCCAATTCTGGA
Source organism: Gammaproteobacteria bacterium (assembly GCA_965227695.1). Classification (GTDB taxonomy): domain Bacteria; phylum Pseudomonadota; class Gammaproteobacteria; order UBA4575; family UBA4575; genus UBA1858. Next base: position 2,606,679 of record OZ245760.1, read on the forward strand.
AATGCATGCAATCAAGTGTATGTTAATGAAATGTTACTTCTAACACCCAATGTGCTTGAGTGTTATATGGTCAAGCCGCACGGTCAATTAGTACAGGTTAGCTTCATCCATTACTGAACTTCCACACCCTGCCTATCAACGTCGTAGTCTTCGACGGACCTTCAGAGACTTCAAGAGTCTAGTGAAACCTAATCTTGGGAGAGGCTTCCCGCTTAGATGCTTTCAGCGGTTATCCCTTCCGAACATAGCTACCCGGCAATGCCACTGGCGTGACAACCGGCACACCAGAGGTTCGTCCACTCCGGTCCTCTCGTACTAGGAGCAGCTTCCCTCAAGTTTCAAACGCACACGGTAGATAGGGACCGAACTGTCTCACGACGTTCTAAACCCAGCTCGCGTACCACTTTAAATGGCGAACAGCCATACCCTTGGGACCTGCTTCAGCCCCAGGATGTGATGAGCCGACATCGAGGTGCCAAACACTGCCGTCGATATGGACTCTTGGGCAGTATCAGCCTGTTATCCCCGGCGTACCTTTTATCCGTTGAGCGATGGCCCTTCCATACAGAACCACCGGATCACTAAGACCTGCTTTCGCACCTGCTCGACGTGTCTGTCTCGCAGTCAAGCATCCTTATGCCTTTGCACAAACCGTACGATTTCCGACCGTACTTAGGATACCTTCGCGCTCCTCCGTTACTCTTTGGGAGGAGACCGCCCCAGTCAAACTACCCACCATACACTGTCCCTAACCCGGATAACGGGCCGAGGTTAGAACTCCAAACATACCAGGGTGGTATTTCAAGGATGGCTCCACCAGAA
>OZ245760.1:2612500-2725066 GCA_965227695.1 Gammaproteobacteria bacterium
ACAAGCTTCTCAATATCGGTATCGTATGCCACCTGAAATTCAATGGCATAACGCTGCTTTTTATTTTCATGGGTCCAGTTCGTAAAGCTGGTGGTGATAAACGTATCGTTAGGCACCATAATGTCTTTGCCTTCAAACGTTTTCAGAATTGTTGAGCGCATGTTTAGCGCCCGTATTGTGCCGGCACGCCCGTCCTCCAGCTCAATATAGTCGCCGACCGTGAGAGAACGATCCAGCAATATAATCAAACCAGAAATAAAATTCGATGCGATGGCCTGCAATCCAAAACCCAGACCGACACCCACGGCACCACCAAATACAGCAAGCGCAGTCAGATTAACCCCCATCACCTGAAGCAGCAAAATAAAGATGACGACAAACAGGCCGATCTCAAATAGCTTTGCAAAAACTTCCCGCGTCCCAATTTCAATATTTTCCTGTTTGCGTATAAATTGTTTACCCGTATCGTTAGAAATACGCCCCAACCAGAAAAGAACAGAACCAAATATGATGACGCGTGCAACCGCGTATAGTGATATGGAAATATTACCTAATTGCAGTTTTATGGAATCCAGATATCCGGTCACATCATCCAGCCAGCCGAATACATGCATCACGGCAATGGGTATAGCAATCCACTTTACATATTGTTTGACGCTCTCAGAACTAATGAATTGCGAAATAATTGCATAAACAAAACCAACCACTGCCAGACTTTGCGCGATACGAACCAGCCATGACTGTTGGACCAGGTTATCGACAATCTCGACACCCACTCCAAGAAATAAAAGCAGCAATAAAGGGAACATGACGCCCTGCAGCCGATAAAAAAAGTCCCGCCATTTGCCCATGGTACCTGCCTGCACGGGAGATGATGGCGCTTTGAGATATCTGCCCACAACTCTGGCTGCAAACAGAGAGACAATGATCGCCAGTACGATGATGCCGATCTGAGCATAAAATTTAGGACTTTGTGACCACTCAATGATCTGCCGGACGATCTCCATGCCATGATTTTTAATTGCATGCAGATCAATGCCGGGAGTCGACGCTGCTAATCCAATATCACCGTCCGCGCCGGCGTGAATGTCAGCCCCGCTTTGCTCACTTTGCTGTCTGTCAGTGGATTCGTTCATGAAACTTCCTGTCCGGATAGGGACACTCTGGCAATTTTACGTTTACCTACCTGCAATATTGAGGATTCCGTTAAATCCAGTTCAAATTTGGCATCTTCAATCTTTTCCCCATCCACTTTCACCGCGCCTTGTTTGATCATGCGAATGGCCTCCGAAGTACTATTAACCAATCCGGCATCCTTCAAAGCAGCACCAATCATCCATGGAGCTTCAGTTGCACTTAATGCATGCTCAGGAATGTCATCAGGCAATTGATTTTTTTGGAAGCGTTGAATGAAATCTTGCTCAGCATCTATAGCTGCTTTTGGACTATGAAATCGCTCTACAATCTCCTTCCCCAATCTGAACTTAACATCCCTTGGATTCAGGCCTTCCGCGATAGCTTTTTTATATCCTTCAATTTCACTAATAGGCTTGAAACTCAATAACTCAAAGTATTTCCACATTAAGTCATCAGAAACAGACATGATCTTACCAAACATGTCGCCAGGCGGATCATTCACCCCGATATAATTGTCAAGCGACTTTGACATCTTCTGCACCCCATCGAGTCCTTCCAGGATAGGCATGGTCATAATCACCTGAGGCGCCTGTCCCGCGTTTTTCTGCAGTTCCCTGCCCATCAGGAGATTGAATTTCTGATCAGTGCCGCCCAATTCCACGTCTGCCTTCAAGACAACCGAATCATATCCCTGTATTAATGGATATAAAAATTCATGGATCGCAATTGGCTGGTTGCCCGTGTAGCGTTTGTGAAAATCATCCCGTTCAAGCATACGGGCAACAGTATGCTGTGCGGCAAGCTTTATCATGTCTGCCGCGGTCATTTTCTCCATCCATTGCGAATTAAAACAGACAATGGTTTTATCGGGATCAAGTATTTTAAATACCTGTTGTCTGTAAGAATCAGCATTCTCGAGCACTTGTTCCCTGTTCAGAGGCTTCCTGGTCACGTTTTTACCGGTTGGATCTCCAATCATGCCAGTGAAATCACCGATCAAAAAAATGATTTCGTGGCCAATTTCCTGGAATTGTCGCAGCTTGTTAATAAGTACGGTATGACCCAGGTGAAGATCAGGTGCGGTCGGATCAAAACCCGCCTTGATACGCAGCGGCCGATTAAGCGAGAGTTTTTCTGTGAGCTCTTTTTCGAGCAAAATTTCCTCACATCCACGTTTTATCTCTTCCAACACTCTAAAATCCTCCATAATTGCCTTAATTTACAGGCAAAAACTGTAGTTTTTGTTCGTTCAGTAGGTTATCTTCTTCGTCTGCACACTTTAATAATTGACGACCCTGTGATGGCCGGATATTTTCAAGCAAAACACCAAGTAATCAACTAGGAAGAGTTCTGTGCAATATCGATCAAAGTTAAGCCTGGATTATAAGCAAACATTGCCGCGCAAAGCGCAAAAGCAACACCATTACCGGCTTATCACGGTCACAGCATTCGTCGTACTTACCATCATGGGAGCTGTTGTCGCCAATGTCAGGTTACCTGAGGAACCAGGCATGGCCAAACCCGTTTCTGAGTCACCAGATATGGCCATGGAAACACTCCAGCTGCCACTCAAACAGGATAACAGCCCAAGCCCCGTCTCGCAGAGTGATGAGATTGTTGACGCAATTATCGATAAAACAACAACCCAGGCAAGCGTGGCGACAGACGAACCTGTGTCGATCACGCCCCACCAGGACACAACCCAGACAGCCGAAACGGTAACCATCCGACAGGGCGACACACTCTCCGCGCTGTTCAGTGCGCGCCAGCTGAATTCAGAACTGCACAAAATCATGCAGCTTGGCGACCAGGTCAAAGCACTTAAATCAGTATACCCTGGACAAAAATTGCATTTTTACCATCACGATAACTCCTTACGAGGCATCGAACTTGAAACCAGTGTGAATCGCCGCCTAAGCGTTGTTAAACATGATACCGGTTATACCGTCGAAGACATTGTGCGCGAATTTGACGTGCGCACCAAGATAGCATCTTCCACTATCGACACATCACTTTTTCTCGCGGGTCAGCGAGCGGGATTGTCTGATGCAGTAATCATGGATCTTGCCAATATATTTGGCTGGGATATCGACTTTGCCCTCGATATACGCACAGGTGATCAGTTTAGTGTCATATATGAGGAAAAATATCTTGATGGTGAAAAAATCAGTGATGGCTCTATCATTGCTGCAGAATTTACGAATGCAGGAGAAAGTTACCGCGCAGTTCGCTACACAGACAGCCAGGGCAACACTGACTATTATTCTGAGCATGGCCGCAGCATGCGTAAACCTTTTCTACGCACACCCGTTGATTTTGCCCGCATCAGTTCCAAGTTCAATCTAAAACGTAAACATCCCATATTAAACAAAATTCGCGCGCACAGAGGTGTTGATTATGCGGCCTCAATTGGTACGCCCATCAAAGCTTCCGGGGACGGTAAAATAGTCCATCGCGGCAAAAAGGGAGGCTATGGAAACACCATCATTGTCAAGCATGGGAGCCGCTACAGTACGCTCTATGCACATATGCATAAATACGCCAGAAACACACAGGTGGGGAAACGTGTTAAGCAGGGCCAGATTATTGGTTATGTAGGCAAAAGCGGACTGGCCACCGGCCCACATCTTCATTACGAATTCCTCGTCAATGGTGTTCACCGCAACCCCCTGACAGTCAAGCTACCCGACGCCAGCCCTCTTCCAGAGAGTGAAATGAAGAAATTCAGATCGGCCACTGCAGAACAATTTGCCCAACTTGATCTGCACACTTCTACTGCACTTGCTCAAAACCAGCGTTAGCCTTTCTGGCTTTTAAGCGCGTGAACGGGACTTACATTGGGCTTATTTCCGGCACCAGCACAGACGCCATCGATTGCGTGGCAGTCAACATAAGCGATAAGAACCATATCGCCCAGATCGCGTCACTGGCATATCCACTGGACAGCACAGTGAAAGAAAAAATCTTTGCAATACAGAGCGCTCCGGCAAACCTGGAAGAAGTGGGTAAACTGGACACCCAACTTGGCGATCTTTTTGCATGTGCTGCTCGCAAGCTCATTAATGCCCAGCAACTGGATCACCAAAGCATTATTGCCATCGGCAGCCATGGTCAAACGGTCAAACATAATCCCGACTGTGATCACCCTTATACCATCCAGCTCGGCAACCCGTCAGTGATTGCGGAAAAAACAGGTATTACGACAGTGGCAGATTTTCGTCGCAGAGACATTGCCGCAGGCGGACAAGGTGCGCCGCTGGTCCCTGCATTTCACCAGGCTTGGCTTGGCAATAATAAGCACTGTGTCGTCCTGAATATGGGGGGCATTGCGAATGTTACGGTGCTTGGTGACCAATCTACACAGCCTCGACTCGGTTTTGATACCGGTCCAGCCAATACACTGCTGGATGTGTGGACACGAAAACACCTCAAGCAAAACTTTGATGAGAACGGTCAATGGGCCAAATCCGGCAACGTCAACCAGGAGCTATTAAACAGTCTTTTAAAACATCCCTTTTTTAGAAAGATTCCACCAAAATCTGCGGATATTGGCCAGTTCAGCCTGCGCTGGCTGGAGAACTTTCTGCACCTATTCCCTGCAATCAGCAATGAAGATGTTGCTGCGACGTTAGTAGAACTCACTGTCATCAGCATTAAGGATGCACTTGCTGCATGGGCACATGGTACCCAGCAGGTGATCGCCTGCGGAGGCGGTTGCCGCAATGAATACTTAATGCAGCAGTTGGCTAAACGCATCTACCCCACGCGCCTGACCACTAGTGATGAATTTGGCATAGGCCCGGATTGGGTTGAAGCCACCGCTTTTGCCTGGCTGGCCCGGCAGACATTAATGAAAAAACCGGGCAATGCCCACTTTTCCACAGGTGCTGCACATCCATGTATACTTGGTGGTGTGTATTACACGTAAAAAAGCCCGTAAAAACGGGCTTTTTTATTTATGTATCCGCTGTTGAAAAAAGCAGTAATCATTATGTCGAAAAAGATGATCCGCACCCACAGGTAGTTTTGGCGTTCGGATTTCGGATCACAAATTGAGCTCCTTCCAGACCTTCCGTGTAATCTATTTCCGCACCAACAAGGTACTGGTAGCTCATTGGATCGATCAGCAAAACAACACCACAATTTTCTACAGAAGTATCCCCGTCCTGTAGTTCTTCATCGAAGGTAAAGCCATACTGAAAGCCAGAGCAACCACCACCTGAGACGAAAACACGTAATTTTAAATTATCGTTTTTTTCTTCTTCGATTAATTGCTTTACTTTACCTGCCGCGGCATCCGTAAAAATTAATGGCGCAGGCATTGCTGTTTCCGTGGCAAGTTGATCTGATGCCATATTAATCTCCGTTATATTTCAATAATGGGATAAGCGTACATATCCCGACTAATTTGGTCAACTACTCCAATCGGGGAGAGGGTATTCAATCCGGGATAGTGCTACTTGCCAGTTGTCAGGCTGGCTTCATCGCTAACCTGTCGGGCCTGGCTTTTGTCGCCTTCAGGGACTCTATTTAAGGTCGATTTATCCTGGTCATTCGCAGTTGCGGTCGATTGATGGATAAGACTGCCATTCACTTCTGCGCCCACTTCCATTTCAAGTAACTTGTAATAAACATTGCCTTTCACTTTTGCATGCTGGGCAAGCTCGAGGGTCGCTGATGAATGCACATCTCCTTCAATCATCCCGTTCAAAATGACTACAGGCCCTTTTACATCACCTTCCACACATCCCTTTTCACTAACAATAAGCACGGTTTTTTCATGGCTCTCAGCAATAATATTGCCTTGCACTTTCCCCTCTATATGAAGTCCGCCTCGATAATGAATATCGCCTTTCACCACGGTATGCTTCCCAATCAGAGTATCAATTTGTGCTGCCTTGATTTTCTTTTTTCCAAACATTTTAACCCCCGCTAATAAGTTCATTCCAAGAATAGGAAATTTGAATAGGTTCTTTTGATTTAGATTCAGGATTAACAACCACCAACAACTTTCTGGGTTCAAAATTTTCAGGTAGTTCAAATGCACCATTCAGTCGTTGAAAGTATTTAAACGAATAACTGATGCCCTCACCGTCCGCAGAGGCGGCGTCCAGTAACTCAAAACGATGCATCACCCCGTCTTTCTTTCCGTCGATACTCAGACTGACATTACCTTTGGCGATACGTTTGCTATGACTTGACTGGGTGAGCAGAAAATCGTAGTAAAAATCTTTTGCACTGGCTGCTCGAAGGCTGAAGTCTCGCACCTCGATACCCACATTGACTTTTTCAGGTGCCAGCAGACTACGATAAAAAACAAGCTCTTCAGTCAACTTGAGAATTTCCATTTCTTTTTCCCGCAAAGTCTGTTTGATCTGCTCGGCGGCCCGTAACTCAACCTCGGTTGAACGTGTAAGCCGTGCCACCTGTTTGCGCAGCGAAGATATCTCATTGTTAGCACTGTTTAAGTCAATGCGTAGTTCTGCAACACTTTTCTTGTTATCTTCAAACGGTAGATCAATGCCTGCCGAACCAACTTCGTAAAATGCCCAGGCAACCGACACAGCCGCAAGTATAGACACAAGGATTTGAATCCTTTTTACCCCGGGGTGATAGGCACTCATAGAGATTTTCTCAAGCTGAGGCATGTTGACTTTTACTTTTTTCACTATTGACCGTTTTCCATTAAGGCAATAAACCGATCGCTTCAATCCCGAGGGTCTCTGTCAGACCATACATGAGATTCATGTTCTGAATCGCCTGTCCGGCAGCTCCCTTGACCAAATTATCAATCACAGAGAACACGACGATTTGTTGCTTTGATATCTGATTAACAGAAATGACACAATGATTTGTCCCGCGTACTGCCCGCGTTTCTGGGTGTGTTCCGGCATCGAGTACACTTACAAATGGCTCACTGCTAAATCGCTGACGGTATAAAGCCGTCAGGTCAACGCATTCAGTATTCGCAAATGCATACAGTGTGGCATGAATTCCGCGATTCATTGGCAATAAATGAGGAACAAAGGTAAGTTGCACTGGCTCAGCGGGAGATAACGTACTTAATATGGCACTGATTTCAGGCTGATGACGATGCCCGTTGACCCCATAAGCTTTAAAGTTTTCACTTACTTCGGCATGTAATGTCCCGACGTTGGCCGCACGTCCGGCGCCACTCACACCCGATTTGGTGTCTGCGATAATCCGCGCAGGGTCAATTTGCTGATGTTCTACCAGCGGTAAAAGTCCCAGAATCACTGCAGTAGGATAACAGCCGGGGTTGGCCAGCAGGCGCGCATTTTGAATGGCCCTGCGATTCACTTCAGGCAGCCCGTATACTGCCTCTGTCAGTAAATCTGGACAGGCATGTTTTTGTCCGTACCATTTTTCCCACACGGCGACATCTTTAATTCTAAAGTCTGCAGCAAGATCTATTATTCGCACACCCGCGGCAAGCAATTGTGGCGCCATTTTCATGGCCGTGCCATTAGGTGTAGCAAAAAAAACCAGATCACACTCGCACAGCAAGTCAACTGAGGGCGCCTGAAATTTTAAGTGTGTTTGCGAAAAGAAACTGGGCACCAACGCACTGAGAGGTTGGCCTTCCTCGCTACGCGAGGTAATTGCCTTGATTTCAACCTCAGGATGCGCACAAAGCAACCGAATCAATTCGATCCCGGTGTAACCAGTCCCCCCTACAATTCCGACTTTTACCATTGAATTCGTTTCCGTTTTACAGTGTTTAAGAATACGGCGATTGAATGAATAATTCGCCACCTTCTCCAGCGTGGCATAATACACTGATGAAGCCCAAGACGCCGCTAACTCAGAGATTAATTAATAGTCTGGATGAATTTCGCCTGCAAACGGCCCAGCCCGATGCACTGATCCAGCTTTCCTTGCTGGCATTAGTGGTCGGTTTGCTGACCGGATACATGATTGTTGGCTTTATCATTGTGATTGATACAACTCTAACCCTGTGGTTACCCAACCAGGGTAAAGAGAACTTTGAAGACCTGTCCCCCGCCGCGAGACTGGCTGCCCCGGTGGTTGGATCAATTTTATTGGGTATATTGTTCAGGCTTATTGCAAAGCCCGACAGCCTGGTTGGCGTGATTAACGTTATTGAACGCCTGCGATACCATGAGGGTTACCTAAAATTACGTGATTTTGTCCTGCAGTTTGCAGGTGCCGTTATTACCCTGGCAAGCGGCCACTCCATGGGCCGGGAAGGACCTTCCATTCACATCGGGGGATTTATTGGCAGTTATTTCGCGCAAGGACTTGGGTTGCCAACCAATGCCATACGCACCCTCGTCGCCTGCGGTGTTGCCGCCGCCATATCCGCCGCGTTCAATACGCCACTGGCCGGGGTTATTTTTGCAATGGAGATCATTATCCTCGAATACACATTTGCCAGTTTCATACCAATTATCATCTCGGCGGTCGCTGCAACGGCGGTTGCGCGCAGCTTGATGGGTGATGACCTGGTCTTCACTACCGGCATTATTCCGTCAATGTCACTGACTGAAATCCCGCTGGTTATATTACTTGGACTGCTGGTAGGCTTCGCTTCCACGATCTTCACCAAAATAATCCAGTTAACTAATAAATTTATAAGACCTTATGGATTGACCCTCCGTTTTATCCTGGCTGGCGTATTCACCGGCGTGCTGGCTATCTTTGTTCCACAGATTATGGGGCTCGGGTATGACACCCTGGACTTGGCCATACTGGGTGAATTACCAACAACACTATTGCTGATGATTCTTATCGTCAAACTGGTGGCCACTGCAGTGGCGGTTGGCTGTGGTATACCCGCCGGGTTAATTGGCCCCAGCCTGGTGATTGGCGCAGTTGGTGGTGCATTTATGGCCACTTTTCTACACCAGACACTCGCGATGCCCGTTGAAAACACCGCTCTCTATGCACTGATCGGCATGAGTGCAATGATGGGAGCTTGTCTGCAGGCACCTTTGGCGGCCCTGACTGCAGTATTTGAGATTACTGCGAATCATGCCGTCATTTGGCCCAGCATGCTTGCCATAGTAGTCGCACAACTAATCAGTCGTCAGCTTTTCAAGCAGCCCCCGGTGTTTGACCTGCTATTAAAAATACGCGGACTTGATTTTCACGAGGACCCGATTACACAAACACTGCAAAGAACCGGTATTGCTAAAGTTATGAACAGGGATTTCCGCACGTTGTCGCAATTCGCTGACGTTGATGACATAGAGTCCGCGATTAAAAATAACCCCCAGTGGATTTGTATTTTACAGGATAGTGTGCCACTTGCTGTCTTGCGTGGTGTCGATCTTGTTCAATTTATGCAAGAACAACAAGCTGAGAAAGTGATTGACCTGATGCAGATTCCGGCAAAACGTCTACAGACAGGAACCATTGACTTGCGTGCTACACTTGCCAAAACCAGGGACGTATTTAACGAAAGCAATATGGAAGCATTGTGTGTCACACACTGGAATAAAAATGCGGCCCGTTATGTTTATGGTGTCATTACACGCGACCTGTTCGAGAAACTTTACACGAGATAACCCATGCTCTGGATTAAAGCCTTTCATGTAATTTTTATGGTGACCTGGTTTGCTGGCCTGTTCTATCTGCCGCGCCTGTTTGTTTACCATGCCATGTGTGAAGATGAAATTAGCAATCAACGCTTCAAAGTCATGGAAAGAAAATTATTTTTTGGCATCATGACACCGGGTGCGGTAATTACAATAGCCCTCGGTGTATGGATGCTAGTTGCCAACTGGGATGCCTATATGATTGGCCACTGGATGTCGATTAAGCTAATCCTTGTTGGTTTATTAATTATCTACCATATCTGGTGTGGTGTGCTGGTCGGCGCATTCAAACATGATCGCAATTCGAACAGCCATATTTGGTATCGCTGGTTTAATGAGGCACCCGTGCTGGGCTTAATCGCCATCGTACTGCTGGCGATGGTTAAACCACTTTAAAACCAGAAAATCTTTGTAAACATTTGATATGTAACCACCAGATCAACAGCCCCAGCACCAGCAACATTATGCTGATGGGCGCAAACAAATCCGGCGCTTTCATAAGTGTGCTCATCAGCGATTCTTCATAATAAAAGAACCATTGATGCTCAGCAGGAAAAATAACCGTGTGCAGCCAGTAAAAAAAAGTTTGCGCCCCAAACGATAAAATACAAGCAGTGGCTGTCACAACTGTCGCCAGTAACGATATCCCCAACTTTCTCACCGTTGGCATTGGCAACTGAAGATATATAATCGCCGACATCAGAGCCAGACAAATAGTCACTACCCCAACGACAAGCCAATCAAGCAGGTCGACCAGATTTGCCACATCCTGAAGATGAATAATCTCGCTTTCAGTTAAAAGCGCTCCAAGCTTTTTTCCTTGCGGTGTATAAAAACGGATCTCGGCAAGACCCTGCCCGCCCGCCTGGATGCTGGAAACAATTTCACCAAATAAGCGATAGTGCTCTTTACTGTCTGTAAAAATAAATTCTTTTTTGTACAAATGTCCTGGCATGGTCTGAGAGATTGTCTGGTCAATATCAAGAGCTGAGTACCAGACGGGATAGGCAAAATTAAATTGGGCAGATAATTGCCATGCCAGCCAGATACATACCAGCAATGAACCCAGTGAGTAGCTTGCCCACAATATATAAATCTGAAATTTTTTCATAACTTATTGATATACATATAGATAATCGAGCCTCTTTGTCGCCGGACCATAATCTATCCGGCAAAAAGATGAATGTCACCATATCAGAAGGCAATTGTGAGTCATCAATATGGAGATAATGTTGACAATCATTCTCATTTGCATTACATTTGTTCCATGTTTATATGTATCTGCAAACAAGTGACTGACCACCAGATTAAAGAGGCTGTTTCCAACGGCGCTGCTTCGTTTTCTGACGTACAGTCTACACTTGGTGTCGCCACACAGTGCGGCGAGTGCAAGAATCACGCAAGACAATGCATGCGCCAGTGCCGCGGCCAGGCGAAAACCACCATCATACTTGAGAAAGAAGCCCGCTCTGACCTGACTGTCAGCCTCGCCTGACAATCCCACAAATGATAATCAATCGCTCTTGCGATTGCATTTCCATCAGCAAATCAATAATTTAACTGAAATTGGTTTATAATTTCATTAAATTCAAATCAATTAACAAGGACGCTAAAAATGAAAGGCGACGTTAAAGTCATAGAGTATCTCAACAAAGCTTTAAAAAATGAATTAACCGCGATCAATCAATATTTTTTACATGCGCGCATGTACAAAAACTGGGGACTTCATAAGCTCAATGCATATGAATACCATGAATCCATCGATGAAATGAAACACGCGGATGTCCTGATTGAGCGCATTTTGTTCCTGGAAGGGCTGCCAAATCTACAGCAACTGGGCAAGCTTTATATTGGTGAGACGCCCGAAGAAATGCTTAAGTGTGATTTACAGCTTGAGATGGAAGCCATTCCCGACCTTAAAGAAGCCATCGCCTATTGTGAAACAGTTGGCGACTATGTCTCCAGAGAGATTTTCGAGCGCATTCTTGAAAGTGAAGAAGAACATGTAGACTGGATTGAGGAACAGTTTGACCGGATAAAACATGCCGGCATACAAAACTATCTTCAGGAAATGATGCTCGAAGAAAGCAGCGACTAGTCTTGTTTTCACTATTCAAAATACCCAGCAGTTGCCATTGCTGCGACTGCTGGGTCCTTTCTTTATTACATAATTATCATGTGTAACTTGATTGTATTACAGTCAGCAACAATACAATGAGTTATCAATAACTTACCTTAATTCCCGTAATAAAACAGACATATTATTTTTATCCCACTGTCATCCTGTCTCGGTATTCTCACCTCAATAAACAGGATACCAACATGCAACCATTGTGTGCTTTATCCCGTTTATTTCATTGTGACCCACAATTTTAAAGTGTCACCAATCAATCATTTATTAAACAAAATTCACGGGAGAGAAATAATATGAGTCGTTTAGTTCAAAAAGCATTTGCCGCATTTGCAGTGATGCTTGTATTTATCAATGCACCAGGTGCCTTTGCCGCCTCGGCAATCTCCTTTGCAGAAATCACGGGGATTACGCTAACAGGATCGGGCGCGAGCATTGTATCCACCTCCGAGTATTTAACCTCAACCGCTTTCGCGACTGATGGTAGCGCAGACTTTTTCAATGACGGCATGACCTTTGAGTCGATGGTCGGCCCTGACGCGGAGGGAACAGCAACTAACTCCGGTTTGTTTGGGGCGATTTCATTTGCCGACGCATTTGCCACCCCGGGTGTTTTAGGAACCAATATCGGATCAGCCAGTACTTTCAGTGAGTTTTTTGTTGAAACCAGTGGTAGTGGGTCAATCTTCATTGATGTTGATTATGAGTTGGACCTGGACTCATTTGACAACCTGGCATTTCCTGATGGTGAAGCTTTTGCAAGGGTAGAACTATCCGACGGTTTTGACCTGAAGTCTGACGAACTTAGTGTGGATGGGTTCCTGGCAGATATGGTGATGGGCACCCTGAGCCTGGAAATTCCGGTATATGGTCCGTATGATGCATTTTCATTTTTTGTATCTACAGAGTCCAGTGCAGTGGCTTCAGCTGTGCCTGTTCCGGCTGCAGTTTGGTTGTTTGGTTCTGCACTGGCAGGCCTGATGGGATTTCGCCGGGTTCAGCGTAGTTAATAATACCAATAATATTCCCCCGCAAGATTACACAACAATAAAAGTTAAAGTTAACATCATATAATGATGTCTAAAGCCCCGGATATCCCATCCGGGGCTTTTTTTTACGCCCAATAATAATTAATAGCCCAGCACAAACGACTCATTGAAAAGATATGAGTATTTCACTCATCGCCACATACCAGCCATAGAAGTAAATTGACGCGTTGATTCCCAGATCAATATTTATCGCAACAGACATAATACTGAGCTGCAGATCAAATATTTTCGAGTATTACTGTATTAATTTATTAGTAACAGATAAAAACTACACTTATTTACTCTGCGGCAGAATCTGCCATCTGTGTCTACAGGGATGCGAGTGTGGCATTGATTTAAAATTGCATATAAATACATTCCAGTATTTACCTTCTCGCCCACACCTGACAAGGCACACTCCTGCTGCATAAATCTATACATTCCATCCACTTGATTTCTGTAGCGGTAAATTCAATTAAGTAAATAATTTAGCGGCGCGATTACCCCAAGCGAATAATTTGAATTTCTCAATAAACCTGCCGACACTAAAACAGTCATTTAAAAATCCTATTAATCTGATGCTTTGCTGACATTTATGTCAAGTCGCGATGAAAACAAAGAAAATGTTACTCACTGCCGGGCGATGAGCCACACTCTTGTATGTTACGAAATTTATATCTGCAATCATGCATGATTTATTTAGCGAACCTGAATATATTTATTTACTATGCCAGTCGGTTGTTCAACAGAATCCAGGCAAAAAAAAAGCCCCGCTCTGGTGAGCGGGGCTTTGAGTGTGCGCAACTATCTAAACGATTGCGCGATGACTAGCACTGTCCGCAAAAGTTACGGTGTAGGGTAGTCACCAGGCTGCTCACTTTGAACGAGTTGCTCATCTGCGTTGTAATCACGTTGAGCAGAGCATGCACGCACCCAGCGGTTGGTTTCCGGGTTGAACGTCATCCACTGGCTACGAGGACCCACACACTCAGGTGGTTGTACCTGGCTCAAATCAATCTCCCAGACAGCATCACCAAAACCGCCGGAAGAACGAACGCCATCACCACCGTTACCAGACCTCAAACTACCGGCATCATCATCGGTGGCGACCAGATTATCGGCATCAGAGATAATGGTGGATCTTGGGTGCTGAACCGCGATGACAAACTTGGTGCCATCTGCAGGATTGAAAATCATGCCCGTAGACTCAGCACCTGATACACCCATACTCATGAAGTGATCGATGGACTCAGCAACACCATCATTGTCCGTGTCCCGCACAAACCAGATATCACCACCATTGTCACCTACGTTGGGTCCATTGTTTGGCGCATCTTCAATGATGTAGACGTTACCCAATGAATCCAGAGCAAGGTTGTCTGGTGCATTCAGGCTTGAATTGGTGGGGTCAAATCCGACATTGATGGGTGTCGCACTTGGATCAACGCTATTTGGCCCTTTGGCCAATACACGAATATTGCATGTCCCGCCATTATTTTCATTTACCGGGGTCAGCTCTTCAATTGTGTAGACAGCATTTTCTGAAGTGGCGGTGAAGAAAATCGCTTCGTTGCCACTGGCCAATACCGTTCTGGTGGTATCTTCAGGGCGTCCGTATGGCGTGCCATTAACATCATCCGCGGCTCTGAGGCCATTAAGTCCAGCATCTGATACATCGGGTATACGAGGATCTGTTACCCCTGATAATGGATCACCATTCTCATCAGTGATCGCGACCCAGGTGCATGCACCGGTTCGGTCTGCGGTCGTATTACCATCACGATCCCAGCGCTTTTCCGGTTCACCGCCACTGGCCATGTAATTATCAACGGAAAGTACATATGTCGTACCACCTGCCTCATAATCACCAGGCGTTTTAAGATCCAGCTTATAGATAGAGCCGGAACGATCTTCATCGACAAAATAGATAATATCATTCTCATTCTCTGGCAGCTCACTGAATTGAATTCCTTCCTGGCTGGTAAGTGGAATATTCTGCAACACGCTATAGTCATTGCCGGCGACCTTGCAATCACCTTCCTGAAGTGCATTTGCATTGGGGTTTGCCGGTGTTGCCATAGGGTCACAAATTTCCACCATGCGACCTGTGCCTGCCCATTCCTCGGCGGCGATTAATGTACCGTTAGGTGTATAACGCACCGGATCAAACGCGCCAAAGTCAGTATCGTTCAGGTAATTGTTGGCATTGTTCGCCGCAGACTCATCACCTTTGAAGATAATCTGAGTCACACCTGTCGATACCTGATGGCGAGAAACCCCGGCGCCAAAAGTTGTTTCGTGTGGGATGAAGATGTAATCACCTGTTGGGTCATAAGCGAGCATGTCAAACATCGAAGAATTCTGGCCATTATCGACACGGACAATTGACTCGCCGACAGTACCTTCAACATCTTCCATGTTGACCAAATTTCTCTGCGTGGCGCCAAATGGCAGTTTATAAGGCCCGGTTCGCTCAGAGATAATTTGTTGAGAGACACAGCTAATTCCGTCGTTACAGATCTTATTGCCATCGGGATGGTCAATCAGTGCGGCGGATGACAGTGGTATAAAGTAAGGTGCTGTACCCGCATGCAATGCAGATGAAACTGCGATTGCAACCGCCCCAACGACCGCACCTTTTGCTAGTTTACGCATTTATATGATCCTCCTCAGTCCTGAAAATCAGGATGAATTAAGTTTAAAGTCTTTTAAAAAAACCTAAGGTTTTACCTGCAGAATGCTAAGATTTTCTCTACATAATTCAGGTGGAGGCAGCTTGACGAAAACGTGTGTCAGCAGGGTAACACTGGGATGACATCTCGATGAATAGTTTATAACGATTCGACATAAATCAGAGAGTTAATATCCCATAACGTTGATAAGTGTAATAAGTTGATTAATTTTTAGCACTCCAGTCGAGACGAATATCCCAGTCAAAAAATAACGACTCATCGAGCGTCGGTGCGGTGTCGTTATCAATATGCTCATAAACATTGGCAGGTGGCACGACCGTCGCATCGCGTCCATAGATGTAATCCTGACTTTCCACGATCACCTTATAGGCCTTGTTTAATTGGCGTGCTCTTTCAACAGAAGGAGTGATGAGCGTATAGACATCCGGTGCGCTTCTGACTGCCGCCAGATCTAAAGATCCATCCTCTTTAAACCAGCGCGCGAACATTTCCGGGTTACTGCGAAATTCTCCACCACCCCCAACACGTTGCAGGTAGGTCGCGATCTCACCTTCCTCCTCTCCCATGTTGGGGGCATCCGGCATGCCTTTAAGATCGATATACCCCCAGCCTGGGGCACCATCAACCTTGCGCGGGAAGCTGAAAGTTTTATCAATCGTGGCGCCGATGGAAGAATGGCAACCCATACAGAACAGGTTCTCCTCGTAAGTGAGCTCACGCAATTCACCATCATGCCCTTCAATAAATCCATGGATTGACCATGCGAATTCATTATCAAGCCCCCAGTCACCAACCATCGGGTAAAAAGGCAATCGCCCCTGTTCCTTATGAAAATCTTCCAGGTCATATTTACGCTTATAGACCATTTTGTGCATGTCTGCCCATTTTTTCATGTAACGTACTTCTTTCATTCGCACAGACTCTTTGATCTCACCCTGCCCGGTATAACCCACATAACGCACCGTATGTAAAAACTCGGTCCTGTCCGGGTAGACATAAGTATCGATCAAACGGTCACTCGCTGCGCCCACATATTGGCTCACGTCGGTGATATTATTTATGACGGTGAATTTTTTATCTTTGTTAAGATCTTTACCCACCCTGTTCTCATCGACAGGTAGTGATGATATCGACTCAAAGCCCTTGACCCTGGCTTCCAGGATGGCCAGATTCGCTTTGTAAATATCATGGTTATAATTGCCATTGTTGTCGGTTCTGAATTCTTCAGACAGGCGAATCATGACATCATCAGTAGCACCATTCGTCGGCCAGAATGTACTTGGAAATGGCTTATAATTAAACGCAACCCAGTGACTGCCATCTTTGGCAAAGCCTTGCTCATCAAATGCCTCCGCGCCAAGGTGCAAGTCTTTTAAATCCGGCCGCCACGCTTTAAAGCCTGCTTCTTCCAGTCGCGGCGCCAGGGCCGAGTAGTTGTCCTGGTTTATCCATTCGTCTATTTCTTTATCACTGATGGCAGCCACCTGTTTTGATCGGTCTTCAAACAGGTTTTTAAAGTGGTTAGTCATGCCAACATCGCTGAAACTGTACTCAAGCTGCAACTCACCGTCATTCATTTGATTTTCCCGGCCGGCAATCGGGTTCTGGTGACAGACATAACAGGGATTAAATTCTCCGGCAGTTTTGGTATAGCACTGAGGCGGAATGATCGCTTCAGCATTATAGATAGTGGCACGTGGATCGACACCGGGCAGCGGGTTTGTTGTCACAGTGGTTTGTTTACGCAAGGCACTGAGGATCTGCTCATAGATGGGCAGTGGCGTCTCGCTAACCTGGGTATCTTCTGCATTGCTGGCGATATCTGCAAAGATCACACTGCATGATATGGCAATACCCATAACGGTAACGATGATAAGAAAAACTCTATTCAACATGGTTCGCTTCCCGAATATTATGTTTATGACAAGAACGCAGGTAATGTTAATTGGCTAAATATTATTACAACGCGATTCTCAACATTCTTACTTATGCGGCATAATGACGAGGCTGCCACTGCCACTGTGGTGAACGAACCAGATCGAGCGCCTGTGTCACCGTTAAGCCCTGCGTCGAATATTGCATAGTGGCCTGTTGTAGTTTTTTCCAGGCATTACGTTCCCGGGCTGTTGGACTATGCATTTTTGCATGAGGCACTTTTTGGCCCAGTAACAGTGTGTAATAGCCATCCAGTCTGAATCGACATACGGGATCTTCAAGCGTTAAACGCCATAGCTGACTGGGCCCATTATGCTGATAGAAATCTACAATCCGTTGTGCTCCCCTTAAATCTACACTTGCCTGACACTCGCGCCAGAATTCCGTGTCTACCAGGGTATTAAATTTATAGTGAATGGCGAGGAAGTCAGCAATACTATCCCAACTGGCCGCATTGTAATGATTAAACTCGTCCCTGTGTGACTGATTGATGTGTCCTTCTGCATCTGCCAGCGTTTCTGCGAGCGCACGTGCGCAAGAACAGATTGCTGCAATTGCCGTCGCTTCCAGTGGTTCAACAAATCCTGCGGAATTTCCAATCGCGACAACATTCTTAACCCAGGCATTTTCATAGCGTCCACTGCGAAATTTAACCAGTGCAGTATTTCCGATCTTGGGGTTTTTTCGTCGAAATTCCTGCTCTGCTTCATCATCGCTGATAAAATCTGATGAAAAAACGTAGCCACGGTTGATTCTGTGTTCATGCTCAATTTGCCAGCACCAACCGGATTCCATTGTTTCGCTGGTTGTATAAGGGTGCAGTGGTTCATCAGTGCGATCCCAACCTCCAATAATGGCACGATCACAGAACAGGCTTGATCGATAACTAATAAACGGTTGTTGCAGTTTTTTGCCAAGCAGAACAGACCCGAAACCAGAGCAATCTACATATAAATCAGATTCCAGTATATTGCCTGATTCAAGATTGAGAACACCGACACCCTGTTCATTGACAGTCACATCAGTGACCAGATCGTCGATGATTTCAATGCCCTGCTCATGGGTATATTTTTCGAGAAAAGCCGCAAATCGCTTATTATCCAGATGATAACCAACATTTTCACCCAGCGTTATATGACCATGCTGGTTCCGAAGACACACCAGATCATTGCGCATCAGTTCCGATGCCACACAGTGATGTTCCATCTCGTCAAAACAATAATAACCAATCGGTCGGGGAAGATCAGGATGACTGTGTACCACGTCGACCTGGGGTGCAAAAGTGTAATTAAAACCGCCTCTCTCACCCCATAAAAACCGAATGCCCAGTTTCCAGGTCGGCCCGACCTCTGCGAAAAATCTTTTTGGATCTATGCCCAGGTAATCATGCAAAAAATTGGGTAATTGCCTGAGACTTCCCTCTCCTACTCCGATAATGCCAAGCCTGGATGATTGCAACACCGAAATTTTTAACGCTGGCAGTTTTCGCCTTAATGTCAGCGCAGACAAAAATCCAGCTGTGCCGCCGCCCAGAACCAGTATGCTGGAAATTTTCCGGGATGTATCTGAACTACCTGTGTCATTTGTTTTTATAGTCATGATGATGAGGTTATTCTTTTTCTCAAACATTTGACCATATACATAAATTATTAAATTTTAATTTCACATGAAATTTTACAAATTGTAATTATGAATTTTTTATTACGCATGATGCGTCGCGCAGATGATCCATTATTATTGCAACATAAAAAACATATCCAACCGCTTAAACAAACAGTCATCATCAAAATGTATACATCAGAATTAATATTCACCAGCGCCAAAACTCTTTTAATAAGCTTTCTGTTTATTTCTATTTCGACACAAAATGCAATATCAGAAGAAAGTCCCGCCAAAATTACACATCTGTATTTTCCCGAGGATGTACAATCACCCGGTGGCATAGAACAAAGAAAAAACGCGCAACTTAAAACACGCAAACAGTTCCAGGTATTACATGATTTTCATTTTACCGATCTGCAACCCGGCAGCGGATTGGATTTTTTACATCGTATCGTCGATGATGCAGGCAAGTTTTATAAAGCTGTTCATTATGACCACGGTAACGGTATAGCCGTCGCAGATATCAATAATGATGGCTTACTCGACGTATACCTGGTTTCACAAGCCGGTCCTAATGGACTATATGAAAATCTGGGCAGTGGCAAATTTAAAGATATTACAGCCCATGCAGGTGTGTCAGTTGATGATGCAATTGGGGTTACCGCAAGTTTTGCTGATATTGATAATGACGGAGATGCGGATCTCTATGTAACCAATGTTCGCAGCCATAATCGTCTTTTTGAAAATACTGGAAACGGAACATTCAAAGATATCTCTCAATCATCCGGACTTGATTTTAACGAACATAGTTCTGCCGCCATATTGTTTGACTATAATCGTGATGGGTTACTGGATGTGTTTTTGACAGTCATAGGCCAGTATACAACCGATAAAACCCTTGAGGTCACAGGGACGCCACAGAGTGAGAAACCCTATTTAAAAGGTAAAAAATACCACCTGGGTTATAAAGATGCATTTGCAGGTCACCTGCATGACGATCGACAGCGCACCAGCAGGCTTTTCCGCAACATGGGTGACAATAAATTTGAAGATGTTACCGAAGAGACCGGTCTGCTGGATGCCGGCTGGTCAGGAGACGCCACACCAACGGATTTCAATAACGATGGCTGGACAGACATCTATGTGCTTAACATGCAGGGACATGATCAATACTGGATTAACAATAATGGCAAAACTTTCACTAACACTGAAAGAAATATATTTCACAAAACACCATGGGGAGCTATGGGTATCAAAAGTTTTGATTTTGATAACGATGGTGATATGGATCTGTTAATTTCAGACATGCATTCTGATATGTCTGAAAAAATCGGTCCTGAAAAAGAAAAACTCAAAGCCGTCTGGATAGAAAAAAACTGGTCAGAGTCATTTTTAAAAAGCTCAGGAAAAAGTATTTACGGGAATGCTTTATACAGAAACGACGGCGATAATAAATTCACCGAAGTCTCTGAAATTTTCAATGTCGAAAACTACTGGCCCTGGGGACTCAGCGTTGCAGACCTTAATGCCGATGGATGGCTCGATATACTGCTAACCTCAAGCATGAACTATCCATTCAGATATGCACCAAATAGCCTGCTCATAAACAACCGCGGTAAAAAATTTTTAGACGCTGAATATATTGTTGGCATTGAGCCCAGACGCAATCAGCGGACTTCCAAGCCATGGATCCAGTTAAACTGTAGCGGTGTTGATAAAATTCACCCAAATTGCAAGGGTCAGCAGCACCAATTGATAATTCACGGAGCACTGGGTTCGCGCGCTTCTGCCATTTTTGACCTGGACGAGGATGGTGATCTTGATATCATCACCAACGAATTTGGCGATGTTCCTCAGTTGTTAATCAGCAATCTCGCTCAAAAACATCAAGGCAAATTAAATTTCATTAAAATCAGATTAATTGGCACACAATCCAATCGTGACGGCCTTGGTGCGCGCGTCACTGTGCACAGTGCAGAAAACAGCTGGCTCCAGGTTAATGACGGTAAGAGCGGTTACCTCAGTCAAAGTCGCATGCCGTTATATTTCGGACTCGGTGATACAAATACAGTAGATTACATTGAAGTCACATGGCCAAGCGGAAAGACATTGCGCATAAGTGAAGGTATCGCTGTGAATCAAACGCTCCGCATCATGGAAAACATGGACGCCCTGAATGATTAGACCTGTTTCCATTTTCATTCTGGTATTTCCTTTACTGTCTGCATGCCAGCCGCAGCAGGACATAAAAATACGTGCTGTCGGTGAAGGTTTTTACTGGCACTTCACTTATGCCGGACAGGATGGGATTCTTGATACGCAGGACGACATTCATCAGCCGAAAATCCTTTATCTGCCCAAAGGCAGATCAAGCAAAATTCAGGTGACCAGTAAAGATTATGTATATATGTTTCGTTCAGCAAAACTGGGCATCAATGAACTGGCCACACCCGGGCTTGCTTTTACGGTGGAATTCACAGCTACCCAACGCGGCGATTTTTCTTTGGAGATTGACCCCTTATGTGGCGCCAATTTTCTTCATGACCATGAGTATATGGGCATGCTATCGGTCATATCCACCGGCGAGTTCAATCAATGGCTGGGAAACCGGGATACCCATATTTAATCCAATCATTAATCAAAGTCAGCGGTATGAGTGAATATAATTCCAGTGAAGATAATCTTCAGATGCTTTTTCCAACAGTGGTACAGGTCAGCCAAATCCTGGACTGCAGCGAAATGAACCAGCAATTACTCGAAGCAGTGAATGATATTCGCAACGCTCAGTCAAACTCCAAACCAGAGTCCTGGGCTTGCGATCTGTACACCACGATTGGCAGTCCACGCACGTTGCTGAAACATCCATCCGCCAGACTATTTTGCACCCTTGCAGAAGACAAATTATTACAATATGCAAATAGCCTGGGCTATGACACCCAGAATAATAAGCCACGTATGACAGAATGCTGGCTTAACATATACGCAAGTGGCCATTCCCAGGAGATACATCTACACCGAAACAATATGTTCAGCGGCATCTATTATGTTCGGGCACCGGAAAATAGTGGTGCGACTTTGTTTTACTCACCTCTTGCAGATGTCATGCTGGAGCCACGCAGCGCAAAAGGCAACTCATTGAATGCCAAGGTTTCCGGATTTTCTCCGGTAGAAGGCCGCATGCTCATATTTCGAAGCAGCCTCAGGCATAGTGTCATGCCCGCAAATTTCACCGGTGAACGCATCACAATCGCTTTCAACGCAATAATGTAGAAGTTTGCAGCGATGAAATGAATGGGTTATTTCCGTTTATCAGCACATTTTACACTTCGCATTGCGCCCCTGCCGCAAGCTGATCTCATCGCTGTGCCACACATAAATTGAAGAATTTTAGCGGAGTATATGATCTTTTATTGATACATTTGCCGCGATGGTCTAACGGCTCATGCATCAATTATTACTTGAGCCAGCCTTATAAATCTATTGCCAGGTTCATCATGGGTGCGAACTCAGTTAAAGCCCGCTGATATACTTTACGCTTAAAAAATACCACATCATTGATTGGCTGCCAGTAGTCTACCCAGGCCCAACCATCAAATTCCGGAATGTCCGAGTGGCGTAAATCGATACAACTTTCATCCGATATCATCCGTAGCAGGAACCAGCGCTGTTTTTGTCCGATACATTTTGGGAAACAGCGGCGTCGGATTAAATGGGGAGGCAACCGATAGCGTAACCAGTCTTTGGATATGGCCACGACTTCAACATCATGCTGGGCTAAACCTGTTTCTTCTTTGAGTTCCCGATACAATGCCTGTTCGGGTGATTCATGCTCAATGATACCACCCTGGGGAAACTGCCAGGCATCCTGGCCGTTGCGTTTACACCAAAGGACACGACCGGCATCGTTATATAAAACAATGCCGACATTTGCACGATACCCCTGTGAATCTATCATTTTGTTATATTATTAGAATAAATACACATAGGCTATTCTTTCACATGCACCGATTTGGCGCAAATGTACCCCTATTTGTTTCTAAAATCGCCAATCATGGCGGTATATAACCTTAATTTTATAGGAGAAACTATTGTCTCTTGCACTTTTTGACCTTGATGAAACCCTGCTGGCAGGTGATAGTGACTATTTATGGGGTCAATATCTCGTTGAACAAGGGGCCGTAGACCGCGAATCATACGAGCATACTAACCGGCAGTTTTACGAACAGTATAAACAGGGCACACTCGACATATTTGAGTTTTGTCGCTTTGCATTCCAGCCACTGCGCAGGCATCCGCTTGCAAGATTGAAACAGTGGCGTAGTGAATTTGTTGAGCAGAAAATCAAGCCAATAATGTCTCCCAAAGGCATTGCAGCAATTGAACATCACCGCAGGGCCGGCGACCAGTTGGTTATTATCACTTCCACAAACCAGTTCATTACACAACCGATCGCCGACCTTTACCAAGTGGATCAGCTACTTGCCACCCAGCCCCAGATGATTAATGGCGAGTACACAGGTGAGGTTGATGCGCCCTGCTTCGCTCATTATAAAATTGACCGGCTAAATGAATGGCTGAAATCAAGTGGAGCCAATCTTGAAGGCAGCTATGGATACAGCGACTCACATAATGATTTACCACTACTCAGTGCCGTTGAATACCCGTTTGCCGTCGACCCGGATGACACGCTTCGCCAACACGCTTTGCAACACGACTGGCAGATTATTTCTTTTCGCAGATAGTACTACTGATTTCAAATCATCAGAATTATCTGCCTGGCAAATTCTTGATTAATGCAGCCCGTATACTAATAATCTGCGGACATCATGATTGATACTTCCAGCAAATATTTACTTTTCGCTTGCCCCATTTAAATGCTGCCGGGCGGTCGTTGCCCATGTAGATATCGATTTTCTTTTTCCAGCGTTTATTCATTTTGTCAAGAACGATAAAGTCATGCTTGAAGCCCTCGATTGTGACAAGGGTCCCATGAGTAAGTCCCATTGATAATAAATCGCGGGAAACGGCAATGACACGCATACCAGGTTTTAATTTATTCCCCCAGGCTGCAATAGTGGGCGTCGAGTCTGTTTCTATCACCGAGGAAGTATACGCAGAGGCCGTTACCTGCATTTGTCGCGATGCATCATTACATGCATAGGCATGAGTGGACAGAGCAGGCAGCAAGGCCGCGGCAAAACGTAAATGTTTTATAATATTTTCCATATAATAATTGAGCTTCTGACAAATTAAAAAATTCATGGTTAGATGACATGTTTAGTCATGGCTGAGGGCGCCATGCTTGATAAGCAAATCATGGATTGATTGCGCCAGAAGGCGGTAGCCCTGTCGATTAAGATGAACAGCATCTGACTTATACTCATTGTCACGCAATAGTTCAGACAATAATCGATCTTCCAGTATTAAATCATACTCACTGGCCAGCTCCTCATAAAGAGGTGCAACATTGGAGAACAGCTTTTTTTCCGGCACACCAATTAATACAACATCAATTTGATTAGACTGCGATAATTCAATCATGCGGGCAAGATTTTTCTTGATCTGGCGGGGATTCCTGTTTCGCAGAATATCATTTCCACCCTGCAGAAGAATCATCAAATTCGGACGAACCTCCTCAAGCACTTTTGCTAAACGAACAACCCCCTGACTTGTTTCCTCCCCCGAAACTCCCGACTCTACGACATGAAGCCCTGTCAATTGTGCCAGCACCTCAGGATAGCTTTCATCTTCTGACGCACCGACCCCTGCAGTCAGACTATCTCCGAACGCCAGAATCACTCCATTGTGCTCTAGCGGGTCCAGTGATTTTTTATCAGAGCAGGCAAACAGAAAACATGTGCATATAACCAACAACAATAAATGTATGGCTGGATAAACTTTTGTGCGACTGTCCATAATATGATCTATAAAAATAAGTGCAGATGAAAATGTGCCTCAATTATCACAAACAAATTATTTTTCGTAAAAAAACCACCCTTAACATTTACACTCTCAGTAGTAGTGAGCAGGTTATAACAGCGTGTTTCAATGAATAGCAGCGGACGACGGGTGATGCACTACATGAGACAAAGTGAATGACAATTGTTTATCACTCTAGCCGGTGGCCCGCGGCCATGCGTGGTGAATATTTTTCACTCAAAGAGGCGAAGTTAAACCATCGATTAATGTCAGCAGATCGTCTTCACGATTTTTGATGCAAAAACAGTCAAACCAGAAGACTAAATATTGTTCTTTTCAATAATCTGCTATTTAAATTTTTTATCGTTCCTTATTTTTTGACTGATCAATAGAAAAAATAATCGCCTTAGTAAGTTATCAAACTGTGACGGCCATCACAAAAAATTATTATTTAATGACAACGTATGGAGACATTTCTGTTGCATCTGGATTGCTGGTTCACCTGACCCATCATTGATAACTAATCACATAAACTGAATATGTATTGTAACGAACTGTTTTATTGTGAGTTTATAATTTATTCATTGAACCCGCTGCTGTATATCAGACAAAGCATGTGTGCACTATATGAGCCGACATTAAAACAAATGAATATAAAATCCATTTATAGACAAAGTGAACCAGTTAAAATTAATGTAACTTTTTATCACACAATCAGTTACCATTTCGTCAGCTAAAGCTATCATTTCATAAGCATCAAAAGTAAGAGGGACATAACGACATGAAAAAACTGATTCATTTAACCATGCTGCTGGCTTTCGGGCTTGCCTGTCTTCAGGCAAATGCAAGTCTTATTACCAATGGCAGCTTTGAAGAGTTCGACAGTGGCATGGGGCCGGATACCTGGCTGGCCTATCCTGGCGGCACAGGAATCCCCGGTTGGGATGGCGTCAACAGTATTGAAATACATGCATCAGGGTTCCTTGGCAATCCTTCGCAACAGGGACATTTCCATGCCGAACTTAATGCAGATCCCCAGCAGCATGAACCATTCAGACTGGAGCAGGAATTTGAAACCTGGAAAGGCATGCTGCACACAGTGAGCTTCTGGGCAAGAAAACGCGAATCTGGTGACGGGGCATTTTCAGTCATGGTCGGTGATTTAAGCGAGGAAATATCAACACATGTTGTTGGAGAATGGACGCAATTCGTATTCAACTTCACGGCCACAGGCAACTGGCAGACCCTGTCATTTATCTCCGGACAATCCGGTAGCGACACCATTGGCCATCTTCTTGATAACATAGAAGTAACGAAAGTTCCTTTGCCTGGTGCTGCCATCCTGTTACTGGGTGGATTACTGGGACTGAGTGCCTTCAGAAACAAGAACGCTGCCACGGCCTAGTTAGCAGTCACTCCATACAACACTTTTATATAAAAAAGCCACCTGAACTTCAGGTGGCTTTTTTACTGTCTTTCCGGCATCGTTTTCTTGATGAAGGCGACTATAACCCAGTAGAGGTTCAAACGGGTTGATTTGTCGCGCTACGATGAGTGCTAAAAATCACTATCAAACGCTTGTCTGAATTTGGCTTTAAACTCATCTACCGAAAAAGAGTGATTCTGCGTACCATGATGCTGGATCTTAATTGCACCCATCAATGATGCAATTCGGCAGGTGGTTTCCCAATCCATGTCTTCCATTAAGCCATAAATCAGTCCTGCGCGATAAGCATCCCCACAACCTGTTGGGTCTTTAATATCCTCCACAGAAACGGCCGGGATACTTAGTTTTTTGCCGGAGGCATAAACATTTGACCCTTCACCCCCCCGTGTCACAATCAACGCATCCACCCTTTGTGCAATTTCTCCTTCAGACAACCCGGTGCGTTCTTGCATTAGTTGTGATTCATAATCATTGACAGTGACATATGAGGCCTGTTCCAGGAATGTATTTAGCTCTTCGGCACCGAACATTGGCAACCCCTGGCCCGGATCAAAAATAAATGGAATATTGGCATTTGCAAATTGTTCTGCATGCTGAATCATCCCATCCCGACCATCAGGGGAGATTAAGCCGAGACTAATGCCATCCTGTGCAGGAATTTTAACCTCATGGGCATAATTCATCGCGCCAGGGTGAAACGCGGTAATCTGATTATCGTCCAGATCCGTCGTAATAAACGCCTGTGCGGTATAGCTGTGGTCAATTTGTGACACATAATCCTGACTCACGCCGACTTTGTTCATCCATTCAGAGTAAGGAGCAAAATCCGTCCCGACAGTCCCCATTGGTTTTCCATTCCCGCCCAGCAGGTTCAGATTGTAGGCTATATTGCCTGCGCAGCCACCAAATTCCCTGCGCATATCAGGCACCAGGAAACAGACATTAAGAATATGCACTTTGTCTGGCAGGATATGATTTTTAAATTTGTCCTGAAAAACCATAATGTTATCGTAAGCTAATGAGCCACAGATCAGTGCTGTCATACTAAATTCCCTATTGTTTTGTTTAATTTGTAAGATTTATATTGCGATTAGCTGAATAAATTTGTTCAGCTATATTAGAAACAGATGGGCTATTGAGCGGCTATATTTCAAGCAACTTCAACCATCTCAAAATCGTCTTTAATAGCGCCACACTCAGGACATTGCCAATTCATGGGGATATCTTCCCATTTGGTACCAGGTGCAATCCCGTCTTCCGGGGCACCTTTCTCTTCATCATAAATCCATCCACAGATGACACACATGTATTTCTTGTACACTTCCTGTTCCTCTTGGTTTGATCCATCAGTCAATAGAATAGCGTGTTACACTGAGCGCACTATATCCAGCCATTATACTATGCATGCAAAAAATTCTCGCCCCGCGATTCTTTGCTTTGCCGGTCTTGATCCGTCCGGCGGTGCCGGCCTGCAGGCTGACATTGAAAGTATCGCCCAATGCGGCGGGCATGCATTACCGATCGCCACTTGCCTGACAGTGCAGGATTCCACCCAGTCCTACACGTTTACTGTGGTTGATAATGCCCTGATTGCTCAGCAGGCGAGAACAATAATTCGTGACATCCCTGTTGCTGCCTGTAAAATTGGCGTGATTCCAAACGTCGATACGGCACGTTGTATTGCCGAGGTACTTCAGCCGCTCGCGGCCGTTCCGATTGTATATGACCCGGTGATCGCCGCCTCCCATGGCAGTACTTTTTCCAATCTCGAGACGATCGGCGCAATCAAGTCTCACCTGTTACCCCAGGTCACGGTGATGACACCCAACACAAATGAACTCGGCATATTACTGGGAAAACCTGTAACAGATCTCGCTGAAGCATCAACCCTGTGTCATCATGGACCTGCCTATCTCCTCGTTACCGACGCGGATGAAGGGAATCACCAGGTTTGTCATCAATTAATCTCTGAGGATGGTGTCCTGCATGAGGACTGTTATCCGAGACTATCAGGTCAATTTCATGGCAGTGGCTGCACTTTAAGCAGCGCGCTGACCGCTTACCTTGCCCAGGGCTATGATATATGCGAATCAGTCAAGCGTGCTCAGCAATATACTTATCAGGCCCTGCAACATGCCGATTCTCCCGGACGAGGCCAAAAATTTCCTTATCGTATATTTCATTAGAACAGGCCAGACGATGCATTCCGGACTTCTTTATGTACTCACAGATAGCAGGCGTTTCCCACATTATCAGTGGCCGGACCGGGTCGAAAAAATACTCGCAGGCGGTGCGGATATTATTCAGCTAAGAGAAAAAAACCTGACACCGGAGCAACTGTACCCACTGGCGGGTGCACTCCTGGAAATATGCCGTGCACATGATGCTTTATTTATAATTAATGATCATGTCTCGCTTGCCAGCAAAATTAATGCAGACGGGGTTCACATAGGCCAACATGATCAGACATTACGCCATGCACGGGAGTATCTGGGCAGTCAGTTCCTCATTGGCGTTTCATGTTATCGCAACCTGCATCGTGCCGTACTGGCACAGAGGCAAACTGCCGACTACGTCGCTTTTGGCAGTATTTTTCAGTCAACCACCAAAGGGCAGGCACCGCGATGTTCGTTATCAGCGCTTGCTAAAGCCAGGCGACACCTTAAAATTCCTGTCTGCGCAATCGGAGGCATTAACAACAAAAATATCCGCTACGCTGTAAAGCACGGAGCAGACCTGGTGGCGGTGGCGGATGCCGTGTTTAACGCTGACGACCCAAAGCAGGCTGCGAACAATATTCGTCAACAAGCTATAATCCGACATTGAACGCCCTCGACAAATCTATAATATCTATTTAGGACGGTGCATATGGAATCCATGCAGTCATTATTTGAAGAAGCGAAGAAATACATCCCCGGTGGCGTCAATTCCCCGGTGCGCGCATTCAAGGCAGTAGGCGGCAATCCCGTTTATATCAATCATGCCTCAGGTGCCTATATCTATAGCACACAAGGGAAAAAATACATTGACTATGTTGGCTCATGGGGGCCGATGATATTGGGTCATGCCCATCCAACGGTGATCGAGGCAGTCAAAGAAGCGGTCGTTGACGGATTAAGTTTTGGTGCGCCCACCTCACTTGAAACTGAAATGGCCAGGTTAATTTGCGATCTGGTTCCATCAATAGAACAGGTACGCATGGTGAGTTCCGGCACGGAGGCCACCATGAGCGCCATTCGGCTGGCACGCGGTTATACCGGACGCAACAAAATTGTTAAGTTTGAAGGGTGTTATCATGGCCATGCTGACTCTTTACTGGTCAAGGCAGGGTCTGGTGCATTGACATTTGGCACACCCAGCTCACCAGGAGTCCCCCCTGAGCTCGCCGCCCATACACTTACATTGCCTTTCAATAACCTGCAGGCGGTTGAAAAACTATTTGCAGAATACGGCGAAGAAATTGCGTGCATTATCGTCGAACCCATTGCCGGCAACATGAACTGTGTGTTGCCTGAGGAAGGCTTTTTGCGGGGGTTACGCAGTATCACACAACGCTATCAAAGCCTGCTGATCTTTGACGAGGTGATGACAGGCTTTCGTGTCGCCCTCGGTGGCGCGCAGTCACTGTATAATGTCATACCGGACTTGACCACACTGGGCAAAGTAATCGGCGGTGGAATGCCCGTCGGCGCGTTTGGCGGCTCCAGAAAAATAATGGAATACCTGGCCCCTGATGGGCCGGTTTATCAGGCGGGCACGCTATCAGGCAATCCAGTTGCGATGACGGCAGGAATAGTGACACTTAATCTGATTCGCACCGATGGTTTTTATGATGAGCTGGGCAGGCATACCAAACTGCTTGCACAGGGTCTGGTGGTTCGCGCCGATCAACAGGGCGTTCCACTTAGCGTGAATTGTGCCGGAGGCATGTTTGGATACTTTTTCACTAAAGATAAAAAAGTCACCACTTTTGAGCAGGTAACGAAGTGCAATATTGAGCAATTTAATCAGTTTTTTCGGGGAATGCTCAACAGTGGTGTTTACCTGGCACCCTCAGCATTCGAGGCCGGCTTTGTGTCAGCCGCCCATACTATTGATGATATCAATCTCACTCTTGATAAAGCCGAGCATGTGTTCGCATCATTGTAATTCGGAATACTTTTTAGAACGGGCAAATAAAACGCCATTTTTAGCGTTTTTCTCTACATTGACTTTACTAACAAGATATCTGTGAGACTGCTGTCTAATGCCCGGCTTTGGCAGCATTTGCAAGATATTCATGTTATCGAGTGCCTGAAATACCGTCTGCTTAATTTTATTCAGGCAGATCTCTCGACGAAACTTTGAAACCCTGGTCAGTTATTTTTCAGGCAATTATCAGCACCATGTCAGATAAAAAATACTCTGGCTACCGACCCGTGAGGAGGTCAATTCAATATACAAAGGTCCTGGCTTGAGTATTTGGAGATTAAGCAGCAGAGTCAGGACTGCTTAAACTGAACACCATACGACTGACAGTTTATTTAGTTAACAGTAGTTTATTGGATTTGGTCACCTGCAATAAATAGGTTTCACCGGCATGACTAATCCAGGCATACCGCCTGCCTTTCAAAAGATCTGTCACATTCAGTGTCGTGGTTTGCTGGCCTTGCTTGCTATTGACAGAGAGATGGTTAGACATATCACTACTCCGGGTGTTAATTATATTTATAATAATGATAATCATTCTCATTCGTAATTGCAAGCATTAACTACGAGCCGCTAATTCATTAGTTGGGCAAGATTCAGACCCTCTTTACCAAGTGGCGGACACCAGTAGTAATTTCCCGTAATCGGACGACTGAAGCTAAATAATGCATCTGTCACCCCGTCGTCTTCTCCCACCATTCGCCTGAGCTGCATCTCAAATGCATCGAATGAATGGCTAAAAGACAAAAGCATCAGCCCGGACTGCTGATTCTCGATCCATGGGGAAGAGCGTCGGATCACCTCGGCCGGCACATCAAACCGGGCCTGGTCGACACGTTTAACATGAGCGCTGGCAGGCGCATGATCTAATTTTTGGTTGGAAATTTTGTGACGCCCAATAACCATATCCTGCTGATCCGACGCCAGGCTCTCAAAATAATTAAGATCATGCTGCCATTGCTGAACCGCGACAAAACTGGAGCCATCCATATTGTCACTCTCGCCAGTCATCGCTGCTGCCCGTCTCGCGGATTCACCCTCAGCATTCGCGCTGCCGTATTGATATCCGGTTAAATCCAGTCCATCACCATACCGAAACCCATCTACCACATGATTGAGGGCAAATGCAGATTTTGCAATCACTTCAATTGCGCGACCACGATGCAACAGTTCACCCATATCATCACCTCGCAACCAGAACCACAGGTCACCCGGTGTTGCCGTAACGGGAACCGGGGCATGCTTCAGCGCGGGGAATAGTTGCAACCCAGGGACTTCTTTTTGCATGGTGGTAACAACTTTTACCCCCACGCCCATCACAATATGAGTGCCATCAACCATGTGCGAAAGAGCAGACAGTACTTTCCTCATGTCATTCGCCTGCTTGATGACAAATGTTAAATAACGTGAACGGGCAGGGGTATCCAGGAATATTGCCGGCTGCGCTTGATGCATGATGCTCACTCGATTGATAGTTAATATGGCGCCATTATATCTTTCCGGCGCGTCATGCTGATCATTTTCGGACCAGCTTAGGCAGTTTGGCGACCGTATAATTTTGTGTAAAGCCCATTCGAGCTGATCAGATCGTCGTGACTTCCATATTCAGAAATAACGCCGTTATCAAAAACAAACACCCGGTCTGCCTGTTTGACTGCACTCAGTCGATGCGCCACGATGATTGTCGTTCGTCCCGCTAAAAACGACTGCAATGACTCATGGACGCGTGCCTCTGTTTGTGCATCCAAAGCTGATGTGGCTTCATCAAGTATCACAACATTGGGATTGGTTAACACCATGCGCGCAATGGCTATGCGTTGCCTCTGTCCGCCGGATAACCGAATACCATCCATTCCAATGAGGCTGTCCAGCCCCCGTGGCATGGCCTCAACCACGTCACGTATTTGCGCAACTTCCAATACCTCCCATAGCTTATCATCGGAGACATCGCGACCCAGCGTAAGGTTCATGCGCAGAGTATCATTGAATAAGGCGGGATGTTGAAGTACGCATGCAACATGTTCACGCACAACATCCATACCAATTTGTGTCATTGATATATTGTTGAACTTTACATCACCAAACAGGGGCGGATACAGCCCCAGCAATACTTGCACCAGCGTTGACTTGCCTCCCCCGCTGGCACCCACCAGGGCCACTTTTTCTCCGGCATGGATTGACAAATTAACACCGTTTAATACATAAGGCCCATCGCCATACGCAAATTTAATCCCTTCAATATCGATATCCACCCCTTTTCGCCCGGTGAATGGATTTGCGTTATGCTGGTAAGAGGGTTCATTGGGCAAATACATCAACTGATTAATTCTGCCCAGGGCCGCCTTGGCGCTGTAGTAGGAATACTGTATGTTTAATACATCCTGGACAGGCCCCATCATAAACCATAAATATCCAAACACGGCAATCATCTCACCTATAGATAGCCCCGCAAACAATACCATTGTCATGCCGACCGCACGAAATACATCAAATCCGACCAGAAAAATGACAAAAGATAACCGATTCGCAGCATCACTCTTCCATGAATAGGCGGTTGAATGATCCCTCACCTTGGCTGCCAGCATATCCACCCGCGACAAGTAAAACCTCTCACGATTACTGGCCCTGATTTGTTGTATACCGTCGAGCGTTTCAGTCAGCGCCTGTTGAAACACTTCAAATGCCTTGTTTTCTTTTTTCTTTAAATTCTTGACTCGCTTTCCCATCACCATAGTGAAATAAATCACTATCGGGTTCATCAACAATATAAACAGGGCAAGCTGCCAATGCAGCCAAAGCAGAATAATGGCCACACCAACGATAGTTAACATAGAAACGATCACTTTGCTGACCGTTTCACCTGCAAAAGTATCAACTGTGTTAAGGTCTGTAACAAACAAAGATGAAACAGTACCACTACCTACCGTCTCGTATTCAGACATTGCAATCGACTGCAAGCGTGTTAGTAGTTGCGAGCGAATTTTATAAACGACCGACTTCGAAATACCAACAAATTTTTTGGTTTGCCAGAGATTTAAGCCTACGGATATTACCCTTAAGATAATCGTAAGCAACAATACACCGGCAATATAAAAGACTGCTGAATAATTATCCCCGGGTAATATAAAATTAAAGGCGGCAACTACTTTCCCGGGCTGATCAAGCAGCACCTCATCAACCAACAGCGGGATGAGCAAAGGAATTGGTACACTGGCAATCACTGCAAATATCGCAATAATATTGGCAACAATAATGGTGCGGCGTTGCTGCAACGCCAGCTGAATAATATACTTAAAAGTATAAGTAGATGGCACAGTCTATAACTTTTAAAAGATTATGCAGTGATTGAATTTATTATTTGTCTTGTTGCTGCTCTTCTTCCATGGACGCACGCACTTGATCCATATCCAGCTCTTTAACTTTACTAATCACATCTTCCAGTTGCGCTGGTGCTAATGCACCCGCCTGATTGAATAGAAGTATCTGCTGTCTGAATATCATCAGCGTTGGTATAGACCGAATCTGACATGCCTGAGCAAGTTCAGTTTGCTCTTCCGTGTTGACCTTGGCAAATACGATATCCTGATGATTGTCAGAGGCCAAATCGAAGGTAGGAGCAAATGATTTACACGGTCCACACCACTCTGCCCAAAAATCGATAATAACAATATCGTTCCCCTGGATAGTTTGGTTGAAATTATCTGAATTAAGTTCGAGTGTTGCCATAATATCTCCTAGTTGTTTAATTTTCCCTGTGAATAGTAATATTCTATGTCTTTCAGCATATCTTTTAGGTGCTCCAGTCGCACCAGCGGATGATCTATTTCAAGGATACGTTGTTTTTTTTCCAATTCAAATGGCAAGTACTCAGCCAATCTGGCAGAAACCCAGCGGGCACTGGATAATTCCTGTGCTTGCTCGTTAAAAGGCTTGCCTATTTGACGGATAATTACCGCTAACAACTGCGCCCATTCATCGAACTCTTCCGGTAATGGCTCATCATCCAACTCACTTAACCGTTTGATATCACCAACCAGCAACTGATTCGACTGTACTTCAGAATTGTTAATTTCAACTCTCTGAACCCCCTGGGCTGTCACCCCCAGCAGGCCATCAGGCAGCGTTTCCCAATCGACAATTCGACAGGCAGTACCTATCTTATAATGCTTTGCAATACCAACCTCGCTGCCATCTTTAATCAAACAGATAACGAATTCTGCTTGATCCCGTACACATTGTTTGACCATATCAAGGTATCGAGGCTCAAAAATACGCAGAGGAAGAACACCCCCCGGGAATATGACTGACTTTAACGGAAATAATGGTAGCAGCATATGTGGTTACTGAATAAATAGATGTTCTAGCACAAAACCGAAAAAATATGCCTGAGTTGCTTCGGAACTTTCCAGCAAGTTAGACCTGGAAACACGCATCAACACTGAGCTTGTCAATGCTTTGCAACTGGACGCCCCTCTGTATTTATGAAGATTTTTTTCGGTGATCCAGTTTCCCTCAGGCACAATGATATGCCCATCGGGTGCAACTAACAACGCCTTGCCATGTACTAAACATATATACTCATCCAGTAGCTCCCCACTGATAATCAAATCTCCAGCCTGCACATCTTCAAATATTGTACAACTTGCCAGCTCTTGCATAACATGCGCCGGGCATTTGTCAAATATCTGCAACTGGTGATATTGCCTGGTATCAAAATCAGGCGAATGGCTTGATCTGGCTATTTCATCCTGAATAGATATGATCCCTTCGCGGAATTCAGCCGAAGTCTGATAGCGATCAACCGGGTTCTTGCTGAGCGCTTTATATAAAAACGATTTTACTGATGAAGGAATATTTTCATCGACATCTTCAGGCGGCTCATTGATTACTTTATACATAACAGCATGTACATTATCGCCCGGGAATGGACGCCGTCCCGTTATCATCTCGTATAACAGCACACCAAGCGAATAAAGATCACTTTGCACATTTGGCGCGGCCCCATTAATCAATTCCGGAGCAAGATAGGAAGGGCTTCCTGCCAGAGCAGGCTCATACTCATAGTCACGAACATTGAGCACAGAAATACCAAAATCCACCATTTTGACTGTCCCTGGTGTGGTTATCATGATGTTACTTGGCTTGATATCACAATGAATGACATTTCTGTCATGTGCGTATTCCAGCGCATTGCATATCTGTTTGGCCATATCAAGCGCATCTTCCAGTTGCAGTATGTTATTCAAATCAAGTAACTGTAGAAGGCTATTACCTTCAACATATTCCATGACGATATATCCTTCGTAATCACCAATACCGGCGTCATAAACAGAAACAATATTGTGATGTTGAAGGTGGCCAATGGCTCTCGCCTCTGAGAAAAAAGAATTACTCGCTTCTGGAGTCCCCGCTCCGGCAGGATCAAACAACTGTATTATTTTGATCGCAACCCAGCGATCCAAAAAAGGATCATAGGATCGATAGAGACTTCGCATGGGATGCGTGCGTATTGCTTCTATTAGGTTATACTTACCTATAGAACCTGCCGAACTTAGACTTCTTCTACGCTGCCGCCTGTCTATCAATATTCACTCCCGACAACTTTACAGTGCATCTGTCTGATTTAACTGATAAATGAGCTTCTCGCAAAGACCCCCGAAGCCACTATTACTCAAAATAACAACATTATCCAAAGGCTTTAACACATTGATAAGCTGACTGACCATTTGATCAATATCTTCAAATATATGGCTATGAGTCTGGGACAATGCCTCTTGTACAGACCAGTCCAGCCGACCCCCATCATAAACAAATAATTCAGTCGCCGCTGATAGAGACTGTTTCAAATGCTGTGTATGCACACCCATTTGCATCGAATTAGATCCGGGTTCAAATACAACAATCAAACGCTGATCGCTGTAATGCTTCTTAAATGATTCCAGCGTGCAGCGAATCTCTGTCGGGTGATGAGCAAAATCATCATATATCGTTACCCCTGCATAGCAACCTTTATTCTCCAGCCGCCTTTTTATCCCGCCAAATATTGAAAGAGCCTTTAATGACTGTTCAACAGATACGCCCGCGTGTCTGGCGGCTGCTATGGCACCAAGTGCATTTAACGCATTATGCTCACCCAGCAGAGGCAGGTTACCCTGGTAGGTTTTGCCGCCCGCATCTGAAAACTGGTAACTACCATCATTGTGATGATTTTTTAATTGCCAGAAACAGCTATCAGTATATCCAAATGTCTCGCTATCAGACCATAATCCTTTATCGACAGTAGAAATGATATTTTGATCATCCTTATTATAAAAAAGCTTACCCGCTGCCGGAAGAATTTTTATTAAGTGATGAAACTGTTTTTGGATATCAGACAGATCCCTGAAGATATCAGCATGATCAAATTCAATATTATTTATCACCAGGCTGCGAGGCTGATAATGCACAAATTTAGAGCGCTTATCAAAAAAAGCAGTATCATATTCATCTGCTTCAATGACAAAGAAAGGTGTTTTACCAATACGCGCTGAGACATTAAAGTTTAATGGGACCCCACCAATCAGAAATCCCGGCTCCAGCCCGGCATACTCAAGCATCCAGGCCAGCATACTGGATGACGTTGTTTTTCCATGCGTCCCCGCGACTGCAAGCACCCAGCGATCCTTAAGCAGGTTCTCACTTAACCATTGAGGCCCAGAAACCATTTTCCATTGCTCGTTTAACATCCTCTCAATAACTTCATGTCCACGAGTCATAACATTGCCAACCACTACCTGGTCAGGCTGCATATCAAGCTGGGATGCATGAAAACCTTCTATCAATTCAATCCCTGCTGATTCAAGCTGAGTGCTCATCGGCGGATAAACAGATTGATCTGAACCGGTTACCGTAAAACCCATTTGTTTGGCAAGCATTGCCAGGCCACCCATAAAAGTCCCACAAATACCTAAAAAATGAATATGCATTTTATGCCTTTAACAGTCCGGATAGAGACACCAGGATCATGACATTGAGAATAATATAAAACAGACTGATGGTAGTAGCGACAGCCATACTAACGTCGGCGGCATACCGTATGATGTGCCCATAAACAACGATTACCCATATAAAAATGATAAAGAAAATAATTTGTGCAAGTTCCGGGATTTCATGCACCTGCGGACCCATGGGGATAAATAATGTACTCACCGCATGCACCAGACCAACGACCAGGCTTACACCAAGAAATGCATTCAGGGTTTGATTGAAGCGTGCCTTATTGGAACGAACAATAATATATGCGAACAGGGCAAGTAGCATAATATCGATAACGCCATGCAGCAAACCCTGCCAGATCTGATACATTGAAGACGTGTTTATGACTGCAAATATAATATATAAAAAAATTAATATCGCTTGCAGAACATTAGAAGCTGGCATGTCCTGGGGCTCGGCTTTGAGCAGGGCAAGCTTGATATAATGCTGTAAAACAGACTTCATTACTAACGTATAAATTTATATATACCACGCCTGGAAGGTTCTGCCAGCCACTTGTCCAGAATAATTATTTCTGGAGTGCTTTCACAAGTCGTGGGTTTACCGCCTTCGCGTATTTGACGCATTCTTTGCTCGAGTGCTTTATATCTCGCACCCGTGATTCCGGCCCTGCGTAACCCAACGGTGTTTAAACGATAATGTGCGACCGGATCGCGCCCTAACAAGCAGTATGGCAAGACATCTTTTGTCACTTCAGCCGCACCTGCAACCATCGCCAAAGTGCCGATGCGACAAAATTGATGTATTCCAGCCTGTCCACCAATAATTGCTTTATCACCGACTTCAACATGGCCACTCAGCCCGGCAAATGCTGTAAGAATGACATCATCACCAATAATACAGTTATGCCCCACATGAACGTTGCACATTATATAGCATCCATTACCAATCCTGGTAACTTCCTCGGCGGTGTTTGAGCGATGTACTGATGAGTACTCGCGAAAAATATTATCATTTCCGATTACCAGCCAGGTTTGCTCACCCTGATAGGATAAATCCTGTGGCGCACCACCGAGCACAACATGATCTGCAATGGTATTTGCCGCTCCCAGTTTCACATAGGAATGTATAACGCTGTGTGCACCAATTTTGCACCCCGACGCGATACTCACGTCTTCATGAATCACTGAATAAGGGCCAACCTCCACTCCGTCAGCCAGTTCAGCATTACGCGCAACAATCGCTGTAGCATGAATATTTGTCATGCAGAAATATATTTCTGTTTTGGCATATTATCAGTCACAGGAAACTTTTATTTATTCAACAGTCGCTGTAATTGGTCCTGCTGACTCTGATTGATATCGACAAAGCTAAAACGTATGGAAAACTGGCTTTCGGCAAGCCTAAGCACACCCATGACATGGCTGGTGATAGCAAACTGCTCGTCGGTTTTGGGATTTGTAAATGTGGCTGATGTAACAATAAGGTCTCCGGGAGATGTCTGGATTCCTTCAGGAAGAAGCCTGTGAAAAGTCGTAGATTCACATTCTATCCGCATGCCACCTAGCGAGATATCGCGTGTTGTCGCATGAAATTTCTGTTGGTGCTTATCCACCAATTCTACTGGCAGGGAAATGTTATATCTGAGATAAGCTCTGCGTTCTACTGAAGACACTATTTTAATTTACCCGCTAATGCTGTTAATTATTCCAATTCAATCATGCTTAAAAACTCTTTTTCACTGAGCACCGGCACCCCCAGTTTTTCTGCCTTTTGTAACTTTGATCCTGCTTTTTCCCCAGCGATTAGTGCAGTAGTATTTCTGGAAAGGCTTGTGACAACTTTACCTCCCCGCGCACGCAGCAATTGACTGGCCTGATCTCTGGGCATACTTGACAAAGTGCCAGTTAACACGTAGCTATTTCCGGATAGCTTGCCCTCAGAACTAATACCACTTGACCGGGGCACTGTCCAGTGAATCCCGATTTCTTCGCGCAAAGTCCTTATCAGCTGTTGATTTCCATGGTGTGAGAAGTAATTGAATATATGTTTTGCCACGATTGGGCCTATATCCGGAACCTGTTGCAGCTCGCTCTCGTCAGCCAGCATGATTTTATCCAGATCATGTGCATAATGTTCTACCAGTGCCAACGCCGTTGCTTCGCCCACTTCCCGGATACCCAGGCTATAAATAAACTTTGCCAACTCGGTCTTCTTGCTTTCATCAATCGCGCGTAACAGATTATGAGCGGACTTTTTACCCATCCGATCCAAACCGGATAACGTGACTTCGTCGAGCCGATATAAATCAGTGATATCCTGTACAAGACCCAGGTCGACTAACTGATCAATCAATTTTTCGCCGAGCCCTTCAATATCCATGGCATTTCTTGAGGCGTAATGTTTTAGCGCACCTTTCCTTTGTGCAGGACACAGGGAGCCTGCAATACAGCGTGCCACGGCTTCGCCTTCTACTCTCACTATTTCTCCGCCGCACGCCGGGCAGTATTTGGGGAACCTGATTTTACGCGCACCTTTTTTACGCTTTTCCAAAACAACCTTAACCACTTCCGGGATAACGTCTCCAGCACGACGAACGATGACGCTATCCCCGACCCGAACGTCTTTGCGTGTAATTTCATCCATATTATGCAATGTGGCATTACTGACGGTCACACCACCGACAAACACCGGCTGCAGTTTTGCAACCGGCGTGATGGCACCGGTTCGACCCACCTGAAATTCTACGTCATTAATGACAGTAATTTCTTCCTGCGCAGGAAATTTGTGAGCGATCGCCCAACGCGGCGCACGAGACACAAAACCCAGTGTTTCCTGGTATTGCTTATCATTCACCTTAAAAACAATACCATCTATTTCATACTCCAAATTATCCCGCAGTGCATGGACTCTTTGATAATAATCCCAGCAACCATCAACTCCTTTAACAACCTCAACAAGCGGGCACACTCGCAGGCCGAATCTTTTAAGTGCTTCAAGCACCGCATGATGATTTTCTGCCAGCATTCCGCCCTCAACCAGACCCACTCCATAGCAAAACATCTGCAAAGGCCGTTTAGCCGTTAATCTGGGATCCAGCTGTCTTAAGCTGCCGGCCGCTGCATTACGGGGATTAACAAATTCTTTATGCCCATTTTTTCGCGCCTGCTGATTCATTTCTTCAAAACCATGTTTGGAAATAAATACTTCACCGCGAACCTCCAGTGTTGACGGAACGTTCTTACCTTCAAGTTTTAAAGGCACAGATCGAATGGTACGTACATTTTCCGTAATATCTTCGCCAGTCGTTCCGTCTCCCCGCGTAGCAGCCTGCGTATAAAGCCCATCTCGATATAAAACACTGACTGCCAATCCATCCATTTTGGGTTCTGCGGTGTATTCAATCTGCTTTTTTATACCCAGTCTTTCCGAGACACGTTTATTAAACGCTTCAAGCTCGTCTTTGCTGAATGCGTTAGCTAACGAAAGCATGGGCAGAGCATGCTTGACCTGCCTGAACGACTGCAAAGGAGTCCCGGACACTCGCTGTGTCGGAGAATCGGGGGTGATTAGCTCTGGCGCCTGTTGCTCAAGCTCAACCAGCTCTTTCATTAGACGATCATATTCCGCATCAGGAACTGTTGGATCATCAAGCACGTAATACGAATAGTCATGCTTGCGTATTTCTGAACGCAGATAATCAATTCGTTTTGATAGAGAATTCATCCTCGATTTGTTACCAGCATAGAAAGTTTCGCCGGGAAGATATGCCTGTTAACCAGATGCAGTATGCCGGGTTGCACGTAAACCAAATAACTGCACCTGCTCTTTGTAAGATGAAATAGACTGCTTGGTGACGGGATTTCGTTGTTCATCCAGCAGATCACCATTAAGAAACGCCGCCAGTCTTTGCGCATGCTCCACCATGATATTGAATGACTTAAGGCCGTCTTGTGGCCCGGGAAGTTGCAGAATAAACGTTAAACCCGGTGTCTTGAAAGTATCCATTGTCTGCAGGTCGAATGTGCCCGGTTTGAGCATATTTGCGACACAATACACACTCTGCTTTTTATCCAGCCTGTGAAGATTATAGTGATAGACCTCCATGTCGCCATATTCAAGCTCCAGTTCTGACATCATTTGCTCAATCATTGGACCAGTGAATAATTCGGGCTCACGCGCAACC
Organism: Gammaproteobacteria bacterium; assembly: GCA_965227695.1. Taxonomy (GTDB): domain Bacteria; phylum Pseudomonadota; class Gammaproteobacteria; order UBA4575; family UBA4575; genus UBA1858. The sequence goes on from OZ245760.1 coordinate 2,654,324, forward strand.
ACATGAAACACAATCACCATCTGCTTGCCATCTGACGATGGCCGCGATACTTCTGGCTTTGGCTTATCAGGCGCCTGTATCTGTCTTTTTGCAGCCTGCACACGTTGGGATATAGTCTCTTCCCGCAACTCCTTACTGACGCCCTGAAATTCAGAACGCAAATCATCAGGCAGCCCGATTGCCTCATCGACCTCTGTAATCGATGGTATGCCATCAAGCTCTCCGGTCAGATCGAGATCATCAGAACTGAGATCGTCTATCATCCTGTCTTTGGTATTAGCACGATACCAGATGTAGATTGCAGCGATAATAATAACGGCAACAATCGCAAGTGCAATTCTTAGCTCGAAAGCAGATACCATGTCATCAACCTATTCTTTATACGGCCCATTTAAGAAATACTCGCATTTGTTATGCGCTTGCAAGCTGTACCGCCTCATTAATATCTACTGAGACCAGACGCGAGACGCCCGGTTCATTCATTGTCACACCAAGCATGTGATCAGCATAACTCATTGTACTTTTGTTGTGAGTAATAAAAACAAATTGTACACGCTTGCTCATATCTTTTATGAGCTCACAGAAGCGACCGACATTGGCATCATCAAGAGGTGCGTCCACTTCGTCAAGCAGACAAAATGGAGCAGGATTGAGCTCGAATATAGCCAGCACCAGTGCGACGGCAGTCAGCGCTTTCTCCCCGCCAGATAACAGCTGTATCGATGAAACACGTTTGCCGGGCGGTCGCGCCATGATGGTGACACCCGCTGTCAGCAAGTCATCCCCTGTCATTTCAAGATAGGCTTTGCCTCCCGGGAAAAGGCGCGGGTACATTTGCTGAATATGGGCATTCACCCGGTCAAAAGTATCGCGAAAGCGTTCTTTGGTTTCGCGGTCTATTTTACGAATTGCAGTCTCAAGGGTTTCCAGAGCTTTGGTAAGATCTTCATGCTGAGAGTCCAGGTACTCCTTGCGTTCGCTTTGTTCTTTGAACTCATCTATCGCAGCCAAATTAATTGAACCCAGTCGGCGGATCTTCTCTTCTATCTGGACGACAATTTCTTCCCAATGAGAAAGCGATGCATCTTCGGCCAGTTGATTATTAAGTTCCTCGATGGACCATTCATATTGATCGAGCTGCTCTTTGATAGTTTGTGCGCGCACTTTCAGTTCTTGCCATTTCATGCGCTGCTGGTTTAACTCGTCTCGCTGTTCACCAATCCTGTTATCGACTGATACACGCTTTTCATCTTTTTCCCGAATGGCCGCTTCGACATTTTCAAGTGATTTACGAGACTCATTTAGTTTTTCTTCGACACGTAAGCGTGTATCCAGTTTTTCTTTTAAAGAGGCATTATACTCCTGGATTGGCTTATCACTTTCGGCAATAGCCTCGGCCAGGTGCTCGATTTTCAAATTACCTTCCGAGTGCTCCATCTGTAATCGACTGAATATTGATTTTGATGTCGCGGAGCGGGTTCGCAATGCTTCGATTTCCAATTGCAGCGCATGCTTACGCTCTTGCATTTGATTGGCTTGCTGCTTGCGTTCATTAAATTCATATAACACTTCCTGTTTACGCGCCATGAGTTCATCTCTACGCAGCTGCAGGGCATTTAAATTGGCTTGCGCGTGCTCATAGCTTTCGCTCGCTCTCTGTTTTTGCTGTCGGTAATCCTCGATTTGTATGGCCAGTTCTTCAATGGCATTGCGCAACTGAGAGTCTCTTTGTTGCCAGTGCTCACTGGCAGCCTTGAGTCGAGTTAACTCTGATTGAAGTTCCGCATGTTGCTGAAAGGCCAGGTTATGCGCCTGTTGCGCATCATCACGCTGTTGTTCCTGTTCAGCAAGCAGCTCAGTCGCCTGCTGATGCTGTTGAGTCAGGCCAGCCAGCGACTTATCCAGCTGGTCAAGCTGATCGGACAGCTCGGCAATTTCTGCTTTACGGCTTAACACGCCATCATTGGCGCCAGCCAAATTGGAATAACGCACCCATGACCGACTCAGCCATAAACCATCTGCAGTAATCACAGATTCTCCTTCACCAAGCTGCTCACGCATTGCCAGGGCCTCGCTGGTATTGTCTGCCACCAATACCTTTTCAAGTTCTGATCGAATCGAAGTATCTGCAGATATTTTACTGGCAAGCGTATTGTCAGCGGCGCTCTGGGTAAACACACTTTCAGGCTGATAAAACATCACCTGACCGTTTTTCAGATCACTCAGCTGCAGTGCAATCCGGTCAAGGTCTTTTGTGCAGATCGCTTCCAGGTAGCCGCTCAAAACCGTTTCAACTGCACGTTCCCAGCCCGGAATTACCTCTATTTGATCTGCAAGCCGCGGGGCCTCATCAAGTCCATGTTCGCTGACCCATTGTTGACACTCCTGCTGCTCACCTTTTAATGCAGCATCTTGTAAAGCCTGCAATGCAGATAATTCAGCCTTGATATGCTGGCGTTTTGTTTTGCGATCATCAAGCTGGTCTGTCAATTGTTCTATTGATGCACGTGATTGGGCAATATTTTGCGATAACTGCTCAAGCATACGTTTACATTCGGTCACGGCCACAGCCCTGGACTCCAGCCGCTCATGGATAGTGCTGAGATCTGTTTCGTGCTCGCTGGCCAATAATTCTTGGTGTTCAGTCTGATACCTTGACTGACGTTCTTGCAGTCGCTCTATTTCCTGCTCAAGAAATTCGATTCTCTGCATATGCGCCTGAACCTGGTTACTGGGCTCATTTGTCTCGTGCATCAATTCATCCCAGGCTTCACGCCACGCCAGCTCCGCTGCTTCCGCGTCTGATACTGCTTCACCGATTTCAGCATACTTTTCTGTGAGTGATTCAAGCTCTATTTGCATTTCTTGCATGTTTTGCTCAAATTGCTGCTGGGCACCTTCCTGCTTGGCAATCTCGTCAACCAGCAGATTCAGGTTGGATTTGGTTTTCTCCAGATCTGACTCGTGTCGCTGCTTGGTTTCTGTTGCATGCTGAATTGACTGCTCAAGACGCGAAATATCGGCACCTACCTGGTAGTATTCACCCTGTACCTTATTCAGATGATCGTTGGCAGCGGCGTGGTCCTGGCGCAGCTGTTCAAGCCCGGCTTCCAGAGACCTTAAATTTGCAACGGTTTCTTCCAGCCGGGTTTCATTCTGCTCAACTTCCCGGTGTTGCTGCTCGAGTTCGACATTCATCGAACGCATTCGCAGAAACAGTAATTCCGCGCTGGAACGACGCTGTTCGGCTTTAAGCTCTTTGTATTTTTCTGCCGCTGCTGCCTGACGTTTAAGCTTGGCGATCTGCTTGGTCACTTCTTCGATCAAATCGTTGAGACGGTCCAGATTTTCACGCGTATGTCGAATCCTGTTTTCTGTTTCCCGTCGTCGTTCTTTATATTTGGAAATTCCTGCAGCTTCCTCGAGGTGCCCTCGCATTTCCTCTGGTTTTGCATCGATTAATCGGGAGATCGTGCCTTGTTCGATAATTGAATAGCTTCGTGGCCCCAGCCCGGTACCCAGAAAGATGTCGGCAATGTCACGACGGCGACAGACGCTACCATTTAAAAAATATTTGGATTGACCATCGCGTGTTACCTGGCGGCGGATAGCCATTTCATTATAGGCTGCGTACTGCCCCCCCGCTTTTCCTTCAGTATTGTCAAATACAAGTTCCACGCTTGCCTGTCCAACAGGCTTGCGACTGCTTGACCCCTTAAAGATCACGTCTTCCAGTGTTTCCCCGCGTATATTTTTTGAGCTTGCGCCCATCACCCAGCGGATGGCATCGACAATGTTCGATTTACCACAACCATTGGGGCCAACAATCCCCACCATTTCACTGGGAAAAACGAAATTTGTAGGATCGACAAATGACTTAAAACCAGCCATTTTTATTTTACGAAGACGCATAGACTAATATCCAGTAAAATTACAGCCAGTTATAACAAGTTGTTGAGAAATCAAAATCAAAAGAATCTTTAACTATGTCCAAAAATGACCCAACGAATGTGTTAGATACGTTTGAAAATCCTGCGCCGAGTAATGATTATACCATTCGCATCAGGACCCCTGAATTTACCTGCCTGTGCCCGCTCACTGGCCAGCCAGACTTTGCCCAACTGCTTCTGGAGTATATACCGGACCAGCTTTGCGTTGAACTTAAGTCGTACAAATTATACATGGTGTCGTTCAGGGATACAGCCGCTTTTCATGAAGCAATTACCAACCAGATTCTAAACACATTGGTGAAATTAACACAGCCACGTTTTATGCGCCTGAGTGCAGAGTGGAATGTTCGCGGCGGTATCTATACTGAAGTCATTGTCGAGCACCGCATGTCCGGCTGGCAAGCACCTGTCAAAGTTGATTTGGCTTAATTCACAGGGACTAAAGCCCCAATGCTAAGCGGTATAAAGTATTTCCTGACCGGGTTGAGGTTAGTTTTTAAGCCAGGTCTAAAACGCTTTGTAATCATTCCTGTACTGATAAACATGGCTATATTTGCCATTGGTCTGTGGCTGGGTATGAGCTGGTTTGACCGGTTCCTGCAAAGCATTTTACCCACCTGGATGGCCTGGGCTGAGTATCTGCTCTGGCCATTATTTGCCATTGGTTATTTTCTGGTTGTATTTTACCTGTTTGCATTAATTGCCAACATTCTTGCCGCACCCTTTAATGGTTTACTTGCAGAAAAAGCCGAACACTACCTGCGCGGCACTCACCTCCAGCAAAAAGATTCCAGTCTGAAAAAAGTCATCATTGAAATTCCACAGACCATTGGCAGCGAAATTAGCAAGCTGATTTACTTTTTACTGAGAGCATTGCCTCTACTGGTGTTGTTTCTGATTCCCGGTATCAACATCCTTGCTCCACTATTCTGGTTTTTGTTTTCTGCCTGGATGCTTGGCCTGGAATACCTTGATTACCCACTGGGAAATCATCACGTGCTATTCAGACAGACGCGTGTCATCGTTCGATCCCACCGCTCCCGATGTTTAAGTTTTGGATCACTCGTCAGCGCCATGACAATGATCCCGATTGTAAATTTTATCGTCATGCCTGTTGCTGTCGTGGGCGCGACAGCGTTATTTGTCGATGCAATTGATCTGGAAAAACACGACCACCTGACTCGTTAACCTGACACAAATTCTCCCAGACGTTTCATGCCTTCTTTTATTCTCTGTTCACTGGTAGTGTATGCAAAACGCACATATCTGCTTGATGAATAGCGCCCAAAGTCACAACCGGGCGTTATTGCCAGGGCTTGTTCTTCCAGTAGTCTCTGGCAAAAAGCGAAACTATCCTGGCTATATCCGGAAACATCTGCGTAGACATAGAATGCTCCCTGCGGGATAACAGGTACCTTGATACCCAAACTGGCGAGCGCTTGACACAAGAGGTCCCGGCGATCCCTGAAGGTGTGTCGCCTTGCTTCCAACAACGCTCTGGTCTGACTGGAAAATGCGGCCACCGCCGCATACTGAGAAATAGTCGAAGTTGCCAGGTAGGTATTTTGCGCGATGGCATCAAGCTTGCCAGTTAATTCTTTCGGTGCTAACACCCAGCCAATTCGCCAGCCGGTCATCCCGAAATACTTGGAGAAACTATTCAGTACGACCACGTTATCACCAAGATCCGAGGCCGTTTCACTATCAATATCATAAGTCAGTCCCTGGTATATCTCATCAACAATGAGGTAACTATTCTTCCTGGCCAGAAATTCAGCCATCGCATGAAGTGTCTGTTTGCTACAGATTGTGCCTGTGGGGTTGGATGGGCTGGTCACCAGCACCGCAGCAATCTCTTGATGCCAGTTTTTTGCCAATAGTTCTACATTCAGCTGAAAATCAGAACTGTGCGTCACCGGGATAGCCAACACATTGCCGCCCATCAATAAAGTCATATTACGATTACAGGGGTAGCCGGGGTCCGATATCGCCAGCATTGATTTATCCTGCAATAAACAGGTCAGCACCAGCTGCAGTGCACCTGACGCACCCGGCGTAATAAATATCTGGTCAGCATCGTGTTTAACATCAAAGCGGTCCTGATAATATTGACATATAGCCTGTCTAAGTTCGGCCAGCCCCTGAGCTGATGTGTACCGTGTACAATTATTACTGAGCGCCTTAATTCCCGCCTGCGTGATTGTTGGCGGGGTAGGAAAATCTGGCTCGCCTATCTCCATGTGGATGACATCCCGCCCCTGCGCTTCCATCTCCTTGCAACGGGCGAGAATATCCATCACATGGAATGGTTTGATGTTAATTCTATTCACCGACAATTATCGTTTTGTATTGATATCAAGTTTCAGCAGGTCACCATATAAATCATATTAGATTTATTTTCTCTTATGGAAAGTCAGCATTCTTTCGCGTTTGCGCTGTTGTCGTGGCGTCAATGTATTATGTTTTCCGGCGTACGGGTTTTCAGGTGATCGCAACAGAAAACGAATCGGCGTCCCCACCAGTTTTAATTTGCGCCTGAAAAAATTCTCAAGGTAGCGGATGTAGGCTTTAGGCAGTTTACTGGTTTGCGAGCCGTACAAAACAAAGGTAGGTGGATGTACTCCGCCTTGATGAATATACCTTAACTTGATACGGCGGCCTTTAACCAACGGGGGCACATTTCCTTCAACAGCCAGCTCTAAAAGCTGATTTGCCTGCGAGGTAGACAAGTCAATCGAGGCGGATCGATTAGCCGCGATGACCGCGTTCATTAATTTTTTTAAACCGATATTCTTTGTGGCAGATATTTTTACTTTCTCAACATATGACAAATACTGATAGCGCGTATCAAGCGAGTATTCGAGTCGAGAGTAATCATCCTGGCAGGCCTGGTCGGTTTTATTCAAGGCAAGCACCAGCGCTCTGCCTTCGCGAATAGCAATTTCAAGCAAGGTACTGTCCTGATCCGCCAGTCCTTCAGCCACATCAACTACGCATACCACCACGTGCGCCGAGGAAATCGCCTCGAGGGTTTGCACGATACTGTACTTTTCTATTGCTTCATGTACCTTGCTTTTGCGTCGCACCCCGGCGGTATCGATTAATGTAAAGGCATGATGATTAAATTCAAATGGAATCTTAACGCTATCGCGCGTGGTACCCGGCACAGAGGAGGTCACCAAACGCTGTTCTTTTAGCAGTGCATTTATCAGCGTGGATTTACCCGCGTTAGGCCTTCCAATGACGGCAATACGGACACTATCATCCGGTTCCGGCGCCGCTGTGTCGGTATCTGCAGGCATATCACTTAGCAATTCACTGATCATCGCTTCGATGCCACGACCCTGTTTTGCTGCAATAGGAAATATTCTGGAGGCGCCCAGCCGGTGAAACTCACTCATCGCTACATCGGCGTCAATACCATCAATCTTGTTGACCACCATCACAATATTAATATTGCGCTTACGCAACATCGATACGATGGCATAGTCTTCTGCCAGCAATCCTTCATGTGCATCGACCAAATGCAACACGATATCTGCCTGAGCAATTGCATGATCCGTTTGGGACTGCATTCCGGTTTCAATTTCATCCTGCTGTTCGACAATACCACCGGTATCAATCAACACAAAAGATTTTTCATAGCGTTGACAGACACCATATTTGCGATCACGTGTCAGCCCGCTATAGTCCGCCACAAGTGCATCGCGTGATTGAGTCAAAAAGTTAAACAGTGTCGATTTGCCAACATTAGGCCGACCGATTAGAGCAATAACAGGACGCATCTCAATGAGCTATCAAGCGAGAATAAACCCTGACATTTTCACGAGTCAGTTAATGGTTACTAATGAAATTGAAGCCATGCGTCCATTGCTATCCATCACATAAGCGGACTGGCGAGTAGACATTGCGGACACATGAATGGGATTTTTACCCAGTTTTGTTCGACCAATAATACTTCCGTTTTGCCTGGAGAGGGCATGTAGATATCCCTGTCCGTCGCCAACCAGAATTGCATTATCCTGTACGACAGGGGCGGAAAGTTGTCGATAGAGAAACTTTTCCTGCTTCCAGACACTAACCCCGGTAGCTTTTTCCAGCGCCCATATATTGTCATCACGGTCGGTGACATATACCAGGGATTCATCCACCGAAACACCGGCTATAGAAGCAATATCTCGCGCCCAAATAATTCTGCCGTTGACACGACTGATTGCGACGGTACGGCCATGATAACTGGCAGCATAGATAAATTCTTCGTCCGCTGCGAGTTGGCCATCAATATCCACCAATCGATCCAGCTCACTTCGTCCGGACGGAACAGAGACGCGCGACTCCCAGATCAAACTGCCACTATCCATTGAAATAGCAATCACTTCACCATTATCCAGACCCGCATAAACAACACGGTCCAGAATGAGTGGCTTACTCGCACCACGCAGCGTTAAGGCAGGCGGGGTTTGCGCGACAGTCCACAGCTGTTCGCCTGTATTCATCGACAATGCCAGAATACGATTATCATTGGTTCGAATGACCGCCTGATCAGATTGCGAGTGGGCAATAGCAACCACTTCACTACCAACATTGACGGACCATATTTGTGTGGCACCTTGCTGATCATAAGCGGCGACATCCCCGTCCAGACTACCAACCACCAAATGACTATTGTTGCCGCCGACACCAGCCGCGACAGAACCAATGGTGTTTACTGAATGCAACAGACGACCAGTTGACTGCTCATACACAGAAAGCCGGCCGTCCGTTTCTGTAAAGGCAATTTTGTCCGCATGGACATGTGGGTAAAGTTGCAGGCGTGTTTTTTCTGTATTGCCACCAAGTGATACCTGCCAGTTTTGCAGGATTTGCACTTGCGGATCAAACTCTGTCAATTCAACAGGCTCACGCAATTCAATGACGACTTCTTCCTCATCACCAAACCAGGGGATATAACTGCAGCCCGAGAGGTGCAGCAACAGGGCAATAAACAAAAGACAAGGGATAACCCTGCGCTTATCCGCCGACCAATCAGACACTGGCATTACCCAAACCAAGGTTATTGCGTTTCATTATCAAAAACTCGATATCTGCGGCGTCTGAAGCCAGAATTGCCGCATCATAGGCCTGGCGGGCCTGTTCATACTGGCCTCTTTGTGCATAGAGGTCACCTTTGAGTTCCTGGTAAAGAGAGGTATAAGCGTCCGGGAACGACTGATCCAGCAACGCCTCGGCTTTGGCATAATCTGTGTTGGCGATATACAGTCTCGCGAGCCGCAGAATGGCTATATTTTTAACGGTGGCCTGCTTGGCATGGTCTACCGCCCATTGTAAATTCTCAATCGCCGTCGCGGTATCTCCACTGGCTGCCTTGGCTTTCGCAACTAACAATGCCCCCCATACAGCATATGGTGTACCTGCATAACGATCCTTTAGCGCCTGCGACTGCGCCACAACACTATCGAAATTTTGCGCGAGAATTGCCGCGCGCATATTATTGTATTGGTCTGAAGCTTCAAGCGCCTGTTGTTCCTGATAGATACTCCAGCCTTTCCAGCCAACCAGTGTACCGATCCCTATCACTACCCCGGCAACGACAGAACGCCCATTTTCTCTCCACCATTCCTTTATTGCGCGTATTTGTTCATCTTCTGTAGCATTTTCAGCCATAATTATATTGTTCTCTCGCTCAGTTATTAATTCAGTTCACCCGGTAACCTGACGTTCAAGCAGGTTTACTAATTCCGCTTCAGACAATCTCTGTTGTGGATCCGCAGACTTCAGATACTTGACTGTAACCATATTATTTGCCACTTCATCTTCGCCCGCGATGAGGGCAAGTTTCGCACCAGAGCGGTCTGCGCGCTTCATCTGGGCTTTGATACTACCACCTCCACAATTCATCTGAATAGCACAACCCGGAATTTGGCGACGGATATTTGCCAGCAGCTCGAAGCCATAAAGAGTTGCTGTATCCCCCAGCGCCACAAAGTAAGCATGCAAAGGCCTGCCTTCATTGGCGGGATGTCCTGTAACCAGGCTATTTAACCTTTCCAGACCGACCGCAAAACCTGCCGCCGGTGTTGCGCGTCCTCCCATCTGTTCGACCAGAAGATCGTAACGCCCGCCAGCACAAATGGTGCCCTGCGCACCAAGCTGACTTGTCACCCACTCAAATACCGTGCGGTTATAGTAGTCCAGTCCCCGGACAAGGGCGGGATTAACCTCATACGCAACGCCCAGCGACTCAAGCAGCGCCTTCAGCCGATCAAAGTGCTCCTTTGCCTCATCATCCAGGAAATCCAGCAGCCTAGGTGCTTCTGTTACGATGGCCTGTACCGCCGGATTCTTGCTGTCAAGCACTCGCAGCGGGTTTGTATACAGGCGTTGTTGTGCTTCCTGGTCCAGAGACTCTTTATGTGCGAGCAGGTATTCTATCAGCTGCTGTTTATGTCTGGCACGCCCCTGGCTGTCTCCAAGCGTATTTATTTGCAGTGTCAGATGTTCACTTTGCAGGCCAACTGCCTGCCACATTGCCTGCGTTAAAAGTATGAGCTCAAGTTCAATGTCCGGACCAGGCATGCCAAATGTTTCAACTCCAAGCTGGTGAAATTGTCGATAACGGCCTTTTTGCGGACGTTCGCGTCGAAAAAAAGGTCCTGTATACCAGTAGCGTTGTTGTTGATTATGCAACCATCCATTCTGAATACCCGCCCTTACAACACTGGCAGTCCCCTCCGGACGCAGCCCCAACCAGTCTCCACCACGATCTTCAAACGCATACATTTCCTTTTCAACAATATCGGTAACCTCGCCGATTGAGCGTTTAAACAGCGCCAGTTTTTCCACTACAGGTGTACGAATCTCCTGGTAAGCATATTGATATAATACATGTTGCAGTTTATTTTCAAGCCAGCGCATGGCGCTCGCCTGCTCGGGCGCAAAGTCATGCATTCCACGGATTGACTGGATATTTTTACTCATACCTGATTAATTCAAGAAGGTTTTTTATTGATTACCCAAGCTAGCCAGCAGGTGTAGATGATTGATTGCCAGTCTAAGAATTATTATCTTCAATAAGAAACCTGGCCGTGTTGTTTCCGCGCACATAAGCAGAATGGTCAAATGGCTTGCCATTTATTTCCAGCTCCACTCCCGGAGAGTTTCCCAAAAATACATTAAAAGGGGCCTGCCCCGATATTACACGCGTCGCGCCTGGCTGAATTAAACCATGAAGAAGACGGCGTTTGCGCGCATCAAATATTTCCGTCCAGCTTTCCTCATTGTAGCGAACAGTAATTCTTACCTTTTCAGTATCTTCACTGCTGACAGGAGACTCTGAGTTTGGCGGGCTGTCGTTTGTGGGTGTTGTACTATCCTGGGTTACTTCCGAAGTTGGCACAGCATTATCAGGCTGAATAGTTGCATTAGGCTTATCCGAGATGTGCTTTGGATCAACGCTTCCAAGTCCTACCACATGGGGTTGGTTCTGTTCACTATCTGGTGCGATGCTTGTCTGTGCTTTTGCCTTGCGCTCTTCCTGAGAAGCAGCATTGTCAAACTGATCCACAACTGCGGCCAGCTCAACCGGGTCGCTGTCATCATGATGAAACCACCATGTCAGCAGCAGGCCGGCCAGCAGGGCGACCACGGTCACCGAACTCCATATCACCACGGGATCAGCTCCCGATGAACGAACTTTTTTTGGTTTTTTTACCTCGGGTGTTACACACTCCAGGCAAGTTGGTGACTGCTGTTGTCCCAGCAAAGGCTCCACATCCAGTTCCAGCAATTTGGCATAACTGCGTATATAGCCTTTTACATATACCGGGCTGGCAATCATTTCATGTTCATCATTTTCCAGTGCAATAATAATTTGTTCAGTCAAATGAGTATGCGCACAAACATAGCCAATGCTATATGAGGCTTTTTCACGTGTACGACGCAGTAATTCTCCGATTGACGCATCTTCGTGTCTGTACTCTGGCGTATTTGTGGAATGTTCGCTCACTAATTAATCCTGTCTAATTGCTGGGCTTCTTTTGACTGAGGGAATTGATGAGTTAATAATTTGGCATAACTTTGCGCTATTCGGACATTCCCCAAACCACGTTCTGTCAGGTAAGCGAGCCATAATGACTCCGCGGTGTGTTTTGATACGCTTTCAAAATCACGCAGATAACTTTGAGAAAGTGCAAAATCATCCTGTTTATAGTGGAGCTTAGCCAATTGATAGAGCGCCACGCGGTTGCGATTATTCAGCCTGATTACCTCCTTGAAATATTCCTCAGCAAGAGTGTAATCAGGAATTTCCATCGCGCAAACACCTGCAGTCAAACTGGTTGATTCACGATTTTTAAATAATGGATCTGCCAGGGCCTGGCTGAAATGTTTAACAGAGGTTTGATATTGGCCCTGTCGACATAAAAATGATGCATAGTTTTGCTGGCCCCTGGTATCCTTGGGGTTAATGCGCAGTGCTTCCTTGTAATAATACTCTGCAGTTTCAGGTTGATTGAGTTTTTCCTGCAGAATGGCATATGTCCAGCGGGCAACTGATGATTGAGGATCCTGTTTGAATGCACGCTGCAGTTTATCATCTGCCAACTGATACTCACCGTTGGCAATGTAATTCGCCCCCAGCTGTATATTGATTTCAGCAGCTTCCGGATTTCGCACAACTGTTTGATTGCTGCCACTCCCCCGCGGTACAGTTGATTGCGTCGCACAGGCACCGATAAATAAATATATTGATAGAATCAGTACTAGACGCATTCTGTTTCGATTCTCCTGGTCAATAGTGAGCGTTCATACATCCTGACATAGTGATTCGCCCGCCGTGCACGATCTGATACCTGACCTGCTAATTGACCGCAGGCGGCGGCAATATCCTCACCGCGCGGCTTGCGCGTGATGACAACAATACCATGATTCATCAATACTTCACTAAACTGCTTGATACGCTGTGGACCAGAACGACGATAACCGGAGTTTTTAAAAGCATTGAATGGAATGAGGTTAACCTTGGCACGAATCCCCTTTAACAGATATACAAGTTGACGTGCCTGTTCCTCACTGTCATTGACATCTTCGAGCATGACATATTCAAAAGTGATAGTTTCTTTTCGGTTTTTATTATCAAGATAGCGCCTGCAGGCGGCCATCAACTCACTGATGGGATATTTCCGGTTAATAGGCACCAGTTGATTACGTACCTCGTCATTGGCGGCATGCAATGAAATGGCCAGGCTTACATCAAGTAGTTCGGATAACTCATCAATCCTCGGCACGATACCTGATGTACTGATCGTCACTTTGCGTTTACCCATGCCATAGGCATAGTCATCCAGCAATAATCTCACCACGGGAAGGACATTGTTAAAATTTAACAGGGGTTCACCCATGCCCATAAAAACCACATTAGTTAAAGGAGATCTGCCCTGATTCAATGCCCGCAATCTCTGGTCAGCGATCCATACCTGTCCGATAATTTCATCGGCATTGAGGTTACGATTAAAGCCCTGTCGGGCTGTCGCGCAAAAGGTACAATCCAGAGCGCAGCCAACCTGGGAAGAAATACACAGGGTCCCGCGGTTTTCCTCGGGTATAAAAACGGTTTCAATCGCATTGCCCGAACTGCCATGATGATCACCCACCCGAAGCAGCCACTTAATGGTGCCATCCGAGGAAACATGCTCCTGTTCTACACCCGGAAATGTAATTTGACTGGATCTGTATAACGTCTCACGCAAAGATTTGCTCAGATCTGTCATGTGAAGCACATCTGTTTCACCGCGCTGGTAAAGCCACTGCATAACTTGCCGGGCACGGAATTTTTTTTCTCCCTGCCCGGTAAAATAGTGTTCCAGTGAAGCGCGATCCATACCGACGATATTCACTGGAGCGGTCATTGCGTTCAGTCGCGCGGACAAATTTCACCCTCATCGAAGAAATAGGCGATTTCGACGGCGGCAGTTTCGGCAGCATCTGAGCCATGCACGGCGTTGGCATCAATACTCTCGGCAAAATCGGCACGAATTGTTCCCGGTGCAGCTTCCTGGGGATTGGTCGCACCCATGACATCACGGTTTTTGCGGATGGCATTATCGCCCTCAAGTACCTGCACAACGACCGGACCAGAAGTCATAAATGCAACTAAGTCATTGAAAAATGGACGATCTTTATGCACAGCATAGAAGCCTTCAGCCTGTTCTTTAGTCAGGTGCAACATCTTTGCAGCGATGATCTCAAGGCCGGCTTTTTCAAACCGACTATATATTTCCCCAATGACGTTCTTGGCTACTGCATCAGGTTTGATAATGGAACATGTGCGCTCCTTTGCCATTTTTTTGTTCTCCCAGTTAATGTGTATGATTCATTAATTATTTAAAAATTTTTTATAATCGATTAATTCTACTCGTATATTGCCCAGCTGTGAACGGTTAGCCGAGGGAATGGGCCAACTTGCCAGCGTGAGAGAGTATGGCGGGGATTTGAGATGAAGGGGCTGATTCTGCCAGCGAAGTCTGTGCTCGTGCCTGTGATGAGGTTAGTTTAGTCAGTCGCGCTCATCCAGCCAGGCCATTTGGATGGCCTCAAGAATTTTCTCACTGGATTTTTCCGGGTCGTCATCAAAGTCGGGGAGCTCACAGACCCAGCGATGAAGGTCGGTAAAACGTATGTATTGCGGATCAACATCTGCATGGCGCTCGTCAAGCTCTATGGCGATGTCAAGGGTATCAGTCCATTTCAGGCTCATCTGGTGTCTCCGGGTAGTGTCTTGTTAATGCGATTCAGATACCAAATTAATCGTATATTTGGGAATTTCGATCGTCAGATCATCGCTGCCGACAATCGCCTGGCAACTGAGACGGGAATCCGGATCCAGACCCCATGCCTTGTCGAGGTAATCTTCTTCGTCTTCGCTCGGCTCGTTGAGAGAATCCATGCCTTGCCTGACATGCACATGGCATGTGGTACAGGCACATGATTTCTCGCAGGCATGCTCGATTTCAATTCCATGGCTCAAGGCCGCATCACATATGCTGATGCCGCTATCCACATTGATTGTGGCGCCTTCAGGACAGATTTGCTCGTGTGGCAGAAATGTTAATTTTGGCATAGGGATATACGTTTAGGATTCAAATTCTTCAACTTTATGACCTTGCATCATCGACCGAACACTATTGTCCATGCGACGTGCAACATAGTTTTCGCATTGTTTTTCCAGGGACTTGATGGCCTGCTTGATCTGTTCCGGGTCACGGGCAGTGCCGCGTATTTCTATCAGGGTATTTCGCCTGGACGTAATTTGTTCAAGTTCCTCCGGATCAAGAAGTAAATGTCCATCTTTATTGAGCGCAGCATTCAGGGCTTCCACAACGCGGTCGGCTTCAACCTGTTCTTCACGCAAGCTTCGGGCAATCATGTCTTCCTGCGCATGATCCATGGATGCTTTGAGCATCTGTTCTATCTCGGAGTCAGTCAGACCATAGGAAGGCTTCACTTCGATGCTTGCAGAAACACCGGTATTAACTTCTTTTGCACTGACGCTAAGCAGTCCATCGGCATCAACCTGAAAAGTCACGCGAATTTTAGCAGCACCGGCAACCAGCGGAGGCAAACCGGTCAGATCAAATGTCGCCAGTGAGCGGCAGTCAGATACCAGCTCACGTTCGCCCTGAAGCACATGAATCCGCATCGCTGTCTGTCCATCTTTATAGGTAGTAAACTCCTGTGCACGTGCGACAGGAATTGTGGTATTGCGATCCACTATTTTTTCAACCAGTCCACCCATCGTCTCTATTCCGAGAGATAATGGAATCACATCCAGCAATAACATTTCATCACCAGGCTTGTTGCCTGCGAGGATATCTGCCTGAACAGCCGCACCGATGGCCACGACACGGTCAGGATCAATATCTGTATGGGGCTGTCTGTTAAAAAATGCTTCAACCTGTTGCCTGACAAACGGAACACGAGTAGAGCCGCCAACCATGACCACTTCTGACACATCAGATTTATCAAGACCCGCATCCCTGAGTGCTCGTCGACATGCAAGGATGGTTTTTCTGATGTACGGATCAATCAGCTGTTCAAATTTCTCTCTAGAGAGTTCGATTGCAGGGTAGCCTTCGATGGCGATCCTGGTGGTATTCATGTGTGTTAAATCTTCTTTTGCACGCCTTGCCGCCGTTAATACTTTTCTCATCGCAATATCATCATCACGCATTACAGTATCAAGCGAGTCCACTACCCAGGCAGCAATTGCCTGGTCAAAGTCGTCTCCGCCCAGCGCTGAATCACCACCTGTTGCCATTACTTCAAACACTCCCTTGCGTAATTGCAATATGGACACATCAAAAGTGCCACCGCCCAGGTCATAAACAGCGATGACGCCCTCGGACGCCTGATCAAGACCATAGGCAATTGCCGCAGCAGTAGGTTCATTGAGCAAACGAAACACATTCAGACCCGCAAGTTTTGCAGCATCTTTGGTCGCCTGACGCTGTGAATCATCAAAATAGGCTGGCACTGTTATTACAGCGCCGAGTATGTCGCCGGCCAGATGTTTTTCCGCCCGATCTTTTAGCGCCGCTAAAATATCCGCGGAAATTTCAACAGCAGTCCGTGCACCATTAGCAGTTCTAATTCGGGGCACGCTGCTGTCAGTTTCTTCCAGCATAAAAGAGGCAAACTCACTGGCTGACTGAATATCCTGTACCGAACGCCCCATAACACGTTTAATGGAAGCAATAGTATTGCGCGGGTCAATGCTGGCCTGATTTAAGGCTCTCTCGCCTACCAGAGGCGCCTGATCTTGCGAGTAGTAAACCACTGAAGGCAGAAGCGCATTCCCTTCTTCATCCTCAAGGGTTTCAACACTTCCGCTACGCACAGTGGCCACGAGCGAATTGGTTGTGCCCAGATCTATCCCCACTGCCAATCGATGCTGATGGGGTGCAGTAGACATACCTGGTTCTGAAATTTGTAACAATGCCATAGCTTACATTAACTCTTCTTCAATGGTTTCCTGCTTTTGACTGATTTGCTGTTGCAGTCTTGCAAAGAACTGTAATTTTAGGACGACTTGCTTGGCCTGCTGCCATTGTTTGTTCAGGTAGTGTTTTTGGAACGATTCTGCAAGCGCCTGCTTTTCACGTTTCGCCTGACTGGATAGTTCATCCAGCAGATCCAGCGGGTTCTGCTGCTGGTCTGCTTCATCAATCTGTTCACGCAACTGCATTTGCGCCATCAGGAAATCCATATCCTGCGTAGTATCCTGTTCAACATCGAAGGCAACCCCTTCCAGTTCCAGCATATAACGTGCACGTGACTGTTGATCACTTAAGGTTTTGTAGGCCTCATTAATGAATGTGGTCGCCTGCATTGCGAGCCGTTTGTCTTTTTCATCACTATCGACATAACGGTCCGGGTGATAGCGGGATTGTAATTGCTGATACTGGCTGGCCAACTGGGCACTATCAAGCTGGAAGGATTTTTCAAGTCCAAATAATTCAAAATAGTGGCATGAGAAATCAAATTCCATTAATCGCTAAACGTTAGAGTAATCTGGCAGTTGAAGAGCCACTGCTTAAACTGTAAAGCTCTCACCGCAACCGCAGCGATCTTTTTCATTCGGATTGTTAAACCTGAATCCTTCGTTTAAACCCTCCTTGCCAAAATCAAGCTCGGTACCGTCAAGGTAAACAAGGCTCTTGGGGCTAACCAGAACCTTGACACCATCCTGCTCAAATATTTTATCAGACTCATCAATTTCGTCTGCGAACTCAATGGTATATGCCATCCCGGAGCACCCGGTTGTCTTCACACCCAAACGCACGCCCACTCCTTTCCCGCGTTTTTCCAGGAAAGTCTTTACGCGATTGACTGCATTCTGTGTCAGTGAAATAGACATTAAATTCCGGACCTCGCTTATGCGCTTTTCTTTTGCGTGGTGTCCTGCTTGGTCTGGTAATCAGTAATGGCAGCACGAATCGCATCTTCAGCCAGTACAGAGCAATGTATTTTCACAGGAGGCAAAGCCAGTTCTTCTGCAATATCAGAGTTCTTGATCTGGCTGGCTTCATCCAGTGTTTTACCCTTGACCCATTCAGTTAAAAGGCTGGAAGAAGCAATTGCGGATCCACAACCGTATGTCTTGAACTTGGCATCTTCAATCACACCGCTTTCATTGACCTGAATCTGCAACTTCATTACGTCGCCACAGGCCGGTGCACCGACCATCCCCGTGCCTACGTTGTTCAGTTCCTTATCCAGTGTACCGACATTACGGGGGTTTTCATAATGATCTAATACTTTTTCACCATATGCCATTGTTGACTCCTAATTTGATACGTTAATGCTTCAATGATTAATGCGCAGCCCATTCAATTGACTTCAGGTCTACGCCGTCCTTATACATTTCCCACAACGGTGACAAATCACGCAATTTCGACACCGCCTTGCGGATAACTTCGACCGCATGATCTACATCCTGTTCTGTGGTGAATCGCCCTATACTGAACCTCAAAGAACTATGTGCCAGTTCGTCATCGCGTCCAAGCGCTCTCAGGACGTAACTTGGCTCCAGTGATGCACTCGTACAGGCAGAGCCTGATGAGATGGCAATATCCTTGAGCGCCATAATCAGGCTTTCACCTTCGACAAAGTTAAAACTCATATTTAAATTATGAGGTACACGATGATCCAGATCACCGTTGATATAGACCTCCTCTATATCTTTCAATCCTTCAAGCAATCGATCGCGCAACATGCGGACGCGCTCATTTTCACTTGCCATCTCCTGCTTGGCAATTCTGAATGCCTCACCCATACCCACAATCTGATGGGTTGGTAGCGTTCCTGACCGCATGCCACGTTCATGGCCACCGCCATGCATTTGAGCTTCTATTCTGACACGCGGCTTACGGCACACATATAGCGCGCCAATGCCTTTGGGTCCGTATATTTTATGGGCCGAGAAACTCATCAGGTCAACATTCATGTCCTTGACATCAATTTCGACCTTACCGGCACTTTGTGCTGCATCCACATGGAATATGATTTTCTTTTCGCGCGCGAGCTCACCGATCGATTTAATATCCTGGATCACACCGATTTCATTATTCACATGCATGATTGAAATCAGCACAGTATCTTCCCGAATGGCGGCTTTTAGCTTCTCCATGTCGACCAGGCCATCGGCTTCAGGCTCCAGATAAGTCACATCAAAGCCTTCGCGCTCCAGTTGTCGGCAACTATCCAGAACCGCCTTGTGTTCTGTCTTGAGTGTAATAACGTGTTTACCGTTTTTACTGTAGAAATGTGCCGCACCTTTAATCGCCAGGTTGTCGGACTCGGTTGCACCACTGGTCCAGATGATTTCTTTAGGATCGGCGTTGACCAGATCCGCAACATGCGCCCTGGCTGCTTCTACTGCTTCTTCTGCTTTCCAGCCAAATTCGTGACTACGTGATGCCGGATTACCAAAATTGCCTTCATTGGTTAAACACTCCATCATGACACTGGCAACACGCGGATCCACTGGCGTAGTCGCACTGTAGTCTAAATATATTGGTAATTTTAAATCGCTCACTGCTCATTTCCTTTAGTCGTCATGTTTAACTTTTGATTGTTCACCTAGGCGTTTTCACTGACTGGCTGAAGATCAACATAATGTTCGCCGCTCAGCATGCGATCCTGACGTTCTGCGACTTCAACCACGCGTTTCTTGTTAATGGCATTTTCAAGGGTGATGCCTGAGAGAAAAACGTGAATCTGCGAACTCAGTTCCTCCCATAGCTCATGAGTCAGACATCGTTGCCGGTTCTGGCAATCGGCATTGCCGCCGCAACGGGTTGCATCGACACTTTCGTCAACCGAGGTAATGATGTCAGCGATCGCTATCTGGCTGGCATCTCGCGCGAGGTTATATCCTCCTCCGGGGCCCCTGGTACTGGCAACCAGTCCCTGACGCCGCATGCGCCCGAAGAGTTGTTCCAGATATGATAACGAGATACCCTGTCGCTCAGAGATATCGCTCAAAGATACCGGGCCTTCCGTCTGATGTATCGCGACATCAAACATCGCTGTGACCGCATACCTGCCTTTTGTACTGAGTTTCATGATTTTTCACCCGTTTGCTGATGGTTAAATCTTAGCAATACCCGACTATTTTAATCAAGTATTGCTAACGGGTTAGATGGTCCGGCCCAACTCTATTACGCTTAGCAATAATGGGATGCTAACTTATTGTTTTAAAATACTTTTTAGAATCCCCCGGAGAATATTGATTTCACTGCAGGTGAGTCTGGTGCGGTCAAACATGCGCCGCAGTTTACGCTGCAAAGGAACGGGATTTTCCGTGTCAAGAAAATCTAGCGCGCTCAATGCCTGCCATAAATGCTGATAGAAACCCTCGCGCTCTTCGACAGCCGCCAGCGGGTCGGAAGTGACTGATGAGGGCCTTCCCCGAAAATTTTCCCCCACGGATGTGGCATACCACTCATAACAAAGCACCTGAACTGCCGCGGCAATATTGAGTGAGCCATAGTCCGGGTTTGAAGGTATCGTGCAGACGATATTGCATAAATCAATTTCCTCGTTACTCAAACCATTACGTTCACGGCCAAATACCCAGGCATACTGGGCTTCGTCATTTTGGGTGACCATATCATCTACCAGTTGCCTGGGTGTCATTACAGGCGCAGATAGCTTTCTTGAACGTGCCGTGATCCCGACCACAAACTGACAGTCTGCAACGGCTTGTGACAAAGACGGGTATAGGCAGGCATTTTCAAGCAAATCTGCCGCACCAGAAGAACGCGCGAATGCTACCGGATCCGGATACGATCCCGGATTCACCAACGCCAGCTGATCCAGACACATCGTCTTCATTGCGCGTGCAGCGGCACCGATATTACCGGGATGAGAGGTCTCCACCATAATTATTTTTGGTGCCAATCGTTGATGCGGTATGTCAGTCATTTAATCAGTCCATTAATAAACAGTGAGTATGTTTTCGATTGCATTATTAGGCTTACAAACCCTCCCGGGTCTGTTACTCTTTGCCGCCAATTCAATCGCATGTCGCCACGCCAAACACACTCATGAAACCCGCCTTAAATATTGCAGTCAGTGCCGCGCGCGCAGCAGGACAAATAATGTTGCGCAATATGAATCGTTTACCTGATATCAAAATTCATGCAAAAGGCAGTAATGATTTTGTCAGCGAAATCGACCATCAGGCCGAACAGGCCATCATCTCCATTATTCAAAAAGCCTACCCTGGCCATGCGATCCTGGCAGAGGAATCTGGACAGCAAAATGGCAGCGAATGTCAGTGGATTATAGACCCTCTTGATGGCACGACCAATTATCTACATGGCATACCACAATTCTGCGTTTCAATCGCAATGCGGGAAAAAAACAAACTTCAACTTGGCGTCATATATGATCCGCTTAAAGAAGAATTATTTTGCGCAACTCGCGGAGAGGGGGCCACCCTCAATAATCGTCGCATCAGAGTGAGCAGGCAACGCGATCTAAAAGGCAGCCTCATAGGAACAGGCCTTCCATATCGCGCAGAACAGGAACTCGATCGCTATCTGGCCACACTAAGAGCACTTCTGAAAAAAACTTCCGGTATCCGGCGCGCAGGTTCAGCCGCGCTGGACCTTGCCTATGTGGCTGCGGGCAGATTTGACGGTTTTTGGGAATTTGGCCTCAATGTCTGGGATATTGCCGCGGGAACACTGCTGATACAGGAAGCCGGGGGCCTTGTCAGCGACATGGAAGGTGGCCATCATTTTTTAGAAAGCGGAAACATTGTCGCGGCCAACAGCGCACTATATAAAGATTTTATCACTGCACTTAACACGGCCATGAAACAGTCTCATGACTAATACGCATATCAACCGGCTGGCCGCCCCGAAACGGCTAGGGCATTTCATCCAGTTCTGTCGTGTCTTTTTCTTCTGTCATCAGATCCTGCGCGGTCACATTCAGGATCACAAGCAGTGAACCTGCAATATATATGGATGAATAAGTCCCGACGACAACTCCCACGATCAGGGCCAGTGCGAAAGAGTGAATCACTTCTCCTCCGATAAAGAACAAGGCCAGTAATACCAATAAGGTTGTTAACGAGGTCACCAGGGTTCGTGAGATCATTTGATTGACCGATCCGTTGATCACGCCTATCGAAGTTGCTTTACGCATCCGTCGAAAATTTTCTCGTATCCGGTCAAACACAACAATCGTGTCATTGAGACTGTAGCCTATCACCGCCAACACCGCGGCCAGCACGGTCAGGTCAAATGGTGCCTGCATCACCGAGAAGAACCCCAGCGTTATAATCACATCATGAATGAGTGCAGCGACCGCACCGAGTGAAAAGCGATATTCAAATCGTAATGCCACATAAATCAAAATACCAAACAATGCATACAGTACGGCCAAACCGCCATCATCTCTTAATTCCTCACCCACCTGCGGCCCGACAAACTCAACCCGTCGCATGCTCGGCTCTCCCGTAGAAGATAAGGCAGCAAGAACCTGGTTGCTCAACTCCGAGGCATTTTCATTTTCCGAGGAGGGTAGGCGAATCAGTACATCCTTGGCCGTGCCAAAATGCTGTACCACTGCATCGTTAAAAGACTCGCGTTCCAGTGCCTTGCGCACGGAATCAAGATCGACCGCCTCAGGGTAACCGACTTCAACCAGTGTGCCGCCGGTAAAATCAATCCCCAGATTCAGACCTCTGGTCGAGAGGGAGACAAGCGAAACAATAATTAATATGGCCGAGATGATCCAGGCGATCTTGCGCTTTCCCAGAAAATCGATATTTAATGAGCTAGTGGATAGTTGCATCTTGTTAAATCGCCAGTTTTGGCGCCTTTTTATTTCCGTAAATTAAATTAATAACCGCCCGTGTCCCCATTATTGCCGTCAACATGGAACAGACTATCCCAATGGACAATGTGACGGCGAACCCTTTGATCGGACCGGTGCCAAATGTAAATAACACAACCGCGGCAATTAATGTGGTTACATTGGCATCCGCAATGGTAGAGAGTGCTTTTGAGTAGCCGGCGTGGATACTGGCTTGTGGAGAATTACCATTACGCAATTCTTCCCGGATGCGTTCAAAGATAAGCACATTGGCATCCACAGCCATGCCCACGGTCAAAACAATACCGGCAATGCCGGGCAGAGTCAGTGTCGCTCCTGGAATCATTGACAGTATTGCAATGATGAGCAACAGGTTCACACCCAGGGCAATGTCCGCCACGATGCCAAATACCCGATAATATATAACCATAAAAATCATTACCAGGATTAGTCCCAGCATTACTGAACGTTTACCCTGCTCAATATTCTGCTGTCCCAGGCTTGGACCAATCGTTCGTTCTTCAATGATACTCATTGGCGCCGCCAGCGCACCGGCACGAAGCAACAAAGCCAGGTTCCTGGCTTCACGCGTAGAATCCAGTCCGGTAATCTGAAATCGATGACTCAATTCATCCTGAATACGTGCAATGTTGATCACTTCCTCAACTTTGCGTGTGCGTGATTTCAGCTCGCCATTTTCATCTTTGTAATACTCGGTTTTATTTTCAATGAAAACGACGGCCATCAGACGCTTAATGTTTTCACTTGTAATTTTTCTGAATTTTCTTGCACCCTCTCCATCGAGATTGATAAATACTGCCGGGCCGGCAGTATCCTGATCGATGCCCGAAGAAGCATCGGTGATATACTCGCCTTCCAGTTTGGGTTTACGCTTGAGTAATACCGGGTTACCGTTTCTCTCATAATACAGGCTGGCCCCGATGGGAACCTGTCCGCTCTGCTGTGCTTCATAGGCATCGCCCTGCTCATCCACCATCCTGAACTCCAGTGTGGCAGTTGCGCCAAGAATATTTTTAGCCTGCGTGGTATCCTGTACGCCGGGTAACTGCACTACGATACGGTCCAGCCCCTGGCGCTGTATGACCGGTTCTGCCACGCCAAGCTCATTGACGCGCTTGCGCAAAGTGGTAATGTTTTGCTGAACCGCAAATGTCTGCAGCTCAAGCTTCGCAGTATCTTTGAAGCTGACGTTTAACGCATAACCCTTGTCTACGGCAACCTCTTCAAAATCCAGGTCTGCACGAAAAGTGCTTTTTAACTGCTCCAGTCCGGCCTGATAATTATCCTGGTCACGGAATTTGACGGTCAGTGTTTCATTATTGTGGTCAACAGAAAGGTAACGGATTTTTTGTTCGCGTAACTGACTTCTGAATTCACCTTCATACCTGTCCAGCGCTTTTATGACCGCAGCATCCGTGTCAACTTGCAATAGAAAATGCACACCTCCACGTAAATCCAGACCCAGACTCATCGGGCTGGCATTCAGCGCACGCAGCCAGGCTGGCACCGCCGGCGCGAGGTTGAGTGCGACAATATGCTGGGAATCAAGCGAACTCTTCAGTTCGTCGACTGCTTTCAACTGTGTATCCGTGTCTGCAAAACGAATAAGCATTTGCCCGGACTCATCAATATCGATGGATTTACTTGTTAAAGCCTGTTCTGCCAACAGATTCTCTATCTGGGTTTTTAACCCTCCCGGAAGCTCGCCGCTATCATGCGATACTTGTACTGAGGGGTCTTCAGGAAACAGGTTTGGCAATGCATATATTGCTGCAATGGCCAGGATGCACACTAGCAGCGCGTTTTTCCATAATGGGTAACGATTTAACATTTATATTACTCGGTACATGCGTATGTGATTGTTTAACGTAACTCCCGGAATCACGTCACGTTTAATGCAAGCATTGCCCCAGTCAGGTCATATGCGTTATTACTGGCGCTACTCTTGATTGAGGCTGCCCTTGGGCAGCACACTGGCGACGGCCTGTTTCTGTACTTTAATCACCACTCCCTCGGTGAGTTCGATGCGTATCACATCATCATTCACCGCCTTGATCTTTCCCATCATGCCACCATTTGTGACCACTTCATCTCCCTTGCTGAGAGAATCCATCAGCGCTTTATGCTCTTTCTGGCGCTTTTGTTGGGGCCGGATAATCATGAAATACATGATGGCAAAAAAAATGCCGATCATGATTAACATTTCCATGCCACCGCCGGCGGGCGCGGGTGCGGCTTCTGCGTGTGCGTCGTTTATTATTAGCATTAAGTCAATCCGTAGTATCTTGCAAAGCTGGGTATTATGCCATAGAAGACTGGTTTGTCTGCCTTGCCATATAAAATTCATCATAAAATCGTGCGAATTCACCCTTCAAAATGGCATCGCGCATGGCCTGCATTAGCTGATGAAAATAACTCAGATTATGAATGGTATTAAGCCGCGCGCCGAGCATTTCTCCGCACTTATCCAGATGCTTTAAATAGGCCCGCGAATAATTCTGGCAGGTATAGCAACCACAGTGCGGGTCAATTGGTCTTGGATCATTTTGATACTGCCGGTTTCTCAGGCGTAATACCCCCTCACGGGTATAGAGATAGCCATTTCTGGCATTACGCGTGGGAATGACACAATCGAACATATCAATGCCACGACAGACACCTTCCACCAGGTCTTCAGGCTTGCCGACTCCCATCAGGTAACGGGCCCGATCAACTGGCAGGGAATATTTGAGAAAATCAAGAACGCGCAGGCGTTCATCGGCGGGCTCACCAACAGATAGCCCGCCTATAGCATAACCATCGAAGTCTATTTGCTGAAGTGCATTGAGCGACTGCTCCCGAAGATCGGTGAACATTCCTCCCTGTACAATGCCGAATAAGGCCGCACTGCTATCACCATGAGCCAGTTTACTGCGTTGTGCCCACCTTAAGGATAATTGCATCGAACGCTCGGCCTGTTCATATGAGGCGGGATAAGGCGTACATTCATCAAAAATCATGACAATATCAGCGTCCAGCGCCCGTTGGACATGCATGGAAATTTCCGGATTCAGCATCACCGCGGCGCCATCAATCGGAGACTTAAACTGCACGCCCTGCTCGGTGATTTTTCGACGCGCCGCCAGGCTAAACACCTGGAAACCACCCGAGTCTGTCAGAATTGGTTGATGCCAATTGATAAACTGGTGCAACCCGCCCAACTCGCGAATCACCTCGATACCGGGTCTAAGCATCAGGTGAAAAGTATTACCAAGAATAATTTGACTTCCGCAATTGATCAGCTCGTCAGGTGACACACCTTTGACAGCACCATAAGTCCCCACGGGCATGAACATCGGGGTAAGACATTGACCACGACGCGTCGTCAGGGTGCCGGCGCGTGCATGACCACACTGGGCCTGAATCTCAAAAGCAGCTATTCCCATATTTCGTCGACGGTGGAAATCTTATTTGCAAAGTAGCATGGCATCGCCATAACTATAGAAGCGGTAACATTGATTGATCGCATGTTGATAGGCTGATTTGATGGTATCCACTCCTGCGAATGCGCTGATGAGCATCATAAGCGTAGAACGCGGTAAGTGAAAATTAGTAATCATTGCATCGACAACCCTGAACTCAAACCCGGGATAAATAAATATTTCTGTCTCACCTGCATATTCACCAAACTGGCGCTGATAAGCCGCCGATTCCAACGCACGCACACAGGTGGTTCCTACGGCAATCACCCGACCTCCATTTTTTTTTGTGTTCGCAATACGCTCGCATATAGATGATGACACGTGCGCATATTCCGAATGCATCTTGTGCTCGGCAGGATTTGTGACTTTTAACGGTTTGAAGGTTCCTGCTCCCACGTGCAACGTAATATAATCAATTGCCACATCTTTTTTTTGCAAATCTTCGATAAGTGCCTCAGTAAAATGCAAACCCGCCGTGGGAGCAGCAACTGCCCCGGTGTTCTGGGCATATACTGTTTGATAACGATGTTGATCCTGCTCACTGGCAGGACGATTTATATACGGCGGAAGCGGTACATCACCATACCGCTCAAATATTTTAAGCGCAGGCAAAGATGACTCAAATCTCAGCATAAAAAACTCATCATCACGCCCAGTCACCGTGGCCTCAATACCACCTTTGATAATAATCTGGCTTCCGACTGATGGAGATCGACTGGACTTTATCTGCACCTTCACACTGTTTTCAGAGAGTATTTTCTCTGCCAGTATTTCTATTTTCCCACCACTGTGTTTGCGACCAAACAACCTGGCTGGAAATACTTTTGTATCATTCAAGATTAATAGATCGCCTGGAAGTATGTGCTGCGAGATATCCGAAAATACGCCATCGGTAAGCGTATTTTTAGATTTTGAAACGACCAGTAAACGACTCGCATCCCGCTTTTTTGCCGGCTCCATAGCAATCAGCTCCGGCGGCAGTTCATAGTCGAAGTCGTCTGTCGTATAGGGAGTCTTGTTATCAGGCATAAATTTTCAAAAAGGGTTGCTTGATCATATCGCTAGTCTTAAATAATAAACATGCTGTATTTGATGTTAAGGAAGTTTAAGTTAAACTGCGCGAACCTTATCATAAGCCGGGGTGGCGGAATTGGTAGACGCGCCGGATTCAAAATCCGGTTTCTTCGGAAGTGCGAGTTCGATTCTCGCCCTCGGCACCAGAAATACAGAGATAGTATTGGTTTTATACACGTATATCATCACGTCGCAATTCAGAAGCTATTCCATCAATCACATTATCAGTCAGTCGCGTATCCGGATTACTTGCAACCAGGTTTCAAATTCAGTGTTTGTATGCAGGTAGACTAGCGGCTCTGCCCATCATATGCATCAATTAATGAACCGGTTTTATCATCAGCCCACGAGCCGGCTATACTATCCAATACTCGCATAATGAAATTGCCCCGATAGCTCAGCTGGATAGAGCGTCCCCCTCCTAAGGGGAAGGTCTGAGGTTCGAATCCTCATCGGGGCGCCATCCCAATTTTGTTTATCCGGTCTTCACTGTTTATATATGCACAATCAGTGCTTCATGACTAATCATTGGTATCGTTAACACCATCATTAAAAATCTTGATCTTCGATTTCAAGCACGCGGTGATCGCTTTAAAGCGTCAAATAATTGGCGTCGCAATGCGAAAAAATTTAATAACTTGCTGATTTTAATAGATTTATTTTTATTCGTTCTGTTATTTTTACGTACAAATACCTATAAATACATTGCCTTAATATAATAATGGTTATTTATCATACTATTGTAACACTCAACAATTGCTTTGCTTTAAAAAAAAGAATGTTATAAAGCGCTTCAACCATTCAGATAAACGGTAAGTTTGGGCTGGAACGGACCGTCAAATCACTATTACAAGGTAAGTTTTTAAAAGAAAGGCCTAAATATAAACAATGAGCAAGACAAAAAAACTTTCATCGTCTGATTTAAAATCGTTTACAAGAACCTTTCTACAATGCGGAGACCATCTGCACACATTATGCAGACTTGAAATAAATGACCGCTTAGCAAAATATGATGTGAAATACAGTCAGTGGCTGATACTCGATTGCCTGACCCAGGCAGAAGTCGATAACCCTTCGAAAGTCGCCTCTCAGCTCGGCATGGAACGTGCCACGGTCAGTCGCAGCCTCGACATTCTGGAATCCAGAAATCTTGTCAGTCGAACCCATAATCTGGCCGATCGACGGGTCGTTGAAATCCAGGTCACCGCCCAGGGCAGAAAAATCGCCCAGCTTGGTGTGCAGCGGCTCGAGCAACTGGTTCAACAGATTACTGCTGACCTCACACAGACACAACTCAGTGATACATTCGAGCTGCTACAAATAATGATTGAAAATCTCAAGCAGAAGATCGGACGATAATTATACTGTGTAAGTCTCTGTCATCCCCGAATATACCTGAGACACAAATTGAAACCATCTCTCACCTGGTCACCAGCCTGATCAGGTGATATCAAGACGATTGCTTCTTGGCGTCACACAAGCAATACTAACGTCGCGAAATATTACTAAACTTATACCCTACATTAACTTGTAACCAAGTTGACAAATACGTATGTCTGAAAATTCTCAAAATAGGCCAACCCCGTGTCCCCCCTGGCTCTGGATCGTTCTTATTACAGGTCTGATACTCCTGTATTTGCTTTATAATCATGCAATAACGGAAAAAGCCACGTGGATTCAGCAGGATATAAAATCCCGCGCTGAAAATAACCTGCGCATGAATGCGCAGCTCGCTGACGTCTCAGTCACGGTCGATGGGCGAGATATCACTCTAGTCGGGCAGGTGTTCAATCAAAACGCCAGTGATGACGCTGAAAAGATTGCTCAACAAACCATCGGTACAAGACTGGTCACGAACCAGCTGGCCGTGGAACCAGATGCATCTGCGACCGTACCAGAAGAAGACACAGCCGATACGGTTGTTATCGAGACCCCGGCCACACAATTACCCCAGCAACAAAAAGAGCCTGATCTCTTAACGGCAAAAGTTGAACCATTACCAGACGAGTTCGCCCCCCTGGCGACTGAACCAGCGCCGTTGCCCCCCTCGACTGCGGATCCTGACGACAGCATTCAAAAGCAATTTGCCAATCTTGACTTTAGCCATATCACTTTTGAGAAAAATTCGACATCCCTCACTGCCAAAGGCAAGCAGCTGCTGGATGAGGTTGCCGTTTCACTATTGGCGCACCCTGGCGTTTCAATTCTTGTGGAAGGGCATACCGATACTTCGGGTAATCCGGAAATCAATATGCAGATCAGTGAACAGCGTGCCCGGTCTGTAGTGAGCTACTTGAACGATGCTGGTGTTAGTACGGAGCGAATGAGTGCACTGGGATTTGGTGACAAATTCCCTGTCGCCCCGAACGATACTCAAGAAGGGCGCATAAAGAATCGGCGTATAGAAATTAAAATAAAAAACGGAGATTAATATTATGTCTTACCTAGTAGGCGAAATTGGCGTCTATTTATTACTTGCCGCCGTGATTGGCGGGCTGATTGGATGGTTCATACAACGCTGCCGCTGCAATAAAGCTGTGGCAGAAATTGAAGCGCAGAAACAAGCAGTGTCCACCGAGTTAAATACGACCCAGAGTCAATTAACTGCCGCTCAGCAAAAGCTCGCCACGACTGAACAGCAGCTGACCAATACCGGACATGAGCTCAATGATGCACAACATGCCAATACCCAGTTGCGTGGCAGTATTGCGAGGCTTGAAGGTGATGTGTTTTTGATGCATTCACGTTGGCAGGATACTCTCAAGCGGGCGCGCCAGGCACCTCACCAGTTAAAGTGGATCCAGTCGCTGCAATCGAAACTTGCATATAAAAACACACAATTACAGCAAAACAGACAGTACGCAGAAGCAAAAGCATGGGAAGCAAGCGTAAACAAAGAAAACCTCGCTCGACTACATACGCGCCTGACGCAAGTAGACGCCAAAGTCCGTACTCAGAAAGACTGGATTTCTGTCTTCCAGACCAAGCTTCTCAAGACTAAAACCAATTATTCACAATTACGCAGCTACGCCGATAACACCCAGAGCATGCTCGATGCCAACAGGGATAATCTTGCGCGCGCGCACCGTCGTCTGACCGAAATCGAGGGCAAGCAACAACCGCTGCGAACGTGGATTCGTGTTTTCCAGACCAAGCTCATGAAAACCAAATCTGATTACCAGCAATTGCGATCTTATGCAGATAACATACAGGCAAAATTAAATGCCAGTGAAGACAATCTCGCACGCACACATACCCGCCTCTCGCAGGTCACCAAGGAATTGCAGACCCTTAAAGAACGCAGGCTCAACACTATGCCTCCGATACCGCCCGCGGCAGACGTCAGCGATAATAAAACGCTGCGACTGGTAGACAGGATAAGATTGCTGGGGACCAGTAAAGATAGCCTGTACGGACGTATGCACAATCAAATCCGCGAAGCCAAGCTCGAAACCATCGAAACAGAACGTGTGCTTACCGATAGCTGTGAAGAAAAGGATGCAATTATTAACGATCTGCGCGCCCAGCTTCGCCTGGCTGAAAACCGTGCACAAAAAGCGCCCGTAGTACATCTCGACCAGAGTGTGAAAATCAAGGAACTGGAATCACAACTTGCCCAGGCACATACTGATCTGGAGACGAGCAAGGCAGCAGAAAATCAGTTACGTGAACATGAACTTACCATCGATGCATATCGCTCCAAGCTCAAGGACACAAAAAACCAGCTACTCAGACAGAGCATTCAAAGACCCGTTGCCAATGACGTAGACTCGATCCCCACTCTCTCCGAGCCTGGCCCGGATGATCTGAAACTCATTAAAGGTGTTGGCCCCAAACTGGAGTCTATGCTGCATGATCTGGGCATTTATCAATTTTCACAAATCGCTGCGTGGACACAGTCAGATATTGAAGAAATGTCTGAAAAACTCGGTAGTTTTAAAGACAGGATCATACGTGATGACTGGATCAACAAGGCACGCGAACTGGATCAGTTGAAAAACAGATGAATCATCCCTGCCTGTCAAATAACTTCACCCTCCCGGACTCATTCAGGATCCGTGGCGCCGAATGAAGTAACACCACCTGCGTCCAGCAGCATTTGTGGCGCAGGGTTAACCCTGCCGGTGGTCAGACGAATTTCATCTGCTGTCATTGTCATTCTCTTGCCAGCCGCATCACCAATCACCAGGCCGGCTGTTCTGCTCTCCCCATCCCTAACTTTCCAACTTCCATAAATTTCGCCTTGCCCATCAATCAACTCAAATTCTCTGGCTTTCACTTTATGGGCAAAAATTATATCAGAGCCGGAATCGGCTGATATGACGTCATAAATTGAATAACCTACCAGAATAATAATGGCAATACGCGTATTTCTCTGTAACACTTCGAGGCTCTTTATCCGCTCCTGTAGCGATTTTACATTATTATCATTCTCGGACATTAATATCTCCTAAGTTACTTGTGATCTTTTGTTAACCATTAAGACACCAGGCAAATCACTCAGACAATGGACAACACAATGCGGCGTTTGCCCGCCCGGCCACGCATGCCGCTTGTCATTGAACCAGATAGCCTTGCAACCTGCATTCATGGCACCCAACACATCCGTACGCGGAGAGTCTCCCACATGGACAAGTTTATCGACTGATATCCCGGCGCTTTGTGATGCTTTCAAAAACATCTCCGGATCTGGTTTGCTGCAACCGGCCTGCTCGGCAGTGATAGCAAAATCAAAGTGACGCCCGATGGGGATCTTGTCCAGCTGGGCATTACCATTGGTAATCGCTCCCACAATGAAGTGTTGCTTGAGCTTTTCAAGCACAGGCTCACTATATTGGTAAGGGGTAACCTGATTACGGTGGTGACGAAAAAATGCCATTGCATCCCTTGCCAGTTCATGCTGGTAATTAAACTCCTGTGCCAACAAAGTTAGTGCACGGTAACGCAATTCCGTCACATTATGCGCAATATCTGGACATTGACGGGCCAGTGTCGCCCGCTGTGCGGAAAGATCCTGCAATGTGTAACGTTGTGTAATTCTTGGGTAATGCAAATCGATCCACGAATACAGCGCCTGCTCTGCGTGACTGATCGTGGGTTCCACAGGCCATAGCGTGTCATCAAGATCCAGAGTGACGCACTGAATATTTTCAAATAAGGCCGAGTTCTTCATATTGTCTATTTTTGACCGTGTAGCGTAACCACCAGCTGTCGTTGATGCGGTTTGACTCGATGTTCCCACACAAAAATGCCCTGCCATGTACCCAGGGCCAGGCGCATATTTTGAATAGGCAGCGTCAACTCTGTCTGTGTGAGGATTGATCGCACATGAGCAGACATGTCATCCTCACCTTCACTTGTATGTATAAACATTGGATCTCCGTCCGGAACCAGTTTTAACATAAAATTCTCAAGATCGTGGTATACATCCGGGTCAGCATTTTCACAAACCATCAAAGAGGCGCTGGTATGCTGGATAAATACATGACAGATACCCACTGAAATTCCCGATTCCCTCACAAATCCCTCAATTTCAGGTGTGATATTTTTTGCTCCTCTACCTGACATTGACAGCTGGAGACTACACTGAAAGTAATGATTTAGTTGTGTCATTGTGTTAAATGTTTCGAATACTGTGTGGATGTTAGCTACACTATGCCCGTAAGATATTAACAAATTGCCAACATCCTCATGCCAACAAATTCCAGCGATATTGTGAGACATCAGTCTACTTGTGTTCAGATCGACAATGTCACGATGGGCGGCGGCGCTCCGATTGTCGTCCAGTCCATGACCAATACTGACACGACGGATATTATACGCACAGCAGCGCAAGTCGCCGAACTGGCTAAAGCCGGCTCTGAACTGGTGCGCCTGACAGTAAACACACTGGAAGCCGCGCGTGCGATACCTTACATTAAAGAACACCTTGCGCGTATGAACATCGACGTACCTTTAATTGGTGACTTCCATTTTAACGGCCACAAGTTATTGACCGAATCACCGGAATGTGCCGAACATTTATCCAAGTACCGAATAAATCCCGGCAATGTAGGCCGTGGTCGCAAGCGTGATAGCCAATTTGCTTCGATGGTGGAAACGGCATGCAAATACCAAAAGCCGATTCGCATAGGCGTCAATTGGGGCAGTCTGGACCCACAGGTATTAGCCGAGCAAATGGACCTAAACCAGCAATTAGATCACCCCAAATCAAGCGATGAAGTAATGCAGGAGGCATTAATTGCTTCGGCTTTAAGTAGCGCAGAGTATGCACAGTCGCTTGGCCTGGAAAAAAACAAAATTGTTATCTCGTGCAAAATCAGCCAAGCGCCTAAATTAATTCAGGTCTACAAGTTACTGGCCGGACGCTGCGATTATGCATTACATGTTGGGTTAACCGAAGCGGGGATGGGCATCAAAGGCACTGTGGCTTCTGCTACTTCCCTTGGGATACTTCTTCATCAAGGCATTGGCGATACGATTCGTGTATCGCTGACACCTCAGCCCGGGGGGGGCCGATCAGATGAAGTGCTGGTTGCCCAGGAAATTTTACAGTCCCTCAATCTGCGTGCCTTCACACCTTCAGTGACCGCCTGCCCGGGGTGTGGACGAACCACAAGCGATTATTTTCAGACATTAGCCGATGACATCCAGATCTTTCTGCGCGAGTCTATGCCGCAGTGGAAAGAAATCTATCCGGGCGTAGAAAATTTATCTGTGGCAGTAATGGGGTGTGTCGTGAATGGGCCCGGAGAAAGCAAACACGCCAACATAGGGATCAGTTTGCCTGGCAGCGGAGAAGCCCCGGTCGCGCCCGTATATATTGACGGCGAGAAGTCATGCACTCTGCGCGGTGACCATATTGCAGAAGAATTTAAACATATCGTCACACGCTACATACACGAACACTACGTATAAACAGTCACGGTTAAAGCGACTGTGAATTTATTGAACAATTAGTTATTAAAACAATTTAAAGTATCTTTTAAACACATATTTGTTGCAGGCATAAAAATTTCAGGGAACTCTGTGCTGTGTGGTAGTATCCTATTGACAGAAGGTAATATTAACTACATTAAGAACATGTTATGGAAGTAATATCCAGTAAAGTTGAAACCGGGCTGTCCACTCATGACATATCTCTATCAGTGCTATTCGCGATTTGGCTGATACTGGGCCTTGCGACCTATGCTTTCGCGTTATTTACTGTTTGGTTACCCGAGATAGAAAGCCTGACAATCATCTAGTTTTTCGCTACCATCAGTTTAGCGATATGTAATACCAAAAGGCCCTCCGTGATTACACATGAACGCAGAAGCATCGAAGATCGTCGCAAGATGGTTACCACGCCACTGTACCCATTTTTTGACTCTGAAGACACGCTGGTTCGCCAGGATCGAAGACAAATCCCTGAGCGACGTATTAATAATATATTAATTAGCGAGCCAGACGACGCATCGACAGATGGCGAAGCATCCGATCCGGATAATCAGCGCCTGTTTATCTGGTTTCAGGATGAAATACATGAGGTTAAGCGGGGGGATGAGGGTGTCTGGCTTGGCCGCGCCTCTGACTGTCTTGCCAGGTTCGCCTCTCGATTTGTCTCACGCAAACATTCACGTCTTTATTTTGAAAATAATGTGTATTATTTGAGTGACAGCAGCGTGAATGGCACCTACATCAAAAATGATGATGGTGAAACATATGTCACCAAAGACAAAGTGGTTGTAAAAGGGAGTGGCATTATCAGCCTCGGTGTCCCTTTTGATCACTCTGAAAGCGATGTTATTCACTACTTTATCGGATAGCCTGGCCTGCCTGCACTAACTTTAGCAGCCCATTAATATTTATCGGCTACATTTAACCGTTCTTCGGCTATTTGATTTTTGCTCATGCAGTTTCATTTCGCATGAGACATACTTCCACCATGTCTGAGAAACCACTAAAAACTGAGAATAAACCGATGGAGCGCCGCAAATGGGCCAAGCGCCCGACCTATCCATTTGTAGATAGTAGCGGCGTACTTGTCACGAAAAACCGTCGACGCACGATAGATATTCGTGAACCCGATGAGCAGACCAGTGGTCGGCGTGGGAGCGACAAAAAACAGCTGGAAACCTCAGATACAGCACCTGAGCTGCCCTCAATTCTTCGCGATGAAGAATTCACCAATGCCCGGGTCCCCACACTTGAGACATCTGCCAATGTTGCACAGGCCATGGAGTTATCTTTTCAGAAGTGGCGCATTAATCTTTCCCAGCAAGAAAAGCGCTGTAGCCTGGGGCGAGATCAAAACTGCGATTTGGTGGTGCTCAACCGTTTTTCATCTCGGCGTCATGGACGCATCGAGTGGCGCCATGGGCAGTTCTACTTTTGTGACCACAGTTTTAATGGCACTTACATAGACTTTGATGACGGGCGAACAACTCATATATGCCGTGATGAGATTATCCTCAGTGGCTCAGGGGTCCTGAGTCTTGGCAAACCCAGCAATGTAGACAAAGAGTTTGTGATTCGATTTATTATCAGCTAGTAATTTACACAGACTGTTGAGTTATCGCTGTTTAATTCTTACCCCGCCAGACAATATATTGTATAAAAATACTCTGGTTTTCAGTCAACCGGCACGAATACACGCTTCCTTTGCCTCTCTTTAGCAGCATTCACAGTGGAATCACTTAACAATGTGATACCGATCATGAGCAAGTAAGCAAAAAAATATATACTTTTTCTATCTGGTTCAATTGGCGTATTTTTTTGCAGAATTAGTTCGTCCGCCATTGTATACAGTTCACATTTATGCATAGTCACTCGCGTTATCAGCAAATAAGCGACCGTCTATTATTGAAATTATGACGTTCATCACGGGCATGATTTAAATACCCTCATAGTATTGTCACCAACAGATTCAGAGAAACGATGCTCATGATCAGAGCCTAACCTTAGAAGTGAAGACTATGCGACGTAAACAACTAATAGACACAACTTATAAAATTCAGCAGGCTATTTCAGACAGCGAGCTACTGGAAAGATTGCATGTGCGCATTCTGGCATTAAGCAGAGAAGATAAAAAGGTGCCCAATGTTGGTGACCTTCTGGCAGCCTTAAATAAGTTCTCGATTTCAACAAGTAAACTTACAGACGCAGAGAGAGAAGTTCTCAAGCAGCTTGACTTACATTATCTAAATGACCCAAAAAACTGGCCGAAATTAATCTCAACAGACCAGCCTGATCTATTAAAAAGCATCTTCAGTAATTTACGTCGCTTGCGTTCAAGCCTGGGCTATTTCCAGAAAGTTATTTGTATCGGCCATGAAGAGTTAAAGAACAAAACCGATGATGATGAAACACTTTCGATCATACTTTTACCAGATAACAATACCAAGGACACACCTAAGAAAATTGCTTCAACCCTGGAGAGTGTTCAGCAACTATATAATTGTTTTGTTACCCTGGAACATATTGAAAATCCAACTGAACTGACAATTATTGGTATGGACTCGGGTCATGAAAAGTCAATAGAAATGACCGGAGAGACAATCGTACTCGAGAAAATGAAAGAATTATTATACGGGGTATGGATGCAGGTGCTGCCATCACATAACCAGTATTTGAGCGAACAACTCAAACTGATATTAAAATCACTGCCCATCCTGGAAAGGATAGAAGAACTATCAACACTTGGCCGACTGGAAAAAGAAAAAGTGGCTCTCGTGAAGCGTCAGCTGACCACCAGCCTTGAAGACTTAATACGCTCGAACACTATCGTTGAGGAAATGTATGATCACTGGCAGAGAGATCCACGTGTAGCCATGCAGCTGACCCCCAGACTTACGACCCGGGACGACACCGAACATGACCAGGCAGATCAGCCACAGGAAAGAACCACACAGGCAAATACAAATACAGTGCTCAAGAATCAGGAGGACGAACTTATTGCAACCACCAGCCGCAATGCAGCGCAACCACAAAAAGTAACCAGCTTAAATGATGCGGATAAACTGCGCTTCATTCGCTCCAAAAAAGCGGATGCAGGTGAATAAACCGGCTACTTGGTTTTACCCAGCATCTGCCTGATTTTCTGGCGTTCATGTTTACCAGGCCTGCCCGTGCTACCGGGCATGGCCTGGCTGAGAATTTTTCGCTGCTCAACAAAATGCTCACGTTGGGCAATGCTTTGTGCAGACTCTTCATAAAGCCCTCGCGCCTCTATAGCACAACGCCTATTACTCTCGATCGCACGTACTGTGATTTCCTGACGAAAACCTGTCCGCGAAATTAAAACAACATCGTTGATTTTAACTCTGTAAGAGGGTTTAATACGTTGCTGGTTAACATGCACTTTCCCGCCATCAACCGCATCTGCTGCCATGTTTCTTGTTTTATAAAGCCGGGCAGCCCATAACCATTTATCAATTCTGACCTGCGTGTCCATAGTAATTTCAATACTGGTTATATTACAGATTATTCAATGAGCAGGATTTTTATACCCATCAGAAAAATCTTAATTGACTTGATGTCTAATTCAGGTATCTCAGGTGATCCATTGAAGCCGGTGTGACGGTAGACTTGTACAGAACTCAGTACCAGTCAACCAAATAATGCTCGGGATTATCGACATCATCCAGTCTTACTGTTTTATTCTTCACTGACATACACGCCTGATGTACAGTTTGCGCGTTACCAGAAATCAAAGGATGCCAGTCTGGTAACGGCTGTGATTGCGCACGCAGGCGGTATGAACATGTTCGCGGCAACCACTCAAATTCATGCAGTCGATCAAGTGACAAACTGACGCACTCAGGCACTTTTGTTTTGCGATTGCGATAATCACGACAACGACATGTCCTGGCATCAAATAACTCACATTCTATGTTTGTGGCATAGAGCATATCTGTTTCTTCATCCTGCAGCTTTACCATGCAACATTTTCCACAACCATCACACAATGCCTCCCACTGCGAGACAGTTAAGTCTTGCAGTGGTTTATTGATCCAATCAGGAGGACTGTATGCCACAGTCTGTTGTTTAATCGCCCGCCAGATCAAGCATAATCTTATTCAACCTGGATACAAAGTCGGCCGGGTTTTCAAGCTGTCCACCCTCTGCGAGTATTGCCTGCTCAAATAATAATTGCGACCATTCCTTTACCTGTTCAGAGTCAGACTCATTATTCATTTTTATCAAAACAGGATGGGCAGGATTTATTTCCAGCGTAGGCTTTGTACTCGGCATTTGCTGACCGGCCTGCTTCAACAGATTTTGCATGTATAGCGCCATATCGTGTTCGTTTAATACAATACATGCCGGGGAACTGGTCAGCCGATGAGATACACGCACATCTTCCACTTTGTCCTGTAAATTTTCTTTGATTATTTTGACAATATCCGCCGATTCTTCTTCAACTTTCTTTTGCTGCTCTTTCTCATCCTGATCAGAAAGCTTGTCCAGGTCAAGCTTGCCTTTTGCAACTGACACAAAGTTTTTCCCATCATACTCATTTAACGCGCCCATCAGCCATTCATCAACGCGATCATACATGAGGATGACTTCAATTCCCTTTTTACGGAAAATTTCCAGATGCGGGCTGTTTTTAGCCGCATTAAAATTGTCCGCAGTGATATAGTAAATCGCATCCTGTCCTTCTTTCATCCGCGCTATATAATCGTCCAGCGAAATGGATTGCTGTTCTTTATCATCATGTGTGGTCGCGAAACGTAACAGTTTCGCGATCTGCTCACGGTTTGCAAAGTCTTCAGCCGGTCCTTCTTTAAT
Source organism: Gammaproteobacteria bacterium (assembly GCA_965227695.1). Classification (GTDB taxonomy): domain Bacteria; phylum Pseudomonadota; class Gammaproteobacteria; order UBA4575; family UBA4575; genus UBA1858. Next base: position 2,693,493 of record OZ245760.1, read on the forward strand.
GACTTTTCCAAACTCGTTCCAAAAAAGCTGGTATTTTTCCGGCTCATTACTCGCAATGCTCTCCAGCAGTCCCAGTACTTTTTTGGTGGAACCTGAACGAATAGAATCGATTACTTTATTGTCCTGAAGAATTTCACGCGAAACATTCAGCGGCAAGTCACTGGAGTCGATTACCCCCCTTGTAAAACGCAAATAACGAGGCAACAGCTTTTCTGCGTCCTCCATGATGAAAACACGTTGAATATATAATTTCAGGCCATGGGTTTGGTGGGGTTCATAAAGATCATATGGCGCTTTGCCGGGGATATAAAGCAGGGAAATATATTCTGTCTTACCTTCAACCCTGTTATGTGTCCAAGCCATCGGATCGGTAAAGTCATGACTCACGTGCTTGTAAAATTCATTATATTCTTCATCCTTAATATCGGACTTGGCTCGCGTCCATAATGATGAAGCTTTATTCACAATTTCCCAGACAACCTGTTTGTCATCCGGCTTATTGTCTTCATCATCAGGGCTCTCTTCCTTGATCATTTCGATGGGCAGAGGCACGTGATCAGAGTACTTACTGATAATTGATCTCAATCGCCACCCCGACAACAACTCGGCTTCCTCATCTTTAAGATGCAGTATGACTTCTGTCCCACGTGCAGTTCTATTAATTGTTTGAAGCTGATATTCGCCCGTGCCTTCAGATTCCCAGTGAACCCCATGGTCTTGTGCAACTGTGGCGCTGCGGGTATTTAACTCTACTTTTTTGGCAACAATAAAAGCTGAATAAAAGCCCACGCCAAACTGTCCAATCAGATTTGAATCTTTTACCTGATCCCCTGTTAAGTTTTGCAGAAATTCTTTAGTCCCAGATTTTGCAATCGTTCCGATGTTACTGATCAGCTCCTCCCGCGTCATGCCAATACCATTATCACGCACGGTTATGGTTTTATCTTTCTCGCTGAATTCCACCTGAATTTTGAGATCCGCGTCATCTGACAACAGTGCTGAATTCGAGAGCGACTCAAAACGTAATTTGTCACATGCATCCGAAGCATTGGAGATGAGCTCGCGTAAAAAAATTTCTTTATTTGAATAGAGCGAGTGAATCATTAGCTGTAATATCTGGCTAACCTCTGATTCGAATTTCATGGTCTCTTTTTTATCTGCTTCTGCTTGGCTACTCATTGACAATAAAACTCCATTTAATAACGGTAAATTTATAGATTGTGATGAACATTTAATATTTCAAGAGTCAGATGCACTATTCAACATCATCAACATCTGCCTGGCCAGTGATGCGTCGCCTTATATGTGACCAGCATAAGCCCGTGGTAAGTATTCCGGCAAAAACAATCAAGACAAGATCAACAAATATGGTCATGTCTTCGGCCAGGGAGGGCATGAAATCAATCGCCAGCCAAAGCAATACACCAAAAAAGGCCACTGCCAGAATCAAACCAAATACGCCCAGAGAACGCATCGTGGCGCGAATATAGATTGTCCATACAATTAACAGCACGATGCCTGCAAATAGCAATAACGGCAAACTTGTCGAACTGTCACCTGCAGGGTTAAGGTAAGATTGTACCCAGTCAAAATATGACCAGCCATGAGGATTGTAAGTGCAAAAAACCAGAGCCAGCGCGGCAACCAGTCTGAACAATATTCCTTGCCACGTTAGGGTATGAAATGCCATAAACTCTCCCGATCGATACGAATTTTCTCAGATGGATAAGAAATTATATGCAAACCTTATCCCGTGATTCATGTTTTAACAGCCAATCTTTATGCTGGACTTGTCTCCCCTCCAGGCTGCCACAGTAACCGCCCAGCTGGTTTTTTTTTACCACACGATGACAGGGAATAATAATCGGAACAGGATTACTTCGACAGGCATTACCCACCGCACGAGGCCCGCTAAGAATCGTTTTTGCAATCTCCCCGTAAGTCCTCGATTCACCATAAGGGATACTGCTGACTTGTTCCCACACTTTATTCTGAAATTCTGTCCCGATGATATCAATGGGCAGATCAAAGTCAGCGCGGGTTTGCTCAAAATATTCATTAAGTTGCTGATAGACAGACAAAGCCAAGCCCTTTTCAGGCAATTGCGGATCCATACCTGGGTCAAGATAATTCAAACGCCGAACACCTTTCTCAGTCAGGTCAAGTCCCAGTAAGCCCAGCGGTGATGGCAATATGTAGTCAAACTTGTTGGACATAAGCCCGCATATTTAATCCAAAGGCCAAATAACAAACGCCCCATCAAAATGAGGCGTTTATGCAACTCAGCGCTAGATATGGCCGGTTTAACCTAGCTTTTCTTTAATACGAGCCGCCTTCCCGGTACGGCCTCGCAAATAATATAATTTGGCGCGTCTCACATCTCCGCGCCGTTTAACCTGAATTGAGGCAATAAGTGGACTATGTGTCTGGAATACCCTTTCAACGCCTTCACCATGAGATATCTTTCTGACAGTAAATGCTGAATTAAGACCACGATTTCTTTTTGCAATCACGACGCCTTCAAAAGCCTGCAGTCGCTCACGCTCACCTTCTTTGACGCGCACCTGAACGACGATACTGTCCCCTGCTGAGAAATCAGGCAAATCTGATTTAATTTGTTCTGCTTCCAATTCACTAATAATGTTGTTCATGGCTTTATCTCTCGTTTTTCTCTTTTTCTTCTGCCAGATATTCATCCAGCAAATGGTGTTCTTGCTCGTTTAAACTCAACTTCTCAATCATATCAGCTCGACGCAAAAAAGTACGGCCCAGCATCTGCTTTAGCCTCCATCGGGCAATTATTTGATGATCACCGCTCAACAGCTCTTCCGGAACTGTGAAACCTTGAATGCACTCAGGTCGGGTATAGTGCGGGCAGTCAAGCAAGCCTTGTTCAAAAGAGTCCTGTTGCGCAGACTGCTCGTCACCCAGCACACCGGGCAACGTTCTCACAACAGCATCGATGACAATCATCGCCGCGAGTTCACCACCACTAATGACGTAATCACCGATTGACCACTCCTGGTCTACACGTGCCTGGATGATACGCTCATCAATTCCTTCATAGCGCCCGCAAAGAAGCACGAGATGGTCTATTTCACTAAAGCTTCGCACCGCCTTCTGGTCCAGAGGTTTTCCCTGTGGACTCAAATATACGACAGTCGATTGGGCATCAGTTTTTGCTACCGTTTCATCAATCGCACGTACCAACGGCTCATATTGCATAACCATTCCAGGACCACCGCCATAAGGCCTGTCATCCACACGATTATTGGTATCCCGTGAATATTCACGCGGATTAGTGACGCCAAGCTTTACCCGCTCACTGCGCAATGCACGGCCAACCACACCGTAATCACGTATCGCTGACACAAGTCCGGGAAACAATGTGATCACATCTATCTGCATGCCCCGATCCTCAATCGTGTCTTGTCGGCCAGTCAAATGTATGTGACCAGCATTAAAACCCGGTATCCCAGTCCACCACCATACGCCGATTTGGCAGATCAATGGATCTTACCACCCGATCCTGAATATATGGGATAAGGTGTTCATGCTGGTGCTGGTCGACAACGACCAAAACATCGTTGGCACCTGTTTCCATTAAATCTTTTATTTCACCAAGACACCGATGTTGCAGATCATAGACGTCAAGGCCAATCAGCTGGAACCAGTAATATTCATTTTCACCAAGCGCCTCGAGCTGATCTGCCGCAACCCATATTGTTTGATTCAACAGTGCGACTGCTTGATCTCGATTATCGATTCCTGCAAGTTTTGCAACGACTCCCGCATTATGTGCATGACCGCCTTCAACGACCAAGTGCCGGCTGTCAGGACCCAAAAACCAGTGTTTATATTGAGTAATTTTCTGCCTTGGCTGCGTATAGGAATATACTTTTATCCAGCCTTTGACACCAAACAGGCCGTTGACCCTGCCCAATAATATTTTTTCGTTCTCCACGCCGATTTACGATGTGGCTTCACAATCTTTGCGTGCGCTGATGCGTTCAGCTATGCCGCTTTATCAACATCCTTGAGTAAAGATTCCACTCTTTCAGAAGCTTTGGCGCCAACTCCCTGCCAATAATTAACCCTGTCCATATCAACATGGAGCCTCACTTCCTGGCCTGTGGCACGCGGGTTGAAATACCCAAGACGTTCAATATATCCACTATCGCGTCGTTTGCGAGAATCCGTCACAACGATGTGATAGAAAGGGCGCTTTTTCGCACCACCCCGAGCTAATCTTATACTAACCATATATTAATTATTATCCTAGTTGACCTGATCACCGCTTACTCAGGCGGAGAACCGCGCATTGTACTGAATTTCGGGGAAAATTAAAGATGTAATTTAGACCATTTCGATGCTTTCCACAGATGATCAGCGCGGGGATTATTCATCAGACACAGAATGGGGTGCATCAGGCGTCAGTCTTCTTGGGTTTTGCCCGTCCAGAACGAACAATAAGGACAGTCTTGATCTATTGCGTAATCTTCGCCCCGGTAATGAGGGCAACCGACAATCCTTTTATCCATAGAAACTGTAGGGATTTTTTCTTCGACGATCAGGCTATCCACATTTTCCAGCACATCCGCATTCCTTCTTATATCTATACTACTTTCCCATTCAGATACCAGTCGAAGTGGATCGTCTTCACCCAACGAAACTTTCAATTTTAGCTTGGTGGCAATTTTGTTGTCAGGGCCATAAAAACCAATTTTAACCAAAGGATAGCCACAAAAACCTCGATTTGACTTTTTAGCCAGGCGTTTTAAAACCCTTTCTGCTTTTGCGCTGGACATTATTTAACATTGATAGGCAGGTTGATTTAAACAATCCGGATTCAGGAATAGGTTGCAAGATGGGACCCTGTAATAGCAATATCAACATCGTAGCCTTGCACGGGTTCAAATGTTTCGGCATTCACCATTCCAAGTTTACTGTCAGGTTTGTCGTAACTAAAAATATAGTTTTTTTTATCGAGGGTCATGGTAACCCCTCGCGGATGTGTCACTTTTATAGTGTGGACTAATTGTTGTGTTTCCAGATCCCAGAATGTAATTCTTCCGGCATCAGGTGTTGTTGCCGCGGCAATATTTCTCAGATTGTCAATGCATACGCTCAATGTTTCACCTACCATTTTATTAAGAATATTACCGGGGCCCTTTGCTGTCACAAGTTTTCTATTCATGCCGCCAATAGTCACGCCACCATTTTTCTTTGCTGGCGAGCCTTCTCGAGGTGCAGAAACGACGACAATATTTCCATTTTCAGCCACGGCGACATGACCGGCGTTAAAACGTTTGTTTTCCACCCATATCTTGGCAATTAATTGCTGGCTCTCAATATCTACGTAGGTAACACTACCAAGCTCTTTTTCGCCGACTAAACCACCCCCATTGGTAATAATCATTGTTTTACCATCTTTGAGGATTTGGCAATCATGGGGCCTTGAACCGTAACTTGGAAATTCGCCAATTTCTTCCATGGTAACGGCGTCGCGCATGACTATGAGCCCTTTATACTCACCTCGTGTGATTGTTTCCGCGGCATACAAAATTTTGCCATCAGGTGAGTAAGCGCCGTGCCCATAAAAGTTCCTATCTTCCGGGCACGGGATTTCTCTTAGTACTTTACCCGTAGAAATATCAAGCTCGCAGGCACCGGGACCTCTTTTTTCAAATAACGCCGCGCGCCCTGACAGGACTGGATTAAACGCGATACCATGACCCAGAAATGGTGTTTTAACCACGCCACAGTTGAAATTCGGGTCATCTAAATCAACGGCCAGCATATAGAAATCCAGTGAGCCGGCAGAATTTTGTCTTCCGGTATAACCGACGATCATCCCTAACGTTGCATTAGTATTCGCCGATATCCCGACACCACCATACTGATTCAATGGTTTTACATTCGGCCCCCGGCATAACCCGCCTGACAGGGTACCACTTTTGACAATTTGATTAGAAATCATCCTGAATTTGTATTATGCGATCAAAATACCTGCAACCTAGCAAGGATTTATTAAGATATTGTTACCAAATCGCGACAAACCAAAATTTTTGATGAAATTAATCGAGCCTATTACATCGGCATATTCGGTGGCATTTTCCCCTGCATTGCCCTCATCATGTTTTTCATTCCACCTTTTTTTGAGAACTTCTTCATCATTTTACGCATTTGCGTGTATTGCTTTAACAGGCGATTGACATCCTGAACCTGCATTCCAGAACCGGCCGCGATGCGCTGTTTGCGTGTGGCTTTTATAATATCCGGGAAGCGGCGTTCCCTGGGTGTCATAGAGTCAATCATGGCAAGCATATGTATTATTGCCTTGTCATCCGCCTGTGACTTCATTGCATCAGATATCTTGCCTGCTCCCGGCAATTTATCGATAAGGCTGTTAACCCCCCCCATTTTCTGCATTTGCAAAAGTTGTGAGCGCAGATCATTGAGAGTAAACCCCTTACCACTTTTAAGTTTTTTTGCCAGCCGGCCAGCTTCCTGGTGATCAACTTTTTGTTGAGCTTCCTCGACCAGAGTGACCACATCTCCCATACCGAGAATACGAGACGCCACACGATCCGGATAAAACGGTTCCAGCCCATCTATTTTTTCTCCTGTGCCCAGGAATTTGATCGGCTTACCGGTGATTTCCCTAACGGATAGGGCTGCACCGCCCCTGGCATCACCATCAGTTTTGGTCAGGATGACGCCTGTCAGTGGTAATGCCTCATTAAATGCCTGCGCAGACAATGCCGCATCCTGACCACTCATGCTGTCAACGACAAACAGCGTCTCTACCGGATTGATCGCTTCATGCAGGGCCCGAATCTCAGCCATCATGTCTTCATCGACATGCAGGCGCCCTGCGGTATCAACAAATAATATATCGAAATGGTTGGAACGCGCATGACTGATCGCGTTTTCCGCAATATCCAGTGGGGACTGTTCAATATCACTTGGGATAAATTCCACGCCGACTTGACTGGCTAATGTTTCCAGTTGCTTGATTGCAGCCGGACGATAGATATCGCAACTGACGACGCCAATTTTTTTCTTGTCTGTTTCGGCCAGCCGCCTGGAAAGCTTACCTATGGTTGTTGTCTTACCAGCCCCCTGTAATCCGGCAACCAACACAATTGCGGGTGGCTGAACATTGAGCTGCAAACCTTCGTTAGCATCGCCCATCAGATGCACCAACTCATCCTGCACAACTTTTATAAACGCCTGCCCGGGAGTGATATTATCAATGACTTCTTTACCGATAGCCGTGCTTCTCACGCGCTCAATGAAAGATTTAACTACAGGTAGTGCGACATCAGCTTCCAGCAGGGCCATACGTACCTCACGCAGGGCTTCCTGGATATTATCTTCCGTCAGTCGCGCCTGGCCGCGCAGTTTTCCTACCGTGTCGGAGAGACGTTTGGTTAAATTTTCAAACATATTGATAATCCGGTGCAATAATAATGTTTACGCATGGGACTAGTGTAAACCTTTGATCTTCATCCAGCCATGGTGAAGTTGAAATAAATAAAGCAAGGATCAGGACTAGGAAAGCTGTAATGAATTAACCGGGTGCCTATATGACGAGTGTTTCACCACATGCAATTGAGCGCATTTGACGCCGGGGCATTACAGCACGCAATTCAGCCATGATTTTTTGTTCCTCACCAGGCTGCAGATGAGACACACAAATCTGTGGATCGTGTATCAGGGTGGAAAGCTCTTGCGCCAGCGATCGGGGAGAGAAATGCTTGGCCTGATTGGCAATTTCAGAGCGCTCATCGGCAAATGCACATTCCACAATTAACAAATCAACGCTGTCCTGTTGATTAAGCGCTTGCCAGAGATTAGGCGCGGATGCGGTATCACCACTAAAGGCAAAGCTGCTATGCTCGTCCTGCACAATATAACCTACAGCCGGCACTGTGTGTTCGACTTCGACCATTGTATAACGCAAGTTATCAAGTATTATCATTTGATCAGGTAGCATGGGTACATATTCAACGACAGCCTTGTCTTTACTGGGAAGCGAAAAGAAATTCGGCCATATTTTCCAGTTGAAGATATGATCCATCAACACCTGGTAAGTATTTGGCTGGCAGTACACCCGGAGAGGCTGTTTAATCAGCCGCTCATAGATAGTATCAATTAATAAAGGAAGACCGGCGATATGATCCAGATGGCTATGGGTAATAAAAACATGCTGTATCTGAAACAGGTCTTCAAGGGGTAAATCACCAACGCCGGTGCCACAATCCAGCAGGGTATCAGAATTAACACGCAGCGCAGTGGTTCGTAGCCCGCGACCAATTCCGCCGCTGCAGCCCAAAACATTTATTTTCATGTGGCTATTATAATCTTAAAATTGTTTCACCGGTTAGTGCATGGGGCATCCTATCACCAGCCATGACAGTGAAATGTCTAATACATCGCAATGTATTAGCCATGATCAGATAAATTGCACCAAACCCGGGTTTAGAAAAATTAGATTGACTTTATAGAACATCAACGCTAATTGTAGTTCAATGATTGGTATATTTTCAGCAACACTTGGCATCATCGCAACTCTGGGGATTTGGCTTCACATTCAGGCCATGGCAGTGGGCAATTCCCCGGCACGCGTCAGATTCATGGCTCCCTGGGGGTTGACCATTGTGACGATGGCAATGCTTGCCCCCAGCAGAATATTCACCCAACAAGGCATCGATTTTGATTTCTATAATTCCCTGTATATAGCCGCGTTTTTTATCTGCTCAATCCTTTTCATCGTCAGCATATTCAAACGCGTTGAACATCTGGGCCTGATTGTACTCCCCGTGGTGTCAATAACAATCGGGCTTAACCTGATGTTCCTGAGGCCCGGGCCGGAAGAAATATTCAGCCTCGGGATACAGACGCATATCATCACCTCAATCATTGCTTTTAGTATTTTAGGCCTGTCTGCCGTGCAGGCCATACTGCTTTATTTTCAGAATAAGGCTTTAAAGGACCACACCCTGGCGACCTGGCTACGTGGTATTCCTTCTCTGCATGAGAGTGAAATACTTCTATTTCAACTTATCACCCTGGGTCTGGCTTTCCTGACGCTTGCCCTGGTCTCAGGGTTCATATATCTGGATGATATCTTCGCCCAGCATCTGGCACATAAAACAATCCTGTCTTCGCTCGCATGGGTCGTGTTTGCGGTTCTGCTATGGGGCAGAGCCCAGTTTGGTTGGCGCGGTTCGACCGCAATCCGTTGGTCACTGTCCGGCTTCACCTTTCTGATTCTGGCTTACTTTGGCAGCAAATTCGTCCTGGAATTAATCCTCTACAACAATTAAATCACGATACTCTCTTGACAAGTCTCCCGGGAATTACGTAAAACAATCCGGTGTTTGACTATCAGGGGGAGCACAAAAGCTCTTGGACGATTACTCGATAAGTACCCTATTTATCATACTAGGGGTACTGCTACTTTTTTCTGCTTTTTTTTCCGGTTCAGAAACAGCGTTAATGGCTTTAAACCGTTATCGTCTGAGACATTTAGCCAACAAAGGTCATCGTGGCGCTTACCTTGCGCAAAACCTGCTGGAAAAACCTGATCGACTGATCGGCTTAATCCTGCTGGGCAATAATGTTGTCAATTTAGTCGCCTCACCCCTTGCCGCTTACCTGGGTTACCGCCTTTATGGTGATGTCGGGGTGTTTGCAGCAACAGTGATGTTTATTGTCGCCGTACTCATCTTTGCAGAGGTCACACCCAAAACACTGGCAGCATTACACCCGGAAAAGTTTGCCTTCCCAGCCTCGTTCATTTACACCCCGCTGCAGTACGTTACATACCCGGTTGTACTACTCATTAATTTCATTGCCAATACGCTGCTTAAATTGCTGGGCGTCAATATTGATAGCCAGGGGCTTAGCTCTCTCAGTCGTGAAGAATTACGCACGGTTGTAAAAGAGGCCGGCAGCCTGATCCCCAGCGCTCACCAGGACATGCTCATAGGAATACTCGACCTGGAATCCATAACCGTTGAAGATATCATGATTCCACGCAATGAAGTCATTGGCGTGGATCTGGATAAAGACTGGGAATCCATTCGTTCACAAATTGTCAACGCGCCATTTACACGTATGCCGGTATTTCACGAAAACCTGGATAATGTTACCGGCTTTATACATTTGAGAAAAATTTTCCCGCGCATCGTTGAGGACAAAATTACACTCGATGAGCTCAAGGAAAATTTACGTGAGCCTTATTTCATTCCAGAAAGCACGAGCCTTAATAGACAGTTACTTAACTTCCAGCGCGAAAAAAGGCGAATAGGCCTGGTTGTTGACGAATATGGAGATATTCAGGGCCTGGTAACACTTGAAGATTTACTGGAGGAAATTGTTGGCGAATTCACTAATGATCCTGCCACTTTAATGACAGATATACATCCCCAGGATGACGGGAGTTATGTCATTGACGGCAGCACGCATGTTCGCGATGTAAACAAAGCGTTGCACTGGAATTTACATGACGATGGCCCCCGGACGATCAACGGCCTGGTACTTGAACACCTGGAAACCATTCCGGAAACAGGCACCTCAGTCCTGATTGATGGGCACCCGATTGAAATTGTTCGCATGCTGAACAATTCGATTCGCACAGTGCGGATTCAACCCGCGGTCAACGCGCCGGGGCCATCATTAGGCAAGTAGCGTTCCGATATTAAAAGATAACTGATCAATATTCTCAGGCGCAGGCGCGATACCTACATGGAAAGACATTCTCCGAGTACCAGAATAACGGATTCCCTGTTCCTCCGTGTACTATGCACATAGGGCGCCGTATTGGTGACTGAAAACTTCAAAGTGGAGAAATTCATGATAAATTCACCATTTATCTCACACTTCAACACATCTTCGTCCATCAACTCACATATGTCCGACTCACTCTCAGTTTGATACTCATAAACAGACCATGCCGAGTCGCTGTATTTAACCTGATACTTCGCATCTGGTCTAAAACGCTCTCTTAGCCACCTGCCGTTTGTATAATCATATCCCGTTGCCTCTTCTGCAGAGCATATATATGTCCGCTCTTCAGCGATCAACGCTGCAGGGAATAAAAGACTTAGTATTACTAAATATGTTTTGATTTTCATTTTGAATCAGTCAAATTAAAGCCGGGTCGGATGTAATAAACAGCTCACACTATTCGAATCAGGAAAGGTTATTCACTTGCACGGGCAATGAAGTCCTGAACTATAACCATATATATTTAATCACCATTCCAGATCAATTAATTGAACAACATTAAACCAAGCTTAACACTAACACAATTAAGCGTCCTGCAAGACCAGGCTGGTGATTACGTTTTACATGGCTTAAACAATTATCCATGAGGTACAATAAACGATAGCAGTCTAATGATATACCATGAACGCTTAAGGATATGGCACCTATGGCTAAAACACAGTACCAATGCGATGCATGTGGACATGCCTTCAACAAATGGAGCGGCCAATGCCCGGAGTGTAATGCATGGAATACTCTGGAGGAAACACGCAGCATCCAGACTGGTGGCAAAATACGATCCATTTCGCCAAAAACGAGTCATCGCATTATCCCTCTATCCAAAGTAGATACAGTGTCTGAAGCCAGAACTGAAACCAGGCTTGGTGAACTGGACCGCGTGTTGGGGGGCGGCATCGTACACGGGTCAGTGGTGCTGCTCGGAGGTAGCCCGGGTATTGGCAAATCAACATTACTCATTCAAATGCTGGCGGCCCTCGAGGAATACCAGACTCTCTATATCAGTGGCGAGGAGTCGGCACAGCAAATATCACTTCGCGCGGAGAGACTGGCACTTAACAAGGACAACATTAAGCTTTTAAGCAGTGTCTCGCTTGAAGAGATACTTTCAACCTTGCAGGCCGTCAAGCCAAAACTAGTGGTGGTTGACTCCATACAGACACTTGCCAGCGAGCAGCTGAATTCAGCCGCAGGCTCTGTGTCTCAGGTACGTGAATGTGCTGGCCAGCTTGTACAATTTGCTAAAAATACCGGCACAACCTTATTTGTCGTAGGACACATTACCAAAGAGGGGACATTAGCGGGGCCGAGGGTGCTTGAGCACATGGTCGACACGGTACTCTATTTTGAAGGCGACAGCAGTGATCGGTTTCGACTGCTGCGTGCCACTAAAAACCGTTTTGGTGCTGTCAATGAACTGGGGGTATTTGTCATGCAGGAAACTGGTTTAAAAGGGGTAAAAAATCCATCTGCGCTGTTCCTCTCGCACCATCAGGTACCAACACCCGGAAGTGTCGTGATGGTCACGCGTGAGGGCACCCGGCCATTGATGGTCGAAGTGCAGGCCCTGGTGGATGATAATCCTTCAAATAACCCGCGCCGACTTGCCCAGGGCATCGAACAGAATCGATTATCCATGTTACTGGCTGTTATGAACAGACACGGAGGAATTTCCCTGCATAACGACGATGTATTTATCAATGTAGTGGGTGGTGTAAGGGTGCAGGAACCAGCAGTGGATTTACCTATTCTATTATCAACACTGTCGAGCTTCAGGGATTTTACATTGCCAAGGGAACTGGTGGTATTTGGCGAGGTTGGCCTGGCAGGGGAAATTCGCCCGGTTCCGAATGGCCAGGAACGCCTGCGCGAAGCCTCTAAACATGGTTTCCGGCATGCCATCATACCGGCGGCGAACTCACCCAAGGAACAAATTAAATCGCTCGAAGTGATACCCGTCGCAAGATTATCAGACGCCATTGACTGGGTACTTGGCCACTATGCAAGATAAACCAACTTTATCGAATGCGGGACTGGCTCCGACTCATGCGGTGATTGCCACGGATCAATTTGGAGAAAAAAGAAACGTCAATGTTTCAGGCGAATCGCCATTAACACTGAAAGTCGATGGCAGGGAAATTGTCACCTTAATGACACTCGGCACCCACCCGGAGTTATTGGCTCTGGGTTATCTGCGCAATCAGCGCCTGGTTGACAACCTGTCTGAAATTAAATCTGTCAATGTAGACTGGGAGACAGAAACGGCCGATGTCACGACTTTCTCTGGCAAGGGCATTCAAAACTGGCAGGAGAAATTGGCCAAAAGAACCGTGACGACCGGCTGCGGACAGGGGACAGTTTTCAGCTGCACTCTGGACAAACTCTATGACCAAAGGCTGGTGCAGACCAGGGTCAGGCAATCGGTCCTGTACGATCTGCTAAAAGCCATCAGCCAGTATAATGAAATATATAAACAGGCGGGCGCAGTTCACGGGTGCGCCCTGTGCGAAAATACCGAGATTCTTGATTTTGTCGAGGATGTTGGAAGACATAATGCCGCCGACGCAATATCCGGTAAAATGTGGCTTGAGAATATTTCCGGCAGCAACAAGATTTTCTATACCACTGGCCGACTCACTTCGGAAATTGTAATGAAAGTGACGCACATGGGAATTGCGATAGTGTTATCGCGTTCCGGGATTACTCACATGGGACTGGAGCTGGCGAACGACTTGGGTGTTACCCTGATTGCACGCGCCAAAGGCAGAGCATTCCTGGTCTACAGTGGCGCGGAAAATATAATTTTCGATTGCAAGCCGGACAAACCAATACGTTAGGCAAGATCTTCTGCAAGTGATTGACGCATTCCTTCGGGTAAAGTACTGACACTGACCGAATAACGCTCATGATCTATACCGGCACTGATTGGCGCCCCGTTTTTGATCGCTTTAATCATCGCAGGGGTTAATTCAAAGCGCATAAAATGTACCGAAGAAGTTTTATCCTCGGTTTCTCGCTCGAGATCTTCATTACAAACCGGCATGACTTTATCGAATCCTTCGACTTTCACCCATACGGTATGCTCAATTCCTTTAAGCTCTGCCAGACGTTGACGACGAATTGTTTCATCGTCGTATTCAAGCATGAATGTGGCTTTCCAGTTTGTACCATCCGGAATTAAAGGATTATAAGCATCAATCTCTTCCTGTATGCCCGCCGCATCGAATATTTTTTCGGCACGCAGCATCTCCTGTATCTGGTACTGCATTAAAAAACGATCTTCAAAATGCAAGGTGGCATGCTCGCCCAGCTTCAGTACCCGATTTTTCTTATGCGCCATCACTTGTTGTCGAAAGTCTGGCCGCTTAAGTGAATAATCTTCTAATGAATAAAGATCTTCTTTGGATAGCTTGTTCATAGTCATATTCTCACAGAAAGATTTATTATTTACAGACGAGGCTAAATCTGTGCTTGTATTAGATTCCATAGGCCATTCTCAGCAGTGTCATTGGGTGTTTCGGCTCAGAGCCATCATCCATACCATTGGAGATTTGATGTCCCGCCATAGGACAATCACTACTGTAATAACTTGCTTGTGACTTCTTGAGTTTGTTTACAACCGGCCTGCAAATCTTCATTGAAATTTCATGGAATTCCTTCTTTACCGCGTAGGTTCCGTCATGTCCCGAGCATCTTTCCAGCACTTCCAGTTCAGTATCGGGTATGAGATTAAGCACATCTCTTGTTTTAAGACCTATCCTCTGAACCCGCAGATGGCATGATGCATGATAAAAAATTTTGCCCAGTGGCTTGCTAAACTCAACGTTTAGCTGATTATCTTTGTGCTTGCGATAAAGATATTCAAAAGGATCGAATATATGTTCCTTGACGCGCTGCACATCGGGATCATCAGGAAATAACAGTGGCAGCTCCTGCTTGAACATCAATACACATGACGGGACGGGTGCAACAATATCCCAGCCGGCATCAATCCACTTAACCATGGTTGGAATATTTGCATCTTTGAGTTTTTCAACGCCTCTTAGATCACCCAGTTCAAGTTTTGGCATGCCACAGCAGTTTTCCTTCTCCATGATGGAGATGGTAATGTTATTATGCTCAAATACTTTAAAAAGATCTGTGGCGATCTCAGGTTCATTAAAGTTGTTGTAACAGGTCACAAAAAGAGCCACTTTACTGTCACCTTCAGTGCCAATCGGGCGTGACTGTTTAGCCAAAGTTTTGCGTGCTGTTTTACTATGGTACTGAGGGATTTTGGCGTCTGCATGCACTCCCAGTGTTTTTTCCATCGCCTTTCTGCCCGCCGTAGTAGAGGCGGTTGAATTGACTATTTGTGAAACAACCGGAATCCCTGCAAGTTTGCCGACCATGTCCGTTGAACTGAGTATTTTATCCCGCTTCCTGATCTCGCCTTTTTGAAACTTGACGGCTTTCGCGCGCAACATCAGGTGTGGGAAATCAACATTCCACTCATGTGGTGGCACGTAAGGGCACTTGGTCAGGTAACACAAGTCGCACAGGTAGCACTGATCGACAACTTTGACATAGTCTCTTTTATCGACACCGTCCACTTCCATTGTTTCAGATTCATCGACCAGATCGAATAATGTCGGGAATGAGTGACATAAACTCACACAACGCCGACAACCGTGACATATATCAAATACTCTCTCTAACTCGGCATTTAACGAGGCTTCGTTGTAGAAGTCCGGATTAGTCCAATCTATCGCATGCCTCGTCGGGGCCTCAAGGCTGCCTTCTCTTGATGTTGTAGACAAGTGTCGTCCTTTGTGGGAGTTCTTATTGGGAAAGTAAAAGAACACACCGGGCACATCACCCGGTGTGTTTTCGGATTATGCGTCCAGGTTATCCAGTGCTTTTTGGAAACGGTTGGCGTGGGAGCGTTCTGCCTTGGCCAGTGTTTCAAACCAGTCAGCAATCTCGTCAAAACTCTCGTCGCGTGCCGCCTTGGCCATACCCGGGTACATATCTGTGTACTCATGTGTCTCGCCGGCAACGGCTGTCTTGAGGTTGTCACTGGTGCTTCCAAATGGCATGCCCGTGGCTGGATCTCCGCACTCTTCCAGATACTCAAGGTGTCCGTGCGCATGGCCTGTTTCGCCCTCAGCAGTAGATCTAAATACGGTCGCCACATCGTTGTAACCCTCTACATCAGCTTTTGCTGCGAAGTAGAGATAACGGCGGTTGGCTTGTGATTCACCGGCAAAAGCGGCTTTCAGGTTTTCTTCTGTCTTTGTGCCTTTAAGAGACATGGGGAGGACCTCCGGTTAATATATTAAATGAGAAACGTTCTGATTTAGAATCATTCTAAAAACTCAACAAGATTAGAATAAGTCTAAATATTTGTCAACAGCATTGCACCGTGTCGTTACACGTTTAACAATACATCCACACTAAAAATATATATCTGGAGACCTATCGTGCCCCCCAAGAAAAAAGTGGCCGCAAAAATTGATTTTGAAAAATCACTCTCTAAGCTTGAACAGGTCGTCGAACAATTGGAAGCCGGCGATCAATCACTCGAAGACGCCCTGAAACTGTTTGAAGAGGGAATCAGCTTAACCCGCGGTTGCCAGCAGGCCCTGAAACAGGCGGAAGAACGAATTACTGTCCTGACACAACAAAATGAAGAATGGCTGGCGGAGTCTGAGCAATCACCTGGAGATTTTCTTGACGGATCTAACTAGCTTTCTGGCAACCAGTAGTCAGCGTGTAGAAAAATTCTTTGACATCCACCTTCCATCAAAAAATCAGGCGCCCACAACACTTCATGGAGCTATTCGCTATGCAGCCATGAGTGGTGGCAAAAGAATACGTCCAGCACTTGTTTATGCCACAGCCAGGGCGCTCGACCTGGAATCCGGCGAAGTTGACTGTGTGGCTGCAGCCATTGAATTAATGCACTGTTACTCTCTTATCCATGATGACCTGCCCGCCATGGACGATGATGACCTCAGACGCGGCAAACCAACCTGTCATGTCGCTTATGATGAAGCGACGGCCATTCTTGCCGGTGACGCAATGCAGGCTTTTGCTTTTGCAGTGCTTACCAATACCTCTATCAGAGGGCCAGCGGCAGAAATCAGGGCGAGGCTCACGTATCAGCTTGCTTCAGCGGTGGGCTCCATGGGCATGGCAGGAGGACAGGCAATGGATCTTGCCGCGGTAGACAAAAAAATTTCCATTGATTCCCTGGAATTCATACACCGGCTAAAGACAGGCTGCCTGATTCAGGCATGTATTGATATGACGCAGACCTGCTGTACTAGACTATCAGACCGGCAACGAACCAGTCTGCTGGAGTTTGGTGAACATTTGGGGATAGCATTTCAAATACGAGACGACATCCTTGATGAAATCAGCGATACCGGCACACTGGGAAAACCACAAGGTTCAGACCGGGAGCAAAACAAGCCGACTTATGTAAGCATTCTGGGGCTCGAGGAATCTGAACGACGCTGTAATACATACTACCAACAGGCAATCGCCTGTCTGGAAAATTTTAACCACTCAGCGGACTGGCTGAGATGGCTGGCTCGGCATATCGTCTGTCGCGAGCATTAAAGGTAATAAGTAAATGGACCATAAAGAGCATTATCCCTACCTTGATAAAATCGAATTTCCCTGTGATCTGCGTGAGCTACCGCTAATGCAGATGCCTGCTGTATGCAGAGATCTCAGGCAATATCTGCTGCACTGTGTGTCCAAAAGCGGGGGACACTTTGCTGCAGGGCTCGGAGTAATAGAATTAACCGTCGCCCTGCATTATGTTTTCAACACCCCTGGCGACAAATTATTATGGGATGTGGGTCATCAGGGATACCCTCATAAAATTCTCACCGGACGCAAACACAAAATGCACTCTATTCGGACGCGAGGAGGGCTTGGTCCTTTCCCTTGCCCACAAGAGAGCGAATACGATTGTTTTGCCGTCGGCCACTCAAGCACCTCGATTGGCGCCGCTCTGGGAATGAATCTGGCTTTTCAGTTAAGCCAGCAGTCTCAACAGGCAGTGCCCATCATTGGAGACGGCGGATTGACAGCCGGCATGGCCTATGAAGCCCTTAATCATCTGGGTGATATTCGCGCCAATATGCTGATCATCCTTAATGATAATGAGATGTCAATTTCGCCCAATGTTGGCGCCATGACAAATTATCTTACACGCATGCTATCGGGACGTGTATTTTCCACCATGCGCGAGGGGAGCAAACGCCTTTTAAAACCGTTACCTCCCATGTGGGAACTGGCACGCCGCACAGAAGAACATGTTAAAGGGATGTTTGCTCCCGGCACTTTATTTGAAGAAATGGGAATTCGGTACTTTGGCCCGGTTGACGGGCATGATGTCACCTCGCTAATCAAAACCCTCCGCAATATCAATCAGCTGGAAGGGCCAAAACTCTTACATGTCATCACGAAAAAAGGCAAGGGATACCCCCCCGCCGAAGCCGACCCGGTTGGATATCATGCGGTGCCTAAATTCAACCCCGACACCGGGGTTGAAAAAAAATCATTAAGCAATGCCGGACAAACCTATACCCAGGTATTCAGTGACTGGATTTGTGATGCTGCCAGACAGCAGTCGCGTCTTGTTGCCATTACACCAGCCATGCGTGAGGGTTCCGGACTGGTACGCTTTGAAAAAGAGTTTCCAGAACGTTATTTTGATGTCGCGATTGCCGAGCAACATGCTGTGACACTTGCAGCCGGTCTGGCCAGCGCCGGGTATCACCCGGTGGTTGCCATTTATTCTACTTTTCTGCAACGCGCGTATGACCAGCTTATTCATGATGTTGCCGTGCAAAATCTACCCGTACTGTTCGCGATAGACCGTGCGGGAGTCGTTGGCCCGGATGGAAAAACGCATGCCGGAAGTTATGACCTGAGTTATCTGCGGTGTATTCCTAATATGGTGATCATGGCGCCCGCCAGTGAAAATGAAACTCGCTTGATGCTGCAAACCGGACTCGAATATGGCGGCCCTTGTGCGGTCCGTTATCCGCGTGGAACTGGCCCGGGCGAGGCAGCACAAAACAATTTGAACACTCTTGAAATTGGCAAGGCCGACCGGGTTCGCTCAGGCATCAAAATAGCTATTTTATCATTTGGCAGCCTACTGCCCGAGGCGCTCAAGGTCGCAGAAAAAATCAATGCAACTGTGATCAATATGCGCTTTATCAAGCCACTTGACGAAACCGTCATCATTGAGACTGCCGCATGTCACGATCTTCTGGTAACTCTTGAAGACAATGTGGTCATGGGGGGGGCGGGCAGTGCGGTCAATGAAGCTTTATCAAGACATCAGCTGCTGATTAAAACACTGCACTTGGGGCTGCCCGATCAATATCAGTCGCATGGCTCGCGTGAGGAGTTGCTGACCGATGCTGGTCTGGATAGCCCATCTATATTAGATGAGATCAACCGCATATATCCGCTTAGGGATTGCGATCATAAAACTGCTCACGTAGTATCCGAAAAGAATCACGACATACAGAAAATTTCTGCACACTAATCAAGAGGTTATAAAAAATGAGTGCGAGCGCTGACAAGGTTGTCACCAACATCCCTGATACCCAAAACAAGGCAGACACGCGACAGATACCCATCGATAAAGTAGGCATAAAAGGCATTAAACACCCGGTGCGAGTACTGGACCGTTCTGGTGGTGAACAGCACACCATTGCAGAGTTCAATATGTATGTGAATCTGCCTCATAACTTCAAAGGCACACATATGTCGCGTTTTGTTGAAATCCTGAATGAATACGAACGCGAAATATCGGTAAAGTCTTTTAATGATATGCTCGAAAAAATGGCCAACAGACTCGAATCAGACTCTGGTCATATCGAGATGACGTTCCCTTACTTCGTAAAAAAAGCCGCCCCTGTCAGCGGCGTTGAAAGCTTGCTGGACTACCAGGTATGTTTTCGTGGTGAGATAAATGGCCAGCAGGCACGCACTGATGTCGTTGTACTCGTCCCTGTGACCAGCCTATGCCCCTGTTCCAAGAGCATTTCAGATTATGGCGCCCATAATCAGCGATCACATATTACCATTTCAGTTCGCATCAAAGATTTTGTCTGGATAGAAGAGTTAATAGAAATGGTCGAAAAAGAAGCCTCGTGTGAGTTATACGGTTTACTCAAGCGACCGGACGAAAAATATGTCACTGAACGTGCGTATGATAATCCCAAGTTTGTTGAAGACCTGGTCCGAGACATTGCTACACAACTGAATAATGATGAGCGTATTGTTGCTTATACTGTCGAATCAGAAAATTTCGAGTCCATTCACAATCACTCTGCCTATGCCTACATAGAAAAAGACAAAACCGCATAACACAGGAATGAAGCATCCCGCGAATACCAACCGCCCCATTATCCGGTGGTTCGGAATACTTCGTATGCACTCAATATCTGTTTTAGAATCAAACGCGCGTCCTGTTCAGAAACAACAGAGGTATCACCACTTTCCGGGTAATGGACAGTAATGAGTGTTTGGTTGTTTTGTGGCAACAGGTGAACCTGATAACGTGAGCGCTGTAGTGTCATTCCCTGTGGTAATTTCAGTTCACTCGCATCAATCAGGTATATCCCCTTGCTCCTGCTTTGCTGAAAGATAGACAGTCCTGACCGGTCAATGGCAATGCCTGTTCGTCTCCAGACCCGGCTGTATTGGTCTCCGACAAACAGCACCGGAATACCATCAATATCCTGCAGATCAATATAAAGGCGCGCACCCTCGGTATTTGCCACTTCAAACAGTGCATCTTCTCGTGACTTGCCCATATGCTCCATTAAATTGACCATGATTTCGGCTTCTTCTTCCGGGTCGCTTTGAGCTGACACCCACACGCCACCCTGTTCACTGATAGCCTGCAATTCAGATTTGCGCTGACTGACAAAAATGTTTGTGACGGCATTGGGTTCACGCTCGACACGTACTTTATATTTTCTACGCGTGGCGGCAACTTCACGCCCACCAGAAATACCGTACTGGTCGGAATCTATTTGTTCAATCCAGTCGGTTTCCATAATGCCGGTAGACGGGATATCCTTGTTAAGCAACACGCCCTGCTCGGCCCAGAATGATCGTAGCAATGGCCACACATTGACAGGATCCACTTCGGCTTCCAACCAGCGCAAATCACCCTCACGGCGCATTGAAACATCAACAAATTCCGGAGCAACACTGGCGTCAAGCGCTTTGCCGTATGTCTCCACGGCACTGACACGATCATTGGCTGTTTGCGGTATTGTCAGGCTTTCATCCCATTCGGGAGTAACCAGCTCCGGTGGTGCCTCAAGCCCGCCAATACTTCCTGCCTCACCGTATTTGGTCCCCGCGAATCGATTCACAAACGCGCACGCCTGGAGTAGTGACAACAGACAGATAACTAAACATGTTTTTAAAATTAATGATTTCATCTATATCTTTAACAGCGTTACAGACACCCGGCTTTTTGCAGTGCGGCGCGCACTTCTCCATGAAACTGAGGATCAAGGGGTGTTAATGGCAATCTGATACCGGCCGGAATCAGCCCCATTTCATGCAACGACCACTTCGTTGGAATCGGGTTAGACTCAATAAACAGCACACGGTGCAGGTCTTCAATTTTGGCATTAAGCTCTGCGGCTTTTTCCCGATCACCGGCAAGAGCGGCCTGACACATTTCATGCATAATAGCAGGTGCTACATTCGCGGTAACTGAAATCACACCCTGTCCTCCGGCCAGAATCGATTCCATGGCCTGCGGATCTTCACCACTGACAATCATGAATTCCGAACCAGCAAGCTGGCGAATGGAGGAAATGCGGGTCATGTCGCCCGAAGCTTCCTTAATACCGATAATGTTTTTCACCCGCGACAGACGCCCGACTGTCTCGGGCAGCATATCGCATGCCGTCCTACCCGGTACATTATACAGAATTTGCGGGATGTCGACCTCTTCTGCGACCATCTTATAGTGTTGATACAGGCCTTCCTGGGTCGGCTTATTATAATACGGGGTCACCAGCAGGCAGGCATCCACGCCTGCTTCGGCGGCACATTTTGTGAGTGATATAGCCTCCCAGGTCGAATTGGCTCCCGTACCACCGATCACAGGCACTCTTTTGTCTACCCGCTCGACGACACGCCTGATGACCTTGCAGTGTTCTTCATGATTTAAAGTGGCGGACTCACCCGTTGTCCCTGCAGGTATAATTACGTCAGTATTATTTTCCAGATGAAAATCAACCAGCTTATCGAGAGAATCATAATCTACTGATCCATCTTCCTGCATTGGTGTGGCGATCGCAACCATACTGCCTGTAAACATTCATTTCTCCATTGGGCATTTAAATAGCAGGGCATAGTAATCGGCCAATTAAACCTTTACAAGACATCCCTGTCACTAAACTTCTCGGCTAAATCTGTCAAGACACGCAAGCGCCTGGTCGTGGCGAGTGCCGTTGCATAGATTAAGCCTCTTTTGCTGAGCGCTGCGGATCATCTATTTTTGGCCAGGCATTAATAACCGCATTAATTAGTGTTGCCAGCGGTATGGCGAAAAACACACCCCATATACCCCAGATCCCCCCAAAAAACAGCACCGCAACAATAATTGCGACGGGATGCAGATTAACTACCTCGGAAAATAACAGCGGTACCAGTATATTTCCATCCAGGAATTGAATGACACCATAAGCCAGAAGCACGTAAGCAAATTCACTACTAATTCCCCACTGCACATAAGCGATAAACATGACTGGCAATGTCACTACGGCAGCACCGGCATAAGGAATAATCACTGACAGGCCCACCATCACCGCAAGCAACATTGCATAATTCAAACCAAGGAAGATAAAAGTCACATAGCTTGCTGACATGACGATAAAAATTTCAATGAACTTACCGCGTACATAGCTGGCTATCTTCTGATTCACTTCGAACCAGACTTCATTAGTCAAATCACGATCCGCTGGCAAAAACCCTTCAATCCATCTCAAAATCAGATGTTTATCCTTCAGCAAAAAGAATACGAGCAGGGGCATAAGAATTAAATAGACGAGAATGGTAATAATACCCACCACTGAAGCCAATGGCTTGGTAATCAGGGCCTGACCGAAGCCTAATAACTCACCGCGAATAAAAACCATCATCTCCTGCAACTGATCTTCTGTGATCAAATTGGGAAATCTTTCCGGTAATTGCATTAGCAGTTGTTGCCCCTGACTGACCATAGCCGGCATTTCACTAAAAAACTCAGTCAACTGTTTTGATAGCACAGGGATAAAAACAAAAAGAAGTAACACCAGCGCCGCCATAAAGAGCGAAAACACAAGGAGCAAAGCAACGATCCTGGGGATTTTGCTTCTTTGCATAAGCGATACCGCGCCTTCCAGCAAATAGGCAATGACAATACTGGCTAACAGCGGTGCAAGAATATCGCCAGCAAAAATAACAATGGCGAACCCACTAAGCAGGAACAGCAAGAGCGTGACAACCTGGGGATCAGAGAAGTGGCGAAAATACCAACTGCGCAGATATTCAAACATGTAATTTCAGGAATTCAATCGGGCATTGAGAGTCGGCTAGTAATTTTGCGTATCATGATTATTGGATGCATCACTACAATAAGCACGAGCATAATCGAGTAATTTCTCCATCGCTCGCAAACGGAATTTTTGCCTTTGACGTACAAATGAAAAAGATCGCTGCATCGGCGGATCCAGTGGCACAGCAACCAGGGTTCCCAGTTTCAATTCTTTTTCCAGTGTGGCTACTGAGGCTATGGAAATTCCCATTCCGGCTTCCACAGCACCTTTGATTGATTCCGGGCTTCCCAGCTCAAGTGAAACATTGAGATTATTACGGTCGAGCCCAAGTTTGATCATATGATCCATAATCACTTCACGCGTGCCCGATCCTTCCTCGCGGCATATAAAAGGATAATTCATTACCTGCTCAAGTCGTACTGGCCGACTTTCAGCAAGTTCGTGTCCGGGTGGAACAACAACTGCAAGCTGGTCCACGCGGCAAACCTCAACCAGAAGATTCTTATTTGTTACCGGTCCTTCAACGACACCGAGATCTATCATGCTATTTTCAACCATCGACACAATCCCCTCAGTATTTGATACTTTTAATCTGAGATTGATGTCGGGAAATTCCATTGTAAACCCTCGCAACAGCGCAGGCAGCATATACTCTGCAATGGTAGTACTGGCACCTAAAGTTAAAGCACCACTGACATCTCCGGTCAATTCTTTGACCGTGTTTTCCATTTCCGCATAGAGAGAAAATATTTCCTCAGCATATTCATATGCCTTTCTACCCGCTTCTGTCAGCGCCACACGGTTGTGAGTGCGGTCAAACAGGCGTGTATCAAAATGATCCTCCAGCTGCCGCACCTGGAAAGTCACTGCAGGCTGGGTCATATGCAGGGTTTCCGCGGCTTTGGTGAAGCTAAGAAGCTTCGCAACTGTATAGAAGACTTGTAGCCGGCGATCTGCCATAAATAGTTCCTTCCTCACTCTTGAATAGGCCACAGTATATCACTGTCTCCGTGGCTGCGGATGAATGAAATTTATCCATTTATGGCTAATCCGGCGGCTCTCTTATCGCAAATATCAACAGGTTTGTCGCGAGCACCACTATTTCCGGATACGTAACACATTGGGATAAATTATGCTTCTGATATAATTTAATGTCCGCGCCAATGGAGCTTTAATCATGTACAAACAAGTCATCGTCTTCATCCTTGCACTGATCATCATCAGTGTAACTGCCAATGTGAGTGCCCAGGCTTATAAATGGAAAGACGATAATGGAAATGTCATTTACAGTCAGACACCTCCCCCGCTTGGTACCCCCTACGAACTGGTCGATGATGCAAGTATTGCCGCCAGCGGCTTTGGCGTTGCCCGCAGTAGTAATTTGCAGGAAAAAGCAAAAGATGCAGAAAAAGCACGCCAGCAAAAACAAGAGCAGCAAAAGCTGATTGCTGAAAGCGAGCAGATAAAAAAGGAAAACTGCGCGCAGGCAAGAACCAACCTCAACGCACTCACCAGCCGAGGACAGGTCACAATTAAAGAAGGAGATCTGTACCGCAAACTTACTGAAGAAGAACGGCAAGAGCGAATACAGCAGGCAAACAATAGTATTAAAGAATTCTGTAACTAGATAGCCTTCTTAATGCTCTGACAGCACTGGCATCAGTGGTATTCGCAGATAAATTGTATCTTCAGGGTTGCTTAGCCTTTCAATCTGGTATTTACTTGGCGCGCATTCGGCCACTCAAACCAATGAAACTATAATTCAATCACAATGCGCGTCTCAAAATTCCCGCTGTCGACACTCAAAGAAGTCCCTGCTGATGCTGAAATCATTAGTCATCAACTCATGCTCAGGGCCGGCTTCATTCGCAAACTCGCATCAGGTTTGTATAGCTGGATGCCACTGGGGCTGCGCACTCTGCGTAAAATAGAAAATATTATACGCGATGAGATGAACGCTGCTGGCGCACTTGAACTATTGATGCCCGCAGTACAACCTGCCGAACTCTGGATGGAGTCTGGCCGCTGGAAACAATACGGACCTGAGTTACTGCGCCTGCAGGATCGCCATCAGCGTGAATTCTGTTTTGGCCCCACACACGAAGAGGTCATTACAGACATTGCACGCCGTGAAATACGTTCCTACAAGCAATTGCCGGTTAACTACTATCAGATTCAAACCAAGTTTCGCGATGAAATACGCCCTCGATTTGGCGTCATGCGCGCACGCGAATTCATCATGAAAGATGCATATTCTTTCCACAGTTCACAACAATGCCTTGATAACACTTACCAGAAAATGCACCAGGCATACTGCAATATTTTCACTCGACTTGGACTCGACTATCGTGCCGTCGAAGCCGACTCAGGGGCCATCGGCGGAAACAAATCGCATGAATTTCATGTTCTGGCCGACTCCGGTGAAGATGCCATTGCCTTCTCCGACACCAGCGAATACGCGGCCAATGTTGAACTGGCACCTGTGGCAGGCATACAGGTAAATTCTTCAGACAAAAAACTCGAGATTCAAAAAGTATCCACGCCCACGGAGAAAACAATTCAACAGCTTTGTAAAGCACTCAGTGTTACCCCGTCGGAGTGCATCAAAGTGTTAATGGTTAAGTCGATAGATGGTGGCGTGATTGCCCTGACCTTGCGCGGGGATCACGAACTTAATCCTGTCAAGGCAGAAAAAATCGACGGCGTATTGTCTCCTCTAACATTTGCAGACGATGCAGAAATCGAAACGGTCAACTCAGCCCCAGGCTTTATTGGACCGTTCGGTTTAGAATGCCGAGTGATTACAGACCATGCCGCGGCAGCCCTGACCAATTTTGTCTGTGGTGCAAATGAAACGGGATTCCATTATACAAACGCCAACTGGCCGGATTCAGGTTGCCACGAATGTGCCGATCTCAGAAACATTCAGCAAGGGGACCCAAGCCCTGATGGGAAAGGCAGTATTCAAATAAGACGCGGCATCGAAGTGGGTCATATTTTTCAGCTTGGCGATAAATATAGCCGCGCACTTAACGCCACGATACTCGACCAAAATGGCAAAGAAAACGTGATGATCATGGGCTGTTACGGAATTGGTGTGTCCAGAGTCATGGCTGCAACCATTGAACAGAACAATGACACACAAGGCATCATCTGGCCACAGTCTATTGCCCCTTTTCAACTGTCACTCATTCCTATCAATATCAACAAATCGGAAGCGGTGCAAAACTACTGTGAATATTTATATCAGTACCTCTTAGATCAGGGTGTTGAGGTTCTGTTTGATGATCGTAACCTCAGACCCGGAATGATGTTCGCAGATCACGAACTTATCGGCATCCCGCATCGTCTGGTTGTCAGCGAAAAAGGTCTGACAGGCGGTCAACTTGAATTTAAATCACGTAGCAATAACAGCAACGAGTTAATTGCTATTGACGAAGTGGAGTCTTTTCTGCTGTCAACATTAGGCAAATAAAATTCCGGTGAATTGATTTAAATTTATCTTTAAAAGTTCAAAAGACACGGGGCCCGCGAGCCGTATAATAACTTTATAATTCTCTAATGTACTAATATAAAAGGCATTTTATGTTGGCATTCGCTTCGTTTTATGCATAAACTGCCGGTTAAGACATCTATTGTTTTTTGATAGGTGTTTCATAAACACGCAGGCCGTTGATTCAGTCTGCCATAATAACTAAACAATATAATTAAACACTTAAAAAATCCTAATTTAAACAGGAGTAAAATATGAAGACGAGAGTAATGGTACTGGCAAGCGCGTTACTGTCCATGGTGGGCATGAGCGGCGTTGTCAGCGCAGAAGAGACCATGTATGTGCCGATCCCGAGTTACCGGGTAGGGCCATACGCGGCGGGTGGTACCGGCTATTTTGGCGGCATCCTGGATTACTACAATTTGCTGAATTCACGCGGCGGATTAAACGGTGTGAAGCTGATCTGGTCTGAGTGTGAGACGGAGTATTCAGTAGAGCGTGGTGTGGAGTGTTACAAGCGCCTGAAAGATCGTGAAGGTGGTGCGGTATTTTTTGATCCGCTATCGGTCGGGATATCCACTGCATTGATCGAGACCGGTCGTGCCGACAAGATGCCCATCATTGCGGTGAACCATGGCAAGACCGCAGGCCAGCGCGGAGACATTTTCCCGTACTACTTTATGCCGGGCATCAACACCTATGACGAGCACTCCATCATGGTGCACTACATTGGTGGTCTTGAAGGCGGCATGGAGAATCTGAAGGGCAAGAAGATTGCGATGCTTTTCCACGGATCGCCGTATGGTCGTGAAGCGATTGAGTTCATGGATAGCATGTGTGAGAAGCATGGCTGTTCTCATGAAGCGATTGAAGTCCCGCATCCGGGTAACGAGCAGCAGTCACAGTGGCTGAAGATTCGCAAGTCCAAGCCTGACTATGTGTTATTACGTGGATGGGGTGTGATGAATCCGGTGGCGATGCAGACTGCGAAGCGCATGGGTTATCCGGTGAGCCGTCTGATTGGTAACATCTGGTCGAACTCGGATGAGGACGTGATTCCAGCGGGTGATGCGGCGAATGGCTATCAGGCGATTACAACGCACCCGGCCGGCACCGACTTCAAGGTAGTTCAGGACATCATTTCAGACGTGTATGGCGCGGATAAGGGCGACCTTCAGGACAAGAGCCGTTTAGGATCAGTGTACTGGAATCTGGGCGTACTTGCGGGGGTTGTACATACGGAAGCATTACGCATTGCGCAGGAGCGTTTTGGCAATCGTGCATTGACCAGTGCGGAAGCCCGCTGGGGCTTTGAGAATCTGGTATTGACTGCGGAGCGCATTGAAGAGCTGGGCGCGACGGGGCTGGTACCGGAGTTGAATCTGAGCTGTCTTGATCACGTTGGTGGTCATCTGGCGAAGTTCCAGCAATGGGATGCGAGTGCACGCCAGTGGAACATTGTGTCAGACTGGATTGAGGGCGATGTGGAGTTATCCCAGGCGATTATTGATGCGGGTGCTGAGAAGTACGCGGCAGACAATAATATCGAGCCACGTCCTTGCACCGAGACTAACAATGACGATGACTTCGACCTCTAGGTCAGTGCATTAGCAAATATTAAACCGGGCTCAACGAGCCCGGTTTTTTTTCGCCTCAGAATATACGTTAACACCAGCCCATAAAATCTTTGCAAAATAAACGTTCTATTCTTATTACCGGCTGTTCCAGCGGCATTGGTTACCAGGTCGCCAATGACTTACACAATCTCGGCTATAGAGTCATCGCATCTGCACGTAAAGCCGACGACGTAAAACAACTTCAAAGCGAAGGTCTATTTAGCGTGCAACTTGATCTCGAAGATTCAGGGAGTATACAAGAAGCCTTTGCCCAGGCCCTTGACTATGCGGGTGGATCAATTTACGCCGTATTTAATAATGGCGCTTACGGGCAAGCAGGGGCACTTGAAGACCTGCCACGGGAAGCGCTCAGCAGGCAATTTGAAACGAATGTAATTGGCACAATGGAGCTCACAAGTCTGTCAATCAAAAACATGCGCGAGCATAATCAAGGACGGATCATATTTAATAGCTCGGTACTGGGATTCATTGCGCTAAAGTTTCGGGGCGCTTATACCGCGAGCAAATTTGCCATTGAAGCAATGGCAGATACGTTAAGACTGGAGCTGGCCGAAAGTAACATTCATACCAGCCTGATTGAACCGGGCCCGATTGAAAGTCAGTTTCGTCGTAATAGCTTTACTATGTACCAAAAATACATTAATCGACAGGCAAGCGTGTTTCAAAAGGAATACCTGGCCGCGGAAAAAAGACTGCTGAAAGATGGAGCCGCGGTTCCATTCACATTACCGGCGAGCTGTATCACGCCTAAAGTAAGGCATGCCCTCGAGAGTAAATCACCGAAAGCAAGATATTACGTCACACAGCCTACATATGCTCTGGGCTATCTAAAACGTTTTTTGAGCAGTCGCGCCCTCGACAAAATACTACTAAAAATTTCTAACAGTTAGACCGCGCTTAACGCTTTTAGGCACACTCATTATTTTGAGAAATGAAGTTCGCCATTAACCAGGGATACTTTGATTGTATCTCCGGTAACATACTCGCCAACCAATAAAGCCTTGGCTAATGGATCCTCCAGGTGATGCTGTATGGCCCGTTTGAGTGGTCTGGCCCCATAAATTGGGTCAAAGCCCGCATTACCCAGATACGCTAAAGCTTCATCAGAAATTTCAATGTCGATTTCACGTTCCTGCAAGCGTTTTCGCAGGCGCTCCAACTGAATTTTTGCGATCTGCTGTATTTGTTCCTTGGTTAATGGTCTGAAAACAATGGTATCGTCAATACGATTAATAAATTCAGGACGGAAATGCTGGCCCACCACCTCTAGCACAGTGGCTTTGAGTTGATCATAATTTTCAGAGGCTGACAGCTCCTGGATGCGATCACTGCCCAGGTTGGAAGTCATTACTATCACAGTATTCCGAAAATCAACTGTCCGCCCATGTCCGTCAGTTAAACGGCCATCGTCAAGCACCTGTAACAGTATATTAAACACATCCGGATGGGCTTTTTCTACTTCATCGAGCAAAACAACACTATAAGGTTTGCGCCGAACCGCTTCGGTCAAATAGCCTCCCTCTTCATAACCAACATAACCAGGAGGCGCGCCTACCAGACGCGCCACAGAATGCTTCTCCATGAACTCTGACATATCAATGCGTACGATGGCCTCTTCAGTATCAAACAAAAACTCGGTCAATGCCTTGGTCAATTCTGTCTTACCAACCCCTGTCGGGCCGAGCATCAAAAACGACCCATTGGGCCGGTTTGGATCTGCCAGCCCTGCACGTGAACGCCGGACAGCATTAGATACCGCCGTAATCGCTTCCTGTTGTCCGACAACACGTCTTTGCAGGTGACTTTCCATTTCCATTAACTTTTGTTGCTCACCGGCCAG
The DNA here is from genome assembly GCA_965227695.1 of Gammaproteobacteria bacterium. Lineage (GTDB taxonomy): Bacteria > Pseudomonadota > Gammaproteobacteria > UBA4575 > UBA4575 > UBA1858. The sequence continues at coordinate 2,723,844 of OZ245760.1, forward strand.
CATTTTTGATACGGGGATTCCCGTCCACCTTGAAACCACTTCGGCAATTTCATTGTCACTGACTTTATTACGCAATAACTGCGTGGGACGTTTTTCAGCATCGGCCACGGATTGAATTTTCTTTTCAAGATCAGGAATGACGCCATACTGTAACTCAGACATTTTTGCCAAGTCACCTGCGCGCCGGGCAGCATCCAGCTGTGTTCTGGCAGCATCCAGCTCTTCTTTGGCATGCTGTGCTCCCTGAAGCGTGGCTTTATCTGCATTCCATATTTCTTCCAGATCTGAATATTTTTTTGATAATTCCGCGATTTCGACTTCCAGCAATGCCAGACGTTTAACCGAGGCTTCATCGGTCTCTTTCTTGAGCGCCTCTTTTTCAATTTTAAGCTGGATAAGGCGGCGGTCCAGACGATCCATCTCTTCAGGCTTGGAATCAATTTCCATGCGAATTCTTGAAGCGGCTTCATCAACCAGGTCAATCGCCTTATCCGGCAACTGTCTGCCAGAGATATAGCGATGGGAAAGAGTCGCAGCTGCAACAATGGCAGGGTCAGTAATATCAACGCCATGATGAATTTCATAACGCTCTTTGAGTCCGCGCAAAATAGCGATTGTGTCTTCAACAGACGGTTCATCCACGATGATCTGTTGGAATCGCCTTTCAAGTGCTGCATCCTTTTCTATGTATTCACGATATTCATCCAGCGTTGTCGCGCCAAGACAATGTAATTCACCACGCGCAAGAGCAGGCTTTAGCATGTTACCGGCATCCATTGCACCTTCGGCTTTACCCGCGCCGACCATGGTATGCAACTCATCAATAAATAATATAATTTGCCCTTCCTGCTTCGCCAGATCGTTGAGTACCGCTTTTAGGCGTTCCTCAAATTCACCTCGATATTTAGCTCCGGCGATTAATGCACTGAGATCAAGTGACAATAAACGTTTGTTTTTTATGCCATCGGGCACCTGCCCATCAACAATCCTCTGTGCCAGACCTTCTACGATCGCGGTTTTACCAACACCAGGTTCACCAATCAGTACCGGATTATTTTTGGTACGCCGTTGCAAAACCTGAATAGAGCGACGAATTTCATCATCACGACCGATCACAGGATCCAGCTTGCCCTGTTCAGCGCGCGCGGTCAGATCCACCGTGTACTTTTCAAGTGCACCGCGTTGTTCTTCCTGGGTTGGACTTTTCACAGACTCACCTTTTC